>CAWETI010000003.1:0-355000 GCA_963812015.1 uncultured delta proteobacterium | reverse complement strand
TGGACCGTGTTCCAGTTCCAGTGTGGCTGATCGTCCTCTCAGACCAGCTACCCATCGTCGCCTTGGTAGGCTTTTACCCCACCAACTAGCTAATGGGACGCGGACTCATCCCTTCCCGGTAGCTTTCATGAAGAGGCCACCTTTACCGACAAAACCGAAATTTCGCCGGGTTATGCGGTATTAGCGCACCTTTCGGTGCGTTATCCCCCAGAAAGAGGTAGATTATCCACGCGTTACTCACCCGTGCGCCACTTTACTCGCCCGGCGAACCGGGCTTTCTCGTGCGACTTGCATGTGTTAGGCATGCCGCCAGCGTTTATTCTGAGCCAGGATCAAACTCTCCAGTTTTACTTGGAGTTTTCCCGCACTCGGGCTCACTATTTAGTTTTCAAAGAGCAAGTTTTCCTGATTAAAATTATAACTTCTTTTTTGCCGATGTCAAGTTCTTTGTGAGGGCTGCGTTTGCTTCTCGTGAGCTTCCCGCCCCCAGCGGCACCTGCTTTTGTAACCCAACTCGCCTTGCCTGTCAACCCCTGGTTTCGGATTATTTTCCGCCCCCCCGGGTCAACCCTTCACCTGCCAAACCAACGAGGCTATATATCTAACCGCCCCTCGCCTGTCAAGCCATTTACCGAAAAAACTGCTGGCACCTGCGTCTCGCCTGGGCAGGTTTTCACCTGCTCTCCCTCTCCCCCTTGGGGGAGAGGGCTGGGGTGAGGGGGTCGCCCCCCACTCCCAAGCTCCTCCTCGGGTACCTCAGCCCCACTTTTTCCGCCCCTTACGAAAGAACAAAAAAGGCCGCCGCTATTTTCTTCCCCAGTCGCCGGACCATGTCCGTCGGGGCGGCAACCCCCTTATGAAAAAACCTTTCCGGGCTTCCAAAAAACCGGCCGGGAATAACGAAGCTCCCGGCCCCGATGCTTAACCAGTAAATGATACCAAATCAAAATCGAAACGCAAGCCCCTTGTCAAAAATAGTTGTCAGTTCCCAGTTGCCAGCTCCCAATCCCCGTAGGGGCGGACCCATGTGTCCGCCCTTTATTGCTCTTTCTGGTAGCCGCAGGCTTTAGCCTGCGCCCCAGGGCGGATCTGTGGGTCCACCCTTTCCCCGGCCAGAGCCCGTAGGGCGGGAAAGTGAAGCGCATCCCGCCTTTGCCGCTGATCTTTTTGGGTCCGCCAGATATTCTTCCAAAGACCGTGAAGGTTCAACCCGCCGCTGCTCGATAACCGCGCTATCCAACCAATCTTTTGCCCCCGCTCCCAAGTTGTACGTGGGAACGCCCCTTTCCGCCCAAGCTCAGCTTGGGCACCTCTAATTTCTGGCAGCACCAGGCTTCCAGCCTGTGTTCCTTTCACCCCCTCTCCACCCGCCCCCGGGGGGAGAGGGGGTGAGGGGGGCGTAGGGGCGGACCCATGTGTCCGCCCTTCCCCCGGCTAGTTCCCGGTTCCCGTAGGGGCGACCCGCTGGGTCGCCTTTTTCAATCCTCGTTCCCAAGCTCCTGCTTGGGAACGCCCCTTTCCGCCCAAGCTCTGCTTGGGCACCTCTCCCTAGAACCACCCCCCCGTGTCCACCCTCTATCGGTGCGCCCGGCCCACCATCTTTTCTCAACTCCAGATCATGGCTCAAAATAAGGTCGGGTGTCCACTGCCCGCCATCCTTCCTTATATCTCCCTCCCCCTTGAGATGTAGGGTGCGCACCGCCCCCCACCTTTCCTGTAGGGTGGGCACTGCCCACCATCTTTCTTTAACCCCCCCCTTGATGGGGGAGGGCTGGGGTGGGGGTGAAAAATCCCCTCCCTATAACAATGGGGTGGGGTTGGGGGATTATCTTGTAGATGTACAGGGTGTTCAGCCTGTGCATGCCAACTCATATCTGACCCACTCGTAGCCATTTGTCAGCCAAATGACATTTACTTTTTAGTTAACTCAGTCATAAAAATTCTAGTCGTTGCTATATATTGACTAAGAAGGTTTGGATTCTTCCGTTTTGTTAACAATAATATACCTGGTGTGATATTATTTAAAGAAGCCCCATAATGCCGACTAACAACTGTCTTATAATTATTTCGTGACTTAAAATTATTATGTGCAATTCTGTTCCTGACATATCTTATTTCTGTAATTCTTGAACTAATATTATCTATAATACTAAATATATTATCGGATTGGTCAATGATATATTTTATATTTTCCTTAATTTCTCTTCCCATTGCCCAATTTAAATTATTCCTTACCCTTGCACGGCTATAATTTCTAAAAAGGAAAATAGCTGATTGGAAAGAAGAAGCCCTGTTCAAGAGAATAGGATTGGTTCCGTCAAGATAATTGGCCCCACACGCAATTTTTATACAAATTGATGAAACTGCGTTTTCAAAAAGAGAAAATAGTCTTAATAGTATTATTTCGGCGACTAGTTTTTGATAGAAAGATGAAAGATTAATTAAATTAGATACTAATCCATTTAATTTTGAAGTTTCTTTATAGAATAAATTAAAATCTATATCCAATCTAGGCATAATTTGACTCGCCTATAGTTGGATATATTTTCTTATAAAGGTATCACGTGTTTTCCTTGATCTTATTCTCTGGGTACTCGCGATGCAAGCATTATAAAATTCGACATCTTCTGGTTTTCGCTCAGCAATTGGTGTATCAGCATTAAAATTCTGGTCTAATGAGAATAATACTTGCTCAAGAATTTTATGGGCCATCTTTTTGCCTAAGGAATCAAGAATTAAGCAAAGAGAAAAAAACAATGGTTGCCGACTAAAAATAGTATCTTTGATAGCGCTTGGATCTAAGCCTGCAATTTGCGAAAAAACATTTTCAAAACGTCCCGATATTTCATCCTGTCTTGGAAAATCCTCATCAAATTCATTATAAATTTTGTCTAATTTTTCTGAACTATAATCTGATAAACCATTTATCATATTAAAAACCAAATCAGATATAAATTGGACTTCACTCATTCTTGCAATATCATTAGCTGTAAAAATATTTAAGTCACGCCACAAAGAAAGCCTAATTGCCGCTTGTCTTAAGCAAAATTGCTTAAATTCTCCGCTAAATCGGGCATTACGTTTTTCTTGAGCATTTAAAGACTTCGCGACTGAGTTTAATCTTCCAAATATTTCAATGACATCCTCATCAGTCGCGCCCAAGAGATAACCAATAGACAAACTTGTCAATCTGAAATCTTCAGCCTCAGACCGCGTTAACTCAGAATACTTTATTTTTATTCGATGATTTGGATGCTTGGCTGTGAATTTATCATCGATATATTCAAGAATAGCTCGAATTCTCTGCTGTCCATCAACGACTTCACGTATGCTTTTTTCAGCTTCTAAGTCTAAAGAATGACGTATATAGAGTGATGGGATTGGTTTTTTTTCAAAAAGAGTATTGATTAAATAAGACTTTTGCGGAGTAGCCCATACTGATCGCCGCTGATACCATGGCGTTATATCAATTTCCTTATTTTTATTCTGATTAATAAGGTCCTATACGATCATTTTTTCATATTCAACTCTATCCATTTGTAGGGCCTCTTAATATGTAATTTTAGCATTAGATGATTATATATTTATTAAATCAACTTTATTCAGTAAGCCCATATAACTTATTGAATTATAAGATAATTATAGCAGAAATTCAAAAACACAAAATATTTTCAATTTCCAATTTAGTATAGGACAGTCACCCCCAGCGCTTCTACACTTTGCACCCATGTTAAAATAATCGCCGCCAACTTGTCAAATTCTTTCAAGATTTTTTAACTTTTCGGCCTTTCCCCTTTTCCCCTTTTCGCCCCCATTTTTCTGTCATCCGTCTTTTCCGTGCTGGCCCCCCGCCGCCTCCTTAAGCTAAATTTCTGTCCAGAGGCACACGCGTCCCGCCTCTGCGGTACCATCAACCGATAACACCCCCAGGAGTGTCCCACATGCCTGACAAAAAAGCTCACCCCGGCCTGCGGCCCGGCCTCTGTTCCGTCTGCCATCACCCCTCCCTGGCCGAGATCGACCGCGCCTTGATGACTGGCCTGTCCCTCCGCCCCCTGGCGGCCTTATACGGCCTCTCCCCGTCCGCCCTCTCCCGCCACACCAAGCATCTCCGCCACGCCCTGGCCGCCCAGGGCCGAGAGGACCAGCAGGCCAAACTCGCCGCCTTCCTGGACGAGTTGGAGCTCTATAAGGTCCGCCTGGACCGTCTCTTCTTAAAATCCCAGGACGCCCACTCCCTCCACATCTCCCTGGGCTGCATCCAGGAGTCCCTCAAGGTCCTGACCCTGCGCGCCCGACTCAGCCAGTCCCTGGAGGGCCGTTTTTAATGGACCCGTCCCGGCCCACCCCCGCCCCCACCCCGATTTCATGCGGATATCCCATGACTTACCCTCGCCACCCCCTCGATTTCACGCGGCACGACCCCGGCGCCGCCCCGGCACACCCTCTCCCCCTTCCCCCTTTTCCCCTTTTCCCCTTTTCCCCCTTATAAAAAACCCGGAAGTCGGATTATCACCGACCCCCGGGCCTACTCCGAACCCCACAAATTCCCCAGCTACTTCTTCTCTTCGTCCAGCTTCCCCTTGGTCTTGGTGCCGCACATGGGGCAGAGGATGTCGATCTCTTTTTCGTCCCCGATGAACTTCTCCCTCAGCGTCTCCGGCCCCAAAAAGGAGATATCCCCGCAGGCACACGCCGGGCACTCCGCCCGCACCACGAATTTTTTCCTCGCCATATTCCCTCCGATTCTCTCAGCTATTCCCGGTCACCGGGTTCCCGTCACCACCACTATCTCTCTTATAATTACTCTTGCCGGACGAGGCAAGGGAAGCCCGGCATTTGACCCTGGCGAAAATCGCCGCCCCCGGCCACCCCCTCTTTTCCCCCCTTCCCCTTTTCGCCCTCTATGCTATCATCGGGGTATCTTAAGCCATTACATTTGACTTGGAGGCCCCATGGACATACTCGCCAGCCTCGCCCCCATCTTTAAGCCCACCAGCGTCGCCGTCATCGGCGCATCCACCGCCCCCGGCAAACTGGGCCACGACATCCTGGCCAATCTCAAGAACGGCGGCTTTCCCGGCGCCCTCTATCCCATTAACCCCAAGGCCGACGAAATCCTGGGCCTCAGGGTCTATAAAAGCATCGCCGACACCCCGGCGGCCCCGGACCTGGCGGTGGTGGTGATTCCCGCCCGGATCGTAGCTGCCACTTTGGAGCAGTGCGCCGAGAAAGGCGTCAAGGCGGCCATCGTCATCACCGGCGGCTTTGCCGAAGCCGGCCCTGACGGGGAACGCCTCCAGGATGAGCTGGCCCAGGTCGTTCGTAAGACCGGGATTCGGGTCATCGGCCCCAACTGCCAGGGGGTCAACATGCCCCATGAACTGATGTGCGCCTCCTGGCCGCTGATCACCACCCGGGGCCGGATCGCCTTCGCCTCACAGTCCGGCACCGTGGGCGCCGCCTTCCTGGATATGGCCGCGGCCGAACACCTGGGGGTCAGCGGCTTCGTGTCTCTGGGCAACCGGGTGGACGTGGATGAGGCCGAGGTGCTCATGTACTTCAACCAGGACCCCCACACCCAGGTCATCGCCCTGTATCTCGAAGGGGTCAAACGGGCCTCCTACTTCCTCGACGCCTTGCGGGAGACCGAAAAGCCAGTGGTCATCCTCAAGGCGGGGCGCACCACCCAGGGCAGCCGCGCCGCCGAGTCCCACACCAAATCCATGGCCGGGACCGACGCCATCTATGACGCCCTGTTCCGCAAGTACCGGGTCCACCGGGCCGATACCCTGGAAGAACTCTTCGACTTTGCCAAGGCCCTGGCCTATCTCCCCAAACCTAAGGGCAGGAAGCTCATGATCACCACCTCCTCCGGCGGCGCGGCGATTTTGGCCATCGACGAGGCCGAGAACCACGGCCTGACAGTCCCAGAGCCCAATCCCCTACTTAAAGAAAAACTGCGGGAGATGCTCCCGGCCCACTGCGCTGTGGGCAACCCGGTGGATTTGACCGGCGACGCCATCAGCGCCCCGGACCTCTACAAGCAGGTGATGGACAAAACTCGGGAGGAGTACGACACCCAGGTGGTAATCTTCGGGGACCCCATCCCGGGGGCCTCCCAACAGGTCACCCCTGGCGCTTCGGAATTGGTCGTTTTCCTGGGTGGCGCCGAGGTGGAGCGGGAAGAGCGCCAGCATTTTTATAAGGCCGGCATCCCGGTCTTTCCTACCCCGGAACGGGGCATCAAGGCCCTGGCCCAGTTCTTTCGGTTCGAGCCCCGCCCGACCCCGGCCCTCGGCCGTCCCAAGCTGGCGGTGCCCGAGGGGCTCTGTCTACTCCCGCCCCCGGAAGCCGTAGCCTTGCTGGCCAAAGCCGGCATCCCCACCGCCGCCGCCCCCCTGGCCAAAGAGGTCGAAGAGGCCGTGGAACTGGCCCGGCAGTTCGGTTACCCGGTAGCCATGAAAATCGCCTCCCCCGAGATCGCCCATAAAACCGACATGGGCGGGGTTTACCTGGGGCTGGAGAACGAGGCGGAAGTGCGCCAGGCCTACCAGGAGATCATGGACGCCACCCAACTCTATGAGCGCTGGGTCACCATCGGCGGCGTCAGTATCTCCCCCATGGCCAAACCCGGCGGCCTGGAAGTCATCCTAAGCACCATCACCGATCCCCAGTACGGCTCCACCCTGATGTTCGGCCTGGGCGGCATCAACACCGAAATTTATAAGGACGTAGCCTTCTGCCTCCTTCCCGCTGAGGACGCCGAGTTGGAAGACCTGATGAAGCGGGTTAAGGGCTACCCCCTCCTCACCGGCTACCGGGGCCACCACCCCCGGGACACCGAGGCGCTGCTCATGGCCATGAAGGCCCTGGCCCGCTTTGCCGGAAAACACCCGGAACTGGACCAGATCGAAATCAACCCGTTGCTGCTGTATGAGAAGGGCTTGTTTGCGGTAGATGTAAGGATATTTTCACGAGTTTAACGTAGGGTGCGCCCTGCGCACCATCTAAAAAATCCTGGTGGGCACCGGCGTCCCGCCTGTGCATTTGCACAACGGTGGGCAATGCTCTTGCTGCATTGCCAATTGAGAGTATTAAACCGAATGACCCAATTAGAATTCTTCCGCCTGCAAACCCGCCAAGAAGTCCTCGCCCTCTATGACCGGTTTCCGCCGGTGGGGGTGGAGGAGGTGGAGCTAGCGGATGCCCAGGGCCGGGTCCTGGCCACGCCCATCGCTGCGCCGGAGGATGTGCCCGGGTTCCTGCGGGCCACCATGGACGGCTACGCGGTCCGGGCCCAGGACACTTTCGGGGCCAGCGTCGGCGCGCCCCAGTACCTGGAGATCAATGGGGAAGTCCCCATGGGGGTGACCCCCGGCCGGGGCGTGGCCGGCGGCGAGACCCTGCGGGTGGCCACCGGCGCCATGTTGCCCGAAGGCGCCGACGCGGTGGTGATGATCGAATACACCGCCGAGCACCCGGACGGGACCCTGGAGGTGCGCCGGGCCGTTGCCCCCGGCGAAAACGTCCTGAAGCCCGGGGAGGATGTGGCCCGGGGGGAACCACTCTTCCCGGCCGGCCGTCGCCTCCGCCCCCAGGAAATCGGCCTCCTGGCTGCCCTGGGAATTTTTCGTATGGTGGTTTACCAAAAGCCCCGTGTGGCCATTATCTCTTCCGGGGATGAAATCGTCCCCCTGGACGCAAAACCCCGGCCGGGACAGGTGCGGGATTCCAATGCCTATCTGGCTGCGGCCCAGGTGGCCGAGTGGGGCGGCCTGCCTCTGCTCCAGGGCATAGTGCCCGATGATTTTTCTCTCTTACGAAAAACCCTGGCCGCGGCTCTGGACGCCGCAGACCTGATCCTGGTCTCCGGGGGCAGCTCCGTGGGCGTTAGGGATCTGACCCTTACCGCCATCCAGGACCTACCCGGGGCCGAGATCTTGGTGCACGGGGTGGCCCTCAGGCCCGGCAAACCCACCATCCTGGCCGGGGTGGGCGAAACCCGTCCCAAGCCCCTCATGGGGTTGCCGGGGCACCCGGCCTCCGCCGCCGTGGTCATGGACGTCCTGGGGCGACCCTTGTTGATGCGCCTGGCCGGTCTGACCGGCCCGCCCCCCTGGGGGGGCGCCGTAACCGCCTCATTGTCCCGGAACCTGGCCGGAGCCACGGGCCGGGAAGACTACGTCAGGGTGCGTCTGCGCCGGGAGGGGGAGACCCTGTGGGCCGACCCGGTCCTGGGGCCTTCGGGGTTGCTGTCCCCCTTGGTGAAAAGCGACGGCCTGGTGATGATCCCCCTGGGAGTGGAAGGCCTGGTTAAAGGCGAAACCGTTAAGGTGCGGTTGTTTGGCGGGTCCTGATGGCGTTCCGTTATGCATATCCTATCGACAACACTTTTCAATTGACAGGTAGTTTTGCTAGTACCAAGTTACAAGTTATCTGTCCTTCCTGCTCTCTTCTCTTGACAGGCGTTGTCCAAAATCTGAGACAAAATTACTTTATTCAGCTAACGTTGTGCTATGATGCCGCGGAGGAGAGGATTCGGCATAAAACAGAAACTATCGGAGATTTTTCCTGAGCCAAAAGGTCCAAAAAAGCAATTTTTGACTGCGGTGGCCAAGGTTGCTGCATAATCTGGGTTCACAAGATTGATCCGATATTTAAAACAATTTGGCCTTATCATCAGAGCAGGATTGCTAATAATCGGATTTACGTTATTCTTATTATTTTAATTAATATACTCGGCAATCTTCTTATCTCTCAAAAACCGGTCGCGGCTGGAAGTATCTCCGGGGTTAATCCCTGATTTTCCCGGAAGCCTTTTCGTCAGTCGACCCCCTTCCCAAGGGATGAGAGGACTCTCCCAAATTACTTGGGTCGGGGTTAGAGTCATGTAGGAATTTTTTCCATGCCCGATCAGAGTGTTTTGACAAAGAGAAAGAGATACTTATATTACTCCATCCTGATGATATTTAATCTCTTTCTCATGGAATTATGCGCCTATGGGGTGGGGGATTTTTTAGCCAAATCTCATAGGGTGTTCTACCAGGAAGAGAGCGATCTTCACGATTACGCTGATTATCTACGCTACCGGGACCCGGTGTTGGGGTGGACGTCAACCTTACCGGACAAGAAAGACCGGGACAAGATGGGATCAAGGCCTATCCCGGCCTATCCAGATCCTGACAGATTTCCTTCATGTATCTCCCTGTACGGCGATTCCTTCACTTACGCGGAGGAGGTGGATGACGATCATGCCTGGTCCAATCTTCTTTCCAAACTTGAACAGTGCCGGGTGGCAAATTATGCCGTGGGAGGGTATGGGACGGATCAGGCCTATCTGCGCTTCAAGTTAAACCAAAATGATGAGTCCCCCATAGTAATCCTGGGAATTTTTTCTGATAATATCATAAGGAACGTCAACCAGTTGAGAAATCTTTACTATCCGATGCGCTATGGTCTGACACCCAAGTTTATCCTCAACCGGACCGGAGATCTGGAACTGGTCCCCTTGCCGGAAATGTCCAAGGCTGACTATGAGAAACTGGTCAAAGACCCGAACTCGTTCTTGCCCTACGAATATTTCCGGTTGGATGGGCCCCAAGGCCCCTTCAAGTTACGGTTCCCTTTCACGATTTCCCTGATAAAATCATGGCGGCACTTCCGGGTCATACCGAGAATTATGGGGAGGCCCTATTGGGCCGATTTTTACCAGGAGAATCACCCATCGGGCAGTCTGGTTATTACTGCCAAGATCGCCAAGGCGTTCTGGGACTTGGCGATTTGCAGAAATAAACAGCCGGTCATCATATTGATTCCCCACCCGGTGGATCTGCAATATTTTCTTAAGACCGGCGTCTGGAGTTTTCAAAACCTGGTTGACCGGTTGGCGAAAGAGGGGGTGGAGTGCCTGAATCTCGGCCCCGGGATGGTTGATTATCTCCAGGGACGCAATCCTTTTAAACTCATTAAGGTCAAACATTACAACGAAGAGGGAAATCAGGTCATTGCTGGTTTAGTGGACAATTATCTCAAGGTAAAGAAGGACGAAGGGCCCCGGGTTTCAGCCCGAGATACTGTCCCGGTGGTCCCTTAATCATCACCAAGATACTTTGTTCTCAGCTGAAATTAATTATTTATTAAGATAAAAAGGGGGGGTATCTTCCCCATCATATATCTGCTATATATATTCCGGTTAAACTCCATAGAGAAATTATTTGATATGGTCAGGTTATCCTAAAAAGTTACTCGGCCGCGGCTAGGCTTGCGGCTCAACATCATTTCTCCCGCCACACCACCACCAGACCCAGGCAGAGCCAGAAGGCTTCCCGGATGCGCCGCAGGATGCTGAAGGCCGCGCCGAGGGTGAACCCCAAATTAAAGCCCACGGCCAGGAGAATGTTGCCGCCCTCCTGCACTCCCATGGATGCGGGGATAAAAAATCCCAGGGCTGAGAAGAGCATGGCCAGGGCATCCAGGCAGACGGCCAGGCCCCAACTGATGGGGTGGCCCAGGAGCCGGAATATCAGGTAGACCTCCACCGCATGGAGCAGCCAGCTGCAGAAAAACAGGGAAAAGGCGAGCACGGCCCGGGCCGGATATTGCCGGTAAAATTGGGACATGGCCGTATCCAGACCCTCTAAAAAGCCTTCCTGATCCTTGAGGAAGCGGGGAACCCAGCCTCGCTTCGAGAGGAAGCGAAAGCTGTTACCGCAGGGTTCCCGGCGCTGGAGCACGACGAAGGTTACGCCCACCGCAACCAGGCCCAGGGCCGCCAGGCTTAAGAGCAGCATATGCTTGGCCGCTTCCGGCAGAAAGATGGGGGCCAGGGCCAGCCCGGTAATAATATACAGAGTCAGGCTCAGAAACAGGATGCCCTTGAGGATCACCACCGAGGCGCTGGCTAACTCCAACGGTACGCCGTCGGCCTGGAGGCGAGAGGCCTTAAACGGCTCACCCCCCAGGCAGGCGGTGGGAGTGAGTTGGTTCAGGGCTTCCCCCCCGAGACGGAGCCAGAAGAGCCGGGTCACCGTGGTTTTTTCCGGCAGGTCCACGAGGATATATTTCCAGGACCAGGATTCCAGCCAGTTGACCACCCCATAAGGCAGAAGAAGCAGCGGCCAATACCAGCCTACCTGCCAGAGATAATGTCCCAGGATGTCCCAGCCAACCTCATTAAGAATCCAGATGAAGAAAATCGAGGCGATCAGCAGGAGAATTAGATTGACAAGGCGCACCTACGTATCCTTCTCGCCCGGGGGCACGGGAGATCATCAGCCGGCCGATTGATGGCCCTGATTAAATGGATAATATCAGAGTGCGGCCAATCAAGGAAGGGGTTCTCTGCCCGGTTCTTCCGCCACCACAGGCTTGGGGCCTCGCCGCATGAGAAAGACCAGGGGCAATAGACAGAGAAAAACGATGGTAAAGAACCAGTAGTCGTCGCAGAAGGCCAGCATTTTCGCCTGGCGCAGTACTTCCTGATAGAGCCCGGCCATGGCCTCGGGGGCATTCCACCACTGCCAGTTGATTCCCAGGTCCGGCATGGCTTGCGACAAACGATGCTGCCAGTCGGTAAAGGGGAGGGAAAGGGGGGTGAGATGTTCCACCAGGCGGCTTTGATGGAACTGGCTCCGTCGGGCCAGGAGGGTGGTTGCCGTAGCTATGCCGAAGGAGCCCCCCAGGTTGCGCATCAGGTTGAAGATGCCGGTGGCATTGCCCATTTTTTCCTGGGAGATGCGGGACATGGTGAGAGTGGTGAGGGATACGAAGGTGGCCCCCAGGCCAAACCCCTGGATGAACCGGGGCCACCAGGCATGATAAAAATTAATAGTGGTGGTGTAGCCGCTCATGAGATAAACGGCATAGGCATTGATAACCAGACCCACAAACACTATCTTGCGGCTGTCCATCACCATGGTCAGCCGGCCCACCACCGGCATGATCATCAGGGAGCCGATGCCCCCGAAGGCCAGGGCCCAGCCCGCCAGGGTGGCGTCGTAGCCCATGAGGGTCTGGAGGAACAAGGGCAGGAGCATGATGCTGCCGTAGAGCACAAACCCGAAAAAGAACATGATGGTCACCCCGGAGGCGTAGTTCCGCTCCTTGAAAAGGCGGAGGTCCACCACCGGGTGCCTGGTCTTAAGCTCATGATAGATCAGAACAATTAAGCCAACCACTGCGATAATGGCCAGGCGGGTGATGAAGGCCGATGAGAACCAGTCGTCCCGCTCCCCTTTGTCCAGCACCACCTGGAGGGCTCCCAGGCCCACGACCAAGAGCCCCAGCCCCCAATAGTCGATGCTGCCGGCCCGCTGGCGCCGGATGTAATCCGGGTCGAAGATGAAGAGAAAAGTGAGGATCAGGGACAGGAGACCGATGGGCAGGTTGATATAGAAGGCCCAGCGCCAGGTGAGGTTGTCGGTCACCCAGCCACCCATGACCGGCCCCACAATGGGGGCGATGATCACCCCGATGCCCCACAGGGCCATGGCCATACCCCGCTCCTCCACCGGAAAGGTTTCCAGGAGAATGGCCTGGGAGATGGGCTGGAGCGCCCCGCCGCCGACGCCCTGGATGATGCGGAAGAAGATGAGCATCCCCAGATTGGTAGCCATGCCGCACAACATGGAACTGACGGTGAACAGCCCCATACAGAGCATCAAAAAGCGCTTGCGGCCGAACAGCGCCGAGAGCCAGCCGGTGATGGGCAGGATGACCGCGTTGGAGACCAGGTAGGCCGTCAGAATCCAGGTGGTTTCGTCTTCCGAGGCGGCCAGGCTGCCGGCGATATGGGGCAGGGCCACGTTGACCACCGTGGTGTCCACAATCTCCATAAAGGTGCCGGCCATCACCGCAATGGTGACCAGCCATTTGTTGACCGCCACCGGGGAGCCGTTATTTGGAGTGGTCATCGCTATCGGATCAGCCTGGAAAAGTTATTAGGAATATGTGGGCAGGCGACGCGCCTGTCCCCTAAATGCGCGGCTGCAGAGGCCTGCATCACCAGTCTCTTCATGCTTTGGGGGTGGCTGCCGATTTATTCATCTGGAGTGGAGGTCTCCAGACTGATGAGTTTCGGTCCCTGCTTGAGGCGGAAGCGCCCGTCCACGGTCTCCCAAATCCAGCCGGAATACCCGTAACCGCCCGCAGGTTTGACCACCAGTGCCCCTTTCCAGGATTCTGACCTGGGTTCATTGACCGAGACCGTGCCAAACTTGCCGAAGGTATAATCCGGCACCGGGTGGCAATAATCTTCCCCCTTTAAGTCTTGGGCGACGCGCTGGGCCTCGGGACCACCGAAGACTGAAGCCCGCAGGCCGTACTTATGATTCCGGGCTCGGGCCACCACCTCTTCCCGGGTGGCAAACGCGGTGGTGAAGGCCACCGGTGCGAAGACTTCTTCCCGCATGCCCAGCATGTCGTCGGTGGCGTCCCTGATCACCGTGGGGTAAACCAGGTTTCCGTCAATTTTGCCGCCCACCAGGACCCCGGCGCCCTTGAGCCGCGCCTCCTCCAGGTACAGCTTGAGGCGCTCCACGGCCAGATCGCTGGCCACCGGAGAGATGTCCGTTCTGAGGTCTTCAGGCTCTCCCACCGTCAATCGTCGCACCCGCTCCACCAGCCGCGACAAGAACTCGTCGTAGATGGCCTGATGAATAAATATCCGCTTGGGCGCGGTGCAGGTCTGGCCCGAATAGATAAACTTGGCGCTCATGAGGTCGTTCAGGGCCAGATCCAGATCGGCATCGGCGAAGACGATAAAGGGATCAACCCCCGGCCCCTCGAACACTAATTTCTTGCCGCTGTTTCTAAAGGCTTCCTGGTAGGGGAGGGTGTGGGCGTCAGAGCCGAAGACCACCACCGCCGAAATCTCCGGCTTTGCCAGGGCCTCCTCCATGAAACTCCGGCCGCCGCCATGGTAAAAGACGATGTCATTACCGAAGATGGGCGCATAGACCGACTCCAGCAGTCCCCGGACCTCGGCGCCCTTGGAAGAGAACTTTACCAGGACTTTGTTGCCCACCAGGTAGCATGAGGCTATGACCGTGTTCAGCCAGGCGCTGCCGTTGTAAGACAGCATCAGGGAGACCCAGGAGCCTGGTCCTCCCAGGGGCCGGCGTTTTGCCAGCCTATCCCTGGCTTGGGCAAACAGGTGCAGGCGGTCCACCGTCAGGTCCACTTCGTGGGCCGTATCTTTGGCGGTGAACTTCAGGTCCCTGGCGGCCAGGGAGATGAGGCGGTCCTTCAGGGCCGGCAAGGCTCTGGAAAGATCCATGATTTTTGCGAATCTTGCCTCAAAGGACATCTTCTGTCTCGACCATTAACTCCCTGAGGCCCAGCCGTTCATAACCCTAAAAACCCAGGCGCCGGGATATCGGTTACTGTGAAGTGGCGTGGCCATCCCCGCCGGAGAGCAGCCGTTTCCCGGTGCGTTCCCGGGTGTCGACGGTAACCTCGGTGGACATCCCCAGGCGCAGAGGCCGGTTGGGGGGAAAGGGCGGAATCAGGGTGATTTTGACCGGGACGCGTTGGACCACCTTCACCCAGTTGCCGGTGGCGTTCTCGGGAGGCAGGAGGGAAAACGCCGAGCCGGTGCCGGCCATGATGGAATCCACCCTGCCTTTGAATTCGACCCCGGGGTAGGTGTCGATGCGGACCCTGGCGGGCTGGCCGATATACATGTGAGTGAGTTCCGTCTCTTTGTAGTTGGCCTGGATCCACAGCTGGGACATGTCCAGTGGCACCAGCATCATCAGGGGCTGCCCCGGCTGGACCCAGTTGCCCACTTCCACCTGCCGCCTGGTGATATACCCCTTGATCTGGGCGGTGATCTTGCTATAGCTCAGGTTGAGGCGGGCCTGCTCCAGTTTGGCCTTGGCTTCCTTGATGGCCGGCTGCTCTTCCAAAGGGATGTCGGTGGACCCGCCGATGGCGGCCAGGGACTCATGTAACTCCCGCTGGGCTTTCGTCACTTCCGCCTGGTTGATCCGGTAGCGGGTTTCCACCTGGTCCAGGGTCTGCTTGGGGATGGTGCGGCGCTCAAACAGGCTGGTGTAGCGGGTCTTATCGAGGTTGGCCATGCGGAAATTAGCCTCCGCCTGGGGCACCCGGGTTTTGGCGGTGGAGACCCGGACGTAAGCCTGGGCCAGTTCCTGGCGCAGGCGGCCCAGGTTCCCCGCCTCCTTGGCCACCGCGGTCTCGTAATCCTGGGGCTCCAGGGTCACCAGAACCTGGCCGGGAGTGACGTGCTGGTTGTTATCCACCAGCACCGTGGCCACCCGCCCCGGCACCCGGGCCGAAATGACCCCCACGTAGCCGGCCACATAGGCGTCGTCGGTGCTGACGACTATATGAATATAGATCCAATAGCCGACCCCGGCCCCAATCATGAGGAGCACCAGCAGTCCGATGCCAATTCGAACGTAAGTCTTACGGGCCATATTGGGCCTTCTCCTGGGGCAGGAGTTCATTAATGCCGCCGATGGCCCAGAGCATTTGGGCCTTGGCCATCTGGTGGTCGTAAACCGCAGTCCAGTAATTGACCCGGGTCCGGGTCAGGAGGGTATCGGCGTCGATGACGTCGGTGGCGGTCCCGACGCTTTCCTTATACCGCTCTTCGTTGAGACGCAGATTTTCCTCCCCCTGGGTCACCGCGGTCTCCGTGGTCCTGATGCGGTCCACGGTCTCTTTGATCTTCAGGTAGGCGGTTTGGACATCCAGGCGGACCTGCTCATTGAGATCTTTATGCTGCTCCTCCAACTGGTTCACCTTGAGCTTGGCCTGGGAGACCGCCGCCCTGGTATCCAGCCCGGAAAAGATGTTCCAGTTCATGCCAAGGATGACAAACCACTGGTTATCGTGCAGGATGTAATTATTGACCTGATACGTGTGCCCCCCTTGCACGGAAAACTTGGGAAAGTACTGGGCCTGGGCCTCCACCACCGTCTTTTCCTGCTGCCGGATGCGTTCCTGGTTGGCCTTGAGATCGCTCCGTTGCTTCAAGGCGACGTCCGTGGCCTCTCCCAAGGCCCAGGCTTTGAGGTCGACTTTCTCATCCTTCAGGACCGTGGCGGCGGACACGGGCAGCATCAAGACCTTGTTCAACGTCGATCGGATGTTGATGAAATCGGTTTCGGCCACGATCAGGTTCTGCTCGGCGTCGGCCAGGGAGACCTTGGCCTGGAGCACGTCGTTGAAAGTCACGGTCCCGAACTGGTACTGGTCCTGGGCAATGCGGAGATGCTCCTTGAGGTCAAAGACATTCTGCTTGGCCACTTCCACCATTTTTTGGGCCCGGAGGGTTTTAAAGTAGCCCTGGGCCACGGTGAGAAACACGTCGTCCCGGGTCTGGGTGGTGTCCAGGAGGCTGGCCTGATGGCCTTTGATGGCCGCCATATATTTGGAGGGGGTGCCCCAGAAGTCGAAGAGCAATTGGTTTACCGTAGTCTGGCTGCTCCAGAAGTTCCGGTTGCTCTGGGGTACTACGAGAGTACCGGGAAGGCCCAACATCCCCCCGCTGAGCTTCATCTTGGGGGGATCATCATAAATGGTCTGGCCCACCTGGTTGTTGATCTGGGGAAGCAGTCCCGACCGGGCCCGGACCACCTGTTCGCCGGCGATGAGGGCCTGGAGGCGACTGATCTGCAAATTGGGGTTGGCCTTCCAGGCCAGTCGCAGGGCTTCCTTCAGATCCAGGTGGGAAGCCGGGGGCTCGGCGGTCTCACCTGGAAGGACCGCCGCACCCCACATTATGAGCCCAAACACCAGCACTCGCCAAAGGTTCCTGGCCATCATCGCGCCGCTTCCTCTACTGTAGATTGCTTTTCTCGGATTACCCCGGAAGAGAGCAGGGTGAGAATTACCGGTAAGGCCTCTTGGGCGGCCTCAGCCCGTCCTTCGGCCTTCTGATAGTAGCCGGTGGCCCGAACCAACCCTCGAATCAAGAAGGTGAGAAGGCGGGGATTGGCGGGAATAAATTGGCCGGCGGCAATGCCTTCGGCAAACAGGCCCGTCACCAGGGTGACAAATCGTTCTTCTAACTCCTGGTAGTCGCGCCGAAAGCCTTCCCGGGCTTCCTGCTCCCCCCGGAGCAGTTCCCGGGCATAAATGGGGAACAACAGCCGGTCCCGGTTGAGATACTCCAGGAGGACCGACACCATCCGGACCAACTTCTCCGGAGGCGTTCCGGGGGCCTGGAGGGCGGCATCCACGTCCTGAAGAATATTTTCCCCCACCTGGGTGATGAGGGCCTGGATCAGGTCGTCTTTGCTCTGGAAATAGAGATACAACGTCCCCTTGGCCACCCCGGCGGAGGCGGCGATCTCTTCCATGGTCATAACTTCCAGGCCGCGCTGATATAGCAGCCTCCGGGCCGCCGCCAGGATCTCCCGGGTGCGAAACGCGGTGACAATTTCTTTTTTAGTGGTTTTGGGGGGCGCGTTCATTTCTCAGGCTTGGTCGCCGGGGTTTCTCGAAAAAAATATCCTCAGGGACTTCCATATTCGTTACAATGACTACCGGGTCATTGTAATGACTGTATAGTCAATATTTGGTTTTCCGCTTCTTGTCAAGAAAAACTTGCAAACTCACATGACTGTGTTTAGACTAGAAAATATCTAGAGGGCTCACCGGAGGCGATGATGCATCGTCGTGATTTCCTTAGGCAAATGGCAGCGTTAGGCCTGATGGCCGGGGCTGGGCAGCTGGTGTTGCCCGAAGAAGTGTGGGCCATGGCCCCCCAGGAAGCGCCTCAACCCATCGTCGCCAAGGCCCAGGGCGCCAATTACGCCCAACTGGTGGGAGATACCATTCAGGCCCTGGGCGGGATGAAAAAGTTCGTCAATGCCGGCGAAGTGGTGGTGGTCAAACCCAACATGGCCTGGGATCGGCCCCCGGAGATGGCGGCCAATGCCCACCCGGCGGTGGTGCGTCAGGTGGTGGAATTGTGCCTGGAAGCCGGGGCCAAGAAGGTCAAGGTGCTGGACAACACCTGCCACGACGCCCGCAAGGCCTACGTCAACTCGGGAATCAAGGCGGCGGTGGAGGCCATCAAAGACCCCCGGGCGGTGGTGGAGTACGTGGATGACCGCGGGTTCGTGGAACTCCAGATCGAGAAGGCCAGGGCCCTGAAGAAATGGTATTTCTACAAAGAGATTTTGGAGGCCGACCGCTTCATTAACATCCCCATCGCCAAAAATCACTCCGAAGCCCGACTCACCATGTGCCTGAAGAACATGATGGGGGCCATCGGCGGCTGGCGAGGCCGCATCCATGTGGGCCTGCACCAGAATATCGCCGACATGAATTTGCTGTTGCGCCCCGACCTGCACGTCCTGGACGCCACCCGCATCCTGCTCCGGAATGGGCCATCGGGAGGCAGCCTCGAGGATGTGGAGGTGAAAAACCTGGTGTTCGCCAGCACCGATCCCGTGGCCCTGGATGCCCTGGGCACCGGTCTGTTTGGCATGAAACCCACGGATATCGGCTATATCGCCAAATCCCACCAGGCCGGCCGGGGTGAAATGGATCTGAACAAGATCAAGATCCTTTCTTCTTAAGGAAGGAATCGGGCGCTGGTTTTCGCTATCAGGATTGTTAATTAATTTACTGAATTATTCCGGAAAAATCGCTGGAAAATTTGCGGGAGAGGAAAACTAAGTTTTGCCAGTTTCCTTAACCTCTTTCCCTTCTTGGCTGACCCTGGGGATGCAAGAGCAGACAATTGTCCTTTGGGGTGCGGCCGACCTGCAGGGGTTCTCTACCCCCAAGGATGCGGAAGGGCGAGGGTTTCCCTGCGCCCTTTCTTGGGCTGTCCCCATAACCCCCCAGGTGATGGCAGAGGTCCGCCATGGCCCAACCCAAGCCTATGCGGATGAGTATGACCGGGTGAACCACCAGATTAATGAGCTGGCGGGGATTTTGGCAGCCGCCGTCAGAAGCCGGGGCTTTCGAGCCCAGCCGTTGGCTGCTGCAAAACGTAGCGATCCGGTAAACATCAAAGGAGACTTTCCCCATAAAACTGCGGCCACCCGGGCAGGATTAGGCTGGATCGGCCGCCATTGCCAGCTTGTCACCCGTAAGTTTGGCTCCTGGATTCGCTTGGGAACGGTTTTTACCGATATGGACCTCCCCTGTGGGCCGCCAATGGAGCGCAGCTTCTGCGGCCGTTGCACCCGCTGCGTGGATGCCTGCCCTGCCGGAGCGTTGACCGGCAACTTGTGGTATCCGGGGCTACCGCGGGAAGACATCCTGGACCCCAGAGCTTGTGACCGTTGGAAGAAAGAAAATTATTTCCAACTCCATGGAGGGCACGTCTGTGGAATCTGTTCGGCGGTGTGTCCCTATGGACTGAAGTTGCTGAAAAAAGCCCCCGCTGGTGATTGTCAAGCCAGTCTACGGGGAGACCGGTCAAATCTTGGAGCCTAATCAGTTCCTTAATCTCCAGCCCTTAACACCATGGAAACCAAAACTTATTCCTTAACCAACCGCACCTGGCTGCGCCTCCGCCGGGTCATCCAGGTCCTTTTTCTGGCCCTGTTTGTCTGGCTGTTTCTGAAAGCTACCTTCGAAGGGCAGGAAAACCTGGCCTGGCCCGTGGACCTGTTCTTCCGCTTCGACCCCCTGATCCTGGCGGCCCAGCTCTTGACCTTCAGCCCCCTGGTGGCCGGGCTGTTTTGGTCCCTGGTTATGGTGGCCCTGACCTTCATCCTGGGCCGGTTTTTCTGCGGCTGGGTCTGCCCCCTGGGCACGACCCTGGACGTGACCCGCCGGCTGCTCTTCAGCCCCCGCCCCGATCGCGGCGTGGCGGCCCGGTGGCGCCGGGGCAAATACTACCTGCTGGTAGGCCTGCTGGTGAGCACCCTCCTTTCCCTCAACCTGGTGGGGCTGTTCGACCCCCTGTCTTTGCTCTACCGAACCCTGACCATCGTTCTCTACCCCGCCTTCGGCTATGGGGTGGAGAAATCGGGACTCACCCTCTACCGCCTGGGGCCGCCCATCACTTACGTGAGCGAGCCCCTCTATCAATTCTTCAAGGCCACGGTGCTGCCCTTCCGGCCCCTGGTCTACCTGCTGCCTTTCTTCACCCTGGTGCTCTTTGCCCTCATGGTGGCCGCGGAGCGGGTGGACCGGCGCTTCTGGTGCCGGGCCTTCTGTCCTCTGGGTGCCCTCTATGGCCTCATCGCCCGCTTCTCCCGGCTGCGGCGGCGGCCCGCCGCCCTCTGCCCCGACTGCGGCGACTGCATCCAGGTGTGCAAAATGGCCGCCTTTGCCCCGGGGAAACCGGCCCGCCATCAGACTTCCGAGTGCCAGCTCTGCCTCCGCTGCCTGGAGGCGTGCCAGAAAGAGGATCGGGTGAGCTTTACCTGGACCTCCAAGGCCCCCCGGGCGCCCCTGGACTTGGGGAGGCGCCAGGTGGTCACCGCCCTGGCCGCGGGAGCCGTGGCCGTGCCCCTGGCCCGCCTGGGTTCCCTGGCCCGGCGGCCCGACGAATTTCTCATCCGGCCCCCCGGGGCCCAGAGCGAGGCGGAGGTTCTCTCTCGCTGCATCCGCTGCGGCCAATGCATGAAGGTTTGCCTGACCAACGGCATCCAGCCGGTGCTGTGGGAAGCGGGCCTGGAGGGGCTGTACACCCCCCGGCTCATACCCCGGATGGGCTACTGCTCCTACTCCTGTAACCTGTGCGGCCAGGTGTGCCCCACCGGGGCCATCCCCCACCTCAAACTGGCGGACAAGCAGGCCATCGCCCTGGGGACCGCCACCATCAACCGTACCCGGTGTATCCCCTACACCGAAGGCACCGATTGCCTGGTGTGCGAGGAACATTGCCCCGTCTCGCCCAAGGCCATCACCTTCTCCGAGCAGGAAGTCGTCAACCTTGAGGGAGAACGGGTGAAAATCAAGCTGCCGGTGGTGAACCCGGATCGCTGCATCGGTTGCGGCCACTGCGAACACGTCTGCCCTGTGGGCGGCGCCGCGGCGATTCGGGTGAAACGATCGCTTCGGGTGGAGATATGAGATGATTTTAGGGGAAGGGGCCAGGGACAAAAGCCCCTGCCCCCTCCCCTAAAACCCCACCCCCAACCCCATATAGGGGGTTGGGAGGGGTCTCCGGGGAGGGCGGGGGAATTGGCTTCACCCGGTCCTCCCCGGAAAAAATCTTAGGAGAATTTTCTATCAAACGTCACTATCCCGATCAGCCCCTGGTGGGCGTCGGCGCCGTCGTCTTCCGGGGCGAAGAAGTGCTCCTGGTGCGCCGGGGCCAGGAACCGGCTCTGGGTTCCTGGAGCCTGCCCGGCGGTCTGGTGGAGTTGGGGGAGACCCTGTCGGCCGCCATCCAGCGGGAATTGGCGGAGGAGACCGGGTTAACCGTGAACCTCTTGGGCATCGCCGCGGTGGCCGAGCGCATCTTCCCCGATCCCGACGGTAACGTCGCTTACCACTATGTCCTGGTGGACTACCTCTGCGACTATGAAGCGGGGGAGTTGACCGTCGGTTCCGATATCACCGCGGCCCGGTTCGTCCCCCTTGCCGAGCTCCCCGGCTTCGACCTGCCCCAATTCACCGCCGGCGTCATCCGCCGGGCCTGGGACCAGAAGCGGCAGGGGAGCTGGTTACCTCTCACCTAAAAGGGCGGACACATAGGCTCGCCCTTATAAAAATATCTTTGCCAAGCTAACGCCCATCAAGTAAGCTGCCCCACCACTTTTAACACCTCATCGTAGTTCGGCTCATTCGCCACTTCCTTGACGAGTTGGACGTAGCGCACGACCCCGGCCTTATCCACCACGAACACCGCTCGGGCCAGAAGGCGCAGTTCCTTGATCAAGACCCCATAACCCAGGCCAAATGCCGCCTCCCGGTGGTCCGAGTAGGTTTTTACCCGGTCCACTCCCGCGGCACCGCACCAGCGCCTCTGGGCAAAGGGCAGGTCCATGCTGATGGTCAGGACTTCCACGTCGGGGCCCAGTTTGGCCGCCTCTTCATTAAACCAGCGGGTTTCAATATCGCAGGTGGGGGTGTCCAGGGAGGGCACCGAGCAGATGATGGCCACCTTGCCCTTGAGGGAGGATAATTTAAACGGGCTCAAGTCATTGGCCAGGACCTCAAAATCCGGGGCCTGGTCCCCCGCTTTCACTTCCTGGCCCACCAGGGTCAAGGGGTGACCTTTCATGGTGATTATTCCGGGGCGTTCCGCCATGTGGATCTCCTTTACGGCATAATTGATCTATCGTTAAACTTAAGGTGTGATGTGAGGGAAATCAATTGTCGGGGGCACGATTTATTGCCCCCCAGGGCGTGATGCATAAAGCCTCTGGAAAAAAGGGCAGCGCCATCATCGGCCTGCCCTCTTTTCCTGGCGTCAGTGCGGGGTTATGGCTTTATCTTGGGCAACTCCGCCAGGGCCTTTTGGATCATTTCTTCCGGGTCGAGCTCGATATCTTTGAGCTGGCCTTCCAGGAAGGCGTCGTAGGCCGCCAGGTCGAAGTGGCCATGGCCCGATAGATTAAAGACGATACACTTGGCCTGGTTGGTCTCCCTGCACACCCTGGCCTCATCCACCGCCGCCTTGATGGCGTGGGCCGTCTCCGGGGCCGGAATAATCCCCTCGGTTTCGGCGAAGAGGCGGGCCGCCTCAAAGACCGGGTTTTGGGGATAAGCCCGGGCCTCGATGACCTTGTCGTGCACCAGCAGGCACAGCAGCGGGGCGTCGCCGTGATAGCGCAGGCCCCCGGCATGGATACCCGACGGCACGAAGGAATGGCCCAGGGTGTACATCATGATCAGAGGGGTGAGTCCGGTGGTGTCCCCGAAGTCATAGGTGTAGGCCCCCCGGGTCAGGGTGGGACAGGCGGTGGGCTCCACCGCCACAAAACGGATATCCTTGCCCTTCAGCTTGTCCGGCACGAACGGGAAGCAGAAGCCCGCAAAGTTGCTGCCCCCGCCGACGCAGCCGATGAGGACATCCGGCGACTCCCCGGCCAGGGCCAGTTGCTTTTTGGTCTCCAGCCCCACGATGGTCTGGTGCAGCATTACATGGTTGAGGACGCTCCCCAGGGCATAGTTGGTGTCGCCGTGGGTGGCAGCGTCCTCCACCGCCTCGGAAATGGCCATACCCAGGCTGCCGGAGGTGTTGGGGTCCTTGGCCAAAATGGACCGGCCGGCCTGGGTGCGGTCCGTGGGGGAAGGATAGACGTCGGCCCCCCAGATGTGCATCAGCGAGCGGCGGTAGGGCTTCTGGTGGTAGCTCACCTTGACCATGTATACAGTGCATTCCATGTCGAAAAAGTTGCAGGCCAGGGACAGGGCGCAGCCCCACTGGCCCGCCCCGGTCTCGGTGGCCAACCTTTTAATGCCCTCTATCTTGTTATAGTAGGCCTGGGCCACCGCGGTGTTGGGCTTGTGGCTGCCGGCGGGGCTGACGGATTCGTTCTTATAGTAGATGCGGGCCGGGGTCTGAAGGGCCTTCTCTAAGTTGCGGGCCCGGTGCAGGGGGCTGGGCCGCCACAATTGATAGATGCGCAACACCTCATCGGGGATGGGGATCCAGCGCTCCGGGCTCATTTCCTGCTCGATGAGGGCCCGGGGAAAGATGGCCGCCAGATCGTCCGGGGTAATGGGCTTGCCGGTGGCCGGGTGGAGATAAGGAGGTAACGGGGACGGCAGGTCCGGAATAATATTGTACCACTCCTGGGGCATCTCGGCTTCGCTCAGAGGGATTCTGTAAGAGTCCATATCCTGGAAGTGCTCCTTGGGGAAAAGATTCAGGCCATCTTGGGTAAAATCCGGGTTTAGGTCGCGGCGCTGAGTGAAGTGAAAAATCGCCCCGGGTTTGCTAACCTGGCCGTGTGACGTGAATTTTACCACAAGAAGACCTGCTCCTCCAGAAATTTTCCCCCAGAAACAACCGACTAAAATAAATATTATTGTAATATCAATAAGTTATTATGAAGAACCGCCTTGTTCGGGCCTTTTCAGCGGCATCTGTGCCGCGCTAAAGCCATGGGTGTCCCGGGACATAGCCGCCTGGTTTCCCTCGTGTCATTACCGCCGGTCGCCTGAGACCCGATACCGTCCCGCCCCAATCTTGCGGCAACCTCCAGAGAGACATCCTGGTCCCGCCTCCCGGAACCGATGAACCGGTGCCGGCAGAGCTGTTTTCCGCCAGGCCACCCACGTGGGGCACCGGGAGCCTGTCATGCTGGAGCAGCATAAACTTATGCATATAAGGGGAGAAAGCACGTATGAGGAGGATGACTTACTCTTCGCAGCGAATAGTCACATCTTGCACTGGGGAATCTGTTTTTCGCAATGTTCTGATATATAGCAGATCGCGATTGTCCACAGGCGCCCTCTTTGTCCCCAGAATTTGAATAGTCAATTGATAACGTCACTAAGCGCGGCTAATTAATAATATGAAAGCAACAGGCTCATCCGGGGTTGTTCTGAAAGAGGATACACCCCTTGCCGCTATAAATTACTTTCCAGCCTGACTCTTTTTTCAACAAAGCGGCGATTTCGATATTTGCCGGAAGCAGGATAAAATCGGGAGGAAACCGATGCAAAAATTGTCTCCAATTCCCTCGAGCCTTAATAAAGTCGAAATATTCCTGACAAACGGCATGGGGGTAAACTGTTTCATAGCGCCCATCAATGGCCACGCGGCAATGGGGGTATAAATTCCACAGGGCGTATTCCCCCCAATCAAAATACACTAGGAGGTTGCCGGATAATTGATTGTCTTGCAGATAGCGAATGGCGTCGACGGGGTAAAATTGGGAATCGGTGGCGGTTTGGGGGGCCTCGGGAAGTTTTAAAGAGAAGGGGGAAAGTCTTAGGAAACCGGCCACCAGGAAGAGGGAGGTCACCAGCAGGAATGCCATGAGGAGCGAGCAGAACCCTGGGGCCAGGCCGGCAGGAAAGCGGACCCGAAGATCTTCTTCAAAATATTTGCAGGCCCGGGGCAGATAAACCCCCGAAGCCAGGAGAAAGAAGGGCAGGTTTCGGATATTTTTGACGGAAATGACAAAAGTCACCCCCAGGATGATCAGGGAGGTGAGGTCCTTGGGCGCCTCCCGTCTGATGACCAGGAGCGAAAATAAGGCGAAACAAAGAACATACCCCAAATCTATCAGACCATAGGTTCCCTGGCGGAAGGCCTGATAAACGGAAGCCCATTCTGTGATTTCCGGCCGGGGCATGGCCAGGGCATTAACCAGGTAAGTCCAGTAGCGCCAGCCATATGGATTGATCAGCGTCACCAAGACGGCCAGCCCCAAGCACACCACGTAAGGCCGGAAGTGGCGGCGGGCAAGGGCCTCCCCCAAGGCATAAAGACCGATAAGTCCCAAGCCGGCCACAAATCCACCATGCAGATTAGCCCAGGCCGCGAATATCAGGCCAAAGAGCAGGAAGGTGTGTCGGCCCCTGTTTATCCGGTAATTCTCCAGGACAAAAAGCGTGAGGGCAAAAAAGAAATAGGTGAAGACCTGGGCCCTGACAGGGGAGAAACCGGTTCGGAAGCCTCCCGCCAGCATCGCCAGGAGGAGGCCCGCGGCCAGGGCGGAGACTTCCCGGCGCCGGGCGGCAGCATAGATCAGCCAGAAGGTGGCAAGGCCCATCGCATACTTGAACGCTTGTAAACCAGGGCCTCCCAAGTTCTTGTACAAAGGGTAAAACAGCACCCCTGTGAGCCACTCGTGATAGACCCAGGGGGTTAAGGTGGGGACGTACGAAAAGACGTCCTCATAAGGGAACCGCCGCTGCTCCCAAAAAAGGCGGCCAAAAGCCAGGTAACCCCAGAGATCGCTGTCCGCGGTAGTGGTGCCCAGGCGGTAGAGAATAAGGCTGATGACCAGGAAGCCACACACCCAACTATAGACAGACAGATTCGGTCTGGCGTTCGTCATAGTCATATCTACCGAGATTTCGCGGCAGCCTTGCCTACCGGGGATAAAATTAGCGGTTTAAACTGAGATTATGCAGCAGTCTTGCCCAACGCAGTTAAAAAACGGTTTTGGGGAGCACTCTCAACGAGTCTAACTCCGACAAGCTTCCTCTTTTTTAGCAGAATATTCTAACGACAGCGATGGTAGCATAAACTTCCATGAATTTGCCAACCAATCAGCCGGACATGGTAATTTTTGCAGAAAATTGGCACACCTGCCCAACAGAACTCGGATACCTCAATGCGGTGGACCTTAAGAACTCCAGGAAAGCGCCGCCCGATAATGGTGTGATAGAGGAAAAGCCGAAGCTCCATGCACATACCACCGCCGGGAATGGTAATGGGCCAGCAGGCAATAAAATTTGGATGGAAAGAGCAATGCATGGATAGCAGGTTACTTGCCAATATATGCAATTATTCTTCCCGGATTAAAACCCGGCCCTTGAGCCGGGGATGGGCAGAGTCCTGGGAGGCGGCCTGGTAGTGAAAATCCCCCCTCACTTGACCCTCTCGCAAGGGGAGAGGGAAATAAAGGAAGGGACTTTGGGCATTTCCTATAAGCCAGAAAAAAGGGCGGACACCTGGGTCCGCCCCTACGAAACACCACAGGCCCAGGCCGGAGGCCTATGCCACTGGATGCCTAAAATTGACGAGGGGGCGCGGGGCGCCCCCTAGATTTTCCTTGATCAGTTTTTCCGGACGTTTTCCCGGATAAAGCCGATGATGTCGCCCGTCTCGGTGCCGGGGCCAAAGATGGCGGCGATACCGACGTGCTTCAAAGCCGGAATATCCTCATCGGGAATGATGCCGCCGCCCATCACCAGGACATCATTGATGCCTTTTTCTTTCACCAGGGCCATGACCCGGGGAAAGAGGTAGTTATGGGCTCCGGAAAGCACGCTCATGGCGATGACATCCGCGTCTTCCTGGAGGGCGGCCGCAACGATCTGCTCCGGGGTCTGCCTGAGGCCGGTGTATATCACTTCCATGCCGGCATCCCGCAAGGCCGCGCAGATGACTTTAATGCCCCGATCATGCCCATCCAACCCGGGCTTGGCGGCCAAAACCCTGATCTTTCTTTCTTCCGGCATTGTTCTTTCTCCTTGTGCAAGGCTCGCACTACTTTTATTTTGAACACAGGCGAGACGCCTGCGCCATCGATTTCTTCCCCCTCACCCTGACCCTCTCCCCCAGGGGAGAGGGGAAAAGAACGAGGCTCATTGCGTAGGGGGATACATTACTTCCTATTCTCTCTCAAGTTATTCTCCCACCCCTTGTAAGGGGTTGGGGGAGAGCGACTGTGTTAGATGTCAAGGGTTAACTGGTGCAAGGGGGCACCAGGGTTGCTGTTGTTTAAGTATGGCATTAAGGATGGTTAACAGTTTACGCATACAGGCGGTAAGAGCCAATTTCTTGCTCTTACCCATTGCCAGCAACCGGAGATAGAAGGCACGGATGGCCGGATTGACCCGGCAGGCGGCCAACGTAGCCATATACAAGGGAGGCCGCACCCGGGCCCGGCCACCCCAAACGGTGCGCTTGCCCCGCATCTGACCGCTATCGCGGTTAAAGGGGGCCAACCCCACCAGGGCGGCGATCTTCTTGCGATTTAAGGTGCCTAACTCCGGCACCCAGGCTAACAGGCTTTGGGAGGTTAAGGGGCCGACTCCCGGGACGCTCTGGAGGAGTTGATCCTTCTCCAGCCAGATGGGGCTTTGACGGATGAAGTCGTCCAAATCTTGCTCCAACTCCTTAAGTTGTTCTTTAAGGGATTGGAGGTTGGTTTGCAGGCTTCTGCGGACCCGTGGGGAGAAAGTCATGGATAGGCGATTTTTCTCCATGACCAGCATCTCCACCAGTTGCCGGCGCCGGCTCATGAGGGCGGCCAATTCCTGTTGATGCTCATCTGGCCAGGGTCGGAGGGACGGTTTCAGCGCCTCGGCAAAATGAGCCAGAACCGCGGCGTCGATCTTATCGGTTTTGGCCAATCTGCCGGAGGACCGGGCAAAGTCTCGCACCTGACGAGGGTTAATAATGTGGGCCGGCAGGTCAGCCTGCCGCAAGGCGGCGGCGGCCAGGATCTCATAGCCACCGGTGGCTTCCAGGAGGATGAGCTGGGGCTTAAGGGACAAAAGTCGGACAACGAGGGCCTGGATACCGGAGTCGTTGTTGGACTCCCGGAACCGGACCTCTCCTGGCCGGATGGCGATGTCTAACTGGTCCTTAGAGACGTCAATGCCGACAAATACGGATTCAGGGTGCATAAAAAGCCTTGGCCTCCCGTCCTTGCAAGATACGGGCTTCAAAGCCCGGGCGACTGTTCGGGTTAATGCCAGGGCGACGTGGCGGCCACGCTCTCACCGCGGTCTTGAAGGACCAAGGGTTAGGACGGCCTGCCACGCCGCCATCAGGAGCAGTACTGCTCCTGATGGCCTGGTTCTTTAATGACCAAACTATGTACCGGTTCCCTTTAACATACAAGGGTTTGGGAGAGGGGGCAGGGGCCATCCGCCCCTGGCCCCCTCTCCCAAATTCATTTTAACTCCTCACACCAGCGCCGGGGCTTCGTATTCGCCGAAGACGCCCCGGAGGGTGTCGCAGACCTCGCCCAGGGTGGCCAGGGCCTGGACCGCCTTGAGGATGGGAGGCATGAGATTGTCGGTGCCTTCAGCCGCGGTCTTGAGGGCCGTTAGGGCCTGTTGGACGGCGGCGTTGTCCCGGGTGTTCTTCAGTTCCCGCAAGCCGGCATTTTGTTTCTCTCCCACCGCCGGGTCAACCTTGAGCAGGCCGGTGAGCTTTTCTTCCACCGTCTGGAAGCGGTTCAGGCCCACGATGATGCGCTCGCCTTTTTCGATCTCCTTCTGGAACTTGTAGGCGCTGGCGCCGATCTCTTTCTGGATGAAGCCCTTTTCGATGGCAGCCACGGCGCCGCCCATGCGGTCGATCTGGTCGATGTACTCCTGGGCCCGGGCCTCGATGGCGTCGGTGAGGTTTTCGACGTAGTAGGAACCCGCCAGGGGGTCGATGGTATCGCAGACGTTGGTCTCATAGGCAACCACCTGCTGGCTGCGCAGCGCCACCTGGACCGCCAGTTCGGAGGGCAGGGCCAGGGCCTCGTCATAAGAGTTGGTGTGCAGGGACTGGGTGCCGCCCAGCACGGCGCTCATGGCCTGGAAGGCCACCCGCATGATGTTATTGAGGGGCTGCTGGGCCGTCAGGGAGCAGCCGGCGGTCTGGGTATGGAAGCGGAGCATCATGGACCTGGGGTCCTGGGCGTTGAAGCGCTCTTTCATGATCTTGGCCCACAGGCGGCGGGCGGCCCGATATTTGGCCACTTCTTCCAGGAAATCGGAGTGGGCGTTGAAGAAGAAGGAGAGCCGGGGCCCGAACTCATCCACCTTCATGCCGGCCTGGATGGCGGCCTCCACGTAGGCGATGCCGTTGGCCAGGGTGAAGGCGACTTCCTGCACCGCGGTGGAGCCGGCTTCCCGGATGTGGTAGCCGCTGATGCTGATGGTGTTCCACTGGGGCACTTCCTTGGTGCAGTAGGCAAAGATATCGGTGATGAGGCGCATGGAGGGCCGGGGGGCAAAGATATAGGTGCCCCGGGCCGGATACTCTTTGAGGATGTCGTTTTGCACGGTGCCCCGCAGTTTATCGAAGGGCACCCCTTGCTTCTCGGCCACCGCCAGGTACATGGCCATGATGACGGCGCAGGGCGAATTGATGGTCATGGAAGTGGACACCTGGTCCAGGGGAATGCCCTGGAACAACCTCTCCATGTCCCACAGGGAGTCGATACACACCCCGACTTTGCCCACTTCCCCCTGGGCCAGGGGGTGATCGGAATCATAGCCGATCTGGGTGGGGAGGTCGAAGGCCACCGACAGGCCGGTCTGCCCGGATTTCAAGAGGAAATGGTAGCGCTCGTTGGTCTCCTCGGCGGTGGCGAAGCCGGCATACTGGCGCATGGTCCAGAAGCGGCCGCGATAGGCGGTGGGCTGTACCGCCCGGGTATAGGGATAGGCGCCGGGCATACCCAACTGTTTCAGGTAGTCGAACTCTGCCATGTCCAGGGGAGTATAAACCCGATTGACGGGGATGCCGGAGGTATTGGCAAAATCGGCCTTGCGTTCCGGCATCTTTTGCAACACCTTGGACACCCGTTCATCATATTTGACCTTGGCCTCTTTGATGCGTTCCAACTGCTCTTTGTCAGACATGCACTGTCCTCCCTCTCCGGTAGATGCGTGGGCCGCTTATCTTATCGCGTTTTCGGTTTTCAGTTATCGGTTTTCAGTTAATAGAAATATCAAGAACTTAAAGTTCAGTTTGCAGCATGTTAACGTGAAATGGTATCAAACATCAGGGGTTATAAGATGGGTGCAACCTTACCTCATCGTGAAATTTCGCACAAGGGAAAAAATCTTTCGAGAATACCTACCCCAAATTAGCTTATCCGACCCGCGGGCCGTTACATATCAGAGATTTCCTGAATTTCTTGTCAAAAATTTTCTTACAAGCGTGGAACGTGGAGGAGGGGGCGGCAGAGAAACAAAGGGCGCCCGCCGGGGGCGCCCTGATTGATGAGACGAAAAACCGGAACTCGACGCCCCTTAAATCTCCCCTTCTTGCTCCATCTTGGCCAGGGCTTCGAAGCGGATGTCCATGCCCAAAATGCCCTGGATTTCATCGGCGTCATTGCGCACCGGCACGCTGACGGTGATGCACAGGGCGCCGGTAAACCGGGAGGTGTAGAAGTCCGAGACGAACACCTTGCCGCTCTTGATGGGCTCGATAAACCAGGTGCGGTTGGATTGGTCCTCATCCAATTTCATTTCGGCATATTTAGCCCGGTCGACGATGTGGGTGATATTCCGGGTGATCTTGCGCCCGTCCAGATTGACGACATACATGAACTGGGTGAAGGGGAAGACGTCCAGGGCCTTCTGGAGGACCGGCTCCATCCGGGCCGGGTCCATGGACCGGATATCTTCCGACAAGGCCAGGTCCGCCGCCAGGTGGGCCGCCAGTTTGTAGGCCTTTTGCTTGAGCTCGTCGAACTCCGAGACAAAAAACTCGGAGAGGTAGCGGCGGGCCAGCTTTTCCATCTCTTCGTCTGAGATGGAGGTGCACCGGCCGGACTCATACATTTCCATAATGCGATTGAAGATCTTCGCCACCCCGGGAGTGTTCTTGTCCACCGCCCGATCGCCGTCCAGTTTCAGGCGGGTATTGATCCAATGGACGATGCCGGCCTTGCCCGACTTGTCGGTAATGGTGATCCGGATAGGCCGGTTGAGGATCTTGCCCGTATCAAAGGCGTTGTAAATCTCTTCGTTCTTGAGGAGCCCGTCCGCATGGATGCCGGCGCTGGTGTTGTTGAAGTTTTGCCCCACAAAGGGATAACTGGGCGGAATGTGATAACGCAACTCCCGCTCGAAATACTCGGCGATCTCCGAGATCACCGTGGTGTCAATGCCGTCGGTGGCGCCCCGGAGAGAAATATACTCGATCAGCATGCCCTCGATGGGGGCGTTGCCGGTGCGCTCCCCGAATCCCAACAGCGCCCCGTTCACCGCGCCGCAGCCGTAAAGCCAGGCGGTGACGCTATTGACCAGAACTTTGTGGAAGTCGTTGTGCCCATGCCATTCCAGGAGATGGCCCGGCACGCCGGCATCGTCAATCATGGCCCGCACCAGCTTGGGCACGCTCCGGGGCAGGGCGGCGCCGGGATAAGGCACCCCGTAGCCCATGGTGTCGCACAGCCGCAGTTTGATGTCGATGCCGCTTTCTTCCCTGAGCTTCATCAGCTCGATGGCGAAGGGGACGCAAAAGCCGTAGACGTCGGCCCGGGTGACGTCCTCGAAATGGCACCGGGGGGCGATACCCTGCTCCAGGGCCGCCTTGACGATGCCCAGGTAGTCTTCCATGGCCTTCCGCCGGTCCCACTTCAGCTTTAAAAAGATGTGGTAATCGGACACCGAGGTGAGGATGCCGGTTTCGGGGAGGCCCAGCTCTTTCACCAGGGCCAGGTCAGAGGCGTGGGCCCGAATCCAGCCGGTAATTTGCGGAAATTCATATCCCCGCTCCCGGCATTGCTGCACGGCCTCTTTGTCCTTGGCGCTGTAAAGGAAAAACTCGGTCTGGCGGACGATGCCCTTAGGACCCGACAGGCGGTGGAGCAGGTCGAAGATATCCACGATCTGGCGCACGGTGTAAGGCGGCCGGGCCTGTTGCCCATCCCGGAAGGTGGTGTCGGTGAGCAACATCTGCTCCGGGGGCTGGGGCATGACGAACTTGTAGTCGAAGTCGATGCGGGCCACTTCCGTATACGGGAAGATGTTCCGCATCAGATTGGGCTCTTCCACCTCCTGCAAGCGATGATGCCAAAAAGTGGAGTGCTCATGATCCAATAACCGGCGTTCTTTGTTCCAACGAGACATAATGTGCCATCCGTAATATTTTTTTTGTGGGAGGAGGGCCAGGGACTCAAGTCCCTGCCCTCCCCCCACACCCCCCTCCCAACCCTGTATGGGCCAGGAATGTCGAGGCTTACAGCCCTGACATTCCTGGCAAACATAACTTAAGGGATTGGGGGTGGGGGCTTGGGGGAGGGGGTAAGGGCTTTTGCCCTTAGCCTCCTCCCCCAAAATCCTCCGCTATTTTTCCAGCCTCAAACCCAACTCCAGCAACTGCTCCGGGTCCACCGGGGACGGGGCCCTGGTCACCAGGCAGGCGGCCTTCTGGGTCTTGGGGAAGGCGATCACCTCCCGGATGGATTTGGCCCCGCAGAGGATCGCCACCAGGCGGTCGAACCCGAAAGCCACGCCTCCGTGAGGCGGCGCCCCGTAATCCAGGGCCTCCAGCAGAAAGCCGAATTTTTCTTCCGCTTCCGCCGGGGAGATGTTCAGCGCCTGAAAGACCTGCTGCTGAATATCCCGGCGGTTGATGCGAATGCTGCCCCCGCCGATCTCCGTGCCGTTGAGCACCAGGTCATAGGCCCGAGCCCTTACCTTCCCCGGGTCGGTGGCCAGGAGGGGGATGTCTTCCTCCTTCGGGGCGGTAAAGGGGTGGTGCATGGCGGCAAAGCGGCCCGCCTCGTTGTCATACTCCAGCAGGGGAAAATCGGCGACCCACGTCAGATGGTAGGTGTCCTCGGGGATCAGCCCTTCCCGCTCGCCCAAATTGAGCCTGACCTGCCCCATGGCGGTGCAAGCCACCGAGGGGGCATCGGCGACAAACAGGAGCAGGTCGCCCGCCTCGGCTTCCAGGCGCCCGTTGATGGCCGCCTTGGCCCCGGCGGGAAAGTACTTGGCCAGGGGCGACTGCCAGGCCCCGTCGCTCTGGATTTTCACCCAGGCCAGGCCCCGGGCCCCGTAGACCCCGGCCAGGTCGATGAGCCCGTCCAGGTCCTTCCGGGTGAGCTTGCTCAATCCCGGGCCGTTGATGGCCTTGACGACCCCCCCCTGGTCCACCACCTCCCGGAACTGGCGGAATTCGGTCTCCTGGATCAGGTCGGTGACGTCATGGAGCTCCAGCCCAAAGCGGGTTTCCGGCCGGTCCAGCCCGAAGCGGTCCATACATTCCTGGTAGGTCAGGCGGGGAAAGGGGAGCGTCAACTCCACGCCCTTCAATTCCCTGAACAGTGAGGCAATCAACCCCTCCACCACTCGGTAGACGTCGGCTTCGGTGATGAAGGCCATCTCCATGTCGATCTGGGTGAACTCGGGCTGACGGTCGGCCCGCAAATCCTCGTCCCGGAAACAACGGCACAATTGATAGTAGCGGTCCAGGCCGGCCATCATCAAGAGCTGCTTGAAGAGCTGGGGCGACTGGGGCAGGGCGAAAAATTGCCCCGGCTGCACCCGGCTGGGCACCAGGTAGTCCCGGGCCCCCTCCGGGGTGCTCTTGGTGAGGATGGGAGTCTCCACCTCGATGAAACCCTGGCCATTGAGAAACTGGCGGGCCACCTGGGCGGCATGGTGCCGGAAGATGAGGTTCTTCATGACGCTGGGGCGTCTGAGGTCCAGGTAACGGTATTTCAACCGCAGGGCCTCGGAGATGTCCACCTTGTAGTCTTCCAACTCGAAGGGGGGGGTCTTGGCGGCGTTCAAAATGCGCAGCTCTGAAACCAATACCTCGATCTCCCCGGTGGGCAGATTCGGGTTGACCATCTCCGGCGGCCGGAGGTTCACCAGGCCCCGCACCGCGATGACGTACTCATCCCGTAGCACCCCGGCCTTGACGTGGGTGTCGGGATTGATTTCGGGGTTGAAGACCACCTGGGTCAGCCCCTCCCGGTCCCGCAGGTCCACAAAGATGAGCCCGCCGTGGTCACGCCGACGCTGCACCCAGCCCATGAGCACCACTTCGATGCCGTTGTCCGCGGCCCTGAGCACATTGCAGGAATGACTGCGCTGTAACCCTTCAAGCGAATCAAACACGTTGTATTCCCTTCTTTCCCCCTTTAAAAAAGGGGGACTTTAAACCGCTAAGTTCGAGCCCCTTGCCTGGCAACCTGATCATCAAGGGCCTTCTGGCTGGCGAATTTTCCCGGCTAAATAATCCACCAGGTCCTCAAACCGCACCTTCGCCTGTTCCACCGGCGGCCGCCCGGCCTCGGCATCCGCCGGCTTGGCCGTTTCCCCCGCCTGGCGAGAAAAATTCCGCATGGGGCGAACCTGGGCCGCGCCCGTCTCCAGTTCCTTGTCCCCCATGATGACCACATAGGCCGCGTTCAGGCGGTCCGCCAGGGACATCTGGGCCTTGAGGGACCGACCCTCGAAATCCATCTCCCCGGCCAGGTTTTTGCGGCGCAACTCCTGGACCACGGTGAAGGCCCGCTCCCGGGCCGCCTCCCCCAGGGCCGCTACAAAGACCCGGGGCCGCAGGTCCTGACCGAAATCCTGGGGCAGCACCTCCAAGAGGCGGTCCTCCCCGATGGCGAAACCGATGGCGGGCAGATCCGGGCCGCCCAGTTCCTTGGCCAGGCCGTTGTAGCGCCCGCCCCCGGCCACCGCGTCCTGGGCCCCTAACCCCAGGGCCGCCACTTCGAAGGCGGTGCGGGTGTAGTAATCCAGACCCCGGACCAGCTTGGGCTGGACCACGTAAGCCACGTTGAACCGGTCCAACAGCTCCAGCACCCGGCTAAAATGGGCGGCGCAATCGGGACAGAGATAATCCCGGATCACGGGAGCATTCTGCAAAATCGCCTGGCAGTTGGCGCTCTTGCAGTCCAGGACCCTGAGGGGGTTGGTGGTTCGGCGCCGCAGGCAGTCCTCGCACAGGTCTTCTTTGTTAATCAGGAACAACCCCAGGGCCGCCTTGAACTTCACCTGGCAGTCGGGGCAGCCCAGGGAATTGACGAGCAGGCGGATCTCCCCCGGCAGCAGCCGTTTGAGGATATGCATGAGGAGCAGGATGACTTCCACGTCCAGTTCCGGCGCCTCCACCCCGTAGGCCTCGCAGTTGATCTGAAAAAACTGGCGAAAGCGTCCCTTTTGGGGCCGCTCGTAGCGGAACATGGGCCCCAGGGTATAGAATTTCTTGACCCCGGCGCCTTTGTCCAGGCGGTTTTCCAGGACGGCCCGGAGCACCGAGGCGGTGGCCTCGGGCCTGAGGGTCAGGAACTCGCCCTTGCGGTCGGGGAAGGTGTACATCTCCTTGGCCACAATGTCGGTCTCGACGCCGATGGACCGGGCGAAGAGCTCGGTGCGCTCGAGCAGGGGCAGGCGGACCTCCTTGTAGCCGTAGAGGTCAAAAACCTCCCGGGCCACGGCCTCCACCCACTGCCACCGGGCGGTGTCCGGCGGCAGAATATCCCGCATGCCGCGAATCGCTTTGATCATAGGTTAATCTCAGAATCTTGCTTATATAGTTAAAAAGATAAAAATAACCTTTAAGGGGCTGAGCTGTCAAGGTGATTTGCGGCGAGACGGATCTCTCCGGGGGAAGCATGAGCGCTCAGGCCACCGGCTTGACAAACCGGGACCATCGTGTTAATCATTCAGTCAGAAAATTAAACCTCCAGGCAATCCGGAACCCGGTGTGAATCCGGGGCGGTCCCGCCGCTGTAATCGGGGACGGAGAAAGTTAAGGCGCAAGCCGGCCACTGCCGGGGACTGAGGAAAAACCCCGGTGGGAAGGCTGACGTTCTCCGGCTGATCCGAGAGCCAGAAGACCTGCCTGGTGTTTTTGTAAGTTTGTATGAACGGCTACTCCTGATGGTAAAGGGAGTTCCATCCGAGGGATGGGACTCTTTTTTTGTTGGGGGGCAGTGCCCACACTACATTTTGCTCACGCAAAGACGCTGAGGCGCAAAGGCAAAAATTCTTGGCGAGCTTAGCGCCTTGGCGTGAGACACAGAGCTTACACCCCGGTGGTCGCGGTTTTCGCTTGACCCCGGCAAACCACACGAGGAAGGAGGACATGTATATGCAGAAATCTAAGAGTAGTAAGGTGAAACCCATCAGCATCCGCTACACCTGCGCCCCCAACGGCGATCAGGTGGGCCTGTCCCATTACCTCATGGCCGACGCCAAGAAGGCCAAGTAGGCATGGCGCAGGAAGTTTCACCTCTGTGGGGTCCGGCGGGAGTCCCGGTGAATGCCGGGGCCGGGCCCCATTTCGACGTGCTGGAGATCGGCCACGAGGACTTTGTGGCCCTGATTAACGCAGACACCGCCTTCTGGGTGCTGGCCCCCCGGGACCAGGCCCTGGACTATCTCCTGGGGCCGGAGTTGCCCCAGGTGTTTCTTGCCCAAGAAGCCCGTCTGGCTGCGGACCTTAACAACGTGCGGTTCGGATTGCTGCCGTCGGCGGTCTACTTTAACCCCACGGAACGCTGCAACCTGGACTGCGGCTACTGTTACCTGCCCCGGGAGGCCCGGAAAGCCGGGACCCACATGGCGCCGGCCCGCCTGATGGAGTCCCTGGCCCTCCTCGAGGATTTCTTCAAAGGCACCCTGCCGGAGGGGGCGCGGCCCCAGTTGGTGTTCCACGGCAGCGAACCCCTGCTGGCGAAGGAGGCGGTCTTCCAGGGCATCGAGAAGCATGGCGACTACTTCCGCTTCGGGGTGCAGACCAACGCCACCCTGCTGGATCAAGAGGCCAAAGACTTCCTGGTGGCCCATAACGTCGGCATCGGGCTCTCCCTGGACGGCCCCACCCCGGAGGTGGCCGACCGCACCCGCCGCACCTGGGGCGGCGCCGGGGTTTTCGCCCAGACGGTGAAGGTCCTGGAGGAGCTGGTTGACTACCCCGGCCTCAACGTCATTGCCACGGTGACCAAAGAGAACGTCCGGGTCCTGCCGGAACTGGTGGAGTTTTTCCATGCCCGGGGGGTGACCAACGCCCTGCTCAACCCGGTCAGGGGCACCCAGTTGGGCGGCCGGAACCTGATGCCGGACCAGACGGAGTTGGCCCACTTCTTCTTTGCGGCCCTGGACCGGACTTACGCGCTGAGCTCAGGAGACCGGGCGCAAAATGGTCATCGGCAACTTTGCCAACCTGCTGTTGGGGCTGGTGGCCCCGGGAGCCCGGCGGCTGATGTGCGACATCTCCCCCTGCGGCGGCGGGCGCTGTTTCTTTGCGGTGGGCGCCAAAGGCGAGGTGGCTCCGTGCAGCGAATTCCTGGGCCTGACCGAGTTTCACGGCGGCAACCTCTGGGAGCAGTCGGTGCCGGAGTTGCTGGCGACCCCGCAATTCAAACAGATAACCACCCGGGTGACGGAGGGCTTCGCGCCCTGCAACCGCTGCGCGGTGCGCCACTTCTGTGGGGCGCCCTGCCCGGCGGAGGTCTATGCCATGAACGGGCGCCTGGACGCGCCGGCGCCCCTGTGCGACTTCTACACCGCCCAGGCCCGCTACGCCTTTCGGGTTATCGCGATGGGCCGCCTGGACGCCTATCTGTGGGACGGCTGGAAGGACGGGCTGGAACCGATCGTAGTGATGTAGAGTTCGGGGGGAGGGGCTTCAGGCTCAGGCCGCCCCATCCCCCAGTCTTATCTTACTAGGGGTCTACCCATCCCCTATCCGGGAGTTTTCCCTTTTCCCCCTGCGGGCCTGGTGACCCTCGCCCCTGCCAAAGATTGATGCCCCCTGGCACTGCCCCCAAATACCGGCCATAATTCCCTTGACTTTTACTGTAAAGTATTCCATAGAAAAATCTATGCAGTTTTTTCATTAGTATTGCTGACAACGGTGGCAGGCCGCACTCCCTGCCATGCCGCAGGGACCGGCTCAGGAGAGCCGGAGTCGAGGAAAGCATACTCAAGGAGGAAAATGCCATGAAGTTGAGGAAGAAATCCTATTGGCTGTTCTTGTGTCTGGCCATGGTGGCGGTACTGGCGGTTTCCAGTGCGAATCAAGCTTTTAGTGCTAATCCAGGGGAAACGGGAACTCAAGTTCAGACCCAGGGTGAGAAGCAAGGGCAGACCGGGCAGACACCCCCCGTTCCCAAAAAGGATCCCGACGTCATATTTTACTATGCCCTCATTTTGGCGCTCTTTATTGCGATTCCCACCATTATCGACGTCATCCTGGCATATCGCTCCCGCAATAAAAATTGGCGAATCTTGATTGAGAAAGCAAGTCTAAACGGTTTGGACAAAGATGAATTCCAGGGCTTAATCAAGGCAACCTCAGGAGGGCCTCCGGGGATTGCCGGGATGTCCCGGTCCTTGATGGCCTTTGCGGTCATCATCATATTGGGCATCGCCATGTTTCATTTATTAACTTTTTGCAAAGACCAGGAATCCATGAAAATTATCAGTAATGTCCTGAGTATGCTCGGTGCAACCTTAGCCTCCATCACCGGGTTTTACTTTGGCGGGCGAAGTGCGGAAGAAAAGGGCAAAGAGGGAAAGGCGCCGAAACCGCGGGAACCGGAGGAAGAGGAACCGAAGGAACCGGAGGGAGAGGAACCGAAACCGGCGTGACAGGAACCAGGGGGCCTCAACTCCTGAAACAGTGAAGTAGTCGTAAAAAATCTCGCGTACCGGGGTTAGCCGTTGCCTTCCCCAGACGCGGCACGAAAAAAACGAAGAGGGGCCGTTGGCCCCTCTTTCCTTTATCGGGTTCACGCCTTAGACGGTCCCTGGCCCTTCCTTCCCCCACTATCCTCAGAATTGAATCTCAAACAGGGAGCTGACGGAGTCTTCCTGGTGGATGCGCACAATGGCCTGGGCCAGGAGGGGCGCCACCGGGAGTGGCACGATCTTGGGGCACTTTTTGGCCGCCTCGCTCAAGGGAATGGTATCGGTGACCACCAGGCGGTGCAGGGGAGAATTTGCCACCCGATCCACCGCCGGCCCGGAGAGCACGGCATGGGTGCAGCAGGCGTTGACGTTGCGGGCGCCCTGCTGGATGATGACCCCGGCCGCTTCGCTCAAGGTGCCGCCGGTGTCGATGATATCGTCCAAAATGACCACGTCCTTGCCCATGACCTCGCCGATGAGATTCATGGCCTTGGCCTTGCCCGGGGCGTCCCGGCGCTTATCGATCAACCCCAAGGTGGCGGTCAGGCGTTTGGCATAGGCCCGGGCCCGGGGCACCCCCCCGGCATCCGGCGACACAATGGCCAGATCGTCCTGAAAATTTTCCCGGATATAGGGAATCATGACGGGAGAGGCGTAGAGGTTGTCCACCGGGATATCGAAAAAACCCTGGATCTGCCCGACGTGCAGGTCCATGGTGAGAACGCGCTGGGCCCCGGCGGTGGACAGGAGGTCGGCCACCAGCTTGGCGGTGATAGGCACCCGGGGAGCCACCTTGCGGTCCTGGCGGGCATAGCCGAAATAGGGGATGACTGCGGTGATGCGCCGGGCCGAAGCCCGCTTCACCGCGTCGATCATAATCAGCAATTCCATCAGGTTGTGGTTGGTGGGAGGACAGGTGGACTGGATCAGGAAAACGTCCCGGCCCCTGACATTATCGGCAATTTCCACCCGGATTTCCCCGTCGCTGAAGGTGCTGACCATGGCCTGCCCCAGGGGCAGGGAGAGGTGGTCGCAGATTTTGTGGGCCAGCTCGGGGGTGGAGTTGCCCGAAAAGATCCGGATATTGTTATTAAGCGCCGCATTCATAGATCAACTCGATTCAGGTCTCGTGAGGATTCTGTGAGAGATTTGTTTCAAGCAATTTATGTTAAATCAAAGGGGAGGATGGATGCAAGGGTAATTTCCGGGGGCTGAACTTTTTCTTGGAGCACCAGGATATTCACGCCTTGAGCGGCCACGGCGGCCAGTTGCCGAGCATAGGCCGGATCGATGGCCGCGGCGGGGCGCAACCGGTGGGCGTCTTGGCGCTGGACCACGAAGACGTTCCAGGCCTGGTGCCCCTGGCGCGCCAGGTCGCTCAGGTGCTCCAGATGGCGCCGCCCCCGGCTCGTCACCCCGTCAGGAAAGAGAGCCACCCCGTCTTCCACCCAGGTGACGCTCTTGACCTCCATGAATAGGAGCCCACCTTTCACCTTCAGGACAAAATCCAGGCGGCTGCCCTGGGAGATGGAAACTTCGGCCCGCACCTGGTGGGCCGCAGGCAAGCCCGGCAGGCCGTCGCCGGCCAGGGCCTCCGCCACCAGGCGGTTGGGGACCAGGGTATCGATACAAATCCACCCCTCGGGACCCCGGACAAAGCGCCAGGTATAGTCGGTTTTGCGCCCCGGGCGCGGGTCAAAGGTAAGCAAGATCTCCTGGCCGGGATCGGCACAGCCGGTTAAGGCGCCGGTATTCGGCACATGGACCCAGACGCGCCGGTGGTCCGGCAACTCCACCAGGGCCAGGAAACGTTGGCGGCGCTCCAGAAAGCGGGCGGGGATCAAAGACGCAAAAAAACGCACGAAGACAGGGGGATCAGCGGGCAGAAATTATTTGTATGGTTCTTAATTAACCGCATTTTAACTATCAAAAGGCCGTTTTATGAGGGGAGCTGATTGCGGAACAATCCACTAGAAGGCGTACCAAACCCGGAACCAGTTTTGCAGGTCTTTGCCCTGGTCCCGATTACTGCCGGCCTCCATCTGGCTCTTTAAGAGGAAACTCCACCGTCCCAGGTCGTATTTGATTTCCGGACCAACCCCCAGGAGCTGATTAGCCATGGGGCGTTGGAAGGCAAAGCCATCTTCGGCAGGACGGTACAGATAGCTGTTCAGCCCCACCCGGAGGTTAGACAGCAGGCGGTAGTCCACGGCATATTTCATGTAAAGCGGTGAGTCGTTGAGCCGCTGCGGTTCTGCCGGGTTTGGGTCTCGATTATAGCGAATGGAGATATGCATCTCCGTGTTGAGAGGCAGACTGACTCGGGCGTCTCCACCATTTTGATAAAGCTGCAAAGACGGCAGCCCTTGAGCGCCGGGAAGACGAGGGGTGGCGGGCTTAAGAGGTTGTTCACCCAGCATCTGGGTTTCGAGGGAACCCGGCGCCCCTACGTTAAGAATGGGGAGGGTATAAGGATTATCAACGGCAGCCAGCCCAGTCATCGGGGCGCATATCCCCACGACCAGCCAAAAAGCTGCCGCCAGCCAGGCTATCCCCCTTCTCGCCCGCATTGCTGGAATCCCCCGATTTCACCAACTGACCATTTTCGTTGAGTTACTATATAGCAGAATATCAAGAATGTCAAGGTAATTCTTAAAGTTAAACCGGCCTCCCATACAGTGCGGATAAGATTTCCGCCCCGCCCTGGGCCAACAAAGTTTCGGCCAGGCTGATTCCCAAACTGACCGCTTCAGCCACGGGGCCGGACCTTTGATCCTTCAGGAGGCGGCGTCCTTCCAGATCGCTGATCAGGGCCTCCAGATGGAGAGAGTCCCCTGCCACCCGCCCCAGGGCCGCCACCGGCACCACGCACCCCCCCTCCAGCCGGGCCAGAAAGGCCCGCTCTGCGGTCACCGCCAGGCGGGTGGGCGCATCATCCAGAAACGCCAGCCGTTCCCGGAGGCCATGGTCCTCGGTGCGCACCTCCAGGCCCAGGGCTCCCTGGCCCACGGCCGGCAGCATGTCCGATTCGGGCACGCACCCGCGGTAAATATGACCCAACCCCAGCCGATTAAGCCCGGCTGCGGCCAGGATAAGTCCATCCAGATTTAAGTCCTCCATCTTTTTCAGGCGGGTATCCACGTTGCCTCTCAGGGGCACTACTTCCAGGTCGGGCCGCCGATGCAGCAGTTGCACCCGACGCCGGAGACTGCCGGTGCCGACCCGGCCCCCGGAGGGAATTTCCACCAGGCTGGCATAGCGGGAAGAGATGAAGGCATCCCGGCAATCTTCCCGGGGCGGCACCGCCCCCAGCATCAGGCCTGCCGGCACCTCCGCCGGCATATCCTTGAGGCTGTGCACCGCCAGATCCACCTGGCCCCTCAGGAGCGCTTCTTCAATCTCCTTGATGAACAGACCCTTGCCCCCGATCTGGGCCAAGGGGACGTCTTGCACCTTATCCCCGGTGGTCTTGATGATGATCAATTCCACCCGGCAGCCGGGATCGCTCCCGGAGAGCTGAGCCGCCACCCACCGGGACTGGGCCAGTGCCAGGGCGCTGCCCCGGGTGCCGATTTTGATATCCGTGGGCAAGATCGCTTAACCGCAGGTGCTGCAGGAACCCGAGGAACAGCCGGCGCAGGAACTTTGACTGCCGCTGGAGGTGGAGGTTAACTTGCCCCCCACCTTGGCGGTACAGGCGCTCATTAACTTTTCCACCTTGGTTTGGCCGCAATGGGGACACTCCACCCCAGGGTCGGCCCCGAAGACCAGCTTCTCGAAATCCTGGTTACAGCTATTGCAGTGAAATTCAAAAATGGGCATTACCAAAAGTCTCCTTGATAGTCATGGTGAGGAGCGGGCCGGAAGAATTGGTTGTGCGTGATTGCTTTGCCCTCGCCTCAAATTCCTCTCCCCAACCCCCGGTAAGGGTTTGGGGGAGGGGGAAAATGCGCTTACGAAAAATCCTTGCCCCCCTCTCCCAATAATTATTTTACCCTATTTTTTTTCAATCCGCACCGGCGCGCCCTCTTTCACCAGCTTGAGGCAGCAGGGATCATCCGTGACCCGCCCCACCAGGTTCACGGCGCTGGCCGGGCGAATTTCCCCGGGGATGCTGTTGGGGGTCAAGCCGAAGAACAGGCACAATGCCCTTCCCCTGGGCCAGTAGCCCAGGTCTCCGACGTTCACCACCACTGCCGCGGTGTCATCCAGCTCCGCCACCATCCGGGGGACCGGAAAATAGATCTCGTCGCCCCAAAGCTGGGCCTGGCCCTCAATGGGCAGGGCGTCCGCCAGGGCCTGGGCGGTGGGGGAATCATCCAGGTAACCGTTGAGCCGCATATCGTCAACCACGACCACAATTTCCGTGGACATCACGCCTCCTCCATCTCTTCCGCCACCAGGGCCGCAAGCATCGGGAACAGCAGCTCGTGGTGGCCGGTCAAGGCAAACCCACGCCCCACCCCGGCGGTGGGGCGCCGCACCACATTGGTGAGCGGCCGGTAATGCTGCACGAAGTCCAGGTTCACCGTGGTCAGGGGCGCGACCGGATGCCCCAGGTTGCGGGCCAGGGTCAGGGCCTTCAGGAAGACCTCCGGGATGATCACCGCGGAGCCCAGGTTGACAAAGACCCCGTCGTCGAGCTCGCTGACCAGGGCCGCAAAGAGGCGAAAGTCTCGGTGGGTGGCGGCCCCCAGGGCTTCCGGGTCAATCGAGGGGTGGAGGTGGATAATGTCGGTCCCCACCGCCACGTGCACCGTCAGGGGGACTTCCAGGGCCGCGGCCGCGGCCACCAGGCTCAGGTCCTGGTGGGGGAAATTGCTCTCCAACAGCCGGCGGCCCACCGCCTGCCCCAGGCCCAAACCTTGCTTGGCCCCCCAGGCAATGGCGCCGTTCAAAAATTCGGCGGTCTCCCGGGCCATGCCGAACTGCCCGCAACCCAGGACCTCGTCCACGTCTTCGGAGGTGCGGCCCACCATGGCCACCTCGGCGTCGTGAATGATGCCGGCACCGTTTAAGGCCAGGCCGGTGAGGAGGCCCCGTTTCAAGAGGTCGATGAGAATGGGACTCAACCCCACCTTGATGGGATGGGCCCCCATGCCCAGGAGCACCGGGCGGCCATGCTTCCTGGCCTTCACCCAGGCCGCGGCTACCTCCCGCAAGGCCTCGCCGGCCAGGATCCGGGGCAAACGGGCCACGAACTCCCGGAGGCTGCCCCCCGGCGCCCAGGGCTGGCCGAAGTCCTGGCGGCTTACCTTGGAATGCCGCTCAGTCAAACTATACGTCTTGATGCCATCCAGGGAAAGGGGCTCGAGCTTTTTCATCCGGCCTCCGGCATTTCCTGAGAAGAAATGGAGAATCGCCGCCCCCGGCGGTTCCTCGACAGGCGGGGGCGCCTGCCTTCCATTGAATTACTCTCCCGCGAATTTTTCCGGGAACAACAGGTAATCAACCAGGTCGCAGAGCGCGTGGCCCAGGGTGATATGGACTTCCTGGACCCGGGGGGTGGTGCGGGAGGGCACGATGAGGGCCATCTCCGCGGCGGCGGCCACCGGCCCGCCCTCACCGCCGCTCAAGGCCAGGGTTCTCAAACCCAACTCCCGGGCCGTAGTAAGCCCCGCCACCACGTTGGGAGAGTTGCCGCTGGTGCTGATGCCCCAGGCCAGGTCGCCGAGCCTTCCCAAGGCCCTCACCTGCTTGGCGAAAATCTCCCGGAAATCATAGTCGTTGCCCACCGCGGTGAGGATCGAGGTGTCGGTGGTCAGGGCCAGGGCGGCCAGGGGCGGCCGCTCCACCTGGAACCGGTTGACGAACTCCGCCGCCAGGTGCTGGGCGTCCGCGGCGGAGCCGCCGTTGCCGAAAATCAGCACCCGGCCTCCGGTCTGGAACACCTCGACCAGCAATTGGGCTGCCACCAAAACTTTTTCCCCGTGCTCGGTAAAAAACCGGTCTTTGAGGCGTATGGATTCCTCAACCATCCTCCCAAGTCGCGCCAGCGGACTCATACTGCCTCCCATGGGAAATCCTGAAATTAAACTTTAATCCGGCTCAGTTTGCGATAACAGCTTGAAATATCCTAAGGATCAGATCAACAACCAGAATTGGTTTAGATTTAACAAAAAAATCTCATTGAGCGGCACCGGCCCCGGGCCTGGGGAAAAGGTGACGCTTCCGCCAGGCTCACCCAGGCTTACGCCAACAATTTCAGATAGCGCATCGGACTGAAGTGCACGGTCTCCATCAAGGCCACCAGCTGTTTGGCCAGGTTCTGGGCGGTCGGGTCCTGGCCCGCCCGGGCCGCCACCGCCGGGAAACGGTCCTGCATCAGGGCAAAGAGGAAATTCTGGGCCTCGGTGAGTTCCAGGGTAAGGGGTATCCGCCCCACGAAACTCAAAAAGTCGTCCAGGCGGGTCACGGTTTCCGTCTGGAAGGCGTCGGCCAGGTCCAGGAGGTGTTGGTGGAGGATGCGCCCCAGGATTTCGGCCCCCTCATGGGTCTCCAGTTTCAACCCCATAAGCTGGGCATCCTGGATTACCGCCAGAATCTCCTCGGAGGTGGCCAAAGAAGCCGGCTCCGGCTCCATGCGGCGCAAGAGCTCCACCAGCCGCCGGTTCAGGGTAATTTCGCCCAGGGCCCGGTACAGGCGCGGCACCGGCAGGCCTTCAACCGCCATGGCCTTGAGCAAGGGCCGAGTTTCTTCAAAACTATGGGCCACCTGTTCCACCGCCTCTTCCCGGTTGTGGCGCAACAAGTCGTGAAAGACCTGGAGTTTCTCTTCCTGGAACACATCATGGATGCTGTAATAGGTTTCCCCCAGACGCCGGACCATAAGGGGGATCAAATCCTCCGGGGTCTCTTCCAGGACCCGGAAGAATTCATTACGCAAGGTGAGAAACTCCTGGGGGGCAGGGTGGGTCTGTACCTGGGTGCGGTAGAGATAGCTGCCCAAAAACGCGGTGAAAAACGCCAGAGTCCGCTTTTCCCGGGTGATGCCCGACGTCAGGTGCAAACGCCCGGCGGCGAACAGGAGCGAGCCCTGGGTCTTCTCCTCCAGGTCCATGGCTTCAGCCCGGTATTGGTAAATGTGGTGGGGACACTGGCGCTTCCGGTCTTTGAGCCAGGAAATCACCCACTGGTTGGCCACCTTGGGATAGTCCACCACCGCGGGTTTGATCCGCTGCTGATAAATGGTGAGGCCGTTCCCCTCCTTGGGAATATTGCTCACCGCCCGCTCCAGGATTTTCAGAAAGGGGGGCTCCAGGGACTCGGAGGTAAAATGCTGGCCCAATTGCAGGGCCCTGGCGGCGTACTTGATTACCTGCAAGGACTCCAGCCCTGAGATATCGGCAAAGAACCAGCCGCAACTGGTATACATGAGCAGGGAGTGGCGCTCCATTTCCAGGAGTTTTAAGGCCGCCACCCGGTCGTCTTCCGTCAGGTTGGGCCTGCCCTGCTTGGCGAAAAAGCCCTCCAGCACATCGGCGCTGCGGTCGAAAAAGACGTCCACGTAAGCGTTGCGGGCCTGCCAGGGGTCCTGGAAGTACTTCTGGCCCTGGTCCTCGAAGATGCCCGCCAGTTTCTCATTCAAAAAATCAAAGGACTCCCGCAGTGGGGCCCGCCAGCGCTGATTCCAGGTGGGTTGGCCCCCGGTGGAACAGCCGCAGTTCTCCTTCCAGCGCCCCACCCCGTGGGCGCAGCTCCAGGAACTGCCTTCGCCCTGGGCCCCCAGGGAGAGTTCCACCTCCATTTTGGGCGGCGCCAGCTCCAAAAACGCGGCGTAATTGGTGACCTGAAACCCCTTCTGGGGCAGCACCTGGGTCAGGGCATGGGCCAGGGCCAGCTCGCCGAATTTCTTGTGGTGCCCGTAATTCTCCCCGTCGGTGGCCACGTGCAGGAGCTGCGGACGCTGGCGGGCCGGGACAAAACCGTCCACCAGCCGGGCCGTCAGGCGGTGGCTGTCGGTGAGCAGGTCCCCGAAACTGATATCCGCGGCCACTTCGCCGTTATAGAAAAAGACGTCAATAAAGCGCCGCTTCCTGATGTCACCGGCGCTCTCGGGCAAATAACAGCGGTATGCCTGGGTGGTATCCAGGCTCCCCGCTACCGGAGTCCACTCCCCGCCGGCCAGGGGGCGCACCCGCTTGGCCTGGTAAGGGGACAGGAGCACGAACTTCATGCCGTGATCCACCAGGGTGGCCAGGGTGGGATAATTCACCGCGGTCTCCGGTAGCCACATAGCCGCGGCCGGCCGCCGGAACCGGTGCTCGAAGTCCTTGAGGCCCCAGATGACCTGGGTCTCCCGGTCCCGGGGCTTGGACAGGGGCAGGATGGCATGGTTGTAGGCCTGGGCGATGGCGTTGCCGTGCCCCAGGGCCGCCAGACTCTGGGCATCGGCCTCCAGGATCTTGGCATAGGTGTTCGACGCCTGCCCCTTGAGCCAACTGATCAGGGTGGGGCCGAAATTAAAGCTAACATGCTGATAGTTATTGACAATATCCAGGATACGGCCCTGGCCGTCGTAGACCCGGGCCACGCCGTTGGGGCGATAACACTCGGCAGTGATGCGGGCATTCCAGTCGTGGAAGGGAAAGGCGCTGGGCTCCACTTCGATCTGCTCGATCCAGGGATTTTCCCGGGGGGGTTGATAAAAATGGCCGTGGATTACCACGTATCCCTGGGGTGAGATTTTCGCCGGTAAGCTATCCATATCTGCTCCGTGAGGGGAAGGCGATCCCCCCGCAATGCCCGTCCCGTTGCGGCCCGGGAGGCCAGAAAATTTGCGGTGGCAAAAAGCTGAGTTTCCGTCATAATAATCCGGGCAAAGAGTCGAGTCAATCGCAGGCTGTTGGAGGGGTCGGATAAATTGCCAACTTTCTTAACGCCCTAAAAAAGAGGTCCTTTCGGTAAATGAATCACGCCCATGGGTTGACAAGATGGCAAAACCCGGTAAAATTAATTGTCTAAAGTCCTGATTCTTGTGGAGGCTATAGTGTACGCCATTATTAAAACCGGCGGGAAACAATATCGCGTCTCTCCCGGAGATGTGCTCCGGGTGGAACACCTCCCCGGCGAGCGCGGCGATGAAGTGGTTCTGGACCAGGTGCTTCTGGTGACTGATGGGGTCGCGGTCCAGGTGGGCCAACCCCTGGTGCCCAACGCCACCGTGCGCACCCAGATTGTGCGCCAGGGCAAAGGCAAGAAGGTTCTGATCTTCAAAAAGAAGCGCCGGAAGAATTATCGCCGCAAACAGGGCCACCGGCAATTGTTCACCGCCTTGAAAATTGATGAAATTATTTTATAATTAAGCCAGATTACCGCCACGCCATCTCGGGGCGACCCGGCCCGCAAGGGGGGGCCCGATGCATAATTCGGTGGCGAGTGGCGCAGGAGATCAACCATGGCACACAAAAAAGCTGGCGGCAGCTCACGCAACGGTCGGGATAGCGCCGGGAAACGTCGCGGGGTGAAAAGGTTCGCCGGGCAGACGGTAAAGGCAGGCACGATCCTGGTGCGTCAGGTGGGCACCCGCATCCACCCGGGGACCAACGTGGGCATGGGCCGTGATTTCACCCTGTTCACCAAGATCGACGGCGTGGTAAAATTCGAGGCCTTTGGTAAAGATCGCAAGCGGGTCAGCGTCTATCCTCCAACTTGAAGTCCTTTCCTGACGAAGTCGATATCACGGTCCGGGCCGGCAACGGCGGCCCGGGCTGTGTCAGCTTCCTCCGAGCCCGCTTCCAAGCCCGGGGCCGACCCAACGGCGGTGATGGCGGGTCCGGCGGCGATGTCATCCTCGAAGTCTCCCCTGCTCTGCGCACCCTGAGCCATTTTCGGCGCCGGCGCGTCCTTCTGGCTGAAAACGGCCGCCGGGGCCAGGGCCAGGACCGTCACGGCAAAAATGGCGCCACGGTGATCGTGCCGGTGCCCCTGGGCACCCGGGTCTTTGACGGCGACACCGGCAGGCTCATAGCTGACCTCATGACCCCCGGGGAGCGCCTGATCCTGGCCAAAGGCGGCCGGGGCGGCAAGGGCAACGCCCACTTCGTTTCTTCCCGGATGCGCTCTCCCCGCTTCTGCCAACCCGGCGAACCGGGACGGGAGCGCCAGATTCACCTGGAACTCCAGATCCTGGCGGATGTGGGACTGATGGGGGCCCCCAATGCGGGCAAAACCACCCTGCTCAAGGCCCTCACCGCCTCCTCGGCCCGGGTCGGCGCCTTTCCCTTCACCACCCTGACCCCCCAGTTGGGGGTTATGCCCCCGGAGTATGACCGGGAACCCCTGATCCTGGCCGAAATCCCCGGCCTCATCACCGGCGCCCACCTGGGCAAAGGTCTGGGCCACCGATTTTTGCGGCATCTGACGCGCACCCGGCTCCTCGTCCAGGTCATCGACATAAGCTTTGTGGACCCGGCCGACCCCCTGGCGCCCCTTCAGATGTTGGAAGAAGAAATGCGCGCCTTTGACCCCTCTCTGCTGGACAAACCACGCCTGGTGGCGTTAAATAAGATAGATGCGCTGGCCCCGGACTTTCCCCTGGCCCAGATAATCCTGGCTTATAAAAAAACCGGCTGCCGGGTGTTCGCCCTATCGGCCTACACCGGCGACGGGCTCTCCCCCTTGCGGGAGGCCATCTGGGAATCTTTTGTAAGGTCTCAGGATTTAGCGTGTTCAATGCCTGTGGCAATCTCATGATTGGTCATAAAAGTTGCGCGACGAGACACCAGGCACAACGGCCATGGATTCCTCACGACAGAACTATCTGAATAAAGCCAAGCGGGTCGTCCTCAAACTGGGGAGCGCGGTCCTCACCGCCGACGACGGCCTCAACCAGTGCCTCATCCAGCGCCTGGTGGGGGAGATCGGGCGTCTCAGCTCCGGGGAACGGGAGTTCATCCTGGTATCTTCCGGGGCCGTGGCCGCGGGCTGCCGCAAGCTGGGGCTCACGTCCCGCCCCACCGGCATCCCCCAGGCCCAGGCGGTGGCCGCCGCCGGCCAAAGCGCCCTGATCCTCACCTACGAGGAGGCCTTTGCCGAATTCGGCCTCAAGGTGGCCCAGATCCTCCTCACCCACGACGACCTGGAATCCCGCATCCGCTTCTTGAACGCCCGCAACACCCTCTTAACACTGCTCGGCTGGCAGGTGGTCCCCATCATCAACGAAAACGACACCGTGGCCACGGACGAGCTGAAGTTCGGGGACAACGACAACCTGGCCGCCCTGATCTGCAACCTGGTGGGGGCCGACCTCCTGGTGATCCTCACCGATATCGACGGCCTCTATGATAAAGACCCCCGGGAACACCCCGACGCCCGGCTGGTTGCCCTGGTTCCCACCATCGACGCCAAGGTGGAGAAGGCCGCGGGCAAACGGCCCGGTGCCCTGGGCCGGGGCGGCATGGTGACCAAGCTCCAAGCCGCCAAGAAGGCCGGGGCCGCGGGCATCCCCACCCTCATCGCCAACGGCCTGACCCCGGGCATCCTGGAAAAAATCTTTGGCGGCGAAGCCATGGGAACCCTGTTCCTGCCCCAGGAGCAGAAACTCACCAGCCGCCAGTGCTGGCTGGCCTACAACGTCACCCCCAAGGGGGCCATCCTGGTGGATCACGGGGCCCGGGCGGCCCTGGTGCAGCGCCACAAAAGCCTGCTCCCGGCGGGCATCCTGGAGGTCTTCGGGGGCTTCCGCAAGGGCGACGCGGTCCACCTCATGGACTCCGAAGGCAAACCCTTCGCGGTGGGCCTCACCAACTACTCGGCGAGAGAAATCGGCCAGATCAAGGGGCGCCAATCGCAAGAAATCGCCCAATCCCTGGGCCATAAGGGCTACGACGAAGTCATCCACCGGGATAACCTGGTGATCTTCCCGGAGTCCGAAGAACCGCGGGAGGAGAGTTAAAGGGGTGAGGCCGCTGGGGGAAGGGGCTAAGGGCTTTTTCGTAAGTAACCCTTACCCCCTCCGCCAGACCCCCACCCCAATCCCTTAAAGGGGATGAAGGAACTAAATGGTTAGAAAGATACCAAGTCTGATTAAACGATTATACGCGGTTGTATCTGAGTTAGAAGCGCTGTTCCCAGGTAGACCTTTTACGCTTGACGGACATCTTGTTGGAAGCTTAGGAGAAGTCTTAGCAGCGCATCGTTATGGATTAGAGCTTTTGAATTGTTCTGTCGAGGGGCATGATGCTAAGGCACCAAATGGCATTCTTATTCAAATAAAAGCAACCCAAGGGTCAAAAGTCGGGCTACGTTCTAATCCACAGCACTTGATTGTTATATTGATTACCAAGGAGGGGGCTATTAAAGAGATTTTTAATGGGCCAGGGGAGATAGCATGGGAACATGCTGGGAAAATGCAAAAAAATGGCCAGCGCCCAATAACAACAACAAAGCTCCTTCAACTCATGGATAATATTCCTGGACGATCAAGATTACCGATAGTCAACCACTAACATCTTCTCTTACTTCCAAAAGAGGGGCTCAATATTGAACCGCGACGACGCCATCGTCCTGGAAACCTTTTCCAACCGCATCGAGGCCGAGATGGCCGCGGGGCTGCTGGAGTCCGAGGGCATCGAGGCCATGGTCATGGCCGATGACGCCAGCGGGACTTTTCCCCCCTCCAGTTCATCCGGGGGGTGCACCTCATGGTGGCCGCGGAAGACGAGGCCCGGGCCAAAGAAATCCTGGCCGCCATGGCCGAGGCCGGGGACCCCGTCCGCGAACCGTAAGCTTTTGGAACATCACCCAAAAACTTTCACGCCATCCCGCGTGTCCCACCGCCAGTCTCCCCCTCCTGGGGAATTCGATACATAACAGATGTTGAAAAATCGGCTTTTTTGTCATCCTGAGCGCCGCGAAGGATCTCATCTACTTGAAAATACGAGATTCTTCCCTTCGGTCAGAATGACAACCTGGGGAAATTGTGCTTTTTTAACAGCCTGCTAATCTGCCAATTCGCCCTCAATCAGTTTTTTGTTTTTGGTTTTTCGTAGGTGGAGGCTCTGGCTGCGCCCCTGCATGGGGAGAACGGACTTCCCCTGAGGAGAGACTTATCTGGGCGCGGGCAGCCAGCGCCCGGCCTCCGGGGCCCCGGGTTGGCACGGGGGCGGGGTTTCCGCCTCAGGGGCGGGGACGTAGTATTTTTCGGCCTCGGGCAGAAAATCCTGGAGTTCCCGGAGCCGGCTGGCGTCGCTGGGGTGAGTGGCCATGAACTGCGGCGGCTTGGCCTTCTTGTCCATGGCCATCATGCGCCGCCAGAACTCCAGGGCCTGGGCCGGGTCGTATCCCGCCTTGGCCATGAGGATGACCCCGATGTGGTCCGCCTCGTACTCCTGAGTCCGGCTGTAAGGCAGCAAGATGCCCAACTGGGTGCCCAGGCTGTAGCCCTGCATGATGGCCGTGCCGGCGAGGGAGCCCATCCCCCCCACGGCCGCCCCCAAACCGATGCCCCCAGCCTGGGCCAGCATGGACTGGCTCATGCGCTCCCCGGCATGGCGGGCCAGGGCGTGGGCCACTTCGTGGGAGATCACCGTGGCCAGACCGGCCTCGTCCTGGGTGTACTGCAAAATGCCGGTGAAGATGCCCACCTTGCCCCCGGGCAAGCAGAAGGCGTTGGCATCCTGGTTTTCAAAGACCACAAACTCCCAGCGGTAGTCGGGGCGCTGGGCCGCGGCGGCGATGCGCTGCCCCACCCGGTTTACCATCGCGTTGATTTCCGGGTCATGAGAGACCCGATATTGCCGTTTTACCTGCTGGAAAGCTTGCAAACCCATCCTGGTCTCGCTGCCTTCGGAGGTGATGAGGACCTGATGCCGGCCGGTAAAGGGCGCGGTGGCGCACGCCGTCGCCAGCAAGGCGAGCCCCAGTGAAAGGGAGAGGATCAACGTTTTTGGCATCGGGAGCATGGCGGCCCCGTCATCCGGAAAAGTCCGGGGGCCGGGGATGATTTACCTATCCGCTAACCCCCGGGTTTCTTATAATGTAGTCATGTCGGCCGGCAAATGCAAAAAGTTTATGCGCCGCCATTTCAAGCCCCGTGGCGGTTATACTACCGGCCATTGCAAAACCTGGCTTGAGAGAGAATTGTCATTCTGAGCATGGAGAAGAAGCTTGTATTTTTAATAAGTTAAGATCCTTCACTTTATATGAAGATAACCCGGTGGGGCGGGCCTCCGTGCCCGCCAACCAAAGGCGGCCAGGGACGGCCGCCCCACCCGCCCATAGGCTTTTCATGTTAGGTTCACGGGTGTGACCGCAACCTGATATTAACGCGAAAAATCGTTTAATCATCACGGCGGCAAAGAGGGGAAGAAATGGCCCAACCGGTATATATCGCGGTAATCGGCGGGAGCGAGACCGGCCCCGAGACCGCCGGTCTCGCCCGGGAAGTCGGCCGGCAGGTGGCGGAACGAGGGGCGGTGCTCCTGTGCGGCGGCCTGGGCGGGGTGATGGCCGCGGCGGCCCAGGGGGCCCGGGAGGCGGGGGGCGTCAGCCTGGGGATCTTACCCGATGGGGACCGCCGACGGGCCAACCCCCACCTTACCTATACCATCGCCACCAACCTGGGACATGCCCGGAACGTCCTTATGGCCCACAGCGCCGACGCCCTCATCGCGGTGGACGGCAGCTACGGCACCGTGTCCGAAGCGGCTATCGCCCTGAAGCTGGGCAAACCGGTGATCGCCCTGAACGTGTCCTGGGACCTGCCGGGACTGCAACGGGCCGGCACCCCCGCGGAAGCCGTGGCCCTGGCCTGGGAGGCGTTGGAAGACGTAAAATAATTTTGGGGGAAGGGGCTAGGGGCCGAGGCCCCTACCCCTTCCCCCAAACCCCTATCCCCAACCCCTTAATTCAAGAATCAAAAAAGGCGGGCTGTGCCCGCCTTTCCCCTTACGGGGGGCTGGGAGGGGAGTTTGAGGGGAGGGCGGGGGAATTTTTCGTAAGGGCGCCCCCCGGCCCTCTCCTCAAATACGCTAGCGCCGCATAAACCTTGCCAGTTGGCGGCCGTAGAAATCTTTGGCGTCTTCGTCGGCGGGCCGGCTGAAGGTGGTGGCGCCTTTGCCTTCCGGGGCCTTCTTCAGGACGATCCCCTTTTCCCCGAAAATCTTCACGGCGTTTTGGAAGGTAGCTTCCGACAGGGCTTCGCTCCGTTCCACTTCCCCCAGCTTGTGGAGTTTTGCGCCGATGGACTGGATGCGCTTCAAAAATTCCTTCTCGCTCCGGGGCTTTTTCTGGAGGTACTTGATGGAGCGAAACACGATCCAGTAGGACTCCAGGTAATTGAACAGCAGGTTGGCGAAATAGGCCAGCTCCTTGAGGCCGGAAGCCGACAGGGTATAGGAAGCTTCCTGGGGGTCGAGATTGATCACCACCCCCCGGGAACCGAAGTAGTCCAGGGTTTGTTTAACCTGGATCTCCGGGTCCTGGTTGTCGAAAATGAATTCGTTCCGGAAAAAATCCCGGAGGAAGCCATAATCCTCCATGATTTGGGTCCGGTTGAACTCGAAGCCCTGGCGGGCCAGGATGCTCAGCGAGACCATGGCTGCGGGGAGGAAGAAGTGGAGGATGTTGTTCTTGTAATATTCCAACAGGGGGCGTTTGGTCTCATCGATGCTGTAGCCGCCCAGACCCAGCTCATCGGTGAGGCCCTCTTCCTTCTCGATGGGGGTGACGAGCTTGCGAGCCTCGCACAGAGTCAGGGTTTCCTCCACCGCCTGGTTGAGGTCTTCCAGGGAATCGGCCTCGGGCACCCCCTGGGCCTTGACGTAATCGTAGAGCACCTGGATGATTTGCAGCAACTCCCGGCGGTAGACGCCTTTGCGGGGATAGGTGAGCAGCGCCGCGCACACCAGGGAGAAGGGCGTGACCACCGAAACGTGGTTAATGGCCTGGATAATGCGGTAGGACAGGTCCTGGCCGTGTTGGCGGGCCTGCTGGAGGTCGGCGGCCTCCGTCTGGTGGAGCTCGGTCAGGTAGTCATTCAGGGAAATGGGTTCGCTGAACTGAATATAGGCCCGGCCGTAGCGTTTCTTTAAAAATTTCCTGGCATGGACCAGCTGGCCCATGGATTCCGCTTCCTTTTTCCCGCCCTCCAGTTCCTTGAGGTAGGCCTTTTCCTCCAGCACCTGATCATAGCCGATGAAAGTAGGGACAAAGAGGACGTCGGGCGCGGCCCCTTCGTCGTAGGCCCGGAGGATCATATTGAGGAGCCCCAACTTGGGCAGCACCAGTTTACCGGTGCGGCTGCGCCCGCCCTCAATGAAAAACTCCAGATTATAGCCGGTTTTGATCAGGGTCTTGATGTAGGTGTAAAGGACCTCGGCATAAAGTTTACCGCCCAAGAACCGGCGCCGGATGAAAAACGCCCCGGAGCCTCGGAAGATCGGGCCCAGGGGCCAAAAGGAGAGGTTCTTGCCCGCGGCGATGCGGGGGGACTGCATATGATGCTGAAAGATGAGGTTGTTGAGAATGAGGTAGTCCAGGTGGCTTTTGTGACAGGGCACAAAGATCAGGCTGCCCCGCTGGCTGGCCTGCCGCACTTTTTCGAACCCCAGGCTATCAAAGACGATACCGTCAAACAGGTGCCGGGACAGCCACGTTACCATCCGTTGCATGGCGCTGATGTAAAAAGCGTGAGGGTCGGCGGAGATCTCCCAGAAGTAATCCTGGGCCGTCGTTTTGATCTTGGCCAGCTTCTTTTTTTCGGTTTCGGCCAGATGCTCCATGGAACGGGTCAGGGCCGGATCGGTGAGGGTAAGTTCCATGACTTCCTCCCGGGACTTCATCACCGGCCCGGTAATCACCCGCCTCTGGACATCGAGGCGTTGAATCAAATCCCGGCGGATCTCCTGGGCCAGGTCCCGCAGGCGGACGTCCGGAGCCGCGGTGGCCAGGGCCTCTTTGAGGTTCACCGGCTCCACCACCTCCACCACGGCGCTCTTGGCCTTGAGGAGGCACAGGCCCAGCTTCCGCAACCTGCCGGGGTTTTCGCTGTCCCCGAAAAAGAGTTGCCACAGCCCCTTGCTTTCCCGAAAGGGGACCTTTTCATACATCACCATCTGGGGCACCAGGAAGATGGGGAAATCCACCTGTTCCTGGATCTCCAGGAGATGGCGGATGGGATCCTCCCGGGGTTTGAGGAAGCGTTGGCGGAACCCCACCTGGTCCACCAGGAAGAGGAGAGAGCCGCGTTTTTCCTGAAGAGTCTTGGTGAAATAGCCGTCCTGGAAGGGGTTGGGCCAGGACCGGCGCCGGGTAAAATAATTGACCGAGGCGGAGACGATCTGCACCAGGTGGGACAAGGGTTGCCACATCCAGAGGTTCAGGTCGAAGGCCACCTCCGGGGCGATAACCCCCAACTTCTGGTAGCGTCGGTTAAAAAAAAGGAAGTCCAGGTGGCTGCGGTATTTCAGGGCATAGACCACTGCTCCCTGGCTGGCCAGGTTCTGCAACCGCTCCAGATAGCGCGGCTGCACCGTCACCCGTTTGAAGAACGGGTCCAGGGTATAGCGCAACAAGAATCCCGGGCGGCTGGGCAGGTAGCCGGAGTAATGAAAATCATGCCCCCCCAGCCAGCCGGCCAGGCGGCTGAGGATCCGTCCCAGCCAGGATCTGGGCTTGTCGGCCTCAAGCGCGCCAGGCTCGCCGGGGCCCGGTTTCTGCAAGTCAGTGCTCATCAGCAACCTTTTACTGTTCTGTTCCGAAAAGTTCCAGGTTCAAGGTTCAAAGTCAGGGGTAGGCCCATCATGGGCTTTTCATAATTTAACGATGGGGCAAAGATCGATAAATTACTGTTCTGAAATAGTGAATATATAATTCAGCATACGAATATGTCAATCTAATTGGCTCCCCCTGCCCTTTCCACCGGATCGGCCGGTTCACTCGGAGATTATGGGGCAGGTGGCGATCCCAGGCCGGTTTCCGCCGGCATCGCGGCCGGCTCCGGGGCCTGGCCCCGGCTATAAGGTCCGCCGAACAGCCTGACGGTCAGGATGGAAATTTCATACATGGCATAGAGGGGGACGGCGATGGCCGCCATGGTGAGCAGATCGGCATGAAAGGCCGCCACCACGGCACTGAGCAGGATTGCCACCCGCCGCTGTTGGCACAAAAAGTCCACCCGGACGATCCCCACCCGGGCCAGGATCAACAGGATCAGGGGCAGTTCAAAGATCAACCCGAACAGCAGCAGCAGGCGCAGGCAGAAATTGACAAATTGGGTCAGGTTGAGCATGGAAAACAAAAACTCGCTCTCAAAGCGCAGAGAAAAGGAGATGATCAGGGGCCACACCATTTTGAGAAAGAAGAGATCCCCCAGGATAAAGGCAACGGTGCCGACGGGCAGAAAATAATAAATGATCTTCTTCTCTTTGGGATAGAGGGCCGGCGAAAAAAACAGCCACATCTGGTAGAAGATGATGGGGAAACCCAGGGCCAGCCCGGTGATCATCGCAATCTTCATCTGGACGAAAAACGGCTCCAGGGGCGCCATGTAGTTCAGCCGGTGGGGATTGACTTTGGGAGGCTCCGGCTTAACCCCCAACCGGTGGGCGAGGTCGGGGAATTTCTGGATGACCCAGGTATCCAGGACATAAGACCATTTCTGGGTGACCGACGGCTCCTGCAAGGGCCGGGTGATGTATTGCTGCACCGTGGGGACCAGGGGCCAGGCGATGCCCATACAGATGAGGACGGCCACTACGCTGACAATGAGACGGTGGCGCAGCTCCTCCAGATGTTCCATAAAGGACATGGTGGTCACAGCCGATACCTCTCCGGCGGGCCCCCCGGGAAAACCAGGTTGCCCCCGGCTGCCCGGAATCGCCCGGTCAACCGGGACCTTAAGAAACGGCGCCACCTATCCATCGTGCTATTTTACTCCATGGGCCTGCCCTTGGCAATGTGGGAGGGAAAGTCCGGTTTTCTGGTGGTCTTCAGGCGGATAGGATAAATAAACCAAGCCTTACGCCCCCTCCCGCAGCCGCCGGGCCTCTCCCACCCGGACCGTGGTGCGGACGGAGTCGAAGTATTCCAGGAGGGGGATGGTGAATTTCCGGCTGGTTTGGGTCAGGTCCTTGAACTGCACCACGGTAATTTCCCGGTTTTTCTTAAGAAAATCGATGAGCGCGGCCTTCAGTTGCTCGATGGCGGCCTGGTGGAAATAGAGGTCTTCTTTCACCTTCACCAGCCGGCCCTGGTTGACCAGCACCTGGAGGAGCTGTTTGACTTTATCCCCGGCGATTTTGGACGCCTCGGTGGCCTCCTTGAAGGTCGGCGGTGAGAAATGGCCCCGGCGGTACAGCTCTTCCAGGCGGCGGGAGAGGTCCTCCTGATCCTGGGCCAGGGTCACTTTATGGGTGCTCAGTCGCACCAAATCCTTCTCCGAGACGACCTGTTTCTTTTGGGCCATGTCGCCCAGCAGATAATTAAACAGGCGCACCTCCATGGCCGGGGGCAATTGCCGCCGCAGTTCCTCCTTGGAGAGGCCGGGCTTTAAAGGAAATTTGCGGTGGTAGTCGGCCAGGATTTGCAGACTCTGGCGTTCCAGCTCCTGGGCGGTGATGGTGAGGAGATAGCGCTGATTTTCCTGGTCATAATAAAGCACCTGGCCCTGGCGGGTCTGGGCGTTCAGCAGGTTGGCCAGGTCCACCGGGTCCCAGGGCAGCAGGGCCGTCAGTTCGGACCGGGAGCGCCCCGCGGCCCCGGCCTCGGAAAGGTACAGGCGCAGGATGTCCTCCGGGGTGCCCTGCTCCAGGATCTTAAAGCGGGCCAGCACCTCGGGCTGGCGCCGTTTGTGCCGGGTGGGGTTGACGTGGAGGACCAGGCCGCCGCCCCAGGTGAAGGCCGGGGAAAAGCTTCGGATCACCAGGCGGTCGCCGGGTTTCAAGGCCAACGGCTCCCTGAGGAAAAACTGCACGTAGCCCGAGGCCCCGGGGGGCATCTCATCGGCATCCAGGATGAGGGGCATGGCGACCCGCTCGCTGGTGCCGGTATGGAGGCGCACCGCCTGGCGGTGCTTTAACGGGCGGGGGGCGCTGGGGAGAATCTCCAGATAGGCGTCCAGGCGGCGGCTGGAGATCAGGGCCCCCGGCGGCGCCACCACCATGCCCCGCTCCAACTCCTCCTTTTCCAATCCCTGGAGGTTGACCGCGGTGCGGTTGCCGGCCAGGGCCACCTCCACGGCCTGCCCGTGGACCTGGAGACCCCGCACCTTGGCCTTGAAGCCCGGGGGATAAATGGCCACGGCCTCGGCCACCTTCACCCGGCCGGAAATGGCGGTGCCGGTGACCACGGTGCCGAAGCCCTTGATGGTAAAGACCCGGTCGATGGGCAGACGAAAGATACCGGTGACCGGCTTGGGGGGCACTTTAGCCGCCAGGTCCGCCAGGGTGGCCAGGAGGTGCTCCGTGCCGGCCCCGGTGACCGCGGAAAACCGCTCGATGGGGGCGCCCTCCAGAAAAGTGCCCTTGAGGGCCTCCCGCACTTCCTCTTCCACCAGGTCCAGCCAGTCCTCCTCCACCAGGTCCACCTTGGTGAGGACCACCAGGCCTTGCTTGACCTGGAGGAGTTGGCAGATCTCCAAATGCTCCCGGGTCTGGGGCATGACGCCTTCGTCCGCGGCGATGACCAGGGCCACCAGGTCCATGCCGGAGGCGCCGGCCACCATGTGGCGCACGAAGCGCTCGTGCCCCGGCACGTCCACGATGCCCAGGTGCTGGCCGGAGGGCAGTTCCAGCTCGGCAAAGCCCAGCTCGATGGTGATGCCCCGGAGTTTTTCTTCCTTGAGGCGGTCCGGGTCGGTCCCGGTGAGGGCTTTTATAAGCGCGCTCTTGCCATGGTCAATGTGGCCGGCGGTACCTAAAATGATGGGGGCGGTTGTCATGGGTAGTTGCCAGTGGTCAGTTGTCAGTTATTAAGCTTAATCAAGCACTCATACTTGGGTATGCTTGTTCAATATCCCAAAGAAGGCGTATCGGGTCGCCAGGCGACAACAAGCCAAAACCTTTCTCATCTTTGAATAACATTGTGCCGAGCAGGGCGCGTTCGATTCGAAAATGTCCCCACTCTGCAAGGTTACACGGTTCTTTGCCTTGGAACGTGAAGAGGCCACCATGAGCCGCTGCATTTCTGCAATGCCGAAGGAATTCCCATAGCGGTGCCTTCCTATCATGCCAGGGTTTACCCTTACTGCACTCGTGCGCTAAAATTAGCAAACTTCCTGCGGAAAGCATGGTTAATCGGAGCACGTAGGGGCCATTATACAGCAAGTCGTTGGCAATATCGTCAACTTCCACCTTGATGTGGTTCCCCCCGAACTCTGACTTAAGCTCAAGTGGCCCTAATAGTTTAGATAAACCATTACTGAGCTCAGTAAGCTGTCGCTCAAGTTTAATTGTACCAGTATTAGAAGCAGAGAATCTTTTTAAAATATCACTTTTGATTGCAGATAGATTTAACCATGCATTTATACCAGTACTTTTTTCTATATCTTTAATGCCTCCTCGTGCTGCAAGGTCCTTGAACCCAATGAGCAGAACCAAGTAATTCATTATCAGAGGGTAGAAAGGCTTACCTCTATCAAAAGAATTGATGGGGACCGAAGTACTCATCGTTCTCCTAAGTCATATAAAACTTTCAAGTAATTAATATCACTGACCACTGACCCCTGGCAACTGATAACTGCTTCACCCCCCCGGCCATTCGTGGCTTATGACAAAGTTGTCCCGGGCGAATTGGGGCTGGGGGCTCAGGGTCACCTGCACCTGGTGTTCTTTGGCCAACCGGTCCAGGAGCCGGGCCCCGTCCCCTTCCAGGATGGCCGTGACCGACGGATGCGCCGAAAGATTCAGGTGGTAACCGGAGAATTCCCGGGCCTCGTCGCTCAACTGGCGCATAATGTCACAGGCCACGGTCCGGGGGGTCAACACTGCGCCCCGGCCGCCGCAGGCGCCGCAGGGCTCCGTGATGGTCTGGGCCAGACTGTCCCGGACTCTTTGCCGGGTCATCTCCACCAGTCCCAGGGGGGATATGGGCAGCGCCGTGGTCTTGGCCCGGTCCCGGCTGAGGGCTTCACAAAAGGTCTGGTAAATCAGGTCCCGGTTCGCCGCCTTTTCCTGGTCGATGAAATCGATGACAATGAGGCCCCCGATGTTCCGGAGTCTAAGCTGCCGGGCGATTTCCTTGGCGGCCTCCAGATTGGTCTTGAGGATGGTTTCCTCCAGGTGATTGCGGCCCACGAAGCGCCCCGTATTGACGTCAATGGCGGTGAGGGCCTCAGTGGGGTCGATGAGCAGGTAGCCGCCGCTTTTGAGCCACACCCGGGGGGCCAGGAGTTTGCCCCAATCGATTTCCAGGCCGAAATGGCTGAAGAGGGGCTCGGGCCCGGCATGGAGTTCCACCCGGTATTTATCCAGGGGATTGAGGGATTCCAGATAATCGGCGATGCGCTCAAAAGCCCCGGGGTCGTCCACCAGGACCCGGTCCACCTCGGGGGCGAAGAGTTCCCGGACCACCCGCCGGGCGGCCTCCAGTTCCTGGTGGAGCAGGCCGGGGCAGGGGGCCGCCGCCTTTTTGCCCAGGATGCGCTGCCAGCCCCGGATGAGCAGGTCCCGTTCCCGGGCCAGTTTGTCCTGATTCTGCCCCCGGCTGGCGGTGCGGGCGATGAGCCCCCCTTCCCCGGGCCGCAATTCCTCCAGGAGGGCCTTGATTCTCAGGCGCTCCGGCTCGTCGGGGATGCGGCGGGAGACCCCCAGTTGGGACAGGGTGGGCATATAGACCAGGTAGTGTCCGGCCAGGCTGATATGAGTGGTCAAGCGAGCGCCTTTATTGGCCGCCGGTCCCCGGAGCACCTGGACCAGCACCTCCTGGCCCTCATGGAGCAGGTCGCCGATGGTGGCCCGGGGCAGCCGCCGGGCTTCAGGGGTCTCGTCCATCTCCCCCTTGAGCCACACCTGAAAAAATTCATCCTCCTGGGCAATGACATCTTCGGCAAACAGGTAGGCGGGCCGCTCCAGGCCGACATCCACAAAGGCCGCGGCCATGCCGGGCAGGAGCCGGGTCACCCTGCCTTTGTAGATGTTGCCCACGGGACCGTTTTGGGCCCGGCCTTCCACATAGAACTCCGCCAGGCGGCCGTCTTCGAGAAAGGCCACCCGGGTGTCGCAGTCCGTAACGCTGATGAGGAGCAAGTTGACCATAGGGTTTTCTAGTTTTATATAAGAAAGCTCTCAGCTTTTAGCGGTCAGCTTTCAGAGCCGGCAAAACAGTCTTTAAAGTCCCCCTTTCATACTTTCATAAAGGGGGATTTAGGGGGATTTTCAGGGAGTTGCTTAAATCCCCCCTTGCCCCCCTTTTGCAAAGGGGGGAATGTGAAGGAGTTCCCGGATGGGAAATCACTAAGTGCTTTTCGTCTTCACAATCCGCAGGTCCAGGGTCTGGTCGTCGCGTAAATGAAAAATGGCGGCCAGGGCATCGGTCACCTTGAGGTTGCCTTTTTCCTGGCGGCAGAGCCCCACCTCCAGGTGCAGCGGGTCCAGGACCGTCAAGTCGCCCACCAGGCGGCGCAGGTCCAGGCGCTGGTCCCCTTTAGGCCGGTGCCGGGTCACCATGAATTCCCCTTGAGCCAGGAACTGCGCCGCGGTCTCGGCCTCAAACACCGGTGCCGGGCTTTCCACCTGATAGACCGCGCCCAGCCGACCGGGGGGGTCCTGGCGTTGGGTCAGGCGGACTGCCTGGAGGACCTTCAAGCCCCGGGGCAGCACCCGGTTCAGGGTGGCCACCAGGGTGTCCTCGGGCACCGGCTGGGCCAGTTCCACGTCCATGGTCTCGGCCAGGCTCTCCACCCCCAGGGGCAGGGCGTCATAAAAGGAGACCCGGGGCAGGGGATGAAATCCGGCGGAAAACGCCAGGGGCAAACCGGAGCGGCGCAGGCTGCGATACAGGGAGGCCACCATCTCGAGGTGGCCCAGCCAGCGGCCTTCCTCCAGCTTGGCGTAGGTCAACCGGTAGCGGCAGGGCACAGGCGGCCCGGCGGCCGGCCGCGGCGGCGCCGGCGGCAGGGGGCCGGAGTCCTGGAGCCTGAGGCTGATCCGGTCCTGGTCGCAGACCCCGCAGTCCTGGCAGCCCTCCCGACGGCAGTCCGGGGTCTCCAGCCCCTGGTCGGCCCGGGCCCGCTCCGCCAGCAAAAACTCCCGGCTCACCCCGCACTGCACGTGGTCCCAGGGCAAGAGCTCATCCAGGCCCCGTTCCCTTAGATAAATATCCGGGGCCACCCCAGCCTCCTGAAAGGCCTCGCGCCACGGTTCCAGCCGCATATGCTCGCTCCAGGCGTCCAGGCGGCACCCCCGGCGGTGGGCCTCCACCAACACTGGCGCCAGGCGCCGGTCCCCCCGGGAAAAGACCCCCTCCAGCCAGGTCTGGGCCGCAGAGTTCCACTTGGTCTGAATATTTTTCTGGCGCAGGCTGTCCTTGACTTCGTGAAGCCGGCGGCGGCACTCCTCCAGGTCCTCCTGGCGCTCCCACTGAAACGGGGTGTGGGGCTTGGGGATGAAGCTGGAGAGGCTGACGTTGAGCCGGGGGCGGCTCCCTTTGGGGGCGGCGGCGAGGATCTGCCGGGCCAGGGCCGCAATGCCCTGCCGGTCTTCCCGGGTCTCCCGGGGCAGGCCGATCATAAAATAGAGCTTGAGGAGCTGCCAGCCCGCCGCAAAGGCCCGCCGGGCCGAGTCCATGATGTCCGCCTCGGTGAGGTTCTTGTTGATCACCTGACGCAGGCGCTGGGTGCCCGCTTCCGGCGCCAGGGTCAGCCCGGTGCGCCGCACCCGCTTAATCTGGGCCATCATCTCAGGGGTGAGGGTGTCGGCCCGCATGGAGGGGAGCGAGACCGCCACCTGGTCCGGGGAGAGGCGGTCCATCAACGCCTGGAGCAGGCCGGCCAGGGGCCCGTAGTCGCCGATGCTGAGGCTCAAGAGGGAAACTTCTTCAAAGCCGGTGGCGGCCAGGGCCTCCTCCACCCAGGCCAGGGCGGCGGCCGGGTCCCGCTCCCGCACCGGCCGATAAATCATGCCGGCCTGGCAGTAACGGCAGCCCCGGGTGCAGCCCCGGGAAATCTCGACGTTGAGGCGGTCGTGGATAATCTGACAGGAAGGCACCAGAGGCAAGGCCGGGATGGCCACCCGGTTGAGATCATCCAGGACCCGCTTGGTCACCGTGGTCCGGCGCCCTGTCGGGATGATGGCCTTGAGCCTGCCAGCCTCGTCGAAGTCCATGGCAAACATCGCCGGAACGTAGACGCCCTCCAGCTCCTCCAGGGCCTGCCACAACTCCTGGCGGCTGCCCCGGTTCGCCTTCCAATTCGCAACCAAGGCGGCCAGCTCCAGGATCACTTCTTCCCCATCCCCCAGCACCAGGGCGTCAAAGAAGGGCGCCACCGGCTCGGGGTTGAAACAGGCGGGGCCGCCGGCGATGACCACCGGGTGGCCGGGGTCCCGGTCCGCAGCCAAAAGCGGCACTCCCCCCAGGTCCAGCATATTCAAAAGATTGGTGTAGCCCAACTCGTACTGGAGGCTCACCCCCAACAGGTCAAAGCGGCTGAGAGGCGTGCCGGACTCCAGGCTGGTCAGGGGCCGGCGCCGGGCCCGCAGGTCAGCCTCCAGGTCCGGGGCCGGGGCGTAGGCCCGCTCGGCCCAGATGTGGTCCTCCCGGTTCAAGATGCCGTAGAGCAGGCCCAACCCCAGGTGGGACATGCCTACTTCGTAGAGGTCGGGGAACAGCAAAGCCACCCGCAGGGCCACGGCCCGGGGGTCTTTGAAGACGGTGTTGATCTCCCGGCCCAGATAGCGGGTGGGGCGCTGGACCCGGGAGAGAAAGTCATGGTTATCGGAAAAGGTCATGTTTCCTTAAAGGGTATGTGAGGGGAGGACTGGGGGACGAAAAGTCCCCCACCCTCCCCTCAAACTCCCCTCCCAGCCCCCTGTAAGGGGTTGGGAAAGGGGGTTTGGGGGACAAGGACAGGGGCCGCCCCATGGTCCCCTCCCTCAGAAAAATCAGCCCTGGGCCAGGCGGATGGCCTCCTTGAGGTCCAGGCTGCCGTCGTATAAGGCCCGGCCGGTGATGACTCCCATCACCCCCAGGGGTTCCAGGGGCAGGAGGGCCCGTATATCGTCGAGAGAACTCACCCCACCGGAGGCGATCACCGGGACGTCCACCGCCTCGGCCAGGGCTTGGGTGGCCGGGATATTCACCCCGCGTTTGACCCCGTCCCGGGCGATGTCGGTGTAGATGATGGCAGCGGGCTTAAGGGGCGCCAGGGTCCGGGCCGCTTCCAGGGCGGTCTTTTGGCTGGTCTCGGTCCAGCCCTCTACGGCCAGGAGGCCGTCTCGGGCATCCAGGCCGAAATTGATGCGGCCGGGATAGTCGGCGCAGGCCCGGGCCGCCAGGTCGGGGTCCTTGAGGATGACGGTGCCCAAAATGAGGCGGTCGATGCCCAATTGGAGGTAAAAATCGATGGTGTCCAGGCTGCGGATGCCGCCCCCCAGCTCGATGGGGATGGCCAGGGCCTGACGCAGGCGCCGGATGGACTCGAGGTTCCCGGGCCGGGAGCTGAAGGCGCCGTCCAGGTCCACCACGTGGAGGAGTTGGGCCCCCGCCTCCTGCCACTTAAGGCCCATGGCCACCGGGTCGTCGCCGAAGACGGTGAGGTCCTGGGCCCGCCCCTGGCGTAGCCGCACGCACTTGCCGTCTTTGAGGTCAATGGCCGGAATAATCAACATAATAAATATTTTAACCTGAAATATGCTTCCCTGCCAATCTCCGGGGCGAGATAATTCACCGCTAAAGGGATTCCCCTTGAAAATTCGCTTGGTTCCCGTCATATTATTATGAAGCAGAGCGGGCTCCGGCCCCTGGCTCCACAATCTCCCGAAAATTGGCTGGCGTGGCAAGACGATGTCTGACCTGGGCCGTTTATTGATCGTGCTGGGCGTGATCCTGGTGATCGTGGGGGCGGTGTTGTTGTTGGCCCCCAAGATACCCTGGCTGGGGCGGCTGCCGGGGGATATCAGCTTCAAGCGGGGTAATTTTTCCTTCTCTTTCCCGCTGGGGACCTGCATCCTCATCAGCATTATCCTCACCCTGATCATGTACCTGTTTCGCCGGTAGTTTTACGAGTGAGCAGTAAGCAGTGAGCCCAAGCGCACCCATCGTGACAGGCGGGGCGGGGCTGGATTATCTCCGGTTCCGTCTTATAATAGGGGATAATAGCCGGTGGCAAGGCGAGAGGCGGCGCCTGAACCTCACCCGAAGCCGGCGCCGGGCTCGAGCCCTGGGGAGCCCATGTCCGCCGAATCCCTTGCAAAATATCCCCAGGACAGTATACTGAGAATGATTGACTATCCCTGTGGCGACGCCGCAACGGGGACCAGCGCCCCTTGGTGGTGAGGGGGCCAGGAATGGAGACAGATGCCTGAGCTACGCAAAGATCCCATCATCGGCCGTTGGGTGATTATCTCTACGGAGCGGGGCAAGCGGCCCCATGACTTTGTCGTGGAACCGGAGGTCACCAAGGGGGGGTTCTGCCCCTTCGATGCAGGCAACGAACATACCACGCCGCCGGAGGTCCTGGCCTTCCGGGACCCCGGGACCGAACCCAATACCCCCGGCTGGCAGCTCCGGGTGGTGAACAACAAATTTCCGGCCCTGGCCACGGGAGGGGAGTTGGACCGGGCCGGCGAAGGGATGTTCGACAAGATGAACGGGGTGGGGTCCCATGAGGTCATCATCGAAAGCCCCGACCACCAGCTCACCCTGTCCACTATTTCCCTGGAAGGGTTTGTCCGGGTGCTGAAGGCCTACCGTGACCGGATTGTCACCCTCAGCGAAGACCCCCGGTTTAGATACGTCCTGATCTTTAAAAATCAGGGCCGGGCCGCCGGCGCCTCTTTAGAGCACAGCCACTGCCAGCTCATCGCCCTGCCCATCGTGCCGGAGCTGGTCCAGGAGGAATTGAGCGGCGGCAAGTTTTATTACAACTACAAAGAGCGCTGCGTCTTTTGCGATATGATCCGCCAGGAACTCCAGCAGGAGAGCCGGGTGGTGCTGCAGAACGAAGAATTTCTGGCGATTTGTCCCTTTGCGCCCCGCTCTCCTTTTGAAATCTGGATCCTGCCCAAGCAGCACTTTTCATCCTACGTGGATTTAAAGGAAGGGTCTTTCCAGCTACTGGCCGAGCTCTTCTCGGAAACCCTGAAGCGCCTGGTGAAAGCCCTGGGCCAGGTCCCGTACAATTTCATCCTGCACACCGCGCCCATCCGGGAATCACAACTCAATTATTACCACTGGCATTTTGAGATTGTGCCCAAGCTGACTCTGATTGCTGGATTCGAGTGGGGCTCGGGCTTCTATATCAATCCGACGCCTCCGGAAGATGCGGCTAAATATCTTCGGGAGTTGACGCTGTAATCCTCGAGGGATGACAGATGCGTATCCTGATGGTAACCCCTGAATCTAATCCCTTTGCCCGCAGCGGCGGGCTCGCAGAGGTGATCTACGCCCTGGCCTGGGCTCTGGTCAAGCTGGGCCACCAAGTATCGGTGGTTTTGCCCCTGTACCGCCAGGTGCGGGAATCGGGCCGCCCCCTGACCTCCACCGGGCAAAAGCTTTCCATTCCCCTCTCCTTGAAGACCCTGCCGGCCGAAATCTTTACCGCCCAGGTCGACCCCAACCTGGATTTTTACTTTATCGGCCAGGACAGCCTGTTTAACCGGGAAGGTCTCTACGGCACGTCGTACGGGGATTTTGACGACAATGGCGAGCGCTTCATCTTCTTTTCCCGGTCGGTGGTGGAGATGATCGACGCCTTGCAGCTGGATTTCGACGTCTGCCACGCCCACGAGTGGCAGACCGGCCTGGTCCCCGTTTATCTCAGGACCCTCTATCGCGAACGCCCCCGCTTGCAGCGCCTGCCGGTGGTGTACACGGTTCACAACGTGGGTTACCAGGGGCTCTTTTCTTCCTATGACCTGCCCCTTACCGGCCTGGGGTGGGAATTGCTCTCTCCCAAGGCCCTGGAATTTTACGGTAAGCTCAACTTTATGAAAGGCGGCCTGGTCTTTGCCGACCTCCTGACCACCGTATCCACCAAATACCGGGAAGAGATTCTCACCCCGGAATTTGGCTTCGGGCTGGAGGGGCTGTTCCGGGAACGGGCCTCTGAGCTCTACGGCGTCCTGGAAGGGGTTGATTATCACCGCTGGGACCCCAACCGGGATGCCTTCCTGGCCGCGCCCTATGACCAGGATAACCTTGCCGGCAAAAAGACCTGCAAACTGGCCCTGTTGGAGCGCTTCACCTTAAAGCTGTCCCCGGCGCGGCCTCTCATCGCCATGACCACCCGGTTCTTTGAGCGTAAAGGGATCGACCTGGTGGAAAACATCCTCGATGACCTGATGCGCCTGGACGTGGGTTTCATCATCCAGGGCACCGGAGAAGAGCGCCACCACTTTCTGCTCCAGGAATTCAGCCTTAAATATCCGGAGCACATGGGCCTCATGATCGGCTACACCGAGGAACTGGCTCACCAGATTATCGCCGGGGCCGACATCTTCCTCATGCCCTCCCGTTATGAGCCCTGCGGCCTGGACCAGCTATACTGCCTGCGCTACGGCACAATTCCGGTGGTCCGGGCCACCGGCGGGTTGGATGAGACCGTGCAGGAATTCGACCCCGCCACCGGCCAAGGCACCGGGTTCAAGTTCGCCGGTTACACCCCGGCCGAACTTCTGGGCGCGGTGCAGCGAGCCCTGGCGGTTTATCAACAGCCCCCGGTCTGGGAAGCCCTGATGAAGCACAACATGGCCCTGGATTATTCCTGGACCAAGACCGCGGGCCCCAAATACGTGGACCTCTACCGGTTGGCCGCGGAAAAACGGCAGCGCCTGTTGGGCGGGTGAGATTTCATGGCTTCGGATCGTGCCGCGTTCTTGACCCAAATGGTGGAGGTGCTCACCTCTACCGTCAGCTTTGGGGAACGGCTCAACAACATGGTTCACCTCCTGGGCCGCCACCTGAAGGTGGACCTGGCTCTCTATTTCGGCCTGGACAAAGCCCGGGAGACCCTGTTCCTCAACGTGAGCAGCCAGGGGCCCGTCCCGCCCCACCTGCGCCTGGAATTTCCCGTGGGTCAGGGGCTGGTGGGTGAAACGGCCAGCACCCGCAAGATTGCCGTCGTCCACCGCCAGCAACCGGGAGTGGTGGAGGCCAATGCCCCCCTGGAAAAACTCCATCCCGCCTATCAGACCCTGGCCGCCTTTCCGGTGGCCGATGATAATTTTCTCTACGGGGTCTTGATCCTGGTGGATCGGCAGGACCGATCCTTCACCCCCGCCGAGCGCCAGAACATCGAGTTGACCTGCCTGATGCTGGCTGCCGCCCTGCGACAGGCCATCGTCCAGGAAGAAGCCAAGAAGCGCATCGCCGAGTTGTCGGTGCTGTTCGAGGTGGGCAAAGCCCTCACTTCCACCGTGGAGTTGGATGAACTCCTGGAGCGCATCGTGGGCACCACCGCCAAGGTCATCACCGCCCGGGGTGCAGCCCTCCACATTGTTGATGCCACCACCGGTGAGCCCCGGGTCTCGTCCCGCTATGGGCAGATTCCCCCGGCATGCCCGGCCCTGCCCACGATGCCCCCCGGCGCCGGTTCCGGAGAACCCCCCTATTTTGAAGGAGAATCGACGGATGCGGCCGGCCACACCCACTACTGCCTGGCGGTGCCCCTCACCTTCAAGGGGCAGTTGACGGGGACTCTGGGGGTGTACGACAAGTTCAACCCCAACGGCGAATACCTCCCCTTTGATCCGGAAAACCGCCAGTTGCTCTTCACCATGGCCGGCGTCATCATCAACGCCATCGAAAATGCCCTCACCTATCAACAGGTAGAGGACCTGGCGGAAAAGAACGAACGCATGGTCCGAAATCTCACCGCCTTGCAAGAGATCTCCGAGATTATGCTGACGTCGGTGCAGGAGGTGCGGCTCCAGGAGATCATCCTCCAGGGCCTCACCCTGGAGCACGGCCTGGGATTTGATCGAGCGGTGGTGTTGATGGTGGATGAAGCCACGCAAACCTTGAGAGGCGCGAAAGGCGCCTGTCGCAGTCCCGTCACCCGGGACCTTCCCACCCTCAAGGCCCTGCAGCTGCCGCCAGCGGAGATGATCCCGATGGATGAGTGGGAAATCCCCCTCCGGGTGGATCAGGGCCCCCTGGCCCTGGCAGTCCTGCGGAAGCTCCCCTATCATCATCAGACGAACAAGGAGCCGGGAGTGCCCGCCGTCCTCTCGAGCAGGTACGCGGCCCAGGAATTTTTTGTGGTGCCCCTGGTGGTGAAAGACCGGGCCACCGGGGTGATTCTGGTGGACAACCAGGCTTCCGGGCGGCCCCTGGAGTCGGAGCGCCTCCACGCCCTCCAGATGTTTGCCACCCAGGCCGCCCTGGTGCTGGAGAATGCCCACCTCTACTCCACCATCGAAACCAACAACCGGGAATTACTCCTCATCCGGGAGCGGATGCTGGAGTCGGACCGCCTGGCCGCCTTGAGCAGCCTGGCTTCGGGCATGGCCCACGAAATCCGCAACCCCCTGGTCTCCATCGGCGGCTTCGCCCGGCGCATCGCCAAATTGGTGGAACCGAATTCGCCCCTCCGGGGATACGTGGAAGTCATCCAGGAGGAAGTGACCCGGCTGGAAAAGCTCCTCCGTGAGATCCTGGACTTCACCGGGGAAAATCTGTCCTACTACGGCGACCACGAGCTGGCCAAGCTCATCGATGATACCCTGATTCTGGTCCAGCGAGACCTGGATGCCTATAAAATCAAGGTGGTAAGGGAATTTGCCCAGTTGCCCCGGCTCCATTGCGACGACCGGCAGATGAAGCAGGTCTTTTACAACCTCTTTCAGAACGCCATGCAGGCCATGGTCCACGGGGGCACCCTGACCATTCGCACCTACCCGGTGGAGAGGCCGGACGGTCTCTATGCCGCCGCGGCGATCTCCGACACCGGGGCCGGCATCCCCATGGAAGTGCTGCACAATATCTTCAACCCGTTTTTTTCCACCAAGGATTATGGCACCGGCCTGGGTCTGGCCATTGCCCAACGGATCGTTTCCCGCCACTATGGTCAGATCGAAGTCAACAACGAAATAGGCAAAGGCGTGACTTTCATCGTCACCCTGCCGGTGGCTAAATATTGTCTCGTTAAAGATGTGGGCCAGGGCGCCGTTCCCGCCAGCGTGCTCAAGGCCCCTACAGGAGGACGCTAATGAAGAAGATTTTGGTGGCGGACGACGAAATGAGCATTCGCCTCCTCTATAGCGAAGAACTGAAAGAAGAGGGTTACGAAGTCTATCAGGCTGCCAACGGGCGGGAAGCCCTGGAAGTCGTGGATAAAATTCCCCTGGACCTGGTCATCCTGGACATCAAAATGCCGGAAATGGACGGCATCGAGGCCCTGAGACAGATCAAGGAAAAGCGGCCGGATTTGCCCGTAGTCCTGAGTACCGCCTATGGAGAGTATAAGCAGGATTTTGCCACCTGGGCCTCAGACGAGTACCTGGTCAAGTCCTCGGATCTGGAGGATCTCAAGGCCGTGGTGAAACGTTACCTGAAAGAGTGAGTGCACAAGAGAGGCGCCCATGAGTAAGATCAAGGTGGTATTGTTGATCATCCTGGCCGTGGTGCTGGTGGACTTTGCCTTTGAAAACTCCCAGCCGGCGCCGCCGATCAAGGTCTTTAAATTTCTCTTGGGCGAGCTGCCCACGTTCTTGTTGGCTTACATCAGCCTGACGGTGGGATTGGCCATCGGTTGGGTCGCCCACGGCTTGAGAATAAGGCGGAAGCGGCGGGAAGCCCAGGCGGCCCAGGCCGCTTCAGCCCAGCAGCAGCAGGCATCCCAGGAAGGCCAAGCCGGCCGCCAGGCCCAGTAAGAGGGTCATCGCCAGCAAGGCTTGCAGCGACAGAAAGGCGGCCAGAGCGCCCAAAGAGCCCCAGGCGGAGAGGCCGTAGACTTGCTTCACCCCGTGATACATCAGGACCAGGACCCAGATTCCCGCCACGAACATGCCGAAGAACGGAATGAAGGCCAGGGCCATACCCCCCTGGGCATAGCAGAATATCCGCCAGGTCGGGATAAAATCCCGGCCGGCGCCCACCAGGGCCACACTCCCCCACCAGCAAAGGCCGCCCACTCCTAGGTTAACTAGCACCAGGAGCGGTGCGCCGGCCATCATGGCCACCAGCGCGCCCGGCCCCAGACCCAGGGCAGGAGACAGGCCGGCAGCGTCCTCCGGGTTCAGGCCAGCCGGGGCCAGGGCCAAGAGGTGCCAAAAGAGGGCGCACAGCAACCCGGCGCTGGACACGATGAGGGCAAAGGCCAACGGTTCGGCCCAGCCTTCCCGACCCAGGTTCCCAAAAAATTCCTGCGGATGAAACAGGACGTCCCGGAGAGTGCGAAAAAACCCCACCATCCCGGATAACCCCGGATCTTCCCAGGGCACCGGAAGCGTTGAGTCCGGTTCGGCCACAGCCGCTTCCGCCCCCCACCCCTCTTCCAGTTCCATCACGGCCGCTTCCCGTCGATCAGGTCTTTAATATCTTTGGGGTTGAGCAACCCGTACCAGAACATCTCGGGCTCCCCGGCTTTATCCTCGAAGGCGAGATTACCCACCTGGAGCATGGTCTGGGTCAAGCCCCGGAGCACCAGAATCTCCCCCAGGTTCTCCCAGGCGATCTCCTGGAGCCGGGGAGAAGGCCAGCGCCTGACCTTGGCCACCCCCAGGGAAGTGACCCGGTACTCATGGCCGTATTTCTGGTAAACCACCGCGGCCAGGATGATGACCCCCAACAGGGTCCCCAACCAGACGGGCAGTCCCACCGCGGGGTTGAGCCGGGGGCCCAGAACCACCAGAATCAAGGCCACGTAATAGACAAAAAACGCGCGACCGCAGGGTTTGAACACCAGGTCGCCGGAAGTCGCCGGTTCCGTTGCCGCCATGAAGTTCCTCCCGAATGGATTTCACCAAACGATGTATGCTGAGAAGCTGGTACAAAACCTCTTTTTGTAGAAGCATGGTCATTCTGAGCGCAGCGAAGAATCTATTGTATTAAATAAGTTGAGAGCCTTCACTCCTTCAGGATGAAAAAGGGGTTATGCTTCATCGAGCCTGGTCATGAATGCCAAAAAAGTAGCCGGCTCAACGATCTTGACTCCTTGATAATTTTCCAGGTCGGTAAGATGATGGTCCCCCGAAATGATAAAGTCAGCCTGACCTTCTATGGCACATTCCAGAATTCGGTTGTCCGGATCATCAGCAATAACTGCAATTCGGTTTTTGGGGTTGACTGACGTAGAGAAATTATTTAGCCAAACCTCAGCCGCGCCAGCTTCTTCCAGTGTCCAGAAAAACTTATCGACCAGAATACGTTTCGTTTCATTGAGTATATGTCCAGAAGTAAGGTTGGCTATCTCTCCCGAAGCCATCAAAAGCAAAATTTTGGCAGGATTGCTCTTTTGAAAGTTTAAGCCAAAAACGATAACATTGGTATCAAGCACTACTTTAAGCATAGGTTTGTTCGGCTCGATACTCATCGATTAAGCGCTGAACGTCCTCCATTTTTAAGCCAAGCTCTTTGGCCTTTTTCATGCCGTAGCGTTGCAGACGCATGAGTTCCCTTTCGGCAACATAACGCCGGAGTGCTTCTCGAATGAGTTCGCTCCTAGGGCGATTCTCATCCTTGGCAATCATCTCGGCCTCCTCTAAGGCTGCCTGGATATCCTGAGCTTCCGCTCCGGCCATTTTCTCCCACACCTTTTTCAGCGCCTGGAGAGCGGCGTCTTGGTCCTCTTGTAATTGTTGGAATCTTTCCATGTCAACCAGGGCCGCCAAAGGTTTACCGGCCCGTTCGATGATAAACGAGTCTCCCCGGATCGAGACTTCATTTAAGAGTTGACCCAAATTCTGCCGGGCCTTCATGGCGGAAATTTTTTTAAGCATGGCCATCGCCTTCTCGTTTAATTGTTATGGCTGATATGACCATTATAGTTGATAGAGGTTGACTGTCAAGCCGGTTCCTCCACTTCTCATTCATCTCCCTTCAATAGACAATCCTAAAATCCGTCAGGTCCCCGACGTAGGGCTGCCACTCCTCCTCCACCCGGTCCACATAGGCATAGGGGGGGCCTTGGTGGCACCAGGCGAGCATATTTTCCACCGCCCGTTTGTCGCCCTCAAACAGAGCTTCCACCCGGCCATCCGGGAGGTTCCGGGCCCAGCCGCCAAGGCCCCGGGCTCGGGCCTCATCCCGGGTGGAGGCCCGGAAGAACACCCCCTGGACCCGTCCTTTGATCAACACATGGACTCGCGCCTTGTCCGCCATCATGTTGTCCCCTCGAGTAATTCCCTGAACTCCGCCTCATCCAGGATGTTCACCCCCAGCTCCCGGGCTTTGGCCAGCTTGCTCCCCGGGTCGGCCCCCGCCACCACGTAATCGGTTTTGGCGGAGACCGAGGAGGTCACCTTGCCGCCCCGGGCCGTCACCTGGGACTTGGCCTCCTCCCGGGAGAGGTTGGCCAGCCCGCCGGTGAATACGAAGGTCTTGCCGCCCAGGGGGGAAGCGGCGGAGGTTTCAGGCTTGACTTCCTTTTCCTTGACCTTATACTCCTGGAGTTTTTTGATTAGGGCTTGATTCCGTGCATTCCCGAAAAATTCCTGGAGGCTGGACGCCACCTGTTCCCCCACTCCTTCCACACGCAGCAGGTCCTCTTTGCTCGCAGCCATCAAGGCATCCAGGGTGTGGAAGTGTTGGGCCAGGACCTGGGCCGTGGCCTCGCCTACGAACCTGATCCCCAGGGCGTTGATCAGGCGCCACAACTGCGGCTCTTTGCTGCCTGCAATGGCATTGATGATGTTCTGGGCCGATTTTTCCGCGAAGCGCTCCAGGGGAATGAGGTCGTCCTCGGTCAGCCCGTAGAGGTCGCCCACATCCTTGACCAAGCCCACCTCCACCAGTTGCTGGACGATCTTCTCCCCCAGACCGTCGATATCCATGGCGCTTTTGCCGGCGAAGTGCTGAATGCCCCGGGTCCTGGAGCCGAAGCAATCGGGATTGGGGCAGCGGGTGACCTTCTCGCCTTCGGGGCGCAGCAGTTCGGCGCCGCACACCGGGCAGACCTTGGGCATGGTAAAAGGTTCGGCCCCGGGCGGACGCTCCTCCACAATCACCTTCACCACCTCGGGGATCACGTCGCCGGCCCGCTGCACCAGGACCGTATCCCCCACCCGCACGTCTTTCCTGGCCACTTCGTCTTCATTATGGAGGGTGGCCCGGGAAACCGTGACCCCGCCCACCTCCACCGGCTCCATCTTCGCCATGGGGGTGACCGCGCCGGTGCGGCCCACATTGACCTCGATGGCCAATACCCTGGTGGTGGCCTGGGTGGCGGCGAACTTATAGGCCAGGGCCCACCGGGGGCTCCGGGTTTTGGTGCCCAGGCGCTCTTGCAAAGCCAGGGGGTCCACCTTGATCACCATGCCGTCGATTTCGTAGGGGAGGCCGTGGCGCTGGTGTTCCAATTCCCGGTGATAGGCGATGGCCGCCTCAATCCCCCGGCACGGCTCGATGAGGGGGTTCACCCGGAGCCCCCACTGTTTCAGGCTCTGGAGCACGTCCCACTGGCTGGTAAAGCTCCGCCCCCGCACCTCCCCCACCCCGTAGCAATATATCTTCAGGGGCCGAGCCGCGGTGATTTTGGGGTCCAGCTGGCGCAATGACCCGGCGGCGGCGTTGCGGGGGTTGGCAAAGGCGGGCTCGCCCCGGCCCAGGCGCTCTTCATTGAATTTCCGGAATTCCTCCAGGTCCATGTAGACTTCGCCCCGGACCTCCAACAACTCCGGGGCCGGGGCCGTATCGGTCAACAGTCCCAAGGGGATGGTGTGGATGGTCTTCAGGTTCTGGGTGACATTTTCCCCCCGGTAGCCGTCGCCCCGGGTGGACCCGACCGTAAAGCGGCCGTGCTCATAGACCAACTCCACGGCGCAGCCGTCCATCTTGGGCTCCAGGACATAGGGGAACTCTTCCGCGGTCCTGAGAAACCGCTTCAACCTCTCGTCGAACTCCCGGGCCTCGGCCTCGCTGAAGGCGTTTTCCAGGGACAGCATGGGCTGCCGGTGCCTGACGGTTTCAAACTTATCCAGGGGTTGGGCCCCGACCCGCTGAGTGGGGGAATCGGGGGTGGCCAGGCCATAGGCTTCCTCGAGCCGGGTGAGTTCGGCCATGAGGCGGTCGAACTCGACATCCGAGATCACCGGATCATCCAGCACGTAGTAGCGGTAATTGTGATAATTGAGCTGTTCCCGGAGTTCGGCCACCCGGGAGACCACCTCAGGGGGAATGTGCTTCTCTGCCATGGCCGATGCACCGATTGAGGGGAATTGGCTGCCAGGCCCGCCGGGGCGAGAGCAGTCAGGGAAGCAGGCGGCCGGGCAAAACGAAATTTCTCGCCCCAGGCCGGCACGGGAGCCGGCTGATGCCAGGGGGCTTTACCCGGCCGGAACCCGTGCCGCTGGTCCCATGGTTACCATGATAGGGAGTTTTGGCGGGATTAGCAAGGGCCAAAGGCTCCGGGGCCGGAAGCCATGGTGAAGGGGAGAGGGGATAAGTGGAAAGAACTTTTGGCAATTGCTCTAATTTAAGAGACCGGCCGGAGCCAGGTCAGCCTACAAGAACTTCAAGACAGGGGGGCCTGGGGAGAGTTTAGGGTTCTCGTCTCATGTTCGGCGGCCTCCTGGGCGAGCCGGCGAATCTCGCCGATAATCTGCATCGCCTTCTCCAGTTGCTGGCTGATCAACTGAATTTCCTGGAATACCTTGTCCCGTTCATCCAGCTCCAGCAGCAAAAGATCCACCAGGCCGGCGACGGTGGACAGGGGCTGGGCCAGATCATGGAGGAAATGCCTGAGGTTATCGTAGTAGGGAGACAATCCCGCCTCTTGCCTGTGCATGCCAATGCTTCCCGGTTGGGCGCGAGTAATTGATTGGCTAATGAGCAAGAAACGGGCCAATTGGTCAGCAAGGCGAGACTTTCCCGGCCGGAGGAGGGCAAAGGGGTGCGGGGGCAGAGCAGAGCGCCTCACCGCCGGAATAACCGCTAATCCCGGGGGACGGCCAGCATGCGCTCCACCGCCAGCAAGGCGGGCCGGCGGACTTCCTCCGGCACGGTGACCTGGTAGCGGTTGTCCTTGAGGGCGGCAATGACGTCCGCCAAAGTGATGCGCTTCATATCCGGGCAGACGAGGCGGGAGGAAGGGGAATAAAAAAGTTTATCCGGGTTTTCTTTCCGCAAGGTATGGAGAATGCCCATTTCCGTGCCGATGATGAATTCCCGGGCCTCTGACCGGCGCACGTACTCGAGGATGCCGCTGGTGCTGCGGATCGCCTCGGCCAGTTCCAGGACCTCGGGACGGCATTCGGGATGGGCCAAAAAGACCGCGTTGGGATGCGTGGCCCGGCAGGCCTGGACTTCGGCGGAGGTCAGGGCGTCGTGAACGTTGCAGCAACCCTCCCAGTAGAGCACTTCCTTGGTGGTGCGCCGGGCCGTATAGAGGGCCAGGTTGCGGTCCGGGACCATCAAGACCCGGGAGGCTGTCAAAGAATTGACAACCTGGATGGCATTGGCCGACGTGCAGCAAATATCGCTCTCGGCTTTGACCGCGGCGGTGGAATTAACATACGTGACCACCGGCACCCCGGGAAGCTCGGCTTTTCGGGCCTTAAGCTGCTCCGGGGTGATGGTGGCGGCCATGTAGCAGCCCACATCTTGCCGGGGCAGGAGGACCGTCTTGTCCGGGCACAGGATGGCCGCGGTCTCCGCCATGAAATGGACCCCGCAAAACACGATGACCTCAGCCGGGGTCTTGGCCGCGGTCATGGATAAGGCCAGGGAGTCCCCCAGAAAATCGGCCACATCCTGAATTTCTCCCGGCTGGTAGTTGTGGGCCAGGAGAATTCCCCGGCGCCGTTCCAGCCAGCGCCGCACCTCTTGTTGCGATTCGGAATATTCCATGGTTCGCTTTTTGAAGTCTAGACTTCCGCGGTGGACGTAAGATCAATGCCACCGAGGGGCGCAAGGCCTGACGCCTTCAAGGGCCTAAGCCATCCAGCCGGGTTACGAGCCCGGAGTCTCCCGAACCACCTGAACCCCCGGGGGCGGCTTAAAGGTGAAAAAGTCGGGACCCGAGGGGACTTCCAGCTTCACCTGGGTAAAGGTGAAACGGCTCTCCTCTCCCAGGGCATTGGTGAAATCCAGCTTCTCCACCAGATAGCTGTCCGGGTTGATGGTCAGGGTGAGGCGCTTGAGCTCCGGCTGCTCTTTTTTGGGAAACAGGTCGATGACGAAGCTGGCGCCCGGTTGGGGCGGGCGTTGCCAGGAGATGGTGAAGTCTTTTTGGAATTGGCCCATCCCCGAAAAAAACCGCATCACCAGGTCCGAGCGCATGACCTGGTCCAGCTTATAGACCATGACCAGGCTGTCGGCGGGCATATACATCCACACCAGCCGGCCGTCGGAAACGATCTCCTTTTTCTGTTCCGGCGGGGTCTCGTACTGCCAGCGCATGCGGCTCGGTTTCTTAAAATACATCCACCCGGCGGCGGAATCCGAGGCGCCGGCCGCCTTGAGGCGCGAATCCTGGAGAAAGCGGGCCTGGAAGCCCCCGGCTTTGTCATATTGAGCCTGCACCCGAGTCATCACGGCTTCCGGGGTGATCTCCCCGGTGGCCGAGAGCGGCCAGAGGCAGGCCAGCAACGCCATGGTCGTCAGCACTATTTTAAGGGTCACGGTAGGTCTCGGTCCTTGCACGAAAAAATGGCTGGGTTAAACTTATCAAATGCGCCTCCCGCCGTCAATTGCGCCGTCTCCCCGGCGGCGCCGCGACGGACCCGGCCTTGGAGATTATTAATTGGAGCATTTATATAGATTACTTCTCTTAAAACCTGAACCCTAAGACAAATCCCCCCTATCCCCCCTTTGTCAAACGGGGGGATTTTGCGGAATCGCTTAGAAAGTCCCCCTTTGAAAAAGAGGGATTTAGGGGGATATTCATTCAGGTTATAAAAACCTGGTGCAACCCATTTGCTGCTCCGGGTAATAATTCCAGGTAGCCCTGACATGCCGCGGATCGAGGATTACGATTACTGTCTGCCGCCGGAGCTGGTGGCCCAATACCCCCTGGCCCGGCGGGACGCGTCCCGACTCCTGGTGCTCCGGCGGGACGGGGGCGAGATCCGCCATGCCGACTTTAAGGAGCTGCCCGCCTGCCTGGATGAAAACGACGTTTTGGTGGTCAACGACACCCGGGTCTTCCCGGCCCGCCTTTCGGGCCATAAAGACAGCGGCGGCAAGGTGGAACTCCTGCTCCACCACCTGCCGGAGCCCGAGGGCAACGGCGCCGTCCCCCAGGCGGCCCGGGCCCGGGCCACGCACCGGGGGCATTTGAAGATCGGCCAAATCCTGAATTTCGGGGCGGACCTGGCCGCGGAAATCGTCGCCCTGCCTCAACCTGGGGTGGCGGAAGTACGCTTCAGCGCCCCCGGCGGCGATGTGGTAGGGGCGGTGCTGGGGACGGGGAAAGTGCCCCTGCCGCCATATATCCACCGCGCTGCGGCGGCGGCTGACCGGGACACCTACCAGACGGTCTTTGCCGCCCAGGCCGGGGCCGTGGCCTGTCCCACCGCCGGGCTCCACTTCACCGAGACGGCGTTACAAGACCTGGCCCGGCGGGGGGTCGAAATCGTGCGCCTCACCCTCCACGTGGGGCCGGGGACGTTCATGCCGGTGCGCGTGGAGGACTATACCCGGCACCGGATGCTGCCGGAATATTTTGCCTTATCCGAAGCCGCGGCCGCCCGCCTCAACGCGGCCCGGGCGGCCGGAAAACGCCTGGTGGCGGTGGGCACCACCAGCGTCCGGGTGCTGGAGGCCTGCGCCTCGCCCCAGGGTTTCACGGCCCAGCAGGGCTGGTGCGACCTCTTTATCTATCCCGGGTATCAATTCAAGGCCGTGGAACGGATGCTCACCAACTTTCACCTGCCCAAATCCACGCTGCTGCTCCTGGTGAGCGCCTTCGCCAGCCGGGAGCTGATCTTGGGGGCCTATGCGGCGGCGGTGAAAAAAGGTTATCGGTTTTATAGTTATGGCGATTGTATGTTGATTTTATAACTTAAAACTTACGGGATTGGGGGAGGAGGCCTGGGGAAGTTTTTCGTAAGGGCAAGGGTAACTTACGAAAAAACCCTTAGCCCCCTCCCCCAAAAAATCTTATCCTAATGTTTGCATTCAACCTGAAAAAATCCGCCGGCCCGGCCGGACCCCGGCTGGGGGAGATCACCACGGCCCGGGGGGTGATCGAGACCCCGGTGTTCATGCCCGTGGGGACTTACGCCACGGTAAAAACCCTGACCCCGGAGGACTTGCAAGAGATCGGCGCCGCCATCATCTTAAGCAACACCTATCACCTGTACCTCCGGCCCGGGGTGGAGACGATTCGGGAGTTGGGGGGGCTGCACCGCTTCATGCACTGGGACGGCCCCATCCTCACCGACTCCGGCGGTTACCAGATCTTCAGCCTGGCGCCGTTCCGCACCATCACCGACGAAGGGGTGACCTTCCGGTCGCATTTGGACGGCTCCACCCATATCCTGACCCCGGAGACCGTGGTGGGCCTCCAGGAGGCGTTGGGGGTGGACATCATGATCTGCCTGGATGAGTGCCCGGGCTACCCGGCGCCGGAAGCCGAGGTGCGCAAGGCCGCGGACCTGACCCTGCGGTGGGCCGCACGCTGCCGTGCGGCCCGGAACCGGCCCGAAGCAGCCCTCTTTCCCGTGGTCCAGGGGGGCATGCTCCCGGAGTTGCGCCGGGAACAGGCCCAGGCCATGGCGGCCCTGGGCTTCGATGGTTACGCCCTGGGAGGCCTGAGCGTGGGGGAGCCCAAGGAGCTGATGCTGGCCATGGTGGAGGCCACCACCCCGGAGTTGCCGGAAGATAAGCCCCGGTACCTCATGGGGGTGGGAACCCCGGAAGACCTGGTGGAGGCGGTGGCCCGGGGGGTGGACATGTTCGACTGCGTGCTCCCCACCCGGAACGCCCGGAACGGCATGGCCTTCACCAGCACCGGCAGGGTGGTGATCAAGAACGCGGCGCACGGCTCCGACGCCGGGCCGCTGGATGCGGCCTGCGGGTGCTATACCTGCCGCCACTACTCCCGGGCCTATCTGCGGCATCTCTATGTGGCCCGAGAAATTCTGGCTTATCGCCTTTTAACTTTGCATAATTTGTATTACTATCTACAGTTAATGGTCAGCATCCGGCAGGCCGTGGCCGAAGATGGTTTCGCGGCGTTTCGCCGAGACTTCTATCAAAATCGTCATGAGGGAGGTAATACGCGTGGTTAACTGGGCCTATGCAGCAGCCCAAGGGGCGGGAGGCGCCCCCGAGGCCAGCCCGATGTGGAGTTTTGTGGTGCCCATGATCTTTATGGTCGTGATCTTTTATTTTCTCCTGATCCGGCCCCAACAGAAAAAGGCCAAAGAACATAAGGCGCTCTTGGACAACCTGAAAAAGGGCGATCGTATCATGACCAGCGGCGGCATTATCGGCACCATCATCAATATTGACGACCCGATCGTCAACGTGGAGATCGCCGACCGAGTCCGCATCGATGTAGCCCGCCCCTATATCGCCGGGTTTGCCCCTAAGAAGGGGTGAGCCGGCGTTAATGCACTTCACCCGTATCACCCAGGAACCTTAGCATGCCGGAGACCCAAGCCCACCAGGCCTTCAGGGAGGAGATCGGCCGCCTGGAGGAAATGGCCCGGGAATGGACCGGTCTCTTTCCCCAGGCCGCGGTCCAGGGCCAGCACTGGCAGAAGGTGCTGTCCCAGGTAGAGGCCCATGCGGCGGAGGATAGCTGCCGCCTGGCGGTGGTGGGGACGGTCAAGTCCGGCAAGAGCACCATGATCAACGCCCTGGTGGGCCAAGACCTGTTGCGCCGGGGCGCCGGGATTCTCACGGCCATGATCACCCGGGTCCAGCCCGGCCCGGAACCCCGGGCGGAGCTCAGGTTCAAAGGCTGGGAGGAAATCAACGGGGAGATCAACCGGGCCCTGGGGCTCTTACCCAACCCCCGCCTGGTGGACCGGGCCACCCCCCTGGACCTGAAGGAGGCCCCGGACCGGGAACTCCTGGCCCAGGTCCTGGCCGAGGCCCAGGAGGCCGATCTCTGGACCGGAGGCAGCCTGGATCAGAACTACCTGCTCCTCAGGTCCTACCTGGAGGGTTACGATCTTCTCAAGGACCTCATGCCCGCCACCGGGTTGCTGCCCCTGGCCGGCCCGGATCTGGCCCGCCACCGGGACTTGGTCACCGGGGAGGCCACCGCGGTCTACCTCAAGGACGTGCTCCTCACCATCCCTTTTCCCTGGGGGGCGGAGGGGGTGGAGTTGGGGGACTGCCAGGGGAGCGATTCACCCTTCCCCCAACACCTTTCCCAAGTCCTGGCGTATCTCATCAAGAGCGACCTGGTGCTCTATGTCGTCAGCTCCCGGGTGGGGCTGCGCCAGGCGGACTTCCAGTTTCTGGCGGAGTTGAAGAGAATGGGGCTGATGCCCCATATCCTGGCCCTCCTCAACCTGGACCTGGGGGAGCACACCTCCTATGCGGAGGTGATCAAGATCAGGGACCGGGTGGCCCAGGAGCTGTCCTCCTGGGGGCCGGACCCCCGGATCTATGCCTTTTCCGCCCTGAAGCTGCTCCTGGACCGCCGACAGGCCCGGGGCGAGAGTCTGGACCCCCGGGAGGCCGCGGTCCTCAAGGTGTGGGCCACGAATCCGGACTCCGCCGCCTTTTCCGATGCGGAAGCGGCCCGGTTCGAGCACGACCTGAAGGCCGCCCTGGGAGACCTGCGGACCCGCCGCCTGGCCGGGGGGAGCCTGGCCCAGGTGAAGATGGTGGCCCGGGGTCTGAGGGAGCAGTTGGAACTCACCGCCGATCTCCTGACTCGGGGGCTTAGCGCCATCAAGGAGTTGGAAACCCGCCTGGAGGCCCGGCGTCAGCCATTGCACGCCACCATGGCCACGGTGAGCCAGACCCTGGAGGGCGCCGGCAACCGCCTGAAAAAGGTCCTGCACTCCCGGGTGGACAGCCTGCTGGACCGGCATTCCGGCCAGGTGGGGAAAGACCTCTACGAATTTATTCGGAATTTTGCCCCGGACTGGGACCAGCTGGCGCCGCCGGGAGGGGCGCCCGCCTTTCGCCCGGCCCTTTATCAACTATTTCAGGACTTTGCCAAGGCATCGGCCCACCATGTCACCGCCGAGGTCAACATCGCCCTGGTGGAATTCATCCGGGGGCAGGAAGAGTGGCTGCGCCAGGAACTGGACCACTTGTGGCAGCCGCTGTTCCTGACCCTCCAGGAATCCCTGACGCTCTATTACCGGGAGATTGCGGACCTGGGCCTGCCGGCTGTGGCCCCCACCCTAAAAGCCGCGGCCAGCCACCGGCCCCAGGGCCTGGAGGTGCCCCTCCTGAACCTGGAGGTGGCCCCCGACTGGCGCTTTGCCCGGGAGGTGTGGGTGCGTTCCGGCATGGGGTTTTTGGGCCGGGCCTGGGACGCCGTTAAGCGCCGCCTGGGCCGGGCCGGGAAAGTCGACCCCCGCCAACAACTCCTCCGGGACCTGGAGCGGGCCCTGGCCGCCCTCAAGAATTGGCTCCAGGAAGAGGTGGCGGCCCAGCTCCTCAATTACCGGGAGGGCCTGAAGTTCCAGTACTTCTTCCCCCTGGTGGACCAATGGTTGAAACAGCAGGAAGCCAGCCTGGACGATACCCTGAGGTCCCTCCTGGGCAGCCTCAAAGGCGCGGCGGAAGCCATGCATCTGGCGGAGGCAGAGCGCGCCAAACGCCGCCAGCGCCTGGAGGAGTTGATCCCCCTGGCCCGGCGCATCGAGGCCCGCTTAGAGGCCAAAGAAGGTCAGCCCTAGAGGCAATCTCGCCGGTGCAGTTGCCTGCCAAAACCACACCGCATCCGCCCCTCACTTCACCCGATACCGGTTGTCCGAAAGACCCTCGCTTCTCTTAAAAAATAACTCTCGTGTTGCGTCCCAGATATATCTTTCAAAAAAATTTCCCCTTGTTTGGGAGATTTTCGTCGGGGCGGTTCGCGAACCGCCCCTACAACAGCCTCCGGGAATGGAAGTCGGCAATTGCAAGATACTCCCGGGACATGACACTAGCCGCAAACAAAGTATCTCGGTAAGGTTTACGGAACCGTTGGGACAGGTTCCCGGGCCGGCGCCTGCTCCAGCTCCAAAACTTTGGGCCGGGTCAGCATGGAGAGGAGATAGAGCCCGGCCACCATGAGCAACAGGGCTTTAATGCCGGTGACAAACGTGACGGATTGGAGCAGAGCGCCCACCAGGGCGCCGATTAAATTGGCCCCCAAGGCCACGTCTCTCCCGGCCACTACCGCAAAGGAGCGGATGAACACGATGCCGCTGAAGAGCATGGGCAAGGTGGTGAGGGCGCCGATGATTACCGCCTTGGTGGCATACGGTAAAAAGGCAAACCGTGAGAGGTCCACAAAATAGAGGAGCAGGCAGGTGGCGACCAGGGCGATATACGTGGCTTTCAGGGGCAGGTGGGGGAAACGCGCCGCCACCAGATTGGCCAGCAGAATCATCGTCAGGACCCCGGAGATGATCACGGCATTGACGTCCCAGGTATTACCCAGCACCACCGCGGCTTTGCTGATATTTTGCACCTCCAGCAACAGGAAAGCGGCGCCCAGGAAGAAGAAATGCCAGTGAGAACGATCCCAGGCCCGGATAAGCTGGCCGAGATTGAGGTAACTCCGACAGCGAATCACCAACAGGACCATCAACCCGGCCAGCATAAAATACAGGAGGGGAATGCCGGGGCTGCGGAGATAGATGTAAGGCCAGTCATCCGTGGTGATCTTCGTGGTATAGGTCAGGGGCACCGGCTCTTTTGCCTGACAGGCTTGTATGAAGGCCGACAATCTCTCATTTTGGGCGATCTGGCTTTTCGCCGCCTCCAGGTCCCCCGTTATGAAGAGCACCCCGCCCCAGCCATAGCCCGTATCGGGTATGCGGAAACAAATCGGTTCCCCACCGAAGACCTCCCGCAGGACGCCGGCCATGCGATCAGCAATAAACTCTTTTTGGGCCTCGAAGCTCAAGACCATAATGCCGCCGGGAGCCAACAGGGATTTGGCCCGGACAATACTCTCCTGGGTGTAGACATAATGGTCCAGGCGGGCATTGGTCATGGCGGTGGTCGTATGTGAATCTAAGAGACCGAAGGAAATGACATCGTACCTATCCTTGGAAGTGGCAAAAAAGGAACGGGCATCGTCATTGACCAGGTTAACCGAGGGAGAGTCGTAGGGCTTTTCGGGATGATATCGACGCCCCAGGGCAATGATGGCCGGATCAATCTCCACCGCCGTAATCCGGCGCACTCCATTGCGGAGCGCCCCCGCCGCATCATTGCCGGAACCCGCGCCCACAATGAGAATGCTCTGGGGATGGGGATGGACCAGCAACGGGATATCGTACTGGCTCAGGCCCAGCATTTCGGGAGGAAACCGGTCTGGGCGGGTTTGCACCGGAGGATTTTTTAAATCCAACATGACCTGATAGCCGACATTGTTGACGAGAATCTGCTTGTTGGCTCCATCCTTGGTCTTTGTGACCACCAACTTTTGGTAGGGGGACCACAGGATTTTCAGGGCGGGTTCGTAGGTGGCCCAGGAAATAATCACTATGGCGATCAGCAGGGCGGTATCAAGTTTCCATCGGCGGCTTTTGACTATGAAATAGAGCAGAAGGCACGCCATTACCCCAAACCAGATTACCGGAGGCTGATACAGGATACTCAACAACACAAACAGCCAGGTACCGACAAAGCTGCCGCCGATATTGACCGAATACGCCCAGATAATACGGGGATGCTCATCCAGTAAACGCCCCAAGAGGCGGCCCAAGGGTATAAACATTTCCAGGAGCAGAACCATGAGCAACAAGGTAAGGAGCGACCCCACCACTATCTTGCCCAAACTGGTGCTGGCCGCCTGGTACCAGATCACATAGTCCCCAATACCGCTCAACATTTCGCTGATGTTCCCGACCTCTTGGCGCGTTATGGGGATAGCCATGATCGTGACCAAAAATAACAAGGGGATGAGAAGCTTCCGCATGACTATGGGCTGGCGACTGGTAAAGCAACCCAAACCCAAACCCAGGAAGCAGACCACCAACACCGTGTTCTGTAAGTAGGCGAATATCCGAATTTCCGTGGAAATCCAGCGAATGAGCAGCATTTCCAGAAACAACCCCAAGACGCTCACCAGAAAAATGGCCCAGGTGGGGTTGGCGGGCCCCCAATCATCCCGGCCCAGAGTACGGCCTTCCTCAACGGACATAATTATTCCTTCAACTCATTGATTTAATCCATGATTATCCGGAAGCCCGAGTTTCACCCGCCCAAAGCGTATCCGAAGCCTCTGCTCCCGGGTTGAACCCCAAAAGCCACCTCTCCCCGCAGGGAAACTACAACTGGTCAGCATGATAGTATATGGTTCTTTAATATTCCACTGTTTAGGACAATTTCGCCATACTCGACCATCGGCAAACCTGCGGCCCTGCAGATCATGGTAAATCGGCAGGGGAGTCTGTCTCCCTAAATTTTGCTGAGCATCACCGGCTTTTTCCTTGTGCTCAAGCCCTAAATCGATTAGAACCGGAACCATACTTTCAGCTCAACCTGACCTCAAGAGATCAAGCATGCTCACGTGGCGGGTTCATGGCGAACCACCGCCATGGGCGCCGACATCCTGAACGGGAAGGTGCCATGACCGACAAACTCCCCTGGCTGGGCCTCCGGAGTATCCCCGGGGTGGGGCTGGTGTTGGGCCAGCGCCTGGTGCAGCGGTTCGGCGGCCCCGCCGCCGTCTTTACAGCCTCGTTTAAGGACCTGGTGGCCGTCAAGGGCATCACTCCCGCCCTGGCCCAGGCCATCCTCACCTTCCGGGATTGGGATAAGCTGGAGGAGCGGCTGGCCCGGCTCACGGCCCTGGGGGCCGAGATGGTCACCCGGGATGATCCCCGCTTCCCCCTCCGGCTCCAGGAGATCCCCTATCCGCCGCCCTTTCTCTTTATCAAGGGGACGCTGGCGCCGGAAGACAGCCTGGCGGTGGCCATCGTGGGGACCCGGGGGGCTTCTTATTACGGGCTCAAGGCCGGCCGCCGCCTGGCCGGGGCCCTGGCTGCCCGGGGCGTGACGGTGGTGAGCGGCCTGGCCCGGGGCATCGATACCGCCGCCCACCAGGGGGCTTTGGAGATGAGCGGCCGCACCCTGGCGGTCTTGGGCTGCGGCCTGGACGTGGTCTACCCGCCGGAAAACCGCCAACTTTACCAGGAAATCCCGGCCCGGGGGGCCCTGGTCAGCGAGTTTCCCCTGGGCACCCCCCCGGATGCCAAGAATTTCCCCATCCGCAACCGCATCATCAGCGGCCTGGCTTTGGGGGTGGTGGTGATCGAAGCGGGGTCCACCAGCGGCACCGCCATCACGGTGCGCTATGCCCTGGACCAGGGCCGGGAGGTCTTTGCGGTGCCCGGCCCCATCGACTCCCCCACCAGCCTGGGGCCGCACCGCCTCATCCAGGAGGGGGCCAAGCTGGTCCAGGACGTGGAAGATATCCTCCAGGAGTTGCCCGCCCTGCGCCTGGCTCCCGGTCCCGGGCTCGCCCCGGCCGCCCCCGCCGGCCGGGTAGCGGAAGCCCCCGGCCCCCTCCGGCCGGCGCCGGAGGACCCCCTGCTGCCACTCTTGGGCTCGGAGCCGGTACAGTTGGAGGAGTTGGTCCAAACCGCCCGCCTCCCCGTCAAGGACGTGCTGGCCCGCCTCACCCTCCTGGAACTCCAGGGCCTGGTGAAGGAACTGCCGGGCAAGTGTTATGTGTTGGATACGTGAGAACTTTTCATAACCATAGATGGCTGATAGCTTTTAATTAACGTATACGAAAATATGTCGGAGGTTATTAACGAAAAAAACGAAAAAAGTGATTTGTCGTTACTAGGGTCCGTCGGAATTTTTGGCAAATAGTGTCGTGATTTTGACGCTCGGCGCTCTATTTTTTCCTGCGAACTTTTTCAATCCCCCCCCTGGCTAATCCGCCTCGAATAATTATTTTGCACATAACCGGATTGCGACGGCAATGATTAACGTTGGGCGGCAAAAGAGCCGAACTGAGCGGCAGAGCCTTGATCATCACCGGGGCCTCCCTGGGCATGGGCAGGGCCGCGGCGCCGTTGGGGGTGGGACCGAGACCATCCACCGGATCTTTAGGGGCTATCAAGACCGGGGGGAACTCTGCCCTCCGGAGCAAGGAGGCCGGGACCCTGGTACGGATTCCGACCCACAACCCCTGGCGCCGCCACGGCAAAATTGCTCATTGACGGGCTGCACGGTTTCTCTCTGCTTCTTAAGGCCGGTCGCAAGAGCTTAAAAAAATGCTTCATGCGCCAACCATGCGGCTGAGAAGGGTCCATCCCGATTGACCCAGATTTAAAATAATGTATATAACCTAGCCTATGCCTAAATCATTACTCATCGTGGAATCACCCACCAAGGCGAAAACCTTGCAAAAATACCTGGGCGCCGACATCCAGGTGGTCTCCAGCAAAGGGCACATCAAGGACCTGCCCAAAAACGAGCTGGGGGTGGACCTGGAACACGAATTTGCGCCCAAATACGTCACTATCCTGGGAAAAGCCAAGGTCATCAAGGATTTGAAGGAAGCGGCCGCAGGCATCTCGGAGATCTACCTGGGGCCGGACCCGGACCGGGAAGGGGAAGCCATCGCCTGGCACATCGCTGAGGTCCTGGGAGAGAAAAACCACCGCTTCCACCGGGTGCTGCTCCTGGAGTTGACCCCCAAGGCCATCAAGGCGGCCCTGGCGAAGCCGGTGAAGCTCGACCGGCCCCGCTACGATTCCCAGCAGGCCCGGCGCATCCTGGACCGTCTGGTGGGCTACCAGATCAGCCCGCTGTTGTGGCAGAAGGTCAAAACGGGGTTAAGCGCCGGCCGGGTGCAGTCCGTGGCCCTGCGCCTGGTGTGCGACCGGGAACGGGCCATCATGGCCTTTGTCCCCGAGGAGTACTGGACCCTGGACGCCTGTCTGGAGGCGGGCGCGCCCCCGCCGTTCCAAGCCTACCTCTACAAGCATAAGAACAAGAATATCAAGCCCGGCAGCGTGGTGGCGGTGGAGAAGATCCTGGATGCCCTGGACACCGCGGAGTTTCGGGTCGCCAAAATCGACACCAAGCCCCAGCGGCGCAACCCGGCGCCGCCCTTCATCACCAGCAGCCTCCAGATGGAGGCCAACCGCAAGCTCCGGTTCCCCCCCAAAAAGACCATGAGCCTGGCCCAGCGGCTCTATGAAGGCAAGGATCTGGGGGACGAAGGCCCCGTGGGCCTCATCACCTACATGCGCAGTGACTCCACCCGGGTGTCGGCGGAGGCGCTGGAGGCGCTGAGAAGCTTCATCGATCAGACTTACGGCGGCGAGTATCTCCCCGCGGCCCCCAACCGGTTCAAAAGCCCCAAGGGGGCCCAGGAGGCCCATGAAGCCATCCGGCCCACCGGGGTGATGCGGCGGCCCCAGGACGTCAAAGCCTTTCTGAGTAAAGATGAGCTGGCCCTCTATGACCTGATCTGGCGACGGTTCGTGACCTCCCAGATGGCGCCGGCGGTCGTTGACCTGACCACCGTGGACATCAGCGCCGGAGATTATCTCTTCCGGGCCACCGCCTCGGTCCTCAAGTTCCCCGGCTTCACCAAGGTTTATCAGGAGTCCCGGGAAACCGAAGAGGCTGCGGGCCCGGCGAAGTTTCCCCGCCTGGCCGCGGGGGATCTCCTTACCCTGCGGGATTTCGACCCCCAGCAGCACTTTACCAAGCCCCCGGCCCGCTATACCGAGGCCTCCCTCATCAAGGAACTGGAGGTCCAGGGGATCGGCCGGCCCAGCACCTACGCCACCATCCTCACCAACCTCCAGGACCGCCTCTATGTGGTGAAGGAGAAGACCGCCCTCAAGCCCACGGAGATGGGGCTGGTGGTGAGCGATCTCCTGGTGGAGAATTTTCCGGATATCATGGACCCCAAGTTCACTGCGGGCATGGAGAACGACCTGGACCGGGTGGCCGAAGGCAAGATCCCCTGGCAGCAGCTCATGGGGGATTTTTACGGCGCCTTCGCCCAGAATCTGGATGCGGCCAAGACCGGCATGCGCCGGGTGAAGAGCGTGCCCACCGAACTGAAATGCCCGGAGTGCGGCGCCGACCTCGTGGTGCGCTGGGGCAAAAACGGCGAGTTCGTGGGGTGCTCCGCTTATCCCAAGTGCGGCTTCACGGGCGATTTTTCCCGGGATGCCCGGGGACAGATCATCCTCCAGGGAATGGAACCGGCCTCCCCCCCGGCCCCGGGAGAAGCGCCGGAGCAGGCCCCGGCGACCCGGGGCAAGCCCACACCAACCGGACTCTCCTGCCCCAAGTGCAAAAAAGAACTGCTGGTGCGCCGGGGACGCCTGGGAGAATTCCTCGGCTGTTCCGGCTATCCCAAGTGCAGATTCACCCAAAATTTCACCCGGGACGCCCAGGGGCAGGTAGTCCCCCAGTCCCCGGAAGACGAGGCCGCCCACCGCTGCCCCCGGGAGGGCTGCGGCGGGCACCTGACGAAACGCCGGTCCCGGCGGGGTTTTTTTTACGGCTGCAGCAACTACCCTAAATGCGATTTCACCATGAACCAGCCGCCCCAGGAACAGGCCTGCCCTAAGTGCCAGTTCCCCTGGCTCATGAAAAAAGGCAAGAAAATCCTCTGCCCCCGGGACGAATGCGGCCACCAGGAGGCCGCCGCCGCCAATGCGGCCGTCAATGAGTGAGTGGAGATATTGTGGGGAAGGGGGCCAGGGGCGGATAGCCCCTGCCCCCTCCCCCACGCCCCCTCCCCCAACCCCTTACAGGGGGTTGGGAGGGGAGTTTGAGGGGAGGGCGGGGGAATTGACTTACGAAAAATCCCCCGGTCCTCCCCTCAATCCTTCTCACTATCATCCCGCCATCACCATCATCGGCGGGGGGCTGGCGGGGAGTGAGGCGGCCTGGCAGGCGGCCCGCCGGGGGGTTAAGGTCCGTCTCTATGAGATGAAGCCCCGGAAATTTTCTCCGGCCCACCAGTCGCCGTTACTGGGGGAGCTGGTGTGCAGCAATTCCCTCCGGGCCGAGGGGGTTGAGAGCGCCGTGGGTCTTCTCAAGGAGGAGATGCGGCGGCTCGATTCCCTGATCATGGCCGCGGCCCTGGCCACCCGGGTGCCCGCGGGCAAGGCCCTGGCGGTGGACCGGGGGGAGTTCGCGGCGTTCATCACCCGGGCCCTGGAAGCCGAGCCTCTTATCGAAATCATCCGGGAAGAAATTGCGGCCCCGGACCCGGAGCAGACCACGGTCATTGCCACCGGGCCGCTGACTTCCGAGCCCCTGGCCGAGGCTTTGGGGAAACTCACCGGCCAGGCGCATCTGCACTTTTATGATGCCATCGCCCCCATCGTGGCGGCGGAGTCCATCGACTTACGAAAAGTCTTCCGGGCCTCCCGCTACAGGGCCGGGGATGACTACCTCAACTGCCCGTTTTCCGAGGCCGAGTACGCCGCCTTTTATGAGGCGTTGATGGGCGCCGAGCAGGTGCCGTTGCGGGCCTTTGAAGAGCCCCGCTACTTCGAGGGCTGCCTGCCGGTGGAAATCATGGCGGCCCGGGGCTATCGGACCCTCCTGTTCGGCCCCTTAAAGCCCGTGGGCCTGGTGGACCCCCACACCGGCCGCCAGCCCTGCGCGGTGGTCCAGCTCAGGGCCGAGAACCGGGAAGGCACCCTGTACAACCTGGTGGGGTTCCAGACCAAGCTGAAGTACGGGGAGCAGGAACGGGTCTTCCACCTCATCCCGGGGCTGGAGTCAGCCGAGTTCGTGCGCCTGGGGTCCATCCACCGCAACACGTTTATCCACTCCCCGGGTTTGCTGTCAGCCCACCTCAATTTAATCAATTATCCCCAGATCTTTCTGGCGGGGCAGATCTCCGGGGTGGAGGGGTATGTAGAATCCGCGGCCATGGGTTTGCTGGCGGGGATCAACGCCGCTCGCCAGGCCACGTCCCGCCCGCTCATCACCCCGCCCCGGGAGACCGCGCTGGGGGCCCTCATCGGACACCTCACCAACACCGCCACCAAAAATTTTCAGCCCATGAACGTCAACTTCGGGCTGTTTTCGCCATTAGAGGGCCGCATCCCCAAGAAACTCCGGGGTGCAGCTTATGCGGAAAGGGCTTTAAGGGCGCTGGATGGCTGGTTAAAGATGGGAGTTCATGAGGTGTAACCACACTAGGTTGGAGGCTATAAGCAATTGTGGGGCACTCACTTCCGAAATCCTTTGACTGCCTTCGCTAACTTAGTTCCAGCGGCAAATGAAAGTTGATTTCCTTCGAACTCGCAACGATACAAACCCTGTAGATTCGATGGCACCTTCATCCGCTTATCCCAAAGCAATACCACCTTTTGATCATAAAGCACAAATGCCGCTCTGATTTCTATTAGCACATTATTGTTTATAGTTCCTGCCGCGGCCGCCGCATCGTCATCTGCAGAAACAATCATGATGCCATTATCACAACGTCGCATCGCAGCCAAGACTTTCTGCGGTACAGGAATAGCAGTCGTTTCTTCCTCAACTGCGACTTCATAATCAATATCGTAAAGTTCAAGAACGTCTTTAACTTGGTCGACGATATTCATATTCTTGCCGTGGCTGATAAATACCTTAAATGTTCTCCCCTCAGTCTTTGTTGGATGTGTGCCTGCAGGTGACTGTGGCTCGTTTTCAATATATGCAGAAGCTGGCTTTTCTTCTAAGATTTCCGGCTCAGAGGTTGTCAGGGTAACTGGCGAAGGCTTTAAATCTTCTGTGGAGACAAAAGGTCCGGTTTTAGTCTGATGTATAAATCCTACAAAAGCGCCGTTATCCTTAAGGGTTGACAGCGCATCTTCTACTCGGTCCAATGGAACCGAAAAATCTAGTTGCAGAACATTTTTCGCAATGTTGTCTGGGGGGAACTTATTCCGGTTATATTTCGTGAAGAACTGGGCGAATATTCTTGGTTTTAGAGCTGCCTCTGCTTTCGCCCTTGTATCGTCACCCTCTTCTGTCGGCGCTGTTGCGCGGCGCCCAAGTTCCTGCAGTCCAATCTTTGCTGAGTTATAAGCTCCTGTAGTAAGGCCGTATGCAACCGCGGCGCCTGTGAGTGTGCGCCATGCAGATGAAGTTGGCGAAATCCCGAGAGCCATTGCTATTTGATGAGGCGCAGTCGGTTGGCCTGCGAAATTGTCGGTGATTGCTTGAGCAACAGTAAGCACCTCTCGCAATGAGAGCCGCGGGACGTCACTCTGGCTCCTCCGTGTACGTTTTGGCTTTGGGGCAGTTTCAATCTCAGAAGAATCCTTTTCCGCCATAATGTTTCTCCTGCTTATTGAAATAGGTTGATTCGGTTTTGACCGATATTATAATTGCTATTTACTAAATCCGCTAATATTTAAGAAAATCTTAATGCAATCTATCTTATAATTCAAGTTTTAATTTATTATCGTTCCCAAACCCCGCTTAAAGACCAAATAAAGGCTAATGACGCTCACGGATCGCCCCGCGGCGACCTATTTCTTAGCGCGATATACTTCCTTGCCGTTCTCGCCGTCATGGGAATGGCGCAGCGGCAATACCCCCGCCGGGGCCCGGCGAAGCTCCTCCGGCACGTTGGCTCCCATACTGTCCTTGGCGGGGGTGACACCCCCGTCGGCCAGCCACAGCGCCCCCGTCACATAGCTGGCCTCATCGGAAGCCAGGAAAGCATAGATATTCGCCATTTCTTCCGGGGTGCCCCGGCGGCCCAGGGGCACGACGGCATCAATCGACTTCGCCATGGCTTCGTCCAGGGGACCGGTGTCCGGACGCGTCCAGGCGGTGTCGATGGGGCCGGGGCAGACGCAGTTGGCCCGCACGCCATATTTGGCCTGCTCTAATGCCACCCCCTGCATAAAGGCATGTAAAAAAGCCTTGCTGCCGCCATACGGAGTGAATCCCGGCGAGCCGTTGCATCCCGCCTCGGAGCCGGCGCAAATAATGTTGCCGCGGCTTTTCTGGAGATACGGCAGGGCGAACTTGGTCATGAGAAAGGCGGTGCGGAGATTATGCCGCACCGTGCGGTCGAAATCCTCAATCCGGTAGTCGTCGGTTTCGGCGTTGGCGATGAAGATGCCGGCGTTGTTCACCAGGACATCGAGGCGACCGAAGTGTTGAAGGGCGAGAGCCACACAGGCCCGGGCCGCGGTTTCTTCGGCCACATCGCCGAGATATGCGACCGCCTGGCCGCCGCCGGCCACGATGGCCTCCGCCACCTCCCGCACCGGATCGGTGGGCAGGCCGTTCAAAACCAGGCAGGCCCCTTCCCGGGCGAACTTATGGGCGATGGCCTCGCCGATGCCGGTGCCGGCGCCGGTGATAATCGCGACCTTGTCCTTTAACCGCATGCGTGGTCTCCTCTTAATCTTAGCCTTCGGCCTGCGGCTGCACAGGTTGGAAAGCCTATGCCACCAAAGATTAGCCAGCCTTGGGCACGCCCAGTTTATGCAAGATGTCTTCCATCAGGCACCACTTAGTGAAGGCCGACTGGAGGAGGTTGGCGCCCACAAAGGCGGTGAAAAGGTGCCAGTAGGGGGTGTAGACATAGCCCAAAAGCAGAGACAGCAAGATGAAACTGCCGGCGATGGCGCGGACATAGTGCTCCATGGTCATGGTGATCCTCCGATTCGTGAGCAACTGGGAACAGTCACCCACCTTGGTAAACGCAGGCTAAAGCCTGCGGCTACATGGTCTCTGGCAACGCCAGCCAATTTTTTCTGGTTCCCAAGGGGAGCCTGAGAACGGGATACCTCTCGGTCTCCAATCCCTCATGCAAGGGCGACCCAGCGGGTCGCCCCTACTTTTAAAGGGGGTTGGGAGGGGAGCTTGAGGGGAGGGCGGGGGACTCGCGTCCCCCGGCCCTCCCCTCAAATTTTCTTTCCTAATACAACCTACTCACCAGCTTGCCGTGGCGGTAGAGGGAGATATAACTGTCCTGGGAGACGCAGATGCCCAAGACGTCCAGGGCATAGGCCGTAAACTCCCGGGTTACCTGGTGGCGCATACCGCCGCCCAGGTCGTCCTGGTCCGGCAGCAGGCAGATGTTGGCGGGTTTCAGTCGGGCCCGGAACTGGCAGGCCTCCAGCCGGTCGTTGAAGATCACGGCGCCGTCGGACTTGGCCAGGCCGATGAAGTGTTGGAGCCACGGTTCGGCGAGGGGCGCCGGCTGGGCCAGACGCACCTGGTTTTCAATGGGGGTGTGAGGGTCATCGAGCCGGTCCTGGCTCATCCCCAGGAGGAAGATGGCGCCGTGGCCGCTGCGACGCACCACCTCCAGCAATGACTTGAGGCGGGGCACGGTCCCGGCCCCTTCGATACTGCAGCGGGGGCAGACCTCCTTTAACTGGCGCTCCATCTCCTGCCAGAAAATGTCCTGGAACAGGGGGATGTGGAGGTGGCCCTGGCGGTATTCCAGGAGGGAGAGGCGGATGCGCGGGTTTTTGCGGCCCTTCAAGGCGACCCAAAAGCTTACCTGGCCCCGGTGGGAAATGGTGGCCAGGGGCAGCACCGTACGCCAGGCAATGGTGGTGGCAAGCTGCCGGTGGGTTCCTTGAGTAAACTTGAGGAGGCCCACGATCCGGCTGTTGTACGAGGCCAGGAAGGTGGAGCGGCCATCGGCGTTGAGGAGGAACTGTCGGAGGCCCTGCAGCCCCTGGTCCAGGGCGGTATAGTTGGCTTCATGAAACCAGAGGAGGGAAGGCCACCGCTGGCGGTAGTACTCTAAGGGGCGGTAGTTGGTCAAAATGGCAAACCCGGTGAACAGGCGTTCCCCTTCCACCGAATAATAGAGGAGACGCTTGAACAGGCGCCAAGCCCGGATGATGGCCTCCTCCCGCACTTTGTCCAGCATGCCGCAGCGGCGCAAGTCGGCGGCGGTGTAGAGCATGGAGCCGATATAGGGGTTGTCCTGGGCGTCCAGCTTGATGGTGGCGCAGGGCGCCTGGGTCAGGCTCTGGAGATAGTCGGCCACCACCTGTTCTTCCAGGGAGTAGGGGGTAAAGGGGTAGAAGCCCTCCTGTTCCCGGGCCGCCAGAGACAAATGCTGGATCACCAGCCGCCCGAAGAGCATGCTGAGGAACCGGCAGTGGAAGGGGGAGAGCAGGAAAGCGGTCTGGGTAGTGCGCAGCCGGAAAAAAAATTGGAAATCCGCCAAGTCCAGCCGGATCACATGGGAGATGACGTGCTCATTTTCCGTCAGGTTTGGATAAATGACCCCCCGGACTTCCATGGGGTGCCGCTGGAGGTAGGTGGTGAAGCAGGGAAAGAGCTCCCGGCCGCCGGCCTGCTCCAGGGCTTCCAGGTCTGGATGGTCTTCCCACTCCACGGTGCAGGTGGTGATGTCATTCACCAGGCGCAGGACCTCGGGGGTATTAATGAGGAAGTCAAGTCGGGAGGCGAGGAATTCCCTGGTCTGGACGTGGGTTCTGGCCATGGGCGCCGCTTTTCCTTGTATAGAGAGATTACCGGATTCGGGATCCTTAACCCGGTTAAATTCTATCAGATTTTTCCCGAAGCGCCAGTGGTCAGGTCAGGAGCGGGGCCGGAGTTGCCGGCAGAAGGCGGCCAGGTCCCGGCGGTGCTTCCGGGCTTTACCGGCGAGGGCGGGCCAATCCAGGGTGGTGAACCGGCGGTCATGGAGAAGCCAGCGGCCGCCCACCATGACATGCCGCACGTCGGCGGCCCGGGCCGCATAGACCAGATGGGAGTAAGGGTCGTAGAGCGGGGTGAGGTGGGGCTGGTTTACGTCCACCACAATCAGGTCGGCGGCTTTGCCGATCTCCAGGGTCCCGGTGATCTCGCCCAGCCCCAGGACTTGCGCACCCTCCCGGGTGGCCAGCCCCACCACCTGGGCGGCGGGCAGCAGGGTGGGGTCATGGCCCCAGACCTTGTGGAGCCGGGCCGCCAGGCTCATTTCGCCCCAGAGGTCGAGGTTGTTGTTGGAGGCGGCCCCATCCGTCCCCAGCCCCACCGTCACCCCGAGTTTGAGCAGATCGGGGATGGGGGCGACACCGGCCGCCAGCTTCAGATTGCTTTCGGGACAATGGCTCACCTTTACACCCCGGCGGGCCAGGAGTTCCCGGTCGGGGGGCGGGAGCCACACGGCGTGAACCGCCACCGTTAGCTCATCCAGGACGCCCAAACGGTCCAGGTAAGCTCCCGGGGACAGGCCGGTCCGGCACGTGAGGTCGTCGACTTCCTGCCGAGTCTCGGCCAGGTGGAGGAAAAAGGGCACCCCCCGGGCCCGGGTCAGGTCCTTGGCCTTTTGCAGGGTCTCCGGCCCGCAGGTATAGGGGGAGTGGCAGAAGACGGCCGAAGTGAGCCGGTCCCGGTAGGCCGAGCCCGTGTCCAGAAATTCTGCGGCCACCTCGAGGTTGCGGGCGGGGTCCGGGACGCCGGGAGCCGGGAAGTCCACTACCCCCTGGGCCACCACGGCCCGGAGGCCGGCGTCAGCCAGGGCCTGGCGCACCGCGGCCTCAAAAAAATAGCCGTCGGCCACGGTGGTGACGCCTCCCCGGATCATTTCGGCCGCGGCCAGGAGCGCGCCCCAATAGACCTTGTCGGCATCGAGCCAGCCGGCCTCGGCGGGAAAGATGCACTCCGTGAGCCATTGCTGCAAGGGGAGGTCGTCGGCCAGGCCCCGGAACCAGACCATGGGAGCGTGGCAATGGGTATTGACCAAACCGGGAAGGACCAGGGCCCCATGGACGTCCAGACGCTCCCGGGCGGGGGGGAGGTCTTGTATAGCATCGGCCTGCCCCAGCGCGGCGATTTTTCCCCCCTCAACCGCCGCATAGCCGTGAGAAAGAGGCTTGGCGCCGGGCGCCAGGGTCAGGACCAGGGCATTATGGATCAGGCAATCGTACGTCATGAGGTTCCAGAACCTTTAGTGGCAAAAAAATCCGGCTGCGTCGCCAACGAACGCCGGTCACGTCGGCGGCCCCCTCGAAGGCCGGACCTCACGGTTGGCTGGAGGCCTGAGCCGGTCCGGGCGGGATCTGTCGGTGTCGCCGGAACAGAACACAGCCGGGATCGGCATAAACCTGGCGCCACTCGGGATCGCGGCTCAAAAGGCCATGCAGCTCGGAGCGGAGTTCAATCAAGATCAGGTCCGGCGGATAATGGTCCAAAAAATTTCGCCAACCCTTGCGGGCCATGAGAAAATCGAAATATTCCTTATGCACATTTTCGGGATAAACGGTCTCGTAACGTCCATCAAGAGCCACACGGCATCGAGGGTATAATTTCCAGAGACAATATTCTCCCCAAGTGAAATCAACCAATAATTTTCCCGAAAGATGACGCTGCTCTAAATAATCAATGGCGCCCACCGGATAATACATCCCGGTTGCAACTCCCCCACGCGGTTCTGAGGTGGCTACCAGTTGCAGGGGATGGCGACTGGCTAACCGGAAGGCGAACAAGCAGGTGAGGGAGATTATCGCCAGGGCGGGGATTTTCCAGCCCAGGCGATGCACCCAATCCATGCAACCGGGCCGGGTGCTTAATTCCCGGAAATAAGCGGTGAGCAAGGCAGGTATATAAGCCCCGAAGGTCAAGGCAAACAAGACCAGGTGCCGACTGTGGGTTACCGCCAGGTAACCGGTGAACAGGAGTACCAGGGCCGGGGTGATTTCCCGCCAGCGGGCCCACCAGGACAAAGAGACCGCCACGGCGATCAAGGCCAGGCTGTAGCCAAATTCTTGACCGGCCAAAAAGCCATGTTTATACGCTTCAAATGCCGAAACCCATTCAGTGATTTCAGGACGCGGCATCGTCACCGCCTGGGCCAGGTAACTCCAGTATTTCAGGCCATAGGGGTTGATCACCGTGGCCAGGCCGGACAATAGGAACCACAAAAGGTAGGGCCAGAAAGGCCGGCGAGACAGGGCTTCCCCCACGGCGTATAACAGCGCCAACCCCAAGCCGGCGAGAAAACCGCCGTGCAGGTTACACCAGACGATCTGGATCGGCACCAGGAGCCATAGCTTACCCCAGTCCCCCGACAGCCTGGCGTCCTCCAGGAGGTAGAGGAAAAGGGCAAAAAAGAAGTAGTGAACACCTGGGCCCGGACCGGGCTGTAACCAAACGACATGCCCACGAGGCAAACACATAATATAAGGGCCGTGGTCAGAAAATCGGCGCCGCGCCGGCGGGCGGTGAGGTAGATCGCGCCCCCGGTAGCCAGGCCAAAAGCATACTTGAGCACCTGGAGGCCGGGGGCCCCCAGGGTCCAGTAAATTGGGTAAAATACCACCCCGGTGAGCCATTCATGATAGACCCAGGGCTTCAGGGTGGGAACATAAGCAAAGACATCGAGATAGGGAAATTGTTCTTGACCCCAGAACAGCCGGCCAAAGGCCAGGTAGCCCCACAGATCCGGGTCCGCCGTGGTAGCGCTCAAGCGCCAGAGACAAAAGATCACTATTAAAAGAAACGTAGCGGCCTTGAGACTCAGGAGGCGATGCTTCACGTTGTCCGGTTCCATGCGACTATCCCGGTTGCGGGTCAAATCAACCTTATTTTTCCTGCCAGGACACCTGGCGAGGCCGGGAAGCCAAAATTATGGCATAACCTGCCGGGCGCTGGAGGCGGCATGCGGATACCTTTCCCTATAACACGTCGGAACCGGAATCAAGGATGTTGCGCCGGAAGGAAATACCAGCCGGTTAAGGGGAAGTCAGGCACAGAGACGACCCCTCGCCCCACTCTGGTTCTCTCCTGGCAGGGATAATCCCGACGGGATTGAGGAGGTGTAAGATTTATCGGCTAATATCGACCGGAGCCCCAGTTTTTTCTTCCACGGCCATAATGAAGCGGTCCCAGTTGATCCGGCCGGCCAGGTTGGTGTCCTGGAGGCGCTTTATGGCGTATTGGAGCATATCCGGGATCCGGGAGTAGATGTCCTGATGCACCTCCACATAGGCGCGCCCCTGGAGAAAACCGAATTTCACCGGCTCATAAATCATCTCCACCGAGGTGCCCACCGGGGTCATGTCAAAGAGCTTGATAATGTCCTCGGGGTAGTGGCGGATACAGCCGTGGCTGACCAGGCGGCCCACCCCCATGGGGGCGTGGGTGCCGTGGAGGCCGTAGTGGGACAAGCCCATCCAGCGGTTGCCCACGGGACAGTCTTCCCCCGGCGGCATATAGGCCATGCCGTATTTGGCCTGGAGGCCCGGGGGGATACGCCAGCCGGGATCGACCGCTTTGTTCTGCACCCGGAAATGCTTGCCGATGGGAGTTTTGTATTCGAAGACCCCGATGCCGATGGGATAGGTCCAGACTTCGTGCTTATCCGGGAAAAACCGGTAGCCCCGGAGCTCGGCCACATTGATCAGGTAACCGGGAGGATTGGCGACTTGGGGGATGATCCATTGGGTGGGAATGACGATATCGGTTTCCCAGGGCAGATAGAAGTGATCCAGGGAGCGGTGAAAATTGGCCAGCTCCCAGAACCCCAGGTCGTAATCCCGGGCGATCTTATAGAGATTCTCATAGCGCACGATGTGGTGGGTCTGAGGTTCGCCGACCACGGTGACCGCGGCCGGGTCCACCCCCGAGCCCTGGGGCAAGCGGTAGGTAAACGGCCCGGCCGCCCAGGTGGGGGTTCCGGGGATGGCCAGCCACCCCAGCAGGAAAAAGGCGAGAACTCTCCAGATCGTTGACATTATGGATATTTTATCCAAAAAAGGGGGGCAAACCAAGGGAAAAGGGCCGATTTGCGGCCGCCGGCCGCCGGCCATGGGAAAAAATCAGCTTTTCCCGATGGTTATCCATCCCAGAAAGGGCTTGCGCCTCAAGACGTTTAGCGCCATAGTATGAGTATGATTCTGGATGGTCACACCCATGTCTTCCCGGAGGAAGTCTGCCGCCACCGTGAGGATTACTTTGCCGATGAGCCGGCCTTTCGCCTGCTGTACGATTCGCCCAAATCCAAGCTGGTGGGGCCGGAGGAGATGGTGGCGACCATGGCCGAGGCCGGGGTTGAGGCCGCGGTGGTCATGGGCTTTCCCTGGCGGCGGGAAGGCCTCTGGCGCCGTCAGCACGAAGTGATTTTGGAGGCCATGCGCCGCTTTCCCCGAACCCTCATGGGGTTTTGTGCGGTGCACATCCTGGAACCCGGCGCCCGCCGTGAAGTAGAACGCTGCCTGGCCTCGGGGTTTCGGGGCGTGGGCGAGTTGGCCTGGTATGAAACCGACCTGGGAGAGGACCTGACTGCGGTGCTGGCGCCCATCGCTGAGCTTTGCCAGCATTACCGGGCGCCCCTCTTGCTCCACACCAACGACCCGGTGGGACCCACCTACCCGGGGAAAGCCGCCCTGTCCCTGCCAGCCTTATATTCGGCCATCAAGGCCTTTCCCGAAGTCGACTGGATTTTGGCCCACTGGGGCGGCGGCCTGCCCTTTTACGGCCTGATGAAAAAGGAAGGCCCCGAGGTCCTGCGCCGGGTCTACTTCGATACCGCCGCCTCCCCTTACCTCTACCGGCCGGAGATTTACCGCCTGGCGGCGGAGATGGTGGGCCCGGAGAAGATCATCTTCGGCAGCGACTACCCCCTGCTGCCCGTCAGCCGCTACCTGAAAGAGCTGGAGGCAGCCGACCTGCCGGAAGACTGGCGGGAGATGATTTTGGGGAAAAACCTGGCAAAATTGCTGAGATGGTAATTTTAGCTATCAGCAGTCAGCTTTCAGCGGTCAGCTAAAAGCTTTTTTATTACTAGTTCTACTCTTTCCTCGTTCCCAAGTTGCACTTGGGAACGAGATGCGAAGGGTATCGATTATGTCAACTTTATCAACAGAGAGTATCACAACCATTACAGTGAACTACAATGCAGGAGACATTCCTGATAATGACATTCAACAATTCAAGGCAGAGCTACAGGAACTCGGTTATACACGAATACGCGGACATATCGGTCCCGCGGCCGGTATAGGCGCTGAACTTTGGATATCAATCGGGTTTATTGGACTTGCGGCAGTAAAAGGCATTATTGGACATTTAGCTGTCAAATTTTTTAATAAACTTGGTGCAAAGATACTCTCATTTATGAAAAGGCCTTCGCATTCTTTTAGGCCAACTATCGCCGGCATAATAATAAGCTACGATGATGTAGACATCGAGATACGATACGTAGACGACAACATCCTCAAGAATATATCATTAATTATGATTGATGTAATGAACGAAATAGATAATGGTAGATTAAAAGAATGCAAGTCAGATACAATAATTATGCCAATGGAAATTAGAGATGGTAAATGGGAGCCTTTTTTTATAGAGGAGTCGCCAGGAAAGTACGATTATCCATTCCGATTTTGGAGGGTTACTTCACGAAATATCAATGGCTGTTTTGGTATTTACGATTTTATGAGCAAAAAAATCCTTAAAGCTGGCGATCTTACCGAAGACACCCAATGACCGAACGCAGAACTCCTCGATGAAATTTTATTCTGGTGCCCAAGCCCAGCTTGGGCCGTAACTACGTTCCCAAGTGCAACTTGGGAACGAGATGTACCCGACATTAACCAAAAGAAAGCTGTAAGCTGAGCGCTGAAAGCTGACCGCTTTTCATAAAGGAACTAACTTGGAACACACCTCGGATATTCTGGTAATCGGCTCAGGGCTGGCGGGATTGGGTTACGCCCTGAAGGTGGCGGATTTCGCCCGGGTCAATCTGGTGACCAAAAGGGGGTTGACCGAGACCTCCACCAGCAAGGCCCAGGGGGGCATTGCCGCGGTGCTCGGTCCTGATGACCGGTTTGAATACCACATCCAAGACACCCTGACGGTGGGGGAAGGCCTGTCCCATCCGGACATCGTGGAGTTGGTGGTGCGCCAGGGGCCGGCGCGCATCCGGGAGCTGGTGGAGATGGGGGCCCATTTCGATCTGGGCAAGGACAACGGCTATGACCTGGGCCGGGAAGGCGGCCATTCTCACCGCCGGGTGATCCACGCCCAGGACATGACCGGCGCCGAAGTGGAGCGCATCCTGGCGGAAAAAGTCCTGAGCCACCCCAACATCCGGGTCTTCGAAAACCACATGGGGGTCAACCTCATCACCCTGGAGCGGGTGGTGCGCCAGGGGCGGATGGTGACCGAGTCGGAAAGGACCTGTCTGGGGGTCTATGTGCTCAACAAGGAGACCGGCCAGGTGGATACCTTCCTGGCCCGCCTCACCCTCTTAGCCACCGGCGGGGTCGGCAAGGTCTATCTTTATACCAGCAATCCCGACATCGCCACCGGCGACGGGGTGGCCATGGCCTACCGGGCCGGGGCCCGGATCGGCAACATGGAGTTCGTGCAGTTCCACCCCACCTGCCTGTACCATCCGGCGGCGAAGAACTTCCTGATCTCCGAGGCCCTCCGGGGCGAGGGGGCCGTCCTCATGGACCAGGCCGGACAGCCCTTCATGGAGAAGTATCATCCCCTGAAAGACCTGGCGCCCCGGGACACGGTGGCCCGGGCCATCGACACGGAGCTGAAAAAGAGCGGCGCCGACTGCGTCTATCTCAATATCAGCCACAAGCCGGCGGATTTTGTCCGGAGCCGCTTCCCCAACATCTACCACCAATGCCTGGAATTCGGCATCGACATGACCAAAGAGCCCATCCCGGTGGTGCCCGCGGCCCATTATATGTGCGGCGGGGTGGTGACGGACGCCTGGGGCCGCACCACCATCTCCAACCTCTGCGCGGTGGGGGAGGTCTCCATGACCGGGCTGCACGGGGCCAACCGCCTGGCCAGCAACTCCCTGCTGGAGGCCCTGGTCTTCTCCCACCAGGCGGCCCAGGTAGCCCGGGAGACCCTGCCGGGGCTGCTGGCCATGCCGGCCATTCCGGTGGCGGCCTGGGATACTTACGGGGCCAAGGACAGCGAGGAAGGGGTGGTGGTCTCCCACAGTTGGGAGGAGATCCGGCGCTTCATGTGGAACTACGTGGGCATTGTCCGCAGCGACAGCCGCCTGCTCCGGGCCCAGGCCCGCATCGGCCTGGTCTTGAAAGAGATTAATGATTATTACTGGGAATTTCTCCTCACCAGCGACCTCCTGGAGTTGCGCAATATCGCCTACGTGGCCGACCTGATCATCCGCATGGCCCTGAGGCGCAAAGAGAGCCGGGGCCTGCACTATACCCTGGATTATCCCCAGACGGACGATGAAGATTTTCACCAGGACACCGTCCTGTCCGCGGAGGGCTGGCACTGATGACGGGAGACGCAATCCTCCTGGCGGACGATGATCTCCAGTTAATGGGCACGATCCAGGAGTTTCTGGACAGCCAGGGGTATGCGGTGACGACGGCGGCGGACGGCCAGGCGGCCATGGCGGCCCTGCAAAATCAGGAGTTCGCCCTGGCCATCCTGGACCTGATGCTGCCGGATTGCTCCGGCCTGGATCTCCTCTCCCATATCAAGGCTCACACCCCGGATACGGAGGTGATCCTCTTCACCGGCCATGCCGGCCTGGAGAGCGCGGTGCAGGCCTTGCGCTCGGGGGCTTATGACTACCTGGTGAAAGCGGACCTGCGCCTGGCCGACCTCCAGACCCTGGTGGCCCGGGCCCTGGAACGGCGCCGCCTGGCCCGGGAAAACCGGGAACTGGCGGAACACATCTCGAAAGCTCAGGAAGAGCTGGCCCAACGACGGGCCCGGGAACTCACCCACGTGAGGCAAATCGCCGAAACCCTGGCCGGACCCCTTACCTGGGACCAACTGATCCGGGGGCTGGTCAATCTCATCTGGGACAGCCTCTCCCTGGAACTCTTAGGGTTGGAAGTCCGGGGCCCGGCAAGAGAGCTGCCCCAGGCGGCCTATCGGCGTCAGCCGGACGTTCCGGATGCCCGGTTTCAGACCTTTCAAAACGTGCTGCAAGGGCTCTTGGCGCCTGAGTCCCCCACCCCTCCCGCTACGACGCCGGTTGCGGCCATGCTGTGGCAGAGGGTCGAGGTGGGCAACATCACCCTGGCGGCGGGGGCCGGGCGACAGGAGCCTTTTACCCCGGAGGAAATCGAACTCTTTCGGATCTTCATCCTCCAGGGGGAGGCTGGCATCAAGAACCTGGTCCTCTTTAACCAGGTGAAAAGCATGGCCATCCGGGATGCTTTGACCGGCTTGTATAATTACGGCTATTTCAAGGAAGCGCTCCATTATGAGGTGGAGAAGTGCCGCCGTTATAAGACCCCTCTCTCCCTGCTATTCCTGGACATCGATAATTTCAAGCAGGTCAACGACACCCTGGGCCATTTAAAAGGCGATAAAATCATGCGGCAAGTGGCGACTATCCTGAAGAAGGGGATCCGGCAGGCCGACCTGCTCTGCCGTTACGGCGGCGATGAGTTTGTCATCCTCCTGAGCCAGACGCCTGCGGATCAGGCCATGGGGTTGGCCGAGAGGCTATGCCGACGCATTGCCCAGTCCCCCCTGGCCCAAGGCCTCACGGTTACCGTTAGTATCGGCGTCTCGGGGCTGAACCCCCAGATGAGCATGGAGAGCCTGATCCAGGCCGCGGATGAGGCCCACTACCGGGCCAAGCAGGCCGGAAAAAACCGCATCGCCGGTCCGGAACCTGCCCCACCAGCCGAGAAGCCCGCCAATCCTTCCCGGGGACCGCAACCCCGGATCTGATCAATTCTTTCATGTTCCCCGGCCGTTGCCAAACCACTTTCAAGCAATGGCATCCAGCACCGCGTAGCCCTGTTGTTTGAGGGTCTTGACGATGGGTTCCAGGTTGACCTTGCCCAGGCGGAAATAGAAAGGCCGCTGATCGCCCTGGGTGGGCCCCAGGGCCACGTTGATGATTTGGCCCCCCGCCTCCTTGATGAGGCGGGTGACCGCGTCCAGGGCCTCCGGCCGGTTCGAAAGGAGAAGGTCCAGGCGGGAGGAGCTCTTGAGCAGCCCCAGCATGGTGATGAAGGCGGAGATCAAATCCAGCATGGTGATGACCCCCACCAGCTTATCGCCTTCCATCACGGGCATGCCGCCGATTTTATGTTCATGAATCAGGCGGGCCGCCTCCTCCACCTCGGTGTCGGGGCCGACGCTCAGGGGAGCCGGGACCATCACGTCTCCCACCTTGATTTGTTCCAACATGGAGGCCAGGAGGACCTCCCGCAGGTCCCGGGAGGTGATCCACCCCACCATGCGGTTGTGCTCCATGACCGGCAGGTGGCGGATCTGCTGCTTTTGCATCACCCTTAAAGCCTGGCCCACTAGCTTGTCGGGAGAAATAGTGACAATCTTCTTGCTCATGATCTGGCCGACCAGCATGACGAACCTCCTTGCGCCTTCGCCCGTCCACCATAAAACAAAGCGGCGGGAATTTCAACGAAATTCCCGCCTCAGACTGAACCGTGGGCCTTGGCCCCGGCACTCGCTTAGTTGGTGGCCAACTGGGATTGCATGGTGGAAATAACGTGCTCGGCTTCCCCGATGTAGGTCGACATATTGGCCCGGTGATTGGCCAAAATACCGTCTTTGGCGCCGTTGGTCACCACCCAGGGGTCCAGATGAGAAGCGGCGTGCAGGGCGTGGATGGCGTCCTCCAGCAGCTTGTTGGAGTTCTTCTTCTGGAGTTCCGGGTGGAATTCCTTCGTGATCGCCTCCAGCATCTCGGCCATGGCCACAGCGATTCCCTGGGAGTAATAAAAATAGTCGTCCACCACGAACCAGGAAACCGGCTTGCCGTCGGCTTCCGTGTCCTTAATCAGGTTGTGGTAACTGCTGCCCAACAGGTCTTTGTAGTTGCTCAGCAGGGCGATCAGATAATCCACCCGGGTATAGTACCGGGCCCGGCCCGCCTTTAAATCATCGATATACCTGGCCAGGTCTTGCATGGCTTCCCGATACTTGCCGGAGGCGGACGGGAACCAGTATTTATCCGGGCTGACCATGAAAAAATTCATGGCCTCGTTGACCCGGGGATTATAGGCCTCGGTGGTGGCGAACCGGGTCATGTGCTCGTTGAGGACCACCACGGTACGCCGGGCCACTTCCAGGACCCCCAGCTGGATGTTGTTGACGTTGTCCGTCAGGCCCATCTTGCCGAACACGATGGTATTGGGCCGCCATCCGAACCAGGTCTGGTTGACCTGATCATCCATGATCTTGATCAAGGCCTGGGTAAAAACCTCGCCTCTGACCGGTTCCCGGGTCGGGGTCGCCAGGGCCGGGGCGGCGGGCGGGACGTGGGTCGGCCCTGCCTTGGGGGGGCCCGGGGCAATCGAAGGCTCCGGGGCGCCGGGATGGGGGGGCGTCGCCGCAAGCCCTCCTTCATGCGTGTCTTTAGGGGGCGGCACCGGGATGAGGGGCTTAAGCTCGGCTTCTTTGGAGGCCGACGGGGCCGGTTCGCCATGGGTGGCCTCGGCCAGGGGGGATGCCGCCGACTCCGGCGGGGCCGAGCTGCGGGACCGGGCTCCCCAGGCAAATAGAGACCCTAAAAAAAGCACCACCACCAGGGAGACCACGAGGAAACGGTGACGCAGCACCAGGGCCAGCAGACCCCCGGGGGGCGACTCCGGCGCAGGAACAGGAAACTGTCCCGGTTCTTTAATTTCATTGGGAGTCATGGAGATTGAGGCTCCTACCGTAAAGCTTCAGAGGGTTAAGGGTGGGGATGATCGGCGAAGACCTCCGCGCTGAAACTATAGATCTGGGTATGGGGATCTTTCCAGGCATCCGGGGGTAAGCCCGCCTTGTTGCAGGTCTGCTCCAGGAACGTCAGGCGGTCCCAGTGGTACTGGGTGGCCACCTGGGGCAGGAGCAAGCCCCGGTTTATACCTCTGACGATATAGAGGCCGTGTTGGCCCACTTCAATCTCATCGGGGTTTTTGATGAGGCGCAAGGGGCTCAGCACGGAGATCTCGATCTCCAGGTCGGGCAGCTCACTGGCCTGCAAGGGCCGGAAGCGGGGATCCTGAAAAGCCGCGGCCGGCGCCATCTCCCGCACCGTTTCCAGGAGCGGTTTGAGCGCTTCAATATAGCCGATGCAGCCCCGCAGTTGCCCCTGGCGATGCAGTGAGACAAAGGCCCCTCGCAGTTCCTGCAACACGGGCGACGCGGTCTTAACCGGCGCGGCGGTTTTTCCCGTGAGCTGGGCGGCAATGCTGTCCCGGGCCACTTGCAGTAAGAGCTGTTTGTCCGCGGTAGTCAGGTTCATGGCGGCCTGTCCCCCCCAACTGGGCGGTGCCCCAGGACCCAAGAGGGCGCCGGTCCCCAGGGTCAGCCAGATGGCAAGTAGACGAAGAAGGTTCATGGTCAGGGCGCAAGCCGTGGATGCACCAAGGGCTTGCCTTTCTCTACCTTAGTATCTAACCAAGATTTTGGGTTCCTGTCAATGCCAAAGGCCCGGGGGGAAGATTTGGCCCCGGCGCCCCTGGCATTCCCCTTGCATACCGTGGCCAGACTTGGTATATTTTACAGATGCAGATAAATATCAGGGCCGTGGCCGGACTCTTCCCCCTGGAAAAAAGCGAATCCCTTACCCCATGAAAACTTATCCGATTTTTGCCGTCATTGAAAACAAGCCTTGCCTGGTGGTGGGCGGGGGCGCGGTGGGAGAACGCAAAGTCCAGGACCTCATGGCCGCCGGGGCTCGGGTGACCGTGGTCAGCCGCACCCTGACCCCCGAGTTGGCAGCCTTGGCCTCCCGGGGGGAAATCCGCTATCTGGCGGCCGATTTTACTGAGTCCCAGGTGGAGGGCATGGCCCTGGTCATGGCCGCCACGGACGACCCGGAGGTCAACGCCAAGGTGAGCGCTGCGGCCCAGGCCCGGGCCATCTGGGTCAATGTGGCGGACGAGCCGGAACATTGCACCTTCATTGTCCCGGCTCAGGTGCGCCGGGGCGATCTGACCCTGGCCATCAGCACCGGTGGCGCGTCCCCGGCCCTGGCCCGCCAGGTGCGGGAGGAGCTGCAGCAGCATTTCGGGCCGGAATACGGGCCTTACCTGGACCTGCTCCAACGGGTGCGGACCCGGCTCCTCACGGAGCGCCGGGCCCATCCCGACAATGGCCCCCTCTTCCATCGTCTGGTGGGCAGCCCCCTGAGAGAGGCGGTGGCCCAGGGGGACCGGGCCCGGGTGCTGACCGTGCTCCACGAAGTGTTGGGCTCGGTCTTAAGCACCCCGGTCCTGGGAGAACTGGTGTCCCAGGCCTTTAAGGAACCAGAGGGGTGACGGGTGGCCGGCGTTCCGTCAGAAGACATGCTCTTAAGGCCACAATGATATGAATAACCTTTTCCTCTATCTCGCCCTGGCCGCCTATTTCGCCGCCACCGGCCTCTGGCTGTTATACTTCCTGGCCCAGTGGGAGGGCTACTATCGCGCCGGCGCCTGGGTCATGGCCGGGGGCCTGGCGTGCCACACCCTGGCCCTTATCCAGCGGATTTGGATCTCAGGGTCCCTTCCCGCGGCCAGCTTCGGGGCCACCCTGCTGTTGTTCGCCTGGGCCCTGGTGGCGGCCTTTCTGCTCCTGATCTGGCGCTACCCCATCAAGGTCCTGGGCGCCCTGGTGGCGCCCCTGGCGGCCCTGATGGTGTCCGGCGCCCTCATCCTGCCCCAGCCCCAAGGGGCCGTCTCGCCCCTGCTGCAGGGTTTCTGGCTCACCGTGCACATCTGCCTGACCCTGGCGGGCTATGCCGCCCTGGCCCTGGCCTGCCTGGGAGGCATCCTCTACCTGATCCAGGAGCGGCAGATCAAGGGCAAGCAGTTCGGCTTTTTTTATCGGCGGCTGCCGTCATTGTCTCAACTGGACACCCTCAACTCCTGGTGCCTGACCTTCGGCTTCCCCTTGCTCACCGCCGGGATCATTTCCGGGTCCCTCTATGCCCAGCACACCCTGGGGCGCTTCTGGAGTTGGGACCCCAAGGAGGTCCTGACCCTCATCGCCTGGCTCATCTACGCCGTGCTCCTCCACGAGCGTCTGACGGTGGGCTGGCGGGGCCGGCGGGCGGCGCTGATGGCCATCGGCGGCTTCCTGGTGCTGGTGTGCACCTTTGTGGGCGCCAACCTGTGGCTCACGGGCTACCACAGTTTCGCCAAGTTCCTGCAAAAGCCATGAACCTCCTCCTCTGCGGCGTCAACCACAAAACCGCGCCAGTGGCCCTCAGGGAAAAGCTGGCCTGCCTCATCCCGGACGTGGGGGACGCCTACGACCGCCTGAAGCATTGGCCCGAGATCTCCGAGAGCCTGTTGTACATCACCTGCAACCGGGTGGAGTTGATGTGCGTCACCGAGGCGCCGGACGACGTCGCGGAGCGGAGCCGGGAATTCTTTGCCCGCCACCCGGAGATCGCCCCGGGTGACCTGGACGAGTCCTTTTATATCCACCGGGATCAGGAGGCGGTGCAGCACTTCTTCCGGGTGGCGGCCAGCCTGGATTCCCTGGTGGTGGGGGAGCCCCAAATCCTCGGCCAGGTGAAACAGGCCTACCGGGAGGCCACGGAGCACCACGCCACCGGCCCCATACTCAACCGCCTGGTTCACAAGGCTTTTTCCGTGGCCAAACGGGTCCGGGGCGAGACCGGCATCGGCGACCATGCCGTGAGTGTCAGCTATGCCGCGGTCACCATGGCCAAAAAGATCTTCGGGGACCTCGCCGGCAAAAACGTCCTGCTCATGGGGGCCGGGGAGATGGCGGAGTTGGCCCTGGAGCACCTCAAAGGCCAGGGCGCCGGCAAGATCACCGTGGCCAACCGCACCCTGGAGCGGGGCGTCAACCTGGCCAGGCGCTTCGGCGGGGAGGCGGTCTCCCTGGAAGAATTGCCGGACCAGTTGCTCACCGCCGACATCCTCATCAGCTCCACCGGCGCCGGCAACGTCCTCATCACCCGGGACCAGGTCAAAGGGGTGATGCGGCGGCGCAAGCAGCGGCCCCTCTTTCTCATCGACATCGCGGTGCCCCGGGACCTGGACCCCGGCATCAACGACCTGGACAACGTCTACCTCTACAACATCGACGATCTGAAAGAGGTGGTGGAACTCAACCTGGACCGTCGGCGGCACGAAGCCACCAAAGCCGAGCGCCTGGTGGCCGCCGAGACCCTAAAATTCCTCCACTGGCTGGAAACCCTGGCGGTCTACCCCACCATCATCGCCCTCAAGGACAAGGCCGAGGCCATCTGCCAGGCGGAGCTGAAAAAGACCCTGAACCAGTTGGGTCCCCTGACCCCGGAGCAGCGCCAGGCCCTGGAGGTGCTCACCGGCTCCATCACCCAGAAACTCCTCCACGACCCCATCATCTTCCTGAAGCGCAACCGCCGTCCCAAGAACCCCCACCAGGAACTGGACCTGGTGCGGCGGCTGTTCAACCTGGACCGGGACCGGGGCGGGGACTAACCCGAAAAGAATGAGGGCCTGCGCCGTCTCTTGACCCGGTCTGGCCCGCCTGATATGCTTTATTGAGGGGAAAAGGCGTTGCCGGGGCAATTCCCCCCTCTGAGGTCAGTCATGTCCAACATCATCGATATCGAAGACCGGATCAAGCTGGAGCAGAAGAAAAAAGCCAAGGTGGATCGGGCCAAGAAGATGGAGGCGGTGCGCAAGATGGTGCAGTGTACCCGCTGCCTGGCCCGCTGCGCCAAGTGCGGGATCCAATTCGAAACCCACGAAATGTACAAGCGGCAAACGGGTCCCTACCGGTTCTGCCCCTTTTGCCAGGAGGAGTACGAGGACTTTGTCCGGATTAAAGAAAAAGGCGAGGAAAGCCCCTTTTACTGGCACAATAAGGAGTGGGTGGCCCTCTGGCAGTCCTGGATCGATTACCAGCAGTCCATGAAACTCTACGGCGAGTCCCAGGAGTTCATCGACTTGGTGCGGGAGGTGGAGTGGGACCGGTGACCGCAGTCCCCGGCCCCGAAGCAGGTGGGTTGGACTATTCTTCTCCGCCTACGGTGCGGTAGGCTTGCTGGAGAATTTCCATGGCAAAGTTGAAGGCCGCCTCGCGGGTCAGGACCGCTTCGGTATGACAGGCCTTGTCGGCGCCGCTACAGGTGTAGAACAGAATTTTTACTGTTCCCTCGGGGCGCTGCACCACCGCGAGCTCCCCTTCCGGTTCGAGGGTTTTATAGGTGCGATGCTGTGCTTTATCGGGGTCGGCGCCTTGCACGGGATGAACCATATCTTCCTCCTCGGCTCTGAATAGTGCTTGAAGATTAAGCATAAATCATCTCGCGTCCGTAATTCAAGCCCGAAGTTTCCCCTCAGGGCCTTTTGTATGAAAATAGCTTGCCGCGGTCAGCTTTCAGCCAAGGCTGAGGATTGGCAAAGGCCATCTTCTGAAAAGGTGCGCCTCCTGCGCCACCCCTTTTCAGGAAATCGCCGGCCGCGTTCCACATTTTTATGCTGCGTGGTGAACCACCCTCATGGCCTTTTATCCGAAAGATTATGATCTGATCGTCGTCGGCGCCGGTCACGCCGGATGCGAAGGCGCGCTGGCTGCGGCCCGCATGGGTCTGAAGGTTTTGCTCTTCAACCTCAACCTGGACACCATGGCCCATATGGCCTGCAACCCAGCGGTGGGTGGCCTGGCCAAAGGCCACTTGGTGAAGGAGATCGACGCCCTGGGGGGGATGATGGGCTACCTGGCGGATCAGGCCGGCATCCAGTTCCGCACCCTCAACCTCTCCAAAGGGCCGGCGGTCCGGGGCACCCGCATCCAGTGCGACAAACAGGCCTATCGCCTGGCCATGAAATCCCACCTGGAAAAAGAGGGCCGCATCGATCTCAGAGAATCCATGGTGGAGCGGCTCCTGGTGGAGGACGGCCGGGTGGTGGGGGTGGTGGAAACCCTGGGCCTCAATTACCGGGCCCGGGCAGTGCTCATCACCACCGGCACCTTTTTGAACGGCCTCATCCACATCGGGGACTGCCGCATCCCCGCCGGCCGGGCCGGAGAGTTCGCCGCCACCGGCCTGGCCGCCTGCCTCAAGGACCTGGGCTTTAAGATGGGGCGTTTAAAGACCGGCACGCCGCCGCGCCTGGCGGCCGGCAGCATTGATTTCGCCGGCCTGGAGGTGCTCACCGGCGATCCCCGGCCCCGCCCCTTCTCCTGGCGCACGCAGGCGTTGCCCCTGGAGCAGGTGGCCTGTTATGTCACCCACACCACCGGCGCCACCCATAAGCTCATCCGGGACCATATCCACCTCTCGCCGTTATACAGCGGGGTGATCAAGGGGGTGAGCGCCCGGTACTGCCCCTCCCTGGAAGACAAGGTGATGCGGTTTCCCGAGAAGATCAGCCACCAGGTGACCCTGGAGCCGGAGGGGCGGGACACTGCCGAGATCTACGCCAAGGGCCTGGGCAATTGCCTGCCGGCCGAGGTCCAGTTGGCCCTGTTCCGCAGCGTCCCCGGGCTAGAGGAGGCCGAAGTGATGCGCCCGGCCTACGCCATCGAGTATGACTATGTGGACCCCCTGGAGCTCAAAGCCACCCTGGAGACCAAGCGGGTCCAGGGGCTGTTCCTGGCCGGGCAGATCAACGGCACCTCGGGCTACGAGGAGGCCGCGAGCCAGGGTCTGTGGGCCGGCATCAACGCCGCCTGCCAAATCTTGGGCCGCCCCCCCTTTCTGCCCCACCGCTCCCAGGCCTATATGGCGGTGCTGGTGGACGACCTGGTGACTAAGGGCACCCGGGAGCCCTACCGCCTGTTCACCTCCCGGGCGGAATACCGCCTCCTCCTCCGGGAAGACAACGCCGACGCCCGTCTCCTGGAATGGGGTTTTGATTTGGGGCTGGTGGACCGGGAGGCCGTGGACCGCTTCCGGGAAAAGCAGCGCTTGATGCGGGAAGAAGAGGCGCGGCTAACGGGCCGCCGGATCTTCCCCACCCTTTCGGTCAACCGGGAGCTGGAAGCCCGGGGCACCGCGCCCATCAAAGTCCCCACCCCGGTCTTGAGCCTGTTGAAGCGGCCCCAGCTGGATCTTCCCACCCTGTATCGCCTGGCCGGAGAAGAACCACCGGTGCCCCCGGAGGTGGTGGAGCAGCTGGAAATCCAGCACAAGTACGACGGCTACATCAAGCGCCAGGAAGAGACGGCCAAAAAATTCGCCCAGGGGGAGGGCAAAAGCATCCCGGCGGACTTTGACTATGACGGGGTGCCGGGTTTGTCCCTGGAAATCCGGGAAAAGTTGAAGCAGGTGCGGCCCCGCTCCCTGGGACAGGCGGCCCGCATCTCCGGGGTCACCCCCGCGGCCCTGGCCGTGCTGATGGTTTATCTGAAACGGCGCAGCTCCCTGGGGGGCCAGGGGGCTTATACTAAGTTGCGTTCATAGAAGTAAGAAAATCCTTGATATGTAGGGGGTTCACCTGGGTGTGCGTCCCGAAGCGAGGGCGGACAGCCCAAATCCCCCCTACCCTCCCTTTTCCAAAGGGGGGAACTTAGCGAAATTCCTTTAAAAGTCCCCCTTTGGAAAAGGGGGATTTAGGGGGATTTAAAAAACCAGCAATCAGAAGGAATTTTAGCAAACGCTCTAACCGCTTTTCGCCATTCTTAACGACCTGCCCGAAACAAAGTTCCTGCATTTTTCCCTTGACAGCCAAGTAGATAAACAGATAAATATCTATTTATATGATTATCCCAGCCGAGCTCCTGGAGATGGGGAGGTCACCTTGGCACCACCGGGTCGTGAGCCACTGATGCCGTTGGAGGAATACCTCCAGACGGTCGCCTTTGTGGCCAAGAGTTTGTCAGATGAAAACCGCCTCAGGATTCTGCTGTGCGTCAATCATGGCAGGAAATCCGTCTCGGCGATCGTCGAAGCACTGAATCTGTCGCAGCCCCTGGTCTCCCACCACCTGAAGGAATTGCGGCGGGCCCTCCTGGTCAAGGTGGAGCGGAGCGGCCCCTTTGTATATTACGAAATCGCCGACGGCCGCATCTTGGAGATTTTAGCGGCGTTGAAAGATCTGGCCACGGATTTGCTGGCCGAGAGGAAAACTTTTTAGCCTGGGGAGGTGATTCATCACCATGGCCGGAATTCAAGAAATACTGAAGAGCATGGCCCCGGCGCAAGCTATGGCCGAAATCGCCGCAACGCTGAAAACCATCCTACCCTTGGTTACCGATGAAGATCGGTTGATTTTCGTCGTCAATCTCATCGGCGGCGCCGGCGACGATAAGGTATCCAGCATGGTGCACCTCTGACTGGCGGAATGCATGGACGAAGGTGTCGATCCAACGCATATGTGTCAGAAACTGGTGGACCGGGTGGCTCAATCCCGGCAACTGATGGCCGTCGCCGACCCGGACTTGCTGGTCCTTTTCGAGGACTGGCTGGATGAATTGGAGGAGGAGGTAATCTCTCTGGCCCAAAGGCAAGGGGCCCTCACTCCTCAAGACTTGGCCGCGCAGCTCGGCCTGTCCCAAAGAGGCGCAACCTTCCTCATCTCGAAGTTGCAAAGGGCAGGAAAGTTGTCTTAAGCGCCATGAGGTTGGTTATGAAAAACCGCAGGACCACGCTCCTGGCCCTGGTGGCCATTGCCCTTACCCTGGGGGTGCTCTGGCATGTCAACCGTCCGATAATCCCCCAAGAGGCCAGCGGGGAAGACGTGCTGGCCGAAGCCAGGAGCGGCGGCTACCGCCTGATCAACACCGCTGAACTGGCCGAGCGTTACCGGCAGGACTCCCAAAAGCTGTTTTTGGTGGACACCCGCCAGGATTGGGAGTATCGCAGCGGCCATATCCAGGGGGCGATCAATTTCCCCATGGAGCCCACCTGGTGGTCGCGGTGGCGGTCTCAAGGTGGCCTGGCGGCCTTATTGGGGCCGGATAAAGACCGGCTGGTGGTGTTTTACTGAGCAGGCCTGGCCTGAGTCCGGAGCGACTCGGCGGCCCGGGTGGCCGTCAAGCTGGGTTACAAAAACGTGTACCGCGATCCCCTGGGGTTTCCGGAATGGCAGAGCCGGAGGCTGCCGGTGGCCAGCGATCCCCTGGGGTTGTGCGATTACGCGCCGGAGGCCTATGCCCCCGGCCTGCTTTCCGGTTGGGCCATGGTCTGGACCATGCTGGGCATCTTCATGGGCGGCATGGCCCTTAACCTGACCCCCTGCGTCTATCCCATCATCCCCATCACCGTTTCTTACTTTGGCGGCAAAAGCGGCCAGGGGCGGGGCCGCTTGCTGGTCCATGGCCTCCTGTACCTGGGGGGCCTGGCCGTCACCAACTCCGCCCTGGGGGTGGTGGCGGCTTTGACCGGCGGGCTCATGGGGTCCTTGCTGCAAAATCCCCTGGTGCTGGTGGCGGTGGCCGCCATCCTGGTCTTCTTTGCCACCAGCCTGTTCGGCTTTTGGGAACTGCGCCTGCCCGGCAGCCTGACGCAAGCGGCGTCCAAATCCTACGCCGGCTACTTCGGCAGCCTGTTTATGGGCCTGACTCTGGGAGTAGTGGCGGCGCCTTGTATCGGGCCGTTCGTGCTGGGACTCTTAACCTGGGTGGCTTCCATGGGATCGCCCTGGCTGGGTTTTCTGGTCTTCTTCACCCTGAGCCTGGGGTTGGGGTTGCCCCTCTTTATCCTGGCCCTCTTTTCCGGCAGCCTGGAGAGACTGCCCCGGTCGGGAGAATGGATGCTCTGGGTGCGCAAACTCATGGGCTGGGTGCTCCTGGCCATGGCCGCGTATTTTGTCCGGCCCCTGCTGCCCGAAACCGCAAGCCAGGCGCTCCTGGCCGGGGTGGCCCTGGCGGCGGCCATAAACCTGGGTTGGCTGGACCGCTCCACGGCCACTTTCCGGAGTTTCCCGTGGCTCAAGACCGCCGTGGCCCTGGCGGGGGTGATTTTCGCCACCTTCCTGGTGGGCTCCTGGGCCTTGCGGGGCCCTGGCGTCACCTGGCAGCCGTACTCGGATCAAGTGCTGGCCCAAGCCAAAGCCGCGCACCAGCCGGTAATCATCGATTTTTACGCCACCTGGTGCACCCCTTGCCGAGAGCTGGACGAGATTACTTTTCATCATCCCGACGTGGTGAAACTGGCGGAGCAGAATTTTGTCATGCTCAAAGTGGACCTCACCCAGAAAGGCAATCCGGTGCATCAGCGATTGCTCAGCCAGTACGCCATCAAAGGCGTGCCCACGGTGATCTTTCTGGACGGCCAGGGCAACGAGTGCCAGAATTTGCGGCTGGTGGATTATCTGCCCCCTTCGCTGATGCTGCCCCGCATGGCCGCAGTGGCGAAGAAATAACTCTGCAAAGGAGGATGACATTGCTAAAAGTCAGGTTTTTCATGAACGAACCTAACGGCAAGCCATGAAAGCACTTTCAAAAAATGATGCCCAGGTTGGGCCAAAAGTTTGAGGTTGAGATCGAGACCACTTCCAAACCCATCGCCGAGTACCAGACGGACGAATATTTCGAAATGGACCTGCCGACGGCTCCCGCGGTGATGGTGGGGGAAGAGATCGTGGTGGAAGGCGGCGATGTGGCTGAAGATAAACTGGAGGCGGTGATCCGGCAGCACCTGGGGCTGCCCGCGCCGCAGCCGGAAACCAGGGGGGTCTGGAAGCGCCTATTCGGCCAATAAAGTCAGTCTTACTCGGTGAGGAAGCAAGGTCTGGCGCCCGGCGGTAGAGGGGGACGAGGCGCGTCGCGGCCGGGGGTGGAAAATCCCCGAGGCCCTGGCCGGTCCCTCGATCAATAGTTGCCGGGGCCCACGGCTCTATAGGCGCTGCCGGCAAAATAATCGTCCCTGACGGAGGCGCCGCAGGTGGCGCAGGTATTGGCCAGATCGATGACCGAATTGCGGCTCCGGTACTGGGAGCTGCTCGTATCAGCGCAGGCTCCCACGATCAAGGCCGCCAGCATCAGCAGAATCAATGCCATTTTCATAGTTTTTTCCTTCCTGGGAGGTTTATCCGGCTTAACTATCACCCTGTGCCACTGCCTCGGTAATTCTGGTCAGTCCGGCGCTAGCCGCGAGTGGCGGGTCCACGTCGGGACAAGGCCTGGGCTTTGGGGCCAGCTCGCCGGCGGCCGTTAGAGCAAGGGTAAATAATCCCTGGGGCCGGTGGTGGGCCCTTGGGTGGAGTGGTCAGCTCAAGCTGCGTCAGTCTGCCCCGGCCGGCGGGGAGACCGGGGAGCTTGCGGGATTAGTGCGACCGCGATATTTCTCGTACTGGTCATAGAGAAACCCGCCCAGGAGGCCCGCGCCGCCGCCAATGGCCGCGCCGGCCGCCGGCGAACCCACGGCCCAGCCGATGAGGGCGCCGCTGCTGGCGCCGATGGCGCCGCCGCTCAACACCCGTTGTTGCGTAGTGGACATGCTGGAGCACCCTCCAAAAACCAGGGTTACTACCACCAACAAGATGACCACCTTTTTCATCGCATCCTCTCCTTGGTTGTTACTATGCCCAAGCACAGGCTACCATCAGGTTTTACCCATAATCGACTGTAGTTGCCAGGATCCTGGACCCGGGGGTCCGGAAGGACAGGGACCCGTATACCTGAGGGAGGAGAAGGTAAAGATCGGGGTGAATAACCGGTTCACCATGCCGTTACAAGGAAAATGAGGGGGCGGCTTTACGGCCGGCCCTGGGATTTTTCATACTGGTCGTAAATAAACCCCCCCGCAGCCCCGGCCCCCGCGCCGATGGCCGCGCCGCAGGCCGGACAGCCCGCAGCCCAGCCGATGAGGGCCCCGCCGCCGGCGCCGACGGCCGCGCCGCTCACCGTCCGCTGCGTGGTATTGGAGAAGCCGGAACAGCCGCCCATCAAAAGCGCCGCAACCATGACCAAGACAGCTGCCTGTTTCATTGCTTACCTCCCGCTTTCGGAGTCTCCGGCGGACAAACCTTGGTGCATCGTCTGAGGACCACCTCGATCACCGGCATGTCCAACTTGCCGGGATTCTCCTGGTAGAACTGATCCACTGCCTGGACGATCTGCATCACGGTTCTGGTCTTTAAATCATCCACGAAGGCCTGGGAAAGACAGACCGGCTTTCTGCCCTTGGATGCCCCGGCTTCGAAATCGGCCAGGTTCCCCATGCCGAAGATATATCCGACCTTGCCATCCTCGGAAACCTGCTTCCAGTGCACCCCGTCCCAGAGAAAGGCCTTACCGGTCTCCACCGCCGGAGCCGCCCCGGCCAGGCCGCCGACCATGAGGCCTACCATTATCAAGATAACCGCGGCTCTCATTATTTCTTCTCCGCAGTGGGGGCCGGGCAGAGTTTGGTACAGCGCTGTAAAATCACTGCAATCACCGGCATGTCCATCTTGCCTGGATTTTCTTGATAGTATTTATCTACCTCAGCTATCACTTGCCCAATGGTTTTGGTCTTTAGTTCATCGACAAAACCCTTGGCGATACAAGGGGCCGGGGCGCCAGGCGCGGCGACTTCGAAATCCGCCATGTTGCCGATGCCTTTGACATAGGCCACCCTGAGTTCGGGGCTCATGTCTTTCCAGTGGGTCCCATTCCACAGAAACCCTTTGTCCGCGGCCAGGGCTGCCGTGGCCAGGGCGCAGAGGAGCACCAGCACTGAGAAGCAGACTATACCCTTACATTTCATAGGCTTGCCCTCCTTGACTGAGGAAAATGTGTGACGTGCTCGCCACCTTAACCTTCATCAGGACCACCCGGTTGCTTGGGTTCCGCTTCCGGGCTTTTCTTCTTGAGGGTTTTCCGGCTTTTCTTCTGGGCGACTTTGCTGGCTTTCTTGGGGCTCACTTTCTTTACCGTGGTCTTTTTCTGGGCCTTTTTGCCAGCCTTGCCTTTGGTTTTGGTCGTGGCCTTCGCCTTCGCCTCGGTTTGCTTGGGGGCGGCCGGTTCCCGTGTTTCCGGCTGGGCCAGCGGCCTCTGCCCCTCCAGCATGGGGGGCACCGCCGGTGGCTCCACCTCTCGCTGAGCCCTGGCTCCCTGCAGGCTCAAAAGCAATAACCCGGCAGTAGCCAGGGTTATGTATTTTTTCATGGCGATTTTAGGAACCTCCCTGCGCGTCGGGTTTTGAGCCCTGGTCCGGGATGCGAGCCCTCGTGGTTCGAACCCCGGACCGGTGCGCATGCAGCTGAATTTTTATTCGTCGACTTTGGGTTTCTGGGTCTTCTTGGTCTTCTTGGTTTTCTTGGTCTTCTTGGTCTTTTTCGTGGTCTTCTTGGCCTTCTTGGTTTCCTTCACCTCTTCCTTAGGGGCCGCCGGTGTTTCCGCCACGGGGGCCTTGGGAACTTCCGCCGCCGGAGCGCCTGCCGGCGGGGCCGCGGGGGTTTTTTCCTGGGCCAGGGAAGCCCCCTGGAGGCTCAGCAGGAACACCCCTACGCTGGCCAAAGTAACGAGTTTTTTCATCTCCCCCTCCTTAAAATTAGGACTTAAAATAATTGGTGGTGGCGGTGCAGGGATTTGAACCCCGGACACTGCGGATATGAGCCGCATGCTCTAACCAGCTGAGCTACACCGCCAAAACTTATCCAAGTTATATTCAGCAATGCCGGTTCTGTCAAACAAAATTGCGGGCCCCAGCCCCCTGAGTCCGGTGGTTTTTTCCCTAAGGCCCACCTGAGATTCTGACTCGGACCGCATGGCAATCCGGGCCCCCGAATCAGCCGGTCAGGAGGTCCGGCAATTGCGATAAGCGCTGCAGGAGGAAATCCGGGGACGCCGCATTGAGGGAGTCCAGATCCCCATAGCCATAGGTGACGGCCGCGGTACGGGCCCCGGCCTCACGTCCCGTCAGGATATCGGCGGGTTTATCCCCCACCATGAGGGTGCGCTTGGGTCCCGCCTCCAGGTCCGAGATCAGGGCCAGGAGGTGGTCAGGCGCGGGCTTCAGGGGGAGACCTGCACCACCCCCCCGGATTGCCGTGAAAAATTTGGCAACATCAAGAGCTTCCAGAGCCTGTTGGGTCAGGCGCTGGAGTTTGTTGGACAGGACCGCCAGCTTTTTCCCGGACACGAGCGCCAGGGTCTCCGCCACCCCGGGATAGAGGCGGCTTAATTCCCCGTTGTGGCAAGTGTAGTGATCCAGATAAAGCTCCAGGCACGCATCCACCTCGTCCTGATGTGACGGCCCCACCAGCCGCTCGATCAATTTACGCTCCCCGCCGCCGATCATCCTCCGAATAGCCTCCGGGGGCTGTTCCGGCAGCCCCAGGCGGCGGCAGGCAAAGTTGGCGGCCGCGGTGAGGTCCGGCAGGGTGTCGGCCAGGGTGCCGTCCAGGTCAAAGACGATGAGGTCCACCCCAATTTTTTCGGCTATTCGGGTCATGGGATTCCGTAAAGGCTTTGCTGTCGTGGTTCAAGAGGACCCGGGGAGGGGAGCCGGCGGCGGGGGTTAGCGGCTTGCCTTTGCCCCGACCGGGTGCAAGTCCTGGTAGCCGGGCAGGGTTCCCAAGCCGTGGGCGCTCTTCACCGCCCCCAGGATGGCCTGTTCCAAGGCGGCTTCCGCCAGCACGCCCAGAACATGAAGGTCGGCGTCGACCTGGGGTTGGGCCAGGGCAACCACCACGTCCCCGTCAAAGAGGGTGTGGACCGGGCGGATGCACCGGGCCAGGGCGTTGTGGCCCATCTGGGCGATTTTCTGGGCCTGTTCCCGGGTGAGTATGGCATTGGTGGCCACCACGCCGATGGTGGTATTGAGTTCCCCGAATCGGCGCCGCACAAACCCCTGGCGCAGCATCAAGGCGGTGTCGACGAACTCGTGGCTGTTGGGCTCCCGGCGCGCCCCGGCCAGAATGGTGCCGGTCGCCGGGTCCACCACGTCGCCAAAGGCGTTGACCACCGCCAGGGCCCCCACCTGCAAGCCCTGGGGCCCGGTGAGAAAACTGGTTCCCAGGCCGCCCTTGGTGGCCTGGGACACTCCCAGAAGCTTCCCCACGGTAGCTCCCGTGCCGGCGCCGACGCTGCCATCCCCCTGGGGATGGTCGGTGGCGGCCAGGCAGGCGGCATAACCCATGGCCTTGTCCGGACGCGCCCGGCAGTCGCCCACCGACAGGTCATAAATCACCAGGGTGGGCACGATGGGCACCCGGGTGACCCCCACATCGAACCCCCGGCCCCGCTCTTCCAGGTAGGCCATCGCCCCCCCGGCGGCGTCCAGCCCGAAGGCGCTGCCCCCGGCGATTAAGACGCCTTGAATTTCTTCCACCACGTGGAGACCCACCAGGGCGTCCATCTGGCGGGTGCCGGCGGCGGAGCCCCGGACATCAGCGCCGCCCACGGTCCCGGCGGGACACAGGATCACGGTGCAGCCCGTGACCTGTTTGAAATCATGGGCATGCCCCACCGAAAATCCCTGAACCCGGGTGATCATTGACCCGGCTCGGTCCCGGCGGGGGACGCGGGGACCATCTGGATGCCCCCGCTCGTCAGGGTGAGGAGATACACATCGGCTTCCTCCTCCCGCTGGGAGTTGAACCCCTTAAACCAGGGAAGGTTTGGAAGGCGCTTGAGGCTCAGCAACTGCTGGGGGAGCGCGGTCCGGCTCAGTCCCGGGTGCGACTCCGCCAGCCGGGCCATCAGGCTCAACACCACATAGCCCTGGGCCGCCAGGTAGTCAGGCTCCTCCCCGTACTGCTGGCGGTAGGCGGCAATGAATTTCTGCACCGCGGGATTGGGGTCGCCGGCAAAAAAGGCGTCGGGAAAGATAATCCCTTGCAAGGCCGTTACCTGGGCCTCCGGGATCTGAGCATTATGGAACAGATTGGTGCCCAACAGTTGGCAGCCCTGGAGGGGGCTGTCGGCCAGGCTCCCGGCGATGGCGGCCACGGTGGCGGGGTCATCGGGGATGAACAGGGCGGTGGCTGCCTTCGCCTCTTCCGGCTGGGGCTTGAGACCCTCAGCCATGGAGGCCAGGGTGGGTCCGAACTCTTGGGAGCCCTGGCTGTAGAAGGCCTGGGCCACCAGCTCACCCCCCTGGGACGCCACCTCGTCTTGGAAATTCTGGAAGAAGGTGCGGCCGTAAGAGGAATCAGGGTAGAGCACGGCGTAGCGCTTGATCCCCTGGCCCATGGCCTGGCGGACCAGGGCCCGCACCTGTTGACGGGGCGTCAGGAAGGCCTGGAAAATCCACGCGCCCGTCTGGGTCAGGCCATCCTTCTGGGCCAAGGTGATGAGGGGCACCGACGCCGCTTGGGCCGCGTCGGCGGCGTCCTGAGCCACGGAGGACGACAGCGGCCCCAGGATGGCCACCACGCTTTCATCCTGGGCCAGTTCCCGGGTAATGCCGGCCGCGGATTCCGGGTCCGTGCCGATGTCCCGAAAAACCAGTTTCACCGGGGTCCGCTTCGCCGCCAGTTCCATGCCCCGCTGCACCCGAAAACCGATGGTGCTCAGCTGGCCGCTCAAGGGCAGGAGGCAGCCTACCACCACCTTGCTTCCCACCAAGAGCCGGTCGGCCGCGACCGCTTCGGGGCTGCCGGGAAAACGCTCCTTAAGGGTGGCCGCCCATTTGCGGGCCGCCTCCGGTTGCCCGGAATCCTGGGCCACCCGGGCCAGACGGAGGAGCAGGGCGGCGCTCAGGGGGGCATCCCGGTAGTCGGTCGCCAGCTGCTCGAGTTCCTGGACGGTGGCCTGTTCCAGCAGCCGGGTTTTCAGGTCCTCGAACCACTCCGGGTCGCCGGAGCCCAAATCCTGGGCCGCCAGCCGGAGGCGGGCAAAAGCCTGGGGCACCCGGCCCTGCTTCAGGGCGATCTCGCCCATCAGGGCCTGGGTGGAAAACCACAGAGAGCGCGGCAGGTCCGACGCCGCCGTCAAGTTGTCCAACACCTGGGAGGCCTGCTGGTACTCGCCCAACTTGAAGTAAGCCCAGCCCAGGCCATAGCGGGCCTTGAGTCCGACCTCCGGTCCGGGCTGGCGGGCCAAGATGCCCTGATAGCGCCGGAGAGATCCCTGCCAGTCCCCTAAGAGACCGAGGATTTCGGCGGCCTTGAGGCGGGCCTCCATGGCCTGGGGCCCCTGGGGATAGCGCTCCAGGTAAAGGTTATATTGCTGATAAGCCTGTTGATAGGCCTGACGGCGGTAGCTGGCTTCGGCTTCTTGAAAAACCGCGGTGTCGGTCGCTTGGACCTTGGGGCCCGGAGCCCCGGGAGGCGAAGCGGGCGGCAGGGCGACGCAGGCCGGCAGCAGCGCCATGACCAGGAACAGGAAAACAAGCTTTCGAACCATAACGGTGGCTTCCGCAGGGTCTGGTTAAAAAGAATAATTTGAGGGGAGGGCCGGGACGCCAACTACTTTCCCGACCTCCCCTCAAACGTTTCCCCGCCAGGGGTTTAAGTGTCAATTGTCAGAAGGGGCAGGGGCACTTACAAAAAAGCCCCTGGCCCCCGCCGGTGTCAGGCTCATTGCCGGCCCTACTTCACTTCCTCGAATTCGGCCTCCACCACTTCCTCTTCGGGTTTCTTGGCCTTCTCTTCGTGGCCATGGCCCGCCCCGGCGCCGGGACCCGCACCCGGGCCTTCGCCCGGGCCGGCCGCGCCGGATTTGGCGTACATCTGTTCCGCCAGCTTGTGAGAAGCCTTCATCAGCTCTTCGCTCTTTTGCTTGATGGCCTCCTGGTCAGTCCCTTCCATGGCGGTCTTGAGGCTGGCGACGTGGCTTTCGATGTCCGCCTTGGTGGCCGCGTCAACCTTGTCCCCCAGGTCGGTCACGGTCTTTTCGGTGGTGTAGATCAGGGTATCGGCCTGGTTGCGGGCCTCAATCAGCGCCCGCTTCTTGTGGTCTTCTTCGGCATGGAGTTCGGCATCCCTGATGAGGTTCTTGATCTCCTCCTCGGAAAGACCGCTGGTCGCCGTGATGCGGATGGACTGCTCCTTGCCGGTGCCCATATCCTTGGCGGAGACTTGGACGATGCCGTTGGCGTCAATGTCGAAGGTGACCTCGATCTGGGGGATGCCCCGGGGCGCCGGCGGAATGCCGAACAGTTCGAACCGCCCCAGGGTCTTGTTATCCCCGGCCATATCCCGCTCGCCCTGGAGCACATGGATGGTCACCGCAGTCTGGTTGTCCGCCGCGGTGGAGAAGACCTGGTTCTTCCGGGTGGGGATGGTGGTGTTGCGGTCGATGATCCGGGTAAAGACGCTTCCCAGGGTCTCGATCCCCAGGGACAGGGGGGTGACGTCCAGGAGGAGGACATCCTTCACCTCCCCTTTGAGGACCCCGGCCTGAATGGCGGCGCCCACCGCCACCACTTCGTCGGGGTTCACCCCCTTGTGGGGTTCCTTGCCGAAGATCTCCTTGACCTTCTCCTGGACCTTAGGCATACGGGTCATGCCCCCCACCAGGATGACCTCGTCGATGTCTTTGGGGGTGACTTTGGCATCCCTCAAGGCGTTTTGACAAGGGCCGACCATATTTTCGATGAGGTTCGCCACCAGGCCCTCCAGCTTGGCCCGGCTAAGCTTGATGAGCAGGTGCTTGGGGCCGGAGGCGTCGGCGGTGATGAAGGGCAGGTTGACTTCGGTCTCCATGGAGGTGGAAAGCTCCATTTTGGCCTTTTCCGCCGCTTCTTTCAGGCGCTGCAGGGCCATCTTGTCATTGCGGAGGTTGATGCCCTGTTCCCGCATGAACTCATCCGCCAGGAAGTCGATGACCCGCTGGTCGAAGTCGTCGCCGCCCAGATGGGTGTCGCCGTTGGTGGATTTGACTTCGAAGACGCCTTCGCCGATCTCCAGGATGGAGATGTCGAAGGTGCCGCCCCCCAGATCGAACACCGCGATGCGTTCGTCCTTCTTTTTATCCAGGCCGTAGGCCATGGAGGCGGCCGTGGGCTCGTTGATGATCCTCAACACCTCGAGGCCGGCGATGCGCCCGGCGTCCTTGGTAGCCTGGCGCTGGGCGTCGCTGAAGTAGGCCGGCGTGGTGATCACGGCCTCGGTCACCTTTTCCCCCAGATACTCTTCCGCGGTCTGCTTCATCTTGGTGAGGATCATGGACGAGATCTCGGCGGGGGAATAGACCTTGCCCCGGATGTCGATGTGGGCGTCGCCGTTCTCCGCCTGGACGATCTTGTAGGGGAGGATCTTCAGGTCCCGCTGCACTTCCGGGTCACTGAATTTCCGGCCGATGAGCCGTTTGACGGAAAACACGGTATTTAAAGGGTTGGTGATGGCCTGGCGCTTGGCAATCTGCCCCACCAACCGTTCGCCGCTCTCGGTGAAGGCCACCACTGAAGGGGTGGTGCGGGTCCCCTCGACATTCGGGATGACCTTAGGCTCGCCACCTTCCATAATGGCCACACAGGAATTCGTGGTGCCTAAATCGATACCGATTACTTTAGACATGTATTTCTCCTCCTAAACCGTTGAATCGGTTTGACATGATGTAGTGTCGTCTTGGGTATTGCGGGCCACCACGACCATGGCCGGCCTGAGCAGGCGCTGGTTCATGAGGTAGCCCTTTTGTAATTCTTTGATGACGCTGCCGTCCGGCAGATCCGGGGCCGCTTCCTGCATCACGGCATTATGGAAAGCCGGGTCGAATGGCTGACCCACGCTGTCCAGGGGAGTGACGCCGAATCGGTCCAGGGCCTTGAGAAAACCCTGGTAAACCATGTCGATGCCGTCCAGCAAGGCCCCCGGCGCATCCAGTTGCCGGCCGTGGTCCAAGGCCCGCTCCAGGTTGTCCACCACGGGCAGGAGTTCTTTGATCAGGTTCTCGTTTCCGAATTGAAGGAGGTCCGCCCGTTCCCGCTCCTGGCGCTTTTTCAAATTTTCCATGTCGGCGGCCAGGCGCAGCAGGCGAGCATAGTTCTCTTCGGCCTCTTTCGTCTTTTCCTGCAGCTTATTTTGTAACTCCGCCAGGTCCCCTGAAGCTCCCGAGGTCACTTCTGGCGCCGTCGTCGCTTCCGGGTCTTGCATTCCAGGCTGCGAGCCCTTATCGGATTTGGATAAGGTCATAAACCCCTTTCTCCTTAACATGCTTCCCACCACCTAAAACTCATCGATATATCCCGCGGCCGGCTCCCCCGGATGAGGCCGGTCTCAAGGGCGCGCCACTCACGTCTGTCGTTTGGCGAGCAGGCCTGAGACCATGGCGGCCGTGTACCGCACAATGGGGACCAGCCGGGCGTAATCCATGCGCATGGGGCCGATGACGCCCAGGCTCCCGAAGGACGTCTCCTGGGAGCCGTAAGAGGAGGCCACCAGAGACAACTGCATCTCCGGAAACTGCTCCTCGGGACTGATAATAATCTGCACTCCCTGGGCCGCCATGGTCCGGTCCAGCAGCACTACGAGATGGTGCTTTTCTTCAAAGGCCTTGAAGATGCTCCGGATCTTGTCCACATCGGCGCTAAATTCCGGGTAATCCAGGATATGGCTGGTGCCCTCGATGTAGAGTTCTTCTTCCTCGTCATTTTGCAGGGCCTGGCGGCTGAGGCTCAGGGCCTGGGAGAGCATCTTATCGAACAGGCTCTTTTCTTCTTCCATCTTGACCAGGATCCGGTGCCGGGACTCCCCCAGGGTCAGGTTCTGGCAGAGCTCATTGAGATACCGGCTGAAGCGGTCCAACATCTCTTGAGACAAACGGGTCTCGGTGCGCACAAATCTGGTCTGCACCTGATTATCCTGGGACACCAACACCGTCAGCACCCCATCCTCACTCAGGCTGATAAACTGCATATGCTTCAGGCGTATGCCCTGGGGGCGAGGGCCCAGCACCAGGGCTGGGTGGCCGCTCACCATGGAGAGGACTCGGGAGGCCTGGCGAAATAACTCTTGGGGCTCATGGGTCGGGGGCGAGAACGCCTCCTGGATCTGCTGCTGCATGGACCGGCCCAATTCCCGGACGGGCAGGATATGGTCCACGTAATAGCGGAAGCCTTCGGGCGTGGGGATCCGGCCGGCCGAGGTGTGGGGCTGACGCAGGTAGCCGCCTTCTTCCAGGTCCAGCATGAGATTGCGAATAGTGGCCGGCGAGAGATTAAGGCCCGAGGTCTTGGCCACGGTCCGGGACCCCACCGGTTCCCCAGTCGCGATGTACTGGGCCACCACGGTTTTCAATACCCAGGTGTCTCTCTCCCCCAGGACTTCCATGACGCGGCTCTTTTCCATTTTCAATCATATAAATTAATAAGAGCAAAGGGATTTGTCAAGAGATATAAGGGATTTTTGGCTCAGGTTAGCCCCCCGCCCGCTCGGGCCGGGAGGCTCCCGGGGACCGATCCGAGCCCGGCCCTACCCCGGTCGTCCCGGCCCTACCCCTGGCAGCGGTGGCGAATGCTCTCCCCTTCCACCATAAAAACCACCTGTTCGGCGATATTGGTGGCGTGGTCTCCCACCCGCTCCAGATTGCGCACGATGTTGATCTGGCTCTGGCCGGGAAGGATGGCCTCCAACGCCCCGGTCATCTCCCCGAGCAGGTCCTGGATAATGGCCTGGTCCAGGGCATCCACGTCGGCGTCCGCCAGGCAGACCTGCCGGGCCAGGTGGGAATTGCTCCGGAAAAAGGCTTCCAGGCTCTGGCGCACCATACCCTGGACGCTTTGCGCCATGGACGCCAGACTGGGGTGGATGGGTCGGGGCGACAGGTGCCCCAGGGTAAGCACTTCTTCGGCGATGTTCGTGGCGGAGTCGCCGATCCGTTCCAACTCGGTAATGATATGGTCCACAGCCATGAGTTGGCGCAAATCCCCGGCCACCGGCTGGAATAACGCGATCAGGCGCACGCATTCCCGGTCGATGGATTCCTCCAGGTTATTGATGGCAACGTCCCTGGTGATTACCCCCCGGGCCAGGTCCGCGTCCCGCGTCAGCACGGCCTGGACGCTCTGCGCCATGGCGGTGGTGGCCAGACGGGCCAACTCCATGACCTTGTCCTTTATCTCGTCCATTTCCCGGGGAAATTTGGCCTTGGCCTGGGACCTCTCTTCTCTTTCCGCTGCCATGATTACTCCTCATGAACTCCCCAGGACCTCATCTGTCCTCGGGGCAATCGGCCCTTTGGGGGCCAGAATCAGCCACCTTCCCTCCCACAGGAGAAGGTCATTGTGCCTGAGCCAGATACCAGGCAGACCAGGCAATCATGATAAAGATATTCTACAAAAATCATAAATCGCTTTACATTCTAAACTATTGTGCTATCTTAGGCCTGCAAAAAAATACCGAGGGGAAAATGACCTGTGATCATCAAGAGTTGGGGGATAATGGCTAAGCGGACGGCAACGGTCCTGGGATGTTTCCTCGTTCTGCTCCTGATCGGGGCGTTACCGAGCCAGGCGATTACGCCCTACGATGATGTGTTGGTGCAGAAGGCCGCCCAAAACCTGCAGCAGGAGAATTACGACGAGGCCTTGGCGCAATTGACCGAGGCCTGGGAAAAAGGCACCCATACTCCGGAAAAGGCTTTTCTGTTGGGCCAGGTTTACCGGCTCATGCTCAACTACGCCAAAGCCAAAGACAATTTGCAGGAAGCCTTACGGCTCAAGCCGAATTTTCCGGCGGCCCAATTGATGCTGGCCGACACCCTCATCGCCCTGGATCAGGCCAAGGACGCCAAGCCTATTTTACAGAGTGTGGAGGCCTCCGGTTACGAGCCGGGTCAGACCGCCTTTTTGCTGGGGGTTGCGGCCACCAAAGAGGGCCAGTACAGCGAAGCCCTGGATTATTTTCGCAAGGCCGAGACTGATCCCAAAGTGGCCCAGGAGGCCAAGTTCCAGGCCAGTCTGGCCCTGGCCGCCCTCAACCGCCTCAAAGAAGCCAAAAAGGCCATGCAGGACAGCATCACCCTGAATCCCGAGACCCAGACCGCGGATTTCGCCAAGCGCTACATGGGGGTCCTTTCCCAGCGGCTGGAAGAATTGCGCCCCTTCCACATCACCGTATCGTCGGGCATTGATTACGACTCCAACGTCACCCTCGCCCCCGGCAGCGGCGCCACGGTATCCACGGTCTCCGGACAGGCCAGCGCCGTGTTCTCCCAGAGCGCCCTGCTGGAATATACTATTTTACCCGCCGGTCCTTTCAGCGTTTTGACCCAATATTCCTATTTCCAGAATTTTCATCCCGCGGTGCAGGGCTACGACATCATGAGCCACTTCCTGGGCCTAACCCCCACCTATGGCTTTAAAGATGGCCGCTTCTGGCTCCCCTTCAGTTATACCTATATGGACTTGCAATCAGACAAGTATTACACCGGGTTTCTCCTGACCCCTACGTATCTCCACCTGCTCACCGAGCACGTCGGCTTGGAATTGGGCGCCAGGTATAATCGCCAATATTATTGGACCCCCGTCTTCTTAAATGCGGATGATCGCAGCGGCAAGGCTTTGGGGGGCAATGTCGGGATGTACTACTTTTTCAAGCAGCAAAAAGGGTTCCTCCAGGCCCGCTTGAGCTATTTGAACAATACCACCACCGGCAACAACTGGGATAGCAACAGCTACGATCTGCTCCTGTCGGCCCTCTGGCCCATCACCGATAAGCTTAAATACAATATCTTCCTGGACCTCACCAGCCAGCCCTATGAAAATACTTTTTACAACGGCGCCACCGTCGGCAACATCATCGGGGCCCCCCTGATCCCCCAACCCAAGCGCTTTGACCAGATCGTCACGCTCGGGATGCAGGGCACTTACGAGTTAGTCAAAGGCCTGGAAGCCGGCATCCACTTCTACTATATCCGAGACAACTCTAACGTCTCCTTGTACAGTTATCACCGCTACATCGCCGGCGGCCAACTCTCCTACCGGTACTAACGGGAGGTACATGGCGGCAAAGAATCGGAATTTGCAGCATCCGGCTGATCGTCCACTCGTCTCCACAGATCTGCGATAACGTCTCAGTTGTCCGGCCCCTGCCACCGTCTGGCGGTGATGGGGCGCCAATTAATCTCCCAGGCATGCCCCCCCATCTCAGCCAAGGGGAGGATTGTCTGATGTAATTTTAATTTAATTAAGTGTTGATTTAATTAATTTAATATTTAAGTTAATATAACATGAGATATTGCTTCCCGGCCGGCGTTGATAGTCTCAGGCCATGGGGGGGAGGCGGGGGGCCCTGATCACCAAAGGAGCCCAATTATGAGAAAGTTCATATTCTTCTGGGTGGTTTTCGTGATCCTGGCATTCCAGGTGGCGGCGCTGACCAGCGCCCAGGCGGACGTGGTGGGACGTCTGACCCAGGTGGAAGGTCGGGTTGACATTTTGAGGGGCGGGCAGCTCCCGGCCACCCCGGTCAAAGTCGATGACGGGGTGGAAACAGGCGATGTCATCCGGACCAAGTCCCTGTCCAAGGCCCAGATCACCTTCATCGATAATTCCACCATGAGTATTGCCCCGGAAAGCCGGGTGGGCATCGAAGCCTACATGGTCGACTCGACCAAGGAAAAACGCAATGCCGTGATTCAACTCTTCCAGGGCCTGGCCCACGTGGTGGTCAGTAAAGTCTTCAAGTCGGCCGAGCCGGATTTCATCGTCAAGACCAATACCGCCGTCATGGGGGTGCGGGGCACCGACTTCGGCATTCGCCTCCAGCCCAACAGTTCCACCATCTTGAATTTTGAGGGCGTTCTCCAGGTGGGCAATATTTTTCCGGAGGTCGGCCAATTGCCCCAGCGGGCCTTCAAGGTGGCGTACTCCTTCGGCTCCGAGGGCGAGGGTGGCCATCATTGGGTCTTCTTGAAGGAAATGTTTGGTACCACGGTGGGCCAGGGTCTGCCTCCCACCCTGCCCTATAAGATCAGCCTGCAAGACATGCAGAACTTCATGCAGCTGATGAACATCGGCGTGAACATCTGCAGGCGCAACAATTCCGGGAGCGGTGAAAGCGGTGGCGGCGCCCCGTCAGACCCCATCTCGGGATGTGCAGCCACCACCGGGGACCCGGGGACGGCCGACGGCGGGAGCCTGGGTGGATTATATACCGGCTTCTTTCAGGCGTTCTATTCCCTGGCCTATACGCCTCCGAAAATCCCGCCCAAGACGCAGACGACCCTGCTAAGCACCGAAAGCCTCGGCACTCCGGAAAATCCGCCGACTCCGCCGCCCTGCGACCATAAGTGGCGCCACCACTTTCACTTCGACAGAGACTTTTTTTGCCACAGAAACCATGATGGCCAATTCGAGGATTTCTCCACCACCAACCCGATCACCCAGGACCACCTGGCAAACATCCCTCTTGGATGGCCTATGGCCGGGCATTTCCGGGGCCCAGGGTCTGGATCGGGTATCCCTAACATCATCCTGACCAGCGCCATCACCAACCCCACGGTATTCTTCTCCCATCATTTTCCGGGAAATGCCTGCCGCCTGCCAGGGGTGGGCGATCACCAGGGGGGGACCCAGGTGGCGCAACACCTGAAACCTAAAACCACCGTACATCAGTACCAGGGTCCCGGCGGCCAGAACGGCGGTCCTCCCGGGCATACCCCCCCCGGAGCCCAGGGTACCTATTCGGTGCGATGACGGGCACTTGTGCCCACCAGCCGGGAGGTTAAGGGCGGTGCAGATGATTCGCTAAGTCACCTGCACCGGGGACCTTTTCTCCCCGGGTTCATAGCGGCCCCGTGGTCACCTGGATCCCGGGGCCGTGGTTTTTGACGTTAAGCCACCCTCCCCCCATCTTCACCAACCCCAGAGATTCGTCTGCTCCCGCCGCTTTTCCTGATAAATTTTATGGAGATAATTACCCCCCTGACTGGCCATTGACTGGTGGCGCACCCCCCCCAGGTGGCCGGTCGGTGTCGCCGGGCGGCCTGCGGCCGCGCCTGGGGAGCCCCTAACCATAACAGCATCAGGGCCTCAAGGCGTTCTTCGGCCATCGGCCGGCCGATCACGCGCACCGTAGGGATCGCCAAAAAATCAAGAATTTGCTCAAGCTGCCGATAACGGTTCAAAAGGTCCCGAATTCGCCTTATCTCCGGTCCCTAACCAAACCAGACCCACAGGCGGGTCATCCGAGGAAAATTTTATGAAGGTACGGAAGGTTTTGATGTCTGGGTGGGTTGCCCTCGCTCTGATGCTAATATGCTCATCCGTGGCCGGCGCCGGGGTCGTGGGCCGTCTGGCCCAGTTGGAAGGCCGGGTGGATCTCCTGAAGGGTGGTAATCTGCCCGCTATCGCCCTCAAGGTTGGCGATACGGTGGAGCCCGGCGACGTCGTCCGCACCAAGTCCCTGTCCAAGGCCCAGATAACCTTTGTCGACAATTCCACCTTGACCTTGTCCCAGGAAAGCCGCGTCGCCATTGAGGAGTTCACGTTCGAACCCGCCCAGGAAAAGCGCCGGGCGGTGCTGGAAATTTTTCAGGGGCTGGCCCTCACCGTGGTCAACAAAATCTTAAAGGCCGAGGAGCCTGATTTCATCATCAAGACCCAGACCGCCATCGTCGGGGTCAGGGGTACCGAGTTCGGGATTCGCAACCAACCCAACAGTTCGACGATCCTCAATTTCACGGGGCGCACCCAGGTGGGCAATATCTATCCCGAAGTGAGCCAGCTGTACCGGAAGGTTTTCAAGGTGGCCTTCTCCTTCGGCCCGTGGAACAATGGCGGAAACCGATGGGTATTGCTCCACGATATGCAAGGCACCACGGTGGCCCAGAACCTGCCCCCGACTAAGCCCTTTACCATCACCTCCCAAGACCAAATGCTGTTCATGCGCCAGCTCACCACCTATGCTCCCATCCAGGGCAAAAATTTCCATGCCCCGGGGGTCCCCAAGGGCTCCTTGAGTTCAACCATCCCCGTCTCCCTTAATCCAACGGGGGCCCAGAACACCATAGGCAACCTAACCACCGTCACGGTGCCGCCCATCTTAGTGCCCAAGCAGCAACAACCAGCCCCCACGCCACCCGCGGCCCCCGTGGCGCCCAGCTCTCCTAGTGGCAGTGGGACTTATAGCCCCGGCTTACAATAGAAAATATGAACTTCAGTTTAGGGGCACGCCCCGCCGTCCCCCTAGGCTGGATAAGGCCATTGATCCCCCCCGCCGATTGCTCTTCCCCCACGACATTTTTCGTTTCTCCAAGGGAATGGTGCGCCTTTCCTCCGGGCCGCGCCAATATTTTCCCGGCGGTCCCTAAAAATATTTACTTATGCTGCATATCTCCTTATGATGGCATGAGCCACATGGGGACCAGGTGCGCCAGGTTCATGCCGGCCCAGCTTTATTTTCGGCGGCCCGCCCGGCCGGCCACCGGCCCCCAATCATCAAAATTCTCTGGTTGCCACCCATGATACGTCGCCTGGCCGCCCTGGCTAAATCGCCCATCGCCCGCTGGATCGTCGGCGTCACCCTTTTGGTGGCCGTTCTGCTCACCTGGCGTCCCACCTTCTGCGAGTTTCTCGAACTCAAACTGTACGATCTCAAGTTCCGGTTTCGGGGCGGCCGCACCGCTAGTCAGCAAGTGGTCATCGTGGCCGTCGATGACGACAGCCTCAAGGCCGTGGGCCGCTGGCCCTGGTCCCGGGAGGACTTGGCCCGACTGCTCACGGGGGTGAAGCAGGCCGAGCCCCGGGTCATCGCCTTGGACATTATCTTTGCCGAGAAGGAAGAGACGGTGGCGCATCAGACCATCAATAAACTTTACGCTGAGTGCATCCAGCGCCAAGTCTCTCCGGAAGTCCTCAAAATCCTGGACGCGGAGAAAAACCGCACCAACGTGGACCGTCTCCTGGCCCAGGTCATTAAGCAGGGTTCCCCCACCGTCCTGGGGTTCTTTTTCCGGAGCTTGGGCGGCAGGACCGGCGGAGTTGAACCGGAGAAGCTCATGGGAACCTCTTTCATCCGGTCCTCCACCTACAATGTGGTGCGCCTCCTGGACACCAACCCTTCTCAGGTTCGCCTGGTGGGCGCCAGCGGCATTGAACGCAATCTCCCGGAGATCTCCGAAGCCGGCGCCGCCGATGGCTATTTCAACATGATCCCCGATCCCGACGGCGCCGTACGCTGGTTTCCCATGACCGTCATGTATAGCGGCGAGTTCTTTGCCCCCCTGGCCCTGGTAAGCCTGTCCCAATACGAAGGGCGGGCCCCCATGGCCATCACCCTGTCCCGGTGGGGAGTGGAAAATGTCCGCCTGGGGCGGCGATCGGTGCCCGTGGACCGCTATGGCCGGATGCTCATCAATTATTTAGGCCACGAGGGCCTCATCCCGACTTATTCCGCCGCCGCCGTTCTGAACCGCAGCCTGCCGGCCGGGGCCCTGAAGGACAAGATCGTCTTGGTGGGGGCCACCGCGGTGGGCATCTACGACCTACGGGTCACGCCGTTCTCCGGGAACTTCCCCGGGGCGGAGGTGCAGGCCACCATTATGGACAACCTGCTCCAGAGAAATTTTCTCCGCACCCCGCCCTTCGGCCTGGTCCTCATGCTGTTGATCCTGGTGGTCCTGGCGATCCTGCTGGGGTTGGCGCTGCCCCGGCTCTCCGCCGCCTGGGCCTTAATCTTCACTCTCATCGTCATAGAAAGCTACGTGAGTCTCAACTATTACCTATTTTCCCGCCAGGGCCTCCAGCTGGAGCTCTTCTATCCCCTGGTCCTCATTGTCCTGGTCTACCTGGGCGTCACCATGCATCGGTTCCTGGCCGAGGAGCGGGAGCGGGAGCGCATCCGCAAGGCCTTTGAATCCTATGTGGCCCCCACCGTCGTCCAGGAGATGCTGAAGCACCCCGAACAGTTGCGTCTGGGAGGGGAGCGCCGGGAGATCACCATCCTGTTCACCGACATCCGGGGCTTCACCACCATGTCGGAGAACCTGGACCCCGAAGCCCTGGTGAACCTCCTCCACGACTTCCTCAATCCCATGAGCAACATTATCATCAACCAGGGGGGGACCATCGACAAGTACATGGGGGACGCCATCATGGCCCTGTTCGGGGCCCCGCTCATACAGGCGGACCATCCCCGCCTGGCCTGCCGCGCCGCCCTGGAGATGGTGGCCAGTCTGGAGGCCATGAACCGGACCTGGGCCGAGCAGGGCCGCCCCCTCCTGAGGGTCGGGGTGGGGGTCAACTCCGGCCCGGTGGCCGTGGGCAACATGGGCTCCGACCGGCTCTTCGACTACACCGCCATCGGCGACAACGTCAATCTGGCCTCCCGCCTGGAGGGGCTCAATAAATACTACGGCACCAACATCCTCATCAGCGACACCACCGCCAAATCCCTGGGAACCGGTTTCATCCTCCGGGACGTGGATATGGTAAGGGTCAAAGGCAAGGCCCAGGGGGTCCGCATCCACGAACTGCTGGGAGAAGGCGAGCCGGACCCGGAGCTGGCCCGGTTCCTGGAGTTATACCATCGGGCCCTGACCCTCTATCGGGAACGGCGCTTCCCCGAGAGCCTGGCCGCCTTTGCCCAAACCCTGGAAATGCGCCCCGGCGACGCCACCTGCCAGCGCTACGTTACCCTGGCCCAAAAATATCAGGAAACTCCGCCGCCCCCCGACTGGGACGCGGTAACGGTGATGGATGGGAAGTAGATTGTTCGATTAAGGACAACAAGGCGAATAGGATTAACTCAGTGGATAATGCTCTTTTAACTTTCTAGTCTCGCTTCAAATATTGTCATTATATCGCCACATTTTAAAATTTGAAGATAAAGGATAGGAACCTGCCCTGATTGATTAGATCTTCCCCGCAATTTTTACGTTTTTGACTTACTACGCTTCTGGCATCAGCAGGCGCTTCAGTTCTTCGGTCTCATAGACAACTTCTTTGCCGACCAGCCGCACCTGTCCGTGCACTACATAGTTGAGAACCCGGGGTTGCCATTCATGTTCAGCACGATTCATCTTTGCAGCCAAGGTCTCCGGTGTATCGCTCGGCTCAATGGGAATAGGTAGAGCGAAAAATATCGGGCCGCGGTCATATATCGCATCAACAAAATGCATGGTGACCGCGCTGTGGGTAATGTCCCCGCGGTGATAAGCTGCCATAACCGCTTCGTGAACATAGTGTCCGTAAAGTTTCGGCCCACCAAATCGTGGCAAAGGACCAGGATGGATATTAATCGTACGCGCCGGGTCAAGGCCTGCTACCAGCTTCAGCCAGCCGGAAAGCATGACATAATCAGCGTTGAAATACTTTACAAAGTTTTGGTAGCCCTTGGCAAGATAGGGACCACCCCAGTATTCGGAATGTATTCCGAGAGCTTTTGCCTTATGCCAAACACCGCCCTCAAAATGATTAGTGACAACCGCACAAATCCAAGCGTCTAAAATTGGCGGCCTGGTCCTCGCAGCTCTTACCATCGTCTCAAATCCGGATCCGCCACCGGTTTTTGTCCCGGAAGCAAAAACAAGTATCTGGGGATTAGTTTTTTCCATAACGCCATCCCTTTTTGGCCAACCACAATTTCACCAGTTTGTCATTCTGAGCGAAGCGAAGAATCTCGTATTTTCAGATAGATGAGATCCTTCGCGACGCTCAGGATGACAAAAAAGCAGTTTTCCCCTGGTCTCCCTGAAAATCCTAAATTGCGTTTAAAAACTTCTCCAAACTCTCCCGGTTTTCCACGTTATGAAAACTCTCGGGGGGGTCCTGGGGCAGGATTTTGCGCACCAGGCCCTTGAGGACATTCTTCGGCCCCACCTCCACCCAGGTGTCCACCCCGGCGGCCTTCAGGTTGAGGATGAGTTCGGCCCAGCGCACCGGGGACGTGAGCTGGGCGCCCATGGCCGCCCGCAGGATGCCTGGGTTCGTCTCCGGGGCCGCGCTGGCATTGAGGTAAAGGGGGAGCGTGGGCGTCTGAAAATTTAAGGTGTCCATGAACGCGGCAAAATCGGCGTTGGCTCCCATCATCAGGGGCGAGTGCCAGGCCCCGGAGACTTTTAAGGGCACCACGCGGGCCCCCTCGGCTTTGGCCAGATTTCCCGCCCGGGCCACCATTTCCGGCGTCCCGGAAATTACCGTCTGCTCCGGGGTATTGAAGTTGGCCAGGGCGATGGGGCCTTCTTTGGTCAAGGGATGGACCAGCCCCTTCAGTTTCTCCGGGGTCAGTCCGATGACCGCCGCCATGGCGCCGGGATATTTTTCCGCCTCCCGGTGCATGAGGCGGCCCCGTTCCCGGACCGCGGCGATAGTGTCCCCGGCGCTCAGCACCCCGGCGGCAAACAGGGCGCTGTACTCGCCCAGGCTGTGACCGCACACTGCCTGGGGCTTCACCCCGGCCTGGGCCAGGGCCTGGTAGAGACAGAGATTAATCACCGTAACCGCGGGCTGGAGATTCACCGTCAGGGTGAGTTCCTCCATGGGGCCGGTGAAACAGAGTTTTCGTAAGGGGAGGCCGGTGGTGCCCTCCGCCAACTCGAACAACTCCCGGGCGCCGGGGTCGGCGTCAAAGAGGTCCCGGCCCATGCCCACGTATTGGGAACCCTGCCCGGGAAACAAACAAGCTATGCGAGACATATGATACCTCGAAGATCAGAAGGATTTATTGAACCAGGGAAAGAATCCCTGATTTATGACATACTTGCCTATTATGGCGTTTCAGGAATACTTTGAACTGCTCCCCCAAAGAGCAAGCCGCGCCGGCGCTGCGCGGGCACATGGGTCCGCCTCTACAATAAAGGGTAACCCCCATGCCGGCAAATCTACTGTACCGGAGATAACCGGCTGCGCCAAGGGCAAATTGTGGGTGGATATAGTAATGTAGGGACGGTGAGGGCACCGCCCCTACGAGTCACCTTCATCCGGCTTATCCGTCAGTTTTCCCGAAATTTTCTCACGGAACAACCTCTGAAATTTCTCAATCTCGGCCCGGACGTCGGTTTTTGCCACCACCGCCGAGATGGCGCACACCGCGTCGGCCCCGGCCCCAATGACCTCCGGGGCGTTGGCCAGGGTGATGCCGCCGATGGCCACCAGGGGGAGGGATACCCGCCGGCGAATCTCGGCCAGCAGGAAAACCCCGGCGGGGGCGCCGGCGTCGGCCTTGGTGGCGGTGGCAAATATTGGCGACACCCCCAGGTAATCCGCCCCCCAGGCCTGCGCCGCCAGGGCTTCGGCCAGATTGTGAACCGTGACCCCGATGATTTTCTCCGGGCCCAGGATTTTGCGGGCCTCGGGGTAGGGCAGGTCCTCCTGGCCCAGGTGCACCCCGTCGGCCCCCACCTCAAGGGCGAGGTCCACCCGGTCGTTGACCAAAAAGAGGGTGCGGCAGCAGAGCTCCCGCAGTTGCCGGGCTTCGCCCACCAAATCCCGGCTGTGGCCCTGCTTCTGCCGGTACTGCACCACCCGGACCCCCGCGGCCACCGCGCTGGCCACGTCCCTGAGGTTCCCGGCCCGGCTCAAGACCGACTCGGTGATGAAATAGTATCCCCTCAACCACTCACCCGCCGCCGCTCCGCCAGAGTCGGCTCATCCAGATCGTGCAGGCAGTCAAAGAGCTTCACCTTGAAGGTGCCGGGGCCCGGAGACAGTTCGGCGGCCAGCTCCGCGGCAACGTTGAAGCAGACCAGGCCGGCGGCCGCGGCCAGGGCCAGGTCCGGCTCCACCGCGGCAAAGGCGCCGATCACCGAAGCCGCCATGCAGCCGGTGCCCACCACCCGGGACATGAGGGGGTGGCCGTTTTTGACGATAAACCGCCGGCTGCCGTCAACCACCAGGTCTTCCGGGCCGGTGATGACCACCGTGCACTTGCGCCTGAGGGCCAGGCTCTGGGCCACTTCCTCCAGATCCACCTCCACCGGGGCGGCGTCCACCCCCTTGGTCCGAACCTGAGCGCCACTGATCCGGGCCACCTCCGAGGCGTTGCCCTTAATGAGATCAATCCGCACTTCATCCAGGAGCTCAAAACTCTTCCGGTCCCGCAGGGAGGTGGCCCCCGCGCCGCAGACGTCCAGGATCACCGGAATCCCCTTGGCGTTGGCGCATCTAGCCGCCAGTTTCATGGCCTCCACCATCTCCACGGTCAGGGTGCCGATATTGAGGACCAGGGCAGACGCCAGCCGGGCCATCTCCTCCACCTCTTCCCTGGCGTGAGCCATGACCGGGGAGGCGCCCAGCACTTTAACCACCTGGGCGCAGTCGTAGATGGTGACCCAGTTGGTCAGGTGATGGACCACCGGGCTTTCCGCCCGAACTTTTTCCAGCAAGGCGAAGGCCTTGAGCTTGATTGAGGGCATGCTTTGATCCTCGGAGAATTTCTTTTCACTATACAATTTATGTTTCTGCCGGGCAAAAGCAAATCCTCCCCGGGGAAGGGGGCGCCCCAAGGCTAGCGGCTCGTCCGGCCGTCGCCCTCCCGGTTCATCCAGGTTCCGACGAGGGCCATCTACTTGACAGAACGAGGGGGGTTAGATATTTTTAACACAATTTCGCATAGAGAAAGGACCCATCATGGCATTGGATGAAATTCTCATTTCACGGGCAATCATTGAGCGTTATACTCAGAAACTGCTGGACCATCTGGACCTGGATGTAGCCGTGGTGGGGGGCGGGGTCTCCGGGCTCACTTCGGCCTGGCGCCTGGCCCAGCGGGGCCACAAAGTAGCCATCTTCGAACGGAAGCTCTCCATCGGCGGCGGCATGTGGGGCGGCGGCATGATGTTCAATGAAATCGTCATCCAGGAAGCGGCCAAACCCGTCCTGGACGAGTTGGGGATTCGCCTCAAGCCCATCTATGACGGGTATTACACCGCCGATGCGGTGGAGGCCGTCACCACCCTGGCGTCCCAGGCGGTGAAAGCCGGGGCCACCGTATTCAACTGCATCAGCGTGGAAGATGTCATGGTCCGGGAGGACCGGGTCACCGGCCTGGTGATTGAGTGGACCGCGGTGGAGATGGCCCGCCTCCACGTGGACCCCCTGGTGATCCGGGCCAAATGCACCATCGACGCTACCGGCCACGACCTGGAGGTGGTGCACGTGCTCCTGCGGAAAAACCAGCCCATCACCCTGGCCACCCCCAGCGGCGGCATCGGCGGGGAGCGCTCCATGTGGTCGGAGGTGGGCGAAAAAGGCACCATTGAACACACCAAAGAGATTTATCCGGGCTTTTTCGTGGCCGGCATGGCCGCCACCGCCACCGCCGGCGTCAACCGTATGGGCGCCATCTTCGGCGGTATGATCCTCTCGGGCCTCAAAGTCGCCGACCTGATTCACGAACGGCTGGCTACGAAATCGTAAGGCAGGGCGTGCCCCGTGGAATATGAAGCGGTTATCGGGTTAGAAATTCACGCCGAGCTGCGCACCGCCAGCAAAATCTTCTGCGGCTGCGCCACTGGGTTTGGGGCTGCGCCCAACACCCAGGTCTGCGAGGTCTGCCTGGGGATGCCCGGTTCTCTCCCGGTCCTGAATAGGAAGGCGGTGGAGTTCGCCCTGAAGATGGCCCTGGCCACCAACTGCCGGGTCAATCCCGAGTCGGTCTTCGCCCGGAAGAATTACTTTTATCCTGACCTTCCAAAGGGTTACCAGATCTCCCAGTACGAATTACCCCTGGCTGAACACGGCTACCTGGACATCAAGGTGGAAGGCCGGGCCCGGCGCATCGGCATCACCCGCATCCATATGGAGGAGGATGCCGGCAAACTGATCCACAGCGAATCCCGGCCGGTGAGTTTTGTGGACTTTAACCGCACCGGGGTGCCCCTCATTGAGATCGTCAGCGAACCGGATATGCGCACCCCCGAGGAGGCGGTGGAATACTTCAAGGGCCTGCGGAATATCCTCCTCTATTTAGAGGTTTGCGACGGCAACATGGAGGAAGGCTCGCTCAGGTGCGACGCCAACATCTCCCTGCGCCCGGTGGGGCAAACCGAGTTCGGCACCAGGGCCGAACTCAAGAACATGAACTCCTTCCGGTTCGTCAAGGCCGCCCTGGAATATGAGATCAAGCGGCAGCGCGCCCTGCTGGCCGCGGGGCGGGAAATCATCCAGGAAACCCGCCTCTGGGATACCGCGGCCAACCAGACCGTGTCCATGCGGGGCAAGGAAGAGGCCCACGACTACCGCTACTTCCCCGACCCGGACCTGGTGCCGATTAAGATCGATGCCGATTGGTTGGAGGCCTTGCGAAAAACCCTGCCGGAACTGCCGACGGCGCGCCTCAAGCGCTTCGTGACGGCATACGATCTGCCGGAATACGATGCCGAAGTGCTGACCTCAGATAAAGCCCTGGCCGACTACTTCGAGGCTGCGGTCCAGGAGTTCCCCCAGTGGCAACAGATAAGGCCTTCCGGCATTCCCAGCGAAGAAGCATTCGGTTCACCAAATATAAAGAATATTGCCAAAAAGATAAGCAACTGGATCATGACTGAGTCGCTGAGGGATTGGGTTAGGGATTTTTCAGGCATCACTTACAAGCAGGTCACTCCTACAGCCCTGGCGCAGCTGCTGGCCCTGGTGGAAAAGGGCACCATCAGCGGGAAAATAGCCAAAACGGTCTTTGAAGATATGAAGGCCACCGGTAACATGCCCGAGGCCATCATCAAGGAAAAAGGCCTAACCCAGATCAGCGACACCGGGGCCCTGGAAGCCGCGGCCCGGGAGATTATCAAGGCCCACCCCCAGGAGGTGGCCAATTTCAAGGCGGGCAAGACCAAGGTCATGGGTTTCTTCGTGGGGCAACTTATGAAAAAAACCAAGGGCCAGGCTAACCCGCAACTGGCCAATGAGATTTTTCAGCGGCTACTAAAATGAGTTAGGGGAATTTAATTGTAGGGGCGGGTTTAAAACCCGCCCCTACACCCTCACCAGCCGGCGATTTAACCGAAAACCGAAAACGAAAAACTGAAAACCGGAGTAAAAATGATCCCCTATTGCAGCATTTGTTGGGATGTGGATAAGGTCAAGCTGTTGGATCAACGGCGGCTGCCAGCGGAAGAGCTCTACCTGGAGATCAAGGATTATCGCGAGGTCATCGAGGCCATCCGGACGCTCGCCATCCGGGGAGCCCCGGCCATCGGGGTGGCCGCGGCCATGGGCGCGGCATTGGGGGCGTTGGACCTGGATACCACCGACCCCCGGGAGTTCCAAGCGCGATTCCAGGAGATCTGCCGGGAGATTGCCGCCGCCCGTCCCACCGCGGTCAACCTGTTCTGGGCTTTAGATCGGATGTTGTTGGTAGCCCAAGAGCATGCGGCTGAATCCGTGGAGGCCATCAAGGGATATCTCGTGGCCGAAGGCCAGACCATGTTGAAGGAAGATGAAACCATCAACCGCCGCATGGCCCAGGCGGGACAGGTCCTGATCCACAACGGCCAGCGGGTGCTCACCCACTGCAACACCGGCGCCCTGGCCACCGGGGCCTATGGCACCGCTTTGGGGGTGCTCCGGGCCGCCTGGGAGGGCGGGAAGCGCTTTTCCGTGTGGGTGGACGAAACCCGGCCCCTTCTCCAGGGGGCGCGCCTCACCACCTGGGAGTTGGGCAAGCTGGGGATTCCCTACACCCTCATCCCCGATGGGGCTGCAGCCACCTTGATGCACCAGGGCAAAGTGGACCTGGTCATCCTGGGGGCGGACCGCATCGCCGCCAACGGCGACACCGCCAACAAGATCGGCACCTACAGCGTGGCGGTCCTGGCCCATCATCACGGCATTCCCTTTTACGTGGCGGCGCCGCTGTCCACCTTTGATTTCTCCATCCCCGACGGCGACCACATCCCGGTGGAGGAGCGGGCCGCCGAAGAGGTGACCCATCTCTGGGGGCAGGCGGTGGCCCCGGCCGGGGCCCCGGCCCTGAACCTGGCCTTTGATGTCACCCCCAACGACTTGATTGCCGGCATAGTTACCGAGAAGGGCATCATGGAGCCACCCTTCTCCTCCAGTTTAAAACCTTATCGTCCCCGTCAAGGTTAAGATTATGCGCGCCTCAGCCAAGATACTGACCCTGATGTTTTTCTTGCTTAACGTGTGCTCCGCCTGGGCCGGAGGGCCTTTCAGCATCCGGCCGCCCGCCAGCGGCATGGGCATTGATCCCCAGGCAATGACCGTCATCGGCTCGCCTCAGCATCACGTGATCAAGAAAGGCGAAGACCTCCTGGATGTCGCCCGGCGCTATGATCTGGGGTGGACGGAAATCGGCGCCATGTATCGCGCCTGGGACCCGTTCCTGCCACCCATTGGGGCCAGCATGCTTATTCCGTCCCTGTGGATTGTCCCCACCGGCCATAGCGCCCAAATCGTGGTGAATACCGGGGAGATGCGGCTGTTCTATTTCATTAACAAGGGCACGCAGGTCTATACTTATCCCATCGGCATGGGCGTCCTTGACTTTAGAACCCCCACCGGTAATTTTTCCGTAAATCAAAAGAAAGTAAATCCTGAATGGCATATCCCCAAGCAATTGCAGAAAAAATACGGCATGTCGGTGATGGCCGCCGGGCCGGATAACCCCATGGGGGAATTTAAACTTGGTCTGAATTGGGGAGACTATGGTATCCACGGCTGCAATTTACCCTGGGCCGTGGGCCGTTTGGTGAGCCATGGCTGCACCCGCCTCTATCCCGAAGATATCAAGAAACTTTTCGCCATGGTCCCCATGGGCACCAAAGTGGAGTACATCTACGAGCCCGCCCTGATCGGCTTTCGCCAGGGCCGCATCTTTCTCTCCGTGCACGATGACGTGTATTTCAAAATCCGCTCCATGATTTTGCATGCCCTGGGTATGCTGGAGCAGCGGGGTCTGGCCGATCAGGTGGATACCCAGAAAGTGATGCAAACCGTGGAAGAACAAACCGGGATGCCGGTGGACATCACCAAAAGAGACGCCGGCTTGGGGGGATCGACTACCAGTTTTCTCAGATAGTGACGGCACTCATCATGCCAGAGGGCAACCGGAACCCAAAAGGCTGACAACCCAGGGGGACGAAATGCGCCAGATGACCCTGATTTTTATGGCGTGCATGATATTGGTGGCAACTCTGCCGGCCATGGCGGCCGGCCCTTATGACATCCGGTTGCCGGCCTCCCCCGAAGGCTGCGATCCCCAGGCCGCCACCGTGGTGGGGAGCATCCAGCACTACTGCATCAAAAAAGGCGACGATCTCCTGGAAATTGCCCGGAGCTACGGGCTGGGTTATTCGGAGATCGGCGTCATGTACCGCCATTGGGACCCCTTCATCCTCCCCGCAGGTACTGAGATGACCATTCCCACCCTGTGGATCGTGCCCAATAACCATGGCAACCAGATCATCGTCAATACCGGGGAGATGCGGCTCTACTACTTCATCAACAATAATACCCAGGTCTATACCTTCCCCATCGGCATGGGGGTGTTGGATTTCAGAACTCCCCAGGGAAGATTTCGGGTAATCGAGAAAAAGGTGAATCCGGCCTGGCACATCCCCAAGTCCTTGCAGGCCAAGTACGGCATGGCGGTGATGCCCCCGGGTGAGGATAATCCTATGGGGGATTTCAAGCTCACCCTGTCCTGGGGCGATTACGGCATCCACGGCACGGCCATGCCCCTGGGGGTGGGCCGCCTGGTGAGCCACGGCTGCACCCGCATGTATCCGGAGCACATCAAAAAGCTGTTCCCCATGGTGCCGGTGGGCACCTCGGTGGAGTATATCTATGAGCCGGCCAAAATCGGCTTCCTCCAGGGCCGCATCTATCTCTCGGTGCACGAAGACGTGTACTTCAAAATCCCCTCCATGATCCTGCACGTGCTCAACCTGCTGGAGCAGCGGGGCCTGATGGACCAGGTGAATATGCTCAAGGTGATGCAGACCGTGGAGGAGCAAAACGGCATGCCGGTGGACATCTCCAGGGGTGCGGCCGGGGCCGACGGCCTGACCCTGGACGCGTCCCCCCTCTAGGAGCAATGCTTCCGGCCGGCGCATTGCTGCTTTGCCGGCCGAATCATGACCATGGGGGCTGCCACTCGGGCCCCCGTTTTCCTGCCTGGCCTACGGCAATTCCCTTCAGATCCCCTGACTAATTTGTGCGTTATGCAAAAAAGGCTTTTATCGTGTTGGCCACAAATTCATCCCGCTTGCTGATTTTTAAATCCCCCTAAATCCCCCTTTTGCAAAGGGGGACTTTAGAAGCAATTCCTCATAATTCCCCCCTTTTCTCAAGGGGGGGCAGGGGGGATTTTGGCTTTTGGAGCATTCCACTAGCGGGAAAAACTTTTGGCATTCGCAATAGGGAGGAGGCCAGGCCCCGAAGGGCCTTGCCCTTAGGGTGGGTAGTATAGGGGGACTCAGCCCCAGGCGCCTGGCGCCGCGCTCCAGGTCATCTGCTCCTGCGCCTGAGATGCACTCAGGATCGGAGGGGACGCCGGTGCGGTGGGGGCATAAGCGATAGGCCTTAAAAAGTCAGAAGGTGTGGTGAACCGAAGCTCACCACACCTTCTGAATCTGGGTACTACGGGGTTAACCCCAGATAACTTCAGAATGAATTACTCAGCCGTTTTGGCCTTTTTCGGTTTGGCCGGCGGGCACTTTACGGCGCGTTTCTTGCCTTTTTTGCCCTTTTTGGCCTTCACGTACTTAACCCTGGCGCACACTTTTTCCGCCGCATCTTCGGCCCGGGCGGCAGCCGCCTCAGCCTTGTTGGCTGCAGCGGAAGCGCGAGGTACGGGGACTTTGGCATCTTGTGCGGCCGCTTCAGCCTTTACTACCGACGCGGCTGCCCGATCTGCAGAAGCCTTAGCTTGCTGTGAGTACATTGTGCACTGATCATAGTACTTTTGGCAGCAGCCAGCACCTCCCAGCACCAGGGCAAAGACCGCGAGGAGAGCCAAGGCATAGCCTTTTCTCATTGCCTTCCTCATCGATTACCCCCTTTCGGAGAGAATTTTTCACTCCCCATTTGCTGAATCAACCCTAGGTGCTACTTCCGCATCTTCTTCATCAGGCACGCCTCAGCTTTCGCTGCTGCAGCCTCAGCCCGATCAGCCGCTGCCTCAGCCTTATCAGCCGAAGCTTTTGCGTCTGCCGCCGCCATTTCGGCGTTCCGCGCCGCGCTATCCGCCTTAGCAGCCGAAGCCGCCGCCTGATCGGCGTACATCTTGGCTTCGTCTACACTCTTCTTGCAGGCGTCGCAGCACCCCATTCCCAAGGCGGCAACAAACGCCAAGAGAATGGCCAATGCAAAGCCTTTCCTTACCAAAGCTTTCCTCATCATCTATCCCCCCTTCTCAAAGGATGGTTAAAGGTAAGTAAGATGCCCATTTTTATAATAACGGGCTAAAAATATCAAGAAAAATTATGGCCTCCTGCATTTTTTTTTCCTGGGCCCGTTTGACGGAGCCATTAAGGCCTTAATTTTGATTAACTATAAGGATGAATTGAAAAAATTCAAGCAAAAACTTTCCTTTCTGTATCTTTTTTTTCCGGCGCCACGGCGCTACATCTGCAACCTGCCGTATTTATTAATTAATTAATATTCCCCACCTGAAGGCCCGGGAGCATAAATATTCATCTCGCCCCAGTTTTCCCCGGTCCGCAAGTCCACAGTTAGGGGCACTTGCAGCCGGACCACCCCCTCCATGACCCGGCGCACCAGGCGGGCGGTGTCGGGCAGTTCGGACCGGGGCACTTCAAATAACAGTTCGTCATGGAGCTGGAGGAGCATCTGTCCGGTTAGACCCGCCTGCTGCATCGCGGTTTCCACCTCCAGCATGGCCTTCTTGATAATATCCGCCGCCGTCCCCTGGAGCGGGGTATTGATGGCGCTCCGTTCCGCCTCCTGCCGGACGATGCGGTTGCTGCTGTTGATCTGGGGGGTCTGGCGCCGACGCCCCAGCAGCGTGGTCACCCACCCCTGTTCCCGGGCCTGTCCCAAGGTTTCTTCCAGATAGGCCTTGACCCGGGAATATTTGGCAAAATAACGCTGGATGAAGTCATTGGCCATGCGGGTGTTCACCCCCAGCTGCTTGGCCAGGCCGAACCCGCTCATACCATAAATGATGCCGAAGTTGACCACCTTGGCCTGACGGCGCATATCCGAACTCACCAGTTCCGGGTGGATGCCGAACACCACCGCCGCAGTCTGGCGGTGGATGTCGATCTGGTCCTGGAAGGCCTTGAGGAGCGCCGGGTCCGCCGAAAAATGGGCCAGAATCCGAAGTTCCATCTGAGAATAGTCGGCACTGAGAAATACCCGGCCTTTATCCGGCACAAAGGCCTGGCGAATCTGCCCCCCTAATTCGCCCCGGACCGGGATGTTTTGCAAATTGGGGTCCCGGCTGCTCAAACGCCCGGTGGCCGCCACCGACTGCAGAAACGTGGTGTGCACCCGCCCGGTCACCGGGTCCACCAGCTTCAGCAGGGCATCCACATAAGTTGATTTGAGTTTGCCCATGCTACGGTACTCCAGGACCTTGGCGGCGATGGGGCTCTCATGGGCCAGGGCCTGGAGGACCTCCACGTCGGTGGAGTAGGCGGTTTTGCCCCGGGTCTTCTTCTGGGGCGTGAGTTGCATTTTCTCAAAGAGGATGCGGCCCAATTGCTGGGGCGACTGGATGAGAAATGCCTCGCCCGCCAGGGCATAAATCTCTCCTTCCAGCCGCTGCATCGATTCTTCCAACTCCCGGCCGAAACGCTGGAGAAATCCTTGGTCCAGGAGAATGCCCCGGGCCTCCAGGCGGGCCAGGGTTGCCAACAGCGGCAATTCCAGGCCAGTATAGAGCTCCCAGAGGCCTTCCTTGTGCAGTTCGCTCTGAAGCCGCGGCCAGAGACTGAGCGCCACCTCGGCCCGCTGGGTTGCATACTGACAGGCCAGGTCCCGGTCCAACCCCACCGCGGTGCTGGGCCGCCCCGCCAATTCCCGGGGACCCGGCAGGTTGACCCCCAGGTAGTGGAGGGCCACATTTTCCAGGGTCTGCTCATACCGGGCCGGGTTGAGGAGATACGACGCCAAAAGAATGTCGCCGGTGATCCCTTTAAGGTCCTGCCCGAATCGTTGAGCCAGGAGCAGGGCGGCCTTAAGATCAGGCCCCACTTTAATGATTCCCGCATCGCCCCACGCCGGCCCCAGTTTCTCCCAGACGGCCCGGTTTGACTCCCCGGCGTCCAGAGGGACATACGCGCCCTCCCCGGTCTGCCAGGCAATGCCCACCCCGGCAACCTCGGCCAGCACCGGGTGCTGCTCGCTCATGACGAAACACAGTCCCATCACGCCTGCGTCTCGAACCGCCTGGACCACCCGGCCCAGGGCCTCGGGCCCCTGCACCAGGGCCCCGGTCACCTGGGGTTGGGTGTCAAACCCCAATTCCTTGGTCAATTTGCTGAATTCCAGATCCACAAACAGCCGGCGCAAAGCCTCCCGGTCAGGGGGGCCGGGATGGAGGGCCTCCAGGTCCACCGTCAGGGGCACCTGGGCCTTAAGCTCGGTCAGTCGCCGGCTGAGCCGCGCCTGTTCAGCATATTCCTCCAATCGACCCTTCAGGGCCTTTTCTTTAATCTCATCTGTATGGGCCAGCAGATTTTCCAGACTGTGGTACCGGGCGATCAACTTGAGGGCGGTTTTCTCTCCAATGCCCGGCACCCCGGGGATGTTGTCGCTGGCATCTCCCGCCAGGGCCCGCACCTCCACCAGTTCCTCGGGGTCCAGGCCGAATTTTTCCCGGATGGCCGCCGGGTCATAGCGTACCTCTTTCATGGGATCCCACATATCCACGCCATCTTGCACCAGGGGCAGGAGGTCCTTGTCCCCGGTGATGATCTCCACCCCGAAGCCCTCCTCCCGGGCCCGCCGCACCAGGGTGCAGATGAGATCATCGGCTTCATACCCCTCATGCACCAGGGAGGGCAGGTTGAGGGCGTCGATAATCTTCTTTATATAGGGAAGCTGGGTCACCAGGGCCTCCGGCATGGGCGGCCGGTGAGCCTTGTATTCCTTATAGAGTTCGTGCCGGAAGGTGGGGCCTTTGGCGTCGAACACCAGGGCCAGGTGCTGGGGCTGCCGCTCCCGGAGCACCTTGAGAAGCATGGTGGTGACCCCGTAGGTGGCGTTGGTGGGCACCCCCCGGGAGTTGGACAGGGCCGGCAGGGCGTGGAAGGCCCGGTAGAAATAGGAGCTGATGTCGATGAGATAGAGGACGCGAGACTCTGTGGCCATCAAGGGTATCCTTTTCCCCCTTATAGCCACTCCCGCCGCCGGTGTCAATGAGAAGGAGGGCCGTCCGCCTTTCACCAGGCCAGTTTCCTCAAGTAGTGGGGCTGAGCCGGATAGGGATTCCCTCCAAATCACCCCTTAATTCTTTTGAACCTGACCCAACCTGCCGATATAGACAATAAGGTAACCTTAGACCATGAGCCGATTCCTTGGCAAGCCTATCCCGGCCGCTACGCCGGGAAGGCTCGCATTGCTGACCTAGCCGGGCCGGGGTTTTCACGTTCCCCACGACCTGCGAAAAGGAAACAGATGCTCCATTTCTTCACCACGCTCCGGTTCCGGTTGATCCTCCTGGTCTTCCTGGCGGTCCTGCCGGCCCTCGGCTTGATCCTCCTCTCCGGTATGGAAAATCGCCGCCTGGCCGTTTCTGAGGCCAAAAAAGACGTCCAGGACCTGGTCTTGCACGCCTCCACATATCAGGAGCGGGTGGTGGAAGGAGTCCGACAACTGCTATTAAGTCTGTCGGAGGTCTCCTGTGTGCGCCAGCGGGATGGGGCGGGTTGCATGGCCCTGTTTGCCAGGATCCTGGAGAGGCAGAAGATTTACGCCAATATTTCGGCTTATGACCCCCAGGGAAATCTGTTCGCCAGCGCCCTGCCGCAGCCCCCGGCCAGCGCCGTCGGCCGCAGCCATTTTGATCGCGCCCTGGCCACCCGGGATTTTGCCATCGGTGAATTCGGTATCGGCCGGGCCTCGGGGAAGCCCACCCTCCATTTCGGTTATCCGGTTATCGACCACGGCGTGGTGCAGGGGGTGGTCTCCGCCTCCGTGGACCTCAGCTATCTGAATACGTTGGTGGCCAAGACCGACATGCCCCCCGGCGCCAGGCTCACCGTCATCGATCGCGACGGCACCATCCTGGCCCGCCATCCCCAGCCAGAGCACTGGGTGGGGAAACGCATGCCGGAGGCCGAGATTGTCAAAATCGTGCTGTCCAAGAAGGAAAGAGTGGCCGAAGCGGCGGGCATCGACGGGGTTCTCTGTCTGTTCGCCTTTACCCCCCTGGGAGAGAGGGATCTCTTTGTCTATGCGGGCGTGCCCCTGCAGACCATCTATGCTGAAGCCCGCCGCATCCTGGGCCGAAATCTGCTGGCCCTGGGGGGGGCGGCGGTTCTGGCGATGGTTTTGGCCTGGGTGCTCGGGCAATTCTTCCTGATTAACCGGACTCGGGCCCTGGTGAACACGTCCCAACAACTGGCCGGCGGCGACCTGACCGTGCGTTCCGGCATATCTTACGATGACGGGGAATTTGGTCAAATGGCCGGAGCCTTCGATAAAATGGCCGAAGCCATGCAGCAGCGGGACCAGTCGATCAGGGAGTCGGAAGCCAAATACCGGGCCTTGATCGAGACCACCGGCACCGGCTATGTGATCATTGACCCGCAAGGGAAGGTCTTGGACGCCAATCCGGAATATCTGCGGCTCACCGGATACGACACCCTGGGGGAGATCTTGGGCCGAAGCGTCGTGGAATGGACCGCTGCCCCGGATCTGCAAAGAAATGCCGCCGCAGTGCAAGAATGCGCTGCAAAAGGATCCATCCGCAACCTGGAAGTCGCTTATGTACAAAAAAATGGGGAGACTGTTCCCATTGAGATCAACGCCACGTTTATCCAAGACGCGTCCAGCAAAAAAATCTTGAGTTTAGTCAGGGACATTACTGATCGCAAGCTGGCGGAGAGATCACTTGCCCAGCAATTTAACTTCTTGCAACTTTTGATAGATACTATCCCCAGTCCAATTTTTTATAAAGATGTAAACGGGGTCTATCAGGGATGTAACCGAAGCCTGGCTGAATTTTTAGGGAGGCCGAAAGAGGCAATCATCGGGAAGACTGTTTTTTAATCTCTATCCTAAAGAACAGGCAGATAAATATTTTCAAATGGACCGGGAACTATTTCAACATCCCGGTACCCAAATTTACGACTTTATTATGGGGAGGCCTGCTGGGAGTATAAGGAATTTTATCTTTAATAAAGCTACCTTTGTTGATTCTTCCGGCAAGGTTGCTGGATTAATCGGGGTAATGACTGACATCACCGAGCGCAAACTGGCGGAGCAGGCGCTGCTGGAGAGTGAGAAAAGATTTAGAGATGTGAGTGAGAATGCTCAGGAATGGGTTTGGGAAGTCGACGCCGAGGGTAAATATACTTATGCCAGTCCGGTTGTGGAGAAATTGCTGGGCTATAAGCCTAAGGAAATACTTGACAAACATTTTTATGACCTATTTCTCCCTGAAGAACGGGAAGAACTTAAGAAAATGGCTTTTGCAGCAATTGCCGCCAAACAGCCATTTAGCGAATTTATTAACCGAAACCTTCATAAGGATGGAAGCATTGTTTGGTTATCGACCTGCGGGGCTCCTATACTCGATAAGACGGGAAATCTCCTGGGATACCGGGGCGCCGATATCGACATCACGGCGCGCCGGAAGTCACAGGAGGCGCTGGAGAATGCCAACCTCCAATTGAAGGCCCTGGTGCAGGAAGTGGAAAAGCGGAATAGCACCATGGCGATGCTCAACGACATGAGCGAAATGCTGCAAACCTGTCAAACCTCCCAGGAAGCCTTTGCAGCCATCAGCCATTTCGTGCCGCAGTTTTTTCCCGACGACGCCGGCGCCTTATACGTGCTCCGCAACTCCAAAAACCTCTTGAGTTCGGTGACGACCTGGGGTCCCTCCCCTCCCATCGCGGAACTATTTCCCCCGGATGATTGTTGGGCGGTCCGCAGCGGCCGGATCCATCGGGTGGACGACCCCGCCTCGGCCTTACTTTGCAAACATGTTACGGCGAGCGGCACCCTGACCACCGGCTATCTCTGCGTTCCTCTGGTGGCCCATAGTGTTTCCTTAGGCATCCTCCATATACGGCTGCTCAGTTGCGCCATCCAGGGGCGGGAAGCGGGAGAGTTGGAAGCCAAAGAACGGCTGGCAGTGGCCATTGCCGAAAACCTGGCATTGTCCCTGGCCAACCTGAAGCTGTGGGAGACCCTGCAAAACCAGGCCATTCGTGATCCCCTCACCGGATTGTACAACCGGCGCTACCTGGAAGAGACCATGGACCGGGAACTACATCGCTCCAGGCGTCTTAAGACGCCGCTGGGGGTGGTGATGATGGACCTGGATCATTTTAAAGACTTCAACGATAGCTTTGGCCACGGGGCGGGCGATGCGCTGCTCAGCGCCCTGGCCCACGTGATCACCGCGGGCATTCGAACCGAAGACATTGCCTGCCGGTACGGCGGAGAAGAATTTTTGCTTGTCATACCGGGCGCTTCATTGGAAACAGCCCGGGAGCGGGCGGAAAAAGTGCGCCAGGCGGTGAAGGCCCTCCAGGTGAAATACCAGGGGCGCTTTCTCAAATCCACCACCATCTCCCTAGGGGTAGCCATTTTCCCAGACCATGGGCAAACGGCCGAGGAGGTGATCGCCGCCGCAGACACCGCCCTTTACCGGGCCAAACAAGCCGGTCGGGATCGACTGGAAATCGCCGACGCCAGTCCCCCGAAGGCGTCAGCGCCCTGACGGTGGCTTAGCGCCAATACGCCCCCGAAGGCCTTGCCGGTCTCACACCCGGGGCTTGCCCCAGATCTCCAGGACCGAGAGTTGCAGGAAGCGTTTGGACGCGGCGCTCTTGATAATAGCCACGGTGTCCCAGCCCCGGGCGGTGCCGCCCACGGCCACCACTTCTTCCCCTTCCGGGATCAGGCCTGCGTCCACCGCCTCCATGACGATCTCGCAACCCACCTTGAGACCCTGCCCCAGACGCCGCAAGGTATTGGCGATGAGCAGGGTGGGGGCGCTGCCCTTAAATTGATCGGCCAGGCTCGTCTCCAGGGAGTGGGTCAGGATGGTGGCCTTGAGGACCTTGCCCCCGTGGCCGGTAATCTCCTGGTAATGCTCGTCCAGGAATTCGTCGGTATTAGGCCCCTTGAACCCGACAGAATGCCCCACCACCACCAGGTTGACGTCCTTGCCCTGAAAACGCCGGGCGGCCTGAGCCCCCGAATCGCCGGTGGTGGAGGCCACCACCAGGTGGCGAAACCCCGCGGCCACGGCCTTGTCCATCAGGTCCAGACAGGCCGGGGTGTTTTGTGGACCCACGCCCCGGAAATACCAAACCTCTCGCTTAATCATCGGTTCACCTCATGCATTTTTGGGGATGAAAAACTGTTTTTATTATACCAAAGGACCGATACGGAGGGAAAGGTGGACCGGGCCAAGGACTGTGTTGAGCCCTTCGTCCGACCGCTGGCATTCATTCATGTTACCGGTAAAGCAACCGATAATAACCGGAGAGGGCTCAAGAGGGGCCAGGAAGCGAGTAACCCCAGTGCTATGAATAATATTCCGAATGATGGCGGCAGGAAACCTGACTCCCCGGGGGACAGGGCCGGGCCGGGCCCGGGGCCGGAGGCCTCGCCAGGGCCCTGGCATTCCCTCTCGGTATCATCCGCGCCGCCGGATTACTCCCCCGCCGATAATGCCCTGGAGCGGAGCTTTACCGAGTTGGTGCATTACTATCGCCATTCCAGCGTGGGCCAGCGGTGCCTGGGCATTGTCCACCAGATGAACACCCCGCTCCAGGTCCTGTCGTTTCAGTTGGACCTCATGGAGCAGAAAGCCCGGGAGGAGTTGGACATCCTCTCCAAATCCCCCCCGTCCGGCGCTGACCGGCTGCTGACTTTGAACCGCTACCGCCAGGAAAAATTCCAGCAATGGCGCGCCGAACTGGGCCGGCTGCAAGATTTCTCCCGGAGTCTGGTGCTGCAAGGGGTGCATGAGGACTCCCAGGAGCAATTCTCCCTTGATCTCAATCAACTCTATCAGCAGGAACTGGACCTCTATCTGGACCACCCCTTTTTCAAGCACCAGGTAACCAAAGAATATCACTTCGGGGCCAGCCTGCCCATACTCTTTGGGCACTATATCGACTTTAGCCAGAGCTTCCGGAATCTCATCGATAATGCCCTGGAAGCCATGGAGGGGGTGGACCGCCGCCGCCTGACGGTGGTGACGGCCTACCAGGACCGGCAGATTAGGCTGCGCATCGGCGACACCGGGGTGGGCATCCCGCCGACGCAGTTATCCCGGATCTTCGATCCCTTTTTCACCACTAAGCGGACCCCCGACAGAGACCGGGCCGGCTTGGGGTTGTTTATGGTGCGGCGGCTCCTGGCCCCCTATCAGGTCGAGATTCGGATAGACAGCGCTCCCGGCGGGACCTGGGTGACCGTCTCGATCCCGGCGGCTTGAACTAACCGGCAGGGGGGCATGGCCCCGTGCGGCAGACGCTGGGGGGGCTGGGGGGGAAGGCAGGGCGTCCTCGCCAATGGTGTCGGACAAGGGGGGCGCCGGCCGGCGGTTCAAATCCGCGGTTTGCAAAAAGATGTCCGCGGCCCGGCCGGCCTTGAAGTATTGGGCGATAAGCTTAAGGCGGGCCAGACGCTCCAGGGGCGCCGGATGGGAATCGAGGAAATACGTGGTGAGAAAGGGGTCCTTCTCATCCACCGACGCCACCCGCTCCCACACGGCGGCGCCCCGCTCAATGTTGTAACCCGCCTGAAAGGCAAACCAGGCGCCGTAGGTGTCGGCTTCCCGCTCCTCATCCTGGGAAAAGACGCTCACCACGGCGTCCTGGGCTACCTGACGCACGTTGGCGTCCACCCGGAAATGTTTCCAGTCCAGGAGCCGCCCCAGGGAAAGGGTGCTGACGGCGGTAATGACTTCCCCCAGCATCTGCCCCAGTTCCCGGTGGGCGGCGCCCCGAACCAGATGCCCCAGAACCTGATGGGCCATCTCATGCCCCACAATCAGGGCCAGCTCATCGTCATTGAGGCAGAAACTTACCAACCTCTGGGTCAGGATGATCTTGCCCGGGGCCGCATAGGCATTGATCTTGCGGTTCTGGGTTTGTACCAGGATGGCGTATTCGGCCGGCAGGCGCTGGGGGTAGAGGGTAAGGGTGAACTTTTTCCCCTCTCGGTCCACCAGGAGTTCCACCGGCCCGGTAAGGTAGCGTTCCTGGGCCTCCATGCGGATATGCTTCAGGTCGAGCAACATGGCGGCCAGGAGTTCACCGGGAAGGAGATAGGCAATGGCTTGGGTATTGGAGTTGCGGGCGCGATAGGTCCGCCCGGCGGGGGCGCGGAGCCCTGCCAGGGAAAAAGTATGAAAAATATTTCGGGTGGTCTCAATACTCTTATCCCAGTCCTCCACCCAGGTGGGCAAAGGCCAGTTGTTCACCGCCACAATGACATCTCCCGGTTGAAGACCGGCATCCCGGGCCGGAGAAGGATACCAGACCTGGTCCACCGCCACCTGGCCGGTGGCGGTCACCCACCAATTGAAACCGACAAAGGGATAGGTGCGGCCCTGAGTTTGGGGCAGCCAGGGCATCAGACGGAGAAAGACCCGGGAAACCCGTTCCCCGGACCAGGTGAGGTAAGGGTGGCGCCGGGCCGCGGCCAGCTGGGCGTCTTCCTCTTGGTGCAATGTGGGGGTCGGCCGGGTCACCTCGGCACAGCCGCCCAGGCCCAGGAGACTGATGGCCAGGAAGAGAAGGCACCCCCAGCTAATGAAGCGCGGGGGCCAGGAATGGCCAGCAGGGACACGGGTCTGCACAGCGGTAATCACCTTAAAGGTCCCCATGTCAGGATAACCATCACCTTTGGTTTCAAGCCTTTTGGGGCGGTTCGCGAACCGCCCCTACGGGTGATTGGCCAAAGAAATACTGCACCACAAACCGTGCCGACGGCTTAAAAGCGCCAGCGGAATGACGCCCCCGCGGTAAAGAGCCGATAGTTATCCACATACTCCCGGAAATAGAAAGCATGGATGTCCATATAGAAGTTCTGGACGAACTCCCATTCCAGGGCCGCCAGGCCCTGAAGGCTCGGCCCCCAATCCCCATGCTGGCTCACCGCCTGCACCGTTCCCTGGAGGATCAGGGTAGGAAGGCGGAAGATCTGCCGGTCGAAATCCGCCCCCACCCCGATGGCATGGTAGGCCGCCGGGCTGAAATAGGCTTCGTGGCGCTGGCTATACGAGGCCAGGAAGTAGTGGGGGGTGAAGTCCAGGTGCATACGGGGTTGACCCACGGCCTCCCATTTTAAACCCTGATACAGGGTGAGGCGCCGGTTTTGATCGGAATAGAAGGCGCCCCCGAGGTTGCCCCGCCAGTCCAGCCCGGGTTGGAACTGGTGGTTGTACGACAGATCCGCCTGTTGATAGGTGGTGATGCGGGCTTCGGTGAGATTGAGCACCGACTGGTAGAGGCGGGGAAACAGGTAGGCATCCTGGTCAAAGATATCCCGGCGGCTATATCTTAAGGTGGCATCGGTGCGGGCCCAGGGGGTGAAACCCAGCTCCAGGGTGCCCAGGAGGCGGTTCTGGTCATCTGTCGTGGTATACCCCGTGCTCCTGGTCACATTGGTAACGGTTTGGGGCACGATGAAGACCGTGTGGAGTGCATTCCAGTAACCCGGAATCGTGTACTCCCCCCGTTGGTTAATCGTAAAGTCATCTCGCCTCCAATACCGCCGCAGGATTAGTTCACCGCTGAGCCTCAGGCGGTCATCCACCGCCAGGGGCCCCAGGCCCAGGTTGACTTCGGCCCGGCGCAGGCGGCTGGCTGCCACGGTTTGCTGCTCATACACCTTGTCCAGGCCCAAGTTGAGAGTTCCCTGTTTGACAAACTGATTATTCTGATTGTATTCCCGGTATTCCACTCCCAGTTGGGCCGGCAGCACTTTGGTGATCCAGAAGCCGCCGGCGATCCGGAAGATGCCGCCATAGAGCTTGTTGCTGTCGGTGAGGAAGAGGGATTCGGGTTGGACGATGGGCAAAACATCGGAGATAAAGGCCGGCAGATAATTGCTGAGGCCCAATCCCCGGGGCTCCCGGCCAATACCGGAGAATTGCCAGGGACGTTGGGCCTCTTCGGGGCGGCGCTCCCCCCGGGAGCCGGGGAAGCCCCGGGAGGCCATCTGGGGCCGCATCTGCTGGCGGACATCCTCCAGTTCATTGAGCAACTCAATATCCTGGGGTGCGTCTTGCAGGGCCTGGGCAAAATCCTTATAGGCCGCGCCGAAATTGCCCTGGGAGCGGTCCTCCCGGGCCTTGGCCACCTTGGCTACCGGGGATTCGGGGCTCAGGGCGATGACTTCCTGGTAGAGCGTCGCCGCGCCCTTATCTCCCATGGCTTCCAGCGTTCTGGCCTTTTCCATGAGGTAGTCGGCCGGAGGAATCTTGCCCTCCAGTTGGGCCAGGGTGCGCAGGGTCTCCGGATAGTTCTGTTCCCCCCGGTAGGCCCGGACCAGAAGCAGCAGCCCCTGGGAGTAATCCGGCGAACCCGCCGGGATTTTGGCCACCACGGCCTTAACGCCATCAAATTGGCGCCGCATGAGATAAACCCGGGCCATCTCCAGGGGCGCGGCAGGATTGTCCCGGTCTTCCTCCATTAACTTCAGGGCCTGGCCAAAATTCTTCTGGGCCATCTGGCATTGCAGGAGGAGTTTGGCGATGGATTTATCCTGGGGCCGGAGCTTCAAGGCGTGCTCGTAGTATCTTACCGCGGCGGCCCGGTTGTCCAACTCCATGGCCAGCCCGGCCAGGGCCAGGAGTTCGCCGGGGCTGTCCGGCTGCCGGTGACGCCGATACTCCTGAAGCACGTGCAGCAGATAATTGAGTTTGCCGGCCTGCCGCCCCATCTCACCGTCAAAATAGGCCAGCGCCGCGGCATGTTCTGGACCACCCACCTGGATGCCCGGGAGGCGATTCATCACCCGGTTCAGGTCCTCATACTGAGGCAGCCGGGGTAAGATGGAGGCCATAATCAGGAGAGAGGCTTGGTGATAGCGGTTTTTCCTGAGATTTTCGATGAGCAGATCCACGGCCCGGTTCAGATGGGCCGTCTCCGTCGAATGGGCGTAGCAGCGGGCCACCAAAGCCCGTCCCTCCAGGGTCAGGTTGGGTAAGGGTTCCAGCTCTTTCTGCGCCAGGGCCAGGGCCTTGGAAAAATCCCGGATGGAGAGGTAGGCCTCAATGGCGGCCACTCGCATCTCCGGGTCTTTTGGTTGTTCCACCCGCAGACGGTTCAGGAGTTCCAGGGCGTCGCCCCCCCGCCCCAGGTAGGTCAGGACCCGGGCCTTTTCCAGGCGGCCGTCGCGATCCCCAGGGGATTTTTTCAAGAAGAGATCATAGTTTTTCAGGGCAGCCGGCAGGTCGCCCAGCCACAGGTAGAGATGGGCCTCCTCCCGGATGAGGCGGGGGTCCTCCGGGGCCGGGCATTCCTGCAGTTCCCGAGCCGCCTGGTCCCAGCGCCGGTCCTCCAGGAGAAGACTGATGCGCCGTAGACGCAGATTGACGTCATCCTTGATTTTCAGAACCTCGGCGTATTGGCTCAAGGCCGCATCCCGGGTGTCAGGATCAAAAGACAAGACTTCGGCCAGTTGCCGCCTTACCTCCACGTCCTGCGGGTTCTGTTCCAGGTAGGTGGAAAAATAATGCGCCGCCTGCCCCCAGTGCTTTTGGTAGAACTGGAGTTGCCCGGAAAAAAGCAGCAACTTTGGGTCCTTGGTGTTCTGTTGACGCAGGGGTGCGATGATTTCCAGGGCATCCTGATAACGGTGGGCATAGGAATAGGTAACGGCCGCTTCCCAGCGCAACTCCCCCTTGATGAGCTGCCGCCGGGCGGCTTCGTCCCACATGCCCGCGGCCTTGGTAAAGCGTTTCTTCCGGGCATAGAGGCGGGCCAGGTTGATGACGGTCTCCTGGTGGGTATCGCCGTCCTCCCAGGCTTTGTGGTATTCCGTCTGGGCCTTGTCGAAATCCCCGATGAGGAGCAGCTCCAGGGCATACCAGCGCCGCAACTCGGGATCGGGCTGCTGGCGCATCAGAGGGCCCAGAACCCCGGCGGCTTCCGCATGGTTGCCCTTCTGAGCCCAGAGCCGGGCCAGGGGCAGAGCGTATTCCTTCTGGCCCCGATGCCGGGCATAGAGCTTGAGATAATGATTCAGGGCCCGGTCGCGATCTTGGGCGGCATCCGCGGCTTTGGCCGCCTCCAAACGCAGGCTGGAATTTTCGGCGCCCTTCTCCAGCAGGCGCTGGTAGATGTCACTGGCCACCTGGTAATCTCGCTGCCAATAATGCAGCAGGGCCAGAAAATGGAGGGCCTCCCCGTCATCGGCAAACTCTGCCACTTCCTCTTCCTGGAGGGGAATGGCTTCTTTATACCGATCCAGAGACGCCAGCAGCTTCACCAGGGCCCGGCGCACCTGGGGGTCGCGGTCCAACCGGTAGAGCCGCTGATAGTACGTGGCCGCCAGGGGATAAAACTCCTCATGGCTGGCGGCAATACCGGCCGCGGTCGCCAGGATGCTTCGCTCATCGGGTTGTTGTTGGAGGTACCAGGCCAGGGCGTCCAACCCCTCTTTGGTCTGGCTCAACCGATCCAGGGCCTGGGCATGGATGATCAAGGCGCCAGGCCCCGGGTTGCGTTCCATCATCTGGCGGGAAATCTCCAGGGCCGCCTTCACCTGGCCGGCGTCGAGATAAACCCGGCCCAGGAATACCCCATACTCAGAACTATTCGGGTCCCGGGCCCAAGCCTTCCGGGCCAGTTCCAGGGCGCGAGCCTGGTCGCCTTGCGCCGCGGCCTTCTGGGCCCCTCGGTATAAAGCCTGGGTGGATCGCCAGAAGTCATGATCCTGACTCCAGGCAAGGGAAAAGATCGCCCCTAGGAAGAAAAACGGCAGAATCCAGATCAACCAGCGGAGCTTGTCAGTCTTCCAGGCGATAAAGAAGATCATCCCCAGAAGGAATAGGAATATGAGCAGAATCAGAATAAAGCCATAGGAAATACTAGCCATACACCTGCCTCGGGTCCATGCCGGGGCGCCAGTTAGGCCTGATCATGGCCGCCAACACCAGGTCCCCCAAAATCCAGATAATGGAAGCGGAAAATATGGAGTTGAAAAAAATCAGCCGGGGGGGGCCCCATGCCAGCCAGAGGGCCAGCAACGGCAGGCTCACGTGCAAGGCTATGAATCCCACATGGGGGGCCAGATGCCACCATGATCCCCGAGAAGCAAAAGGCCGAAGATTGTTCACCCGGTAAACGGGTTTGCGACCCGGAGGATAGAGCAAGGCCACGACGATGGCCAGGGCATGCACCGGAAACAGGCTGCACAACATTTTGAACTGCCTGAGAGGTTCTTTGCCGAAAAAGAGATAACGGAACATCAAGATAGTGGCCAGAAGATAGGTGCCTCGGAGGAGACCGTAGATCAGCTCATCACCCAGGACGCAGGATTGACCGCGGCAGTAAACCAAGAGGGGAATGGTGTAAAACACGGGGAATACCACCCCGCTGGCCAGATAACTCAACATGATGATGAGAAAATGAGTCTTCTGGGGCCAGGAGAGACCGGATTTAAATAGGGGGTTATCCCAAAAGAAAAGGCGCATGGTGTCCAGGCACCATTGAAAGCGCTGGCGATAGACCCCGGCCAGGGTTGAGGGGGCCAGTCCCCGGGAGAGGGCGTGGGGGTAGTAAACTCCCTGCCAACCCCGGCTGGCCAATTCATAAGACGAAGTGAAATCTTCCAACAGGTTCCAGGTGGCGAATCCCCCCATCTCCTGGAGGGCCTGGCGGCGATACAACACCCCGGAACCACAGGAGATCACCGCGTTGGCCTGATCATTACTCAACTGGATGGTCTCGTAAAATACCTTATCGCTGTTATAGAAAGGATCACCTTCCGGCAGGAAGAAAGATTGCTTGCTCTGAACATAGCCTACCTGGGATTGGTGAAAGAAGGGCGCCAGCCGGGCCAGGATTTCCGGAGCCGGCACCTGGTCCGCGTCCAGGACCAGAACCAATTCCCCGTGGCTGCGACTCAGACCGAAATTGAGATTGCCGCTCTTGGAATTTTGGTGAGGCAGACCTTCCCGAGGGCGGGAGAGATAATGAAATCCCAAGGATTGGGCCAGGGTCGCCACCGCCGGGGACCCCGCGTCGTCCAGGACGTAGACTTCCAGGGGATGATAGGTTATCTGACCGACGGTCCGGAGAGTAGTCGTGATGATTTCCTCCGGTTCGCCGCAGCATGGCACAAAGATGTCCACCGAGAAACGGACGTTGGCCACCGGCTGTTCAGCGGAGTGATTCCGGGGGTGCCACGTACTGTAACTCAAGAGGCAGAGGAGAAGATAAGACAGGAGTTCGGCAACAAAGAAAGAGATGTCCGGCGACCCCCGACTGGCGAACACCAGCCGGCCAAGCCAGATCAGGTAGGCCAATCCCAACATCAAGGCCATCAGGGAGAAAACCTGGGCCTCCCGGCGGTGAGCCGGTTTTGCCGGGTCGAGCCCCGGCGCCACCACAGTCAGCCGCGGGGAGGGCGTCCCCCAAAGCAAACGAGGATTCCCACGCATACGAGAATCCTCGTTTACCGGTGCCGGATTTGGCTTTTAACGTTCCATCGGCCAAAATTTTTCATCAACATTCCCTCCTTGGAATGTTTTCTCAGAGTTAGCATAAAGGTCCGGCAAGACTTTTTTTACCAACTGATTTCACCATTACATCTAATTTTAATTTAATTCAACATTTTAATTATTTTTTTATCCACCTTTGATCAAATCTCAAATTACTTTGCCCTTTGTCCCTAAGCTTAAGAGGACCCCAAAGCTCCCTGCGGCGGCCAATCCCCACCAAAATCCCGCATCAACCCTGCTAAGAGGGGTGGTCTTCCCCCATTGGTCTTTTCCGGCCCTGCCCCCTTTAGATCTCCCCACGCAACCAGGACCAGGCCAGACCTAGGTACTCATGCACCGCGGTTTGAGTCCACCCCAGGGAGCCGATTCCGGGCAAATAACTGCCCAGGCCAGAGGTCGGCCCTTCCCGGGCCAGATAATCGGTGGGGGCCGGAATTGGGTTCAGGCCGCGTCGGTTGAACAAGGCCAGGGACCGGGGCATATGGGCGGCAGAGGTCACCAGAATAAATTTTTCCCGGCCCAACATTTTGGCGATAATTTCGGCTTCCGCCGCGGTATCCCGGGAGTCTGCCTCCAGCATGATATCCTGAGGCTTTACCCCCAGGAGCACGGCAGTCTGCGCCATCACCTCGGCTTCCGGCACGGGATCGAAGACTCTCCCGCCGGATAACAACAGCTTGCTGCCCGGAATGGCCTTGTGCAGTCGCACCCCTTCAACCACGCGACTGAGAGTTGCCCCGCTGATTTGACTGTTAGGCGGCCGGCTGGGGTTCGACACGTGCCCGCCCCCCAGCACCACAATCCACCTGGGAGAAGTCTCACTGGTTTGATTTTCCCTGAAGACCTGTTCAGGATGTAAGAGAGCCGGATAGCGGCGTTCCAGGGGGATCAACAACCTTGAAGAGAGGAAAGGCAAACTCGACAGGAGCAGGAGCACAGTCCCCAGGGTCACCAGGGCCTTTCCCAACCGGGCTCTTCTGGTGGCCCAGAGGCAGAACAACCCCAGGATCAGGATCTCCAGGCCTAGAGACAGCGGGTAAAAAAAGAGGGCCACAATTTTTTTCAGCATGAACATGATCTGACATCCTTAATGGGAAGGCTCCCCAGCCCCAGCCCTGAGGATTAAGGACCGGCCCGGCCGCCGGGGAGGCAGCCGCGCCTGCCGGACCGGAGATCACAGGCTCAGGGCCGGGTATCCGAAGAGCCGATTGACTTCTGAGATCAACTGGGGGGACGGGGTCAGGGCCAGTTCTTTGGGGAGGGCCAGGGTCGCCTCTTCCCGGGGGTGGAGAAAGTTAAGGAAGGCGGGAACGGGGCCGGCATGCCGGCTCAGAATCTCTTTCAATTCCAGGAGTTGCTCCCGGGTCAGACTGGCGGCCTGGAGACGCAGGTCCAGCCGCTCCGGCAGGCGCGGCAAGGCGGTCTCCAGGGGGGCAATCTCCTGGGCCACCAGTTTGGGGCCCTTTTCTTCCTGGACCACGTGCCCCTTGAGCCACAGGGGCAGGCTGGGCTGCTGGAGCAGAGCGGCCACCCGCTCATAGACTTCGGTGAACACCAGCACTTCCACGCTGCCGGCCAGGTCCTCCACCGTGAGGATGGCCAGCCGCCCCCCTCTTTTGCTCACCTTTTCCTTGAGAGCGGTGACCACCACCCCCAGGGTCACCTCCTGGGAGTCGGGCGCCTCGGCCAGGTCGGCCGTGGTAACCCTGAAATGGGCCTTTAGCAGGGCCCGGTAGGCATCCAGGGGGTGGCCGGTGAGATAAACCCCCAGGGCCTCCTTTTCCCGGGCCAGTTTGATGGATTTGTCCCACGGCTGGGCCTCCGGCAGCCAGTCGTCCTCCTGGGGTTCCATAAGGCCCCCGAACATGGACATCTGCTTGGCGGCCTGGAGGCGCTTCTGGTGGTTGACCTTTTCCAGGGCCCCTTCCAGCCCCGCCATGAGCCGGGACCGCCGCGGCTGGAGGCTGTCAAACGCCCCAGCCTGGATGAGGGCTTCCAGGACCTTGCGGTTCACCTTGCCCAGGTTAATGCGTTCCAGGACGTCCCGGAAACTTTCGAAGCGGCCAGTGCGCCGGGCGTCCAGGATGGCGTGAATGGCCCCCACCCCAACATTCTTCACCCCGGCCAGCCCATACCGGACCTTACCGTCCTCCACGGTGAAATCCCGGTCGCCGCGGTTGATGTCCGGGGGCAAAAGCTCGATGCCCTGATCCCGAGCCTCCATGATGTGTCTGGCCAGGGCGACGGTATTGTTGATTTCGCTGTTAAGCAACGCCGCCAGAAACTCCAAGGGGTAATGGGCCTTGAGATAGGCGGTCTGATAGGCCACCAGGGCGTAGGCGGCGCTGTGAGATTTGTTAAAGCCGTAGCCCGCAAACTTTTCAATCAGGGTAAAGAGCTCGGCCGCCTTGGCCTTGGGCACGTTGTTGGCCGCGGCCCCGGAAATAAACCGGTCCCGCTGGGCTGCCATCACCGCCGGGTCCTTTTTGCCCATGGCCCGACGAAGAAGATCGGCTTCCGCCAGGGAAAAGCCGGACACCACCGCGGCGATCTGCATCACCTGTTCCTGGTAGAGGATGACCCCATAGGTCTCTTTGAGGATGGTTTCCAGTTGGGGCAGGGGGTATTCCACTTTGCTTTCGCCATGCTTGCGGCGCACATAGTCATCGTGCATGCCGCTCTCCATGGGCCCCGGGCGATAGAGGGCCACCAGGGCGATGATATCTTCGAAAACCGAGGACTTGAGGCGCACCATGAGGGAGCGCATGCCCGGACTCTCCAACTGAAACACCCCCGCGGTGTTGGCCGCCTGGAGGAGGGCAAAGGTGGCCGGGTCATCCAGGGGAATGGTGTGGATGTCGAAGTCGGGAACATGATTCCGGCGAATCAGGCGTACCGCCTGGTCGATCACCGTCAGGGTGCGCAGGCCCAGGAAATCGAACTTCACCAGGCCTACCTTCTCCACCCCCTTCATGTCGAACTGGGTGACCTGCTCCCCCTTGCTGCCCTTGTAGAGGGGCAGGTAGTCGATGAGGGGCCGGTCGGCGATGACCACCGCCGAGGCGTGGGTGGAGGCGTGGCGGGGGAGGCCCTCCAGGACTGCGGCCACGGAGAGGACGTCGGCCACCGTGGGGTTGGTGTCCCGGAGTTCCCGCAGGCGCGGCTCCATGGCCAGGGACTGCTCCAGGGTGATGTTGAGCTTTTCCGGCACCAGCTTGGCGATCTTGTCCACTTCCGGGTACGGCACTTCCAGGGCCCGGCCCACGTCCCGGATCACCTGGCGGGTCTTCATGCTCCCGAAGGTGGTGATGTGGGCCACGTTGGGCCAGCCGTAGGTCTTGGACACGTATTCGATGATCTCCCCCCGGCGCTCGTAGCAGAAGTCCACGTCGATGTCAGGGGGGCTGACTCTCTCGGGGTTGAGGAAGCGTTCGAAAAAGAGGCCGTAGGCCAGGGGGTCCAGGTCGGTGATCCTCAGGGCATAGGCCACCAGACTGCCGGCCGCGGAGCCCCGGCCGGGCCCCACCGGAATCTGATGCTTCCGGGCAAAATCGATGATGTCGGCCACCACCAGGAAGTAACCAGCAAACCCCATCTTCACCAGGATGTCGGTCTCGTATTCCAGGCGCTGCCAGTAGTCGGCCTCCGGGGGCCGGGGATGGGTTAAGGGGGCCGCCAGGCGCTCCTTCAGGCCGGCCCGGGCCTGCCGGGTCATGAGGGCCTCCATGCTGTCCCCGGCGGCGGCGGGGTAGACCGGGAAATGATAGGTGCCCAGCTCCAAATTGACATCGCAACGGGCCGCAATCTCCCCCGAGGCCGCCAAGACCTCGGGATAGGGGAAGAGCCGGGCCATCTCCTCAGGGCTCTTGAAGTAGAGCTGGTCCGTTTGAAACTTCATGCGTCCCGAGGTGTTGACGGTCTTGCCGGTCTGGATGCACAGGAGGACGTCGTGGGCCCGGGCGTCTTCCGGCTTCAAGTAGTGCACGTCGTTGGTGGCCACCACGGGAAGATGCCACCGGGGGCCGAGTTCAAGCAAGGCCGCGTTGACCTTGAGCTGCTCCGGCAGATTGTTGGCCTGGACCTCCAGGTAGAACCGCCCCGGGAAGATCTCGGCGTACTCCCGGGCGCTGGCTTCCGCGGCCCCGGGGTCGTCGTTGAGGAGCTCCGGGGCCACCACCCCGTGGAGGCAGGAGGACAGGGCGATGAGACCCCCGTTCAGCTCCTGGAGCAGCTCCTTGTCCACCCGGGGGCGGTAATAGAAGCCTTCCTGATGGGCCCGGGTGACCAGCCGGATGAGATTGTGGTAGCCCTCCAGGTTTTCCGCCAGGACCACCAGGTGGCGGTTGTCCCCCTTGCCGGTCTTTTCCTGCCGGGAACCGGGGGCGACGTAGAGCTCGCATCCCAGGAGGGGCTTGATCCCCACGGCCTTGGCCTTCTGGTAGAAATCCAGGATTCCAAAGAGGGAGCCGTGATCGGTCATGGCCACCGCGGGCATGCCGAAGGCCTGGGCCTGGGCCAGGAGATCCTTGACCCGGATGGCCCCGTCCAGCAGGCTGTAGGCGGTGTGGACATGGAGGTGGACGAATTCCGAGCTTTCTATAAGGGCCATGGATCGCGCCTTGCTTCCCCCCTGGTTGAAATAACCTCAACGTCATATTAACCTGAAAAGCCAGGTGGGGGCAAGGAGGAAGAAATAGAGGATAATATTTATATATTACTGTAAGTTATATCTTGGCGCAGACCGTATCCCTGTATCCATCTATTATAATTTTGGCAGAATCCATTCAGATACTGAGAGTGACCCTGGCGATGGAGGGGGGGGTTTCCGGTCATGTTTGGACGTTAAAAGAAATTGCGGTTTTGGCGGATTAATTTAAATGATGAGGTGGTTCAACAGGGATACTACCTATAAATTATCGCTGTTTCTTTAGTTGATTTTGACCTATAAGATATTTCTGTTCTCTTTCAATGCGCCGCTGGCGAGTTCCGTAAATAAATGGCCCTACCAAAGCGACTAAAGTACCCCCGCCCAAAGCCATACCGGCCTTATCATGACCGACATAAATACAAAAGCCCGCGATACAAAGGCCGATAACCCCTATAAATCCACCTGCAATAAGCCCAAGTAAACTATTTCTGCCTTCTATAGATAGCGCTTTATTTTCCAATCCCTGCCTATGGGTCGATTGGTTTTCAACCATAGCAAAAATTCTTTCGGCTGCACCGGGCAATATGTTTTCATACCCTTCCAATTCTGAAGGATGGGGCAATGGAGCTGAGCGGCTAACGGATACTTGGGTAACTTGGGCTGAAGGAAAATTTCGCTTTGGCACAGAGGGGAGAATAATCCTTGGTTTTCTAGTCTTCGGTTTTTTGGTTTTTGGCATATGAATTCATGACATTTCTTAAGTCATCACCTACAGTTTGCCAATCAGAAATTATAGCACGATTATCAGCCTCTTCAATTGTTGGCGAGCCATTATAGTCCACCATGGTGCCTGTTAAATCAACCACCCTTCCTATTCCTTCGAAAAAACCGAAGCTTGCGAAAAGAAACAAATTAGTCATGATTTTTCCAATCCTGGGTGTATTTTAAATCAACCCACTACCCTTTTCAACCAAAAATTAAGCATCCAAAGGCAACAGTCAATATCTACCCAAATTTTGAGTTTAGGATTTTTTATATAGTCAATCGGCAAAAAAATCCAGAACGATAATTCCATCTTGTCACAAAAACACGAGTTTGTTGAATATTTCACAAAAAACGAAGTTTGTCAAATTTTCCGGTCCGCTTTTCGGTTCCCTCCCAAAACCTAGTTCGTGCGCCTATCCCCTTATGGTTAAATTTTAACCATAAGGGGGAATTTCAAACTGATACTCTCCCTGTGCGACCGTTCCTTGACAAGAGTGGCCGGAAGATAATATTATGAAACATTTAGGCAAATAAGCCAGGGGGATGGCCGGCGCCGGGCAGGGGCCCTCTGGCCATGGGGCCCCAGGGCCCCCAGCCATCCAGGAGGGAAGACCATGAGGCAAGCACGCGTGATCCGGTATCTGGTGGTGGGAGTTCTTTTGCTGCTCCCGGCGGCCTGCTCCAACTTTACAGGCATGCGCACCAACATGCCGCCCCCGCCGGCCGAGACCGCCCCCGGAGCGGCCGCGCCGACCCAGGCCCAAGCTCCCCCGGTGGACCTGGCCCAGCAGGTGCAAAACCTCCAAGCCCAGGTGCAGCAGATGGAGAGTCGCCTGGCGGAACTGGAAGGCCGCACGGCAGCCCCCGCGGCGGCGGCCAAGCCGCGCCCCCTTCCGGCCCCGTCCGCCTCGGCTTCTCCCAAGCCCACGCCCGCGGTCTCCAGCGCCGCCTCGGAAAAGAATTTTACCGAGGGCATGAGTTTCTATCATGCTAAGAAATACGGCGAGGCCCGCAACCAGCTCCACCAATATCTGAAGAGCCAACCCAAGGGCCCCAAGGCCCCGGAGGCCCGCTATTACCTGGCGGACAGCTTCTACCAGGAGGGCAAGTACGGTGAGGCGGGTGTGGAGTTCAATAAGTTGCGGCTTCAGTTTCCCAAGAGCATCCTGGCTCCCGCCGGCCTCTTGCGCCAGGCCCTGTGTTATAAAAGCCAGCAGCAAATGAGCACCTATCGGAGCACGCTCAACAAATTGGTGAAGGCGTACCCCAACAGCCCCGAAGCCAAAGAGGCCAAGAAGATGTTGCAGGAAGCCCCCAAGGCACCCAGCCGGTAACTGCCCCGGCCCCGGCGGCGCATCCCCCGGGGGAGGCAGACCGGCTGACATCAGAAAAATCGAGGTAACCCGAACCCATGTTACAATGGTTGCGCAGATCTACCCGTTCCTGGTTCATTTACTTGGCCATCGGCGCCATCGTGGTGGTTTTCATTTTCTGGGGCGTGGGCTCCTATAAATCGGCCCGTTCCCAGGAGGCAGCCGAAGTCAACGGCACCGTCATCCCCATGACCGAATTCATGCGGCATTACAGCGACCTGGTGAAGCAGTACCAGGAACGGTCCGGGGGCGAACTGACCCCCGAGATGGTCAATGCCTTGCGGCTCAAAGAGATGGCCCTGGGGCAGCTCGTCGAAGAAACCCTCCTCCTCCAGGCCGGGCAGCGCCTGGGACTGGAGGTGAGTGATGCCGAATTGCAGCACCAGATCCAGAGTTACCCAGCCTTCCGGCAAGACGGCAAATTCGACGAGAAGCGCTACCTCTGGCTCCTGTCCCGGAACCACCTGAACCCCCAGGATTTCGAGGCCCTGGAACGCCAACAGCTCCTCCTGCGCAAGGTCGTTCAGCAAGTGACCTCCTTTGCCAAGGTGGCGGACGGCGAACTTCAGGAGCTCTTCCGGATGGCCAACGAGGAGGTTGACGTCAACTACCTGGCGGTGGCTCCCCAGAAGTTCCTGGCCAAAGAAAACCCCACGGATGAGGCGATGGCCCGCTACTACCAGGAGAACGAGGCGGAATTTCGCCTGCCGGACCGGGCCCGGGTTAACTACCTGATCTTCCGGACCAAGGATTACCTCAACCGGGTCAAGCTCACCCCCGCAGCCGTGGAAGATTACCTCAAGGAGCACCAGGCCGAATACACCCAGACCCGGGTGATTCGGGCGCAACAGATCCTGCTCACCCTGCCCCCCAAGGCCACGGACGCCGATCACCAGCAAGTGGCCAGAAAAGCCCAGGAATTGGCTGGCAAGGTCAGGGCGGGGGAGGATTTTGCCGCTCTGGCCCGGGCAAACTCCCAGGACCCCGCCAGCCGGGATAAGGGCGGGGAACTGGGCCTGGTCCAGCGGGGCCAGCATCCCCCGGAATGGGATAAGGTCGCCTTTGGCCTCAAACCGGAGACCATGGGTTTGGCCGCCACCAGTCAGGGGATTTACCTGATCAAGGTGGAGGAAATCAAAGAAACGGAGCGCCTCCCCGACGCCACCCAGCAGGTGGAGCAGCGTCTCAAAGAGGAGCAGGCCCGGCAACTGGCCAGAAACGCGGCCCAGCAGGCCCGGGACGAGTTGTCCCGGGGCTCCCTGCCCCAGGTGGCGCAGAAATTGGGGGTGACCCCCCAGGAGACCCCGCTCTTCGCCCTGTCAGACGCCGTTCCGGGGCTGGGAGTGCAGCCCGCCTTCAACCAGGCCGCCCTCCACCTCAAGCCCCAGGAGATCAGCAAAGCGGTGGAGCTGAAGGAGGGGTTCGCCGTCCTTAAAGGCGTGGAACTTCAGGCCGCCCACCTGCCACCCCTGGCCCAGATCAAAGACCAGGTGAAGGCGGCGTTAAGCAAGCAGTTGGCCCGGAAGCAAGCGGAACAGGAAGCCGGCCGGTTGTTGGGAGAGCTGCGGCAAGGAAAGCCCCTGGCCCAGGTGGCGGCTCGGGCCGACCTGGCTGTCAAGGACAGCGGCTTTTTTAGCCGGTTCCAGGGTTTTCTCAAGCAGCGGGAGGCCGAGTCTTTGACCGGCGCCGCCTTTCAACTGTCCCAGCAACACCCCTATACCGAGAAACCCCTGTGGTGGCAAGACAACTATTACCTGCTGGCCTTTAAGGCCCGGCGGGAGCCGGATGCCCAGGAATTTCAAAAGGAGCGGGGCCGCCTGCAAGCCCAGATGCTCCAACAGAAGCAGCAGCTCATTCTGGCATCCTGGCTGGATGGAGAACGCCGGCGGGCCAAAATCCAGGTTTTTGTCCAGCCCTGAGAGGAGCCGGCTCCCCGGAACCGGCCTGGGGCCTAGACAAGCCCAACCAGACCTGCTCCTTTCAGGCGGGCGGCCGGGCTGCCGCCAGAGGTAAATTTGTCTCGGATTCCGGCGGATAAATATGATAAGATGAAATATACTGGATACGTAGCTTCTGACTCGTAAGGGGTTCGACTTGTTTGCCAGTATTGTGGAAAACTTTCCTGCTCTGCAATTGCCAATGAGAGGAGATAATATGTTTGAAACCATCGTTAACTTGCTGTCCAGCGCCTATGTCGAGATAATAATTCTTATCTTATTACTTATTGGTTTCATTATGCACCGTAAGGACCCCCGCCTGGTTGTCTCGGGTATCAGGATCGTACGGACTATTATTGTCGTATTGATATTCTTTTACTTCATGTTTATTTGGGCCAGTACCGTGCAGCCGACGCTGCGTAGCATCAGCATCTTCGGCATGCTCCTCGTCAACCTTTTTATGTTTTATAACCTGGTACTGGCGAGGTTGGAACGGCCTTATCGCGACGCCTTAGTGCAGATTTCCCGGGAACCCGAGAACCACGATTTGGTTCAGACGGTATGGCGTACCGGCAAAAGATTTTATTATATGCGCTATACCTGGTCGTCTCTGTTCAGCGGCACTAACCCCTTTGTATTTCTCCGTGACCTTGCCTCCGAGCGAGTGCGGGAGGATATCAAAGATGAATTGCGCCACCTGGGCGTGGAAAAGAGGCTGGTTTCCTTGAAATTGATGGTGGGTTTTATCAAAAGCCGCCTGGCCGCTGATGGAAACCTGCCCGCAGATTTTAAAGTGGTGATGGAAAAAAGCATAGATGATCTAGACAAACATCCCTGGATCGAGGAACAGGTCAACGAATTCCTCCGCATTGCCACGGAAACCCCCGAAGATTTACATTTTCCGGAATGGATGGCAGCCTTTGAAAAATGCGTCACCGGGTATAAATAGGCCCGGTCTGCCCTTCTAAGCCATTGGCAGCCACGACTCATCCTGAACCACATATCTCCACCGCCACTTTAGGGAGGTCCCCGGCGGTCCGGGGCGCGGCGCACCGCGCCTTGGCAACCCGGGACCTGCTTCTTGCTGACTATCCCTTATGGGAAACCTGGCGTCGCCAGGCCCGAGCCGCCAAAACCGAGGCCGTGGGCCGGCTGGATGAACTCCTGGAAGACCTGGAGCGGTCCGTGACCGCCTGGGGCGGGCGCGTGTTTTGGGCCCGGGACGCCGCCCAGGCCCGCCAGCTTATCCTCGACGTGGCCCGGGAACACGGGGTCAAGACGGTGGTCAAAGCCAAGTCCATGACCACCGAGGAAATCGGCCTCAATCCGGCCCTGGCCGCGGCGGGCCTCCAGGTCATGGAGACGGACCTGGGAGAGTTCATTGTCCAACTGGCCGGCCATCCCCCGGCGCATCTCACCGCCCCGGCCCTTCACCTGAATCGCCACCAGATTGCCGAGATATTTGCCGCCCACCTGGGACTGCGGTCTCCGGCGGAGCCCGAGGCACTGGCCCGGCAGGCGACAGCCTATATCAAGCCGCATTTTTTCGAGGCCCAGATGGGCATCACCGGGGTCAACTTCGCCACCCCGGAGGGCACGCTGGTCCTGCTGGAAAATGAAAGCAACCTGCGTTTCACCGCGACCCTCCCCAAAGTTCACCTGGCCTTGATGGGCCTGGAAAAGGTCATCCCCAAGCTGGCGGACGCAGAGGTCATGCTGCGGCTATTACCCGCCAGCGCCACCGGCCAGCGCCTTACGGCCCTGGTGCACTTCATCCAGGGGCTCAAGGCGCAGCCCCGGAGGGAACAGTTTTTTTACCTGGTAATTTTGGACAATGGCCGGCGCCGCCTGGCCGCGGACCCGGAACTGGCCGAGGCCCTGTATTGCCTCCGCTGCGGGGCCTGTCTCAATATCTGTCCGATTTTTCAGGTGGGCGCCGCACACCTGTACGGCCGGGTCTATCCCGGGGCCATCGGCATCCTACTGGCCCCTTACCTGGCCCCAGTGGGAGATATCTGCGATCTCTGCACCCAATGCGGGGCCTGCCAGGAGATCTGTCCGGTTGGCATCCGGCTGACGGATCACATCCGCGCGCTGCGCCGGCGTAGCCCCCGGTTTCGGCAGGCCCGGGGCTTGACCAAAGCCGCCGGGACAGTGCTCAGCCACCCTCGCTGGTACCGGGGCCTGGAGCTGGCCTGGCGGGGGCTGGCCTGTCTTATGGCCCACTCTGGGTGGGGCCTCCCCGGGATCCCGGCCTTAGCCCCGGAGAGCTTCCATCGGCGACAACGGGGCCGCCGGCGTGGGACCTTATTGGGTGAAGGGGACCGGGGGAGGCCCCCTCTGCCACCTTTCCAGCCCCCCCGGCACCCCGCGCTTGATGGTGGGGCAGCCGGAAGTGGCGGCGAGGAAGCAAACCTGGGCCAGGAGTTTCCCTCCTCGCTCCTGGCGAAACGGCTTCAAGAAGCCGGCAGTTCGCTTTCAGAGGTTAAGGGTCCGGCTGACCTGGCCCGGCGGTTGGCCGGCGAGGAGGAACCCCTGTGGCTGGAGGACCATCCCTGGCTGCGACAGGTGGCCGGGGAGCTCGAAAAGTTGGGAGTACGGCACCATATGGCTAAAGCCGACTGGGCCCCTGAGGCCGGCACCGCGGTCACCGTGGCCCTGGGGGCCATACCGGAGATGGGGAGCATCTTGGTGGATTCCGGCGGGGGGCCTGCCGCTTTCCTCGCCTTTCGGGCCAAAAAGCAGATCGTCCTGGTCACTCGGAATAGTTCTTGCCTGGGTCTGGCCCAGGCCCTGGAATATGTCCGGCGCCGGGGACCTGGTCTGGTGAGCTGGCTCACCGGCCCCAGCCGCACCGCGGACATCGAAAAAGTGCTGGTCCTGGGAGCCCAGGGGCCCGGGGAGATCGCCATAGTGCTCTATGACGACCAAGCTAACCCATCTGAAAGCACAGTCTCGGCAGGCATAATAACATGAATCTCAGGCTGAGGTTGGGATGTGCTTTGATTCGGTTAGGTAGATTACTCCCATACCTGGCCGTTGTGCTCATGCGGCCCAAGGACCTGGTAGAGCTGAATCGTCAGAGGTATTTCAGGCCGGGAGCTATTGATGAATGGGGAAAAGAAGAATTGGTAGCCGATGGATTACATCCCGTCGAACAAGAGATGTTGGAGGGCATCCCTCTGAAATCAGGCCGAGTATTGATTTTAGGAGTAGGAGGAGGTCGTGAGGCCATTGCCCTGGCGCGCATGGGTTTTGAGGTGGTGGGTTTGGACTTCAGTCCCGAAATGGTGGCCCAGGCCCAAAAAAATGCAGCCAGACACAGCATAAACCTTAAGGGAATGGTCCAGGAATTTTCTAGTTTGGAAGTTCCGGCCGGCTCTTTTGACCTCATGGTCTTGTTTGCCGCCATGTATTCCTCGATCCCAACCCGCCGGAAAAGAATCCAGATGCTGACCAAAATCAACCGCGGGCTCAAGCCCGGGGGCTATTTTTTATGCCAGTTTCAGTTTGACCCTAAACCCCACATTAATTACAGGGCGATAAGTGCCAGGAAGATTTTCGCCCGGCTAACCGGGGGAAACCGGGATTATGAAGTCGGCGATGTGATTTGGGGCTCGGAGTTCTCACATATTTTTCAGTCCACGGATGATCTGAGGGACGAATTTATCGAAGCAGGATTTGAAGTAGTATCCCTGAATATTTCCGAGCCTGGCTGGTCCGGGGCAATACTCCGCAAATCTGAGGGAAATCCAACCTGCTGAATAATCAACCTGGTCCTGGAGAAATGATGGATACGGTGCCGGTCTCGGAACTGTCTGCGAGGGTTGGTCATTTACAAAAAGTCTTGCCTCCAGCCGGCATCGGCCTGGCCCTGATTCGCCAACCGGCCGACCTGTTTTATTATGCCGGGACCATAGTGGACGGGTTCCTGGCGGTGGCGCCTTCAGGTCAGCCGTTGTTGATGGTGCGCCGCCCCCACCACCAGGACCAGCCGGCCCCGGGCCCCTGGGCCCGGACTCTATACCGGGATTTGAAAGACCTCCCCTGGATTTTGGCTCGAGGGGGACTTAAACCCCAGGGCGTAGTGGGCCTGGAGCTGGATGTCCTGCCCGCGGCGTTGTTCAGGCGCATCCAGGACCAGATCTTCCCCGGCCATGCCATCGCCGACCTCTCACCGCTCGTCCGCCAGCAGCGCATGGTCAAAAGCGCCTATGAGTTGGACCAATTGCGCCGGGCGGCGGCCATTCTGGACCAGGCCCATGAGGACGTGCCGGGACTGCTGGCCCCGGGCATGTCCGAGCTGGAGGTGTCGGCGGCCCTGGAATACCGCCTGCGTCTCCTGGGGCACCAAGGGTTGGTGCGGGTGCGCAACTGGGATCTGGAGGTCTTTTACGGCCACGTCCTCTCCGGCGTTTCGGGGTTGCTGGCGGCCTATACCGACACCCCGAGCGGCGGCCACGGGTTCAGCTCCGCTTTCCCCCAGGGACCGTCGCTGAAAAAACTGGTTCCCGGCGAGCCCATCAGTATTGATCTGGCCGCCTGCATCAACGGCTACGTGGTGGACATGACCCGGATGTACGCCCTGGGGTCCCTGCCCTCTCAGGCCTGGGAAGCCTGGGAGGCGGTGGAGGAACTCTACCGGCTCTTTACTGCGGCAGCCAGGCCCGGAGCCAATCCCGGGGAAATCTTCCGCCTGCTTTGGGAGGCCGCCCGGGCCCGGGGCTTGGGGGACTGCTTCATGGGACTGGAACCGGACCGGGTCAGCTTCCTGGCTCACGGGGTGGGGCTGGAACTGGATGAATATCCCTTCATCACCGCCCGGTTTCCCTTGCCCCTGGAGGCCGACATGGTCCTGGCCTTTGAACCCAAGTTCTTCCTCCCGGAGATCGGCATGATCGGCCAGGAGGATACCGGCCGCATCACCCCCGAAGGGGTGGAATGGCTGACCCACAGCCCCCGGGGGATTACTCTCGTCTAACCAGCATCGCCGTGAGACGCTCCTCTCTGGTCGCACCCCCGGGAGAGCGTCAGATTTACCGGTGGCATGGCGCGATATGCCGATGCTCCCTGGATTTAAGCCGGGGAAATTTTCAACTGTGCGAGTCCAAACGCTATGAAGCGATCTTTTGCCCCTTATTCTTGGGTGATGCTGGCGCTGCTGGGGGTTGTCCTCGGTGGCGGTCCGTCCGGGTCGGCCTGGGGGGCCGAACCCGTAACCGTGTGGGCCGGGGCCCCCACCGAGAGGGCCGTGGCCCTGACCTTTGACGACGGCCCCTCCCCCATCTACACCCCCCAAATCATGGCCTTGCTCAAGCAGTACCAGGCCCACGGCACCTTTTTTGTCATGGGCCACAAGGTGGAAGAATACCCTTGGTTGGTCCAGGCCCTGCTCAAAAACGGTAACGAAGTGGGGAACCACAGCTTCAGCCATCCCCGGATGATTAAGGAGGACCAACTTTCCCGGGAACGCCAATTGGAGCGTACCTCACTGGACTTGGACCTTCTGGGCTGTCCTAAGTCGCCCAGATTGTTTCGCCCGCCTTTCAGCGCCTATGACGACCGGCTGAAGGCCTACCTGGCCCACACCCATCGCTGCCTGGTATTGTGGAGCCTCGATTCCGGCGATTGGAAGGGGCTGACGGCCCCGGCCATTGTCCACAATGTGTTGAGCCGGGTACGGAACGGCTCCATCATCATTTTTCATGACAGCGGCCAAGAGGCCCAGGTGGACCGCCATCCCACTGTGGAGGCCCTGAAAATTATTCTCCCGGCCTTGCAAGCCGCAGGCTACCGGATGGTCACGATTTCAGAGCTTCTCCAGCGCCCCGGGTCTCGCTGTCGCCCCAAGGAAGCCAAAGACTGATAAGGCCTGCAAGCTCCCGAGTGCCTGGCAAAGCACCTCGCCGCTTCGAGGCAGGGGAGCGAAGAATTTGCCTGCGCCCACCAAATTTGATGGATATTTAATCCAGCCTGAGTATGATATTTTATCGTTAGGCTAAGGGGATCGACGGAGTGGAAAGAATGAATATTCCGGAAATGGTTCATTATATGGCCCAAGAAGCCAGGGACGCGGCCCGGCGCCTGGGCACGCTGTCCCGGGGAGTCAAAGACCGGGTCATCCTGCGGGTAGCGGAGCTTATCGAGGAGCGCCGGGCCCAGATCCAGACCGCCAATCAGCAAGATGTCGAGGCGGCCCGGGCCCAGGGTTATCCCGCGGCCTTGGTTGACCGGCTCACGCTTTCCGATAAGGTATGCGCTTCCATGATCAAGGGCCTCCAGGAAGTTGCGGCCCTGCCTGACCCGGTGGGAGCGGTCACGGGTATGTGGGTGCGGCCTAATGGCCTTAAGGTGGGGAGGCAGCGCATCCCTTTGGGAGTTATCGGCTTTATTTATGAATCTCGTCCCAATGTCACGGTGGATGCCGCCGCCTTATGTCTGAAAAGTGGGAACGCGGTCATTCTCAAGGGAGGTAAGGAGGCCCTTCACTCTAACCTGGCCCTGGCCCAGGCAATGCAAGACGCCCTGTCCGAGGCGGGTGCCCCCCAGGCGGCGGTGCAAGTCATCCCCAGCGTGGCCCGGGAAGCCACCCTGGAACTGCTAAAACAGGACGAGTTGGTGGACCTGATCATCCCCCGGGGCGGGGAAGGGCTGATCCGTTTTGTGGCGGAACACTCCCGTATCCCGGTGCTGAAGCATTACAAAGGAGTATGCCACATCTTCGTGGACGAGTCCGCCGACCTGAACATGGCCGAAGAGGTCTGCTTCAACGCCAAGGTCCAGCGTCCCGGGGTATGCAACGCCATGGAGACCCTGCTGGTCCATGAAGCCGCGGCCCCGGCGTTTTTACCCCGGATGTTCGCTCGCTTCCGCCAGGCTCAGGTGGAATTGCGGGGTTGCCCCCGCACCCGGGAAATTGCCCCCCAGGTGGTCCCGGCCCATGGGGATGATTGGGGTACGGAATTTCTGGACCTGATTTTGGCGGTGCAGGTGGTGCCAACCCTGGACGCGGCCCTGGAACATATCGCCCGGTACAGTTCCAACCACACCGAAGCCATCATTACCCGGGACTATGCCCGGGCCCAGCGATTTTTGCAGGAGGTGGACTCATCCGTAGTCTTGGTCAATGCCTCCACCCGCTTCAATGACGGGGGCGAACTCGGATTGGGGGCGGAAATCGGCATCAACACTTCCAAACTGCACGCCTTCGGGCCCATGGGCCTGGAAGAGCTGACCACAACCAAGTTTATCGTCTATGGCGATGGGCAAATCAGAACCTGAAGCTCCCCTGCGCCTGGGGCTTTTCGGCGGCACATTCAATCCGGTGCACTACGGCCACCTGCGGTCGGCGGAAGAGGTGTGCGAAGCCCTGGCCTTGACCCGCCTCTGGTTTATTCCGGCCGGCCATCCGCCCCACAAGACCACCCAGGACATCACCCCCTTCGAAGTACGCCTGGAGATGACCCGGTTGGCGGTGGGAGATCACCCGGTGATGTCGGTATCCGATCTGGAAGGACGGCGTGCGGGAAGATCGTACTCCATCGAAACTCTGCGTCAGATTCGCCAGGAAATGGGCCCTGCCTGGGAACTTTATTTTATCCTGGGTTTGGATGCCATTCTGGAAATTGCTACCTGGAAGGATTATCAAGACCTTTTCACCCTCAGCCACTTTGTGGTGTTGGATCGCCCCGGGTATGACCGCCAGCGACTGGGAGAGGTGCTCATGGGGGAAGTCCATCCCCTATTCCGGCCCCTCAAGGCAGAGCCAGGCTTTCAGCATCCATCCGGCCACAAAGTGGTTTTCCAGGAAACCACTTTGATGGATATCTCAGGCACCGGCATCAGGAATATGATGCGCCAGGGACGCTCACTTCGCTATCTCTTGCCGGAGGCAGTGCGAGGATATATAATTACTCATAAACTTTATCTTTAAGGAGGAACGCCCAGCGGCAACTTCAGCCCCTCCCAGCGCGGCAGCACTGGCAGCATTGGCCACCAGGACCATCGTCGCCTATCAGGGTATAGAGCCGGTGCTGCTGGAGGTGACCAAGTTGTGTTCGTTTGCAGATTACTTCATTATCTGCTCCGGCGGTTCCCACCGTCACGTCCTGGCCCTGGCCCAACATGTGGAGGAAGTCTTAGCCCAGGCCGGAGTTAAGCCTTTAGGGGTTGAAGGTCTGGAGGAAGGGCAGTGGGTGTTATTGGATTACAATACCATGGTGATCCATATCTTTCTCCAGCCGCTACGCGAGTTCTATAATTTAGAAGATCTTTGGTCTGAAGCCCCCAAAACCCCAATAGACACCGACGTCAACGTCCCAAACGCCTCCACCTCTTCCCAGGAGCCCCTTTCCGACGCCGATACGGACCCCGAGTCGAGCCAATGAAGAAATTTTTCCCCTGGAGGCTGGCAGCCATAATCATGTTGGCCACCAGCCTGCTCCTTGGGCCCGTCCGGTCCAGTTGGGCTTTTCTCGATGCGTTGGCCGGCGGCCTGAGCATTGAAAAAGAGAAGCAGATCGGCGAACAATTCCTTTTGGAAATTCAGCAAGAAGTCCCTCTGATCCAAGATCCATTCCTGACATCCTACATAAATAACCTGGGGCAAAAACTGGTCGCCCAAATGGGTCCCCAGCCTTTTCAGTACAAGTTTTTTATTATAGATGACCCCTCGATGAATGCCTTTGCGGTGCCGGGCGGTTACGTCTTTATTCATACCGGTATGATTCGCATGGCCGACCGGGAAGGGGAACTGGCGGGGGTTATGGCCCACGAAATTTCCCATATCTATTGGCGGCACATGTCAAAGATGATGGAAAAAGCCCGGGTTGCCACAGCCGCCGGGTTAGTCGGCATGTTGGCGTCAATTTTCCTGGGCGGGGCCATGGCGGCGCCCCTGTTGATAGGGTCCATGGCCGCAGGGGAAAGCGCCATGCTAAAATACAGCCGGGACTTTGAAGCTCAGGCTGACTCAACGGGGTTCAAGTGGATGATCAAGGCCGGGTATAACCCTCGGGATATGATTAGCATATTTAGCAAGATGAACAAAATGCGGTGGTACGAAGGAGGTAAGGTTCCCGTCTATCTCGCCACTCACCCGGATACAGATAACCGGATCGTGGAACTCTCCCACCAACTGGCCATCCATCAGAAAGAGCTCCCGCCGGAGAAAGACAATCCTGATTTTCAATATTTCACCATCAAATTGGCGTCCCTCTCCGGCAATCCGAATCAACTCTTGCGGCGGATGACCCAGGAGGCTTTGCGGGAGCCGAATAATCCCGCCTTCCAGTATGGTCGAGCCCTGGCCCTGGCCAAATTAGAGCAGCATGTTGAAGCCCTGGCTGCGTATCAGCAAGCCTTGCGGCTGGCCCCGGATAACCGGCTGATCAACCGGGATCTGGCCATTTTTTATTTTGACCACAATCAGTATCCCGCGGCGTTAGAAAAATTTAGTGAGCTTTCCCAGCGTTATCCCCAGGACGACGTGGCCCTTTATTATCTGGGGCGGATTTATCAAGAGAGCAAAAAGGGCGATCTGGCCTTACCCCTGTTTGAAAAGGTTCACAAGCTCAATCCCACCTTTAGCGAAGTCTACTACGACTTGGGGACTCTTTACGGCGAGAAGGGGCAAATGGGTCTGGCCCATTATTATTTGGGCTTTCATAGCCTTAAGGTGAAAGCCCTGCCCACCGCCATGTTTCATTTCCAAAAGGCCTTAAAGAACTTGTCCCCCAACGATCCCCATTATACCGAGGTGCAAGACGAACTGACCCGCCTGGGAAAAATGAAAATCAAGGTACGCAATTAGACCTCGCCGCAGTGGGATGGCAAAAAGGTCTGCTGGCGGCTGCACCCTGCATCAGGAGAAACACCATGCCGATCTATGAATACCGCTGCCAGGACTGTCGCCGTATCTCCAGTTTCTTGATTTTAAATTTGAGCCACCCCTTTGTGCCGGTGTGCAGGCAGTGCGGCAGCCACTCTTTGGAACGGGTTCTCTCCCGGGTGCATGTGCGGCTCTCTGAAGAAACCCGTCTGGAACGCCTGGCCGACCCCTCGGCCTGGGGCGGGATGGATGAGAACGATCCCAAGAGCGTTGCCAAAGTGCTCAAGAAGATGGGTCAGGAGATGGGTGAGGACTTCCCGGGAGAGGTGGATGAAATGGTGGAAGAAGCCATGGACAGCCAGGGGGGTGACGCCACCGGGGAGACGGACCTATAACCATGCCTTCCCGGCGGTCACTGGGAATCAGTCCTCTCGCCTTTCCACTAATCGACAGGATCCGGGTCAATACCTCCGGATTAGATCAGCCCACAGGTGATTTAAATGATCCCCCCTGGCTCGACTCAGGTCAGATCAAGCTAGCCAGCCTGCTTTTTACCCTTCCAGGCTAAACCCAGCAGACCGAGGAGGCCACTGCCCAGCAGCAGGAAAGAAGCCGGGATGGGGACCGCCGGGGCGGAACCTATCTGGGCCAACCCCATGGAAAACACGATGCCGTTTTGGTCTTTCAGGTAAAACAGGGCAAAATCATTCCAGGGACTCATATCACCCGCCAGGAAAGCCCAGTCAAAGGAAAATGTTGCTCCGGAGTTCAGGGTTATCACCCTTTCCAGAATCGAGCCGACGGTGCCGGCCTGCCCGGAGGCATTAGAAAACTGGGAGGTGGCAACTCCGTTATAGAGACCCTGGAGATCGGCAAAGGCAATACCCTCGGTGGGCGTATACCTGGTGTAACTGTATGCGGTCACCGAGCCAGTGACGTTGGCGGAGCTCCCGCCCACCAGAGTGTATCCCGTAAGGCCGTTCTCGAATCCCAGGTTGGTTCCCCCGCCCCCCTTCAGGTTATCCAGGAGCAATTCGGGGTAGGCAGAAGTATCAATGACATTACTCGCCACAAACCCCACCGTGCCGGTGAACCCCGCGGGGCCGGCGGTATAGGTATAGGTCTGCCAGCCGGTATCGCCGTAATTGGGCATATAGATCCAGGCCGACGCCCCGTAATTAAGACCCAGCACCAACCAAACCGTGGCGATGATGATCAGCATTTTTTTCATGGCCGGCTCCTTCCCTCATTGTTTATGGTCAACTGGTATGCCCCCAATGCACCTGCTGAGGCGGACACCGGTAACCCTGCGCATCATTTACCCGGGGTCTCGATCATCTGGCCCAGATGCTTTGCTTGTTGCTTTGGGTAGAGAGCACGATCTGTGCCAGGAATTTAGGCGTTTAATCGGGGAAAGCTTGGGGGTTAACGGGGGAAGTATGGGGGCTGAGGCCCTGTCTTCCTGAAAGTTTAGGCATTGGCGAGAGCAGGTGAAGGTCCCGGTTCCGGTCTCCCGACCTCATCCAGGTTTTCGGGTCGTCCGGCTCAGGGTGTGGCGCAAACGTGGGGGGTGGAAAAAAACGGGGTTCACTGAGGGGAAGGGCGGAATCCCGCCGTGGCCAGGCTGACGGTCCGGGCCGGCGCCCCGCATATCCTCGGGGCCAAGCTAGAGGCGGCCGTCCACCGGGGCGAGGGGCGGCACTTCCCTACCGCCAGGACGAGAGGCAGGGCTAATCGTCTGTGGGTTTGGGGGTGGCGCCGTCACTTTTATGCGGCTTTTGGGCCAGCTTCTCGGCGCTTGCCGGGGCAGGGCCGGGTTTATAAACGATAAACAAGGTCCCTTGGGAGTCTTTGGTCTGTTTGAGGGTCGCCTTCACCCCTTTTTTCTGCAGTTCGGCTACCTTGGCCTGGGCATCTTTACTACTCCGAAACTGAGCTACCCGCACCTGAGTTGGCTGGGCCTTTTCGTGGTCTTTGGCTTTGGGCAGCTTAGGCTTGGGACTGGTGTCGAAACTGTTTTGAAACTTGAGCTTCTGGACCATCTCCTGACGCTCCCGCCGCAATTCCTCTTCCCCGGATTTGGGGTCGCGGTGGGTGGCGCCGGTTTTGCCCTTTTTCTTGGCCGCGGCGGGATTGGGGAGGGCAGCGATGGACCCGGTTACTGGAGCCGGGGGGGCCGGCTTGGCGGCCACCGGGATCGGAGCCGGCGGAGCCGGAACGGCGGCAACGGTGGGGGAGGTCGCGGTGCCGAGCGACGCCGTCGGGGCCACCGCGGGAGGTCCAGGCGCCGGGACCCACTGGGCCACCTTGGCCGCTTCAGGGTTCAGCAAACCCCAGGAGTAAGCCGCCCGGTAGATATCTCCCCGTCCGGCCAGGGCTCCCAGGGCGAAACTCATCATCATCAAGCCCACCACGCCGATACCTGCGAAGATGACGTCCTTGAGCCTCAGAGTCACATGCCAACCGGCCTTTTTGCCTTTTCTGCCCCGGTCTGTCTCCACATCTTCTCCCTTGGCTTGTTTCTGCAAGAAACCAGGTAATCGCAATTGTTGCCGCACAGGGTTCTCCCAGTGATTTACATGGATTCCGGGGCCTCCACCCCTAAGATCCCCAGGCCATGGGCCAGCACGGTTTTTACGCCGCTCACCAGCCAGAAGCGGGCCTGGGTCAGCTCGACGTCGTCAGAGATAAAGCGATGCTTGTAATAATAACTATGCAATTGAGCGGCCAGTTCAGTCAAGAAATAAGTGATCCGATGCGGCTCCAGATTGCGGGCCGCCCCCTCCACCAGTTCCGGATAATTGGCCAGCATCTTGAGGATGGTCAGCTCCTCCGGGAGGGTCAACCGGGAAAACCTCGCCGGATCAAGCTCTTGCATCTCGAGGCCCTGGGCCGCGGCCTGGCGAAAGACCGAGACCAGCCGGGCGTGGGCATACTGGACATAATAAACCGGGTTATCGCTGCTCTGCTGTTTGGCCACTTCCAGATCGAACTCCAGTTGGGCGTCGGGCCGCCGGGTTAGGAAGATGAAGCGGGCGGCATCTTTCCCCACTTCGTCGATGACCTCTCTCAAGGTGACGAAAGTGCCCCCCCGGGTGGTCATGGCCACGGGCTCCCCTTGGCGCAACAGCGACACCAGTTGCACCAGGATCACCTTCAGGCGGCCGGGAAACCCCAGGGCCTGGACCGCGGCCTGGAGCCGGGGCACATAGCCGTGGTGGTCGGCCCCCCAGATATCCACCACCTGGTCATAGCCCTGCCGGAATTTGTGCAGGTGATAGGCCACATCCGAGGCAAAGTAGGTGGTGACCCCGTTGCTGCGCCGCACCACCCGGTCTTTTTCATCCCCAAAGCGGGTGGCCCGGAACCAGAGAGCGCCGTCGGCCTCATAGAGGTAGTCCTGCTCTTTGAGCAAGGAAAAGCTCTGGTCCACCAGACCCTGTCGATAGAGCTCGGTTTCGCTGAACCAAGTATCAAAGCTGACCCCGAAATCATCCAGGTCCTGTTTGATGTCCGCCAGGATGACATCGCCGGCGTACCGCCCCAGGGTCTGAAGGGTGTCGGCATGGGGCTCCGGCGGGGGCGGGGCGCCGCCCTGGGCCAGGTAATCCCGGGCCAGGTCTTTCATATAGTCGCCCTGATAGCCTTCCTCCGGGAAGTCAACCTTCTCCCCTTGCAGCTCTCGCAGGCGGAAATAGAGAGATTTACCCAGGGTGAGGATCTGGTTGCCCACATCGTTGATGTAGTATTCCCGCACCACCTGGTGTCCCGTGGCGCTCAACAGCCTGGCCAGGGCATCCCCCAGGGCCGCGCCCCGGCCGTGGCCGATGTGCAGCGGGCCGGTGGGGTTGGCGCTGACGAACTCCACCTGGACCTTGACGCCGGCGCCTATCGCGCTGTCGCCGTAAGCCGGCCCCAGCCGGTGGATTTCCGGGATCACCCGGTACCAGAAAGAGTCGGCGATGAAAAAATTGATGAACCCGGGCCCGGCCATCTCCACTTTCTGGAGCATGCCCTCCGGCGGCGCGAGATTATTGATGATGACTTCGGCCACCTTCCGGGGCGGCATCTTGGCTTGCTTGGCCAGGACCAGGGCCAGATTGGTGGCCAGGTCGCCGTGCTCCGGGTGCTTGGTCGCCTCCACTTCGAAGGCGGGCAGGGTCTCAAAGTCCAAACGGCCAGCCTGCCGGGCCTGTTCGGCACTGGCCGTGATAAGATCACGGATGGTTTTTTTGATGTGCATTTTTTATCTTTCAAAGAATGATATAATTAAAAAGGAGTAGCCTTAAGTTAATTCTTTATTTTAAAGACATAGCTTATTAAAAAATGCCTTATTACGCTTTTTTGCATCTGATATCAATTTACGATAAGAAATTAATTCAATATAGGCATTATATTTAGTATTATAAAAAAAGTATCCAAGTCCATCCGGCGTTGGAGTAAAGCTATAATTATCAACTCCTTTTATTAATTCAGGCGATAGTGTCGCAATAACATAACAGTAAAATTGAACAGAAGGGGAAACCTCTATCGTTTTGTTATCTTTATCCTTCGCTTTACCTGCTTTTATAAGTCGGATATAATCATAAATTTGATCTATTGGATTATCCTTCTCCCCATATTCATTACGCTCTGGTCTCTTAAATTCTATAATTACTATTGAATTAAAAGGATAATCTCCTTCGGTCAAAGCCAATGCTTTATTAAAAATTATAATATCTGGACGGCACAAACTTTCGACATTAACAGGAGAAGCAATTTGCTGCTTAAACTGTAGATCAGAAGCTAAGTAGAGATGATAAGCTAACCTTTCATCGACTATCCAAAGATTATGGTCCTTAAGTTCTATATCATCCGAAGTCTTCCGAAGTGGGAAAATAATTTCATGCAGAGCTCCCTCTTTTGCATATTTTTCATTCTCGTCCTTCCCTAATATTTTATCAAGGAATGACAAAACAGCCCTTCGATGCACAACGTATTCTGCTAGTTCCGATTTTGTAACTTCGTTCAGTTTCTGAAAAATATTTTGAAATTGCTCTCTATGGGATTGCCAATCTGTTATTTTACTTTCATCTTGCGACAGATGCTCTTGAATTTCTTGTTTTAATTGAGTTTTTATTTCAAAGTGAATCTTATGCAATGCCATTTCTAATTTTGCCCCAGTAGTTGTTACAGGAATTTCTTCAACAGCATCTCGATGACTGGAAAGCAAATATCTATACCTTGGTTCTTCATTTTCCACATAAGTTTGAACACGTTCTAATATTTCTTCACAGGCTTGGGTTGTATACGGCTGAAGAGATTCTTTAGATTTTTTTACAACATTATCGAGTAATTCTTGCCAAGTTACTTCTCCAGGAAATGGAAGAGATGTGCTTTGAATAATACGGAAACCAGTCCGGTCAGGATCGACCCTCTTGTCAAGAAAAGGACTTGATACAAATGCAGAATAAAATATTGTATTTCCAAACTCATCATGTAATGCGCTTTCGAGATGCGGAATTTTGCCAGATAAGGGTTCTGATTTCACCACACGTCGATTTGCACAAAAATGAGCCTGATGCTGCCGGTCCCGTGGTCTTTTTATAAGGACATCATGAATAGTGAATTTTTCATTCTCTATTTCAAAATATTTTGTGACTAAATTAGGCTTAAACTCTTCCGAAAAAATGGCATTTAGATCATAATTCTCTTGAGATGCAAGGTAAATGATATGAATTTCATGGATGTTTTGAAATATAAAATATTCATAAAAATGTTCAATTATCCTTCGTGCGATTATTGAAGCATCTCTAGGGCATTTTTCCTGGTATTTTTCCTCAAACTGTTCTAATAATACTCGTGTTAATAAGGAAATGCCATAAGCGACCTGTTGTGTCTCATGGCCCTCAATTCCATTGGGTGTATGAGAAAATTCAAAGGCCCGTCGCCATTTATGTCCATTTTCTTCAAAAACACTTTCAATATGAATATTTTTAAATGCCTTTAACCAAATAAAACGGCCAACCCCCTTTCCCCCTCTTTCATGTTTTAATGTGCTATCAGCTGTAAGGAATGATTCGTAATTTTTATTATTAAATCCGATCCCATTATCCTCAATCTCAAAAGAGATTATTGGTTCTTTTGAGAAGTCCCCTGTCTCGATCTCCCTCTGTTTGCGTCGATGCAAATTGACTCGCACTACTCCATGAGTAAAATTACCTTTATCCTCGATGGCATCAAAAGAGTTAGTAATTGCTTCAAAAAGTGGCTGTAGATAATTAGAGGCGGCTAATTGAGTATTTCTAATACGCCCAAGAAAATCTATTCTCATCGGTAGGTCTTGATTCATCTTGTCACCTCTTAAGTTCATTATATGCACAATACGTTACATGCCTTGCATTCACTAGTATAGAGGTGAAAGTTAAAATAGCTGACCCCTTATTTCTCTTCTTTCGACGGCGCTTCCCCCTCCGGCCTGGGCTTCAGGGTCAGGTCCCGGGTGTACTCCAGGCAGTGCTGGCCGGTGAAGGAAAATTTCTTGACACAGGTTTCCCGCCAGGCGCAGACCACGCAGATGCTGGCTTCCTGGGTATCGGGTTTGCGGTCCATATCAACCTCCGGTATAGCGCTTGAGGTTGGCGGTCCCCAGGGCGCAGTAAATTTCATAACTGATGGTCTGGGCCCAACCGGCCAACTCCTCGGCGCTCAGGTAGTGGTCCTGATCCCGGCCCAGGAGCACGGCCAGGTCCCCCGCCTTGACCTCCGGGATGCCGGTGACCTCCACCATGGTGAGGTTCATGCAGACCCGGCCCCGGATGGGGGCCCGGCGGCCATGGATGAGGACCTCGCCCCGGTTGGAGTTGAGACGGCTGTAGCCGTTGCAGTAACCCACGGGCAGCACCGCCAGGTCGCACCAGTCGGGGGTGGTGTAGGTGCAGCCGTAGCTGATGCTGGTCCCCGGGGGCAGGCGCTTCACCTGGAGAATCCGGGCCGCCAGGGACATCACCGGTTTGAGGTCCACCGGCGGCGGCCGATCCGGGGACGGGGGCGAACCGTAGAGCATGAGACCCGGCCGCACCATCCCCCCATGAGCCTCCGGCAACTCCCAGAGGGCGGCGCTGTTGGCAATATGGCTCAGAGACACCTTCCAGCCCTCTGCCCGGGCCGCGGCCACCAGCGCGGTAAATTCCTGGAGCTGCTTATGAGTATAAGTCTTGTCCTCCTGGTCCGCCACCGCCAGGTGGGAGATCAGGCCCATGACCTTGAGGTGGCCCATTTTTTTTAAGCTCGCCAGGAACGGCAAGACCTCCTGGGGCAACACTCCCAGGCGGCCCATGCCGGTATCCACCTTGAGATGCACCTTGGCCTTTCGGCCCTGATTGCCGGCCGCGGCCGCCAGGGCCTGGGCCACATCCAGGCGGAACAGGGCCACCTCCAGGTCGGCTCCCACCGCCCGGTCGGCTTCCTCCGGCAGGATGCCCAGGAGCAGCAGCACCGGGAGGGTGAGGTCGGCCCGCCGCAGCATCAGCCCTTCTTCCAGGGAACCCACCCCCAAATAATCCGCGCCGGCGGCGGCCAGCTTCCGGGCCGCAGGGAGCAGGCCGTGCCCATAGGCATCGGCTTTAATGACCGCCAGCATTTTTACCTGGGGATCACAGAGACCGCGCAGTTGGCGATAATTGTGCTCCAGGGCCGCCAGGTCAACGGCCAGGTCTACCATGGTGGTGATCATCATGGCCACACCCTTCCTCGTCGATCATTCGCCACGGCGATACTCGGCCGGGATCTGGTCCGCCTGCCGGGCCACTTGCTGCTCCAATTCTTCCTTATGCCGTTTAAGCCGTTCCTTGAGCCTCGGGTCGCCGAGTGCCAGGATCTGGGCGGCAAAGATGGCGGCGTTTTTGGCCCCGGCCGCGCCTACGGCCATGGTGGCCACCGGCACTCCGGCGGGCATCTGCACCGTGGACAACAAACTGTCCAGGCCATTCAGATGGGAGCCGGACATGGGCACGCCGATCACCGGCAAGGTGGTCTCCGCAGCCAGGACCCCCGCCAGGTGGGCCGCCATCCCGGCCACAGCGATGATGACCTTGATCCCCCGGTTGGCGGCGTCCCGGGCATAGGCCTGGACCTTGCTGGGGGCGCGGTGGGCCGAAGCCACCACCACCTCAAAGGCAATTCCCCACTCCTTGAGCATTACCGCGGCGGCCTCCACCTGGGGCCAATCCGAGGCGCTGCCCAACACGATGCCAACGTCTGCTGATGTGGTCATATGGCTGCCTCTATTCGGTGATTTTCAGAGGAGGGCCGGGGGAAGTTTTTCGTAAGAGTCCCCCGCCCTGCCCTCAAACCCCAATTTCAACCCCCTTGTAAGGGATTGGGGGTGGGGGTCTGGGGGAGTTTTTTGTAAGTGCAAGGGCTTTCGCCCCTGGCCCCCTTCCCCAGGCACTCTACCCCGCCCGGCGGCGGTGGAGGATTTGGGCCACCTCCGCCGGGGGGTAGGTATTGAGTACGTCCTCCAGGGCCAGCCAGCCTTTCCGGGCGGCCATCACCCCATAGTTTACGTCATCCAGGCCTTCCAGGCTATGGGCGTCGGGGTTGATACTGATTAAAATCCCCAGTTCTTTGGCCCGGCGCAGCCACCGCCAGTCCAGGTCCAGGCGGTAGGGGCTGGCGTTGATTTCCAGGATCACCTGGTGGGCCCCGGCGAATGCCAAGATAGCCTCCGGGTCATAGGCATAGGGTTCCCGGGCCAGAAGCAGGCGGCCGCTCACGTGTCCCAGCATGGTGCAGCAGGGGTGGGCCAGGGCCGTGAGGAGGCGCGTGGTCATGGCCTCCCGCTTGAGGCTGAACTGGGAGTGGATGGAGGCGATGACAAAATCGAAGCCTTGCAGGATGTCATCGGGGTAATCCAGGGAGCCGTCGCTCAGGATGTCGGATTCCACGCCCCAGAACAGGGTAAAATCCGGATGTTCCCGGCGGCAGGCGGCGACCTCCTCTTTTTGCCGCTCCAGGTCCGGCGGTTTCAGGCCGCCGGCGTAATAGGCCGACTGGCTGTGGTCCGAGATCCCCAGGTAGCTCCAGCCCCTTTGTTTGGCGGCAATGATCAGCTCCTCCAGGGAATTGACCCCGTCGCTGTAGAAAGAGTGGACGTGGAAGCAGCCCCGGATCTCCTGGGGGGTGATGAGGCGGGGCAAATGGTTTTGCTTGCCGGCCTCGATTTCCCCCAGGCCCTCTCGCAACTCCGGGGGGATCAGGGGCAGTCCCAGGCGCCCGTAAATCTCGGCCTCTTCCCGGCAGGGCTGGAGGACGCCGTCGGCCCACAATCCCTGGGGGGTCAGCTCCAGGTGACGCTCCCGGGCCAGGGCCTGCAAGGCCTGGAAGTGGTCGGCATTGCCCGTGGCGGCGAGCCAGGCGGCCCCAAACGCCTCGGGGGCGGCCAGGGTCAGCCTCAGCGGCACGCCCTGGGCCAGGGTGGCTTCCACCTGGCCGGGGCCCCGTTCCACCAACTCCGCACCCAGAATCTTATTAAGGCCCGCCTGCACCTGGTGGGGGTGGTGGGTAACGGCCGCCAGGTCAATGGCGCCGGCCACTTCCAGGCGGCGGCGCACCGGACCGGCCACCTCCAGCCGGAGCAGGCCGGGCAGGGTCTGCCACTGTGCCGTTAAGGATTCGGCCAGGGGCAAGAGGTCGCCCAGGCGGAAAAGCCCGGCATAGCGCGAAAGATTGGCCAGGCCGGCCTTGATCTTCTCCTGGGATTTGGCCCCGAAGCCCGGGAGCGCGATCAGCCGGTTTTCCCGGCAGGCATATTCCAGTTCGCCGAGGCTGGTGATGTTTAATTCGTGAAAGAGCACCCGGGCCTTTTTGGGGCCCAGGCCCGGCACCCGGAGCAGTTCCAGGAGCCCCGGCGGAATCTTGTTCTGGAGCTCCCGGTGCAGGGCCGCCTCTCCCCGGGTGAGCAGTTCTTCAATGACCCCGGCCAGGGATTTGCCGATGCCCTTGACCCCGGCCAGTCGTCCGTCGCGCCGGGCGGCGTCCAGGTCCCCCGGGATGGTGAGCACCGCCCGGGCCCCGGTTTCATAGGCCCTCACCTTGAAAGGGTTTTCCCCGGCCAGGTCCAGGAGAAGGGCGATTTCCTCCAGGACGGCCGCCACCTCTTTCTTATCCATAAGGAGTGCTTGTAAGCGTTCAGCAGTCAGCTATCAGCAAAAACAAGGACTTATCCAAATCGGGTCGCTAACGCTTGAATTGCTGTGCTAATACAACTAATTATTTTAATTCAAAAAGCTGACCGCTGACCGCTGAACGCTTACGATTGCTTCAATACCAGCTGGCCAGGGTCAGCACCGTGTCCACGTAGGCATCGGAATGATTGTAGCTATGAACGGCGCGCCGCCAGGAGGCGCGGTTTTGACAGGAAAAGCCGCTCTTGCTGAGATAGCAGGCGATGCTGAAGATGGCGTCGTCGTGGGTGAACAGGTCCACCGGGCCTTTGCCGTTCGCCGCCACCCCGCAACGCTGCAGGCTGGAGGGGAGAAACTGGCAGTACCCCATGGCCCCGGCCCAGGAGCCGGACAGGGAAAAGGGGTCCTGATGGTGGGCGGCGCAGTATTCCAGGAAAATGCCCAACTCCCGCCGGGCCCAGGCCGCCTTCTTTTTCAGACGGTCGGGCGAGGCGCTCAACCCCACTTCCCTGATGACCTCCGGGGAATCCATCACGGCCAGGGAGGCAAAGACGTTGAAGACGGGATATTTGCCGGTGTTGCTGCCCAGGCCTGACTCCACGGTGAGGATGGCCACGATGACCTCCGGGGCCACGCCATAGCGGGCTTCGGCGCGGCTCAGGGCCTCCCAGTGCGTCTCCATGTAGGCCCGGCCCCGGGCCGCGGTCTCCGGGGTCAGGAATTTTTTGTAGATATCCGGGGATTCCTTGCCCAGGTAGGCGATCTTCTTGACCACGTCCGGGAGGAATTGGTTCCGGGGGTCGGCGAAGGTTTTGGCGACGTAATCCTTATTCAGGCCCTGGCGCACCAGGCTGTATTTCAGCCCCACATAGGCCACGGGCTGGGGCTCGGCGCTCACCCCCGGGGCCATCACCAGCACCCCCAGGAGGATGCCCGCCACCACTGACCAAAACCGGCTCCCCGCCATATTCTCCCCCTTAATCTAAGGAGTTAAGCTACCCGTTTTACCCGGAATTGTCAAGGCGGGAGAAGGGGGACCAATCCCCATAAGCGCGGGCATCTTCCCTAATATTTTTTGCCAATTTTAGTTTTTGCGCTTGATTTTGGTTTAATATAGTTTATATATAAGTAAACTTACCAATAGGAGAGGCTTTTCCCCTTGCCAAGAGGCGGCTATTTGGCTAACTTGCGTACATGCCAAAACCGAGAAGTAAAAGGTCGCCGTTTTTAAAAGATATCGACCGTTGGGAGGTAGATATCCTTTATTTCGTGAATCCCAAGGGAAAATGCCCGGTTGAAGATGATTTCCTTAATGATCCTAAAGAAGTTACCAAAGATCAAAAGGTTAAACTTGCTGCCTTAATCAGAAGATACGCTGAAAAAGGGAAGGTTAAGGATGAGCAACTCCATCGATTAAAAGGCAGGGTAAGGGATTTTTGGGTGATCAAGGCACATCAACATCGGCTTTATTTTTTTAACGAAGGAAATGATCGAATCATCATAACGCATGGTTTTAAAAAACAAACTGATAAGTTGCGACCTGAAGAAGAAGATCGGATGTTATCTTATCGTGAGATTTACAATAACGTAAACCTATATAAATAAGGGGTTTGAAAATGGCTAATTCAGTCATAGATGATATGAATGATCCTGAATTCCGAAAGTTACTCGCGCAAGAAGAACTTATTTTGGAAGTTACTGAAACCATTTGCGACCTTTTGGAGAATGAGAAGGTTTCCCGGAAAGGACTGGCCGACCGTCTGGGTAAAACCAAAGGGTTTATCTCCCAATTGCTGAATGGCGGCCGGAATCTTACCTTGCGTACCGTGGCTGATATTCTGCATGTGTTGGGATATAAGGTTTCTCTTACTCCTCAAAAGCTAAAACAAAAAAGCAACATTATTGAATTCCCAACATTTCAGGATAGATATACTATGCCCAAAAGGCCCACCTGCACATGGAGAAAATTAAAAATCAAATTGGCTGACAACTATCCAGAATTCAAAAAAGCCATTACGGGCTAATGAGGTTCTTTATGGAAAAGCGTGCCACTTTATATGCAGGAATATTTGACCCTCACAATAAAGCTATAAGAGCGGCGCAAAAGGCTGTTCTCGAAGAAATCTACCTGGTAGATGCCAGAACCTGGCGTGATCCGTTTGTTATTTCCCCCGAGACTCTTGCCTTAGAACATAAATTCACTAGGGAAATCCTTGCTCCAGAAGAATATGGGGACCGGCTCGACTTACACTTCATCCTTTGTAAATTTCGGGTTACTGCATTTAATGATAAATTGCCAAATAAACCCGTTATGAAAATTGAAGCGAGCTTCATAACTTCTTTCAATTTTGACTTAGACGATCCTGATGTTAAAGATTATTATGCTATGGTTTTAGAGGATTTTGATTCTATAGAAAAAGATGAAGAACCGCATCATTTGGATGATTGCGCCACGTTCAATAGACTTGTTTATGCGGTTAACCCCATTTCCGCTGCCTGGCCGTATTGGCGGGAATTCGTTCAGAGCATGTCCGCACGCATGGGTTTTCCCGCCTTGACGGTGCCCACCCTGGAAATCGTGCCGGGGGAAAAACCGGAGAAGAAAGCGAAGACTAATGTCACCAAAAAGGAGTCCACGCGGGGAAAGAAGCTCAGTGCGTAACTATTCCTCATCACCGGCAAATTGATAGAATGGCCGTTAGAGCTATGCGGCCATTTTTTATTTATGGCGATCCCATGCCCAGCAAAATTATTCCTAAAAATATCAGCCAGTTCGTCTTAGAAAACCACCCCCTGGCTCCCCTGACCACCTGGAGGATCGGCGGGGTGGCGGCGCGGCTGGCGGTTCCGGCGGACTTGGAAGACGTCTGGCGCCTCATGGCCCTGGCCTATGACCGCGGCTGGCCGCTGTTCTTCCTGGGGCGGGGCTCCAACGTGCTCATCGACGACGCCGGGCTGCCGGGGCTCACGCTCCATCTGGCGAAAAGCTTGCAGGGGCTGGAGCGTCATGGCGACACCTTGCGGGCCGGGGCCGGCGTGCCTCTGCCCCGGTTGGCCCAGACCGCGGCCCGGCTGGGTTTTTCGGGGTTCGAGTTTCTGGCCGGCATCCCCGGCACCGTGGGCGCGGCGGTGCGCCTCAACGCCGGGGCCGAGGGCCAGAGCCTGGCCGACGTGCTGAGCCGGGTCTGGGTGGCCACTCCCCGGCTCCAGCTTTTAGCATTCCGGCCTGACGAACTGGGCCTGGGCTACCGCACCTCGCTCCTCCTCAACTTCCCCCACTGGCTGGTGGTGGAGGCGGAGTTCAAGCTGGCGGACCCCGCCGGCCCCGAGGCCATCCAGGCCCGCATGGGGGAGCTCATGGCCAAACGCCGGGCCCGGCAGCCCGCTAACCCCCGGAGCTGCGGCAGCATCTTCAAAAACCCGCCCGGGGGGCCGGCCGCGGGGTGGCTCATCGAGGCGGCCGGCTTTAAGGGATACCGCCTGGGGGACGCGGTGGTCTCCCGGAAACATGCCAACTTCATCCTCAACCACGGACACGCCACCGCGGACCAAGTCAAGGCCCTCATCGCCGCGATTCAGGAAAAAGTCTGGCAGACCCTGGGGGTGGCCCTGGAACGGGAAGTGGTCCTGTTACCGGAGGATTTGGGGTTAGGCGTAACCTGAGGGAGCGTCCTCGGGCGGACACGCAGGTCCGCCCCTCCAAGGGGACGGGGAGGGGAGTTCGAGGGGAGGGTGGGGGATTTGACATACGAAAAATCCCCCGGCCCTCCCCTCGATTATGAGGCCGAAACCATCGGCAGGCGAATGGTGCAGGTGGTGCCCCGGCCCACTTCGCTGGCGATGCTGATGTCACCCTGATGTTGGGAGATGAGGCCCCGGACGATGGTCAGGCCCAAACCGGTGCCCCCCTGCTTGGTGGTGAAAAACGGCGTAAACAGGTTCTGCAGATCCTCCGGGGTGATACCGCTGCCGGTGTCGGTGATGGCGACAACCAGAAAGTCATCCTGAACCTCGACGGTCACGGTTAAATCGCCGCCCTTGGGCATGGCCTCCAGGGCGTTCTTGAACAGATTGATCAGCACCTGGCGAATCTGTCCGGGATCAAAGGCCAACGTGGGGATCTGGGACCGGGTGTGCAGGTGGAAGACCACGGACTGCTCCTTGAAGCTGTTGTCCATGAGTTCCGCCACTTCCCGGATCAGGGCCGGGAGGTCCCCCTGGGTCTTTTGCGGCGGGGCGCCCCGGGTGAAGGTGCTCATGTCGCTGAGGAACTTCTCCAGGCGCTGCACCTCCTGATAAATGAGGGTCAATTTGCGCCGGGCGTCTTCGGGCAGGCCCGCCATGCGACCCAACTGACCGGCAAACCCGCCGATGGTAACCAGGGGATTCTTGATCTCGTGACTGATGCGGGCCACCATCTTGCCCAGGGTGGCCAGCCGTTCGTTCCGCAGGAGTTCCGTTTCCAGCCGCTGCCGTTCCCGGAGGTCCCTGAAATAGCCGACGATGCCGACCTCCCGGCCGTCTTCGTGCAAGAGGCGGGCCGACAGCCAGATGGGCACTGGGGAACCGTCCTTATGGAGGGCCTGGGTTTCATAATTTTCCAGAATGCCCACGCCCCCTTGGGCCGGGTCGTAAATCAACCGTTTAATTTCATGGGCGGTTTTATCCGGATAGAATCGGTAGACCTTGATCTTGCCGATGACCTCTTCCGGAGCATACCCCAGGATTTTACCGGCGCCGTCGTTGAAGATCAGGACGTTTCCCAGCATGTCATTGACGATGATCCCATCCATGGAGGCCTGGACCAGGTTGCGTTCCAGTTCGCCCATCTGCCGGACCCGGGATTCCAGCCGGAAGCGGTCGGTGACATCCCGGAGAGACCACAGGTTCCAAGTGGCCCCGCGGCTGCCTGCCAGGTGGTACAGGGTGCACTCATAGACATAAACCTTGTCCTGGGCTTCCCGGGTCAGAAGAGTTCGGGACGGATACCAGGGGCTCATCTCCTCGGGGCAGAAACCCACCTTCAGGGCGTCGGTGCCCAGAAAAGGCGTTCCCAAATCCTGACAAGGAGTGCCGATGATTTTTTCCCACTTGAGCCCGAAGTGCTTCAGGAACGAGACATTAGCATAGGTGATGCGGAGATCCTCGTCCAGGACCAGGGCATACATATCGGAGAGGCTGTCCAGGAGGCGGGCAAAAAGCCCCTCCGGCGGCTTGCGTATCAAGGTCCGAGGTGTCTGGGAGGAGGTCATGTGCAACTCTTCAGATAAACTCTCGGGTAGCGCTTCATAATGTATACGACCTTGAGAACCACGGTTTTTATCCCCCCTTGCCCCACCAGCCCCCGCCTCCACGCCCAGGGCAGGACGGCCCGGGGATTTTTCTTATATCGGTAATAGTATAGCGGCAGGATAGTCTTTCAAGGGTTTTTTTAGAAAAAATCGGTGAGGTAGGGATTGTTGAGCTTTTCTTCGCCCAGGGTGGAGGTCGGCGTCTCGCCATAGTCATGGCCGGGCCAGATGCGGGTCTCGTCCGGCAATGGCATGATCTTCTCTTCCAGGGAGGCGATGAGTTGAGTCAGGGACCCTCCCGGCAGGTCGGTGCGTCCGGCCGCGCCCACAAAGAGGGTGTCCCCGGTGAACAGATGGCCGGGGAAGGAGAGGCACACGCCCCCCGGGGTATGGCCCGGGGTATGGAGGACCAGGGCCTCGCCCGGGCCCAGGGGCAGACGGTGGCCATCCTCCACCAGCACATCCGCCCGCATCAGGGGGGGAAAACCCTCGGCCCGGACCGCGGCCTGCATCTCAGGCGTCCGGAAGAATTCCCAGTCCAAGCGGTGGATGACGATCCGGGCGCCGGTCGCCGCCGCCCACGCCTCGTTACCGGCGGTATGATCGGCATGTCCGTGGGTGTTGACCAGCCAGCGCAATCGCCAGCCTTCCTGCCGGAGTTTGGCCGACAACTCGGGTGAGGGACCGCCGGGGTCGATGAGGAGGGCTTCGCCCGTTTCCGGGCAGGCCACCAGATAAGAGATCACCTGGAGGGGTCCGGTCGCCGCCGCGGTGATCGTGAGACGCTCTGCCTTATCCCGGAGTACCGTCATAAAAGTGAGGGCTGGTGGGGGGGCGTGAGGCCTCACGCCCTTGGACGCCAGAAGGTGCGTCCCGGCATCTTTTTATCAAGTAGGTTTTTTGGCCTGCAACTCGGTTTATCTCTCAAGCCACCCCGGCGAGCCGGTCACTTGACCAGAAACTTGAAGACCATCTGCTGGTTGCGCAGGGCGTAAATTTCCGATTTGATGGAGCGCTTGTGGGCCTGTTCGTACTCTCCCTTGGCCTCCCGCTGATACTTCACATAGACATCCGGCTGGGTCGTCTCCAGCGTGGAAGCCTTCTTGCCTTTTTCGTCCGCCGACTTCATCAGGCGTTCCGCCTGGGCCAATTCATCCGCGGCCAGCTTCTGGTTGATGGCCTCCTGCTGGGTCTCTTGATCCGTCAGGGGTCGCTCCGCCTGGGCGGGGCCGCACTCTTTTTGCAGGATGGTGAACAGAGAATTGGCCTCTTTCACCAGGGACTTGGCTTCCGCGGTATAGCCCGCCGTCAACTTCTTTTCGGCGTTATCCAACAGCTTCACGGCCCGATTGTAGAGGATGGCGTGGTCGGGGCCACACTTGGCCGGCTGTGGCTGGGCCAGGGCCGAACCTGAAAGGGCCATCACCAAAAAAACTCCCAAAACCATTGGCACACAATGCAATCGAATCATAAAGGCGTCCTTTGTCAATGCAGCTGAAAAGTTTCCGTGATGGCCCGCGGCAACCGGGGTCGGTAGATGAGGTCACGTGCGGGGAGGCGGATGCCTCGCTGCCCTTGCCCCCCCGGTCCATCGGTCCCCCTGGGGGTCACCGGACGGAATCTATTCTAACTTGGCCTCCTTCCCATGTAAAGGCAAAAGCCGGACCTCTTTCGCCGCGCCGGCGGCCGGAACCCCGGGGTCTTTGGTGATATCCTTGGCGACGCCATTCCGGGCTTTGAGGATGGGGCGGACCTTATCCCAATCGATGCGATCGGTAATATGGTAATACTCGGCCATGTCCTGGACCCATTCCAGGGAATTCAACTCCCACTGGTAGATATTGGGATTGGCCTCCAGATATACCCTTCCCTGGGGCGTGAGGGCCAGTTTGATGGGTCGGTAAATGATCTTCACCGGCGTGCCCACCTCTACTTCGGGGTAGAGTTGCTCGATCTCCCCCGGGAGCATGCGGATGCAGCCGTGGGATACTGAGTAACCCACGCTCCAGGGGCGATTGGTGGCATGAATGCCCACCCCGGCGGCGGTGGTCCCCAGCCAGAACTTGCCCAGGGGGTTCTTGGGGCCGGGGGGCACTTTCTCCACCACGTCTTGGCCCATTTCCTCCATCTCCTCCTGGATAGACGGCGGCACGTTCCAGATGGGGTTCTTGCGCTTTTCGTAGATCTCATAAGTCCCGGTGGGGGTGGGCCAGCTGGGCTTCCCCACGGCCAGGGCATAACGCCGCAGATAGGCCCCGCGCTGAAAACGGTAGAGATTCAGCTCCGGCAGATTGATGACCAGACCGTCTTTCAGTTCCCCAGGGACGATATGGGTATTGTTGACCTTGACCACCATGCCGGGCGTGAGCTTATAGGGCTTTTTCAGGCCATTCTGCCGGACCAGCACTTCCCACCGCAGCCCCTTCTCCAGGGCGATGCGGTTCACACTCATGGGTTTCGCCACTTCAAGTTCTTCCTCACCCCCTGCCACCTGGGTGTAGAGGGGCGGAGCCGAAGCGGCGCCGGCCAGCCGGGCTCCCGACAGTAGGACTACTAGGATCAGCCACACTCTTACAGCCATCTCAATATTCCACCTCTGCTTCATAAGGATAGTGATCAGAAGGGTAGCGACCATTCTGATTATCCGTGACCATGGCCACCCGCCGGACCTTAAAGCCCGGGGCCGCCAGAATCCAGTCGATGCGGCTGCCCCGGGGCTGGCCATCAAACCCGTGCTGGCTGGGGGCCTCTGCGCCCGGCGGCTGCTCCCATCTCCAGGTATCCCGGAGGGGGCCGTCCGCCCGGATTAATTCCCGATACACCGACTCGTCCGGCGGCTCATTGAAATCCCCCACCAGTACCAAGGGCTGGTTCAGGGGAAAGAAAAATTCCCGGATCATCCGGGCGCCCTCACGCCGGGCCGCCGCCGAGATATGGTCCAGGTGGGTGTCGATGAAGTAAAAGCTGGTGTTGCGGCCCGTTTCCCGAAAGAGTCCGTAGGTGACCATGCGGGGAAAGGCTGAGCCCCAGCTCAGGCTGCGGTGTACCCGGGGGGTCTCGGACAGCCAGAATTCATCGCTCTCTTGGACGTGAACGCGGTCGGCGCGATAGAAAATGGTGGGGTACTGGCAGGTGGGATCCACCTGCCGATGCGCCGTTAACGGCAGATAGCCGGCCAGATGCTCCTCCAGGTAACCGAGTTGGGGCACGGTCCCTTCCTGAGTGCCCAACAGGTCCGGCCGATGGTTGTGGATGATCTCAACCACCAGCTCCTTGCGAAACTCCCATTCATTGGGGCCGTCAATGGGAGTGGCAAACCTGAGATTAAAGGTCATGAGGCGCATGAGTACCCTCAAGCAAAATCCACCCGCAACGGTTGCGGGAAGAACAGTTCCTGGGAGGTCCGCAAAAAATAGGCGTCGGTCATGGAGGCCAAAAAATCCCGGACGATTTCCGCCGGCCGGTGGGAGTCCCGGTAACCGGGGTCCATGGTGGCCAGAAAATCGGTCCAGATCGGCGAATCTTCCCGGCCCGTCTCCACATCCGCCAGCAACCGCTCAAACAGACGCTGAAACAGTCCTTCGATCTTGATGGTCTCTCCCTTGATGCGGGGATTGTCGTAGATGCGCCGGTAATTGAACTCCTTAAGCTTTTTTAAGAGCCCGCCGACTTCGGGGCTGTAGCCCACGTAGTTCTTATCGTAGCTGTGAGTGATGAGGTCAGTCACCAGGCTGTAGACGATGGCGCCATTGGTCCGGCCCAGAGGTTGGGCGACCTCCGGCGGCAGCTCTTCCCGGCGCACCAGCTTCAGGGTGATGGCATCTTCCAGGTCCCGGCCGATATAACTGATGGTATCCGCCAGGCGGACGACGCACCCTTCCAGGGTCATGGGCTTCAGGGACATTTTCGGGTCCCCCAGCTTAGTGCGGATCTCTGCCTCCAGGTGGGCAAAGGTCTTGTCCCCCTGGGGGGAGAGGCGTTCCAGGTGGGTTTCCCCGTCGTGGCAGAGGATGCCGTCCAGGACCTGGAGTGAGAGGTTGAGTCCCCGTCCCTGTTTTTCCAGCCGGTCGAGGAACCACACGCCCTGGATGCTGTGGAGAAAGGGGCCGATGCCGTGAGCCTCACAGAGACCCGAGAGGATGCGCTCCCCGTCGTGGCCGAAGGGGGGGTGGCCGATGTCGTGGCCCAGGGCGATGGCCTCCAGGAGGTCCTCGTTCAGGCGGAGAAACTTGCCGATGGTGCGGGCGATCTTGGACAGAAGCTGGACGTGCAACACCCGGTGGCTGATATGTTCGTGCTGAATGAGGTAAAAGACCTGGGTTTTGTCGATGTAGCGGGTGTACGCCCGGGAGTGGAGGATGCGGTCGGCGTCCACCGCGAAGTTCTGGCGGTGGCCCTCGGCAATGCGCTCTTCATAGCATCGCCGGATAGCCTGAACGCTTCTGGTGGCATAGGCAGAGAGTTCGGCATCCTCCTGCTTGTCCAGGAATTGCCGTAATTCGGCTAACTTGACCATGCGTACCCACTTCCCCCGGGTTATCATACCACAGAGCCCGGGCAGGCTCAAGAGCGTATCCCTTTATTGATCGTTGAACTCCGGGGGGTATCTGGTATATTTTAAAGCAGAACGCGGCTCGGGCGGCACAAGATTAGTTTCCCTTGCAAATGTTACCCACCAAACATTTAACTTATTGATATTTTAATTTATTTTAACCGATAACCGTATAAGACCCCCTTCCCGGACCCGGCCCGAAGCCAGGGGCGCCGGCGGGAGCCCGGCAGGTTCTTCAACCCCATTACCCAAAAGGAGAGGCACATGGTCAAGGTCTTGATGGAAAGGACGATTAGCGGACAGCACGTGGGGCAAATCGTGCGCCTGTTACGCCAACTCCGGGTTTTGGCCATGCAGCAGCCCGGCTATATCAGCGGCGAGACCCTGCACGGGGTGGATGACCCCAACTATTACCTGGTGATCAGCGCCTGGGAATCCCTGGGACAGTGGCAGGACTGGTTCAACAACCCGGAGCGGCAGAAATTGAGCGCCGAAATCGACAGTTTTCTGGAATCCCCCACCCGCACCCGGGTTTTGACCAATTAAAGTTGCCGGCCCGGAAACCCCAGGACCCGCTCTTCTGCCTGGCGGGGAGGGTAAGGATGGCGTCTCTCACGCAAAAGTCGTGGAGTTTTCTAATCAGTGTTCATCTGAGACGAACCAGGTTCAGGTTGCCAAGAAATTGGGCGTGTCGTTACCTGAGGCGCCTTATCTGACCCTCCCCCTTGCACTCCCGGGAGAGTCGGCCGCCGGCCCGGGTCGGCTTGGTTATGGTTAATCTGAAGGCACCGTGGCCCCCAAAAACATTAATGAGACAACAACCAGGACAACCAGAAGGATAATCATCGCCTTGAAGGAGTAGCGGCCCGCAAAGGCAAACTGGCGCAGGAGGGCGATAAAGGCCCCCCACAAGATCAAGTCGGCGAAAAACCAGGCCGTGAGTCCGCTGGCGGTGGCCAAAAACAACAGGGCGAAGGCGCCCAGGACCAGGCTTATCCAGCAAAAGGCCTTGCGGCCCCCCAGAGATTTTGCTGCTGCCGCGACACGGTGCCAGTCTCCTTTGGTGGTCAGGTCCTTGTCGGCATTAAAGACGCCCTCCATGAATAACTCCGCCGGCCGGTCCTGCATACCGGTATAGCCCCCGCTTTTGACCCCATAACGAAAAATCCCCAATTTCTGCAACACCTCCATGATCTTCATGCCTCTCTCCCTCCGCAGTTCTTTTGGGGCTCATACCACCTTTCTTGGCGGATATGATCCCTCATTCCCCTTATCGGCATCGGCAACCAGGAAATGGAAATTTTTTTTAGCCCCGGGATGCCGGAGCTGCAAAAGCCCCCGAAGCCGCTTACTTCACCGGGGATCTCGGCCCCCGCCCGCCGATAATTTTTGGCATTGCGGCAACTTCATGATAATATCTTTTTTTTAAATGAGTTAAACGGAAGCAGTGGGGCAGCCTTGCCCGGGAATGCCATGGTTATGAGCGGCTGGGGGCATCTGGAAGGTTTTCTGCAGTACCTGAAGGTGGAGCGGCAGATGTCGCCCCACACGTTGAGAAACTACCGCCTGGACCTCACCCAGTTCCTGGAGTTCTGCTCCCAGCACCGGCAAGACCTTCCCCTGGAAAAGGTGACCTACCAGGACCTGCGGGCCTTTCTGGCTACGGCCCTGAAGAAAAACCGCAAGACCACGGTGGCCCGCAAGCTCTCCACCCTGCGCACCTTTTTTAAATACTTGCAGCGCCTGGGGGTTATGTCCCAGAACCCGGCTAAACTGGCCCCCAGCCCCAAGCTGGAAAAGGTCCTGCCGAACTACCTGTCCGTGGACGAGGCCTTCCATCTGTTGGGCGAGCCCCAAGGCGATGATTTCGGGGTCTGCCGGGATAAAGCCATCCTGGAGGTGTTTTACGGCGGCGGGCTCCGCCTCGCGGAGTTGGCCGGACTCAACCTGGGAGATGTAGACCTGGGGTCGGGGGTCCTGAGGGTCTGGGGCAAAGGCAGCAAGGAACGCCTGGCCTTCCTGGGGGAGCCGGCTCAAGGTGCCCTGACCTCCTATCTCCCCCGGCGGCAGCGGTTCATGGCCCAGCAGGGGACCGGGGACGAGACCGCCCTGTTTATCAATTCCCGGGGACGCCGCCTGTCCACCCGGGGGGTCGCCCGGGTGGTGGCCAAGTGGGTCAGGCTGGCGGGACTCTCCCCGGGCCTGACGCCCCACGGCCTGCGCCACAGCTTTGCTACGCATCTCTTGGAGGGCCGGGCCGATCTCCGGGCCGTCCAGGAGCTGCTGGGCCATGCCTCCATCTCCACCACGGGGCGGTACCTGCACCTCAACCTGGATTACCTGATGGAGGAGTACGATAAGGCCCATCCCAGGAGTAAATAACACAACTGTCAGCGGTCAGCTTTCAGCGAAAGATAAAAAGCGACGACCACAAGCCCAAATGTAGGGTGGGCACTGCCCGCCACAAATAGAAGGATAGCATGAACCATAGCGATACAAAATTCCGCAGCACCACGATTTTAATGGTGCGCCGGGGCGATAAGGTGGCGGTGGCCGGCGACGGCCAGGTCACCCTGGGCGACATGGTGATGAAGCACCATGCCAAAAAGGTCCGGAGGCTCTATCACGGCAAGATCATCGTGGGTTTCGCCGGCTCCGCGGCCGACGCCCTCACCCTGTTCGAGCGTCTGGAGGCCAAGCTGGAGAAACACCAAGGGAACCTCACCCGGTCGGTGGTGGAGCTGGCCAAGGACTGGCGCACCGACAAGATTCTCCGGCGTCTGGAAGCGTTGCTCCTGGCGGTGGACGAAACCGGGGCGCTCTTGATCTCCGGCACCGGCGACGTCATCGAGCCCGACGAAGGGGTGATGGCCATCGGCTCCGGCTCCCCCTATGCCCTGGCCGCGGCCCGGGCCCTCCTGGCCCATACGGATATGAGCGCCAAGCAGATCTGCAAGGCGGCCATGAAAATCGCCGCGTCGCTATGCGTGTATACCAATAGTGAGATAGTGATCGAGGAATTGTGATTAATGTAATGAAATGGTGGGCCAGGCCCACCCTACATATTTCTTTTCATTTGCTGATAGCTGACAGCTTCTTCTAAAGGCAGGGAACCATGGAATTGCTCAGATTACTCCCCGCGTCCGGGGATCACCTGACCCCCCGGGAGACCGTGGCGGAGTTGGACAAATACATCGTGGGGCAGGAGGATGCCAAAAAATCGGTGGCCATCGCCCTGCGCAACCGCTGGCGGCGCCAGCAGATCCCCGAGAGCCTCAGGGACGAGATCGCCCCCAAGAACATCATCATGATCGGCCCCACCGGGGTGGGCAAGACCGAGATCGCCCGGCGCCTGGCCAAGCTGACCGCGTCGCCGTTCCTGAAGATCGAGGCCTCCAAGTTCACCGAAGTGGGCTACGTGGGCCGGGACGTGGAATCCATGGTCCGGGACCTCATGGAGCTGGCCGTGGCCATGGTCAAGGCCGAAGAACGGGACAAGGTCCAGGCCAAGGCCAATGAGGCGGTGGAAGAACGCCTGCTGGATATGCTGCTCCCCGGCTCGACTCCGGGGCAAAGCAGTAAGGGGCGCGGCGATGGAGGTTTAAGCGAACTGGTGGAGGGCCGTACCCCCGAACTTATGGCATCTACTGGCGAAAAAGGCGAGGGCGACAACACCCGGGAGAAGCTCAGGACCATGCTCCGGGCCGGACGCCTGGAAGACCGCTTCGTGGAGCTGGAAGTGAGCCAGCGCACCACCCCGGTGGTGGAGATCTTTTCCGCCGCCGGCATGGAGGAAATGGACTTCAACTTTAAGGATATGCTGGGCAACCTCTTTCCCGGCAAGACCAAACAGCGCAAGGTCAAGCTCTCGGAGGCCCGGGAGTACCTGCTCCAGGAGGAGGCCGGCCGCCTCATCGACATGGACCGGGTGGTGGAGGAGGCCCGGCGTAAGGTGGAGCAAAACGGCATCATCTTTCTGGATGAGATCGACAAGATCGTGGGCCGGGACCAGACCCGGGGGCCTGACGTCTCCCGGGAAGGGGTGCAGCGAGACCTGCTGCCCATCGTGGAAGGCACCACCGTGAACACCAAGTACGGCATGCTACATACCGACCATATCTTGTTCATCGCCTCCGGGGCCTTCCACCTGTCCAGGCCGTCGGATTTGATCCCGGAGATGCAGGGGCGCTTCCCCATCCGGGTGGAGCTCCACTCCCTGGGGCCGGAGGAGTTCGAACGCATCCTGATGGAGCCGGAAAACGCCCTGATCAAACAGTACCGCGCCCTGTTGAACACGGAAGGCATCCGGCTCACCTTCACCCCCGAGGCCATCAAGGAGATCGCCGGCCTGGCCACCCGGGTGAATGATCGCACCGAAAACATCGGGGCCCGGCGGCTCCATACGGTCATGGAAAAACTCCTGGAGGAGATTTCCTTCACGGCCCCGGACCTGGTGGCCCAGGAGATCACCATCACCGACGCCTACGTCCGGGAACGCCTGGCCGCCCTCATCGAAGACGAGGATTTGAGCCGGTATATTTTGTAGAAAAGATGCTTGGGAGAGGGGGCCAGGGACTTTTGGTAAGTGCCCCTGCCCCCTCTCCCAAACCCTCTCCCCCAACCCCCATAAGGAGGTTAAGGATGGGTGGCACTAAACTATGACCACTGAATACATCAAAAAAGCCGAAACCCTCCTGGAGGCCCTGCCCTACATGCGCGCCTTCCAGGGGCAGACCCTGGTGATCAAGTACGGCGGCGCCGCCATGACCGAGCCGGAGCTGAAGCGCGCCTTCGCCCAGGACATCACCCTGCTGCAATATTTGGGGATTCACCCGGTGGTGGTCCACGGCGGCGGGCCCCAGATCGGCCAGGTCCTGGCCAAGATGGAGATTCCCACCCGGTTCGTGGACGGCCTTAGGGTCACCGACGAGAGCACCATGGACGTGGTGGAGATGGTCCTGGCAGGCAAGGTCAACAAGGAGATCGTCAGCCTGATCAATGCCGCCGGGGGCGCGGCGGTGGGCCTCAGCGGTAAAGACGGCCTGCTGCTCAAAGCCCAGAAAATGGAGTTCTACCGGCCCCGGGAGGACGAGCCCCCGGAGATCATCGACATCGGCCTGGTGGGGGAGGTGACCGCGGTGAACACGCACCTCATCCGCACCTTGCAAGCCCAGCATTTCATCCCGGTGATCGCCCCGGTGGGGGTGGGAGAAGCCGGCGAAACCTACAATATTAACGCCGACCTGGTAGCCGGAGCGGTGGCCGCGGCCCTGGGCGCGGCCAAGCTCATTTTGCTCACCGATGTCCCGGGGGTCCTGGACCGGGAGGGCCGCCTGGTTTCCAGCCTCACCCGCCGCCAGGCGGTGACCCTGATGGAGGAAGGGGTGGTGATCGGCGGCATGCTGCCCAAGATCAAGTGCTGCCTGGAGGCTTTGGATGAAGGGGTGGCCAAGGCCCACATCCTGGACGGCCGCGCCCTCCACGCGGTGCTCCTGGAGATTTTCACCGACACCGGCGTCGGCACAGAGATTGTTGGATAGTTCAAAGTTCAAGGTTCAAGGTTCTCAGGCCTTAGTTTTTAACTTTGAACCTTGAACTGACACGGAGAGGAACCTTGCTTAACCAAAATTGGAAGGAACGCGCCGATAAAGTCGTGATGAACACCTATGGCCGGCAGCCGCTGGTGTTGGTCAAAGGCGAGGGCTGCCGGGTCTGGGATGACGCCGGCAAGGAATATCTGGACTTCGTGGCCGGGTTGGCGGTGTGCAATCTGGGGCATGCGCATCCGGATATCGCCAAGGCCGCTGCGGCCCAACTGACCCGGTTGGTCCACGTCTCCAACATCTACTACACCACCCCCATGGTGGAGCTGGCCGAGGCCCTGGTGCGCCTGTCCTTTGCCGACCGGGTCTTTTTCGCCAACAGCGGCGCCGAAGTCAACGAAGGGGCCATCAAGCTGGTCCGGCGCTACTCCCGGGAACGGTTCGGGGCAGGGCGGCATCGGATCATCTGCATGGAGAACTCCTTCCACGGCCGCACCCTGGGGGCGCTTTCCGCCACGGGCCAATCCAAGTTCTGGCAGGGGTTCGACCCCCTGCTGCCGGGGTTTACGTTTGTGCCCTTTAACGACCTGGCGGCGGTGGCCAACGCCGTGGACGACACCGTCTGCGCCGTGATGCTGGAGCCCATCCAGGGAGAAGGCGGGGTCAACCTGCCGTCGCCGGATTATTTCACGGGGTTGCGGCAGTTGTGCCATGAGAAGGGCCTGTTGCTGATCCTGGACGAAATCCAGACCGGCCTGGGCCGCACCGGCACCCTCTTCGCCCACGAAAACTTCGGCATCACCCCGGATGTCATGACCCTGGCCAAAGGGTTGGCCAACGGTCTCCCCATGGGCGCGCTCCTGGCCACCGAAGACGTGGCCGGGGCGTTTGTCCCCGGGACCCATGCCAGCACCTTCGGGGCCGGGCCGGTGGTGGCCGTCGCGGCCAAAACCGCCCTGAGCCTTTTGAGCCGGCCGGAGTTTCTGGCCGGAGTCCGGGAGCGGGGCGTCTGGCTCCGGGAAAAGCTGAGCGATTTCCAGCGCCGTTTTTCGGTCATTCGCGAGGTGCGCGGCCTGGGCCTCATGTGGGGCCTGGAGTTGACCCAGGAGGGGACACCGGTGGTGGCGGCCTGCCGGGAGCGGGGCCTTTTGCTCAACTGCACCCAGGGCAACATCATCCGGCTGCTGCCGCCCCTGGTCGTTACCCCCCGGGAGCTCGACGCGGCCCTGGCCATCCTGGGGGACGCCTTTAAGGAAGTGTTTCCATGACCCGGCACCTGCTGACCATCCTGGATCTGAGCCGGGAGGAGATCGAACATCTCCTGGCCCGGGCCCGGGAACTCAAGGTTTTTCATAAGAAAGGTCAAAACCCTGTTCCCCTTAAGGGAAAAACCGTGGCGATGATTTTCGACAAGCCCTCCACCCGCACCCGGGTCTCCTTTGAGGCGGGGATTGCCCAACTGGGGGGCGCCAGCATCTACCTGGCCCCCGGCCAGACCCAGATGTCCCGGAACGAACCGGTGGCCGACACCGCCCGGGTGCTGTCCCGGTATGTGGACGGGGTGGTGGTGCGGACCTTCGCCCAGGAAACCGTGGCGGAATTGGCCCGCTACAGCACCATCCCGGTGGTCAACGGCCTGACGGATACGCACCACCCCTGCCAGGTCCTCAGCGACCTCATGACCATGGAGGAGCGTTTCGGCGATCTCACCGGTTTAAAGGTGGCCTGGGTAGGAGACGGCAACAACATGGCCAACTCCTGGATCACCGCGGCCATGCACCTGGATTTCGCCCTGCACCTGGCCTGTCCCCCGGGCTACGGGCCCGACGCCGCCCTGCTGCACCAAGCCCAGGCCCAGGGGGCCCGGGTCTACCTGGGCCAGGACCCCAAGGCCGCGGTGGCCGGGGCCCTGGTGATCAACACCGACGTCTGGGCCTCCATGGGCCAGGAGGACGAGGCCGCGGCCCGGCAGGATGTCTTTAAACCTTATCAGGTGAATAGCGAGCTTATGAAAAAAGCCGCGGCCGAGGCCATCGTGCTCCACTGCCTGCCGGCCCACCGGGGCGAAGAGATCACCGCCGAGGTGCTGGACGGCCCGCAATCCGCCGCCTGGGAACAGGCGGAAAACCGCCTGCACTTCCAGAAGGCCCTGCTAGAGTGGCTGTTGGGATGAGGTGAGAGGAATTTTGGGGGAAGGGGCTAAGGGCGGACGCCCTTACCCCTTCCCCCAAACCCCCATCCCCAATCCCATAAGATTGTGGTGGCACAGGCGTCCCGCCTGTGCCAAATGTAGGGCGGGCACTACCCGCCGTAAAATAAGGCGCTGATGAAAACTGCCAGCAAGTTAGTTATTCTCTCCATATTTTTGGGTCTGGTACTCTGGGTTGCCACGGCGGCGGCAGGAGAAAAAGGGACGGTTTCCTGCGCCACCCCCGGCTGCGGTTATCAACAAGACCTGACCATAGGCGGCGGTATGAAATCACCCTCGCTGACGGGCTACTGCCGATCCACCAAGCAATTTGTCCGCATAGAACTCAAAAGCTGGGACGATTACCGGAAAACCCATTATTGCCCGGGATCTAAGGAACCGATCCGGCCAATTTATGACGGCTCCCAAATTACCCAAATTCCCTGTCCGCAATGCGGCAATCTAACGCTACACTATAAAAGAACCCTAATGTTTGACTAAGAGGGGGATGATCCCCGCCCTTGCGACCATAACTCGATCAATTCAGGATGGCATAACATGAGTAAAATCAACAAAATCGTCCTGGCCTATTCCGGCGGCCTGGACACCTCGGTGATTCTTAAGTGGCTCAAGGAAACCTATAAGTGTCAGGTGGTGGCCTTTGCCGCCGACCTGGGGCAGGGGGACGATCTCGCCGAAGTGGCCGCCAAGGCCAAGGCCACCGGCGCCGACGAGGTCTATATCGAGGACCTGAAGCAGGAGTTCGTCTGGAACTTCGTCTGGCCCATGTTCCGGGCCAACGCCTTCTATGAAGGGGCCTATCTCCTGGGCACCTCCATCGCCAGGCCCCTCATCGCCAAGGCCCAGGTGGAGGTGGCCAAAAAGACCGAGGCCGACGCCGTCAGCCACGGCGCCACCGGCAAGGGCAACGACCAGGTGCGCTTCGAACTCACCTACCAGGCCCTGGCCCCGGACCTGAAGATCATCGTCCCCTGGCGGGAGTGGGACCTGCAAGGCCGGGCCGATTGCGTGGCCTATGCCGAAAAGCACGGTATCCCGGTGCCGGTGACCAAGGAGAAGCCCTACTCCAGCGACGCCAATCTCCTGCACATCAGCTTCGAGGGCGGCATCCTGGAGGACCCTTGGGCCGAGCCGCCGGCGGACATGTTCGTGCTCACCAAATCGCCCCAGGAGGCCCCGGATAAGCCGAGATATGTGGAGATCCACTTTGAGGAAGGCGATCCGGTGGAGGTGGACGGACAGCGTCTCAGCCCGGCTAATCTTCTGGCCCTGGTGAACGAGATCGGCGGCGAACACGGCGTCGGCCGAGTGGACCTGGTGGAAAACCGCTATGTGGGCCTGAAATCCCGGGGGGTGTACGAAACCCCCGGCGGAACTATACTCAGGGCCGCCCACCAGGCGGTGGAATCCATCACCCTGGACCGGGAGGTGATGCACCTGAGGGACAGCCTCAGCCCCCGTTACGCCGAAATGGTTTACAACGGCTACTGGTTCGCCCCGGAGCGCTATGCCCTGCAAAAACTCATCGACGAAACCCAGCGGCCGGTGACCGGCACCGCCCGGCTGAAGCTCTATAAGGGCAACGTCACGGTGGTGGGCCGCAAGGCCCCAAAATCCCTGTACCAGCCGTCGTTGGTGACCTTCGAGGCCGGGGGGGATTACCGGCAGGCGGACGCCACCGGCTTCATCCGCCTCAACGCCTTGCGCCTGAAGATCCGGGCGAAGCTGGAGGGGAAGTAGGGAACGACCCCGCTCCCCAGGGTAAAGGAGCAGGGGCCGCATCACCACAGGCAGCCAAATCCAAGGGGTCTGGAGGGGAAAAGCTATGACGCCAAGTCTCACCTATTTCCTGGCGGCGGTTTTCGGGATATTGAGTTGCCTGCTCCTGCTCTGGCGGCCCGGCCCGAGATGGTGGATCGGGGTGCGGCTGCCCTGGACCTTCGCCGACCGGGAGATTTGGGAAACCTCCTGGGTGATTGCCGGGCTGTTCTGTCTGGTAATAGCCGTGGCGGTGCTGATTTCTACGATAGCTTTCATTATTTTTTTGGCGCTGTTCTTCATTATCAGCATGGTGTATCCCCTCTATCTTTATTGGCAAAAATATGGCACCTTGCAGGTCTGGAAGGATATCGGCTGGATCGCTTACCATCCCGTGGTGCGTTGCCTCCACTGTGGCCATATTCAGAAGCTTCCGGACGACACGCACTTGCCGGCGGCCATCTGCGAGGCTTGCGGCCAGGTCTGCCGAAGCCAAACGATTGAGGGACAGTTTTAGGAGGGTGGGCCGGGCCCGCCCCGCCCCTGATAAAAAGCTGGACGCCGGCTTGCCGCCGGTGCTGGCCGAGAGCTTGGCAGGCGGGCAGGCGCCGGTTAACCGCCGGCGTCTCGTAAGGCAACTCGGAGTTTCCGTCCCCCACCGCCGGGTGGGGGGCGGGAACGGTGTGGAGGTCCGGTTCACTGCGCTACCTGGTTTCGGGATTGTGTTGGGCCATGGGTCTGCTCATGGTGTTCTGGCGGCCCGGTCCCAACCTCTGGTTCGGGGTGCGGCTGCCCTGGACCCTGGCGGACCCCTACATCTGGAACAAATCATGGCGCCTGGCGTCCCGCCTCCTCATGGTCATGGGCATCACGGTGCTGATTTCCTGGCGGGCCTTTTATATCTCCGCCGCGCACCTGGTGGGGCTGAGCTGCCTGTACACGGTGATCCTTTACCGCTGGAAATACGGCACCTGGCGCTTCTGGAAGGATCACGGCTGGATCAATTACCGCCCGGTGGTGCGTTGCGCCCACTGCGGCCATCTCCAAAAACTGGCCAGCCACGCCGACCTGGCCCAAGGCGCCTGTACGGCCTGCGGCGCCAAACTGCCGGTGCGCCGGGTGGGGCTCAGGGCATCCTGGCCGCCATGGGCTAAGAACGACTGACCATTGATTACATGAGGTAGCCATGAGAACTACAGGTATCGTTGTTGCGTTGATCTTCGCCAGTGCTCTTTTCATGCCGGGCAATGCCCGGTGCGACGAACTGAGCGAGTCCTATTATCCCCTCAAAGAAGGCATGCGGTGGGAGTATAATGTGACCACGGACCACAGCCAACCGCAAAAATTAATCATTACCAATCTTGCCCCACGCAAAGTGAATGGAGTGGAAGTAACGCCACGGAAATGGGAGACTGGCGGGCGGACCTTTATTGAGTTCATGGAAAAGACTGATACCGGGATCTACCGCTTTGCGGAGCAGCCCGCCGAAAATTCGCCGCCAACGGTTGTTACCCCCAAAGAATGCCATCTTAAGTTTCCCATCACCGGACGAGATAGCTGGAATATGACCACCAAAGTGGGCAATACCTCTGTAAACGTCAACCTTACCATTGACAGTGTATCAGATGAGGTTAAGGTGCCGGCCGGCACCTTCAAGGATTGCTTGAAGATTCGACAGGTGGGCGAAAATGATGCCGGCGTTGCCGTGCTGGGGAACGAATGGTCTGCCCCCAAGGTAGGCGTAGTCAAGAGCACGGTCATCATCAAGACAAAATCCAAAGAGGGGACCATATCCTCGGAAAGCCGGACCTTTGAATTACAATCCTTTAAGCCCTGAAGGTCCGGGGCATACTATTTAGACCGCAGTCGCTAACCAGTTAGCAAGGAAGAACCTATGGCGAAAAAACCCTGGGGCGGACGTTTCGAGGGCGCCACCGCAAAGTCGGTGGAGGATTTCACCACCTCCTTGAGCTTCGACCGGCGCCTGGCCCGCCAGGACATTGCCGGCTCCATCGCCCACGCCCGCATGTTGGCCAAGCAGGGCATCATCCCCCCGGCGGAAGCAGAACAGATCGCGGCGGGGCTCACCGAGATCCGCCGGGAGATCGAGGCCGGGGAATTTGAGTTCGACCCCGCCCTGGAAGACATCCACATGGCCATCGAGGCCCGGCTCACCGCCCGGCTCGGCGAGGTGGGCGGCAAGCTCCACACCGCCCGGAGCCGTAACGACCAGGTGGCCCTGGACCTGCGCCTCTACCTGGCGGAAGAAGTGGAGGGCCTCATCAATGACCTCACCGACCTGCGCCTGGCCGGGGTGCGCCTGGGGCACCTCCACCCCCGGGCCATCATGCCCGGCTACACCCACCTGCAGCGGGCCCAGCCCATTCTCTTCGCCCACCACCTCCTGGCTTATGACGAGATGTGGCGGCGGGACCTCGAGCGCTTGCATGAATCCCTGACCCGCATCAAGGTCTCACCCCTGGGAGCCGCGGCCCTGGCCGGCACCACCTTTCCCATCGACCCGGCGGCGGTGGCGGCCCAGCTTGGCTTTCCCCGGGTCTTCCGCAACAGCCTGGACGCGGTGAGCGACCGGGATTTCGGGTTGGAATTTGCCGCCCATGCCAGTATCATCATGGTGCATCTGAGCCGCCTGGCGGAAGAGCTCATCCTCTGGTCCACCTCGGAGTTCGGCTTCGTGGCGCTGCCCGACGCCTATGCCACCGGGTCTTCCATCATGCCCCAGAAGAAGAACCCCGATGTCCCGGAACTCATCCGGGGGAAAACCGGCCGGGTGGCGGGGCACCTCATGGGCCTGCTCATGACCCTGAAGGGCCTGCCCCTGGCCTACAACCGGGACCTCCAGGAAGACAAGGAACATCTGTTCGACACCGTGGACACGGTGCGGGCCTCGGTCCAGTTGATGGCGGGCCTCTTGGAGAATCTGACCCTGCGGCCGGAGGCCATGGCCGCGGCCCTGCACGGGGGCTTTCTCACCGCCACCGACCTGGCCGACTACCTGGTGACCAAAGGGCTGCCGTTCCGCACCGCCCACGAACAGGTGGGGAACACCGTGCGCTACGCCGAAGGACAGGGCAAGGAGCTGTGGGAACTGAGCCTGGCGGAAATCCAGCAATTCGCCCCCCTGGCCGAAAACGAGGTGTTCGACTGGCTCAACATCGAAAACTCCGTGAACCGGAGAACCTCCCCCGGCGGCACCGCGCCGGCGCGGGTGGCCGAAGCCCTGGAACGGGCCGAAGCGGAAATAGGACTGAACCTGCATGAACAAGAGATTTGAAGATTACTTGGGGGAGGGGGCTAAGGGCGGCAAGCCCTTACCCCTTACCCCAACCCCCCATCCCCAACCCCTTACCGGGTTGGGAGGGGGCGTGGGGGAGGGCAGGGAGTTGCCCTCCCTGGCCCTCCCCCACATCCTGCTTCCTCTTCTCCTCTGCCTCTTGCTCCTGGCGGCCGCCTGCGGCAAGAAGTTGACGCCGTATGCCCCGGATCGAGTATTACCGGCGCCGGTGCGGGAGTTTCGCTTGACCCAGGAAGGGGACAGTCTGGTGGTGAGCTGGCTGTTGCCCCGGGTCAACCTCCTGGGCCAGCCCTTGACCCAGGTCCAGGGCTGCCGGGTCTACCGGGCCGCGGTCCGGGGGCTGTCGCCGGAGGCCCTTATGCCTTCTGATTATGTCTTATATGCCGACATCGACCTGGCCTACCCCCAGCGGGGGGAGGTGAAGGGCGAAGCCATGCTGTTCCGGGACCGGGAGCTGGTGCCGGACCACCGCTATTACTACCGGGTGGCGGCCTACGACCAGGGCGGCTACCTGGGGGGCTGGTCCAAGACCCTGAGCCAAGCCTGGGGCTGGCTGCCCCGGGCCCCGGGGCAACTCAAGGCCGTCCCCGGGGACAAGATCGTGTCCCTCTCCTGGAGTCCGGTGACCGCCTTGCAAGACGGCTCCCCCGTCCGGGACCTGGCGGGGTATGTCATCTACCGCCTCTCCGGGACGGGGCGCTGGATTCGCGTCACGCCCTCGACCATACCCCAGAATAGTTTTGAGGACGTGGCGGTGCTTAACGATGTGGAATATACTTATAAAGTGGTGGCGGTGCGGCTCTTAGGAGAGGATTTGCTGACCAGCCAGGATTCCCCCACCCAGATGGCCATGCCCGAGAAACGGACCCCGCCGCCCCCGGTGCTGAACGTCCTGGCGGTGGCCACCTCCCAGGGAGTGGAAGTCCGGTGGGAGCCCAGCCCGGCCCCGGATGTGGCCGGCTACCGGGTCTACCGGCGGACCACCGGGGAAGAGAAATACACCCGGCTCACCCAGGAGTTGATCACCAAGCCCTATTTCGTGGACGCCCAGGTGAACCGGGGCCAGACGTACCATTACTATGTGACTGCGGTGGACGACTCCCCCCGGGCCAACGAAAGTATGCCGTCGGAGACGATGCCAGTAACTTACTGATTGCCGCGTTGCTCCGGTAGGGCCGGTGAGCGCACCGCCCCTACGGCCGGGTAACTTATTTTCTCCCGGTTTCCAAGCCAAACTGGGGGGCGAGATGAAACGGTGCGTAAGCTGCACGCCGCAATAACTTTGCAGGGCAGGAGCTTGGCAATAAGGAAATAAGCTGAACGCTGATAGCTCATTCTCGAAAGGCTGGAGTCAATGCATCACTTCCATTACCAGGCAGGTGAACTCTACTGCGAAAACGTGCCGGTGCGCCGGATTGCCAAAAAGGTGGGCACACCGTTTTACCTGTATAGCGCCGGGACCCTGACCCATCACTACGGGGTCTTTAACGCCGCCTTCGCCGACTTTCCCCATATCGTCTGTTTCGCGGTGAAAGCCAACGCCAACCTGGCCATTTTGAGGCTCTTTGCCCGGCTGGGGGCCGGGGCCGACATCGTTTCCGGGGGCGAACTTTACCGGACCTTGCAGGCCGGGGTGGACCCGGGCCAGATCGTCTATTCCGGGGTGGGGAAAAAGCCGGAAGAGATCAAAGCGGCCCTCAAGGCGAACATCCTGCTGTTCAACCTGGAGTCCTCCCAGGAGCTGGAGGCCGTCAACCGCATCGCCGGCCACCTGAAGCTCAAAGCCAGGGTGGCTTTACGGATCAACCCGGACATCGATGCCCAAACCCATCCTTACATCTCCACCGGGCTCAAAAAGAACAAGTTCGGCATCGACCTCGAGCAGGCCCTGGAGGACTATCGCCGGGCCCGGGACCTGCCGCATCTGGAAGTGGTGGGGGTGGCCTGCCACATCGGCTCCCAGATCACCCAGGTGTCGCCCTTTGTGGACGCCCTGGAGCGCCTGAAAGAGTTGATCGACCGCCTCCGGGCCCTGAACATTCAGATCCGCTACCTGGACCTGGGCGGCGGCCTGGGGATTCAATACGATCAGGAAGCGCCGCCGCACCCGGATGAATATGGTCAGCAAATCCTGGCCCACCTCAAGGGCCTTAAATGCACCCTCATCCTGGAGCCCGGGCGGGTGCTGGTGGGCAACGCTGGTATCCTGGTGACCAAGGTGCTCTATACCAAGGCCGGCGACACCAAGCATTTCATCATCGTGGACGCCGGCATGAACGACCTGGCCCGCCCCAGCCTCTATGGCTCGTATCACGGCCTCTGGCCGGTGGTGGAGGGGACCCATCCCCAAGTGAAGGCCTCCATCGTGGGCCCCATCTGTGAGACCGGGGATTTCCTGGCCAAGGATCGCCTCATGCCCGCATTTCAGCCCGGGGAGATGGTGGCGGTGATGAGCGCCGGGGCCTACGGCTTTTCCATGAGTTCCAACTATAACGCCCGGCCCCGGGTGGCCGAAATCTTGGTGCAGGATCAGGATTTTTATGTTATCAGAAAACGGGAGACTTACCGCCAGCTTACCTGGGGGGAGTCCATCCCGGATTTCTTGAAATAGGTGTCCAAGCAGAGCTTGGACTAAAATTTTCGTTCCCAAGCAAGAGCTTGGGAACCAGTTTAAGGTTATTAAACAGAACAATAATCCCCCTAAATCCCCCTTTACCAAAGGGGGATCAGGGGGGATTTTTAAGCCTGGCCTTATGACTACGGACACCAGACAACGAATACCCTTTTATAAGATGCACGGCGGCGGCAACGATTTCGTGCTCATCGACCACCGGGAGGGCTTCATCCCCGAGGCCGAACAGCCGCAATTTGCCCGCCGGGTCTGCCATCGCCAGTTGGGCGCGGGGGCCGACGGCCTCATCCTCATCGAGGCCTCGCCCACCGCGAATTTTCGCTGGCGCTTTTATAACGCCGACGGCTCCGAGCCCGAGATGTGCGGCAACGGCGGGCGCTGCGCCGCCCGCTTCGCGGTCCTGAAGGGCATCGCCCCGGCCGACCTGTCCTTTGAAACTCTGGCCGGCACCATTAAGGCCGAAGTCCGGGACCGCCGGGTCAAGCTGCTCATGGCCGGGGTGGGTAATTGCATCCTGGGGCAAGACATTCCTCTGGAGGAAACAACCCTTCTGGGCCATTTCCTGAAGGTGGGCGTGCCCCACGTGGCCGTGCCGGTGGCTGACCTGGAGGCCGCGCCCGTCACCGGCTGGGGCCGGGCGGTCCGCTTCCATGCTTTGTTTGCCCCGGCGGGCACCAACGTCAATTTCATCCGGGTTGAAGGCCCCCAGGCCCTCAGGATTCGCACCTATGAGCGGGGGGTGGAGGACGAAACCCTGGCCTGCGGCACCGGCGCGGTGGCTTCGTCCCTCATCGCCGCCCGCCTGGGGCAAGTGGTCTCCCCGGTGACCGTCCACACCCGGGGCGGCGAGGCCCTGACCGTGTATTTCACGCCCCAAGGGGAGGCCTTTACCGAGGTCTTCCTGGAAGGCGACGCCCTGGTGGCCTACCAGGGAGAACTGTGGGTCGACGAACTTAAGTAAGGAGGTAGCATCATGTTCAAGGGAGCCATCACCGCCATTGTTACTCCCTTCAAGAACGGCCAGCTTGACGAAGCCGCCTACCGGGAACTCATCGAGTTCCAGATTCAGGGAGGCATCCACGGCATCGTGCCCTGCGGCACCACCGGCGAATCTCCCACCCTGTCCCACGCCGAGCACAAGCGGGTGGTGGAAACCTGCATCGACCAGGTGAAAAAACGGGTGGTGGTGATCGCCGGGTCCGGCTCCAACAATACCGCCGAAGCCGTGGAGCTGACTCAGCACGCCCAGGCGGCGGGCGCGGATGCGGCCCTGATGATCACTCCTTACTACAACAAGCCCACCCAGGAAGGCCTCTATCAGCACTATAAGACCGTGGCGTCCCAGACCAAGATTCCCATCGTGGTCTATAACGTGCCGGGACGCACCAGCCTCAACCTGCTGCCCGAAACCATGGCCCGCCTGGCCGGGATTCCCAATATCGTGGGCCTCAAGGACGCCACCGGCGACCTGAAGCAGGGGTCCAAGACCCTGGAGCTGTGCGGCGACAAGATCATCGTGCTCTCCGGCGACGATTTCACCACTTTGCCGCTGCTGTGCGTGGGCGGTATGGGGGTAATCTCCGTGGTCTCCAACGCGGTCCCCGCCGACATGGCCGGCATGTGCAACGCCTTTTTCGCCGGGGACCTGGCCAAAGCCAGGGCGCTCCATTACAAGATGTGGCCCCTGACGGAAGCCATGTTCTACGAGACCAACCCCACCCCGGTCAAGACCGCCCTGAAACTGATGGGGAAAATCACCGGCGAAGTGCGGCAGCCTTTGTGCCCCATGTCCGCGGCCAACGAGGACAAACTGCGCCAGGTGATGCAGAAATACGGGCTGATTTAAGACTTGAGGGGAGGGCCGGGGGACGACGAGTCCCCCGCCCTCCCCTCAAACTCCCCTCCCAGCCCCCTGTAAGGGATTGGGGGAGGGGGTCCGGGGGAGGGGGTAAGGGTACTTATGAAAAAGCCCTTAGCCTCCTCCCCCGGCCAACTAACGGAGACTTTTATGGTTAAAGCCATTGTTACCGGCGTGGCCGGCCGCATGGGCGGCCGCATCGTGCACATGATGGAGGCGGCGGCGGGCATCCGGTTGGTGGGGGCAGTGGAGTCGCCGGGGCATGCTGCGGTGGGCAAAGATGTAGGCGAGGTCGTGGGGTTGCCCGCCAAGGGGGTCACGGTGGTGGACTCCTTGGGCCAGGTGTTGCCCGAGGGGGAGGTGGTCATTGAGTTCACCCATCCCGAGCCGTCCTTGGCCCATCTCAAGCAAGTGGCCGACGCCAATAAAGCCATGGTGCTGGGGACCACGGGGTTTTCCCCGCCCCAGATCGCCGAGATTCACGCCCTGGCTTCACGGGCTCATCTGGTATTCGCCCCCAACATGAGCGTCGGGGTCAACTTGATGTTCAAAGTGGTGGCGGACATCGCCCGGGTGCTGGGGGACGGCTACGACGTGGAGATCGTCGAGGCCCACCACCGCTTGAAGAAAGACGCCCCCAGCGGCACCGCCATCAAGTTGGGGCAGGTCATCGCCCACGCCCTGGACCGGGATTTGGAAAAGACCGGGGTGTATGCCCGCCACGGCATCATCGGGGCGCGGACCGCGAAAGAGATCGGCATCCAGACGGTGAGGGCCGGGGACATCGTCGGGGAGCACACGGTGCTGTTCGGCGGCATGGGGGAGCGGCTGGAGATCATCCACCGGGCCCACAGCCGGGACAATTTCGCCCGGGGCGCGGTCCGGGCGGCTCTCTGGGTGGTGTCCCAGCCGCCGGGCCTGTACGACATGCAGGATGTGTTGGGGCTGAAATAGCGTCTAACTCATTGAAAATATAGTTAAATCAATATGGTTAATCAAAAATCCCCCTAAATCCCCCTTTGCTAAAGGGGGACTTTCCTTTACCCCCCTTTGAAAAAGGGGGGCAGGGGGGATATGCTTTTACGGGATTCAGATTATCAATTAGGGAAAATTATGCGAATCGTACGTTTTGAATTGATGGGCCGGACCGGTTACGGCATCCTGGAAGGGGAGAAAATCTCCGTCTTATGGAGCACTCCCTATGACGGTGGTTTGGCAAATACCACCGGAGAGGTTGTGTCCCTGCCCGAGGTCACCCTGTTGGCGCCCTGTGAGCCCAGCAAGATCGTGGCCCTGGGGCTGAACTACCGGGACCACGCCGTCGAGTTCGGACACCCCATCCCGGAGGAGCCGTTAATCTTCCTTAAACCCTCTACCGCGGTGATCGGCCCGGATGAGGACATCAGGTATCCGGCCATGTCCCGGCGGGTGGACTACGAGGCCGAGCTGGCCGTGGTGATCGGGCGGACCTGCCGCCACATCAAGGAACAGGACTTCCGGGACTACGCCCTGGGGTTTACCTGCATCAACGACGTCACCGCCCGGGATTTACAAAAAAAAGACGGCCAGTTCACCCGGTCCAAGAGTTTCGACACCTTCGCCCCCCTGGGTCCCTGGATCGAAACCGAGATTCCCGACCCGGACAACCTCACGGTGGAGGCTTACCTGAACGGGGAGCGCCGGCAGCACTCCAACACCCGGAACATGATCTTCGGAGTAGCCGCGCAGGTGGCGTTTATCTCCCGAATCATGACCCTTCTACCCGGGGACGTCATCGCCACCGGCACCCCCTCGGGGATCGGTCCCATGGCCCCCGGCGACCTGGTGGAGATTAAGGTGGAGGGTATCGGCACCCTGCGAAATCGTCTCATTGCAGAAAGGGCATCTTAAATGACGCAGTTTTTTGAACCGGCGGCGCGCCTGGGGTTGATTCCCCCGTATCTCTTTAAAGAGATTGACGATAAGAAGGCCGAGGTCAAGGCCCGGGGGGTGGATATCATCGACCTGGGCGTCGGAGACCCGGATCTTCCCACCCCTCTGTTCATCGTCCAGAAGATGGCAGAGGCGATCCATGATATGAAAACCCACCACTACCCGGCCTATTCCGGCATGAACCTCTTCCGGGAAGCGGTGGCTCGCTGGTATCAGGGGCGGTTTGGGGTGGACCTGGACCCGGAGAGCGAAGTCCTCACCCTCATCGGCTCCAAGGAGGGCATCGCCCACCTGCCCCTGGGGATCAACAACCCCGAGGACATCAATCTCATGACCAGCCCCGGCTACCCGGTTTACCAGATGGGCACCCTGTTTGCCGGGGGCTACTGCCACTTTCTCCCCCTGACCCGGGAGAACCGCTTCCTGCCGGACCTGAAGGCCATTCCGCCGCTGGTGGCCCGGGACGCCAAGGCCTTCTTTTTCAACTATCCCAATAACCCCACCGCGGCGGTGGCGGATAAAGATTTCTTTGCCCGGGTGGTGGACTATTGCCGGGAATATAACATTGTGGCGGTTCACGACGCCGCCTACACCGAATTGGCCTACGACGGCTTCAAGCCCCCCAGTTTTCTGGAGGTCCCTGGGGCCAAAGAGATCGGCATCGAGTTTCATTCCCTCTCCAAGACCTACAACATGACGGGTTGGCGCCTGGGCATGGCGGTGGGGAACCGGGAGGTTTTGAGCGCCCTGGGCAAGATCAAGAGCAACATCGACTCCGGAGTGTTCAATGCCATTCAGATTGCCGGTATCGCCGCCCTGGATTCGGACCAGAGCTGCGTCCGGGAAAATTGCGCCATTCTCCAGGAACGCCGGGACCTGCTGGTGAGCGGCCTAAAAAAACTGGGCTACGACGCGGAGCCCCCCCAAGCCACCTTCTACGTCTGGCTGACGGTGCCCCCGGGCCTCACCTCCATGGCTTTCACCACCCAGTTGCTGGAAAAGGCCGGGATCGTCACCATCCCCGGCAACGGCCTAGGGCAGCCCGGAGAAGGTTATGTCCGCCTGGCCCTGACGGTGCCCAAAGAACGCCTCGAAGAAGCCCTGTCCCGCCTGCAGCGGCTGGGCTGAGGCAAAGGGGCCGGGGGTGTTTGTAAGGGGCACCTCTCCTTACAAAAAATTCTCCCAGACCCCCAGCCCAAACCCTTTCAGGAAAATGGACCAGAACTATTGACCGGTTCCGTTCTCTTTGCCGTGCAGCCTGCCTACCCCTCATAGCCAATGGATAATGGACCGACCCGCAAAAACTGGCTGGAAAGAAATCCCAAGAAGGTCATCGGGGTCATTGTGCTCCTGGCCATGGGCTGCCTGGCATTCGTGACCGAAAAGATCCTGGCCGGCCGCACCCATAACCTGATAAACCCCCTCGGCATCCAACGCTACATTAAGCTGAGAGAATTCAACCCGTTATATCGGGACATCCTGGTGCCCGACCCCGACTATCTGCGGAAGTGCGACAGCCTCGAGGCCAAAAAATTCGTACTGCGGGTGGACCGCCAGGGTTTCATCATGCCCTCCAGGGTCCACGACCACCCCGACCTGACCCTCGCCTTTTTGGGCGGTTCCACCACCGAGTGCACTTACGTGGACGAGGACCAGCGGTTTCCCTTCCTGGCGGGACGCCTTATCGAACAACAGACCCGCCTCAAGGTGAACTCCTACAACGCCGGCCGTAGCGGCAGCAACACCCTGCATTGCCTCAATATTCTGCTCAACAAAGTCGTAAATCTCAAACCCGACATCGTGGTCCTGATGGAAAACATCAACGACCTGGCTATCCTGATGTACGAAAAGACCTATTGGAATACCAATCCCTCCCGGTCCCCCATTCTGGAGAAACCGCCGACTTTCAAGACCGTGGGCCAAGACCTGCGGGAAATGTTCTATTTGGTCAGGGACCTGACCTTTCCCAACCTCTCCCGGGAATTGAAGAAGCTGTTCCATTCCGAACGCAAATCCAAAGGGGACGAGTTTAAGGAGGTCAGAGGTAAGAAAATCACCATCGACCAGAACCTCCTGGTCCGGGAATTTTCCTTGAACTTGCAGACCTTCATCAATATTTGCCGGGCCCGAGGCATTATCCCGGTGCTCATGACCCAGGCCAGCCGGCTGACAGACCACCCCGATCCCCCGGTTCAAAAGATCATGCATCAACTGGAAATCAGCCAGGGGATTACTTATGGGGAATTTAAAAGCGCCTTTGACCGGCTCAACCAAACCATCCGGGAGGTGGGGGCCAAAAACCAGGTGCTGGTGATCGACCTGGCCCAAGAGATTCCCCCGGTGAGAGAAAATATCTGTGACGTGGCCCACTTCAATGACCAGGGCTCCAGGTTGGTGGCGTCTCGCATTGCGGCCGATTTAACCCCGGTCATCACGCGCCTGGCGAAAAACCCTTTATCCGGTCACACGAAATAAGATAGTATTAAAATATGCCTTTGGGATTCGCCGCCATCACCGAACGGACTCCGGTTATCGCTTACCTGGGGTTGGGGGCCAACCTGGGCGATCCCCAGCGGCAGTTGACGGACGCTTTGGAGCGCCTGAACGCCGCGGAAGAAGTGGAAGTGACCAGGGTTTCCTCCTTCTACCGGAACCCGCCCCTGGGGCCGGAAAATCAGCCCTGGTATGTCAATGCCGCGGCCCGGGTGCGCACCCGCCTGGGGCCGGAGGAGCTGCTGCGGCTGTTGCAGCAGGTGGAAACGGCTATGGGAAGAGTGCGGGGGGAGCGGTGGGGCCCCCGGGTCATCGATCTGGATATGTTATTGTATAATGGGGAAGTGATCTTTGCCCCCGACCTCATGGTGCCCCATCCGGAGATGCACCGGCGGGGCTTCGTGCTGGCCCCCCTGGCGGAGATCGCTCCCCGGGCCTGGCACCCGGTGCTGCAGAAGAGCGCCGAGGAACTCCTGGATGAACTGGACCCCGCCGACCGGGCGGCATTGCAACCTATGCTTGCGATTGAGGACACGACCTGATGTTTCGTCTACTTTTTGGTTTAGGCTTGGGATATCTGGGTTATTGGGCCATTAAAAAGGTGGCCGGCTCGCTGGGCCTTTGGCCCCAGGCCCCCAAGCCTTTGGAAAGAGAGCGGGAACCGGATGTCCTGGTCCAGGACCCCGTGTGCGAGACCTTCATCCCCCGGCGCGAAGCCCTCAAAACCACCAAGGACGGCAAAACGTATTTTTTCTGCTCCGAAGGCTGTTTGAAGCGCTTCCTGAGTGGTGGCAAAAATTGACTTATGATATAGTGAGAGGTCTTTTATGAAATTCTTTATCGACACCGCCAAACTGGATGAGATTCGGGAGGCCCACAGCCTGGGCCTGGTGGACGGCGTTACCACCAACCCCAGCCTGTGCGCCAAGATCGGCATCGGCACCAAAGAGCAGTTCAAAGAGCACATTCGCACCATCTGCGAGTTGGTGCAGGGTCCGGTGAGCGCCGAAGTTGTGGCCACCGAGGTCAACGCCATGGTGGCGGAGGCCCGGGAACTGGCCCAAATCCATGAATGGGTGGCGGTCAAGGTCCCCATGACCCCGGACGGCCTCAAAGCCACCCGGATTTTGGCGGAAGAGAACATCAGGGTCAACGTCACCCTGATCTTCCAGCCGCTCCAGGCCCTGCTGGCCGCCAAGGCGGGCGCGGCGTACGTCAGCCCGTTTATCGGCCGCCTGGATGACATCAATCACCGGGGCATGGAAATCGTCGAGCAGATCATCACCATTTTTGAGAATTACGGGTTTGATACGGAAATCATTGTCGCTTCGGTGCGCCACCCCCTGCACGTCCTGGAGGGCGCCCTGGCCGGGGCCGATATCGCCACCATCCCTTACGGGGTGATGATGCAGCTCATGCAGCATCCTTTGACGGATATCGGCTTACAAAAATTCTTGGCAGATTGGCAGCGGGCCCGTAAGTCCTAAAATGCGTCAGGTCGACCTCAATAACTGGGGTACCCCGAACCTCCTCACCGGTGCCCGGATTGCCGCGGTTCCCGTGGTGGTGCTGCTGCTGTGTTTCTCCGGTCCCTGGGCCAGTTTTTTTGGGGCCCTTGTTTTTATGCTGGCGGGAGCCACCGATTTCCTGGATGGGTTTTTGGCCCGGCGCCACCGCCTGGTGAGCCAGCTGGGGAAATTCATGGACCCCCTGGCCGACAAGCTGCTGGTTTCAGCCGCCCTGATTATGTTGATCCCCCTGGAGCGGGTGCCGGCCTGGATGGCCTTTGTCATCGTCGGGCGGGAGTTGGCGGTCACCGGCCTCCGGGGCCTGGCCGCGGCGGAAGGCATTATCCTGGCCCCCGACCGCTGGGCTAAGGCCAAGACGCTGCTGCAGATGGCGGCCCTCACGGCCTTAATTTTACACTATCCGTATGTCGGGGTTGATTTTGAAGAACTGGGCATGGGCCTGTTATGGCTGGCCCTCATTGCCACGGTGGTCTCTGGGGTGAGTTATTTTTGGACGTTTTTCCGGGAGTATCCGGAAAGCCTGCTCCCTTGACAAAAGCGTTCGCTTAAGACACAGTTATAGAGCACTACTATCGGAGGAAGACTTTGGCAAAGCATATATCCGCCCTGAAGCGGGCACGACAGAACGAAAAACGGCGGCTGCGCAATCAGAGCCGCAAAACCCGGGTCAAGAACGTGGTGCGCTTGGTGCGCCAGGCGGTGGCCCAAAAGAGCGTGGAAGAGGCCCAGACGGCCTTGCAGGCCGCGGTCCCGGTGATCGCCCGGGTGGCCGGCAAAGGCACCCTGCACTGGCGGGCCGCGGCTCGCAAGATTTCCCGCCTCACCCGGCAGGTCAACGCCCTCTCGACCCCTGCATGAGTTGACTTGGGATTAAGACAAAATGAGGGCGGTCTTACCCCGCCCTCATTTTGTTAATCTTTTTATACCCTTCCCCTTGCGAATAGTGACCCCTGTTCTAGGGGCAGACCTGCGTGTTTGCCCTTTTATACAGAGTTGCTCTTCTTCCCCGGATTATGCCGCATTTTCGATGGCAACTATCCTAACCATTTGATATAATTAATCACTTTTAGTGTAAAGGGCGTCCTGAGATGCTCGCTATTGGATAAAGCCGGGAAGGAGTGATCCAGGCAGATTGCAACCGTGCCATCAGGATCGATTGCAAGGGCGGCACAAATCTCTTCCGACGCCGCCGCCATACTTTTGCCGGAGGTAGATGAGCGTTTCGACATAATGGGCCCCATGAAGGGTTGTTGGGAGAATTGGCGCCAATTTACCGTTGGCTAATATTTATCATTTAGAAAATAATAGATATTAATTTTAATTCTGAACCTGAAGAACCTTCTAAGCACGTGTACCATTGGTTTTCCTTCCGACCTGAGGAGATACTGACTTATGGTAACGAAAAAAGAAAATAGCTGGTTCGAACGAAACCCAAAAAAGACTATTGCTTTTATGATATTGTTGATATTAACCGCAGGCATCTATTGTATGGAGAAATTATTGGCTTATAATAATAATGGTATCGGTTATAATTTTGCTCTTAAGGAGAGAGCCATTGCGCTGAGGGAATTTCGCCCATTACTAAAGGAATATAATCATCCAGTAAAAGAAGATGCACCATATGACACGATCGAGAAAAAGAATTATTTATTGCGAGTTGATAAGAATGGCTTTATCATGCCATCAGAGAAATATTCTAACCCGGATATGACGTTAGTGTTTTTAGGAGATTCCGTAACGGCAGAATTATTAGTGGACGAAGAAAAAAGGTTTGCTTACCTTTCTGGAATGCTTCTCGAAAAAGAGCTAGGGATTAAGGTTGATTCTTTTAACGCTAGCAGGACTGCAAACAATACGTTGAATACCCTGGATGTTTTATTAAATAAAATCATCCCAATAAAACCAGATATCGCCATAATGATGCATAATAACAATGATGTCGCGATAATGCTTTACGAAAAAGGCTATTGGAATAATAGTCCAACTCGATGTTTAATTTTTGATGTGAATGAGTATATCTTGACCAATTTCTTTAAAATAGAGCGAGATAAATTTATTCCTAATATTTCTCGAGAACTCCGGTTGGCCGGGGGAAGGATCAGAACTTTATTGAGACCCAAGGGTGTAGATAAAAGCAATGACGAATTCGCCAAAATGCGAAACACCAAAGTAAACTATAATACCTCGGAGATGGTCGAACAGTTCGAGATGAATCTGCAGACATTTATAACTATTTGCAAAATTAGAAAAATCACTCCCGTATTAATGACCATGGCGAGCAGGTTTACGGAAAACCCAGACAAAGCCATCATCGATCGCTTTAAAAACGTTGTGGTTAGCTATCAGGAATATAAACATTTTTTTGATTTATTTAATGACAGTATTCGCAAAAAAGCGGTTGAGAATGATATATTATTAATAGATTTAGCCTCAGCAATCCCGCCAGACAAACAATATATCTACGATGTGATTCATTACAACAATGTAGGATCAATAAAAGCAGCAGAATTTATTAAAGATAAATTAAAACCTCTTTTACAGCAATTATTGATTCAAAAGACAACCAGGAAACCGTAAATTTTGGAAATATAGTCTTCCTCCTTTTTCATTATGTTCGACGTCGGGCTTTATCTTGCCCGGGCAAAGGCGGGACGCCCATGCCACCGGTCCGATGGTGATTAGGTATTACGGACGACACCCGAGTGCCGGGTGCGCCCCCCAGAGAGGTCTTGCATCTTATCCCGGGCCCATCTTGACAAGAGCCCACTCCAGCCAGAGCCGGGGATTGCCGGTGCTGGTCTTGAGATGAAAGTCCACCTGGTGCAGCACGGTCAGGTGGGTTTTGAGGGCCTCGTCGCTGAAGCGGGCCGCCTGCTGCGCCAAACGCTTGACCACCCCCTGGGGCAGATTGAGGCTCCGGGCCAGCTCCGCCGGGTTGTCCCCCGAGCCTTCCTTCACCCGGATAAGCATCCGCACCTGCCGGGCCAGCATCCCCAATATTTTGGCCGGGGGCTCACCCAGGTCCAACAGGTGACCCAGGGACGCCAGGCGCTGGTGGAAACCGGGCACCCCCAGGGCGTCCACCAGGGCAAAGATGTTGTAGGTACGGCTGTGGCTGGCCAACTGGGTTACCAGGGCGGGGGTGAGGGTGTTTTCCGACCCGGCAAAGAGGACCAGTTTTTCCAACTCCTGGCTCAATTCCGCCAGATTGTCGCCCACCATCTCCACCAGCCGCTGGGCCGCCGCCAACGCCAGGTTCTTCCCCCGGCTACGGGCCTCCCGAGTCAGCCACTGGTACAGCTCCCCTTCCCGGAGGCGATAAAACCCCAGGGCCGCCTCCTCCCGGGCCAGCCGCCCCCATACCGCATGCTTCTCCACCTCCCGAGCCTTCAAGCCTTCGGCCAGGAACACCATCCAGACCCGGGGCGCGGGGTGGTCCAGATAGGCGGTGAGGACTTTAAGCTGGTCCCCGGGGTAGAGATCCACCCGGCGCAGGATGAGCAACTGCCCCGGTCCCCACAGTGTGGCCACCCGGGACTCCGCCAAAAACTCCGGCAGCCCCACCTCATTGGCCTCCCGGACCACTTTGGTGGGGGGCTCCCCGGCCCGGTCCGTCAGTCCCGCCTCCAGGCGCGCCAGGGCCCGGTTCATGAGGAACTCCTCATCCCCATAAAAGAGATAGAGAGGCTTCACGGTGCCACGTTCCAGATGGCGTTCCAGGATGGGATGGGACATAGGTATGAGCGGTCAGCTTTCAGCTATCAGCAGTCAGCCAAACATCCTCCTTCCCTGTAATCGCACCTTACCCCATGAGATAATCTCTACCTTAATGGGGGTTGGGGAGTGGGGTCCGGGGAAGAGGGCAGGAGCCACTTACAAAAAAGCCCCTGGCCCCCTTCCCTACCTAAATCACCAGCAGCACCTTGTCCAGCACCCGCCGGGCCATGTTGACCGCAGCCCGCCGCACGCCCTCGGTCCGGGTGGCCTCCCCCAAGTGGTAATAGGGGTCCACCACGTAATCTTCTTGCAAGATTTGGGTATCCTTCCAGAGGACCTTGTCGCCCTTCTTCCGGCGCAGGGTCAACTCCACCCGCAAGGTCAAGCGGCGCACCGTGGACTTGGTGACGGAGTCGAAGGCCACCGAGGCATTATCCACCGACCGCACCTGGCCTTCCAGCACCAACTCCGCATTCCCGTCCCCGGGGACGACCTTGACCGCCCCGGTCTGGGCGAAGGCGTTGATCAGGGCGTTTGCAAAGACGGCCTCCAGGCCCACTTCGGTGGAGCGGTTGGCGAACAGGGGGATGGCCAGGGTCGGCCGGACCTGGGGATCGGGCGGCGCCGCCCCTAACGGGCGATAACCGCAGCCCCACAGGTTGACCAAGAGTAAGGCAAGCACTCCGAGGCGGCAGACGGCCATGGCTTCACTCCCTCAGACGACGATATTGACCAGCTTGCGCCGGGCCAGGATAACTTTTTTGGGCGGCTTGCCCTGGAGCCATTTGGCAATGGCCGGGTCGGCCAGGGCCAGATGGCTAATCTCGGCATCCGTAGCCGTGGCCGGCACTTCCAGGCGGCTCCGCACCTTGCCGTTGACCTGGACCACCACCGTCAGGGTGGACACCGTCAGGGCCTCAGGCTGGGGCCGGGGCCAGGGAACGTCCAGCAGCAGGGTGCTATGTCCCAACGCCTGCCACAGCTCCTCGGCGATGTGAGGCACCATGGGACTGACCAGGAGCAGGATGGCCTCCACCGCCTCCCGGAAGACCCTGGCGGTGGCCTCGTCTTGGGGCGGGTGCTCCGCGGCCAGATAGAAGGCGTTCACCAACTCCATCACCGCGGCGATGGCAGTATTGAAGTGGAAGGAATCCTCGATGTCCTCGGTCACCTTCTTGATGGTCTGGTGCACCTTGCGGCGGAAATCCGAGAGTTCCGGGGACAATTCCGTGCCGGGACCCTGATACGGCGAAACTTGTCGCAGTGTGGGCAAAAGGTCCTGCACCAAGTTCCAGAGGCGGTGAAGGAAACGGGCCGACCCGGCCACCCCCTGGTCGCTCCACTCCAGATCTTTCTCCGGCGGCGCCGCAAACAGCAGGAACAGGCGGGTGGTGTCGGTGCCGTATTCCTTAATCATGTACTCCGGGTCCACCACGTTGCCCTTGGATTTGGCCATCTTGGCCCCGTCTTTCAAGACCATGCCCTGGGTGAGGAGGCGTTGAAAGGGCTCGTCGATCTTGACCATCCCCAGGTCCCGCAGGACCTTGGTGAAAAAGCGGGCGTAGAGCAGGTGCAGCACCGCGTGTTCGATGCCGCCGATATACTGGTCCACGGGGAGCCAGTAGTTCACCCGGGGCGGGTCCAGGACGCCTTCGGTGTAGTCGGCGCTGGCGTAGCGCAAAAAGTACCAGGAGGACTCCACGAAGGTGTCCATGGTGTCCACTTCCCGCCGGGCCGGGCCGCCGCAGGTGGGACAATTCACCTCATAAAACGACGGCAACTGGGCCAGGGGGGAGCCGCCCTCCCCGGTGATGGCAACGGAGAGGGGCAGGACCACCGGCAGGTCTTTCTCCGGCACCGGCGCCAGGCCGCAGGTCTCGCAGTAGATGATGGGGATGGGCGCCCCCCAGTAGCGCTGCCGGGAGATGAGCCAGTCCCTCAGGCGAAAATGCACCGCGGCCTTGCCCTGGCCTTTTTCTTCCAGCCAGGCGGCGATGGCCTCCTTGGCCCCGGCGCTGGCCATGCCGGTGAACTGGCCGGAGTCCACCAGGACGCCCTCGTCCTCGTAAGCGGCAGTGAGGTTTGCGGCCTGGAGTTCCTCCCCGGGCGGTTGGACCACCACTTTAATGGGCAAATCATACTTTTTGGCGAACTCGAAATCCCGCTGGTCGTGGGCCGGCACCGCCATCACCGCGCCGGTGCCGTACTCCATGAGCACGAAATTGGCGACATAAATGGGCATCTTGGAGCCGGTGACGGGGTTGACGCAGTAGCTGCCGGTGAACACCCCCTCCTTGGTGACCTCCTCCAGGACGCCCCGGCTGCGGTTTTGGGCCCGCCAGTACTCGACAAACTTCCTCACCGCCTCTTCCTGGCCGGTGCCTTGGGCCAGGGCCAGGGCCAAAGGGTGCTCCGGGGCCAGGCTCATGAAGGTGGCCCCGAACAGGGTGTCGGCCCGGGTGGTGAACACCGTCAGGGACTCGCTCCCCTCGCCCCCCTGGGTCCCTTGCGTCACTTGCGTCACTTGCGTAGGAGGAAAATAGATCTCCGCCCCCGGGGACTTGCCGATCCAGTGGCGTTGCATGGTGAGGACCCGCTCCGGCCAGTGGGTCATCAGGTCCAGGTCGGCCAGCAGTTCCTCGGCATAGGCGGTGATCTTAAAAAACCACTGGTTGAGCTCTTTTAAGTGCACCGGGGAATCGCAGCGCCAGCAGAGGCCGTCTTCCACCTGCTCGTTGGCCAGCACCGTCTGGCAGGTGGGGCACCAGTTGACCGGGGCTTCTTTCTTGTAGGCCAGCCCCCGGCGGAACATCTCGATGAAGACCAGTTGCTCCCAGCGGTAGTAGTCCGGATCGCAGGTGGCCAGCTCCCGGGGCCAGTCGTAGCTGTAGCCCAGTTCCTTAAGCTGGCGGCGCATGTAGGCGATATTGTCGTAGGTCCAGGCGGCGGGGTGGAGCCCCCGGGCCATGGCGGCGTTCTCCGCCGGCAGGCCGAAGGCGTCCCAGCCCATGGGATGGAGCACGTTGAAGCCCCGCATCCGCTTGTACCGGGCCACCACGTCCCCGATGGTATAGTTGCGCACGTGGCCCATGTGGATGCGCCCGGAAGGGTACGGGAACATCTCCAGCACGTAGTACTTGGGCCGGGCGGGGTCTTCCTTGGCGTTAAACAGCCCCCGCTCCTCCCAGAGCTGCTGCCACTTGGCTTCCAGGGGGCGGGGTTCGTAACGAGGGGCCATGCAACACTCCTGAATGCAGGTTCCTTTGTTCCTTAAAAAATAAAATTTATCACAGAAATCCTCCCCCAGGCTAATTAAATATGACGAAAAGTCTTGAGAGTCAGGCGGAAGCCCGGGATATATCGCCAGGCCCTGGGGAGGCCCAGTCCGGTGAGGGGTTATTCGGCAGACCAGGATGGCCGGGGGTGTCGGATGAGACCTGACCACAGGGCAAAAACCTTAAATACAAGCTATCTCTCAATTACTGATAGGCTAATCATATAACATACTGATTATTTTAATTTAAACCGCGCATATAGAGCAGCTATTTTCTGTTTCGACTGCAACCACCTGCCTCCCTTTGATCTGCCACTCTAACATAACTTGTAGGTCAGTTTTTGGGGGGCAGATCACGCTCTCTTTTTAAATTATTAATGTTTCCTATGCCCATTCTCCCAGTCTCATCTTTCCAACCTTCCTAAAATATTAAGGGTCAAGCCGAATTCTCCTCTTTTTTGTGTTAATTATTGAAGGGGTGAATGGAGGTGGGATCTTCTGCCAGGCCTCTTCAAAACTTCGTATGGGGTTGGATATGAAAACTAAAATTATGCTCTTAATCCTTGGGGGTCTGCTCATCGCAGGTTGCGCCACTGTTACCAATGATAAGGCCCAGAAGTTAGAAGAAGAGTGGAAGGGCAAAAACTTTAACGACCTAATTGCTGCCAAGGGACCTCCGAGTGATAAAATGGATGACGGTCAGGGTGGCAAAATTTTCTTATATTCGTCATCTGAATTATCCCCTGATTCGGGTAGCGGTGGTGGCTCCTCTCATGGAGGAGGTTACGGCGGCGGCATGGGCCGACATAGCGGAGGTGGTTCTTCTCGAGGTGGAGGGGACGGTGGCGGTGGTTCTTCCCGGGGCGGAAAGATATCTCATATCAGTTACGAGATGTTCTGGATAAATCCTGATGGATTTATTTACCGCACTGCCTATCAGCGGACGGGCCCTTAGTTTAAAGATTTATAGTTTAATTGCTTAACTAATGCAAATGAAAGCATTTTCCCTTCTCTTTTAGCGATAAACAGGCAGGGTCAGCCATGGCTCTGCCCTTTTTGTGTCCGACTGAACAGTAGGAATAGTTGATACCTTGCCACCAATGAAACTTCTCAGAAATTGCAAAAAGTTGCGGATATGATCCTCATATCGGAAGAGACCATTATTTCCCTCGCCCGTGGCCGTGACCACCGTGGCCTTCAAATTGCCCCTCAGCTCCCCGGTGTCCAACGCCCATGTATCCTTTCTGCTCCACATGTATTTGAGAGTGCGGATAGTAATAGTAGCCATACGGACGAGAGTAATAGGGATAGTAATAATATGCTGCGGGGTATTCGTATCCATAATAATTTTCAAAAGGATAGTATACCCCATTGCCTGCATAGGGCACGCAGGCGACTAAAGCAAACAATATGCACATCGGGAGTAGCTTATAGGGCAGCATTATCATCACCTTACGCCATTCTACCGGGGAGATACACCACCAGAATCTGGCCGACCCCCTGGCTTCAGTGTTTTGCAGTTCATCAGGGCGGCGGCGATTATATAAGAGTCTATAATTTAATTATTAAGTTAAGATCATTCTGGCGATTTTCAAGACGGCCGTCTTCCTGGAAGAATTGTAAGCCTTTCAAAATGCACCAGCCAGGCCGGAGGTGCCTATAACTGCGGCCAGGCAACGTACCGTGACCTTTTTCAGAGGAAAGGCTTGCCTTGGATAAGGGTGCGTCTTAAATTAAAATTATTGGACCAAAAGAATGTCGGAACCGGATTTATCCACGGCTCGATATAAGGAGAATTAAATATGAAAAGCAATGACTTCTGGCACATGGCCTTGGTGTTGCTGATGGCGGCCATGCTCCTGACACCGGGTAATTGTCAGGCGCAGTCGGAACCCGCGGACAGCCACTACAAGTTGGAATGGGAAAAGCTAGTAAAGGAGCTCAACTTGACCCCTGAGAACGCCGCGGAACTTCAGGCGATAGGGGCTAAATACTCACAAACCCGAGAGAGCCTCATTGAGAAATTGAAGAAAAATGAAACTGACCTGGAAAAAGCCGTCGCCGGCCCAAAGCCGGATGAGGTCAAAATCAAAGAGTTGGTGCCGGTGGTTATCGCCGACCATAACCAGCTCTTCGAATCTTTCAAAGCGCAGCGTCAAGAGGAGATGACCTTGCTGACTCCTTTGCAGCAGGCCAAGTATCTCCTGGCATTAAAAAAGTGGCACGAAGAAAACCGCGGAGCCGCTAAGGCCACCAAATGAGGCGGAGCCTGGAATCCCCGGATACCACCAACCGATAGGGCAGACAGAGCTTTCCTTTGCATCATAGTTACTTGCCAATATCAGGAAATTGCAAATAATATAAAATATTTGCCGATCCGATCTCCATCTTTTGCTTTGCGGCTCAAATCTTGCTATCTTGATCTCAACGGGGAACCGAACCTCATACGTTCCCTTGATGATTCGGACCAGAATTGAGACAATCCGCTAGAGTTTTGGCAACCATAAACGTGGTGCCGTTTTCTCCCCTCCTGCCCCGTTCTCTGCAGGTCTCTTGACATGCCCCCGGCGAACCCCAAGGCCGCTGCCCCCGTGCTGTCCAAGGGCGCGGAGGTCGATCTTCTCATCGACAAGCTGGCCTTTGGCGGGAAAGCCCTGGGAAGGGTGGATGGGTGCGTGGTCTTCGTGGGACACGCCGTCCCCGGCCAAAGGGTGCGGGTGCGGATTACCCGGAAAAAATCCCGGTTCGCCGAAGCCCGGGTGGTGCAGCTCCTGACCCAATCCCCGGCGTATGCCCCACCCTTCTGCCCCCATTTTGGGGTCTGCGGCGGCTGCCAGTGGCAGGATCTCGCCTATGAGGAGCAGTTGCACTGGAAGAGGCTCCACGTCCAGGAATGTCTCCAGCATCTGGCGGGGCTGACGCCCGGGGATATCCTGCCGCCGGTGGCCTCACCGCACCAGCAGTATTATCGCAACAAAATGGAGTTTGCCTTTGCCCCCCGGCCCTGGCTGCCCGCTGGCGACCCCGCTGCGGCAAACCGCGCTTTAAGCGGCGGCTGCGCCCTGGGGTTGCATGTGGGGGTCTCCCCCGACCAGGTTTTTAATCTGGAGCACTGCTTTCTGCAATCAACCCAGTCCACGGCCATCGTCCAGGAGGTGCGCCGCTGGTGCGGCCAAAGCGGCCGGTCCGCCTATAATACCCACACCCATCGGGGCTTCTGGCGGTTTCTGGTGCTGCGCGAGGGCAAGCGCACCGACCAGACGCTGGTGCACCTCATCACCACCGACCAGGGCGACCCCGCCGCGGTGGAGGCCCTGGCCGCCCATCTGGTGGCCCGCTTCCCGGCCATCACCACCGTGCTGCATTCCCGCAGCCGGACCAAAGCCCAGGTGGCCAGTGGCGAAGACAGCCGCACCGTGTGGGGCCCGGGATACATTGAAGAGCACCTCGGCGATCTGCGCCTGCGGATCACGGCCAACTCTTTCTTCCAGACCAATACCGCGGCCGCCGAAGGTTTATATGACGCCATCGGCCGGCTGGGCGAGTTCACCGGCGAAGAGACCGTCTGGGATCTCTATGGCGGGGCCGGCAGCATCGCCCTGACTTTGGCCGGAAAAGTGCGCCGGGTGGTGGGATTTGAACTGGTGGCGGCAGCCGTAAACGATGCTTACATCAACAGCCGGCTCAACGGCCTGGAAAATTGCCAGTTCCTGGCGGGAGATTTGAAAGAGCGTATCCGGGAGGCCCTCAGAGCCGGCCCCCGTAACCAGCCTCGCCCCGATGTGGTGATCACCGACCCGCCCCGGGCCGGCCTGCACCCCCAGGTGGTGCAAACCCTCCGGGAGATTGCCCCCCGGCGGATCATGTATGTTTCCTGCAACCCCGCCACCCTGGCCCGGGACCTGGGCCTCCTCCAGGATCGCTACGATATCCTGACCGTCCAACCCTTCGATCTCTTCCCCCATACGGCCCACATCGAATGCGTCGCCCGGCTGGACCGACGGCAGGCTGGAGCAGCAATGCGGGGCGGAGGCGGATAACCCGGCCTTATACTCATTGCCAAAAGTTCTTTCTTATTCACCCTCACCCTGATCCTCTCCCGCAAAGGGAGAGGGTAATAAAAGGAAAGAACTTTTGGCAATTGCTATACAAAAAATAATTTTGATCCTTATGGAGCACTTGCAATTGAGCATAGTGTAGCTAAAATTATATCCAAAGGATTTTATCCATGGCTGATTTATCCCAGGTGGTCGCAACCTCACTCCACTGGGCCCACGCGGCTGCCAGTGATCTGAACACCTTTCCGAAGGACCGCAATCTCGACATTTCACTTTTCGCAGTAAGGGAGGAGGGGGTATGATGCGTTTACTGCCGATATTCCTGGGGTTTTTCCTCTTGGTTGGCAATGGCGCCACCGCCTGGGCGGCGAGCGCCAAGGCCACGGCCCTGCGGCAAGCCAACGGGCTGACCGCTTTCACCCCACCCGAGAAGTTCCTGGCCGGCAATTTCGTGGCTGACGAGATGAACCCGGGGTTCATTTTCGGTACGGTGAAGGCCTTTGCCGCCTCCCGCAAATGCCCGACGGCCTGGCTCATGGAGGCGACTGATAAAGATCGCCCGGCCGGGCCAGGCAACCCGGACACGCTGGCGGAGTACACCCTCTACCTGGAAGAGGACTGCCCGGACAAGGTAGTCTACTATGTCTTCATCGACCAGAGCGGCTTGACCCCCCGGCAATGGATCGAATGGCGGGAAAAATTCCACAAGAGCAAGGCGGGAGAGGAGTTCGACGCGGCCAGATCCAAGCTGGAACAGGCCTGCACCGCGGGGTGCGGGGTCGGCGCCGAACTGCGTTTTATCCAAAAGAATGGGGAACTCCTGACCAAATCTCCGGAAGAGGTTCTGCGCCAGGAGCTTAAATTTGCCCCGATCTACGATCTGAGCCAGCAGAAGAAAATTTCTCCATAAGCTGGCCTATTCGGAAGGATGATGGCACCGAGAAAGGCAAAGGTGGGCGTGGCCCAGCAGTGGACCGGTTACGGTATTCTCGCCGTGTTGGGCTTGATCGCGGTCTGGCTTCTGGTCGCCCAGTCCCGCTTCAATCCCGCGGTGATCGTGGCCATGCGCGCCCCCGAGCTTAAGGGCCGGGTCCAGGCCGTTTCCGGCCAGGCCCCGGCCGCCACGGCGGCGTTCCTCCCCGAGGTCTCTGGGTTCACTCCCCTTACCCCCATCGAGAGCTACAACCCGGATAATCTTTCCGATAAGATCGACGGCAAGGCCGAGCTCTACCTGTCCGCGGGCTTCAAGGAAATGTCCTGCCGCAGCTTCAATCTGGGCGCGGCGGGCGGGGCGCATGTGGACGTCTATCTCTACGATATGGGCTCAGCCCAAAATGCCTTTGCCGTGTTCAGCGGCCAACGCCGCCCGGGCTCCCCCAGTATTCCCCTGACCGCCAATGCCTATGTCACGGCCAATGCTTTGTTCTTCACTCAGGGGCAGTTTTATGTGGAGATCGTGGCTGACCGGGCTTCGGAGGCGCTGAAAAGTTCCCTTCAGGCCTATGCCACCGCACTCCTGGCCAAAATTCCCTCCCAGGGGGAAGCGAAGGATGAGGCCGCCCTCTTTCCCAAAGAAGGCCTGGCCCTGGATACCGTGCGCCTGTGCGCCACCGACACCTTCTGCCTGGAGGGTTTGAACAACGTGCTCACCGGAGAATACAGCCTGAAGAACGGCAAGGCCACGGCATTTATGGCGCCGCGAGACACCCCGGAGCAGGCCCAGGCGGAGGCGCGGCGTTACCTGGATTTTCTGGCCGCCAACGGTTACCAGAAGGTCCAGACCCCGGGCCAGCCGGGGGACATCCCGGTCCTCGTCCTGGATAACTCGTTTGAAATAGTCTTTGTCGAGGGGGGGACACTGGCCGGAGTCCATGACGCGTCTTCAGCCGCAGTCGCTCTGGAGCTCGCCGCCAACTTGAGGAAGGCGCTCAAGGGGAAGCCGTGAAGAAACCCAGTGAGGCAGAACAGATCATAGCCGGCGAGTTGAACCGCCGGGATTTTCTCAAGCGGCTGGGGTACGCCTCGGCCGTGGCCCTGGGGGCCTGCGGCCTTGGCCTGGCCCTGTATGACCCGAAAGGCCCGGGCCCTTCCGAGGGCCAGAAGGCGCTGACCGGGTTGGGGGATTATAGCCTGCGCACCCTGACCCCGGGACAGGCGAAAATGGCCATCGTCCGGGGCACGGACCGGGCGGTGATGGTCCAGCGGGGGATTCAAGCCCTGGGAGGCATGGAGTCCTTCATCGGCAAGGGCGACCGGGTGCTCATCAAGGTCAACGCCGCGTTCGCCACTCCGCCTTCCCTGGGGGCCACCACGAACCCGGAGGTGCTCACCGCGGTGGCCAGCCTCTGTTTCAAAGCCGGAGCGGCCCAGGTGCTGGTAACGGACAACCCCATCAACAATCCCGATAGCTGCTTCGAGATCACCGGACTGGCCAATGCCGCTCTGAAGTCCGGGGCCAGGCTCATAACGCCCCGGGCCACCCTCTTTGCTCCCGTCAGCCTCCCCGGGGGCAAGCTCCTGGAAAACTGGCCGGTCATGGCCGGGGTCTTCCCGGGAGTGACCAAGGTCATCGTGGTGAGTCCAGTCAAAGACCACCAGCGCGCCGGGGCCTCCATGACCCTCAAGAATTTCTACGGCTTCCTGGGGGGGCGGCGCAACGTCTTCCACCAGGACATCAACGGCATCATCACCGAGCTGTCGCAGTTGCTCAAGCCCACCCTGTGCGTCCTGGACGGCACGGTGAGCATGATGACCAACGGCCCCACCGGCGGGTCCCTGTCCGACCTGAAGGACACCGGCACCCTGGTCGTCTCCACCGACCCCGTGGCTGCTGACGCCGTGGGCGTGGAACTTTTGGGGCGTACCCTGGCCGACGTGCCCTATATTCTCATGGCTGAGAAAGCCGGCGCGGGCATCGCCGACTATCGCCGGCTCAACCCGCTGCTCCTTAATACTAGCGCTTAATTCTCGGACAACACACCATGCGCATCGTCACCGTCCGTCGCATCAGCCAAATCTTCTTCCTGGCGGTTTTCCTGTGGTTTTGCATCACGGCCACCCTCGGGGCGGCTTGGTGGCAGTTGCGCGGTTGGCCCATCAACTGGATTTTGGAACTGGACCCCCTCACCGCGATCAGCACGGTTTTGTCCACCCACACCTTCTCTGCACCCCTGGCCTGGGCCCTGGTCACCATCGGGCTGACCCTGTTCCTAGGCCGGTTTTTCTGCGGCTTCGCCTGCCCCCTGGGCACGATCAACCAATTCACCGGTTGGCTGGGGCGGCGGGGTCAAGGCATGGGTGGCAGGGTGGAGGCCAATCGCCACCGCCGGGCCCAGGCCTTAAAATACTATCTCCTGGCCTTTCTGCTGGCCCTGGCTCTCATGGGGTCGGTGCAGACTGGGATTTTTGACCCGCTGCCCCTGCTGCACCGCAGCGTCAACCTGGCCCTGGCCCCCTTGGCCGATAACCGCCTGGGCCTACTCAGCGACGCGCCGCGCTTTTACGCCTCGACCTGGCTGTTCGGGGTCGTGTTCCTGGGAGTGGTGGGCTTGAACCTGGTCTTGCCCCGGTTCTTCTGCCGGTTCATCTGCCCGCTGGGAGCCCTCTTCGGCCTCTTGAGCCGTTTCACCCCCTGGCGCATCGGCAAGACTTCGGATCGCTGCGGCGATTGCCGCATCTGTGAGGAATACTGCGAAGGCGCCTGCCGTCCCTCGGGAACCATCATTGGCGGCGAGTGCGTGCTGTGCATGAACTGCCTGCACCGTTGCCCCGCCGGCCGGATCACCTTTGCCGACAAACCCTCGGCGGCCGGTGAGGTGGGGTTGCCGGACTTGTCCAGGCGCGGGTTTATCGTGGCCGGGTCGGGGCTGCTCCTGGTATCCATGTGGGAAGTCGGCGGACTGGCCGGGACCAACCGTAACCCCAACCTCATCCGTCCACCCGGGGCCCTGGATGAGGAGCGTTTCCTGGCCCGCTGCATCCGTTGCGGCCAATGCATGCGTATCTGCCCCGGCAACATCATCCAACCCGCCGTGCTCGAAGCCGGGGTGCAGGGCTTGTGGACCCCGGCGGTCAACTACCGCATCGGCCGCAGCGGCTGCCAGCCCAACTGCATCGCCTGCGGCCAGGTCTGCCCCACCGCGGCCATCCGCCCCTTAAGCCTCGAGGAAAAGCAAGGCGCCGGCGAGTTCGCCGCCCAGGGGCCGATCCGCATGGGCACCGCCTTCGTGGACCGCACCCGCTGCCTGCCCTGGGCCATGGACCGGCCCTGTCTGGTCTGTCATGAATTGTGCCCCGTGAGCCCCAAGGCCATCTTCACCCGGACGACATTTGAAACCATCCGGGACGGCCAGGCCGTACCGGCCAAGGTTCAGGGACCAGGGGTGATCCTGGATGCGGCTATCCCCACCGCGGTGAACCTGGCCAGCGGCGACTACTACCTGCGGGCCACCGGGCAGCCCGAGGCCGCGCTTAGGCGCATTACCGGCTTGGCGGGAACCCGGCTGACCATAGAGCGCCCCCTGGCCGGAGACAGCCCCCCGGCAGCCGGAGTACGGGTGGATATTGTGGTGAGATTGCAGCGTCCTTTCATGGACCCTGCCAGGTGCATCGGCTGCGGCATGTGCGAGCATGAATGCCCGGTATCGGGCCTGCGGGCCATTCGGGTATACAGTGAAAACGAATCCCGTTCAGGTCCGGGGCGCATGCTCATTTAGAGCAGTGAAGCGGGCCCTGGGTGTGGGGGGCTATTCGGGAGGATCACCTGAGCCTTCATAATTCCCCTCAATCCATCTTGAAGAAATTAGGACTTATAAACGCGTTCAATTTGTATTAAACCATCCATTAATCATCAGACTATGAGGTAACTACCATGAGCCGGAAGAGCAACGATACAGGCGTTACCCGCAGGGATTTCGTCAAGACCGTCGGACTGGCCAGCCTCGCGGTGGCGGGGGCCGGCGCCACCGGGGCCATCGCCGCGCCGGAGCAGCCGGCCGGCCCCGCCCCGGCCGGGACCACGCCCAAACGGAAGCTGGGCAAGACCGGGGTGGAGGTGTCCAGCCTCTGCCTGGGGGGCATGTTCGACACCATCAACAACCAACTGCTCCTCAAGCAGGCGATGAAATGGGGGGTCACCTACTGGGACATGGCCGAGTCTTACGGCAACGGCCTGAGCGAAGATGGCTATGGCCGCTTCTTCGCCCGCAACCCCGAAGCCCGCAAGGAAATCTTCCTGGTCACCAAGCTCCAGGCCAAGGGCGGCAACCTCACCGAACGCCTGGATAAGTGTCTGAAAAGGCTGCAGACGGACCACGTGGACCTGTTCTTCATCCACAGCCTCACCGGCATCGACCAAATGACCCCGGCCATCAAGGATTGGGGCGCGGAGATGAAGAAGGCGGGCAAGTTCAAATTCTTCGGCTTCAGCACCCACACCAACATGGCGGATTGCCTCTCAGGCGCGGCCAAGCTGGGCTGGATCGACGCAGTGATGTTCAGCTACAACTTCCGGGTCATGCAGGACCCCAAGTTGAAAGAAGCTATGAACGCTTGCGAGAAGGCCGGGGTTGGGTTGGTGGCCATGAAGAGCCAGGCCGGCGGGCCGGGCGCGCCCAAGATCGCCAGCGAGGCCAAGCTGGAGATGGCCGAGCGCTTCCTGAAACGGGGCTTCACGGACAAGCAGGCCAAGCTCAAGGTGGTCTGGGAAAACCCCCAAATCGCCAGCCTCTGCTCCCAGATGCCCAACTTGACCATCCTCATGGCCAACGTGGCTGCGGCCCGGGACCAGGCCAAACTGGCCCGGGAAGAGTTCGAATCCCTGCGCCAGTATGCCCTGGAGACCCAGGCCGACTACTGCGCCGGCTGCGGCAACCTTTGCCAGGAGGCCGTGGGCGGGGCCGTGCCCGTGAACGAGGTCATGCGCTGCCTCATGTACCATCGGTACTATGGCGAGCCGGAGCTGGCCAAACTGACCTTCGCCGGACTGCCCGAGGCGATTCGGCAGCGGTTGGCCGAGGTGGACTACTCCCAGGCTGAGCGGGCCTGCCCCCAAAAGCTGGCCATCGCCGCGCTCATGCGCCAGGCCGCGGAGATGTTGGCTTAGTACGTGGTGGCGTAACTGAGCGATATTTTCGGCGGGGTTTTAAATTCCCCCTTTTATAACTTTTATAAAAGGGCGGTTGGACCGGAGAGATGGGGACCCCAGGTTCGGGGACCGAGGTATTTTGCTTTCGGTAAGCAGGGTATGGGCGGAGTATATCACTCCGCCCTTTAATTTTCTCCCGCTCCGGTGATGCAGTCCGAGAGTCGGGACATTTTCCCGTCTAATTTTTCCCAGCCGCACTCTCAAAACCTCAATTGCCCCTAAAATGTCATCCTGAGCAAAACGAAGCACCTTGTATGTTCAATGAGTTGCGATCCTGGGCCTCCTAAGCAGTTTTCATTGAGCAAGTGGTAGGGTAACTTCCCCTGATATTCCCCTCCAAGAGGGAATATTCGCTGGCAATCGGGCCTGGGGTGGCTTATGATTTATGTTAAAACAGTTATTAAAACAGTCACCGGGGTAGGCCAGGATGAACCAGGGATGTGATGAACAAGGGATGTATCGGTATTGCCGAGAGATCATCAATACCATGAATGATGGTCTGGTGGTGGTGGCCCCGGACGGCACCATCATGATGGTCAACCGGGCTTTCGAGGAAATGATCGGCTACAGCCGGGACGAACTCATCGGCGCCTCCTGCGGTTTTATTCATTGCGATGCCTGTGAAATCGCCCGGGCCGAGGGGAAGGGACACTGGTGCGACCTGTTCGATTTGGGTTCCGCCACCCGGAAACCTTGCCTGCTAATCCGCAAAGATGGCTCGTATGTGCACGTCTTGAAAAACGCCTCCATTTTACGGAACGCGGCCGGCGAGGTGTTAGGGGCGGTGGAAACCCTCACGGATATCTCGGAAATTACCAAGCGGGACCAGAAAATCCAGCAGCTCTCCCGGCTGTTGGAGGACGAGGACGAATTTTATGGCATCGTGGGAAAATCCGCCGTTATGCGGCGAGTTTTTGAACTAACCGAAAAAGCCGCCCAGAGTGACGCTCCCATAATCATCTATGGCGAAAGCGGCACCGGGAAAGAATTGGTGGCTTTGGCCATCCATGAATTGGGCAAGCGGCGGGATGGACCTTTCATCCAGTTCAATTGTGCGGCTCTGAATGAAGCCTTGTTGGAGAGCGAGCTTTTCGGCCACGTCAAGGGGGCCTTTACCGGGGCCTACAGCCATCGCCAGGGAAGATTTGAGGCGGCGAACCGCGGGGATATCTTTCTGGATGAAATCGGCGATATTCCCCTGTCCACCCAGGTCAAACTGCTCAGGGTTTTGGAAACCAAACAGTTCGAGCGGGTGGGAGATGTGCGGTCCATCAGGGTGGATGTGCGCATCATCTCGGCCACCAACCAAGACCTGGAGTCGCTGGTGTCCCGGGGGAAGTTCCGGGAGGACTTGTTTTTCCGCATCAATGCCATCCCCATCCATCTGCCCCCCTTGCGGGACCGCATGGAGGACGTGCCGCTGCTGGTGAATCATTTTATCCGACGGCTCCGGGAGAAGAGCGGCAAGCCCATAACCGGTTTAACCCCCGGCGCCATGCGGCTCATCATGGACCACCCCTGGCCGGGCAATGTCCGGGAACTGAAAGGGGTCCTGGAATATGCTTTCGTCCTGGCGGAAAAAGGCCTCATCCATCCCGAACACCTCCCGCCCACGGTAAACGTCCCGGCATCCTTCCAAAAGATCCCGGAGGAGGGCCGGGGGAGCGCCGGAACGGATGAAAAGACGGCCCTGGTCGCGGCTCTCCGCCAGACCGGCGGCAATCAATCCAGGGCCGCGGTCCTCCTCGGGGTGAGTCGGATCACCGTGTGGCACCGCATGAAAAAATACGGCATCGACGTGAAGAAGTTAATCGCCGTTTGATGGGGACCGAGCCCTTTCTTGTGGGCGCCGCCGTCCCTGCCAGCGAGAAGTTTAGAACCTATTTCAAAACATCTTTTTGCGCCAGTTTGTCATTCTGAGCGAAGCGAAGAATCTATTCTTTCCAATAACCTAGGCCATTCGTGAGCGCTCAGGGTGACACAATACCCCGGTTTTAAAATAGCTTCTCTGGTGCGATCCAGCGGATTACGTCCTGGCCGCCTCTTATCCCAAGTCGCAATCGAAAAATGTGGAATTGTAGGGGCGCACCCGCCTGTGCGCCCTCAATCCAGGGCGGACCCATGGGTCCGCCCCGACAAGCAAATCGTCTTTGGTTGGCGACCTGGCATTAGTAGTTCAGGGTCGATTTGGCTTCCAAGATCTCTTTAATCAGCCGGCCCGCGGCGGTGGCCTGGGCTCCCGCAATAAGGTCCGACTCCTCGAGCTTACGGGCCTTGAGGCAGGGAACGCAGACTAAAAGTTGGCCGCCTTGAGAGAAAAAACTCTCGATCAATTCTTTCAGGGGCGGGAAATTGGGGGCAAAAATGTGTTCCGCGCTCCCCTTTTGGGCCAGCAGCACTGCGGAGCCTTGCAGGGCTACCACTACTTCCACCTCCATAGCCAGGGCCGCATTGGCCATAGCAAAGGGGATGGTGGCCCGGTCCGGGTCTTCGGGGCCGTGGGTCAGAATCAAAACGATTTTTTCCGTGTCTGCCATGTTGTTCTCCTTTTTAGGGTAAATGATGTGGCGCCTTTAGCTATCAAGCCTGCAACCTCAGGGAGCCGGGGGCTCTCGCCGGTTGAGGCCCCTTATAACTTACCTGCTTAGGCGCAGCGGGCGATCAGACTGGAAAGATCTTCCACCTCGACCCCGGCTTTGGTGAGATTGGCCAGGCAAATAGGGCACATAGTCACCACGGGCGCCCCAGTCGCCTTGAGTTCTTCGACCCGGTGCCCAAGGATCTCCCGGGTGAGGGCCGGCGACACCGACTCGGCCGGACCGCCGCAGCAATGGGTAAAATTGCCGCTCCGGCGAACTTCCACACAGCCCACCCCCAGGTTATGGAGCACCTTGAGGGGCACTTCGGACAAATCGAGATAGCGGCCGTAGAAACACGGGTCATGGACCGCCACGGGGGGATGGCCGTTGCCGGCCTTGAAGTCAATTAACTCAAAGTAGGTCTGCACTTCAAAGCTTGCCCCCGCATACTTGGGATAGAGCACCTTCAAGGCATAGGTGGTGTGGGGGTCCACCGTGATGATCTTCTTGACCCCATGGAGCTTCAAGTTCTTGGCCATTGCCCGGGCATGCCGGATAAAGCCCTGATGATCCCCCAGGTCGTAGAGCAATATGCCGCTGTAACCATCGAGTTCCGGCCGATAGAAGAAATCCACCTGGGCCTTTTTCAAAATTCGGTAAATACCCTGCACGATGCCGTTATATTTCCGGCGCTCGGCCCTGGAGGTCAGGCAGACAAAGGCCCAGCCCACCAGCCAATTGGGCACATAACGGGTATACTTGCTGAATTTCAGATAACCGGCCCAGGGCGTCCCTTCAAAGCGCTCCAGATAGCGGGTGGTGTTTTCAATATAAGGGATGGATTGGTACATCAGCCCGGTAAACAGCAGGGCGTCGCCCTCCCGCCGGGTCCCCTGGGGCACGCCTTTCCACCATTGGTTAATCATGGCGGCCGGGACCCCGAAAGGATTGCCGGTTTTCCGGACGTTGATGGCAATCAGGTCGATGATGTGCCGGGGGTTATACATCTTCAGTCCTCCTCCAAGTGGCCACCATAAAGCGGCGCAATCCCAAAAGCAGCTCGCCGGGATTGGCTTGCCGGGGACAGGTCTGGGTGCAGAGCCCGCAATGCAGGCAGCGCCAGAGTTCCTCGGCATTTTGGAGAAGTTTCTCCCGGGCCCCCAGTTGAACGTAGCGAATGATTTTCCTGGGGAAATGCTCGTATTGCAGGGGACAGATCGCGGCACAGGTGCCGCAGTTGAAGCAGTCCAGAGCCGTATCGACCCCATACAACTCAAGTTCTTCGGCAAATTGTGGATCAACGGAAGCCATGCTGCCTCCTCGGTATCGGCGGATCAGGGTTGCCGGCGGCGGGCCAGGTCACGATTCGGGGCTGGCCGGCTCCACCTCTTCCGAGGCGCTATCGGCCAGCTGATACCGAAAGTAACTCCCGTCCTTGGGACCCTCCAGGACTGCTCCATATTTTTTTAGAGAGGCCACGAACCACATCACCTCGGACATCGGCATGCCGGTGGCCGCGGCCAGTTCGGGCACCGTCAGATCGCCTCCGGATAACTGGGCTTTGATGGCCCTGATGGCCTTTTTCTGCTCCTTAACCCGGCGGGTGGCTGCGGCGATGGTTTCCCGGCGAGCCTCCCGGAGCTGCTTCAGCGCCGCTTTTCTATCCTCTTGATCAGTCGGGGCGTCACGCATCATCAAACCTCAAGGGTTAGGGGTCCGTCAGTTTCTTAATTTTGACCCGGGAACGGTTTTCCCGGGCCATGGCCTTATCCCGCCTCAGCTTCGCCGAAATAGGCATCCGAGACGATCATGTCCACCATGGCCTCGTACTGCTTCAGGGTCCAGCCTTTGATATTGATGGCATTTTCGGGACAGACCGCCACACAGGCGCCGCAACCCAGACAGAGGGCCGGATTGACCTGGGCCCGTTGCACCTTTTGGCCGTCCACGTCAATTTCGGCCAGGGACAAAGCCCCTTCCGACAGGCAGGCCGCAACACAAGCGCCGGTCCCCCGGCACCTGTCCAGATCAACTTCCGCCACAAAGGGGTCCAGTTCCACATGACCCCGGGTCAAGATCGCCGCGGCTTTGACCGCGGCGCCGGACGCGGCGGCACAGGACTCCCCGATGTCAAAGGGGGCCTGACAGGTGCCGGCCAGCAAAATCCCGGCCACGGACATCTCCACCGGCCTCAACTTCGGGTGGACTTCCTGGAGGAAACGGTCCGCCCCCACCGGCAGTTTCATCAGCCCCACCAGGTCGGTGATCTCATTGGGTTCCATCCCCACCGCCAGCACCACCAGATCCACCGGCACGTCCACTGCCTCGCCGAAGGTCAAGGAGTCTTGGACGCTGACCACCAGGGGATGGTCGGCGGCCTGGGCCGTGGACCTGACCTGGGGAGGCGCATCAGCCTCAAAGCGGAAGAACAGCACCTTGTTTTGGGCGGCCCGGGTATAAAGCTCCTCTTGCCCCCGGCCATACGTCCTGATATCCCGGTAAAAGTCGAATATCCTGGTCCGGGGATAGGTCTCCCGGATAAGATTGGCGGCCTGGAGCGTGGCGCTGCAACAGACCCGGGAGCAATATTCGTTCAGGTAGCCGCCTTCATTCTCTTCGTGGATGCCGGGAATCTGGCGGCTCCCGACGCAGTGGATCATCGCCACCTGTTTGATGGGGCGGCCGTTAATAACCAGGGTCTCGCCGGGCTTGGCATCTTCGGCCAGTAGTCTGATGAGGTCCGGCAGGGTGACCACTTCCGGAAAGTCCCCGAAACCGTATTCACCCCGGCGGGGCCGGTAGGTCTTGAAGCCGGTGGCCAGGACAATGACGCCGGTGTTGAGGGCGAACTCCTCGGTGGTTTGGGGAATGGCTGCCGGGAGCACCCCCACAAAGGGGATGAACTCCCCCGGGCCTTTCCCGGAGAGGCTGACCTTTGCCAGGCTTTCCGCCTCGGCCGGGGCGGTGGGCGGGGTGCGGACCACACTGAGGGTGAAATTGCCGATGTAGCCCTCGAAAGCCTCCACCTGGGCGCAATGATACACGCTGATGTCGGGATGACCCAGGACCGCGGCGGTAAGCTCGCTCACCAGGTCGGCGGCGCGTGCGCCGTAGGGGGCGAGCCGGTCCAGTTGGGCGGCTTGCCCTCCCAAAAACGGGGTTTTTTCCAGGAGAGCCACCGGGATGCCGCGCTCCGCCAGATCCAGAGCATTTCTGAGGCCGGCCACGCCTCCCCCGATAACGGTGGCGTGCCGCCGGGCCTCCACCCGGATCGGCTCCAGGGGCTGGAGCATTCTGGCCTTGCCCACCGCCGCCGCCACCAGTCGGGTGGCTTTGTCGGTGGCTGCCGCGCCGTGATGCACCCAACTCACCTGTTCCCGCAGATTGGCATGCTCATACACATAGGGATTGGCGCCGGCCCGGGCCAGAGTATGGCGGAAGGTGTCCTCATGCAGGCTGGGGGAGCAGGACGCCACCACCACCCGATCCACCCGACCGCTTTTGAGGTCCTCCATAATCAGTTCCTGGCCGGGATCGGAGCACATGAACTGGTTGGATCGGGCCACGACCACGCCGGGAATGGTTCGGACCCGCTCACAAACTTTTTCCACGTCCACCTGGTCACCGATGTTGCCGCCGCAATAACAGACGTAAACCCCGACTTTGGCAATCGGAGCGGTTGCGGAGTGGTGCTTTTCTGCCGCCATGCCTGCATCTCCCCTCATGGCTTCACGCCACCGCCCGTTTGGTCGGGCCTGCCCCGGTCAGGTAGCGGGAAGCTTCCATCGCCGCGGCCCCGGCTTCCACAATGCTGTCGACGATATCTTTAGGCCCTGCCGCCGCGCCGGCCACAAACACCCCTTCCAGGTCGGTTAAGGTGGGGGCGATTTTGGGCTTCACGGTTTTAATGAAGTGGTCCGGCCCGGTCCCCAGGGCGCAAACACTTGCCGGCTGCCAGCCCGGTAACATTCCCAGGGACAGCACCACCAGATCATGTTCGGCTACACTCACGCCGCCGTCGGCCTCCTGAGATTCGTAATGCAGCAGCACCGAGCCGTCGGGGCCGGGGTCGAGGAAAGCCACTTTCCCCTTCACGAAAGCAATGCCCATGGCCTGGGCGTTCTGAAAGAACTGCTCGTACCCTTTGCCAAAGGCCCGGATGTCCAGGTAGTAGATGGTGATATCCGCCAGGGGCAAAGACCCGGACAGGAGCATGGCCTGTTTGATGGCATACATGCAGCACACCCGGGAACAGTAGGCCACCCCCAGGCTCTGGTCCCGGGAACCGGCGCACTGCACGAAGGCCACGGAATCCGGCTCCTTGCCGTCAGAGGGCCTGAGCACCCGGTTATAGGGCCCATGGGGGGCCAGGTGACGTTCCATCTGGAGGGCCGTCAACACGTTGGGGATCTTGCCCTGGCCGTACTGGACCTTGTTCGCAAGGGGGGTCAGCTCAAAACCGGTGGCCACGATGGCGGTTTTGGCGGTGATGAAAAAATCCTCCGGCTCCTGAAAATAATTGACGGCTTGGGTTGGACAGACCCTCTCGCATTGGCCGCAGAGCATGCAATGCTCCACGTCCAGGAGGGCGATGGGCGGAATGGCATTGGAAAAAGGGATATAAATGGCCTTGCGGGCCAGAAAGCCCCCCTGGTCGGCGTCGGGGACGTGAACTGGGCAGGCATACTCGCACTGCCGGCAGCCGATGCACTTGCCTTCGTCCACATACCGGGGTTTTTGGCGGATCGCGGCCACCAGGGTGTCCCCTTGCCGCTCCAGGGAGTGGAGATCGCAGTAGGTAAACAGGGTAATATTGGGATGATGGGCCGCGGCCGCCATTTTCGGGGTGGTAATGCAGCTGGCGCAATCCAGGGTGGGGAAGACTTTGGAGAGCCGGATCATCTTGCCCCCGATGGAGGCATCCTTTTCCACCACGGCGACGGCAAAATCTTGCTCGGCCAGGTTCAGGGCCGCCTCCAATCCGGCAATCCCGCCGCCGATGACCAGCGCCTCAACTTGAACCACACGTTGTGGACCCATTACTGTTCTCCTGGGAGGTTGCGGTGCTTACTAACACGTTAGGCCGGGCGCGGCCTCAGGCCAGGTTGGCCGCCCTCGCGCGTTCGGCGCCGGGGGGGCCCAATTCCGCCACCACTTCGTTCATCAGGTTGACTTCTTTGATAAAGGCCCGGGTGCACACCGTGCAGATGGAGGTAAGCCTGAGGCGGCGGATGTCCAGGCCCCGTTCTTTCATCAGGACGTAGACCCGGTCGATGCGCTTGGCCAGGCCGTCATAAGCGCCTTCATAGGGACACTCCACACCGCAGGACATGATGATGATGCCGGCAATACCCTTGGCAAAACAGTCCAGATAAAACTGCTCCGGGAAAAGCACCGGGGCTCTGACCTTGAGGATATAGGCGTTGGCCGGATAACTCTGGTGCGCCTGCCCCACGGCGTCAGCCCCGGGATAGGCGCAACTTTCCGTCGCCAAAATCAAGATTTTCCCTGGAGGTTGCTGGGCTGCCATGGCAGTTCTGGCTTACTTTTTCCGAACCACGAAGATCCGGTCATACCCGTCGGCGGGGAGGAACCCGAGATAATCGTGTCCCACCTTCTTGGCCCAGATGGGAACGTCTTCTTTGGTGCCGGCATCATTGGAAAGCACTTCCAGCACTTCGCCCACTTTCACCTTGCCGATTCCCTTTTTGGCTTCAAGCAAAGGGCCGGGACAGGCGCTGCCCCGGGCATCCACTACGTTGGCGGCTTTGATCGTGGTCAGATCGACGTCAGACATGGTGGTTCTCCTTTTGAGCCTTGAATGGTCCGGCCACCCCGTGCCGGCGGCTGATCTTATCTGCATTTTATGTTAAGCAAAAAAGGTGCCAGCCTAATCTGCAACATAAAACCGACTGTTTTTCTTGGTAATATATCTCTGCCCCCTTTTCCCGCGTCTACCCAATTAACGACTTTGGTTAACATGTGTTATATTAAAATTAATAATTGTTAAGATTGCGGGGCTCAGGCGGGAGGATGCCGGGACTGCCGATGGAATCTGCTGAGCAAATTTAGGTAAGCCGGGGGTGATGGACTTTAGGTGTCACGGTTCGAGCGCAACTACAAGCCATTTTGTCCTGGGTTGCATGCAAAAAAGAAGGAATTGAACGTAGGGGCGCACCCGTGTGTGCGCCCTTTTGGGGCGTGATCCATCACGTCCCTATGGCCTTCCAACGGCTATTGAATGGCCCGGCGCTGTTCTTCCAGTTTATTGAGGAGAAAATCAAATGACTTGGTTTGGATGACCTGGGCGAACTGGGTCTTGTAGTTGTGGAGGATGCTCACCCCATCCACAATGACGTCGAAGAGCAGCCACCCCTGGGGAGCCTGGCGCATCAAGTAAGCCACCGGAATGTTTTCATTGGTGCGGACGATGGTGGTGTCCACCCGGGTTCCGTTGCCTTCCGGGCGTTCCTGGCCGTATTGGATGTTTTCCTTTTTCAGGAAGTTGAGGACCAGGCGGGTGTAGGAATCCTGGAACAGGTAGCTGAAGGTGCGGGTAAATTCCTGGCGTTGGCCATTGCTAAGGCGACCATAGGTCTCCCCCAGGGAGTCTTTGGCCATCAGGGTAAAATCGAAGCTCTGCTCAATGACCTTGTGAACGGCCTGGGCCCGGGCCTGGCCGGCCAGGGCCGGGTCATTTTGGATGGCCATCACCTTGTCCAAGATACTCCGGATATAACCCGTAGGGGTTTCCGCTCCCGCAGGCATGATCCACATGCAACCAGCGGCCAGGGCCAGGCTAATGATCCAGAGCGGTTTTTTCATCGGCTTTTTTCCTTATCATATTATTTACCCATCGTCCCAGGCTAGGGTAAGGCCGGAACGCGGGTTGACGACTGTAGCCTCTTTCCACCAAGCGGAGGAAGGCCGGCAGGATGCTTAAAGAAGCCAGGAGCACACTGAGGCTGCCCACGGTGGCCAGGAGTCCCAGGCTGAAGGTGCCCTCGTGCCCCGAAACCATCAAACTGCCGAACCCCAGGGTGGTGGTCAAGGCCGCCAGGGCCACCCCTTTGGCGGTGCTGGCGGGCAGGGTAATGGCCCGGGCCGATTCCTCCAGCTGCCATCGGGCCAGAATGATGATCCCGAATTCAATCCCCTCCCCCAGCACCAATGGCACGAAGAGCACGTTGGCCTGATTGAAGGGGAGTTTCAGCAACCACATCATGCAGACGGTCAGGCCGGTGCCCGCCACTAGGGGGATGAGGGCCAGCATGGCCATTTTCAGGCTGCGGAATAAGAGCGCCAGCATGACGGCAATGGCCAACAGGGCCATGCCCGCCGCCCAAAGGATGGAATTACGGAACCCCAGGGTAAAGGTATAGAGGAGCACCGGGTCGCCCACGGCATTGGGGTCGACACCCCAGAGGCTCTTGACAAACCGTTTCAGGGGGACAAAATTCCAGGTGTCTTCAGAGGGAAAAACCCGGATGAGATAGGTGTCCTGGGGGCTGATGAAGCGCTGCCGCACCGATTGGGGCAAATCCGGCAGGGTGGGGGGCGGCGCGGTCAGCCCCGATTCCGCAAAACCCCTAAACAAGTCCCAGGTATCTCTGAGATCCGAGAAAAAATACTGGCTATAATCCTCAAGGCGGCTGGCCGTTTGGGGGTCCTGGGCCTGGAGCCGCGGAATGATCTGGTTAATGAGCCGGTGGGTTTCCTCAACCTGCTCCTTGGTGGCCGCCTGCTCTTTTTCGAAATTCTTGGCGGCCTCGGCCATTTTAAAATTGATCCGGCTCAAGATCGTAGCCAGCCTCTGGGGATCAGAGGGTCCCGCCGGGGCCCGGGGGAAGGTGAGGGCATTCAGTTCCGGCAGTATCTGCCGGATGATCTGACGTTTTTCGGCCACCTGTTGGGGGAGAAAAGAGAGGATCGACTCCACATGAGAGACCGTGGGCAGGCTTTTCAGGGCCTCGATCCGGGCCTCCAGTTCCTTGACGGAGGCGGTGGCCAGGGCGCCATAGGAGGTGGAATATTTGGAATCCTGAATCAGCTTGTATTCCCACACCACCGATTCGGTGGTGGGATTCTGCAGATGCAGAGGATTCAAGTCGAAGGGCACGTAGTACAGGCTGAGGCCGCCCAGGGCGGTGACCACCAACCCCAGCGCCACCATCAGGCCGGGCCGGCGCCAATGCAGGTGCAGGAACGGCTTGGGGCGAGGCGGGGGATACTCGCAAGATTCACTAGGTGGACATTTTTCCGTAATGCTCACCAGGGCCGGCACCAGGACCAGGGTGGCCACCAGCATTACCAGGATCCCCATGGCGAGGATCAGACCCAATTCCGCCAGGCCCTTGAAGCCCACGAAAGCCAGGGGCACAAAGGAAACCACGGCGGCCAATCCCGCATAGACAATCCCCGGGGCCGAGCGTCGAAAGGTGCTGGCCAAGACATTGGTACTGCAGTGGCCCACCGCGGCTTCCTCTTCCTCCAGGCGGCAAAACCAATGGACGCCGTAGTCGATGGTGAGGCCCAGCATAAGCGGCGCGAAGATCAGGGAGAGGAGGTTGAGGTGGCCCACCACCAAGGTGACCAATCCGAAGGTCCAACACAGACCCAGAATCAGGACCGCCCCCTCCACCAGGGGGCGTCTCAGACTGCGGAAAAACAGGATCAGCAGTCCCATCTGGCCCAGCAGGGACAACCAGGTGGCCAGGGTGATGTCTTGCATGGAACTGCTCATTTCGTCGGCTTCCAGGGCGTCGGGGCCGGTCACCCCCGCCTGGAGTCCGGGGTACCGGGTTTTGACCCGCTCCACCACTTGGCGCAGGAGAGCCAGGTCTTTGCTGCGGGTGGCGTACCCGTCGCCGGCCGGCGTCACCAGGAACAAGAGGAACTTGTCATTGTCAGTAAAAAAATAACCGGTTTCCTCTAAGTCACTTAACTCCTTGGGGAAAAATCCACTAAACAGAGAATTCTCTGGCTTTTTGCCCTCCAGACTGGCAGAGAGGCCCCGGAGGGAAGCGTTCAACAGGGAGAGGTCCGGCAGCTCCTCCTTGGGCGTTTCTGCCAGGAACCCGGTGAAGACCTCGCCGACCATCGCCCGGGCCATCTGGTCATTCACCAACTGGTAAAAGGTGGTCAGGCGCGGGTTGGCGGCCAGGCCCGACAACAGGTTATGCTGTGCCAGGAGACTGGTTTTGATCTTGTTGAGATCCTTGAGGTCCAGATAGAGCAGGGCCGAGGGTTTGAATCTCTCCGGGTTGATTTGATAGAAAAGCTCGGGAAAGGAGTCCGGATAGCGCCGCAACTCGGCGGCCAGGTCATCGGCGAACTTGACGGCCCGCTTAGGATGGCCGTTCTCCACCACCACCACCATCCCATCACGGCCGCCAAAGGCCTTGTCCATTATTTCGGTCTGTTGGACCAGGTGCTGGTCACTGGCGACCAGGTCGTTGCGGCTGGTGTGAATCGCCAGATGGGTATAGGTATAGTAAACTGACGCCACGGCCAAAACCACGGCGATGGCCAGGATGGGCCAGGCGCACAGTCTAAAGCCCCGCATCAATGAGACACAGGATGATTTGAATTTGTGACGCTGAGGCAAAATTTTCCTCTACCGTTATAGATCGGGGGTTCAGGGGAAAAGTTGAATCTGCAGAAATGCTTGCGGCGGCGCGTCCATGTTGCCCAGGCCCGCGTAGGCCTGCCCTCCCCCAAGGATGCTGGCCGGACCGGGGCTCCCCCCCCAAATCTTTTGATATTTCAATATAATCAGCTTATAAGCGAAATAAAGTCAAGCAAAATCTTCCTCTTTTCCCTGCCCTTGAGGCTCGTATGAGGCGCCGGCAGCAACGGCCCCCCATGACCCGGTTTCCTATAGTTTAAGAGTATGGTTGTCCTGGAGGTGTTAAGAAGAAGATGCCGACGGGATCTGGAGAGATTAATTTTTAATTTATCTCAATAATTTCAGTTTGGCAACCGGGAGAAAAAAACCTTGGTTTTTGGTGAATTTTTGGCTATTTTTTAGAAAAAATAAGGCCATGGCTAGAAAAAATCGACCATGGCCGGGGCACGGCCCTGGCCCGGTTTTAGCGCCTGATGGGCCCCTTCCGGGAGTGGCGAAGGCCCCGGCAGGTTTATGGCCAGGACCATTTTTTTTGCCGCTGGATATTTGTTGAAAAGAATAGCGACAGGAGAAACCGTAAAATTCTCCGCTAGCTGGAGGAAGGGTATGACCAAGAAAATCCTGGTAATGGTGGTGGGGCTGTTTTGCCTGGGGTCGTTCACCGCGGCTGCGGCCCCTTACCACGGCGTGTATGGCCAGGGCCAGGAGAAATTTACCCTGGCCACCGGCAGCCCGGGGGAGTTGGGACTGCTGGAGGCCCTGGCGGCAGGGTTCGATAAGGCCATGCAGGGGCGGATTACCCTGCAGTGGATTAAAGCCGGTTCGGGAGAGTCTCTCCAATTGCTCAAGGATAAGAAAGTGGACATGATCATGGTCCATGCCCCCGCAGCCGAGCAGCAGGCGGTGCGGGAGGGCTGGGCCACCGACCGCACCCTCATCGGCTCCAATGAGTTCTTTCTCGTCGGCCCGGCCAGCGATCCGGCCAGGATTGCCGAAGCCAAGAGCGCCCTGGAGGCTTACCGCCGTATCGCCAACGCCCAGGCCAAGTTTTTTTCCCGGGGGGACAATTCCGGCACTCACAAAAAAGAACTGCACATCTGGAAAGAAGCCGGCATCAAACCCGGAGGAGACTGGTACATCGTCACCAAGGATTTCATGACCGCCACCTTAAAACGGGCCGATCAGGAAAAGGGCTATTTCATGGTGGACAGCAGCACCTGGGTGGCGGAAAAAAAGGCGGCGCCCAACCTCAAGATCCTGTATCAGGGTGATAAGATGCTGGTCAATACTTACAACGCCCTCTGCCAGCCGGCCGGGGCCACCCCCGGGGCGGCGCTGGCGGGCAAGTTCATCGCCTTTGTGGCCTCCCCCCAGGGCCAAAAGATCATCCAGGATTATGGCCGGGATCGGTACGGCGAGGGGCTCTATAATGATGCGGCCTATGCCCGGCAGTATGACCAATAACCTGGCCTGAACCGTTAAGGATAAAACGAGAACGTCTATCCCGATCTTATCTTAAGACCATAGGTGGAGAATCAATTGACCGGCAAGCAGGTCTACAGCATCTGCGGCATGTGTACTGTGCGGTGCCCCATCCAGGTGGAAGTGGCGGGCAACCGCGTCAAGTTTGTCCAGGGGAATCCCCATGCGGCGGGGCTGGAAGGAGCCCTCTGTGCCCGGGGGGGAGCGGGCACGGCCCTCATCGAAGATAACGAGCGGCCCCAATATCCCCTGATCCGCACCGGCGCCAGGGGCGAAGGCAAGTGGCGCCAGGCCGGCTGGGAGGAAGCCCTGGATTACACCGCGGCTCGGCTCAAAGAAGCCATGGGCAAGTACGGGGCCAGAACCGTGCTCTTCTCCGACCGGGGCGGTCCCTTCCGGGATCTGCACCAGGCCTTCCTCCGGGGGGTGGGGTCGCCCAATTATTGCAACCATGATTCGGCGTGCGCCCGCAATGTCCACCACGCCGCCCTCTCCGTCTTAGGGGGCGGGCGTAACGAGGTGGTCTATGACTATAAAAATGCCCGGCACGTGGTCCTCCAGACCCGCAATATCTTTGAGGCCATTAACGTTAAAGAGGTCAACGACCTGATCGAGGGCATGGCCAGAGGGTGCAAACTGTCGGTCATTGACATCCGGGCCAACATTTCGGCCACCAAGGCGGACCGATTCTTTCTTATCCGCCCCGGCACGGATTATGCCTTGAACCTGGCGATCATCCACGAACTGCTGGCCCACAAGCTCTATGATGGAGAATTTGCCCATCGCTGCATCAAGGATCTCGACAAATTGGCGTTGTTCGTGAAGCCGTACACTCCGGAGTGGGCCGCAGCCGAGACCGGGATCGACGCCGCCGAGATCAGCCGGTTCACCCGGGACCTGGCCGCGGCCAGCCCCGCGGTCATCTGGCACCCCGGCTGGATGAACGCCCGGTACCGGAACTCCTTTTACCAATCCCGGACCGCCTACCTGATCAATGCCCTGCTGGGCAGTATCGGGGCCAAAGGTGGGCTGCCCATCGCCAATAAGCCCGGCGACGTGGGGCATAAAGGCCTCAAAAAGCTGGCGGACCTGTTCCCCAAGCTGGCGGAAAAGCGTGCCGACGGCGTGGGATGGCGATATCCCCATTTTGACCGCGGCCCGGGTTTGCTGCACCTGGCCTTCCAGGCCATCGCCTCGGAGGACCCGTATCCCGTCAAGGCTTACATCGCCTACCGCCATGATCCTCTCATGGCTTATCCGGACCCGGAGGCCCTGAAAAAGATCTTTGACCGGCTGGACCTCCTGGTGTCCGTCACCTTCAGTTGGTCCGACACGGCCTGGTACTCCGATGTGGTTCTGCCCCTGTCCCCCTACCTGGAGCGGGAGAGTATCCTGGCCTGCAAAAATGGCCTCAAGCCTTACTTTTTTCTGCGCCAGCGGGCCGTGAACCCGGCGTTCGACACCCGGGCGGATTGGGAGATTCTCGGGGGGCTGGCGCGCCGCCTGGACCTCGCACCCCTGGCCTTCGACGCCATTGAAGATATCTGGAAGTATCAGCTCCAGGGCACCGGGGTCACCATGGCGGATTTTCAGGCTACGGGCATGGTGCCGTTGGCCGAGGAGCCGAAGTACCGCTCCCGGGAGGACCTCACCTTCAAGACCCCTTCCGGCGAGATTGAGGTCATCAACGACCGGTGGGAAAACGCCGGGGTGCCGTCCCTGCTGCCCTATGCATCCCCGGCGGCGCCCGGTCCGGGGCAATTCCGCCTGACCTTCGGGCGCTGCGCCGTGCACACCCAGGGGCACACCGTCAATAATATTCTCCTGGCGGAGATGATGCCGGAAAACGTCCTGTGGATCAACCGGCAAAAAGCGGAGGCATTGATGATCAGCGACGGGGAAGAGGTGGAAGTCGCCAGCAACGGCCACCGGGGCAGGATGAAAGCCAAGGTGACCGACCTGATCCATCCCGACGCGGTCTTCATGGTCCACGGCTTCGGGCATACCCTCCCGGTGGAGAGCCGGGCCCTGGGCAAAGGGGTGGCCGACCAAGCCTTCATGTCCGGGGGCCTGGGCAGGTGGGATCCGGCCGGCGGCGCCATGGCCTTGCAGGAGCATTTTGTCACGGTGACCAAAATTGTGGATAAATAGCCCCGCCGTGCGGAGAACTCCCGGAGGGGAAGAATTTTTCTTCACCTCTCCCGGGTGATCGGAAACCCCGCAAAATCTGAGGCTAAGGAGGATCGGAGATGGTGAAAGGACTCTGCATAGGAATATTAGTGGTCGTAGCTGTGGCGCTGACGGCCGGGACCGCCCCGGCGGAAATCCGGATCAAGTGCGCCTCCACCACCAGCACCCAGAATTCGGGTTTATTTGATTATCTGCTGCCGCTCTTTGAAAAGCAGACCGGCATCAAAGTGGACGTGGTGGCTGTGGGCACCGGGGCGGCCATTGAAATCGGCAAAAGAGGGGACGCCGATGTCGTCCTGGTCCATGCCAAGAACCAGGAATTAAAGGCGGTGGAAGAAGGTTTTTTCGTGAACCGCCACGACGTCATGTATAACGACTTCGTCATCATCGGACCCCCGGCTGACCCCGCCAAACTCAAGGGGTTGAAGTCCGCCACCGAGGCCTTTAAGAAGATTGCCGGCAGCACGTCCCCGTTTGTCTCCCGGGGGGATAAATCCGGTACCCACACCAAGGAACTGGCCATCTGGAAAGAGGCGGGGATCGACCCCAAGGGGCAGAAATGGTATATGGAAGTGGGTCAGGGCATGGAGAAGACCCAGCGGGTCGCTAACGAAAAGCGGGCTTATACCCTCACCGACCGGGGCACCTGGCTGGCCACCAAGGACAAGGACAAGCTGGAGATGGTGGTGGTCCTGGAGGGCGATCCCGTCCTGTTCAATCAGTACGGCGTGATGGCGGTCAATCCTGCCAAACATAAGGACGTCAAGAATAAGGAGGCCATGGTGTTCATCAACTGGCTCATCTCCCCGGAAGGCCAGGCGATCATCGGCAACTTTCAAGACAAAAACGGCAATAAACTGTTCATTCCCAATGCCAAATAATCGGGCGAGCATGAGATAAATGGCCTGGAAAAAAGGGCGACCCAAAGAGTCGCCCCGACGACGGCAGTTCAGAATATAACTATTTAACACTCTCTTATAAAAATAAAAAAACCCGGGGCAGGTCAACGGCGGTGACCTGTGCCCTGCTCGCCAAATCCTTATGCACTCCATCCTCTACGGGTTCATCGGGGCCTTTAAGCTCATCCTCACCATCAACCCCGAGCTTTTCCGCATCATTCTCCTGTCCTTGCAGGTCTCGGGGTCGGCCCTGGTGATCGCCACGCTCCTGGGCCTGCCCCTGGGGGCGGCCCTGGCCTGGCGCCGGGTGCCCCTCCGGGGCCTGGTCATCAGCCTGATGAACACCGGCATGGGGCTGCCGCCGGTGGTGGCCGGGCTCTTTCTCTACCTCTTCCTCTCCCGGAGCGGACCCCTGGGGTTCCTGGGCCTGCTTTACACCCCCACCGCCATGGTCATGGTCCAGGCCATCCTGGCCTGCCCCATTGTCGCTTCCCTCTCCCATGCCGCCATCGTCAAGGTGGACCCGGTGATCCGCCAGGCCGCCATCACCCTTGGGGCCACGCCCTTACAGGAAGTCTTCACCGTTATCCGGGAGGCCCGCTACGGCATCATGGCTGGGGTCATGGCGGGATTGGGCCGGGTGATGGCCGAGGTGGGGGCGGTGATTATCGTGGGAGGGAACATCGCCGGCTACACCCGGGTCATGACCACCACCATCGCCTTGGAGACGGACAAAGGCGAGTTTGAACTGGCCATCGCCCTGGGTCTCATCCTCCTGCTCATTTCCCTGGCCATCAACGTCGGCCTCCGGTTTTTCCAGCGGCTGGGCCGGGTCCGGGCGGGGATCATGCTATGGGATTAAACCTGGAAGTCGCCCGCATCGTTAAGAGCTACAACGGCCAGGCCGTCTTGCGGGAGTGCTCTTTTGGCTTCGACCATGGCCGGACCTACGCCCTGATGGGTCAAAACGGCAGCGGCAAATCCACCTTTTTGCGGATCGCCGCCCTCCTGGAGCTCCCCGACGCCGGGGAGGTGCGCTATTGGGATAATGGCGTCGAACTCCCCCATGATCTCGGCTTGAGGCGCCGCATCACCCTGCTTCTGCCCCGGACCGGGGTCTTCAACACCTCGGTGTTCCACAATGTGGCCTATGGCTTGAAAATCCGGGGCCGCAGCAGTCAGGAGGTCGAGGCACGGGTCAACGAGGTTCTGGGGACCGTGGGTTTGCTCCACAAGCGGCGGCAGAATGGCCTGGACCTCTCCAGCGGCGAGACCAAGCGCTTAGGCATCGCCCGGGCCCTGGTCATCGAGCCCGAGGTCTTCTGCCTCGATGAACCCACCGCCAACCTCGATCAAAAAAATTCTGATATTATTGAAGAAATCATCTTTAGGATGAAAACCGCGAGAAAATCGACCATAATAGTAGTGACGCACGATCCCGCCCAGGCCCGCCGGCTGGGCGATCAGTCGCTGGTTATGGAGAATGGCCGAATCGCTCCCCTCTAACAACTCTCCCGCCCCGGAGCCGGTTTTCCCCCGGTTCAAGCCTTTGGCGTTGGCAGACCGGGAAATATTCCAAAAAATCCTCTGGGACTACCAGGCCGAAACCTCGGAGCTGACCTTCACCAATCTCTTTATATGGCAGTCCCACTATGGCTACCAGTGGTCCCGAGACCGGGACCGGCTCCTGGTGGTGAGTGCCGTCGCCGGAGGCCAGGCCTGGGCCCTGCCGCCGGTGGGTCCTGCGCCCCGGGCCGATCTCTGCCGGCAGGTCTTAGGCTGGCTCCGGGACGAATGCGGGGTGGCGAACCCCGCCATTGAGCGGGCCGATCTCCGGCTGGCGACTGAGTTGGCCGGACTGGACGAATTCGTGGTGGAGCCTAGACGAGATCATTTTGATTACGTCTACCGCACCGGGACCTCATCAATCTGTCTGGGAGCAAATATCATGGCCAGCGCAACCACATCAACAGCCTGACCCGGTCTTACCCCTTCCGCTATGAACCCTTAGGGGAAAAACACTTGTCAGCCTGTCTGTACCTGTGCGCCAGATGGTGCCAGGTGAAGAGGTGTGAGTGTGATCTGTCCCTGCTGGGGGAGTGGGAGGCCATCACTGCGGCCCTGGCTAATTTTCAGGCCTTGGAGCTCCAGGGGGGCGTGATTCTCATTAATGACCGGGTGAGGGCTTTTTCCTGCGGCGAATTGCTCAATAAGGCAACCGCGGTCATCCACCTGGAAAAGGCCGATCCGGAGTTGCGGAGCCTTTACGCCGTCATTAATCAACAGTTCTGCCGGCAGGCCTGGGCCGAGGTGGACTTTGTCAACCGGGAGCAGGACCTGGGGGAGGCGGGCCTGAGGACGGCCAAAATGGCCTATCACCCCCACCACCTGGTGGAGAAGTTCCGTATCCGCCTGGCGTGAGGGGGGTAGAGCAATGGCCAGAAGTTTTTGCCGTTATGGCACATGCTCCAAGAACCTAAATCCCCCCTACTCCCCGTTTTCAAAGGGGGGAACTCAGCGGAATCCCTTTTAAAGTCCCCCTTTGAAAAAAGGGGATTTAGGGGGATTTAAAAACCATTCATGGGAAGGAATTTTTGGCAAACGCTATAAGACGCCGTTGAAATTCTGGGGGAAAGGGCGCGGGACTTCCCTTATGAAAAAAATGAAAAATATGAAAAAGCCCGGCCCGACCCCCAAACCAAATCACCTGTTTCCCAAGGAACTATGAAACGTAACCTCGGCCTTACCGCCGCTTTCCGGCACGCCAAATGGCTAGCCGCCCTGGGGCTTACCCTGGCGGCCCTGGTGTTGTCCCTGGCCCTGGATCTCTCCGGGGCCATCCAGCCCTACCGCCTCAAGACCCTGGATACACTCTTCCGCCGGGTGCCTTTGCCGGCTGCTTCCCCCCAGGTGGTGGTGGTGACCGTGGATCAGCCCGACCTGGATTTTTTCAAAAACCAGGGGGTTACCTGGCCCTGGCCCCGGCAGATCTATGCCCCCCTCATCGACTATTGCCGGTGGGCCGGCGCCAAAGCGGTGATCTTTGACATCCTGTTCACCGAAGCTTCGTCCTACGGCCCCGAAGACGACCAGCGGTTCGCCCAGGCCACGGCGACGGCCGGCAACGTGGCGCTGCCATTCTTCCTTTCCCGGGATACCAAGCCGCCTAACCCTTCGGAGCCGGACCTCCTTAAGAAAGCCAGCCTCACCATTCCCGGCCCTCCGCCCCTGGACCCGCACGCTTATCGCGCCGTGGTGACGCCCATTCCGCCGCTGCTCACCGCGGCCCAGGCCCTGGGGAACGCCGAGACCCGCCCGGACGCGGACGGCATCTACCGCCGGGTGCCCCTGGTGGTGCCCTTTAAGGATAAGTGGCTGCCCACTTTGGGGTTCGCGGCGTTTCACCGCTTTGGGGCCCCGGACCCCTTACGCTTCGCGCCCGGCGCCCTATGGGTGGGAAACACCCCCATTCCCTTGGACCCCCAGGGGCTTTTTCTCCTCAAGTTTCGCGGCCCCAGCCGCAGTCATACGCGGTTTTCCGCAGCCAACCTCATTGCCTCGGAGTCCCGCCGCCAACACGGCCTCCCCCCCATCTACCCGCCTGAGGCGTTTGCCGGCAAATGGGTGCTGGTGGGCCTCACCGCCCCGGGCCTCCTGGATCTGAAGGCCTGCCCGGTTTCCGCGGTGTATCCTGGGGTGGAGGTGCATGCCACCCTGCTGGATAACCTGCTGCGGGGTGACTTCCTCCGGCCGGTGCCCGTGGGCGTCCTGTGGGCCGGGGTCTTCGTCCTGAGCGCCGCCATGGTGGTGGTGGTCATCTTTTTCTCGGGGCTTATGGCCACCCTGGCCGGATTCGCGGTCCTGGCCCTGGTTTACTTGAGCCTGACGGTGGGGGCCTTCCATTTCGGCTGGTGGGCCGACCCGGTGCTGCCGGGGATCGCTCTGAGCCTGAGCTTCGCCCTGGCCGCAGCCTTCAGCTACGCCACCGAGGGCCGCCAGAAGCTGTACATCCGGCGCATGTTCGGCCAGTACATGTCCGGCGCGGTCATCAACCATTTGCTGGAGCACCCGGAAAAGCTGCAACTGGGGGGCGAACGCCGCCAGGTCACCCTGTTTTTCTCGGACCTGGCCGGGTTCACCACGATTTCCGAGCGCCTCAGCGCCGAAACTGTGGTGGGCCTGCTCAACGACTACCTGTCCGCCATGACCGAGATCATCCTGGATGAAGAGGGCACGGTGGACAAGTTCGAAGGGGATGCCATCATGGCCTTCTGGGGCGCGCCCCTGGACCAGCCGGACCAGGCGGCCCGGGCCTGCCGCGCCGCCCTGAGACAACAGGCGGCCCTGGCGGAATTGAACCAGCGGTTTGCCGGCCTTAACCTGCCGCCCCTGTCCATGCGCATCGGGCTGAACACCGGCGACGCCATCGTGGGCAACCTGGGTTCGGTGAAGCGCTTCGACTATACCGTCATCGGCGACACCGTCAACCTGGCCTCCCGCCTGGAGGGCCTCAACAAGTTTTACGGCTCCTACGTTATGGCCAGCGAGGCCACGGTGGCGGCCTGCGCCGGGGCAGTGGAGTTTCGGGAACTGGACCTGGTGGCGGTCAAGGGTAAGGAACAAGCGGTCCGGGTCTTTCAGGTCCTGGGCCTCACGGGGGAACTGGAACCGGAGGTGATCCACCGGCGCCGGGACTTCGCCCAGGCGCTGGAGCACTACCGCCACCAGCGGTTTTCTGAAGCCCTGGCCGGGTTCGAGGCCATCTGCGCCGCGGCCCCGGAGGACGGCCCGGCCCGGATCTACCGGGACCGCTGCCGGCGCTTCCAGGAGGCGCCGCCGCCGGCTGACTGGGATACCGTCTTCCGGCCCGACGCCAAGTAAGGGACGGGAAAACGATAAGCCTGGCAGGTATTATGAAACCTCTTCTCTGAAAAATTTTTGTAGGGGCGGTTCGCGCCCCGCCCCTACGGTGCCTGGCAAAGCCGTAAGCGCTGGGTGCGCACTGCGCACCATTACTTTCGTAAGTAACTGCTTCGAAAAGCTCATACCGGGCGGCCCGTGGCCGCCATGATTGGCGCGTGAGACGCGCCCGACGACTGAGGGAAGGGACCAGGGGCATTTTCGTAAGTGCCCCTGCCGTCTTTCTCAGGCTTCCTCCCCCAACACTTACCTGTTACCCTTTCCAATTTTTCCAGATAAATTTTCATGTTATGATATGAACATAAGAGTGGGGGAGCGGGAGCCCGGCGCTATGCGGGATTTTGATAAAACCAAGGCACAACTGATTGAAGAGCTGTCAACGCTGCGTCAGCGCGTCGCCGAACTGGAGATCTTTAAAGACTACCGCAAACTGGCCGAAGTCGCGCGCCGGCGGGCGTACGCCGAACTGGAACACCTCGTCGGCGAGCGTACCGCGGAACTGGTGCAGGCCAACCAGCACCTGAAACAAGAAATCGAAGAACGGAAGCGGACCGAGGCCGAACTCAAGCGGACCAAGGAATACCTGGAAAATGTCATCGACAACTCGGTGGATGCCATCGGTATCGTTGACCGGCATGGCAAGATTATCCTGTGGAACCAGCGCTCAGTGGAAATCTACGGCTACGAACTGGAAGAATTAGCCGATAAGACGGCCTTCGAGCTCTACGCCGACCCCGATGAACTGGACCGCATGCTCCAGAGTCTGCGCCGGGACGGCGTAGTGCGAGAATTTGAGATCCCCATGAAGAAACAGGACGGCACCATCGTCCCCATGGATATCTCCATCAGTGTGCTCAAGGACGATCATGGCAGCACCATCGGCAGCGTCTGCGTGGCCCGGGACCTCTCGGAGCGGAAAAAGGCGGAGGCGGCGCTTAAACAGGCGCAGGAAGAGCTGAGCGGCTACTCCAGGGATCTGGAACGCCAGGTACGGGAACGGACCCGGGAGATCACGAGCATTCTCCGGTTTACCCCTTCGGTGGTTTATACCAAGGACCGGGAGGGCCGCTATACCCTGGTCAATTCCCGGTTTGAGGAGTTGTTCGGGATCAGATGGGAGCAAATTTGCGGGAAATCCGACTATGATATTTTTCCCCGCAAGGTGGCGGCCCAGATCCGTGCCTCCGATCTACAAGTCCTGGCCGCCCGGCAGCCTTATCAGGTGGAGGAGGCCTTGCCTCCGCCGGCCGGGCTGCGCACCTATCTTTCCGTGAAATTTCCCCTGTATGACGAACAGGGAGTCCCCACCGGACTGTGCGGGATTGCCACGGATATCACCGAACTCAAGCAAGCCCGGGATCAACTGAGGCGTCTTTCCGGCAGCATCATGGCCAATCAGGAGAAGGAGCGTAAAGCCATCGCCCGGGAACTGCACGATGAGCTGGGCCAGGTGCTCACCGCCCTCCGCATGGACGCGGTATGGCTCAGCGAACGCCTGAAACCATCAGACCCCAAAGCCGGCGACCGGGCCCTGGCCATGTGCCAGCTCATTGACCACACCATTGACGAGGTCAGGGGCCTGGCCACCCGGCTGCGCCCTGGGGTGCTGGACGATCTTGGCCTCATCGATGCCTTGGAGTGGTACATCGCCGATTTTGAAAAGCGCACTGGGATCGACTGCATCTTCAAACACCGCCGGGTGTCCATGGTCGACGGCATCGGGGCCACGGCCGCCTATCGCATTGTCCAGGAGGCCTTAACCAACGTGACCCGCCACGCCGCAGCCACCCAGGTAAAGGTGAGCCTCCAACCGGAGAAGGGCATGCTGACCCTGGCCGTGGAGGACAATGGCCGGGGCTTCGACCTCCAGGAGATCGCGGCCTTGGAGTGTCTGGGGCTGGCCGGCATGCGCGAACGCGCCGGCCTTTTGGGCGGCAGTCTGGAGATCCGGTCCCGGCCCGGGCAGGGGACGACGGTGTGTTTCAGATTACCTACCGATGGCAGCAGGAGCGAGTAAGATGATCCGGATCCTTTTGGCCGACGATCACGACATTGTGCGGGCCGGTCTGCGCCGCATCGTGGAAGATTGCGGCGACATCGAGGTGGTGGCTGAAGCCGCCGACGGCCAGGAAGCCATGCGCCGGGTGGAGGAGACCTCGCCGGAAGTAGCGGTCATCGATATTTCCATGCCCGGCCTGGACGGCTTGGAAGTCGTCAGCCGACTGCGGCTCTCCCACCCGAAACTGCCCATCCTCATCCTCACCATGCACGAAGAGGAGCAGTATGTAGTCCGGGCCATTGAGGCCGGGGCCATGGGTTACATCACCAAGCGCTCGGCCCCTGAGTTGCTGGTGAAAGCCATCCGCAAAGTGCACGCCGGCGGGCGCTTCCTTACCGATGCCGCCGCCGAGGCCCTGGCGCTGCGCCTGGCCCGGGGCGACCAGGGCCGTTCCCCTCTGGATTCCCTATCCACCAGGGAAATCCAGGTGCTCCGCCATCTGGCCCTGGGTCAAACGGTTCGTGAGATTGCCGAGGCCTACCACCTGAGCACCAAGACCGTGGACACCTACCGCGCCCGCCTGCTGAAAAAACTTAATCTCCGGAACAATACGGAATTGTCGCGTTTTGCCCTCCAGACCCGGCTCGTGGAGCTCTGAGGCCCCGCCGCCGCCGCCCTGTAAGAAAATTTCTGACAAAACAATCAAAGATTGTCGGATTTGCAATCTTGCCTGACGCCGGTATACTCCTTCAACGTCAATTTCTGCCATATTACGTTTGGAACAATCTGGACACTAATGGTCAGGCGGCCCCCTCCGGGTGTCATCTCACTGGAGCCGGGCCCCGTTTTTTGAGCTTCAGAAAACCTGCAGCATAATCTTGGTAGAAGAGGAACCGCTTATGAAGACAGTGGCCGAGAGGATCCGGGAGATGAAGGAGAAGGAGGGGCAGATCAAGGCCATGGGAGGGGCCAAGGCGGTGGAGAAGCAGCACGCCAGCGGCAAGCTCACCGCCCGGGAGCGCCTGGACCTCTTCTTTGACCCGGGGACCTTCCGGGAGACGGATATTTTTGTCAAGCACCGCTGCGTCAACTTCGGCATGGAGCAGGTGGAGATCCCGGCGGACGGGGTGGTGACCGGCTTCGGCAAGGTCAACGGCCGGCCGGTCTTTGCCTTTGCCCAGGATTTTACCTCCCGGGCCGGTTCCCTGGGGGAGATGCACAGCAAAAAGATCTGCAAGGTCATGGACCTGGCCCTGAAGGCCGGGGTGCCCTTTGTGGGGTTCAACGACTCCGGCGGGGCCCGCATCCAGGAGGGCGTGGATTCCCTTTCCGCCTATGGACAGATCTTCTACCGCAACGCCATCGCCTCCGGGGTCATCCCCCAGATCTCCGCCATCATGGGCCCCACCGCCGGGGGCGCGGTCTACTCCCCGGCCATGACGGATTTTATCTTCATGGTGAAGAACACCTCCTACATGTTCATCACCGGGCCCGACGTCATCAAGAGCGTCACCGGGGAGGAGATCAGCCAGGAAGATTTGGGCGGCGCCATGGCCCACAACATGAAAAGCGGCGTAGCCCACTTCGCCTGCGAGTCCGACGCCGACACCATCGAGCAGATCAAGCGGCTGCTGAGCTTTTTGCCCAACAACAATATGGAAGACCCGCCCCTGGCGCCCTGCGCCGATCCGGCCGGTCGCGAGGCCCCGGCCCTGGACGCCATCGTGCCGGACGACCCCCGGTCGTCCTACGACGTGCACGACGTCATCGCCGCCATCGTGGACGACGGGGACTTTTTTGAGCCCCACGCCCACTTCGCCGGCAACATGGTGGTGGCCCTGGCGCGCCTGAACGGCCGGCCCCTGGGCATCATCGCCAACAACCCCAAGGTGCTGGCGGGCTGCCTGGACTGTGACGCGGCGGACAAGGCCACCCGGTTCATCCGCTTCTGTGACGCCTTCAATATCCCGCTCCTCACCATCGCCGACGTGCCGGGGTACCTGCCGGGGAGCGACCAGGAGTGGCAGGGCATCATTCGCCACGGGGCCAAGCTGCTGTGGTGCTACTCCGAGGCCACGGTGCCCAAGATCACGTTGGTGACCCGGAAGGACTACGGCGGGTCGTATCTGGCCATGTGCTCCCGGGACCTGGGCGCGGATATGGTCATCGCCTGGCCCACCGCCGAGATCGCGGTGATGGGGGCCTCGGGCGCGGCCAACGTCATCTTCCGGAAAGAGATCAAGGCGGCCGCGGACCCGGCGGCCAAGCGGGCTGAGATCATCGACAATTACGAGAACCTGCTCTACAACCCTTACATTGCCGCGTCCCGGGGCTTTGTGGACCAGGTGATCGCGCCCCGGGAGACCCGGCCCCGGCTCATCGAGGCCCTGGAAATCCTGAGCACCAAGCGGGAGACCCTGCCGGCCAAGAAGCACGGCAATATACCGGTGTAAGGCAGTCGCCAGTGGTCAGTTGTCAGTAGTCAGAGGAAGCATGAATTGCGCCCCGCTGGCTGCTGGGGACCGGCAGCTGGCTACTCATAGGAGAGAGTTTATGAGTGTAATCAAACCCCAGGTGCTGGCGGCCATCAGCGGGGCCATCGCGGCGTATATCGCCGAGGAAGAGGCTTATCAGGTTGCGGCCGCCGGCATGATGGCGGCGCCGGCGGGCCCGCCCCTGAACCTCTGGGCCCTAGCCGGTCGTCAGACGGCCATGCAGCTCAGGCAGTTGATGCAGCGGCGGAGTTTGCGGTAGCCGTCGGGCGCGCCCGGAATTGACGAGAAGATACCAGTTATAGGGCGGCCCGTGGCCGCCATCAATCGGCGTGCACGGCACGCCCTATAAGCTAAGGAGTAATCAATGGCCGGAAAAAATCCCATCAAATTCACGGACACCACCTTTCGGGACGGGCACCAGTCGCTGTTGGCCACCCGCATGCGTTCCGAGGACATCATTCCCTTCATGGAGCGCATGGACCAGATGGGCTACTTTGCCATCGAGGTCTGGGGGGGCGCCACCTTTGACACCACCCACCGGTTCCTGGGGGACGACCCCTGGGAGCGGATCCGCACCATCAAGGGGATCCTGAAGAAGACCCCCACCATGATGCTGCTCCGGGGCCAGAATCTGGTGGGGTACCGGAACTACGCCGACGACCTCACTTACCGGTTCGTGCGCTACACCGCCGAGGCCGGGGTGGACATCTTCCGGGTCTTCGACGCCTTGAACGACATGCGCAACTGGGAAGTGGCGGTGAAGGCCCTGATGGACGCCAAGAAGGAAGGGCTCATGGCCCACTTCCAGGCGGCGGTGTGCTATTCCCTGACCCAGCGGCGCATGGGCGGCCCCATCTTCAACCTGGACTACTATGTGAACTTTGCGAAAAAGTCCGAGGACATGGGGGCCGACTCGGTGGTCTTGAAGGATATGGCCGGCATGTGCTCCCCCAATGACGCCTACGCCATCATCAAAGGGATGAAAGAGAGCATCAAGATCCCGGTGGAGTTCCACACCCACTACACCTCAGGCTCGGGTTCCATGAGCTACTTAAAGGCCATCGAGGCCGGGGTGGACGTGCTGGACACCTGCCTGTCGCCTTTTGCCCTGCGCACCTCCCAGCCGGCCATCGAGCCGCTCCTGGTGGCGGTGGAGCAGACCGACCGGGAAACCGACATGGACCTGGCCAAGCTCATCGAGATCGGCTACGACCTGGAGAAGGTGGCGGTGAAATACCGGGACCTGCTGGACACCTCCAAGATGGCCCAGATCGACACCGGGGTGCTCCTGCACCAGATCCCCGGGGGCATGTACTCCAACCTGGTGAACCAGCTGAAGGAGCTGGACGCGTTGGACCGCATCCACGAGGTGATGGAGGACCTGCCCCAGACCCGGCAAGAGCTGGGGTTCCCGCCCCTGGTGACCCCCACCAGCCAGATCGTGGGTATCCAGGCGGTGATGAATGTTTTGTTCGGGCGCTATAAAAAGGTGACCGCCGAGACCCAGGGCCTGGCTTACGGCCTCTACGGCAAGACCCCGGCCCCCATGGATAAGGAAGTGCAGAAGCACATCCTCAAGGGCTACGAGCGGGGCGAAACGCCCACCACCGGGCGCCCCGGGGACATCTTGGAGCCCGAATGGGACAAGGCGGTGGCGGATACCAAGGCGATTGCCAAGAACGAGGGGGACATCCTGATCTACGCCCTGTACCCCACCACCGGCATGCGCTTCCTCAAGTGGAAGTACGGGCTGGAGCCCATCCCCGCCGAGGTCAAGGGCAAGACCCTGGAGCAGATCGCCCTGGAAGACGGGGTCTACCTGACCATCAAGCAGAAGAAGCTGTTTGCCAAGGTCAAGGAGTACCTGGACACCCTGGACCAGGCGGCGCCGGAGAAGGGTCCGGGACTGAGGGGCTTCAACGTCTTCGTGGACGGGCAGTACTACCAGGTGGAGGTGGAGTGCACCTCCGGGGCCCCGGTGCTCACCGGGGTGACCTCGGTGGCGGCGCCCCGCCCGGTGGCTGCGGCTCCGCCGGCGCCGGCGCCCAAACCTGCGGCGGCCCCGGCCGGGACGGCCCTGGCCGCGGGGGAAGTACCCCTGAAGGCGCCCATGCCCGGGATGATCATCAGCTACGCCGTGAAGGTGGGAGATACGGTGGCCACCGGCGACCTGGTCTGCGTCCTGGAAGCCATGAAGATGCAGAACTCGCTCCCGGCCCCGGCCTCCGGAGTGGTGAAGGCCATCAACTTCGAGCCCGGCGCCTCCGTCGCCAAAGACGCCACCATCCTGGTGATCGGCAAGTAGTAATTCGGCCCCGGGGCGGGGTGACCCCGCCTCTGGGCCGAATTTCCCGAATGATGGTGGGAAGTTATACTATAGTGCGGTTACCACATTCGGACGGTCCAATAGATTCGAGGTAAGCAGTGATGGCAGGCGTGGTGGGAGCCTCCGCCTCCTGGCCCGCACCCAATCCCTGCCGCCCGCAGGACACACAACCAGCAAACCGGGGAAATAACTCCCCGGTTTGATTTTAATGCTGGTCTTCCTGCCTCACGCTGTCTGCGTTAGTGGCCGATGGCCTTCCTTATCCGTTACTGCCGCGGTAAAATCTCCAGACTGCCGGTGCCGCCTCAGCCATTATACTTGACCACGACCCTGGCCGCCTCCTGGGGCTTCCGCAGGGCCAAAGTGCACAGGCTGACCGAGTCGGCGCCCAGGTCGAAACAGCGTTGGACGTCATCCCGGCTGGTGATCCCGCCGCCCATGATCAGGAACAGGCCGACTTTTTTCCGCAATTCCTGATTATACTTTACGGCCAGGGGGAAGGCCGGCCCCCCTGAGACGCCGCCGCCGCCCACCTCTCCCAGGGGGGAGGGCTGCAACGGAAAGACAATATTGTAGGGGATGGTGTTGACGGCGTGGAGGGCGTTGAGTCCGATGTGCTCCAGTTCCTGGGCGAACTCGTAGGGGTGACAGATGCTGAGCTTGGCGATTAAAAACAGCCGAGGATAGAGGCTGCGCACTTTCCGGGTGCATTGGAGCGCCTGGACCACATTTTTAGCAATGGCCTCCTCGGAGTTGGGGCAGGAGTAGTTGAGTTCCAGGGCCCGGAAGTGGGGGCCCAAGCCCCGTTGGTAGATCTCCACCGCCTCCAGGGTCTCCTGGATGGCGATGGTCGTGCCCTTGATGAACTCGGGATAGAGATTGGGGATAATTTTGAACCCCTGGTCGCAGGCCCGCCTGATCTGCGGGGCACAGACTTCCACCCCCTCGTTGGTGAGGCCGTAGGCGTTGAGCATGCCCATATCCGGGAGGCGCCGGATGTATTTCCAGGTGAGGGGGTTGGCGGGGATGAAGTTGCCCCGACGCGGAAAACGGGTGGCGGATTTGGTGAACACCGTGGTGCCGGTGTCCCTGACGGCCGCCACCAGCCGGCGATAACCGGGGAGCAGGGTATAGGGGAAGATGCCCCGGCCGTCATGCCCCAGGGCGGTGGAGATGACCACGGGTGAGATTTTACGTGCTTCGAATAAGGCCATAAGAATTGGTTAGGTTGATTAGTCTCCAGGGCGACCCCAGGGCCGCCCCTCCCTTCTGGATTTGGGAGAGGGGACAGGGGCCACTTACGAAAAACGAAAAAGTCCCTGGCTCCCTCTCCCCAATCCTTTCATCATTGCCTCATTCCCGCCGCGATCTCCTCCACCACCCGGTGGGCTGCGGCCGCGGGATTTTCCGCCTGGCGGATGGGGCGGCCCACCACGATATAGTCGGCCCCATGGGCGATGGCCTCCAACGGGGTGACGATGCGCCGCTGGTCGTCCCCGGGGACCGCGGCCCAGGCCGGGCGAATCCCCGGGCAGACCGCCAGGAAATTTTCGCCGCACTGTTCTTTCACGGCCTTAACCTCCCGTCCCGAACAGACCACCCCATGGCAGCCGGCCTCCTGGGCCATTTTGGCCTTGCGTAAGACCAGAGCGGTAGGGTCCTGGCCATAACGGGAGTCATAGCCCAGGGCCTGGAGATCGACTCCGGTCATGCTGGTGAGCACGGTCACGGCCAGAACTTTGAACGCCGTCCCCTCAACAATTTTTTTCAAGCTTGTGGGGCCCAGATCGCTGGGGACCGTAACCAGAGCCACTCCAGGTAAGATCGATTTCATGGCCCCCAGGACGGTGGCGGGAATATCGTAGAGTTTTAAATCCAGAAATACTTTGGCAGGAGCTGCGGCATTGACCACATCCTGAAGGACCTGCGGACCCTCAGCTAAAAATAGTTCCAGGCCGACCTTGAACATCCCGACTTCATGGCGGAGTTGCTTGACATAAGAAAGGGCCGTGCTCTTATCCGCCACATCCAGAGCAAAAATCAGCCGCGCTTGGGGATTCAGCATAGCTTTCTTCTTTCGGACAGAATCAACCGGGGGGCCACTGTCACTCCATTTTCGAGACTATAGTCCAATCCGGCTTCCCTGGCAAGGGGTTAGGTCAGGCCGGCCTCATTAAGTAATGCCGGTTAATTACCCGGGATTTGCCGCAATACGAAAAATCGGGTTGGGGCTAAGTCGGGATTCCTCTTGACAATTGAGGCGCGCATGATACATAAAATGAAGTCGGGAGCGCTAAGTAATGGCAAAGAAAGAACGGTTACAAGCAACCAAATGGGCCAGATTAAGTAATATTGGCAAAAATCTTTTGGTTTTATTGATAAGTTTTACTTTAGTGTTAGGTCTCTGTGAACTGGCTTTGAGAATTTATAATCCTTTGGGCTTCAGAATCAAGGGTGACAAAATCATTCTGCCCATCAATAAAAAAGAAATCATCCACCATGAACACGGCTTAGGGAAACTGGATAAGGTCATCATTAATCAGAGGAATTCCTTGGGGTTCCGGGGCCCGGAGCCGCCCGCCGATTTTTCCCGGGACCTGACTATCGTGACGGTGGGCGGCAGTACCACCGAATGTTTCGACCTGGCGGAGGATAAGACCTGGCCCCACGTGTTGGGAGTGGACTTGCAGCGCGACTTCAAGCCTCTCTGGCTCAATAATGCCGGCCTCAGCGGCAATTCCACCTTTGGGCACTACATCTTGATGCAGGATTACCTGGTGAAGTTGAAGCCCAAGGTGGTGATCTTCCTGGTGGGGATTAACGACGTGGGGATTCGGGGGGAACGTGATTTTGACCAGATGATTCAAGGGTTTAACGCCCGCTCCCTGGAGCGCTTTCTGGCGTCCGCGGCGGTGCACAGTGAACTGGCCAGCGCGGCCTTGAACCTGTACCGCTTCTATTTTCCCAAGTCAGTCATGATGAACAACCAAAACAAACCCCAAGAAATCGACTTTAAAACGCTGCCGCATTTAGACGTCTCAGCAGAGGCTAACGCCGCCATCATTAAGGAACATCGCGACCGTTACTTGGGGCCGTATAAAGCCAGACTGGAAAAACTCATTACTCTTTGCCGGGAGCATACTATTATGCCGGTGCTGGTGACCCAGCCGGTGCTCTACGGCGAAGTGGTGGATGAGGCCACCGGGGTGGATCTGGGCCACCGCTTTGTGTCCAAGGATATGAATGGGGCCACGGCCTGGCAGGTTCTGGAACTTTACAACGACGTCACCCGGGAGGTGGGCCGGGAAAGGGGCGTCCTGGTGATTGACCTGGCCCGGGAGATGCCCAAAAACTCCACCTACTATTACGACCTGATGCACTACACCAACGCCGGCGCCGCCCGGGTGGGGGAGATTATCTACACGCACTTGCGGCCGGTTCTGGCCCAGAAATTCCCGGCGTATTACCAGGGATCGACTGTTCCCCCAGACGCGGCCCTTTGATCTTCAGCCTTTCTCCTAATTTTCATCTCTTCCAGGGGGTTGGCAGGGGAGATTGAGGGCAGGGTGGGGTATTTTTCGTTTTCCCGTCAGGACTTTCCCCGGTCCGCCCCTATAAAAAAATCCGGTTTCAGGCCGGCGCTTGCTTCCGGAGAAAATCTTCCACCTGCCGCAGGTCTTCCGGGGTGTCCACCTCCCGGGTATCCCCGGTCGTCTCCACGATGTGAATGGCATAGCCGTGTTCCAGGGCCCGGAGCTGCTCCAGCTTCTCGGCCGTTTCCCACCGCCCCGGGGGCAGGTGGACGAATTCTTTGAGAAACTGCACGCGGTAGGCGTAGATGCCGATGTGCCGATAGAAATAGGGGTGGCCGCCGTCCCGCCAGAAGGGCAGAAGGCTCCGGGAGAAATAGAGGGCGCGCCCGGCCCGGTCGAAGACCACCTTGACCGTGTTGGGGTTGGCCGCGGCGGAAGGATCGCTTAAGCGTCGCACCGGGGTGACCATGACCACCTCGGGGTCACGGGAGAGGACCCCGGACAATTGGGATATGAGGTCCGGGGGAAAGACCGGCTGGTCTCCCTGGATGTTGATGACGATGTCCTCGGGCGCCAGGCCAAGGAGGGCCGCGGCTTCGGCCAGGCGGTCGCTGCCGGAAGGATGGTCCTCCCGGGTCATGACCACCCGGCCCCCAAAGGATTCCACGCATTCCCGGATACGGGCATCATCCGTGGCCACCCAGACCCCGTCCAAATCTTTCACCTGCAAGGCCTGTTCATAGACCCGCTGGATCAAGGGCTTGCCTAAGATCAGCGCCAGGGGCTTCCCCGGGAAGCGGCTGGAGCCGAAGCGGGCGGGGATGATGGCCACCACTCTCATTGACTCACCGGCAAGAATGATTCTTTTTCATTTACTGTCATGCTAAATATAGCCCATCCTGATAGGCTACTAATCGGACAATAATTGTAGGTTATTCAGTTTTTTCTCCAGCTTTTTTTATTGCTCTTGTTTCAGCTTTGGATTTTTCGATTTTATGTTTGAAATCCCCAGCTAAAAATTTGGGAAGAACTTCTGAGCAATCTCCCACTAAACGTAAAATTCTACTTTCATCAAAGTTAGGAATACTAGCTTTGAACTTGCGCCTTACTCGTGATACGATTTTGTTATCGGGATCGACTATTAATAGTTTTTGATTGTTTTCAGTTTGCATAGATTTGCTCAACATGCGCGATATATATAAATCTGCTTCTGCAAAAGAGAATCCTACGACCACAATAAGGTTGGCTTTTTCAAATGAATCTCGTGCTTCACCGAGTAGTGGTGTAAGAGGAGGAGCTATATCGAATTTCATAGATAGTGGAGGTACTAAGAGTCCGCGACGTTGTCCTCCACAATCTTTGCAAATACCAATAACTGGATAGGGGGACTTATCTTCTATATATTGTTGAAGCAAAAGGCGTATATCAACTAGCTGAACTTCCTGGCAAGTCTCACAATAATACCAATTTAAGCTGCCATGCAGTTTAATCATTCGAGTAGCATCGGTTATATCTTTTTCGTCGTGATTTACAAACTCTAGCCGATATCGAAGAGGCCTGTTTATATCTCCTAAAGCTAAATCCATGCAGCAATCGTAATTGGTTGTTATAATTGCAGAGTTAGGATGTCTATTTGCGTAATCTGCTATTGCTTGATGTGCTTTATTAGGTTGAGCAGGGAGCATAGTGCTGGCCAAAAGCCCAAAAAGCACTTGCAAAGTGTCTTGAAGAAAAGCAACCGAAGAAATATCAGCAATGGTAGCTCGCTGAGCACGCCTGTGAGGATAATCCCAAGCGCTAGGTTCTATTTCAATTTTTTCTTGATCACTTTTATAAAGTAAATAATTAACTAAAAATAGAACTCTCGAATTTCTGGTACAGAAAGTAGCAAGCTGAGCCGCAGTTAATAAGTCCTCAATATTATCTATCTCTCTTCGCTCACAGAATTCTGCTAGTTTTGTAACATCTTCTCTATCAAGCCTTCGGGCACGTTCGAGCAAATGAGGTAAAAGTTCCTTGACGGTAGGTATATTTGATGGTTCAGGTTTAGATGCTCCTGCCCCAAGTAAGAAAGTCAATCTTAGTTTTTCTGAATCAATTTCTTGAATAGCACGATCATAGGGCTGAAGTTCTCCAAAAAAATTAATAATCTTTTCGACTGCCGATGAAGGCCCTGATCGGCGTATTAAGTTAATTTTTGAGTCAAACAATGTTAACCAATCTGGATGTACGTCTTCATCACCAACATTTATGTCCTCGTCATTAATCAGATCCATAAGAAGACTGAATATCTGCCTTGGGGAGCGCGCTGCCATAGCTCTTTCTAATAAATGAATTTGTACTTCAGATATGCGCTCTGTTCCTACTTGCATTAGGAATTCCCTCCTATCGAGAGTTGAACCTAAAAATTTCGAAAAATTAAAAATCTTGCCAATTTTAAAATATTATAATCAAATTTAAGTTCATATTAATTCCAAAAGTTAATTCCGTCAAATTTATTTACTGGCACCCTTTTTGAGAGGTTTCCGTAATCACATATTCACAATGACTTGACAAGCTTTCTTTGGTGCTTATCATTTTTTAAGTGATTTCTCAATGTTAGGCATATGACACGGAGGTTTTCAAGATAATGGCAGTGAGAATGGACAAGTTAACCTACAAAGCCCAGGAGGCGTTGCAGGGGGCCCAGGAATTGACCCGGCAGTTGGGGAATCCCCAGATCGAGCCGGCCCACCTGCTGCGCACCCTTCTGGCCCAGGAGGACGGCCTGATCCGGCCCCTCCTGAAAAAACTGGAGATCGAGCCCGCCAATGTGATCCAGGGGGCGGATGACCTGCTGACCCGCCTGCCCAAGGTGAGCGGCGAAGCCCAGGTCTATATTTCCCCCGGCTTGAATAAGGCCCTGGACGACGCCTTCAAACAGGCCGGCCAGATGAAAGATGAATATATCTCCACCGAGCACCTCTTCGGGGCCCTGGCGGCGGATTCGGCCAGCGAGGTGGGCCGGCTGCTCAAGGCTCAAGGGCTCACCCCGGAAGCCATCCTCAAGGCTCTGGCCGACTTGCGGGGCTCCCAACGGATCACCGACCAGGCCCCGGAAGAAAAATTTCAGGCCCTGGAGAAATACGGCCGGGATTTAACCGAAATGGCCCGGACCGGCAAGCTGGACCCGGTGATCGGCCGGGACAGCGAAATCCGGCGGATCGTCCAGGTGCTTTCCCGGCGCACCAAGAACAACCCGGTGCTCATCGGCGAAGCCGGGGTGGGCAAGACCGCCATTGTGGAGGGCCTGGCCCAGCGCATCGTCAACGGTGACGTGCCGGAGGGCCTCAAAAACAAGCGGCTGGTGACCCTGGACCTGGGGTCGCTCATCGCCGGCGCCAAGTTCCGGGGCGAGTTCGAAGACCGGCTCAAGGCGATCCTCAAAGAAGTGACCGAGTCCGACGGCCAGATCATCATGTTCATCGATGAGCTCCACACCCTGGTGGGCGCCGGGGCTGCGGAGGGCGCCATCGACGCCTCCAACATGCTCAAGCCGCCCCTGGCCCGGGGTGAGCTGCGCTGCGTGGGCGCCACCACCATCAACGAGTACCGCAAGTACATCGAAAAAGACGCCGCCCTGGAGCGCCGCTTCCAGCCCATCATGGTGGCCGAGCCAACGGTTGCGGACACCATCGCCATCCTCCGGGGCCTGAAGGAGAAATACGAAGTCCATCACGGGGTGCGCATCAAGGACAGCGCCATCGTGGCCGCGGCCACCCTCAGCCATCGGTACATCACCGACCGGCAACTCCCGGACAAGGCCGTGGATCTGATCGACGAGGCCGCGTCCAAACTGCGCATGGAGATCGACAGCCGCCCGGCGGAGATCGACGGGGTGGAGCGCAAGATCACCCAGGAGGAGATCGAGCGGGAAGCTTTGCGTAAGGAGCAGGACCCGGCTTCAAAAGAGCGTCTGGACAAGATCGAAAAATCCCTGGCCGATCTGAAGGAAAAGAGCGCGGCCCTGACGGCCCGCTGGCAGCAGGAAAAAGAGGCCATCACCAAGATCCAGGCCACCAAGGAGCAGATCGAGAAGGCTAAGATCGAAGCGGCCCAGGCGGAGCGCCTGGGCGACCTGGCCCGGGCGGCGGAGTTGAGCTACGGCACCCTCCTCAATCTCCAAAAAGAGCTGGAGGCCGAAAACCAGAAGCTGGCGGAGGTCCAGGCAGAAGGGGCCATGCTCAAGGAAGAGGTGGACGCCGAGGACGTGGCGGAAGTGGTGGCCAAGTGGTCCGGTATCCCGGTCACCCGGATGCTGGAAGGGGAGAAGCAGAAACTCCTGCACATGGAAGAGCGTATCGCCAAGCGGGTCGTGGGCCAGGAAGAGGCGGTGCGAGCCGTCTCCAATGCCGTACGGCGTGCCCGGTCCGGCTTACAAGACCCTAATCGGCCCCTGGGTTCCTTTATCTTCCTGGGCCCCACCGGGGTGGGCAAGACCGAGCTGGCCCGGGCCCTGGCCGAATTCCTGTTTGACTCGGAAGCGGCCATGATCCGCCTGGACATGAGCGAATATATGGAGAAGCACACGGTCTCCCGGCTCATCGGCGCCCCGCCGGGCTATGTGGGTTACGAGGAAGGGGGCCAGCTCACCGAAGCGGTGCGCCGCCGGCCCTATGCCGTGGTGCTGTTCGACGAGATCGAAAAGGCCCACCCGGAGGTGTTCAACTCGCTCCTCCAGATCCTGGACGACGGCCGTCTCACCGACGGCCACGGCCGCACCGTGGATTTTAAGAACACCATCGTGATCATGACCTCCAATATCGGCAGCCAGTATATCGCCGAGGTCAGCGACGAAAAAATCCTGCGAGACCGGGTCATGGAGGCCCTCCGGCTCCACTTCAAGCCGGAGTTCCTGAACCGGGTGGACGACATCCTCATCTTCCAGCGCCTCACCAAGGAGCAGCTGCGGGAAATCGTCACCCTGCAGATTGTCCGGTTGCGGCGCCTGCTGGAAGAACGGCATCTGCAATTGGAACTCACCGATAAGGCAAGAGACTTCCTGGCGGACGCCGGCTACGACCCGACCTACGGGGCTCGCCCCCTGCGCCGGGCCATCCAGCACTATCTGCAAGACAAGCTGGCGCCCATGCTCCTTGGGGGCGAGTTCAAGGAAGGCGACACCATCCGGGTGGACGGAGATCAGGATGGATTGACGTTTGAACGGCAGGAGGAACTGCCCAAGTCCGCGGTTAACTGACGAGCATAATTCAGGGGCGGGATCATTAGCCCCTGGGGCAACTATACGTGACGCAGGCTAAAGCCTGCGGCTACCTACGTCTGGGGGCGGGTTTGAAACCCGCCCCTAAATTTTTGGCACCATGTAACTACGATAAGTACTCATTTTCGGCTTATTTTTTCAGTTCTTTTTGTCTTGCCCGTCTCTCGGCCGGGACGGAAAGGGGAGTTCGCGCCGCTTCCGCGTCGGAGGGAGCCCGGATATATGCGGAAGGGTTGCGGGGGAAAGTCGTTGAATACCCGTAGGAAATCGGCCGTTGGGCGCAGGAGATGCGGAACGGCGGCATTAAAGCTGACCTTCCCGGGATTGGCGGATTTTTTCCCGGAGGGCGAAGATGCGGAGGCCCTCCTGAATACAGCCCAGGGAAACATGGAGGGAGTTGAGTTCTTCGGACTTGCGAAAGATTCGGTCCAGGCGGACATCAAACAGGTCCAATTTATCCAGGAGCGCGGCTTGATGGGCCTGGTGAACCTCGTCCGCGGCGTTGGCAAGGGCCCGGCGAAGATGTTTGGTGTGGCGGGACAGAGCCGAGAGGGAAAGCCCGTATTGGGCGGCCAGTGAACGCAGGGACACCCCGGCCCGCAAAGCCTGGTCGATCTCGGCGAGGGCGGAGTGAGTGCAGATGGAACAGCGTTTATCCATGGGTTTCCCGTGCTTGGTTTTTATTGATAAGCGGGAGCAAGGTTATCAGTTAACGGGGCCAAGAGCCAGCACAGGGGCGACGAATGACGGAGAAGGTTAAAGAATCGGAAGGCGGGATGCGCTTCGCTTTCCCGCCCTACGGGCTACGGGCTAACGTTCGCCCGGCAGGGGGAATGAGGGAAGTTGGGGAGAGGGCCAGGGCCAACGGCCCTGCCCTCCCAACCCGTATAAGAAGGGGCGACCCATTGGGTCGCCCCTTTCTTTCTTAAATTTATTTCTAATTATTTAACTAGCTAAATTACATAACGAATTTCAGTATATAATCAGACCCAGGAGGGAGAATCTGAATTTTATTTTCTCTTTCATTAAATTCCAAAAATCTTAATTTATGGAGCTGTATTAAAGTTTTTTTAAAATACGATTTATTTTTATAATCAGTCCATTTGAAAAGTTCTTCAAAATCGACTTCAGATGGAACCGACGACAAAAGTAAAAGAATCTGGTCCTTTAATGATAATTTTGGATTAAGAACCCGCTTTAATCCAGCTACCTGCCAAACCAATGGGATACGACGTTCGGTAAGCGAGTCTACAACTCTTTGGGCCTCTTCAGTTCCTACACTATGGGATGCCCTAACAAGCTCGCCCATGATCCATGAGGTCATTGACAGAACTGACATAGCGTCCATATGATTTGGGTCTACGTCCCCACCAACATGACCAACTCCTCTGTTATTACGAATTTCATACAAGGGGGGCAACATTCGAGGGATAAGGATTTGAAAACTCCTTACACTTGAGGCTTTTGTTTCAAGAGAGCGACATGCGGACACAAAGTCTCGCGGTTTGCTTGGACTGGAAGCAAACGAACCTGATAAAAAGCCTTCAAGGATAGTGTAGACAATTTCACAAAATTTTCCTCCGCTAAGTTCTGAAGGGGACCATCTCCTTTCCATGTAATTTTGAACAATATTATTATATTCTTCAATAAGGGGTTCCCTCAGTGCAGGGGGAATTGACGAGAGAGCTTGGTCAGGCGTTATCATATCTATTGAGATATTCTAAAGAGACGTTTTCCCATCTTCTGTAACAAAAAATTCTTTTCCATCTCTTTCGCAGAAGCCAGCAGAAACATTTGCGGTTAAGCTACGGGAGGGATTGCTTAGCTTAGTTTGATTACTGTCTTTAAGAGCTTTAATTACATCTCCTGTGGTAAGTCGATTTTTCCCTTTAGCTTCGAGCCAAACCGCAGTTGCCAGAAATTTCTTTGTCTGCTGAGCAGTGGCATTTTTTTCTCTCAAAAATGCGGCTAAAGTTTGTTGTGCAATATTAGCATCTGGCCCCATTGGAGCGTGAGATTCTGGTTGCGATTCAGTACCTTGCGGGGCAATAGATTGTGGGACAATCGCAGAAAGGTCTGCTGCCTTCTCCAGAATCTTGTCAAGTTGTTGAGATAGCCACTCCTGTTCCCCTTCACCTGTAAATTCAATTGTGCCTACCTTGAATACAATTTTTGCATCGGTCATTTTGGCCTCTCATACTGCAAACTTTTTATTCATCACAATGGCACAATATTACAACCTAATTATTTCAGATTACAAGAAAAATTTATAAATTATTTTATATATTTTCCAGAACTTGTGGCAGCAATTCCCCCGCAGAGCCTTTGAGGAAGTGGTCGGTGAGGCTGGAGGTGAGACGGGTGGGTTCCAGGTTGCTTTCCACGATAATGGCGTGCCATTCCTTGGCGATGGCCGGGATGTAGCTGGCCGGGGCCACCTCGCCCGAAGTGCCGATGACCAGGAGCAGGTCGCAGTGCTGGGCCAGTTCTTCCGCTTCCTCCTGGGCCTGGGCCGGGATTGGCTCCCCGAAGAAGACCACGGCGGGCCGGATCAGGCCGCCGCACAGGCAATAGAGCGGGGTCTGGGAAAAATCCAGGGTCTCCCGGGGGTGATGGCCCTTGCAGGTATCGCAGATGAAACGCAGGGCATTGCCGTGGTACTCCACCACCCGCTTTGACCCCGCCGCCTGGTGGAGATTATCGACGTTCTGGGTGATGATGCCGACTAAAAACCCCCTGGCCTCCAACTCCGCCAGGGCGTAGTGGGCCGGATTGGGCCGGGCCCGGGTGATGGTCGCGTCCATCTCTTTGAGGAGTTGCCAGACCTTGGCCGGGTCGCGGCGCAAGGCCTGGATATGGGCGTATTCCATGGGGTCATAGCGGTCCCAGAGGCCGCCCGCCCCCCTAAAGCTGGGGATGCCCGACTCAACCGAGATGCCGGCCCCGGTGAGGGCCACCACCCGGGGATGCCGGCGGATGAGCGCCGCCAGCGTCCGGGGGGTAATCTCTTTCATCTTGTCTTTCATGGGCGCAGCCCCCGCTTCTTTAAGGTTCCCTGCCGCCGGGTCGTAAGATTATCTTTAAAAAAAGAAGCACACGGGCAAAGATTGTCTTGAAGCCGCCGATGCTCTCAGCGGATGAAATAGATCAAGGCGATCACGACCCCGGCCGTCACGATGATCCGGCGCAAGGTGACCGCTCGAATCCGCCCGGCCAGGCGGCCGCCCAAGGCGCCGCCCATTAGGGCGCCCACCGCCATCACCAGCATCGCCGACCACACCACCTGCCCCGAAAACAGGAAGAAGATGGCTGCGGCAAGGTTGATGCTGAACGACAGGACTTGCTTGAGGGCGTTCAATCGGGTCAGGGTGTCATCCAGAACGAGTCCCAACACGGCCAGCACGATCACGCTGAGCCCGGCCCCGAAATAGCCCCCGTAGATCGAGGCCAAGCCTACCGGCAGAACCGTCCAGGCCTCGTGGGGGGTCCCCGTTCCTTTCCGTTCGGCCCGCTGCACGAGCCAGGTCCGCAGTCGGTCCTGGACGGCCAACAAGCCGGTGGCGAGGAGGATCAAGTAAGGCACCATCGTCCGAAAGGCATGCTCGCCGGTGTTCAGGAGCAAGATGCCCCCGGCGATCCCGCCCAGGGCCCCGGCCGGCGCGAGCAGCCACAACCGTCGCTCATGCCCGCGCAGGTCGCGCAACTGGGCCAAGGCCCCCCCGAGGTAACCGGGACAGAGCGCCACCGTATTGGTGATGTTGGCCGCAACCGCCGGGACACCCACCGCAGTGAGCATCGGAAAAGTTATGAGGGTGCCGCCGCCGGCCAGGGCATTCACCGCACCCCCGACGACCGCAGCCAGACCCACCAGGACAAACTCAAGACCGCTCATGATTCTCTTATCCTCTTCGCTATCTTTCTACGCGGAATTAACCAGGGCAAGGGGACCTGCGCTGGAAGACCTCAGGAGGCAGGAAGTTATCGAAACATTGTTTATTAAATATAACTACCTTTCAAAATCTGGGCAAGCCTGCCGCGGCTGCGGCGCCGGCGCCCAGGTGGGGGGAGGGGGAATTCATTCTCAACATCTATGGATTCCCAGGGATTTCTTTCACCCCCACCCCGACCCTCCCCCATCAAGGGGAAGGAAAAAATGGCGCACTATTTGTTAAGGTATTTCTGAATCGCGACGCCAGTTGCGATTCGACGCTTTCAGTCCGGGGCTCGGAGAAGACTTACCTATCCACCCGGATGCGGGCGTCCAGGGCCAGCATCCCTGGTTTTCCCGGCAAGACCCGCACCGGGTTGAGGTCAACTTCCCGGATTTGGGAAAACTGGCGCATCAACTGGGACAAGGCCGCCAGGGCCCGGCTCAAGCTGCCCAGGTCCGCCGGCGGTTGGCCCCGGGTCCCCGCCAGGATGCGGCCGATACGGGTTTCGGCCATGAGGTCCCGGGCCTGGGCCGGTGATAGGGGGGCGACCCGGAGGGAGACGTCGTCCAGGATTTCGGTATCAACGCCCCCGGCGCCGAAGGCCACCACCGGGCCGAAGGAATCATCCCGACGGGCCCCCAGGAGCACTTCCCGGCCCCCGGCCACCTGGGACATGACCACCACCTCCCAGGCCTCATGGGGCGGCAGATGGCCCTGGGCCACTTCAGCCAGCCGGGCGAAGGCTTCCTGAACTGCGGCCGCATCATGCAGGTCCATAGCGAGCCCGCCGGCCTCAGTTTTGTGAATCAGGCTAGGGGCGGAGAGCTTGAGCACCACCGGAAAACCCAGGTGGGCGGCTGCGGCCGTCGCCTCATCCGGGCCGGCGACCGCAACCCAGGGGGCCAACGGGATGCCCAGGGCCTCGATCACGGCCAGGGCCCGGGAGAGAGAGATAAAACCTGCCGGGTGGGGGCCAGCCAGGGCCCGGGCAATAGTGTCGGTCTCCCGCAAGGGGGGCGATGGCGCCGCCGGCCCCCGGCTTTCTCCCCGGGCCGCCAGGTCACGGCTGAGGGCCAGGGCCTGGACCGCGTCCTCGGGAAAATGAAAGGTCGGAATCCCCAGGGTTTCCCGGAGATAGTCCGCTTCATCCAGGGTGCACACTACGGTGATGGCCAGGGGTTTTTGGGCCTCTCGGGCCAACTCCACCATGCGCCGGGCCATCTCCCGGGCGAGTTCCCGCTCAAAATCCGCCACCGGCCCATAGTGGAACAGCACCGCATCCACCTGGGGGTCCCGGCACACCGCGGCCATGATGTCAGTGTAAACGCCGAAATCAAAGATATCCCCCAGGTCGATGGGGTTGGTGGGGTGGATAACCCCGGCCCGGGAGCGCGCCTTGATGGACTGGACCAGCGACTCGGACAGGGGCGGCAGGGTGAAACCAAACTTTCGGCAGGCATAGGCGGTGACCACGGCCTCGCCGCCGCTACGGGAGAAGACCACCAGGCGATTGCCCCGAACCGGGGGTTGGCCCACCAGGCGGGCGGCGTTCAAAAACTCGGACTGAGTCTTGACCCGGGCGATCCGGCTTTGGCGGCAGGCGGCCTCCAGCACCCGCTCATCGGTGGTCAGGGAGGCGGTATGTGATTGGGCGATGGTGGCCGTCTCCGGCCCCACATTGGCCAGATGCAGGTAGATGGGCTTGGCGGCCCGGTCGGCAACGGCCAGGAGCCCCCGGCCGTCTTCCAGGCCTTCCAGGTAAATGTAGATGGCCTCGGTGCCCGGGTCCTCCAGCAGATACTCCAGGACCTCGTTTTCGGCCAGATCGAGCTTGTTGCCCAGACTCAAAAACTTGTTGAGGCCCAGGCCTTCTTTGGTCATCCAGGCCAGGACATGGGTGGCCACCCCACCGCTCTGGGCAATGATGGAGATGCGGCCCTTGCGAATGCGGGAGCCGATCTGGGCAAAGGGCAGGGCTAGGCCGATCTCGAGGTTGACGAGGCCCAGGCCATTGGGCCCCACCAGGCGCATGCCATACTGGCGGAGAGCCGCTTGCACCTCGTCTCCCAGGGCTTTACCTGCGTCGTTCAATTCCGAGAAACCGGCGGATTCCACCACTACCCGGGAAATCCCCAGTTCGCCGCATTCTCTCACCAGGGAAGGTACGACCCGGGCCGGCGCCAGGATGGCCACGAGGTCCACTTTCTCGGGCAGGTCAGATAACCCGGGAAAGATGGGCAGGCCGAAGGTTACGCCGGGCCGGCGCCCCACCAGGAAGATTTTTCCCTGATACTTGAAGTGCAGCAGGTTGGCGACAATTCCCTGGGCCAGGTTGGCGGGGTCTTCGGAGACTCCCACCACGGCCACACTGCGTGGATAGAAGAATTTTTGCATGTTCCGCCCATAGTGAGGTATTTATAGAGAATCCATTGGGTAATATACCATGATGCCGAACCCCATGAATCATCTAAGTTGCGCCTGACCGGAGCTGCAAAAAGCGCAAGGGGGCGGCCACGCCCGGATATCCGGATGATTCCGGGCCCCGGCGGACTCCATCCCCAAGAGGATTTTCTCGATTGTTACCGTCTCCGGTTGGACGTCGGCATCCCCGGAGGTCAGCCATGGCGTATGAAAAGTGTAGCGACGTAAGCGAGGAAATCTGGCAGGATTTCGAGGGTCGCGACCCCCAAGAAATTTCCGACCGCACCGGGGCAGGGTATCAGGGGGGAGTGTATCATCTGCCGTTTCTGGACCGGAGCTTGCGGCTGGACCCGATCCGGCGGCAGGTGCAGCTTGGTGATGCCCCCGAGGCGGAGCCTGGATTTCGGCTCTGCCTCACGGCTTTGTTGTACCTGTTGCACGTCAACCCGCCACTCCTGGGGCCGGCGATCAGTCCGCTGGAATTACCCGGCGGGGCCACTTTTTTCCGGGGCCACCACAACCTGCCCGGCGCCCCTTTGGAAGAGCGCTTCGGCCGGGACGCGGCCGGTTTTGCGGCAGCCGGGAAAAAACTGCAGGGCGAGGCCAGGCCCGCAGGCGATGCGGCGGTGGCGCTGCACGTCTTCCCCGGTTTGGTGGTGGAAGTAATTTTATGGCAGGCCGACGATGAGTTCCCGGCCCAGGTTTCGTTTACCTTGCCGGCCCACCTGGACCGATTCTGGTCTCTGGATGCGGTATGGGGTTTATTGAATTTGCTGACCCAGGAAATGCTCAACGCCACCGATGGGGAATCCTCCTGATTCTCCTGGAAATAATGATTAATTAAAGATACAATAATTATAATAAACAACAGTTTACATGAATAAATGACAAGGGGCGCAGGATAGTGGCCTTACAAGACTATGCGGGGGCAGGACCTGCCATGGATATTTCCCGGGCTGATTGCCGGGCGATTTTCAATGCGTTGGACGATGCCATTCTGATGCACGATGGTGCGACCGGTGAGATCATCGACGTCAATCGGGGGATGTGCGAGATGTTCGGGTACACCCCGGAGGAAGCCCGGCAGCTCAACGTGACGACCTTGGGTGGCAGTGATTCCGATTCCGGGGCGCCACCGGAATCGGCCCAAAGGTTATTGGCCAAGGTCGCGCTTGGAAGCTCCCAGGTCTTTGAATGGCAGGCCCGGGATCGAGCCGGACGGGTTTTCTGGGTGGAAGTGCACCTGAAACCCGTCCGGCTCGATGGCCGCGACCGTATCCTGGCAGTGTTCCGGGATATCGACCAGCGCAAGCAAGCGCAAGAGGCCCTGAAAGGGAGCGAAGCCCGTTACCGCATGGTCACGGAAAGTTCTTTGGCCGGGGTGTACGTCGTTCAGGACCGGTGCCTCGTCTATGTAAATCCCACCATGGCCCAGACATTCGGGTACCAGCCGGAGGAAATTATGGCCGGGGCAGTGGCGCCCAGTGACCTGATTCACCCCGAAGACCTCCCCCTGGTTCAGGAGAACATCCGCCGGCGGCTCTCCGGTGAACTGGAGGCGGCGCATTATACCTTCCGGGGTCTTCACCGAGACGGCAGCGTGATTTACTGCGAGTCCTTCGGGCGGGCGGTGGAATACCAGGGGCGGCCGGCCATTGTCGGCACTTTGCTGGACATCACTGAACGCCAGCGGGTGGCAGAGTCTTTGCAAACCCAGACCCGGGTCCTGGAGAGCATGGCGGAAGGCGTTGTCATGACTGACGAAGATGAACGGATCGTGTTTACTAACCCGGCATCCTGCGCCATGTTCGGCTATCAGCCAGGGGAATTGATCGGTCAACAGGTATCAGTGTTAAACGATGGTTCTGCGGAGGAAAGCGCCAGGATTGCCGGGGATATTATAAAGCAGTTGCGGACCACCGGGCTCTGGGCCGGTGAGGTCAGGAACCGCCGGAAAGACGGCACCCCCTTCCATTCCTATGCCCGGATCAGTGCCCTGGAAATAGCCGGGAAGCAATGTTGGATTGCAGTCCAGGAGGACATCACCGAACGCAAGCAGATGGAAGATCTCCGGCGCCGGGCCTTTGAAGAGCTGGAAGGATTGGTGGCCGAGCGGACTGCGGGATTACAGGCGGCCAACACCCAACTACGCCGTGAGATTGAGGAACGCCGGCGCACCGAGGCGATCATCCGCCTCCAGCGCGATTTGGGCCTGACCCTCAGCGGCAAGGTCGGGTTGCACGAGACTTTGCGGTTCTGCTTGGAAACTGCCATCATGATTTCGGGCCTGGACAGCGGGGGGGTGTATCTGGTGGACCCCGCTTCCGGAGATCTGGACCTGGCCTATCACCAGGGCTTCTCCCCCGAGTTCGTGCATAGCGTCTCGCATTACCCGGCCGACTCACTCAATGCTTATGTCGTTCTGGCGGGAAGACCCGTGTATGCCCGCCTGCAAGACCTGCCGGGAATACTGGATGAAAGGGGCCTGAAGGAAGGTCTCCGCTCGGCCACGATCATCCCGGTAATCCACCAGGACCGGGTCATCGCCTCTATCAACATCGCTTCCCACCACTATGAAGAGGTGCCGGCCACGGCCCGGGTGGCCCTGGAAACCCTGGCTACCCAGGTAGGCAGCGCCATTGCCCGGGTCCAGGCGGAAGCGGCCCTACGCCGGGCCAAGGAGGACCTGGAAATCAGGGTGGCGGAACGGACCGCGCAATTGCAACAAGCCAATGCCTCGCTGGAAGCGGAACTCCGGGTCCGCACCAAGATTGAACAATCCCTGCGCTTTAGCGAGGCCAAATATCGCACCCTGGTGGAGCAAATCCCGGCCATCACCTACATCATCTCGCTCGCTAAAGGAGTCGACCTCCTCTATGTCAGCCCGCAGATCGAGACCCTGCTCGGCTTTTCCCCGCGGAATGGCGGGCTGATGGCAGGGAGACCTGGGAACGGCAGATCCATTTGGATGACCGGGAGCGGGTGCTGAACGAGATTGCCCATAGTTTCGCATCGGGTGAGCCGTTTGCCACCGAATACCGCCTGCTGGCCAAATCCGGCCGGGTCGTCTGGTTCCGGGATGAAGCCAGGATGGTCTATGATAAGGCAGGTGAGTTTCTGTTCCTGCAGGGACTGGCCCTGGACATTACCGAAAGAAAACAAGCTGAGGAGGCCCTGCGGGAAACCACCCACACCTTGCAGACCTTAATCCAGGCGTCGCCTCTGGCCATCATTACCCTGGATCTCGATTTCAAAATCACCCTATGGAACCCCGGGGCGGAACGTATGTTCGGCTGGCAGGCATCAGAAGTGATGGGGGGGTATCTCCCCGTGATTCCGGAATACCAGTGGACTGAGGAGGAAGTCAGGCTTCAGAGGGAAATGGCGGGAACGGCGCAATCGGCCCTGGAACTTAAGCGCGTGTGCAAAGACGGCTCGATGCTTGACGTGCATTTATGGACCGCGTCGCTGTTGGGCGCCAACGGCGAAATCATCGGCAATATGGGGATTCTTGCCGATATCACGGCGCGTAAGCGGGTGGAGAAAGAGTTGCACCGTCAGGCCGAACTTCTGGACCTGGCCCACGACGCCATTATCGTCCGAGACCTGAATAACCGCATTGTCTTCTGGAATGCCGGGGCCGAGGAAACCTATGGCTGGAGCAAGACAGAAGTGGTGGGGCAAGACACCTATGAACTCCTGCACACGGAGTTTCCCTCCCCGGTGGAGGACCTGGTAGCCAAGTTTTTTCGCCAGGGGCAATGGCAGGGTGAGTTAGCGCATACCCGGCGGGATGGCCGGCGCATCGTCGTGACCAGCCGCTGGGCTTTGCAGCGGGACCAGGCAGGAAACCCCGCCGCTATTTTGGAAATCAACCGGGATATTACCGAGCAGAAGCAAGCCGAAGCCGGACGGGCGCGCCTGGCCGCCATCCTGGAAGCCACTTCCGATCTGGTGGGCACCGCCGACCATGAGGGCCGGGTGCTCTATATCAACCGGGCCGGTCGCACCATGTTGGGTATCGGGGTGGATGAGGATGTCTCGCGGCTCACGGTTAAAGACCTACAGCCCGAGTGGGCTTCCCGATTCATTGGAGAGCATGGCGTTGCCGGGGCCATAGGCCACGAGGTCTGGAGCGGGGAAACCACGTTTTTGAGCCGCACCGGTCAGGAAATCCCCACGTCCCAGGTAGTCATTGTCCATAAAGGCGCTTCGGGTAAGGTGGAGTTTATCTCCACCGTTGCCCGGGATATCACCGCGAGCCAACGGGCGGCCGCGGCCCTGCAGGAGGTCAACAATCGACTGCGGACCCTGGTTGAAGCCTCTCCCCTGGCTATTATCGCCAGGGACATGGGAGGCAAGATCATAAGCTGGAATCCGGCGGCGGAACGCATGTTTGGGTGGCGTCAGGAAGAGGTTTTGGGGCAACCCTTGCCAATCATACCCAAAAGCCAGAAGGATGAATTTAGGGCGCTGGATCAACGCAGGCTGCAGGGGGAGACCATACTGGGTTTGGAGCTGCGCCGGCAGCGGCGGGACAGCTCCCTCATCGATGTGAGCGTGTCCACCGCGCCCCTCCATGATGGCGCCGGCGCCAAGACCGGCACTATGAGCATCATTGAGGATATCACGGAACGCAAGCGGATGGGAGAGCGGCTGTGGCAAGTCAGCCGCGCCTTCAAGGCCATCACGGAATGTCACCAGGCCTTGATTCGCGCCACCAATGAGACGGAATTATTGAACGAGGTGTGCCGGATCATCGTGGAGGTTGGCGGTTATCGCATGGCCTGGGTGGGTTTTGCCCAGGACGATGCCAGCAAATCCGTCCGCCCGGTGGCTCAAACCGGATTTGATGACGGTTATGTGGAGCAATTGCAGTTAACCTGGGCGGATCAAGTGCGGGGCCGCGGGCCCATGGGAAAAGCCATCCGAATGGGGAAACCGGCGATTTGCCAGGATATGCAGACTGACCCCGAAGCGGCCTTCATGCGTGAGGAAGCCCTCAAACGAGGCTATGCCTCGGTTCTGGCTCTCCCGCTGAACGAGGCCCATACCTTCGGAGCCCTGGCCATCTATGCCGAAACTGCCAATGCCTTTGATGATGAAGAGGTCAGCTTGCTTATGGGCCTGGCCAACGATTTGGCCTATGGCATTACGGCACTGCGGGCCCGAGCCGAGGGCCGCCGGGCGGAGAAGGCCCTGAAGGAGTCGGAACAGGAACTGCGGCTGCTGACGGCCCGAATCCTGAGCATCCAGGAACAAGAGCGTCGGCGGGTCGCCAGGGAATTGCATGACGAGCTGGGTCAGGCCCTGACGGTTTTGAAAATCCATTTGGTGGCCATTGAAGAGGAGTTGTCGGCAGATCAGCAACCCCTGAAGGCCGGTTGCGAACACATGCTGTCTTATATCGATACGGTCATCGAAAATGTCCGACGCTTGTCTTGGGACCTCAGTCCGTCAAGTTTGGATGATCTGGGCCTGTCCGCGTCGCTGGGTTATTTGGTTGAGGAGATCTGCCGTAATCATAATATGCAAAGTGAAGTGGTGATGGACGAGATCGATCCGCTCTTTTCGCCGGAAACCCAAATCAACATTTATCGCATTTTTCAGGAATCCTTGACTAATGTGGTCAAGCATGCCAGGGCCAGCCTGGTCTCGGTGAAGGTGAAAAGAGATAACGGGCAAGTAACCTTTGTGATAAAAGATAACGGCCGAGGGTTTAATTTAAGGAGGGCCATGTCCCGGAAGGTCGCCCAAAAAAGTCTGGGGTTGAGTGCCATGAATGAAAGGGCCCTCATGGCCGAAGGCTCGCTCCAGATCTCAAGCCGGCAGGGTCAGGGGACCACCATCAGGTTTTCTATTCCAACGAGTAATTCATGGAAATAGTCATGTATAAAATTATCTTAGCCGAAGATCACGTTCTGGTGCGCGAAGGGATTAAGAAAATCATTGAAGCAATACCAGGACTGGAAGTCGTGGGAGAAGTGGGGGATGGACTGGAGCTGCTGAAGCTTTTGAAAGGCCGGGCGGTTGATATGGTGATCCTCGATATCTCCATGCCTTCGCTCCCGGGGATAGAAGCCACCCGAGAGATTAAGAAGGCCTACCCGGCTGTCAAAGTGTTGATTCTGACCATGCACAAAAAGACCGAATACCTGAATAATGCCCTGGCGGCCGGAGTGGACGGCTATCTGCTGAAAGAGGATGCCCCCAAAGAACTTCTCTATGCCATCGAGCAGATCAGGCAGGGGATGATCTACGTGTCCCCCTTGCTTTCCAGTGACCTGGTAACCATCTATGTCCAGAATCGGCGCCAGGACAATGTCGAACCTTCCGACCAACTCTCCCCCCGGGAAATTGAGATTATCACCCTGATCGCCGAGGGCAAATCGAGCAAAGAAATTGCGGAAATCCTGTTTCTCAGTTTCCGAACCATTCAAAATCATCGCACGAAAATTATGAAGAAATTAAACCTCAAGAAAAATACCGACCTGGTGAAATACGCCATCCGCATGGGATATACGGCCTCTTCCCTTTCCTGAACCCTACAGTAGTCCCCCTCCTAGTTGATAGGATACTGAATTCTCTACTCAAAAGACTAGCGAAAGAGTACTTTGCTCTATAAAAAAGAGTACTTTGCCTCATTTTCTTCGTGACAAAAAATTTGTTAAATTAATAGCGGCGTTAATTTAAAAATTAACTTAATTTATTAAAAAATGGATTGAAAATGGCGCATCTCTACAAGAAAGTCAAAAAGGGTCATGAATATTTTTATATTCGGGAAACCCAGCGGGTCTATGGCAAACCCACCACGATTAACCAAGTGTACCTGGGCACCGCAGATAAGGTCCAGGAGGTTTTAGGAAAAGGTGGGTTCTCCCCCAAGGAGTTCGGGTCGGTTTTTGCCCTCAACGAACTTGATCGAGCCATGGACTTGGCCGGGATGATTAATGAGATCCTCCCCCCCAAAAAACGAGTCCGGGGGCCCTCGCTGGGGGAACTGGTCTTCTATGCCGCGCTGAACCGGGCCATCGCCCCCACCAGCAAAAGGCAACTGGCTAACTGGTACGAAACCACAGATATTCAAAGGATTCGCCCCCTGAGGCTGGAATCTTTGAACTCCCAAAATTTTTGGAACCACTGGGATCGGATCAGTGATTCTGACCTGGACAAAATCAAGACGGCCTTTTTTAAAAAGGTCCATTCACTCCTGCCTTCTCAGCCGTACCGCCTGGTCATTGAGGCCGCCAATATTTCCTCTCCTCCCAAGCCGTCGGCCTTTGAGGGGATTCCCCAGCCGGATCAGGATTTCCTGGCGGAACATTATGCCCAACAACAGTTGGGATTGGCCTTGATTGCCGAGAAGAGCGCCGGGGTTCCGTTTTATTACCAGAGTTTTTCCGGTGGCTTGCCCGTCACCGGCTTCTCTGATCATATGGAGCGCCTCCTGGCCAAAGTCTCCAGCCTGGGGGTGAAGATCCAGGATGTCACCTTGCTCGTCAACCAACAAATGGACACCGCACCCCTCATTGAGCAGATCGATGCCAAAGAAGGCATGCACTTTATTGCCTCTTACGCCCCGGAGTTTGCCCCCGAGCTGACCGAAATTTCTTTGAAAGATTTCCGCCCCCTCCCGGGGAAACGTGAGGCCCTGCCCTCTTACGTTGGCAAAGAAGACGAAAAAATTCTGTATTATGAAACTCAGGCGGCCTTTTGGAACCGTCCTCGCCGGGCAATCATCACCTTTGACCCCAAGAGCTTTCATAAGAGCTACCAGGAGCTGGGCAAAAAAGTGACGAGGGTGCGCAAGGAAATGGTGGCGTTGCAGCAGCGCTATGCCCAGGAAGCCACCCAGGGGAACGCGGTTGACTCCGTCAAAACTCACCTGGCCCAACTTTGCCACCGCCTCAAAATCAGTCCGGCTCTCTTCCAGTTGAATTTCAAAGAAGAAAAAGGCCAGCCCCGCCTGGAGTTCCAGTTGGATCATGGTGAGATGGCCGCTGTCGTGCGCCATTTCGGGAAGAATATCCTCATCACCGATCATATGGACTGGGGCGTGGAGGAGATTTATGACACCTGCATGACCCAGGCCGTCCTGGGACCCGAGTTGGGCAATGACAAAGGCAGCAATGGTATCCGGCCTCACGGCAACGCCAAAGATAACCGCAGTCTCTTCCAAAAAGCGCTGTTGCCTTTATACCACTGGACCGATTCGAAGGTCCGGGTTCACCTGTTCGTCTGTGTGGCGGCCCTCACTTACCTCACGCTGCTCTGCCAGCGGCTGGCTGCCGCCGGTAGCAAAATGACCCCCAGCGAGGCCATGGAGGAATTGCGGGCTTTACGGACCGCCATCTACGCCAAGGACCCCGACGGCAAACTGAAGAGGGTGATCGAGGAAGTCACTGACCAGCAGGCAGTCATCCTGAAAACCCTGGGATACCAGGTCCAGGATGGTAAAGTCACCCCCCTTTGAGGCACCCGGGGCGGGACTGCCGCACCCCTTGATGACCAATCAACCCCTGGTGGCCAGGGCCCGGCCACCGGGACCTCATACCTGACCTCCTGCCGTTGGTTTCAGCCTCAACTGTTCGATGCCGGTTTACGGAGACCTCGAGCATTTGGTCTGCTCCGGGAATTCCGGAAATGATGCGGCAGCCCCCTTACCCCCCCGCTTTTGCCAAAATCAGGTTATAATATTCATGCCGGGGTTGACTGGCGTGCGCCAAGCCCCGCCAGCGTGACTCTATGCAAGTTTTTTGCCTCCGATATGGCTATGGACACCATGATTTTTACTGACAATCTGGGGAAGCAATACCAGGACCTTGTGGCCCTGGACGGTTTATCTTTGCAGATTCCCCCGGGAGAGATCTTTGGCCTGCTGGGCCCCAACGGGGCGGGCAAAACCACCACCATTAAGATTTTGACCACTCTGGCCCAACCCACCCGGGGCACGGCCCGGATTCACGGCTTTGATGTAGTGCGCCAGCCGTTGGACGTGAAAAAGCTCATCGGGGTCTGCCCCCAGGAAATCAACCTGGACCGGGAACTGACCGCGTTTGAAAACTTGTGGATCTACGGGCGGTTGTACCGAATGCCGGCGCTGCGGCACCGGATAGCGGAACTCCTGGAGTTCGGGGACTTGCAGGAACGAGCGGACAGCCTGGTGCGGGATTTCTCCGGGGGGATGCAGCGGCGGCTCCTGGTACTCCGGGCCCTGGTGTCCCGGCCTCGGGTGCTTTTTTTAGATGAGCCCACCGTGGGTCTTGACCCCCAAGTGCGGCGCCAACTCTGGAGTCTCATCCAGGAACTCAAGCTGGGGGGCATCACTATTATCCTGACCACCCACTATATCGAGGAAGCGGAAATGCTCTGTGACCGGGTGGGGGTCCTGAACCGGGGCCGGCTCATCGCCCTGGACACCCCGCAGGCCCTGGTGGCCAAGGTGGGAGGGTATGTGGTGGAAACCCTCAACAGCGGGCGGCGGCAGTATCTGCTGGTCCGGGATAAAGAGGCGGCCTATGCCCGGGCGCAAACCGAACCCTCCGGCGTCATCATCCGCCAGGTCAATCTGGAAGACGTGTTTATCCAACTCACCGGGGAGAGGCTGACCAAGTGAACTGGTTTCCCATCTTCTACCGTGAAATCCTGCTGTTCCGACGCCGGTTGCTGAGGCTGGGCTATGTGGTTTCCGCCCTCTTTTCCCCCTTACTCTATCTCCTGGCCTTTGGGCTGGGTTTGGGAAAACGCGTGGCCATTTCGGGGGGCACCTACCTGGACTACTTGCTCCCTGGCCTCATCGCCATGACCTCCATGACCAATTCGTATACCTGGATCGCCACCAGCATGACGGTGGGGCGCCTTCACTTCCGCACTTTTCAGGTCTATATCCAGGCCCCGGTGACCGCGGCCGACATTGTGGTGGGCCAGATCCTGGCCGGCATGGTCCGGGGGTTGTTCGCCTCGGTTATCCTCCTGGGGATGGGGCTGTTTCTGGGAAGCGGCTTTCACTTCAACCTCATATTCATCCTGGCCCTGCTCCTCAATTGCCTCGTGTTTGCCGCCTTTGGGGTGATTGTGGGGATGAAGTCCCGGTCCCATGAAGATACGGCCACGTTCACCAATTTTTTTATCATGCCCATGGCGTTTTTCTGCGGCACCTTTTTCCCGGTGGAGGAGATGCCCTGGCTGATCAGGGATATCATCAAGATGTTGCCTTTGACCCAGACCAATCGCCTCCTCCGTTTTCCCACCTGGAATCTGGAAAGCCTGGGCTCTCTGGCCATCCTCGGGGCCTATAGCCTGCTCTGCCTGGTTTTGGGAATCATCATCATCCGGCGGTATAGCGAATAATTTCGCCGGGCTGCGAGTTGCGGCCGCTAAAACATTCTGGAGTTTGGGCTTCAGGACCGGGCCCTGATGACCGGGGCCGGGTCACGGCGGTCTTTGGGACCGATAATCACAACTCACCCTTAAGGGAAATTGCCACCCCCCCTCCGATACAATCTTTACACGTCCACTGCCCTCAGGCCAAAATGTTTTGCCAGGAGATGTCAAGATGCCCCCTGAATGCCCCAAACTGGAAACTACCTGAAGAAGTCCCTGGGGTCACTTGAGGGTTTTTAAGAAGTTCACCAGGGCCTCCTGCTCCGCCAGGGGGAGATAGGCGTAACTGGGCATTTTGGCCCCGGGGTGGAGTTGGCGGGGAAAGGCGATGGCAATCCCTAATTCTCGGGGCGTTAAACGGGCCCCGACTCCATTTAACGATGCGGCGGGTTTCCCCCCCTGCCCCGTCAGGGCGTGGCAGGCAAAGCAGCCCAGACGCCCGGCCAGATCCGCCCCCGGGGGTCCCGGGGCCTGAGCCCAACTCCAGGCGCAGGCCAGGAGGAAGGCCAGGGCCGCCCCGGTGGTCACCGCCATTTTCAAGGCTTTGGTTCGCCCGCCGCGATCATCTTCTGGATTTCGGCTTTTTCAGGATGATTGGGGTTCAATTCCAGGGCTTTTTTGAACAGGGGCGCCGCCTTGGCCGGCTGGCCGTCGGCAGAGTAATCGGTGGCCAGATTGATCATCGCGACCCAATTTTTCGGGTCGATTTCCACGGCCTTTTGAAACGCCGCCATCTCTTTCTGACGGAATTCCGGGACCCCCAGCTGATTGTATTTGAAACGGTAAGCCATGCCGATCATGTTATAGGCGGCGGCGGCCCGGGGTTGGAGTTTGACGGCCTTTTCGTAGTTGGCGATGGCCTCGTCATACTTCTGCTGTTGAAAATTGACAAATCCTTCCTGCATATACTTGTCCGCGCTATCCCCGCCGCAACCCATCAAGGCCGCCAGGAGCAAAGAGGTGAGGATCATTCTGAACATCATGCCTCCAGTTTTGAGGGTTCATCAGGCATTACCGCCATCCGGGCCAGGATGCGCTCTATCCAGGGGGGCCGGGCCGGCGAGATGAGGAAGAGGCCCCCGATGCCGATACTCCCCGGACTGCTCGCCCTTCGCCATTCCCCTTTACGGATAAAGGCGGGGGATACAAGCATCCCCTGAAAAATATAATCGTTACCCTCATTAAGCAAGAAAATTAAGATCAGGCGAAAGCAGGCGGCTTGCGTGAGAGGGACCGCAGGCAGGCGGCGGTTCATGACCAGGGAAAATCAGGGGTTCGCCCTCGTGGCTAAATCTGGCTTCATTAAGGGCTTAGCGTGATTTCTTCAAGTCGATCCGCCGCTTTTCGGGGGATGGTGGCCAGAAAACGCGGACGTTAAGGCGAAAAGCCGCGCATAACGCCCCAACATCCAGAGGCCAAGCAGCCCACCGCCCGCCATCGGCAAGGTTCCCGGAAGGGGCGCGTGGTTCCCTTGGTTCTGACAGTACAGGTGAACCACCAGGTCATTATAATCCAGGTCTCCATAAGGATGGCGCTTGTCCCCATCATTAAAGGCAATGATGTATTGCCCGAAATACTGGGGATTAATCTCTCCCAGATCGAAGATTAAGCCGCTGGCCTGATGGTAAGGGGCGGCGCCAGAGTTTTGATTTTGGGTGGTCATGAGGAAGGTTTTCTGATTGGCAGCATCAAAGAAACCGAAGGGCGAGGTTTGGGAAAAGATTATATCGCAGACCCAATTTCCTGATTGCTTCACGTTAAGCATTGTAATGCCACCGTCAGGTATCCGGTCGCCATGAGCCGGGGGCGTTTGGCCCAGGGGATAGGTTCCCAAGAATTGGGTCATATCGGCGTATCTGGCATAGTGGCTAATCGAATAGGCGCCCGCCGGGAGGCTTTCCAGGGGAGTGGCGTGCTGGAGGGTGTTATTATCAACGGGAAAGCCCCAGGCGGTGATAATTTGATAGAGATTCTCCTCGGGTTGGCCGGAATGCCACGGGGAATGAATGGTAACCGCAGGGGCCGCCACCGCCATTCCCACCAGGAGGACCAGTACCATGAGCAGAAGTTTCCCTGCCTTCATCGTCTCACCTTCCCGATTTAAGATTGTCCCAGTTAATTGCAAGCCTGATGCCAATAGCCGGCAAGCTAATTTAACTAATAAATTCAGTGGCCTGAAATTAGAGAGCTGGAGGCCCGCCCGGCAGTATAGGTGCAACCGGACGCCTGCACCCAGGGTCAGGGGAACCTGGGTCAGAAAGCTTGGGGGGCTTACCGCCAGAAGTGAAGAGGCCTGGCAGGCGGCGGTGAGACCTCCTGAGAGGGTTACTTGACATTGGGGCTTGGGGTGGGCATCATAAGTTTTAGTACGAAAAATTGCTGATCCTGGACCGAGGAATGAGGCTGAAACGACACGGAGGTTAAGACCATGTCCGCAGAAATTTATCCCGGTTGGTACTCCTTCATTAAGGAAAAACACGGAAAATTTATCCAGGCCCTGGAGCAGCTGGGCGAAGCGGCGCGCCGGGAGGGGCCGTTGGATGAGAAGACCTCCCACCTGATCCAGCTGGCGGGGGCGGCGGCCAGCCGTTCAGAGGGCTCGGTGCACAGCCACGTGAGAAGGGCCTTAAAGGCCGGGGCGACCCCGGAAGAGATCTATCACGCCGTCATCCTGTTAACCAGCACCATCGGCTTCCCGCATACGTCCGCGGCCTTGAGCTGGGTCTATGACGTTCTGGCGGAAGAGGGAAAGTGATCCTCTCTTGACGCTGGGTCAGCCTATGCGGTCAGTGGTTTGCGTGGTTCGGGATGACGGGGCCCGACACCCAAACTTTGCACCCATACTTGGTTGAGCTTAGGCCATTTCCCACGTAAGGTCCGGAACGGCCGGGCCAAGGCAGGGAGCCCCGGCCCCTGCCGTGAAACCCCTGGAGGGAGAAGAAGCGCAGGGGGCATGAAAAAATACTTGTCATCGTTAGGGAGATTCGCTATCCTTTTTTAAAAATACCGTTATGAAAGGCAAGAAACCGAATCATGGCCGGGGGACCGCCTTGGCGGAGAGCCCCGAATGCCAGGGATTGCAGATTAAAGGCCGTGTCTGGCTGGAAAAGCAGGGAGAAATCTTTTTGAGCTGGGGTCGGGTGGTTCTCCTGGAGCAGATCAGGGAGACCGGCTCCATCGCCGCGGCAGCCCGAGCCATGGAGATGGCCTACAGCCATGCCTGGTCCCTGGTGGTCACCATGAACCGCCTGGCCGGGGAAGAGCTGGTGGCCCGGAGCTTCGGCGGCCGTCACGGTGGTAAAGCCTGGCTCACCCCCGCCGGCGAGTCGGCCATAGCCCAATTTTGGGACCTGGCCGGCAATTTTCGGGAATGGCTCCACAATCAAGACGCTTAAAGAGATTCGGGCTTTATTTTTTTGGTGGCGCTATCCTTTTAAAGAAATAGCGCTTCTAGTTTTGGCGCCGGGCGGCATCTGACCACCCCAGCACGGGAAAATTACCGCATTACCATTATCCACCCCAGGTGAGATGGAGGTTGTAGAAGCACATGAGCAAGCCCACCTTAAACCTCGATGGGATGACCGTAGAATTCCAGGCCGGGCACACCCTTTTGGATGTGGCCCGGGGAGCAGGCATCTACACCATCCCCACCCTGTGTTACCTGAAAGACACCACGGCCACCGGATCATGCCGCATGTGCCTGGTGGAGGTGGAAGGGGCCCGGACCCTGTTGCCGGCCTGCGCCACCGCGGCGGCGCCGGGCATGGTGATTCGCACCGAATCGCCCCGGATCGACGCGGCCCGCACCATGGTCCTGGAGCTGCTGTTGGCCTCCGGCAACCATAACTGCCTGGTGTGCGAGGCCAACGGCGTCTGCGAGCTGCAGGCCCTGGCGTACCGGTATCAGTTGTCCACCCCCAGTTTCGCCAATCCGCCGGAGACGCCGTATTATCTAGAAGATAATAAGCATTTAATCCGGCGGGATTTTTCCAAATGCATCATGTGCGGCCGGTGCGTGCGGGCCTGCAACGAAAAGCAGGTCAATCAGGCCATCAGCATCGGCTACCGGGGAGCGCACAATAAGATCGTGACCCGCTCGGATCATGCCTATAGCGATTCGGACTGCGTCTTTTGCGGTGAATGCGTGCAGTCCTGCCCGGTGGGGGCCCTGGTGGAGAAGAAGGCCATCGGCCTGGCCAGGCCCTGGGAAACCAGGAAAGTCCGCACCACCTGTCCTTATTGCGGGGTAGGCTGCCAGTTGTGGCTGCACGTCAAGAACGGCAAAATCGTCAAGGTTACCGGGGTGGAAGGCGGGGCGCCCAATCAAGGCCGCCTCTGTGTCAAAGGCCGCTTCGGGTATGATTTCATTTATTCGCCGGAACGGCTGACAACGCCGCTGATCAAGACCAACGGCGAGTTCCGGGAAGCCTCCTGGGACGAAGCCCTGAATGTGGTGGCCGACAAGCTGAAGGAGACCATCGCCAAGCACGGGCCGGACGCCATCGCCGGCGTGAGTTGCGCTCGAAGTATTAACGAAGATTCCTATCAATTGCAAAAGTTATTCCGCGCCGTGATCGGTACGAACAACATCGATCACTGCGCCCGTACCTGACACGCTCCTACCGTCGCCGGGCTGGCGACTTCATTCGGTTCCGGAGCGATGACCAACTCCTTCGCCGATTTTGCCAAGGCCAAGATGTTTTTCGTGATTGGTTCCAATATGACCGAGGCCCATCCGGTGGCCGCGACGTTTCTGAAAAACGCGGTGCGCAACGGGGCCCACCTCATCGTGAGCGACCCGCGCCGCACCAAGCTGGCCGAGTTCGCTGATGTCCACGTGCCCATTAAGGTCGGCTCCGACGTGGCCTACCTCAATGGTTTGATGCATGTCCTGATCACCGAAAATCTCTATGACCAGGAGTATGTTGAACGCTGCTGCACCGGCTTCGAGGCCCTGAAGGCCAAGGTCATGGAGTATCCGCCGGAGCGGGCCGCGGCCATCGCCGGCATCAGCGTGGAGATGCTCATCGATGTCGCCCGGCGCCTGGCCGCGGTCAGCCCCCTGATGCTCATCTATACCCTGGGGATCACCGAGCATACTTGCGGGGTCAACAACGTCATGAGCTGCGCCAACTTGCAGATGGTGTTGGGGAATGTCGGTTTTGAATGCGGCGGGGTCAACCCGCTCCGGGGACAGAACAACGTCCAGGGCGCCTGTGACATGGGGGCGCTGCCCAATGTCTTCCCGGGCTATCAAAAGGTGGAAGACCCGGCCGCCCGGGCCAAGTTCGAAGCGGCCTGGGGGGTGAAGAAGCTCCCGGAGAAGAACGGCCTGATGATGCCCCAGATGATGGACGGCTTAGTGGACGGCAAGGTCAAGTTTTTCTATGTGTTCGGAGAAAATCTGGCCAACACCGAGCCCGATATCCGGCACGTGGAGCATTGCCTGGAATCGGCGGAATTTATGGTCTGCCATGACATCTTCCCCACCGAGACCACCCGGTTTGCCGACGTCATCTTCCCGGCCGCGGCCTGGAGCGAGGACGACGGCACCTTCACCAACAGTGAACGGCGGGTCAACCGGGTGCGTAAGGTCTCGCAACCGCCGGGGCAGGCCAAGCCCAACTGGTGGATCTTTAAAGAGCTGGCCAAACGTCTGGGCCAGGAGTGGGCCGCCAACGGCGGCCAGGAAATCTGGGATAACGAAGTCTCCCATCTGGCGCCCTCCCTGGTGGGGGTAAAGTATGCCCGCATTGAGGGCGACGGACTCCAATGGCCGGTGCCCGACCTCGAGCACCCCGGCACCTGCACTTTGCACAAAGATGGTTGTTTCACCTGCGGTCAGGGCCGCTTCACCCCAATAGACTGGACCCCGCCGGCGGAAGTGCCGGATGAGGAATATCCCCTGGTGCTCAGCACCGGCCGGCGGCTCTATCAATACCATAGCCGGACGCAGACGGGCCGTTGCCTGGGACTGAACGATATTCTGGGTGAAGAAACCGCCGATATCTCTCCCGTCGATGCCGAAAGGCTGGGCATCAAACACGGCGAGGTCATCAAAGTCAAGTCCCGGCGCGGCGAAGTCAGAGTCAAGGCCAAAGTTACCAAGGAAGTGCCCCGGGGCCTGGTGTGGATGGCCTTCCATTTCCGGGAAGGCTGCGCCAACTGGCTCACCAACCCGGTGTTCGACCCGGTCTCCCAGACCGCCGAATACAAGGCCTGTGCGGTCCAGATCGAAAAAATCTAAAACTCCCGGTCCCCGACCGACGATGGCGTGACTCTTTTACTCACCCCCACCCACATCTTCCCCCGGGTGGGGGTGAACGTCTCAGTAGAAAGTCCCCCACGGCTCACATTATGAATATCGGCACCTATTCCTTTGATGAATTTTTGGAGCTGGTCAAGTCTTTCCATGGCTATATCGCCCCCGGGGTGGTTATCGGCGGGATCATGGTGGATGCCGCCCGGCGACGCCTGCCGCCGGAAGTTTTGTTCGACGCCGTCTGCGAAACCCGGAATTGTCTCCCGGACGCGGTGCAACTGCTCACCCTGTGCACCACGGGGAACGGCTGGCTCAAGGTGGTCAACCTGGGCCGCTTCGCCCTCACCCTATACGATAAATACCAGGGAGAAGGCGTGCGGGTCTTCCTGGACCCCGCCAAGACGGCCGACTGGCCGGAGATTCATGCGTGGTATCTCAAACTCACCCCTAAAAAGGACCAAGACTCCGGCCGGCTGCTGGAGCAAATCCGCCAGGCCGGGCCGGAAATCCTGGGCTGGCAGCGGGTCCGGATCCGCCCGCAGTTTCTGGGCAAGCGCAGCCGGGGCCGCATAGTCCTCTGCCCCCTCTGCCGGGAGGCCTATCCGGCCCAAGATGGGGGCATCTGCCGGGGCTGCCAGGGGGATTCCCCTTACCTGGAGGAGGCCCAGGCCGAAGGGACCGGGGCGCCGCCCCTGCAGGTGGTGCCGATGGAGCAGGCGGTGGGGCGTCGGGCCTTGCATGATATGACCATGATCATTCCCGGGACCAGCAAAGGCCCGGGCTTTGAGAAAGGGCAGACGATCGGGGTGGGGGACCTCTGCCGCTTGCAACAGATGGGGCGGAGACACCTCTATGTGATGAGCGAAGACGGCCCCGGCCCGGAGTGGGTCCACGAAGACGAGGCCGCCCTGGCCTTTGCCCGGGCCATGGCCGGGGACGGGGTGACCTTTACCGAGCCCCCCCGGGAAGGCAAGGTCAACCTGCTGGCGGCCCAGGACGGGTTGCTGGTGGTGGATGAGGCGCGCCTGGAGCGGTTCAACCTGGCGCCGGGGGTGGTGGCCGCCTCCCGGGCCGGCCACACCCTCATGACCCGGGGCCGGACCCTGGCCGGGACCCGGGCCATTCCCCTGTTCCTGCCCCGGGCCGACTTCCGGAAGGCCCTCACGGTGTTGGAGGAGGGGCCGTTGTTTCAGGTCCTGCCCCTGCGGCGGCCCCGGGCGGGGGTCCTGGTCACCGGCACCGAGGTCTTTCTGGGCCTGGTGGAGGACCGGTTCATCCCCATCATCACCACCAAGGTGGAGAAACTGGAGGGACAGGTGGTCAAATCCCTGATCGTGCCGGACGACCGGGGGGCCATCCGGCAGGGGGTGCAGGAACTGTTGGCCGCGGGGATCGACCTGTTGGTGACCACCGCGGGCCTGTCCGTGGACCCGGATGACGTCACCCGCCAGGGCCTGGTGGAGGCGGGGGCCACAGACCTGAGCTACGGGGCGCCCATCCTGCCGGGGGCCATGACCCTGTTGGCCCGGATCGGCCCGGTCCAGGTCATGGGCGTACCCGCCTGCGCCCTGTATTTTAAAACCACCAGCTTTGACCTCCTGTTGCCCCGGCTGCTGGCGGGGCTCTTTCCCAGCCGGCGGGACCTGGCGAAACTGGGCCATGGGGCCCTCTGCCTGGAGTGCAAGGTCTGCACCTTTCCCAAGTGCCCCTTCGGCAAATAATTCATCGAGCTCAGGCCTGATTTTTACTGGAGTTACCGGGCCGGCCGCCGGCGGGGAAACCTGCTGGCCCCATAATATACAATAATGAAAATTTCTCAAGAGGGATTTATATAAAATTATACGATATTGTTAATAAATAGCAACCAAGTGGCTTGCCGGATTAAGGGTAATACTTATTTTATAAATAATTATAGATAGTTGCTCATTTAGCTCGATACATGGTATGAGACTTGCGTTGTTATGGGAAAAGAATTTCGATAAAGGAGCGGGTGGCAGCGTGAATCTCGGCGTGGATCTGACCCCCCTGTGGCTGACCTTAAAGGTAGCCGGGGTGGCGACCCTGGTGGCCTTTGGTATCGGGGTGAGCCTGGCCTTCCTGATGGCCCGGACCCGGTTTTGGGGCCGGGAGTGGCTGGACGCCTTCTGCACCCTGCCCCTGGTGCTGCCCCCCACGGTCTTGGGGTATTACCTCATCGTGGTGTGGGGGCGGAACGGCTGGCTGGGGCACTGGCTCCAGGAGGTCTGGGGCATCACCTTGATGTTTACCTGGCAGGGCGCGGTCATGGCCTCGGCCCTGGTCTCTTTCCCTTTGGTTTTTAAGTCGGCCCGGGCCGCCTTTGAAGAAGTGGACCGGAGCCTGGAAAACGTGGCCCGGACCCTGGGGTTGTCGGAGGCGGCGGTGTTCCGGCGGGTGTCGCTGCCCCTGGCGCTGAGGGGCATCCTGGCCGGGACCATGTTGGCCTTTGCCCGGGGCATGGGTGAGTTCGGGGCCACCCTCATGGTGGCCGGCAACCTGCCCGGCAAGACCCAGACCCTGTCCCTGGCGATCTACGATGCGGTGCAGGCGGGGAATGATACCTTGGCCATGGCTTTGGTGCTGCTCACTTCCGGCGCCTGTATCTTGATCCTGGTGACCTCCGGCAAAATCTTAAAGGTCAGTCTCAAATAATTCGATCATGCAAGGAGAGGTTATGAAATGGCCTAGCATTATGGCCCTGGGGCTTTTGGCCCTTGGGGGAATGGCCCTGATCCATCCGGCGCCGGTCATGGGGGCCCAGGAGTTGACGGTCTCCGCCGCCGCCAGTTTGACCAACGCCTTTCCGGAAATCGGCAAGGGCTTCGAACAGCAGCATCCCGGCACCAAGGTCATCTTCAATTTTGCCGCTTCCGGCCCCTTGCTCCAGCAAATCGCTCAAGGCGCCCCGGTGGATGTCTTTGCTGCGGCGGACCAGAAGACCATGAACCAGGCCCAGGAGAAAGGGCTCATCGTCCCGGCCAGCCGGAAGGATTTTGTGAGCAATACCCTGGTGCTCATCGTGCCCCAGGACTCCAAGATTTCCCTCACGGGCCCTAAAGACCTGCTCTCACCCGCGGTCCAAAGGGTGGCGGTGGGCAATCCCGCCGGCGTGCCGGCGGGTCGCTATACCAAAGAGGCCCTGGAAAAGGCGGGGTTGTGGGATAAATTGACCCCCAAATTTATTCTCGCAGAGTCGGTGCGCCAGGTGCTGGACTATGTCAGCCGGGGCGAGGTGGATGCGGGCCTGGTCTACTCCACCGATGCGGCCATTGCCAAAGGAAAGGTGAAAATAGTGACCGAGGTCCAGGGGCATCAGCCCATTGTCTATCCCGCGGCCCTGGTGGCGGCCAGCCAGAAGCAAGCCCTGGCCCAAGAATTCCTGAATTTTCTGTTTGCCCCTGAAAGTGGAGCGGTTCTCAGCAAATACGGATTCGGCAAACCTTGACGGTTGGCCCAGAATCAAACTGCGGCACGTCATCGCCGGGGGAATTTTTTAAGGGTTTAACGGGCCTGATATGCTTATCCGAGTTGAGGTTAAAAAGCGGTTGACTTCCCAGGGACGGGTGTTTGCCCTGGAAGTCGATTTTGTCGCCGAAAGTGAGCGCCTGGTGCTCTTCGGTCCCTCCGGCTCGGGCAAGACCCTGACGTTACAGCTTCTGGCGGGAGTGCTGACGCCGGACGCGGGCCGGATCATAGTCGGCGACCTGGTCCTTTTTGATAAAGAAAAGAACGTCAATGTCCCGGCCCGGCGCCGCGCCATCGGTTATGTGCCCCAGGATTATGCCCTGTTCCCGCACTTGAGCGTCGCCGACAACGTCGGTTTCGGGTTGCCGAGCCGATGGCCGTGGGGGCCGGGCCCGGAAGATCGGCGTCGCGTCGCCGAGTTTTTGGGAATCTTTGAACTCACTAATCTCAGGCATAGCCTGCCCCGGGACCTTTCCGGAGGCCAGCGCCAGCGGGTGGCCCTGGCCCGGGCCCTCATCCGCCGCCCCAGCCTGCTGCTCCTGGATGAGCCCTTTTCAGCCCTGGACGCCCTGCTGCGAGCCAAGATGCGCCAGGAACTTCTCAGGGTACAGGAGCGGTTTGCGATCCCGGTGATTTTGATCACCCACGACCCGGAAGACGTGGCCGCCCTGGCTCAAACCGTGGTGGTCTATGACGCCGGCCGGATCCGCCGGGTCATGCCCCTGGCCGATGAAGATAAGCCCCGGGCGGTGGCCGGGCTGCTGTCCTCCTACACCGCCGAGCTTGAGAATTTAGGGGTGGTTCGCGCCTCGCCTCCAGGATAAACCGCCTCCCTAAGTGCCGTTTTTTATAGATACCGTAACGTTATATAGTGCCCCCCTTACCCCGACCCCCTCCCCCCATTTCCCTATCCTCTGGAATATGCTATTATTTCTCCCATGTGGCGGCGAAGTAAAGTCGGCAGCAAGCTGTTGGGGGTCACCCTGCTCTCCCTGTTGGTGGCCCTGGTGGGTTTGCTCCTGGTGATCCAATACCTGGCCACCCGGCAGATCCTGGAATGGCACCGCCAGCGGGTGGAACTGGTGACCCGGCTGGTGCTGGCCGAATACCGGGGCAAGATTCAACGGGTGGAACAGGCGGCCAGCCTCCTGGCCGACAACCCCACCTACGGGGAACTGCTGGCCAGCGGCAACGTGGAGGCGCTCCGGAGCCTGGTAACCCCCATGATGAAGGCCACCGGCCTCAACATCCTCACCATTACCGACTACCAGGGGGTTATCCAGGTCCGGGCCCACGATCCCGGGGCCTTGGGTGTCAATATTTCCAGCAATCCCCTGGTGCGGGCCGGCCTCCAGGGCAAAGAAGCCTCCCGCATGACCCACTGGCAGGATTCCATCGCCCTGAGCGCCTCGGCTCCCATCCAGTACCAGGACAAGGTGGTGGGGGTGGTCCTCACCGGGCTCCTCATCGACCGGGGGTTTCTGGAGTCTCTGTCTCGCCCCGGGGCCGAGGTGGCCATGTTCTATGGCAAACGCCTGGTGGTCAATTCCTTTAAGGACTTGCCGGAAAGCGCCCTGAACCAGTTGCTGCGCCACCGCGACCTGGCGGCCAGCGCCACCGGTCCGGTTGACCGGGTCCAGCAACTCCAGCTGGGGGATGAGGACTACACCATCACCTATCTTCCCCTGGAAGAAGGGGATCAACCCTGGGAAAGCCTGATTGTGGTAGGGGTCAATCGGCGGGAGCTGGACCCCACGCTCTTAACCCTAAAGCTGGTCATCTTCGGGGTGGGGGGCGCCGCCGCGGTCATCGGCGGGCTGCTCAGTTTCTGGCTCTCTTCCGGCATGCGCCGCCAGATCACCCACCTGGCCGAGGGCACCCGGAAAGCCGCCCTGGAGGAACTGGCCGGGGATATCCCGGTGACCAGCCGGGACGAGTTGGGGGAACTGGCGGAGTCCTTCAACACCATGATCCGGGCCCTGCGGGACAAGACCCTGCTGCTCCAGGAAGAGCGGGACCGAGTCGCGGCCAACGCCGATTTTCTCGCCATGATCGTCCACGATATCAAGGCGCCCCTCACCGGGGTGCGCCTGACCATCGAGGCCCTGGAGGATGAAACCCTCCCCCCCGAAATCCATCACAAATTGCAAGGCATCATCCAACGGAGCGAAGGCCTCCTGCTGCACCTCCATAATGTGCTGGATTTGAGCCGGTTTGAATCCGGGCGTCTCGCCCTGAGGCCGGAGCCGGTGCCCCCGGGCTTTATGATCCAACGCCTGATCCATCACTTTGGGGCGCTGACCCAACACCAGGGGGTCAATCTGGTGGCCCCGCCGCCGCCGCCGGACCTTCCCCCCATCATGGTAGATGAGCCTTCCCTGGATCGCGTCCTGGCCAATCTTCTGGTCAACGCCCTGGCCGCAACGCCACCGGGTGGCGCAATTGAGGTGAAAGCCCGCCCCGGGGCCGACCGGGGGGAAGTGGAAATCATCGTGGCGGATACGGGTTCCGGCCTGAGCCCCGAGGAGCAGGAGCACCTCTTCGAAAAATACCGCCTTTCCAGTAGCAAACATGACGGGTCGGGTTTAGGGCTCTATATCTGCAAGACCCTGGTGGAGGCCAATCAAGGCCGGATCTGGGTGGAGAGCAGCGGGGGGCAAGGAGCCGCCTTTCATCTGGCCTTGCCCGCCGCCCCGAAAGATGAGGATGCGCCCGAGTTACAGGCCTAATGCCGGGGTGCTCCGAAAACCTCAAATCTCGGACTTGCGCAAACGGGAATGCGTCAGATACAATTAATTAAACAATTCTGAGGCGTTTTCCCCCCCAAATCTGGCACCGGGCTCCCTGACGGGAGGATGGTCAACCTTTAACGTGCACCTGGACGCGGCAGGTCGATGGGAGGCCGCAGTGGATCCGAGCCCCTGGATTTTGGTAATCGATGACGACCGCTGGACCCGGGAAGCCCTGGTGTCCATACTGCGCCGGGCCGGTTACCAGGTCACGACCCTCGAGAGGTTTGACCGGGAATTGGCAGCCGATCATTTCCCCGAGCCTTATCAGGTGGCCGTCTTGGATTATCACCTCCCCCACCTCAACGGCCTGGAGGTGGCCCGGCGCTTGAAACGCTTCCAGCCGGATTGCCGCATCGTCATGATTTCCTCCGAGCTTCCCAACCTGGCCGAACTTACCGAAAACGAGGCCGTGGTGGACCGATTCCTGGCCAAGCCGTTTTCCAAAGACGCCATCCTGGAGGTGATCGCCCAGCTTTGTCCGGCCCCGCCTCCGTGAGCCCCGCCTTTCTTGAAGATCCCGCCGCGGCCGGAGATCTTCCGGAGTGGGTGCTTGCCTATGCCCGCCGGGAGCGCCTGTTCACCCCCGGCGACCGGGTCCTGGTGGCAGTCTCCGGCGGCCCGGATTCGGTGGCCCTCCTCCACCTCCTGGTGCGGCTGCGCCCGAGGCTGGAGCTGGACCTGGGCCTGGCGCACTACGACCACGGCCTCAGGGGAGCAGACTCCCGGGGCGACGTTGACTTTGTCGCCGATCTGGCCCGGAGCCTGGACCTCCCTTGCCATCTGGGGCGGGGCGAGGTGAAAGCCGCGGCCCACCGGGACAAGGTCTCTCTCCAGATGGCGGCCCGAAAGCTGCGGCTCCAGTTTCTCCAGGACACCCGCCGCCGTCACGCCTATACCCGGTTGGCCCTGGGTCACACCGCCGATGATCAGGTGGAGCTTTTCTGGCTGCGTCTGCTCCGGGGCGCAGGGCTGGAGGGGTTGAAGGGCATGTGGCCAGCCACCCCCGGAGGGCTGGTGCGGCCCCTCCTGGCGGTTGGCAAGGCCCCGCTGCTGGCCTGGCTTGAGCAGGAGGCCCTGCCTTACCGCGTTGACGCCAGCAACCTGAGCCGGGCTTATCTGCGCAACCGGGTGCGTCTTGACCTCCTGCCCCACCTGACCCGATCCTATAACCCTCGCCTGGCCCAGACCATCTGGCGGACCCAGACCCTCCTCCAGGAGGACGAGCGTCTCCTGGCCCGGGACGCGAATGCGGCCTGGGACCGGTTGGCCCACCCACTGGCGAGAGACTGCTTTGCCCTGGACCTGGACCGGTTTTTCAGCCTGGAGCCGGGTTTGCAGAGGCGGGTGCTCAGGTTGGGGGTGGCCGAAGTCGGTGGGGAGGTGAGCCTCACCGCCGCCCAGGTGGCGTCCCTGGTGAATCTGGCCCGGAGTGAGAGAAGCGGCGGCCTTATATCCCTGGGGGAAAAGGGGGAAAATGTCCAGGTGGCCCGGGCGGGCTCAAGGTTGCACCTTATGAAAGCCCTGCCGGCGCCGCCCCGGGAGGCCACTTTCCTGCCGGACTGCCCGGGAGAGGTGGAGTCTCCCGCCGGCTGGCGCTGGCGGCTTACTCGGCGCGCCTGCCGGGCCGACGACCCCTGGCCGCCCCCGGAGGTAGCCTGGCTGGACCCGGACCGGCTCACCCTGCCCCTTATGGCGCGCTTCTGGGAGCCCGGAGACCGCTTCTGGCCCCAGGGCGCCCCGGGCCCAAAAAAACTCCAGGATTTTCTGGTGGATGCGAAAATTCCCCGCTGGCTCAGGCCCCACCTGCCCCTGGTGGCCGCCGCCGGGGAGATTGTCTGGCTGGCGGGCGTCAGGGTCGCCGACCCGGTGAAGCTCCTTCCGGCCAGCCGGGAAAGGCTGGAAATTACGGTGACCCCCGCCAACGCCGACACAAGCCGCATCTGGGAAATCCTCCGCCGGGTGCGGGGACTTTAAGGTGAAAAACGTATTTTGAGGGGAGGGCCGGGGGAAGTCAATTCCCCCGCCCTCCCCTCAAACTCCCCTCCCATACCCCTATAAGGGGTTGGGGGAGAGGGTTTGGGAGGGGGGGGTGAGGCCCTCTTACGAAAAAGTCCCAGGTGCCTTTTGCCAAAGGATCTCCCTGGGTTCCACAAGTTGCGGTTCGACTTATTAATGGAGCATAAAAGGAGCTACATCTTTATCCCCTCTCCCCCAATGGGGGAGAGGGTCAGGGTGAGGGGGAAGTAATCCCTTTTCCGCTCCGAATTATAAGAGGTCGTTTCTTTTGCCCAAGTCCGGCCCCCTCCTCCTGATCAACCCCTGGATCGATGATTTCGCGGCCTACGATTTTTTCGCCCGGCCCCTGGGGTTGCTTTCTCTGGCGGGGTTGTTGGAGGCTCAGGGCTATGCGGTCCATTGGCTGGATTGCCTGGACACGCCCCACGCCCGGTCCGGCCCCTTCGGCACCGGCCGCTACCCCAAGGAGATCATGCCGCCACCCCCGGCCCTTGCGGGGATCACCCGGCGCTACGGACGTTATGGCATCAGCGAAGCGGCGTTTCGGGCCCGTTTGGCCAACATCCCCCGGCCCGCGGCCATCCTGGTGACCTCCCTCATGACTTACTGGTACCCCGGGGTGGCCGCGGCCATCGGCCTGGCCCGGGAGCACTTCCCGGGGGCGCCGGTCATCCTGGGAGGGATCTACGCCAGCCTGTGCCGGGAGCACGCCAAAGAGCACAGCGGCGCCCACCGGGTGGTTACCGGGCCGGGGGAAGGAACCATCCGGGGCGTCCTGGAGGAGGTTACCGGTTTTCCCCCGCCCGGGCCGGACCTCCCAGCCCCGGAGGATTTGGACTCCCTGCCCTATCCGGCCCTCCATCTCCTGGACTACCCTTCTTATATCCCCGTCCTCACCTCCCGGGGCTGCCCCCTGGATTGCGCTTACTGCGCCTCCCGCCTGCTGCAACCCGCGTATCGGCGACGGCAGCCCCGGGCCGTAGTGGAAGAATTGTGCCACTGGCAGGATCAATTGGGCCTCAGGGACGCGGCCTTCTATGACGACGCCCTGTTGCTAGGGGCGGCAGACCACCTGCTGGTGATCCTGGAGGAACTGGAACGGCGCGGCCGTACCTTCCGGTTCCATACCCCCAACGGCCTCCATGCCCGCCTCATCACCCGGGAGGTGGCCTCCTGGCTCAAACGGGCCAATTTTGCCACCCTGCGCCTGGGGGTGGAAACCACCGCCCTGGGCGCGGCCCGCCTGGACGCCAAACTCCAGGCGGGCGAGTTGGAGGCCGCCCTGGCCCACCTGGGGCAAGCCGGGTTTTCCCCGGCAGAGATCGGGGTCTACCTCCTCATCGGCCTCCCGGACCAGGAGGAGGCGGAGGTGGCCGCCTCCATCCGCAGGGTCAAGGAACTGGGAGCCACCCCGGTCCTGGCCTCGTACTCTCCCATCCCCGGCACCGCCCTGTGGCCCCGGGCGCTGGCCTGCTCCCGCTACGACCTGAGCGCCGACCCCCTGTACCATAACAACTCCCTGTTCCCCTGCTGGCCCCAGTTCTCCTGGGACCGCTACACCCGCCTCAAACGCCTGGCCGCCGGGTAAAAGTTGTGGTAGGGTTGTGCTGGGGGAAGGGGCTAGGGGCCCACGGCCCCTACCCCTTCCCCCAGACCCCCATCCCCAACCCCTTACAGGGGGTTGGGAGGGGAGTTTGAGGGGAGGGCGGGGGAATTGCCTTCCCCCGGCTCTCCCCTCAACTTACTCGCAGAGGTAACTTATGGGAACGTCCAGTGCCCGGCGGGGGCCCACCACGGGGTTATGGCGGGCGGCCAAGGGGGCCGCCACCCGGTATCTGTCGCCTGAAGGCCAGGGCGCGGTGGAGGCTCGGGAGGTGGTGGTTCGGTATCTGGCGGCTTTGGAGGAGACTCCGGGGCAGGGGGACCGGTTGGCGGCCTTCCGTTTTACCCGGAAGGTGGCCCAGGATTTGGGGGCGTTCTGGGATGAGGTGCAGGCCCGGGGGTGGGAGGCGGCATTAGGCGCGCGGGGCCTGTCGGCGCTGGCGCCGGGACCGGCGGAGATGCTGGCCTCCGGGGTGAGCGGGCTGTTGGACGGGAGCGGCGGCGGATTGGAGGAGGCCGTGGTTCGGACTTCCCTGGCCCTGGCGATGGGGCCGGCGGTTCCCGCTGAGGATAAGCCGGACTCGGCTCACCTGGTGCGGCAGTTTCTGGCCACGGCGGTGCGTCTGCGCCTGGCCCTGGACCTGGGGGAGCCCCTGGAAGCCGCGGCCGGCGGTTATGGGCGCCTCCGGGACGGATTGAGTCGCATCCAGGCGGTGATCGAGGCCGGCGCCGCGGCAGCAGGAGGCGAACCCGAGTCTCCGGCCACCCCGGTCCATTGGCGGGGGCTCCCGGGTTGGATCTGGGTCACGGAAATTATGGCTGGATTGATGCAGAACCTCAAATAGGGCAACTCACCGGGTCGCCCTAGGGTTCGGCCTGATATACCCGGTTGGCATAAAAAGAAGTATACGGCAGATTCTCTGAAACGCCCTTTTGTGGTTGGCAGGGGCGAGGCCCCACCATGGCCGTTGAACTCTACCTGAAGGCCCCTAATGAAAAACGTCGGCCGCCGCCGGGCATGGCCGCGGTCATTCACCTGGATGAGCCGGGCCAGCCCGGCTATCCCCTGCACCACAATCTTTCCCGGCTGCCGGTCTCCGGCGGGCTGCCGGGTCAGGAGGTCCAGGCCTTCCTGCTGGCGGCCCTGGGAGTCTGGGCCGGGGATAAATGGTCGCCACGCCGGGCCGCGCCCGATGCCTGGACGAGATCGCTTATTCTGCACCTGCCGGTCAGCCCCCGGTGGGCGCCCCTGGCCCCCCGCCTGGGCGGGCTCCTCAATTTTCTCACCGGGGACGACTGGACCCTAAAGGTGCGGGAAGCGCCCCTTGAGGTGGGCCTGAAGGAGGCGTGGCCCCACGCCTGGCGCCCGGACGGGGTGATGCTGTTCTCCGGGGGCCTCGATTCCCTGGTGGGGGCCCTGGATCGGTTAGAGGCCGGGCAGCGCCTGCTCCTGGTGAGCCACTATGATTTCGGGCAGCTGGCCGCCATCCAGCAGTCCCTGGCGGCGGCGCTGATCCGCCATTACGGCCCCACCCGGGTGCACCATCTGGGGATCAGGGTGCAGTTTCCCGAGGCCCCGGAAATGTCCCTGCGGAGCCGATCCCTCCTGTACCTGGCCCTGGGGCTGACTGCGGCTGCGGGCTTTGGCCCCGCCACCCCCATCATCCTCCCGGAAAACGGCTGGATCAGCCTCAATCCCCCCCTCACGCTCAACCGCCTGGGCAGTTGCAGCACCCGGACCACGCATCCTTATTTTCTGGAGGAGCTCAGGGGCCTCTGGCGGGACGCGGGCCTGGCTCACCCCTTGGTCAACCCCTACAAAAACCTCACCAAAGGGGAAATGGTGCGGGATTGCCGCAACCCAGAACTCCTGGGCCGACTCTTTGGGGAGAGCGTTTCCTGCGCCCGGCCGGTGGTGTCCCGCTGGCAGGGAGGTAAGGCCGGCGCCTGCGGCTACTGCTATCCCTGCCTGATGCGCCGGGCCGCCCTTCACAGCCGGGGGTGGGATCGGGGCGAGGATTACCATTGGGACGGGTTGGTGGAGCCGGGGATTCTGGCCCACCGGGTCCGGGGCCGGGACTTCAGGGCCCTGCTGCTGGCGGTGAGAACCTGGGAGGACACCCCGGCCGAGATCGAGGCGCGCCTGATGCTGGGCAGCTCTCCGGAGGCCCTGCCGGCGAGCCTCCTTGAGGCCAGGGAAGTTCTGGCCCGGGGGTTTCAGGAAATCCGCGTCTGGCTAAAGGATAAGGGGCCGGCCTGGGTACAGGGGTATTAGCCGCCCTCGCCGCTTTCCCGGGGCGGCAACCGGAAGGCCAGGGGGAGCAGCTCCTTGAGGTTCACCAACCGCTTTTGCCCGGCCAGGTTGGCCATGATTATCCGGCAATCCGGGCTGAATTCGGCCAGCACCTGGCGGCACATTCCGCAGGGGGCGACGGGCTCGGGGGTGTCGGCGATGACCGCCAGGGCTGTCAAGCCGCGGCAGCCCCCGGCGACGGCCGTAAAGATGGCCACCCGTTCGGCGCAGATCGTGGCCCCGAAGGAGGCGTTCTCGATGTTGCAGCCGGAGAAGATCTCCCCGGCCGCGGTCAAAACCGCGGCACCCACCTTGAAGTTGGAGTAAGGGGCATAGGCCGCCTCCCGGGCCCGCCGGGCTGCGTCGATGAGCTGCTGTCGCTGCGTTTCATCCAGCATGGAAAAGCCCACCCTCCCCCCTCCAGGGGGAGGGAGATAGCAGGTCAGATTTGGTTATCGCGTATGCCACAAATTCATTCCGCTTGCTGATTTTTAAATCCCCCTAAATCCCCCTTTTGCAAAGGGGGGCTTTCAACGGAATTTCGCTAAGTTCCCCCCTTTGGAAAGGCGATTATGCACTTCTTGACACAAGAAGTCGCCTTTTTGAAGGGGGAAGGCGATGCAATTAAGGGGTAAGTTATTAAAACAAGGGTTAATTTGCTTCATTGTATTGACTACATGGTTCAAACATGATGCGAAGGCCGACTTTTGTCTGGTTGCCCGTAGCGATAGTAGAGAGGTTATTATCTCCGATTACGGAATAACAAAATTTAGTTTGGCGACTTCTACCAAAAGTATCCTTGTATTTAACCACCCCGAATGTATATATGCGATAGCCGTCATTATTAACGATTCGGCTGATCTCTTCTTTAGAAAAATTACGAGCGGCAAGACTATATCCATCGAGAGTGGCTGTTGGGTGCAAAACAAAGGTGGTGTCTGGGGGGGAGAGATACTCGGGAGCTGATAATTAATCGGCAACGGATAAGGCAATACCTCAACCAAGGACGAATGAGTTACATTATAAGCAGGAGTTTGCCCGTGATTCAGCATTATGAATTTAATTGTTACCCGGATTGTTGGACTGAAAATAAATATAGTCTCGAAACGAGCGGACAAATATGCCCGCAGTTGTCTTCCAGCAGTATCCCTCATGGTTTTAACCGTTGCTGTAGCAGCATCAGCGGCTTTATGGGCAACACCGATGGAAGTCTCCATGTGTCGGGACTGCTCTTGGGATACTTCCCACAGACCAACATTAGCTTTCCACAAACGATAATTATAGAGAACAAGCAAGCTCGTAACTACAACAAGCAATAAATTGAAAAGCACGAGAAGCCAATTAGTAGTGTTATCCAAAAAAGTATCGTACCAATGATGTTCTTGGCTTCCTGTGTTTTTTATATTTTGGTTTTGATATTTAGAGGTTATTTCTTTAAGCGTGGTTTTGAGCGATTCAGTGTTATATTTGTCTTTATAGGGCTGTTCATCGGTGCTTTTGGTTGGATATTGATAATTTTGTTGTGTGCCTATCGGGATAGGCGGTTGTGATTGTGCAATCACCGCAAATCCAAGCAATATGATTATAATTATTAAACAGGAAAACTTTTTTAACATAACCTTATCGCCGCCCCGAAAATGTCCTGGTTCTTGCGGTTGTTATAGCGGAACTCAAATTCGGCAACATAAAGTTGGAGATACTTTATGCTAACCTTATGGAATGTTGCAACGATACCACGTTTAATCGTAGACCAAAAACTATCTATGGTGTTTATATGAAGCGCGCTATCCCCCCAGGGAAACGGCCAGGGCCGTGGTGAGTTTCACCACGTCCTGGTTGGTCTTGCGCAGATGCTGGGACAGGACCTGGGCCAGGCGCAAGAGCAGCTTGACCCCCATGGCCGGGTTCTGCTCAATCAAGTTCAAGAAATCCTTTTGGTGCAGTTCCAGCAGGGAACAGTCGGTGGAGGCGGTCACCGTAGCCGACCGGGTTTCGCTTTCCAACAGGGCCATCTCCCCGAAATAGACCCCGTTTTCCGCCTTCAGGCGGATCATCACCCGCTCTTTGGGGGTGTCTTCATCCAGCACCAGGGTAAGCTGCTTGGTGATCTCCACTTCCCCGGCGGCCATGATGAAGAGGCTATCCCCGGGCTCGCCTTCCTGAATGATGACGGCCCCGGCAGAAAATTCCCGGAGGGCGGTGCGGTTCAGCACCTGCTGGAGTTCATCTTCTCCCAGGTCCTGGAAGAGGTAGATTTTCTGGAACAGGGCGGCGTCCATCATGAAAGGTTCGGCCTCTGCGGGGCGATGACCACGGCATGCTGTTGGGGCCCCAGGGTCTGGGTATGGGGGGGATTGATCTGGTAGTCCACCTTGGTGCGGCCCAGGAGATGGGTCATCTTGGTCTCGGCGAACTTCCGCCGGATGAAGTCATCGATGGCGGAAGGTTCTTCGGACAGCAAGTCTTCGAGGCTCAGGGTCCGGCCCTCGGTATAGAGGCCGATGAGAATCCCCTGGTGCTGCTCCTGGAGGTAGGCGGCGAATTCCCCCAGGGGACGCCCGAAGAACTGGCTGGGCACGGCCACTTCCCATAAGGTCTGTCCCTCCCCCATTAACAGGGAGGTGTAGACGCGGAACAGAGCCGGGGAGGCGATGGCCCCCGCCAGGAGCGAGCTGTCGTATTGTCCCCGGATCAAAACCTCCTCGGCCCCGGACCGCTCCAGGTAGGAGCGGTTTTCCGGCCGCAGCAGTTCCGCCATGATGCGAATTTTGGCATGGACGGCCTTTAAGGTGAGGGCGGTGAACAGGGTGCGTTGGTCCACCTGGGCCGCGGTTTCCCCCGGTTGCCGGTCGGCCAGGATGATGGCCTTGATGGCCCCCTGGACATTGGCCTTCATGAGGATTTCTTCCCGGGAATAATCCCCCCGGAGATAGAGCACCGTGTGCTGGGGATATTTTTCTCTGATGGCGTCCATCTGCTCCGGGGGGGCCTTGTTGATCAGGACCACCGGGATGGCGGGGGGCAGGCGTTTGAGCAACTGGTCCAACAGGGCCTCGGCATCTTCCGGCCACCCCAGGATCAGGATATGCTGTGCGGCTTTAATGGCTTCCAAACCTTTCTCCTGGCGAAATTTGCGCTCAATGAAGACGGAGGCCACGGTGGCGGTGACGAGGGACAGGCTGACAAATCCGATCACCATGATGCCGGTGGCCAACAGCCGGCCCAGGAAGGTGACGGGAACCACATCCCCATACCCCACGGTGGTCATGGTTACCAGACCCCACCACACGGCCCGGCCGAACCGATCGAACCACGGCCCCTCGGCGGGTTCGACCAGGCTGAAGCCGATGGCTCCCAGCAGCAGGATCACCATCAGCGTCAGGACCAGGGCAAAGACCCGTTCCCGCTGGAGCGTCCGGATTAGGGAGGTGATGGAATCTTTAATCACGACTCCTCAGGCTGGGGAGTGCCGCCCCATTGCCAGCAAGTGTCCATGGGTGATGGGGGGCAAGACGGGCCCACTGAACCCCGGACTTCGCCTCCCCGCTTTAGCCGATCCCGCCCCGTTCAGGGGGCGATGGCAGCCCTGGCACTCAATGGGGCCTGACGGCCGTCCCTGTTGCCGTAACCGCAGGTGGCACCCTTTACACTGGCGATGATAGGCATTCTTCAGGTCCAGGCGGCGGGCTTCCGGCCTTACGCCGTGGCAGGCCTGGCACTTCTCCACCGGCAGCCCTTCATGCCAGACGTTGCGTCTCCCCTGATATTCGTGATGGCACTGGGTGCAGGCCACCCGTCGGTCGGCGTGCAGCCGGTGGCTGAATTTCACCGGCGGCTTATGCCGGGGACCCGGCACGGGGATCCTCAGGAGGCTGGTCCCCGGGGGCTCGGTGCGAGACCCGGCATGAGCCCCTAAGACGCCCAGCATCCCCAGGATCAGTCCCGCCACCCAGGCTAAACGGCAGCCTCTGGTCAACGCCGCTTCAGTCCTGATAATAGGAGGCGCAGGAGTTATCGGATTCCCAGACGTTGACCCGATGGATTTTCACCTTGTCGCCATTAAAGATAGCCCCCAGGCGCTCATACAGGTAGCAGGCCAGATTCTCCGACGAGGGGTTGCGGTCCTGAAAGGCCGCCAGTTCATTCAAATACTTATGGTCGATCTCCTCCAGCAGCTCTTTGGTCCGGGCCTTGACCACGCCAAAATCCATCAGCAGCCCGGCGGCATCCAGATTGTTCCCTACCAGGAACACTTCCACCTTCCAGTTGTGGCCGTGGAGGGCCTCACATTTCCCATAGAAGTTTTCCAACCGGTGCGCGGCGGCAAACTGGGTGACGATTTTCACTTCATACATATTATTTCTGGCTCCCTTTGAGGGTGCGGAGCCGGGTCTCCATGCGGGCGATAAAGCTTTTCACGTCGGTCTGCAATGCCGCCAGTTCTTTGTGGCGCTTGCCCATGATGGTTTTAAATTCCTCCAGCCAAAACTCCAGGAGCGCCACTTCGCGCTGCCGCAGTTCTTCTTCCACCCGGTTTTTCAACTGTTTGATCAGCGCGGCGTCCATAATACCCCTAATATTGACTACTCTAAAAGTTCTATCCTGTCAATTATTCGCCTGATGATCAGAAAAAATTTCATGGCCAAACCAGGCTCTCCCGGCACGGCCTTCCCGCCTTTCTCCCCACCGAGTTTTGGGTTAACGTGGGCGGCTAAGTACAGCTTTTTATAAATACGGTAACGTATTTCTTAGCCTGTGAAGATTATTTCCCCCTCACCCTAACCCTTGTATGTTAAAGGGAACCGGTACATAGTTTGGTCATTAAAGAACCAGGCCATCAGGAGCAGTACTGCTCCTGATGGCGGCGTGGCAGGCCGTCCTAACCCTTGGTCCTTCAAGACCGCGGTGAGAGCGTGGCCGCCACGTCGCCCTGGCATTAACCCGAACAGTCGCCCGGGCTTTGAAGCCCGTATCTTGCAAGGACGGGAGGCCAAGGCTTTTTATGCACCCTGAATCCGTATTTGTCGGCATTGACGTCTCTAAGGACCAGTTAGACATCGCCATCCGGCCAGGAGAGGTCCGGTTCCGGGAGTCCAACAACGACTCCGGTATCCAGGCCCTCGTTGTCCGACTTTTGTCCCTTAAGCCCCAGCTCATCCTCCTGGAAGCCACCGGTGGCTATGAGATCCTGGCCGCCGCCGCCTTGCGGCAGGCTGACCTGCCGGCCCACATTATTAACCCTCGTCAGGTGCGAGACTTTGCCCGGTCCTCCGGCAGATTGGCCAAAACCGATAAGATCGACGCCGCGGTTCTGGCTCATTTTGCCGAGGCGCTGAAACCGTCCCTCCGACCCTGGCCAGATGAGCATCAACAGGAATTGGCCGCCCTCATGAGCCGGCGCCGGCAACTGGTGGAGATGCTGGTCATGGAGAAAAATCGCCTATCCATGACTTTCTCCCCACGGGTCCGCAGAAGCCTGCAAACCAACCTCCAATCCCTTAAAGAACAACTTAAGGAGTTGGAGCAAGATTTGGACGACTTCATCCGTCAAAGCCCCATCTGGCTGGAGAAGGATCAACTCCTCCAGAGCGTCCCGGGAGTCGGCCCCTTAACCTCCCAAAGCCTGTTAGCCTGGGTGCCGGAGTTAGGCACCTTAAATCGCAAGAAGATCGCCGCCCTGGTGGGGTTGGCCCCCTTTAACCGCGATAGCGGTCAGATGCGGGGCAAGCGCACCGTTTGGGGTGGCCGGGCCCGGGTGCGGCCTCCCTTGTATATGGCTACGTTGGCCGCCTGCCGGGTCAATCCGGCCATCCGTGCCTTCTATCTCCGGTTGCTGGCAATGGGTAAGAGCAAGAAATTGGCTCTTACCGCCTGTATGCGTAAACTGTTAACCATCCTTAATGCCATACTTAAACAACAGCAACCCTGGTGCCCCCTTGCACCAGTTAACCCTTGACATCTAACACAGTCGCTCTCCCCCATTGGGGGAGAGGGGAAAAAAATGGAACTGATTTAAGGCTTTGTGGTTATTAAACCCGGTGAACTACCCTACCCCCTCTCCACCCGCTTGCGGGGGGAGAGGGGCGGGGTGAGGGGGGGTAAATACGTTGCCATAATTATGAAATCATATATTAAGCCCTAAAATACCGGATCGGCCAGCGATGTTTGCGGGCCTGGAGCTTGAGGCGCCAGGAAGGGTTGACCGCCACCGGATGCCCGATGGAACGGAAGAGATAGGAGTCCTGGATATGGTCGGCGTAGGCGTAGGATCGGGATAAATCAAAGCCATGGGTCCGGGACAGTTCCTGGAGCAAACACAATTTATTGCGCCCCCGGGGGTGGAGGCCGGTGATTTCCCCGGTAAATCGGCCGTTGTGCCGTTGCAATTCCGTGGCAATGAGCCAATCGGCCCCCAACTCCTCCTGCAACGGCGTCAGGAGTACGGACAGGGAGCCGCTCAGCAGGGCAATGGCATGGCCCTGGGCCTGATGCTCCAGGACACAGGCCATTCCCCCCGTACTCACCCGGGGAACGATGTCTTCCTGGTAGCATCGCCGGGCCAGGCGGGCCACTTCCTCCACCTCCAGCCCCTCGAGGTAACGCTTGTCCCGGAACCGGCCCTGGGGACGGCGGGCTAACTGACCGAGGAAAAACAGGGCCTGGGGCAGGCTGATCAGATTCTGTCGCACCAGATACCGGAAAAAAAGTCGCTCCGTGTACCCCTGAACCAGAGTCTGATCCACATCAAAAATGGCAACCACCCGGCTCATGACATCCTCCGGCGGCAAGATTCTGGTGGTGCAGCTCAGGCCTTATCGGACCTGAACAAGTCGCGGCCATCCTGAATTACCGGGAGGCCCCGAATGATGCACAGTGCCGTGGTAAAGAATATAAGACTCTGATTCAGCGGATGCAAGGTGATGAGAATTTGCGGGTCCTTGAAGGCCAGGGCCCAGGCAAGGTAGAGGAGGCCGAAGACCACGCCCTTGGCCAGGCCATAGAGGGCCCGCATGAAGCGGGAAGCCACCAGGAAGCGCCCCAGGGGGGAGTACATCATCCCGAAACCGGATTGGCCCCGGGCCAGGGCCACGCCCCGAATGCCGTCCACCACAAAGGAGCGGATTAAAAAGACGATGGGGACCCACAAAGGCACCAGTCCCAGGTACATAAAGGTGATCCACAGGATATTTTCCACGGACCGGTCCAGGGCGATATCCAGCACCGCCCCGATTTCGGTGACCTCCTGGCGCAGCCGGGCCACGTAGCCGTCAAACCAATCCATGAGAAACAGGACGATGAGCAGCGCCAGGCCGGCCAGCCGCACCCCGAAACTGGGGACAAACAGCAACCCCACCAGGATCAACAACAGGGGCAAGCGGGCCAGGGTGATGAGGTTGGCTATGGACATGGAAAGAATCCCGGCAACAAGGTTTGTAACCGTGAAATTATCAAAATAATCTTCGCCTTGCAATTTTATCTCAGCGTGGGCGCAATTTGGCCGGCAAGGTCAAGATGGTTGCGCGGCCGCATCAGCCTGGAGACCATCGATTTCCTCGGCGTCGCCCTGCCTCGAAAGGGCTTTTTTGCCGGTGGGTTTTGTGGTATGGTGAATTGGGCCGTTTCTCAGGCCGATTTCTCAAGCCAAGGCAGGCCTCCAGATGACCTACAATCGTCCGGATCATCCCGAGATCAACGAGATGATCGGGCAAAGATACCTGATCGTGCGCCAGCTCCGGGAAGAGCCCTGGGGCGGGGTGTGGCTGGCCCAGGATAATCTCCTGAGGACCGAGGTCAGCCTGAAACTCCTGGCCCGGGACGACCCGGAATGGGCCGCGGGCCGGGATATGTATGAACATGCGGCGGTCCTGGGACTGAAACTGCTGCACCCCCAGATCCTGGGGGTGTTCCATGTGGACAAGGCCGAAAAATTTCTTTACCTGGTGGAGGAACCTTTTCCCGGCGAGAGCTTGATGGTCCAATTGGGCCGGAAAGAGCGGTTCACCATGCCCCAGGCGCTGCACCTGCTGGAACTCCTGGGCCAGGCCCTGGCCTGCGCCCACCAGCATGGGACCGTGCACCAGTGCCTCAGTCCCCTCAATATCCTCCTCAATGGGGAAGACCTGCGTCTCGCCAATTTTGCCTTTGCCCCGGCCTATGACGATCAGCCGCTGCATCTGGAGCTCAAGGCGTATGCCCCCCCCGAGGTCATCCACGGGGACCGGCTCACACCCGCCGGCAACGTGTTTTCCCTGGGGGTGCTGGGGTTCCGGCTGGCGGCCGGCAGCCTGCCCTATCCCTTGACCTTTGATGAGCCCTTTCCCTATCGCCTGGAATACCCGCCGATGGACCTGGAGGATATCCCCGTTCCCCTCCAGAATGTGCTGTTGCGGTGCCTGTCGGAGGACCCCGAGGAGCGGCTGCCCCATGCCGGGGCCCTGGTCGGTCAATTGCGCCAGGCCCTGGACCTCATGCACGGAGTTTCCAAGAAACCCCGGGCCGCCGGGCGGCCGGAAAAACCCCGGCGCCGCTGGCAGCCCCTGGCCCAGGCCGGGCCGCGGCTCCAGAAAGTCTGGGAGGACAATAAGCCCCGGGTCCAAAGGGCCAAGGACGCGGCCCTGACCCATTGGAGCACCCTCAAGCTGGTGCCCCGGCGCCTCTGGTGGAGCGTGGGCCTGGCCGTCCTGATGGTGGCCGTCATCATCGTCGGGGTCAAAGTCGGCCCCCGGCCGGCGTCACCGCCTCAGCCCGCCACGGTGGCGGCGCCCGTCGCCCTGCCGCCGGCCGGGGGCGTCCCGCCCCTGGTGGAGACCGGCGAGGCCGTCGCCCCCCGGGAAGCGGGCCCGGCCCCCAGAGCCGCGGCCGGCCAGCCCCCGGCCGGGGCCACCCCGGTGGCTAAGGAAGAGCGCTATCTTCTGGTGGTCGCCACCTACCCCAATCTGAAGTCGGCCCAGGCTCTCCAGCAACGCCTCCGGGCCAACCACCACAAGGCGGTGGTCATCACCCATAAGACCGGCGACAAGACCCAGTATCAGGTCCAGGTGGGCCCCCTCACCGGCGCCAAGGCCGCCGAAGACGAAGCCGGCCGCATCAAGGCCCAGGAAAAGATCACCCCCAAAGTCGTGAAACAGGCGTCCCGACCCGCCGGCGCCAATAACAGGAGGCCGTCCCGATGAATCCGCCGGTTATGACCACTGCTTTTCCCGGACTGGGTCCCCGGCACCAGGGCAAGGTGCGGGACATCTATGACCTGGGGGACAAATTGCTCCTGGTGGCCACGGACCGCATGTCGGCCTTCGACGTGGTGATGGCCGAGCCCATCCCCGATAAGGGCCGCATCCTCACCCAGTTATCCGCCTTCTGGTTCCGGCGCCTGGCCGACCTGACCCCCAATCACCTGATTAGCCTGGCGGTGGAGGAATTCCCTCCGGCCTGCCAGCCCTTCCGGGAGCTGCTGGCGGGGCGCACCATGCTGGTGCGCAAATGCAAGCCCCTGCCGGTGGAGTGCATCGTCCGGGGTTATTTGTCCGGTTCAGGTTGGGCGGAGTACCGGCAAGCCGGGGCCATCGGCGGATTGCGCCTGCCCCCGGGGCTGGTGGAGTCCCAGAAGCTGCCGGAGCCCATCTTTACGCCTTCCACCAAGGCCGAGCTGGGCACCCACGACGAAAACATCTCCTTTGCCGCCATGGCCGACCGGATCGGGGCGGAACTGGCGGCCCGGGTCAGGGACTTGAGCCTGGCCATCTACCACCGCGCCCAGGAATGGGCCGAACCCCGGGGCATCATCATCGCCGACACCAAGTTCGAGTTCGGCCTGGCCGACGGCACTTACGAAAAATTGGTGCTTATCGACGAGGTCCTGACCCCGGACTCCTCCCGCTTCTGGCCCCAGGAGGACTACCGGCCCGGCGGCCCCCAGAAGAGCTACGACAAGCAGTATCTTCGGGACTACCTGGAATCCCTGGGCTGGAACAAGCAACCCCCGCCGCCGCCCCTGCCGGCCGACGTCATCGCCAACACCCGGGCCCGGTATCTCCAGGCCTTGCAGACCCTCACCGGGGAAAAGTTGAGCTGAGATCTCGGTAAAAAAGCCTTGGGGAAAGAGATGGTAAGTGGGCTTACGGCCGCTTACCATCCGTCTCCCCCACCCCCCATCTAGGAGAGCTCTGCGCAAAGGCATTTTGTCATCCTGAGCGAAGCGATCTCGCATTTTCTCGTGTTCATGAGATTCTTCGGTCGCTCCGCTCCCTCAGAATGACAGATGAGTAGACTTTAGCAGAGGGCTTATCTAGGGGGATGGGGGGATAGTTGGAGAAGAAGGCGGGGGAGTGCCTTACGAAAAATCCCCCGGCCCTCCCCTCAAAACCCTTTTTCAGAAGGTCTTCCCCCACTCCTACCAGCCGCTGCCGCCGCCACCCCCGCCACCGCCGCCGGAGAAGCCGCCGCCGCCGCTCCCCGAGGAGGAGCCCGGGGGGGACGAGGATGACGAGATGGCGCCGGCAAAGGCGCCGCCCAGGCTGTCGGTGAACCGGGAGGTGTGGAAGCGGTCCCAGGAACTGCCGGAGTACCAGACGGGGGAGTAGGGCTGGGTCTCGGTCCCGGCCTGGGCCAGCACCTCGGCGAACTGCTCGCTCCAGGCGTTCTCCACATCCAGGGCCAGGGCATAGGGCAGGTATTTTTCGAAGAGCGCCGGGGTCTTTTCCGGGGGATTGAGAAGGTTGAGGCGGTCTTTTTCCGCCACCGACAGGTAGAGCTTAAAACCCTCGATCTGGTCCATGATCTTGCGGCCCGACAGGGTGGGGGCCTTGAGCAGGTGGTAGAACAGGGCGTTCAGGAAACCCATGGCGGCCAGGGTTACGGTCGCGGGGATGGACACGGCCGCGCTTACCATGACCGCCCCAAAGATCTCTCCGGCAAAAAAGGGTAGGGCAAACAGGGTGGTAAGCAGGGCAGCGCCGATTTTCCCCAGGCCGCCGCCGCCTGTCAGGGCCTGCCACTTCTTATAGACCTGGACCGCCAGGAAGTAGCAGGCCACCGTCCAGACCGTGAGCCACAGGGAGCCAAAGGCCGCGGCCGCCCGGTCCCGGGCCGTGAGGATGACAAAGGCCACCCCCAGGAGGGTAATGACAATGCCGGGGGCCAGATAGCCCGAGTTGGTGACGAAGTAGATCTTTTCAAATTCCGTCTTCAGATTTTTCTTCAAGACATCAATGGCGGCTTTGATTACGGTATGGTTGGTGTTTTCCAATTTAACCGACCCGCCCCGGGGGAAGAGTTGGGCGGTGACGAGCTGCTCGTCCCGGGACAGGGCTCCTTTGGCGTCCCGGGGGACCAGGGTGTAATCGCCGCCGTCTTCCTGGATCAGCACCCCCCCTTTCACCGCCATGTCCACCACCGCGGCGGCGAAGGCCTTGTCGTCATACCCCATGCGGCTGAGGAAGCGCACCCCGGCGGGGGAAAAACCGGCGGGCGGGGCGTACAGGGGAATGATGGTGCCGGCGGCCGGGTCCCGGCCCACCCGGAACCAGGCCCAGAGATAGAAGATGAGGAGCACGGCCAGCCAGATGAGCCCGACGCCCACCGCGACGTTGTCCCGGAGGAAGAACCCCAGACGTTCCTGGCTGGAGGGCTGGTGCACCACGCCCTTGGGCCAGGACACCGCCACGGTCAGGCCTTCTTTAGGCGCCAACCCCCGGGTGGTCCGGAAACTGATGTCACGGTCGCCGGCGTGCACGGTAAAATCCCGGCCCTGCTGCCCTTGAAAACCGGTGTAGGCGGCATAACGGAGGATTTTGGCCCCCGGCGGCAGGTTGATGAAGGCTTCGGCCCGGTCGATGGGGAAGGTCCAACCGTTGCCGGTGACGTTCCAGTAGAGCTCGTCAAAGTCCTTAAAAAACCCCAGTTCCCGCTCGGCGCGGTACCTGATGGTGTAGGTATAGACCCCGGGCTGCAGAAAGACATCCTGGTTGCCGATGAAGATCTTGACGCCGTTGGCGACGCTCTGGGTGTGATAGGGCTCGACCCGGCCGTCCCGCCGAACCTCCTCCACGGCAAAGCCCACGGTAACGGTGTTGCCCATCCGGTCCCGGTAGGTGGTGGGGAAATCCCGGATGATGCCCCGCCTGATCTCCCGGCCGGTGGCCTGCACCGTGATGTCCTCGGTAACGGTGAGGGAGGCGTCGGGATGGACTGTGATGACGCTTTTAAAATTGAGGATGCGCTCGGACTGGGCCGAGGCGGGGGCGGCTCCGGCCAGGAGGGCCAGGACCGCAACGGCAGCTATGATCAGGAGAAAGGCGTGACGCTTCATATTGGCGTACCCGTCCACTTAGGGAAAGGCAACCTTGGGCACGGCCCGGTCGGCGGCGGCCTCGATTTCGAAGTATTCCACCGTGGTGAAGTGGAAGGCGGAGGCTAACAGGTTGCTGGGAAAGGACTGGATCAGGATGTTGAAGTTCCGGGCGGCGCCGTTGTAGTAGCGCCGGGACAGCTGGATCTGGTCCTCGATGTCGGCCAGGGATTTTTGTAACTCTATAAAATTCTGGCTGGCCTTCAAATCGGGATAATTTTCGGCCACCGCGAAGAGATTCCCCAAGGCCGCGCCCAGGGCCCCTTCCACCTTGGCCTTGTCGCCCACGCCCTGGGCCGCCAGGCTCTTGGTCCGGAGTTCGGTCACCTGGTCCAGGACGCCCCGCTCGTGGCCCATGTAGCCCTTCACCGATTCAATCAGGTTGGGGATGAGGTCGGCCCGGCGTTTGAGCTGCACGTCGATGCCGCTCCAGCCCTCGGCCACCATGTTCTTGTTGGTCACCAGCTTGTTGTAAATCGTCATGGCCCCGAGAAGCAGGACCACCACCACGCCCAGGAGAATGTATCCGGTCATATCTTAGCCTCAAATCGAAGTGTATTTAGGGTTACTTTCTTATCGGTCGGAATGAAATCGTTCCCAAAAAATAGGTTGGGGCATAAATTAACCCTTATTTTTCTCTAACCATGCCAGAAAGAAATCACGAGATACATCTAGATCGTGGAGAATTTTATTCGTCAGACCACGGCCCAAATCCTCGCCTTTATGGAACGGGACTGTCGCAGTGCGTCCGTCAATATGGCGGAAAAAGATATGACTTCCACGTTGGCGGCTCTTTTCAAACCCCATTTCTTTTAGAAATTTGACCATCAAGCTGGGGCTGATGGTAGGCAGGCGGCTCATGCCATGATCTCAATATGTTGCACCGCCTCGAAGCTCATAGGCACCGGTTCCTCTTCTTGGAGGCAAAGTTCGATAACTTCCTTGATCCGGGGCATGAGCTTTTCCATGGTTTTCGCCTGAGTATAGCAACTCTTGAGGGCCGGAACCGTGGCCACTAAGTAACCATCTTCATCCCGTTCGATTAATACGGTGAACCGATGTTTTTTCATAGGGTTCTCCAGGAAAGCTATAATCTGTGGTGGGCAGTGCCCACCCTACATTACTCTTGGTGTTTTAATTTGGTTATTGCTCAGGGAATCCAGTTAAAGCACTAAGTATTGAAAAGTCAAGATTCTCAAAAGCTATTTCTCTGCAATTAGGACATAATTTTTCACCAAAAATTTTCACTATTGCAATTAATACAAGGGTGCATTTTCAATATCAGGCAATGATACCAAAAGAGGTTGATATTCAATCTGAATGACATGAAATTCTTTACAAATATTATCTTCTTCTTTTTCTAATTTAATTATTGATTTTATTCCTAGACAGTCAAGCCTAGAATACATTGTCTCAATTTCATCAATTGATTTGCCAACAATTCTGCTTAAAAATTCAATATTTAAATGTACGTTATCTGGATATCCTGCCGGGCATGAGTTTGCGACAGTTGCAAATAACAAATTTCGTTCTTCAATAGTCATTAGCTTTAACTGTTCAAATAGGTGTTGTGCTAATAATTTTACTTCATTTTTATATTTCTTGCTTTTAATCTTTAATTCGGTAAATAAAACATCAGGTTCTTCGGGGAAAAATTCTACTCTTCGAATAGGTCCAATTTTTTCCTTTATTAAGTTAGCGAGCTCCTTTGGAGAATAATCTGAGGCATTAATATAGCCAACTGTGGGAAGTAGGCCGGGAATTTCTGTATCATCAAAGCGAGCGGGCAATATACATTCTTGATTTGAAACGAATGCCTTAGCTTGTGCACTTTTTCTCTCATGGTTTGTCCATACTTTTTCTGCATAATGTTTAGAAATGAACATTACCGTATATCTTGCTTTGTTTTGATAAACATCTTGCAAATGATCATATAGATTTTTACCCAATAAAGTGACTATTTCATATTTATCGTAAAAAACCTTAATCCCCATTTTCCTTAGATTTGACGCAACTTCTTCGACATACTGGCGGCCTTCGCCAGCAAAAGAAAGAGCAACTTCAAATTGTTTTTCCTCAGTGGCCATAGATTAAATCCATTAGGGTGGGCAGTGCCCACCCTACATTTCTTACGGGATTGGGGGAGGGGGTGTGGGGGCAGGGGGTAAGGGCACCCGCCCTTAGCCCCCTCCCCCACAATCTTTTACCCCTTCGCCTTTTTGGCAATGACCTCGTAGACCTGTTCCAGGGCAACGGGGAGTTTATCTTTGTCCGGGCCGCCGGCCTGGGCCATGTCGGGCCGGCCGCCGCCGCTGCCGCCGATGCTGGGAGCGATGGCTTTAATGATCTCTCCGGCGGGGAAGCGTTTGGTCAGGTCCTTGCTCACCAGGGTAATAAGCATGGCCTTTTCGCCGGCGGCGCTGCCCAGGACCACGATGCCGCTTTTGAGCTTATCCTGGAACTTCACTGCAAAATCCCGGAGGGTCTTGGGGTCGGCGGCGTCCACCGAGAGCGCCAGGACCGCCACGCCCTCCACCTGGCGCACCTGGTCCATGAGGTCTTTGGCCTGGGTCGAGGCCAGGCGCCCCTTGAGGGCCTCCAGGTCTTTTTCCAGTTTCTTCTGGTGAGCCAGCATCTTTTCCAGGCGGGCCACCAGGTCGGCCCGGCTGCCCTTCACCAGGGCCGCGGCCTGATCCAGCTCCCGGGCCTGCTCCTGGGTGAGTTTCACCGCGTCGACGCCGCACACCGCCTCGATGCGCCGGATGCCCGCGGCGATGGAGGTCTCGGTGGTGATTTTGCACAGGCCCAAGTCACCGGTGCGCTCCACGTGGGTGCCGCCGCAGAGCTCCTGGCTGACCTCGGGGATGGCCACCACCCGGACGGCCTCGCCGTATTTTTCCTCGAACAGGGCGGTGGCGCCCAGCTCCAGGGCCTGGTCCATGGACATCTGGTCGGTGTGCACCGGCAGGTTGGCCGCCACCGCCTGGTTCAGGTCCAGTTCGATGGCCTCCAACTCCCCGGGGCTGATGGCCTGGTAGTGGGTGAAGTCGAAGCGGAGGCGCTCCGGTGAGACCAAAGAGCCGGATTGCTTGACGTGGTCCCCCAGGTGACGCCGCAAGACCGCCTGGAGGAGGTGGGTGGCGGTGTGATGGCTCATGATGCGGCGGCGGCGCCCGGCGTCCACGGCAAGATGCGCCGGGTCGTTGACCCGGACCACGCCCTCCTCCACCTTCCCCTGGTGCACGATGAGGTCGTTGGGCAGCTTCTGGGTGGCGGTCACCCGGACGCGCCAGCCCTCGCCGGAAATGAGGCCCGTGTCCCCCACCTGGCCGCCGGACTCGCCGTAGAAGGGGGTGGCCCCGGTGATCACCTCCACCTCTTCACCGGCCTCGGCCTGGGCATTGTGGCCGGACTCCACGATGAGGGCCAGGATGTCGCTGTCCCCTTCCATGGCCTCGTAGCCCAGAAATTGAGTGGGCGGCCATTCCGCCAATTCCTGGTAGACCGCGGGGATTTCCTCCCCGGGGCCACCCTTCCAGGACTGCCGGGAGGCTTCCCGTTGGGCCCGCATGTGGGCTTCGAAGCCCTCCAGATCCAGCACCAGGCCCTCTTCCCGTAGGGTGTCCTGGACCAGGTCCAGGGGAAAGCCGTAAGTGTCATGAAGCTTGAAGGCCACTTCCCCCGGCAGGATCTTCTCGCTGTGGGTCTTGAGGTAGTCCAACTCCTCGCCCAAGAGCTTGAGGCCGTGGTCCAGGGTGTCGGCGAAACGCTCTTCCTCGCCGGCCACCACCCGGGTCATGATCTGGTGCATATCATGGAGTTCGGGATAAATCTCGCCCATCAAATCCACCACCCCATCGCAGACCCGGGACAGGAACGGGGTGGGCAGGTTCAGGAGCCGCCCGAACCGGATGGCCCGGCGCATGATCCGCCGGAGCACGTAGCCCCGGCCTTCGTTGGACGGCAGCACCCCGTCGGCAATCAGGAAGGCGGCGGCTCGGGAATGATCGGCGATGACCCGGAAGGGCACGTTCTGGGTTTCGCTGGCGCCATACGACTGGCCGGCCAGGGCCTCGACCCCGGCGATCACCGGCCGCAGCAGGTCGCAGTCGAAATTGCTCTTGACCCCCTGGATGACGGCGCAGAGGCGCTCCAGGCCCATGCCGGTGTCGATGCTGGGTTTGGGCAGGGGGTTAAGGACGCCGTCCGCCGTGCGGTTGTACTGCATGAAGACCAGGTTCCAGATTTCCAGATACCGGTCGCACTCGCACTTGCCGATACCGCAGTCCGGGCCGCAGGACATCGCCTCGCCCTGGTCGATGAGAATTTCGGAGCAGGGGCCGCAGGGGCCGGTGTCGCCCATGGCCCAGAAATTGTCTTTTTCGCCCATGCCGATGATACGGGAAGGCGGCAGCCCAGCGATCTTCTCCCAGAGGCGGGCCGCGGCTTCGTCCTCATGGAAGACGGTGGCCCACAATTTCTCCGGGGGCAAATGATAGTGCCGGGTCAGGAGCTCCCAGGCCATCTCGATGGCCCCCTCCTTGAAATAATCGCCGAAGGAGAAGTTCCCCAGCATTTCGAAGAAGGTGTGGTGCCGGGCGGTGAAGCCCACGTTTTCCAGGTCATTGTGCTTGCCGCCGGCCCGGACGCACTTCTGGGAACTGGCGGCCCGGCTGTAGGGCCGGGATTCTTCTCCCAGGAACACCTTTTTAAACTGCACCATCCCGGCATTGGTGAACAGCAGGGTGGGGTCCCCGGCGGGCACCAGGGATGCGCTGGACACCCTGGTGTGCCCCTGGGATTCAAAGAAGCGCAAAAAGGTTTCCCGGATCTCGCGGCTGGTCATGGCCTACTCCTGTGGCTGGGCTGGGGCGTCGCCGGGCAGCAAGCCGTGAAAAGCCCGGATTTGTTTCTCCAGGTCGTCGGCCAGTTCCTGGTGCTCCTTGAGATAGGTCTTGGCATTCTCCCGTCCCTGGGCGATGCGCTCGGAGCCGTGGCTGTACCAGGCGCCGCTCTTGGCGATGAGGCCCTGGGCCGAGGCCAGGTCCAGCAGGTCGCCTTCCCGGGAGATGCCCTGGCCGTAGATAATGTCGAATTCCGCTTCTCTAAAGGGCGGGGCCAGCTTGTTTTTCACCACCTTGACCCGGGCGTGGACCCCGATAACTTCGTCGGCCTGCTTGATGGCGGCCATCTTACGGATGTCCAGGCGCATGGAGGCGTAGAACTTCAAGGCGTTGCCCCCGGTGGTGGTCTCGGGGTTGCCGAACATCACCCCGATCTTGTGGCGGATCTGGTTGATGAAGATCACCGAGGTCATGGACTTGCTGATGGCCGAGGTGAGCTTGCGCAGGGCCTGGGACATGAGCCGGGCCTGGGAGCCCATCTGGGCGTCCCCCATGTCCCCTTCGATCTCGGAGCGGGGCACCAGGGCGGCCACCGAATCCACCACCGCCACGTCGATGGCATTGGAGCGTACCAGGATCTCGGTGATTTCCATGGCCTGCTCCCCGGAATCGGGCTGGGAGATGAGGAGGTCCTCGGTCTTGACCCCCAGCTTCCGGGCGTAGGTTACGTCCAGGGCGTGCTCGGCGTCGATGAAGGCCGCCACCCCGCCTTTGCGCTGGGCTTCGGCAATGACGTGCAGGGCCAGGGTGGTTTTCCCCGAGGATTCCGGGCCGTAGATCTCGATCACCCGCCCCCGGGGCACGCCGCCGATCCCCAAGGCCAGGTCCAGGGAGAGACAGCCGGTGGGAATCACGGCCACATCTATTTTTTCCTCGGCCCCCAGGCGCATGATGGCGCCCTTGCCGTAGTTCTTTTCAATCTGCCCCAGGGCCTGGTCCAGGGCCTTGGTGCGCTCCGCGGAGTTTTGGTCGGTCATAATTGGTTCCTTTTTAGTTTTGGTTTTTGGGGAGGGGACCAGGGGCCGACGGCCCCTGCCCCCTCCCCCAAACCCCCATAAGGGTTGGATAAGGTTGTGATGCTCTGTTGTCGCAGGCTTTAGCCTGGGATTCCTCATAATTTTTTGTTGGTGGCACGGGCTTTCCAGCCTGTGCGAAACAGGCTAAAGCCTGCGGCTACCATGCCCCGATTATTCTCCTAAGGGAATCACCTCCAACGGCGTATACTTCGATCCCTGGGGCGACAGTACACTCTGAAACAGGATCAACTCCTTGACCGTAAAGGGCGGCCAGCTTAACGGCGGCAGCTTTTCCAGCATCTTCGCCAGCCGTTCCCGGTTCACCGGGGATTTCACCCGGCCCAGGGTGAGATGGGGATTAAAGGCCCGGCCCTCCGGGAGATACCCCAGGGTGGCAAACGCCTTTTCCAGCCGGTAGAAGAGCTGGGTCAGGGGGACCACGTCACCCCCGAGCCCCACCCACACCACCCGGGGAGCCTTGGAGGACGGAAAGGCGCCGGCGCCGGTCACCTGGAGCTGAAAGGGGGCCGCGGCCGCCGCCACCTCCCGGGCCGCCAGGGTCAAAGAGCCGATTTCATCATCCGGGACGTTGCCGAAAAATTTCATGGTGAGATGAATGTTGCCCACCGGCACCCAGCGTACCTCGGCGCGGCTCCTTTTCAGCTCCCCCTGGACCTGGGCCAGACCGGGACGCAGGCTATCGGGCAGCTCAATGGCCAGAAAGGCGCGGATCATTTTAGGGCTCTCAGCTTTCAGCAGTCAGCTTTCAGTTTCGTACATTCGCCTCGTTCCCAAGAGTAATTTGGGAAGAGTTGAATAGATTCCACCGGCAGAAATAGCCTGATTGAAAATCCCCCTAAATCCCCCTTTTTCAAAGGGGGACTTTCTCAAGGAGCCACTCATTTCCCCCCCTTTGACAAAGGGGGGGAGGGGGGATTTCTAAAAGGTTCGGTTAACAGTAATCTATTCAGACCCTGATTAATACCCTTAAGGCTTAAGCATTCGGCGCAACCGGTCCAGGGCGGTCTCGGCGGTCAGGGTTTTGATTTCCGTCCGGTTGCCGTGAAATTGATAGTGCCACACGTCTTCCCCCTGGCGGGTGGCCAGGCCGATATACACGGTGCCCACCGGCTTTCCGGGACTGCCGCCGCTGGGTCCGGCGATGCCGGTTACCGCCAGGCCGATGGCGGCGTGGAAGACCTCCCTCACCCCCCGGGCCATGTCCCGGGCCGTCTCCGGGCTCACCGCCCCGGTTTGGGCCAGGATGTCCCCGGGCACCCGGAGCAGGTCTCGTTTGGCCTCATTGCTGTAACTCACCACCCCGCCCAGGAAATAGTCCGAGGAGCCGGGCACGTTAGTGAGGCGGTGCCCGATGAGGCCCCCCGTACAAGACTCCGCCACCGCCAGGGTAAGCTTGCCGGCATTGAGGCGGCGCCCCACCAGTTCTTCCAGGGTCATTTCATCCGGCCCCAACAGCACCTCACCCACCTCCCGCCCCAGGGCCGCGGTGAGGCGGTCCAGGGCGATCTCTAAGGCCGCCTGATCCTGCCCCCGCACCGTCAGGGTGAGATGATTCTCGGGGAAATTGGGATAATATCCCACCTCCACCCCTTGCCGGAATTCCGGCAAGTCGTGGATCACTTCCTGGAGCTGGGTTTCCGAAATGCCAAAGAGCCGGAGGGTTCGCTGGGCCAGAAATCCACGGCCGCCGGCCTCGTGCACCAGGGCGGGCAGCACGAAGCCATCGAACAGGGTCTGCATCTCTTCGGGCACCCCGGGCAGGAAAAAGAGACGGGCGCCCCCCTGCTTCAAGGCAAAACCGCAAGCCATGCCGCCGGGGTCCAAAACCTGGGCGCCTTCGGGGATGAGGGCCAGGCGAGCGTAGCGGTCTTCCCAGGGGATTTGCCGCTCTCCCAGGCAACGCCGGATACGGTCCAACAGACCTGCATGGACCACCAGCCGCCGGTCCAAAGCCAGGGCCGCCGCCGGGAGGGTGACATCGTCTTCCGTGGGCCCCAGGCCGCCGGTAATAATGATAAACTGCGACCGGCCCAACCCCTCGGCCAGGACTTCCCGGATCAACGGGGCCCGGTCGCCCACCGTGGTGATCCGCACCACCCCCAAGCCGGCCTCATGGAGTCGCCGGGCGGCATAGCGGGCGTTGCAATCGCCCACCCGGCCGGTGAGCAACTCCGTGCCGGTGGTGATGATCTCGCCTTGCATCATAGCAGTTGCCAGTGGTCAGTGGTCAGTGGTCAGTGATCAGTGGTCAGTGATCAGTAAAAAGGCAGTTGTTTTTCTGACAACTGATAACTGGCCACTGATAACTATTCCGCCCTTACGAAAAACCCCTCCCCCAAACAATCATAACCATCTCCACCACCACCCGGCCGATCACCCCCGCGGCCACGTCGTCGACCATCACTTCCAGGCCGCCGGTGCCGCCGGCGCCGAACCAGCGGATGGGAAACGGTTTCAGGATGTCCAGGGTCCGGAACACGACAAAGCCCAGGAGCGCGGCCTGCCAGGTCGGGGGGACGCCGGCCAGGGTGATGAGCAGCCCCACCACTTCATCCACCACGATGGCCCCGTGGTCCGTCCGCCCTAACATCCCCTGGGCGGGGCCCGCGACCTTGAGGCCCAGGATCAGCAAGGCCGCCACCCCCAGGCCATAGACCCAGGGGCCGGTCTGGGCCAGAAGATACCAGAGCGGCAGGGCTGCCAGGGTTCCCCAGGTGCCGGGCGCCACGGGCAGATAACCAACCCCGCCCCAGGTGGCCAGGGCCAGGATCAGTCTGCGATACCCCCGGTTTTCCGCCCCCAAAGGCTTACACCTCTTCCAGTTTAGAAATATATGGATTCAGCGCGCTTGTCAATAATTCCCCTTTCCCGCCGCTGTTTTCCTGGCGGCGGCGCAATTCAGGAGGTATTTCATATTTTTAAGGATTTAGGGGTTAAAAAATGTTGCGAATTTCACTATAATCCTTCCATGCAGTCCGAAGCCTCAGGGCCGCCGCCCCAGATTATTGCCCGGCCTGAACATACCGTCTCCCGGAGAGACATCGACGTGGAGGCCCTCAAGGTCCTCTACCGCCTCCTCCATGCCGGCTACACCGCCTACCTGGTGGGCGGCGGGGTCCGGGATCTGCTGCTGGGCAAGACCCCCAAAGATTTCGACGTGGTGACCGACGCCCGGCCCGGTGAGCTGCGGAAACTCTTCCGCAACAGCCGGATCATCGGCAAGCGCTTCCGGCTGGTCCAGGTCTTTTTCAAGGGCGGGCACATCGTCGAGGTTTCCACCTTTCGGAGCCGTTCCGAATTCGACGAACTGCCTGAGGTCGAAGGCTCTCCCTCCCGGGACAACACCTATGGCACCCCGGCGGAGGATGCCCAGCGCCGGGATCTGACCATCAACGGCCTGTTTTACAACATCGCCGACTTTTCCCTGGTGGACTACGTGGGGGGCATGGAAGACCTGGCAGCCAAGCGGATCCGGGTTATCGGGGAGCCGGCGGCGCGCTTCGTGCGCGACCCGGTGCGCATGCTCCGGGTGCTGCGCCACGCCGCCCGCATCGGCTTCACCATCGACCGGCAGGCCTGGGAGGAAATCCTGGTTAAGGGCCACCTCATCCGTGTCTGCCCGCCGGCCCGGGTGCGGGATGAAATCCTCAAGGATTTCCGGAGCGGCGCCGCCGAGCCGTTCTTTAAGCTGATGCTGGCTTCGGGACTGTTCTATGCCATCTTCCCGGCCTGGGTCGGCCGGCTGGGGGAGTCGGGGGAAGCCCGCCTGTTAGAGTTGATTCACCGTCTGGACCTCCTGGTCCAAAGCGGCTACCCCCTGTCCGACAGCCTCGTCTGGGCCGTGTTTCTGTCCGCCTTCCTGGAGCCGGAACTCCAGCCCCGGGACTTCAAAGAGCTCCGGGAGTTCATCCAGGAGAGGATCAAGGAGGCCCTGGGGGGCATCGAATTCCCCCGGCAGCGGCAGGACGAAGTCTCCCAGATGCTGGCCCTGGAACAGCGGGTGACGCCCCTGTTGGCCAAGCGCCAGCCCATCCCGGCCCGCCTGACCCGCCTGACCCTCTATCCGGTGACCTGGCTACTCCATGAAATCAAGACCGCCCCGGAGACCGAACTGCTGGAACGCTGCCGGCCCGAGGCCATCCCCATCCCGCCACCCCCGGCCAAACGCCGCCGGGTGCGCCGCCGCCGCCCCCGGGGACGGGGAAAAAAGGCTGGGGGAGAGGGCTAAGGGCGGAGGCCCTTACCCTCTCCCCCAGACCCCCTCTCCCAATCCCTTAAGAAATTGTAGGGGCGCACCCATGTGTGCGCCCACAAGACGGGCGGACATGCAGGTCCGCCCCTATGATATGAAAAGCGCGGTGGCACAGGCTTTCCAGCCTGTGCTCCTTAATCCGAGAGCTTCACCCGCTTAAACCGCCGCTTCCCCACTTTCAAAAGATAGGTTTTTCCCGCGGCCAATGCCAGGCTGGCATCCGTGACTTTTTCGCCCTCCACCTGGACCCCACCCTGGGTGATGAGACGCCGGGCCTCGGAAGTGCTGCCCGCCAGACCCGAGTCCACCAAGAGGCGCGGCAGCCACAGGGTCGCCTCGCTCACCTTCAGGGTCACCGCCTCGATCTCCTCAGGCACCTCCCGCTCACGCAGGACGCGAATAAACTCGAGGGCTTCATGCTCCGCCGCCGCCTGGCTGTGGTAGCGGGCCACGATGGCCTTGGCCAAATCTTCTTTTACCTGGCGAGGATGTTTGGCTCCCGAGGCCAAGTCTTCTTTCAGCCTGGCCAACGCATCAGGGGCAATGTCAGTCAAGAGTTCATAATAACGCAGCATCAGCTCATCCGAAGTGGACATGAGCTTGCCGAACATCTCTTTGGCCGGCTCGTCGATCCCCACATAGTTGCCCAGGGACTTGCTCATTTTCCGGACCCCGTCCAGACCTTCCAGTAAGGGCAGGGTGATCACCACCTGGGGCTGCTGCCCGTACTCCCGTTGCAAATCGCGCCCCACCAACAGGTTAAAAGTCTGGTCGGTGCCCCCCAACTCCACGTCGGCCTCCAGGGCCACGGAATCATAACCCTGAATCAGGGGGTAAAGGAACTCGTGGATACTGATGGGAGTCTGGCTGGTATAGCGCTTATGAAAATCCTCCCGTTCCAGCATCCGGGCCACGGTGTGCCGGGCCGCCAGGCGGATGAGGTCATGGGCGTGCATTTCCTTCATCCAGCGGCTGTTGAAGTCGACGATGGTCTTGGCCGGGTCCAACACCTTGAAGATCTGGCGCTCGTAGGTGGCGGCGTTGGCCTTCACCTGTTCTTCCGTCAGGGGCGGCCGGGTCTCGCTTTTGCCGGAGGGGTCGCCGATCAGGCCGGTGAAGTCGCCGATGAGAAAGATCACCTGGTGGCCCAGGTCCTGAAAATTCTTGAGCTTTTGGATGAGCACGGTGTGGCCCAGGTGCAAGTCCGGGGCGGTGGGGTCGAACCCGGCCTTGACCCGGAGGGGTTTCCCCGTGGCCCGGGCCTTCTCCAGGCGGGCTTTCAGGTCTTCTTCCCGAATAATGTCATGGCAACCCTGCCTGATAATGGCCATCTGTTCAGCTACTGGTTTCACTAAGTTGACTCTCCAAAAATATTATTAAAAGGTTCGTACCGCGCTCCGTCTTAACAGGATGGCGGCGGGCCCGGAGGCCCGCCCCACCATCTGATAAACGACCATTTTACCCAGCGGTTATCTGACTACTGACCCCTAACCCCTGGCCCCTGCTCCTAAAACCCCAGCCAGCGGACTTCCCGCCCTTTCCGGGGCGGCGCCGGCGGTTCCTTGGCGGAGTAGCCGATGGGGGTGATGGCCAGGAGTTGCTGGTTCTCTTTCCCCAAAAACTTCAAAATCTCTTTTTCCAAAGAGTGGGCCCCGGTCATCCAGCAGGTGCCCAGGCCCTCGGCCTGGGCTGCCAGGAGCAGGTTCTCAAACAGGGCGGCGCCGCTCTGAATATTGGTTAAATTGGTGGGGTCGTCTGGGTTCTTGGACACGGTCACTGCGATGACCACCGGGGCGCCCCCCAGGTTTTTAAAGAACTTCATGACCATCTCCTGGCCTTTTTCCGGCACCTGGGCCTTTTGCATGATGGGCACCAGGTTTTTGATGGCCTGGCTGGTCAGCTCCACGAATTCATCCCGGACCTTGCCGGCCATGACGGTGATCTCCCAGGCCTGGGCGTTGGTCCCGGAAGGGGCCCAGAGGGCGGCTTCGATCACCCTTTCCAGGACCTCTTGGGGCGGGATCTCGGGTTTGTACATCCGGTGACTGCGGCGTTGGTGAATGGCTTCGTAAACGTCCATGATTACCTCCTGAGGCTCTGGGGTTACCGTTCGTTTATGCCGACAAGCAGGTAAATGAGAGTTTCCCGGCTAAGGTTTGGTGGAGGGGACATGAGTGGACGGCCTCAAGTAACTCCCGGCGGTGGCCCTCAGTCAGAGGCCCCTTCAGGTCCAGGGCATAGCGAAACACGGCCTCTCCGGGGGTCTGCCGGTCCAGGGTCACCTCGGTTAAAATGCCGGCCAGGGGAATGTCATGACCGGTGGCATACAGCCTGAGCCAGATATTGATACAACCGGCCAAAGCAGCTTCCAAAAGCTCATGGGGATTGAAGCCGGAATCGCCGCCGCCCTTTTCCACCGGCGCGTCGCAATGCCCTTCGTGCTTACCGTTGGTAAACCAGGTGTCAAATTGAGCTTTTTTACCATAACAGGTTATCAAGTCAAGTTCCTCCCGTTGGGATCGCCCAGGGTTTTTCTCCTATTTACCCGAATAAATCCCATTGACTTAATCTGTAACTCATCAACAACGCTGATTAATTCCACGGAAAACCGTATTATCCGGTCATTCCGAAGGCGGCAGGATCGGGACCGGCGCCTGGGCCCGGCTTTAATCCGGCCCCTCGCCGGTTCAGGTTCCGATACCAGGCGGCTTCTTGCGGCCTGCCCCTTTTTTCGCAGCCCTGGGCGTAAATGGCGCACTTGGCGGCCAGGGTGCGGCGGGCCGCCCCGGCGCAGGGCTCGGGCAGGTCCGGCTCGGCCAGCAGTTTGACCAGGGCCCGGATACGGAACCGGTCGATGCCCCATTGGCCGGAGAGCTGGTCCGGGTGGCCGCCCCGCTTGATGACCAGGGGCTCGTCCACCAAGCCCACCTCGTAGCGCCAGGTGAGACGCAGCCAGAGATCGTAGTCTTCCCCGGCGGCCAGCGTTGTATCGAACCCGCCGTGGTCCTCGAACACACGCCGGTGCAGGACCACCGCCGAAGGGCTCACCATACAGCGCTCCAGGGAGGGCCCAAAGATCCATCCCGCCACTTTCCGGTGAGTCAGGGGTTGGTTCACCCTGACCCCCCGGCGCACCCAGGTCTCGTCGGTCTGGCACAGGCGGAGATCCGGCCGGTCCGCCAGATAGGCCATTTGCCGGGCCAGCTTAGCGGGCCGCCACAGGTCGTCGGAATCCAGGAAGGCCAGCCACTCCCCCCGGGCGCAGGCCACGCCGGTATTCCGGGCGGCGCTCACCCCCCGGCGCCGGGGGTGCCGGAGCACTCTGACTTCCCGCCAGCCGGCCAGGACCTCAGGGGTGGCATCGGTGGAGCCGTCATCCACCACCAGGACCTCGAAGTCCCGGAAGCTTTGGGCCTGGACCGACGCCAGGGCCTGCCCCACCAGGGCGGCCCGGTTGTAAGTGGGGATGATGACGCTGACTGCGGGCACCATACCGGCAAGCCTATCAAAAATGGTGAAAAATTAAAAGGTTCGGTTGTCCGGTGGTTACTAGCCATTTAAGTGCGGGGATATTTTTAACATGAGGCGAGCCAATTTTTACCCGCTTCATAACCTAATACCAAGGTGCCGTCACACAAGTAACTATTCGAATGGTAGGGGCGGTTCGCGAACGCCCCTACATGGGTTGCTATTATAAAGCTAAAATTACCTTTTTGACGGCAACTTGGTATTAGGGGCAAGAATGGTTTGGACCGGGAAATCAGGCCGAGTTGCTGAGGGGTAGGCTATAAGCCATTGCAAAACCTGCTTTTTTGTCATCCTGAACGGAGCGAAGGATCTCAACTTATTGAATTTACGAGATTTTTCGCTACGCTCAGAATGACAATTCTCTATCAATCCAGGTTTTGAAATGTCTTGTAGGGTTATAGAAGACTTATTTTCGGCGCAATAATGCGGGCTCTCGTCCGGGAAGTGGCTCGGCCCGAATTTTTTAAAATAAGGTCTTGAAACCGATTAAATTTTCATTTTCGGCAGGTCCCCGGAAAAAGAGGATATTCTCTCGATGTTGGAAGCGATAATAGATGGCCAGGTCCAAAACCCCGTGGAAGCGCAGGCCAGGTTCAAACGCATACTCCACCGCATTCCTGGTCTGGCCTCCGCCTGTCATCCAGTCTACCTCAGCCTGAACATAGGGCACCATAAAGTGCCAGCGCAGGACATCCCATCTCGCCTGGGCCGCTAAATCCCAGAGATACTGCCAGTCTCGGTTCTGAAAATAATGGCCCGCACTGCCTTGAGCATTCCAGTGATTGAGCCATTGGAAAGTCTCGGGACCCTCAAAAGAGATTCCGTCATTGTAGTGCCCAGGCTTCATCCCTTTGGTACCGGCGCGCCCTCCCCCCAGGTTGGCTCGCTCAGAGGTCCCCCGGTATACGTCGCTATCAAGATGCCAGCTATTGACCAGGAAGCCCTCGATAAAGTACCTGTCCCAGGCGTAGGTAAGTCCGTATTGGACCCAGTAATTGATCTTTTCCGGCCTGAAATCCTGATGGCCAGTATTGTAATTCAAGCCCGTATAAAAGAAGATGGTCCACGGCTTATAACGCAATGCCTCAAAATCTATCTCCAAAAAGCCATTGCCTTTAAAATTGGGGTTATTTACGAAAAGGGCGTAACCTGCCTGGCCGTGGGTTTCTGGAAAAAGTTGCAGCCCGTCGCCTTCGGGACCCTTAAAATTATCCGCATCCAAAAGAGTCTCCAGCCTGATTCCCGCTAAGAGATAATTCTTTGCTATGAAGGGTGTTTGGATGGGAGTAAGAGATACCAACAAGGCTTCCTGGCTTCGACTCCACTGAAAGAAGGGGGTGATATCCATCTTGTCGAGATGATAGCGGGTGCCCAATTCAACTGATGGGGCCAGCCTGGTAACCGGCCCTGCCAGTACCTCTCCCGTCACCTCTAGGTACGGCACCAAGCGCCGGTAGCGCAATATATCATAGCGTACCTGGCCATCGATGAGCCAATCCAGGTTAATTCTTTCCGAAGAGAGGATTTTACTGGCCCAAAATTTCCCGCCTAAGCGCCCTAAGAATTCAAAATTATCGGGGGAGTCAAAATTAATGCCACGGTCTTTCATCCCCGTCCGCATATTCTTGGTTAAAAACTCTATCCCCAAATCATAGGTATTAGATCTTTCCCGGTCGATCACGTTATGGTAAGTTTGTGAACGAATAGGATTGTTACACTGGTGATGAAGGAGAAGGCCAAGGTAATAATCTCCAAAATCATAACGATACCCCAGCAGGGAAATGTCATATTTCATCAAATTAAATTCCCGCTTATTGCCGGGGATTCCTAGATAAAATTGTTCATTAAAGTCAAGATAAAAGATATGGCGGCGGTACTGAATAAGGTCCATTTCCAAATGCCGGCGCAACAGGCTGGTGTAATTATCTTGCTGGGCTATATATCCACCATATTCTACAGAAATCCCAATCCGGGGAAATAACTCCCAGCCGTCGGGAATCTCACTTTTTTTCTCTTGCTGAGCTGAGGTTATGCGTGCGGTAAGGCTGATCATACACAAAATGCAGCCCAGTACGGTCACCATGCGATGCAGATGTGGTATCATAGTATATAAAATTATTCGGTATAGTTAGCTACGCATGCCTCAAGGTGGTGCCTGGGCCCCCTGCCCCCGAGTCGAGACGCATAACGACTCTTTTAGCAAAGGCAGTCATTATCCCGGCAACCACGGTACACAAATCTTTCTCAAAAATCAATATTCTCCGGATCTTGGGCATAACAAAACATCGGTAGGCAAAGAAAAAGGGGTTAGCTTTTCGGCTAACCCCTTGATTTGATTTGGTAGCGGGGGTAGGATTTGAACCTACGACCTTCGGGTTATGAGCCCGACGAGCTTCCAGGCTGCTCCACCCCGCGTCATTGACGATCGATTTTATATTTATAACAATTTAACTTTGGCCAGTCAATGGCAAAATCCCTTAACCGGAGAGGGCCGGATGGGGGACATGAGCATAACTAGATTAACCTATTGGTTTTTTTATTAATTTTCCTACAAACTTTCTAGGGCCGTAGCCCGGGAGTCTCATCCGGAAGACTAATTTCCCCGGCCGCAGCCAGGTCGCCGGCCAGATGGGGCAGCGCCGCGAAGATCAACACCGCCCCGGCGGCCAGCGCCACCAGGGTGAGGGAGACGCCCCATTTGAGGCTGCCCAGGTCCGAAACCCAGCCGATGAGAAAGGGGGAAGGCACATCCCCCACCAGGTGAATGACCACAATGTTCAGGGCCACGGCCTGGGCCCGGCGCCAGGGGCCGGCCACGCTCACCACCACCGCAGTGAGCACCCCGGGGTTGAGGAACAGAAGGAATATGGCTCCGGCCAGGGCCGGGACATAGAGAACGGGGGCGGCGGCAAAGATGGTGACGGCCGCCAGGGGCAAAGCCAGTACAATCCCCAGGCCACTTACCCACAGGGGAGCCCCCAGGGTATAGGTGAGCAGCCGAGACCCCAAAAACCCGCCGGTCAAGGTCCCCAGGCCCCCGGCCAGGGTCACGGAGCCGAACAAGAGGAGGTTGGCCTGGGACAGGCTGAGCCCCTTAGCCACTTCCAGGTAGCGGGGCATCCAGAACGCCAGGCCCCCCAAAGCAAAAGTCACCATACCGTAGCCCAAAGTTACCCACCGCAGGGTGGGCACCTGGAAAAGACGCCAGTACGCGGTCAGGGGGGTCCCCAGGGCCGGGGGGGCCGGCGCGGCCGGGGACTCGGGGCGAACATCCCTCAGGCGATAAATCAGCCCGGCCATGGCCAGGCCCGGCAACCCCGCCAGCAGGAAGGCCGGGCGCCAGCCCCAGTGGCTGCCCACCAGGCCCCCCACCAGGTAAGCCAGGGCGGTGCCCACCGGCAGAGCCAGGTAGAACAGGCCCAGGACCCAGGACCGGCGGTTCAAGGGCAGGAGGTCCGCCAGGTAAGCCGGCGCCAGGGTGCCGAAGGAGGCCTCTCCCACCCCCACCAAGCCTCGGGCCGCCACCAGGAAGGGGTAAGAGGGCACCCAGAAGGTGAGGCTGGTGGCCAGGCTCCACACCGCCGCCCCCCCGGCCATGAGGCGGAGGCGGCCGAAGCGGTCCCCCAAATAGCCGAACAGGGGCGACGTCAGGAAATACACCAGGAAAAAGGCGGTGCCCAAAAATCCGAAGGCCTTGTCGCTCAAGTGCAAATCGGCCTTCACCAAGCTGCCCAGGGAGGCCACCAAGTAGCGGTCCAGGTAGTCCAAGAGGTTGAGGGAGGCCAGGATGAGCAGGGCCCGGGTGGCGAGGGGTAGGGACATGATTGAAGAAAGAAATTGATTACCTCAAAAATTATTTTTGCCTTATTTTCCGGTGCAACAGAAAATAATAGGTTGGGACTACGATAATCAACAATAAAATACTAAAAATGGCAATGAGATGCAGGTAGGAATGAATCTTATACCACTGTTTACCTAAAATAAACCCGATGGAGAGGAAGGTGAAGGACCAACAAAAGGCCCCGATGTAAGCATACCTGGCAAATATCAGCAGCTCCAGTCGAGACATGCCCGCCACAAATCCGGTGAAATGTTTCACCCCCGGTATAAAATAGCCAATAAGCAGGGTCCATTTGCCGATACGGTTAAACCAGTCGTGAACCTTTTGAATTTTATCCATATCAATACGAATGACCCTGCCGTATTTTTCGATTATATTTAACCCGACGGTCCGCCCCAGCAAATAACTTAAACTAATGCCGCAGACGCTTCCCGAAAAGGTAACGATAAGCGCGGGCAAAGGCCGTATCAACCCTTTAAATATCAGGTAGCCGACAAAGGTCAACATGATCTCGTCGGGAAACGGCAATCCGGCAATACCGAACATCAGCAGACAAAAAATGGCAACGTAACCATATTGATTGATCCAATAAATAATCTTATCTAAGATTACCGGCCATTCCACGTCACATTACCCCGAGCGCAATTCTATATTATCCTTACAAAATTAACTAGATAGCCGGGCGAAAAACTCCCAGAAGTCCGGGAAGGACTTGGCCACGCAGTCGGGGTCGGCGATCCGCATCCCTGCGGCCTTAAGCCCGGCCACCGCGAAGCTCATGGCGAGGCGGTGGTCGTTATAGGTGTGAATGACCGCGCCCCGGGGCGCCCCGCCCCGGATGACCAGGCCGTCTTCGGTCTCCCGGGCCTCGATGCCCAGCTTGGCAAGTTCCGCCGCCACCGCGGCCAGACGGTCCGACTCCTTGTGGCGCAGGTGAGCCACCCCGGTGATGACGGTGTCGCCCTGGGCAAAGGCGGCCAGCACCGCCAGGGTGGGGACGAGATCCGGCATGGTCGCCATGTCCACTGTCACCCCCTTTAAGGGCCCGCCTGTCACGGTGAGCCCCGCCGGGGTGGACTCGATGGCGCAGCCCAGGCGCTCCAGCACCTTCGGGAAGGCCGCGTCCCCCTGGCTGGATTCCAGACTCAGGTTAGTGATGGTGACCCTGCCCCCCGTTAAGGCCGCGGCGGCCCAGAAATACGAGGCGCTGGAGGCGTCGGCCTCGATCTCGTAGTCCTGGGGGAGATAACCCTGGCCGCCGGGGAGCTGAAAAAACCGGTACCCCTCCCGGTAATACGTAATGCCGAAGTCGCTGAGGACCTCCAGGGTCAGGTCCACATAGGGCCGGGACACCAGGTCGCCGGTGATGTCGATCTCGAGGCCTTTAGGAGCCAGGGGCCCGATGAAGAGTAGGGCCGAGAGGTACTGGCTGCTGATGGAGCCGGAGAGCTGCGCCCGGCCGCCGGTGAGGCCGCCCACCACCCGCACCGGGGGGCAGCCGTCGCCTTTCTCGGAGGCAGCTTTGACCCCGATCTGTCCCAGGGCGGTGAGCAGTTCCCCCAGGGGCCGCTGGCAGAGGCGCTCGGTGCCGGTGAGGAGGTACTCGCCCTCTCCCAAGGCCGCCAGGGCCGTGAGGAAGCGCATGGAGGTGCCGGAGTTGCCCAGGTAAATGGGCAACGGCACCGGCAGCCAGCGGCCTGCCCGGCCCGTCACCCGGATAGTGCTGCCCTGCCAGTCGAGGCCCGCGCCCAACTGCGCCAGGGCCTGGGCCGTGAGCTCGGTGTCTTCGGCCGTGAGGGCATTGGTGAGGACGCTCTCCCCCGCGGCCAGGGCCGCGGCCATGAGGGCCCGGTGGGTGTAGCTCTTGGAGCCGGGCAGGGTGAGAGTGGCCTGGACTTGAACTAAGGGATAAATTTCTTTAATCGATTTTTTTATCATAACACAGTAAGCAAATTAGATCGTTATGGGCACCCTTTTATTGTCCGACTTGGTTTTCTGCCATTTTTGTATAGAGTGGCAATTTTTGTTTAAGAGATTGAGCAAACCCATCTAATCCCGGGAACAAACTATCACGACTTATATTCATTAATAATAATTGCTCGATTGCGAAAATATGATCTACGCTTAGCATCTCAAAACATAATATTCTTATTCTAGATTTGTCATTACACTCGCTTAAAGTTTTAAAATTATATTCGAAGCTCTCCGATACATCTCCAGGACAGAGAAATCCCCTTTCTGTACAATTAAGCGTTCGTTAAGCATGAATGGATTTTCGGCGAAAACTATCTGGTATGGTTTACTATTTTTCCTATTCATGTAAAGCTCTCTAAAAGAATTATCACAACGATTAACGTCTTGGTTACGCCTCCCTATCAATTCATCTCCTGCTATTGATTTTGCTTTATCACTTATCCATTTTTCATTTAAACACCACATATATCCCTTATGCTTCAACCCTTCCTCCAATGCAAAGAATGCGGCAGCATATGGTGAATAAGTCCAGTCCAACAGCCTCGTTGGAGCACCATGATGGCGCATTAAGGAGAGACAATACAAGGTATCACTTAAGACGAGGGCAAGATCAGGTCCTTGATACCTTCTCTGAAAGTCTCTTATTAATTGTTCCTCGATCTCCGGGGCTCTATTTAAACAAATACCGTAGTCATCAAGCGCTCGCTCGAGGCTTGTTTTTAAAGAATCATAATGTGATTGTCCCCGGAAAATCCAATTATCGTTTGTATTTTTTAACTCATTCAGGTTCTCAATTAATTGTATCCAATTACGAATCGGAATAGGCTCCATAACACTGCCCCGCTCTCAGATTGTTGATCCAAAAATCATTAAACTAGGGCCGCATACGCCGCCCGGGACATGACCTCCGCGGGCGCTTCCTGGCCGGTGAACAGCTCAAACTGCGCCGTGGCCTGGTGGATGAGCATTTGGAGGCCGTCGATGGTGGCGGCGCCCCGGGCTTGGGCTTCCTTGAGCAACCGGGTGGCCAGGGGCTGGTAGACGATGTCCATGACGACCCCGAAGCGGCCCAGCAGGTCCGGGTCTAGGGGAATCCCGTCCAGGTCCGGGGTCATGCCCACCGGGGTGGCGTTCACCAGGATGGTGGCGGGGCAGCGGTCCAGGGCGTCCGGGGGGATGGCCTCGGCCCCCAGGTCCCCGGCCATAGCCGCGGCCCGGGCGGTATCGATGTCCGTCAAGGTAACTTTACCCCCCTGATGAAAAATGCCGTAGGCGATGGCCCGGGAGGCCCCCCCGGCGCCCAGGATGAGGACGTGCCGGCTCTTGAGGCTGATTTTGGCCGTGAGCGCGGTCATCGCCCCGATCCAGTCGGTGTTGTAGCCGGTGAGCCGGCCGTCCCGGTTGACCACGGTGTTCACCGCGCCGATTTTAGCGGCTTGGGGGTCCAGGTCATCCAGCAGGGGGATGATCTCTTCCTTGAAGGGGATGGTGACGCTCACCCCGCCGATCCCCAGACCCCTTAAGCCCGCGACGGCCGGGGCCAGGTCGGTCACCGGAAAGGCCACATAGACCGCGTTGATTCCCAGGTGGCGATAGGCGGCGTTGTGCATGGCGGGGCTCAGGGAATGGGTCACGGGCCGCCCCAGGATGCCGAAGATTTTGGTATGGCCGTCGATGGTCATTTGGCGTGCTCAGTATATTTATGGTGCGCGGTGCGCACCCTACGATTAAAAGGATGGCGGGCAGTGCCCGCCCTACATAGGAGCTATTTCAAAGTGTTCCACACCCGCTTGAGGTCGTTCACCGTGAGCTGGCCCGGGGCCGAGGCCCCGTGTTTACTGAAAGGAGCGAAGCTGAGCCAGCTCCCCATCAGGGGCGCCGCCACCCGGGACCATTTTCCCAGAGGCCCCATGCAAAAGGCAATGATTTCCTTGCCCTGGGCTTTGGCCCGGGGGATGAGGGACAAGAGGCGCACATTGTCTTCCGGCTGCCGGGCCAGGGTGACCAGTTTGACGATGTCCGCCTCGGCATTCAGCATTTCCGCCAGGACCGCCTCCAGCCGGGCCGTCTCCGGGGTGCCGGCAAAATCGTGCCAGGACAGGATGAGGCGGGTGGCCCCCCGGCGGGCCGCGATCTCACGGCGCCAGGCGGGGTCCGCGGCCAGCTCCACGTCCAGGCAGGTCACGCCAAGATCCAGGGCCTCCGAAAGGAGGTTAAGGCGGTCCAGCTCATCCCCTTGCCAGCGGCCACCTTCCGCAGCCAGGCGGTTGGTGGCGATCACCGGCCCCGGCAGGGTCCGAAACAGGCGCGCCAGATTCGGGGCCGGCTCCTCGAGATAGTCCAGGCGGATCTCGGTCCACAACCCCTTCCGGGCGGCCCGCTGATATTTGCCCCGGGCCCGGTTGACCGTGGCCTCCACCACCGGCACGCAAATGCGGAGGGGTTTCGATTTTGATTTGAGGGGAGAGCCGGGGGACGTCGAGTCCCCCGCCCTCCCCTCAAACTCCCCTCCCAGCCCCCTGTAAGGGGTTGGGGGTGAGGGCTTGGGAGAGGGGGCAGGGGCTTGCCGCCCCTGGCCCCCTTTCCCAAAATCATCTCTCGCCTTCAACTCAAATTCTCCACGCCGGCGGCCCGGGGGAAGGAGCCCAGGAGCTTGAAGTGGGCGCTGATGTTCTCCACTTCCGCCATCGCTTCTCCCACTTTGGGCTCGGTTATGTGGCCGTCCACGTCCACGAAGAAGAGGTAGCGCCAGGCCTCGTTTTTGGCGGGCCGGGAAATGATCCGGGTCATGTTGAGGTCCCGGTCCGCCAGGGGCCGCAGGGTCTTATGGAGGGCCCCGGGGATATTGTCCACCGCAAAGATGATGGAGGTCTTGTCCTTGCCGGTGGGTCCGGGGGCATCCATGCCGATGACAAAGAAGTGGGTGACGTTGCCGGGGTTATCCTCGATGCGGGACTCCACCACCCTGAGGTCATAGAGGGGCGCCGCGAAGGCGCTGGCAATGGCGGCGGCGTTGGGGTTTTTGGCCGCCTTCTGGGCCGCCACCCCGGTGGAGGCCACCTCCAGGATGGGAATCTCCCCCAGGTGCGTCCCCAGCCAGCGGCGGCACTGGGCGTAAGCCTGGGGGTGGGTGTAGATGACCTCGATATCGGCCCGCTGCCCGGATTTGGACACCAGGTCGTGGGAGACCTCCAGGTAGATCTCCCCGCAGATCTTCACCGAGGTCTCGGCAAACAGGTCCAAGGAGATATTCACGATGCCTTCGGTGGAATTCTCGATGGGCACCACCCCGTACTGATATTTGCCCTTCTCCACTTCGGCAAAGACCTCCTGGATGGTGGCCATGGGGCCGAAGCGGGTGGCCCGGCCGAATTTTTTCAAGGCCGCCAGGTGGGAGAAGGTGGCCTCGGGCCCCAGGAACGCCACCCCGAAGGGAATCTGGACCTCCCGGGCGGCGGAGATGATCTCCCGAAAAATATTGCGCAGGGCCGAGGGGCTCAAGGGGCCGGGGTTCAGATGCATGAGATGGGCCAGGACTTCTTCTTCCCGCTGAAAATCCAGGGTGCCCCGCCCTTCCTGGTTCTTGATGCGGCCGATGGCCTGGGCCTGGGTCTGGCGCTGGTTCAGCAGTTTCAGGATTTCCCGGTCCAGGGCGTCAATCTGATTGCGAATGGCTTCTTTTTCCGTCATGGTCATTTCTCCAGGATGGTTTCCTGGATTTTGTGGCCGAAGTGGCGGCCCGTCTCTTCCAGGGCCACCAGCACCTCATCCCCAGGTTTGAGCGTGACGATGGACACGGCCTCGCCGCTGGCGCGGGTGAGGCGGATCGTCTCGGCGTTTTGCAAAATCGTGGCAATCTCCCGGCCGCCGGCCTCAGCATTCACCAGCATCAAGGGGCGGCGCTCCACCTTGACCCGGCCCACCACCGCGGCAGTGGTGCGCCCCTGGTGATTGACGACGAGAACTTCGTCCCCGGCCGCCAGTTCCCCCAGGTACCTGGTCTTATCCCCGGTGACCCGGATGTAGGCATGCACGGGCCCGGCGTTCACCCGGAAGGGCCGGGGGGCGACGTAAGGGTTTTCCAGGGATTCGGCATGCACCAAAAACAGGCCCCCGGAAGAGTTGCCCACCAGCATCCCTTCCCCCAGGCCCAGGTTGCTGCAGGTATCCACGCAGACCCGGTCGCCCATGCCCAGGGGCCGCAAGCCGGTGATGCGGGCCGTGGTCAACTCCACCGGCGGCGAGGCCTCTTTCACCAGGCGGGCGATTTGTTTGATCAGGGCCGGGGTGGGATTGGTGACCACCAGGCCGTCCACGCCCTTTTCCAGCACGCCCAGGGCGGTGCGGGCCTCGTCCACCTCGCCCACTTCCACGAAAATATTGCGGCTCTGGGCCACCAGGTTTTCCAGGGGAATGATGGTCCAGTCCGGAGTGCGCACCACCACCGGCCCGCCACGGGCCAGACGGACGACTTCGGCTTCGTCGGCGGTGCTTTGAATGGCGACTTCATGGACATCCTGGCCCGGCACCAGATCGCCATCCGGGGCCACCACGGTGATGAGCCCCAGGGCCTTAACGTCGCCGCTCCGGCCCGGGGGAACCCACACCGCGTCCACCCCGCTCTCCAGGGCGGTGGTCACGAGCTTTTTGTCCCAGGGATCAATTTTGACCCATAGTTTTTTCATGGCGGCGTCCTGGCTCACACGGCCTGGAGAAAGGACAGGGCCTCTTCGACCCCGGAGTTTTCATTCACCAGCATGCTCATCGCCCCCACCATCCGGCTGGGGTCCCGGTGTTGGAAGACATTGCGCCCGATGGACACCCCGGCCCCCCCGGCCTCGATGGCTCCCTGCACCATCTCCAGGATGTCCCGGTCCGAATTCATCTTGGCGCCGCCGGCAATGACCACCGGCACCGGACAGCCGGCCACCACCTGGCGGAATGACTCCACCGAACCGGTGTATGACACCTTGACGATGTCCGCCCCCAGCTCCGCCCCCAACCGGGCCACGTGCTTGATGGCCTGGGGATCATATTCATCCTTAATCTTTTCGCCCCGGGGGTACATCATGGCCAAGAGCGGCATGCCCCATTCCCGGGCTTCCCGGGACACCCGGCCCAAGTCGGCCAGCATCTCCTGATCGGAGCCGTTCCCCACGTTGACGTGAATGGAGAGGGCGTCCGCCCCCAACTTTATGGCTTCCTCCACGGTGCATACCAGGGTCTTGGCATTGGGGTAGGGTGACAGGGCGGTGGAGGCCGACAGGTGAATGATCAACCCCACGTCCTTGCCCCGGCGGCGATGGCCGCTGGACACCAGCCCCTTGTGGATCAGAATGGCATTGGCCCCGCCGCTGGCCACCGCGTTGACGGTGGTCTTCATGTCGATCAGGCCTTCAATGGGGCCAACCGTGACGCCGTGATCCATGGGCACGATCACCGTGCGCCCCGTGTCCCGGTTCATAATGCGTTCCATGCGAATCTGTTTGCCGACCACTTGCTCCTCCCTCGCCGCGCCGCCTGAAAGGCTTTGAGACCCCACAGCCGCCGGATAAAAAAAGCCGTGGTCGCCTCGCCTGCGCCACGGCTTTTAAAAGATTTTTTTCGTTGTGCCTACATTCTTTTAAAAGTCGAGGCGCACTCCTGGCCCGGATAATAATAAAAGCTAAAATAAAAGTACCGGACCCAGCAGGATGACATTTTTGATTCCCTCGACCTTAAATCAGCCTAAAATATTCCCTTCGCCGTGTCAATAGAAATTTTTTGGCCTAAACGCCAAGTATGATATGCTTTTCCCTGAAGGTGCCTCACCGGCAGCTCGGACCGGACCGGGATTAAGGCGCCCCCCGGGCCACTGCCGGGCTGTGGCCGGCTGCCGCACCCGCCCGCCTCGATCCGGCACCTATTACTGAAGGGAGGCGGTATGCCCCGCATCGATGATTATAAGACAGCCATCGCCCTGGCCGTGGCGGAATTGCAGAAGATAAATCCCAAGCGGCTGGAGAACCGCACCGGCGCTCAACACTTTGTCGAAGCGGCCCACGAGGGCCTCATCGTGCCCTATTTCGGGCAGGCGCGGCGCATCTCCTGGCCCGAGATCGGCGTGACCCCGGTCAACGGCGCCGGCGAGATTTCCCTGCCGGAGCAAATCCTCATCCTCCACTACCTGCTCAACGCCTCGGGAGAGCCCCCCTCCGGCCGGAGCATCGATTTCCGCCAGGTTCCGGAAGGCGGGTTTTACTGGTCCGCCTTCGTCTCCCGGGCCAAAAAGCCCTTGCTGGAGACCTTCGGCCACGATCTGGCGCTCTACGTCAAGGTGGCGGCGAGCCTGGGAGGCGAGCCCCAGCCCCTGGGGGATGCCGCGGCCCGATTCCTGGCCTTTCCCAAGGTGCCCATCACCCACATCCTCTGGGGCGGAGACGAGGAATTTCCCCCCGAGGCCAATATCCTCTTCGATGAAACCATCCCCGGGTATTTGCCCACCGAGGACATCGCCGCTCTCTCCGGCGCTTCGGTCTACCGTTTGATGGGGGCGGCCCGGCAATTCCAGGCGAACCGCTAGGGCGCCCGGTACCGTTTAATCGCCGGGCAGGGGGGCTTGCGGAAACCTCAAGTAATGATTATAATTTAAATACGGGGGCGTAACGGCTTCGACGTGAATGGAGAACTGTAAGTTGCATGCCGAGGTCCTGTCCGCTCGTTAAACGGGTAGGAAAACCATAATTGCCGACAACTACGGCTACGCTCTAGCCGCTTAAGGCTAGCATCTGGAACTCGACGCCGGGAGAGGGCTCCAGATGACGGCATCCTGGCAAAGCTGCCAATAAGGCCTGCGGGTTGGCGGACGAAAACTCAAGCGGGATAGCCTCTGGGAATTCTGCCAGTGGAAGTCTTCGGGGGCGAAACTAAAACACCGGCTAAGCATGTAGAAGCTTCCAGGGACTATTGGCGGACGCGGGTTCGACTCCCGCCGCCTCCACCAATTACTTAAACAAGTTGATCAATTAACCAGGCAACCCAGAATCCGGGTTGCCTTTTTTATGTGAAACTTGGGCACCTAAGCCTTCGCCTCCGCTACCGGAAGACTTTCCGGGGACATCGTTATTGCTCTTGGAGCAGGCTGATTTTGTCGGTTTCTTCCCAGGGAAGCTTCAGGTCCACCCTCCCCACCTGTCCGTAAGCCGCCAGTTTCTGGTAAAATTTGCCTTTGTGGAGGGCCGGCAACTGCCGGAGCTGAAAGCGCTTGAGGATGCCGGCCAGACGAAAATCGAAGTGTTGCTCCACCAAATGGGCCAGGTCGTCATCCGGGAGCTTGCCGGTGCCGAAGGTCTCCACCATGATGCTCACCGGCCGGGGCTGGCCGATGGAATAGCTGAGCTGCACCTCACATTCTTCCGCCAGGCCGGCGGCCACCAGGTTCTTGGCGGCATAGCGGGCCGCATACGTTCCCACCCGATCAATCCGCATGGGGTCCTTGCCGCTGAGGGCATTGCCGCCCTGCCGGGCGTAATCGCCGTACAGGTCCACGTCGGTTTTGCGGCCGGTGAGACCGGAATGCACTGACGGGCCCCCGACCATGAGATTATCCACCGGATTGATGAATATCATGGTCTGGTCATCCGGCCGGATGGCTTCGCCGACAAAGGTTGGCCGGATCACCGCTTCCATCACATCGTCATGGAGCTGCTTCATATTGACGCTAGCCGCGGCGGATTTGGAGCGGCTGGCGATGATGGTGATACTGTGGATCCGGCGGGGTTTGCGGTTCCGGTATTCCACGCCCACCTGGGTTTTGCCGTCGGGGGACAGGTATGGAATCAGGTGCTGGAGCCGGGCCGCGATCAACTGGCGGGCCAGCTTATGGGCCAACCAGATGGGCAGGGGCATCAAGACCTCGGTCTGCCGGCAGGCATAGCCGAAGACCGTGGCCTGCTGTCGCACGAGGATCCGGTCCATCTCGGCTTCCGACAGCCGGTTTTCATGGAAAAAGAGATCGGCGTCGGAGGGATACTCCTGGAGACTGGTCAAGATGCTGCAGGTCCGGGCGTCAAAGTCAGGCTGGACATAGCCTACCTGCCCGATTACCTTGCGGGCCAGGTTGGGGATATCCGCTTTGATTTCTGAGGCAAACCGGGCGGCAATGAACAGAATCGAGGTGGAGATGGCGCACTCGGCCCGCACCCGGGCAAAGGGGTCCTGGGTCAGAAAGTGGTCCACGATGGCATCGCTGATCTGATCACACAGTTTATCCGGGTGCCCCTCGGTAACGGACTCGGAATTGAACACAAAGTCTTTTCTCATAAGGAAAATCCTGTAAATTTTTCATCATGCGGGGTGGCTTCCCGGCCAAGGAAGCATGCTCAGGGTGACTAACCGTTTTTCAACGCCTCACGAGATTTCTTCTTCCTCTGCCTCGGCGGGGGGCTGCTTGGTGGCCTCATTCACCAAAAAGGGGCAGGACCGCGGCGCCGGCCACCACCAGGGCATCCACCAGGCCGAGGGGGGTCAGACCGAGTATGGTCCGGAACCAGGGGACCACCGCGGTTAATGCCTGTACCGCCAGGGAGCCCCCCAGGGCCAGGGTCAGGTAGCGGTTGGGGGGCAGGCTGCCGGGGCCCAGCAGACTGTGCTGTTCCGAACGGCAACTGAGGGCGTGGAGGAGCTGGCCGGTCGTGAGGCCGTGGAAGGCCAGGGTGCTGGCCCGGGCGCCCATGCCGTAGCGCATGATCCCGTAACCGAAGGCCCCCAGGGCCCCGCCGTCATGGCCGCGCCCCTCGAAGCTCATCCGCTTGAAGTCGGACCGGTTAAAGATCGGCCGCTGGGGATCCCGGGGGGGGGCGCGTCATGATATCCGGCTCCGGCGCCTCCATAGCCAGGGCCAA
>CAWETI010000002.1:0-1677212 GCA_963812015.1 uncultured delta proteobacterium | reverse complement strand
AACACCCGCACCGGGGCCAGCACCGCCTGGGGCGCCAGGCTCCTTACCTGGGCCACCGCCACCAGTTCGGCGTCCGCCAGCACCCGCACCCGTTCTCCGTCCTGCCAATCGTCAGCCGGCAGCGAAAGGGGCTGCCCCTGGCGCAACCGCCGGGCCTCCGTCCAGCCCACCTCAACCGAGCGCAACCCCGGCAGGCAGGCCGACAGCGGCATGACCCTCTCCGCCAGTTCCTCCCGGTCCAGTTCAGGAAGGCGCGCCAGGGGCAAGGCTTCCTCCACCCGGAACGCCCCCACCGCCAGGCGCCTGAGCGCCGCCAGATGCGCCCCGCATCCCAGGGCCTCGCCCAAATCCTGGGCCAGGGTGCGGATATAAGTCCCCTGGGAGCACCGCACGGTCATGGTGAACTCCGGAATGGCCACGTCCGCCACCACCAGTTCGTAGACCGTCACTGTCCGGGAGGCCAAATCCGCCACCTCTCCCCGCCGAGCCAGGCGGTAGGCCCGCTCCCCCTGATAGTGCACCGCGGAATACATCGGCGGGATCTGGGTCACCTCTCCCACAAAACGGGCCGCGGCCTGATAAATCTGCTCCGGGAAGGGCATCGCCTCGCACCGGGCCACCACGGCCCCGGTGGCATCCTGGGTGTCGGTGGCGATCCCCAACCTGACCCGGGCCCGGTACACCTTAGGCTCGGGCATCAGGTACGGCGTCAGCTTGGTGGCCTCCAGCAGGCACAGGGGTAACAGCCCCGTGGCCATAGGGTCCAGGGTGCCCAGGTGGCCGATCTTCCGTATCCCTAAAGCCCGCCGGGCCCGGCGCACCACCTCGAAGGAGGTGACGCCCTCAGCTTTGTCCATGAGCAGGATGCCGGAGATCATCTCGAGCTGAATCCCTGCCCCTTATAATCCTTATAATTCTTGGTCATAAACTGCTTCTTTTAACCCCCCTTTTCTCAAGGGGGGGGGAGGGGGGATTAGTCTATATTTTATAATCCCCCTCCATCCCCTTTTAAAAAAGGGGGATGGAGCCTGACTTGCCGGTCAGTCAACTTTACGTCTCGGAATCGCCCCCAGCTCCAACCTTGGCCGCCTGAAACAACTTTTCCAGCCGCGCCGCCCGGTCCAGCCCCGTATCCGGCAGGAAGATGATGGCCGGCATCAACCGGAAAAGGTTTTCCCGGGCCACTTCCTGCTTGATGAAACCCAGGGCCTTGTCCAGAGCGATCTGCACCTGGTCCGGATCCACGGTTTCCCGGACCACGTAGAACACCCGGGCCTGCTTCAAATCCGGGCTCATCTCCACCTCGGTAAGGGTGAGTTCCTTCAAGCGCGGGTCGGCGCACTTATGCAGCAGGATCAGCGCCAGCCGTTCCCGGAGCAACTCCGCCACCCGGTGGGGGCGGCCTGTGGGGGTCCGATGCTTCACGTGTCTCACTTCTCCAGGTAACAGAGTTCCACCTGGGAATCGATGATCTCCGCCAGGTGCTGGTTCTCCATAAATATCATGATGTTCTGCAGCCGGGTGCTGAGCAATTGGGAGTCGTTGCCCACCAGGGCCACCCCGATCTTGGCCTTCTGCCACAGATCGTTGTCTCCCACCTCGGCCACCGCGGCCTCAAACTTGTGCCGCACTTTCTCGATGAGGCTCTTGACCACCCGTCGTTTACCCTTCAGAGAGTCGTTCTCCGGGATCATCAGGGTTATGACGGCGGCAGCGATTATCATAGTGACGCTCTCCGCGACTTCCCCGGGGCAACCCCGGCGCGTCCCTGCCTCATTCGGCGGTTGCGGCCTCGGGCCTGGCTGATGGCGCTTCCAGAATGGCCTTCACCTTTTCCTGGGTATAAGCTTCAATGATGTCCCCGACCTGGAAGTCGTTGAACCGATCGATGCCGATGCCGCATTCATACCCCGACTGCACCTCTTTGGCGTCCTCTTTGAAGCGCTTCAGGGAATTGATCTTGCCGCCTTCCGACACCACCTTCTTCTTTCGGATCACCCGGGCCAGGGAGTTGCGTTCGATCTTGCCGTCCAGGACCATACAACCGGCTATGGTGCCCACCTTGGTGATGCTGAAGACGGCCCGCACTTCGGCCCGCCCCACCACCTTTTCTTCCACGATGGGTTCCAGCAGTCCTTCCAGGGCCGCGTGGATATCCTGCAGCAGGTTGTAGATGATGTCGTAATACCGCACGTCCACCTGTTCCTGCTCCGCCAGGGCCTGGGCCTTAGGATTGGCCCGGACATTAAAACCCACTACGATGGCGTCCGAGGCCGTGGCCAGCATGATATCGTTCTCCGAGACCTCCCCCAGACCGGAATGGATGATCGAGACCTTAATGTCCTTGGTCCCCAACTCGGACAGGGCCTGGGCCAGGGCCTCGATGGAGCCGTGCACGTCGGCCTTGAGCACCATCTTGAGTTCCTTGACCGCCCCGTCCTTCACCTGCTGGTAGAGCTTCTCCAGGGTTACCCGGCTGATCCGGGCCAGAGTGGCTTCCCGCTGCTTCTGCTGCCGCATCATGGCGATCTGCTTGACCTTGCGTTCGTCTTCCAGGACCAGAAATTCGTCCCCGGCCTCGGGGACGCCGCTGAATCCCTGGACTTCCGCCGGCATGCCCGGGGGCACCTCTTCCACTTTTTCGCCTCGGTCGTCGAATAGGGCCCGCACCCGGCCGTACTGCGTCCCGCACACGAAGTAATCCCCGGGTTTCAGGGTGCCTTCCTGGACCAGGACCGTGCCCACCGGGCCCCGGCCTTTGTCCAGGCGGGATTCGATGATCCGGCCAGAGGCCGGCGCCTCCGACACCGCCTTGAGATCCAGGATTTCCGCCTGGAGGAGGATCTTCTCCAGCAATTCCTTGATGCCGATGCGTTGCTTGGCCGACACTTCGGCAAACAGGACGTCGCCGCCCCATTCTTCCGAGACCACCCCGGCCTGGGACAATTCCCGCTTTACCCGTTCCGGGTTGGCATTGGCTTTGTCGATTTTGTTCACGGCCACTACCAGGGGCACTCCCACGGCCTTGGCGTGGTTGATGGCCTCAGTGGTCTGTTCCATGACGCCGTCGTCCGCAGCCACCACTAACACCACCAGGTCCGTGACCTTGGCGCCTCGGGCCCGCATCGCCGTAAAGGCCTCATGGCCCGGAGTATCCAGGAAGACCACTTCCCCCTGCTTTTCCGGCAGATTTACATAGTAAGCGCCGATATGCTGGGTAATCCCGCCGGCTTCCCCTTCAGTGACCCGGGTCCGGCGAATGGCGTCCAACAGCGAGGTTTTGCCGTGGTCCACGTGGCCCATGATGGTGACCACCGGGGGCCGGGCCTTGGCAACGCCGGCGCTGCGGGGGGCCAGCGCCAGCAGATCTTCTTCCTGCATGCTGGCGTGTTCCACTTCATACCCGAATTCCCCGGCCACGATGACCGCGGAATCATAATCGATGGGGTAATTGATGCTGGCGATCACTCCCATCTGCATCAGTTGCTTGATGATGGCGCCGGACTTGATGCCCATGCGTTTGGCCAACTCTCCCACGGTGATGGATTCTCCCACCTTGACCCGCCGTTTGATGGCCTTGGGAACCGTGAGCTCCGCCTTGGAGAGCTTTTTGATGGCCTTTTTCATGCCTTTCCTGCGGCCCGAACCCCGGGTCTCGCCTTCCCCCCCGCTATAGAGGTCGGCCCGCTCCCGAACTTCCCGTTTTTTTACGGGCTTGGCCCGGGTGGTATCCGGTACTTCCGGACGCTTGATCTTCTTCTTGCCCTTGAGGTCCTTCTTTTCTTCCAGCACCGGCGGTTTAACCGGTCCGGCCCCTGGCCTGGCCGCCTCGCCCTGCGGTCTGGTTCCGGCCGGCCTGGCTCCGGTCGGTCTGGCTCCGGCCGGTCTGGCTCCGGCCGGTCTGGCTCCGGGCCGGGATGCGGCCCGTTCCACCGCTGGGCGCGCCTCAGAGGCCGAAGGCGGCGTCGTCGGCTTCTCCGGGGGTAGGCTGATGATCCGAGCCGGCACCTCTTTCTTCTTGGCTTTACCTCGCTGCCGTTTCAACGCAGTGCCCGAGTCCGTCGGGGCGGTTGCCTTGGGGGCGGCCATTGGGGCCGCAGGTGCAGGTGCGATCGGAGGCGCAGCCGTCGCAGTCTCCGGAATTTCGGGGGGTAATTCGGGGGTCACTGCTTGAGTCACCGGGATGGTCTCGGCCGGGGGTGGCGCCGGGGCCTCAACGGGGGCCGCTTTCTCTTTAGGAGGCAGTGATACGACTCGGGCCACGGTCTCTTTGGGTTTCCGGGGCTTGGCCGCCTCCTTAGGCGGCGGCGCGGCTTCCGTCTCCGGGGCGATCTCCGGGGGCGGCGGCATCGGGGTCACCGGCGGCGGCGCCACCCGCCGGCGGCGCTTGACATTATCACCCACCCGCAGTTCCTCGACCTGGGGCGCCGCGGTGCTGATCGTTTGCCGCACCCGGGCCACCAGCTCATCATCCACTGAACTGAGATAGGTGAAGTTTTCCTGCAGCCCCAATTCATCTCTGAGGCGCTGGATCAGCTCCCGGACATCCATTTTAAATTCCTTGGCCAAATTAACAATCCTGGTCTTGCCCATATATCTAACCTAACCCCCGAAACTGATTTCGCCCTTGGCGCGGTGCAACAATCCTCTCAGCCTTCCTTGACCTCAACCGTCTTCTCAGCCTCATCGGACGCAGCTTCCGGCGCGCCCCCTTTGGCCATTTCCTGGGCCGCGGCGATGAGCGTCGCAGCCTTCTTCTCAGTCAAGCCGGTGGACTGGAGCAGCTCTTCCAGGCTGGTTTCCGCCACCTCCCGGGCCGACGAGTATCCCGCCTCGTGCAACAGACTGGCGGTGATTTCCCCCACCCCGGGAATGCTCAACAACGAGAGATAACCTTCTTTTAAGGATTTAGAGTACTTGGATTCACTCTTAACGTCGATTTTCCATCCCACTAGGCGGGAGGCCAGTCGCACATTCTGGGCCGCGTTTGCCGATGGCCAGGGACAGCTGGTCATCCGGCACGATCACCTCCATGCTCTGGCTCTCCTTACTCAGGATAATCCGGCTCACTTGGGCCGGGGCCAGGGCGTTGGTGGTAAACTTGGCCGGGTCGGGATGCCAGGGGATGATGTCGATCTTTTCCCCCCTCAGCTCCTGCACAATGCTTTGCACCCGGGCCCCCTTCATGCCGACGCAGGCCCCCACCGGGTCCACATCCGAGTCCCGGGAGGATACGGCAATCTTGGAACGGCTGCCGGGCTCCCGGGCGCAGCCCAACACCTGGACAATCCCTTCGGAGATCTCCGGCACTTCGGCATCGAACAAGGCCACCAGGAACTGGGGGTGCGTCCGGGATAAAATGATCTGGGGTCCCCGGGTCTGGCGCTTCACGTCCAGGACATACGCCCGGATGCGTTCACCCTTGTGGTAAATCTCCCGGGGAACTTGCTCCATCGGCGGCAGCAGGGCTTCGGTGCGCCCCAGGTTGACGATGATGCCTTCAGGGTCCAACCGCTGCACGATGCCGTTCATGATTTCGCCTTTGCGATCCTTGTAGTCCTCATACACCAGGTCCCGCTCGGCGTCCTTCATGCGCTGCATGATCACCTGCTTGGCCGACTGCGCCGCGATGCGTCCAAAAGCCGAGGCGTCCATCTTAAAGCCCAGGCTGTCGCCCACTTCGCATTCCGGGTCCTCTTTCCGGCCTTCCTCCAGGGAAATCTCCTGGGTGGTGTCCTTGACGTCTTCCACTACTTCCTTATATTGGAAGACCTCGATCTCTCCGGTCTCGTCCCGGTATTCCACCTCGATCTCCAGACGCGGCCCGTGCTTCTTCTTGGCTGCGGAACGGATGGCGTCCTTGATGGCCCCCACGAGCAGATCCTTCTCGATCCCCTTGTCGCGGCATACCTGGTCAATAATCCGTTTTAATTCCAGATTCATGAGAGGTGCTAGCCCTCCTTGCTCTTATTTTTCAGGTCAATATCCAGCCGGGCCCGGGCAATCTCACTAAAGGGGATGCACACCACCTTTTCCCCCTCCTTGAGGCACACCATTTCGCCATCCAGGCCCTGGAGGATGCCGCTGTGCACCTGGCTGCCTTCCCAGGGGGTCCGGGTGGTGACCCGCACCAGCCGGCCCACGTAGCGCTGATAATCCTGAAGCTTCTTCAAGGCCCGGGTCAGGCCAGGCGACGACACCTCCAGGGTGTAGGACCCGGGAATGACGTCATGGACTTCCAACAGGGCCCCCACCATCCGGTTGATCCGGGCCAGTTCCTCGATGGTGATGCCCCCGGTCCGGTCCACGAACAGCCTAAGGATGCCCCGCCCCCGCTTGGGCCGGCCATATTGCAACTCCACCAGATCCGCCCCCTGGGACTCGACCAGGGGCTGGATCAACTCCTCCAGCCGGGAGACCACGGTTTCCTTCGGTGTTATTTCGTCTTGCAAGGTTTGCCGCCCCTCAAGTATATCCCCGTGGTCACTTTCGCCTGCTCCGGGTCCTGCGCCCCCTCACCGGCTACGTAAAAAACCTGACACCGTTGCGAATTCCCGCCTGCCCCAACCCGATGCGCCGGAATTATTCCGCCAGGCTGAATAACGGACTCAATACCTATCACAACCTCGCCCTGAGATACCTTTTATCGGTATGCTTCCCGACGGTGCCGAACGTGAGTGACCACAATCAATTGCACCAAATCATCTATTTCATAAACCAGGCGATATTGTCCGACCCGAATTCTATATAATCTTTCATGTCCTTGGAGCTTCCGCACCCCTCGCGGACGGGGCTTTTGGCGCAATTTATCTACTACCATCTCCACCCGATGCTTGATATCCAGTGGCAGAGAGCGAAATTCTTTGGCTGCCGAGACTGCAAACTGAATCCGATAATCAGCCAGTCTTGGTCTCCTCCTGAACCATTTCGGACTTTAAGTCCTCCCAGTCCACCATGGGTTCGCCTCTCCGAGATTGCGCCACCAGGACATCATAGATGTCTTCCCAGAGTTCTCCCCACTCCAAAAGATCGATGAGAACGGCTTTTTTCTTGCCCGTATCATCTACCACAAACTGGATGCCCTTCATGTGCATATCCTCTTTGATTCACTAACTTTTTTCCCGAACCAGGCAATCTCGCCAATAAAAAAAAAGCGGGCCGCAGCCCACTTCCGGGAAAATCCAAGAAAAATTATCTCGGGGCACCCCAGAGTACCTACGTTTCTCCGCCCTCAAAGCTGGCCGACGTTCTTGCCCCTGATATCGGCCCCCTCGATGGGGGAAGCGGGTTTCCCCGGTGGACCGGTTGGCCTCGATCGCCAACCGTCTCGCCCCGGGGCTGGAGCGGGCAACGGGATTCGAACCCGCGACACCAAGCTTGGGAAGCTTGTACTCTACCAGCTGAGCTATGCCCGCTCAACAAGTATTTTTATTAAATTCCGCCGAAAAAGTCAAGGGATATCCTGAATAAAGCCCAATCTGCCGGTCTCCCGGTGCCGGTCCGAAAAAAAGCGCCTCCCCTTCCCCCCGGCCCCGGCCTTGCCCCATTCACCCTTTTTTTCAGAAAAATCTGAACTTCCTTAAAGTTAATTCGAAGTGCCGCCGATAGGACTGCTAACGCTCAGTGCCGGAGAAAACTTATGAAGAATATGCCAAAAGTCCAAAATGCGGCAACCACCACGCTGGCCGCCGGCCTCCGTGTGGTCCTCTCGGGCTTGATCGCCCTGCTGCTGGTCTCCTCCACGGCCCGGGGGCAATCCGGCCAGCTGCCCCCGGACCCCGTCGACCCCCCCTCCGGGTTTCACCAGGATTTATCGGCCCAGCTCTCAGCCTCCGGGTGGGGGCGGGTCAGCCGCCAATGCCCTCTGCCGCCTGCGTCCGTCTTCGGCCTCCAGAACCATCTCCGGCTGTATCGGGAAACCTGGCCCACTCAGGGGTCGACGGGGACCGAAGATTGGCCGGAATATGTGGCGGAGGCTGACGACGCCCTGGACTAGGGCTGTGCTCAGAGGATGAGAGGATAAATTTGCTGCCCTGCTTTCTAAGCCGCTTTAAAGTCCTCTTTTCCTCAAGGGGGATTTAGGGGGATTATGCATGAGTCATATTCAAGCCCCCCTGCCCTCATCCCGGGCCAGAATTTTTCCGGGCAGGAAATAATTTATCAAATCCGGCTCAGGAGCACGGAGCCCCGCCCTCACCACCGGCTGCTTCAGATACACCCGCCGCACAAGCCGTCGATGTCCCCGGCGTGCAGGTGGCAAAAATCCTGGCGGCATTTGGTGCAGTCGTCCAGGTATGGCGAAAGGCAAAAGTCGCATTGGCGCTCCCGCTCCACCCGGTAATCATCCTGAACCAGCGGTGCCGTCACGTTGTGCTTATATTTCAGGTGGGCCAAGATCTCCTGCTCGCTCACTTCCCGATCTTGATTCCATTTCGACCCCAGGCCGCAATGACTGCAGGTCGCACGATGGCGCCACATGATTCTTTCTCCCTCGCCAACCCAAATCTGAACTTCGGCCCCTCCATCTCCGGCTCGCCTGCACCCCGCCTCAGTGCGGGGCCAGGGCCCGGCGGGCCGCGGCGATATCCGCGTGGATCTGGGCCGCCAGGGCCTCAAGGGAAGGGAAGCGTTGTTCCTCCCGGAGGCGGGTGACGAATTGCACCTCCAGAGATTCGCCGTACAGGTCACCGGAGAATTCCATGAGGTGTACCTCTAAGGAGAGTTCGGTGTTATCAAAGGTGGGACAGGTGCCGATATTGGCCACTCCGGGCAGAATGGCGTCGCCCCGGCGGACCCAGACGGCATAGATGCCGCAGGATGGCAGCAGTTCGTTGGGGGTGAGGATATTGGCCGTGGGCACACCCAGGAGCTTGGCCCCCCGCCCTTTGCCCTGGACTACCCGGCCCGCCACCCCATAGGGGCGGCCCAGGAGGCGCCCGGCCTCCGTCACTTTGCCCAGGCGCAGCATGGCCCGGATCAGGGAGCTGCTCACCACCGCGCCGTCCACTTCCACGGCCCAGACCACCTGCACGGTAAACCCGTAAATCTCCCCCATCTCCTTGAGGAGGTCGATATTGCCTTCCCGGCCCCGGCCGAAACAGTAATCATGGCCCACCACCACTTCCCGGGCCCGGAGGCGGTCAAAAAAATAATGCTTCACAAACTCCCGGGCCGGCTGCGCCGCAAATTCCCGGGTAAAGGGCAGGACTACCACCGCATCCAGTCCGGAGTCCGACAACAGCTGCACCTTCTGATCCTGGGTGGTGAGCAGCGGTAAATTCACTTCCGGCCGCAGCACCTTGACGGGATGCGGGTTGAAAGTTACCGCCACCGCCTGCCCTCCCAACTCCCGGGCCCGCTGGCACACCCGGGCCAGGATGGCCCGGTGCCCCAGGTGCACCCCATCAAAATTGCCGATGGTGGCCACCGTCCGGGAAAAACCTGTCTCCCCCGGGGGGAGATCATGATAAACCATCAACGCGTCGCCTTTCGCAGTTTGGCCTTGACATTATTCATCGTGAAATTATATATTCCTAAGTCGGAAATTGCCAGGGTGAAGCGCTTCAGGTTATCCTCGGCATCCGGCCGAAGTGGCGGAACTGGTAGACGCGCTGGGTTCAGGGTCCAGTGAGGGTTTCCTCGTCGGGGTTCAAATCCCCGCTTCGGCACCATTAGATATAAAAAAGGCGTGATCTTATTAGGTTACGCCTTTCCTATTTTATTAGGTTGCGGCTGGGTTGCGGATAGTTGCGAATCTAAGCGGTTTACCATCTCCCGGTTACTGCTGGGAATCAGGTGCCCGTAAATGTCCACGGTCATCTGAATGCTGCTATGGCCTAATTGCTCTTTAACATACACCGGGCTGGCTCCATCGCTTAATAGCAGACTGGCGAAGGTGTGTCTTATATCGTGCAGCCGGATTTCCCGAAGCCCGGCCTGTACCAAGATTCTTTTGAACACCCGGCGAATGTAATTTTGCTCCATCGGTTTCCCAGCCCGATGAAAAATTGTTTCCACAAATTCACCACGGCCTTCCTGTAAGGCTTCCCTTTTCCTTTCGGTATGTAGGCTACTCATGGCCTCAATAAGCTGGTCCGACATATCCACACGGCGCACCTTGCCGGTTTTGGTGGGGGTTATCCGGCCAAGTTTGTATGATCTCTCAACCTTGATAAACCTCCCATGCCAGTCCACATCGCCCCATTGGAGCCCCAAGAGTTCTCCCAGGCGCATCCCGGTGCGGAAGGCGCACAGGAAGAAGGGGTAGTATTCCGTGGTCCTGACAACGCACGTCTCAAGGAACAGGCTAACTTCCTCCCCGGTCAAGGGCTCGATAACCGTCTTCTTCTCCCGTCGGAGTTGCAGACGTTTGGTAATGCCCACTATGGGGTTCACAGGTATCAGTTCTTCATCGTGAGCGAAGGATAGGGGGCCGCTGATCACGTCCCGCACCAGGCAGATGGTGGCCCGGGCTAACCCCTTGGTATTCAGTTTAAGAAGTAGGTCCCGGATTTCCCCCCGTTTAATTTCGTCAACCGGCTTATTCCCCAGGGCCGGGTAAACGTAGCGAGTTAAAATATCCTTGTAGCGCACAAAGGTGGAGTTCCGGCGCATCCCTTTGATATAGCCGTTAAGCCAGAGTTCGGCGTAATCTTTGAACAGGGGACTTTTCTGCCTTTCATCCGTAATCCCCACATCACCAAGAGTCAGCCTGGCCTCAATCTTCTTGGCCACCTCTTGGGCAAACCTCTTGTCTCTGCCGATCTTCTTGGCCTTGCGCTTTCCCTGGTGGTCAATGAAAACCCACCACTCCCCGGAGCCCTTGGGTCGTTCCCTAACCTTTACTGCCATGTCTACCCTCCTTCATTTGGTTTTCGAGGGCCTCCAGGGCCAGAGCTAAGAGAAAAGGGATCTTTCTCGCACCTGTCTCCCACCTGGCGATGGTCACCTGGCAGGTGCCCAGCCTCCGGGCCAGGTCCACTTGGGTAATCGACCATCTCTTCCGCCACAATTTCAAATCACTTCCAATCATGGCTGTAATAATATTACCATTGGTTATATATTGTCAAGTAAAAAATTATGGAGTAATCACTACCTTTTTGGGGGAAAAAGATGGCATACGCTAAAGTTGCTAATCTTGCTAATTTCTTGGCCGCGGGAGGCTTCAATGGGGGTCATGATGGGGGCCTGGCGCATACAGGCCTTGGTCTTGCTCTTGCCCAGCCATTGATGTCCACCATTCGACAACTGCTGGATCTGTCTATGCCCTATAATTTTTTGGCGCCGGAACCGAAACCCCGGGATTGGGACTCCTACCCCCCCATGTCTCTTAAAGGATGGTACAGACAAAATCCCCCAAAATCTTTTTCGTGATAATTGGGTGTGGTTGTGAGAAAAAGACCCCCCCCTATACCCCCACCTCCCAAAAATTTCAAACCCAAAAATCTTTTCTCGGGGGGAACTGGTGGCCGACTTTCAGACACCCCATGGAACTGTTGGTACTCTGAAATCTGGTGATGGGAGGAGACCTCCCCGGGGCCCCATGATGATCTCTTCACGACATCAAAAAAACTTAGCTCCAGACCGGATCGGAATGTCGCCAATCCTCCCTGCTCAAGGGATCCACCCCATAATTTTCAAGCGCAAAATTTAGCTGGCCCCGGGATCTATAGAGGACAACCATCCTACCTCTTAAAATGCCCCTAAAAGCGTGTACATGCTTCTGGAGCGCCTAAACGCTTCGACCCATGAGTTAGGGTTGAGGGAGAAAGGGGGCGAGGTTGGGTCAGAGGTCAGTATATGGTGAGCATATCAGCTAGCCAAATGCCGGGAGGAGAAGTGCGGAGATATAGCAGATAGCGAAAGCCTTAAGATCGGACTTTCTCCTGGGGGGCAAACCGCTTCCTGCTCATCTCCCTACCTCCCTTCAGCGCACTACTTCAATATAACTTGTGGATCAGTTTTTTGGGGGGAGGGTCATCCGCGTGCTCCGCTCCCTCTGCGGTGAGCGATTGCGGCCGCTCCGCTCAAAAGTTCGCGGTCACCCAACCACGGACGGTGCGCGGCTCTGCTGGATGAGACATGAAGTCGTTCACGCCTTGGGCCGGTTCCCCCGGCAGCCGAGAGGCGTAGTAGTAGGTGATATCGGCGGCTTTCGTATTGAGAAGATTAAAGATATCTCCGCGGATCGACCAGATCTGGTTGATTTTGTAACTGAGCATGTAGTAGAGCAGGGTGGTGCTATGGGATCGTTCGCTGTCGTCCTGGGTGAGAGCGCGGGGCCCGAAATAGCGCACCCGCAGGCTGGTGGAAAAACCGTAGAGATCGTGCACCGTGATGCCCGAGTTGATGATCAATTGCGCTGCCTCGGGGACGTAGTTTCCTTCGCTGGGGTGTCCGCGGTAACGCGCCCGGGAGTCGGCAAAATCGGCATCGATCGTAAGCCACTTCGTCGGTGTGTAGTAGTTCGCCCACTCTATGCCGAGGCGGCGACTGGGGCCAGTCGCTTCGGTCGTTCCCGTATCCCCATCGAACACCAGTTCGGAATTCAGGTCGAGCGCCCAAAACGTCAACGTGCTTTGCAGGTTCGGCACGGCAAGCGTGCGCACGCCGATCTCAGCTCCTTGCGATTGCACCAGAGGTACAGCCTTGGGCACCGGGAGGCCCGTATTCGGATCGACGGTGGTGTTCGCACCGCGCGCGTCGTTTGTGTGGAAGCCGAGGCCGCCGTTGAGATAGAATTCCGTCTTTGCCCAGGGGCCGAAGATCGCGCAGAATTTTGGCTCCGGGACAGTGGCCAAGACAGTGCCGCTGTTAGCGGCAAGGTCGCTGTGGTTATGCATCCTGTAGAAGTCTTCGCGATAGCCCGCAACGGTGCGAAACCACGGAAACCATTGTAACTTGTTCTCGAAGTAGGGCGCTAGGCTGGTTTCCACAACATTGTCGACACGCGTGACGCCGATCACCACGCGGTCCACGGTGTGGTAAAGGCCGTCATGGATCGCGTCGTTGCGAACGTCGAGCCCGAGAGTGTTTTCCATCGGAGAGTCGCCCAATTTGCCGAACCATGTGCGGGTGGCTCTGACTCCCTGCACCCACCGGGTATCCCTTTGCTCGAACTGGTCCCCATTGACGGGATCATTCAGGAAAAAGGTGAAATTATTCCAGAGGCCCATATTGTAATAATAAGCATATGCCATGATTTTAGTAGTGGAGTCCTTATCGGCCTGGTGCCATTCACCCTGCAGGGTATAGCGGTCCGTATAACCGCCGTCCGAGGGGGAGAGGTTTCCGAAACGCGAGATGAGCCCTTCCGCGACTGCGCGCGCAGGGATCTGGTTGGTCGCATTCCACGTGGGGGCGTGATAGCCCATGGCTGTCACGCTGAAGCCTTTGCTCTTGTCCCCTTGGCTATAGGTCAGCAATCCATTGAACTTTATGTAATTTTCGGGGGTTGACCATGGCCCGTCGGTGTGCTGTGTTTCAAGGGCGAAGAGGAAGTTGCCCGGCCCGAGCTTCACCGAGTCGGCCAGCAACGCGCGCTCATAGTTCCAGCTTCCGTATTCGACTTTTGCAATCCCGGCGGGAAGCTTCTGAAAGTACACAATGTCTTCAGAGCCCGCGGAGCCGAAGTTACCCACGTTTGCGAAGTAGGGTCCTTTCTGGTAGTCTATTCTCTGGATCAGTTCAGGAATGAGAAAATTAAGATCCGTGTACCCTTCCCCATGGGCGTTCGACGGCAGGTTGATGGGAATCCCGTTGACAAAGGTAGCCAGATCGGTGCCGTGATCGAGGTTAAAGCCCCGCAGGAAGTACTGGTTTGCCTTGCCGTCACCGCTATGCTGGGTGACGATGACTCCGGGCATGGCCTCGAGCACCTCTCCGGGACGCGAGATGGGGCGATCCATCAGTTCTTTGGCGCCAATCGTTCCCTGCGTCGAGGTATCAGCAATGCCGAGCATACTGTCGCTGCGCTCCTGCACCACTATCTCGGGCAATTGGGCCGTGTCCTTTGGGGTCTTGCCCGTCTCGGGAGAAGAGGTCACCGTGGGGACAGTTCCCCCCGACGCGTCCTCGGCGCAAGCGGTTCCAATTGCCCAGCACCCCCAGGCGCTAAGGGCTGTCCAAATCATGCAAGTACAAATAAGAATTGCTGCCCTTGCCATAAATCCCTCTCCGCAGGCTCTTGGAACTCAGGCCACACCAGAAAAAAAAGCCACGAAAATCACGCGGCGTTCTGCCGCCTGACCTTCGTGGCCAATTAAAACCTGTTTGCGAGCTCTTCTATGCGGGCAGGCTTCATGCCCCCCGATAATTTCCCATTTATATAGCGTCGTACGGAGATGTTGTCAAACAATAATTTAACGGGAAGGAAACCAAGCAAGCCATCGTTTCCACCGGGTGAGCCTGCAAAACGATTCTGGTTGACATCCGATGCAGAGGAGAACTATAATTTTTGCTATCCAGGGAGATTGAACTCCCTGAAGATCGAACTAAGCAACTCAATAGAGTGAATCCAAGCCATGAAGGCAACCGCGGTCCGGAAGGATCGCAGCAGCATGGCTTGTTTTTTTTCGGGAGGATGCATGGACATAACCAAGGCCCTGCTTAATATAGCCCTGGGCGGTAGCGCCTGGGTGCTGTGGCTGCTCTTGGGGTTGAGCGTCGCTTCTCTGGCGATCATTTTCGACAAGGCTTTGGCTTTCTATCGTTACCGGTTCAATCTCGAATCTTTTGTGGCTGAGATTGAACCGTTGCTGCGGCAAAGCGACTGGCCCCAAGTCATGTCCCGGTGTGAGGCGGAACCCGGCATGGAAGCCCGGGTGCTGGTGGCCGGCCTCCGGGAAATTCCCCGGGGCAAGAGTGCAGTCCAGGACATCATGGAGGGTGAGCGGATCCGGGTGGGTCTCTTTCTGGGGCGGCGCTTGAGTTTCCTGGGGACCCTGGGAGCCAATGCGCCGTTCATCGGCCTGTTCGGCACTGTTCTGGGGATTATTCATGCCTTCAAAGATTTAGCCCTGACCGAAGGGGGCGGCGGCCCCGCGGTGATGGCTGGTATCGGCGAGGCCCTGGTGGCCACCGCCATCGGGTTGCTGGTAGCTATTCCCGCGGTGATGATGTTCAATTTTTTTCATCGCCGCCTGCACGTGGTCCAGGAGCGCTGCCGGTTTCTGGAGCAACTGCTGTTGGCCCACCTGGATGACGCGGCTGGGACCGGGGAAATCGCCGCTCCCGATAAAGACCTCTTCCCCTCCGTCCGGCAAGCCGGGAGAACGGTATGAAAGGCAACATTCACGGGCCTATCACCGAAATTAACATGACCCCCTTCGTGGATATCGTTCTGGTCATCCTCATCGTGTTTCTGTTGGCGGCCACGGTAATGATGCCCCGGACCTTCGCCATCGCCTTGCCCAAAGCCACCCAGGCCGACAAGTTGGAAAGCGTCCCCATTATCATCAGCATCGACCGGGAAGGTCATATCGCGGTCAATGGGGTAAAGCTGACAAAAGATGACGATTTTGAAAAGGTGTTTGCGGCCCAGCACCAGGGGAAGGAGCCCCAAGCCATTATTGCCGCGGATACGGACACCCGCCACGGGCGGCTCATTGAAGTCATTGACCGCCTCCGGGGTCTGAAGGTCCAGCGCATTGGCATCGAGGTAGACCAGAAATAGCCATGGCCAGCGGTTACCAAGGGTTAGACGAGCCCTGGAATTCTCGAGGCGCCTGGTCCTGGGGCATAGTGGGTTCCGTGGTCGTTCATGTCCTGATTGTGGTCGCGGTGATCCTTGCTTTTCACGAAAGACCATCGAAACCCCGGGTGGTGGTGCCGGTGGAAGCCATCGCCCTGGTCCCCTTCAAATCGGGACCCGCCGGGGGTGGCGGCGGCCGGCCCGGCCCCGTGACCCGGCCTGAGCCCGCCACCCCCAAACCGCCGCCGGTTTCCCCCCCGTCCAAACCTGAGGTTAAGCCGAAACCGCGGCCCAAGGTCAAACCGGCGCCGCCGCCGGAACCCGTCGCAGGACCGGTGATCCCTACGCCGGCGCCGCCACCCGCGATCACCAGGGCTAAACCCTCTGATACCGCGATCACCAGAAGCAGGACCAGTGGCCCGGGCGGCCTTTCGGGCACCGGCGAGGGGGGCCAAGGCGGGGGACGGGGGGACGGGGCCGGCGGTGGTATTGGCCAAGGCCAGGGGCCGGGCTCAGGCGCCGGTTCGGCGCTCCAAGGCTATCTCAAAGAGGTTCGCCGGCTGTTGGAAAAGCAGAAAGATTATCCCCTCATAGCCCGCCGCCGCAATATTCAAGGAGTAGTAGCGCTAGTGTTTACTATCGGCTCCGGGGGGCAAATCGAAGGTGCGCGGATCAGCCGCTCCTCAGGTCAGGACCTTCTGGATGAGGCTGCCCAGAATACCCTGCGCCGGGTGGGGAAATTTCCTCCCTTCCCAGCCGAACTCAACCGCCAGAAGTTGACCATCGAAGTCCCCCTGGCATTTCGTCTGAGCAATGATTGAAGTGGACGCATATCAATAATTTTGCTTAGTCCAGTCACCGCCTCCTGGGATTTACGGGAGGTCGACATTCCCCGATGTCTGGTTCAGGAGACCGCATGACAGGAGCCCAAGGAGAAATCAGGTCTACCTTTAAAGGGAACAGACCTCGCATTTGTGTCATTGACGGCCAGAGGGGCGGCATCGGCGTAGCTCTTATTAAACGTCTAAAGGAGGAGTACGGAGAAGAATACGAAATTATCGCGCTGGGGACCAACGCCGTGGCCACAGCCCAAATGATGAAGGCCAGGGCCAACCGGGGAGCTAGCGGCGAAAATGCCATTGTCCAAACAGTCCCCCAAGCGCACGCAATCCTGGGAACCCTATCTATCGTTTTAGCCCACGCCATGATGGGGGAAGTTACACCCCACATAGCCGAGGCCATCTTGTTGGCCCCGGCTCCTAAGCTTCTCCTGCCCTTAACCCGGGCTCGGGTGGAGATTGTGGGGCTAGTTCCCGAACCCCTGCCCCACTTGGTGGAGAAAGTTATTACCCAACGCTTAAGAGAGGTGATGAAACATGTGTGAAGCTACCGCTTATGTTATGAAAAACGGTCAAGAGGAATTATTGTTGGCGGATGTAGACATCATCGAACCCGAAGGGGACGGTCTGCGCGTGGTCAACATTTTCGGCGAACAAAGAGTTATCAGGGCTGACATCCACCGGCTTAATCTGGTGAACCATAGAATCGTTCTTGTGGAGAAATAACCCCCAGGAAGCGGGTTAGGTCGCCTGCGGAAGCTGAATGATCAGAGATGCCGTTGTAAATATTCGCTGAAGTTGGCCTTCACCACGGCTGGGGAACCCCGGCGCACCCGACCCATGAACAACTGTTTCACCAATGAGGCCAGCTCCGACCGTATCCTGTATGGCATCATCCAAATGCTCAACAAGAACTGTAGGGGTAAAAACCTGAGACAAATTTCCACAATTTAATGGACATCACCCCGATCAAAGAATCCTGAAAGGCGAGAAACCTGCATGTGCTTTTGACTGCCCCGGATTATTGCTTGACAGCACCTGCGGGAGGGGCTATATAGAAACCGTCGAAGGGCATGAAGCCCTTTCGGATAGCTAAAATTCTCAGAAGTATTTGAATGGCCACGAAGGTCTGGCGGCAAAACGCCGCTTGATAATCGTGGTCTTTTTTTTCGCCTGGTGAGGGCCGAGGCTGACAGGGTCCTGACGGCAGAGAGGTCTTAATAGAAAGAATGCGGTAACAGGAAGGAGGGGCGGCACCCCGCCAAGAGTCCCAGCCCCTCCTTCAGACCAATCCTCAATGCGGAAGATCGGCCCACTCTTTTTCTATCAGAACCAGGGCCGAGGCGCAAACTCAAAGCGGAAGGAGAGTGCAAATGCGGCGTGGGCTCTGGTTTGGAGTGATTATGGCGTTCTCGTGCGTATTGACCCTCGGGGTGCAGTCCCCGGCGTGGGCCCAGGAAGCAGAGGACAAGGTGACGGTGGTGGACCCGGATGAAGGTAAAAAGGCGGCAACCCCAGCTCCCGCCCCGGCTCCGAAAGAAAAGGCCGAGGCCTTGGAGAAGATTGTGGTGACGGCCACACGGACCGAGAGGAATCCGGACGACGTCCCGGCTAGCATTACGATCATCACCAAAGAGGACATTAAGAAACAGAACATCCAGACGGTGGACGAGGCCCTGGCCCAGGTCCCCGGGGCCTTCGACCGCCGGGGCAAGGGCTGGCAGGACACCCTGGCTAATGTGAATCTCCGGGGCTTTCCCGGAGATAACCAGAAACGCACCCTGATCTTGCTGGATGGCCAGAATGTCTCCACCGCCTACACCAACACTGTGATCTGGAATAGCATACCGGTGGAGAATATCGAAAGGATCGAAGTGATCCGAGGGCCGTTCTCCGCCCTCTACGGCGGCAGCGCCATGGGCGGGGTCATCAACATCATCACCAAGACCCCCCAGAAACTGGAAATGCTGGCCCAGGGCGGTTACGGCACCTACGATGCCTGGACCTACTACCTGGGGGCGGGCGATCGTCTCTGGGATAAAGTAAGCATCCAGGCGGGATTCAATTATCGTATCTCCACCGGTTATCCCACCAGCCTGGTGCAAAAAACCACCGCCGCCTTAGCCAAGACGACCAAAACCAGTGTGTTGGGCTGGCAACCCACCCAGACGACCACCGGCGGCTGGACGAACACCATCGGCGATACCGGCGATAATAACTGGAATGATTACAGCTTCAACGGCAAAATCAGCTGGGATATTGCCCCGGGCCATAAGGTGGAGTTCAGCACCTTGCAGAGCTATTACGACTATGGCTATGACATGTACCATTCCTATTTGAACAATTCAGCCACTGGCGCCAGGGTGACTAGTGGCACCGTCGGCTTGTTAGGCACCAACACGCAATTCAGCAGTCTCCAGCAAGGCCTCTTTTGCAACGGCGATGGACGCAACAATACCCAAGTATACAACCTGACGTCCGAAAACAAGCTTACGGAAACCACGAAACTCAAGTCCCATTTCGGCCTGGTGAACCAGCCGGAAAACTGGTACACCACGCCCAGTTCCACCAGCGCCCTGACCACCTTCGGCGGCGGCCCGGGGACCGTGTCCAGCACTCCCAGTCAGAATTGGGTGGGGGAGGTGCAGGTGGACCAGGCCATCGGCCAGAAGCAGCAGTTCGTGGGCGGCCTCTCCTACAATGCCGGCTGGGCGCGCAACTCGCAGTATAACCTGTACAACTGGCGCAGTCCCGGTTCGTATATAAACTTCAGCTCCCTGGGCGGCGGCCGGGACAGCAATATCGGGGCCTATCTTCAGGATGAAATCGCCTGGCATCCCAAGTTCAATACGGTGCTGGGGGTGCGGTTGGATCGGTGGGAGACCTTTGGGGGCAGTTACATGAAGGCCACCGGCACTCCCATTGTGGACCTGCCCAGCCGGGACCAAACTGCGGTCAGCCCCAAGCTCGCCGCGCTCTACCGCCCCTGGGACTGGATGACCTGGAAAGCCTCGGTGGGCCGCTCCTTCCGGGCCCCCAATATTTACGAACTCTACGTCACCTGGCAGTCCAGCACCGGCACCCTGTATAAGAGCAACCCCGATCTCAAACCCGAGACCGCCCTCTCCTGGGAGGTCGGCACCACCCTGAAACCCTTTAAAGGGACCACGTTCACCGCCACCTATTTTCAAAATTTCGTCAAGGACTTGATTTACCGGACTACTGATCCTACCGATCCAACGGGCAAGACCCAGAATTATTTTAATGCCGCCAAGGCCCAGATTCGAGGGGTGGAGATAGAAATTAACCAGAAGCTCTGGTCCTGGCTGGAAGTCTTCGGCAACACCACCCTGGTGGACCCCAGGATCAGGAACAACCCCTATAATCCGGTCACGGTGGGCAAAAATCTCACCTATACCCCCCGGCAGCAATTCAACTTTGGGGTCACGGCTTCCTACTGGAAGGTCAAGGCCAACCTTTCAGGCCGTTATGCCTCCAGACTGACGGCCCGGGATGACAACGGCGATTCTGTCTATGGGGTTTACGGCGCCTACGATCCTTTCTTCACCCTGAATTCAAAAATAATCTTTAGCCCGGTGAAGTATGTGGACATGTCCTTTGCGGTGGATAACATCCTTAACCGGGAATACTACTACTACTACCGGACTCCCGGCCGGACCATCTGGAGCATGCTGACGCTGAAATATTGAGGCAAGGAGCAGGCAATTGATGGCTGACAGAATCTCCAAAACTTCCCGGTGGGCCTGGGCGATGGGCGGATTGGTGCTGCTCCTGGGCCTCACCGGGCCCATCCAGGGGGCCCTTCCCGAGAGGCCGTGCCCCCTGGGCCCCCCGGGGGGCAACTCTCCCCAGGAGGCGCACCGGGTGGTCCTCTTCGAATTCTATGAAACCGTAGCAGCGCTCCAGGCCTGGGATCGCATCGTGGGGATTTCCCGGTACGCCTATGACAATGATTTGCTGAAACGGGTGGTGCCCCATCTCCAGGAGATTCCCTCGCCGGGCACCGGGTTTGTCGCCAACGTGGAGGCCCTGATGGCCCTGAAGCCCGACATGGTGGTGACCTGGGACCGCAGACCGGAGCAGGTGGATTTTTTGCGGCGTCAGGGATTCCACTTGTTCACCCTCTATCCCGAGGGGTTGGATGATATCCGCCGGGACACCCTGCGAATAGGAAGGCTTTTGGGGCAGGCCGAGCGGGCCGAAAAAGTGACGCAGTTGATGGCCCGTCACTTCGAGGCCTTGAAGCAACGCCTGGCGGGAATCCCGGCCGCGGCCCACCCCCGGGTGGTGTGGCTCTGGGGCAAGCCCACCACCATCACCGGCAATAAAGGGGTGGTGGGGGAGCTCATCACCCTGGCGGGGGGGATCAACCTGGGCGGCAAGGTGGATAACTTCAACCAGGAACTGTCCATGGAAACTATGGTGGACCTCAATCCCGAAGTGGTGCTGATCTGGGGTTCCGCCTCCTACGGGGTCGCCGACCTGCTAAGGGACCCCAAGTGGCAGAACGTCCAGGCGGTGAAAACGGGCCGGGTGTTTAAGGCCGACCGGTCTTCTACTTGGTCGCCCCGAGTGGTGGTCCTGGCCTGGTGGATGGCCCACTGCTTTTTTCCCCAAGAGATCTCCCCGGCGGAGTTTCGTCAGGCCGCTGATAGCTTCTACCGGGAATGTTTCGGTATCCCTTACGAGGAGACGCCGTGAGGCCCCGCACCTGGGTCTACTGGCTGCTGTTGCTCTCCCCCTTACCGGCCTTCCTCATGGCGATGCAGGTGGGGGCCTACCCGGTGCCTTGGCGGGCCTGGTGGCACGTGCTCGCATCCGGTCACGGCAAAGAAGTGCAGATCCAGAGCATCGTCTTTGATATCCGGCTGCCCCGCATTGTCCTGGGGATGTTGGTGGGATTGGGCCTGTCGGCCTCCGGCGCCACCCTTCAGGCCGTGTTCCGCAACCCCCTGGTGGACGCCTTTATCCTGGGGTTATCCGCCGGGGCGGCCTTTGGCTGCGCCCTCTCCGTGGCCTTGGTCCCAGCCCTGCCCATTCAAGTGGGAGCCTTTATCTTCAGCCTGATCGCGGCCTTCCTGGCTTTCACCCTGGCCCGAACCCGCCGGGAGGTCCCGACCCTGTCCCTGATCCTCTCCGGGGTGGTGGTGTCCGCCTTCTTTACAGCTCTGGTCTCCATTATCAAGTTTATGGTGGACCCCATGAAGCTGGCCAGCATCGTCTTCTGGCTCATGGGGAGCCTGTCCCAGGCCGACTGGCGGGCGGTACGCCAGGCGGGGCCCTGGATCCTGGCGGGAGCCGTCCTCATCTGGCTGGGGCGCTGGCGCCTCAATGCCATGTCCATGGGAGACGCTGAGGCCCGGGCCCTGGGGGTGGATGTGGGCCGGGAACGGGGGCTGTTTATCCTGGCCGCGGCGGTGACGGTGGCTGCGGCGGTTTCCGTCACCGGGATCATCGGCTGGGTGGGTCTGATGATCCCCCATATAGTCCGGATGCTGGTGGGGCCCGACCACCGGCGAGTCATCCCCCTGTCCATGGCCGCGGGCGCCAGCTTCATGGTGCTCTCCGATACGGTGGCCCGCACCATCGTGGGAGGAGAAATCCCGGTGGGCATCATCACCACCCTGTTCGGGGCCCCTTTCTTCATTTATCTCTTGAAGCGGGGCGGGGCGGAATCCTGGAGCCTATGATTGCCGTAAACGATCTCAGCGTCCGGCTCAACGGCCAGCTCATTCTCCACCAGGTGAACCTTAAGGCGCGGCCGGGGGAAGTCACGGTCCTCCTGGGGCCCAACGGCTCGGGGAAGACCACCCTCCTTTTGAGCCTCAGCGCCCAGATAATCCCCCTCCAGGGAGACATCGTGCTGGCCGACCGGCCCCTCGCAGAGCTCAAGACCCGGGACCTGGCCCAGGTGCTGGCGATTGTGCCCCAGGAGCATCACCCGGTTTTCCCTTACACCGTCCGGGAGGTGATGCTCTTGGGCCGGCTCTCCCGGGTGGGATTCTGGTCCCAGCCGGGGGCCCGGGATCGCGAAGTGGTAACGGAGATTATCGAACTCCTGGGAATCAAACATTTGGCGGACAAGCCGTATACCCGGATCAGCGGCGGCGAGCGGCAACTGGCCTTGCTGGGCCGGTGCCTGGCCCAGGAGCCCCAGGTATTGCTTTTGGATGAACCCACCAACCACCTGGACTTTAGGAATCAGGTGATGATCCTGCAATTGATCGGGAATCTGGCTCATCGACAGGGGCTGACGGTGTTACTGACCCTTCATGACCCCAACCTGGCCCTGGTTTTCGCGGATCAAGTCATCCTGTTGGCGGCCGGCCGGATCGTGACCCAGGGCCGCCCGGCGGACGTCATCGGTCCGGAAACCATGGCCCATCTTTACGGGCTGGAAGTGGGCATGATCTGCCAGGGCGGCCAAAGGCTGTTGTACCCCAAACTAACATAACTGACATAAATATGATGATCGTTACCGACAATCTCGGCAAGGAGTATCAGGAGGTGGTGGCCCTGGAGGGTCTATCTTTGCAAATCCCCCCGGGGGAAATCTTCGGCTTATTGGGACCCAACGGGGCCGGCAAGACCACCACGATTAAGATTTTGACCACCCTGGCTCGGCCCACCCGGGGCACGGCTCAAATCCAAAACTTTGATGTGGTGCGCCAACCGCTCCAGGTCAAGCGGCTCCTGGGGGTCTGTCCCCAGGAGATCAATCTGGACAAGGAGCTGACCGCCTATGAAAACCTGTGGATCTATGGACGGCTCTACCGGGTTCCCGATCTGAAAAACCGGATCCAAGAGCTTTTGGACTTCGGCGACCTGAGCGCCCGAACCCATCATTTGGTCAAAGGCTTCTCCGGGGGCATGCAGCGACGGCTCCTGATCCTCCGGGCCCTCATCTCTCGTCCCCAGGTTTTGTTTCTGGATGAGCCCACGGTGGGATTAGACCCCCAGGTCCGGCGGCAATTATGGAGCCTGATTCGGGAACTCAAGCTGGAGGGGATTACCATTGTGCTCACCACCCATTACATTGAAGAGGCCGAGATGTTGTGCGACCGGGTGGGCATCTTGAACCGCGGCCGCCTCATCTCCCTGGATACCCCTGCGACCCTGGTGGCCCGCCTGGGCGGCTACGTGGTGGAATCCACCCATAACGGCAAACGGGAGTATCACCTGGCAAAGGATAAAACCACGGCCTACGCCTGCGCCCAGACGGAAAATTGTGAGGTCATCATCCGGCAGGTCAATCTGGAAGACGTCTTTATCCAGCTTACCGGGGAAAGGCTGACCCAATGAACTGGTTCCCCATTTTTTACCGGGAAATCCTGCTCTTCCAGCGCCGCTTGCTCCGCCTGGGTTACGTGGTCTCGGCCCTATTTGCCCCCCTGCTCTATCTCGTGGCCTTCGGACTGGGGTTGGGCAAACGGGTGACCATCCCGGGGACTTCCTATCTGGACTACTTGCTGCCCGGGCTCATTGCCATGAGCTCCATGACCAATGCCTATACCTGGGTGGCTAACAGCCTGACCGTGGGCCGCCTCCATTTCCGCACCTTTCAGGTCTATGTCCAGGCGCCGGTTTCGGCCGCGGCTATTGTGGTGGGAGAATTACTGGCCGGCTTGGCCCGGGGCCTGTTCGCCTCCCTGATCTTATTGGGGCTGGGATGGCTTTTAGGCGGCCACGTTCAAATGAGCCTGATGTTTATCCTGGCATTGCTCTTGAACTGCGCCTTATTTGCCGCCCTGGGAGTAATTGTGGGGATGAGGTCCCGATCCCATGAAGATACCGCCACCTTCACCAACTTCCTGATTATGCCCATGGCTTTTTTCTGCGGCACCTTCTTTCCGGTGAATGAAATGCCCTGGCTGGTCCGGGGGATCATCCACTGCCTGCCCCTGACCCATACCAACCACCTGCTGCGCTTTCCCACCTGGACCCTGGCGGGGTTGGGCTCGCTGATGGTGCTGACGGTATATATGCTGGGCTGCATCGCTTTAGGGATCATTATCGTAAAGAGGTATAGCGAATGACCACAACGCCGATTAAAGGTGTAGCCGTTATGTGGAACGCCTATGTTCCCCTGCTCAACCAGGCGAGCCGGGATTGTCCCTGGTTGGATCTCAAGGTTTATTCACATCGAATGGTGGGAGAAAATCCCGAGAAGCTGGCCCAGGCTCTCGACGCCATGGAATCGGCGGATTTTATCCTGTTATATCGCACCCCGGACGCCTTTTGGGAGCAGATGGAAAGTCGCCTGAAAGATCTCTCCACCCGGATACCGCTGATTACCACCGGCTCCGATCCATCCCTGTGGCGTCCCTCCACCGTGCCCCTGGAAGTGGCGGCCAACGCTTATCAATATATCATCCGCAACGGCTTAGAAAATTTGCGCCGCCTGCTGAACTATGTCGGTAAGGAAGTGCTGCACCTGGACCTCGCGGTCTTGCCCCCTGAGGACCTGCCCTGGGAAGGGTTCTATCACCCCCGGGCCGGGCAGTTTTTTACCGACGCGGTCGACTATCTGGACTGGTATCGGCGCCAGAGGCTCCCCACCGAGACCATGGTCGGGATCATGTTTTCCCGGCATGATTGGGCCACGGGTAACCTGGAATTGGACGATTTCCTCATCCAGGCCCTGGAGAGCCGCGGCATAGGGGTGATCCCGGTCTTCTATTATTCCCTTAAGGATGAAGGCTTAGGGACTCGGGGCGGGCTGGAAATTATCCAGGATTATTTTTTTGATTCTCAAGGCCGCCCCCGGATAGCCGCCCTGATCAAGCTGACCGCCTTCTTTCTGGGAAGCCAAAAGGGGACCGTCAGCCAGGGTGGCACGGCCCAAACCAGCCAGGCATTGCTGGCCCGGCTTAATATCCCCCTGATCCAGCCATTGACCTCCTACTACAAAACCGCGGCGGAATGGGAATCCGACCCCCAGGGCTTGGGGATGGAAATCGGTTGGAGCCTGGCGCTGCCGGAATTCGAGGGGGTTATTGAACCCTTGCTGGTGGCGGCCGGTATGTCCCAAACCGAGGTGGAGGCGGACCTCATCGCCGGCCGCCTGCCCATTGCCGAGCGGGCCGAACGTCTGGCCGACCGGGTGGCCCGCTGGCTCCGCCTGCAAGACAAACCTCCAGCCGAGCGCAAGATCGCCATCATCTTGCACAATAACGCCTGTGCCTCGGTGGAAGCCACGGTGGGAGCGGGGGCGCACCTGGATACCCTGGAGAGCGTGGCCCGCCTCCTGAAGATCCTGGAGCAGGCCGGCTATGGGATAGAAAATTCTCCGGCGGACGGCAAAGAGCTGATCGACACCATCATGGGCCGCAAGGCCATCAGTGAATTCCGCTGGACCACCGTGGAGGAGATCATCACCAAGGGGGGCGCCCTGGCCCGGGTATCGGAGGATACCTACCGCCGCTGGTTTAGCGAATTTCCCCCGGCACTGCAACAGCGGCTGTCGGAAGCCTGGGGGGAACCGCCCGGCCGGGAACAGAACGGTATCCCCGCCGCCATGGTCTCCCAGGGGCAGATAGTGATTACCGGGATCGCTTACGGCAACGCCGTGCTCTGCGTCCAGCCCAAGCGGGGCTGCGCCGGGGCCCGCTGCGACGGCCGGGTCTGCAAGATTCTCCATGATCCTGATGTACCCCCGCCGCACCAATATATCGCCACCTATCATTATCTGGATAAGGAATTCGGGGCGGATGTCGTCCTACATGTGGGCACCCACGGCACTTTGGAGTTCCTCCCCGGTAAGTCTACCGGGCTGTCGGGAGGCTGCTGCCCGGATGTCGCTTTGGGTCATCTGCCGCATCTGTATATCTACAACGCCGACAACCCGCCGGAGGGCACCATTGCCAAGCGCCGCAGTTATGCTGTCCTGGTGGATCATATGCAAACGGTGATGACCGCTGCCGGCCTCTACGACGAAATGGGCGAGTTGGACCGCTTGCTGGCGGAATACGAGCGGCTGAAAAGCGTCGAGCCGGGCCGGGCTCACGTGATGGAACATCTCATTCTGGAATCCCTGGAGAAGAGTCATCTCAGCCAGCAAATTTCCCTCTCTCCGGAGATGTCTTTTGACCAGGTGGTGCACCGTATCCATGACGGCCTGTCCCTGATCCGTAATACCCAAATCCCGGACGGCATGCACATCTTCGGCCAGTTGCCCCAAGAAGAGCGGCGGGCGGATTTCCTCCAGGCCATCATCCGCTTTCCCGTGAGCGGCGGACCTTCCTGGAACCGGCTCATAAGCCGTTTGGCCGGGGTTTCCCTCGATGACGATGAAACCGGCCGGGGCCAGGAGGCCGTGGACCAGGCTGGGCGCACCATCATCAATCGCTGGCTCACCGCGATGGACCAGTCCTTGGCAAAGATCATCCAGGAAACCTGTGCAGCGGCGCGTTATCAGGACAGCCTGGCGGAGATCGAGCATTTTGAGGAGCGATTGCGGGACCTTACCCGCCGCCTGGAGGAGTCCCGAGAAATGGAGGCCCTGCTCAACGGCTTCTCCGGCGGTTTTATTCCTCCCGGCCCCTCCGGGTTGATTACCCGCGGCCGGGATGATGTCCTGCCCACCGGCCGCAACTTCTATTCTTTGGACCCCCAGCGGGTGCCCAGCCGGGGGGCCTGGGAGGTAGGAAAACGGTTGGCCGAAGCCATTGTCCAGAAATATCGGACCGAAAACGGCGAGTACCCGGAAAATGTCGCCCTCTTTTGGATGGCCAACGACATCATGTGGGCCGACGGCGAAGGCATGGCCCAGATCATGTACCTCATCGGAGTGCGTCCGGTTTGGCAGAGCAACGGCCGGGTGCAGGGTTTTGAAATCATTCCCTTGACTGAGTTGGGCCGGCCCCGCATCGATGTCACCATCCGGGTCTCCGGGATCACTCGGGACAATTTCTCCAATTGTATCGAGTTGGTGGATGAGGCCATTCAGGCGGTGGCCTCCTTGCCGGAAGAGTTCGAGGACAATTTTCTGCGACGCCATAGTCTTGAATTAATGGCGAAATTAGACCAGGACCCCGGTGATTCCACCGCCTGGCGCCAGGCCACCTATCGCGTCTTTGCCAGCCAACCCGGCACCTATTCTGCTGGGACTCAACTGGCGGTTTATGCCTCCGCCTGGAAGGATGAAGCGGACCTGGCCCAGGTTTTTCTCTATTGGAACGGCTATGCCTATGGCAAGGGGGTGTTCGGAGAACCGGCGCCCCAGGCCTTGGCCCATAGCTTAAGCACCGCCAGGGTGACGTATAACAAGGCCGTCACGGATGAATACGATCTGTTCGGCTGCTGCGGCTATTTCGGGACGCATGGCGGTCTGACGGCCGCGGCCCGGCACCTCTCCGGGCAGCCGGTCAAGACCTATTATGGCGATACCCGCTCCCCCGAGCGGGTGACCGTCCGGGATCTGGCCGATGAGATCCGCCGGGTGGCCCGGGCCAAGGTGCTCAACCCCAAGTGGATCGACGGCATGAAAAATCACGGCTATAAAGGCGCCGGGGAGATCAGCAAACGCGTCGGCCGGGTTTATGGCTGGGAGGCCACCACCCAGGAAGTGGACGACTGGATCTTCGATGATATTACCCGCACCTTTGTCTTGGATAAAGAAAACCGGGAATTCTTCCAGAAAGAAAACCCCTGGGCCCTGGAGGAGATCGCCCGGCGCCTCCTGGAGGCGGAGCAGCGGGGCCTCTGGGAGGCCGACCCGGAGGTCCTGGCGGAACTGAAACAGATTTACTTAGAGATCGAAGGTTGGCTGGAAGAAGATATGGGCGAGGCCGCGGGCAGCAATTTCCAGGGCGGGGCGGTGGATATCGTCACCGCTTCCGAGGTCGATTCCTGGAAAGCCGCCATGCAAAAAACCCTCGCCTTTCTGTCCCAAGGAGGTAAGAAATGACCGACAATCATCCCACCTATCCCTTTGCGGCCCTGGTGGGCCAGGAACGCTTGAAGAAGGCCTTGATCCTCAATGCCGTCAATCCCCGTTTGGGGGGGGTGCTCATCCGCGGCGAGAAAGGCACTGCCAAATCCACCGCCGCCCGGGGACTGGCCGAGTTGCTGCCCCCCATCAAGGTGGTGGCCGACTGTCCCTTCCACTGTGATCCGGACCAACCTCAGCAGATGTGCCAAGCCTGCCTCAAGCATTTGCAGCAGCATCAACACCTCCCCGGAGTGGAACGGCCCATGTCCGTGGTGGACCTACCTCTGGGCACCACGGAGGATCGCCTGCTGGGCACCATTGATCTGGAAAAAGCGATCAAAACCGGCGAAAAGCATTTCGAACCGGGCATCCTGGCCGCGGCCCATCGTGGTATTTTATATGTGGATGAGGTCAACCTGCTGGATGATCATCTGGTGGATGTCCTCCTGGATGCTGCGGCCATGGGCCTCAATGTCGTGGAACGGGAAGGGATTTCCTTCGCCCACCCGGCCCGTTTTATCCTGGTGGGGACCATGAACCCGGAGGAAGGGGAACTGCGGCCCCAACTCCTGGACCGGTTCGGTCTCTGTGTGGAGGTGAGCGGCTTGCAAGACCCGGGGGACCGCATGGAAGTGGTGCAGCGATGGTTAGCCTACGAAGATGATCCGGCGGCCTTCTTTCGGGATTGGCGGGATGAACAGGCGCGATTGCGCCAGGAGATCTGCCTGGCCCGGGAATGCCTGCCCCAGGTGCGCCATACTACGGATATCTTGGGCCTGATCATCCGCATTTGCCTGGATCAAGGCGTGGACGGCCACCGGGCGGATATCTATATCCTCAAGGTGGCGAGGACCCTGGCGGCCCTGGAAGGGAGGCATGAAGTAACGGAAGCCGATGTACAGGAAGCCGCGGAGTTGGTGTTGCCCCATCGGATGCGCCGCAAACCCCTCAGTGAGCAACGTTTGGATCAGGAAAAGCTGGAGGAGAGCATCCGCAAACACCAGCAGGAACATCACCACGATCCGCCGCCGGAAAACGGTTCTCCGCCCCCGGAGGAGCCTCCTCCCCCTCCCCCATCCGACGCTCCTCCGGGAAGCGGGGAGACTGCCTTTGAGGCCGGCTCGCCCTTCCCGGTGCGCCCCCTGGACCTGCCCCACGACCGTCTGTCCAAGGAGTCCCAGGGGCGCCGGACCCGGGCCCAGACCAATAACCGGAGCGGTCGTTATGTGCGCCCCACCATGAGCCCGGCCGGGCCGCCGGATCTGGCCCTGGACGCCACCTTGCGGGCCGCCGCCCCCCACCAGACTGTGCGGGATAAAGGCAACCTGGCCGTGGCGATTACGGATTCCGACCTGCGCCACAAGGTGCGGGAAAAACGCATCGGCCATCATATCCTGTTCGTCGTGGACGCCAGCGGTTCCATGGGGGCCAATCAGCGGATGGTGGAAACCAAGGGCGCCATCCTCTCCATGCTCCTGGATGCCTATCAGAAACGGGAGGAGGTGGGGCTGGTGGTTTTCCGGGGACAGGACGCCCACCTGGCCTTGCCCTTTACCCACAGCGTGGAGCAAGCCCAACAATGTCTGGAAGAACTCCCCACCGGCGGCAAAACCCCTCTCCCCCAGGCCCTGCATCTGGCCCATGAAATTCTTCAGAAGCAGAAGGCCCGGCATCCTCAAGACGCCTTCCTGTTGGTATTGATTTCCGATGGCAAGGCCAATATCAGTCTGGGCGGCGGGGCGGCGGTAGAAGAAGCCAAAGAGCTGGCCGCCCGACTGAAGGATTTAAAGATCGCCTCCCTGATCCTGGACACCGAGGCGGGGTTTTTGAACCTGAGCTGCCTCCCTGAGCTGGCCGAAAAGCTGGGGGCAAAATACTATAAGATCCAGGAACTGCGAGCCCCGGAAGTGGTGGCCCAAGTTGAGGATCTGATAAAATTCAGTCCTGCCTAATTTAATATTGACAAGATAAAAGGAGGGCTTATAATCGGTCACAACATTTAGCATACAGGCGCCCGTCAGGGCTTAAAAGGGAAGCCGGTGCAAGTCCGGCATGGTCCCGCCGCTGTAACCGGGGACGAAACCTGCACAAAGCCACTATCCTTTCTTAAGAGGACGGGAAGGCGCAGGGAGTAGAAAGATCCGGGAGTCAGAAGACCTGCCTGTAAGCTGAACTGCCGCCCCAACGAGGCATTGGGGATGCAGGGGCTGCGGAGAGATGGCAAATCTCCTCAGCCCAGCCAGGGATCAAGCAAACTGGGTGCAATCCTTGGGTCCACATGGGCTCAAGGATTTTTTTTGTCCGGGTGGATCATGCCTCGGGAAGCCTGGGCTTCCTTATCTTATTGGCATGGAGGGCGTGATGACACAGGGAGTAATCATCTATTTGCTGGGTGGCGGGGAGCCGCCGGCGGGCGTAGAATCCGGGACCTACTATCAGGAGCTGAGCCATCTTACGGGTCCTGTGGAAGTGGTGGTCTCCCAGCCGGGCATCTTGGAACTAGACGACGCCTGGCATTTTCTGCTGGACAGGGGCTGTGAACCGATCCACCTCTTAGTCACCCAGGCTGAGCAGGACCGCCTGAACCCCCTCTATCCCCTGATACGCCTTACGGGTGTGGCCCGGGTGGCGGCAGAGTCGCCAAGGGCTTCCGCGAATGGGAGGGTGCTGCATTGAAAAAAATAGCTCTCTTTTGCGGCGGTCTCTCCTTGCTATCGGTTCTTTTCGGCATAATCCCTCTTTGGGGGCAAGAAGCCGACACGCAAGGTATTCAGACATTAAAAGAAATAGCAATCACTGCCACCGGGACCGAAGTCCCGTTGAAAGAAAACAGCACGTCCACGACGATCATTACCAACCAGCAAATGGATGCCCGGCAAACCCCCCAGGTGGATAATTTTCTGCGGGATGTCCCCGGGGCCATCGTCTCGCAAAGCGGCGGCCGGGGCGGCCAGTCTGACCTTTTTATCCGGGGTGGCAACAGCAACATGAACCTGATCATGCTCGATGGGTTTCGGCTCAATGATACCGGCGGGGCCTTTGACTTCAGTAAAATGACGGTGGACAACATCAACCGCATCGAAGTGGTGCGGGGACCCATGAGCTCTTTGTATGGGAATGACGCTATGACCGGGGTGGTCAATCTGTTTACCCGCCAGGGCCAGGGTCCGCCCAAACTTACCATGACCAGCCTTTGGGGCGGCCATGCCGAAGGTCATAGCCCCAATAACCTAATCGATGAACAGCGGGTCAGTTTCGAGGGTTCATACAATAAATTTTCCTATTCCATGGCCTACGGCCACTATGATGATACCGGGATCTTGCCGATCAACAACCGTTATGGGAACAATGTGGTGAACTCCCGTTTTGACTTGGAACCCACGGATGAACTGAAGTTGACCCTGATGAATTTTTATGTGGGCACCTATTATGGTTTTCCGACCACCAACGGAGACCGGCTCGACGCCAAGAGTCTCGGCGGCAATGGCCTGGATCCAGACCAGAACCAAAAAGCGACGACGGTGTTAACCGGTTTGTCGGGAAACTATCGGCCCTTTTCCTGGTGGGAAAATGTACTGAAGCTGGGATTCCTGAATCTCGATTCCCGGTATAACAATCCGGCCAACCCATTCTTCGTCAACTTCCAGACTACCGATTATTATAGCCGGGATATGGAGAAACAATGGACCGCGAATTACCGCTCCAATTTTTACTTCGGGTCCAAAGAGAGCCTGGCTTCCACGACGACGCTGGGGGTGGAGACGCTGCATGCCCAGTATAAAGGCTGGAGCCACAGTTATGACTATGATATTTCTTCCTACAGCGATAGCATGAATAAAGCCCGCCGGGGCAGTTTCACCTATTATCTTCAGGAGCAGGTGGGGGCGTGGAACCGACTTTTCTTGACCATGGGCAGCAGCGTCGAGGACAACAGGGCCTTCCAGAAGCTGGAATTCTGTCCCCGGGCCTCAGCCGCCCTGCGTTTCCCGGAAACCGACACCACCTTGCGGGCTGCAGGCGGCAAGGCAGTGTTAGCACCGTCTTTCCTGGAAACCAATTCTCTCAACCCATTTTATCTCGGCAATCCCAAACTGATGCCGGAAAAAAATGTCAGTTGGGAGGTGGGCTTGGACCAATGGCTGTGGAAGGACCGGGTGCAAGGCGGTATGACGTATTTTGAGAACCATTTCACCGACATGATCCAATTCGCCGAGACCAGTTTGACCACCGGCAGTTTTTTCAATATCGCCGCGGCGCGTACCAAGGGCTTTGAACTCTATTTGCAGGCGAAACCCTTTAAAGGGTTCACTGTGCGCACCGCCTACACCTATCTAACCCAGCTCAAGGTGTTGGATGCCGGGGGGGTAGAGAATATCGGTATCATCACCGGCCAGAACCTCTTGCGCCGTCCCCGGCAGTCCTGGAATTTTGATCTAAACTACGTCCACGGCCCCATGGAAGTGAATTTCCACGGGCTGTACGTCGGGGCCCGGGATGACTTCCGGCCTGACATTAATCCACCTCTTTACGCCAGCCGCTTGGTCAATGGCGGCTATTTTACTGCCGATCTGGCGGCCTATTATACGGTGATACAAAACTGGGGCTATGTTAACCGCGTGCAACTCATGGTTCGCGGCCAGAATCTCTTCGATAAAAAATATGAAGAAGTGTTTGGGTACTCCTCTCCCCGGTTTCAAATTATCGGGGGTCTCAGACTGATGATATAATTCGGCGCAAGATATCAGGCGCTCAGGAGATTGTTTATGAACAAGCGGGTTTCCTCGATTCTCATAGTGACGGTCCTGTTCGTTGGCTGTCTGGTCATACCCTTGTGGGCCGGAGGCGCAAACGAAGTCAGCGTCACTGATGCCTATAACCGCCCCATGACCATTGCCCAGCCCCCCCGACGGGTCGTATCTCTGGTCCCCGAGGTCACGGAAATGCTTCTGGCTTTAGGGGTGGGAGAAACCTTGCAGGGGGTGACCTACTATGATCGCGTCCCCCCGCAAACGGGGAAACCCGCCGTGGTGGGCGGTTTTTTTAACCCCATAACCCAAGTCATCGCCCAATGTCAACCGGACTGTATTTTTGTGTCCGATATACAGAAGGAAGTGCAGGAACGCTTCAAGGACTCGGGCATTCCGGTGGTACACCTGGAGGCCCATACGGTTTCGGACATCCTCGCCAATCTGCGCTTGCTGGGGGCCATGTTTCAGCGGCAGGAGCAGGCGGATGCTCTTTGCCGTCAGATCCAGGACAAAATGGACCTCATCCGGGAAAAAGTCGCCCGGGTTCCTGACTCCCAGCGGGTACGAGCCCTCAGGCTGATGAGTGACAAGCAGATGGTGGTTCCCGGTGATGATTCCTTCCAGAACGACTATATCCGGCATGCCGGGGGTATCTCTCCCAGCCTGGGGAAAAAGGGGGCGATAGTTCCCATCACCCTCTCAGAATGGCAACAATTCAACCCCCAGGTCATCTTCACCTGCGGCAGCGACCTGAAGCAGGTGCAAAAGTTGGTGCAGCAGCCGGGCTGGCAAGAGGTGGAGGCTGTGCGTCAGGGGAGAATCTACCGCTTTCCTTGTGAGTTGACCTGCCGCGCCTCGGTGCATGCCGGAGACTTCGTGGCCTGGCTGGCCGCCACGCTCTACCTCAAGGATTTTGCCGACCCAAAGAACCGGGTGCGGCCCGATGCCGTGCTCGCCAGTGACCCGCTTACTCTGGATCTCCCTTATGTGCGGCAAGCCCGGGTGACTCGCAGCCGCATTATGGACTTTGAGCACAAGTCCTTGGTAATCGACTTTAAAACCCCCGTGGCCGTTATTTCCACCCTGGAGGGCCCCCGCCAGGGCATCCTCACCGTTGGGAACCATTACACCCCGCCACCCGGTTGGGGAATCTCCCACTACCTGGGTCTGGCCAAAGATAGAGCCCAGCTCTACCGGGTCCTGAAAAAAACCGGCCAAAATACCAGCTTCCTGTTCACCGGGGCCGACATGGCCAATCTCTCGGTGCAGCAGTCAACGTTTAAGGATATCAAAGTGTATGCCCTGGTTACTGCCGGGGTGGAGGGCAACGCCTTGCGACTCTCCCAGGATGAGGGCAGATTCTATGAACCCGGAACCATCAATATCCTTCTGTTGAGCAACTGCCAGTTTTCTCCCCGGGCTATGAGCCGGGCTCTGATCGCCGCCACCGAGGCCAAAACCGCCGCCCTCCAGGATCTGGACGTTCGCAGTTCGGAGCACCCTTTAACCTACCAAGCCACGGGGACCGGGACGGATAATATCATCGTGGTGGGAGGCCAGGGTCCGGCCATAGATAATGCTGGAGGACACTCCAAAATGGGGGAGTTGATCGGCAGAGCGGTTTACCAGGGAGTGCGGGAGGCGGTGGCCAAACAGAACGGCATTATCTCCTCTCGTCCCCTCTGGCAACGGTTACAGGAACGCCGACTGGGACTTTATGATCTGGTTCGGAACCTTCCTAAGGCTTATCGGGGGCAGGTCTTATCGTCATGGGAGAGCGTTATGCTGGAGCCGCACTACGCCTGCTTTATGGAAACGGCTATGGCCCTGAGTGATGCGTACGAACGGGGTCAAGTGCTCGATTTAAGCGCCTTTGCAGATTATTGCAAAATGGTAGCGCGGGAGCTGGCAGGCAAACCGGTAACTGAGTGGCAGACGATATCTTTTCAGGGAGAATTGCCGCGGCCGCTGCACATGGCCTGTGAGGCTTTTATTAATGGGCTGGCGGCCCGCTCCCAGCCAGGCGGCATACCTTAGGCGGCCCGTTAGGTCACCCAAGGAGGACATAAGAAAACCGATGGTTCGCAAGTTGAGACTTTGCAAGAATACACGAAAATTCGTATCGATTGCCGCCTTGGGGCTACTGGCGGGATTGTCGCCCTGCCACGCTTTAGCCAGGGTTCAGGCTGACCAGTTGGGACGCCAGGTACAGGTCCCGGCTGCTCCGCAGCGCCTGGTGACCATGGCTGCCAGTCTCACCGAGATGGTCTTCGCCCTGGAAGCGGGCTCCCGGGTGTGCGGTGTCGAGCAGTTCAGCGATTATCCCCCCGACGCCCGGAAATTGCCTAAAGTGGGTTCATATATCTCCCCTGATCTGGAGAGGATCGTGGCGTTGCGGCCAGACCTCTGTCTGGCTATCAAAGACGGCAATCCTCGCCATGTGGTGGACCGCCTACAAAGTCTGGGCATTCCGGTCTATGTGGTTGACCCTCATAACGTGCCAGGGGTGATTGCCACTATTAAAGAAATCGGCAATCTCTTAGGCACCAAGGCCAGAGCCGAGAAATTGGCCACTGACCTCAGCCGCCGCTATCAACGCATCAAAGACCTCGCGGCCCACGTCGCTCGCTGTCCCCGGGTCTTTTTCCAGATCGGCATCTCTCCCATCGTCTCCGCCGGTTCCCACACCTTCCTGGATGAATTGATCACCACCGCCGGCGGACTGAACCTGGCCGCGGGTAAGGTGCCATATCCCCGTTTTTCTCAAGAACAAATTTTGGCCCTGAAGCCTGAGGTCATCATCATTACCTCAATGGACCGGGGAGGTGCCTTTGAGCAGGTCAAAGCCGGCTGGGAGCGCTGGGAGACTGTGCCAGCCGCCCGTAACCACCGCATCTTTCTCATCGATTCCGACCTGGTGGATCGCCCCTCTCCCCGACTCCTGGATGGCCTTGAAATGCTCTTTCGCCTGATCCATCCAGAGTTGACTGGAGAGCAGCTATGAGCTGGAGCGGTCTCCCCTTAGGCCGGCGTTTGCTGTGGGTACTCATGCTTGGTGGCGTGCTTTTGGCCCTCAGTCTGGTTCTGGGAATGAGTTTGGGCTCCACCCCCGCAAGCTGGCGGCAAAATCTGGCCGCTTTCCTGGGCCAGGGCGGCCCCGAGGACATCCTGACCACCATTATCTGGCGGATTCGCTGGCCCCGGGCGCTCCTGGCGGGTCTGGTGGGCGCCACGCTGTCCCTGGGGGGCCTGGTCTTTCAAGCCCTGCTGCGCAACCCCCTGGCCGATCCCTATATCCTGGGGATCTCCGGCGGGTCCGCGGTGGGGGCTATTTTGGGGCTTTTGGCGGGGTTGGCGCCCTTCCCCGGCGTGGCGCTCCTGGCTTTTTTGGGAAGCATGAGCACTCTGCTCCTGGTCCTGGCGATCACTGCCGGGGAACCCCGGGGCAGGAAAGGTTCGTTGCTCCTCGCAGGCGTCATGGTGAACGCCTTTTGCTCCGCAGTGATCATTTTCCTGGTGTCCATCACCCAGGATGCGCGGTTACACAACATGCTCTACTGGCTGATGGGTGATCTCTCCATGTCCACCCCTGACCAGACCACTTTCCTGATCTATTTCTTGCTACCCTGTTTCCTGGTGGTTCTCTGTCTGGCCCGCCCCCTGAATCTTTTGCTCATGGGAGAAGAGACGGCCCTGTACCTGGGCTTGAACGTGGCCTTGACCTCCCGGATCCTGCTGGTCGTTACCTCTCTGATGGTGAGCTTGGCGGTTTGTCAATCCGGCCTGGTGGGATTCGTCGGGTTGGTGGTTCCCCATCTGTTCCGGCTCATGTTAGGGCCGGACCATCGGCTCCTCATTCCCGCCTGTCTTCTGGGAGGGGGAAGTTTCCTGATAGTGTGCGACCTGGTCGCCCGGGTGCTGCCCGCCCAGGGGGAGATGCCCGTGGGGGTGATCACCGCCATGGTGGGCGCGCCGCTGTTTGTGCTCCTGTTAATGAGGTCCAGGTGATGCCTCCGGCGGTTCTGGTAAAGCACCTCCAGGTCTCTTATGGCCGTCAACCAATCCTCCGTGATCTCTCCATCGAAGTGCCGGAAGGGGCCTTTTTCATTATCATCGGTCCCAACAGCTCAGGAAAAACCACTCTCTTGCGGGCCATAGCCGGGGCGGTGAAACCCCAACAGGGGCAGGTGGAGATTTGGGGTAAACCGGTGAGTCATTTTTCCAAAAAGGCCTTAGCCCGTCTCGTTGCGGTCGTGCCCCAACGGGTTGCCACGAATATTCCCTTTACTGTCCAGGAAGTGGTCCTGATGGGGCGGTCACCCCACGTGGGGTGGATGGGCCTTGAACAACAAAAAGATCTGAATCTGACTGTGGAAGCCATGACCTTTACGAACGTGGCCCACCTGGCCCAGCGGCCCTTGCCGGAACTAAGCGGCGGGGAATTACAGCGGGTGATCATTGCCCGAGCCATCTGCCAGCAGCCGCGACTCCTTCTGCTGGACGAGCCCACCGCGGCCCTGGATCCGGCGCATCAGATAAACATCATGGACCTGATGTCGCAGTTGCAACAAGAATGGGGTCTGACGGTGGTCATGGTTTCCCATGACCTGAACCTGGCCGCCATGTATGGCCAACAACTGCTTTTGATGACCGAGGGAAAAACCATCCAATCGGGACGCCCCGCGGACGTGCTCACCTATGAGCTGCTGGAGCAAGCCTACGGCTGTCCTGTGTTGGTGGATGAAAACCCTCTCGGCCGGGTGCCACGGGTCACCTTAGTACCCAGGAGATTTCTCGGGCGTCCCTTTGATCCATGACGCCAGGATTCATTCCAAAGGCTCTGGACCCAAAAGAAATACCCTGTTCCAAAATAGCGTGTTCAACAGTTCTTGCCGGAATCCATAACTATCGCCGGAGAGTCCGGAATTTCAGATATAATTAGTTATCGAATCTGTATGCGGTTGACGTGAGAAGACATGTGGCCCTTTGCAGGTTGGGGCCTTTTTGAGGCTGCGGGTATCTTTCCTCTCACCAGACAGGATTTTCGAAGAAGGAGCTTTTCAAGGTTAAAACTCAGAAAGGGAAATCAAGGCTGCCACATGGTCTCTGGTTAGAACCTGCTGGAGCGACCGCAAAGATATGCCTATGCTCATCCTCAAAATTTTAGTTTTGGCCATTGTTCAAGGGGCGGCTGAACTGCTGCCGGTTTCGAGTTCAGCGCACGTCATCGTGGCGGAGAAGTTAATGGGTCTCGATCCCACGAGGCCGGATATGACGTTGCTGTTGGTGATGCTGCATACCGGCACGATGGTGGCGGTGATTTTCTATTTTTGGAAGGCCTGGAAAGAGAACTATTTCGCCTCTCGCCGCATATTCTGGAATTTCGCCAAGCGAGTGGCCGTCGCTACCGCACTGACTGGTGTTGTAGGCTTGGCACTGAAATTTCTTATAGAGAATTTCGCCCTCAAAGGCGTGCCGCATGCCGAAATTGAATTGATCTTTGGGAATCTGGGCTTAATTGGCATCGCACTGGGGTCGGTAGGGATATTGATTATTTATGCCGGGGTTCGGGCTGAGCGCTCGGGGCGCCCCTCCCATACCGGCCTACAAGGATCATCATTAATCGGCGTGGTTCAGGGCCTCTGCCTGCCCTTTCGGGGGTTTTCCCGTTCCGGTGCGACTATTTCCGTGGGGCTGATTTTGGGGATTAACAAAGAGAGAGTCGAGGAGTTCAGCTTCGCCCTGGCCGTGGTCTTGACCCCGCCGGTCATTGGGCGGGAGATCTGGAGATTGTTAAAGGCTCATCCATCTGCATTGCCTCACGGGAACGGTGTATTCACCCTTTTTTTCCCCAGCCTCCTGGGCATGGTGTTCAGTTGTCTCGCCGGATTGCTTGCCCTCCGCTGGCTCTCTCGCTGGCTGGAGCAAGGCCGCTGGCAACTGTTCGGGCTTTACTGCCTCTTTGCCTCCGCCGGCGTCCTCTGGCTTTATAGGATTGGTTTTTAACGTATCCTCAAAGCGATCAAGCGATAACAACTTCCGTATCCTTGCCAGGCAGGGGCAACGGCAATTACCGGGCCCTTTATGGACAAGTAAACTATAGGCCCGGATATACCGTCAACCTCAGTCAGCCTATAGAACTGGGGATCTAAGATTTTTAGCATTGGAAATTTTCCGTTCGAAGGAAACACAAGAAGTTTTTAAGTGATTATATTTCATGAGGTAATGGCTTATATCAATTTCGGAACCCATGCAATTTATGCATCTAAATAAAGAAGATAGTGACATGACCAAACGATTGTTATTCGGAAAACGACTGGATCTAAACTGGCTGGCCGACATCGGGTGGAAAGTGCTCGTGATTTTTTCGCTGGCGGCTTCATTAGCCTGTGGCACCGGGGAAAACCAAGATGCCGTTTTGCGAGCCACTTTGAGCAACGGCCTGCGCGTGGTGATTGTGAAAGATCCCATCGCTCCCGTGGCCACGACCGTGGTCAATTATTTGGTCGGATCAAACGAGGCTCCGGAAGGTTTCCCAGGAATGGCCCATGCTCAGGAACACATGATGTTTCGCGGCAGTCCGGGGCTTTCGGCTGGCCAGCTGGCTGCCATCAGTGCAGCTATGGGTGGGGGTTTCGACGCTGAAACGCAGCAGGTGGTCACCCAGTACACTTTTACCGTTCCGGCCGAGGATCTTGATGTGGCCTTGCATATCGAGGCCATTCGGATGCGAGACGTCCTCGACAGTGACGAACTCTGGAATCAAGAGCGAGGCGCGATTGAGCAGGAGGTGGCCCAGGATCTCTCCAATCCTGAATATGTCTTTTATACTAAACTCCTGGCGACCATGTTCAAGGGGACGCCATATGCCCACGATGCGCTGGGCACTCGCGCCTCTTTCGACCTGACCACCGGCGCCATGCTCAAAAAGTTTCACGATACCTGGTACGCCCCCAATAACGCCATTCTCGTGATCACCGGGGATGTGGATCCCCAAAAAACGCTTGAGAGCATAAAGATACTATTCGGGAATATCCCCAGGAAAAAACTGCCCTTACGGCCGGAGGTTCGGCTGCAGCCGGTAGCAGCCGAAAAGATCGAGATGAACACGGATTTGCCTTACGGGTTGGTCATTGTCGCTTTTCGCTTACCCGGCTATAACAGCCCTGATTATGCCACGTCCCAGGTGCTGGCCGACGTCTTGAACAGTCAACGGGCGGACTTATATGGCCTAACGGCGGCGGGCAAGGCCTTAAACACCGGCTTTGCATTGAACACCTTCCCCGAGGCAGGTCTGGCCTATGCGCTGGGCGCATTCCCTAAGGGCGGCGATCCTCAGAACTTGCTTCAGGAGGTCAAAGAAGTCTTAGCCAAAAGCGTTAAACAGGGTATCGCCGCCGATCTGGTGGAAGCTGCCAAAAACCATGAGTTGGCGCAACTGGAAGAACAAAAAAATTCGGTGTCCGAGCTGGCCATGACGTGGTCACAAGCTCTGGCGGTGGAAGGCCGGCAGTCTCCCGCAGACGACGTTCAGGCCATTACAAAGGTTACGGTGAAGGACGTTGATCGCGTCGCCCGCCAATACCTGGATCTCAATCATGCGGTGGTGGCCATCCTTACTCCCGAGGCCTCCGGCCAACCCACATCCGCCAAAGGCTTTGCCGGCAAAGAATCCTTCAATCTGCGGCCTGGCAAAAACGTTACCCTGCCCGAGTGGGCCAAGAGTACCTTAGACCGATTGTCCATTCCAACCTCCACCATTCATCCGGTGGTGAGCATCTTGCCCAACGGGATTAAATTAATTGTTCAGGATGAATCTATTAGCAACACGATCAGCGTTTACGGCCATATTAAAAATCAGCCGGATTTACAGGAGCCTCAAGGCCAGGAGGGCATCGATCAGGTACTGGACCAGCTTTTTTCATACGGCACCACCTCACTGGATCGGTTGGCCTTTCAGAAAGCCCTGGATGATATTGCGGCGCAAGTCTCCACCGGAACTTCTTTTTCTTTACAGATATTGTCCGACCACTTCGAGCGCGGGGTGCAGCTATTGGCGGATAATGAACTCCATCCGGCTCTACCGGAGGACGCCTTCAAAATTGTTCGCTGTCAGGTAGCCGATACCATAGCAGGCAAGCTCCAAAGTCCGGATTACCTGACGCACCGGGCACTCAAAGCGGCTTTATTTCCTAAAAGCGACCCGACCTTGCGCCAGGCCACCCCGGGCACTGTCTCAGGGTTGACTTTGTCGGATGTCAAAGAATATTTTTCGAAAGTCTTTCGACCAGACCAGACCATTATTGTTGTTATCGGCAAGGTGACCAAGAAGCAGGCAAGACAGGTAATCGAGCGATACTTTGGACAATGGACGGCTTCTGGTCCTAAACCAAATACCCTGTTACCGCCTGTACCACCCAATGCTCCTGCCTCTGTGGCCGTACCAAATGCCAGCCGGAAGCAAGATGAGGTTAATCTGGCAGAAACCCTGGGGCTGACACGGTCCAATCCGGATTACTACGCCCTGGTGTTAGGTAATCACGTCCTGGGAGGTGGCTTTTATGCTACCCGGCTTTACCGGGAGTTGCGGGAAGAAACCGGTCTCGTATATTCCGTGGAGGTGGAGTTGCAAGCCAATCAGACCCGCGCCCTTTATGCCATTGAGTATGCCTGCGATCCGGACAATGTTGCCAAAGTCCATAGCATCGTGAAGCGTAATTTAATGGAGATGCAGTCCCAACGGGTAAATCCCGACGAATTACGACAGGCAAAATTGATGTTGCTGCGAAGAATTCCACTGTCCGAATCCAGTTTGCAGAGCATTGCTCAAGGGTTGATCAAACGCTCTATTCTGGACTTGCCGCCTGATGAACCGATCACCGCCGCTAAAGTCTATGCGGCGATGACCGCTGAGCAGGTCAAAGGGGCCTTTGCCAAGTGGGTAAGACCGGCAGATCTGGTGCAGATAACTCAAGGGCCGCTACCAAAGTAGAAATCGCCTTCTTGGGGATCATTTACTCACCCACCTTGGTGGGAGAGGCTTACCACTTCTAAGACGAGAGCTTCTGGAAAACCTGCAAGGCGGCCTGCGGGCCGTCTTTTTATTTTCCTTCTAATTCTATATTGAATATTGCAGCTAACTTGCCAGAAGCGGCAGTTATCATCGAAGAGCATAAATTGGCGATATGATCTGGATATAGGAAGTTTTTGGGCCGGTGATAAGTTTCGGATTATAGCAGTTAGTGAAACCTACGATGTTTGTCTAACAGACTGGTCTATGAGAATGGGCATAACAATACGTTGTGCGCAAGTTGCATCGAATCTGCCTTCGCGGTTTTAAAATCAATTTATCGAATTTCAGTTTAGCTTCGCTTTTCTACCTTGCTCCCCAGATGCTTGCCCAAAAACTCTTCCATGGCTCGATAAAAGTCGAAGCGGTTCTCCTCGTTGCTGAAGCCATGGCCTTCGTTATCTTTGACCATGTATAAGACTGCGATACCGCGTTTTTTGAGAGCGGCGACAATCTGGTCGGACTCCGCCTTTTTCACCCTGGGGTCATGGGCTCCCTGGGCCACGAACAACGGCGCCTTGATCCTATCGGCGTGAAACAGCGGGGAAACTTCCATCAGCAACTCTTTGTCTTTCACCGGGTCGCCCATCATCTCATAAAACTTCTGGAGTTCCAGGCCCCAGTAAGGTGGGAAGGATGCGAGCAGGGTGAAGAGGTTGGAGGGACCCACGTAATCCACCCCGCAGGCATAAAGATCCGGAGTGAAGGTTACGCCCGCCAGAGTGGCATACCCTCCATAAGAGGCGCCATAAATCCCGATGCGTTTGGGATCGGCGATGCCCTGTTGGATTAACCATTGCACCCCGTCCGTGATGTCGTCCTGCATCAGGCGGCCCCACTGTTTGAAGCCCGCCTGCCAGAAAGCTTTGCCGTAGCCGGTAGACCCCCGGAAGTTCATCTGCAGCACCGCCATGCCGCGGTTGACCAGGAACTGGACTTCTGGATCAAAGCCCCAACGGTCTCTGGACCATGGCCCGCCATGGGGATTAATTACCACGGGCAAGTTTTTCGGATCTGCCCCCTTGGGCAGGGTCAGATAACCATGAATGGTGATGCCATCCCGGGATTGGAATTGAATCGGTTGCACATCGGCTAACTCGGCTTCCTGGAGCCAGGGGCTGACGTCGGCCAGCTTTTTCAGGTCGTGGCTTAGCTGATTGTAAAGGTAATATGCCCCCAGGGATTTATCGCTGTAGGTGCGGACGATTACCTTGGTTTCATCTTTGCTCCGCAGGTTTCTGCCCTCGTCGCCTGCAACTACCTCGTAGCCGGGCAGCTGCTCTTCCAGGGTCTCCTGCATCTGTCTCCGGGCCTTATCGAAGAAATAATAATGCCGTTTATCGGTAAAAAACGAAACCCCGGTAATGACCTTGCGTGCCTTCGACCGCAAGAGCACTTCCACATCCACCTCCGGATGTTCGTAAATCAGGTCCAACAATTTGTCATTTTCAATATCGTAGCGGTAAATCGCTTGCTTATCCCGGCCCAGGTTGGAGGATACATAAAGAGATTGATTATCAAAGGTGAAAAAAAGAGGCGCTAAAGTATCCTTGAAGTTGGTGGTGACAATGGCTCTGAAGGGATCGGCTTCGGTTTTCCGGTAGAGCAGGGTCTCATTAACCCCATCCGTAGCCTCTGCCACCCGGAGCCGGCCGGCGTTATCAGCCATCCATCCCGAGATGTTGCCCGGGTTCTCCCCCACCATCTTCATTGCGCCGGTATAGATGTTGAGCCGGTAGGCATCGAAGATTTTCGGATTACGTTTATTCATGCCGACCAAGATTTCGTCTTTGATATCTTCCTGCCCATCAATGACACTGACCCGGACATTCTCAAAAGGCGTCAGCTCTTTGAAGTCGGAGCCGTCGCAGTTAACGCCATAGGCCCGATAGTTCTCATCGCCGTTTTTGTCCATCAGGTAGAGGAGCCGCTGGTCGTTAGCCCAGCGATAATCGGTAATATCGCGTTGGGTCGACTCGGTAATCCGGATGGCTTGTTCCTGACCGATCTTCTGGACATAGATATTGAGGCGGTGCTGCCAGGGCATCAGGAAGGAGAGGTACTCGCCGTTGGGAGAAATCTTGAATCCGGCTTTCTCCGGGTTCCGGAAGAAATCCTGCATCGGGATCAGCCGCACTTCTTTCCGCGCCGGTGGGGTCTCTTCGCTACACCCGGCCATAACGATAAACATGCCAGCTATCCACAGGCAGAGCAAATTCTTACTGATCATGAAAATTTCCTTAAGTTAAGAGACGAAGGAGCGGTTAATATATTTAAACATGGTTGTGCGATAAATCTCAGAATCTATATGGCTCGGTATCACTGAACTCGAACATGAAAGGAGTTTCCGGCTCTTCGGTTTTGACAATTCTATCCGCGACCAAAATATGAGAATCGCACAAGACAGCCAAACGAATCTCTTTGATGCGCAGGCGAGGCTTTGGCAACTTCTGCGACAGGCTCTTCAGGGTCCCATAGACCTCCACCCATTGCCCATCCTCAAGTTCATTCAGTCGATCATACTTCACCCTGAACCCAACCCCTACCGAATCAGCCAGACAGCAAACTACCGCGCTCCTGAGAAGCACAAAGTGCCCCAAACGATCCGTTGGTTTAGTGCGTTTGACGATCCCCCGGACTACATAGCGCTTATCTATCTTGTCTGGTTTGGGTTCTTGGCAGAGTGAGTAAAGTTCGCCAAGATTGATTTTTATGTACTCGAGGCCATTCATGGCCAGGCGAGATTTCTCTTCAGCAAGCCTTTCACCTCGGGACACCGCGTCAGCCGGGCTTTCCGAAAGAGCCTTTGAGTGGGTTTTTGGGCTTACCGGTCTTCCTGAATTCCCCCAAAAGATGATTCCCAGAAAGATAAGGAAAATGCAAATCCTGAAATAGCTTGCCCGTTTGTTGGTCTTGAAGATGGCTATTGTGCCTATAAGAATCAGCATGGCCGCGGTCAAACCGGTCAGCCATTTAAATTTAGGATTCAGAAACCGCCAATAATCCCCGTAAATAACCAGCAGACCGGCATAGACACCTATCGCCAGCAGAATGAGTCCTTCTATAATTCCACCGATTCGTCCCATCATTACCTGATCACTATCCCCAGCAGGAGCGATAAAATATAAATAAGGATTATCGGCACAAAGATGAGCGTGAGCGCTATGCGCTTGCGGAACACCGCCCCATACATGGCGACGAGTTTAAGGTCAACCATTGGCCCAAGCGTTACGAAGGAGAGCTGGGCCACAACGGGAAAAGTGACAAAGGATGCTGCCACAAAGGCATCGGCTTGCGAGCAAATGGACAGAAAAAAAGCCAGTAACATCATCATCCCAATGGCCAGGAAGACGTTGTCTTGAAAAAAAGCCAGCCACTCTTGGTGGAGCACGGCCCTGAAAAAACCGACCGCCAAAGCGCCTATAATGAGATACGTCCCCATATCTAAGAACTCCGAAGCTGTATGCTGGAAAACCTGTATCAGCCTGGAGCCTTTGGGGATGGCACAACCGCAGCTACACCCCTGGGCCACATCAAGACGGGCGTGAGGCATATGGTTCACATCGGCAGGGCGACAAATTGTGTGGCCATGATCACAGAGGTCCGGCTCGGTTTCCCTCCCTCGCAGCAGCAGAACTGGATTGATCCTGGCCAAGGCCAGTCCTATACAGGAGGCGCAGGCCGCAACTATACCGATTCTCCCCAGAACCATCCAGATATTCCCACGAAAAGCAATATAGGTGGCAGCTATGGTCAGCGGATTGATAACCGGCGCCGAGAGCATATAGGTCATCGCCACATGTGGTGGGACGCCCTTTTTCAATAACCGGCGCACGATAGAAACCACGCCACATTCGCAGGTGGGGATCAACATCCCGGCACTCAGCCCGAAAAGCAGGCCTAAGAGAAGGCCCTTGGGCATAAACTTCTCCAGGCGATCCGACGGCAGATAAACCTCAAAAACAGACGAAAGCAATGCTCCCAAAAGTAAAAAGGGAGAGGCCTCCAAGAATACCGCGGTCGCTGTGGAGGTGAAAAGTTGTACGTCTTGATTCATAGCGATCTTAGAGTGCGTCTACTTGACGCTGGTGAAGTTTTTTCCCGTTGAGTTGTTTTTCTATCATCTAAAGTGCTCAGCAGTGCTTATTTGCACCAGATTGTGCCCCACCCCGACCCAGCCATGAACATGCACATGGCACCCAGTACCTTGGCTCCTCTGAGGACTGATATAAAAAATTTAAAGGGGATAGCAACTCCTGCTAACCCCTGGGTATTCTCAGGGCGGCTTTATCATTGGTGCCTTTGGAACTTACTGCAGCACGGCGCCAGCTTTATCCTTGGCTAAGTTCTGTATAACTGTCTAATTTTGTCGGGGGCGGCATGATGCTTGATCTCTTTTCTTCGGTCCCCCTATAGGTATTGTAAACTCGGCTAGATTTGCTTAAATATAAGTACCATAAGCCAAACTGAAATAATGACGGTATAAGACTTAATAATATAGCGCCAAAGATCGTTCCTTTGGGTTCTATGGAGAATGTCATGAACGGCCGGATGATGGTAATGATAAATATTAAAAATAATTGAATGATTAGAAATGCTTTGCCGATCCTCACTGCTCCTGATTTGATATTCCAAAGCTTCATGCCCACATAGAAACTAAATATAGCCAAAAATAGCATCGTGGCGCCAGTCGCTATATTAAATAATAGTAGTTTCTTGAACATTAAGAGTAATATTTTATTCCTGGTAGAATTATATAAATCGAGAATACAATTAAATTGATAAAGATATGATGCAGGAATAAATATAGTAAGATTTAGACACAGCAATAATAACCAGCCTTTGACGCCTTTTAGCCCCGTTTCAGTTTCTAATCTTATTTGATTATTAGGCTTTTTTGTTTCTATTGACATTGAGATTTCTGCCGATTCATTGTCTTGAAATTTCAGTTCAAGTTGCTCTAAGTTTTCACGATCAAGTGACTGAGCAGATATCCCCCTGCAGTCCCGTAGGGCCTCCCCACAACATTTACAGGTAATTGGCTCATCCAGCACTGCCCCTGGAAGGTCTCTTCGCAGAATTTTATTTTTTATTTTTGCCAGCGCCCTCTTGATTCTCGAAAAATATAACGCTAGAAACGGCAAACCCAGGGAAATGAGAAACTCTCCCAAGCCGCCGCATTGACCCCCGCAAAAGATACACATAGCCTGCCCTCATTCTTGATGGAGGAATTATAGCATATTGGGTTGGTTCAAAAAATCCGATGCAATCGCAACACTGCCCCAACGATCATGGTTTTGGAAAAAAGCTGATTCAGTCAGGAAGAAGTAAAGATGCCAGCTGAGCAGCAGCGCTCCTGGCGGGCGTTTATTTTAGAAGCCTATCCGCATGGCAGCCACAATTTTGGTGACGTTGTTCTTGAACATGTCGATATAGGTCGGGGCCGCTTCATCCGGCTTGGACAAGGCGTCCGAATAGAGTTCCCCACCTAAGGTCACGCCGCTTTCCTTGGCGACTTGCTGCATGAGGCGTGGGTCGGTGACGTTCTCGATGAAGACCGCGGTGATTTTTTCCTTACGGATCTGTTTGATGAGCTTGGCGATATCGCCGGCGGCGGCTTCACTTTCGGTGCTAAAGCCCACGGGGGAGAGAATGGTGATGCCATAGGCCGCGCCGAAATAGCCAAAGGCGTCGTGGGTAGTGATCATGCGGCGTTTGGCTTTAGGGATGGCGGCGAACTCCATTTTCACCCACTTGTCCAGTTCGGCGAGCTTGGTCTTATAGGCGGCGGCATTGGCCTGGTAGACGGGGGTGCCTGCGGCATCCACCGAACTGAGCCCCTTGGCGATGGTGTCCACATAGATCAGGCCGTTGCTCAAATTTTGCCAGGCATGGGGGTCGATCTTATGCTCGTGCTTGGCGCCATGCTCGTGTTCCGCTTCCTCTTCTTTGGTCATTTCCCGAGGTTTGATTCCTTTGGTGGCCACCACGATGGGCCCCTTATAGCCGGACGTCTTGATGAGTCGGTCCATCCAGCCCTCCATACCCAGCCCATTGACGATAACCAGGTCGGCGGCGCTCACGGCCTTGGCATCGGCAGGGGTCGGCTCGTAAACATGGGCGTCACCGTTGGGACCCACCAGGGCGGTAACCTCCACCCGATCGCCGCCCACATTTTTGACCATATCGCCGAGAATGCTAAAACTGGCGATTACTTTGACCTTTTTCTCGGCTCTTGCCTGGGTACCGCTTCCAGCCAGGCAGAGGGCCAAAAAGAACATGAGACCCCTGACAATGACCGGCATAATCTTTGTCCTCCTGAATCAAGAATTCAGCCCCCCAGATGGAGGTCTGGTCTGCGACGGTTGTAGATGCTGCCAAGCCTGCCAAAGATGACGGAGAAAATGTAGTAAAAGCCTGCGGTGAGAATGATCGAAGGCCCGGAGGGGAGGTTGGCGTGGAAGGAAAGCAACAGCCCGGTATATCCGGACAGCAGTGCGATAACCACGGCCACCATGGCCATGGACCATACCTGTCTGGCCCAGAAGCGGGCGGATACCGCCGGCACCATCATCAGACCTACTGCCATCAGGGTACCCAGGGCCTGGAACCCCGCCACCAGGTTGAGGACTACCAGGACCAAGAAGGTAAAGTGCATGACCGTGCCCCGCCCCACTACGGACCTCAGATAGCCGGGATCGAAGCATTCGACGATGAGAGGCCGGTAGATAATCGCCAGGATCGCAAGCGTCACCGTGGTAATGGCGGCGACCAGAATCAGGGCGGCATCATCCACCGCCAGGATAGTGCCAAAGAGCACATGCATAAGATCGATGCTGCTGCCGCGCAGCGAGACGATGAGGACCCCCAAAGATAGCGAAATTAAGTACAAGGCCGCAAAGCTGGCATCCTCCCGCAGCATCGTGAGGCGGGTGACCATGCCTGCCAGCAGGGCTACTGCGAGCCCCGCCACGATGCCTCCCACCGTCATGGCATAGAGGGATAGGCCGGCAACCAGGAAGCCGACTGCCGCCCCCGGCAACACCGCATGGGAAAGGGCGTCGCCCACCAGGCTCATGCGCCTGAGGACCAGGAGCACACCGATGGGCCCGCATCCCAGGGCCAGCGCCATGCAGGCGACCAGGGCGTGACGCATGAAGATGAAGTCCAGGAAGGGGGCCAGGAAGATGTCGAAGAGATGATTCATGTCTCGCTTCTAAAGCACACCTCCGCCGACTCGTCCCAAGCCTCGGACATCTGGCGGGCGCACTGTAAATTCTCGGAAGTGAGAACCTCAGCCGTATCGCCCCAGCCGATGGGTTCACGGGCGATCATCAGGGTTTTGGGGAAGTGGGACCGCACTTGATCGAAGTTATGAAGCACCGCGATGATCGTGCGGTTCTCGGCGTGCCAGTTCTGGACCACGTCCAGGAGATCGGCCGTGGTCCGCGTGTCGATGGCGGTGAAGGGTTCATCGAGAAGAATGACGGGACAGTCTTGGAGCAGCAGACGGGCGAACAGAACCCGTTGGAACTGTCCGGCCGACAGATTGCCGATAGTTCGCTGCTCAAAACCTTCCAGACCCACCGACGCCAGGGCTTGCCTGGTTTGCTGCCAGTGCTCGGTCTTCATGCCGCCGAACATGCCCACGGCATGCCAGAGCCCCAGGGCCACGGTATCCAGAACCGTGATCGGGAAACTCCGGTCAATTTCCGCCTGCTGGGGCAGGTAAGCGATCTGGGAAGTCTTTAAGCTGCCCAGCTCGATACGGCCGCCCAGCGGGTGTAGGATGCCGGTAAGTCCTTTCAACAAGGTGCTCTTGCCCGAACCGTTCGGCCCCACCACCGCGGTCATCGATCCCGCCTCAAAGACGCCGGAGAGGTGGTGGACGGCAGGATGCCCGTCATAGCCCAGGGTCAGGTCGTGCAGAACAATAGCATCCATCATAGCCAGCCGATGGCCCAGGCCACCGACAACCAAAGCAGGGCGATGGCTGCCGCGGCGCACATCAGGCGGCCTTTGATGCTCCAGCCGAGCGGAGACGCAAGAATCTGCCCAAGCTTCGGGCATTCCGGCAGATTTTTTTCCAAAGGCTCACTCTTATCAAGGGAACTAGGATTGTTGTTCATCGGCATGGACTCCCGCAAGGAGCGACATCTGACCTCTATCGATCACCGCCAGGATTTTAGGTGCAACCGGGTTTCTTTCATTTCAGCTATCCTCCCGGCACTTGTGGCAGAGGCCCTCCACTCGAATGTCGATGTGGTCAGCCCGGTTCCCCACAGGCCCCTGAAGTTCGGTCCACACGCGGGTCAGGAACACCGGGTCCAGGCATTGGACCTCCCGACAGGTGTGGCACTGAAAATGGGGATGGGGCGGGCGGTGCTCACAGGCCAGCTCATAGTGGGACACCCGGCCCTCCAGGGAGAGGCGGCGCACCATGCCTCGCTGCGTAAAGTCCTCAAGAATGCGATACACCGTCACTTTGTTGACCCGGCGGCGGGAACGGATGCCCTCAATGATCTCCTGGGCTCGTAGGGCCCGGGAAGAGTCGCCCAGGATCTCCAGTATGGTCAAGCGGATCGTGGTGGGCCTTACCCCTTCCCGTGTCAGCCATTGGAAAAAATCGCAATGATCACCCATGCCCATAAAATAATCGAAAAACAACTGAGTTGCAAATAAATTTACAGAGGTTATGAGACAGGCCTGCAACCTGAGCCAAAAAAGTTCTGATCACAAAATTTTTAGTAGCAGTCAACTCATGGGAGAATGCAAGTTCGGGTAGCGGATAACTTGCCAAACTGAGCACTTATCCCCAAAGCCTTCACAATTGCAGATATGGTCTGGATATGGGAAGTTCTAGCACATGGCCGGCCCATGCCTGACGGCCTTGTCTCTGGCGCCCTGGTGTCCACCAATGGTCACCCGCTCACCACGGTCCCGCCACCTGCGCCACCGATAGTCTAAAAGATTTTCGGCCCAGGAACGCAAACCCGCGGTGGGACTCCTACGCCCCCCCGGTCAGCATGCTTCGCACGGGAATTTTTCAAAATTTCGGGCCCGGAAAAATAGAAGCAACCCCCCTGTTATGGGACCCATGGCAAAAATTTTAGAGGAAAAATCCCTTTGTTCCGGAGATCGTAACCGCGTCCGTGGGGCCACTTGAACCCGGCCGGATTATGGTCATGCCCCAACCCTTGTATAGCCTCTAAAAAAGCGTGACACGCTTTCTGCCGCAAGTACACGTTTCGACCTGTGAGGTATAAATGTGGGTTTTGGGGAGATAATACCAGGATATTGGGTCCTGGCTTTGAAACTCTTAGAGAGAAAATTCAACGAGAAGTGGCCATACCTGCCGGACCAGGAAAGCCAACTTACGATGGCCAAAAGGAGCGGTAATTCCCGGCGTGAAGATAGCTCGGCAAGGTTATTTGGGGAATTAAAAATCAGGCTGGAACTAAATTTCCACAGTAATTTTCTCGGCATTGATTATCTTGCTATTACTATTATATATAGCCTCAATGGATAAGCCTTTGTAGGGTCTTTGTGGCCATTTTAGACGGTGATCAGCCTTGCGAATTTCTGCCAAAACATTCTTTTCAGCGTCACCTATTCCCCAGTCATCGTGAGAAAGCGTGAAAGTCAGAGTTAATTTGGGATCATTGAATTCAAAATCAGTCAAAGTGGTTTCGGGGACATTTGCCCAGCCCCCAATATCCCGGCCCCACTCCTGAAGATTGTCTGCAATATAAAGAAGATAAGCAAAAGGATTTGCGGTGAACCTTATATTTTTCACCACGTGTTCAGAGTCCCCTTCCTCTTTAAGATGGTGAAGAGCAATAGCTGAGAGCAGTAACCGGAAACGTTTTAGCTCCGGATCATCAGCAGCTTCTGCCCCTTGGAAATCACCGCCGGGGACAAAAAAGCCGGAAAGGTCTCGACCCAGGATTATAGCGCTGATAAGTCCATGGTTTTTCCCAGATTTCACCAGCGCGTTCCACACGGCCCTTGTTTGCGTTAAGCTGAAACCAGTGGTTATCTTAATTCCAGCTCTAATTTGATGAGCAATTTTAGAACCTTCACCACTAAGGAGATCCTTCATCAGGATCTGCCTCCCCTTACTTCCTATATGGGAAAGTTTCGCTTCCAATTTAGCGTAATTCCCCGCAATAGTGCGGGTCCCCACACTTTCGTGGAGTTCCTTAAGAACCTTTATGATTGCCGGTTCTTCTTGTAACGGCAGGCCCAAATCGTGCCCCATTGCGGTCATCAGCCAGGTTTGAAGGAAAAGCTCAGAACTCAAGGACGTGAATTCCCCGATGTGATATCCCCTAATTTCCAAGGCATGGATAATAAACCAGCCTAAAAGATATACCTCAAATTGATGAATGAAGTGATCTCTCTTACCAACAGCTCGTAGAAAACGCTCAAAATTGGCAAAATATTTGAGAAGTTGGGCACTATTTCCTTCGCGCCACAACAACTCCATCATTTCAGTGATGAGCCTAAGTTTTTCTGCCTCTGAAGATTTATGCGCATATGAACTCAATTTGCCAGAAAACTTGGCCTGGTGTTCCGGAGGGAGAACCTGAACCGGAGAATCAATTAAGAGTTGAATCAGTTTTAGTATGGGAGGTTTTTCTTCCATCGGAATGAAAAGAAGTCCTTAGAGAGCTCTAAAGTGAGTGGGAGGCATAGTTTTTAACCATTTTAACTGAGCGTTCCAAAAGGTAAGGATAATGGCCATGACAAAAGGAAATTTCTTTTCCTTAGACCTTATTTTCATTTTTTGCTTTAAGATATTGTATAAAACAGCTTCTGGATATTCGATCTTACCCCAGTAAACCTTGCCTTCTAATAAATGATTGGTAATATTTTTTACATTATTATCTTCAACCCATGCTTTCTGGTGAAATATTTTTACCTGCTGGTTTTCTTCTATATCTTTAATTTTGCTATACAAGTCTTTGATAAACGGAAATATTTCTTTGAAAATACCCATGAAACTCGCAATGGCAAGATTTCTCTTTTCTAATTTGCCGATAAGGCCTTCCACCTTTCTAATATGATTTATGAGACTTTTATATAAAAAGTCATCATCGCGGTAATTATCAATGGTGACCTTTGGGCTTCCCTGTCTTTCCATTACCGCCCCAAAACATTTGTGCCAGATTTCTACACAAAAGGTGCGGAACAAATAGACTTCCAGGCTTGAATAGTCCCCAAGGGTCAATTCAATTTTTTTCAAATATGGCCAGAGCGTCTTAATGAACAGATCCAAATCCCCGAAAAACCCCAACTCAAAACCGATGACCTCCGCCGCCAGTTCATTAAAAAACCTCATCCAAGCGCCGTAATTCTCTTTATAAGTCAGAAAATTCTGGATCACCTGATCGGTTTCAGATAATAGTTTAGGACTCCGGTCAACGATTATATGCGCGACCTCATGAAACAGCGCCCACCAGTTCTCGGGTGTCCAGAGAGCTTCGAGGGGGACATAAATAACTTCTTGTATTTGGGCAAACTTTGGGTCTTCATAGGCATTGATGAAACCGAACCAGGGTTGGGGACAGGCCCGATCTAAAATTCTGGAAGGCAGGTATTCCATTGCCAAGAGAGCCCTTTGTACCCCTCCCTTGAGCTTAGCAATCCGGCCATATGGTTTTTCCACATGGCCGTAAGTTCCATAAGATCGCAGTTCCAACCCATGACTTAACGCCTCGGCAAATTTGAAGGCCATGAGTTCATCCGGAGCATTGAATTTATTATAGCGCTTGTATCCTCTATTCATAATTATCTTGGGGTAGTAGCGCATATCCCGAAATACTTGACCGCTCGTTGGGTTTTGACTCATGCTATTAAGGGCGAAGAGTTGGGCCGCCAGCATTGGGGCAGCCTTTTCCCCAAAAAATATTTCCAAGTCCTCGTATGGGTAATCAGATCTGGAGAAAATTTCCAGGTCCAACCGGTGGCCAAGAGCGGATTTCAGTCCAGTTTTTCCTGAAAGTTTGGCGTAATCACCCAGTTCATAGTTCAACATGGTGCTGGTCGAGTGAATAAGATTGCGGAATTTCCACCGAAAGATGAGAATATCGGACAGAAAATCTCCCCACGACTTTCTATATCGTTGAGGAGGGATAACCTGGATATCTTGCTCCCCTAAGGTATCTAAACACTGAAATTTTTTATTTCGCCAGTAATCCTTTATAGTTTGGTGTGGCTGACCGGGGGGGGTGGTGATGCATAGCGTGGGCCTCTGATTCCTCACGAATCAATTCGCCAAACTTTTGCTCTTTTAGAGATTTTTTGAAAAAGTCCTCGAATTCTTTGGGGCTTACCATTTTAGCTATTTTGGCGCTCCATCCATGTCCAAAAAGCTGATCATAGTTAATGGCCAAGTAAGAAAAAGTCTTGATCAAGGGATAAGAGGTCTCAGGATTGAGAGACGCCTCATAGCTCAACCTGATGAGGTCCTCTATGATCTGCCCCAGGCTTTCCTCGGTTAATATAAGGACGAGTTCGTTCCACCCTAAGGTACCCAAGGTAAGAGAATCTATCGGGTGTCTGCGATTTAAAAAAGAAAAGAAGTGTTCTTCAATATTTTGGAAACTGGTCTCCCCTTCAGAATTCATTTTCAAGAGGCTGAAGCCAGCGAATGTAGATTGGTTCAGAAACTTTATGGCATCAGTTGGCCTATCTGGGGAATCGGTCCAGCGGTAAGGAAAACATAGAAAGGTGTTGTATTTCAAAATGCCGGAGATAATTCCATACTTAGTGAGCTGAAAGCCGAAGTAGTTTGAGGGATAGACCATAATAATGTCACATCCCCCAAGGGCCTTGAAAAAGGCATAACGATTGACCCCCGCGGCCCGGCAAGCCTGTACCAGCTGGTGAGCCACCTGGATCTCCATCCCTGGCAGGGTTTGAATAAAGGTAACCTTAATTCCCTCTTTGCCAATTTTTTGCTGCATTCTTTAGCACCCTAAAAAAGAAAAGGAACCCCATGGTTCCTGTTCTTTTTCCCTGGAATTAGGGAGATACGATAGCAGGTCGCAAAAACTTATTCAGCCTTTGGTGAGCGCCCACGGGTCTGTGGCCGTGAGACTGTATTTGTCGACGCCAGTAAGATACTTTTTAAAGAAAGTTCGTTTGTGGAAAAAATCCTTACCCCAGGCCATGAACCGATCGGACTCAATCTCTTTGATCATCTGGGTTAAGTGATTTGACTCAGGGACAATCCCTCTTCCTTTCACCTCAAGTTCGTAAACACGCGATTCTCTCACTCTCGCCATCCTCGCCGCCCCTTTCATTTTTGTGGAGACTCTTTGAGGTTCCCTGCAACACGAAGAGTCAAAATGCGAGGTTCAATTCTGCACGCCAGGCAGAGGTCCCTCTTCGCCCCTTCTCAAGGGATCTTGATAAATAATTATGGACTTAAGATTGGTTTTTCAATAGGCATTTTTGCCTATATTTCCCCTTAAGGAATTCTTAATATCACGAATTTATGTTTTTTTCCATTTTTTTTCTGATGACACTATGGTTGGAAAAGAACCGCGCCATCTGATTCATATAGATCGGCAATAATCATTCTTTCTTGAAGTTTGACCATTGAGAGCCCGATTCCTTAATCATCAGTAGCTTATATTCAAGGCCAGCTCTATCAGGACAATGGCAGCCAAGCGCCGCCCCATGCCTGTGAATTCCCGGGCTTCTTCACGGATAAGGGGCTGGCCCAGGAGATTGCGTTCCCGGTAGCTGAGCCACTTTTTGATCACTTGATAGCCGCCGATGCAGTAGCCCCACACCCTGGCCGGGATGTTCTGCCAGTAGGCCGACTCGTTTATGAGCCTGTTGCCATCCATCATTCTCATGTACTTAGGTTTCATCTGAAGCAATGGCGCTCAGGAGCGGCAGATGTCCTTTGGCCGCCCGTTCTTCGGGCTTGGGCCCGGGGAATTCTTGGGCGGTGAACAGATCGCTGGCTAAAATGTCATTGAGGATTTGGGCCAAAGAGGGCCACAGGTCCACGGTGTGTTCCAATACCCACAATAGGTCCAGCAGTTCCTCGTCGAAGTGCCAGGCAGCAGGCCGAATCTTATCCAGGGGAGAAGACTTTTTGCCAGCCCCTTTTCTCATCCGGGAAGCCAACCAATGCTGGACCACCTGGAAGCCGGAGAGGCTGAATTTCCACACCTCTTGGCTCACCGGGCCAAAAACACCCTCCCCCACATGCAACTGCTGCCCGGCCAGATCATAGGAAGAGTATTCGGGATACTTCTCAGGGACGGCTGGAGTCCCTTTCAGGCACTTCGCTGTTCCCGGAGAAATTCTGCCGGGCTTGTGTCCCGGTGGCACGAAGCGGTCGCCATAGGTGTGCAGCCACAGCAAGCGGCGGCCCAGGTCAGCGGTGCGGGCGAACAAGGCCGCGTCCCGGGTAAGGGGGAGGCGAGGGCCGGGGATGGTCAGTTCGTCCCAGAAGCGGCGCATGTAGTCCGGCGAAGCCAGGACTGCATAGCAATAAGCGAAAAGGTCTTCCGCCGAGACGGCCCGGCCGTAAGCCTGGGCCATGGCCTCCGGCACTCCGGCGGTGAGATTGGGCTCCGTGGCCCCAGCGTCCCGCCAGAGGGGAATGACATGGGCGCCGCCGAATGAACCTCGAAAATGGTGCAAATCCGGTATATGTGCTGTTGCTACAGCTGCCGGCCCGTCGCCCAAAACCTCGGTGAGTAGGCTGGTAAGGTAGACCTGGTGGTTGCTGTGAGCTTTCAACAGGTTCGGTCTGGGGCGGTCGCAGAGGCGAATGTCCAGCAAAGCCCAATGCCTGTCAAAACTTCGGTAGGCGTATCGAACCGGCTCCACCACAGGGTCTCCAAGTTTCAGTTTGCTCAACGAGGATAATTGCTTTCCCGTCATGGGGTCAGTAAAGGCTTTCGCAGTGTTGCGGGCCCCGGTTTCGCGCAATAATACACCTCTCTTTTCGGGAGGTTCTTTTAAAAACGCGTTCCAGCGCCCTCGTAGAACTTCTGGAGTCTCGCCAATAGGCCAGTTGCGCTTGAACTGAACGCCGTTTTCCTGCCAGGGAAAGAGGTCGGTCAGTATCGGCCAATTCCAGTAGGGCTTGTCGCTGGTGGGCAGGAAAAGGTCGATCCAGCCGGAAAGGCAAGGCCGCCAGGGCAGGTCTGCAAAGCAAGTCACCTGCTCCAAGGTCTTGAGCTTTTCCTTCTCCGTGCCACTGAGGCGGGTGTAGTACACCGCAGCCGGGGTTTCCGGCTGGGGCTCGCCATAGCGCACACCCACGGCGATGGCAACGGGGGTCTGGATGGCGAAGACGTTTTCGCTTTGCCGCGCCCCCTGGCCGCCCTCGAGGTCTATGATCCATAATTCGTCAAAGGTCTCCCGCATCACCCGGCGCATACCGGCGAAGCCTGGCCCCCGGAGGTAGGAGGAGGCGGTGATGAAGCTGACGATTCCGGGGCCGCCCTTATTCTCAAAGACCTTCCACAAGGCCCAGCGCCAGAAATAGACGTAATCATTGTAAAGGTTCTTGGCGTGCACCCCCCAGCCAAGGGCCTCCAAGGGTTTGAGGAAGCTCTTGAAAATGCTCTCGCCTTCTTTCCCGCCTTCGCCGTAGCGCACCCAGCCGCCCTTGCGCCGCACCATCCCCGCCTCCGCCGCCTCGATCTGCTGGCGGTCGTAGGGCGGATTGCCAAGAACGACCAGAACCGGAACGTCGGCCTTGACCCGCTGGGCCCGTTTGTATTCCTCTCCCAATTCCTTATAGAGCATCGGATACGCGGGCGGCGGCTGGTGGGGGGATTCCAGAGTGTCCGTGAGATAGACGTGGACGCCGTCCGCCGGCATCTGGCCCCCCTCGGCCAGGATTTGCTGGGTGAGCCGCAGATGGGCCACGGCATAGGGGCCCACCAAGAGCTCGAAGGCGTGGAGATTTTTGGCGGCCTGGCCGGCAAAAACAGCTCGCATGCCGGGGCCTTTTTCCTGCTCAACCTGGTGCAGGCCATGTTGCAGGGCGGCGAGGATATAAGTGCCGGTGCCGGCGCCGGGGTCCAGGGTGATGACCTTCTCGTTCACAAAGGAAAAGTCGGCGTCAAAGCGCCCCTCCAGCAACTGGGCCACCAGGCGCACCTGGGCCTGGACCACCTCCACCGGGGTGTAGTACACTCCCCGGTCCTTGCGCATTTTCGGGTCATACGCGGCCAGGAAGTCCTCATAGAAATAGAGCCAGGGGTCGCCTTTGGCCTTGCGGGTGAGAGCCACGGGGTCTACCGCGCCGATAACCCGTTCCAGCACCGACACCGGGGTCTCAATTTCTTCCCGGGCCTTGGGGTCGCCCAGGATGCCGAGGGCGTCGGCCAACAGGCGATGGCCGGTACGGATCGCGGCCGCGGCTTGGGTGATGGAGAGGCCCTCGCCCGGGCCGGAGAGGCGAGCCAGGAGCAATGCGTAGGTGAGCGTCTGGGCATAGGCGTCGGCGAATTGAAAGTCGTCGGCGTCAGGAAAGAGGTACTTGCGCCAATCCGCGGCCAGGAGAGAAAGATTTGACTCCCGATTTTGGAGGGCGGTCAGAACATCGGCGCGCAGCAGGTGGCAGAGGGGGGCCAGCATCTTGGCCAGCGCTGTAGGCGACGCAGGGACAATAGGCTCCCAGCGGAGAAAGTCTTGCATCATCTCAATGATGGCCTCTGCGTCGCCCAGGCCGATAGCCGCATGGCCTTCGGAGGTTACATCGCCGGAGAGCCTTACAATTTTGCCTACCCTCTCGCCACTGCGGTATAAGGCCCACTCATTGCCGTCGGTGTAGATCAGGTTAGGAAGGTTCTTGAACCGCTCCCATTGCCTCTTGTCATCTCCCTTTAACTTATCAGGGTCAGCGCCTTTGCCGGGTGCTTTTAACTCCACGTGACCTGCCAGAAGTCCTTTGACGGCGATACCCATGTCGGGGCGGCCGAGTTGATCGGTCTGCACCTCCGTCACCACCTTGACTTCAAGATCCAGCGCAGCACCGATACCTTTGAAGAGAGTATCGGTAGGAGTTTTAAGCTGGTCCTCAGGGTTAAAATCTATGGGGAGGGCAAACTTGGCCGTTACTTCTTGGGCATAGGTCGTAAGCTGGATTTCAACAGATGTGGATAATGTCGTTGTCACGATGCTACCTCTATATCAAAAGCTCCCGCACCGTGTCGGAGGTGAGGATGCCGCTTTGTGAATACAGGCGCTGCAAGCCGTCGGGACCTAAAGTTACATCCAAAGGCGCTCTAAGTTTTGCATCCACCATAGCCACCAGGGCGTCGACTTCCATGAGGATAACTTCGTTCACGTCGGTCTCCATTTTGATGGAGCGGATGGCATCATCGTAATCATCCGTGAAGGCGCTGGAAATGATAAGGTAATAGATGTTTCTCATGAAACGTCGACGCTTCAATTCCCGGCTTTGGGTAGTAATATACTCACGTATGGTACGGTCGTCGGTTCCCATGCTGTATCCGTTTGCCCTAATCTTAGCGTCCCAAAGAATAGCATAGTTCTCATCGTGGGCCAGAGCTAAGCCATCCGGCACCCGCCCCCTCCCCATTCCAAGGAGTTCTGCTTTGTAGCCCAATATAGTAAAAGCCGAATTGATGTATTTCTCGAAGGCGCGTTCCAGGGAAGTTCCAGAATTTCGGGCTGTTTCAATCATGGTAGGTTCATTCAAGGCCACGCGAGGAAGGATGGCGATGATGGGCGGCACGTAGCTTTCGGGCAGGACATCCACGCCGACCAGGGGAATTGGTGGAGGTGTTGGGCCAACTGGTGGTCTGGGGCCACCGGCATACGGGTTGCCGCCGCGGTGCCAGAAGACATGTTCCACCCGGTAGAGGTCGAATCTCTGGCCGCTCTCTCGCGTAAAGAGATCGGCAAGCTCTTCGTGGAGATGCTTGAAGTTTATGTAATCCTCGGCCAGTTCGCCCGAAGGTTGCCAGAGATTGAGGTCGGTCATCATCTGCACGCTGTTGGTGTAATAAACAGGCCAAGTCTCCCGTTCCTGAATCTGCCAGAAATATGAGACAAAGAACGGAATGCTCCCCACTTTGGGCATGCCGTGCCCGGTGTGGCCAGCCTCTACCCACTGTTCTCCCAGGCGCTTTACATAGCTGGTAAAGGTTTTCAAGCGACTTGCGCCTATCTGGTCGCTGGACGGAACTGCTATTGCCGCCTTGAGTTCCTGATCGCATTCCCCGGGATTGTCGGTCACATTGACCACCATGTTGAAGAACATCTGGCCCTTGATGCCCTTGAAACCCCATAGGCCACTATTACGCTTGTTTATGCTGTCCACTTTAGACTTGAAATCGGCCAAGGGAATTGTCCCTTCAAGGTAGCCGGAAAGGAGCGGATTTATTTCTTGTTCAATAAGTCGAATCCGTTCATGGTCGCATGCATCTCCAGCCTGAACCGGGGTCTGTCCGTCTGCCCCGGCAGGTGCCGATAGGAATTCCCGCATTACTTCTAATGCTCTCTGCCTTTGATGCTCGTTTAACAAACTCATTCCTGACTCCTACCTTCTTGGGATTTCAGACCCAAGCCTTTTCCACCGGCTCCGGAGGCGCAGATCTCGGTAAGTTCCTTGGGGCAGGTTTCCAAAGGATTCATCGGGCCTCACCCATGGGCATTATGCCACGATGAAGAAGAAATGGTTAAGACTTTTTTGGAGAGTTTAGGGCGACAAATTGCATGGCCTGAAGGATTTTTGAGAGGTCGCTTGCCGGAAACGGTGAAATGACCAGAATTGATTAACCTAAAACTCATATGCAGACGCAGACAAGAATGTATCGGATCATGGATTATATCCTTAAATAACAATACCTTTCAGGAAATTCATGCATAGGAGTGGGGATGTGGGAAAATGCGGGAAAAGGATGAATGGCACGTGGAAGATTGCCAAAAAAATTCTCAAGGTTTCTTTGCTGAAAGCGCTTAACTTACTTTTAATATTAAATAAATATGGTTATTATGTTTCCAGTCGGAATTATTCTATGAACATTTCTGGCAATTCAAGCCCTCTTAACCCTTAATACTGCGCCTTTTGATCTTCCGTGAAAATGGCCTGGGCCAGCCCCTTCCCCTTATCGGTCAAGGTGACTGCCGTTCGATAACGGCTAAATTTATTTACCCAATATTTGATCAGCCCCCTCCAAAACAAACGGGTTAAGGCCCGAGACAAGGCGGCATGAGCCGCGGCGTACTTGGCTTTATCATCACCAGCGCCAGGTTGGACTTCCCACAGCGTTAAAAGGTCTTGGCACATGACAAACTTTTCCCGCCCAACAAAGGCCAAAATCCGGCGCTGAACAGGTGATAGTCCCCGGCCCATGGGTTAACCTCCTCTTATGCACCTCGACAAGATCTTCAGTGCTTTTAATTGTTGAAGCTCGGATCTGCCATCAAAATCTGTAAGTAGTTGGGCAATCTTCCTCTTGCGTGCCTCAGCTCGGCGGAAAGTGGCCCAGGGGGTCTTGCTGAATTTGCTCAGGATTCTCCTCGCGCTGTTGCAAAGTGCCTGGTTGCTTGCCCCCTTATAACCCGCGGCACGGGCGGCGTCCTTCATTAAAGCGCCACCAAAATAGAGTTCTAAAAATTTCATCGCTCGCGGAGATAATCTCGTATTACCCATAAACTCGACTCCAATCCCCCTGGGCCTGCAGGTCCTCCGGTCCAACCAGCCACCTTTAACCATGGCCGCTTATACACCGGGCCAGAGTTCTTCAACTTTCATAGATATGCTTAGGCCACGGGGGGCCCCCTGAGGCCGAACGTTTGGGTAAGAAGAGATCGTGTTTGACGTCTCCAAGGGCAGGGTAAGTTGGCGCTACCCCCAGACCCCCGGCCACTTCAAAACCAATCGGGGATAATTTTATGGAGACGTCGGGATTTCAATCCCCTCCTCTGTTTTTCTCCATAAATAAGCCTCATATCCCTTCCGTCGCCTTTTCCGATACTCGTCTCCATCCAATCTTATGCAATCGCTGCACTCCCAACTGACGCCAACCGTCCTTGGCGTTTGGACAGCTTCAATCATCCGCCAGACTTTTTCTTTCCCGTATTTTTCATTGCGCCCAGCGATAGCTTCGCATAACTCCTCTTCCGTCACGACTCCATGGGGGAATTCTTCCAAACATGCATACATTGCCTCGCGTTCTTCATTATCCGGGCCCATTACCCTGTATGTTTTGCCCAACAACGCGCCGTTGCAGAAGGGTGTTAGTTCACTTGAAAGTCGCCCACAACATTCGCATCTTCCTGAATCGTCCATTGTAATCTCCTTTGTTGGTCTTGAATGTGATGTCCCATTGCTGTAGCTCGAAATAGCCGGAGGGTTTATACTTTTTCCTGGAAACCGGCGGATCCGGGCTTTGAGCACAAGGCTCTATTCTGCCCCCCATACCGCATAAGAAACCACCAATTTCTACCTCCACCGCCCATCAGGTCTTTGTGTCAAAAAGCCAGCCGGCCATTCCCTGATGTGATAGCCCTCCAGGTTACCTTTGCAGAAAATCTTTATCCCCCAGCACTGGGCGTCGGCCACCAGATCATCTACCCAGGCATTCAAGGGTTGCATCGGCCTCCTGCCGGTCTGAGCCCCAATGATGAGCCAGTCAAGGCCGGGGGCTTCTTTCATCCTGATAGGACCCAGGAGAGGCTCCGCCGAAACGAACCTGGTTGCGACTTCCACCTCTTTAAGGTGACCGGTCGCCACATCAAACATTTCCTGATCCGTAGCTGTGACCTCTGCCCAGCAGTTATCGGGCCAGGGGTTCAACTCCTTAAGCCGTCTGGGGTTCTTGGTGAGGAATTGAAAGGTGTGATAGGGACATTGACTCACCACATCAAACACCGCCCGCCACCAGTTGACGGGAACCCAATCACCAAATAAATCACCCATGCTGGTCACGAATATTTTAGCCGGCTTCCTCCGACGTCCCGGCTCGTCTATCCGTTCAGGCCAGAAATGAGGGGAGAAGCCGATCTCCCGCGTGTAGAATCTCCTGGCCGTGCCCCTGGCGTAGCAGTAGGGGCACCCATGCAGGCAACCGGTCACTGGGTTCCATGTAAAATCAGTCCACTCGATGTCTGTCTTATTCATCCTGCACCTCCAGGTCCTCTTTATCCAGCCAGCCTCCTTCAATCATTTTCGCTTCCACTTGGGCAAGAGCCCTCCTGAATTGGGGCCATAAGGCAGGAGAAACCGCCAAGCCCTTTGGAGTGGGGGCCGGGGCTTTGCCGTCCTCTTTAATGAAAATCCGCATATCTACAAACCGATGTTTCTTAAAGGTTCCCAAGCGAAGTTGAATAGACTCCCGTGCATTCTTTTGAATCTCGCAAATAGGCTTCTCGCTCATAACCATTGCTCCTTATAAAAGTGCCGCCACGCCGCGAATAAGGTGGCTTGTCGGGTAAAGGTGCGCCTGATTTTCAACTTTGAGAGTGACTATATTCGGCTCCCATTCCCAACTGGAATTTTATTGCCTCCCGGGTATAATTCTCGAACAGGTCAGACACATTACCATCAGACATTGTTTTCCCCCTCCCTTGTAGCATCAGTAAATTTCAAAACCTCCACAGTCACGGAGAAACGCTGCGAAAGCGCGAACGCCTTCTGCACTGAATTGGTAGCATGTCTCCTGGGGTCGCAGGCTTCCTACGCCGTATTTCGCGCAAGCATGATCCCCATGGTGCCAGCGCTCCCCTGTGAAGTTGAACTGGTCACATAGTTCACCCATTATGCAGTGCATTTCGGCTTTACGGATTACATCATCACCGGTGACGTCGCCCCTATCTAAGAGGCTTTGTAGGCGGTCAGCAAGAGCGCACGCATCCGCTTCGTCGAGTCCCCAGCCTTCGTTGAAATGGCCAAGATTGTCCTGTGGGATGATCTCAGGAGCAGCTTGTTCGCAGAACGTCCACAATGGCCTCCACCACCAGACGCTGCTGCGAAAATATTCGCCACGTTTGCTACAGGGGGCCTTGCCCATTACGTCCATACCCATAATTCAGCTCCTTTTGCCCGTTGAGGCACCTCCCATCAAACCGCAAGGTCGAGGGAAGCATTGAGGGTTTCAGCCCTTATAATGCGATGTGATTTTCGAACCGCATAAACTCCCCCAGATAGGTCAGGGTTATCCTCCCAGTAGCCCCATTCCGTTGTTTCGCCAGCCGTACTTCGGCGATCCCTTTGTCGGGCGAGTCTTCGTGGTAAACATCATCCCGGTAGATGAGAAAAACCAAGTCGGCGTCTTGCTCAATGGCACCTGATTCCCGCAGGTCTGACAGTAAGGGCCGCTTCTTGTCCCGCTTTTCAACATCCCGATTCAACTGACAGAGGGCGATCACCGGGATATTCAATTCTTTGGCCAGGGCTTTCAGGGCCCGGGAGACTCCGGAAATTTCTTGTTCCCGGCTCTTGGCCCCGGGGTCCTTGACGAGTTGTAAATAGTCCACGATCACCAGTCGAATACCATAACGCATCTTGAGACGCCGGGCCCGGGACCTGATTTCCAACGGTGACGGGTTGGGCGAATCGTCAATAAAGATGGGAACCGTCATCAGCATTTGGTTCGTCTTGTTGAACCTAACCCATTCCTCAGCCTCCATCCGACCGGTCCTCAACCGCTCCGCATTGATCTTGCCCGCACTCCCTATCAAACGGCGGACAAGTTGCTCCTTGGACATTTCCAGGGAGAAGAATGCCACCGGGGCCTTGGAAAGGTGGGCAGCGTTGAAGGCGATTATCAAGGCCAAGGCAGTCTTGCCCATGCTGGGGCGGGCCGCCAGGATGATCAAGTCTGAATCCTGGAGCCCTGCGGTTAGCCGGTCAATGTCCTTAAATCCCGTGGAAATCCCAATAATTTGATTTTTCCGGTCGTGGAGCGCTTCAATCCGGGCCTCCTCTACCGGCACGAGGTCGGCCAGGGAATGAGCCTGGGCCCCGCGCTTATCCATGACCTCGGAGATTTTCTCGCCGGCCCGGTCCACGAACTCCGCCACATCGTCAACGGGAGCCAAACAGCCCCCGGCGATCTCCTGGGAGGCTTCCAGTAGGCGACGGAGGACCGCCTTCTCCCGAACCAGCTTCGCATAGTACGGGACGTTGACGGCGAACCCCACCTGCTCAGAGAGTTGGGCTAAAAAGACCGGACCACCGACGCCTTCCAGTTGGTTGCGGTCTTTCAGGTAGGCGCAGACCGTCACCAGGTCCACAGGGAAATTAGCGCCGTAGAGATCCACCATCGCATGGTAGATCCGGGCGTGGGCAGTGGAGTAAAAATCGTCTTCATATAACAGACCGATGACCTCATCTAAAGCAGATGGGCGCACCAGGATGGCGCCCAACAGGGATTGCTCCGCCTCCAGGTTGGCCGGGGGCTGGTATCCTGGATTCGCCGCTTGCGATTTAGTCATGCTTTTCTCCTCTGCAACGGCAGGTTCTCTGGCCTGTATCACCGTCGTCATCTACCGCTTCTACTAGGCCCCTGCCATGGCAGTCAGGGCAGTTCGGATCGGTCTTGTTTTGCGGGTCATCCCTGGAAATCAGGGCATCCGCATCAGTCCAGCGGCCCTGATTAATGAAGGTGGTGATCATAGGGGCGAATTTATTACTGTCCTGGGCCCATCCCGGAATAAGCGCTTCGATGGAGGCCATGATATCGTCGATGGAAGGCAATTTGCCGACCTCGGCCCGCTCCTGCCAGAGTCTCCAGGCCTCGTCCTTACCACCCTTCTTGTTGGGGTAGGCCTTATAGAACCGCTCGAAGTCTGGCGAGTATGGATTGGCCAAGGCCTTCTGGCGTTTGGTCTGCCGCCTTGGCTTTTCGCCTTCCGCAGGAGGAGCCTTCCCGCCACCCCCTGGTAAGGGGGTAGGGGGGTTAATATCTGTCTCTGTCTCTGTCTCTGTCTCTGTCTCTGTCTCTGGTCCGTTCCCGTGACCGTTCCTTTGCCGTTCCGGTGGCCGTTCCCCAGCCGTTCCCATGCTGCTGTAAGTATCTGATTCTTTTGATTTCGCCCTGTGTTTTTGGGTGCGATTCGTACTCAAATCCGATTCAAATTGCCTTCTATTCCAACTTTCAAAATGAAGAAAAATTGTCATTTTTTTCGCGTTTTTAAGATCAGAATTGGCACATTCCGTTTCCAGTTTCACTAGGGAGAGTTCATCCATCGTTTTTAAAATCGGTAGGAGCTTTTTGGGGGAAAGTCTGACTTCCTCGGCCAGTTCCGCAAGAGTGTAAGGAATGCCGGGCGCCGCCAGAATCCTACCTCCATCCCAGGTCTCGAAGCTCATTTCAAGAAGGGTGTAGACCACGCGCCAATGGGTAGGGTGCCGTCGCGATAGGGCCACGATCTTGCGATGATTTCGCATGCCGCTATAAAGCCTGCCCCAAGGTCTTCCCATGCGCCTCCCCCTGCCGCCTCCCTTGGCCGTCCACCAGGGGATTTGTTTTCACAAGGCCTCCCGTCCCTCAGGATCAATGCCAATTCCTTAGAGCCTGAGGGGGACACAAAGGATTTTGGCACCGTGGTTTTGCCTCCTGACGCTTGGTCCTGAAAGGGGTCCGGGGAAATCGCTCTAGAAAAAGCGCTGTTCGGGACCAGGTATCAGCCGTCCCTATCCCCGGAAACTTTCAATTCATGAATCGTAGCCCGGGCAAGGCCTCCCCCTGGTGCCGCGGGGTTACCCCCTTTATGCCTGCCAGCGGGTTACTTCCGCATCCCCGATATAGTTTGATCGACGATTCGTTCAAGGTCGTCATTCTCTGTCCTGAAGTTTTTTAGCCATTCACCAAATTCGTTTTTTGAGACGAGGATGGTTTTATGATTCAGCCTGAAATGAGGTAGAGGTTGCTCCCTTGAATTAATGGCATCCCGTAGAAAACGTTGCCCCAGGCCGGAGTAGAGGCAAAGCTGCGGGAGTGTAAAGAACTCAGGGCTAATGGTTCGGTTCTTCAACTATTTTGCTCCGGTATCCCGCCCGAGAAAGTCTTGCCATTTGTCAATCCCCAGGACTTTCGCCAGTTGGTCTTATCGAATCGACTGTGGAATAAGAGCCATCGAGTCCCAGGAATCATTCTCCTGGATGTTTAAGAGCCGTCCCGCCTATTTGGAAAAAGCTCATCTACTGACAGTTCGAGGACACCCGCCAAAGCACGGGCTTCATCATTAAGGGGTATGACGCCACGCTCGATTAGACTAATGCGATGCTGGGGCAACTTAGTCCTTTCTGCCAAATCCACTTGCCGCAGTCCTGCTTTCAGGCGCTGCATTCTTAGTTTGGTCAACATAATGGCCCCCATGAAGAAAAAAGGGATGAATCATCTGATTCACCCCTATTTTAGATTAGGTTAAGGCTATGTAAAGGACACTTAAGCTGTCATCTTATTTGTCCATTTTCAATAAAGTCTATCGCTTTTTTCAGATACCTTCTCACTTTCCTGGCAGCTGATTCCTTTTGTTGTTCAATATCATTTTCAATATCATCAATATTATAAAGAAAAAGCTCTTTTGCAATATCTTCAGGAGAAAATCCACATTGGCTTAAATCATACACTTGAAGATAGTCATCGAGATTATCCCAAGAAATACGTTTCTCTTTTATATCAGTGACCATCCTTATTGATTTAAGGATACTTTCGAGACTGGCAATAGTAAGCCAATCTGGGCCACTAACATCTATTGACACTATAATTTCATTATCAATTAAGTTAGGATCGCTTCCTTTACCAACTATAGTCATTAACCCTTCATCAACAATACAATCAAGAACCGGTGATTTGATTATTTTTATATTTCCAGAAATCCCAGAACCCATTTCTGCTAAATAAGGTTCCTCGTTGCGGGGGTCAACTGCAAACCCCCATTTTATTGCCATTGCCATCCTTTTGCTATGCATGGTTTCTTCATCTAAAGTGTTTTTTAAATCCTCATATTCAGATTGGTAATCTTTATTTCTGCGAGTTATTTCCCACTGGTAGTGTACATATTTTGACCAAAGGTCTTTGCGTTGTTCATTAGTCAACTCTTTCATGTCATCAATCCTAATCCCGGAAGGCCAAGACGACTGAGAAAGCCAACCTTTCCCCGCTATCGGCTTCCGGGGGTAAGGGGGCCAAATCAATTTCTTATTTTTATTAATATCCCGATCTTAGGGTTTTTGCAAATAACGGTAAATGGTTGCGGATAGCTTGCGGATGATGACATGAAAACCGCCACTTTTTCACCTGCCTCACCTAATGATTTCAACAAGTTATCCTCATCCGGTTGAATCCCCGCTTCGGCACCATTAGATTAAAATTGGCGTAACCTCAAAGGGTTACGCCTTTTGTTTTGGGTGCCTTTCCACGTTTCGCCCACACTATGGCCCACACAGACCCCCTCAGAATCCTCAAATTGAGCAACCATGAGTGTGGTCCGCGTGGGCCAAATTGAAGCTGCCCCCTTTTTTGGACCATTTTGAGTGAGAAAATTCGGCTTTTTTCCATTTATGGGTTCATGGTATATTCTGTCCACCCACCTGGAGGATAAGGCTCTGCTGGAGAGCAACCTGAGCGCCTGGTGGGGAAGCAGACGGATGGGCAGGGCTGAGCCCCTGCCCTTGCTTTTCCTGCCCATCCGGAGCTTCTAAAAGCGTTAAACTCCGGGGGTTCGGGGGCAGCGCCCCCGAGAGATACTCCATCGGCGATTGATAACCCAGACTGCTGTGGGGCCGCAGCTCATTATAGTGGCCCCGCCAAGCTTCGATCTTCTCTGTAGCATCCTCCAGGCTCAAAAACCAGTGTTCATTCAAGCATTCTTGCCGAAACCGGCTGTTAAACGATTCGATGAAGGCGTTGTCCGTGGGCTTCCCCGGCCGGGAAAAGTCCAGGACCACCCCATGGGCATAGGCCCACAGGTCTACTTCCTTGGAGATAAACTCTGGGCCGTTGTCCACCCGGATGGCTCCGGCACCATTTCCAGTTGTTCGTGTCGTTTAAAATTGGCGCCATCGTCTATGAGGATGGTGGATGTCTGGGCGCAGCCCGCCAGGCCGGAGAGAGGCGGGCGTGCCCAGGCCAGAAACCCTGGTACCAACCGCCTCTTAGAACCAGAATTAAGGCGTCATGAGGCTCGCAGCTATAATGGGAGACTTTTTAACCAACTAAGAAACCACTACATCTGGATCAGATCACCATTTTTGGCGTGATGATTTCCCGACCTCATGACCCGTTGTTGATCTTATTTCCCCTGTTTCTTGAAATTTATTCTCTCGGTAAATTTTAATTGACAACCTTACTTCCCTCTGACATAACGTATTGGGGTTAAAGAATCTGCTGGTGTTCTTAATTTATCTGGCTTCTTCTTGGGGGAGAAGAAGTTCCTGCAGCAAAATTACGGAAGGGAGGAAAACTGGCACCGGAAAAAGGGGGGAATGAGATGATAAGTATTGTAAAACAATCAAAATATGGCGACACAATTTTCGTGTCACATCCGTTTCAAGCCGCAAGAGCTCTGGTTACCTGGGCCGTGGTGACTTATGGTATCATAATCCACACCATGAACTTGTTGGGCGATGGTTGCGTAAAGGTTGAAATCCCCGGATTAACCGATATAACCTACGCACCCGAGAGTTCAACGGAGGTTTAGGCCACCCCAATCTACTGCAGATCCTTGAGGTCATGACCCAGGTTAAAGGCGGCCCTTTCCGGCCGCCTTTTAACATTAAAGAAATATTTTTATTATAAACTGATCAAAAGCCCGAAATACCAGGTTCGCTCTGCCGATCTTATTATAAAAAAACGGTCAGTTTCAGCCCCGCAGGTCAGCGTGACGCCCCGAGGCGGAGGTCAAGATGCAGAAACATATCCTTGATAAGTTTTTTCAGCCGGAATCCATTGCGGTCGTGGGCGCCAGCCCCAAAGAGAACAGCATCGGCCGCATCCTGGTGGAGAACCTGAAGAAGGACGGCTTTCCAGGACGCCTCTACCCCATCAACCCCAAGCATAGCGAGATCTTGGGGATTCCCGCCTTTCCGTCGGTCACGGCAGTGGGCGCCGCCATCGATTTGGCCATCGTCGCCGTCCCCATCCAGGGAGTGCCGGAGATCATGCAGGAGTGCGCCCGGGCCAAAGTTCCCGGGGTTATCATCATCTCCGCCGGCGGCAAGGAAGTGGGCGAAGCGGGCCAGAAAATCGAAGCCGACATCCACGCCGCGGCCCAGGCCGGCGGCATTCGCTACCTTGGACCCAACTGCATGGGGATACTCTGCCCCCACACGCACCTCAACGCCAGCTTCGCGGCGCAGTCGGTGCGCCCCGGCAGTGTGGCCCTCCTCTCCCAGAGCGGGGCCATCTGCAGCGCCATCCTGGACATGGCCGAGGCCCAGAATATGGGATTTAGCCATTTCGTCAGCATCGGTTCCATGGCGGACCTCGATTTCGCCGAAATGATCGATTACCTGGGCAATGATGATCGAGCCAAAAGTATCATCATCTATATGGAAAACCTGGTGCACCACCGCACCTTCATGAGCGCCGCCCGCTCCGTGTCTCGGGTAAAACCCATCATCGTGGTGAAATCCGGCCGCAGCGAAGCCGCCGCCCGGGCCGCGGCCTCCCATACCGGCGCCCTGGCGGGCCAGGATGAGGCCTATAATGCCGCTTTCCGGCGGGCCGGCATCATCCGGGTGGACACCATCGCCCAGCTCTTCAACTGCGCCGAGGCTTTGGGTAAAATGAGCCGGCCCCTGGGGGGGGAGTTGGCCATCATCACTAACGCCGGGGGTCCGGGGGTGATGGCGGTGGACGCTTTGAGCAAGTGGCACCTGGAGCCGGCGCCTTTGAGCCCCGAAACCCTGGCGAATCTCGACCAGGCGTTGCCCCCCTTCTGGAGCCGGAACAACCCCGTGGACATCCTGGGCGATGCGCCGCCGGAGCGCTACCTGGAAGCGACCCGGCGCCTGTTGGTCGCTCCGGAGATCTCCGGCGCGGTGGTCCTGCTCTCCCCCCAAGCCATGACCGACCCCACCGGCGTGGCCCAAGCCCTGATCCCTGAGATTAAAAAACAAGCCAAGCCGGTCTTTGCCGTCTGGATGGGGGCCCAGCATGTCGCCGCCGGGATTCATCAGTTAAATGAATCCGACATCCCCACCTATGAAACTCCCGAAGACGCCGTGGACACCTTCATGGAGATGTACTCCTACACCCGGAACCTGGAACTGCTCCAGGAAACCCCGCCTCGGCTGTCGGCCGACCTGAAAGTCAACACAAAGCAGGCTCGGACTTTCATCGATGAATGCTTCAAGCGCCAGACGCTGCTGCTCACGGAAGTGGAGGCCAAGGCCATTCTGTCGGCTTACGGCATCCCGGTGAATCCCACGGTGACGGCCTCTTCCGCCGCCGCCGCCGCTGCCGCGGCCCAAAAGCTGGGCTTTCCGGTAGTGGCAAAAATCCACTCCCCGGACATCTCCCATAAGTCGGATGTGGATGGGGTGCGAACCTTTCTCAAGAGCGCCGCGGAAGTAGCCGCGGCATACGAGGATATCGTCAGCCGGGCTCAGACTGCCAGGCCCGATGCTAAGATCTTCGGGGTGACGGTTCAAACCCAGGTGGAAAAATCTTCCCTGGAATTGATCCTGGGCGCCAAGAAAAACCCGCAGTTCGGGCCCCTCCTGCTCTTTGGCCTGGGCGGGATTCTCGCCGAGGTCCTGAGGGAATCGTCCGTGGACCTGCCGCCCCTCAACCTGCTCCTGGCCCGGCGGCTCATGGAGCGGACCCGCTTTTATCAGCTCCTCCAGGGATACCGCAACATCCCGCCGGCCAACCTGGACCTGCTGGGGGAAATTTTAGTCCGCCTCTCCCAGCTCGTGACTGACTTCCCGGAAATCGAGGAACTGGATATTAATCCCCTCCTCATCGCCAATGGCCGCCCGGTGTGCGTCGATGCCCGGATTCTCCTGGCGCCCAGCGCCGTTCCGGCTCCCCGTCACCTGATCATCGCCCCGTACCCCAACCAATATGAGAGCGACTGGCTCCTGGAGGACGGCACCCCCGTGCTGCTCCGGCCCATGAAACCCGAAGACGAATCCCTGGTGGCCGAATTCCTCGCCCTCTGCTCCGAGGAAACCGTTTATTTCCGCTACTTCAAGCTGATCAAAAAGTGGACCCATGAAATGCTCATCCGCTTCACCCAGAACGATTATGACCGGGAGCTCGGCTTGATGGCCATCGGCCAGCCGCCGGGGCCCGAAATCATGCAGGGGGTGAGCCGTCTGGTCATGGCCGCGGACCGCTCCACCGCCGAATTTGCCGTGATCGTGGCCGACCCCTGGCAGGGCAAAGGTCTGGGTGAAAAACTCATCGAGCGGGTCATTGAGATTGCCCGGGACAATGGCGTCAAGCTGCTCTATGGCGAAGTCCTGGCCGAAAACCTGCCCATGCTGGGCCTGGTGAAGAAGCTGGGCTTCACCATCGGCGAGTCCGATGGCGGGGTGAGGCGCGTGGAGATGTCTTTTGCTGCCGACTCCCTGGCGGTTTAGCTCATGATCCCGGGGCCGAGCTTGCAGGCCAAGAGAATTTCGCGAAGAACTGGACCCCCATCCCTTGACCCTTGCCGCGAGGCGGTCAAGTGATTATAAATTTATTGACTGGGGAGTCCGTCTACGCGGATAATAAATGGACCGGTTTTCAGCGTAGCTTATCAGGTCCAGCCCCAACCCTATGTATCTTAAAGAGGTATAATCCATGAGTCGTCTTAACGCCCTGCTGATTTTCTCCCTTTTAATTATGTCAAGCGGTTGTGCTACTATCATGCACGGAACGACACAAGATATTGGGATAACCACAGACCCATTTGGTGCTGATTTACTGGTAGATGGGAAGGATAGCTATAAATCTCCAGCAACAATCACTATGTCACGTAAAGATTCCCACGTAGTTGAAGTTTCCAAAGAGGGGTATCAAAAAGAAACTATTAATATTAAACAAGCAATGAGTTTAGCAACAGCTGGCGATGTATTCGCGGGAGGAATTATTGGCTATGCAGTTGACGCTGCGACTGGAGCTCAATGTCAATTAGTGCCGGAAAATGCTCATGTCCAATTGCGGCCTCTCACCGCCCAAGCCGTGACACCTTTCCAGGAAGCCCCCAAAGGCATTGAGAATAAATTTAATCCATTAACAAAACCCAAAGAAAAAGAAGAGTAAGATAAGCAGATAAGCCATGTAATGCTCGGGCCGATGCTCCCCCTTATAGTTATGTGTATTCCGTCCTGCTGACCGCCAACACCGCTTTTGCCGGAGCTTAACCGCACTCGGCCGACGAGCTTCCCCCTCCCCGGGAAGGGCAAAGCCGCGGCCGGCTATTTTTGCAGATACATAACCACCAGGCCCGCCAGGATGATGCCGAAGGCCACGAAATCCCCATAGGCCAGCAATTTGGCCAGGCGTCCTTTGACCGGCGGCCGCCCCTGCCGCACCCGCCGCCGCCCCAGGTTGTTCAACAACAGTGCCCCCATGCCCACCAACGCCACAATTTCCCCTGCTTTAACCGCCACCGCCTCGCTCCCCCCGAGCCTCATAAGCCCCTTGGTCTGATTGCTTTGCCTGGCGTTATAGTAACACAGCGACCCCCGGGAACCAAGGCGTGAAACGCCCCTTGGTCGGGGCCGGCCGTTTTGGCCTCAGGGTTTGCGGGGCAGGAGGTTGGCCGCCAGGTTGAAGCCCGCCACCAGGGCGGCCAGGGTAAAGGCCTTGTGGAAGGCGGCCATTTCCAGGTTGACTCCCGGGATGGGTGAACCGTGGTTGCCGCTGAGCCAGGCAAACACTGACACAATCAAGGTGATGCCCAGGAGCGATCCGAGGTTTTTCAGGACCGCATTGGTGCTGGCCGCCAGACCGATCAGGGCGGGTTTCACCCCCTGGAGGATTTCACTGAGATTAGGGGCCTGGAAGAGGCCGAACCCCAGGCCGATGAGGACGAACCTGGCCGCCAGGGTCAGGGTGGAGCTGTCCGGCCCGGTAAAGATGAGGGAGATCAGGCCCGCCAGGATCAATCCGGCCCCGGTCCTGAGAACCGCGAGGTTCCCCAGCCGGTCCGCCAGGTAACCGCCGCAGGGGGCCACCAGGGCGTTGCTGGCGCTCAGGGCCGCCAACAAAAACCCGGTTTGGGCCGGGGTATAGTGATAGATATGCTCCAGAAAAAAGGGCAGCAGGAAGAAGACGCCCATCACCGGCGCAAAGGTCAGCACCACCGCCGATGACCCCACCACAAAGGGCCAGTGGCGCCAGAGCTCGCGCTGCAGCAGGGGATTGAGGTGCCGGCGCTCCAGGAAATGCAGGACCAGGCCCAGGAACGCGGCCAGCCCCAGCGCCCCCAGGGTCTCGGCGCTCCAGCCGGACTGCCGGATCCAGGTCAACCCCAGGAGGAACACTCCCAGGGTCCCGGCCAGGATCACAGCCCCCCCGAGGTCAAACGACCGCCAGTTCCAGGCCTTTTGGGGCTTGAACTGCAGCAGGACTCGGCACCCCACCCAAAAAGTCCCGGCGCAGATGGGCAGGTTGATGAAAAAGATAAACGGCCAGCCCAGGTAAGTAGTGATGACCCCACCCAGGGGCGCTCCCACGCTGATGCCGGTGGCGAAGGCGGTGGAAAACAGTCCCAGGGCCAGCCCCCGCTCCCCCTCCCCATAGGCCAGGGCGATGAGCTTGGGGGCCACCCCCAGTATCAAAGACGCACCCAGCCCCTGGAGGGCCCGGCCGCCCACCATCCAGGCCAGTCCCGGGCTCAGCCCGCACAGGGCCGAGGCCCCGGTAAACACCACCAACCCCAGAAGGAAGAGCTTGCCCGGCGCCAAGAGGTCCCCCAGCCGGCCGCTGGTAAGCAAAAGGGAGACGTTCATGAGGAGGTAGATCAGCATGACCCAGGAGATCTGGACCAGTGACACGTCGAATTCACGGGCAATCTGCGGCAGGGCGATATTGACGATGCTGGTGTCCAGGGTCGCCATAAAGGCCCCCATACAGACGGCCAGCAGGACGATGCGGCGGTTCGGGGCATGATCCGGCGGTGGCGCGGCGGCAGACATGGTTTCTTATCTTACGCCAAGCCGGGTCGAAGTGGGAGAGGATTTTTCAGAAAACGGCGGCCGGGAACGGCCAGGGAAGAAGCAGGGGTGGCTGAATATAGAACTGGCGGAGAGAGAGGGATTCGAACCCTCGGTGGAAGTTTCCCCCCACACTCGCTTAGCAGGCGAGCACCTTCGGCCGCTCGGTCATCTCTCCGGTAGGGCTTTTCTGGGCTTTACGGCCGTTTCGGGGCCATGTCACGAGAGTCTACCTTTATCAATCTCCGGTAGGTCAGCAGATGGCGGAGGGAGTAGGATTCGAACCCACGGACCTTCCGGTCTGCGGTTTTCAAGACCGCTGCCTTAAACCACTCGGCCATCCCTCCACATCTTGGTTTTTTAACACCGGACTCAGGTATTGTCAAGGAAAGGGGTCTTGCTACACGCGTAGGGGCGGGTTTAAAACCCGGCCCTACAGGCCCGCCGGGGCATTGTCCGCCCAGCCCCCCTCAGGACCGCTTATCCACGACCCGCTGGGCCTTGCCTTCGCTCCGGGGCAGGGTGTTGGGCTCCACCAGTTCCACCCGGGGCGTCACCAGCAGCTCGCTCTTTAAGGCCTCGGTAATCCGCTTTTGCAACTGGTTGAGATACTTGAGGTCTTCCTGGAAAAAGTTCTGCTGCACTTCCACCTTCACCAGCATCTGGTCGCTGTAATCCTGCCGGGTCAATTCCACCAGGTACTGGGTGCCCACCTCCGGCATGGCCATGAGCACCTTGTCGATCTGCATCGGGAAGATATTGACCCCTTTAATGATCACCATGTCATCGGTGCGCCCCATGATCCGGGAAAGCCGTTTGAAGCCCCGGCCGCAGGGACAGGGTGAATCGTCATAGGAGGCCAGGTCCCGGGTGCGGTAGCGCAACAGCGGCATGCCTTGCCGGGTAAGGTTGGTGAAGACCAGTTCCCCCACCTCTCCCGGCGGCGCCGGCTGCAGGGTCTCGGGGTCCAGCACCTCCAGCAAGAAGGCGTCTTCCCAGACGTGCATGCCGTTCTGCTCCGGGCACTCAAAGGCCACCCCGGGGCCGTTCATCTCGGACAACCCGTAAGAATTGTAGGCCTTGACCCCATAGGCCGTCTCGATGCGCCGCCGCATATCTTCGGAGTGGGGCTCGGCCCCCAGAAAGGCCAGGCGCAGCGGCAGGTCCCGGGGGTCGACGCCTTTCTTGGCAAAGGTGTTGAGCAGGAGCAGGGCATAGCTGGGGATAATGTGGATTGCGGTGGTGGAAAACTGCTGCATCAGTTGCAGCTGGCGCTGGCTGTTGCCGGCCCCGGCGGGGATGGTTAGGGCCCCCAGCCGTTCGGCCCCGTAGTGAAACCCCAGCCCCCCGGTGAACAGGCCGTAGCCCATCATGTTCTGGAACACGTCAGCGGCCCGCATGCCGGTGGCATACAGGGAACGGGCCACCAGGTCGGCCCAGGTCTCGATATCGGCGCGGGTATAATAGATCACCGTGGCCTGGCCCGTGGTCCCGGAAGAGGCGTGGAGGCGCACCATGTCGGCCAGGGGCAGGGTCAGCATCTCCTGGCCGTGGGCCCGGAGGTCGTCTTTGGTGGTAAAGGGAATCCGGCGGATATCTTCCAGGGACCGGAGGTCGCCGGCGGCAACGCCCGCCTCCTTCAAGCGCCGGCCATAAAAGGGGCTGTGGGCGGCGCGCTCCAGGGTCTGCCGCAGGCGGGTCAGTTGCAACTCTTGCACCGCCGCCGGGGTTAAGGTTTCGAGGTTGGCATCCCAATACACTGCACGTCTCCTGAGTGATTTGCCGGAGCAAGCCGGCTACCCGAGGTTTTATGCGGTTGCCGGCTCGCTGTCAAGGGGGGGGAGCAACTTGGCCGGCATCGGGGCCCCTCACCATCTCTCCCTTCAAGCGCCTAAATCTCCCGGCCCCTTGCGGTTAAACCAGCCACAGGCTCCGGCTGACTGGAGAACTCGCTAAGTTCTGACGAATTTTTTGAGCCCTTTTCCCCCTCCGGCTAAGCCGCCTGCTCCGGACCCGGTTTGAGCTTGCCCAGGGCCCGGGTGAGCTCCACCAAGACGCCCAATCCTTCCCGGCACTCTTTACTCCGCATCCGCCAGAGCAAGCCAAAGGGACCGGCCGGCTTGGCCTCCTCCAGATTTATTTCCAGAGGAATGTCGATGATCCTGTCGAGAAATTGAATCAACTCGGGATTCGACAATTTCTTGACCACGCCATGCATCCGGACGAACCCATCGCCCATGGCGTCAATATCCTCGGGATTATAATTTGCGGCGATTTTGCCATACATCTCCAGAACCGCCGCATTAATGCGGAATATGCCTTTTTGTTCCAGGTCATCCAGGTAGTCGACCAGCTTGGGGAACCCCAGCTTCAATAAGGGCTCCATATCCTGCCACCAGTCGACGAGGTTTTCCATCTGTTCCAGGGACCAGGTGAGGTATTTCAAGCTTGGCAGGAGTTTTTTGATCAGGGCGAAGAAGTCCTCCATCTGAAACCCGATCTCCACCTCCACCATCTCCTCCGTCAGCTTCTTGACCGCAGGCTCCGTCAACAGGGACAGGTCCCGGCCCAGATCACTCAAATTTTCCCAGGGTCCGGCAAAGGCTTGCATCTGCTGCTCCACCCGGTCGACTCCATCCAGCCTCGCCTCGATGCGGGTGAGTCTTTCCAGGATCAGCTCTTCGTTGGTCATGGCCGCCTCCTTCTCAGGGGCATCTCGATATCCGGAGCAAGAATGCCGCGTACCTTGCCGGCCATCACGAACTGGCTTTCCAGGGGCAGGTGGCTGCCTTTGAGCATCAGGTTGTAATAGGTCCACCGGAACATCATCTTGCCCATATAGTTGACAAAACTCTCGCCCAGCAGGTCAAAGGGCCCCAGGCCGGGGAAAGGATACTTACCCGGCAAGGGTTCGATCTTATAGTTGAAATCCAGCAGAGAACCCTGGCTGTATCCCGTGACCACGAAGCAGGTGGAGTGGCCGTCGTAATCGGGCTTGGCTTCATGGCCGTCGATTTCCCGCTGCAGGTTGTCGCAAATCACATCGGCCTCATAGTGGGCCACGGATCCCGCCTTGGAAGTGGGCACGTTGGCGGCGTCACCCACCACGAAAATATGGTCGAATTTCTTGGCCTTCAAGGTAAAATTATCGGTCTCCACATAGCCCATAGGGTCCCCCATCTGGCTGTCGATGATGCATTGGGCCCCGAAGTTCGGCGGAATGGAGACCAAAAGATCATAGGGGACCTCCTGGCCTTGATAAGACTTGAGAATCTTTTTTTCCGAGTCCACCTCGGCGAGTTGGTAATTGGGGGTGACCTTGATCTTTTTCTGCTCACATATCTGGCCCAGGATCTCCGCGGCCTTGGGTTTGGTAAAGGCCCCCGGTAGCGGCGTCACCAGTTCGACTTCCACACGGTCCCTCACGCCGTTGATGGTGAAAAACCAGTCGGCCATGAAGACGAATTCCAGGGGCGCCACCGGGCATTTAAAGGGCAACTCGGCGATGTTGAGCACCACCCTGCCCTTGTCGAAATACTTCAGCTTCTCACATAGGGCGACGGCGCCGTCTGGGGTGTAGAAATTATGGATAGCCTCGCCCCATCCGGTGGTCAGGCCCTCCACTTCTTCCGGCATGATGCGACAGCCGGTGGCCACCACCAGCCAATCATAGGGATAGGTGTCCCGCCCGGTTTTGACCTGCTTTTTGACCGGATCAATCCCGGTGATATCGTCCAGAATAAACTTGACCCCAGGAGGCACAAATTTAGCCTTGGGCTTGACGCAGTCCGCCGCGGTGTAAATCCCAAAAGGAATCAGGAGCCAGCCGGGCTGGTAGTGGTGCTGCCAGTCCCGGTCGATTACGGTTATCTGCCATTCCTTCTCCGGCAGTTTTTGCCGCATCTTGGCGGCGATGATGGTGCCGCCGGTGCCATGCCCCAAAATAACTAAATTTTTCATGCAGATCGCCTCCCGTCGCTGGTTAATGCTCCTCAAAATAATACGTCTTGACCGGCTAGTCTTTGACTTAGCCCAAAAACCGCAAAAAAATATCTACAATCTGGGTTCCATTCCTCAAGATGAGGCGATCTCGGAGCCATCCGGGGACCCCTATTAGGGGGCCTATCCGGCCCCCCCGGAAACAAAAAAGCGCCATCCCCCGCTACGGGGCAGCGCTCCAGGTTCGGCCGCCGGGGCCGCCGGTCGGCAACCCCGGCGGCCTGGCTGTCATTCTGCCGGTGGTCACCGGCCAAGGCTTACGATTTCCACAAACCGTGGAGATTGCAGTACTCCCGGGCCGTAACCTTCTCGGCCTTGAGTGCAAACGTCGCTTCCGGCGCCTCCCCCGGTTTGAGGAATGCCCGGTAGGCCTTGCCGTCCGCAATAACTTCGATCCACTCGATATAGTGTTTCTCCTCCATGGGGTGGGCCACGCTCCCCACTTTCACCTTGATGCCCTCGGCGGTCTTTTCGATCACCGGCACGTGTTTCTCTTTAGCGGCATCCACCGTGTTTTCCTGATAGAGCTTCATCGGCTGGCCGCAACATACCAACTGACCGGCCCCGCCGTGGAGCATCTCAACGATATTGCCGCAGACTTCACATTTGTAGATTTGCAGTTTCTCCGTCATTGCTTAACTCTCCTTACCGCCAGCCCCGGGCCCTTGACCCGGTCTCGGCCGTCATGGGTTCCGCCGGTCACTCGGTGGTGGCCGGCGGGTCGCAATTGCCTTAGACCACCTTGGAAAATGCCTTGGCGCCGCTGTTGCACACCGGGCACTTCTCGGGGGGCTCGTTTTCACAGGTGTAGCCGCAGACGGAACACACGTAGTAGTCCACGCCTTCCTCTTTGCCCAGGTTGGCCAGGGCCTTCTCGTACAGGCCGGCGTGGACCTTTTCCACCTCATTGGCATAGGAGAAGGAGCGTTCCGCCGCCTTGTTGCCTTCGGCCTGGGCCGCGGCAATCATTTCCGGATACATATGCTCAAATTCGTGGGTTTCCCCAGAGATGGCCGCCTTGAGGTTTTCCGCAGTAGTCTTAATGCCGCCCGCCACCCTAAGATGGGCGTGGGCATGGACGGTTTCCGCCGCGGCGGCGGCCCGAAAGAGCTTGGCCACCTGGGGATAGCCTTCTTTCTCCGCCTGCTTGGCAAACGCCAAATACTTACGGTTGGCCTGCGATTCACCGGCAAACGCTTCCATCAAAAATTGTTCGGATTTCGTCATGGTTTCCTCCTGTGCAAAAGTGTCATGGTTGCTTCTGGGTTGGCTCTTTCAGGTTCACCCCGGTGGGGGCCTTTTCAGGTTTCTCCCGGATTTAAAGGCTCATTAAACCGCGGTGAACTGGTCTTTCCCGGCTCCGCAGATGGGACAGACCCAATCGGCAGGGAGATTTTCAAACGCGGTGTTGGGGGGAATATTCGCCCCCGGGTTGCCATTAGATGGTTCGTAGAGATAACCGCATATGTCACACTGGTAGTCTTGCATGCTGTGCTCCTTTAACCTATGTTTCCCAGCCGCCTTTTTTGATGTGGGCCTGGCGCTCCGACTCGGCCAGTTTCTTGATGCGGTAAGCCGAATCCCGCAAAACCCCGTAAAGCACGCCGCACCCCACGTCTTTGCGGGCCGCATCTCCTTCGTCGGCCAGCTTCAGCATGCGTTCGGCCAACTCCAGAGTCCTTTTGAGGCATTCATTCGTAGGCGCCATGGGCAAGTTCCTGATTGAATTTCCCGGGGGGTTCCCTGGTCCTTCCCCGAACCTTGCCCTTTCTTAATCCAAGATTTGTGCCACCCGTCTGCCCCTGATCTTATAATCATCATGTCTAGGAAAATCAATGGCTTACTAACCAGGCAAGAGGTGAGGACGGATCAACTACCTGAGAGGGCCGGCCGGCGGCCATGAGACACCTCCGCCCCACTTAAGATAAGAGCTTGATCTTTCAGAGGAAGTTACGACAAAACTTCTCACCTTGCTTCGTGAGACAAAGATGCCTCATGGGACACCAGAAAGCGGTAGAGGGTGGCCCTGCCCACCCCCAGCAGTCTGGCGGCTTTGACCTTGTTGCCGCCGCACTGCTGCAAGGCGGCCGTTACGGCCTCCGGATTGAGCTTGGGGGCGGGCCCCCGGAGCGGACGGCCCTGCCTGATTTCCGGGGGCAGGTCATCCGGCCCCGCCACCTCGCCCTGGCAACCGGCCAGGACATAATGCACCGCGTTCTGCAGTTCCCGCACATTCCCCGGCCAGGGATACTGCCTCATGAGGGCTACGGCTTCCGGGGAAAACCGCGGGGCTGCCTGGCCCCGGCCCCTGGCCTGCTCCAGAAAATATTCCAGCAGCAGGGGGATGTCGTTCGGTCGCTCCCGGAGGGGCGGCAGCTTCAGGGGCACCACGTTGAGGCGATAATAGAGGTCTTCCCGAAACCGCTGCTTTTCTACTTCCCGTTTGAGATCCCGGTTGGTGGCGCTGAGCACCCGCACGTCCACGGTGATGGACTTCTCGCCCCCCACCCGCTCAAAGGTGTGGTTTTCCAAAACCCGCAGCAATTTTACCTGGAGGTTCTTGGCCAGCTCGGCCACCTCATCCAGAAAGATCGTGCCCCCGTGGGCCAGCTCGAAACGCCCCTTTTTATCCCGTACCGCCCCGGAAAAGGCGCCTTTGACGTGCCCGAAAAGCTCGCTTTCTACCACGCCTTCGGGCAGGGCCCCACAATTCACCGGCACAAAAGGGCCGTGATGGCGCCGGCTTTCGCTGTGAATCGCGGCCGCCACCAACTCTTTGCCCGTGCCGGTCTCCCCGGTAATCAGTACGGGATAGTCATGCTCCGCCAATTTTTGAATTTGCCGGTAGATCTGGACCATCTTGGGGTCCCGCCCGACAATGCCCGCGAAGCCGGTTGATTCTTCGGTCCAGAATTTCAAACCCACCAGGCTGGTGATGTCCCGGATCGTGGCGAGCACTCCGGTCAGGTGCCCCTCCGCATCCTTCATGCCCACCACCGCCATCTGGACCTGTTTGGGTTCGCCAGTCTTGGTGACAATATTGAGGGGGTAGTTGAGGTTGGTCCAGGTCTCCGGCGCCTGCCCGCAAAAGGAGCATTGATTGCCGCAAAACGGCCGTCCAAAGGCCTCATGGCAGTCCCGGCCCACAACCTCGGCCCGGGCGTAACCGGTTAAGACTTCCGCCGCCCGGTTGAAACAGATAATCCGCCGCTCCCGATCATGGCAGATGATCCCATCCGGGAGGTGGTCCAGGATAGATTCGAGGTTTTTGCAATCCGGTGGTAGGGTTTCCAAGGTTGGGGCGGCTCCGGGCGCATTCGGCAGTAAGGTAAACTGAGTCAAAAGATAGCGTATCGTGTAGACAATATCAAATGTTAGTTTTTATCGCCAACCACCGGCGACCGGGAACCGGCCCTTAATCTGGCTGACCATTGTCTCAAGCGCTTGCGCCCCGGTCGCGTCAACCGACAGACTTTGCCCAAGGGTTTCCAACATTTCCCCGACAGACCCTTACTATCTCCCGGCTTTGCCCGGCAACCCCCGGTCAAAAAGGGGTTGACGGCCTGCGGTGGATAGGGTACTAGTTCGTAAATTCCATCTGGCAGAGAGAGATCCTGGGTTCATGATGACACGTGTGGTTGCTGCCTGGTTGGCGCTATTTCTGCTGGGTGGATTGTTAGGCTGTGGCTCGGCGCCGAAGGCGCCGCCCCCGAAAGCCGCCGCGGTTTTCCCGGCGGAGCCGTCCTCTCCCGGAACCTCCGACCTGGCTATATTGAAGGAAGGCCTGACCGGACGCACCCTGTCAGCCTCCGAGGTGGCCGACCTGAGTGACCGCCTCCTGGCCGATGGCAGCAACACCTTCAATGATCAAGAGACCATGGCCCGCCTGGAACTGCTGATCCTCAAGACCATAAAAAGCCCGGACAAGACCTCCGGGGCGGTCCTGTGGCGCAACCTGGGCATCATCCATTACCACCAGCAGAAGTACAAGCAAGCCGAACATGATCTTCAGTCCGCCAACGAGCTCAACCCCAAGAACCCCCGGACCCATTATTATCTGGCCTGCCTGTTCGCCCACCAGGGGCAGATTTACGCCAATAAGGGCAAAAAGCGCATCTCCCACCAGCAGTTTAAACGGGCCGCCATCGAAATGGAACTGGCCCGCAAGCTGGCGCCCAACAACGCCTTATATAAGCAAGACCCGAAACAACTCATCCAGCAAGAGAATGGAAAATGAGGATTGCCTGCCCTTATTGCGGCAATGATACGGATTTTTACGAGGTCGCCGAAGGGGTGACCATAACCACGTTTTACGTACAAAACGAAGACGGTAGTTTCTCTTCGGTGAGCGATGATTCCGAGATCCAGGGGGAAGTGCGCCTCTTTTGCGGAGAATGCCACAAAGAGCTGCGAGAATACCACGAACACTTCCTGGACATGCTTTTTTAGGCCAGGTTTTTCCTTGAAGCCCCGCCCCGCCGCCCCCCGGAGTCTCGTCTATGCCTGAACTCCCTGAAGTAGAGGTCATCCGCCGGGGCCTGGCCCCGTTGCTGCAGGGACGGCGGTTTCTGGCCATCCAGGTAGGTAAGCAACGTCTCCGGCAGCAGTCTTCGCCCCGGGAGTTGCGCCGCTGGGTCCTGGGGCGACGCCTCGAGAGCCTCCGGCGCCGGGGCAAATACCTCGTGTTCCACCTGGAAGGCGGGGTCACCCTGCTCATCCATCTGGGCATGACCGGCCGCCTCCTCACCGGGCCTCTCCCCTCCCCTCCCCTCCCCCACGTTCACCTGGTCTTTCAACTGGAAGGCGGTCTGGACCTGCTTTTCCAGGATACCCGGCGTTTCGGCCAGGTCCTGGTCTTTCCTCCCGGTGTGGATCCCACGCCCCTGGCCCAGGTAGGGGCCGAGCCGTTCTCCCGGAAAGTAACCCCGGCCTGGCTGCTAGCCCAGGCCCGGGGCCGGTCTCGGCCCATCAAAAACTTCCTCTTGGACGCCCGGGTAGTGGCCGGCATCGGCAACATTTATGCCTGTGAAATCCTCTTTGCCGCGGGGCAGCATCCCGCCACCCCGGTGGGCCGCCTGACCCTGGAGGACTGGGACCGGGTGCTGGCCGAGACCAGGAGGATCCTCAAGCACGCCATTAAAAAGGGCGGCACTACGGTAGCCAGCTATCTCAACAGCAAAGGTGAGGCCGGCCTCTTCCAGCTGGAGCTGCTGGTCTATGGCCGGACCGGTGAACCCTGTCGCCGTTGCCGCGCCCCCATTGTTCGCCTGGTCCAGGCCGGGCGCAGCACCTTCTTCTGTCCCGAATGCCAGCCCGGTAAAGACTGAGGAAAATATTTTTCGTGCTGCCGCCGTAATTTGGTGAAAACCGGGTTTTCTATTACAATAAGGGTTGAGGAAGGCGTGCGCCTCTCCCCGGGGGATTGGCCGGGCCTGCCAGGAAGTGGTGCCGCCGACCAGGATTTTTCGAGCCGGTTAAAAATTGTCTGCCCCAGAAAAGTCATGCGAGCGCTACACCTAATATCACTTTTTCAAGCAGGTGAATTATGAAATATCCGTCCGTTCTCCTCGCCGGCCTGCTCGGCGCCCTGGTTCTGGCCCTGCCTGCGGCCGCCGGGGAGAAAACCATGGTGGGATGGATCGAGAAGGTCCGCATCTATCCCGGCAACTTCCTCGTCCACGCCAAGCTGGACTCCGGGGCGGAGTACAGTTCTCTTGACGCCGCCAACCTCACGCAGTTTGACCGCGACGGCCAACCTTGGGTGCGCTTTGACGTGATCGAAGGGGATGGCCGAAAGATTACCATTGAGCGGCCCCTGTTGCGCAATGCCACCATCAAGCGGCATTATCTTCAAGCCCAGACGTGTCCCGTTATCAAACTGGGGGTTTGCCTGGGCAACCTCTATAAGGAAACGGAGGTCAATCTGGTGGACCGCACCGGGTTTAATTACCGGATGCTCATCGGACGCAAATTTATGGAAGGCGCTGTGATCATCGACCCCTCGGCCAAGTATACCGTCGAGCCCAATTGCCCCAATCCTGCCGGCCTTGAATAAAACGCACCTCTACGTTCTGGCCGGCATCTTGGCGGCCGTGGGTCTGGGCTTGTTTCTCTACAAAGTCCTGGCCCTCAACTTTCCCCTGTCTCCGGGGGTCGAGTCCTATATCTGGAACGTGGAAGCCAAGGTCACCTTCACCGCCGGCAGCGAGCCCGCCAAGGTCACCCTGTTCACCCCCCGGACGACCCGCCGTTACGCCGTCACCAACGAAGCCTTTGTCTCCCGGGGTTATGGGCTCGTCACCGCCATTGAGAGCGCCAACCGCCAGGCCACCTGGTCCATCCGCCAGGCCGATGGGTTGCAAACCCTTTATTACCGGGCCGAGGTGGTGCGGGTCAATACCCGGGAACCCATCAATCCCATCCAGCCACCCACCATTGATAATCCCGGGTTCGAGGGAGCCGACCTGGCCGCGGCCCACGCCCTGGTGGACCGCATCCGCCGCCGTTCCGCCGACAATGAAACCATGGCCGCGGAGTTGCTCAAGCGCCTCAAGCAGCCCCAACCGGATGATAATGTCGCCCTCCTCCTGGGGAAACAGCCTTCAGAGGCGGGCAAGATGGAGCTGGCGGCGCGAGTCCTGGCCCTGGCCGGGGTGCCGGCCCGGGTGGTGCACGGCATCGCCCTTAAGGAACAGAAAGAGCGGCTGCCCGTGGTCCACTGGCTGGAAATATATAACCAGAAGTGGTGGCAGGCCATCGATCCCATCACCGGCGCCCCGAGCATCCCCGACAATTATCTGGCCTGGTGGCGCGGGCCCCTGCCTATGGCCAGGCTGACCGGCGGCACCGACCTGCACGTCATCCTGTCCGTCACCCGGGAGGTGGAAGCCGCCATCAACACCGCCGTGGTCCGGGGCCAGATCAAAAAGCCGTTGCTTCTTAAGTTTTCTCTCCTGAGTCTGCCCATTCATTCCCAGCAGGTCTATCGCATCCTGCTCATGGTGCCGGTGGGCGGCTTCTTGCTGGTGATCTTGCGGAACATCATCGGCATCAGCACCTTCGGCACCTTTATGCCGGTGCTCATTGCCCTGGCCTTTCGGGAGACCCAGCTGCTCTGGGGCATCGTCTTCTTCAGTTCCCTGGTGGCCCTGGGCTTGACCATCCGCTTTTACCTGGACCGCCTCAAGCTGTTGCTGGTGCCGCGCCTGGCCGCGATCCTCATCGTGGTGGTCATCATGATGGCCCTGATGAGCATTTTCACCAACCGGCTGGGGATCGAGCGGGGGCTCTCCGTAGCCCTGTTCCCAATGGTCATCCTGACCATGACCATCGAGCGCATGTCCATCGTCTGGGAAGAGCGTGGCCCCTATGAGGCCCTCAAGCAGGGCCTGGGGAGTCTTTTGGCCGCGGCCCTGGCCTATCTGGTGATGCACCACCGGGAAATCCAGCACCTATTTTTCGTCTTCCCCGAGCTGTTGTTGGTGCTCCTGGCCGCCACCCTGCTCCTGGGGCGCTATTCCGGCTACCGCCTCCTGGAACTCCTGCGCTTCAAAGTCCTGGCGAAAGAGGGCAGGTGATGTTCGGGCTGGCCCGCCGACTTGCCGACCTGGGGATCATGGGGATCAACCGGCGTAACGCCGACTTCACCCTGGCCCATAATCCCCGCCGCTACTATCCCCTGGTGGATGACAAGGTGCGCACCAAGGAGATTGCCGTGGTCGCGGGCATCCCGGTCCCGGAACTCTACAGCGTCGTGCAGTCGGAATACCAGGTGCGCCATCTGCCGGCCCTGCTCAAAGACCGCGAGGATTTCGTCATCAAGCCCGCCCACGGCTCCGGGGGCGAGGGCATCCTGGTGATCGTCGGCCGGTCGGGAGCCAACTATCGCACGGTGGGCGGCCTCATCATGACCCAGGAAGAGCTCGACCATCATGTGTTCAACGTCCTGGGCGGCCTCTACAGTCTGGGGGGGCAGACGGATGCCGCCTTGGTTGAGTACCGGGTCCGGTTCGACCCGGTGTTCGAACACATCTGCTACCAGGGGGTGCCGGACGTCCGCATCATCGTTTTCCTGGGCGTCCCGGTCATGGCCATGCTGAGGCTGCCCACCCGGGCCTCCAGGGGCAAGGCCAACCTCCACCAGGGGGCCATCGGGGCCGGCATCGACCTGGCCAGCGGCGTTACCCTCAAGGGGGTGGACCGCCAGGGGATCGTCACCGAGCACCCCGACACCGGCCACAGCATCCAGGGCATCACTATCCCTAATTGGGAGACGCTGCTGGATGTTGCCACCCGGGCCCACGACCTCACCGGGTTGGGCTATCTGGGGGTGGACCTGGTCCTGGACCAGGACCTGGGGCCCCTGCTCCTGGAACTCAACGCCCGCCCGGGGTTGGCCATCCAGATCGCCAACGCCGCCGGCCTCATGCACCGGGTCAAGCTCGTGGAAGCGCATTGCCAGGAATTACCCACCGTCCAAGACCGCATCGCCTTCGCCCGCCGCCACTTCGGCCTCAACCAGCAACCTGCTCCTTAACGGTGGGTCCAGGTTTTACCTGACTTTCTTCACCCCTTTTCTTCTGAAATTCCTTCAACCCAAAACGCTTATTTCGCTATCTTGATCATATCCACCCCCATCGGTAATTTTTCATCAGTCTCGTTAATGGCAAGATCTTCGCTATTCATCTCCCTTCCGATTGCAAATTTTCTGCTATCTAACCGTTTCTAAACCGAAAGAGATGGTAGGTACAGGTAGCGCCGCCTTTCCTGGCGATTCATCATCGCCAAAATTCTCAAGAGCCAGATAGATAATCGCCATATCGCAAATGAGCCGACGAGCCGGAAATGTGCCTAACACCTGGCGTCGCGATTTATCTAATATGGCATGAAGAGAGAAGGCCTCGGAGTTAGGGTCAGAGCAAGGAGACAATTTTTGGAGCGACCACCGCATCAGCCGCCATTATGGCGAGGATTTCTCTGAGCGCCGCCACCATAGCCAGGGCGGCGGTTGGTATCACGGCTGGCACACTTAACGATGATAAAACCTGGTCTGCCAGTTGAAAGTATGGGCGACCCATGTGTCCGCCCCAGCCCCGGTGGCCACCCTACGACGGATAAACTGCTTCTTTGACCACAACTGGTATAAGCCGCCTTATCATTCCCTCCGCCTTGAGGGGGGAGGGGGGGTGAAAAAGGATGTCGTAGGGGGAAATCAGCCAATTATAAGGCCCACTTGATTATGAAATCAAAGGTCAGAAAATCAATAAAATTTGCCCTGGCTGTGACCACCTCTCTGGCCGCCCTGGTGGTCTGCGCGGGCTGTGGCCTATTTCCATTGCAACCGTACCAGGCCCAGCCATATTCGCCGCCATCGGCCTGGGGTGTCCAGGCCCCGGCCCCCATGCAGCCCTGGTCCCAAGGCACGGTCCACCTCCGGGACGTGGAAGACCGGATCTGGCGCTTAACCAATGACGTCCGTCGGCAATACGGCCTTCCCCCCGTGGGCCAGGAAGGCACACTCGCAATGGTCTCCCAGACCTATTGCGATGACATGCTGCGGCGCCGCTTCTTCAGCCACACCAATCCCGAGGGCCTGACTGCCCAGGAGCGGCTCAGGCCCTTTTACTCCGGCCCCATCTACGGCTGGGGGGAAAACATCTGGGAGGGTTCCAACCTGTCAGCCGCCGACCGCGAGGCCCTGGCACGGACCATTATGAATTCCTGGATGTCGAGCTCCGGCCACCGGGAGAACATCCTCTGCCCGGACTACACCCACCTGGGCGTGGGCGTCGCTGCCAGCGGCCAGGAGATCCGGGCTACCCAACTTTTCGCTACGCTTCAGCGTCATCACCAGACATTTTAAATTCCTGGGATTTCATTCTGCTACCAATTGTCAGGTAATCTGAATTTATATTTAGGCCGGTAAATCGATGATGTATGGTGAAATATAATGGGGTATCCCTGAAATCTGGGGGAAAGTTAGTCTCTTACAAAATTTTGTGCTATCATGCTTCCTAGGAGCAGGGTTGCCTTCGCGAAGAGGGTCATTTTATGGCTTAAACTTAGGGGAACAGGTCCCATAATTTTGGAATTGGGTCGATAGGTAGCGCATAATCTCAGTTAAGACACCCAGATGAGGTGAAATGATGGTGGAAAGAATCATAAACATAGCTGAATTCAAAAAGCCGAGGCCACGAAATGTTGGAATGCTCATTTTGCTTATCATCATCCTTATCCTGGGTTGGAGCACCTTTGTCATCGTCCCGGCTGGCCACAGGGGTGTTGTTCTCTGGTGGGGGAGTGTAGAGAAGAGAATCATGGGGGAGGGGCTCAATTTCATAGTTCCCGTTGCCGAAAGAGTCATCAAGGTGGATGTCAAGGTTCAACCCCATCCGTTCAAGGAGATCGATGCCTCTTCAAAAGAATACCAGAATGTGAAAATGACGGGAATGATGAACTTCCACATCGATCCGGCTTATGTCAATGACCTTTACCAGAAAGTGGGGCTCGATTTTGCTGACAAAGTGATCGACCCGGCTTTCAACGACTTCGTCAAGGAGGTTGTGCCGACCTACCCGATCGGGGAGATTCTTCCCAAAAGGGAGGAGATCCGGAAGAGGGCGATGACAAAATTGGGAGATAATCTGGCGAGGTATCACATCATCGTCGATGACATCTACTTTGCCAATATCCGATTCTCTCCCGAATATGAAGGGGCCATCGAGGCCAAACAAGTGGCCCAGCAACAAGTCGAAACGCAGAGACAGGTTTTGGCCCAACGCGAGATTGAAGCTCAGCAAAAGGTTGCCACGGCAAAAGGAGAGGCTGAATCCATTCTAGTGGTGGCTCAGGGACAGGCCAAAGCCAATGATGCCCTATCACGGTCGATCACCCCGATCCTCGTGCAGTACAAGGGTATCGAGAAATGGAACGGGATTTTACCTCAAGTCTCTGGAGGAGCCGTCCCCTTCATTGACTTGGGCAAAATGAGTGGCTCGTCGGGCGGAACGGAAGGAAGCAAAAGGTAAGGGTTCAGAGTTGGGAGTTCGCCGAAATAGGCATTAAGACTGGCACCGCTAAGGCTGCCGCCCAGCAATGATCCAGCGGTGGCAGGATGGAATTAAAAATCTGGGGGATTGAAGATACCTGCTGTCTATGCGCGGTTTCAATCCAAAATATAACTACTTGATATGGTTGTCATAGCTGTATCTTAGGCTATGCCGGCCGCCGGTTCATTCCGATAAGATCTTTAGCAGGTACTGGCCGTAGCCGTTCTTCCGCAACGGTTCGGCCAGCCGGCGTAGTTGCCCGGCGTCGATAAAGCCTAGGTGATGAGCGATTTCTTCGATGCAGGCGATTTTGAGACCCTGGCGCTTCTCGATGGTCTCAATGAAGGTGGAGGCCTCCAGGAGCGATTCGTGGGTCCCCGTATCCAGCCAGGCGAAACCCCGGCCCAACACCTCCACCCGCAACTCCCCCTTTTCCAGGTAGACCTTATTGACGTCGGTGATCTCCAATTCTCCCCGGGCGGAAGGCCTAAGCCGCGAGGCGATTTCCACCACCCGGTTGTCGTAAAAATAAAGGCCGGCCACGGCAATGGACGATCTCGGCTTTACCGGCTTTTCCACGATATCCAGGACCTGGCCAGTTTCGTCAAATTCAACCACGCCGTACCTTTCTGGATCTTTGACCCGATAGCCGAACACCAGGCCCCCCTCGGTCAACTGCACCCCCCGTTTCAGGATCTCCTCAAGCCCGTGGCCATAAAAAATGTTGTCCCCCAAAATGAGGCAGACCCGATCCTGGCCGATGAATTCCTTACCGATGATGAAAGCCTGAGCCAAGCCTTCGGGGCGGGGTTGTTCCGCATAACTGAAGCGCAAACCCAATTGCGCCCCGTCACCCAACAGGGTCTTGAACCTGGGCAGGTCCTCAGGGGTGGAGATGATCAGAATCTCCCGGATGCCGGCCAGCATGAGGGTGGACAAGGGATAATAAATCATGGGTTTGTCATAGACGGGCAGGAGTTGCTTGCTGACCACCTGGGTCACGGGATAGAGGCGGGTTCCGGCGCCGCCGGCCAAAATGATCCCCTTCCACCCCGGGCCGGGGGCAATCTCCTCCGGCTGGCCCACATCTAGACGACTCTTGGTCTCGATCATCTCTTAACCCATCCTGGCGCGAGAAATTGGCTTAATTTATCCTTAAACACCTGGAAAGAAAAATTTCATTCTGAGCCGAACGAAGCATCTCATATTTTTATCATGTTGAAATTAGGCGCTGCTTTCATTATGGCAGGCAGAACGGATTTTACCAGAGCTTTTAACGAATAGTAGTTCCTGCCACTTTTGGCCAGGTTATTTGGTGGCCGCGTGCGTTCTGGTCTATCCCCCAAATTTGCACCATGTTGAGTGAGGAAATTTAGCTTCTTCTCCAAATTAGGGGATCGTGGTATATTCTGCCTGGCCATCCGAGGATAGGGCACGCCTTTCAAGCAACCTGGGTGTCGGGTGAGAAAGCGGACGGATGAGCAGGTCTTTAGAGGGAGGCCGGCTGGCCACCTTTTAAAGAAAACGTTCATTATCTGTCCCCTTTATGAAAATATGAAAAAATAAAAAATTTCCCGTCAACCGGTAGTAAAGGGACTCACTTTTTACCGGCCGAGATAACGCCGGCACTGGGGATGAAGAAACCGTGACCTCTGAAAAACGCATGGACTTTATTGATCTGAAAGCTCAACGACAGAGAATTTCTGCCCTACTCAAAGAGAACATCCAACGCGTCCTGGCCCATGGCCAATATATCATGGGGCCCGAGATCCGAGAATTGGAGACCAGACTGGCGACGTATGTGGGCGTCAAGCACGCCATCTCCTGCTCTTCCGGCACCGATGCCCTGCTGATGCCCTTGATGGCTTATGGAGTAGGTCCAGGCGACGCCATCTTTACCACTCCTTTTACTTTTATCGCCACCGCCGAAGTGATCCAACTGTTGGGAGCCACCCCGGTGTTTGTAGATATTGATCCCAAAACCTTCAACCTTGATCCGGAGGCCCTGGCGGAGGCAGTCAGCAGCCTGGGGCAAAACCCCAGGACGGCTCATCTCCAACCCAAAGGGGTCATCCCGGTGGACCTCTTCGGCCAACCTGCGGATTACGACCGCATCCATGCCATTGTCCAAGGACATGGCTTGTTTGTCCTGGAAGATGCGGCCCAATCCTTTGGCGCTACGTATAAGGGGAGGCGGGCCGGTGCCCTGGCGGAGGTGGCCGCCACCTCCTTTTTCCCGGCCAAGCCGTTAGGCTGCTATGGTGACGGCGGGGCCGTTTTTACCGATGACGACGACCTGGCTGAAGCCTTATGCTCCATCCGGGTCCATGGCCAGGGGCAGCATAAATATGAGAATGTCCGCATCGGTTTGAACGGCCGACTGGATACCTTGCAGGCTGCGGTGCTCCTGGCCAAGCTGGAAATCTTTGATCAGGAGGTGACGGCCCGCCAGAGAGTGGCCCAGCAGTACGGCGAGGCTCTGAACACCGTGGTGGAGGTGCCCTCTGTGGCCCAGGATTGCACCTCAGTCTGGGCCCAGTATTCGGTGCTCAGCGAGCAACGGGAGCTTTTGCTGCAGAAATTGCATAATGCCCAAATCCCCACGGCCATTTATTATCCCTTACCCTTACACCTGCAGAGAGCTTTTGCTCACTTGGGCTATAAGAAAGGGGATTTCCCGGTTAGCGAAAGCGCTTCACAGCGCATTTTTAGTCTGCCCATGCATCCCTATTTAGGTCAAGCAGATCAAGAAAAGATTGTCCAGGCCTTATTAACCTGAACTTGGTCTCAGGCATGAGACAAGAATTCCATAACCGCAGCGATGGTATGATCAACATCTTCATCCCTCAACCCGGGATGCAAGGGCAGAGTTAACAACTCTTCATAGAGCCTTTCGGTAACCGGCAGCAACCCTTTGGCCCCGCCGTAAAATGACAGGAGATGATTCGGCTTATAGTGAATGCCGGATTCAATACCCCGGTCCTGCAAAAATTGCCGCAGCCCATCCCGCTTGCCATTTACCACCCTGATGGGGAATATATGCGGAACAATTGGACCTGGATCACCCTGGAAGAATTTTAGATCTGGGGCGCCGGTCAAGGCCGACCGGTATTTTTGGGCCAATTCGATGCGCCGCGGTTTAAATTCCCCTTCAAAACGCTGCAACTGGACCCGTCCTACGGCTGCAAACAGGTTGCTCAGATGGTACCGATAGCCCTGCTGCTGGACGTCAAACTCCCAACTCCGGGCCCCCTGATACCGCTTTTCGGTGTCCCGGTGCACCCCCAACAGGCGGGCATCCTGCACCGATTGAATCACCTTGGGGTCCGAGGTGACCACGGCCCCCCCTTCCCCGCAGGTGATATTTTTTAGACCGTCAAAGCTGAAGCAGACCAGGTCGCCAAACGAGCCGATCTTCCGCCCCTGGTAGGTGCATCCGAAGGCATGGGCTGCGTCTTCAATCACCCGTAAGTCATGACGCTGGGCAAACTCATAGATGGCCTCAAGGTCCCCGGGGTTGCTGGCATAATGGACCGGCATCACGGCTTTGGTGCGAGGCGTGATTCTTTGGCCGGCGTCCTTAAGGTCCAGGGTTACCGTCTCCGGGTAAACTTCACAGGCCACCGGGACCGCGCCCGCGGCGCTGATCGCCTGGAACGAGGCAATAAAGGTCAGCGATTGCACCAGGACTTCATCCCCGGGTTGGGTGACCGCCTGCACTGCCAGATGCAGGGCCGCGGTGCCGGAATTGAGGCAAACGACCTTACGGTCTCGGCCGCCGAGATATTCCTGGAGCTCTTCTTCAAAAGCCCGAACTTCCCGGCCAATACCCAGGTAGCCATCTTCGCGCACGACCCGGGCCATGGCCTCAAGTTCCGCCTGTCCCACCATCGATCTGGAGATATGAATCATCCGGTTCGAGCCTGTCCTCTCTCCCACTCCCTCCAGGTGCAGGCCGAGTGTGGTTATTTTATGGTGCGCCATCTCCTGGTAATGATACAGGTTGTTGTCGACTCTTTTCAACCATCGCCGCCGGATTTTTAGCATTTCCGGGCCCACCGGTCCCTGACCTGCGAGATGCCAACCCCCTAACAAAAAGGCAAAACCTGGCCCATGGGAAGAAGGCGGTGGTTCACCCTGGCCTTTAGCGCCCGGTTATGATAGTTGAACAAGAGACAATCATGCAAAAGCTAAACTGTTTCAAAGCGTATGACGTCCGGGGCCGGGTCCCCGAGGAACTCAATCCCGACCTGGCCTACCGGATCGGCCGGGCCTACGCCGGGTTCCTGTCCCCGGCCCGGGTGGCGGTGGGGTGGGACGTGCGCCCCTCCAGTCTCCCCCTGGCCGAGGCCCTGGCCGCGGGCCTCAACGATTGCGGCGTGGAGGTCTGGCAGTTGGGGCTGTGCGGCACCGAACAAATCTATTTCTCCACCTCGCACCTGGGCCTGGACGGGGGCATCATGATCACCGCCAGCCACAACCCCCCCGAATACAACGGCATGAAGTTCGTCCGGGAGCAATCCCGGCCCATCAGCGGCGACTCCGGGCTTCACCAGATCGAACGGCTGGCCGCCGCCCGGCAGTTGCCGGCCTCCCCCGGACCGAAAGGGGGGCGGCGGGCCACAGACCCGCTCAACGCGTATATCGGCCACCTGTTGAGCTATATCGATCCCCAGATACTGAAACCCCTCAAGGTGGTGGTCAATGCCGGCAACGGCTGCGCCGGGCCGGTGCTCGACGCCCTGGAGCCCCACCTCCCCTGCCGGTTCATCAAGATCTGCCACGAACCCGACCCGTCTTTCCCCCACGGCGTGCCCAACCCCTTGCTGCCCGAGAATCGGCACATCACCGCCCAGGCGGTCCGGGACCATGAGGCGGCGCTGGGCCTGGCCTGGGACGGCGATTTTGACCGTTGTTTCTTTTTTGATGAACTGGGCAACTTTATCGAGGGCTATTACCTGGTGGGGCTGATCGCCCAGGCGCTGCTGGCGCATCATCCCGGCGCCGCCATCATTCACGATCCCCGGCTGACCTGGAATACCATCGACATGGTCGAGGCGGCCGGCGGCCGCCCGGTCATGAGTAAGACCGGGCATGCCTTCATCAAGGAGAGAATGCGGGCCGAAAACGCCCTCTACGGCGGGGAAATGTCGGGCCACCACTACTTCCGGGACTTCGCCTACTGTGACAGCGGTATGATTCCCTGGTTGTTGGTCCTTGAGATCATGGGCCGCAGCCGGCAATCCTTGTCCGCTCTGGTGGCGGCGAGAATGCAGCGCTACCCCGTCAGCGGTGAAATCAACCGCAAGGTGGCCGACCCCGGTCCAGTCCTCCGCCGGGTGGAGGCGCTTTATCAGGCCGAAGCCGTCGCCTGCGACCGCACCGACGGCCTCAATCTGGAATTCCCCGCCTGGCGTTTCAATCTGCGCAAATCCAACACCGAACCCGTGCTCCGCCTCAATGTCGAAACCCGGCAAGACCCGGCCCTGCTTAAGGAAAAGACCGCCGAACTCCTGGCCCTGATGACCTGAGTCAGGAGTGTTTTGAGGGGAGGACCGGGGGAAGCCCTTACGAAAATACGAAAAATTCCCCCGCCCGCCCCTCAAGCTCCCCTCCCAGCCCCCTGTATGGGGGTTGGGGGAGAGGGTTTGGGAGAGGGGGGAGGGGCCGTCGGCCCCTGGCCCCCTCTCCAAAAATTGCTTAGGCCGGGTAGATGTGCTTGCCGGCGATTCCCTTAAAGGCGTTCCGGGTGTCGACGATCAGCCGGGCCTGGGAGGCGATCCAGGCATAGTCATAGGCGGAGTGGTCCGTCACCAAGAGCACCAGGTCGGACTCTTTGAGGGCGCGCTTGTCCAGCGGCGTCGACACCAGGTCGAAATGGGGGTAATGCCTCATCCCGGCACACCGGGGAATGTGCGGATCATTATAGCTGACCTCGGCGCCCTCCTGCTTGAGCAGGTCCATGATCTTGAGGGAGGGGGACTCCCGGGGATCATCCACGTCCTTCTTGTAAGCAACCCCCAGTACCAGGATCTTGGAGCCGTTCAGCGCCTTGTTTTGGTCACCCAGGGCCTTGATCACCCGCTGCATCACGAAATAGGGCATCGAGGTGTTAATCTCCCCGGCCAGTTCGATAAACCGGGTGGAAAAATCGTATTCCCGGGCCTTCCAGGTCAGGTAAAAGGGATCGATGGGGATGCAATGCCCTCCCAGACCCGGCCCGGGATAAAAGGCCTGGAATCCGAAGGGCTTGGTCTTGGAGGCCGCGATGACTTCAAAGATGTCTATCCCCATCCTCAGGCACAGCATCTTGAGTTCATTGACCAGGGCAATGTTCACCGCCCGGTAGATGTTCTCCAGGAGCTTGCTCATCTCCGCCGCCTGGGTGGAAGACACGGGAATTACCCGTTCGATCACCTGGGAATAGAGCGCCACCCCATGCTCCGAACACGCGGGCGTCACCCCGCCCACCACCTTGGGGATGGTGTTCACCTGGAATTGGGGGTTGCCCGGGTCTTCCCGTTCGGGAGAGAAGACCAGGTAAAAATCCTCCCCCACCTTGTGCTTCTGGCCCAGAAGGGGCAAAAGCAATTCCGCCGTGGTGCCGGGGTAGGTGGTGGATTCTAAAGAAACCAGCTGGCCGGGGCGCAGGCAGGCGGCAATCTGGCGGGTGGTGTTCTCCACATAGCGCAGGTCTGGCTCCCGTTTCGAAGTCAGGGGGGTGGGCACGCAGATGATCAAGACATCCGGTTCCCCCAGGCGCCCCATGTCATGAGTGGCGGCAAACCGCCCCGTACCCTCCTGGGGCGTAAGCAAAGCCGCCAGCCGGAAGGATGGGATGTGCTTGATATAGGACTCCCCCCGGTTCAGACGTTCTATTTTGTTGGCATCCGTATCAAAGCCCAGAACCTGGAATCCCACCTCACAGAAACGCAACACCAACGGGAGTCCCACATAGCCCAAACCGATGATGCCCACCAACGCCTGCTTATTCTTGATTTTGCCCAGTAAATCCGTCACGTGCTCTATCCTCTCCTATGCCCGGGGGCCCGCCACTAGCGGCGTGGCAGGCGGTGATAATCAAAATACCATTGCACAAAGCGGGGGATCCCGACCTCAATGGGAGTGAGCGGCTGAAACCCCAGCTTGGCCCTGGCCCGGTCAATATCCGCATAGGTGGCCGGGACATCTCCGGGTTGTATGGGCAAAAGGTCTTGGATCGCCTTGACCTTCAGTTCGCTTTCCAGGATGCTGATCACCTTGAGAAGTTCTTCGGCCCGGTGGTTCCCCAGGTTAATGATCTCGTAAGGGTCCAGGCCCGGGGCCATCAACGCCGCCACCACTCCCTGGACAATGTCATCGATATAGGTGAAATCCCGCTGCATTTTCCCATAATTAAAGACTTTGATGGGTTGCCCCTGGAGCATCGCCTCGGTGAACAGCCACATGGCCATATCCGGCCGGCCCCAGGGCCCGTACACCGTAAAAAACCGCAACCCCACGCTGTGGATGCCAAACAGGTGGGAGTAGGCATGGGCCATCAATTCATTGGCCTTTTTCGTGGCCGCATAGAGACTGATGGGCCTATCCACCCTCTGGGTCTCGCTAAAAGGCATTTCCGTCAGGCCGGCATAGACACTGGAACTGGAGGCGTAGACCAGGCGCTCCGGCCGAAAGCCTTTGACCAGCTCCAGGAGATTGACGAACCCCTCCAGATTGGACTTCTGATAGGCAAAGGGGTTGGTCAGGGAGTACCGCACCCCGGCCTGGGCCGCCAGATGACAGATTTTCTGGGGCTGGTGGGCGCTGAACAGGGCTTCCAGGGCCGGCAGGTCGGCCAGGTCGGCCGCAACCGAGACAAAGTTGGGGTGCTGGCGCAGTTCCCGGTCCCGGTCATGTTTCAAAGCCGGGGAGTAGTAATCGTTGAAGTTGTCCAGCCCTACCACCCGGGCCCCGTGGCCCAGCAAGCTCCGGGCCACATGAAACCCGATGAACCCGGCGCTGCCGGTCACCAGAAACGTATAGTTCTTAACTTCAGAGGTCCAATCCGTCATAAGCCTATTTTCTTAAAGTTAGCGGTAGATGGATAAGGAACAAAACTTTATTATCTGCGAAGCATCACCCTCCGGTGACGCTCGGCATTTCCACCCCAACCCCGGCTACCAGTATTTTTCCCGATGTTCCCGATAATAAGCCACGGTGCCCTCAATCCCATCCTTTAGGCTGGTTCGGGGCCGCCAACCCGAGGCCGCGGTGATCCGGCTGATATCGCTCTGGTAGTCCCCGGTTTCCACAAAGTACCGATCCCGGGGCCACTCCACCTGCCGCACCTCGGTGCCGGGCACCGCCGCCGCCACCAGGTGCGCCATCTCGATGAACGGCACCCCGGTGCCGGTCCCCAGGTTGTAGACCCGGCCCTCGGTTCCCGGGCTCAGCAGGAGCGCCATACAACCTTCGGCCAGATCCGCATTGAAGATATAATCCCGGCGCTGCTGCCCGTCACCGAACACCGTCAACGGCTGGCCCTCTAGGGCCAGGCGGATGAACCAGTTAACAATGCCGTATTTGCTGTGTTTCATCTGCTGCCGGGGTCCGTAGGGGTTGGCGATGCGCACGCTCACGGTCTTTAAACCATAGGCCTCGTGATAGAAGCGATAATATTTCTCCCCCGCCAGCTTGTGGATGCCGTAGATGCTCAGACAGTTAAACGGGTGGTTTTCATCCACCGGGTTGTACTCGATCCGGCCATAGACAAACCGGGAACTGGCAAAGAGCAGCCTGGCCTGGGAGTTCTCCAATCGGCAGGCCTCCAACACCTGGAGGTGCCCCTTGCAGTTGATATCCAGGTCCAGGAGGGGATCGGTGTTGCTGTCCACGTAACTCACCTGGCCGGCTAGACTGAAAATATAATCGTATCCGGGCACCACCCGCCGCATCAGCTCCAGGTCCCGAATATCTCCCTGGATGAACTCCACCTGATCGAGAATACCTCGGAGATTGTACCGGTTTCCCCCATACAGGGGCAACATGGCATCCAGGATGCTGACCCGGGCCCCCCGGGTCACCGCCAGGTGGGCTATGGTGCTGCCGATCATCCCCGCCCCGCCGGTGATCAGCACGCGGGCGCCGCTGAGTTTATCTAACTCGGAAATAACTCACCCCATGTGTGCGTTTTCTCTCAGGTTGTCGAACCTTATCATGTTATCGGGAAATATAGAAAAAGACCGTCTGGGAAAATCGCTCCCCCGGCCCTGCTGCTCCCCTTTACCCACCGGCGGTGGACCGGCGCCTGATCCGCCAAACCACCCAGTCCGGCAGCAATGGCATCTCCCGCACCGTCCGGCGCCAGAAATAGAGGGCCACCCAGATGAACAGGAAATTGGAGAGCCAGGGCGCCAGGGCCGGATTGATCCGGGCGTTGACGGCCAGACGCCATGACGCGGTAAAAATTACATAGTACACCAGGAACACCACCAGGCCCAGGACCAGGCCCCAGGTGCGCCCGTGTTGCCGGGGACTCAAACCCAGGGGCATGGCCATCAGACAGAGCAGCATCGCCCCTACCGGCAGGGCAAACCGCTGGTTCACCTCCACCAGGGCCCGGTTGGAGGCGTCCGACCCCCGGGGCTCCGTCGCCACGATGCCCCGCAATTCCCCCAAAGTCATTTCCGACTCGGATTTAGCCCCCTGTAGGGCAAATTTAAAGACCTCCAGGGGCAGTTTATAGGTCTTGAACTCCATGGCTTGCCAGCGGTGCGGCTCTTTCTCCCACCGCAGGATCCGCCCGTCATAGAGCTGCATGAGCATGGTTTCCTGCTCCCGGTCGTAGCTCAAGTCCCCCTGCTCGGCATAAATGGTCAGGGGATTCTCCTGGTCCCGGAAATCATAGGCGAACACCCCTTCCAGGTGGCCGCCCTTGCGGACGACGTGATTGACAAACAGCATCATGCCGTTGAAGTCGGTATTAAACGTCTGTTCTTGGATGCCCATATCGGCCCGCCGCTTGACCACATCCTTCATCAAATCTTTGGTCGACCGCTGCCCCCAGGGGCTGGCAAAAACCGTCAGGCCCAGGGAGAGCAGCCCCACCGCCATAGCAAACCCCAGGACCGGCGGCAGCAGTTGGGCAAAGCTTAACCCCGCGGTCTTCATGGCGATCACTTCCTGGTCCGCCGACAGCCGGGTCATGGCCAGCAAAATCCCCACCGTGGCCGCCATGGGCAGGGTGAACACCAGCAGATAGGGCAGCAGAAAGGCGCACATCTTCAGGACGTCGATGAGACCCACCCCCTTGACCACGATCATCTGGGTGATCTTCATCATGCGCCCCAGAAACACGATGGCGGTGAAGCCCAGCAGGCTCACCCCAAAGGGGGGCAGGATTTCCAGGATCAAATAGCGGTAAAGGATTTGGGGCATGATAGGTTGATTTTCTCGGACTCGATGGGCGGCGACTCTACGACCGCTTCATTTTCCCTCATAGGTCACTAAAATACAATCCTTATGCGCGGCCAGCCGGTGGAATTTTCCCGGCAGCCCCTCCTTGAGCCAGGTAAGATCGTCCGCCTTGAGGAAAAAATAAGTGAGCGGACGCGCCCCGGTAAAGGCCGGCAACGCCGCCTTATCGGCCAGACATAACCCTTGCTCCGGCGCCAGGCGCTCCCCGAAGTCCAGCTCGGTGCGGCAGCCCAAAAGATGGAAGATGTGGCCGCTGTAAAAGCTCAGCCCCTGGGAATAAAGCTGCATCCCCACCAGAGCCGCCCCGGGCTGCCATCCCGACTTGAGCGCCAGGCCCATATCCTTAAACGAGCGCCCCCGGCTCACCTGGTCGATGCCCAGGGGCATCAGGGCCGCGAGCAGGAGCGCCCCCAGTAGCAGCGCCCCCAGGTGCCGCCAAACCAGGGCGGCCAGGGGGGTCAGGGCCCAAATCAGGGCGAGCGTCAGGAGATAGGGCCTGACAAGGTTGCCCTTGGCCAGGGCCTGGACTAAAGGCGCCGGGGGCCGGAGGCTGAGGGCCACCAGCGCCACGCCGGTAACGGCCCAAACCACCAGGCTGGCCTTGAGCGTCCGGCTGTTGAAGGATAACCGCCCGGCCCCGGCGAGCAGCCCTAAGCTGTGCCCCACCAGTAACGCCAGGGGCAGCAGCGCCGGCAGGATGTAAGGCACAAGCTTGCCCCGGGACAGGGAAAAAAAGACCACAATCACCCCGGCCCAGATCGCCAGGAATTGCCAGTCCCGGTCCCGCCACCGGCTCTTCACCCCCAGGGCCCAGGGCAGAAGCCAGGTCCAGGGCAGCAGCAGCCCCAGGAGCACCGGGACATAGAACAGCAAGGGCTCGGGATGAATGGCCGGGGTCAGAAATCGGCCCAGATGCTGCTCCAGGATAAAAAACCGGAAGAACTCCGGGTAGCGCCACTGCACGTAGACAAACCACGGTAGGGTGATGAGCAAAAGAAGGCCCCAGCTTCGAGGCTGGATCAGGGCTTGCCAGGGGCGCCGCCGCCAGAGTGAACGCAGCCGGGAAAAAATACTGCCTCGTTCCCCTGCCTTCTCTTGAACCCCCTGTTTCATGAACAACGCCCCGAGACCCCAGGTGAGCCCGGCCAGCACCAGCGCCACCGGTCCCTTGGTCAGGACCGCCAGGGCCAACGCCCCATAAGCCCAGGGCCACAGCCGCACCCGCTCCCGGCTCAGGGCCAGGTATCCCAGGCCGATCCCCAGATTCAGGAACAGGGCGAAGGTCATGTCCAGGGTGAGAATCCGGCCCAGGGCCACGTAACCGGCTGCGGTGGCCAGGACCAGGGCGCCCAGGACCCCGGCCAGGGGCCCCCACATCGCCCGGCCCAGCCCGTAGGCCAGGAACAGCCCGGCCAGGGCGCTGAGGGCCGACGGCAGGCGGGCCGCCAGTTCGGTTTCGCCCAAGACCTTGAAGCTCAACGCCGTAAGCCAGTAGACCAGGGGCGGCTTCTCCAGGTAGGGCAGCAGATTGAGGTGGGGGATGAGCCAATCCCGCCGGACGAAAAACTCCCGGGCGATCTCGGCGTACCTTCCCTCGTCCGGGTCCATGAGCCCCGGAGCCCCCAGGCGGTAGAAAAACAGCACCAGCCCCGCCAGGAATAATCCCAGGAGGAAAGGCCAGTCCCGTTTATCTTGAGTGTCGGATGCGCGATCCAAGATTCACTATAGTCTCACGCCAAGGCGCAAAGACGCAAAGATATCAAGTAGTATGCGCAGAGCGCACACTACTTCCTTTGCGCCTTGGCGTCTTTGCGAGGCACAAAGGTTCACAGCAATTCCCCCTGCCTCTCTTCATCGCTGGGGCCTTTGCGGCGGCGGGCCGCTTTTTTAAAGGTCGAAGACGGCGCCCATTGGGGATATTCCAGCTTCTTGCCGGCGAAGAGTTCGGCGATGGTGAGAATCTGGAGACGCGGAAAACGATGCTCCGGGAACTGCTCCGGCACATAGAAACCCGCGGCCGCGGCTTCCACCCTCATATCCCGGGTGGGCGGCTTCAGGCTGATGAGCGCCCCGATGGCCGCCTGGTCCCGCTCCAGGACCCCTTTCAAATCCCGGACCTGGCCCGAGCCGACGTGGCCGCTCTTCACCTGGACGATGATTTTCTTATGCACGCCGCCGGCGTCGTCCTTGAAATAGATCACCCCGTCCACCCCCTTGTCCGCCCCCTTTTTCTTGTCCTGGGCCGGGAAGGCTTCCACCAGCCCCAAGGCCCACCACTCGAACTGGTGGCGATTCTGCTCCGCCAAAGCCTCGGCCCCCATGGCGTCGGCGGGCTCGCCGATCACTTCATAAGGGGCCAACTCCGGGCCATACGTGTCGTGCAACCGCTTCTTGATCAGGGTGATGGCCAGATGGGTGATGTCAATGCCGATCCAGCGGCGGTGCAGGCGCTCCGCCACGGTAATGGTGGTGCCGCAGCCGCAGAAGGGGTCCAGCACGATATCGCCTTCATTACTGGAGGCCTGGATTATCCGCTCCAACAGGGCTTCGGGCTTTTGGGTGGGGTAGCCCAGGCGTTCTTTGGCAACTGCATTGATTGGTGGAATATCATCCCATAAATCTTGAAGAGAGACGCCTTTCAATTCATCCAAATATCTTTTATACCGTGGCCAGCCTCCACCAGCAGGCCAATATATTCTTCCGTCTGCATCTAATTGCTCTAATTTTTCAATTTTAAATTTCCAATGATTTCCTTTAGCAGTAACATCAAATCCTCGCCATGGCCCACCGGATGAACCATGCCGAATGCCGTTTGCCGTAAGATCGCTTGCAGTCCATCTCCGCCCCTCGCCGTCGATTTGGGAGTAATGAGATCTAATATATTTCTCAGCATGTTCGGTATATAGAGGATTCCACATATAAGAATCAGTTTTTGTATAATAAAAAATTGTATCGTGAATTGGTCCCAATCTTTTGGCACTGCTGTGCGCACTGGTTCTCTTCCAGATTATTTCATTTCTAAAATTCTTTGGGCTAAATATTGCATCTAAAAGTAGCTTGATATAATGACTCGCGGTGGGATCACAATGCAGGTACAAAGACCCCGTGGGCTTCAGGACCCGGTGCAGTTCCACCAGGCGCACTGCCATCATGGTGAGGTAGGCCATCATGTCGTTTTGGCCCAGGAAGGCCCGGAGGGCCTGGAGCAGGTCCGCCAGGCGGGGCGCGCCGAGTTTCATGGCGTCGTCATAGGCCGTCATGGCTTCCTCGCCCCAGTGCCAGGTGTCCTCGAACGCAGTGATCTGGGCCGCGGACTTCTCCCCGCTCTTTTCCGCAAACAGGATATTGTAGGTGGCGTTGGAGTTGAACGGCGGGTCCAGATAAACCAGGTCCACGCTCCCCACGGGAATACGGCCGCTCCGCAGAATCTCCAGATTGTCCCCGAAAAAAAGCTGGTTTTTCCAGTTGTCCATTTTATTTGCGCCTTTGCGTCTTTGCGTCTTTGCGAGAGCCTAATCAGGAAGTTGGTTTACTATGCGAGTAATGCCATACTTAATCAGCGCCTCTCCAAAATTAATCAACAATCCAAGCCGCTTATCAGCCAATTTTAGGTAAGTAAGAAGCTGCTTCTTATGAACAGGCGCCACTTTCTCAATGGACTTCAATTCTACAATCACTTTTCCAGCTACTATCAAGTCTGCACGAAAGCCTTCATCAAACTTAATTTCTGAATAGACCACGGGGATGGGAACCTGGCGGGCCACTACCAACCCCAGCTCTTCCAATTCGTAAAAAAGCACGGCTTCATAAACTGACTCCAGGAGACCTGGACCTAGCGTGGTATGTATTTTATATGAAGCACCCACAATCAGTCTCGTGATATCATTTTCGTGCATTTTTCTCTCGCAAAGACGCAAAGATAAAGCCAATTAGCATATTACCACAAATTCCCCTAAGTTGCCGATTACATCGCCCACAAAAAAAGCCGGCCCCAGACGGGGCCGGCTCCTTGGTTCGAGGCAGGGGGCGCCGGGCGCACCCTGCAAGATATTATTTCAGGTACTTGATGAGCAGGGGCACGATCAACAGGGCCACGATGTTGACGACCTTGATCATCGGGTTGATGGCGGGGCCGGCGGTGTCTTTGTAGGGGTCGCCTACGGTGTCGCCGGTGACCGCGGCTTTGTGGGCGTCACTGCCCTTGCCGCCGTAGAGGCCGTCTTCGATGGCCTTCTTGGCATTATCCCAGGCGCCGCCGCCGGAGGTCATGGCAATGGCCAGGAACAAGCCGGTGACGATGGAGCCGATGAGCATGCCGCCCAGGGCTACGGGACCCAGGCCGGGCATGAAGCCCACGATCAGGGGCGCGCACACCGGGATCAGGGCCGGCAGCATCATCTGGCGCAGGGCGCTCTTGGTGACGATGTCAACGCAGGTGCCGTATTCGGGTTTGCCGGTGCCTTCCATGATGCCGGGGATTTCCCGGAACTGACGGCGCACTTCCTCAACCACGCCGCCGGCGGCCTTACCTACGGCCTCCATGCACAGAGCGGCGAAGAAGTAAGGCAGCAGCCCGCCGATGAACAGGCCGGCGATGACCCGGGGGTCGGACAAGTCAAAGGTCATGACCCCGGGGAAGGAGCGGGAGTACTCGGCGAAGAGCACCAGGGCGGCCAGACCGGCAGAGCCGATGGCGTAACCCTTGGTGACGGCCTTGGTGGTGTTGCCCACCGCATCCAGGGGATCGGTGATGTCCCGGATCTCTTGCGGCAGTTCCGACATTTCGGCGATGCCGCCGGCGTTATCGGTGATGGGACCGTAAGAGTCAATGGCCACCACGATACCGGTCATGGAAAGCATGGCCACCGCGGTCAGCGCAATGGCGTAGAGGCCGGTGCCGGGGTGGGCCAAACCGCCGCCCAGGTGGAAGGCCGCCAGGATGGCCCCGACGATGACGATAACCGGCGCCGCCGTGGACTTCATGGACATGGCCAGGCCCTGGATGACGTTGGTGCCGTGGCCGGTGGTGGAGGCCTTGGCAATGGACTTCACCGGATTAAAGCTCTTGGAGGTGAAGTATTCGGTAATACCCACGATCAGCCCGGTGAGCAATACGCCGATCACCGCCAGCAGGAAGACGTTAAAGGTCGGAATCGCAAAACCCACGGCGCCCTGGGCGGCCTTAGAGGCCACGCCGGCCATGAACTTGTTAACCAGGGGGTAGAAAGCGATGATCGCCAAAATGCCCGCCGCAGCCAGTCCCTTATACAGGGCGCCCATGACGTAGCCGCCTTTGCCCAGCCGGACAAAGTAGGTGCCGATAACCGAGGCGATGATGGACACGCCGCCGATGACCATGGGGAAGACGATGGCATTGGAGCCGGCGCCGTACACGGTGAAGGCCAGCAGCATGGCGGCCACCACGGTCACGACGTAAGTCTCGTAAAGGTCGGCGGCCATACCGGCGCAGTCACCCACGTTGTCGCCCACTTGGTCGGCGATAACCGCCGGGTTCCGGGGGTCGTCTTCGGGGATGCCCGCTTCCACTTTACCCACCAGGTCGGCGCCCACGTCCGCCGCCTTGGTGTAGATGCCGCCGCCCAACCGGGCGAAGACGCTCACCAGGGAGCAGCCGAAGCCCAGACCGATCAGGGCGTGCATGGCATGCTCGGGAGCAGCCGTCATCAAGAATTTGTAGTAGCCGGCCACGCTCAACAGGGCCAGGCCTACTACCAGCATGCCGGTGACGGAGCCGCCCCGGAAGGATACTTTCAGGGCGTGGGCCATGCTGGTGAAAGCCGCCTGGGCGGTGCGCACATTAGCCCGCACCGACACGTACATGCCGACATAACCGGCCAGGGCCGAACCCGCCGCGCCGATGACGAAGCCGATGGCGGTGTATTTGCCCAGGGCGAACAGGAGCACGAAGACCACCGCGCCAACCATGGCCACGGTCTTATACTGCCGGTTCAGGAAGGCATTGGCCCCTTCCCGCACCGCCGCGGAGATTTCCTGCATCCGGGGATTGCCGGCATCCTGTTTCAGGACCCAGGTGGTGGTGAACAGGCCATAGGCCACGCCCACTGCACCACAAATCAACGCAAAGCTCATAATATCCATACTGTCCACTTCCCTCCTATAACGTAATGATTTCCTTAAGATTTAAGGTCTTTAACCAAAACTTCCGAGCTAACCTTGCATCACCTCCCCTACCCTGTTTCTGGAACTGTGAGCAATTTATTAGCTGAATGTCAATTCATACCCCAAAAAGGCACCGGGTGTAAAGGAAAAATTTCACAAGTCCGATTTATTGGGGCCGGGGTCTTCCGAAAAATCCGGACCAGCCAGCAGAGTTACGGCTGGAGCGGATAAATTTTTTTTCGCCTCCAGCTCTGCCGCCAGCTCCGGATGGAGTTTTGGGTCCACCACCACCACCCCGTGCCGCTCCGCCAGGGTCAAAAGGTATTGATACTCCATGGCCTGCTTTTTAAGGCGGTATTGCAGCCAAAGACGCAGCGGCAGATAGAGCAGCGCCAGGGCCAATAGGGCGACGAGCCCATAGGCTCCCCCCAGCCCGACGAACTTGATGGCCGCCGCCGCCAGCGGCAGGGCGTTCTTCCCCTGCAGGGCGAGCCCCAGAACCGCCACGAAGGCCAGGAGCCCCAGAAGGTAGCGAATCCGCCCTAGCCGGGGGCCCCATAGGTTCCGGGGACCGCCAGGGGTGTCCGCCGGGGTCTCTTGGCAGAGCAGTTCGAATCCCTGGATGATGACGCCGAAGAGAAACAACAAGACGATGGGGGCAACGAACGCGGCCAACAGGTATACCGTCCAGGGGAACGGGATGATTTTCGGATGATCGGTGAAGATGCCTTCATCCATTGACCAGATGAGGGTGAAGACCAGGATGAGGATCTCCACCAGCCCCACCACCACCAGGAAGCTGTTGAAGACGTAGCGTTTCTCCAACGGATCGTAAAAATTAAAGAATCTGGCCATGGGGATTTTTCAGTTTTCGGTTTTCGTTTTTCGGGAAAAAAATATAGGGTGGGCACGACCCGCCGTCTGGCGCTCCCAAACATAGAGCCCCGCAGCCCAGATCAGAAAAACCGCATCTTCCATAACCGCGACCAGCCCCACCTGCCGTTGAAAAAACAGGCCGCAGCCGCAGTCGATTTTGAGCCCCCGGGCCATGCTGATGAGGATGATGGCCAGGAAACCTCCCACCAGGCCGGCCAGGAGAAGCAGGCCGCTCCGCCGCTTCAGCCCTACAACCAGGGTGAGCCCCGCAACGATCTCCACCCACGGCAGTACCGCCACCACCACCCCCACCAGGCCCTCCGGCACCAATCGGTAAGCCAGCACGGCCTCGGCGAATTCATAGGGGTGCAAGGATTTTTGCAGGCCGGCGTAAACAAAGAGCCCGCCCAACACCACTTCCAGCATCCGGAGGGCAATAAAGCTGCTGCTTATCCGCAAGGCTCACTCCCAAAAAGATAGGGGGAAAAGGCGAAAAGGGAAAAAGGCGAAAAGGGAAAGCGGGTAATATCTTTATTAAATAGAACCATATTCGTTACCTTAGCGAAAATTGCGAATATTATATAAAAGCATGAAAAACCTGATCCAGTTTCAGAAACTTATCGCAAAATGACCTTTGGCAGACCCGTAATTCATTGCACCCTGAGAGTGATAAATCATGTCCCTAAGAGATTTTCCACAGTTCTCCTGAACAGGGTCAAGCTGGGCTGTATATGAAAAATTTCTTGGTTTTTCCTTTTCCCCTTTTCGCGTTTTTCCCTTTTTCCCCTGCTATTTACTCGTATCCGCCGGGTAGCCGGCTTCATCCCACGCCTTAAAGCCCCCCACAAAGGCCGTCACCCGGGTAAATCCCAGGGCCTGGAGTTGCTCCGCCACCCGCAGGGCCAGGTCGCAGCTAACCTGGTCGCAATACACCACGATCTCCCGGTCTTTGGCGAGGCCCGCCACCTTCTCGGCCCCGCCGGCTTCCAGCATACTCGGGGTGATATTCAGGGCCTTGGAGATATGCAACTCCGCGTACTCGTCAGGCTTCCGGGCGTCAATGAACAGGGCTTGGCCCCCTTGAAACTGGGCGTAAGCCTGGGGCAGATTGATCGTTTTTACGCCCTGGAACTGTTCCTGGCGCCGCTGGCTCCGCACCTGCTCCAGCCGGGCCGCGAGTTCGCCCCGCCAGGATTGGCGCACCAGGGGCCACTGCTGCGCCAGCCCCAAGAGCACCGCGATCCCCAGGATAAATCCGGCCCAGACCAAGTCCTGCCGCCACACGCGGCTCATTGGGAAGGCTTCCCCGTGGGCGCAGCCGGGGCTGGACTCGCCTGTAGGTCAGGGGGCGGCTCGATCTCCGAGGCCGCGTAATGCTTCCGGCCGGCATAAAACATGGCAACGGGCAGAAAACCTTCATCTTCTTGGCTGAAGCCCTCTGCCTTGGTCTGGTGGAAATAGCGCCATACCCGGCCGTTCTTTAGATCCACCAAAAAGATCTGCTTGCTGTCGGCCACCATCTGGAACCGGAGTCCCATCGCCTGGGTCGCCAGCTTCTGGCAGGGCAGGCCAGCGCCTTTCACCGTGGCCGGCAGCCGCTGGGCCTGCAAGTCCTCGGCGACCTGCTGGGCCAACTGGTCATGCCCATAGGGGCTATACCGCCAAAAAATACTGGAAGCCACGGCCCCCGCCAACATACTGATGATCACCGTCCACGTCCAGCCCTTATTGCGCGCCATCCGGCACCTCCGTTTGGCGAATTTGGCCGGGTAAGGCCTCCAGGCGCCACCCGGGGCCATCACCTCGGCCCCTACCCCCCTGGATCCACCCCCGGCGGGATGTCAGGCCATCTGTCCGGCCTGATCCTTCTGGGACAACTATATCACAATGTGGTCCCCCGGGACTTGTCACCGGGCACGGAGCAGGTTAAATAAACCTCATGAATTCAGGAAGCCTGCACCTCCAGGAACCAAGCGGCCCATGAACTCACCCGCCCCCCGGCAAATCACCGCCATCACCTTTGACCTGGGTAACGTCCTGGTCAAGGTGGATCACCTGCGCTTCTGCCGGCGCCTGGCCGCCCTGGCCGCTTTGAGCCCCCAGGAGGTCTTTGCCCAGGTGTTTGGCTCCAGCCTGGAACCGGGCTACGATACCGGCCGCATCTCCTCCCGGGAGTTCTACGAGCGGGTTATGGTCCACTTCGGGGTCGCCCTCTCCTACTCCGAATTCTGCGACCTCTGGTGCGACATCTTCGATCCCATGGACAGCATGACGGGGCTGGTGCAGCACCTGGCGTCCCGCTTTCCCCTGTATCTTCTGTCCAACACCAATTCCCTGCACTTCGATTATATCCAGGCGCGCTTTGCCGCCATCCTGGAGCCTTTCCGGGCCTTCGTCCTGTCCTACCAGGTGCGCAGCCGCAAGCCGGAGCCGGCCATTTACCAGTCCCTTATCCGGCGGGTGGGGCGTCCCCCCCAGGAAATCCTCTTTTTGGATGATAAGGAATCCTTTGTGGAAGCGGCCCGGGGTCAGGGGCTGGCGGCCTGGCAGTTTCGCTCTCCCCAGGATATGCAACGGGAGTTGGCGCGCCACCACCTTTGGTAAGGCCTAGTACGGCTTGCCGATGGCCTTATCCAGCCTGGCCTCATATACCCGATAATCATAGAGGGCCTGTACGAATTTCAAATCTGCCTGGGAAAATTGTACCTGGGCGTCGGTGACTTCGATGATGGTGCTGACCCCCGCCTGGTAGCGGCCCCAGGCCAGGCGCAGGTTTTCCCGGGCCGCCTCCAGGGCCTTCTTGGAAGCCCGGATCAACTCCCAACCCGACTTGACATCCAGGTAGGCCTGCTCCACTTCTTTGTTGACGTTCTGCCGCAGCACTTCGCTATTTTCCAGGGTAGCCCGCAGTTGCGCTTTATTCTGGTTGACCGCATAGGTCGTGGCCAAGCCCTCGAACAACGGCACCGTCATCGCCGCGCCCACATACCAGTTGCTGGGCAAGGTGGCAAACGGTTGAGCGACACTCTGCCAGCCGTAGGCTGCGGTGGAAGTCAGCACGGGGAAATAGCCGGCCTGAGCCACTTTAATGCCGGCCTGGTTAAAGTCTTGCTGGTAGCGATTTTTCAACAGTTCCGGCCGCCGCTCCAGGGCCTGGGACTTCAGTTCTTCCAGAGACCGGGGCTGCGCCTGGACTTCCAGCACGTCCTCCACCTGGCTAAATGGCCAGGTCTTCAATCCCAGGGCGGTCATCAGGGTGACCCGGGACAGGTCCACGGCGTTCTTGGCTTTGATGAGGTTGGCCTCGGCGTCGTAGAGGTTGGCCTCGGCCTTGGTCACATCGATCTTGGCCTTGAGGCCCACCTTATAAAACCCCTGGGCCTGCTTTAACAATTCCTGGTTTTGCCGCACCGTTTCTTCCTGGACTTTTTCGGCCCGCTGGGCGGCTAGATAGCCGAAATAGGCGGTGCGGGCGTCCAGCGCCACCTGTTGCCGGTTGCCGGCGTAATCCTGCTGCGTCTGGCCAAAGGAGGCCCGGGACTCGTGGATCAGGCCAGGAGTTTTGCCAAAGTCGTAGATCAGTTGATTCGCCTGAAATTGATAAAGATAAAAATTGGTCACCCCGAGCCCGCCAATACTGCCGGCCGTTCCAGTGACTCGCGAGGTACTGGAAGTACTGGAATAACCGGGATAGGCGTTGCCGTAATAATAATTCGTCACAAAATTGACCTGGGGTAAATAGGCGGCCCGGGCCACCCCGATATTATAGCGGGCCGCGGCCACATTTTCCCGGGACTCCTTGATGGCCGGATGTTGTCCCATGGCGATGTCAACCGCCTGGTTCAGAGTGAGGCTCCCGCCCATCTCGGCCGCGGCCGCGGCCCCGGGACCCGAAACCATGACGGCGATAAACAACAAGAGCGCCTCGATTTTCCTGGATGTCTGCCGCATGCTTGAACTTCACCTCATTAACAAAGCGCTGGGGAGACGACCCCGCGCTCCGGTCACCCGGAGGCAGCCTGGGCCGCGCCGCCCAGCTTGCCGGCGCCCCCGGACCTGCCTCGTGATATCAGATGATATAAGCCTCGATTCGTTAATGCAAGCCCGCCGGGCCCAAGCCCTCCAATGCCTTGTAGTCTGCCCCAGCCCCGGCAGACGCTGTAGGGAAACCTAAAAGGGAGGTTTGCGGCGGTGGAAGTCGGTGGCCTGCTCGAAGGCATACGCCGCTTTGAGCAAGTCCGCCTCCCCGAACGCCGGTCCCATGAGTTGCAGGCCGATGGGCAGGCCCCGGGAAGAAAAACCGCAGGGCACCGAAATGCCGGGAATCCCACCCAGGTTGGCGGAAATGGTGAAGATGTCCGATAAGTACATAGTCAGCGGATCATCCACCTTTTCCCCTAGACGGAAGGCCGGGGTGGGAGCCACGGGCGTAGCGATCACCTCGCACTGCCCAAACGCGGCCTCAAAGTCTCTGCGGATCAAGGCCCGCACCTGGGAAGCTTTTTTATAATAGGCATCATAATAGCCGGCAGATAAAGTATACGTCCCCAGCATAATCCGCCGCCGCACCTCGGCCCCGAATCCCTGGGACCGGGTTTGGGAATACATTTCCAGTAAATTCTTGCCTTCGGCCCGGAAGCCGTATTTCACCCCGTCATAGCGGGCCAGGTTGGAGGAGGCTTCGGCCACCGCCAGGACGTAGTAGGTGGCCACCGCGTACTCGGTGTGGGGCAGGCTGATCTCGATGAGTTCCGCCCCCAGGCCGGTCAGGGTCTTCAAAGCCTCCTGCACCGCGGCTTCCACCTCCGGGTCCAGCCCGACCCCGAAAAATTCCCGGGGCACCCCGACCTTCATGCCTTTGATCTCCCGGCCCAGCATCTCCTGGTAATTCGGCACAGGCGCCGCCACCGAGGTGGAGTCCTTGGGATCGTGGCCGGCAATGGCCTGGAGCAGGATGGCCGCATCCCGCACTTCTTTCGTGAGGGGGCCGATCTGGTCCAGGGAGGAGGCGTAGGCCACCAGCCCGTACCGGGAGACCCGCCCATAGGTCGGCTTCAAGCCCACCACCCCGCACAGGGAGGCGGGCTGCCGGATGGAGCCGCCGGTGTCGGAGCCCAGCGAGCCGATGCACAAGTCCGCGGCCACCGCCGCCGCCGATCCTCCGGAGGACCCGCCGGGGATATAATCCCGATTCCAGGGATTGCGGGAGGGCCCAAAGGCCGAGTTCTCCGTGCTTGATCCCATGGCGAACTCATCCATGTTGACCTTGCCCAAGAACACCGCCCCGGCCTGGCGCAGCCGGGCGCACACCGTGGCGTCATAGGGGGGGATGAAGTTCGCCAGGATCCGGGAGCCGCAGGTGGTTCTCAGACCCCGGGTGACCATAACGTCTTTGAGGCCCAGAGGAATGCCCATCAGCGGCGTGGCCTCACCTTGCTTGAATCGAGTCGCGGCCTCCTGGGCCATGGCCCGGGCCCCGGCCTCATCCACGGTGATATAGGTGTTGAGTTCGCCGTCCCGTTCCTTAATGCGGGTAAGCATAGCCTCGGTCACCTCCAGCGGCGATACCTCACCCCTGGCCAACATCGGCGCCAGCCGACTGATACTCAGACTATATAAAGGTTCCGTCATTCAAACCACCTTGTGCTTTTCACCGAAAACCGAAAACCGGAAACCTTCTCAAATGACCCGGGGCACGACAAAGGCGCCCTCTTCCCGGGCCGGTCCGTTGTCAAGGGCAGAATCCCGGTCAAGCCCGTCCCTGACGACATCCTCCCGGAAGACGTTGAACACCGGAATCACGTGGGCCAGGGGTGGAACCCCTTCGGTGTCCAGTTCCTGCAACTTCTCGACGTAGGCCAAAATGTCATTGAGCTGTCGGGTGAAGAGTTCAATCTCAGCCGGAGCCAGACTCAACCGGGCCAGATCGGCCACGTGGAGCACTTCCTCTCGGGTCAAGGCCATGGAGTTCTCCCTACTGTCGCCCAGCCAGGCCGCCGCCGCACCCCGGCGGCTTCACGGAAACCGGCCATCTGCCTGCCGGCCGGGTCCGGGCGAATTTTTGCCAATCCTTATTATATACTGCAAGGATGAGGTGGGAACCAAGAGAAATCCTCCGGCCGAGATAATCTCCCTTTCGGCAGAAACCGCCCCCCGCCGCCGGTCTGTCTCACAATTTTTTGCTCCCATGAGCCCTGAAAAATTGCCGGCCTTTAACAAAACCGGTCTAAAAACAATCTTAAGAATATGAAATAGTTATCCCAGGGGACAGGAATTTTTGGCATTAGGGTGGAAAAAGCATTGCCCTTACGATATAGTTAATCATAATATCAACAATTCGGGGGATCTATCCCAGGCGCCGCGTGGCCCGCTACCGAGATTTCAGGAAATCCGGCATTCCCCGAAACCGGGGAGAAGGGCTGAAATGCGGACGCAGCCTCCCTTCCTGGAAATTTGCCGGGAAAGTTTTTTATCCAGCCACGGCTGGCGCCAGGTTCGGGATTTTACCCGGGGCCGGATGGAGATTGCCCATCCACCCCTGTGCTTCCTGAAATGACCGACTGAAAGGAGATGAACGCCATCCCGGACCAATCCCACCTTAAAGAAATCGCCCGACAGGTGCGCGTCGACATCATTGAGATGCTCTACCGCGCCGGTTCCGGGCACCTGGGCGGCTCCCTTTCGGCCACCGATATCCTGGTGGCGCTCTTTTTCGGCGAGATGCGCGCCAAGGCCGGTGATCCCTGCTGGATCGACCGGGATCGGTTTATCCTGTCCAAGGGTCACGGGGCCCCGGCCTATTACGCCATCCTGACCCGTCTGGGTTATTTTCCCCGGGAGGAACTCTTTACCCTGCGCCAGTTTGGCAGCATTTTGCAGGGGCATCCCGATCCCGGCTGCACCCCCGGGGTGGAAATCCCCACCGGTTCCCTGGGACAGGGCCTGTCCATCGCCAACGGTCTGGCCCTGGCGAGCCGCTTGAACGGCCACCACAGCCGGGTCTACGTCCTGATGGGAGATGGGGAAGTGCAGGAAGGCCAGATCTGGGAGGCGGCCATGAGTGCGGCCCACTACCGGCTGGACAATCTGGTGGGCATCCTGGACCGCAACCTCATCCAGATTGACGGCCATACCGCTGAGATCATGAGTATCGAGCCCATCGCCGATAAGTGGAAAGCTTTTGGCTGGCACACCCTCGAGGTGGACGGCCACGATATCTCCCAGCTCCTGGAGGCCTTCAAGACCTGCCAGGGGGTAAAAGGACAGCCCAGCATGATCATCGCCCATACCGTCAAAGGCAAGGGCGTGTCCATCTTCGAAGGCCAGAAAAAATATCACGGCGCCGCCCCGAATCCGGAAGAATATCAGCGGGCCATGCAGGAGTTGGGTGGATAACTTCTTTGCACCTTTGCGCCTCGGGGCAATATATTTTCCCCGCCAGGACGCCATAATATAAAGAGTTGAGGCATAATTTGTCTGCCAAAGAGAGCACCCGAGTCGAATACGGTAAGACCCTGGCCCAGTTGGGGGCCGAAAACCCCCTGATCGTGGTGTTGGACGCGGATCTTTCCGGCTCCACTCAGACTCACCATTTCGCCAAAGTCTTCAAGGACCGGTTTTTTAACATGGGCATCGCCGAGCAGGATCTCATGGGCACCGCCGCGGGCCTGGCCCTGGGAGGCAAAATTCCCTTTGCCAGCACCTTCGCCATGTTTGCCACCGGCCGCGCCTGGGAGCAGATCCGCCAAACCATCGCCTACGGCAACCTCAACGTCAAGATCGTCGCCTCCCATGGCGGCGTGACGGTGGGGGAAGACGGCGGCTCCCATCAGGCCCTGGAAGACCTGGCCCTGATGCGCATCCTGCCCAATATGGTGGTGCTGGTGCCGGCCGATGGCCCCGAAACCCGGGCCATGACCCGTTGGGCCGCCGGCTACCACGGCCCGGTCTACATGCGCACCGGCCGCATGGCCGTGCCGCTGATCTACGACGACACCTATACCTTTGAGTTGGGACGGGGGACCGTCCTGCGGGAGGGCCGGGACGTGACCCTGATGGGGATCGGCATCATGGTCCAGGCCTGTCTCGACGCCGCCGCTATGCTGGCCCAGGAGAATATCGCCGCCCGGGTCGTCAACCTCTCCTGTCTCAAACCCCTGGACTGGGAGTTGGTGGTGGATTCGGCCCGGCGCACCGGGGCCCTGGTCACCGCCGAAGAACACATGGTCAGCGGCGGTCTGGGCAGCGCGGTGAGCGAAATCCTCAGCGAGCACTGCCCGGCGCCCTTACAACGCATCGGCCTGAGGGACACCTTCGGCATGTCCGGGCAACCCGCTGATCTCTTAAAACATTACGGCCTAACCGCTGACGATATCAAACAGGCGGCCCTCAAGGTCATGTCCCGGAAGGCCGGCCATCTGGCCTCGCCGGTTCTGGATCTTCAAGCCCCCACCCTGGCAGGGAGGTAACGTTCTTACCGTGAAGCAGCTCAAGGTGTTAAAAACCTCAGGTCCCGGATGGCTCAAGTCATCCCTGCGATTGGGAGTGATCATAACAGTCATAGCCCTGACGGCGTATTTTCTGATGCCGGCCTGGGCCGCCCCCACTTCCAACTATGACTCGCTGCGCCTCTACACCGAGGCTCTCTTCGAGGTCTCCCAGAAATATGTCTGGCCCAAAAATGAAGATGAGTTGATTTACGGCTCCCTCAGGGGGATGATGAATTCCCTGGACTCGGACTCCTCATTTCTTACGGCCAAGGAATATCAGGGCTATCTCCACGGTCAAAAAGGCGCCTCGGCTGAAGCCGGATTGGAGTTGATCGTCAAGAACAACCTCGTCATCGTGGCCAGCGTCATCGATGACGGCCCCGCCGCCCGGGCCGGCGTGAAGGCCGACGACTACATTTCCAAGATCGATGGGCAAATGGTGCGCAACCTCACGACCCAGGAGGCCGCCCGGCGCTTTCAAGGCCCCCCCAACACCAAGCTTAAGCTGCAAGTGCTCCGTAACGGCGAGGTCAAACCCCTGGATCTGACCGTCACCCTGGAGCCCCTGGGATTGAGCACCGTCACGAATCGGTATTTGGATAACAACGTCGCCTATATTCGTATCCGTTATTTCAACAACGAAACGCCGGTGGAGTTGGACTCGGCCTTGAAAAAAATCAAGCAGCATCAACCGTCGGTTCGGGGCATTATCCTGGACTTGCGCAACAACGCCCGGGGCACCATGGAGGACGCGGTGCGCAGCGCCTCCCTCTTCCTGGGTGACCAGCCAGTCCTCCTTGCCAAAGGGCGCTCCTCCAAGACCGAAGAATCGTTCAAGGGCAAAGACCGGGATCAGATTTTCAAAACCTTGCCTCCCATAGTGGTGCTGGTGGACCAGGGGACCGCCCGGGCGGCTGAGATCATAGCCGGGGCCCTCCGGGACCAAGCCCGCGCCACCTTGCTGGGGGCCAAGACCCTGGGGCTGTGCGGCCTCACCAAAACCTTCCCCCTGGATGACGGCTCCGCCCTGGTGATGACCGTGGCTCAGTGTTATACCCCCAAAGGGGATAAAATCCAGGGGAAAGGCCTTGAACCCGAGGTCCCGGGGAAAACCCCCGAGGCCGACAAGACTCACGCCAAGGCCCCCCCAAAAGAGATGACTCCGGAAGAGGACCCCTGGGTACAGCAGGCGGTGGAGGTGTTGACTTCCGGAAAACCCAAGGTGGGGGCTCAAAAAAAACAGACTTCTTAAGAGCACTAGCAAGCAGGAAGGCCGACAACTGCGATGAATAATCCCCTGCCGAGCCTTACCTACGCATCAACGTGATAGAGGTAAATGATGTTACGGAAATCGTGGCTTTGGGGTGGCGTGGCACTGGTTTTAGGGTTGGTAATCGGCTGGGGCCTCACCGGGCCCGTGGCGGTCTTCGGCCAGAACCCGAATGTCCCGGAAACCGCCAAGAGTCTGGAAGCGTCGCTCTCGCCCTCTCCCATCAGCGACGCCAAGTTAAAGGTGTTCGCCCAGGCTCTGGCCCTCATTGAAGAACAGTATGCCGAGTCCAAAACTACCAAAGACCTGGTCTACGGCGCCATCCAGGGCGCGGTGGGAACCCTGGACCCCCATTCATCCTTCATGACTCCGGATGAGTTCCGGGAATTGCAGATCGAAACCAAGGGGAAGTTCAGCGGCATCGGCATCGAAATTGCCTTGAAGGACCGCACCTTGACGGTGGTCTCCCCCATTGAAGGCACCCCGGCCTATCAGGCCGGTCTGAAGGCCGGCGATCAGATCATCAAGATCGACGGCAAACCTACCAAGAATATCACCATCATGGAAGCCGTGAAGATGATTCGGGGGCCCAAAGGGAGCAAGGTGACCCTCACCATTAACCGGGAGGGCTTCCAGCAGCCCAAGGCTTTCGCGATCATCCGGGAAATCATCCCCATCCACAGCGTCAAGGCCCGCATCCTGGACGACGGTATCGGTTACATCCGGGTCACCAATTTTCAGGATCAAACCGATCACGATCTCCAGGCCTACCTCAAAAAGATGAAGCAGCGCCTCACGCCTTTCAAGGGGCTGATTCTGGATCTGCGCAACGATCCCGGCGGCTTGCTGGAGCAGGCAGTGCGCGTCTCCGACGAATTTTTGAAGTCCGGCCTGATCGTTTACACCGAAGGACGCAACCGGGTCCAGAACATGCGGTTTTATGCCCGGGCCGGTCAGGAAGGCAAGTTGGCCTCGGCCCCTATGGTGATTCTCATTAATGAGGGCAGCGCCTCGGCCTCCGAGATTGTCGCCGGAGCCCTCAAAGACCAGAAGCGGGCCCTGATCGTGGGTACCAAGAGCTTCGGCAAGGGCTCGGTCCAGACCATCATCCCCTTAGACGATGGCTCCGCCCTGCGTCTGACCACCGCCCTGTATTATACCCCCAGCGGGGTTACCATTAACGAGAAGGGTATCCAACCCGACGTGGTGGTGGAAGATAAGGCTCCCCCGCAGGATGAGTCGCTGCAGAAGCAGCGGGACGAAATCCTCTCCCGGCACATGCGCCAGGAAGGTTTGACCGATAAGCCCTGGAACCAGCCCATTACCCCGGAGGAGCTGGATAAAGATCCCCAACTGAAGCGCGCCGTAGAGTTGCTCCGCCACTGGCCTCCCAAAAATATGGCCCTGGGCCAGACCCCCGAGAAATAACCATGGTTCCGGCCGAGCAACCGATGGTGGCCATTATCGGCCGGGCCAATGTGGGGAAGTCCACCCTCTTCAACCGCCTCACCCGCTCGTCCCAGGCCCTGGTGGCGAATATCCCCGGGGTCACCCGGGACCGTCATTACGGCAGCCTCACCTGGGATGACCATACCGTTTTGCTGGTGGATACCGGCGGCCTGGTGGGGGGCGAAGAAGACCTGTCCGGACAGGTGCGGGGGCAGGCCGAAGCCGCGGTGGAGGAGGCCGACGCCATCCTCCTGGTCGTGGACGGCCGCCAGGGTCCCCAGGCAGGCGATTACGAGGTGGTGGACTATCTCCGCCGCACCGCCAAGCCCATCCTCTTAGTGGTGAACAAGATGGACCACCCCGGCCTGGAGGCTCAGTTGCCGGAGTTCTACCGGTTCGGCCTGGACCCCCTCTACCCCGTGTCCGCCACCCACGGCCTGGGCCTGGGAACCTTGCTGGAGGCCCTGGGGGAAGCCCTGCCTCTGCCCCGGGAGGTCCCGGCCCCGACCCCGGGGATTCGGGTCGCCATCCTGGGCCGCCCCAACGTCGGGAAATCCTCCTTGATCAATTATTTCCTGGGAGAGGAGCGCCTCCTGGTGAGCCCCCTACCCGGCACTACCCGGGACGCCATCGATTCGCCCTTCACCTGTGACGGCGTGGACTTCGTCCTGGTGGACACCGCCGGCCTGCGCCGCCCCAGCCACGTGGACCGCGGTCTGGAACGCCAGATGGTTCTGAAGACCATCAAGGCCCTGGCCCGGGCCGACGTCGCGGTGCTCATGCTGGACGCGGCCGAAGGCCTCACCGGCCAGGACCTACGCATCATTGGGCTCATCGAGGACCAGGCCAAGGGCTGCCTCATCCTGGTGAACAAGTGGGACCTGGTGCGCCATGATACCAAGGAGGCCCGGGCTATCCTCAATAAAGTTACCTCAGGCCTAGAGTTCATGGCCTACTCCCCGGTCCTGCCCGTGTCGGTCTTGACCGGCTACAATCTGAGGCGGGTCTTTCCTCTGGTCGAGGCGATCCATACCCAGGGCGGCACCCGGGTGGGCACCGGGGAGCTCAACCGCCTCCTCAAAGTGATCACCGATCGGCTGCCCCCGCCCCGCTACCGGGATCACCCCGTCAAGTTCTTCTACCTCACCCAAGCCGAGACCCAGCCCCCCACCTTCGTGGCCTTCGTCAACCAGCCCGATGGGGTGCCGGACCACTACCGCCGCTTCCTGATAAAGCAATTACGGGAAAAGCTGGGCCTGACCTACGCCCCGCTGCGCCTCATTCTCAAGGGCCGCCAGCGCCGGGCCCCGGGATCGAAGTAACCGGGCCCCAAACGCCACAGGGCCGAAACCTTGCGGCTCGGCCCTGTCTCGTCTCAGGTCCAAATCTTGCTCCGGACCCGGACTAGTCTGATTTCTTCGATTCTTTCTTGGCTTTGACCGACGGCTTGGCCGGGGGGCAATCACTGGGTGCCTGACAGGCGGTCTGCCCCGGGGTTTGGGTGGAGCAACATCCGTCGCCATTAACCTGGCAGACTCCGCCTCCCGGAGTGGCCGGACACAATTGCTGGCCCGCAACCTCTTTCTTGTCCCCGGTTCCCTTACCCTCGCTCGCGGCATGGCCGACGGTTCCCGCCGCCAGCGCTCCTACTGCCATCGCGATCACCAGGGCTGCTACTTTCGACTTCATAACCAGCTCTCCCCATGAGAAAGGATTTTTTCACTTTAATGATAAGCTAAGGCCATTTCTTGTCAAGCCCGCGGGCCGACGCGGACCGTTTTACTAAGTTGCCGTCATAAAGGTAATTCTGGCTTTATGATAGCAACCCCTGTAGGGGCGGTTCGCGAACCGCGCCTACAATTCAGATTATTACTCGTTTGACGGTAACTTGGTATTATCCCTCGCTTCCAGCTGAATTTCGAGGAACGCCTGATGGAGTAAGGGGTATGCTGGTGGAGGATTCAAAAGGTGCCACGGCGGCAGGGGAAACCAAACAGAAAATATGATTCCATGCCTCTCCCGGCTGGAAGGAGAGGTGGGGAACTGATGACAGGGAGGGAGAAAAAACTATCGCCTATTTGACCACTCGCAACGCCGGTCGGCTTCCCGGCGTTATCTCCTGATTGTGCAACTTGCCTTGCTTCAGGGCATTCTTGACTCGAACCCCATTAATCAAAAAGTAGGCAATTACCGCTCTTTCCCAGGCGGGTCCTGGTTCAAAATCTTCCATGCGCGTTTTAAAATGGTTGAGGAGGGCGGTGAGGTCGGTTTCTTCGTAGGCGAGTACCCGGTCGGCAATATGTTCAATGGTTTCCACGATCATTAAAGATATTCCCTTTCTGTTCCGATAAATATTGTGCTTGTATCTTTGTATATATCCGAAATATTGTCAAGGAAAAAACCTAATCATTCCTGAACTCTTCTAACTCACTGATAACCTTAGCCAATCTGGCTGCCTCCGCTGCTAAGATTTCCTCGCCCTGGGCGGCGGTGGCTGGGGCCGGATTGCCCCACACCCCTCCAGGCCAGTAACGCCGTTTATCCCGTACCAGCAGGTACCGGGGAAATCGAGGCCATTCCTCCGGGGCGCTCCCCTTAACCAGATGCGGGTAGGCCGCCATCATGATGGCCGTCTCCACCTCCCCGGCATGAGAGTCCCCCCGGGTTTTGACCAGGTCCGGTTTATCCGCCAGCACCTCCCGGAGCAGCTCCAGCAGATTGACCACCGCGACCCTAACCTCGGGCAGCTCCGCCAGCAGGCATTCGGCCGCCTCGACGATGGCGCTGATATGGGTGCCGCCGGCGTGGCCGCTGACGAACACCAGGTGGCGCATCCCCTGGCGGTGGAATTCTCGGCCCACCGAAAGGAGCAGGGCCCGCAAGGCGTCCCCCGAGATACTCACCGTGCCCGGATGCTCCCGGGTAGAGCGGCACATGCCGTAAAACAGGGGCGGGGCCACCACCACCGGGCGCAGGTCCGCCACCCGCCGGGCCACCTCCAGGGCGTGAAAAGTGTCCGTGCCCAGGGGCAGATGCGGCCCATGCTCCTCCAGCGACCCCACCGGCAAGATCACCGTTTGGGTTTTCTGCCCCAGGGCCTCGAAACCCGGCATGGTCAAATCTTCCCAGTGAGACATCCGCCTGCCCACTCCTTTTTCGTGGCCACTCGAGCCAAAGCCCCCGGGGACCGAGGCCCGGCCTGCGCCGCGCCACCGCCATTCGATCGATGCTAACATGTTTTGAGAAACAACGGCTGCTTAAATTCACTTGGTTCGAATTTTCTTGTGAGGAAAAACTCTTTTTGAGCCAGTGCTTGCTCTGGCGCCAGAAGTTTTTTTCCACTGAGCGGGGAAAAACTCCTTGACTATGTTTTCCCCCCTGGGGTATAAAAGGCGAGGTTGTACCAAAAAGCACAAGGAGTCGGGCGTTGGAAATTCCGCAGGCCTTGAGCGATTTCTCGTTTGTTCTCGTGTACCTGGTGGCAGCGGGGCTGTTCGCCATGGGTCCCCTCCTCATCGCCAAACTGATCGCCCCCCGGAGCTTCGGCGCCGCCCGGGACGCCGTGTATGAATGCGGCATGCCCACCATCGGCAGCGCCTGGATTCAGGTAGCGGTGATCTACTATCTCTTTGCCTTGCTGTTCCTGGCCTTCGACGTGGATGTGCTCTTTCTCTTCCCGGTGCTGTTGGCCTACGGCAAAGGCTATGTCTGGCGGGACTTCATCGAAGTAACCATCTTCATCGGCATTCTGTCCCTGGTCATCGTCTATGCCTGGAACAGAGGAGTGTTCAGTTGGAAACGAAAACAGGTGAACCCCTAATCCATTTTGGAGTCCTGGAAAAGGCCCTCAACCTGGCCCGGGCCAATTCTCTGTGGCCCATGACCTTCGGCCTGGCCTGCTGCGCCATCGAGATGATGGCCGTGGGCATGGCCCGGTTTGATCTGGCCCGTTTCGGGGCCGAGGTTTTCCGGCCCTCACCCCGGCAGTGCGACCTGATGATCGTGGCCGGCACCATCTCCAAGAAGATGGCTCCGGCAGTGGTGCGGCTCTACGAGCAGATGCCCGCCCCCAAATGGGTCATCGCCATGGGGAACTGCGCCATTTCTGGTGGCCCCTTTTATTATCCGACCCAGTATGCCATCGTTCCCGGCGCCGACCTCATCATCCCCGTGGACGTCTACGTCCCCGGCTGTCCGCCCCGGCCTGAGACGTTGATCGAAGGCATCCTTCTACTGGAAGAAAAAATCACCAAACGGGGCCGTCTCAGGAAGTTCAGAGATGCTAAAGGATAATCTCCACAAAGCGCTGGCCCCCTTGAATCTCGAAAAGGTGGCCGAGGGCGACTACGCCAAGACCGGATACCACCTGGAGGTGGCAGCCCAACCGACCCAAATGTCGGACGTGGCCCAGGTTATGCTGGACGCGGGTTGCTTCCTGGAATCCTTCACCGCGGTGGACTTAAGAGACTCTTTCGACCTGGTGTACCACTTCGCCAGTTTCGATGAACTATGCCGGACCGTCGTGCACGTGCCTCTCGGCAAGAAGAAGGGCATGTACACCATCTCCCAGATCTATCCGGGGGCTGATTGGTATGAGCGGGAGGTCTTTGACCTCTTCGGCATCCATTTCTTCGGGCATCCCAACCTGAAGCGAATCTTGCTGCCGGAAGATGCCGATTTCCATCCCTTACTGAAAGATTTCGGAGAGTCCCAGGGCAATGATTGAGCTATTCGGACTAGAAGAAAAGACTTATACCCTGAATTTGGGTCCGCAGCATCCCAGCACCCACGGCGTCCTGCGGGTGCTCCTGGAGATGGACGGCGAGTTCATCACCAAGGCGGAGCCGGTCATCGGTTACGGGCACCGTGGCCACGAGCACATGGCGGAGAATCGCAATTACCAGCAATTCCTGCCGAATATGGGACGGGTGGATTACCTCCACGCCCTGGCCTACAATCAGGGCTATTGCATGGCGGTGGAAAAACTCCTGGGCCTCACGGTCCCGGAGCGGGCCGAGTTCATCCGGGTAATCCTCGCCGAACTCAACCGCATCACTTCCCACCTGCTGTGGTTCGGCGCCTATCTCCTGGACCTGGGGGCCTTCACCCCCATCATGTATTGTTTTGACGACCGGGAGCATATCCTGGACCTCCTGGACCGCATCACCGGCTCGCGCCTCACCTACTGCTTCTATCGGTTCGGCGGCGTCCCCGTTGATCTCGATGAGGAATTCATCACCGGCTGCCGGGCCTTCATTCAGCGGCTGCGCAGCCGCTGGGCCGACTACGACAACCTGGTGACCAAGAACGTCATCTTCATCAACCGGGCCCGGGACGTCGGCTTCATCACCAAGGATCAGTGCGTCAAATACGGCATCACCGGCCCCAACCTCCGGGGCAGCGGCATCCCTTACGATATCCGCAAAAGCGAGCCCTATTCCGCCTATCCGCTCTTTGATTTTGAGATCCCCATCGGGTCCAAGGGCGACATTTTTGACCGCTATATAGTACGCCTGGCCGAGATGGAGCAGAGCTGCCGCATCATCGAGCAGGCCTGCAACAAGCTCCCCGACGGCCCCATCATGGCGGAAAAAGTGCCCAAACGCATCAAGCCGCCGGTGGGCGAGGTCTACCAGGCCGTGGAAACCGCCCGGGGGGAATTCGGCTGCTACATCGTCAGCCAGGGTGACGTGAAACCCTATCGGATCAAACTTCGGGTCCCGTCCTTTGCCAATCTCAGCCTCTTCCCGGAAATGGCCGTGGACAACCTGGTTGCCGACCTGGTGGCCAACCTGGGCTCCATTGACGTGGTCATCCCGGAGATTGACCGGTAAGTACGGATACGAGCGCAAACTATGGAACTTGTGGGGCAATTATTGGGTAGTGCTGGGGCCCGGATGATCGTGGGCCTGATCGGGGTCATCGCCCTGGTTTCGGTGAACGCCTTGTTTCTCATCTGGGTGGAGCGCAAAGTATCGGCTCATATACAGCTCCGCCCCGGCCCCATGGAGGTCGGCCCCCACGGAGTCCTCCAGTCCCTGGCTGATGCCCTCAAGCTCATGGGCAAGGAGCTCATCACCCCGGAAGAAGTGGACAAGCCCATCTATTGGCTGGCCCCCATCGTGGTCTTCCTGCCGGTTCTGCTCTCCTTCCTGGTCATTCCCTTTTCCCAAACCCTGATCCTCCGGGACATGAACGTCGGCATCGTTCTGATCCTCGCCTTCTCCACCCTGTCGGTGCTGGCCATTCTCATGGCCGGATGGTCGTCCAACAATAAGTACTCGGTCTTAGGCGCCATCCGCTCCGTGGCCCAGAACGTGGCCTACGAAATTCCCCTGCTCGTCACCGTCATGAGTATCATTCTCATGGTGGGGTCGTTCAGGCTCTCCGATATTGTCGCCGCCCAGAGCCGTTACTGGTTCGTGGCGGTGCAGCCCCTGGCGTTCATTCTCTATATTATCTGCGCCACCGCCGAGACCAACCGGGCCCCCTTTGACCTTCCGGAAGCGGAATCTGAACTGGTGGCCGGCTTCCACACCGAATACACCGGGATGCGGTTCGCCCTCTTCTTCCTGGCGGAATATACCAACATCTTCATCGCCTCGGCGGTGGCCACGGTGCTCTTCCTGGGAGGCTGGCACGGGCCCTTCCTGCCCGGGGTCATCTGGTTCCTTATCAAGGTCTATGCCATGGTCTTTCTGCTCATGTGGTTCCGTTGGACCTTCCCCCGGGTGCGCTTCGACCAACTGGTCACTTTCGCCTGGAAAATCTTGATCCCTCTGGCCTTTGTCAATCTGCTCATAACTGCCTTTGTGCTGAAACTTAGATGAGGTGGGCCGGTTAACTGCCGGAATAAAGGTTGAGTAGCGATGATGAGTTATTTCAAAGAAATTGCGGTGGGGTTTTGGAGTCTGTTGGCAGGCATGGCGGTGACCATCCGCTACTTTGTCAAACCCATCGTCACCGTCCAGTACCCTCGGGAAAAGATCCAGATGACCCCGAGGTATCGGGGCTATCCCCAGTTTATCATCGACCCCGAGACCCAGACGCACAAGTGCATCGCCTGCGAGATGTGCGCCCGCATCTGCCCCTCCCAACTAATTACCGTGGAGGGCACGAAGTTCCCCGGGGAAAAGCAGAAGCGAGCCACCAAGTACATCCATGAGCATCAATATTGCAGTCTTTGCGGCCTGTGCGTTGAAGTCTGCCCCACCTCGGCCCTGGAATTCTCCCAGGTTTACCGGCTGGCGGGCTACACCCGGGAAGATTTCGTCTTCGATCACCTGACCTTGCTGCAAACCCGGCAGAAGGCTGCCGGCCTGCCCGTCACTCCTATCCCGACGGAAGCGGACATCGCCGCGGCTATTGCGGCTGAGGCTGCGGCGAAAGCCGCAAAAGAACAAGAAGCCAAAGCGAAAGCCGAGGCCAAAGCGGCCCCCTCCAAAGAGAACAAAGAGGTCAAAGAATGAACTTCGTAAGCGCCTGGTTGACTCCCCAGACTGCGGCCACCGCCGCCTTTGTGATGGTGGTGGGACTCACCATCCTGGGCGCTCTCATCGCGGTGGGAGCCCGGAGCATCTTCCACAATGTCCTGGGGTTGTGTCTCTCCCTGTTCGGGGTGTCCGGTATCTTTCTCTTTCTCAACAGCCCCTTCGTCGCCCTGATGGAGATCCTCATCTATGTCGGGGCCATCTGCATCGCCATTTGCTTTGCCATCATGCTCTCCACGCCCCTGTATCTCCCCCCGCCGCCCCGCAACCGGGCCAAGGTCCTGGGGGCCGCGGTGGGCGCCGGCGCCATCTTTGTTTTCCTGGCGCTGTTGCTGAAGAAGACCCAGTGGACCCCGGCCCCGGAACGGAGCGCCGATTGGTCCATCACCACCATCGGTCATTACCTCCTCACCAATTACGCCTTAATCTTTGAACTGGTTTCGCTGCTGCTGCTGGTGGCCATGCTGGGCGCCATCGTCACTGCCCGGGGCGGCCGCGGTAAACCTTAATCCGAGGGTTTGAGATGTTGCTGTTTAACCAATTGCAGACTTACCTCTATCTGGCCCTGATGCTCTTTGTCATCGGCCTCTACGGTGTCCTGACCAGGCGCTCGCTCATCGCCATCCTGATTTCCGTGGAGCTGATCTTGAACGCCGCCAGCATCAATTTCATGGCCTTCAACCGCTTCCTGGCGCCCCACCCGGCCGTCGGGCAGGTCATTACCCTGTTCATCATGGCCGTGGCCGCGGCGGAAGCCGCCATCGCCTTGAGCATTATCGTGGCCGTGTACCGGAAACTGAAATCCATCAACGTCGAACACGCCACCGAGCTTAGGGGTTGATCATGGGTTTGTCTGATCCGATTCTCTTAGGTTGTCTGCTGACGGTCTTTTTGCCGTTGTCGGCCTTCGCCCTGATTATGATCTTCACCAGGGATAATCCCAAGCTGTCTCTGGCCATCTCCCTCGTGGCCTCCACCATCCCCCTGGTGATTGCCTGGACCTTTTTCTTCAAGCTGGGTAGCCACGCACCCATCATCTACAATTTCGACTGGCTGGTGTCCGACATCGTCAAGGTGCCCTTCGGCTTTCTCCTTGATCCTACCAGCCTGATCATGTTCGTGATCGTGGCCACCATCAGCTGGCTGGTGCAGGTCTACTCCATCGGCTACATGGCGGGGGACCCCGGGTTCGGCCGGTATTACGCCGACCTGTCCCTCTTTGCCCTGGCCATGCTTACCCTGGTGATCTCCAGCGGCCTCCTCCAGTTGTACATCGCCTGGGAGCTGGTGGGCCTGGCCTCCTATCTCCTCATCGGCTTCTGGTACGAGAAATTCTCCGCCTCCGAAGCCGGCAAAAAGGCCTTTGTGGTCACCCGCTTCGGGGATATCGGCTTCTTCATGGGCCTGGTCTTCCTGGTGCTGTTCTACGGCAACCTGGATATCGCCACGGTTAACGCCGCCGCGGTGGCCCACAAGATGCCCCCCTGGCTCCTCACCACCTCGGCCCTCTTGATCTTCTGCGGCGTCATGGGCAAAAGCGCCCAGTTCCCGCTGCACGTCTGGCTCCCGGACGCCATGGAAGGCCCCACCCCGGTCTCGGCCTTGCTCCATTCCGCCACCATGGTGGCCGCCGGCGTCTACCTCATGACCCGGATCTTCCCGTTCTTTGCGGCCTCGGCCACGGCCATGACCGTAATCCTTGTCATCGCCTCCATCACCCTGATCCTGTCTTCCACCATCGGCATGGTGGCCACGGACATCAAGCAGGTCTGGGCCTACTCCACCGTGAGCCAGCTAGGCTTCATGGCCATGGGCCTCGCCGCCGCGGCCCTGGCCTCCGGCACCCTGTTCGCCGGCTACTACCACCTGACCACCCATGCGGCCTTCAAGGCCCTCCTGTTCCTCTGTTCCGGTGTTTTCATCCACCATTTCGGCACCAACGACTTCTTTACCATGGCCACCCAGGGGGGGCGCAAGCTGATCATCCCCATGACCTGCATCACCATTGCCGCCCTGGCCCTGGCCGGCATCTTCCCCCTGGCCGGCTTCTTCAGTAAGGAACTGGTGTTGACGGCCCTGGCCCATTTAGACAACAAGCTCTGGTTGGTCCTGGGCCTGGGAGGCGCCTTCCTGACCGCGTATTACGCCTTCCGGGTAATCTTTGTCATGCTCTTCCCCAAGCAGCCTTCAGCTTATGCCCAGGTCCCCGGCCATGTTGTCCCCGTCGAAGAAGAGGCCCATGGGCAGGACGCCCACGGCCATGATGCCGCCGGCCACGGCCACGGCCACGACGAGCCTCACGGGGTGCCCTGGGTCATGGCCTTCCCCCTCATCGTGCTGGCCTCTTTCACCCTGATCCTGGGTTTCTGTGAAGGCTATCTCCAAAAGATGCTCCTGGGGGAAGTGCATCACCACGCCATGAATTACTTCCTCCTGGCCTCGGCGGTTAGCTGCGCCGTGGGGGGCATCGTGCTGGCCTGGTTCGATTGGGGCGCCAAGAACGCCAAATGTGTCGGCTTCATCAGTAAGGTCCCCGCCCTGCAAAACTTTTTCATCCAGAAGTGGTACATGGACCATTTCTGGCGCTGGTTCCTGAACCGGTTCATCTATGGCACCTTTTCCCGGGTGTTCACCTACAACGACCGCCGGGTGGTGGATGGCGGCGTCGATGCGGTGGCCTTCTCCACCGTCGGCAGCGGCCGGATACTGTCCTATATTCAAACCGCGTTTTTACAATACAACCTGCTGTTTATGGTACTGGTCCTGGCTGGCGTCGGGATCTATCTCGTGATGGGTCGCTGATATGACCGAACATGCTGCTTCATTTCCGTATTTGAGTTGTATGCTGCTGGCCCCGTTTACGGGTCTGCTCATCCTCCTTACCCTGAAGGAAGAGCAGAAGTTCCTTATCCGGGCAGTAAGCGTGGTGGCGGCCGGTATCTCCATGGCTCTGGCCATCTTCGTCTTTGTGACCTACGACAAGGGTCTGGGGGGCCTGCAGTACGTGGAGAAGTACGAGTGGGTGAAGACCTTCGGCATCACCTACTTTGTGGGCGTCGAAGGCCTGAATGCCCCGATGCTGCTCCTCACCGGCATCGTCATCTTCACCGGCTGTCTCACCATGTGGGAACTGGAGACCCGCACCAAGGAATACTTCATCTGGATGATGGCCCTGGTGACCGGAGTATTCGGCGTCTTCATGTCCTACGACATGTTCTTCTTCTTCCTGTTCTATGAGATCGCCGTGGTGCCCATGTACATCCTCATCCTGGTCTGGGGCTCCACCCGCAAAGAATACGCCGCCATGAAGCTGACCTTGTACCTCATGGCCGGTAGTGGTCTCATTATCCCCGGCATCCTGCTCCTCTATGCCAGCTCAGGGCTCAACACCTTCAACATGCTCATGCTCCACGGAGCCCACTTCACCCCCTGGGTTCAGAAGGTTGCCTTCATCCTCCTGTTTTTCGGGTTTGGGGTGCTGGCCGCGGTTTGGCCGCTCCACACATGGTCCCCCGTCGGCCACGTGGCGGCTCCCACCGCCGTCAGCATGCTCCATGCGGGCGTGTTGATGAAGCTGGGCTCCTTCGCCATCCTGCGGGTCGCCATGTTTCTGCTCCCCGAGGGCTTCCAATACTGGGCCAATCTCATGATGCTCTTGGCCACCGTCGGCATCGTTTACGGGGTGTTCGTGGGCCTGGCCCAGACCGATCTGAAATACGTCATCGGCTATTCTTCGGTCTCCCACATGGGCATCGTCTGCCTGGGGCTGTCAACCGGCACCGTGGACGGCCTCAACGGCTCGGTGTTCCAGATGTTCGCCCATGGCGCCATGACCGCCCTTTTCTTCTCCTCGGTGGGCTATATCTATGACCGCACCCACACCCGGGATATCCACCAATTGGGGGGCTTCTCCAAGATCATGCCCGTGGCTTCCGCCTTCTTCATCACCGCCGCCCTCTGTGGCGCCGGGGTGCCAGGGTTTGCCAGCTTCTGGGCCGAATTGCTGGTCTTTGTCGCCGCGGTCAAGGTCTTCCCGGTGGCCGGCCTGTTAGCCATCGCCGCCCTGGTGGTGGGCGCCCTGTTTGCCTTGCGGGTGGTCCAAAGCACCTTCTTCAACCAACCCAACCCGAAATTCGTGCACTTTGAGGACGTCAGCCCCTTCCTGGCGCTGCCCCGCATGATCCTCATCGGCACCCTGCTCCTTTTCGGGTTCTTCCCGCAGCTGATGGTCAGCATGATTAAATCATCGGTAGTACCGTTTCTCCAGGGAATGTAACCATGAACATGATGCTCTTCGGACCGGAACTCTATTATCTGGGCATGGCCCTGGTCTTCTTCTGCTTCACCTTGAGGCGCGAGGTGCAGGTGCGGCTGGACTACCAGGTTGCCCTGGCCTTGTCGGCCATCGGCGTCTTGGTCACCGGCTATTGCCTGTTTCAACAGGGGGACCTGTTCTTCAAGGCCTACCGGGTGGACCTGTTCAGCCAGATCTTCAAGTTCGCCCTGGCCCTGGGTCTCTTCCTGGTCTTGACCATCTCCCACAACCTGGCCCAGATTGAGGAGCGCTACCAGGCGGAATTCTACCTCTTCCTCACCACCACCACCATCGGCATGATGATGCTGGTGAGTTCGGTGGAACTCCTCACCATTTACGTGGCCCTGGAGCTGTCCTCCTACTCCCTGTATATCCTGGTGCCCCTCCGGCGCGGTGACGGCATCGACGTGGAAGCCGGCATCAAGTATCTCTTCATCGGCGCCGTGTCCTCGGGCTTCATGCTCTTCGGCTTAAGCTACATCTTCGGCGCCACCGGCTCCACCTACCTGGTCGACATTCTTCCCAAGATGGCCCTGCTGGTGAACAGCCCCATCGGCATCATCGGGCTGCTCCTGGCCATGGCGGGCTTTTTCTTCAAGCTCTCGGTATTCCCCTTCCACTTCTGGGCCCCGGATGTCTACCAGGGGGCGACCAACCAGGTCGTCGCCTTCATCGCCACCGCCTCCAAAGCCGCCGCCGTCGCCCTGCTGCTGCGCCTGGCGGTTTTGGGCCACGCCTTTGGCTATAATTTCACCATCGCCCTGGTCATCCTCTCCATCGTCTCCATGACCCTGGGCAACCTGGTGGCCATTGTCCAGAAAGATTTTAAACGCCTGCTGGCCTACTCCTCCATCGCCCATGCCGGCGTCTTCCTCATGGGCGTCCTGACCATAACCGAAGCCGGCTACATCGGTGCCATCTACTATGCCCTGGCCTACCTGGTGATGAACTTCACCGTGTTCATGGTGCTCTCCGAGGTGGCCACTGACGGCCGGGACCTCAAGATCGCCGAACTGGCCGGCCTCTACCGCCGCTGCCCCCTGTTGGGCATGAGCCTGATTTTAGGGATCTTCGCCCTGGCCGGGGTGCCGCCGTCCATCGGCTTCACCGGCAAGCTGCTCATTTTCACTTCGGCCATGAACTCCGGATACTTCTGGCTGGTCCTCATCGGGGCGGTGAACGGCACCATCTGCCTGTATTACTATCTGAAAGTGATCTATGCCGCCTACTTCATCGATGACCCGGGGCTGCCCCCCATTACCCTGAGCCTGCCCATCCGGCTGCTCAACTATGCCCTGGCGGCCATCATCATCGGCTTCGGCTTCTTCCCGGACCGCATCGTCGAACTGGCCAAGGCCGCGGCCAAAGCCGTGCTCTGATCCCGCCTCACCCCCGTCAACCACCGCCGCCTTCCCGCCAAGGAGGGCGGTTTTTTTTGCCCAGACAGTCGTTCATGGGCCTGCGGCCCACCCGTAATACTGAGTTGTATGCAAAAAACGGCGTATCGTAGGGGCGAACCTGTCCCCGCCTCGTATAGTAACCATAGCGGGCCAACCGTGCTGTGCCCTTTTAAAGCTCAAACTACCGCGGCGTCACGGCTGTCCATCAGATTAATGTGATAGGTTTTGACCCAGCGATAGATGGTCTTGCTGCAGACTTGGAGGCGGCGCGACAAAGCCGCCACGTTCCCCCCTTCCGACGCCAAAAGTTCCCTCAGTCGCCCCGCCGAGGGACGGGACGCCAGCCCCCCTTCCCCCGGGTCCGGGGTAAGCTTCGGCGGCAAACACTTCCCCGGGTTAAAAAACAGATCCTGCTCCCGGATGAGGCTGCCTGAACTTAACAGCACGGCCCGGGTGACCACGTTCTTGAGTTCCCGGGCATTACCCGGCCAGGCCTGTCTCCCCAGTCGGCGCCGGGCGGCGTTGCTGAACTGCAAAGACTGGCCTCGGCCATAGCGTTGGGCCGCCTCCCGGCCGAAATGCTCCGCTAAGAGCAGGATGTCAGCGGGGCGCTCCCGCAAGGGCGGCAGATGGATGGCCAGTACCGCCAACCGGTCGTACAGATCCTGGCGGAAGCGTCCCTGGGCAATGAGGCCGGCAAGATCCTGGTTGGTGGCGGCGATCAGGCGCACATCCACCTTGACGCTGGCATCGCCGCCCACCGGTTCGATCTCCCCTTGCTCCACCGCCCGGAGGAGTTTGGGTTGGATGGACAGGGGCAGTTCCCCCACTTCATCCAGGAACAGGGTCCCCCCATGGGCCAGCTTGAACTTGCCCGGACGGGCGTGGCTCGCCCCGGTAAAAGCCCCCTGTATGTGCCCAAACAGCTCGCTGGAGGACAGGGACTCCGTCAGGGCGGCGCAGTTGAGGCGCTGGTAGGTCCGGCTCCAGGCCGGCCCCAGCGCATAAATAGCCCTGGCCACCAGTTCTTTGCCGGTGCCGGGCTCCCCGGTGAGGAGAATGGGGAGATCGGAGCCGGCGCAGATGGGCAGCCAGGCCAGGATTTCCTGGAAATGCGGGTCTGCGGTGATGATGTCGGTTAATTCGGGAATCCGAGACGGGTCGAAGGGGTCTTCTAGCCCTCGAACCACACGGTGATCATTCCTGATCATTCCGCACCTCCTTGTGCTGCCGTAGATGGTCCTTGAGGTTGTTAAGATGCAACTATGCTATAAGTTTATGATAACTCCTCCACATCATGTAAGTAGGTTCGATAATACAACATTAGTAAAATTACTGTCAATTTATTTATTCATCAATTTAATTAAATTAAAGTGACCACGCCTTCATCACGCCATTCCGGCCAGAATCTCCTCAGCCACCCGCCGCACTTCCCCATGAGGGCTGGTTAAGGCCAGAACCTGCAAGCGGCCCTTGAAACCCTGCTGCTCCACCCGGCTGCGCTTTGCCGCCTGGCCCGCCATGGCCTGGAGCACTTCCACCACCACCGTGGGGTCGGCATAATCCAGAAACCGGGTCAGGGCGCCCCACTCTTCCGGCAACCCGTACTCCTCCAGAAATTTTTTCGCCAGTCCGGGGAATTTCTTGCCGCCGTGGCTGGCTTCCAACTTTTTTAGATCGGCTTGATATTCCGGCCGGGCCCGTTTGCCCTTAAACAGGGCCTCGGCCTGGGCCAGGGCCTGTTTGCGGATCGACTCCGCCTGGGGCTTGGACACCGGGGGCCGCGCCGGTCCCCGGTGGCGCGTGCCGTCCCGCCGCTGGTCGATCTCCCGCCAGCTGGGCCGTTCCCGGTCGTCATCATCCCTTTTGGGCGGCATGCTCCATCCCTCCCCCGCTATCAATCATAGCGAATGCAAAAGGTTTTTCCCTTATGGGAAATGTTCTCAAAACCAACCCCCCTGCCCTCCTTGAGCAACGGGGGGACCAAGGAAAATTGACAATCAAGTCCCCCTTTGGCAAAGGGGGATTGAGGGGGATTTAAAAATCAGCCAGTGAAATGATTTTGTGGCAAACGCTATCACATCACGGGAAAAGTCCCCGTAGGGGCGGTTCGCGAACCGCCCCTACCAGGGACCTTCATAGTTTCGCGTGAAGCAAAGGCTCATCTGCGACTGGCTGGAAAAGCTCCAAAACCAAATGGTGGCGCAGGCGAGTTGCCTGTGCCACCGGTATAAGTTCTATTCTTTCGAATCGATCGCCTCTCCGTGGAAGCGGTTTTGGGCCGCAGTAAGCCCTTCCGTCAGCAACGTCGCCACCGCCTGGCCCCCCCGTTCGATCAGTTCAGCCACGTTTTCAGCGTCCTCAGCCGGGAAAGGCGACAGCACATATCGTTCCGTCGGCATTCCGGGGGCGGGCCGGCCAATCCCCAGCTTGACCCTGAGAAACTCCTCCGTGTGCAGAGTCGCAATGAGGTCCAGAACGCCCCGATGGCCTCCGGGGCCGCCCCGCGTCGTGAGCTTAAGGCGCCACAAAGGCACATCCAGATCGTCATGGATGACCACTAAATCCCCGGGAGTGAGCTTGAAATAGGCCATGAGGCGGGACACCGCCTGACCGCTTAGATTCATGAACGTGGTGGGCTGGGCCAGGATGACGGCCTCCGATCCCACCCGTCCCCGGCCCCAGACCGAGGCATGACTGTGGCGGTTTAACGGAATACCCCAAAGTTCCGATAGATGCGCCGCCACCTGGAATCCCAGATTATGCCGGGTCCAGGCATACTCCCGGCCGGGATTCCCTAATCCCACGATCAATCGCATATGAGCCTTCAGCTATCAGTAGGCATATCAGCTTACCGCTGAAAACAGCGAGATTCTACGCCTTGAAAGATTATCAACCGGAACGGCATGAGAACACAAGAAAATGATGAAAGCCGCTGATTGTGGAAAGCTGACTGCTGACCGCTCCCTCACACGAACAGAGAGCTCACTGAATCCTGATTGTGGATCCTCTTGATGGCCTCCCCCAGGAGCGGAGCCACGGACAGGACCCGGATTTTTTCCAGGGCCGAGGCCTCGGGGGTGAGAGGAATGGTGTCGGTGACCGCCAGGGTCTGGACCATGGACCCCTGGAGGTTGCTTACGGCGTTGCGCGACATCACCGGGTGGGTGACGCAGGCATGGACCGCCCGCACCCCGTGGCGCATCAGGAGTTCCGCCGCCATGGTCAGGGTGGCGCCGGTGGCGACCATGTCATCCAGGATGATGGCCTCCTTGCCCCAGACATTGCCGATCAGGGTCATGGCCTTGATGGCCGTGGCGTCCCGCCGCTTATCGATGATCGCCAGGGAGGTGTCCAGGCGCTTGGCAAAGGCCCGGGCCCGCTCCACCCCGCCGGCATCGGGAGACACCACCACCACGTCCCCGGTGAAATTTTCGCGAATATACTCCAGGGTCACAGGGGCCGCATAAATATGGTCCACCGGAATATTGAAAAATCCCTGAATCTGCCCGGTATGTAAGTCCATGGTGATCATCCGGTTGGCCCCGGCGGTGGTGATGAGATCGGCCACCAGCTTGGCGGAAATGGGGGTCCGGGGCGCGGTCTTCCGATCCTGGCGGGCGTAGGCGTAATAAGTCACCACGGCCGTGATACAGCGCGCCGAAGCCCGTTTCAGGGCGTCAATCATGATAAGCAGTTCTAAGAGGTGTTCGTTGCAGGGCATGGACGTGGGCTGCACGATGTAAACATCCTTACCTCGGACATTCTCCCGAAACTCCACCGAGATTTCCCCGTCAGAAAAATGTCCCACCGCTGCATCTCCCAGAGGTATTTCGAGATGCTGGCAAATCTTCTCCGCCAGAGGGCGGTTGGCGTTGCCGCTAAAGACCTTTAGATCATCCATGCGTGGTTCTCCCAGGTCGTCTCGGGTTCCGGGCCGGTGAGGCCCCGGGCTACGGCCAGCCAGCCCCGGAAGGTCCGGCGTAACCTCTGGCCCGCCTGCTGCGCCGCCTCCCGGCTTCGGAACAGGCCGAATAAAGTGGGGCCGCTCCCGGAAATGCCCTGGCACCAGGCCCCTGATTCCTTCAGTCCTGCCAGAAGCCCCCCCAGTTCCGGAAAACGCTTCAGCGCCACCGTCCCCAGATCGTTGCGCACCCAGGTTTCCGGATGGTCCGGGTCCCAGGCCTCAATCGCCGGCGGCCCCGGCAGGCCGGCCAGATCGAGATTTTCATAGACCCAGCGGGTGGACAGGGGCACACCCGGATTAACCAGCAAATACCAGTAAGGGAGCAAGGTCACGACACTGAGCTCAGTGCCGGTGCCCCGCCCCACCGCCGGTCCCCGGTTGAGAAAAAACGGCACATCCGCCCCCAGGAGGCTGGCCAGACGGTGCAACCGGGTCTGGGAAAGAGGCGCCCCGGCCAGGTCATTCAAGGCCAACAGGGTCCCGGCCGCGTCGCTGCTCCCGCCTCCCAGTCCCGCGGCCACGGGAATCCGCTTGCGCAGGTTCAGGCGCACCCCCAACTTCTGGCCAGTCTCTTCCTGAAACCGTCGGGCGGCGCGCCAGACCAGGTTCTCTTCCCCCCGGGGCAGCTCCGGATGGTCGCATTCCAGGCTGATACCCTGCCCGGCCAGGCTTACGGTCAATTCATCGGCCATGGTCAAGGGCTGCATCACGGTCACCAGTTCATGGTAACCATCGGCGCGGCGCCCCACCACCCTGAGGTAGAGGTTAACCTTGGCGGGGCACAGTACCCGGATCGCTTCCCCGGCGGCGTCCGTAATCAGCCGATCTCCCTGACATACGACATCCGTAAATCATAGAGCAGGTGATCGAAGAGGTTTTCCTCCTCCTGGCTCAGGTTGTTCCGGGTTTTTTCCCGCAGGATGCCCAGCAGATCGATGGTCTGCTTGGCCAGGTCAAGGTTCTTTTCCGTCTTGCCGGTGTTGGGGTCCGGAATAGCCCCTAGGCCGACAAAAGCCGAGGAACTTAACGAGAAGATCAGGGAAGAGAAGGTGATGTCCGGCAAGGGGACTTCCTGGCCGGTTTGGTCGCCCTCAGACGCGGCCTTATGGGAAGCCTCCTGAAAGGCTTCTTCAGCCGCAGCCGCTTTGACCGCATCTTCGGCAGCCGCCTCCCGCCGTTTGGCCTTCTCTTCCTCGCTCATATGGAGATAACGCCGGTCCTCGACGGAATAACCTTTATCTTCGGACTCACCCATGCCTGCCTCCGGCGTCTACGTGTCGCAATACTTTAGAGCTCCAACTGATAGGCCATGGCCACATGTTCCAGGGCCAGCACATCCTTGAGACATTCCGGGGTCACGGGCGTGTCGGTGGTGAGCAGGATGACGTTCTGTCCCCGCTCCTTCTCCTGGCCCACGGTCATCCGGGCGATGTTGATGCTATGCTTGCCGATGGTGGAGCCGATGGCGCCGATTACCCCGGGGCGGTCGGTGTTGTAAATGAACAGCATGTGCCCCTCGGGGACGACCTCCATGCGGAACTTGTTGATCCGCACCAGGCGCGGCTCATATTTTCCGAAGATGGTGCCGGCCACCACGTTTTCCTCACGTCCGGCCTTGACGGTCAGACGGATCAGGGTGGAGAAATCCTCCGTGGAGTCCACTTTCTCTTCGCTGATGTGGATACCCCGGGAGGCCGCCATGGAGGGGGCGTTGACGTAGTTGACTTCATCGCCCACCACCAGGGAGAGCATGCCTTTCAGGATGGAATGGGTCAGAGGCTTGGTGTCCAGCTTGGCCACCTCGCCGACATAGGCAATGGCCACGGAGGTGATGGCCCCTTCGCTGATCTGGGCCTGAAAAGCCCCCAGGGCCTCGGCCAAAGTGAGATAAGGCTTCAGTTGGCCCATGGCTTCCTGGGAAACCGAGGGCGCATTCACCGCGTTCTTGATGGTCCCGTAGAGCAGCAGTTCCAGAATCTGCTCACACACGGCCACCGCCACATTGGCCTGGGCCTCCTCGGTGGAAGCCCCCAGGTGCGGCGTGCAGACGACATTGGGCATCTCCCGCAGCGGCCAGTCACCGGCGGGCGGCTCGGTCTCGTAGACATCCAGGGCCGCGCCGGCCACTTTCCCTTCCTTCAAGGCTTCCAGCAAGGCCGCCTCGTCGATCAGACCGCCCCGGGCGCAGTTGATCAGGCGCACCCCGGGTTTCATCTTCATGAAGGCTTCCCGGCTCAGGAGTTTGGCCGTGTCCTTGGTCTTCGGGGTGTGGATGGTGATGAAGTCCGAACGGGCCAGAAGTTCGTCCAGGGAGACCAGCTCCGCCCCGATCTTGGCGGCCAGTTCCTTGGTAATGAAGGGGTCGTAGCACAGCACCCGCATCCTCAGGCCCAGGGCCCGTTCGGCCACCACGGTGCCGATGCGCCCCATGCCGATGATTCCCAGGGTCTTGTTGAAAAGTTCGGTGCCCTGAAATTTCTTTTTCTCCCACTTGCCTTCCCGCATGGACTGGGAGGCCTGGGGAATGTTCCGGGCCAGGGCCATCATGAGCGACAAGGCGTGCTCCGCGGTGGTGATGGTGTTGCCTCCGGGGGTGTTCATCACCACGATGCCACGTTTGGAGGCCGCGGGGATGTCCACGTTGTCCAGCCCGGTGCCGGCCCGACCCACCACCTTTAACCGGGGCGAGGCGGCAATTAGATCCGCGGTTACCTTGGTGGCGCTGCGGATGACCAGCGCGTCCGCGTCCTTGATTTCCGCCAGCAACTCCTCCGGCTTCATGCCGGGGCGGGCCACTACCTCAATGTTGGCATGGGACTTGAGAATGTCAATCCCGGCCTGGTGTAAGTTATCGCTGATCAGGACTTTCATGCCCCTGCCTCCTTGGTCAAGATATCTTGAGCCGCCCGCAGCCCCACGCCGGGTTCGACCTTGTATCCTAATCCATTGAGCACCGTCTCCAGCCCGCCCAGGGTGCCCAGGAGATCCACGGTGTCGATGAAGCCCATGTGGGCGATGCGGAAGATCTTGCCCTTGGCCTGGGCCTGGCCGCCGGCGATCCAGATCCCCTGCTCCCGGAGCTTGCTCACCACCTTCTGACCGTCAACCCCGGCCGGGGCCTCCACTGCGGTCAAGACGTCCGAGGCATTGTCCTTGGAATAGAGACTGAGCCCCATCGCCGCCATGGCCGCCTTGGTGGCCCTGGACAGCCGCCGGTTGTGGGCATAGATCTTCTCCAGCCCGGACTTCTTGATCTTGCCCAGGACTTCCTGCAAGCCCAAAACCAGGGAGACCGGCGAGGTATACGGCGTCTGGTTCTTCCCCTGGGATTTGAGCTGCTTGGTGAAATCAAAGTAATATTTGGGCAGGGTGGATTTTTTGACGAACTCCCAGGCCTTGGGGCTCAGGGCCGCAAACGCCAGGCCCGGGGGCAGCATCATGGCCTTCTGCGAACCCGCCACCAGCACGTCGATGCCCCACTCGTCCATGGGGAGCGCATAGCCGCCCAAAGCCGAGATGGCGTCTACTATCAGGATGGTCCCCGGGCGGTTTTTGGTCACTGCCGCCAGTTCTTTCACCGGGTGCTGCACGCCGGTGGAGGTCTCATTGGCCTGGACCATGACCGCCTTGATGTCCGGATTGGCATCCAGGATCTTGGCCACTGCTTTGGGGTCCACGGCCCGGCCCCATTCCACGGCGAGGCGATTCACCTTGACCCCGTAAACGTTGCACAGTTCGGTCCAGCGCTCGCCAAACTTGCCGCCGTCCACCACCAGGGCGGTATCCCCGGCGGACAGGGTGTTGGCCACCGACCCTTCCATGGCGCCGGTGCCGGTCGCGGTGAACATGAGCACTTCCTGCTCCGTTTGGAACAGATATTTCAGACCATCTCTCACCTCCGCCAAGATCTCCATAAATTGGGGTGAGCGGTGGTGAATGATGGGCTGAGCCATAGCCAGCTGGGTCTCCGGGGCCACCGGAGTCGGTCCCGGGGTCATCAAATACATTTTCATCGTGAGTACCTTACCTTACGACCTCGCAAACCTGCGAGGGAATTTGTAAGAAGCCTGTGGAATTAATAATTTTATTTGGAATTCCTGCCACTGTCAAGCCTACGAGCTGGGTTTTGTGAAACTACGCACAGGTGCGGTTCTCGCGATTGCCAACAGTTTTTCCGATTCATTATGCTTTGGTTTGTCCGGGCACTGCGCCCTGGGCCCTGAAAGGACAGGACCCGACTGGCCCCGCCGTTACCGAACGAAATTATTTTTTTTGCAATAACTATATCTTGCCGGAAACCTGCCCATCTTGAGCTTGATCGAAGCCGGGGCGGACCGGCGGCGATCGGCGCGGTTTGTGGTTTCCGTGGGCGTCCATGAGGGATAAAATGCGGTTCTATACATTATATATTTATTAAAATTGCTTTATCCGCTAAACTTGGGACCTCTTGATTGGCATAAGCGCTGATCATTACTTCCGGTTAAAGAAAACCTGAGTCAGATAAACTCTTACGATGACGCTTAAGGGAGCAATCTATCTGTCTTGGTGGAATCGCCGAAAAAATTAGGGGAAATAGGCCATGGCAGTCAATTATCCAAAAAAATTTGTTTTTCAGATAGGGGTGGTTTTCTGCGCCCTGCTGCTGCTTAATTTTAAGGCGTATCTGCAGGGATTAATTACGGTTTTCGGCTGGGGGAAACTGCCTCATCTCATAGGCGTCTTAATCGAAATCTTCGTGTGGACCTCTTTCGGATGGTTAGCTTCGGGAATTATCCAATCGCTCCTGTGGTCGAATTTGGAAAAGCGCTTGGGCCACCCTGTTCCCAAGCTGCTCCAGGATATCGTCACCGCCACAATCGGGTTTACTGTTATCCTATCGGTCTGCGGTTTTGTCTTGCATGCCCCCCTTTCCGGCCTCATCGCCGGCTCCAGTGTTTTGGCTGCCGTCATCGGCTTAGCCATCACCCGCATGATATCCGATGTGTTCTCCGGCGTGGCCCTGAGCGTGGAGCGGGCCTACAATATCGGCGATTGGATGGAAGTTGAGATGCGCTCCCGCCCTGGCGGTTCCATGATCGGCCGGGTGGTGGAAATTAACTGGCGAGCCACTCGCCTGCATACCAAGGCAGACGAAATCATCGTTATTCCCAACAGCGAGATGGCCAGGACCAAGTTCATCAATTACAGTATCCCCGAGCGGCATTACCGGGCGGAAGTCCAGGTCACTTTGAGCGACACCATTGCCACGGAAAGGGCCAAACGCATCCTGATGGCCGCGCTTCTGAGTACGCCGGGAATTATGCAGGAACCGGAGCCCCAAGTAATCCTCCGGAAGTTTGACCCCCGCGGGGTGCTCTGGTGTCTCTGGTTTTGGGTGAGCGATTATGCGGAAAACGTTCAGGTCACGAAAGTCGTGCACGAAAACGTCTTAAAGCATCTGCACGTTGCCGGCATCGACTTATCCTACAACCGGATAGACCAGCGCCTGGTGCCGGAAAATAACGGCAGGCGAGAGGAAGAGCTGGTAAAACTCGAGCTGATTAGAGGTATCGAGTTTTTTAAAATCATGGGTGAGAACTACCTGACCAGGATAGCCGAGGGCATGGAGAGAAAAAAGTATAGCGCCCAGGAATTCATCGTAACTCAGGATGAGGCAGGCTCCTCGCTCTTTATCGTCGAGGAGGGCCTGGTCAATATCCTGGTCAAGGACGCGGCAGGAACGAATATATGGGTAGCGCATATTCAGCCCGGCGGGTTCTTTGGGGAAATGGCCTTATTAACCGGAGAGCCCCGGGCAGCCTCCGCCCAAGCGGAAACCGAGCTGATCTGTTATGAAATCAGCAAAGAAATTCTCATCCCTATTTTTCAGGAAAGTCCGGAACTTTTGGAAAAAATCAGCGCCGTGATGGCCGCCCGGAAAATTCGACTCCGGAAGATTGAAGCGGCCACCAGCGCCCAGACCGGCGATGGGGAAGAGGAAACCACCACCCATTGGCTGCTCCAAAATATGCGGAATTTTTTCGGCATCAAACTGTGGTGAAGCAGTAGCTGTCGGATAAAGTCTGATGCTTTTGTTCAAGCAGGTTGCTCTCAGGATCAACCGCCAACCACCCAACGACCGTCATCAATGTTGATGCGGCTGACCAAACAACCCCGGTAGGTCCCGGAGCTGAATCGGGCGAGGGCCGGGGACGGATAAGAAGCTATTCCAAAACCGGTTTTTTGTGTCACCCTGAACGCCCGCGCAGAGTCTAGGTTATTGGAAAGACTAGATTCCTCGCTTTGCTCAGAATGACCAACTGGCGCCAAAAGAGGTTCTGCAATGAGTTCGAGACTCCTGCCAGAGTTTTCGGAGACCTCCTATCCCCCAGTTCCAGAAGTCCCTCCTAAAACCCCCCTTTCGTTATGCGGCTCATACCCGCACCTAGGTTATTCTCTTTATACTTTACGGATATGGCAAGTTGTCAACTCCTGGCGCCTTTCGTTGCTCTTGTTTTAGGCGGGTCTTGAGCCCGTGAGGGATAATATCAAGAAAGGGTAATCAGGAATCTTTTGTAAACTAAAAAAAATCTGGTAGATTCAAAGGTAACCGACGAATCAGTGGACTTTCCTGGAGTTTTCAGGGCAACAAGGAGAGCATGATGAAGAAGCGGGAGGTTTCAGCTTGCGTATGGGTTTTGGTGGTGATGGCGCTTGGCGTGATCCTGGTTTTCCCAGGGAAAAGCTGGTCGGAACAGGACAAATGGCCCAGGCGTTTCGAACACCCCAAGGGCACCCTGGTCATGTACCAACCCCAACTGGAGGATTTCAAAGGCGATAAACTGACGACCTATGCCGCCATATCCTTTCAAAAGAAGGGCTGGAAGCAGCCGGTCTTCGGCGCGGTCTGGCTCGAAGGCCGGGTCATGACCGAGCGGGATACCCGTATGTCCACCATTGATGACATTAAGGTGACGGACCTCAGGTTTCCGAACGCCAAGCCGGAGAAATTGGAGGAGGGGAAGAAGTTCTTGAACGAAGAGATGAAGGATTGGAAAGTCACCATTTCCCTCGACCGGCTGTTGGCCGCCCTGGCGGTGGTGGAGAAAGAGAGGGCCGCAGACCAAGGTTTACAGAACGCCCCCCCCAAGATCATCTTCACAACCCATCCCGTGGTCCTGGTGATGGTGGATGGTGACCCCAAGCTTCTCCCCATTCCCGACTCCAAGCTCATGCAGATGGTGAACACGCCCTTCTTCATATTTTACGACCCGGCTGCAAAGGTCTATTACCTGAAAGGCGGTGACACCTGGCTCTCGGCCGCCAACGTCGTGGGACCCTGGAAAGATGTGGAGAGTCTCCCCCAGGCCCTGAAGACTTTGACCGCCCAGCTGGAGGGGAAAAAGGTAGTCACCAATAAAGACGACCGGGAGATGCCCAAGAAAGAAGTGAAAAAAGAAGGCGGTGAGATGCCGGAGATCGTCGTCAGCACGGTTCCGGCAGAACTGCTGGTTACCGAAGGAGAGCCGCAATACACCCCCATCCCGGACACCAATCTGCTTTTCGTAAGCAACACCGAGAACAATATCTTCATGGATATGGGTTCCCAGGAATACTACACTCTCCTCTCCGGCCGATGGTTTGGGTCCAAGTCCCTTAAGGACGGGCCCTGGAGTTATCTGGCTTCAGATAAGCTGCCGCCGGACTTTGCCAAAATTCCCCCGGGTTCAGCCAAGGGGTTCGTGTTGGCGAGCGTGGCCGGCACCCAACTGGCCAGAGAAGCGGTACTGGATAATTCTATTCCGCAGACTGCGGTAATCGATAAAAAAAAGGCCGCCATGGAAGTCAAGTATGTCGGGAACCCCACGTTTGAAAAAATCCCCGGCACGACCCTGGAATACGCAACAAACACGGGAACTGCGGTCTTTCAAGAGGGCGCCAAGTACTACGCCGTGGACCAGGGGGTCTGGTATGAAGCCGACTCCCCCAACGGCCCCTGGCAGGTATGTGCAAGTCCTCCGCAAGAAGTCAACAACCTCCCTGCCAGCAACCCTCACTATAACGCCAAGTATGTCAAGGTCTATGGCTCCACAGACGATACGGTGACCGTGGGCTACACTCCTGGGTATACCGGCTCATACGTGGACAACGGCACCGTAGTCTACGGCACGGGCTACGACTACCCCTCTTATGCCGCGGCCGATGCCTATATCCCCTACCAGTCGACCTACGGCTACGCCGCCACCTACGATCCTTATGACGCCAGCTGGGACTACCAGCCCTCTTATTACACTCCCTGGGACTGGCTCGGTCCTGGTCTCGTGGGCTTCGGACTGGGATATGTCACGGGAGTCGCTACCAGCGGGTGGTGGCACGGTGGCTGGTATGGAGGCGGCTGGTGGGGCTCCGGAGGGTATTATGCTAATAATATCAATATCGTTCATAATAATATCTATAACCGGCCTTGGAATCCTGGCAACCGTTGGCCTAGTTACCAGCCTGGGCAAAGGCCGGGATGGGGACCTGGCGAACGGCCGGGGTGGAAACCCGGAGAGGGTCCGGCACGGCCTGGCAGATCAGGAGTAGGACCTGGGAGTCCTACCACGCTGCCCAGCCGCCGCCCTAACCTCTATACCCGCCCCGGGAATCAGAATCTCCTGGCCTCCCGGCCTGGCAAATCTACTACTCTTCCGGCGCAGGCCGTCAAACTGGGGGTGTCCAGACCCCGCCCAGCTCAGGCTACCAGACCTGCAGGCGTGCCTCGACCGGCCCAACCCAAGGTGCTCCCCGCGCCCGGCAGGAATAACGTTTTCGCTGATAAACAAGGTAATGTGCACCGCCGGGACTCCCAAGGCAACTGGCAAACCCGGCAGGGCAACCAGTGGAGCAAACCTCAGGCCCCGGTCCGTACGGCCACCCGACCCTCCCAGGCTAGGCAGCCCGGCTTCGATTCCACCCGCATGAACCGGGAATTCCAGGCCCGAGAACGCGGCCAGACCCGTAGCCAGAATTTCCAGCGGGCCCAGTCAGCCCCTGTGGCACGCCCCAGCCAGCCATCCGGCGGGGGAGGGGCCAGGATTAGCGGCGGCGGGGGTGGTGGCGGCGCTCCGAGAGGAGGCGGCGGCGGCGGCCAACGGGGTGGAGGGGGACGGCGACGTTAAATAATCAGAGAAACCTGCTTCCAGCAAAAATTCAGCAATAACTCGCACTCCCCACCAGGGCCGCTTTTCCCGGGAACTATGCCGGGGAAAAGCGGCCCTGCTCCCAACTCCCTGTCAGATTTAATCTGATTTCGATTTGATGGTAACGACTACGGAGCCTTAGGGACCAGCCCACCTCGACCCCGCCCGGTTTGACATCCCACCCTAAACCAGGTAAAATCCCCACAACCTTGTCAAGGACCGCAACTGTGGCTGGAGACTGGAAATTTCGTATCCTGCAACGGGATGCCCGCCCTCGCCGACTTATTCTGGAAGGGCACGTCTCCCCGCCCTATGAGCGGCCTTATCACGATGAACTTTTCTTTTATGCCGTGATGGGCCGGGATCATCTCTCCCTGGAAGTGAGTCGGGATTTCGACGGCGAGCGCCTGCTGGACCACCTGTTCACCCTCCTGGGCCAGCCGGTGGAGCCCCCCCGGACCCAGGTGGGCGGCCGTCAGGATGAGGAGGAAGGCGCCTTATTGCTGGTGGAATGGCGGTTCCCGGCCGACGAGCGCCAGGCCATGCTCCGGCGCTTGGAGGAAATTATGGGCCAATCCCTTACCGGTGCGGCCCCGGACAAACAACCTGGTCAGGAGGCGCAATGATCCATCTGGGTGAATACGACCCAAGGCTTGAAGGTATCTGGTGGGTGGAAGAAGCCGGCATGAGCTGCAATGTCTATGTCCTGGATGAAGGCCGAGCCCTCATCGACGCCGGCAACTTTTACGGCATGCTCCATGAGTTAAGCCAGGAGTTCGATATCTCCCGCCTGGAACATCTGTTCATCACCCACTGCCACTTCGATCACGTGGGGGGGATGGGCGAGCTCTTCGACTGGGCCAAACCCAAGGTCTACGGCCACATGGACACCCTGCCGTATATCAATTTTCGCAACGTCCCCTTCATGCAGATCATGGAAAAATCCGGCCGCATCGACCAGGTGGTGATGTTGCGAGGCGGCGAGCGCATCCCGGTGGGGCCCTACCTCCTGGAGGTCATCCCTACTCCCGGCCACACCAAGGGTGATATCTGCCTCTACGAGCACCACAACCGCATCCTCTTTTCCGGTGATACCGTGTTTCCCAGCAGCCCCACCGAAAACGTCCTGGCGGGCGCGGATAAGCAGTTGGGCAGTCTGGATCAACAAATTGCCTCCCTGGCCCGCCTGGTGCCCTACCCGGTGGATTTTCTCCTCCCGGGCCACGGTATGCCGGCCTTCTCCGACGGTAGCGACCACGTGCTCAACGCCTATATCGAAACCCGGAAGGAGCAGGAAGAAGACCCCCGCCAGCCGTACCTGGACGCCGCCCGGATGCTTACTGAAGCCGGCCGCCCTGAAAAAGCCCTGGAATGCTACAATATGACCTTGATGCTGGACCCTGCCAACATGGAGGCCCTGGTCTATAAAGGCACTACCCTGACGGAGCTCCAGCACTACGATGAGGCCCTGGAGGTTTTTAACAAAATTCTAAAGGTGGCCCCGGACCTGGAAGAAGCGGTGCTGGGCAAAGGCTTTGCCCTCCTGGGGTTAGGAAGGGTGGACGAAGCCATCCAACTCCCGGGCTTTGCCGCCAAGTTAAAAGAGCTGATGTGACCTGAATCACCGGCATTCCCCAGGGGCGCCGCCACCTCGGCCTGTGGTTCTCCCTGGCGTTTCTCGTCATTTACGTGAGTGCGGTTGCCTTGCACACCTTAGGGGGCAACCATCTCCGGCCTGTATACCGGCGCAACCCGTGGGGTTCCGGTCAATGTCCCATCGAACCGAGGTGATATGGTGCCTCAGGATTGGCATATAGCCATCGATACCCAGGAACAGCGCCGCAAGGTGGCCATGGTGGAAGGACGCGCCCGTCGGATTGATCATCCCGAGGTGGATGACGAGGTGGAATTCTCTCTCACCCTCTACCGCGACCAGGTCTCCTTGAACGTGCCGGCCTCCACCCAGGGACGGGAATTCATCGCCCGCCTCACGGAAATCCTGGGAGCGCCTCGCCTGGAACCCACTATTAAATGCAGCTGCTCCTGGGGGCAGGGCGTCATGGGGGCCATGCTCATCGTGCTGTGGGATCTCCCCCAGGACCCGGACTCGCCAACCATTCAGAATCTTTCTGCCTTCCTGGGAGTCCAAGCAGTCTTGCCGGTTTAAAATCAACCCTTCATTAACGCTGAACTTTGAACTTTGAACTTTTCCGGCCGGGGATTACTTCATTGACTTGCAGCAGGGGCGGTGGTGGGCTGGGGATGAACGATCACGATCCAGGGAAGGCACAGGGCCTGCTGCTCGGAAGCATGGGGAAAGCCGGAAGGCAGGTACGCCCCGAACGGGCATTGGGAGCAGAGCCGGCCTTCAGTGCCGCAGATATCCCGAAGATGCTGCGGGTCGCCGATCAACTGGCGCAAATCCGCCTGTAAGCCCGTGATGTCCTCCAGTTGGGGCCGCTCGATGGTCTCGATCATCCGCCGCATCACTCCCGCCAATTCCAGCAACAACGGCGGCAGACTATTCCCCGCCTTCTCTAATCGCATCAAAAAATCATGGGTTTGCAGTCCAGAGGTGGTCATAGGTTAATCTTCTTGCCTCCCGGTCTTTGGAAACCGGATGTGGTCCATCATCCCGGCCCCCAGATAAATCTTATATAAGGTATTGAGCCACTTATTGGGTTTGGCGACGTAATCCAGTTGCGGCCGCCGGCCTGCGCCCCACTCCACCAGAAACTGGGTAAAAATAATCCACTGCATCAACTCTTGCGGCTGGTTGAGGACGGAAGGATAGTAGCGAAATTCCACGGTGCCCCGATACCAATAGGAATGTAGGTTGAGGCCATGGTAGCGGGTGGGATGGAGCCGGCGCTGCTGCGACATTTTGGCGTCATCCCGATTCTCGGGGGAATACCAAAGATTCTTCACCAGGGGTACCTGTCGCTTTGAGCCATTGCGACGAAACCACTCGTAAAGATCAATTTCCAGGGGCCGGCAGGTCTCGGCCTGGCGCCGGACTTCCGGCAGCAACTGATAGATGTAATTTTCAAATATGGCCACAATCCGCAGCAACTGGAAAAGTTCGCGATTGCCGAACTTCTCCGGGTCTACGCCGTGATGGACGTGGAAACCGCAGGTTTCATTCGCCTGGATTTCAGGAAACTCTTCGAGAAGCCTGAAAATCCGATAGATTTGGACCAGCCCCTTCACCCCCGAGAGAATGGGACTGACCAGTTCACCGCCCCCGGCCCCCTTGATGGAGTCGTCCAGCACAAAGGACCAGGCTTCGTAGGGGGACTCGTTGGGAGAAGATTCGTTCAATACAATGCCCCGCCGCTGAAATACCTGAGGCAATAAGATCCCCTCGGCGGAACGGTTCTTGATCTTGTAGGGGGGAATGACCTCCCGGTCACCGGCGGAAACGCTGTATTTCAGCCCAAAGAACTCGATTTCCACCCCAAAGGAGCGCGGCGTAAAATACCGAAGCATGGGGTAGCGCTCTATTAAGCGCCCTTCCCAATCGTCAAGTGAGCCGCCGTCCTCCATCCCCCCCCCAAACCGCATGGTGTTCCCGGCCAGCCCCTGCCGCGCTTCTTTATATTTATCCGAATTAAACTGATAAATCAAGGGATTGCTCTTGGCAGGCTAGAGATCCATACTCAGTAAGCCATCTCCTCAGGTTAAGCACGACCATCATGGAGAGACGGGCTTCCCCCCTGGGAAAACACCCCGAAAAGTACTTCTGGCCCAGGGAACCCGGTCCTGCCCCTGCCCCAAAACCTGTGGGGCCTGGCAGACCGGCCTGGGCCAGCGTCTAGTAAAATTGTCGGTGCGGAACCGCGGGCAGGGAAAAAGCCCCGGCAGAAGATACATTAATTGGGGTACTTCACCTCAAAAACCCGTTTTGCCACCACAAACGTACCTTCGTAGTAGGGCTGCCGCAGGTCCGTGATGGTAACGCCGTTCCGATGGTTGGAGGCATGGATCATCTTGCCCTCACCCAGGTAGATCCCCGCATGCCCCACGCCACCTCCCCGGCGGAAGAACAGCAGGTCCCCGGGCAGCAGCTTGGAGAAATCCATCTGCTGGGTCACCACCTTCCCCACCTGGGACTGCTCGGCGCTGGAGCGGGGTAGGTCGATTTTAAACCCATGGTAGATGAACTGGACAAACCCGGAGCAATCCGTAGCCGAGCCGTTCTCCAGGGACGCGCCCCGGGCGTAGGGGGCGTGACGATAGGCCTGAGCCTTGGATAAGACCAGCTGAGAGAAATCCCAGGGTTCAAACGTATTATAGCCACGGGAGGTCGAAGACACCCGATCGTTTTTGTCCTCCTGCCTGGGCGGCTGCGACAGCGGCGTGGTAATGGTCTTTTTGGGGGCGGTCAGCGGCTCCAGCAAAAACTTGCCGTCCCGCTGGGGGGTAACCTTCATCAGTGGCTGGGTTTCCGACACTCTACTCCGGCTGGAACTGGGAACCATGGAGGACTCTACCACTTCCCGGGACTCCTGCTGGGACTCCCGCGAGGAAGAGCTGCTGCGACATACTTGAGATTTGTGGCTGCTGGACTTGCTCTTTTTAGTCACCCGCGACTCGGGTTTGGATGACTTCTTTTTGAGACTCTTGGTGGGAACTGAATGAGCCAGATTGGGTGAAAAGGTTAACGCCAGGGTGACAAGCGCACTCCAAAATACTCGATTCACCATCCAGAACCTCCTTTGTTATGGGACAATCCTGATGGGAACTAAAAGCTTTTTTAGCTCCGGTCTCTTGGCCGGAAATGCTCATCCTGCTAAAGAGCATCCCTTTATGGTCTAGGTAATTTTACTGAGGGTGAAACAGTTATTCTACCTATGGCAATTTAGGTAAAAATACCTATTCAATTGGCTGCAACTTAATATAAGAAAACTCCGATGTCAAACCTTTTTTTCCTTTTTTTCAGCTCACCCCGGCCTCGTAGTGGATGTTTAACAAAATTAATGGGTTATTGAAGAAGAATAATGAGTGACGGAGGCCGCCCCAGGCCAGGGCGGCCCGGCGGTGCCGCAGCAATCCCGGCGGAACCCCGGGGGGGTGCCCCGTGAGCGGCCCGCCCCGGAGGGTAGGCCCGGAAAAAATGCGCCGGGGACAGAAGCCTTCAGGCCTCTGCCCCCGGCGAGGAGAAAACGGTTAGCCTTCAGCGGCCTTCTTTTTCTTGGCCTTGGGGAGGGTTTCGGGACGATCCACCAGTTCCAGGATGGACATGGCAGCCCCGTCACCCAACCTGATCCCCAGGGGGATGATCCGGGTATAACCCCCGGGCCGGTCCTGGTAACGCTCCCGCAATTCCGTAAAGAGTTTGGCCACCACCTTCTTGGAGCGCACTACCGCAAGGGTCAGGCGCCGGGCGTGCAAATCGCCCCGTTTGGCCAGGGTGATGATCTTCTCGGCCCATTGGCGGGCCTCCTTGGCCTTGGCCCGGGTGGTTTCTATCCGCTCCTTTTCCAACAGCGCGGTCACCAAATTCCGAAGCATGGCGAGGCGATGCTCCGTGGTCCGGGACAGGCGCCGACCAGCCTTTAAGTGTCTCATGCGACCTCTTCCTTCCTTTCCGGCATCTGATCGGGGGGAACGAAGCTTTCCAGTTTCATCCCCAGGTGCAGCCCCATCTCCATGAGAATCTCTTTGATCTCGTTGAGAGATTTGCGGCCGAAATTCTTGGTCTTCAGCATCTCCTGCTCGGTTTTCTGAACCAACTCGCCGATATAACGGATATTGGCGTTCCTCAAGCAGTTGGCGGCCCGCACCGACAGTTCCAGTTCATTGACACTGCGGTAGAGGTTCTCGTTAAAGGCAGGCGGTTCTTCCGTGGACTTCTCTTCCTGCCCCAGGGGTTCCTCTTCGAAGTTAATGAACATGGTCAAATGTTCTTTAAGAATCTTGGCGGCGTAGGCGATGGCGTTTTCCGGGGTGATGCTGCCGTCGGTCCAGACCTCCAGCGTCAGCTTGTCATAGTCGGTCCGTTGTCCCACCCGGGCCTGGGTCACCACGTAGTTGACCTTGCGAACGGGAGCAAAGCTGGCGTCCAGGGGGATATAGCCGATGGGTTGATCCTCTTCTTTATTGGCCTCGCCGGGCACAAAGCCCTTGCCGGTCTTGACCGTCATCTCCATCACCAATTCGCCGTCCGACGTCAGCGTGGCGATGTGATGCTCGGGGTTGAGAATTTCTACCATGCCATCCGTCTGGATGTCTCCGGCTTTGATCTCCCCCTGGCCGCGGGCCTCCAGTTGCAACATCCTGACCCCATCGGCAAGTATCTTCAAACGCACCTGCTTTAAATTGAGCAGGATCTCGGTGACGTCTTCCAATACCCCGGGGATGGCGGAAAATTCGTGATAGACATCCTTGATGCGGACCGCAGTGATGGCCGATCCCCGCAGGGAAGAAAGCAAAACCCGCCTCAGGGCGTTCCCCAAGGTGGTGCCGAAGCCGCGCTCCAGAGGCTCGCAGGCGAACTTGCCATAAAGGCGGTTGTGGGTCTCACTATCAACTTCCAGCCGTTTGGGCTTAATGATATCGGTCCAGTTTTTGTGGATCATGGCTCCTCAGAAAACTACTAGGCTTTTATGTCCCGGGATTCCAGCCGCACTTGCCCGGCCTTACGAAAAATCCATCTCCCCCCAAGGACCTTCCGGCTGCCGGGGGGAGTTTGGGAACATAAAGGGTCATGATGCTATTTGGAATAAAGCTCCACGATGAGATGTTCTTGGATCGGCATGGTGATATCTTCCCGGGTGGGGAACATTACCACCTTCCCTTGAGCCTCATCCTTGTTGAACTCCAGCCAGGGGGGACATCCCCGCCGGGCCACCGCCTCCATGGCATCGCGGATCAGTGGCAGGCTGCGACCCTTCTCCGTCACCTGGATCACATCCCCCGTCTTCACTAGAAAGGAAGGGAGATTTACCTTGCCGCCGTTGACCATAATATAGTTATGGCGCACCAATTGCCGGGCCTGGGTCCGTGAGTTGGCAAACCCCAAACGGTAAACTATGTTATCCAGACGCCGTTCCAGGAAAACCAACAGGTTGGTGCCGGTAACACCTTTCTGCCCTTCGGCCTTCTCAAAATAACTGCTGAATTGTTTCTCCAACACGCCGTAAATGCGCTTAACCTTTTGCTTCTCCCGGAGCTGGGCGCCGTAGTCGGAAAGTTTGCTCCGGCGCTGGCCGTGCTGTCCCGGCGGATAATGACGCCGCTCAATGGCGCATTTATCCGTGTAACAGCGATCCCCCTTGAGGTAGAGCTGCATCCCCTCCCGGCGGCAAAGCCGGCAAACTGGTCCCACATATCTAGCCACTATCGATCACCTCTCCATTTAAACCCGACGACGTTTGGGGGGGCGGCAGCCATTGTGGGGAATTGGGCTGACATCCCGGATCAAGTTGACGCTCAGGCCGGCTGACTGCAAGGCCCTCAGGGCCGCTTCCCGGCCCGCGCCCGGCCCTTTGACAAAGACGTCCACGTTGCGCATGCCGTGTTCCATGGCCTTTTTGGCGGCATCCTGGCCTGCCAACTGGGCCGCGAAGGGCGTGCCCTTCCGTGATCCCTTGAATCCCTGGACCCCCGCCGACGACCACGACACGACATTGCCCGCCGGATCGGTGATGGTCACCAGGGTATTGTTGAACGTGGCCTTGATGTGAGCCACCCCCACAGGGATATTCTTCTTTTCCTTTTTCTTCTTGGTGCGTGACTGCGCTCTGGCCATCGCCCCTCCTTAAACTTTCTTCCGTTTGCCCACGACGCTGCGCCGCGGGCCTTTCCGGGTGCGGGCGTTCGTATGGGTCCGCTGCCCCCGGACCGGCAGGCTTCTACGGTGCCGCAGGCCCCGGTAGCAACCCAGATCCATCAGGCGCTTAATATCCATGGAGATTTCCCGCCGCAGGTCACCTTCCACTTTGCAGGTATGGTCGATCACCTGGCGGATGCTGGTGACTTCGGCCTCGGTCAACTCGGACGTCTTGGTGCTGGGGTCCACCTTCGCTTCCTGGAGTACCCGCCCCGCGCTGGTGCGCCCGATGCCGAATATATACGTGAGGGCAATCTCGATTCTCTTGTTTCGGGGTAAATCGATCCCGGCGATTCTGGCCAATGCCTTCCCTCCCCTTTAGCCTTGACGCTGCTTATGCTTGGGATTTTCGCAGATCACCCGCACTACGCGTTTACGGCGAATAATCTTACACTTGGCGCACATCCGTTTCACTGAGGCCCTGACTTTCATAAGTTTTGTCCTATCTGACCCGGTAAACGATCCGCCCTCGACTTAGGTCATAGGGCGATAATTCCATAATAACCTTGTCTCCCGGGAGAATCTTGATGTAGTGCATCCTCATCTTCCCGGAAATATGAGCCAGTACCTTATGCCCGTTGGGCAGTTCTACCCGAAACATGGCATTGGGGAGAGGCTCGACAACCGTCCCTTCGACTTCGATGGCATCTTCTTTTGGCATCTACCGTGTCTTTATAGTTATTTCAAATGGTTAATAGAATATAAATTAGAGTCGGCTCAAAATCAAGACGCCGGTCTCCGTCAACGCCACGCTATGTTCAAAATGCGCCGCGTAAGACCCATCCTGGGTGACCGCGGTCCAACCATCCTTTAACACCCGCACCTGCCAGGAACCCAGGGCGGTCATGGGCTCAATGGCCAGGGTCATACCGACCTGCAAGGTCGGCCCCCGCCCCGGCGGCCCAAAATTAGGGATCTGCGGGTCTTCATGGAGCGACCGGCCGATGCCGTGTCCCACAAACTCCCGGATAACCCCAAATCCGGCCCCCTCCACCACGCTCTGCACCGCGTGGGAGATGTCGGACAAATGGTTGCCCGCCTTGACCATGGCGATGCCGGCGTACAGGGATTTCTCCGTGGCTTCCATGAGGGCCAAGGCCTTGGGGTCCACTTCCCCCACCGGCACCGTAATGGCCGCATCCCCATAGTAGCCGTCGTACTTCACCCCGAAATCCAGGCTTACCAGGTCCCCCGCCTTAAGACGGCGAGGCCCGGGGATCCCGTGCACTACCTCTTCGTTCACCGACACACACACGGACCCGGGATAGCCGCGATAGCCCTTAAAGGCCGGCTGGACCCGGCGCTGGCGGCACATCTCCTCCGCCGCCTCATTCAGCTCCCGGGTCTCGATCCCCGGCTGGACCTTTTCTTTAAGCCCCTCCAGGATTTCGGCCACGATGCGGTTGGCCACCTCCATCTTGGCGATTTCCTGGAGGGATTTTAACAGAATCATAGAACCGTTGCGCCTCTGCGTCTTGGCGCCTTTGCGTGCGGCGTCCTGCCAAGACGCAAAGAACGCCGAAAAACTTTAGTGCTTGCAGCCACAGCTGCAGCCGGCTCCCGAGACGATGTTCACGATCTGTTTAAAGATGTCGTCGATGCCCCCCACCCCTTTAATCGGCCGCACCAGATGTTTAGCGCTGTAGTAACCGATGAGCGGCGCGGTGGCCTGGTTGTAAGTGGCCAGGCGGTTGCGCACCGTAGCTTCGTTGTCGTCGTCCCGCTGATAGAGCTCGGCGCCGCACTTGTCGCATACCCCTTCCTTCTTGGCGGGAGTGAACTTGATGTGGAACATCTGGCCGCAGGCCGCGTTTTTGCAGGTCCGCCGCCCGGTAAGGCGAACCACCAATGCTTCTTCGTCCACGTCGATGCTGACCACGTGGTCGATCTTGGTGCCCAGGTCGGTCAGCACCTTGTCCAAAGCTTCGGCCTGGGGCACCGTCCGGGGAAAGCCGTCCAGGATGAACCCTTTCTTGCAGTCCGCCTGCGCCAGGCGATCTTTGATGATGCCGATGACCACTTCATCGGGGACCAGTTTCCCGGAATCCATGTATTCTTTGGCCTTGCGGCCCATTTCCGTCCCTTCTTTCACCGCCGCCCGGAGGATGTCGCCGGTGGAAATCTGAGGGATCTGAAATTTCTCGATAAGTTTCTTGGCTTGCGTACCTTTGCCCGCCCCTGGGCCGCCCAACAGGATCAGATTCATAACTTCCTCCTTATTTAGGTCAACGCCGTACTCGGCTCATGCGTTTTTTCATGAAACCTTCGTAGTGGCGGGTCAATAGATGCGATTCGATCTGGCTCATGGTATCCATGGCCACCCCCACCACGATTAACAGGGCCGTACCCCCGAAGTAAAAGGGGACATTGAACTTCCGGATCAGAATGGAGGGCAGCACGCACACTGCCGACACGTAAACCGCACCTCCCAGGGTGATACGCGTCAGGATCCGGTCAATATATTCTGAGGTGGGCTTCCCCGGCCGCAGGCCCGGAACATAGCCGCCCCACTTTTTCAAATTATCCGCCACGTCCACCGGGTTAAAGGTCACCGCGGTGTAGAAATAGCAGAAAAAGAAGATGAGGCCTACATAAATAAAGTCGTGAATCCCGCCCCCCGGTGACATGGCGTCCGCCGCCCATTTGACCCAGTCATTGTGGACGAAGCTCGCAATCGTGGCCGGAAACATCAGGAGCGACGAGGCGAAGATGGGGGGAATAACCCCGGAGGTGTTCACCTTCAGGGGCAGGTGGGTGCTCTGGCCGCCGTACATTTTGCGCCCCACCACCCGCCGGGCGTATTGTACCTGGATGCGCCGCTGGGCCCGCTCCACAAACACGATGAAACCCACCACCACCACCATCGCCACCATCAGCAGGACCATCAGGACGGGCATGATTTCACCCGTCTTGATCAACTCCAAGGTCTTGATGAGGGCCGAAGGCATCCGGGCCACGATCCCGGCAAAGATGATCAGCGAGATGCCGTTGCCGATGCCCCGCTCGGTAATCATTTCCCCCAGCCACATGATGAACGCGGTGCCCGAGGTCAGGGTGAGCACGGTCATCAGGCGGAAGGCCCAGCCTGGATGCAGGACCACCGTCTGGTGGGCGGCGCCGGTGGTCATGCTCTCCAGGCCCACGGCGATGCCGATCCCCTGGACGGCCGCGATGACCACGGTGCCGTACCGGGTGTACTGCTTGATCTTCTTCTGCCCCGACTCCCCTTCTTTATAGAGCTTCTCCAGACCCGGGATCACCACCTTAAGGAGTTCGATGATGATGGCGGCGCTGATGTACGGCATGATCCCCAGGGCAAAAACGCTCAGGCGCTCCAGGGCGCCGCCGGAGAACATGTCGAACAAGCCGAAGATGGTGCCCCGTTGGGCCGCAAAAAACTTCATCAGGGCGTCGGCATCGATCCCCGGGGTGGGGATCTGGCAGCCCAGGCGATACACCGCCAGCATCAGCAAGGTAAACAGGATGCGGCGCTTCAACTCTGGGATCTTGGCAATACTGGAAAACGCCGACACCTAGATGACCTCCACTCGCCCTCCGGCAGCTTCGATCCGGCTCCGGGCCTGGGAACTCACCGCCTGCACCTTGACCACCAGGGGCACGGTCACTTCCCCCTGGCCCAAGAGCTTGATCCGCTTCACTTGGCTTTTCACCAGGCCCGCTTCCTTTAAGGCGTCCTTATCCACCACCGCCTCCGCCGGGAACCGCTTCAGGTCCCGCAGGTTGACGATGGTCCAGGTTTGCCGGAAGATATTGGTGAAACCCCGCTTGGGGATCCGCCGGACCAAAGGCATTTGGCCGCCTTCAAACCCCGGCCTGGTGCCGCCGCCGGCCCGGGAATTCTGCCCTTTGAAGCCTCGGCCCGCAGTTTTGCCCCAACCCGAACCAGGACCGCGGCCGACCCGTTTCTTCTTATGCTTGGACCCCGGACTGGGTTGTAATTCAGATAGGCGCATCTGCTATTCTCCTTCGGGAACCTGCCGCACTTCGAGGAGGTGCCCCACTTGGTGCACCATCCCCAAAATCGCAGGGGTTTCCCGGTGCCGCACCGTTTTCTGCAAGCGGGTCAACCCCAGGGTCTTCAGGGTTAGACGGTGCTTCGGCGGCCGGCCGATGGGACTTTTCTTTAAGGTTATCTCGAGAAACATAGCTATTCCTCTATCCTTGCGCCTTTGCGACTTTGCGTGAGTTATTTCACGCTAAGGCGCCAAGACGCAACGACGCAAAGTTTTACCCCAGTATCTCCGCCAGAGGCCGGTTCCGCCGGGCCGCCACGTCCTCAGGGGACGCCAGCATCTGCAAGGCCACCATGGTGGCTTTCACCGCATTGTGGGGGTTGTGGGAACCCAAACACTTGGTGAGGACGTTTTTGATGCCCGCCACTTCCACCACCGCCCGCACCGGACCGCCGGCGATGACCCCGGTGCCTTCCGAAGCCGGCTTTAAGAGCACCCGGCCGGCCCCGAATTCCCCCACCACCTGGTATGGGATGGTGCTGTTGAGGATGGGGACCGTGATCATGTTCTTCTTGGCCTGCTCCACTGCCTTGCGGATGGCTTCCGGCACTTCATGGGCCTTGCCCAGACCGGCGCCGACGCGCCCGGCTCCGTCACCTACCACCACAATGGCGCTGAAACGAAAGCGGCGCCCGCCTTTGACGACCTTGGCGACACGACTGATGCTCACCACCTTATCGGTTAACTGCTCCGCTGCCTCTGACTCGAACAAGCTTACCTCCTAAAATTCCAGGCCGTTTTCCCGGCAACTGTCCGCCACGGCTTTCACCCGGCCATGGTAGAGAAACCCGTTACGGTCGAAGACTACTTTTTCAATGCCCTGAGCCTTGGCCTTGCCCGCCAGCAGCTTGCCCACGGCCTTGGCCGCGTCGGTTTTCTTCAAGCCGCCCAGCTGATCCTTCAGCTCTCCGCTCAAGGTGGAGGCCGCCACCAGGGTCTGGCCTTTACCGTCGTCGATGATCTGCGCGTACATATGCTTGCAGCTCCGGAAGACCGAGAGACGCAAACGCTCCCCGCCCCCGATTTTCTTCTTGATCCGCTGTTTGCGCTTGAGCCGCGCCGCTTCCTTGGGGTTCATGCCACCTGTCTCCTTTAACGGCCGCCGGCCTTGCCCACCTTGCGCCGTATCACTTCGCCGGCAAACTTGATCCCCTTGCCCTTATACGGGTCGGGTGGCCGCAGCCTGTGAATCACCGCCACCGTCTGTCCCAACACTTCCTTGTTGGCCCCGGTGATTTCGATGCGGTTGGCCTTTTCCACCTTGGCCGTGATCCCTTTGGGGAGGGGAAACTCCACCGGGTTCGAGTATCCCAGGTTGAACACCAGGATATCGCCCTTGGCTTCCACCTTGTAGCCGGTGCCCACCAGTTCCAGGACCTTGGTGAATCCGTCCGTCGACCCGATGACCATGTTGGCCACCAGGGTGCGGGCCAGGCCCCAGTAGGACCGGGTGATCCGGCTGTCATCCTGGGGTTCCACCCTGATCTCTTTGTCCGAGATGTTGAGGTTGACCCGAGGCGGCATGACCTGGCTCAGGGTCCCCCGGGGGCCGGTAACCACCAACTTTCCCTCTTCCAACTTTACCTTTACCCCTTTGGGCAAAGGCACCGGTTGTTTTCCGATGCGGCTCATATAGTTACCTTTACCAGATCTCGCACAAGACCTCGCCGCCCACGCTCAGCTTCCGGGCCTGGCGGTCGGTGATGACCCCCTGGGAGGTGGAAATAACCGCCACCCCCAGGCCCCCCTGGACTTTGGGAAGCTCGGCATGGCCGGTATAGACCCGGCGCCCGGGTTTACTAACCCGTTTCAAGCCCTGGATGAGCGGTTGCTGACGGTCGCTGTACCTGAGATAGACTCGCAGGATGCCTTGGCGATTATCTTTAATGACCTTATAGTTTTTAATGAACCCTTCTTCCTTGAGGATGCGCGCTAGGTTGATCTTCATGCGGGAAGCAGGAATGTCAACCTTGTCGAAACGCGCCCCCCGGCATTGCGAATCCGGGTCAGCATATCGGCGATGGGGTCTGTCATGCACATAGTTTGTCCTACCAGCTGGATTTGGTTACCCCGGGGATCTCTCCCCTGAGGGCCATGGAGCGGAAACAGATGCGGCAGATGCCGAACCGTCTGAGAAACGCCCGGGGACGACCGCACAGTGGACAGCGGTTATAGTTCTGCACCGGATACTTCGGTTGGCGCTTTGCCTTGGCTATCAATGATTTCTTGGCCATCCTGATCTCCGTAGGGCCGGGGTCACCCCGCCCTACCCCTGTTATTTCTTGAAAGGTAAGCCCATCAGCTTCAACAAGAATCTCCCTTCTTCATCGGTGGGAGCGCTGGTGACGACGGTGATGTTCATCCCTTTGATCTTGTCGATCTTGTCGTAGTCGATCTCCGGGAAGATAATCTGCTCTTTGAGACCCAGGGTGTAATTGCCCCGGCCGTCAAAAGCCCGCTCGCTCACTCCCCGGAAGTCTCGCACCCGGGCCAGCACCACGTTCACCAGCTTGTCGAAGAAGTAGTACATCCGGTCCCGGCGCAGGGTGACCATGCAGCCGATGGGCATGCCTTCCCTCAGCTTAAAGGCGGCGATGGACTTCTTGGCCCGGGTCACCACCGCCTTTTGGCCGGTGATGGTCCCCAGTTCCACCGAGGCCGACTCCAACAGCTTGATGTTCTGGATGGCCTCCCCCAGCCCGATATTGACCACCACCTTCAGCAGTCGGGGCACCTGCATGGGGCTCTTATACTTGAATTCCTGCATCATGCGGGGCACACACTCGGTCCGATAATAATCCCGCAGACGCGGCGTCCCTTTGAAGCCCGCCGGGGCCGCCGACTTCTCAGCCGATTTTTCCATCGGCTGGCCAGCCGCCTTGGCCGCTTTCTTATCCGCGGCTTTGCTTGCGGCTTTGTCGGCCAATTTGCCGGGGCCTTTGGCTTTGTCTTTTCCAGATCCCTTGTCAGCCATCAATCATTTCCTTGCATTTTAAACATACCCGGGTCTTCTTGCCTTCCCCGGTCTGGGCCATCTTAAAACGGGTGCCGGTGGCGCACTTGGGGCAAATGAGCTTCACCTTGGCGACGTAAACCGGCGCTTCTTTTTCCACGATCCCCCCCTGCCCCGTGGTGGGACTAGGCCGGGTGTGCCGCTTGATCATGTTGACCTTTTCGATCAGCACCTGATTCTTTTCCCGGAACACCTTCAGGATCTTGCCGGTTTTACCTTGCTCTTTGCCGGTGGTGACCTCCACCAGATCGTTCTTCTTCAACCGGATCCTCACGGGCTCTGCGAGGGCCTTCTTGTACTTTCCCATTAGAGCACCTCCGGGGCCAATGAGATGATCTTCATAAATTTCTTGGCCCGAAGTTCCCTGGCCACCGGCCCGAATATCCGGGTGCCGATGGGATCGCCCTGGGGGTTGATGAGCACCGCCGAGTTATCGTCAAACCGGATGTGCGAGCCATCGGGGCGCCGGGTCTCCTTGACGGTGCGTACCACCACGGCCCGCATCACGTCGCCCTTTTTCACCTTGGAGTGAGGCAGGGCCTCCTTAACCGCCACGATGACGATATCCCCCACCCCGGCATACCGCCGCCTGGTGCCTCCCAGGACCCGGATACAGGATACCTTCTTGGCGCCGGAGTTGTCCGCCACCGTCATTTGTGTCTGAACCTGGATCATGATTCTATCCTCACGCCCTTGGGCTTACTGGGCCTTCTCCAGGACTTCCTTGATCCGCCAATGTTTATCCCGGCTCAGGGGACGGGTCTCCTCCAGGAGTACCTTGTCGCCCACCCGGCAGGTATTGTTGGGGTCATGGGCCTTGATCCGGGCCCGGCGCCGGATAATCTTATGATAGAGGGGGTGGGCCACCAGGCGTTTCACTTCCACCACCACGGTCTTTTCCATTTTGTCGCTGACCACCAAACCAATCCTGGTCTTGCGCACACCGCGCTGCTTTTCCATACCTGCCTAACCCTCCCGAGCTATTCTTGCCCGGCCTTTCCCCGCAGTACCGTCTGGACCCGGGCCATATCCTTCCTGGCCTGCCCCAATCGAGCGGTATTGTCCAGTTGCTGTCGGCTATGTTGAAAATTCAAGTTGAAGAGTTCTTCCGAAACCTCCTTCAACTTGGCCAGGAGTTCTTCCCGGGTCAGGTCCCGTAAATCCGCAGCCTTCATGTCGTCGCCTCCGCCGCCATGTGCTCCCGTTCCACAAACTTGGTGGGGATGGAGAGCTTGTGGGAGGCCAGACGCATGGCTTCTTTGGCGACTTCCCGGTCCACCCCGGCCATCTCATAGAGAATTAGACCGGGCCGCACCACCGCCACCCAACCCTCCGGACCGCCCTTCCCTTTCCCCATGCGGGTTTCCGCCGGCTTCTTGGTGAAGGGCTTATCCGGAAAAACCCGGATCCAGATCTTGCCGCCCCGCTTGACGTGCCGGGTGATGGCGATCCGGGCCGCCTCGATTTGCTGGGCCGTAATCCAGCCGCATTCCTCGGCCATGAGGCCATAATCCCCGAAGGCCACGTAATTGCCCCGGGTGGCCTTGCCCCTGCGGCGGCCCCGCATTACTTTCCGATGTTTTACCCGTTTTGGACTAAGCATGTCTTATTCCCATGTTGTCAGGCTGAGCCCCCTGCAGCCTCAGATCATTCCGGCCGGGGGTCCATGCTCAGGGTGACAAAGTTAGTCTGCTATAAGCTCATCCCTTCTTGGGACCCCAGGACCTCGCCGTGGAAGATCCAGGTCTTTACCCCGATCAGCCCATAGGTGGTCTTGGCCTCGGCGAACCCGTAATCAATAAGGGCCCGCAGGGTGTGCAGTGGCACCCGCCCTTCCCGGTACGTCTCCTGCCGGGCAATTTCCGCCCCGGCCAGCCGGCCCTTGCAGCGGATCTTGATGCCCTTGGCCCCGAACTTCAGGGCCTGGCCCACCGACTTCTTCATGGCCCGGCGGAACGACACCCGGCGTTCCAGCTGCTGGGCGATGTTTTCCGCCACCAGCTGGGCGTTGATCTCCGGTTTGCGCACTTCCTGCACGTCGATGACGAGTTCCCGTCCCACCAGCTTCTCCAGCCGGCGGCGCAGGTCGTCGATTTTCTTACCCTTCTGGCCGATGACCATGCCCGGCCGGGAGGTATGGATCTTAATGGTCAGCTTATTGGCCGCCCGCTTGATATCCAGTCCGGCAATCCCCGATCCCTTGAGTTCCTTGTCAGCCTTGATGAACTCCCGAATCCTGCGGTCTTCCAGAACCAGCGCTGCAAAATCCTTCCGGGCGAACCAAACGGAATCCCATTTGCGAAAGCTTCCTAAACGGAAACCGATGGGGTGTACTTTCTGGCCCAATCCATGCCTCCTTATAAACTCTTCATTTCCCGAGTCCCTCTTTCAGGACTACGGTGATATGGCTGCTCCGCTTGAGGATGCGGTTGACCCGCCCCATGGCCCGGGCTTGGAATCGCCTGAGGCTGGGACCCCCATCCACCTGGACGCCTTTGATTACCAGGGTATCCACGTCTATTTGGGGCCGTTGCTCGGCATTGGCCACCGCGGACATGACCACCTTGCGCACCAACCGCGCCCCCTTTTGGGGCATGTACTGGAGCATGGCCAGGGCATCTTCCACCTTCTTACCGGGGAGGATCCGGGCCACCAGCCGCAGCTTGGTGGGCGAGATGCGCAGATATTTGGCGCTCGCCTTGATTTCCATGGCTACTTCTTACCCATTTTGGTTTTGCGGTCGCCGGCATGGCCCCCGAAGTGCCGGGTGGGGGAAAACTCTCCTAACTTGTGCCCCACCATGTTTTCGGTGACGTAGACCGGAATAAACTTCTTGCCGTTATGGACCGCCAGGGTTATTCCGATAAATTCCGGAGTGATAGTGGAACGCCGCGACCAGGTCTTGATCACCCGACGATCCTGGGTTTCCCGGGCCTGCAATACCTTGGCCTGGAGGCTGTCCTGCACATAGGGTCCCTTTTTTAATGAACGGGCCACGATTCTCCCCTCTACTTCTTAGACCGGCGTTTAACGATATCCCGGTCGCTGGCTTTGGGCTTTCTGGTCTTGTATCCCTTGGTGGGCACCCCCCAGGGGGTACATGGATGCCGGCCGCCCGACGACTTGCCTTCGCCGCCGCCCATGGGGTGATCCACCGGGTTCATGGCTACGCCCCGGACGTGGGGCCGCTTTCCCTGCCAGCGCTTCCGCCCGGCCTTGCCCAGGGAGACGTTCTCCTGCTCCACGTTGCTGAGCTGGCCGATGGTGGCCCGGCAGTCCAACGGCACCATCCGCACTTCCCCCGACGGCAGCTTCAGGTGGGCCTGCTTCCCTTCCTTGGCCATCAACTGGGCCGCAGAGCCCGCCGCCCGGGCCATCTGCCCGCCCTTCCCCGGCTTCAACTCGACGTTGTGCACCAGGGTGCCGGTGGGGATGTTCTTCAGGGGCAGGGCGTTGCCCGGCTTGATATCCGCCTCCTGACTCGAGACCACCATGTCCCCCACCCTAAGCTCCTGGGGCGCCAGGATGTAGCGCTTCTCCCCGTCCACATAGTGGAGCAGCGCAATCCGCGTGGTGCGGTTGGGGTCGTACTCGATGGTGGCCACCTTGGCCGGAACCTCAAGCTTGTTGCGCTTGAAATCGATGAGGCGATATTGCCGCTTGTGGCCCCCACCCCGGTGCCGGGCGGTGACCCGGCCGTAACAATTCCGCCCCCCCGACTTTTTCAGGGCCTGGACCAGGCTCTTCTCCGGCTCGCTCCGAGTGATCTCGGCAAAATCCGTCGCCGTCTGGAACCGCCGCCCTGGGGAGGTAGGCTTTCGGGAAATCAATGCCATCTGCGTTCTTCCTTATGTGCGCCTTTGCGCCTGTGCGTGAGACTCATTCCCCACGCCAAGACGCCAGATTACAGCGCGTCGAAACCGGCGATCTTCTCTCCGGGAGCCAAGGTGACCACCGCCTTTTTCCAGTCGGGGCGCATGCCACCGGTCTTGCCCACGCGCTTTTCCTTCCCCTTGACGTGGATGGTGTTCACCCCCAGGACTTTGACCTTGAAGATAGTTTCAATAGCCTTCCTGATCTCGATCTTGTTGGCCTTGACATTCACCCGGAAGGTCAGTTTGTTGGCCGCCTCCTTCTGGGTGTGGGTCTTTTCCGTGATGATCGGCCCTTTGATCAAATAATGATAAGCCTTCATTTGGCCAGCCTCGCTTCGATCTGATCCAACGCCGGGGAAAACAACACCAGGTGCTCGTATTTGAGGATGTCGTACACGTTCAATCCCATCGTGAGCATCACCTGGACCCCCGGCACATTCCGGGCCGAGAGTTCCAGGGCCTGGTTGGCTTCCGAAGTAATGAACAGGGCCTTGTTGAGGTCAAAGGTCTTAAGGACCTGCATAAAGTCTTTGGTCTTGGGCGTGGTGTGGGGATAGGCGTCCAGTATCACCAGCTGGCCGTTGGCCACCTTGCTGGACAGCGCCATCTTCAGGGCCAGGCGCCGCACCTGTTTGGGCAGCGCATAGGCGTAGCTCCGGGGTCTGGGGCCGAAGGTGGTGCCGCCGCCCCGCCAGATGGGAGACCGGCTGCTGCCGGCCCGGGCCCGGCCGGTGCCCTTCTGCTTCCAGGGTTTGCGCCCGCCGCCCCGGATTTCGCCCCGGGTCTTGGTGCACGCGGTGCCGGACCGGCGGCAGGCCAGCTGCCAGGTCACCACTTCATGGAGCAGGTGCCCCTTCACCTCCACCCCAAAGATCTCGTCTTTGAGGTCGAGTTCCCCGACTTTTTCTTTCAGAATATTATAGATATCCACCGTCGCCATACCGTCACCCGGCCTTCTGGATGAGCACCAGGCCCTGGCAGGGTCCGGGGATGGCCCCTTTCACCACCAGGAGGTTCTCTTCGGGGCGCACATCCACTACTTCCAAATTCTTCATGGTCACCCGGGCATTCCCCATCTGGCCCGGCATCTTCTTGCCTCTGACCACCCGGGAGGGATAGGCGCTGGCGCCGATGGACCCGGGCGCCCGGTGGGACATGGAACCATGGCCCATGGGACCCCGGTGAAAATTCCACCGCTTGATGGTGCCGGCAAACCCTTTGCCCTTGCTGGTGCCGATGACATCCACCCGGTCGCCGATCTCAAACTGCTCCACGGTGATCTCCTGGCCCTCTTCGAAGCCTCCGGCCTCATCCACCCGGAATTCCCGGAGATATTTGAAGCCGCTCTTGGCGCCGTGCTTTTCGAAGTGGCCTTTTTCCGGCTTGGTGCACTTGGTCAAGGCCCGCCGGTCAAAACCCACTTGCACGGCCTCGTAGCCGTCTTTCGGCGCGGTCTTTTTCTGCACCACAAAACAAGGGCCGGCTTCGATGACCGTGACGGGCATCGCCAGGCCTTCGTTATCGAAGATCCGAGTCATGCCCAATTTTTTGCCGATTAAGCCCCCAGGCATTGTATCTCTCCAGTAGTCAGTAGCCAGTAGTCAGTTGTCAGTGTGAGGCTAAAAATCCTGCTCTCCCCTGACCCCTAATCCCTGACCCCTGTCTTAAACTTTAATTTCTACGTCCACCCCGGCTGCCAGGTCAAGCTTGCTGATGGCATCCATGGTCTGCTGGGTCGGCTCCAGGATATCCATCAGCCGCTTGTAGGTGCGGACTTCGAACTGCTCCCGGGACTTCTTGTCGATATGCGGGGACCGCAGCACGGTGTATTTGTTGATCTCCGTGGGCAGCGGAATGGGTCCCGCCACCCGGGCGCCGGTGCTCCGGGCCGTTTCAACGATCTCCAGCACCGATTTGTCCAGCAGCTTGTAGTCGTAAGATCGCAACCGAATGCGAATCTTGGGCGTAATCATGTAGTTATCCTTATTCCAGGATGTCTCAGGCTCTCCCTAGGACGGGCGTTCCTGCCCGCCATCGGTATCGATGCCCCTTACAAACTATTCTATGATTTCGCTCACCACGCCGGCGCCCACGGTGCGGCCGCCTTCCCGGATGGCGAAACGGAGTTCTTTTTCCAGGGCCACGGGGGTGATCAACGTCACCTCCATGGACACGTTGTCCCCGGGCATCACCATCTCCACTCCCTCGGGCAGCGTGGCCACCCCGGTGACGTCCGTGGTCCTCAGATAAAATTGCGGCCGGTATCCGGTGAAGAACGGCGTGTGCCGCCCGCCCTCCTCCTTGTTCAGTACGTACACCTCGGCCTTGAACCGCGTGTGGGGCGTGATCGACCCCGGCTTGGCCACCACCTGGCCCCGCTCCACTTCGTCCTTCTTGATGCCCCGGAGCAGCAGACCGACGTTGTCCCCGGCCTGACCGTAATCCAGCGTCTTCCGGAACATCTCCACCCCGGTGCACACCGTCTTCTGGGTGGGGGCGAAACCGACGATCTCCACTTCCTCGCCCACCTTGATCTGGCCCCGCTCACACCGGCCGGTGACCACCGTGCCCCGGCCGCTGATGGTGAACACGTCCTCGATGGGCATCAGGAACGGCTTGTCCACGTCCCGCACCGGCTCCGGAATGTAAGTATCCAAAGCCTCCATCAGCTCGAAGATGGGTTTGACCTCCGGCGAGTTGATATCCTCGGACTCCAACGCCTTCAGGGCGCTGCCCTTGATGATGGGAATGTCGTCCCCGGGAAATTCGTACTTGGACAGAAGCTCTCGCAGCTCCAGCTCCACCAGCTCGATGAGTTCCGGGTCGTCCACCAGGTCGACTTTGTTCAAGAAGACCACGATGAAGGGCACGCCCACCTGACGGGCCAACAAGATGTGCTCCCGGGTCTGGGGCATGGGGCCGTCATCCGCCCCCACCACCAGAATCGCCCCGTCCATCTGGGCCGCCCCGGTGATCATGTTCTTGATGTAGTCGGCGTGACCCGGGCAGTCCACGTGGGCATAGTGCCGGTTGGCGGTCTCGTACTCCACGTGGGCCAGGGCGATGGTGATGCCCCGCTCTTTTTCTTCCGGCGCCTTGTCGATCTGGTCAAAGGGAATGTACGACGCCCATCCCTTCTTGGCCAAATGCTTGGTGATGGCCGCGGTCAAGGTCGTCTTGCCATGATCGATATGACCAATCGTCCCTACATTCACGTGCGGCTTCTTCCGCTCAAATTTCTTTTTGGCCATTAGGACTTCCTCCTAATTTAATCAGGATCATGCCCGGACGGAACGCCGGCCCAAGATCTCCTCCGCCAGGGAGGCGGAAACAGGTTCGTAGTGGTCAAACTGCATGGTAAACGTGGCCCGCCCCTGGGTGCTGCTCCTGAGCGTGGTGGCATAACCAAACATGGTGGCCAGAGGAACCTGGCCGTGAATGATCTGAGTCGAGCCCCGGCTTTCCATGCCCGTCACCCGGCCCCGCCGGGCGTTCAGCTCACCCATCACTTCACCCACATAATCTTCCGGGGCCACCACCTCCAGGTCCATAATGGGCTCCAGGAGCACCGGTTTGGCCCGCTTGGCGGCTTCTTTGAAGCCTATGGAACCGGCAATGAGAAAGGACCGCTCCGAGGAGTCCACGTCATGGTAGGAGCCGTACACCAGGGCTATTTCCAGGTCCACCATGGGATAGCCCAGGATTCCCGTGGCCGCCGCCTCCTTGACGCCTCTTTCCACCGCCGGAATGTATTCCTTGGGGACCACTCCGCCTACGATCTTGTTGGCAAAGACCACCCCTTCCCCCGCGGGCAGGGGCTTGACAATCAGCACCACGTGCCCGTACTGGCCCCGGCCGCCGCTTTGCCGGACGAATTTGCCTTCCGCCTCGGCTTCCGCGGTGATGGTTTCCCGATAGGCCACCTGGGGTTTGCCCACCCGGGCGTCCACTTTAAACTCCCGCATCAGGCGGTCCACGATGATCTCCAGGTGGAGTTCGCCCATGCCGGAAATAATGGTCTGCCCGGTATCCGTGTCGCTGTGGACCCGGAAGGACGGGTCTTCTGAGGCGATCTTGCCTAAAGCCTGACCCAGCTTGTCCTGGTCCGCCTTGGTCTGGGGCTCGATGGCGATATCGATGACCGGCTGGGGGATGTGCAAGGTTTCCAGCACTATCGGGGCCAGCGGGTCCGCCAGGGTATCGCCGGTGGTGGTGTTCTTCATCCCCACCGCAGCCACGATGTCCCCGGCATAGGCCTCGTTGATCTCTTCCCGCTTGTTGGCGTGCATCTTGAGGAGCCGCCCGATGCGCTCCTTGCCGCCCTTGGTGGCGTTCAGTACGGTGCTGCCCGAGACCAGCACCCCGGAGTACACCCGGAGAAAAGTCAGATGGCCGATGAATGGGTCGCTTAAAAGCTTGAAGGCCAGGGCTGCCAGGGGCTCGTCATCCGAAGGCGACCGCAACACCACATTGCCTTTGTCATCCAACCCCTCCACCGGAGGGACATCCAGGGGCGACGGCAGGTAGTCTACCACCGCGTCCAACAGGGGCTGCACCCCTTTGTTTTTGAAGGACGAGCCGCACAACACCGGCACGATGTCCAGGCTGATGGTGCCCCGGCGCAGCGCCGCCTTGATGAGGGGGTTGGCCACCGGTTCGTCGGCCAGGTAATGCCCCATGATCTCTTCATCCACCTCGGAGAGGACTTCCAGCATCTCGGTCCGGGCCTCGGCCGCCTGCTCCTGGTATTCGGCGGGGATGTCCGTGATCTCAAAGCGGACCCCTTTGGCGCCCGCTTCATAGACCAGGGCCTGCATGGTGACGAGGTCGATCACACCCTCCAACCGGTCTTCTTCCCCCAGGGGAAGCTGCACCAGCACCGGCGTGGCCTTGAGGCGCTCCCGCATCATGTCCAGGCACCGGGGCAAATCCGCCCCCACCCGGTCCATCTTGTTGATGAAGGCCAGCCGGGGAACGCCGTAGCGGTCGGCCTGGCGCCACACCGTCTCACTCTGGGGCTCTACTCCGCCCACCGCATCGAAGACCGCCACCACCCCATCCAGCACCCTCAGGGACCGCTCCACTTCGATGGTGAAGTCCACGTGTCCCGGCGTGTCGATGATGTTGATGCGATGGTCCTTCCAGTAGCAGGTGGTGGCGGCGCTGGTGATGGTGATGCCGCGCTCCTGTTCCTGCTCCATCCAGTCCATCGTGGCCTGGCCGTCATGCACCTCTCCCAAGCGGTGCGTCACCCCCGTGTAGAAGAGGATGCGTTCCGTGGTAGTGGTCTTACCGGCGTCGATGTGGGCCATAAACCCAATATTCCGTACCCGGTTGAGCGGGGTCTGTCGAGGCAAATTAGTTTACCATCTATAGTGGGCGAAGGCCTTGTTGGCTTCAGCCATCTTATGCGTGTCTTCACGTTTCTTAATGGAGGTGCCCCGGTTGTTGGCCGCGTCCAGCAGCTCCGCGGCCAGCTTGGCCTCCATGGACTTTTCGTTCCTGGCCTTGGAGTAATTGATCAGCCAGCGGATGGCCAGGGAAACCCGGCGGTCGGCCCGCACTTCCACGGGGACCTGATAGGTGGCGCCGCCTACCCGACGGGATTTCACCTCGATCAAAGGCTTCACGTTTTCCACCGCCTGATGGAACAGCTTCAGGGGGTCATCGTTGCCCCGCTGACCCACGAGTTCCATGGCGTTATACAGGATGCGTTGGGCCGTGCTCTTCTTGCCCCGCTCCATCAAGCCGTTGATGAACCGGCTCACCATGACGTCGTTGTATTTCAGGTCTTGAGGAACAGGCCGCTTGACCACTCCGCCTTTTCTGGGCATTTTCTACCTCGGTTTTCGGTTTTCGGTTTCCGGTTTTCTGAGATAAAAACCGTCCGCCAATCCCGATCTCTCAATATATCTTTCGGTTTCTGTTTTCTGTCGTGTCTTGTGCTTTTACCGAAAACCGGAAACCGAAAACTGTCTTTATTTAGGCCGCTTGGCCCCGTACTTGGACCGTCCTTGCCGGCGATCCTGAACCCCTGACGCATCCAGGGTGCCCCGGACCACATGGTAGCGCACCCCGGGCAAGTCTTTTACCCGGCCCCCCCGGATGAGCACTACTGAGTGCTCCTGGAGGTTGTGGCCGACCCCGGGGATGTAAGTGGTCACCTCGATGCCGTTGGTGAGCCGCACCCGGGCCACCTTGCGCAAGGCCGAGTTGGGTTTTTTAGGCGTGGTGGTATAGACCCTGACACACACACCCCGTTTTTGGGGACAGCTTTGCAGGGCTGGAGACGCGGTCCGCTTCTTCTGCAGCTCCCGGCCCTTGCGAACCAACTGGTTGATTGTAGGCATACATGCTCCGGTTCCGACTGCTCTGAATAAAAGGCTACTCAAATTGATTATTTTATTCCAATGAGCGTCTAGTTGTCAACCTATTATTGTTCAGGCAAAGCCGCGACCTCCGCCTCCACCTCCACCTCAAGGGTTTCCACCGCCGGCAGTTCCAACTCCACGTCTTCGCCCATCTTGATATCCAACTCCCGGTACTGCGCCAGCCCCGTACCCGCCGGGATGAGCCGCCCCATAATGACATTTTCCTTGAGGCCCCGGAGATAGTCGATCTTCCCCATGACCGCCGCGTCCGCCAGCACCTTGGTGGTCTCCTGGAACGAGGCCGCCGAAATCCAGCTCTCCGTGGTCAGGGAGGCCTTGGTGATGCCCAAGAGCAGCGGTTCACCCGTGGCCGGCCGTTTTCCCTGGTCCATGGCCCGGTCGTTCCGCTCCTCGAAGACCCATTTCTCCACCTGCTCGCCCATGAGGAAGTCCGTGTCCCCCGGGTCCACCACCTTGATGCGCCGCAGCATCTGCCGCACGATCACTTCGATGTGCTTGTCGTTGATCTTGACGCCCTGGAGGCGGTAAACCTCCTGGACTTCGTCCACCAAATAGCGGGCCAGCTCTTTTAACCCTCTGATGTTCAGGATGTCATGGGGGTTGGCCGACCCGTCCATCAACGCATCCCCGGCCCTGACGTAGTCGCCTTCCTGCACGGCCACGTGCTTGCCTTTGGGGATCAGGTATTCCTTGGGTTTGCCCACTTCCGGGGCCACCACGACCTTCCGCTTGCCCTTGATGTGCTTCCCGAATGACACCAGCCCGCTGATTTCGCTGATGATCGCGGTCTCTTTGGGTTTGCGCACTTCAAAGAGCTCCGCCACCCGGGGCAGGCCCCCGGTGATGTCCTTGGTCTTGGTGGTCTCCCGGGGGATCTTGGCGATGACGTCCCCCGGCGACACCAAATCGCCTTCGGTGACCATGATAATGGCCCCCACGGGCATGAAGTAGCGGGCCGAGGCCGGGGACCCGGGAATCCGGGCGGTCAGGCCGGACGCGTCCTTCACCGAAATGCGGGGCCGCATCTCGGCATCCTTGCTCTCGACGATGAGGCGGGAGGCTTTGCCCGTAACCGGGTCCACCCGCTCTTGTACCGTGATGTTGTCCAGGATGTCGCCGAACTTGATGGTGCCGCCGACTTCCGTGAGCATGGCGTTGGTGAAGGGGTCCCATTCCGCCAATATCTGGCCGGCCTGGACTTCGTCGCCCTCCTTCACTTTGATGTGGGCCCCGTAGCTCAGGGGGTAGCGTTCCCGTTCGATGCCCTTTTCACTCACCAGGATAAGTTCCGCCTGGCGGGAGAGGTTCACCAGGTCGCCGAAGCGGTCCACCACCGATTTCATATTGTCAAAGCGGACCCAGCCCTGAACCCGGGCCACGTGGACGCTCTGTTCCGCCCGCCGGGAGGCCGTGCCGCCGATATGGAAGGTCCGCATGGTCAGCTGGGTGCCGGGCTCGCCGATGCTCTGGGCCGCCAGGATGCCGATGGCCTCGCCCATGGACACCGTGGTGCCGTGGCCCAGGTCGCGGCCATAGCACTTGGCGCACACGCCCCGCCGCGTCTGGCAGGTAAGCACCGACCGGATCTGCACCTTCTCCAGCCCCGAATCCTCGATGCGCCGGGCGGCGTCCTCGTCGATCTCCTCGTTGGCCTCCACCAGCACTTCATTGGTGTGGGGATCGATGATGTCGTCCAGGGCCACCCTGCCCAAGACCCGGTCCCCCACCCGCTCGATGATCTCGCCGCCTTCCACCAGGGGCGTCACATAGATGCCGTCGATGGTGCCGCAGTCGTCTTGGGTGATGACCGCATCCTGAGCCACGTCCACCAGCCGCCGGGTCAGGTACCCGGAGTTGGCGGTCTTTAAAGCCGTGTCCGCCAGGCCTTTCCGGGCGCCGTGAGTCGAGATGAAGTACTGCAGTACGGTGAGTCCTTCCCGGAAGTTGGCGGTAATGGGGGTCTCGATGATCTCACCGGAGGGTTTGGCCATCAAGCCCCGCATGCCGGCCAACTGCCGCATCTGGTCCTTGCTGCCCCGGGCGCCGGAGTCGGCCATCATGAAGACCGGGTTGAAGGAGTCCACCTCTTCCTGGTGCACGATGGTCTGACCCGGGTTCTCCGGGTCCGGCTCGTCCACCGAAATCACTTCCCGGGACATCTCCGTCATCATCTCCAGGGCGATCTCGTCCGTGGCCTTGGCCCAGATGTCCACCACCTTGTTGTATTTTTCCCCTTCGGTGATCAGACCTTCCTGGTACTGCTCCTCCACCTGGCTTACTTCGGCCTGGGACTGGCTCAGGATTGCCGGCTTGCGGCTGGGGATCCGCATGTCCTGGATGGAGATGGAAATGCCGGCCTGGGTGGCGTACTTGTAGCCCAGGTTCTTGAGCTGGTCCGCAAAAATGACCGTCTGTTTGATGCCGCATTTGCGGTAGCCCACCGACACGAGCTTGCGGATCTCTTTCTTGTTCATGGTGCGGTTGATCAGGTCAAAGGGCAGGCCCTCGGGGAGAATCTCCCGGAGGATCACCCGGCCCACCGTGGTGGGGTAAATCTTGCCGTCGATGCGCACCGGAATCCGGGCCTGGAGATGCACCTCGCCCTGGTCGTAGGCCACCCGCACCTCCTCGGGAGAGGTGTAGGGCATGGGCTGCTTGCCATTCTTGGCCACCCGCTCGCCTTTGGCGAAGGGACGTTCCCGGGTAAGGTAGTAGAGCCCCAAGACGATATCCTGGGTGGGAATGATGATGGGGTCGCCGTTGGCCGGGCTCAAAATGTTGTTGGTGGACATCATCAGGGCCCGGGCTTCGATCTGGGCCTCGATGGACAACGGCACGTGCACCGCCATCTGGTCGCCGTCAAAGTCGGCGTTGAACGCAGTGCAGACCAGGGGATGGAGCTGGATGGCCTTGCCCTCGATGAGCAGGGGCTCAAAGGCCTGGATCCCCAGCCGGTGCAGGGTGGGGGCCCGGTTGAGCATCACCGGGTGCTCCCGTACCACTTCATCCAGGATATCCCAGACCTCCGGGGTCTCCCGGTCCACCAGACGCTTGGCCACCTTAATGGTGGTGGCGTAACCCTTGGCCACCAGCTTATGGAAGATAAAAGGCTTGAAGAGCTCCAACGCCATCTGCTTGGGCAGGCCGCACTGGTGCAGCCGCAGTTCCGGGCCGATGACGATGACCGACCGCCCGGAGTAATCCACCCGTTTCCCCAAAAGGTTCTGCCGGAAACGGCCCTGTTTGCCCTTGAGCATGTCGGAGAGCGATTTGAGGGCCCGCTTGTTGGGGCCGGTGATGGTGCGCCCCCGGCGGCCATTCTCGAAGAGCACGTCCACCGCCTCTTGCAGCATGCGCTTTTCGTTCCGGATGATGATATCCGGGGCGTTGAGCTCCAGGAGCCGCTTTAACCGGTTGTTGCGGTTGATCACCCGCCGGTAGAGGTCGTTGAGGTCCGAGGTGGCGAAGCGGCCGCCGTCCAGGTGGACCAGGGGCCTCAGATCCGGAGGCAATACCGGAATCACCTCCATGACCATCCACTCGGGCCGCTGGCCCGACTCCCGGAAGGAGTCGATGATCTTGAGCCGTTTGCCCAGCTTCTTCTGTTTGGCGTCGGAGCTGGTCTTGAGCATTTCCTGGCGCACGGTCAGGGACAGGTGGTCCAGTTCCACCACCTTCAGCATGGCCCGGATGGCTTCGGCCCCCATGCCGGCCTTGAACCCGTCCCCGTATTCTTCCCGGGACTGGCGATATTTTTCTTCCGACAGGAGCATGCCCTTGGTCAGCGGCGTGTCGCCCCCATCCACCACCACGTAGGCCTCGAAATAGAGAATCTTTTCCAACTCTTTGAGAGTTAGGTCCAGGAGGTTGCCGATCTTGCTGGGCAGGCTCTTCAAAAACCAGATGTGCACCACCGGGCAGGCCAGCTCGATATGGCCCATCCGTTCCCGGCGCACCTTGGACTGGATCACCTCCACACCACACTTTTCGCAGGTGATCCCCCGGTGCTTCATGCGCTTGTATTTGCCGCAGTTACACTCGTAATCCTTGGCAGGACCGAAGATTTTAGCGCAGAACAACCCGTCCCGTTCCGGTTTGAAGGTGCGGTAGTTGATGGTCTCCGGTTTTTTCACCTCCCCAAACGACCAGGAGCGGATCATTTCCGGAGACGACAGGGACAGCCGCACCGCCTGGATGGCGATCGGGTCTTCCGGCCGGGCGAACAGGCTATTCAAATCTTCTAAAGCAACTTCGCGCATCTTTTCCATATAAGGCTATTCCTCAGGACTTGTCCTTGTCCTTTTTCAGAAGCTCCACATTAAGAGCCAGGCTCTTGAGCTCCCGCACCAGGACGTTAAAGGATTCCGGCAGCCCCGCCTCCAAATCGTATTCGCCTTTGAAGATCTTTTCGTACATGCGGGTGCGGCCGGCCACGTCGTCCGATTTTACCGTCAGGAATTCCTGCAGGGTATAGGCTGCGCCATAGGCTTCCAGGGCCCAGACTTCCATTTCCCCCAGACGCTGGCCGCCGAACTGGGCCTTGCCGCCCAGAGGCTGCTGGGTCACCAGGGAGTAGGGGCCGATGGACCGGGCATGGATCTTGTCGGCCACCAGGTGATGGAGTTTCATCATATACATCACCCCGACGGTCACGTCCCGGTCAAACTCCTCCCCGGAGCGGCCGTCCCTCAGGCGCGCCTGGCCGCCGGTGGGCAGCCCTGCCTCCGCCAGATAGGCCTCGACCTCATCTTCCGTTACCCCGTCAAAGACCGGCGAAGCCATGTGAATGCCGTCCTGGTAATGTTTTGCCCAGATTTCCCGGAGTTCGTCGTAATCCAGGGAATCGATCTCTTTGCCCAGGGTGGCATCGGGATTGAGGATCCGCTTCAGCCGGGTCTGGATGGAATCCAGGCTGTAGAATTTATCGATCATCTCGCCGATGCTTTTCCCCAGGGCATGGGAAGCCCAACCCATGTGGGTCTCCAACACCTGGCCCACGTTCATGCGGGAGGGGACCCCCAGGGGGTTGAGGACGATGTCCACCGGCGTGCCATCGGCAAAATAAGGCATGTCTTCTTCCGGCATAATCCGGGATACCACCCCTTTGTTGCCGTGGCGGCCGGCCATCTTGTCGCCCACGGCCAGCTTCCGCTTCATGGCCACGAACACCTTGACCTTTTTGATTACCCCGGGGGGCAGCTCGTCCACTTTCCGGAGCCGGCCCAGCTTGGCGTCAAATACCATGGTCACCAACTGGATCTGGTCATGGTAGCGATCCAAGGTCTGGTCCACCTGGTCTTCGATGCCGGGTTCCTGGAAGGACACGTGGCGCCAGAATTCCAGGGCGTGCTTGTTCACCAGTTCCGGGGGCACCGCCTCGCCCGCATGCATGAAGGTGTTGCCGGTGCGCTCGTCGTCCAGGTTGTCGGCTACCTTCTGGCCCACCACCAAGTCTTTCAGCTTCTGGCGGAAGGTCTGGGTGATGATGGCGATCTCGTCGGCCTGGTCCTTCTGCAGCTTGGCCACCGCCTCATCTTCGATGGAGCGGCTGCGGTCATCCTTTTCCACGCCCTTCCGGGAAAAGACCCGGGCGTCGATCACCACGCCTTCGATCCCCGGGGGGACCCTGAGCGACGTGTCTTTCACGTCCCCGGCCTTCTCGCCGAAAATAGCCCGGAGCAGCTTCTCTTCCGGGGTGAGCTGCGTCTCCCCCTTCGGGGTGATCTTGCCCACCAGGATGTCACCGGGGCGCACTTCCGAACCCAGCTGGATAATGCCGCTTTCATCCAGGTTGCCCAGCGCGTCTTCCCCCACATTGGGGATATCCCGGGTGATATCTTCTTTGCCCAGCTTGGTGTCCCGGGCCATCACTTCGAACTCTTCGATGTGGATCGAGGTGAAGACGTCGTCTTTGATCAAGCGCTCGCTCACCAGAATGGAGTCTTCAAAATTGTAGCCGCCCCAGGGCATGAAGGCCACCATGACGTTCTTGCCCAGGGCCAGTTCACCCATGGAGGTGGCCGGACCGTCAGCGATGATCTGGCCCTTCTCCACCAGGTCCCCCGGGATCACGATGGGACGCTGGTTGAAACAGGTATTCTGATTGGTCCGCTGAAATTTCGTCAGTTTGTAGATGTCCACCGGGGAGCCGTTGCCCCCCTTGCCGGGCTCCGACGCCCGGATGACGATCCGGGTGGAATCAACGTCCTCCACAAAACCCCGGCGCCGGGCCACCATCGTGACCCCGGAATCCCGGGCCACCACGCCTTCCATGCCCGTCCCCACCAAGGGCGAACTGCTGGTTAAGAGGGGTACCGCCTGGCGCTGCATGTTGGAACCCATCAGGGCCCGGTTGGCGTCGTCGTGTTCCAGAAAGGGAATGAGGGAGGCCGCCACGCTCACCAGTTGGTTGGGGGACACGTCCATATAGTCCACCTGGGCGGGGTTGGCGGTAATGTATTCGCCGCTTTTCCGGGCCTCGATCATCTCCGTCAGAAACCGGCCTTTCTCGTCCAGGGGGGCGTTGGCCTGGGCGATGACCTTATCGCTTTCTTGCAGGGCGCTCAGATACCGGATCTTCTTGGTGACCCGGGTTCCCACCTTGGCGCCCTTTTCCACCTTTTCCACCACCCGGTAGGGGGTCTCGATGAACCCCAACTCATTGACTCGGGCGAAGGTGGAGAGCGACACGATGAGCCCGATGTTGGGACCTTCCGGGGTCTCAATCGGACAGATGCGGCCGTAGTGGGTGGGATGTACGTCCCGCACCTCGAACCCGGCCCGTTCCCGGGTCAGACCCCCTGGTCCCAGGGCGGACAGACGCCGCTTGTGGGTGATTTCGCTCAAGGGGTTGGTCTGATCCATGAACTGGGAGAGCTGGGAGGTGCCGAAAAACTCCTTGATGACCGCCTGAACCGGCTTGGCGTTCACCAGGTCGTGGGGCATCAGGGTGTCCAGGTCCTGGATGGCCATGCGTTCCTTAATGGCCCGCTCCATCCTCACCAGGCCCACCCGGAACTGGTTCTCCAGCAGCTCGCCCACGGCCCGGACCCGGCGGTTGCCCAGGTGGTCGATGTCGTCCACGGGTCCTTCCCGGTCCTTCTGGGTGATGAGCTCCCGCACCGCCAGGAGAATGTCCTCTTTGTCCAGGGTGGTCTTGGTCAGAGGCAAACGCTCTTCTTCAGGCCTGAGTTTCAGGTCCAACTTCAGCCGGCCCACCGGCGACAGATCGTAATATTCCGGATTAAAAAAGAGATTCTGGAAGAAACTGGTGGCCACTTCGTCGTTGGGTCGATTGCTGGGCCGCAAGCGGCGGTAAATCTCCAGGACGGCTTCTTTGATGGTCCCGGTCTTGTCCGCCACCAGGGTGTTCCTGAGACAGGGGCTGGTATTGACCCCGTCGATGAACAGCAGGTCGATCTCCTTGATGCCCCGGGCCTGCAACTGCTCGATCTTATCCTGGGCCAGCATCTCGTTGCACTGGGCCAGAACTTCGCCGCTCTCCGGGTCCAGGATGTCATGGGCCACCACCCGGCCCACCAGGTCGCTGGCGCTCCCGCTGATGGACTCCACCCCGGCCCGCTTCATTTTTTGAATCAACGCCGGGGTCAGCCGTTTGCCCTTCTTGATCAGGACATCCCCGCTCTTGGGATCGGGGATGTCGGTGGTCGTGGTTTTGTCCACCAGCAGCTCCGGGACGAAGGCCTGCTGGAAGGTCTCGCCTTCCAGATGCACCCGCTGGGTCTTATAAAAGAAGTTAAGAAGCTCTTCCGTCGAGTAGCCCAACGCCTTCAGGAGAATGGTGGCGGGAAACTTGCGCCGCCGGTCGATGCGCACGTAGAGGATATCCTTGGGATCGAACTCGAAATCGATCCAGGAGCCCCGGAGCGGAATCAACCGGGCGGAGTAGATGATTTTACCGCTAGAGTGAATCTTGGCCCGATCATGGTCAATGAACAGACCGGGGGAACGGTGCAACTGACTCACCACCACCCGCTCCGTGCCATTGACGATGAAGGTGCCGTGCTCGGTCATTAAAGGCAGGGTGCCGAAATAGATCTCCTGCTCCTTGATGTCCCGGATGGTCTGGACTTTGGAGTCCGGACCCAGATCGTGGACCACCAGGCGCACCCGTATCTTCATGGGCACTTCAAAGGTCATGCCCCGCTGCTGACATTCGTCCACGTCGTATTTGGGGTCACCCAAACCGTACTCGACGAATTCCAGGGAGCAGACCCCGCTGAAATCCCGAATGGGAAAGACGCTCTTGAACACTCCCTGGAGGCCGTAATCCGAGCGCGCCTCAGGTTCCACGTCTTTTTGCAAGAAGCGGTGATAGGACTCTTTCTGCATCTCAATGAGATTAGAAATGTCCATCACCCGCTCGATCTTGCCGAAGTTCTTTCGATACACCCGTAAAGGCGATAATGCTTTGGCCATGGATACTCCTTGAAGGATGGCCGAAGTTCAGGGACTACTTAATTTCGACGGTAGCTCCCTGAGCTTCCAACTTCTTCTTGACTTCTTCAGCTTCTGCCTTGGAAATGGCTTCTTTCAAAGTGGTGGGCACATTCTCCACCGCTTCCTTGGCCTCTTTGAGGCCAAGACTGGTCACGGCCCGGACTTCCTTGATCACCTGGATCTTGTTAGGACCGCAGACCGTCAGGACCACGTCGAACTCGGTTTGCTCTTCCGCCGCCGGAGCCGCCTCCGCCGCTACGCCGCCCGCCGCGACCATCGCCACCGGGGCCGCCGCCGACACCCCAAACTTTTCTTCCAGCTCCTTGATGAGCGTGGAAAGCTCCAGCACCGTCATATTGGCCAGGTAGTCGACTACCTCAGCACGTGAAATGCTCATCTCTGTTCCTCCTTGTCCTCAAGCAAATAGTGTCCCAGATGTTGCTATGATTTCGGCTGCGTGTTTCGCCGTAGCCTTCTCTTTAGGTAACGCCCTTACTCGCCGCTTTCCGGCTTATCCGCCGGGGCCGCCGCCTCGGGCTCGGCCGGCGCGGTTTCGGCCTCGGGGGCCTCAGCTTCGGCCGGGGCCGCGGCCTCAGCCTCGGAACCTGCCGTTTCCGCCGGGGCCGCCGCGGCTTCGGGGGCCGCCTGCTCCGACTCGGCTTTCTGGTCTTTCAACGCCACCAGCACGTTGAGCAGGTTGCGGATCACCCCGGCCAAAACGGTCACCAGGGCCGTGGGCACGCCCTGCAGCACGCCCAGCAGTTGGCCCAGCAGCACTTCCCGGGCCGGTAGCTTGCTCAGTGCTTCCAGGTCCTTGAACGACAAGGCCTGGCCCCCCAGGGCCCCCGCCTTGATCGAAAGCATCGGTTTATCCTGGGCAAACTTGATGAGCACCTTGGTCACCGCCACCGGGTCTTCGTACCCCAGGGTCAGGGCATTGGGGCCGGTGAAGTGCGGCATCAGGGGGCTGATGGCAGAATCACCCGCCGCGGCGCGCCGGAGCAGGGTGTTCTTCACCACGGTGAGCTCACCGGCGGTCTCCTGAAGCTGCCGCCGGAGGCGGGTCATATCCTCTACCTTCAGGCCTTTGAAATCCGTCAGGATGCCGATTTGCGACTTCGACACCTTCTCCTGGATTGCCTGGACGATTTCGGCTTTTTCTTGCTTACGCACCCCACTCCTCCTTTACAGCAGGCGAACCAGGTTCTTAACGTCGCTGGTGTCTACGGGAATTCCCGGACCCATCGTCGTGCTCAGATGGATGCCCTTCAGGTATGTGCCTTTGCTGGTGGTGGGCTTCAGCCGGAGCAGGGTATCCATGAAGGCCGCCAGGTTTTGCAGGAGCTTTTCCGCCCCGAAGGAGGCCTTGCCCATGGGGGCATGCACCACTCCGGCCCGGTCCACCCGAAACTCCACCTTGCCGCCTTTGAGTTCACTTACTGCCTTGGCCACCTCAAAGGTGACGGTCCCCACCTTGACGTTGGGCATCAGCCCCCGGGGACCTAATATTTTGCCGATCTTTCCCACCGTGCCCATGAGGTCCGGGGTGGCCACGGCCTTGTCGAAATCCAGCCAGCCTCCCTTGATGCGTTCTATCAGGTCTTCGGCCCCCACATAATCGGCGCCGGCATCTAAGGCTTCTTTTTCCTTCTCTCCCTTGGCGAACACCAGGACCCGCACGGTTTTACCCAGCCCATTGGGCAGAACCACCGCCCCCCGAACCATCTGGTCGGCGTGGCGGGGGTTCACTCCCAGGGCCACCGCAATCTCCGCGGTTTCGTCAAACTTGCTGGAGGATACCTCCAATGCAAGGTTGACGGCGTCCTGGAAGGGATAGCGTTGATTGCGGTCCACCTTCGCGGCGGCCTCCCGATATCGCTTGCCATGTTTGGCCATCGGTATCACTCTCCCTTTTAATACAGAGGTTAGGGGTGAGGGATCAGGGGTCAGCTTTGGTTCTGGCCCCTGGTCCCTGAGCCCTGACCCCTGCTACTCAACAATCTCGATGCCCATGCTCCGGGCGGTCCCGGCGATGCTATGCATGGCCATTTCCAGGTTGGTGGTGTTCAGATCCGGCATCTTCTGCCGGGCGATGTCCTCCAACTGGGCCCGGGTGATCTGCCCCACCTTTTCCCGGCTGGGCTCCTTGGCGCCCTTGGCCACCTGGGCCATCTGCTTGATCAGGACCGACGCCGGCGGCGTCTTGGTCACAAACGTGAAGGAGCGATCGGCAAACACGGTGATCAACACCGGGATGATGGTCCCTTCCTGACCGGCGGTGCGGGCATTATAAGTTTTGCAGAATTCCATGATATTGACCCCGTGCTGCCCCAAGGCCGGACCGATGGGCGGCGACGGGTTGGCTTGCCCCGCCGGAATCTGCAATTTGATCTGGGCGATTACTTTCTTGGCCATTTATCTCAACTCCCCGCGCCTTTGCGCCTTTGCGCCTTTGCGAGAAAAATCACCCGAAAGGCCAAGACGCCAAGGCAAGGCATTTATATCTTTTCTAACTGCGTAAACTCCAGCTCCACCGGCGTCGGCCGCCCGAACACGCTGATCATCACCCGCACCCGGCCCCGATCCGGCCGCACCTCGTCCACCACCCCGGTGAAATTGGTAAACGGCCCGTCGGTCACCTGGACCTTGTCCCCGGTCTCGAACTTGATCTTGGGCTTGGGCCTGAGCACCCCTTCCTGCATCTGGGCGATGATCTTCTGGGCATCTTCCTCGGGGATGGGCACCGGCTCTTCTTTGCTGCCGATAAAGCCCGTCACCTTGGGGGTGTCTTTCACCAGGTGCCAGGATTCGTCGGTCATCTCCATGTGCACCAGGATATACCCTGGGTAAAATTTCCGGGAGGAGAGCTTCCGCTCCCCTTTGACCATCTCTTCCACCGTCTCCGTGGGGACCAGCACCTGTTCCACCAGGTCTTCCAGACCCCGGGAACGGGCCCGCTCCATTATGGCGTCCTTGACTTTCTGCTCAAAGCCCGAATAGGTATGGATGATGTACCACTTTTTGGACACGGTCTGGCCTTTTTGCCTCAGTGAATAAAATACTGGACGAAATGGGACAGGAGGAAATCCACCAACCCCAAATACCCCGCCAGGATGAACACCAGGATGAGGACCACCCCCGTGGTTCCCAAAGTCTCCTTGCGATTCGGCCAGGTGGTTTTCTTCAGCTCCTGGACCGCTTCCACCAGAAAGTCCTTGGTCTGGGCCCAATACTGCTTCACCGGCGGCACCTTGGTGAACCACCCGGGACGCGCTTTGCCCGCCCTGATCTTTGCCACCTGTCCCCGGGGAGAGTCGCCACCGGCTTCTTTCAGGGTCGTTTTGGGTTTGGTCTTAATCTTTTTCATACCGGTTTCACTTGCTCCCCTTACACGAATGAGCCCGCCACCCCGCCGCCGGGCCACAGGCCCAGGACTGATCCAGGCTGGTCCGCTTTAACCCTGGAGCACCTCCGTTAAGGGAATTCAAGGAGAGAATCTATGTGCGGTTAGATGGTGGATACTCACCTACCGACCCCTTGGTCCCATGTCTCACACCCTATCTGGCAGGCCAGGAGGGATTCGAACCCCCAACATCCGGTTTTGGAGACCGGCGCTCTAACCGTTGGAGCTACTGGCCTGTCTCTCCCTACTTGCTCTCTCGATGCAGGGTATGGGTCCGACAGAAAGAACAAAACTTTTGAAAGGCAAGCCGATCCGGCGTCCGCCGCTTGTTCTTGGTGGTCGTGTAGTTCCGACGCTTGCACTCCGTACAGGCTAAGGTAACGATATCTCTCATAATTTATTCCAGGATTTCTCATGTCGCCGTATAACGAGCTTCCTCGCCCCCGGCGCTGACGATATCTCTTACAAACTATTCTATGATTTCGCTCACCACGCCGGCGCCCACGGTGCGGCCGCCTTCCCGGATGGCGAAACGGAGTTCTTTTTCCAGGGCCACGGGGGTGATCAACGTCACCTCCATGGACACGTTGTCCCCGGGCATCACCATCTCCACTCCCTCGGGCAGCGTGGCCACCCCGGTGACGTCCGTGGTCCTCAGATAAAATTGCGGCCGGTATCCGGTGAAGAACGGCGTGTGCCGCCCGCCCTCCTCCTTGTTCAGTACGTACACCTCGGCCTTGAACCGCGTGTGGGGCGTGATCGACCCCGGCTTGGCCACCACCTGGCCCCGCTCCACTTCGTCCTTCTTGATGCCCCGGAGCAGCAGACCGACGTTGTCCCCGGCCTGACCGTAATCCAGCGTCTTCCGGAACATCTCCACCCCGGTGCACACCGTCTTCTGGGTGGGGGCGAAACCGACGATCTCCACTTCCTCGCCCACCTTGATCTGGCCCCGCTCACACCGGCCGGTGACCACCGTGCCCCGGCCGCTGATGGTGAACACGTCCTCGATGGGCATCAGGAACGGCTTGTCCACGTCCCGCACCGGCTCCGGAATGTAAGTATCCAAAGCCTCCATCAGCTCGAAGATGGGTTTGACCTCCGGCGAGTTGATATCCTCGGACTCCAACGCCTTCAGGGCGCTGCCCTTGATGATGGGAATGTCGTCCCCGGGAAATTCGTACTTGGACAGAAGCTCTCGCAGCTCCAGCTCCACCAGCTCGATGAGTTCCGGGTCGTCCACCAGGTCGACTTTGTTCAAGAAGACCACGATGAAGGGCACGCCCACCTGACGGGCCAACAAGATGTGCTCCCGGGTCTGGGGCATGGGGCCGTCATCCGCCCCCACCACCAGAATCGCCCCGTCCATCTGGGCCGCCCCGGTGATCATGTTCTTGATGTAGTCGGCGTGACCCGGGCAGTCCACGTGGGCATAGTGCCGGTTGGCGGTCTCGTACTCCACGTGGGCCAGGGCGATGGTGATGCCCCGCTCTTTTTCTTCCGGCGCCTTGTCGATCTGGTCAAAGGGAATGTACGACGCCCATCCCTTCTTGGCCAAATGCTTGGTGATGGCCGCGGTCAAGGTCGTCTTGCCATGATCGATATGACCAATCGTCCCTACATTCACGTGCGGCTTCTTCCGCTCAAATTTCTTTTTGGCCATGTCACATCTCCGAAACTTGATTAGCCCACTTATAAAACTTACAAAACTTGCAAAACTTGCAAAAAGTACCAAAAACTCGGCCCCGGGGAGCGGGGGACTTCCGGCTTTATCTCACCGCCTGAACCGGCGGCAACGCTATTTCCTTAAGGTAAATGGAGCCCACGACCGGGATCGAACCGGTGAACCTCATCCTTACCAAGGATGTGCTCTACCAACTGAGCTACGTGGGCTCAAGTGGAGCGGGAAACGGGACTCGAACCCGCAACCCTCAGCTTGGAAGGCTGACGCTCTGGCCATTGAGCTATTCCCGCCTCCTGAGGCTATGATGGTGGAGAGGGGAGGATTCGAACCTCCGTAGGCTACGCCAACGGGTTTACAGCCCGTCCCCTTTGGCCACTCGGGTACCTCTCCAGACTGAAAAAATATGCCCCCCTGGAGCTGGCGATGGGACTCGAACCCGCAACCCCCTGATTACAAATCAGGCGCTCTACCATTGAGCTACGCCAGCCTCGTGCCCCATATTCCCAGGCCAGAACTGCCCAAATTTTAACTTTATAAGTGTATGAGGCCATGGAAAGATTGTCAATGTTTTTTCTGAAAAACTCACCCCGGGGTCCCGCCGGCTGCCTGGCCGTCCGTAACTCTTACCGCGGCCCAGGGGAATCGTTTATTATACGATAAAAAACCCTTCGGTCAAGTCCCCCGTGGCACCGGCTTCCAGCCGGGGTTTCCTCTTTATTGGGGAACGGTGGCTTAGGCGTCTCGCCTGGGTTCATAAATGCATAACCGCCGCCCCTGGCCGAAAGCCCACGTCCGCATCTGTCCGGGGTGAGGCTGGGATTCCCCCATGCTCCGCCACGCCGAATTTTTCTTATCTCGCGGCTGGACCTGGGGTTTGATATTTTTCCTCAGCGACGGATGACTAGCCGGGAAGTATACCCATCTATTGCTGAATAATTATCATTAGTTGGCCCAGGTTAAAAACCCGCGCCAGCAAAAGAAGCCTTCAGGGGCAGGCGCCATAAAAGGAAGGTCACTGTTAGCCCTGAACTAATTTTATCTCAAGACGCTGTCTAACCATCAGTAGAAATTTCTTCGGATATTGGGGTTTCTAGAACCGATAAATTAGGGTTTCCCTACTTATAATCTCGTTAAAAATCCATTATTTATCGCTTTAAAGTTATCAGTATCGGTACCAACTTAGCCCGGGAGGTCAAATACGTGTTCGAAACTCAACTGGATCTTCTTTATTTAATTTGTGGTCTGGCGTTCTTATTGGTGGGGGGGCTGACCCCCATCCTAAATCGGCGGACCAATCGGCTCCTGCCGTGGACCTGGTTCGGGCTGTTTGCCTGCTGTCGGGGGATTTACGAATTACTGAGTTTACCCATGCTCCACCAGATGATGCAGGGGCACCTTCAGGTGAGCTCCGCCCTGCTGTTCTTATCCTTAATATTCCTCATAGAATTTGCCCGACTCGGTAGTATTACTGCCGAACGCCCGGTTCCATGGTGGTGGATTTATCCTCCTTTGGCGGGCCTCCTTCTGGTGGGAAAACTGACCGGCGCCGCCGGCCTTGATGATGTGATTTTTAGTTTGAGTCTGGTGGGGGGTCTGTGGGCTGCCTGGACCATATTTAACACGACGCCAACGTCTTCCAAGGGGCAAGAAACCTTAACGGTGATTGGCGTCATCATGGTCCTCTTTGCCCTGGCTTCCTGCTTTGTTGATAATTCCGCGTCTTTTATCGCGGCCGCGGGAGTTCCCATCCAATTAATTCGGACCCTCCTGGGCATCGGTCTAGCCGCCTGCCTCTGGCACCTCTGCCAGAGTGCTAAGATTCGTGAGATGGACAGCCGGGCTCAAAAGATATATCGCCAAGTAACCTCTGGGGCCACTATCGGATTGATTTGTATCGCTGTAGTTGGAATAGTGGGGAGCTCGGGGATCAACTATTTTGGCAATAAGGCTTCCAGCAATCTATTGGCTAAGAACCAAAGGACCGTCCAACGTCTCAAAGAAATAATCGACAATGAAATGGAAAAAGCCGATCGTCTTGTCCAGCTGATGGCCGGATCAACGAGAGTCTTTAACGCCCTGACTAACAGCAACGATTTATCCCTCATCGCCAGGGCTAGTGAGCTACTTGACCGTTACAGTCAAACGGAAGAGGGTTACGGTGTTTGCTATATCATGGATCTCAAAGGGATAACCATTGCCTCCTCTAATCGGAGCCAACCAGATAGTTTTGTTGGAAAAAACTATGGCTTCCGACCTTATTTTAAGCAAGCGTCTCTAGGGTTGCAAGGTCGTTATTTTGCCTTGGGGGTAACCTCCAAGGATTTAGGGTATTATACCAGTTGCCCGGTTCGAAATGAGCGGGGTGTTATTATCGGGGTGGCGGTAATCAAACGGATAATCCGGACATCCGGCGAGTTAAAAAACGCCTTTGACCCCGACTCCCTTACGTTTCTGGCAGACTCCCATGGCATTATCGTTTTGTCCAATCAGCCCGCCGATGTCCTCCATAGCTTGTGGCCGATGGATGAATCGACCGTCAAGGAAGTGAAGGCTTCCGGACAATTCGGCCCTGGCCCTTTCCCTCCCATCCTGATGCAGATGCCGGTGGATGGCAAAGATTATCAGTTTGCCGGGCAGACCATGATGGCCTACACTCAGCCTATATTAATGGAAGGGTGGACGCTGTTCCATTTCGGCTCCATTCAGGCCCTTCCTTTTTATCGGCTGATGGGTGTCGGCGCCATGCTCGCTTTCGTTCTCGCCCTGGTCGGCTTTTATGTATCCTGGGATGCAACATCCTACAAAGTTGCCCGTATCGCCGCTTCGGATCCGTCCCACGGCGGCGAATTCATCTCGCATCAGCTCGTTCAAGAGGAACTGCGCCGGGGTGAGCTGAAATACCAGATGTTGGCGAATAATATTAGCCTCTTGAGTGAAATGGGAGATCTCCTCCAAGGCTGCAAAAAATTCCAAGACTCCGTCCCGGTTATCGGCAAATATATGCAACGCTTATTTCCTGACTTGTCCGGTGGGATATATGTATCTTCGGACTTCAATGACAAATTTGAAGTTGCCGGTGTCTGGGGAGAGTCTCCGCCCCAGGAGCAAGTGTTCGACCGGGATGATTGTTGGGCCCTGCGGCGCAGCCGACCTTATTCGGTGGAAGACACCGGCGCCCACCTCCTCTGCCAGCATTTACCGCCGGACTTGCCGTCCAGTTACCAATGCTGGCCTATTGTGGCTCAGGGAGAGACCTTGGGCGTATTCCACCTCCGCCAGAGCCGGCAAAATGGCGCGCTCCCCGAAACCCTGGCCGAACGACCCAAGGAAATTACTCAACAGCTTCTCTCAACCGTGGTCGAGCAGATTGCCATGATCCTGATTAACTTGAAGTTACGAGAAGCATCCCGGGCGCAACGCGTCGTGTCCTTGCCAAGGCGTGAGGAAAATCTGTCATGAAACCTATCGGCAGACTAGCGATAGGCTGTTGTTTCGCGCTGCTCATCCTTCAACCTCTAGGGGCCCAGGCCCAGAAAACTCCGGAGGAACTGCAAAAAGAGACGGTGGCGGCATGTGCGGCCAGCGCCAAGAACAAACCCACTTTCGCCTTGATTAAGGCCCAGGTCGATAAGGCCTGCGCCCTGCTGGAAAAGGAAGGGACGGCAGCATTCCCGAAATTCAAAGGCAAAGACAGTGAGTTTATTTTCTGCGGCACCTATATCTGGGTCAATGACTTGAAAGGGGTAATGCGCATGCATCCCGCCATCCCCCAGATGGAAGGGATGGAGATCATCAATGTGAAAGACAACCATGACAAACGGCTATTCGTTGAATTTAACAAGATGGCCAAAGAAAAGGGCGCCGGCTGGGTGGATTATTGGTGGCCCAAGCCGGGAGAGCCCAGTCCATCCCGCAAAATTTCCTATGTCAAATTGTGCAAGGTTGATGGACAGGATATGGTCGTGGGTAGTGGCGTTTACGATCTGCCGGACGACCAGGTTGATAAGCTGATTATGTCCCAAGAGACGCCCAAGGAACTGGCCCAAGAGACCGAGGCGGCCATCGTCAAGACCGACTTCACCCGAGCCACCAGCGACATGGTCATCAATAAGGTCAATCAGGCCTGCGCCCTGCTGGAAAAAGAAGGCAAGGCGGCTTTCCCGAAGTTCAAAGGCAAAAAGAGTGAATTCGTCTTTTCCGGCACCTATATCTGGATAAATGACCTGAAAGGGGTGATGCTGATGCATCCCGTCAAGGCCGACTTGGAAGGCAAGGATCAACTGGGCTGGAAGGACAGCCATGGCAAACCGATATTCGCCGAGTTCAACCAGGTCGCCCAACAAAAGGGATCGGGGTGGGTGGATTATTGGTGGCCCAAGCCGGGAGAGTCAAAGTCATCTCACAAGGTTTCCTTTGTAAAATTGTGCAAGGTTGATGGAGAGGACCTGGTGGTCGGCTGCGGCATCTACGACCTGTCGGATAGCGAAATCGCCAACCTGATAAAATAACCTGCCGGACCTCAGATCAGATCCAACCGCCGCCCCCGGCCCCTTCACGTCTGCCTATGCCCTATGCCGTCTTCCCGGCTGTCTGCCATGACGCTCTGCTTGCCCCCCACCAGAAACCCCTTTCGTTATGCCGATCATACCTTCAATTATTTGGATTTTCTAAGAATTTGTTGATAGTGGCAAGTTCTTCTCATTTATCAATTTGCTTCTTATACGGCTTTAACCATGGAAAAATTAGCCCCAGGTAGGGGGGATATTCCTGGGGCCGATAACGAAGGAAGAGTATTTCTCGAGACTATCTTACCCCATGCCCTGCCCTTAATGATGGATTGAAACAACCTGTTTTAACCCAATATAACAAATCTTCACGGGTATTATTGTAGAAGAGCTGTCGGTTAACCAATTCCAACCTCTTACGCAGCGGCATGGTGAAATATAGTGGGCTTTCCATATACACGGCAACAACATTCCACTTCCCATTTTCGTTCATTTTCTCACCCTCCCCGCAAATATCCTAGTGGTGCTCAGGGAAAAGAGTCTAAATCTTCGTTCTCCCGATCTTGTCCTATATTATCAATGCCTGTCGCACCTCCTCATCGATATCCTTGAGCAGTTCATCCAACGTTCTCACCTTCTCATGCGGCCCTAAAACTGAAGGTAACACCCTGTAACAACCGAGTCTCCGCGCCTCCTCCAATTCTTCGTCCGAAGTTTGTTTCTTGCATTTCCTTGGGAATTGGCTTAGATGGTTTGCCCCATGATTCGTCTCAAGGGCAGTTCGTGTCACGGCTGGCGAGTGTAATTCATGGGTGCTGAGCGGCTGCGCGTCTAAATTAACGTCATTAATAGCCATGTTATGCCCTCCTTAATTATCCGCTCCGATGACCAGATAAACTACCGGTTCATGAGCTGCCAAGAAGTAGCCGTGCGTCCGGTCTTACGCTGAATTTTATCGACTTTCGCCATCTTTTTTTGTTCACTGAGTTTTTCTTCTTCCTTGTCTTTTTGCGACTGGACTGCTTTAACCCTCTGTTCTTTCATCTCGTAGAAGGTCTCCGCTGTCTTTCGGTTAAGGGTAAATATGTACCCATCCGGGGCGTTACCAGTCGGTGCAGCCTCATCCGCATAAGCGGCGGCACCCAACAGGATCAGGATTGCGACCGCCGCCCCCCCGCAGATTGAAGCTTTCGTCATAAGCAATCTAACTAAGGTTTTCATTATGTTACTCCTTCTCTTTAGGCATAAAAAAAGCCGGATCACCTGTGGAAGTCCCAGGCAACCCGGCTTTCTCGTTTAATTGAGACCCGTGGCTTTCCGTCCCCGCCTCACGACGGGTTTGGCTTTTTCTGTATTATTTGCCTATTATTTAATACCCTGAGGCAATAAAAGAAATCCGGGAACTTTCTGATTAATGGGAGAGGAAATACCTGATTTTCGCACCAGAATACTACGGAAAGTGCCCAGGTTCCCGGGTCGCTTTTATCTGGTCGGGGGCTGATTGCTAATGAGACGAGGCATCTGATGGAACCTGAAAATTTTGGGGAGCAGGTCATCCAGATATCCGATCCCTGAAAATGGTAGGCCCGAGGTTGCAAAAGCATGAGGGTGTTAAAGTATCGCTCACTGCTATATATTACGCAGTTCAACCACCCATAAGAAGTCATTGATATCCTTATCATAGCTTCATTGCCGCCCCTGCCGGCATGGTAAATTTTTGTCCACGAGATCAGAGTTAATCTGATCTCGATTTGATGGCGGTCAGCTCAATCCTTGGTCTACCCTTTTCCCCCTTTTCGCCCTTTCGCCTTTTTCCCTTTTCCCCCCAAATCTTTTCCCCTTTTTCCCCGTCATGTTTTCTTCCTGTTCTGGCCCCCTCCCCCTCCTCTGCTACCCTCCTTCCTTTAGTGGCACAGGCGTCTCGCCTGTGCCGGCCCGGTAAGGGTGGGTCGGGCCTCCGTGCCCGCCTCTCCCCGGCCTAACCGCAAATTTTCTGCTACCCCGGGAGGAGCGCTAGGGTGAAAAGTTCTGACGGCACCGGCTTCCAGCCGGTGGGTTGTTCCGCCGGTAACCACCCTTCCGCCCGGAGATCGACCGCGCCCTCAGGAATGGGCCAGCCTGCTTTCCTGGTTGTGCCGCTGCACCCGCGCTTCTTTGCCGATTTCATGCGGATATCAAAGGGTTTGCCCCTGAATCGCCGACGGTTTCAAGCGGCCCGGGCCCGGCACAAGTCCCGCCCGGTTCCGGTGCGCCGGCGTCCTTTCATTTGACAGACCCGTGTCAGGGTGGCATATTCGCTTACAAAGATACAAAGAAGTGCAAAGGAGCGTCTCATGGAGCACACCCGGGTTAACCTCTTGCGCCAGCTGCCCCAAGTGGACGAATTGCTGCGCCACCCTGAACTGGCCTCGGCGGTGGGGCCCCTGCCCCGGTCCCTGGCCGCATCGGTGGTGCGCCGGGTCCTGGAGGCCCAGCGCCGGACCATCAACGCCACGCTCCCGGAGGCTCTGCCCCCCCAACTGGACGAGGCGGCCCTGCTCCGGGACCTCCATGAGGCCCTGGCGGCCGCGGCCAAACCGTCGCTGCGCCGGGTGGTCAACGCCACCGGGGTGGTCATCCACACCAATTTGGGACGCTCGCCCCTAAGTGAGGCCTGCCTGGCGCAGTTGCTGGAGGTGGCCAGCCACTACAACACCCTGGAATACGACCTGGCCCAAGGGGCCCGGGGGTCCCGCCAGGATCATCTGGAAGGGGTGCTGCAAGAACTCACCGGTGCCCCGGGGGTCCTGGTGGTCAACAACAACGCCGCCGCGGTGCTTCTGGCCCTCAACACCCTGGCCCCGGGCAAAGAAGTGATCATCTCCCGGGGCCAACTGGTGGAAATCGGCGGCTCTTTCCGCATGCCGGAGATCATGGCGGCCAGCGGCGCCATCCTCCGGGAGGTCGGCACCACCAACAAGACCTATCTCAAGGATTTCGAGAAGGCCATCACCTCCGAGACCGCCGTCCTCCTCAAGGTCCACCCTAGCAATTTCCGCATCATGGGCTTCACCCACGAAGTGACCTTGGCGGAAATGGTAACCCTGGGCCGGCAGTACGAGCTGATGGTGGTGGAAGACCTGGGGAGCGGTTGCCTGGTGGATTTGAGCCGGTACGGCCTGGAAAAGGAGCCCACGGTCCAGGAAACCCTGAAGGCCGGCGCCGACCTGGTGTTGTTTTCCGGCGACAAGCTCCTGGGCGGGCCCCAGGCCGGTTTGATCCTGGGGAACCGGGAAGTCGTGGGGGCCTTACGCAACAACCCGATGACCCGGGCCCTGCGTCCCGACAAGATGACCCTGGCGGCCCTGGAGGCCACCCTGCGCCTCTATCTGGAGGAGCCCCGGGCCCTGGCGGAGATCCCGACCCTTCGGATGCTGACCCGGCCGGTGGCGGAGTTGGACCGCCAGGCCCGAAGCCTGGCCCGGCGACTGCGGCGCCGCTTCGGGTCCCGTCTGAAAGTAAACGTGGTGAGCAGCGAAGCCCGGGCCGGCGGCGGGTCCCTGCCCCAGGCCCCCCTGGCCAGTCGGGCCCTGGCCCTCACCGCCCCCCCCCTGGCCCCCCAGGACCTGGAAGTCCGGCTGCGCCAGGCCAGTACCCCGGTCATCGCCCGGGTAGAACACGGGGTGGTGCTGCTGGACCTGCGCACCATGCTGCCCGGGGATCAGGAGGCCCTAATGGCCGCCCTTTCGGAGGCGATGGCGGACCTCACATAGTAAGAGGGCGGGAACCGGTATTTTCCCGCCCTCTCGTCAACTCTAAATCCAATCCGATCGGTGATGGGGTTGTGGGGGTGATGAATGGGTCAACGTGCGTTCCGGGCCGGAACATGGCCCAGTACGCTTAGATACCCGGATACATAACTAGTTCTTAACTGAATTCGGCGGTGACCAATCCGCTCCTTGGATGTCACGCATCCTGCCCGTATGGGGTTTGTGCCCCCGAAAAAACCTCAAGAGCAAACGCGGCCTCAAGCCGACCAAGCGTATCATCTCGCCGGAACTGCCGCTGTTGCCTTGATCTTTGGAGTAGGTTTCGCCTCCAGGCCGTTCCAACCTTTCCGGGTTCCACCGGGGGGAGCCGGCTGAGATCCCGCGGTCTTGATCCGCTGCCTGCCCCAGAGAGTTACCCCTGGGTATACAGTCGGAACGATCCTGGCCCTGGCGCCCTACTTAACGGAATCTTTCAGCTGTTTCCCAGGTTTAAATTTTACCACCTTGGTGGCGGGAATCTTGATGGGGCTGCCGGTCTGGGGATTCCGGCCTTCCCGGGCTTTGCGCTCCGTTACCATAAAGGTGCCGAAGCCGGCCAAAGCCAAACGGCCCTGGCTCTTAAGAGCCGCTGAAACAATCCTGATCAAGCTGTTGATGGCCTTTTCCGCGTCCACCTTCCTTACCTGAGCCTCTCCAGCCACTTGCGCAATCAATTCTGCTTTGGTCATAACTCTCTCTCCCTTCCTCCTGGTTGACGGTTAACTACCTGACCATTAACGATGCGCCCAAAATTTCGGAAAATGGGTACCCCGACGCCCATCCCCCCTTTAAGTTGTTTTTGTCCCCCGGCGAACGGCTCTCGATTTAATCCCAAAGCCCGTATACACCCGAGGTTACAGTTTCCCCTTGATAGCACAAAATCCCGGAGGATGACAATAAAAATGTTAAAAAAACCTTGGTCTATCCTTACATTTCTCAAAAGTATCCCACCCCGTCACCAGAGATGACGGCGGGATCCCTCGGGGATTCAGCCGCCCAATGGTTTATCCGGTTTAAATAACACGGCTTTTAGTCCTAGTCGGTGACGCCGGCCATCAGCCGGCCTCAATCCCCTTTTTCGTCGTGGCTGGAGAAAAAGTCAGCATTTTACCAATGGCGGCAGACCGGGGAATGAAAACCTGGGGAGGTCGCGACCCTGAGGGGCAGGTTACCTGGTCACCTGGCGAAGCAGCGCCACGGCCAACGCACCGAAGGCCAGGTGAGGGGCGATGACGGCCAACAGCGGAGGAATGCTGCCGGCCTGGCCGAACGAGGCGCAGAATCCAAAAAACAGCCAATATCCGAACAAGAGCCCCAAACCCACTGCCACCATGGAGGTGAGGTGAATCTGTTCATGGCGCAGGGCCAACCCCAGACCCAGAATTACCAGGATCAACGGGGTCATCGACAGGGAAAAGCGGCTGTAGAGGTCCACCCGGTAGGGGGTGGATTTATAGCCATCCCGCTCCAGGCGTTCCGTGTAGAGATAGAGCTCACCCACATCCATTTCCGTAACTTTTTTTTCCAGGTCGGCAAAGTCCTTGGGGTGTTCCGTGAGCACCAGGTCCCGCTGCTGGAACTTCTCCCCGGTGACGGCGCCGGTGGTTGGGTCGAAGAACTGCACATAGCCCTGGGAGAACCGCCAGTGGTCACCCTGCCATTGGGCCCGGGCTGCGGCGATGATCTGCACCAGGTGAAACTGGCGGTCAAAGAGATAAATTTTTACCCCTTCCAGGGTCTGGATATCTTTCCGGAACATGACGATGTTATAGATGGCTTGGTCGCCTTTGTACCAGAAGTGTTCGATGTTGTGCAGGTCGCGGGGCGGCTTCTTGTCCACCTGGGTCTGCCAGAACAGGTCGAGCTGGCCCTGGCTCCAGGGGATCAGGTAGAGATTCAGGGCCAGGAGGAGCAGAACCACCCCTCCGGACCAGATGATGGTCGGCCGGATCAGGGATAGGATGTTCAGTCCGGAGGTGCGGATGGCCATGGTTTCGTGAGATCGGGACATGAGGCCGAAGGTCAACATGACCCCCAGCAAGACTGCGGCGGGGAGAACCTGGCCGATGGCGAAGGGGAGCTTGAGGATAAGATATTCCAAGAGTGCTCCCGCTCCCAGTTGGGCCCGGACCAGACGGTCGATCTTTTCAAAGAAATCCACGACGATGAACAGGGACACGAAGGTCACCAGGCTCAGCCCCATGAGCTTGAGGAACTCCCGACCCACGTAGTTTTCCAGGATGTGAGAACGGTGAAGCACGGGGGAATTCATGCTGTTTATATATCAGAAATTTTGGTAGTTTTCACTTACTTCACCCCACCGACCCGCCGGGCGCATTGGCTGAAAAGATTTTGGGGCGAAGCGGGGAAAAGGCGAAGAAGCGAAAGGGGAAAGTCGCAGCCTCAGGAAATCATTGCCAGGACTGAATCGAGGCCCCATATTCGTCATTTTCGCCCTCTAAATTCACTGGTTAATAAAGGGATGCTTCCCATGATCATTCATTATTTTCATTCCCTATGCGCCTTTTTCCCTTTTCGCCTTTTCGCCCTGCTTTAATCATGCGCTTAGGCTTTCATCTCTCCATCGCCGGGTCTTTGCGGCGGGCGGTCCAGCAGGCCCAGGTTTTGGGCTGCCAGGCCCTCCAAATCTTTATCCAGAACCCCCGGGGCTGGAAATGGCGCCCGGTGGCCCCCGCGGCGGTCCGAGATTTTTGCCGGGCCCGGCGTCAGGCCGGGCTGGGGCCTCTGGTGGTGCATCTCGGCTACCTGCCTAACCTGGCCTCCGCTGACCCAGCCCTCTATGCCTTATCCACCGAGAGGTTGTGGCGGGAACTGGTTCTGGCCCGGGAACTGGCAGCCGACTACCTGGTGGTGCACCCCGGCCATGGACCCCTGGGGGAGGCCGGCTTCGCACCGGTGGCCCGGGCCCTGGCCCTGGCGGTGTCCCAGGTACCGCCGCCCCCCCTCATTCTCCTGGAAAATACTGCTGGGCAGGGCCGGGAACTGGGCTGGCGTTTCCAGCACCTGGAACGGATCATCACCTTGAGCGGCGTACCCCTGGGATTGTGCCTGGATACGGCCCACGCCTTCGGCGCCGGGTATGACCTGAGCAGTCCTCAGGGGGTGGCGCGGCTGTTGGCGGAACTGGCCCGGGGCCCGGGACTGGACGCGGTGAAGCTCATCCATCTCAATGACTCCCGGCTCCCCTGCAATTCCCGACGGGACCGCCACTGGCACCTGGGCCAAGGCGCCATCGGCCTCACGGGCCTGCGGCACTTGCTTTCCCATCCCTGGCTCAAAGCCGAAGCCGCCATCATGGAGACCCCGAAACCGCACCAGAGCTATGAATGGTACAACCTCCTGGTGGCCCGAAGCCTGGTGCCGGGGACCCCGCTTCTCCCAGCAGGCAGACCATAGCAGGTAACTGCCAAAATCAGCGAGAGATTTTAAAAGGAGCGATCGTTAGTCCGAAGTAGGAAAGGCCCCTTCTATAAACAGGGAGAAGTTAAAACCCCGTTGAAGATATCGTTCTTTCCGCAACCAAGTTTTTATCACAAAATTGAGGGGCGCTGGGGTCCGGCAATGATTTATCAAGGCGATAATGACCTTCCGGCCTCCTACCCGTCCCCCCGTCTGGGGCAAACTTTTCTCCCCGCCCGGGGACAGCCCTTGCCTTCAGCCGGACAAGCTCTTATTATTATTAGTGAATTATTATCTTGCGAATCAGGAGGAGTGCCATGCCGACCTATGAATATGTGTGTGTCAAGTGTGGGGCAGAATTTATGCGCATCATGAGCCTGACGGAATACGAGGCCGGCCGCATCATTTGCCCCAAGTGCAACTCCGTTGAAGTGAAGCAACAAATGAGCCACTTCATGCCCAAGACCTCCCGGAAGAGCTGAAAAACCTTTGAGGTCGGGGGATTTTTTCGTAAGGGCTTCCCCCGGCCCCCCTCTCAAAACCTGGTTGCGAGATCTTAACTTGGCATGAACCTTACGGCCGCCACTGACGGGCGGTTACCCCGGAGGCGGCCAGGTAGAGGCTCACCGCCCCCTCCCGGGTGAACTGGCAGGGCACCGGCCAGGGGGTCCGGGCCGCGCCGGACCGGCTGGGGTCGCCATAGATGACCACCCGCTGGGGGTTCAGGCGGTCCATTATGGATTTGCGGTCCCCGGGGGCGGCCAGATCGGCGGGGAGAACCAGCGCCTCCAGGGGGCCGGCCACGGCTGGGAGATCGTCAGCCGTAAGCCCCCCCACCGGCGGGATGAGCCAGACCCGGCGGCCTTGATAGGCGACTTCCAGGGCCGGCGGCGCGTCCGCGGCCAGCTTCACATACTTCAAGTCCACACTGCCCATGGCGGCCGGGGGGCTGCCCTGCTCCAGGGACCGGGGCAGCCTCTTCCTATCCCCCAGGTAATTCCACAATTCCCAATAATTCGGCCCCTCCCGCCCCCGAAGTCCATACCACCATGACCCCACGCTGAACTGCTGGTCCAGGGTGAACAGTTCCCCGGCGTTAGCCTCGCTCAGGTTCAAGGCGATCGCCAGGTCAAGGCGCCGGAATTGCCGCCAATGGCAGTATCCCGGCAACGGCCCCCATCCCGGCGCCGGTGCTCCCGGCCAGGTCGGCGCCGCGGCCGAGACCACCAGGCGCCGGTTCTCGGGGCTCACCACCACCCCCTGGAGCCCACCGAAAGTGTCCAGGCAGGTCACCTCCAGGGCCTGGGGAACCGTGGCCAGGGGCAGGGCCGCGCCCGTCACCAACACCAAACCCGCCAGGGCCGCCCCGGTCCAGGTCAGGTAGGTGCGCCGGGGCGCCAACACCAGGATCAGGATGACATAGTAGGCGGCGATCATCAGCCAGGTGGGGGTGGGCATGATGATGGCGCTGCCGGGAACCTTGGCCCCCCACTGGATCACCTGATAGCCCAGCCACAGGGGGAGTTTTCCCACCCAGAGCAGGACATCGGCCACCGGAGTCAGAGAAACGGCCTGGGCGAAGACCGCGGCCTCCCCCAACGGCAGGGCCAGGAGCAGGACCAGGGGAATGACCACGTAATTAACCATGAAACCGTAAAGGGATGTCACTTGGAAGTAAGCGGCTACCAAGGGCCAGGTGGCCAGAGTGGCCACTATGGAAACCAATAACCACTCTAAGGCCCATAACCTCAAGCGTGTACTCAAGTACGAGGATAGATAAACGGTAGCTCCCTCCAGCCGGGAAACCATTCGAGGGATTATGTAAGCCAAGGCAGCAACTGATACAAAAGAGAGCTGGAAGGAGATGGCAAAGAGGCGGAGGGGGGCGAGGCTCAAGATGACCAGGGCCGCCAGGGCCAGGGCGCTCCAGACTTCCCCGGGGCGCCCCAGGAAGACCAAAAGGAGGTAGGCCAGCACCATGACCTCGGCCCGCTGGGTGGAGGGCGACCCCCCGGCCACCCAGGCATAGAACACCACCGGGATGGCCGACAGCAGGGTGGCGGTCTTGACCACGTTGAGGCGCACCAGGAGCCAGGGAAAGCGCCGCAGGAGCCAAAAACTGAGAAAATAGGTGACCGCGGCCACCATGCCTAAGTGCAGGCCGTTGATGACCAGCAGGTGGCTGGTGCCGGTGCGGGCAAAATTATGGCGCATCTCTTGGGTGATCTCGCCCTGGTCCCCCAGGAGCATGGCCAGGTAGATGGCCCGGCCGGCCGGGTCCAGCTCCCGCAAGCGCTGCCGAATGCCGCCGCGGAGCCTCTCGCTCCAGGGATAGGCTTCCCTTGAGGCCAGAAGGGTGAGGCGATCCTGATCCGGAAGCCGCATCTCCCGGAAAATCCCGTCCGCCGCCAGGTAGCGGGGGCGATTGAACGTCCCGGGGTTGTGCAGCATCCGGGGTGGGTGGAGGCGCCCCCGGATCACCAGGCCGGTGCCCACCGGCGGAGGCTCCGGCACCGGCGCCACCACCAGGAGATTCCCGGTCGCCGGGCGCCAGCCCCAGGGACTCCGCCAGGCCTCGGTCTCCACAAAAAGCTGAACCTGTCCCTCCCCGAGCTTGCTGGGCCGGCTCAGGTGGCCCCACAGGGTCAAATTTTGGTTTTCGGGCAGGTGATTGAGGTGCCAGGCCGGAAAATCCGGCTGCCAGGCCTGTTGGGAGAAAGCCACTCCCAGGAGCCCGAAAAAGATCAGGGGCAGGAAGCGGGCCGGACGCCGTTGCCACCAGAGGAGGGCCAAGGCGCCCCAGAGAGCCAGCGCCCCCCCCAGCAGCCAGATCGACGGCAGGTGCAGGCCCCAGGCCGGGGCGGCAATCCCCGCCATCAGGGCCAGGGTCACGGGTACCAGGGGTCGACCCACTGGTCGGGCCCCCAGGATGCAGCCCGGCGGGTGCGGCCCCTGGGGATCGGGGGTTAATTTTTGCTGGCTGTCGTACGATACCGGGGAAAGCATGCCGGACCATCCATGGTCGAGGGCTGACTAAAGGTGCTCGTTGAATATTACCTCACCTTATCTCATCTGACAAACAATCTTTCTGGAGGCCATTAAGATTATTTTGTAAGATTATTGATAAGTTGAACTTCCTGTTGTTATGAGCTTATGCAAATAATAATGCGGCAGGAGTCTCGAAGCGGGGGGCAAGAAGACGGTCCCGGGCCACCCACAGCATTGCCGATAGACACGACGGGTTGCTCATACGACAATTGACCTGAATCCGACAATAAGGGCGACCTTTGCCTGGGATAAAATTACCTGCCTGCGCAATTCGTTCTTGACAAAAACCCATAAATAGCGAATAAAATATAAGTTATGCGGAGAGTAATATTTATCCTGTCCGTGATTTTGGCTCTGCCCCCGCTGGCGGGTTCGGCCCTGGCCGCCGCCAAGATCCTGTCCCGGGACGGCAGCCTGGTCATTGAAAACCCTGACGCCAAGCCAGCCAAGAAAACTCAGGGCTCGGAAGACACCCTTTACGAGCTTTTGGGCCGGGAAGTGCAAGTCTATATTTTCAATAACAAAACCCGGGTCTGGCCGCGGGTTTGTGGGCAGCCGGGCGTATCTACCGTTAAGGGACCCTTAAGCCCCAGGGATCCCCGGGTGGAGGGCCTGATCCACAAATATGCTCAATTATACGGGGTTGACCCCTCGCTGGTGCGGGCCGTGATGCGCCACGAATCGGGCTTCAATGCCACCGCCGTGTCACCCAAAGGAGCCCAGGGGTTGATGCAGCTCATGCCCGGCACCGCCGCCCTCATGGGAGTGAGGGACCCCCTTGACCTGGAACAGAACATCGCCGGCGGGGTGGGATACCTGCGGAGCTGTCTGGACCGCTTTCAGCACAATGTGCCCCTGGCCGTGGCCGCCTATAACGCCGGGCCGGAAAGCGTGGCCAAGTACGGCGCCATTCCGCCCTATCAGGAAACCCAGGTCTTTGTCACCAACGTGATGGGAACCTATGGGGGACCGAGCCAGGCAGTAAACGCCCCCAAAGACAACGCCAAGGCTGCCCCTGCCACCCCCGGGAAAGGCGCCAAAACGCGCCAGAAGGGAAGCAAGTCAGAAGACCTCCAGGCGGAGAAACCTGCGGACACCCCCCGCCGCCCCCGGCCCAAGATCATCGAGGTCAGATCCTATAAGACCAAATCCCAAAACGTGACGGTTGAATAAGCCGGTTTCACCTCCGACAGTTTAAATAAAGGGCCTCCGGCCTGGGGCACTCGAGCCTTCTGCGGTCGCCCCCCAGGCGTGAGCCGTCCTCCCCTTCCCTGAAAAAACTCCCGATATCCGGCAGCCCTAGTCCTACGGGCAGCCCTTCCTAACCGTCGCCCTTCTTCTCCAAGGCCTCCGGCCATTCTTTGATGTGGAGGTCCCGCCGGGGAAAGGGAATTTCGATGCCGTGCTCGTTAAAGGCCTCAAAGATGGCGCTGTTCAGCTCATGAGTGGCCCGATTGCGGTCGCTGGGGGTTTTCAGGTACACCCAGATGGTGAAGTCCAGGGAACTGTCGCCGTAGGCCTGGAAGGTGATTTGGGGCGGCGGCGCCGCCACCACCCGGGGGTTGGCCCGGCAAACCTCGCTGAGCAGGCGAGTCACCTGGCGCACGTCTGAACCGTAGGAGATCCCCACCTTCAAGGTGAGGCGGTTGATGCCCGCCCCGTAATGGGTCCAGTTGAGGACTTTATTGGAGATCAACTCCGAGTTGGGGATTATCATGACATACCGGTCAAAGGTTTCAAAGATAGTGCTCCTGACCCGGATCTCCTTCACCAGGCCCCACTGGCCGTCGATCACCAGCATGTCCCCCACTTTGATGGGTCGCTCGAACAGGAGGATGAGACCGCTGAGGAAGTTATTGAAGATGTTCTGGAGGCCGAAGCCGATCCCCACGCCCAGGGCACCTAACACCAGGAGCAGGTTGGTCAGGGGAAATCCCAAAATGTTCAAGGCGACCAACCCTGCCAAGATCAGGATGACGTAGTGCACGGTGGTGGAGATGGTGTACTGCACCCCGGGGTCCAGGGCGGTGCGGGGGAAAATACGCATCATCATGAGACTGCGCACCACCCGGGACAGGAAGAACCCCAGATACAGAGCCAGGATGACGCCGATGACGCTTAGGGTGGTCAACTTCACCGGTCCCAGGGTGGCACCCCAGGTCATCCAGCGAAAAGCCCAGGCCACCTGTGGGGGGGTGATCCCCCAGGAGTTGAGGGACCACAGGACCACGGCCACCCCCAGGATGAGGGATAAGGCCCAGCGGCTGAAGCTGTAGACCCTCTCGATCAGCTCGACCTTTTCCGGGAAGCGACAGGTAGCCCGGCCTGCTTCCGGATGGAGGAGATGACGGATGATGGTCTCCCCCATCAACCACAGGAACCACAGGAGCACCGCGGCGAGCAGAGTCCAGGCGGCCGCCCGGGTCAGGTACAGGGATAGGTTTTGAAATCCCAGGAGGTCAGCCAGGATGATGACCGCCAGCAGGGATAGCACCAGTCCCCGCAGGAACAGGCTCACCCAAGGCCGGTGCAGCCAAATCGGATCCGACAGCTCCGGCAAGAGCCGGGTCAGGTAGGGACGGCGCAAAAGCCACCAGCCCCAGACCAGGACGCCTAACAGGAAAAAATGCTCCAGGAACAGCCGGCTGGATTCGGGAAAATCCAGCAGACCGGAGCTTTTGAGACCGAAAAAGCCCAGACAGAGATACACCAGAAAAAGTTTCAACGAGCGGCGGTAAAACCTGGCGACGTCCGGCGCAAGGGTCAGGATGCCCCCCCCAACCTGGCCGGCAAAAAACCTTTGAACCGTTTGGAGGCCCAGGCGCAGGGCCCAGAGCGTGACCAGAAGCGCGAGAATTAACTGCCCCGGGTCGGAGGCCAACAGGTTAAAAGTCCAGAAAAACAGGCCCAGCCAGAAAATCAGGCCCAGGCCAAACAAGTTACCGACCAAGGTCTGTCCCAGGATGTAAAGGGACAGCAGGTGGGAATCTTCCGCCCGCGCCGTCCAGGTCTGAACGCGCCGGGTTACCAGGTCGTTGAGCCGCCGGGTGCTCCACGCCAATAGCACGATGAAGCCGAGCAGGCCGATGATGGGGGCCAGATGCCGCCAGATAAAAGCGCTCAGGCGTCCCGACTTTATAAGGTCGTTGAGCCATTCCCAGCCCCGTGCCGGTATGGTGGCCAGGTTCTGCCACACCCGGGGGACTTGTTGCCAGAGGGGCACCGCTTCCGGCGGACGTTTCAGAAGTTCGGTCTTCCAGGCGTCCTCCAGTTGCTTCAATGGGGGCTCCAGGCCGACGAGGAGTTCCTGCTCCTGCTGCAGAAGCCGGCGCTGTTGTTCCAGTTGGTCCAGCACCCGGACCACCAGGGCGTCCCTAACCCCCGCCAGGGCCAGGTAATGCAAGAAGGCCGGTTCCAGCTCCGGGGGCAGGGCGGCGGGTTCTTTGGCCTGAATAATATTGAGCTGCACCCTCAAAGCATTTTGCAAGCTGAGTTGAGTTTGCTGGTCTTGCTTGAGCGCGTCGATCTCCTGGCTCAGGTCCTTGATTTTCCCCCTGAGTTCCTTTTCTTGACCGGCATAGGCGGCCAGGAGCTCCTGCACCCGGGGCAGGGGAAGCTTCTGCAGGACCATGGTGGCTTTCAGTGAGGCCACGGCAACCTGGAGATGGTCCATCTCTTGGGTGGTCTGGGCCACCTTGTCGGCGGCGGCCACCAGCCGGGATTCCCACCCCTTGAGGTCCTCTTGTAAGTGGGTAATGCCGGCCTCAAATCCCTGGAGCAGGGTCTGGGACTGGGCCGCCCCTTTCTCCAGTTTCTCCGGTGGCGCCGCCTGGGCCCGGACCGGCCAGGGGGGGACCAAAACCACCACCATGGCTAGGGCCATCATGAACCGATACGAAATGCCTTTCAAGGGCATGAGAACTCCTGGATAGTTTTCCTCATCATTAAGTATAAGGAAAAACGGTATGATTTCCAACTTACAGCCAACCGCGCCGCCCTCTAAAGTCATCTGTCTGGTATTTTATGAGGGTATTGTTCCTTTTTGGTGATTTAATCATTTGGGTTTTCAGATTGGGATTCCCCGGTTGACAGATGTTTTTCCCTGGCATAAAGTAAATTAACCTCAGTTAGGCGAGGCTCCTGCATAAATACAGGCCACTGCCCAGAAACGTCGAGAGACGCCAATGGGCCGAACAGGTACTGCCGGCTTAAGGTTTTACTTAATGTGGCTGAGTATATCGACTCTACGTTATGCAGTGCCAAAGCTCCACGAGTGAGGAAGGTCGTTTGCCTATTGTCCTTTCGAGGCCTTCCACCCGCGTGGCAAGGCCTTTTTTATTGGGCCATACTTCCCTCAAGGAGGGTATCCCGTGGAAAAAATCAGGGTTATGGGGGAATTTTTTTTCAGCCAAATCCAGGGGAAACCCATTCATGATCACCATGGCCGCCAGGTGGGTAAATTCCGCGACCTGGCCATTCGTTGGGAAGGCGACACCCCCCGGGTGACCGGGATCAAATACGCCAGGGGCACCCAGAAACTCATCCCGGTAGACCAGGTGGCCCGCATCGATGCCACCCATATCAGCCTGCTGCACGAACTGGATGAGAGCGCCCTGGTGCCTCTGCAACCCGATGAAATCTACATGGGCAAGTGGCTCATGGACAAGCAGATCATTGACTTGAAGGGCTCCAAGGTCGTCCGGGTCAATGATATCAAGCTCTTCTGGCTCCAGGGCCGGGATCAGCCACACCTCCTCCTCAACGCGGTGGATATCGGCTTGCGAGGTCTGGCCCGACGGTTGGGGGTGGAATTTCTCTTTCGCCGGCTGGAAAATCACCTGGTCTGGTGGGAATTCATCCAACATCCGGAAGATAAGACCGCCAGTCTGATGCTTCGGAAGGAAAAACAGCAGCTGGATCAACTCCACCCGGCCGACCTGGCGGAGATCATCGAGGACCTGGATTATAAGAAAAGGGCCGACTTTATCGAAGACCTGGACGTGGAGGTGGCGGCCGAGGCCTTCGCCGAAATGGAGTTGGATACCCAGATTGAAATCCTGGAACACATGGACAGCCAGCAGGCTTCGGACCTGTTGGAAGAGATGCCCCCCGATGAAGCCGCGGACCTCTTAGCGGAACTGCCGGAAGAAAAATCCGACGAACTCCTGAACCTGATGGAGCCGGAAGAAGCCCAGGAAGTGCGGGAGTTGATGGATTACGAGGAAGGCACCGCCGGGGCCCTGATGACTCCGGAATACATCGCTCTGTCCCCGAATAGCACCGCCGCGGAGGCCATCAGCCAATTGCGCACCCTGGCCGCGGAAGCGGAGACCATTTATTATCTTTATGTGTTAAAGGAAGACGAGACCCTGATCGGGGCCCTGTCCCTGCGGGAACTCATCATGGCCGAGCCCGACACCAAACTTGAGGATCTGATGCAGACCCGGATATTGTCGGTCTCTCCCCAGGAGTCCGACCGGGAAGTCGCCGAGATCGTCAACAAGTACAATCTTCTTGCCATTCCCGTGGTCGACGATGACCTCAAGATGCTGGGCATCATCACGATGGACGACGTCCTGGAGATGCTCGTTCCCGACCGCGGTAGCCTGGAGACCTTTGCCAACTTTTTCGTCAGCAAGCGCTCGGCAATGGGAGGCAAGAAATAATGAACCTCAGAATGCCCAATTTATCCCGGAGATTTTGGATTTTCCTTGCTATATTGGGTCCCGGCATCATCACCGCCAACGTGGATAACGACGCCGGCGGCATTACCACCTACTCCATTGCGGGTGCCTCTTACGGGTACAAACTACTCTGGACGATCATCCCCATGACCATAGTCCTGATCATGGTTCAGGAGATATGCATTCGCATGGGTGTGGTTACTGGCAAGGGCCTGGCGGACTTGATCCGGGAGCGCTTCGGCGTCCGGATCACCTTTTTCGCCATGTTGGGTTTGTTGTTGGGAAACCTGGGCAACGTCATCTGCGAATTTGCCGGAGTCGCCGCCAGTATGGAGTTGTTCGGGGTGAGCAAGTATATTTCGGTTCCCTTGGGAGCCCTTTTCATCTGGTGGTTCGTACTGCGCGGAACATACAAGTTCGTGGAGCGGATTTTTTTGGTGGCATGCCTTTTTTACTTCTGTTATGTCGCTTCCGGGATTATGGCTAAACCCGACTGGAGCCTTGTGGCCACTGATCTGTTGGTCCCCAGCTTCAGCTTCAGTGCCAACTACATTATCATCCTGGTGGGAGTGATCGGCACCACCATCGCCCCCTGGCAGCAGTTCTACATTCAGTCCGCGGTGGTGGAAAAAGGCATCACCGTCAAAGATTACGGCTATTCTAGGCTGGACAATATCTTAGGTTGTTTTATGTGTGACTTCGTGGCCATGTTCATTATTGTGGCATGCGCCGCCACTATTCATCTACATGGAATTAAGATAGAAAACGCCAAAGAAGCCGCCCTGGCCCTGGCCCCTCTGGCCGGGGTCTGGGCCTCCACCCTCTTTGCCATCGGCCTGTTGAATGCCTCGCTGTTTTCGGCTTCCATTCTCCCTCTGTCCACCGCGTATTTCACTTGCGAGGCCTTCGGCCTCGAGGCGGGTATCAATCATTCCTGGAAAGAGGCACCGGTATTTTATTGGCTCTATACCTTGCTCATAATCATCGGCGCCGGGGTGATCCTCATCCCGAATATGCCTCTCATTGCGGTGATGTTTTGGTCCCAGGTGGTCAACGGGGTGATGCTGCCCTTTGTCCTGATCTTTATGTTGCTCTTGGTCAACAACCGTGATCTCATGGGCGACTATGTCAATAACTGGGGTTATAATGTCATCTCCTGGGTCACTGTGGTGATTTTGATCATTTTGACGTTATTGATGGTGGTGACCTCCTTCTTCCAGTCCTGAGATGCGTGCACCCCTTGGCCAGTGAGATGGCTCCTGGGACGCTTAATAAACCATCCGGTCAGAACCTCGATTTTGTCTGCGCATTACCGGTAAATGTCTTAATTATCCTGGACTGGCGGTTGGTTGTGGTTTCTCAACTTTAACTTTCCGCCACCACTGGCCGATAGAGAAGAAGTAATTATATTCTGAACATATCGCAGGTTTGAGGAGGCGGAAGAATGACTAATGGCACCGAATCATTACAAGCTCTAGTTCCCTCTGAGGTCTTTGGGGACCTGATCCATAACTGGGGCTGGCTCCTGGCCCAGGGCATTCTCCTGGTGATCCTGGGAACCATCGGCTTGGGCATGACCATCTGGCTGACCCTGGCCACCGTGTTTATTTTCGGGGTCCTTCTGCTTATCGGCGGCGGGGTCCAGATCTTTCAAACCTTCAAATGCCGGGGGTGGCAGAGTGTCCTGTGGCACGTGATCATTGCCATCCTGTATGTGCTGGCGGGCCTCAGCATCATGGCCGACCCGCTGGTGGCCTCAACCCTGTTCACCCTGCTCATCGCCGGGGCCTTGGTGGGCATCGGGGTGGTGCGCATCATCATGGCCTTTCAGCTACGACGCGTCAAGAACTGGGGCTGGCCTCTGATCGGGGGCATCGCCGCCATTATTTTGGGCTTCATGATCCTGGCCCGCTGGCCGGTGTCGGGATTTTGGGTGATCGGCCTGTTTGTGGCCATTGAAATGATTTTTAGCGGCTGGTCTTATATTATCATCGCTTTAGGAGCCAGGGAACTGGGGAAGAAAACCGCCGGCGCCACGTGATCTTGCGGCTGGGCACGGCCGCGGCGCTCATTGAACCTGGCCTCGGGGCCGCGGCGCTCATAATATCGCGAAGCGCCACGGCCATGCTTTCTGTCCCACCAGACCGAGTCCCAAATGCTTGCCCCACCCGTTCCTGATGGTTAATTTTCATGAAACTGGGCGGAGGGCACGTCTCCAGGAGTGGGCATGGAGTGCCGGGTTGAGAGCCCCGCCCTGATCCCCGCCCCGCCGGAAAAAGCGAGGACAGCCATCATGAAAGTGTTCATGACCGGCGGCACCGGTTTTGTGGGCACCTATCTGTCCCGGGAACTGGCCCAGACGGGCCACACCATCACCATCCTCAGCCGCAGAGCCCAGTCCCCGGTTCCGGCCCCGGCCGGGATCAGCTTACTCACGGGCGATCCCACCCAGGCGGGACTCTGGATGGCGGCGGTGCCGGAGCATGACTGGATCATCAATCTGGCAGGGGCCTCCATCTTCACCCGCTGGAGCGAAGCCCATAAGAAGGAAATCTTTGAAAGCCGGGTGAGCACCACCCGTAACCTGGTGGCCGCCCTGGCCGCGGGGGACCGGCGGCAGCTCTTCTGCAGCACCTCGGCGGTGGGTTACTACGGACCCCGGGGGGAGGAGGTCCTCACCGAAGATTCCCCGCCGGATGCCGGCTTCCTGGGTGAGGTGGCTAAAAACTGGGAGGCCGAGGCCTTGAAAGCCCAGGATTTGGGGGTCCGGGTGGTGGTCACCCGCTTCGGCATCGTCCTGGGCAAGGACGGCGGGGCCTTGGGTCAGATGGTCCCGATGTTCAAGAAATTCCTGGGGGGACCCATCGGCTCCGGGCTCCAGTGGTTCTCCTGGATTCACCAGCAGGACCACGCCCGGGCCTTCCGGTTCATCCAGTCGCACCCGGAAATCTCCGGCCCCGTGAATCTCACCGCTCCCCACCCGGTGCGCAACCGGGACCTGACCCGGGCCCTGGGCCGGGTCTTGGGCCGACCCACCTGGTTGGCGGCCCCGGGATTCATGCTGCGCCTGATGCTGGGGGAATTTGCCGACACCCTGCTCACGGGGCAAATGGTCTTGCCCAAACGGCTGCTGGACGCAGGTTTCATGTTCAACTTCCCCAGCATTGAGGCGGCGCTGACAGATTTGTTGGGGCAAGGGAGCAAAGAATAAAGGGCTGACAAAAACTTAACCTGGTAGGCGCAGCAGATTAGAGAAAATTATCATTGGCGGGGACTGCATGATGGTGGGCGCAAGCAGAGGCTTCGAGGGCTTCGATCAGTTGATCAAATGGGTCGCAGTGGGAATCGAATCCATTGCCATTGGCATCATCGTGGTGGGTGCAGTAACCACCACCATCATCTTTGTCGTGCGGGTCATCAAAGAGGGAGCCCTGGACGATTGTTATCGGAGATTTCGCAGCGATTTTGGCAAGGCCATCCTGCTGGGTCTGGAATTTCTCATTGCTTCCGATATCGTCGGCACGGTGGCGGTTGGTCCTACCTACCTGGACCTGGGGATATTGGCGCTTTTGGTAGTAATTCTAACCTTTCTGAGCTTTGCCCTGGAACTGGAGATCACCGGACGCTGGCCCTGGCAAAATAGCCCCGATCGCCCCAAATCGGCATAAAGAGGTCCATCCGGTCTAAGTTTTTACTGCCCGGTTGACTACATCCGAGAAAGGCATCCTTTTCGCCCGGTAACTTACTGCCCCCCTACGGCTTTTTTGCTACCAAAATGCTGGCGTCCATACCGCTCTCGATGAACTCCGGAGCCGCCAGCCTCGCCTCCTGCATCCACTCCGCCACCTCGCCGTGGGTATAAGCCCGGCCCCGGGGGGTAACGGCCAGCATATGCACCCCGAACATGGCCGCGCCCTTGGGGCTGGCGCCGTCGGCGTTGAGATAGAAATCCTGGATGGCCAGGGTGCCCCCGGCAGTGAGGGCGGCCACCGCCTTGGCGATGATGAGCTTGCACTGCCCCTCGTCATGGCTGTGGAGGATCTGGGAGATCCAGATGAAATCGTAGCCCGTGCCGATGTCATCGTGGAGGAAGTTTCCCGCCAGGGTGTCCACCCGATCCGTCAGGCCGTTTTTGGCGATATTTTCCCGGGCGATCTCAATGGGCATGGGCAGGTCGAAGACGGTGGCTTTAAGTTCCGGGTTGGCCTGGGCAAAGTTGATGGCATAGGTGGCCGGGCCGCCGCCCAGGTCCAACAGACGGCGCACGCCCTTCAGATCCAGCCGGGCCGCCACGGTGGGCGCCAGGTCCCGGGCGATGGCGTGCATGCCCCAGATGAAGGACCGGACCTCGGCTTCGTCCCGTTCGGGTCGGCTATCCACCCATTTTTCCTTGTCCACTTCCGGGGGATGACCCACCAGAACCGTTTGGTGCAGGTCTTCCCAGCCCCGTTTCCAGGTGTGTTCCATGTGCTTGATGATGGCCCCCCGGTAATTTTCCGAACTCCGCACCAGGTAGCGGGAGGCCAGGGCGCTGTTTCGGAAGTAGTCCACGCCCTTGTCCAGGATACCCAGGGCCGCCAGGCCGTTCAAGAAGATGCCGGTGGCCCGGTGGTCGGCCTTCAGCCAGGCCGCGGTCTCCACCGCGCTCTTAGGTTCGGCCAGGAAATCGAACAGGCCCAGATCCACGGCCACCATAAGCATTTTAGAGACCTGGAACCCCCGGGCCATGGCCATAATTTGATCAAAACCGCCTTCAGAATCCATTACCATGGTTTGCTCCCTTGATAAGCATATTTCTGCAGGAGGGCACCAGGGTCACCCGCCCCGGCCCTCCCCCCACCTTATGAGTTGCCCGAACCCGGCGCCTGGTTTTCGGGATGGTCAAAGCGCCTTATCCACCGGTACACCGCCGCCCGGTAGTACCCCAGGACCACGATGAAGACCAGGCACAGCCCCAGGATGACCAGAGTGCTGTAATAGTCGCCCTCGTAAACCTTGGCCCCCTGGAGGGTTAAGAGCAGGGTTCCGGGAATCCGCCCGATAGTGCTGATCAGCAGAAATAATTTGAAGGGCATGCGGCTCAGGCCCAGGACGAAGCAGAGGTAGTCCTTGGGGAAACCGGGTAGCAGGAAGAGGATGAAAGAAATCAGGGCCCCCTGGCGCTCCATCAGGAAGTCGAATTTTTGGAGGATTTCCTTGGGGATCCAGCGGGCCACGTAGTGTTCTTCCAGCCAGCGGGCTATGAGGAAGGCGCCCACCGAGCCGAGGGTCAGCCCGAGAGTGGAGTAGAACAGGCCCAGGGGGACGCCGAACAGGTAGCCGCCGACGAAGCCGGTGGCTTCCCCGGGGATGGGGGCCAGCACCACCTGGAGGGCCTGGATCACGATGAATATGAGGGGCGCCAGGGGCCCCGCGGCTTCGAGGATGGATTTGATCCATTGCTTGTCGGCACAGAGGCCGGAGTAATAGCACACCTGGCCCCACAGTAGGCCGCGGTAGTGAAACCCCCAGAAAAACAGCCCCAGACATAAAAGGACCAGGGCCAGGAAACCCCAGGTCGCCGACTTGCTCTTCCACCAGAGACTCCCCTGGGTTTCCAGCGTAATCCAGGCTTCGGGAGCTCCCTTCTTGTCCGGGTTATCCATCAGGCCAGCCATGGCGATGACATATAAATTCCTTTACGCCGGCGCCGTTCATCACGGCGCGCATCCGCCCGGTGGAGGACTGCCTGGTAAAACCGCTCCCGCACCGGATCAAGGTAAATATATCCCAGGAGCGCCAATATCCCCAGGAGAAAAATGCCGGACGTGGCGAGAAAAAAGCAAGACTAGCTCCAGGCGAGAAATCTTGACGCCGGTCAGCCTTCCCACCGGCTCCCCTGGCGTGTGCCCCGGCGGGCAAATTCCTCCCGGATGCGTTGCAGAACCCGGAATTTATCCAGGCACCAGGCCGGTGCCACCAACTCCTCGGGATGAGGGTCGCCGGTGAGCCGGTGAATCACCAAGTGGGGAGGGAGCCGTTCGATGAAGTCCACCACAAGATTGACGTATTGGTCTTCGGTGAGGCAGACGTACCTTCCGTCCCCATGCAGCCGAGCTAGGGCGGAATCCTTGATGACATAGAGCAAGTGGATTTTGACCCCCTGCAAGGGGAGCCGGGCCAGATAGGCGGCGGTGGCGGTCATTTCCCGGGGGCCCTCTCCAGGCAGTCCCAAAATCACGTGGGCCACCACCGGGAGGCCCCGGGCCGCGGCCCGGCTTGCGGCCTCGGTGAAGCAAGCCACGTCGTGCCCCCGATTAATGCGCGCAAGCGTCGCGTCATGGGCGGATTGCAGCCCCAGCTCCAGCCAGATCAGCCGGTCCCGGGCATAGCCGGCCAGTAGGTCCAGAACCTCATCCGCCAGGCAATCCGGACGGGTGCCGATGCTCAGACCCACCACCTGGGGCCAGGCCAGGGCGGCCTCGTAGAGCTCCCGGAGCCTGGCAAGGGGCGCATACGTATTGGAAAAACTTTGGAAATAGGCGATGAACCGCCTCGCCCCGTAGCGCCGGGTCATGCCCTCCAGGCCCGCCGCTATTTGGGCCGGTAGGTCCTGGCCCCGGTCCCAGGCGCCGGTGCCGGAGCCCCGGGCGTTACAGTAGAGGCAACCGCCGGTGGACACCCGGCCGTCCCGGTTGGGGCAGGTCAGCCCGGCATCCAGGGTGATTTTCTGGATCCGCTCGCCGAACCGACCTTTCAGGTAGGAATTGAGATCCCGGTAGGGGAGGTCGACGGCCATCAGGCCAGGTCCCCCCAGGCATACTGCACCAAGGTGATGGCCGCCAGGGCCGCGGTGGCCACCTTGAGACGGCGGGGCCCCAGGCTCACCACGTGAAAGCCGGCCTCCCGGGCCAGGTCCGCCTCATGGGGAGAAAACCCTCCTTCCGGCCCGATGAGAATCCTGGCGTCCCGGGGCCGGGGCAGCTCGAGAAAGGACTTGAGCCCCCCGCCCCGCTCTTCTTCCCAGAAGATGAGTTTGATCTCCTCGGGCCCTTCCAGCGCCGCCGCAAAATCCCGAGGCGCCTCGATCCCGGGCAGCAACGACCGCTGGCAGGACTTGATGCTCTCCCGGGCCAGACGCTGCCAGCGTTCCCGGCGCCGCACCACCCGCTCCGGGGGGAGCCGTTCCGACCGCTCCGAGATGAAGGGAAAAATCCGGCTCACCCCCATCTCGGTGGCCTGGCGAACGGCCTCATCCAGGGCCTCCCCTTTGGCCAGGCCGATCCCCAGGACCAGGGGCAGAGGCGACTCTCCCCAGGGGTCCAGCTTTTCCATGATGCAAAGCGTGGCCCCCCGGGGTTCCAGGGTAGCCACCCGGGCCGCAAAATTCCCTCCCTGGCCGTCGCAGACCTCCACCCAGGCCCCCACCGCAAGGCGCAGGACTCGGGCCAGGTGAAAGGTCTCCTCCGGGTCCAGGGTCACCACGTTGCCTTGAAAATGTTCCGGCGGGGCATAGAATCGGCGCATGGTCTGGCAATAGGGTTTAGCGATCGGTTCCGGGTGATATCCACCCTACTCGCCGCTGACTTCCCGCATCATTTCCTCTAAGCGCTGAATCTCCCTCTCCAACGCGGCTACGCGTTTTCCCAGGGCCGCCAGGTCAGCAGCTTTGGCACATTTTGTTTCCGCCAAGGCCTTATGCACCAGTTCCTTGGTCTTCTCCACCATGGCCTGCTGGGCCTCCTGGGCCTTGGTCAACAATTGTTTTACGGTCTCGGAGCTCTCTTGCTGGGTGATTTCGCCCCGCTGCACCATTTCCTCCACCAGGGCCTCCACCTTATCCTTGGTGAAATCGAACACCCCCGCGCCAAAAAGCCACGCCTTGTGCAATAGATCTTTCATGGAATCCCCTTATTCTCAAGCCGGCGACAGGCTGTCGTCGGAGCCGCAAGTTTTGCGGTCAATGGTTAAGGACGTCGGAAAATCAAGGCGCCCCAATCCTCATGGGTAAGGAACCCGGTCTGGTGCAAGCCCAGCCCCTGGTAACGACTTAAAAGGGACGGGACGTCTTCGGCCAGGAACCCGGAGATGATCAAGACGCCTTCGCTCAACAGCCGGGCGGTCAAGGCCTCGGCCAGTTGGAGCAAATCCGGGGCGGTGATGTTGGCCAGGATGAGGCCGAACTGCTGCCGCAGTGAGGCGAGGGGCGTTTCCTCCACATACACCCGGTCAACCAGATTGTTCAGACGCACGTTTTCCAAGGCCGCGGCCACGGCCTCCGGGTCCAGGTCGATGGCCAGCACCTCGGCTCCATAGCGGGCCGCCACCAGGGCCAGGATGCCGGTGCCGGTGCCCACGTCCAGCACCTGCCAGGGGCCACCGGCCCGGGGCAGGCGCGCCTCCCACACCTGCTCCAGAGCCCTGAGGCACAACAGGGTGCTGGCGTGGCGACCGGTGCCGAAGGCCATGCCGGGGTAGATGGTGATCACCGTTTCGCCCGGTTGGGCGGCGTATTCCTCCCAAGGCGGCCGGATGACCACATGATCCGTCACCTTTAAGGGCTTGAAATGGGCCTTCCAGGCTTCGGCCCAGTCTTCTTCGGCCACCTGGCGGACCTCCAGGCCCAGGGGATAGAGCTCATAGCCGCTGAGGCGCTTAATATAGTCCTGCAACTCTTGCCGCTGCCAGTCGCCATACTCCTCCGGCCGGAAATAAGACCGGATGACCACACCGCCCGCCGGGACGTTGTCCTCCTCGATGATCACTCCCCGGCCGCTGAAATCGGTAAGAAACAGGGAGGCCTCCTCCTGCATCCGGGCAGGCACGAGAACGCGCACCTCAATCCAGGTTTCTTGAGCCATAAGCATAGTATAGCCCCCTAGGGCTAGGATTGCAATATATTAGGAATCTCAGGAGGTTGGGTATTTGGGGAGGCCACCAGGTGACGCACCGGAGATAACATGACGTTCACATTAACTAACAAGCCCGTATCCCGGCTATCCTGGGTATTCCGAGGACTCCCCTCTTCAAGAAAAATCTTTGGTGGCACAGGCTAAAGCGTGCGGCTACATTCCTTCAATGTACCCGCTTAACCCTGGGTGCAAAATGCCTGCCGGGCAGCACTGATCCCGCCCTCCCTTCAATCATTCTCTCCCCTCGATCTTGCGGATCACGGGCAGGACCCAGGGGAGCAGGGCGAAGGCGGGCCAGGCGATGAGGAAGCTCAGGAAGAAGAAGGTGGCGTAGCCGAAATAGGCCGCGGCCCAGCCCCCCAGGTAGCCGCACAGGCGGCCGCTCAGGCCGAAGAGCATGGACAGGAAGGCATAGTGGGAGGCGCTATAGCGTTTATCGCACAGGCACATGAGGAAGGCCATGAACGCGGCGGAGCCCATCTGGCCGGCCAGGTTTTCTATCAGGGTGGCCAGGTAAATGGTGTAATGCCAGGCGCCCGGCAGGGCCGCGGCCCAGTAGCCCAGGATGGAGCAGGCCTGGAAGATGCCCAGGAGCCATAAGGCCCGGCTGATGCCCCAGCGGGCCGTGATGATGCCCCCCAGGAACCCGCCCAGGATGGCGGGGACTTTCCCCATGATGATGGAGGCCACCCCGAACTGGGTGCCCGAAAAGCCCAGGTCCCGCCAGAAGGGGCTTATCATGGCCCCCAGTAAGGCGTCCCCGGCCTTATAGGCCAGAATGAAGGCGATGATGGCCCCCATGTGGGGATGGCGCATCAGCCCTTGGAATGACTCTTTAATCTGGCCGAGGCCTTTGCCGGTTTGGGCCCGGGCTACTTCGGGCCGGGCCCGGTGAAAGGGGCTGAACGCCACCACGGTCAGGGCCAGGGCGGCCATAATGATGGCCACCCCCACGAAGGTGGGGCTCCAGCCCACCAGGTCGCTCAGGATCAGCACCCCGCCCCCCGCGGCGATGAGGCCCACCCGATAAGCCCCGATGCGGATACCGTTGGCCATGCCCAGTTCATCGGTATCCAGGAGGTCGATGGTGTAGGCGTCCACCGCCAAGTCCTGGGTGGCCGAGGCCAGGCACAAGACCCCCACCAGGACCCAGAACGTTAGGGTGATGGGGGCGTTAGCCAGGTAGGCCAGGCCAAGCATGCTGGCCACCACCAGGGCCTGGGCCGGCACCAGCCAGGCCGCCCGGGAGCCGAAACGGTCCGCCAGGGGACTCCACAAGACCTTGAGGCTCCAGGCCAGGCCCAGGAGGCTCAGGATGCCGATCTGCTCCAGGGGCACGCCCCGGCTGCGGAGGTAGTAGGACAGGGTGGTGTAGACAAACCCGAAGGGCACCCCTTCAGCGAAGTAAAGGACGGCGACCACCAGAAACTTGAGGGACCGGGTCAGGTTGGCCTGGGGCTTAGGGGGCATGGGCGTATTAAAGCACGGGGGAACAGGCGAAAAGGGTAAAAGGCGAAAAGGAAATGAAAAAGATCATAAATTTATGCATCTTTTAAAGTAGCCGGTGAGCAATAAGGCGCCTTGGTTCCGAAATGAGAAGCTATGCGGTTGCTTTTCCCTCTTCGCCTTTTCCCCTTTTCGCCTTTTTCCCCAGAATTTTGTTTAGGTCTCGCTGAGGCTCTGGCCGATGGTTTCCGCCACCTTAAGCAGCGACGGCACCGCTTCGTACGGCGGCCGCCCCTTCAGGTCGGCTTCGATGATCTGGTCATCAAAGGGGATGAATCCCAGGATGGGAAAATCGGGCAGATTCTTACGGAGGAACTCTTCGTCGGAGGCGCTGCGGATCTTGCTGCCCACCACCGCCACCTTTTTGAGGCCGAGGTCTCCGGCCAAATCTTTCACGTGCATGGCGGTTTCGATGCTGCGGCGCCCCGGTTCCACCACGATGATGAGGCGGTCCACCCCCTGGGCCGTAGCCCGGCCCAGGTGTTCGATCCCCGCCTCCATGTCCATGACCACCACTTCATCCCGGAGGAGCACCATGTGGGTCACCAGGGTGCGGAGCAGCACGCTTTCGGGGCAGACGCAGCCGCTGCCACCCTTCTTGACGCCCCCCATGACGATGAGCTTGATGCCGTCGATTTCCCGGGCAAATTTCTCCGGGATGTCGTCCACCTTGGGGTTAAACTTGAAAAAGCCCCCCATGGACCCGGGCTTGGACTCGGTGCGCTCCGCGATCATCTCTTTCATCTGGCTCAAGGGGATGATGTTCTCCGGATCGGAAACCCCCAGCGCCAGGGCCAGGTTGGCGTCGGGGTCGGCGTCCACCGCCAGCACCTTCTTCCCTTGGCTCCGGAAATAATTGATCAAAAGGGCCGCCAGGGTGGTTTTCCCCACCCCGCCTTTGCCGCTGATGGCGATTTTCATCGGATGACTCCTGATTAAGTTTTCTCAGATTATTTATATATTATAAAAAATTTGCCCCCCAGGCGATAGTGCGATAGGGCCTGGCCACCGTTTTTCCCCTTGAGCCGCCCTACCCGCTGCAATGGTAACTTCGGGCCGGTGGCGCCGGCGCCCTGCCTGTGGTATGGTTTTCTCTATTCATAAGAGCCATAAGCCGGTGGCGCAGGCCTCCGGGCCCGCCGCCCCAAGCAGCCGGTGGATTGCCTGACGGCGGCCAGGGACGGCCTCCCCACCGGACAATTATTTCAGTGCATGGGGAGAATGTCCATGAAGGTAAGCATCGAACCTTTAGCCCCGGAGTTGGAAGCCGCCATCCGGAAAAAACTGGCGGCCAATCCCTTTATCAAGTTTGTCGGCATCCAGGTTCCCCAATTAGGCAAGGGTTATGCCTGCTTCCTGCTGCCCTTCAAACCCGAACTGGCCAACACCATCGGCCTCCTGCAAGGTGGCGTCATCGCCGCCCTGGCGGATGAGGCCGTGGCCTTCGCCCTCTACAGTCTGGTGCCGGAGGGGGAAATGTTCAACACGGTGGAGATGAAGATCAACTTTTTGGGGGCGGTGAGGGATGGGGACGTGACCGCCGAGGCCCACATCGCCAAGCGGGGCCGCACCATCTCCCTGGGGGAATTCGAGGTGCGCCAGGCCGACCGCCTGGTGGCCAAGGGGCTGTGCACTTATATTCATCTTTCCAAGAAATAGGGTTCAGGGGCCAGGGATGACAAGATAATTCTGGCTGGCCCCTGATCCCTGACCCCTAATTTTTATACCCCATCGGCATCACCAGGAGGGGAACCTCGTTCTGGGGGAGTTTCAGGACCTGGGCCAGGGCCTTGTCATTGAATCCCCCGGCGATTCCGGATCCCAGCCCCAGGGCCCCCACCTGCAGGAAAAGGTTCTGGGCGACAAAACCGGACTCCATGTGGGTATACATCTGCGCTTTATCCCCATTCTTGACCGCACAGCGGGCGTAATCCCCCGTAATCACCACCATCACCGGGGCTTCGGTCATCCAGGCCTGGGAATTACAAGCCTTGGCCACCCCGGGGCGGAACTCGCCTTTGGCCACCGGTTCCAGGGTATTATCCGCCACCAGGTAACGGTAAATGCCCGGGGCCAGGTTGGTCACGCCCCGATCCCCCACCACCAGGTAGAGGTTCACGGCATAGGCAGCCCGGGCGGCGGGCGCAGTCCTTTTCCCCTGGGGATTATTGACCCCGTCCGCAGCCCACAGCAGTTGGGAGATTTGCGCCAGCTCCAGGGAACGGTTGGCGAACCGTCGCGTGGAACGCCGGTTTTGTAAAGCCTCCTCCACCGATACGGTGCCCTTCGTGGCCGGGGCCGGCAGCTTGACGGCCTCGGCGCCGAACCCGGCGCTCAAGTTGACCAGAGTGAACCACAGGGCCATGACCAGACTAAACCTGATTTTCATTCGCTGAACCTCTGTCCCCATAAATTTTAGCGGCGTAAGGGCCACCGCCCGCTCAACCTCTCGCCCTATCCATTAGGAAGATAGTTCTCGTAATGTGCCGATGCCAGCCCCTTGGGAAAAAAAGCCGCATCACCGGCGGCCTGCCAGCCCCGCCAGGTGGGCAAGTTGCCCTTGATCTGTTGGTGGGGTCCTGAACTCGCTATAGAGCGGGCAGCTTAAATCAGTTAACCGTCCTTGGGTGAAATAGGCCACCCGATCCTGGTTGCCAAGGTGTGTGAACTTTATCTGGTAGCCAGTGGGTTCAAATCCGGAAATTCCATAGAGGGGGGTCTGAAAAGAACCTCCAGAGGGGATGTGCGCCGGGTGATTGCCGTCGGCATTAAGGTTGCGGTTGATCCAAAAATCCGGATTGCTCGTCCTGCTTGCAGAGGAATGGTTGAATGCCACCGAAATCATGTCCGAGCGGCAATTTACTCGAATATCCTCGGTTTCACTGAAAAGATTTTGGAATGAAACAACTATCAACTTGCTATAAGGAGGTGCTGGCATAAAAAGGGGAATGGCGTAATCCAAGCCGTTGCGAAAGATATAGGCACCGTTGAGATTGTCGGGAATATTAATCACAAAAAGATGGTCACACTTATCATATCCCACCAACTTATTGACAATATCTTGTGATATGGTCCCGGCAATTTTCCAGTTTACATTGGCTTGGACCAATGCATAACTATATAAAGAAGTAATAATAGTTAATAACACTATAGAATAGCGTTTCTTTCTAAAAACGGTCTTAATAAATAACACAACCAATATAATTAGAAATATTGACGGAAGATAAGCGTAGCGATCACTCTGACTGTCAGTTAAAGAGATAGGCATGCCAATAACAGGGATTAATGATAATATAAACATGGAAAGCAAGACACCAGACAACAACGCATTTTTTACTGCATCGGACAATACATTAAATATATTTATTTTTATTATCATTACCACTAAAATGGAAACAATCAATGCAGAAATAATTAATACTATATACCAAACCGGGAGAAAAAGATGATAACTCCCCCAATAATTATTAAAATATTTCAATAACGTTAAGGGTAAAATGATCTTGGCACACTGTGAGCCAATGGTTTCCAAGAAGATTGTAAAATTCAATTGTGAAAAAATGTTAGGCCCGAACTCCCCCAGGAGAGCCCCTATGGATACATACCTGAGTAACAAATAAACTGGGATTATTAAAAAATATGGAGAATTGATAAATATTAATCGACGCATATCGCTATATTTACCTAAACTTGTCAAATAAAGATAAACTGCTAAAAGAAATACTATAGCAGGCATTGTTATAGCTGACTCCTTTGACAATAAAGCCAAGATAAATGATAAAATGGAAATGTAAAGGAAATATTTTTTGCTATATGAATTAAAATATAAATACATATAAAAACTTATTAACATAAAAAATGTGGCAATTACATCAGTGCGGCCTGATATCCACGCAACTGATTCGGCATGACATGGCAAAACTAAGAACAACAATCCTGCAAAAAATGGAATTACCCTTTCCTTACTGTTGGTCGCAGATCTATTCATTATAATTAATAATATCTGGCAAACCAAAAATGAGTTTAAGCCATGGAGAAAGATATTGGTGCAATGGTAGCCCAGTGGATTTAAATCCCACAAATAATGATCGAGAAAAATACTCAGGCTAATGATCGGGCGAAAAAAGTTACTGTTCCGAGTCCACATCCCGAAGGCACCTCTTGCCCGGATTAAACTTATCAGGCAAAAATCATCCGACAAGAAGAACGAGGACAGGACGGACGAGAACGCCAGAAAACTAGCGGATACAAAAAAGAGAAGGAAAATCCAGGTGAGATTGGGGGTATCGTCAACAGTCCCATGGCCCCCATTCGACCTGAGGACTTTCAATGGGGTGAATTTCAGTGGCACTCCATCGCCTAATCCAAACCGATACCCAATGGCCCTCGATTTGATGGCGGTGAGCTTCAATTTTGGTTATTACCCTTCCTGCTTATACCCCACCGGCATGACCAACAGGGGCTCATGGGCCGGAGGCAGGTTCAAAACCCGGGCCAGGGCCTTATCCTCGAAGGCCCCGACGATCCCGGCCCCCAGACCCAGGGCCTCGGCGGCCAGGAACAGGTTCTGGCTGACGTTCCCGGATTCCATGTGGGTGTAACGGAGGCCCCGCTCCCCGTACCGATTGGTGCAGCGGCGGTACTCCCCGGCGATCACCACCATCACCGGGGCCTCGGCCATCCAGGTCTGGTGCAGGCAGGCCCGGACCACGGCCGCGTGGCTGTCACCCGGGGCCAGGAGCCTCAGCCCATGTTCCGCCACCAGATAATGGTAAATCCCGGTGGGAAGATCCGGCACCCCCCGCTCCCCCACCACTAGGTAAAGGTCCAGGGGGTAGGTGGCCCCGGCGGAGGGCGACGTCCTGTGGCCCTGGGCGTCGCTGAGGCCGTCGGCGCTCCACAGGAGTTGGGAAATCTGGGCCAGGTCCAGGGGCCGGGACGCAAAGCGGCGCACCGTGCGCCGGGCCTCCAGCGCCATCGCCAGCGCCATGCCCCCCTGCTTGGCCGGCGGCGGCAGTTTGATCGCCTCCGCTCCCTGGCCACCGGACGGAAAAAACAGCATGATCCCCATTACCATGATCAAACTCCCCAAGATGTGCATCATATAACCTCTCATTTCGCCAGGGCCTGCCATGGCGGACGCCATGCATGGCGCACCGGGGGTATGCGTGAAGGCGGACGCACCGGTCCGCTTCTCAATCCCCGGCCCGGGCCAGGCTGAGGACCAAGGCGACTAACCTGGCCATGGCGGCCTTGGTGAGGTGAATGACCAGGTCGGTTGCCTGGCAGGGAACTCGCCGGGCCTTAAACGTACCGGATACCGCGATTTCCAGGGTTTCCCCGCGTCTTCTTGCCACCACCTCCGGCTCTTCGGCAAAAATGAACAGATTCTGCCCTGGTAGATGGCAGGCAGTCAGGATGACCGCTTCCGCCAGTTCCGGACCCGACGGCGGGGCCAGGGGGAGCTGTTGCTGCGCGGCGAACTCTTCCAGGTCGCGTCTCAGGGTCTCCCGGGAAGACAGAGGGATTTCCAAGAGGATGCCGGTTGCCGATTCGTCCGAGACGACTTCCGTGGCCGCCAGTTCCTCCACCCGGAGGACATAGGTGCCGCCGTGTTCGTCCCAGACCATGAAGCCCGGGGTGTGGCGGTCCAGCCTGACGCCTTGGGCGGCAAAGATGGCCTGGGCCCGGGAGCAGGGTATCAGCATAGCAGGCCTCGGTGAGGTTGATGAGAGGATGCAAGAGGGGCGCCGGGCGCCTCTTTAATGACGATTGTACCTGGATTGCCCCGGTTATTCAGCAAAATTGCGCGCCTTTTTCACCTTTTGAGTTCAGGCGCCGCCCTGAAGGAAAAAGCGCCTTTATCCAAAGAATTCCCGGGGCCGGGAGCGGTTCCACTTGACCCTCAACCTGATAAATCTTACTATAATATACGAGAAAAATTTTGTTGAACTCACCTGAATGGGAGAAGAACATGGCATATTCCCCAATAGTACTGGATCACTTTAAGAATCCTCGCAATGTGGGCGAAATTATCCACGCCGATGGGGTGGGCGAAGTTGGCAACCCCGTGTGCGGGGATATGATGAATGTGTACATCAAGGTTGAGAATGACCGCATCGTCGACGTCAAGTTCAAGACCTTCGGCTGCGGCGCCGCCATCGCGGTTTCCAGCATGATCACCGAAATGGCTAGGGGCAAAACCCTGCCGGAGGCCATGAAGATTACCAATGCGGACGTGGCCGCGGCTTTGGGCGGTCTGCCCCCCAACAAGCTCCACTGTTCCAACCTGGGAGCCGATGCCCTGCATTCGGCCATCAAGAACTACCTGGACCGCAAAGCCGGGAAAGTTCCTGAAACCGACCTGGACAAGGAGCCCCACCACAAGCATGAACGCGAAGGCTGCTACTGTCCCTATTGTTCGAAGCAGGTGGAGGAAGATTCTCCTATGTGCATTTTTTGTGGGAAGGATATACCCCATGAGCATGACCACTGATGTCCCAGGCCGGGAAATGAGGATATTCTCATGGGTGTAATCTATCTGGACCATTTAGCTGCCACGCCTCTTCACCCCATGGTGAAGGAGGCGATGATCAATTATATTAATACCGTCTTCGGCAACCCTTCCAGCGAACACCAGATAGGGCTGCCGGCCGGCCAGGCCCTGGAACAGGCCAGGGAGCAGGTGGCCGCCCTGATCAACGCCGACCCCAAAGAGGTGGTATTCAACTCCGGCGGCACCGAGTCCGTCAACCATGCCATCAAGGGGATCGCCATCGGGCTCCGGGAGAAGGGTCGCCACATCATCACCTCCAATATCGAGCACAAGTCGGTCTTGAATTCTCTCCGGACCCTCCGCCTCCTGGATTATCGGGTCACTTCCCTGGATGTGGATAAATACGGCATGGTGGACCCGGCCGCGGTGGAGAAGGCCATAACGCCCGAAACCATCCTCATCAGCATTATGCTGGCCAACAATGAGATCGGCACCATCGAACCCATCGCCGAAATCGCCGCCATCGCCAAGAAGCACAAGGTGGTGATGCATACCGACGCGGTGGCCGCCACCGGCATTATCCCCGTGGACGTGCAGGAGTTGGGGGTAAACCTGTTGAGCCTGGCGGCCAACCAGTTCTACGGCCCCCCAGGAGTCGGGGCGCTCTACGTCCGCAAGGGCACGCCCATCTGGCCCCTCATCGACGGCGGCCTCCAGGAGAACAAACGCCGGGCCGGCACGGAGAACCTAATCGGCATCGTGGGCCTGGGCGTGGCCGCGGAGAGGGCCCGCCTGGAGATGCCCGAACGTCTGCCTCGCATCCAGGCCCTCCAGAACCGCCTGACCAAGGGGCTGGCCGAGCGCATCCCTGAAATCAGAATCAACGGCAATCCCACCCAATGCCTGCCGCATCTCCTCTCCGTCTCGGTGGAATATGTCGAGGGCGAAAGCCTGGTGCTCATGCTGGACGAGGAAGGCATCATCGTGGCCACCCGGTCCGCCTGCGCCTCCGGATCGCTGCGCGCCTCTCACGTGCTCATCGGCACCGGCCTGGGCCACGCCCTGGCTCAGGGCACCCTGGTCTTCACCCTGGGCATGGATAATACCGAGGCTGATATTGACAAAGTGATCAAGGTGTTGCCGGGCATCGTCCAGACCCTGCGGGAGATGTCGCCCCTCTACAAGAAGGAGCGCACCGGCTAAAAAAATGGGGAAATGGCCCGATGCGGCTCATTTCCCCATTTCTTCTTCTGCGCTTTGATCGCGGCTTTGCTTTAGGACTTCCCCTGGGAATGGTAGTAACCGATGATCTCCCGTTTGGAGATCATGGAGACAATTTTTTCCGGGGCCTCTGCCTCCACCACCGGCAATTCATCGACGTTCAACCGGACCATCTTATCCAGGGCTTCCTGCAAAGAATCGTCTCCGAAGACCCGCACCACGTTGAGGGTGGCCACATCTTCAGCCACCACCAGATGGCCCAGACTCGCCTCGAACATCACTTCCCGGATATCGTTAATGGAGAAGATCCCGGTCATCCGGCCGGTTTGATCCACTACCGGGAAATAGGTTTCACTGGAGTGGGTGACCACCTGAATGAGCTGATCCAGGGGCATATTTTCGGGGATTGTGGTCACCTTACGAGGTTTGACCACCTCGGCCACCTGCATCTGTTCCAATATCTCCCGGGCAAACTCGGTCATATGGGCCGGAGAGGCTAGCCGGTCCACCACCTGTTTTTCATAGAGGCTGACCTTGCCCAACAACAGATAAGAGATGGTGGACACTAACATCAGGGGCACCAGCAGGGTATAGCTGGCGCACATCTCGCAAGACATAATGATGGAGGCCACCGGCACCTTGGCCACCCCGGCGAAGAAGCCGCCGATGCCCACCAGGACAAAGGCGTTGGGGTGGATCACCCAACCCGGCGCCAGTTGATGCCCCAGAAAGCCAAAGGCGCCACCCAGCATGGCCCCCATGAAGACCGACGGGCCAAAGACGCCGCCGCTCCCTCCGGAACTGATAGTGCAGGACGTGGCCACAATTTTTGCCAGGGCCAGCAGCAACATGGTGCCCCAGAAGATCTTGCCCTCCAGGGCCGTCTGCACCCAGCCGTAACCGCCATCCATCACCTGCGGCAAATAGAAGGCGATAACGCCCAGCATCAGTCCTCCCAAGGCGGGTTTCAAAGAAATGGGAATCGGCACTCGCCTAAAAAACCGGTCCCGGATCACGTCATAGAACAGCTTCACGTAAAGGTAGCCCACCAGGGCGCATACCAGCCCAAAGATGGCGTAGGGCAAAAGCTCCACCGGTGCGAAATCCACCGGCCCCGGGAAAAAGAGGGCAGTTCGCCCGAAATACTGGTCAAAGATGGAGGAAGCTACGATGGAGGAGACAATACAGGGTAAAATGGCCTCGGATTCAAACTCCGTTTCCCGGTAGAGTACTTCCGGGGCGAAGAGCGCCGCCCCCAGGGGCGCATGGAAGATGGCCCCGATGCCGCCGGCCGCACCCGCCAGCACCAGGATGCGCCGGTCCCGGGGTTTGAGTTTTAAAATCGTGGCAAAGAAAGAGCCAAAACCCGCCCCGATCTGGGCGATGGGGCCTTCTTTGCCGGCGGAACCGCCGCTGCCGATGGTAAGAGCGGAAGCCACAATCTTCACCAGCGGTACCCGTTTACGAATATAGCCGCCTCGGCGGTGAAAGGCTTCGATCATGGCATCGGTCCCGTGCCCTTCCGCTTCCGGGGCGATTAAAAAAACCAGAAGCCCCGATATCAGCCCCCCCAGGGCGGGAATAACAAGAACCAGCCAGGATTGGGTCCCGGCCAGGGCGGCCACGGCTGCCGCATTCATCCCTTTTACCGGTTCTATGAAGCCGGTGGGCAGATGCAATAAATAGTAGAGTGCATTTTTCAAGAGTACTTCAAAGAGAATGGCCCCCAAGCCGGAGACCACGCCCACCGCAATGCTCATGAGCGGCCAACGGAAATGGCCGGACCAGCCATAACGGTCCGGGGCGATGCGGCGTTTGATCAGCCGTGTTATCTTCCCATCCATAAAAAACCCTTAAACCGAAATATAACTTGCTTAATTTTTTCTTGAGGCATTGAATTTCCCCCCATAGTATCAGGAAATTAAGGTGGAACAATCGCGAATCATGGTTATTTTTTCCCAATAGACCCGCAACAATTGGTGACAGGCTTTCCGGCCTGTGGCCAGGAAGGGGTATTCCATGCCTGATAATTTGAAGGATTTCCCGGCTGGCATTGAGCTCAAAGACGAAGATATCTACGAGGCCATGCGCGCCATCCCGGGGTACTTGGATATCACCCCGGCTGATTTTAAAGAGCTCTACCGCCTGGCCTTTCAACACGCCTTGGAGCGCTTGAGCCGGGAGGTCACCGCCGCCGAGATCATGACCACCGACGTGGTCGCGGTCAATCCCGACACGCCGGTGGCCGAAGTGGCCGCCGCCATGGGCCGGCGGGGGGTGTCGGGACTGCCCGTGGTGGACGCCGAACATAAGGTGGTGGGGGTCATTTCGGAAAAAGATTTCCTGACCCACATGGGAGTCACAGAACCCAAGAACTTCATGAGCCTGGTGGCGGGCTGCCTGAAAACCAAAGGCTGCGTGGCCCTGCCCATAAAGCGCTCCCTGGCCGCGGACATCATGACCTCCCCGGCCGTCACCGTGGCCCCGGACACCCCGGTGCGGACCATTGCCGCCCTGCTCACCGACCGGGGCATCAACCGGGCTCCGGTCACCGACCCGGCCGGCCGCCTCCTGGGCCTGGTATCCCGGGGGGACATCGTTAAGGCCACCATGGGGAGGAAAGTGTCATGATCAGGGCTTACTTCCGCAAGATGACCGGCACCACCCAGAGTCCCCCCGGGGTCGGCCTGGCGGAAATTTTCTGGTCGTGGCTGGGGGGCTTCCTGGGGATCGCCGCGGTGGCCTATATTAATTACGGCTTCATGGATAAGACCGACCTGGTCATGATCATCGGCTCGTTCGGGGCCTCGGCGGTGCTCATTTACGGGGCCATCAAGAGCCCCCTGGCCCAACCCCGCAACCTCCTGGGCGGCCACGTCATTTCGGCCCTCATCGGGGTGACCGCCTTCAAGCTCCTTGAACCCAATCTCTGGTTGGCTGCGGCCCTGGCGGTGGCCACCAGCATCGCCGTAATGCACGCCACCAAGACCCTCCACCCTCCGGGCGGCGCCACCGCCCTCATCGCGGTGATCAGCGGCCCCAAGGTGACCAACCTGGGCTATCTCTACGCCCTGGTGCCCGTGGCCGCGGGCGCCCTGGTCATGCTGGTGGTGGCCCTGCTGGTCAACAACCTGGCCCCCCGGCGCCGCTACCCCGAATTCTGGTGGTGAAGAGCCACATCCGGATCTGGGGGAGGGGCCAATAAGGCTGCTTCCACCGCCTCCCGAAAGATATTAATCTGGGCAATTAACCGATGACTTTTTTCACCTGACCCCTCAGAGAAAAATCCCCCCTATCCCCCCTTTGTCAAAGGAGGGAACTGCGCCGGATTCCTGAGAAAGTCCCCCTTTGCAAAAGGGGGATTTAGGGGGATTTCAATCAGGTTCTATAAGCATGGTTGAACCCGAGGAATAATACTGCCGGGATGAAGACGCCAGAGAACGGCAAGGAGAAGAAAAGGGGTTATTCCGGCGAAGCTGGTTCCACCAGGGCGCGGAAGGAGACTACTGCCCGGGGAATGAGCCGGCGCAGAAAGACCACCCGGTCCATGGGGTTGAGGCGGGCATAGGCCGGGTAATCCGGATAGTCCGGGGCGAGGACCGGGGAATCCTGGCCAAATTTGGCCCCTTGACGCCAGGCCCGGCGCACCAGTTCGATAATGGGGGCATCCGCCTCCGGCTCCGCCGCCACCCATCCCAGGCGGCGCATGACTTCGAACCGCACCCGATCCACCAAGGCAAAGGCGGTGTCCATAATCTTCATCTTGACGTCATTATCCAGGTCATCCAGGCGGAAGCGCACCGATCCCCCCAGTCCCTGGGCCCCCATTACCAGGTCGAAGAAGACGTAGAGGTTCTCCTCCCCCGGAGTGGCCAGGTATAGGAGGGTGGACGGGCTCAGATCCTGCAGCCGGGTGTCGGGCCCGAATTGCTCCTGGAAGCGAGCCAGCCAGGAGCGGAACCCCTGGTCCGCGGCGATCTTCGACCGGAAGCGTTCCAGGTCGATGATTTCAGCCACGGCTGTCCCCCCGGGAGCCATTTCCCTGGGACGCGTTCATCATCTTGATCCCGCCATAGAGGTAGCCTATCCCGGAGACGGTGGTCAGGATACCGGTCACCCAGAAAAAGGCCACCAATACCAGGGGCGGAACGGGCCAGAGCTTGCCCACCAGCACCAGGAACACCGTACTCACCTGGAAGGTGGTGGTCCATTTGCCCGCCAGGGAGGGCCTGACCACCAGAGGGATATCCGCCAGGCGAAAGATCACCACCCCCAGGGCCAGGGCTACATCCCGGCTGAGAACCACCACCGTCAGCCAGGAAGGGATCTCCCGGTAAATGCTCAAGGTGACGAAACTGGCGGCCATGAGGATTTTGTCCGCCAGGGGATCGAGGTAGCTCCCCAGGCGGGATTTCTGGTGCCAGACCCGGGCGATGAGACCGTCCGCCAGGTCGCTCAATCCAGCCAGCAGAAATACTGCCAGCGCTTTTTGATAATATCCCTGGATCAAAAAAATGATGAAGAGGGGAGTCAGGATAATACGGACCAGGGTGATGACGTTGGGTATGGTGAGATTGGCCTGGGAAACGGGGGTGGAAGCCATGATGCCGGGATCGATTTCCTGTTTAGAGGTTTGCTTGTTAAACTTATCATACCCATACCCGATAACACAATCCTATAACGCAGGCGCGGGAAGATTTCCCCGGCAAGGGGGATAGCGGCCGGCTGGGTTTTCAGGGAAAACTGCTCCATCTTGACACGATTGCTGAGGTTTATTTAGCCTGGCTGATAGGCAAGGGGCGGCGGTGACCGAGATAAGCTTTTGGCATCGGCCCGCCGGTGATGCTATGATAGCGTCATCAGAGACGCTGGGGGGATGGGTATGCGGGCGGTGGTGCAACGGGTCAAAGAGGCCTGGGTCCGGGTAAATGAGGAAGAGGTTGCCAGGATCGGCGTGGGCCTGTTGGTTTTAGTGGGGGTGGCCCAGGATGACGGCCCCGGTGACGTGGCCGCCCTGGCCCAAAAGCTGGCGCACCTCCGGGTTTTTGCCGGGGACGGGCGCCTGATGCATCTTTCCCTTCTGGACCTCAAGGCTGAAGTTCTTCTGGTATCCCAGTTCACCCTCCTGGGTGATTGCCGCAAGGGGCGGCGCCCCTCCTTCGACGCCGCGGCCACCCCGGAAGTGGCGGAAAAACTCTACGAGGACCTGGTCCAGTTTATGTCCGGCTTCGGCCTCAGGGTGGCCACCGGTCGCTTTCGCCAGATGATGGACGTGGGTCTCATCAATGACGGGCCCGTCACCCTGCTCCTGGATAGCAGGAAGGCGTTTTAGACCTTGGCCAGGATTGACAAAACTTGCCGAAAAATTTATGATTTCAGAAACTTATCCACCTGATCGGAGATTACCGTTCACCCCCGCCCAGGGTTATCCCGGGCGCGGGCGGAACCTCGGAGGAATTTCAGGCTTCCGCTCCAGGCCTCATGGCCCCGTGACCGGGAGACGACTGGCCGGTGGAGGCAGATGTTTTTCGGCTGAGGGCCGCGGGAGGCTAGATGAACCTCATTGACTTGGCGAAAGTGGACAAATTCACTGCTGACAAGCCTTATCGGGAACTTCTCTATGATTCTCCCAATCTGCGGGTACTGGCTTTCAACTTTGAGCCCGGGCAGGAATTGCCGGTTCATTCCCACCCCGCCGACTCGGACGTCGCCCTCCTCATCCTGGAAGGGGAAGGCGAGTTTACCGGCGCCCATGCAATGCCGGCCAGGGCCGGACAGACCCAGATCATGCCGGTGGCCGAACCCCACGGTCTCAAGGCCCATACGCAAATCCGGCTCCTGGTGTTCATCGCACCCACATGCTTCTGAAATATTTCAGGTCGAAACTCCGGCCGGTCGGGGAGTGCAAACCTCACGGGTTGGCAGATGGCCCCAACGACGATCACTGGCCATACTTCCCGGGAGAAACCCATCAACCGGTAAAATTTTTATGAGAGCCCTAGCCTGCCCCAAAACTGCATGTTACCCATTTATCTGAAAGACCGGGATTATTCCCCGCCCGCCGACACCATCTATTATCTCCTCACCCGGGATGGGTTGTTCCTGGTGAAACGGACTCCCTTCTTTGAGGCTGTGGTCCCGGCCCCGGGCATTCCCTGGCTCGAGTCCCAGGGGCCCGATATCCGCCTGAGCGCCCCTCCCCTGCCCGCCGCCCTGCTGCTCCGGGCCGTGGCCTTCTTCCGGGCCGTTTATACCCGCTACGAAAGCGAAGCCGTGGTTCTGTTGGCCTGGCGGGAAGCCACCCGGACCTACGAACTGGTCGTGCCCCACCAGACCGTGGGGGGTGGCCATTGCGATTACGAGGTCAGGGAGTTCCCGGCGGGACTCACCCGCCTGGGCACCATCCACAGCCATGCCGGGTTGGACGCGTTTCACTCCCTCAGGGATTGGCAGGACGAACGCTTCGAAGACGGCTTTCACCTTACCATCGGCAACCTGGACCGCGAACTCACCCTGTCCTGCTCCGTGGTGGTCCAAGGGTTTCGGGGGCAAATTCCCCCGGAGCACCTGTTCTCACCCTATCCCATCCCCTGGGAGGAGACGCCGCCTGAGGCGGACTGGGCCGGGGAAGTGGGTCGGAAAGTGACTCCCCTGCCCCGGCCCATCGAGTTCGGCCCTTGACCCGAACCGGACTTTTCTCAATACCTTTCAGCCGGCGATCAGCAGTCGTTCCCCGGTTCCGGGCATACCTCAAGGAGCTTCTGTATGTTAGAGATCAAGGCAATCGGCATCGGCGGCATCGGCTGCGCCCTGCTCCCCTTTCTCTGCCGCTATCTGCAATATTCCGCCGTCAGGGCCCGTCTCACCCTCATTGACGGCGACCGCTTTGAGCGCAGCAACGCGGCCCGCCAGGCGTTCTCCCGCCTGGGCAACAAGGCCGAGGTCAAGGCGCTGGAACTGGCGCAGGAGTTCGAAGTCATCGCCTTCCGGGCGGCCCCGGAATATGTCACGGAGGACAACGTGGCCCGGTTGATCGGCGAGGGGGAGGTGGTCTTCCTGATGGTGGACAACCACGCCTCCCGTAACCTGGTCAGCCGCCATGCCGCCTCCCTTGCCGACCTCACCCTCATTTCCGGGGGCAACGACTATGAGGACGGCAACGTCCAGGTTTACGTGCGCCAGGGGGGCCAGGACCTCACCCCGTCCCTGAGCCGCTATCATCCGGAGATTGCCGACCCCCAGGACCAGAACCCCGCCACCCTGTCATGCGAGGAACTTATGGCGGCCGGGGCCCCCCAACTGCTCTTCGCCAATCTCATGGTGGCGTCCCTGATGCTGAATGCCTTCTACGCCATCCGCCAGGGAAGGTTGAACTACTCGGAGGTCTACCTGGACATCCTGCAAAACCTCAGTCGGGCGGTGACCCGGCCGGTTTGAGGCGGATGCGCCATCCAACCGCAATGTATTGCAGGGGCTGACCTGCGTGTCCCCCCGCTTTGGGCGCACCCCTAGGTGTAGTGTTGCATGATTAGATGGACATAAATGCAGGCTGGGAGCACCAGACCTGGCAGGTTAAGTCCCCCTTTGAAAAAGGGGGATTCAGGGGGATTTCAAACTCTTATAAAAATCCCCCCTGGCCCCCCTTTAGGAAAGGGGGGTAAAAGACCGGTTTTTACCTTGTTACTTTAATTCTGAAACACGCCACTAGGTGCGCCCCGAACCTCGCGTTCTGCAATTCTTTGAGTGCGCCTTGGCGTGAAGCCGGCTAAGGAAGACTGGGGTGCAAAGCAAGAGGGAAAGCCGGCCAGTAATCTGCCTGCTTCCCCTCGGAGTTTCAACACAAAATCGGCGTATCGGGCGTTGCTACCCTAACTCTGCATCATCGCTTTTCGGTTTTCTTTTAATGCGCCGCTTTTTCATGGGTTTATACTTCCGCACCGGCTCCGGTTTGACGATCTCCGCCATGAAATCGTATTTTTTGCACTTGAAGGTATACGCCTGGGGATTGGCGATTAGTTTCAGACAATAAAACGGGTCGCCATTGTGGTAGGCTGCTACGTCAAACTGGTGGGTCCAGATGGTATACTCTATCCACCCATGTGGCGGAATAATCAGGGTGGCATCGCTATTATCCGATGGGATCGACACCTCGTAACTGGTTTTGTTTTGGATGACGCCCGTATAGGGGACACCATCTATGACCTCAGGCATGGCCGGGGGTACAGTCCGACTAGGCGTGTCAATAGCTCCCACGACGCCGGCTGAAACCAACATAATCCCGATAATTAAGGCCACTATCCTCATCTGAGCCCCCCCTTTCGATCCTCGCGAATTAACCTGCTTGCCGCGCCAACCGCGGTTCACTCAATAAAGTTTATGACGTTTAAATCATACCTGACGGGAACACTGCCTCTACATCGTGGTGATGAGGCAACGAGACCAAAACCTGTTAAGATGTCCCCGCCGCCTGAAGCCGTTGGACAGGTGCAACTCTGTTGTATCGCCAAGTAATGCCGGGCGTTATCACAACGTCATATGCTACGGTTAAGGGCTTTTACTCGAATTGTCAAGGAATTTCTCAGGGGTTTCCTGTCCTTGTGACCCGCGGCGCCCTCATCCCACCTCTTCCAGAATACTTGAATTCGATTATTCTCTTGAAACCAGCCTCAAGTAAATCAGGCTATCCCTGGTTTTCACCTTCCAAATTGCTTAATTTGGGCTTTAGGGGGTCAAGGCGTCAACCCCGGCGGACAACGCCAACGGGGAGGGAATGCGCCAAGTATTGCTTAGGCAGGGAAATCGGATTGATGGTAAAGCCTGCGGCCGTCAATTAACCCTTACTCGGGCAGTTCCACCGCCTCGCCGGTGAGGGCCGCCACTTCCGTCAGCAAGACCCGGAGGAGGTCATGCTCAGGCACCTGGCGTACAGCTTCGCCTTTTTTGAACAACAGGCCCACCCCGGCGCCCCCGGCAATCCCCACATCGGCCTCCCGGGCTTCCCCCGGGCCGTTGACCACACAGCCCATGATGGCCACCTTGATGGGGGCGGTCACGGCCAACAGCCGCCGTTCGGCTTCCTCGGCCAGGGAGAAGAGATCGATGCGGCAGCGGCCGCAGGTGGGGCAGGAGATGAGTTCCACCCCCCGTTCCCTAAGCTGCAGGGCCCGGAGGATCTCATAGGCCACCCGGATTTCTTCCACCGGGTCACGGGTGAGGGACACCCGCATGGTGTCGCCGATGCCCTTGGCCAGCAGCATACCGATGCCCAGGGCGGATTTCACCGTGCCGGCAATGAGGCCCCCGGCTTCTGTGACCCCCAGGTGCAGGGGGTAGTCCGTCTGGCGGGACAACTCCTCATACGCCGCCACGGTCGTCAAAACATCGGACGATTTCAGGGAAATCTTGAAATCGAAGAAGCCCCAGTCCTCGAACTGCTTCACCCAGCGCATGGCGCTGGCCGCCATGGCGGCGGCGCTGGGCGCGCCGTAGCGGGCCAGGAGGTCCGCCTCCAGGGAGCCGGCGTTCACCCCCAGGCGCAGAGGCACGCCCCGCTCCCGGCAGGCCTCCACCACGATCCGGGTTTTTTCGGCCCCCCCCAGGTTGCCGGGATTGATGCGGATGGCGTCGGCCCCCGCCTCCAAAGACGCCAGGGCCAGACGGTAATTGAAGTGGATGTCGGCGATGAGGGGCAGCGGACTCTCGCGCTTGATCTCCCCGAAGGCTTGGGCCGCCTCCTTATCGGGCACGGCCAGGCGGGCCACTTCGCAGCCCGCCGCGGCCAGGCGCTGGATCTGGGCCAGGGTGGCCCCAACTTCCCGGGTGTCGGTGTTGGTCATGCTTTGCACCACCACCGGGGCCCCGCCGCCGATCTGGACCGGGCCGATAAAGATGGGCCGGGTGGGTTTGCGGTTGCTATCAGGCATAAGATAGGCTCATGTCAGAGTTTTTCTCGATTGTATTGGAATTCTGGCCCCGCCGCAAGGATGGGGCAGTGTCGCCACCGGCTTTATCGGGAATGGTAAAATCCCCCTAAATCCCCCTTTGTTAAAGGGGGACTTTCTGATCCCCCCCCTTTCCTAAAGGGGGGAAGGGGGGATTTTCAAGCCCCCTGGGTGGCCCACTATTAGCCTCCGCTCTGTTCCTACTCATGGTTCAAGCAAACCGCGGCTGGCGCTTCTCCAGAAAGGCCCTGGCCCCTTCGTGGGCGTCCGGAGAGGCAAAGCACAGGGCAAAGGCGTCCACCTCCAGAAGGCAGGCATTTCGCAAGTCCTGGTCGAAACCCCGGTCGATGGCCTGCTTGGCGGCGCCCAAAGACACCCGGCCCTTGGCCGCCAGGGACCGGGCCACTTTCCGGCATTCCCTCATGAAGGTATCGGCGGGAAAGACCTGGGCCACCAGCCCCAGGGCTTTGGCTTCCGCCGCGTCCAGCATGCGGCCGGTGAGGACCAACTCCTTGGCCGCCCCCTTGCCCACCAGACGGGACAGGCGCTGGGTGCCGCCGAAGCCGGGGATGATCCCCAGGTTGATTTCCGGCTGGCCCAGCCTGGCGGTGTCCGCGGCATAGATGAAATCGCAGGCCATGGCCATCTCCAGGCCGCCCCCCAGGGCAAAACCGTTGACGCAGGCGATCACCGGGATGTCCAGGGCCTCGAGCTTGAAGCCGGTCTCGTGGGCCGACCGGGCGAACTGCCGGGCCGCCAGGGGATCAAACTCCAGAAAGACCTTGATGTCCGCCCCGGCGATGAAGGACCGGCCGGCCCCGGTGAGGAGGAGCACCCGGATCCCGGGGTCCCGGCTCACCCGGTCCACGGCATCCTTGAACTCCGCCAGCATCTCGTGGCTCAGGGCATTGAGCTTGTCCGGGCGGTTGAAGGTGATGGTGGCAACTCCGGACTCCTGTTCCAACAGAATGGTTTGATACGACATAAGCTCCCTCGCTTTTCTTCCTCTAACAACGTATTCCCCGAATTACATAATAATAATCCGCCCCGATTTCTGAAAGCTTTTGTTAAGCCCCCTTTTGCTAAAGGTTTATTTACCTGGATTATTAAATAGTTAGATATCATGCCCCCACCCTCCCCTCAAAACCCTGTGGCCATGGGTCCCAATGCCTCGACGGTGGCAGGCTGCCAGCGGGGCTGATCATCCTTGTCGATGATCCGGGCCCGGATGCCCTCCAGGTAGTCGGGATGGCTGATCAGGAAGTGGGCCGCCAGGGCCTCCCGGCCGAAGACCTCCGGCAGGGGCCGCCCCTCATTGGCCCGGAGGAGCTGCAATGTCACGGCCAGGGCCGTGGGGGAGCGCTCCCCCAGGCGCCGGCACACGTCCTCACAGAGCTTCATTTCCAGGCTGCACTGATTCAGGGCGGCCATGATCTCCCGAAGAGACCTCTTCCCCGCAAAATGCTCCGCCACCCATACGTCCAACTCGGGCTTTGGCGGAATATCCCGGCGGGTGAAGGGGGCCAGCACCAGTTCCAGTTCCGCCACCGCTTTGGGCTTATCTGCGGCAAGCCCCACTGCACAATTTTTGAGCGCCTCCCGAAGTTCGGGCAACCGGGCCGAATCCACCAGATGCGTGGCCAGCCCCAGCCGGACGCATTCGGCCCCCCAAAGCTCATAGCCCGTCAGGGCCAGGTACTCGGGGTAGCCCGGGGGACACTTGGCGAAAAGCCAGCCGGTGGCGCCCACGTCCGGGAAGAAGCCGATGCGGGTTTCGGGCATGGCCATGCGAGTGGCTTCGGTGGCCACGACCAGGTCCGCCCCCGCGGCCAGGCCCAACCCGCCCCCCATGGTGACGCCGTGGGCCAGGACCACCACCGGCTTGGGGAACCGGTGGATCAGGAGGTCCAGGGCATACTCCTCCCGGAAGAACTGGTCGGCCAGGTGCACCTCGCCATCCTGGACCGCCCGGGTCAGCTCTTTGAGGTCGCCCCCGGCACAGAAACCCCGGTCCCCGGCGCCGCCGATCACCACCAGGCGTACGTCGTCCGCGGCCAGAGCCTCGTCCAACGCCGACTGCAGGAGCCGGACCATTTCCCGGTTAAGGGTATTGAGGACCCGGGGGCGGTTGAGGATAATCACCCTCAGGCCTTGATGCCGGGTTTCGAGGATGGAGGGTTCTCTCTGGTCGGTCATATTTAGGGGTCAGGTTTTAGGTTTTAGGGGCCAGAAAAAAACCACATTTGCTCACTTTTTACTGCTTACTTCTACCTCACCTTTTCTCCCCAAAAAATCAGCTGCGGCATCTCCACGTTCTCCATGAAGGGGATGGGGACCCGGACGGTCTCCCAGCGGTGCGCCTGATAGCCGGGAAACTGTTCCCGAAGTTCTTCCGGGGTGGGAAAGTGGTGCACCAGGGTGCCATCAGGGGTAGCGATGTCCACCAGGGTGCCGGGCTCCAGCTCCCGGGTCTGGGGCAGCCTGACCAGTTCGGCGAACTCCCAGGGGGAAACCATGATGAACAGACGTCCGCCAGGTTTCAGGACCCGGTCCAGCTCCCGACAATAGTCCCGGAAAATGGCGGCATGGCCGTGGTTGATGACCTTGATGGACACTACCAGGTCGAAGGCCCCGGAGGCGAAAGGCAGGCGGTTGAGGTCGGCCTGGGCCAGATACGGTCCGGCCACCGCCACATCAGCGTTTGCCAGGCGGTCCTTGAGGAGACGGAGCACCTGGCTGTCACAATCCACGCCCCAGACCAGGAAACCAGCCTGGAGAAGGGGCAGCAGGTGACGGCCGACGCCGCAACCGGCGTCCAGCAGCCGGCGGCAGCCGGCCGCTCGCATTACCGGGATCAGGGCGATAAGCTCGGGTTCGGGCTCCCGGCCCTGCATCACGGGATCGGCAAAAATTTCTCCCCAACCGGGCATGGCGACCTCAAGATTTCTTCCGGCAAGATAGAGACAAATCCCAGACTTCGCGCCTGATGGTCAACGCGTTTAATTTATCTCATCTACCCTGAACAGTATAGTTTCCCGGATTCGGCGTCAACTCTCCGGTCTTCAGAAATCGGCATTATTTGCCCTGCGGCCAGATTCTCTTACCGCCCACCGCGCTTTTCTGATTATAATCAGACGTCGGTCTTTTGCCAGGCGACTGAGCCTGGGGGCGGCCGGCGGCCCGGGCCCCGTGGTCCGGCCTCCGCATTTCAACCGATGATATTTTTTTACGTGAGGTGAAGCATGATTCCCCGATATAGCCGTGAGGTCATGGCTCGGATTTGGACCGAAGAGAACAAATTTGCCAGCTGGCTCAAGGTGGAGCTGGCCGCCATGGAGGCCATGGCTGAGTGCGGCCTCATCCCTAAGGAGGTGCCGACCCGGGCCGCCGGGAAGGCCAGGATCGACGTGGCGCGCATCCTGGAGATCGAGGCCAAGACCCACCACGACGTGGCCGCTTTTGTGGACCAGGTGGCCGCCGGCCTTGAGGAGGACGGCCGCTACTTCCACTTCGGCCTCACCTCTTCGGATGTGCTGGACACCGCCCTGGGCCTGCGCCTGACCGAAGCGGCGGACCTCTTGCTGGCCGATCTGGATGATCTTTTGGCCGTGCTTAAAGAAAAGGCCTTCGCCTTCAAAGACCAGATCATGGTGGGTCGGACCCACGGGGTGCATGCCGAGCCCATCACCCTGGGCTTGAAATTCGCCTTGTGGTACGCCGAGTTTCAGCGGCAGCGGACCCGGCTGGAGGCGGCCCGAAAGAGCATCGCGGTGGGGAAAATTTCCGGCGCGGTGGGCACCTTCGCCCATCTGCCCCCGGAGTTGGAAGCCGGGGTTTGCCGCCGTCTGGGGCTCACGCCTGCGCCCATTTCCACCCAGATCATCCAGCGGGACCGGCATGCCGAATACTTTCTCACCCTTGCCCTGATCGGCGCCAGCGTGGAAAAAGTGGCCCTGGAGATTCGCCACCTGCAGCGCACCGAGGTGCGGGAAGCGGAAGAGATGTTCGCCGCCGGCCAGAAGGGCTCGTCGGCCATGCCCCATAAACGCAACCCGATACTCTCGGAAAACCTCTGCGGCCTGGCCCGGGTGCTCCGGGGCAACGCCCTGACGGCCCTGGAAAACGTCGCCCTGTGGCACGAGCGGGACATCAGCCACTCCTCGGCGGAGCGGGTTATCGCCCCGGACAGCACCGTGCTCCTGGATTTCATGCTGGCCCGGCTCACCCGCCTCCTCAAAAATCTCCAGGTCTATCCGGAGAACATGGCCGCCAATCTCAAATTAACCCGGGGCCTGGTCTTCTCCCAGTCGCTGCTCCTGGCCCTCATCGACAAGGGCCTTCCCCGGGACGCGGCCTACCGGCTGGTGCAGCGCCCGGCCATGCTGGTCTGGCAGGAAGGGGGCGAATTCGCCCAACGAGTTCAGGCCGACCCCGAGATCGGCCAGCACCTCAGCGCTGCGGAGGTCGCGGCGATCTTTGATCTAAACCGCTATTTCCGCCATGTCGAGGCGATTTTTTCTCGGGTGTTTGGCAGGAGTCAATAGTCATCTGCCAGTTCTTCAGTAGCCAGACAAAGGGGCGGGCCGACCCGCCCCTGGCGCCTTTGCGCGGCATCACCCCGCCCTTCCCCTCAACCCCAAAACCTGGCAAGCTAAAGTTTTCGCCGGGGCGAAAGAAACTTCCTTAACGCAATGCTGGGATTCTTCCGATAGTTATACTGAAGACCCCTCCAAGAGCAGGGATGGCGCCCCGAAAAAATGGCCAGAGTGGCTGATCTGGGGGTGGATACAGCGCGTTCCTCTCGGATTTTATGCATATTGCCTACAGGCCATTTCAAAACCTCGCTTTGCCGGAAAGTTGTCATTCTGAGCGAAGCGAAGGATTTCGCAGGTTCAATGAGTTGAGATCCTGCACTCCGTTCAGGATGACAGAAAGGAGGCAATTTTAAAATAGCTTGTGAGAGAACTTAATCACCTATAATGACAATATCCAGATCTTCCTTATTATCAAGATTGGGAATTTTTTCTAAAATATTGTTTAATTTTATGACTATTCCAAGTTATGGTTCGATAAATCATAATTCTGTTACCCTAATTTTCAGATATGATGATTATTCCAGCAAAAGCGCCACCTATTTAGATGAAAAGGTAATCGATCTATTCAAAAAATATCACATTGCTTTTACGGTTGGGGTCATCCCTTATGTGGCGTCCGGCGTGATCCAGAACCCGAGGCCTCAAGATGTCATTGTGTTGAGTCAACCGAAGGTCGACATGCTCCTCAATGCCATTCATGCCGGGACACTAAATGTCGCCCTGCATGGTTATTCACACCATAATATCAACCGATCATTTCTGAATAAACCCACCGAGTTTGCCGGACTTGATTATGACAGTCAATTTTTAAAGATAAGAGAAGGAAAATTATTTTTAGAGAAGACCCTCGGTGTCTCAATCGATACGTTTATTCCACCTTTTGGTACGTATGACGCCAATACCTTACTGGCTTTAGAAAAAATGAACTTCCTCTGCCTCTCTTCGAATCTTTCTGGCTATGCCAGTCCATCTGCCACCCTAAAATTCTTACCCAATACCTGCGAATTAGGCCAGTTAAGAAAGGTGCTCAGTTATGCCCAACGCATTTCCTACTCTCAACCGATAGTTTGTGTCGTATTCCACGAGTACGATTTTAGTGAAATCAACTACGAAGTAAGCGACGGAACCATGCAACTCACGTTTCAAGATTTTGAGGCACTCATAAAATGGATTACACTCCAGAAAGATATTGAGATTAAGACTATAGATCAAGTAATAAAAGAGCAAGTTGATTTAAGTGCAGGTAGATTCATCAATAATAAATACTATATCAGGTTAGCCCATCTTAAACCGGCCTTTTGGCCTCCTCATTATGGCTATTATCTGCCAAGCGCAAATGCTTATGATTTAAGAATACGCAATATATTCATAAATTATAATATTGACAGGCTTCTGAATATCTTATTGGTAGCATCATTTTATGGAATTATCATGGCGGCCTTCGGGTTGATGTCTTGGATTGCGGGATTTATATTCTTTAAACTAATTTCGATGCCCCCTTTCATTTATTATTTTATTAAATATGGCAATTATCTGCTTATCTTATTAATGATGATTTACGGTATTTTTGTTACCCAAATTCACTACAGGGTCTTAATACCCCTGGTAAGTTTGTTAGGAATCCTGATGGGATTTTGGGTGTCTTTTCCGAAAATATAATCTAGCCGCTCAGGTAAGTCCGAGTAGGCTTTTCCAGCCGTTCGATTGCCGGGGGCACGATAGGTCTGGCTAAAACCGGAGGAATGATTACGCTTGCGATGCGCCGCCCGGCTCCCTGGGCCATGCCATCAACCGCAACCTGGTTAAGCCAAAGAAACCTTGATCTGATCTTCCCGGGGGAGGGCGCGATCCAGGCGCACCAGGACGGTATCTCCCGGGGTCAGCTTCACGTTGCCCGGGGTCGCCATAAAGAGATCCAACAGGATATCGGGCAGGATGATGCGGTAGCGGTAGGGCAGGCTCTCCAGCACCAGGGCCTCCATCTTCTGGCCGACCCGGGACGCCAGGTGCTTCAGGAGCCAATAGCGGAGACGCCGGCTTTTTAACTGGCCGGCCCGGCGCATGGCCGGCTCGATGGTGGCCAAAATCCGATCCAGATCCGCCGCCTGATAGGGCGGCGGCTGGTCGCTCACTGCCGCCAAAATCTGGCGGTGGGTCACCAGATCCAGGTAGCGGCGGATGGGAGACGTGGCAAAGGTATAGCAGGGCAGCCCCAGGCCCCAGTGGGGCGATGGTGAGAGGTCCATTACCACCCGGCTCAGGCGGCGCCGGTCCTGCCAGAGTTCCAGGAGGGTCTTGTCCGGGGCCGATTGGATAGGCTCCCGGGGATCGGGTTGTCCCCGGTAGATGGCGGCAATCCCCTGGTCCGCCAGGAATCGGGCCGCCAGGGAATTGGCCAGCACCATGGCCTCGGCCACCAACTGGTGGCTGGCCGTCTCCTGGTCTTCCACGACCACCTGGATCTCGCCTTGGGGGGTAAAAATGACCCACACCTCCGGCAAACGCAGTTCATGGCCACCCCGGGATAGCCGCCGTTCCTTGAGACGCTGGGTGAGGTGAGACAGGGTGGCGAGTTGTCGATCCTGGGCCAGGAGACCGTCCACTTCATGGTAAGTCAGGCGCCGGTGGACCTTGATGCGGCTGGGGACGATCACCCAGTCCTTGACCTCGGCGTCAGGACTCAGGGTCACCAGAAAGCTTAAAGCCAGGCGTTCCTGGTGAACCAGCAGGCTCACGGTATCTTCCGAGAGTTCCTCCGGCAGCATGGGCAGCCGCCGCTCCGGCAGGTAGATGGAGGTGCCCCGTTCCTGGGCCTCCTGATCCAGGGAGGTTCGAGGCTGCACCTGCGCTGAGACGTCGGCGATGTGAATCCCCAGGCGCCAGCCTTCCGGCACTTCCTCCAGACTCAGGGCATCGTCGAAGTCCCGGGTGCGCTCCCCGTCGATGGTCATCAATTCCAAATAGGTCAGGTCCTGCCGCCGGGCCGCATAGAGATCAGGAGGCGAGGTTTTGACCAGCCCCCGGGCCAGGTTCAGGACCTCCGGGGAAAATTCCAGCGGAACCTCCAGCCGGTAGAGGTCCAGGTCTTCATCCTCCTGAAACACTCCCAACCGCACCAGCAGGCGAAAGGGGGCCTCCACCGGGTTAAGGCGGGCCTTGTCCAGATAGGCCTTCCCCTGGAGGTAATCGGGGGCCTCGGCTCCCCACACCGCCATCCGGCGCAACAGGTCCACGACCCGGTCTTTCCAGGGCCCGGCCGCGGCCCCCTGCCCGGCCCAGACCTTCTCAAGCCAGGCGGCAATCTCCTCCAGCTCCTGGAGGCGCTCCAACTCCCGGAAATACTGTTCTTTCAGTTGCTCGACCACTTCCGGAGGATTGGGAATCACCAGGTTATCTTTCTGCTTAAAGAGAAACCGATCCTCCCTGAGGCTCCGGCTGGTGGCCGCGACCTGGTCGGGAGTGCTCTGGGCGAACCACAGGTCCGCCATCTCGGCCACCGACACGGCCTGCTCCTCTGAAGCCAGCAGTTCCCACAGGTCTTCCAGATTGATGTTGCCTTTTAAAATCTCCCGTTTCCGGGCGGTCTCTTCCAGTTGGCGCAGCAACTCCTGGCGGGACAAGCTGTCGATGGGCAGGCGGGGGCCCTGGTGAAGAACCCGCTTGGGGGTCAGGGTCATTTCCCGGCTGGTCTGAGTAAGGACATGGAGCCGCTCCCCCTTCAGGTCCATTACGACGCCGCATAAAATGCGCTTTTCTTCGAAGAATTCGACAATATCGCCAGGTTCCATGGTGGCCAAAAGGTAACAAAATCCCTGGAAAAGTCAAGGAAGGTGGTCGAGTCGCCGGATTCCGGTCACCCCCCAAAAAAATTGACGATTCTCAGGCTATCCCTAAAAAATGCGTTGATTATTTGGATATTTACGCAAGAATAAGAAGAGGGTGAGTGCGTGGTACTCCTCACCAAAAACCGGAAACCGAAAGCTTATCATGCGCCTGGCCATTATCGCCGATATCCATAGTAATTTTGAAGCCCTGGACAGCGTGCTGGCCCAGATCGACCTGGAGGGAGTGGAGGCCATTTTGAACCTGGGCGACCTGGTAGGCTACAACGCCAGCCCCAATGAGTGCCTGGAGTTGCTCCAGAACCGCAACATCTGGAGCCTGGCGGGTAACCATGACCTGGCGGTGCTCGATCCTGAACGGGCCCAAAATTTTAATATCATCGCCTATGAGGCCTTGATGTGGTGCCGCCGGCAGATTCGCCCCGAATTTCTGGAATTTCTGCAAGGCCTGCCTTTACTCCGGGAGGAGCCAGGCTCATTTCTGGCCTGCCACGGCACCCCCTCCAACCCCGACACCTATATCGCCTACCACTTTCAGGGAAAACGGGTCCTCAAACAGTTACGCAATCTCCCTGACCTCCGGGTGTGCTTCTTCGGCCACACTCACCGGCGCGCCCTGTGGTACCGGGATATTCGGGGCACGGTGGCCCTGCGTAAGATTTCTCCCGCCAAGATGGGGTTATCCCCGGAGGAACACTATCTCATCAACCCCGGCAGCGTGGGCCAACCCCGGGACGGCACCCCCGAAGCGGCTTACGCCATCTTTGACGACGAGGATTTTTCCATTCATTTTAAGACTGCCCCTTATGATATTGGCGGGGCTCAACGCCGCATCCTGGCCGCCGGGCTGCCTCATTTTCTGGCAGAGCGCCTGGCCCAGGGGGCTTAGAACCAAGCGGTTAACAGTGAGCAGTCGGTTTTTGGTTTTTTGGTTTTTAGTTTTTGGCTGACTGGTGATAGTTGATAGCTCTTACACCAAAGGGGGGCGAGGTGATGGCTTACTCCAAAGAGGGGGTGTTGAAAGACGGTTCTCGGGTCAAGCTGAGGCCTTTAGTCAAGGAAGACCGGGAAATGCTGCTGAAATTCTTCCAGGGTCTCGATGCCAAAGAATTGAGCTTCCTGCGCAGTGACGTGCGGGACCCCGCCGTGATCGACCACTGGGTGAACCACATCGACTATCACCGGGTCTTTCCCCTGGTGGCGGAAGCCGATGGTCGGATCGTCGGGGACGTCACCCTCCACATGCGCAAGGTGGGATGGAAGCGCCATCTGGGCAATGTCCGGGTGGTGGTGGCCAAAGACTACCAGGGCCGGGGACTGGGCACCCTTCTGATCAACGAAATTGTCGAACTGGCCGGGGAATTCGGCCTGGAAAAGCTGATAGCCGAGATTCACCTCCAGGCCGTAGGCGCTTTTAACGCTTTCAAGAAGGCCGGGTTTTCGGTGAAAGCCGTGTTCGAAGACCTGGTCAAGGACCCGGCCGGCAAGAGCAGCGACCTGGTGGTCATGATCTGCGACATCCAGGCCCGGGACCGGTCGGTGGGGTGAAACCTGGATGATGCCGCATTTACCAAGGAGGGTGCGAAATGGAGGAGAGACGTCGGGATAAGCGTATATCCGTCTTTTTAGAAATAAAAGAGATTAACAACCAACCTATGGGTGGCACCTATTTATTAAACGTAAGCGAGACCGGGGCTAAAATTGAAACCCCGATCCGGTACAACTCCGGGGACCCGGTAGAATTCAGTTTTATCCTGCCGGACATGGCCAAAGAGATTCACCGCAGAGGCCATGTAGTCTGGGTTCTCCCCCACCCTTCGAAACCGGAACACTTTCTGGTGGGCTTGGATTTCTCCACTCCCTGGGAAATCGGGAGAAGAGCGAAGTAATCAGAGGATGCCAGGAGAAGAGAGGTTCCGGTCATCTTGTCACCCAGCTTATGCTTTGCCCCCCCACCCCGGCCCTCCTATCTCCAGGGGGAAGGGAACGGATCTTTTTGCAGATTTATTTCTGAGCGCCACGGGAGTTTTTCGCCGGCAGCCCCCTAAGCATCCATTCCGAAATCGTAAAAATATCCGGGTTTATTCAACACCTCGGCCCCCTCGGGGTGGAGCAGCACCATATTCTCCAGGCGGACGCCCCCCCAGCCGGTGAGGTAGATACCCGGTTCCACCGTCACCACGCACCCGGCCGGGAGCACGCCTCGCCTGGCTTCGGAGGGGCTCAGGCTGGGAGACTCATGCACCGCCAACCCCACCCCATGCCCCAGGGAGTGGCCGAAGGCCTCGCCATAGCCGCCGGCGGCGATCACTTCCCGCGCCAAGGCATCCCCCGCCAGGCTGTCCATGCCGGCCTTGAGTTCGGCCTCCGCCCGGGCCTGGGCCCGGCGCACCAGGGAGTAGATTTTCCTGAAGTGGTCATCGGCAGGCCCTATAATAAAGGTGCGGGTCATATCGGCGCAGTAACCGTCTATCCGGGCCCCCATGTCGATGATGATGGGTTCTCCGGCCTTGAGGCGGTAGTCCCCGGGGTGGTGATGGGGCCGGGCGCTATTGGCCCCGGCCGCCACGATGGGAGGAAAGGCCATATCCTCGGCCCCGCCTTCCCGGAGGCGTTTTTCGATCTCCCAGGCCACCTGGCGTTCCGTCAGGCCCGGGGCGAGCTCCCCGGCCACCTGGAGCATCACGTTTTCGGTCAGTTCCAATGCCTGCCGCATGATGGCCAGTTCGGCCTCGCTCTTCCACTGCCGCAAACCCTCCACCAGCCCTTCCAGGGGTTGCCAGGTCACCGTGAGCCCCGCCCCGCTTACGGCCTGGGTCAGACGCTGGTACTGATGGTAGGTGAGATGCGCCGCTTCAAAACCCAACCGTCCCACCTTCAGATCCTTGAGGAACTCCCCCAGGGTTTCCCCCAAGTCGAATTTGTAGAGGTGCACCTCAAAATCCCGGACTTCCTGTTGGGCCCAAACCTGGTAGCGGAAATCGGTGACCAGCAGGGCCGCCTCCGGGGTGATCAGGAGCATGCCCCAGTCGGGGTCGGTGGCGGTAAACCCGCTCAGGTAGCGGCGATTTTCGGGACCTAAAACCAGAAGGGCGTCAACTCCATGGGAGGGGAGCAGCTCCCTGAGGGCCGCCAGACGAGGGTTCAATGGGATAGGCATCATGAGGTATGATTCTGGGAGAACCGGGCCTGAAAATCAAGGAGAAAACCGTCTCGGAGGTCTGGGTGGCACCTCCCCCGGGCCCCAAGCCCTGCAAGCGCCTGGGAGCTAACCTTGGGAAAAGTCGAAAAAAACCTTTTTCCAACCTTTCTGCCGCCGAGAACCTTGGCCCTTTTTTCTGGCCGGCATTGATAATTGACAATAATCTGATAATATTTATATTTTATTAAAAATGGCGCTGCCGCCCCGGGCGGCAATGATCCCCCGGGCCAAATCGGTTCGCCCGACATCATGGAACGATAACTTGACCAAACTGGTAGCCTTTGATTGCGACGGGGTCTTGTTTGATTCACGACAGGCCAATATCGCCTTCTACACGAGCATCCTCGCCAACTTTGGCCGGCCCGCCCTGAGCCCCGAGTCTGTGGACTATATTCACAGCCACACCGTGGGGGAATCCTTGGAGCACATCTTCCAGGGCTATGCCGACCTGGAGGCCGTGTTTCGCTTCGCCCGCAGTTTCGATTACAGCCCCTTCATCGCCATGATGGTGGAGGAGCCGTTCCTCCGGGAGTTTCTCCGGTTCTTGCGCCCCGGCCGGTACACGGCCCTGGCCACCAACCGCACCACCACCACCCGGGCGGTGCTTACCTACCACGGCTTGACGGAGGACTTCGACTTGGTGGTGTCGGCCCAGGACGTCAGCCGCCCCAAACCGCACCCGGAATCCTTTGAGCGCATCCTGAAGCACTTTGCCCTGGAGCCCCATGAAGCCATTTACATCGGCGATTCCCGAGTGGATGAGGAATTCGCCGCTAATGCCGGAGTGCCGTTTGTGGCCTACCGCAACCCCGAGTTGACCGCCGACTATTACCTGGATTCGTTCGCCGCGGGCCCTGACCTGATTCGGGGTCTGGCCCGGGATAACCTTTCCTAGCCGAGGAGAGCGCCATGAAACAATACCAATGTCAGATTTGCGGTTATATCTACGACCCTGCCCAGGGAGACCCGGATAACCACGTTCATCCCAACACCCCGTTCGATAAATTGCCGCCGGAATGGGTCTGCCCAATTTGCGGCGCCACTCAAGATCAATTCCAGCCGGTGGATTAAGACAGCTGCTACGGGACGGGCTGTTCACCGCAGCCTCTCCCCTGAAAAGTCCCCTATGCTATCCATGACCCCAAGAGACTCTGGTGCGCGCCCCGGTTCCCTGAAGAAGCCTTTTTGGCGGGAATACGGGGAGGCCTTGTTCATCGCCTTTATCCTGGCCCTGGTGATCCGGGCCTTTTTAGTACAGGCCTTTTCCATTCCCTCCGGCTCCATGCAACCGACCTTGCTCATCGGCGACTATCTCCTGGTGAACAAGTTTGCCTATGGCCTCCGCAACCCATTAACCAACAAGGTCTGGATTCCCATCGGCACGCCTCAGCGAGGGGATGTGGTGGTCTTTATCTTTCCCCAGGACCCCACCAAAGACTATATCAAACGGGTTATCGGCCTGCCCGGCGACCGCGTTCAGATCACCAATAAAAAAATCTTCATCAACGGTAAATTGTTTGAGACCCCCCAGGCGGTCTATGACGATCCTTTGATTATGCCGCCTCCGCAGCGCCCCACCGACTCGGGCCGGGACAACATGGGCCCGTTGGTGGTGCCGGCTAACTCTTATTTTTGCATGGGGGACAACCGGGATCACAGTTATGACAGCCGTTTCTGGGGCTTTGTGCCCATGGATAATTTCCGGGGCAAGGCGGTCATCATTTATTTTTCCTGGCAGGGACCTTCAGGCCAGTCCATCTACGAGGCCTTTCTGGGGGGGCTCAAGGGGCTTATTTACCATTTATCCTGGAATAGCAATGACTTTAGGCTACGCTGGCAGCGCATCGGCATGTTTATCCCTTAGGGTGGCTCATTGGGCCGGTTTCCGGTTTTCAGGTAACGTGAGCCACCTATTCACGGCCTGTCGCCATTGCGGTTAGAACTGTTTTAACCAGGTTTTTTGGGAACGCTTGCCCTGTGAGTATGTTACAACCCCAAGCCTTTAACCGAAAACCGAAAACCGAAAACCGAAAACTTCTCCGCACCCTGCTGCTTATGGGTTTGGTGACCTTGACCAGCTGCAGCCGCGCCCCGGGTCCCATCATCGTCTTCGGCTCCCCGGATTCCCCCAGGCTGCGCCAGACGGTGGCCGGATTTAAGGCCAAACTGGGGGCAGGACCCGTGGAAGTGGTTTTGGTCCCGGAGTTCGGGCCTCAGGGGCAGGAAACTCTGCGCCGCGTGCGAGAGACCCGTCCCCGGCTCTTGGTGGTGCTGGGCACCCCGGCGCTCCTCTGGGTGGCCCCGGTGGTGAAACAGATTCCCGTGATCTTCGGCCTGGTGGCCAACCCTTATTTTACCAAAGCCGCTTATGATCCGGCCCACCCCGGCATTCACCAGGAGAACGTCACCGGCATTGCGTCCCCGGCGCCCCTGGATGCGGCGCTGCAGCACGGCGCCAGCCTGCTGGGGCAAGGCGCCTGGGGTCTCCTCTATGACCCCACCGACGGGATGGCCGCGGATTTCGCCCGGCGTTTCGAGACCGAGGCGCCGCGCTTCGGGGTGCAGCCCTTGACCGAGACCAGCGCCGCGGCCGCCACCGACGCAGTCGGCCTGGAGCGGCTGATGAATCGGGGAGCCCGGGTCATCTATCTGCCCCCGGCCGAAAGCGCCGCGCGCTATGCGCCCCTGGCCCTGGACTGGGGCCGCCGCATGAAGGTCAGGGTGGTGAGCGGCGCCCCCGATGAGCCGCACCAGGGGGCTGTGTTGTGGGTGGCCCTGGATTACCGCCGCCTGGGGGAAGACCTGGCCGGCCTGGCCCGGCGGGTCCTGGCGGGGGAGCGGCCCAAGGCCATCCCGATTGTGGAAATGACTCCGTTACGGGTGGAAGTGGACGAGACCCTGGCCAGAAAATGGAGCGGCTATCCACCGGCTAAATAAAAAGGGTGAAAACCATAATTTTTAAGACCTTTTCCCCAATTTCTTTAACTAGCCTCTAACGTATTGAGGAGGAATTTTAATGACCCTATCCCGGAACTTTGATCCGGCCGCTTGGCAGCCCGAAATCACCCTGGAGCGCTTTACCCTGGCCAACGGCCTCACCCTGTTCGTGCTTCCGGATCACCGTTTGCCCATCGTCTCCCTGCAGATTCACTATAAGGTGGGGTCCCGCCACGAGCTGCCGGGCATTACCGGCATTTCCCACCTCTTCGAGCATCTCATGTTCCGGGGCACGGAGACCCTGGGTCCCGAGGAATTCTCCCGCATCCTCCAGGCCAAGGGCGGGGAGATCAACGCCTTCACCACCCGGGACCACACCTCCTACTTCGAAAATCTGCCCGCGGCGCACCTGGAATTGGGCCTGCAACTGGAGGCTGATCGCCTCATTAATTTAAAACTGGACGACGACACCTTCCAGCCGGAGCGCCAGGTGGTCATCAGCGAACGGAAACTGCGCTCGGTGGACAGCCCCTTCGGGTTGGTGGAAGAGCAATTATTCGCCACCGCCTATACCCAGCACCCCTATAATTGGCCGGTGGTGGGCTGGGACCAGGACCTGCACCGCATGACCCTGGAGGATTGCCTGGCATACTACCGCAGCCATTACCACCCCGGGAAGATCACCGTGGTCATCGCCGGGGACGTGGAGCCGGAGCGGGCCCGGGACCTGGTGGACCGGTATTTCGGCCAAATTCCCGCCCCGGCCGCGAATCCCGACCCCAAAGTCGAGGAGCCGCCCCAGCGGGGCGAGCGCCGGGCCATCGTCAAGAAGGTCTCTCAGGTGGAGGCCCTGTTCGCCGGGTTCCATATCGTGGGGTTTGGCCACCCGGACCTCTACCCCTTGAACCTGCTGGCCGTCATCTTGTCCGGGAGCAAGGCTTCCCGGTTTCACCAGGATTTCGTCCGGCAGGGCAAGGCGATCGCCCTGGACGTGGAACTGGCCCCCGTGCCCTTTTCGGCCCAGGACCCCGATCTCCTGGTGATCGCCGCGGTGGCGACCCCGGGCCAATCCCTGGCGGAGTTGGAGCAGGAGCTCTGGGCCGCCCTGGACCGGCTCCAGCAGGATGGCGTGACCCCGGCGGAACTGGCCCGCGCTAAAAAACTCCTGCGTTCTCAAGGGGTGCGCTCCCTGGCCCACAATTTTTTCCGGGGGCTCCTGGTAGGTTTGTGCCACCTGAAGGCCGGGGAGGCGCAGCTAGCCAACCAGGTGCTCAGTTCCCTGGAGGCGGTCACTGCCGCAGATATTCTCCGGGTGGCCCGGACCTACCTCCGGGCGGACAACCGCACCGTGGTGGTGCTGCAGCCGGTCACCCCGGAAGAAAGTGAGACCCTGGGGCCGTTGGCTTAAGGGAAGACGTATCTGGAAAAACCGCATGTCCGTTGCATCTATTTACCGAAGCGCCCAGGGCGAAGCTGAACTTATTGCCCTCTATGAGCAAAAGCTGGCCAGTCTCGCCGTTGAAACTCAAAGCCGGGTGGTGGAAACCCGCTTCGGCCACACCCATGTCTTAGCAGCTGGCCCCCAAGATGCGCCGCCCGTAATGGTGTTGACCGGCATAAGCACCGGGTCGCCTCGCATCCTGGAATGTTTCCTGCCCCTTACCAGAGACTACCGGCTCTTCGCCCCGGACCCCATCGGCCAACCGGGCCGCAGCGCTCAGACCCGGGTGCCGCCCGGGGACCACAATTACGGCAAATGGATGGTAGACGTCCTTAACGGCCTGGGCCTCGTACGACTTCCGTTTATCGGGGTTTCCTTCGGAGGAGGCATTCTCCTGGATACGGCCTCTTATGCCCCGGAGCGCATCTCCCGGGCGGCCCTGGTGGCGCCCGCCGGCCTCACCCGGGTCCCGTTCCTCTGTCCGACCATCAAGTTTTTCATCCCCTGTCTGCTGTATCGCTATTTTCCCAGCCGGGAGCGCCTGCTTGGCACGGTTCAGCCTTTGGCCGGCATGACGGATGACTTTTCCCTTCAGGTGTTCGACGCAACCTTCCGCTACGTCAAATTAAATGTGGCCCCTCCAGGACCGTTCGATAAAGAAACCCTATCGGGGTTCAAGGCTCCAACCCTGCTATTTCTGGCTAAATCAGATATTTTCATTCCGGTAGAACCTGCCCTGCGTCGGGCCAAAGAACTGCTCCCCAGTCTCACCGCAGTGGAAGTGTTCGAGGGGCCTCACATTCCCTCGAAGTCCACCTGGCAATCCAACGCCGAACGGATCAGGATGTTCTTAACAGAAACCCTTTAAGATAAGGAAGTCACCATGACAGATTTTCTTCCCGAGATTCACCAGGCCACCCTACCGGGCGGCATGAAGCTGTTAGGCGTGGAGTACGACCGGGTGCCCTGGCTGAGCCTCACCTTCATGGCCAAGCGAGGCGCCGAAACCGACCCCCTGGACAAGCCCGGGGTGGCCGATTGGACCGCGGAGCTGCTCACCCTGGGCACCACCCGGCGCTCGCAGTTGCAACTGGCCGAGGACATCGAATCCCGGGGGGCGTCTCTTGACGCCCGGAGCGGCTGGGACGCCACTCTGGTGAACCTGGAGGGGCTGGCCGAAGATTTCCCGGAATTGATGGCCACCCTGGCCGAAGTGGTCCAGACCCCCGGTTTCCCCGAGGCCGAGTTTCCCCTCCTGAAGGAACGGCGCCGGGCCGAACTGGTGCACCAGCAAGACGATCCCCGGGAAATGGCCAATGTCCACTATCTGCGCTTGTTCTTTGGAAATTCGCCTTACGGCCATGCGGTGCCGGGAGACCTCCGCAGCCTGGATAATCTCGGGGTTGCTGATCTTCAGGACTTTTACCGCCGGGAGTTCTCCCTGGCCACTGCCACCCTGGTGGTGGTGGGCATGGAGGCCTTTGACCGGGTGCAGGAAGAAGCCGCCCGGCTCTGGGGAAACTGGACCGGCGGCGGCCCGGCCAGCCCGCCGTATGCCGCGGCGCCCGCGAGTCTGTGCGCCCCCGGCATCTATCTCCTGGACCGGCCCGACCTGACCCAGAGCGAAATCCGGGTGGGCCACCTGGGGCTGCCCCGGGCCCATGGCGATTACTTTCCCCTGAAGCTGGTGAACTACGTATTGGGTGAGGGCGGCTTCTCCTCCCGCCTCATGGCCCGGATCCGCTCGGACCTGGGCTTCACCTACGGCATCCGCAGTAGCTTCTCCTTCCGCCGGGCCCCAGGTCCCTTCATCGTCTCCACCTTCACCCCGGCGGACCACACCGCCCAGGTGGTGCAGGAGATCCGGTCGGTGCTCACCGAAGTCCACCGAAACGGGGTCACGAATCAGGAACTGGCGGAAGCCCAAAGCTATTACGTGGGCCATTTCCCTCTGGGGCTGGAGACCTCCCGGGGGATCGCCCGGCAGGCAATGTCCATTGACCTCTATGACCTGGGCACCGATTATCTGACGCGCTATTGTGACCAAATTCGCGGCGTCACCCTGAACACCGCGGCGGCTGCGGCTCAGGACCACCTGCAGCCCGACAACCTGGTCACCCTGGTCATGGGTCCGGCCGCGGTCTGCGCCGACGCTTTACGGGACTTGGGGCCCTTGAAAATCCTTAACGAAATTTAGGGTACCAATTTTTTAGTTGACAAATCGCCTGCGATATTATGAGATAGGAATGATTTTGTGAAAAAAAGGATAAGCCCATAGGGGACCATTTAATTAAGGGAGGAAAGTGTTCATGCATAAAACTCCATTGTTGGATCAACTGGAGTCCGGTCCGTGGCCCAGCTTCGTGAAGGATTTGAAGCGGGTCGCCGGTCGGAAAAAATCAGCTGCGGATTTGCTGGGGGTGTTGGAGCGCTCGTACAAAGACAAGATTACCCACTGGAAGCATGGCGGCATCGTCGGCGTCCTGGGTTACGGCTCCGGCATCATCGGCCGTTACATCGACCTGCCTGAAGAATTCCCCGGCGTCGAGCATTTCCATACGGTACGCGTCAACCAGCCCTCCGGCTGGTTTTATACCACCGAGGCGTTGCGGGACCTGTGCGACATTTGGGACCGGCATGGCAGCAGCATCCTGAACGTGCATGGCTCCACCGGCGACATGATCTTCCTGGGCACCACCACCGATGAATTGGAACCCACCTTTGCCGAACTGACGGCCAAAGGTTGGGACCTGGGCGGCTCCGGTTCGGCTATGCGGACCCCGTCCTGCTGCGTGGGCAAGGCTCGCTGCGAATGGGCCTGCTATGACACCATGGACTTGTGCTATGAAACCACCCAGCACTTCCAGTTCGAAATGCATCGCCCGTCTTTCCCCTATAAATTCAAAGTCAAATGCTCCGGCTGCCCCAATGACTGCGTGGCCGCGATTGCCCGGGCCGACATGAGCGTCATCGGCGTCTGGAAAGACGACATCCGCATCGACCAGGCCGCGGTGAAGGCCTATGCCGCCGGCGAAATCAAGCCTGCGGGTGGCGGCACCGTTTATAAAAAGCTCGACATCAAGGCCGATGTCACCGATCTCTGCCCCACTATTTGCATGAGCTATGACGGCAATAAGCTGACCATCGACAACAAGAACTGCAACCATTGCATGCACTGCATCAACATGATGCCCCAGGCCCTGCGGCCCGGTACCGCAACCGGCGCCACCCTGCTCCTGGGATCGCACGCCCCCATCCTGGAAGGCGCCCAGATGAGCTGGGTTATCGTCCCCTTCATGCAGATGGAAGCGCCCTATGAAGAGTTCACGGAGCTAATCGGCAATATCCACGAATGGTGGTCGGAAAACGGCAAAAACCGGGAGCGCGTGGGTGAATTGATGCTGCGCCTGGGGATGCGGAGTTTCTTCCAGGGCGTGGGACTGCCCCCGGTGCCCCAGACCGTCAGGACCCCCCGGGCCAACCCCTTCTTTTTCTGGCACGCCGAAGACTTCGAGGCCGAGGCCGCGGGCCGTAAATACATCAAATAATGAGGCAACTTTCTCATTAAAGCATACTTGCCTGGCTTAGTGCCGAATCATAAGGAGGAATGAGGAAAATGGCTGACCGTATAACTGATATTGGCCCCCCCAAATTTGACAAGTTCTTGCCGCCCATCATCAAAGACAACTACGGCAAGTGGAAATACCATGAAATCCTGGAACCCGGTGTGCTGATGCACGTGTCCGAGTCCGGCGCCAAAATCTATTCCGTCCGGGGTGGCTCCGGCCGCCTGGTGACCACCGACTTCATCAAAGATGTGTGCGGCCTGGCCGACAAGTTCTGCGACGGCTACCTGCGCTTCACTTCCCGGAACAACATCGAGTTCCTGCTCACCGACCAGGGCAAGATCGCCGGCCTGAAGGACGCCTGCAAAAAGATGGGCATCCCCGTGGGCGGTACCGGCCACTCGGTGACCAGCATCGTTCACACCCAGGGCTGGGTGCATTGCCATACCCCGGCCATCGACGCCTCCGGGATCGTCAAGGCCGTCATGGACGACCTGTTTGAGTACTTCGGCAGCCACAAGCTGCCGGCCCAGGTGCGCATCGCCCTGGCCTGCTGCCTCAATATGTGCGGCGCGGTGCACTGCTCCGACATCGCCATCCTGGGGATCCACCGCACGCCCCCCAAAGTTAACCACGAGAGGCTGCGCCACCTGTGCGAAATTCCCACCACGATCGCGGCTTGCCCCACCGGCGCCATCCGGCCCCATCCGGACAAGAGCATCAAGAGCGTGGTGATCAACGATGAGCGCTGCATGTACTGCGGCAACTGCTACACCATGTGCCCGGCCCTGCCGGTGTTCGACTCCGTGAAAGGCGGCGTAGCCCTCTTGGTCGGCGGCAAAGTGTCCAATTCCAAGACCCCGCCCATGTTCTCCAAGCTGGCGGTGCCCTATCTGCCCAACAATCCGCCCCGCTGGCCGGAAGTGGTCCAGGCCATCCGTAAGATCCTCATCAAGTACGCCGAAGGCGCTAACAAGTGGGAGCGCGTGGGCGAATGGGTCAATCGCATCGGGTGGGAAAAGTTCTTTGAAGTATGCGAAATTCCCTTTACCTTCCAGCACATTGACGAATACCGTTGGGCTTATGACACCTACCGGACGTCGATGCATTTTAAATTCTAAGCAGGTGGGATAAATGGCACTTTCCAAAGAAGAGTTGGTAGAATTTATCTTCGATATGGTGGCAAAGGCCCAGGGCAAAAAACAGCTCAAGGCCATGGACATCCAGAAGGCCGTCCTCAAGGCGCATCCTGATCAGGACAAGACTATGATCAAGTTCGGGATCAAGACTCTCATCGACGGCGGCCGCTGCGTCTATACCTACTTCGGTGGGAGCTTCATCGAAATTCCCCACGAAGAAGGGGCCGCAAAGCACTGATGAATAAGCCCTGTCCCCGGCTGCTGCTGGCAGCTCTCAGGGGTGGGGCCGGCAAGACCACCTTGACGTTGGGGCTCCTGGCCGCTTGGCGGGACCAGGGGCGTCGGTTGGTGCCCTTCAAGAAGGGCCCCGACTATATCGACCCGGCCTGGCACTGCCTGGCAGCCGGATGCCCCAGCCATAATCTGGACCCCTTCCTCATGGAGGGGGACCAGATTCTGGCTTCAGTGGTCCGCCATGCCGATCAGGCTGACGCCATCCTCATCGAAGGCAACCGGGGCCTTTACGACGGCCTCGATGCCCAGGGTACTTATAGCACCGCCGAACTGGCCAAGTTTTTGGCCACCCCGGTAGTGTTGGTGGTGGACTGCACCATGCGGACCCGCACCACCGCCGCCCTGGTGCTGGGCTGCCAGCACTTCGACCCCCAGGTGCCCATCCGGGGCGTGATCCTCAACCAGATCGCCCGTCCTCGTCACGAAGCCATCATCCGCAGCGCCATCGAAACCTACTGCGGCATCCCGGTGCTGGGGGCCATCCCCCGGCTCAAGTGTGAGGTCTTTCCCGAACGCCACATGGGATTGGTGCCCCCCCTGGAGCACCATACCGCCATCCGGGCCGTGAACACCGCCCGGGACCTGGCCCGGCGCTACCTTGACCTGGATGGCCTCTGGCAGGTGGCTATCCAGGCCCCGCCCCTGCCGGCGTCACCCGGCCTAATCGAACTTCCGGCTACCTCGGCCGCCCCAGTGACCATCGGCGTTATCCGGGACTCGGCCTTCCAGTTTTATTACCCGGAAAACCTGGAAGCCCTGGAGCGTGAGGGTGCGGTCCTGGTGGAGCTGAGCGCTCTGGAGGACCCTATCCTCCCGGCCAATCTGGGCGCCCTCTATATCGGCGGCGGCTTCCCCGAGACCCATGCCCGGGCCCTGGCCGAGAATTTGAGCTTTCGCAACTCGGTAAAGGCCGCGGCCCAGGCCGGTTTGCCCATCTATGCCGAGTGCGGCGGCCTCATGTTCCTGGGCGAGACTATTCAAATCCAGGGAGAAAAATTCCCCATGGCCGGCCTCTTTCCCTATGACTTCGTCATGGGCAAGAAGCCCCAGGGACATGGCTACACCATCCTGGAAGTGACCCGGGACAACCCGTACTTTCCCCGGGGAACCGTGCTCAAGGGCCACGAATTTCATTATTCCCAGATGATGCCCGACCCGGGGCCCGAGGTCCCCATGGCCTTTACGGTCAGCCGGGGCTCCGGCATCGGCGGGCAACGGGAAGGTCTCCTTTATCAAAACGTCCTGGCCACTTACACCCATCTCCACGCCCTGGGCTGCCCTCAGTGGGCTAAGGCGCTGGTGCGGCGGGCCCGGGAGTACCGGGGTGATGCCGACTCGGAAGAAAACGCAACGCGTCCGGACCACGAGATACCGGAGCGGGTGCGCCTCTAGTTCCGGAAAGGCCTTTTTCCCCGCCCCAGCTTAATTCACGTGGCCCAGGCGTCTCGTCCTGAGAATTGCCAAAGTCTGCGGCTGCCGAAGCATACGCATCGGATTATTTCTTAAACATGTCCCCCTGTTTTCACCAGGAACTTTTTTTGATATATTGTTATAAATGGCGCAATTTTAAGGAGGTACTACTGAAATGGCATGGCGGGTTGAAGTTGATACTGACAAGTGTACCGGGGACGAGGAGTGCGTAAACGTCTGCCCCGTGGGCGTCTTCGAGATGCAGGCTGACAAAGCCGTCCCGGTGAACGAGGATGAATGCCTGGGCTGCGAGAGCTGTATTGAGGTCTGCCCCTCGGGCGCGATTACGATAACGGAAACCTAAACGCCCCGAATACGGAAGATCAACTAAGGGGAGGGGGACCCGGGTCCTCCTCCCCTTGCTTTGGCCCCGGCGGCTCAGGCCCACCGCTTAAGAGGCGGCCGGTCTCCAGAAAGGCCTAAACCTCGCAGCTCATCCCCTCCCGGCAGGATTGGCACTCCTTTAAGGGTTCCAGTTCCTCCGGGGTGGCCGGGCGGACCTCGACAACCCGCACCTGGTAGCGCAGGTCATGGCCTGAAAAGGGGTGGTTCATATCCAGAATCACCACATCTTCCCTGACTTCCTTGACGACCAGGGGATATTCCGGCGGAAACGGCAGGTTGGCGGGGACCACCTTCTGCCCCGGCTTGAGTTCCATGCCCGGAGGAAAAACCTTGTGGCTCCACTCCTGGACAAAATCGGGGTCGTAGTCCCCGAAGGCCTCGGCCGCGGGCACCACGAACTCCACCGCATCCTGCTCCCTGAGCCCCCGGAGACGGCGCTCCAACCCCGGCATGAGCTCTTCGCAACCGGCTATGAAAGTGAGCACCGCCGGCGCCTCCGGGGTGCCCCGGAGTTGTTCCCCGGAATCCAGCCACAGGCGGTACTCCAGGGATACATAGTTATCTTTGGCAATGACGGACATAGTGGTTTTACCTTTAACCTGATGATATAATCATAAAGTATAATCGAAGCATAAACTTTCCGTAACCCTCTAACCCGACAATGATTCGCAAGGCCAAAATACACGAAGTCCCGGAAATCCGCCGCTTCCTGGTGGAGTTCTCTCAGGACGGGGGCATCCTGCCCCGCACCCTGGCCGATCTCTACGGCCAGCTGCGGGATTACTACGTGTACCGGGAGGAGCAGGGCCCCCTCTTGGGCATCGCCGCCTTGCATATCTGTTGGGCCGGCCTGGGGGAAATCCGGTCCGTAGCCGTGGTCCCGACCCACCGGAGCCGGGGGATCGCCTCCCGCCTGGTGGAAACCTGCCTAACCGAGGCCCGGGCCATCGGCTTGAGTGAAATCTTCCTCCTGACCCTGCGCCCGGATTATTTCCAGCGTTTCGGTTTCCAAGTCGTCTCCCGGGAAGACCTGCTTCCCATCGTCTGGGCCGATTGCGTCAATTGCGTCAAATTTCCCGACTGCGACGAGGTTCCCATGCTCCTGGACCTGACCGCGACGGCCCCCGGGGATTAACGATTAACTTGACAGTCTTAGGCCGGTGCGTTATTTTCTTTTAAAGAACCCCATCTGCATGGGGGGTAGGGTGGCTGGCAGGAAGATGGACCCCGCGGCCAGCGCTAGGGCAACTGTAACCACGCCTTCATTCCTCCGGTGAAGCCTGGCTTTATCGGGGGTTTTTATTGGCAGATACCTATATGATAGATTTCCTCCTTAAAAAAGTATTCGGCAGTAAAAACGACCGGGAATTAAAGCGGATGGCCCCCCTGGTGGACCGCATCAATGCTCTGGAGCCTGAATACCGTGACTTGTCCGACGCCCAGCTCCAGGCTAAGACCCCCCACTTCAAAGAGCGACTGGAGGCCGGCGAGTCCCTGGATGACCTGCTGCCCGAGGCCTTTGCCACCGCCCGGGAAGCCTCCGTCCGGGTCCTGGGAATGCGCCCCTTCGACGTCCAGCTCATCGGCGGCATCGTGCTGCACGAGGGCACGATCGCCGAAATGAAGACCGGTGAAGGCAAGACCCTGGTGGCCACCATGCCTGCCTACCTCAACGCCCTCACCGGCCGCGGGGTGCACATCGTCACCGTGAACGATTACCTGGCCCGCCGGGACGCCCATTGGATGGGTGGCATCTACCAGTTCCTGGGGCTCACGGTGGACACCATCGTCCACGGCCTGGACGACAACGAGCGCCGCCAGGCCTATGCCGCGGACATCACCTATGGCACCAACAACGAGTTCGGGTTCGACTATCTCCGGGATAATATGAAGTTTTCCCTGGCAGATTACGTCCAGCGGGACTTCCACTATGCCATCGTCGACGAAGTGGATTCCATCCTCATTGACGAGGCCCGGACGCCCTTGATCATTTCCGGCCCCGCCGAAGAATCCACCCAGCTCTACTACACCCTCAACCAGGTGGCCAGGCAACTGAAGCAGGATCAGGACTTCACCGTGGACGAAAAGGCCCGGTCGGTCCTCGTCACCGAGGACGGGGTCACCCATGCGGAAAAGCTGGTCAACCTGCCCAATCTCTATGACCCCCGGAACATCGAGGTCCTGCATCACCTCAACGCCGCCTTGAAGGCCCACAACCTGTTTAAGCGGGATGTGGACTACATCGTCAAGGACGGCCAGGTCCTCATTGTTGATGAATTTACCGGCCGTCTCATGCCCGGCCGGCGCTACTCCGACGGTCTGCACCAGGCCCTGGAGGCCAAGGAAGGGGTGAAGATCGAGAACGAAAACCAGACCCTGGCCACCATCACCTTCCAGAATTTCTTCCGCATGTATGACAAGCTGGCGGGCATGACCGGCACCGCCGACACCGAAGCCGAGGAATTCAAGAAGATCTACAAACTGGAGGTCATGGTCATCCCCACCGACCAAAAGATGGTCCGGGTGGACTACCCCGATTCGATTTATCGGACCGAGGCGGAAAAATACACCGCGGTGGTGGAAGATATCCGGGATTGCTACCAGCGGGGCCAACCGGTTTTGGTGGGCACCACCTCCATCGAAAAATCGGAGCACGTGAGCCGGCTTTTAAAGCGGGAGGGTATCAAGCACGAAGTGCTCAATGCCAAGCAGCACGAGAAAGAGGCCCAGATCGTCGCCCACGCCGGGCAGATGGGCATGGTGACCATTGCCACCAACATGGCCGGCCGGGGCACCGACATCGTCCTGGGCGAAGGGGTGGTGGAACGGGGCGGCCTCCACATCCTGGGCACCGAACGCCACGAATCCCGCCGCATCGACAATCAGTTGCGGGGCCGTTCCGGCCGCCAGGGCGATCCCGGCACCTCCCGGTTCTATCTCTCCCTGGAAGACGACCTCCTGCGCATCTTCGGGTCTGACCGCATCAAGGGCCTCATGGGCCGCCTGGGGATGGATGACGGTGAGCCCATCGAACATCGCATGGTGTCCAACGCCATCGAGAAGGCCCAGAAGCGGGTGGAAGGGCATAACTTCGATATCCGCAAACACCTCATAGAATACGACGATGTGATGAACAAACAGCGGGAGGTGATCTATGCCCAGCGCCGCCAGATCCTGGCCGGCAAAAGCCTCGAAGAAGACCTTATAGAAATGGCCGACCAATTGGTGGAGGAGATCGTTCAGGAATATACCGCCCACAAGCTACCGGAGGAATGGGACCTCAAAGCCCTGGGGGACGCCTTATACCGGCAGTTCGGCTTCTGGATCTCCCTGGAAAACCTGGACGGCGACCTGCAAGAAACCCTGATTGACCTGGTTAAGCAGCGCTTCGAAGCCAAACAGGCCGAGATCAGCCCCGAGGTCTTCCGGGAGCTGCAGCAGATGGTCATGCTCCAGATCGTGGACAACCACTGGAAAGAACACCTGCTGAACATGGACCATCTCCGGGATGGCATCGGACTCAGGGGGTACGCCCAGGTGGACCCCTTGCGGGAATACCAGCGGGAAGGCTATGACATGTTCATGGACCTGATCCACCGCATCGAGGCGGATTCGGTGGGCACCCTGTTCCACCTCCAGGTGCAGCCCCACCACGAACCCCCGCCGGAGGCCCGGCCCAAGGCCACCCCCATGGCCTTCAGCCACGGCGACAGCGCCGACCAGCCCAAGCAGCGCCAGAATAAAAAAGTGGGCCGCAACGACCCCTGCCCCTGCGGCAGCGGCAAGAAATTTAAGAAGTGCTGCGGAAAGTAGTTTTTTGGGGGGAGGGCCAGGGACGCGGGTCCCTGGACTTCCCCCAAACCCCCTACCCAACCCTTTTAGCCACAATGAAGGCGGGGCTGCTGCTCCGCCTTCATTGCTTTTTTGGTCTTTATTGTTAAAACCTATTTGAATTCCCCTTTTACAAGATAACTCATTGAAATTATTGATAACATTGCAACACCTTGAATTAATTAGATATATTTGCGCTTGATCATTCTTAGAAATGCATTAAAATTATTAAATGGAGGGGTTCGAAATGAATAGAGATAAAATAACTGATGCTATTAATAGAGCAAGAAGAGGAATATTACAGTATGTTGAAATTATGAATTTGTTTCCACGTCTTAATGTCGCTGTTAATTCAAATTTTCAATATATATATAACAGCTTCTATAAAGTTCGACAACGAAATCATTATTTTTATTCAACCTATTATGAATACATGGAAAATGGAAAGATTCAAAGGCCATCTTTTGACGAGACAATAGCCCACTTCCATACGATACTCGGAAGATTTGAGCCTTCTTTCTCTAGTAAGCTTGCCCATACTCTTGACCCGAATCAACCAATATGGGATGTTAAAATTTTAAGGAATACTGGCCAAAGAGCGCCTGCATATGGTACAAAGGATCGCTTGAATAAGATAATTGAGGTTTATCGTAGAATCCAGCAATGGTACAGAGATTTCTTGCCCACAGAAGAGGCTTCAGAAATTCTCACCATCTTCGATAAGTTAATTCCTGATTCCCACCGCATCTCAGACATGAAGAAGATTGACTTTGTTTTATGGCAAACCCGAAGCTGCAACGAATTCCATTGCTGATGTGCTTTCATCGGTAGATTTTTTCCCCTCTCCCCCTTGGGGGAGAGGGCTAGGGTGAGGGGGATTATCGTTACGCCAACTTAGACAATGAAATTATAGCAAGTTCAGACCAGCCATCACCTACCTTATTGACATCATTTAAGAAAACAGTTAGGTTAATTCTCGATATGATCGTCCCGGGATTTAAATTCTCAGCCACCGCCGCCGGCATCAAAAAGCCCGGGGTTCTGGACCTGGCCCTGATGGTGGCGGATACCCCCGCGGCTGCGGCCGGGGTGTTTACCCGCAACCGGGTGAAGGCTGCGCCGGTGCTGATTTCTCAAGAACGCCTACGGAAAGGTTCCGCCCAGGCCATCCTGGTGAATGCCGGCAACGCCAACGCCTGCAACGGCCCCCAGGGCCTGGCCACTGCCCGGGAGACTTGCCGCCGGGCCGCGGAGTTGCTGAACCTCCCCGAAGGCCTGGTGCTGCCGGCCTCCACCGGGGTCATCGGCGCCCCCTTGCCCGGGGACCGCATCACCCAGGCCCTGCCCCAATTGGTGGCCGGGCTGAGCCCTGACGGGTTGGGCGAGGCGGCCCGGGCCATCATGACCACCGACACCCGGCCCAAGGCCTCGCTGGTCAAGGGCATGATTGACGGCCGGGAATTCACCCTGGCCGGAATCGCCAAAGGCGCAGGCATGATCCACCCGGATATGGCCACCCTTCTGGTCTTCGTGTTCACTGACACCGGGGCCAGCCCCAAAGTCTTGAAAACCCTCCTGGGCCAGGCCCTGCCGGTGAGTTTCAACCGGATCACCGTGGATGGCGACACTTCCACCAACGATACCATCCTGTTATTGGCCAGTGGGAAGGCGGGCAATACGGTGATTACCGAGGCGGGGCCCGGGATGATCGCCCTGGGCGAGGCCTTGAATCAGGTGATGGGCGAGTTGGCCTGGCAGGTGGTGGCCGACGGTGAAGGCGCCCGCCACGCCTATAAGGTGCTCGTCAAGGGCGCGGCCACTCCGGCTGAAGCCAAAAAGGCCGCCATGACCGTGGCCCTCTCGCCCCTGGTCAAGACCGCCATGGCGGGGGAAGACGTCAACTGGGGGCGGATCATGGCCGCCCTGGGGCGGGCCGGGGCCCGCTTCGACCCGGAGCTGGTCTCCATTGCCTTCGGTGACTACCTGGTGGTAGAAAACGGCCGGGGCTTAGGGCCAGAGGCGGAAGCCGCGGCCCAGCAGGTAATCAAGTCCGGCTCTTTTACGGTGACCATCCACCTCAACAAAGGGGTCTTTGCCGACTACTACGACACCTGCGATTTTACCGAGGACTACATCCGCATCAACGCCGACTATCGGAGTTGATGGTTGTTGCGGTCGACTTGCGTGGGAAGCGTTTCCAAGCAAACGGTATGAGTTGCGCAGACAGGCTGGCTTCCGCAGCCAGACGAGACATCGGAGTCAACATGCACAGAGCGATTTTGGCTGCGGCCGTGTTTATCCTATGCATGAGTTTTTCCGCCGGCGCCACTCCCTCCCCGGCCCTGGATACCCCAGATTCAGGGGTAAGCAGGACTCAAACCAGGACCCGGGGGCACAAGAGCCCTAAGGCCAAACGGACCCGGGCGCAAGCACAGACAGGGTGAGGGGTCTCCGCCCAATCCGCCGGGTCGCGGCACTCCAAAAACCGGAAAAATCGTTATGCCAGTCAACGGAAGTCTAATAAATCCTGGCAACTCCAACACTGAGAGTTCTTTGTCCCGTGGGGTCTGACGGCAGGCCAAGCATGTTCGGCATGCTTACGCCGGTCAAATCCATGCGGGCGGTGGTTAACGGGGTTTGATGGCGCGATCCTCAACAGCCCGGTCTTTCTGAACCCCATCTCTTTCACCCATCAAGGGGGCGCCCATGAGCACGACCTACTCCCTGACGCTGGTGCGGCACGGCCAGAGCGTCTGGAATCTGGAAAACCGTTTCACCGGTTGGACCGACGTGGGCCTGTCGGCCCAGGGGGACCAGGAAGCCCTGACCGGGGGGCAGCTCCTCCGGGACCGCGGCTTTACCTTTGATATCGCCTACACCTCGGTGCTCAAGCGGGCCATCAAAACCCTCTGGATCATCCTGGAGACCATGGAACTGGAGTGGATCCCGGTGATTCGCGCCTGGCAGCTCAATGAGCGGCATTACGGGGCCTTGCAGGGGCTCAATAAAAGCGAAACCGCGGCAAAATATGGCGAAGAACAGGTGCAGATCTGGCGTCGCAGTTATGCGGTGCGGCCCCCGGCCCTGGAACCGGACGACCCTCGCCATCCCCGGTTTGACCGGCGCTATGCCCACCTGGCCGCCGACACCCTCCCGGCCTGCGAATGCCTGGCCGATACCGTGGCCCGTATGCTGCCCTACTGGCATAACATCATCGCCCCGGCCATTAAGGCCGGCCAAAGGGTGTTGGTGGTGGCCCACGGCAACAGCCTGCGCGCCCTGGTGAAGCATCTAGATCGCCTCTCCGATGACGCCATCGTGTCGGTGAATATCCCCACGGGCGTCCCCCTGGTATATGAACTGGATGCCGACCTGAACCAGGTGAAACATTACTATTTGGGGGATGAGGCGGAGATTAAAAAGGCCATGGAAGCCGTGGCCGCCCAGGGCAAGGCCAAGTAAACCGGCGGTGGCGTAGCCTCTCAGTGGGGCGATAGCAGCAGATCCGTGATGCGGGGGTTCTCCGGATCGAAGTCTACCCGTTGGTAATCCATGCGGTTAAACTGCCGACCAATTTTTTTTGGTGCTGGCAAGAGGGCTGCCGCGATCAGGGTTCTTATCTCTCCCGGTTCGTGGCGGAATGATCCCGGTGCCCGTGACGCTCTTTCAGGCATCTTCCACCGGCACCATGTCCCGGCCCACCATGATGCGGTCCCGGCCCCGGCCTTTGCTGCCGAACATGGCCCGGTCGGCGATGAGCAGCAGTTGCTCCCGGTCCTGGGCGTCATCCGGGACGGTGGCGATGCCGTAGCTGGCCGTGACCTTGATCTCCAGCCCTTCATCTTGCAGGAAGACCGTCTGGTTGAGGCTCCGGCGCAGGCGGCGGGTGGTCTCCAGGGCGTCCTGCCGGGACCGCCGGGGCATCAGGGTGATGAACTCATCGCCGCCGTAGTGTACCAGGCTGTCGTCCGGCCCCAGCACCCCATTAATTACCCGGGCCACTTGGGCCAGGACCTTGCTGCCCCGCAGGTGGCCGTGGGTGTCCACCACCGTCTTGAAGTTGTCCAGGTCCAGGAAGACCACGGAAAAAGACGCACCCTGGTCCAGGAGCTGGGGGATGAGGCGGTCCAGTTCGTGGATAAGATACCGGGTATTGTAGAACCCGGTCACATCGTCAATAAAGGTGCGGGCCTCGAGCTTCTGTAAATTGCGGACATTATCCACCGCGATGGCCACATAGTCCGCCAGAATGGTCAGGTGGGGCAGGTATTTCTCCCGGAAGTATCTCTCGTCCTCCACATTGATCACCTCGAACACCCCGATGACTTTTCCCCGGATGATCAAAGGCAGAGCGATGATGGAATGGGTGTCAAAGCCGGTCAAGCTGTCCACCCGGGCGGCAAAGCGGGGGTCCTGGTCCGCATCGGGGATGAAGATCGGCAGCGCCGTCCGGGCCACGGTCCCGGCGATGCCTTCTCCCGGCTGCAGGCGGATATCCTTCACCTTCTCCGGGGCCACTCCCACCACCACGGCGAAGTACAATTCCTGGGTCTGAGGGTCGATGAGCAGCAAGGACCAGTTCTGGGCGGGGATGATCGCCTTGATGCGCTCCAGGATCGCGGTAAGGAGCGTCTCCATATCGTAGGCGCTCACTAGAGCCTTGGAGAACTCGATGGTGGCCAGCAACCGATCCACCTGGCCGGTGTGGTCCGCAGGGCTATAAAACAGGTCCTTTGGCTGGTCCATAAGCAGTACTCTTGCCTGAGAATTTTATGGCCGGGGTGGTAACATTGCAAGGTTTTTGTGCCGGCATAATCCCTGGCCCCGGCGCCGAGGCTCTCGGCCTAACCGGCTATCCGCCGGCCGGAGCGCTCCTCCCGGGGCGCCGGGGGTATGGAGCCCCGCAATTGCCCAAGAAGCATTCAGTCGCGCCCGTCGGTTGACATCTTCTCCTGCTGATGCTTAAAATTAACTTTATCTATGCAAAAGGAGGCATGCATGTCCCATAAGATCTTAATTGGCCTGGATAGTTCGGAAGGGGCCTGGCGGGCGGTGGACTACACGGCTGAAACCTTCGGTAAAACTCCGGGGGTGCAGGTTACGCTCCTCCAGGTTTTGTCGGATCTACCCCCGGCTTTCTGGGATGACGGCCATATCCTGGATGAAAAAGAAAGAGAATCCCGGCAGCGGCTGGTGGCCGGCTGGCAGACAGAGCAAGAAAAGAAATGGCAGGGCCTGGTGAAAAAGGCCCACGATCACTTAATCAAGGCCGGCATCCCCAAGGATGCGGTGCATAATAAATTCAAGCTCAGAGATTATGACGTAGCCGAAGATATCCTCAACGAAGCCGAAACCGGGCGCTTCGACACCATCATCATGGGTCGCCGGGGCCTGGGCCTGGCCAAGACCCTCCTTTTGGGAAGCGTCACCCACAAGGTGGTGCAAAACGCCAAAGGCTGCGCCGTCATCATTGTAGAGTAAGAGGCCGGGACCCGTCAGGTTTGTGAAGACTCACCGCTCACCAGTACTTCTCTTAGGGTGTGAGAAAACCTGCCACTTTCTTTAAATTGTCATTCTGAGCAAGGCGACCCGTTTTTAATCGCCTGTTAGTGATGGCCAAAGCGCGGGAGGGCGACCTGGCCCTCCCGTGCCGCGTCCCCCTAAACCGCCTGCCCCACCCTGCTCAAACCCGCCCTGCCTCTCTTGCCTTTCGATTAGGAATGATTATTTATTGAATAATATGCGGGATAGCTTAGCCCCGTTTTCTCACAAGGAGGAAATCCCCATGGCCCTGAATATCTGCTGGCTGAATGATCTGGCCAAGGCCAAAAACAGCGCCCGCCAGACGAAGAAGCCCGTTCTCCTTGACTTTTTCAACCCACAGTGAATCGGATGCCAACAGATGGGTGCGGTTACGTACCCCAATGACAAAGTCGTCAAGTTTGTGGATTATAACTTTGCCCCGGTCCAGATCGAGGTCTCGAACACCGCCCTGATGGAGCAATTTAAGGTGAATTGGACCCCCACGATCATCGTGCTGGATGCCGACGGCAACGAGGTCCATCGCGTGGTGGGATTTCTCCCGCCGGAGGAATTCATTCCCACGTTCATGGTGGCCAAGGGCAAATGGTACTTCAACGCCGAGCAGCATCCCGAGGCCCAGGGCATGTTCGAGGAAGCCTTGCAGAATTATCCCGACAGCGCCGCAGCGGCGGAGGCCGTCTTTTTCATGGGGGTGTCCCGCTATAAGATGACCCACGACCCCAAACCCTTGCGGGAATCATACGAAACCTTGACGGCCAAATTTCTCGGCAGCGAGTGGACCAAACGGGCGGCTCCGTACCGCCTTATTCCAAAATGAATTGACAAAAGACTAGGTTGAGGGGGGGACCGGGGGGCATTTAGTCAGGGTCCTCCGCCCCCCTCAAACTCCCCTCCCAACCCCCATGAACAGGATTAAAAGTGCAAGCCTGTGGCAGAGGTCAGGAGTCCTCTCCCCTTGAGGTAACCTCGGAGGTCGGTGCATGGAAGTGAAAGTGGGTCAATCCACCCTGGAACTGGTGGAAGGGGATATCACCCGGCAAGACACGGACGCCGTTGTCAACGCCGCTAATGCCGCCCTGCGTCCCGGGGGCGGGGTGGACGGCGCCATCCACCGGGCCGGCGGGCCGACCATCGAAGCCGCATGCCGCCAGTTGGGGGGCTGTCCCACGGGGGAGGCCCGTATTACCACCGGCGGCAACCTCAAGGCCAGGTATGTGATCCACACCGTGGGCCCCGTCTATAAGGATGGGTTCCATCGGGAGCCGGATCTGCTGGCCTCGTGCTACCGGGAAAGCCTGAAGCTGGCCTCGGCCAAAGGGCTTAAATCCCTTGCCTTTCCTTCCATCTCCACCGGCGTCTACGCTTACCCCATAGAGGATGCGGCCCGGGTCGCCTTAAAGACGGTCATGGATTACCTGGCCCAGCATCCGGAGATTAAGCTGGCCCGCTTCGTCCTATTCGGTCACGCGGCGTATGAAACTTACGGAAAAGCCTTGCGGGAATTGTTGCGGGTTTACCCTGGCGCCCAGGAGCAGTGACAGCCTTTCACACGGCTAATTCTTTTTGTCGGGGCAGGAGCTGCCGGGCCCACACCTGGGGTTCATACAAAAAAAAAAAGCCCCACCGTTGCCGGTGGGGCCGAAAAGTGGCGGTTACTTCGTGGCTTCGATGCGGCCTTCCAGCTCGGCGACATAATTTTCCAACCATTCCTCGATCAGATAAACCCGGCCTAGCTTATGGTCCATGCGAGGTAAGACCTCCACCGGAGCCCGGTCACCCTTCTTGGGGTAGACGCAGAGGGCCGGAATGGTCTTGCCGAAGTATTCTTTATAATCCGAACCACGCACCTCGCCGAAAATGGGGCGATACTCGGAGGCAGGGCCGCTGGAGGCCTTGTGGTACATCCGGAAGGGATCGGCATTGTCGGCCAGGTCAATGGCCGCGGTCTCTACCCCATGGGACCCCACGCTTTTCAGCAGGTTGAGCACATTCGCATTGTCGCATTTATATTTATCGACGGGCGCGTGTTTGGTGCTGTAGTAAAATTCTATGTAACCATATCTTGCCATCTTTTTGTCTCCTCCCTGTTTTGGCGGAATAATTTGTGCACTCTTTCACTTTTACAATGCTCCTAAATACCATCCATCTCCCAAATATGTCAAGATTTTTTCCAGATATAGAGCCGCTTGGGAAAAAAAATGGACCGATACTGAACGATTATGTTAGAAAAATTTATTCGGTCCATTTTTTCTTTTTTTCTTAAGGAGGACGCCTTGACCCAGAAATGGCTGCACCTGCCAGACTGGCTGCCGTTGCCCGAAGGCCGGCGCCTGGCCGCCGTCATCCAGGAGGCCGATACCGGCGCCGTACTGATGGTGGTGGAACTGGACCGGGAGGCTCTGGAACGAATGTCCGCCACGGGCCGGGTCCACTATTACCACCCGGACAAACGCAAGGTGGTGGCCAAAGGCGAGGCCTCGGGGCACTTCCAGGAAGTGCTGGAGATGCGCCTTAACTGCCGGGGAGACCAACTCCTCCTTAAGGTGCGGCCCGCCGGCGGGGCCTGCGAATTGGGCTACCAGTCCTGCTTTTTCCGACGCCTCACCCCCGAGGGCTGGGAAATCGCCGACCCCCGGGTCTTCGACCCGGACGAGGTCTACCCGGAAATCGCCTTTTCACATTAGAGAGATTGTGGGGAGAGGGCCAGGGACCCTTACATAAGAGTCCCTGCCCTCCCCCCCCACACCCCCTCCCAACCGATGTAAGGGTGCACAAAGATAAGGCGGGGCCAAGGCCTCGCCTTATCTTTGTGAATTATTGCACCTCTTTATGGCATTGGGGGGGTTGGGGAGGGGGTAAGGGCACCTGACGGAAAAGCCCTTAGCCCTCTCCCCAATAAAATCCCTCAACCCAATCTTACAGCTTTACCAGCCCTGCGGCCAGTTTGGCGGCCATGACGGTGTTCTTCATGAGCATGGTGATGGTCATGGGGCCGACGCCGCCGGGCACCGGGGTGATAAAGGAGGCTTTTTGCGAGACGGATTCGAAATCGACGTCGCCGGCCAGGATGGCTTTGCCGGTCTTCTCGCTCTTGCCGATGCGGTTGACGCCCACGTCGATGACGCAGACGCCTTCTTTGACCCAGTCGCCCTGGATGTATTTGGGCACGCCCGCGGCGACGATGAGGATGTCGGCCCGGCGGCAGTGCTCGATCATCTTATCTTTGGGAGTGCCGGTGTGGACGCAGGTGACGGTGGCGTTGGCCCCGGCCCGCTTCTGGATCATGATGGCCACCATGGGTTTGCCCACGATGTTGGAGCGCCCCACCACCACCACTTCCTTGCCCTTGGGGTCGCCGTAAGACCGATAGATGAGTTCCTGGCAGCCGGCCGGGGTGCAGGGCAGAAAGGCATAATTGCCGATCAAAATGCGGCCCACATTCACCGGATGGAAGGCGTCCACGTCTTTGTCGGGATTAATGCCGTAAAGCACCTTGTTGGAGTCGATGTGCTTGGGCAGGGGCAGCTGCACCAGGATGCCGTGGATCTTGGGGTCCTTGTTGTATTTGTCCAGGAGGGCCAGCAGGGCCGCCTCGGTGATATCCGGGGACTGGTTGTCCTGGATGGAATAGAAGCCCAACTCGTGAGAAGTCTTCTGTTTGGCGGTGACGTAGCTGACGGAGCCCGGGTCTTCCCCCACCAGGATGGTAACCAAGCCCGGGGTCAAATTATGTTTGGCCTTGAGTTCTTCTACTTCCTTCTTCAGCTCTTCCCTTATTTGGGCGGCCACTTCGGCCCCTTTGATCAATTTTGCAGCCATGTATCTGGCCTCCTTTACTTGTGATTTTTTTCTTTTAATACCACCATTTGTTTGCCAGCGTCAATCTAAAAATGCACCCTTGACCATAGCGAAAGATGGCCGAGAAGCGCTTTGCTTTTTTTAAAGATGAGATATAATTAATGATTTATATAAATCTGGAGTGCAATCGTGCCTATCATTGTGCAAAAGTATGGCGGCACCTCGGTGGCCAACCCCGACCGCATTGCCAATGTGGCCAACCGGGTGGTCAAAGGCTGGCGAGACGGCAATAAAATGGTGGTGGTGTTGAGCGCCATGGCCGGCGAAACCGACCGCCTCATTAATCTGGCCAAGGAATTGTCCGAAGACCCGGACCCCCGGGAACTGGACGTGCTGCTGGCTACCGGCGAGCAGGTCACCGTGTCCCTGTTCAGTATGTTTCTCCGGTCCCAGGGCGTGCCGGCCACCTCCCTGCTCTCCCACCAGGCCCGGATTTATACCGATCGGGCCTATGGGCGAGCCCGAATCCTGGGCATCGATACCGCCCGCATTAAAGAAGAATTGAAAAAAAACCGCATCGTCACCGTAGCCGGGTTCCAGGGGGTGGACGAAGTGGGGAACATCACCACTTTGGGCCGGGGCGGCTCCGATACCACCGCGGTGGCCATTGCCGCAACCTTGAAAGCCGACCTCTGTGAAATCTATACCGACGTGGACGGGGTCTACACCACTGACCCCCGCATCTACCCCAAGGCCAGGAAACTGGAGCGCATCTCGTATGACGAAATGCTGGAGTTGGCTTCTATGGGGGCCAAAGTTCTGGAGATCCGATCCGTGGGTTTTGCCAGGCGGTATAGCGTACCCCTGGTGGTACGCAGCAGTTTTTCCGAGGAGCCGGGCACCCTGGTGACCGTGGAGGATGAAGAAATGGAAATTGTGCCAGTATCCGGGGTTGCCCTCAGCCGAAATGATGCTCGGGTCACCATCACCCGGGTTCCCGACCGCCCCGGAGTTGCGATACACCTGTTCCAGCCGGTGGCTGATGCCAACATCGTGGTGGACATGATCATCCAGAACACCAGCATCGAGGGCCACACTGACCTGACTTTTACCGTGCCCAAGGGTGACCTGAAGAAGACCCTCGAGATTGTCAAGCCGGTGGCCGCCGATATCGGGGCCGAGAAAGTATTAAGCGAAGAGAACATCGCCAAGGTCTCCGTGGTCGGCGTGGGTATGAAGAACAACGCCGGGGTGGCGGCCCGCATGTTCGAAGCCATGGCCGCCGAAAACATCAACATCTTGATGATCAGCACCTCGGAGATCAAAATTTCCTGCGTCATTGAAGATAAATACGGCGAATTGGCCGTACGGGTGCTCCACGACGCCTTCGGGTTGGAGACGCCCCCGCCGAAACGGAAGGCATCCACTTAAAAGAGGAATGACCATGCGCCAGGTAAAAATCTATGACACCACCTTGAGAGACGGTACCCAGGCCGAGGATTTCAATCTGTCCCTGGCCGACAAAATCCGCATCGCCCAAAAGCTGGCGCATCTGGGCATTCATTACATTGAAGGCGGCTGGCCCGGGGCCAACCCCAAGGACAAGGACTTCTTCGGCGAAATTCGCAATTATGAGTTGGGCGTCAGTCGCATCGCCGCGTTTGGCAGCACCCACCACAAGGACCGGCCGCCGGAGTCCGATCCTGTTTTCCAGGAACTCCTCATCAGCCGGGCGTCAGTGGTGACTCTCTTCGGCAAGTCGTCCCTCTTCCAGGTCAAGGAGATCCTGCAAACCACCCCGGAGCGCAACCTGGAACTCATCACCGGCTCCCTGGCCTATCTCAAGCCCCGGGTGGAAGAGCTGTTTTATGACGCCGAGCATTTCTTCGATGGCTTCAAGGACGACCGGGACTACGCCCTGAAAGCCCTGCAGGCCGCTTTGAACGGCGGCGCAGAGTGCCTGGTGCTCTGCGACACCAATGGCGGCACCCTGACCAGCGAGTTGATCGAGATCATCAAGACGGTCCAGGAACGCTTCCCCGAAGCACCCCTGGGGATCCACGCCCACAATGATTCCGAACTGGCGGTGGCCAACTCCATCGCCGCGGTGGCACTGGGGTGCGGCCAGGTCCAGGGGACCATCAACGGCGTGGGGGAGCGCTGCGGCAACGCCAATCTCTGTTCCATCATTCCCAACCTCCAGTTGAAGATGGGGATAGATTGCCTGGGCGACAACAAGCTCAAGCGCCTCACCGAGGTCTCCCGGTTCGTCTACGAGGCGGCCAACGTCCGTCCCAATCGTTACCAGCCCTACGTGGGCAAGAGCGCCTTCGCTCACAAGGCGGGCATCCATGCCGCCGCGGTGAAACGCAATCCCAAGGCCTATGAGCATATCGACCCGGCCCTGGTGGGTAATGTTCGGGTGATTCCGGTCTCCGACCTGTCAGGCCGGGGCAACATCCTCATGAGAGCCCAGGAATTGGGGCTGGATTTGGGGACCCACGATACTGCGGTGCGCCATGCCCTGGATAAATTGAGGCAGATTCTCAACCTGGATGAAGGGGTGCAACTACCGCCCTTTGAGAGCAACGTCAAGACCGTCCTGGACAAGGTCAAGGACCTGGAGTCCCAGGGCTTCCAGTTCGAAGACGCCGAGGCCTCCCTGGAGTTGCTCCTCCGGGCCGCCTTGGGCCAGCACAAGGAATACTTTCAGCTCCAGTCCTACCGGGTTATCGATCAGAAGGTAGGAGGCTTGGAGCCCCCGGTGCCTGAAGCTACCCTCCGGGTGCGGGTAGGGGCGCATGAAGTCCATACCGCGGCCTTCGGCAACGGCCCGGTGGACGCCCTGTACAACGCCCTGCTCAAGGCCCTGGTGCGGTTTTATCCCCGCTTGACGGAAATCATCCTGGAAGACTACAAGGTCAGGGTGCTCCCCGGCATGCGCGGCACCGGCGCCATGGTGCGGGTCCTCATCATCTCTCGGGACGGCCACGAGTGGTGGAATACGGTGGGGGTGGCCACCGATATCATCGACGCCTCCTGGCAGGCGTTGGTGGACAGCATCACCTATAAACTTTTTAGGGATGAACAAGGGGCCAGATAAAGCAGGGGAAAAAAGGAGAAGAGGGAAAAAGGCGAGAAGGGAAAGGACCTGTCAATCAGGTGCCTCTTAACTTTTCTCGTTCCACTTCTCCCCACTAAACACGGGAGCGCCACGAGTGATGCCTGACTTTTTTTCTCCCCTTTTTCCCTTTTCGCCTTTTTCCCTTTTCGCCCCTTGACCATGCGTTTGCCTTACTTCAGCCCCCCCCAATTAGGCGTTATTCTTATCCTGGGAGCCGCGCTCCTCCTTTTATACGCCTGGCGGGCCCACGTGCTCTTTCCCCCCTCCCCGCCCCCGCCCGGGATCCTGAACCTGGCCTTTGTGGAGGTCACCGGGAAGGTTTCCCACCCCGGGGTCTATTCCTTCCCGAAGCCACCCAGCCTGGGTGAAGTCTGGACGAAGGCCGGGGCTCCGGGGACCGCCCAGGACCCAAATAAAATCATCGCCAGCGGCACCCGGGTGGAGGTGACGCCGGAGGGCGGCTACCTCGTCACGGCCATGCCCGGAGCCCAGCTTATCACCCTGGGGCTGCCCCTTGACCTCAACCGGGCTACCGCCGAGGACCTGGCAGCCGTCCCGGGGGTCGGGCCGGCCCTGGCCCAAAGGATAGTGGATTACCGTCAGAAGCACGGCCCGTATAAAAAGATTGAAGAGCTGGAGGAGAAGGTTTTGGGCTTCGGCCCGAAGAAGGTAAGGCAGATCAAACCGTATTTGATCATCAATAAATAGGTGCGTAGGGTGGGGGGCGCCCCCCAACAATTTCTGAAAAATTTAAGGGGTGGGGGTTTGGGGGAGGGTGGCCGGGGCCGCTTACGAAAAAGCCCCTGGTCCCCTGTCCCATATATCCAGTCAAAATGCTCATACTCGGAATCGAAACTTCCTGCGATGAGACCGCGGCGGCGGTGGTGGCTGATGGACGCACCGTGTTGTCCTCGGTGGTGGCGACCCAGTTCGAGTCCCACGCCGCCTACGGCGGGGTGGTGCCGGAGATCGCCGCCCGGCGGCATCTCGAAAATATCCTGCCGGTGATCCAGGGGGCGTTAGATCAGGCCAGCATCACCCTTTCCGACCTGAACGGCTTGGCCGTGACCCAGGGGCCCGGACTCATCGGCGCCCTGGTCATCGGCATGGCCGCGGCCAAGGTCTTGTCCTACACCTTGCATAAACCGCTGGTGGGCGTCCACCACTTACAGGCCCACATCATGGCGGCGTTTCTGACCGAGCCCCCGCCTGAGTTCCCGTTCGTAGCCCTGGTGGTCTCCGGCGGCCATACCAACCTCTACCGGGTGGCCGGTTTCGGTGAGATGGCACTTTTGGGCCGTAGCCGGGACGACGCCGCGGGGGAGGCCTTCGACAAGGTGGCCAAGCTCATGGAGTTGGGCTACCCGGGCGGGGTCAAGATCGAGGCCCTGGCCGCAGCCGGCAATGCCTCGGCCTACCACCTGCCCCGGCCCCGCATCCAGAAGGAGCCCCTCACCTTCTCGTTTTCCGGTCTCAAGACCGCGGTGGCCTACCAACTCAAGCAGCACCCGGAAATCCTCGCCGATGACGCCTCCCGGCGCGACCTGGCCGCCAGCTTCCAGGCCGCAGTGGTGGAGAGCCTGACCAGCCGGGCCTGGCTGGCCCTCACCGAGGCCGGCTGCACTCGCCTGGTGGTCTGCGGCGGGGTGGCGGCCAACGGCAATCTCCGCCAGGCGTTGGTGACCGGGGCCCAGGCCGAGGGCATCGAGCTGTTCCTCCCACCCCTGTCCCTGTGCACCGACAACGCCGCCATGGTGGCTGCCCTGGGGTACCGGCGCCTGATGGCCGGTGACCGCCTGGACCTTTCCGGCGATGTCTTTTCCCGGGGGTAAGGACCCGTCCAGGAGGCGCTGCCGGTCCTGGAACGCCGTCATGCCCGCCGCTGATTTCCGAAAAAATAACCAAAATTATGGAAACCATTGAGCTATTGTAATAAGATAAGGGGAATTTCCCAGAGATACCGGGAATGGCCGGGGCGCTAGCCGCCCGCCCGCTCAGCGGATGGCCCGGGCGGCCGCAGCGCCTGGTTTCCGTCTGGAATGCGTTGGCAGGGTACGGCATCGGCCCCTCCTCCACCCCCCACTGAGGTGAACTTGGACCAACAACCATTGGGTGAACGGCTGGCGCTCCTGACGGACCTCTACCAGCTGACCATGGCGGCCTGCTATTTCGACCAGGACATGTCCGGTGAGGCCACCTTCAGCCTGTTCATCCGCAAGTACCCGCCTCAGCGCGGCTACATGGTGGCCGCCGGGCTGGCCGAGGCCTTGGATTATCTGGAAACCCTGCGCTTCTCGGCCGCCGACCTGGATTATCTGGCGTCCACCGGCCTGTTTCAAGCCCGCTTCCTGGACTACCTGAAAGGAGTGCGCTTCACCGGCGAGGTGCAGGCCCTCCCCGAAGGGAGCATCTTTTTCGCCAACGAGCCCATCGTCGAGGTGAGCGGCCCCATCATCGAGGCCCAACTGGTGGAGACCTTCATCATCAACGCCATCAGCCTCCAGACCATGATCGCTACCAAGGCGTCCCGCTCCGTCCACGCGGCCGCGGGCAGACCCCTGGTGGATTTTTCCCTCCGGCGCACCCAGGGGAGCGACGCCGGTCTCAAGGTGGCCCGGGCCAGCTATCTGGCCGGGTTTGCCGGCACCAGCAACGTCCTGGCGGGCAAAATCTACGGCCTGCCCATCTTCGGAACTATGGCCCATTCCTATATCACCAGTTTTCCGCACGAAATCGACGCCTTCCGGGTGTTCGCCCGGAACTTCCCCGGCGCCGCCACCCTGCTCATCGACACCTATGACAATATCGCCGGGGCCCGGCACGCCGTGACGGTGGCCAAAGAGATGGAGGCCCGGGGCCAGCGTCTGGACTACGTGCGTCTGGACAGCGGCGACTTGGCGGCCATCAGCAAGGACGTGCGCCGAATCCTGGACGAGAACGGCCTCACCTCCGTGCGCATCCTGGCCAGCGGCGGCTTTGACGAGCATAAAATCGCCCGGGTGCTGGCCGACGGGGCCCGGATCGACGCCTTCGCCGTGGGCACCAAGATGGGGGTCTCGGCGGACGCCCCCTACTTCGACATTGCCTATAAATTGGTGCGCTACGCCGATCAGCCGGTGATGAAGCTGTCCACCGGCAAGGTCACCCTGGTAGACAAAAAGCAGGTCTGGCGAACTTTCGACGCTCAGGGCGCCATGCAGCGGGATACCATCGCCTTGCGGCGCGAGGCCAGGCCGGAAGGCACCCCGCTCCTCCAGCCGGTGATGGCGAATGGCCGGATCACCCGGCCGCAGCCGTCGCTGAGGGAGGGCCGGGACTATTTTCAGGACCAGTTTGCCCGGCTGCCCGCAGCCCACAAGGCCCTCCAGGACCCCACCCTCTACCCGGTGAGTTTGAGTCCGGGTCTTGAGGAGTTACAATCCCGGATAATGCAGCAGATCCGGCACCGGGAATTGGGAGAAAGCTGATTCTATGGGAGTGACTGAATCCCTCTGTTACTATAATACGCTGTTCATCAATCAATGCAGCTACGTGGGCATCTTCCTATTGATGGCCCTGGAAAGCATGGTTGCCCCTATCCCCAGCGAGCTGGTCATGCCTTTTGCCGGGTTCCTGATCTTCACGGGGGATTTTGGCGTGGTGCCGGTAATGGTGGCCAGCAGCCTAGGGTCCATCCTGGGCTCGCTCCTGTCCTACGGCATGGGGAGGCTGGGGGAGCCCGTAGTGCTACGCTACGGCCGCTACCTGCTCCTCAACCCGCACCACCTGGAGTGGACCAAGAACTTTTTCGACCGTCACGGCGGCAAGACCATCTTCATCTCCCGATTTATTCCGGTGGTCCGCCATCTCATCTCCATCCCCGCGGGTCTGGCCCGCATGTCCCTCATCCCCTTTATCCTCTATACTGCGGTGGGGGCCACCCTATGGAACGGATTTCTCACCTACCTGGGGGTGCGGCTCAAAGAGAACTGGCGCATCATCCAGCAATACACCCACATTCTGGACTACTTCGTGGTCGCCGGACTTATCGGCGTCGCGGTTTATTTTTTCTGGAAACTGAATAAGGCACGGAACCCGGCATGAGCAGTGAAATTGAGGCGGCGGTGCGGCTTGGCTTCCCGGACCACCCGGGAGCCCCTGGCCGCGAGGCCCCACCCGGTGAGGCGATCATCAATCCGACGCGGGAACCCTGGGACGCTTTGGTGACCCCCCGGGTGATTCTCACCTTCACCCTGCCCGACTACCAGGAGCTCTGCCGCCTGGTGCAACCGCCGGAGCCGCCGCGTTATATCTACAACTGCGCCTTGCGGGAAGGGCGCTGGGCTGAGGTGCCCATAACCTTCATGGCCCCGGCCCTGGGGGCGCCCTATGCGGTTATGGTGATGGAAAAGCTCATTGCCCTGGGTGCCCGCATGGTCCTGGCCCTGGGATGGTGCGGTTCCCTGCAGTCCCATCTTACCATCGGCGACCTGGTGCTCCCCACCACCACGGTGAGCACCGAAGGCACCTCCCGACATTATCCCCTCAAGGGGCAGCCCCCGGACCCGGACCCGGGCCTGTGCGGCATTTTGCGGCAACTGTTGGGCGCCTCGGATAATCGTTGGCAGGAAGGGCTCGTCTGGTCTACCGACGGGTTCTACCGGGAAACGGTGCCCCTGGTAAAGCGCTACCAGGATCAGGGAGTCCTGGGGGTTGACATGGAAATGGCGGCTTTATTTGCCGTGGCCCGGTTCCGGCAGGTGCCGGCGGCCGGCCTGCTGGTGGTATCGGATGAGTTGGCCACCGGGCAATGGAAGCCTGGCTACCGCTCGGAGCCTTTTCGCCGGGCCCGGGATCGGGCCGTCCGCTTGGTGCTGGCCGCGGCGGCCCAATGGGAAGATGGCCATGTTTGAAGGCTCGCTCCTGGCCGTGGACGTGGGGGGCGGCACCCAGGATATCTTTATCTGGGAGCCGGGCCAGCCCGTGGAAAACGGCGTCAAGCTGGTCCTGCCGGCGCCCACCCAGGTCCTGGCCCGGCGCATCCGTCGCTTCACCAATCAGGGGCAGCCCCTTTTCTTGAACGGCCGGATCATGGGCGGCGGCGCCGTAACCGCGGCGGTACGTTGGCATATGGGCCACGGCCTGCCGGTTTATGCCACGCCCCAGGCGGCTTTCACCTTTAGCGACCGCCTGGAGGCAGTGGAGGAGTGGGGCGTGATTCTCACCGAGTCTCCGCCCCCCGAAGCCGTGACCCTGACCCTGGGAGATGTGGAGGCGGAAGGCTGGCGTCAGGTCCTGGGGGCCTTCGAAGTCCCATTCCCCAGCCATTTTGCCGTGGCGGTCCAGGACCACGGCTTTCATCCCCAGGGGAGCAACCGCCGTTTCCGCTTCCAGGGCTGGGAAAATTTCCTGGCCCAGGGGGGCAGACTGGCGGACCTGGCCTACCGGCAGCCCCCCAGCCACTTCACCCGGATGGCGGCCGTGGCCGAGGCCCTGCCCGGGGTAGTGCTGATGGACACCTGCGCCGCCGGGGTCCGGGGGGCGCTCCTCGATCCCCAGGCCCGGGATCATCGGGAACAAGGCCTCACGGTGGTCAACGTCGGCAATGCTCACACCTTTGCGGCCTTGGTCCGGGGCGACCGCCTGTGGGGGATTTATGAACATCACACCGGGCTTCTGAACCCGGAGAAACTTTTTGCTCATCTGGAGCGATTTCAGCAGGGCCAGCTGACCAACACTGAGATCTTTGACGATCAGGGGCATGGGTGCGCCTACGTCCCGGACTTTACCGCCAGTGGTTCCTTTGCGTTCACTGTCATCACCGGCCCCCGCCGGCGCCTGGCCCAGGGCTGGCCCGGGGTCTACGCCACCCCCTTCGGTGATATGATGCTTTCCGGCTGTTTTGGCTTGGTGGCGGCTTTTTTGGAACTTGGAGATCATGCGGTGAATCTGGCCGACTATTGACCGGGGGCCATCTTTAGGTGAAAGTTGTAGGGCCGCTTTTCCCACCACACCTGCCGGCAGGAGGAGGAAGTCCATATGGAGATTAAATTCTGGGGCACCAGGGGTTCCATCCCGGCTCCCGGCCCCAATACCCTGGAGTTCGGCGGCAATACCACCTGCGTGGAGGTGGTGTTGGACAACGGGCAAAGGGTCGTGATCGACGGCGGCACCGGCCTACGCCTCCTGGGCGAACATCTTATCGAAAACCAGATTCCCAGCCGCTTTCACCTGCTCCTCACCCATGGCCACTGGGATCACCTGTTGGGAATCCCCTTCTTTGAGCCCATTTACCACGAATCCACCAAGGTCATCGTCGATGGCTGGCCCCCCGCCTTCCAGGCCATGACCCGGGTCTTCGACAGCCACATGGGAGATGGCTTCTTCCCGGTGGCCTTCGACCACCTCAAGGCCAGGATCGATTATCTCAATACCCTGGCCCACGGCCCCCTGGACCTGGATGGGGTGGTGATTGAATCCATGCGCCTCAACCATCCCCAGGGGGGCCTGGCGTTCCGGTTCCGGGAAGGCAAGCACACCATGGTGTTCATCACCGACAACGAACTGGGCGCCGCCCGAGGCAGGCGCATTCCGGAATTCGTGGAATTTTGCCTGGGGTGCGACCTGTTGATCCACGATGCCCAGTATCTGCCCAAGGAAATCGCCGAACGTCGGGGGTGGGGCCATTCCACCTATGATGAGGTGGTGTCCATGGCGCAACAGGCGGAGGTGCGCAACCTGCTCCTCACCCATCATGATCCCGGCCGCAGCGATGCAGAGGTTGGCAAGATCGTGGCCCTGTCCCGGGAAATGGCGGCAGCCCACAGCAATCCCCCCTATATCGACGCGGCCCGGGAAGGGACCTGCTACCGGTTGCCGTAGTTCCTTGGGGCAAGCTGCAGTTTGGTCTCTTTTCCAATCCAATTCCTTGTGCTGAAAGGTTAAGCCAATTTACGGTTTCTGGTTATCCCTGGCCCTGGTTTTCCTCGCCGAATTGGGCGATAAAACGCAATTGGTCGCCCTCATGTTGGCCACGCGCTTCAAAGCCGGCATCGTATTAGCCGGCGTTTTCGTGGCGACTCTCTTAGTCCACGCCTTTTCCGTGGTCTTGGGAGGAATCACCGGTAAGCTCCTGCCGCATGGCTGGATCATGGTGCTCTCGGGCCTGGCCTTTATCGCCTTTGCCATCTGGACCTGGCGTGGTGATAAGTTGGAGGATGAAGATCAGCAGGTCAGGCGCATCACCTCCCCTTTTCTGATTGTGACGGTGACGTTTTTTCTGGCGGAGCTGGGCGACAAGACCATGCTGACCACCGTGACCCTGGCCAGCCAATACTCGCCGACGCAGGTTTGGCTCGGCTCGACCTTGGGTATGGTTATTTCTGATGCCCTGGCCATTTGGGTCGGACAGATTATGGGAAAACGGCTGCCGGAAAGGGCCGTGAAGATGGGCGCGGCCGCCATTTTCCTGGCTTTTGGCCTTTTTTCTTTGGTTCAAGGAATTGGAGCGCTGCAGTGATCCTGACTTTTCGTGGTGGAGCGCGAAAAAAGCTCTTCTAAAAGTGTTGAGACCCTTTGCCCTCTTCCTTTCAGTCGCCGCTTTTAGTAAACTAAAGCCAACCAGTTGCCATTATTGATATTTTATAGAGCAGCGAAGCGGTATTTTCATGCCACGGCGTCGTCATCCCGATCACCAACTCAATCTGGTCCTCATCGGCTACCGGGCCACCGGCAAGACTTCCGTGGGGGCCCGACTGGCGGAACTGCTGCACCGCCCCTTCGTGGACCTGGACCAGGTGCTGGTGCGGGAGGCCGGCCGGCCCATCGCCGAGATCGTGGCCCAGGGCGGCTGGGGCGAGTTTCGTCGGCTGGAAAAGGAGTTGGTGGCCCGTTACCGCCACGTTGAAGGGCAGATTTTAGCCACCGGCGGCGGTGTCGTCTTGGACCGGGACAATGTGGCGGCCCTCCGGGCAAACGGCCTGGTCATCTGGCTGACCGCCGATCCGGCGGTTATCCAGGCCCGCCTGGTCCAGGATCAGCCCCGGGATGCCAACCGCCCCAGTCTTACCGGGAAAGACACCATCCGGGAGGTCGAGGAAGTTCTCAAGGATCGCTCCCCCCTCTATGACGCTGCGGCCCAGATTATCGTGGACACCACGCACCGGTCCGTCGACCAGGTGGTGGAACTGGTGCTGGCGGCCTTAAAAAACGAGGAGACCAAAAATTTTGGCGGGTAATACCTTTGGAAAGGTTTTTCGGGTAACCACCTGGGGCGAGTCCCACGGCCCGGCCTTGGGAGCCGTCATCGACGGCTGCCCGCCCCGGTTGTCCCTCAGCGTCGCCGACATCGACGCAGCCCTGGCCCGGCGCCGCCCGGGGGTGCAGGCCCACGCCACCAGCCGCCGGGAGCCCGATAAGGTGGAGATCCTGTCCGGGGTATTCGACGGCTTGACCACCGGCACCCCCATCAGCCTGATTATCTACAACCGCGACATCCGCAGCCAGGATTACGACGAACTCAGGCTGCTTTTCCGCCCCGGCCACGGCGATTTCACCTACCAGGCCAAATACGGCATCCGGGACCACCGGGGCGGGGGTCGGGCTTCGGCCCGGGAAACCGCAGCCCGGGTAGCCGCCGGCGCCGTGGCCCAAAGGGTCCTGGACCGGGAAGGCGTCCAGGTCTTGGCCTATACCCTGGAACTAGGCGGGGTCCGGGTGCAGAAAATTGATGAAAGCACGATCTGGGACAACCCCTTCGGCTGCCCCGACCCGGAGACCGTGGCCGCCATGGAGGCCCGGGTCCAGGAGGTCAAGGCGCTGGGCGACTCCCTGGGCGGGCTGGTCCAGGTGCGGGTCCGGGGCTGCCCCCCGGGCTTGGGGGAGCCGGTCTTCGATAAATTGGACGCGGCCCTGGCCGCGGCGGTGATGTCCGTGGGCGCGGTCAAAGGGGTGGAGATCGGCGCCGGATTTGCCGCCGCCCGGCTGCTGGGCTCAGAGAACAATGACCCCCTGATCCCCGGAGGTTTCGCCTCCAACCACGCCGGGGGCATCTTGGCCGGCATTTCCAACGGCGATGAGATCATCCTCAACGCCGCGGTGAAGCCCATCCCCTCCATCGCCCGGGAACAGCAGACCATCGACCTGGGGGGCCGGCCTCGCACCCTCACGGTTAAGGGGAGACACGACATCAGCGCCATTCCCCGCATCGTCCCCGTCATCGGGGCCATGGTGCGCCTCACCCTGGCGGACTTTCTGCTGCGCCAAAGGGCTATTGCATGAAAATTGCTATCAGCGGTCAGATTAAAGTGGCTTACAGCGGTCAGCTTTCAGCTTTCAGCCCAAAGCATGGATTGTCGAAAGATAACCGCAATTGGTCATCACTCCCATGAGACCCACAATAGCCCTCATCGGCGGCCAGGGGTTGATGGGCCAATGGTTCAAACGCTTCTTTGAAAGCCAGGGCCTCGAGGTCCTGGTGGCGGACGTCGACACCCCCCAGACTTCCCAGGAGGTGGCCGCCCTGGCCGATGTGGTGATCATCTCGGTGCCCATCCCCAAGGTGACCGAAGTAGCCCGGGAAGTGGCCCCCCATCTCAAGCCGGATGCCGCCTTGGTGGACCTCACCTCCGTGAAGCAAAGACCCATGGCGGCCATGATGGCGGCTTTCCCCGGGGAAGTGGTGGGCACTCACCCCCTTTTCGGCCCCGGGGAAGAAACCATCGAGGGACGGACCGTGGTGCTCTGTCAGGGGCGGGGGGAGCGCTGGTTTCACTGGCTTAAAGACCTCCTCACCCAGGCCGGGGCCAGGGTAAAGATCACCACCGCCACTGAACATGACCGCATTATGGCCGTCGTCCAGGGCCTGGCGCATTTCATGCTCATCGCCTTCGGGACGGTTATCCGGGACCTGGGGGTCTCCCCTGAAGATCTGGAGGAATTTTCCACCCCTACCTTTGCCACCCTGCATAACCTGACCCGGCGCCTCCTGAGCCAGGACGCCAAATTGTACGCTTGCATCCAACTGCAGAATCCCGCCAACCGGATTGTGCTGCGGGCCCTGGAGGGTGCGGTGGCCGATATTCTTTACTTCATTCAACGCCAGGACGCCGACGGGCTGGTGCGCCTGATCGAGGAAATTAAATAAGCCGGGCGGATTTATCGCAAAGTCTGGTCAAGAGAAATTATTCCCTGTAGGGACGGTTTGCGAACCGCCCTTAGGGTGCGAAGTTTATGGCCGCGGCCTTTTTCGTCCCTGGCCGCTGACCACCCGCCGCCAGCCCATATTTTTCATACCGGGAGTCACCCATGCTGGACCTCAAATTTGTGAGAGAACATCTGGAAGCAGTTGAACAGGCCTTGAAAAACCGGGGCCAGAAGATTTCCCTGGATGAGTTCCGGGAGCGGGAGGCCCATCGCCGTCAGCTCCTGACCAGCCTGGAAGAGTTGCGCCATGAGCGCAATACCTTGTCGAAAGACGTGGGGGCCTTGATGAAGGCCGGCAAGGGGGATGAGGCCCAAGTATCAAAAGCGCGAGTCGCGTTGATTAACTTGAGTATAAAAAAAATGGAAGCCCAGGCCGAGGCCCAGGACTCCTGGGTATGGAAGTTTCTGCTCAATCTGCCCAATATCCCCCATGAGTCCGTGCCCCTGGGGGCCGGAAGCGACGACAACCCGGTGGTGCGGACCTGGGGGGAGGCCCCACGCTTTGACTTTCCCCCTAAGGCCCACTGGGATATCGGGGAGAACCTGGGCATCCTGGACTTTGAACGGGCCGCCAAGATCACCGGGGCCCGGTTCGCACTCCTGAAAGGGCCCGGGGCCCTGCTGGAGCGGGCCCTCATCAACTTCATGCTGGACCTGCATACCAAAAAGCACGGCTATACGGAAGTGCTGCCCCCCTTCATTGTCAATGAAGATTCCCTGCGAGGCACCGGACAGCTCCCTAAATTTCAGGAGGATTTATTCAAGCTGGAAGGCCTGAACTTCTTCCTGGTGCCCACCGCGGAGGTCCCGGTCACGAACATCCACCGGGATGAGATCCTCAAGGCCGAAGACCTGCCCCTCTATTACACCGCCTACACCCCCTGTTTCCGCTCCGAGGCGGGTTCCCACGGCAAGGATGTGAGGGGCCTGATTCGGCAGCACCAGTTCAACAAGGTGGAGTTGGTCAAGTTCACCTCACCCGAGACCTCTTACGACGAATTGGAGCTTTTGCTGCAAGACGCGGAAGAGGTCTTGCAGGAACTGGGCCTGCACTACCGGGTGGTGGTCCTGTGTACCGGGGATATGGGCTTTGCCGCGGCCAAAACCTACGACATCGAGGTCTGGCTGCCGGGGCAGGACCTCTACCGGGAAATCTCGTCGTGCAGCAACTTCGAAAGCTACCAGGCCCGCCGGGCCGCCATCCGCTTCCGGCGTCCCGGGGCCAAGGGCACCGAACTGGTCCATACCCTGAACGGCTCCGGCCTTGCGGCAGGCCGCACCCTGGTTGCCATCCTGGAGAACTACCAGCAGGCCGACGGCAGTGTGGTGATTCCCGAGAAACTGCGCCCCTATATGGGGGGATTGGAGAAGATCGGTTTGTAGTTTTTAACCAGAGCTGCCTGCAAACTAACGAGAATCCATCCGAAAATGCTTAAAATGCAAAATGTCATCAAAGTCCCCCTTTGAAAAAGGGGGATTTAGGGGGATTTTAAGATAGTTATAAAATCCCCCCTACCCCCCCCTTGGTAAAGGGGGGAATTTTAGACGGTTTTCGGATGATAACTAACCAAGGCATAAGAACAACAAAGGGGCGGTTCCCGAACCGCCCCTACGATTATCTACGGGTTATGATCTTTTCACCCAAAACCGAAAACAGTCTTTATTTAACCGCCTTCACCTTATCGTTGGCCTGGAAGGGGCCGCCGCTCACCGGCAGGCCCACAGCTCCGCTGTTTCCCAGGAGCTCCGTCACCTTGATCTCCCCCTGGGGGGTATCCGCAGTGTAACCCAGGACCGCCTGGGTCTTGGGGTTGACCACCTCTTTGCCCGGTTGCACCACCTTGAGGCGGTCGCCCACCTTGAGGCCCGAGTTCTGGCCCAGGTTCAGGTAGACTTTGCCCTCCTTGACAAACTCCACCCGCCCGAACCACGAAATTTTGATGAGGTCCCCGGCCACCCGCAGGGCGTTGGCCTGGGCGAACTTCGTGACCGTCTCGGGCTTCATCCCCTCAGCGCCCGCCGGCGCCACGATGGCTTCTTCCTGGAGGCCGGTGAAGGTATCAAAGACTTGCAGGACCATGGCTCCCGGCGTCCCGCCTTCCGGCGGCATCACCCCGGTCAGGACAATGCCCTGTACCCCCAGGGCATCCCCCAGAGCCTTGATATTGGGGCTGAGCGTCAGTTTGCCTGCCGCCCCCGCCTTGCGCAGGGCCTCTTGCACCTGATCCGGAGCGCTCACCTTGAGATCTTTGGTCCGGCCCATGGCATCTCCCAGGGACATGGCCAGGGTGCGGTTCATCCCGTCATAGGTCCGGGGCGTATCCAGATCGGGAATGACCGCCACGGCCCGTCCCACAACGGCCGAGACGCCGCCCCCCTTGGCCTGGGAGACAAAACCTCCCAGCCCCTGCTCCCTCAGGATGCGGTCCACCTCGGCCCGCACCATTTCCTGGAGTTTATCCGGGGGAATGGTCTTGCCCGCGGCCTGGGTCTGCTGTTGGCCGATGGCCTTGGCCAGGGATTGCACCAGGTGCTGTTGGGCGGTCACGAACTCCGTGCCCTTTTCGACATAGAGATATTCCGGGGCGTTGGCGTAGCTGAGCCAGTAGGGATTTTTGCTGCGAACATAGGGTTTGCCGTCAATCATCACCGTTTCTTGCTGGGCCTCGGGTGGCGCCGTTTCTTCATCTTCGCCCTCGCCCCCATAACCCGCCCACTTCTTCACCGTGCTGCATCCCCCCACCAGCAGGGAGGCCGACACGAACAGCAGAAGCCCCAGTCGCAGCACCAACACGAATCTCTTTAGCATTCCGCACTCCGTTTTAAGTTTTCGGTTTTCGGTTTTCGGTTTTCGGAAAGAAAAAGACAAGCTATAGTCTTTGCCAAAATAAGCATTATTATATTCCTTTTGATAAGCCCTTGATCATTTTTCTTATTCTATCGAGGGGGCTCAGCAGAGCATCAAGTCCATTCTGGGTCAAGTATTCTATTTCTTTGGCAATGATCAACTGGGTTTCTAATTCTGCCAGGGAACCCAAGCTTATTGCCAGAAATTGTTTAAATTCTTTGGTGGAATTTCTGCCCTGGCCTTCGGCAATATTGGAAGGGATGGAAACCGCGGCTCTCCTGATCTGGTTTATTAGCCCATAATTTTCAGAAGCGGGAAAATTGTGCGTTACCTGATAAACTTTCTTCACAAAATCGATTGACAGCTTCCACACCTCTAAATACCGGTAAGATCTTGACTTATAACCTTTTTGCTCCATGCTTTTAACCGAAAACCGGAAACTGAAAACTGAAAACCGTCAAGAAATAAAAAGCCCACAGGGATATTACCCTGTGGGCTGGTTGAAGTCAACCGGTTTTCAGGTTAGAAGTAGAAGAACCCGACGAACTCCACCCGGTGGGCATTGCCCACATTCGAGGTGTTGACCGGGGTGGCATTGAAAGCAGTAACAGCGGGGACCGCACCCGTAGGAAATGCAGCAGCCTGTCCCGTGCTTTGAAACCACGTGGTTTGGCCATAGGCGTATTCCAGACCGAATTTGATGGCCTGGATGGGCCGGTACCACAGAATCCCTTCCAACTGCTGCTGCAGCTTCGACGCATCAGCGTTAAAGGCATAGACGTAACCGGGCGCATTGATGCCTCCAGCAGCAAGGCCCCGGGCGGCGGCCGCGTTCGTATCCGACTGGCTGAGGCCGAAGACCCTGCTCATGCCGTAGGCCACGGTGACATTCCACTCGTTGTTGAAGTAGTACTGACCCTGGACGAAGCCGCCGAAGCGCTGCTCCAACTCGTAGTTATACGAATAGATCCCGTTATTGTTATCATTGAACTTAATGGGGTTGGTCGCGCCTGCCATCCCAAAGGAGTCAACCCCGGCCCCGATCCACCAGTTCGCCAACAGCGAGGCGGTCCCGGTGAGATTGGCGCTGTGGGTGGGAATGACCGGGATAAACGCGGTTCCCATGACCATCCAGGGATTCAGGGTCGTATGTTTGAGATTGATCCCAGCGGTATTAGCGCCAGTTAAAAAGTTAGACCAGGTATTCTGACCAAAGGTAAAGTAAGTGGCATTGGCAAAGTTTTGCGCAAAGCCACTCCGCTGCCAACCCGCTACGACCTGGGCGGTGAAGGGAGTGGGTTTCCCGTAATACGCCGCCTTACCCCACAAGTCCTGGGCGTACTGCAATTTCCCCTGCACCTGGGGGGTCGCAGTCGACTGCCCGCTGGTGTCAAAGGTCGAATAGACCTGGCCATTGCTCGCGGTATTGGCACTGCCGACCAACACAGACGCCGTCCCCCAGCCCAGGAACTGCTGGGTGAAGCGGATCTGGGGGATCCGGGCGGTGGGAATGCCGGTGGTCTGGAACGGGCCGTCTTCCGCCAGTTCAGGATACCATTCGCAGAACATGGACCAGTACTGGCCGAACAGCAGTTCGGTCTCAGGCCAGTTGAACCGGAACATGGCGTGCCGCAGCCGCGGCGCGTAGTTGTTCGAGGCGCTGGCAGTGTTCGCTACTGCCGGGATACCGGCAGCAGTGGTGGCGCCCTGCTCGTTAATATCAAAGTCCATTTCGATGTAGCCGGTGGTCTTAGCGCCCCAGAGGTCCGGACCCTTGATGGTGAAGTTGAACCGGGAGCCCTGGGCCGTGAACTTCAGCCGGCCGTGGTCCAAGTTGGGGTCATTGTTGCGGCCAATGGTACCGTTCATGTTCTTGCCTTGCTGGACGGAATCCCAGAAGGCATCCAATTTGATGAAACCACCCAAGGTGAATTCCGTGGCCAGGGCCAAAGAAGGCACCAGCAAGGCCAGAACTACCGCGAAGACTATAAACTTTTTCATTGTTCCCCCCTTTAATTTAGGAAAGTGGTTACCAGTTTCTCCTTTCCATTTTCACCTAAAGCATTGATTATTGTTGGCTTCCCTCCCACCTCCTTCCCTCTACGGGTTTTATCCACGGCCATATTAAATTGGCCCAAACCTTTTGTCAATAAAAAATTGCAAAAAAATGCACGCTCCTCTTGACTTGTTCCCCTTGCGGTTTCCGGCAGTTTTCGGTCGGGGGCCATCACCAACCTTAAAAAACTTCACTACCCCCACGGGCGCGTCTCACGCCTCATTCCGGGTGGGTAATACCGAGTCGCAATCAAAAAATGCGGAATTGTAGGGGCGCACCCGCGTGTGCGCCCTCAATCCAGGGCGGACACATGGGTCCGCCCCTACAAAAAATTGTCGGTTGTTGGCAATTCGGTATAAGACGCTCCCGAACCGAGGGAAATTCCCGGGGGAAGCGCAGTTTGGCAGGAATAGAGAACAGCCGCGTTCGGCGGTTTTGGAAAGCGAGGTAGGCTAGGCGGTTCCCACCCTATCTTGGGACCGCATTCACTTCTCCGGGGTATTCCCTGAAAGCTGATTGCCGATGGCTCTTAAAAAATCACGTTATATGGATCCCAGATAAAGGCCAGGATGCCGGCCAGGATCATGTTGCCTTCCACCAGGGACTCCAGCAACAGGCTCGATTCCATCAGGCCCCGGTGATAAAGGGTGAGATAGCCCAGCATATAGAGCCCGGACAGGCTCAGGGTGTAGCCCAGGGAAGGGATGGCGCCCCTCCAGGCGGCCACGAGCAACATGGCCACAAAGGCCAGAGAACCGCAGAACAGCAGGATGAAGGTGCGCTCTTTGCCCAGGGCGATGGCCAGGGTTTCCTTGCCCACCACCCGGTCCCCTTCGATGGCCATGATCTCAAAGAGGCCGGAACGGATGAAGATCATGCCGGCCACGAAGAAAAAGGCGATGGCGGTGGCCCCGGAGATTTCCTGGTCGGAGCACACCACCGGGATGAGGGCCGCCAGCACCCCCCAGGCCACCGAGGTGAACATGGTCTTGGAGCCGGGGATCTCCTTGAGCCGGTGAATGCCGGTGGCCTGGGCCAGACGCTCCGGGATGATTTTGAAACTGTACATCAGGCCGATACAGCTCATGACCAAGACAAAGATAAACGGCAACAGCCCCAGGTAGGCTCCCAGGCCCAGGGCCATGCAGGCGGAGAGCAGGCCGGTGACCAGGAGAAAGTGCCGGTGGCGGCCGTAAAACATGGTCTGGACCGGATCGTTGAGCTTGGAGGCCGTGTCGGTGAAATGGTTGAGGAGGTGCATGGCATAGACATAGAAGAAGGCCACGAAAAAATAGCTCCACTGGGGCTCTACCTGCTGCAGCAAGGATGAGGTGTAGCTGAGGGACCCGGCGCCGATGGCCACATATAAGTTGGACTTGAGGACGAAGCGCCAGGCGCGGTACAGATAGTTGGTCCAGGAGCCGGGACGAAAGGCCCAGGCATGCTTCAAGGTGTTCACCACGTTGCTGATGAGCCAGTGGGGCGTGGAGGCTCCGGCCGTCACGGCCACGGTTTGATAGCGGCTCATTTCCACCAGGTCCAGTTCCTGCTCGGTCTCCACCTGGTAGGTGGCAATGCCGGTCTCCTGGGAGACCTCCACCAGCCTTTGGGTATTGCCGCTGTTGCGTCCCCCCACCACTACCAGGGCCTCCGCCTGCCGGGACAGTTCCTGGACCTCGGCCTGGCGGGAGGCGGTGGCATCGCAGATGGTATTAAAAATCTGGGCCTGGGGAAACCGGGCGGTAATTTCCTGGACCCGGGCATCGAACTGGGATTTGCTCTGGGTGGTTTGGGCCACCACGATCAGTTCGTCCAAGTCAGGCAAGGCCGCGACATCCCGGGAGGTGGACACCACGTAACCCCGCCCCTCGGTGTAGCCCATCAAGCCCCGCACCTCCGGATGATCGGCATCCCCCACGATCAGGGTGGCGCACCCTTTGGCGGCCCAGCGCTGGATGATGGCCTGGACCTTGGCCACCCTGGGGCAGGTGGCGTCGATGATGCGCCCGCCGCCCTGCTCCAGCAGGCGCCGTTCCTGGGGAGGGATGCCGTGGGCCCGGATCACTACCAGTCCCGGGGGGACGTCCTCCCCAGGCTTGAGAATCGAAATCCCCCGTTCTCGCAATAATTCCAGGACCTGGGGGTTGTGGATCAGCGGACCATAGGTGTAAATCTTAGCCTGGTTTTCATTGATGGCCTTCAGGACCAATTCCAATGCCCGTTTGACCCCGATGCAAAAACCGGCGGTTTGGGCCAGAACTACCTTCACCGAGAACTTCCTCCCAAGGCGGCGAGATGTGGCCGGTGTCCCTCCAGGACCCGTGCCGTTTATCTCATTAGGATTGTATCATAGAGTGCGGGGTAAATCAGTAGCCGATCAGCACCCTTGTAGGGGCAGGGTCCCCCCACCCCTGGTTGAACTACGCCCCTTTATTGGGCGAAAAGACCCCGACCGTCGGTTTCCCGGCCCCGTCATTTGACCGGGAAACCGGCTTTGTGGTATGGTTTCAAGTCACACGACGCTACATCCGAGGCGGTTTGGAGGTCCGGGGGCACTGGCTCACATCCTCCAAGGGAGACGATCGGTATGGTCCACTTTTTGGGGCTCCTGGCGGGCACCATCTGGCTCAGGCCCTATGTGTTCATCTTTTTTGGAGCCTATCTGCTGCTGGCCACCTGGCACCTGGGCGGCGGCCGGGCTCTGGCCTTCCTGGTTTTGGGATATTCCCTCTCCTGGGCGGCCGAGTTCGCCTCCATTCATGTGGGCTTTCCCTTCGGCGAGTACCTTTACATCCCCGCCACGCTGAACCAGGAAATCTGGGTGGCCGGGGTGCCCTTCATGGATTCCCTGTCCTATGTCTTTATGGCCTATGCCAGTTATTGCCTGGCCCTGGTGGCGTTGACGCCGGGGCGCTGGGAGGGGGGCCGGTTCTCTCTCCGGGGAGAGGCCACCATGCAGGGGGCCTGGCGCCCTTTAATCCTGGGGGCGGTATTGATGGTGACCCTGGATATCGTCATCGACCCCCTGGCTCTCCGGGGTTACCGCTGGTTTTTGGGGCAAATCTACGGCTATCCCGATTCCGGGGTCTACTTCGGCATTACCTTGATCAACTTCGGCGGCTGGTTTCTGGTGGCTTTAGGACTTATCCGGGTCTTGCAGCTTCTCGCCACCCGGGTGCCGCCTTCCCCCTGGTGGGATTGGGGCCGGTGGCACTTTCCTTCCCAAGCCCTTCTGGGCCCCGCTTTCTACCTGGGCATTCTGGGCTTTAACCTGGCCATGACCTTCCGCATCGGGGAAACCTGCCTGGGCTGGGTGGGGATCTTCATCTACGTCCCCTTCCTGAGCTGGCTGGCCCTCAAGCTCGCCCCCGGCAGCCAGCAGTAAAGGCCATAGGATCATCAAGGCCAGGGCCAGAACCCGGGCGGCGCCGCAACTCCGGCGCCAGAGGTGCAGGAGGTCCTTTACCCTCCGAAAGTCGGCCGCCAGCCACCTGAGGGCCGGCAATACCCCCACAGTCGTCTCCCGGCCCCCGGCATCATGGAGAAATCCCGGGATCTCTTCCCCGGCCACGTCGGTCATGGCCCTGAGGCTCAAAAAAGCCAGCCCCTGAGCCGCGGCCACCTCCGCCAGGGCCGCGGTTTCCAGGTCCAGAACCGGCTGGGGCAGCCCGGCCAATGGTACTCCCTGACGCTCTTTATGGATAATGCGGGTGGTGGTGACCAGGCTCCCGGTGACCGCGGTAAGCCCCCCTTTTCTGAGGGCCCCCACCAGGAGCGGCAGGGGCCGGGGGGGAGCCGGATGCGGGCCTGGGTTGAGCTCACGGGTGTCGGGATTATAGTGCCAGAAGCTCTCGCCCAGGACCAGATCTCCGGCCGCCAACCCCGGGGCCAGGGCGCCGCCGAACCCCAGGGAGACCAGGAGGTCGGGACGGCAGCGGTCCACCAGGATTTGCCCGGCCCGGCGGGCCGCCGCCGCGCCCATCCCGGACAGGGCCGCCACTCCCGGCCCCGGCTCAAACTCCCAGGCCGGCAGCCCCAGGTCCCGACGGGCCCGGGCCTTGACCCGGCGCAAAAAAGGCCGCACTTCCAGGGGGAGTGCAGCCATAACGAGGATCCGGCAGGCCCGGGTGGCGTCCCGGCCCACAGACGTCGGGGACATCAGGGTTTGGGCAACGGCAGGTGGTCCCGGTTGGGTGGCTCCGGACCATACAATTCCGGTTGGGCAGGCGCGGTCCCCACCTGCTTGGGCCCCCGCCAACGCCGCCCCTTCACCAGGAGATTGCCGTTCTTGTGGAGCACGGTCTGGTCGTCCAGGATAATCAGCCCGTGTCTGGCGGAAATGTCAGAATAATATTGGTATTTCATGTGCTTATGGTTGAGGCGGTATTTGAAAAATAGGAAGAACACCATGTAGATGACCACGATGACGCCCAGTCCGGCCAGCACATAACTCAGAAAACGGAAGGTGTCATAGCCCAAATCGCGCAACCAGGCCATGATATGGTTCATATTGTAGAGGGCGAATATGGTCACCAACAACAGAAATAAAATGCTCAGGTAGGGCAGGCGCTTGATTTGGCTGACCACCGCATCCATCTGGTTGATGGGCGTTTCCCCGCTTTCAGCCTTAACCTCCTCTTCACCTCCCAGAAAATAGTTGAATCCGGTGATAATCACCCCCATGAGGAAGGTGAAGACAATCGGGAAGGCAAAGGCCACAAAGACATATTCCCGCCAGGGGAAGGCGGACTGCACCCGGTGGTATTTATCATCGGAAGCCCACAGGACCACCACGATAAAAATGACAATCTCGAGGATCCCGACGAGCTTAAGATAATCAAAAAACAGCTTCTTGCGGTCAGCCTTGGTAAAATAATTCGCAAGTTTGGACATTCCAACGCCCCCTGAGGCTGATCAATTATTAAGGTACAAAATAACAATAAAACCGGCCCCGGTCAATCCTTTTCTGGCGGCCAGGCTGCGGAGAGCGGGTAAACACGGGGATGCGGCAGGCTGATGGGGTGGGTATCGCTCCAACTCCCGGCCCTTTGACCTCGCCGGGAGAGGCCGACGGCAGGAGCACGAGCGGTTGGCGGCAACCCCCGGCCGGGGGCAGCCGGCGAGGCGGGATGCCCGCCGCCGGCAGGTGAAAAAAACAAACTCCAGGGGCCCAAGACCCCTGGAGTCTCGCCCGGTTAGCCTTGAATATCAGAGCTTGATGACGTTCTGGGCCTGGAGCCCTTTGGCGCCCTGGACCACTTCAAACTCAACCTCCTGGTTTTCCTGGAGAGACTTGAACCCCTCTCCCTGGATGGCGGAATGATGCACGAAGACATCAGTGCCGTCCTCTTGGGAAATGAAACCATAACCCTTCGCATCATTAAACCATTTTACCTTTCCCTTAACTCTCATGCTGAATAAATCCTCCTGAAGATTGAAACCATGCCGTTTGGGGCAGAGACGTGAACCAGCAGTCAGATAAAAAAGAACGGTAAGTGCGTTCCGTTCCAATTTTGGTCCAGGGCCCGGCCCTGCCTTCAATCTGACATACCTACTCGCTTTTTAATGATCCAGCCTGCCAATGTCAAGATAAAATCGCCGGAAGGCAAATATTTCAGTAAATCCTGCTGACCGTTAACCCCCAACGTGGGTAAGACCCACCCCAAAAGGGGCAAGGACCATATCAGCCCCTGCCCCTGCGGTAACGAATTCCCCTACTCTCCCCGGAGACGGTTAAGAGCGCCAACCGCCTGATGGATTATAAGCCAAACCAGGATCAATGCTGGGGTAAAGACACCACAAAATTGGAACCGTCAACTTTCGCCTCATACCAGATGTCACCGCCCTGGTTCTGGATGATGTCACGGCTCAGGGACAGTCCGAGGCCTAAACCCCGGCGACTCTTTTTGGACCGCCGCATCCCCTCGCTATAAGAGAAGAGCATGGGCCGGCAGGCCTCGGGAACGGTTTTGCCGGTGTTATACACGTGCAAGCGGCAACTGGACCCGTCCATCTCCAAATCCACCACGATGGTGCAGCCGCGGCCGCCATAGGTCATGCCGTTATTGATGAGATTCCGGAAGACGCCCTTCAACCACGACTTTCTGCCCCTGATCGGAATCTTGCCTTCCGGCTGATTACGCAACCGGTTCACCAGGGTTATCTGACGAGCCTGGATCTCCGTGGCCAGTTCAGCCAGAACCGGCTCGACCACGTCTTCGGTTAAATCGACCACGTCCCGCCCCCGGCTTCCAGGCTGGTGATCCACCAAGGGCCTGTCGATGCACTCCTCGGTCAGGTGACCCATGGTCTCGATCCGATCGGTGACTTCATGGAGTTTGGCCTTGGCCTTTTCACTCATTTCCCCATAGAAGCCCCGGGCCAAGAGCTTGAGCGATGCGGCGCTGGATACCATGGCGCCCCTGATGTCGTGCAGCATGAGCCTCATCTGCGGTCCCGCCTGGTCACCTTCCCTGGAGCTCGGCGCCACCACCGGCTCAAGGTCTACGACCTCCCGCCCCTCCAGGCAACGGCTCACCCGCCGCCACAGTTCCGGGGGGCTCACCGGCATCAAGAGGTAATCGTCTACTTCAATCTCATACGCTTCCAGGGGAAAGATGGCGTCATGATTGCCGCTGACCACCATGACCTTAACTTCAGGGTTGAGCCGCTTGGCCCGCTTCAGGATGTCCAGACCCTCCAGATCGTCCGTGGTGAGCTTGGCAACCACCAGATCATAGTTCTTGCGCACCAGGGCTTCCAGAGCGGCTTCCGGGCTGGTCGTCGTCTCGACCGCAAAGCCTTTATATTCCAAAACCCAACCGATCGCCTGTAGGAGATTCGTGCCATCGCTGATCAACAGAATGTCGTACTTAGCCATGCGCCAGCTCCTCAATGTCCCCCGGGTTGGTGTGAGAATTCCTCGTGGATGGCGGATAAGGCAAATTCATACGATTTCATGGTGCCATTTAACCGCGTTTGGGGGGATGAGGTCAATCCGCGAAACTACCTATTCCCCCTTAGGCGAAAGTACCTATCATTCCTTCACCCCGAACTGGCCAGGGTCCGTGGCCGCCGGCGCCGCAGTCCAGGGACTGCTTTTCTCCGGCATTTGAGGCGGTAAAAAGATTTTCCCCCGGCGCACTGCGGCAATGGCCCCAGCGATTTGGCCCGCCACATATTGTTTCGGCAAGATTCCGGTGGCGCCGGCTGCCAATCCGTACGACAGGTATTCTCTGGCTTGATCCATGACCATGATCAAGATCTTCATGCCCGGGTACCGCAACTTGATGAGTTGAGTTCCTTCCCTGCCCCGCAGATCGGCCATCGATACATCCAGGATCACCATTTCCGGCCGTGATTGCTCTAATAGTTCAAAGAGTTCGCGACGGTCTCCGGCTTCGCCCACAACTTTGATGCCGGATATCTCTTCCAAGATCTTCCGCAATTCCTGGCGGAACCGGATATGGTCGTCGGCTAAGACAATATAATAGGGGCGGTTCATGGGTTCCTGCTCCAATCGGCTACGTCTGACCCCGGCGTTCAGCTTCGATGAAAGACTGGTTGTCAGAGTAGCGAATCGGAGCGGGGAAATATATTGGCTCTAATGCCTATTTGCCTCTGGGCAAAAATACCTAGACCGTTTTATCGGTATCGGCAAAAATGGTAGGGGCATAAATTTCGCGGGCGTTACTGGCCACAATTGAGAGGGCAATGCAGGGAGCATGTTGAGGACAAGCCTGGGGCAAGGGGATGGCCCTTAGGAGGCCGAATCCATGACGTATCCCTTCTGGATGGCATATTTAACCAGGTCGGCGGTTTTCTTGACGTGCAGTTTTCTCATGATGTTGGCGCGGTGGTGTTGCGCCGTCCGGCTGCTGATAAAGAGGAGTTCGCCGATTTCTTTGCTGGATTTCCCTTCGGCAATGAGTTTGATGATTTCCCGTTCCCGGACCGTGAGGGGCTCCCCCGGCGCCGCCCGCAGTTCCCCTCCGGACCGAAATTTTTCTACAAAAATATCCGCCATCTGGGTGGACAGCAGGGGGGAGATGAAGGTGCCGCCTTTGCGCAAGGTCTCTATGGCTGCAATCAACTCCCCGTCCGCATCTTCCTTGAGCAGGTATCCCTCGGCGCCGGCCGTTAAGGCATGATAGAGGTATTCCCGATCCTTGTGCATGGTCAGGATCAAGACCTTGACCCCGGGATTGACCATTTTGATCTCCCGGGTGGCTTCCAGGCCTCGGAGATTAGGCATGGAGATATCCAAAATCACCAGGTTGGGGGTAACCTCATGCAAGAGCCGCAAAAGTTCAAGGCCGTCACTTGCTTCCCCCACCACTTCCACATCAGTTATGCCCTGAATGATACTTCTGACGCCCCGGCGAAACATCACATGGTCATCAGCCAACAAAATCTTGAAAGGGCTCTCCATCGCGCTCCTCCATCATTAACCTGCGGCTGAATAAAGGGGAACCGCCAGTTCTGCCAAGCGGTTATGTTAAAGCTTGTTCCTCCCGGAGGGCTTCCTGGCAGCAGGGCCCGAGGCCAGCTGCACCACCCCGCCGATTCTTTGCCTAACCTGGTTTGACGCCTCGGGAAGCACCGCTCCCGGATTGATTGCTTGTGGTTCTTCTCGCCTGATCAATGGGAATGACCACGGTCACTCGGGTACCGGACCCCGGCTGGCTCCGGATCTCCAGGCCCCCCCCCAGCATCCGGGCCCGTTCATCCAGGGCGGCCAAACCCAATCCCCGGCCAGCGGCCCGGCGGTCCGAAATCTGGCCCGGGTCAAATCCTGTCCCATTATCATGAAAAATCAATGAAATCAAACTATTATCTTCTTTCAGGCTAATACCGACTTCGGTGGCGTCGGCATGCTTCGATATGTTGGTCAGGCATTCCTGAAAAATCCGGTAGATAATGATCTGGGCGTCAGACGTGAACAGATGGTCCAAATCTTCCACCTCAAAGGAATGGCTGACAGTATAGTGCTTACTGACCCCATTGATCAAGTATTTCAACGCCGATTGCAGGCCTAAATCTTCCAGGATCACGGGGCTCAGATCCCGGGAGAGGCGGCGGATATTGTCGATCACCCCGTCCAGATAGCGCAGCAATTCCCGGCATCCCTCTCTCAAATCCTGCTGATCTTCCGTCAGGCCCCGTTCAATAGCCCTGATTTGGAGTTTCAGCACCGCCAGGCTCTGCCCCAGTTCGTCGTGCAGCTCCATGGAAATCCGTTTCCGTTCCCGTTCCTGAGCGCTCAGGAGCTGTGAGGTCAGGAAACGCAGCCGTTGCTCCGATTCCCGCAGGGCTTCTTCCGCCCGCCGCCGCCGGGTAATGTCAATGCCCACCGCACCCATCAGGATCGGCTGATTGTCTTGGTCCAGGATGGGGAATTTATTGACCAGCCAGGTGTGGATGCCGTCTTCCTGGGGAATCTCCTCGATGGTCTGCACGGGCTCCCCCCGGGTGATGACCTGCAGTTCCCGGTCGTTAGGGTAGACCGCCGGCGCGGCCGCCGGCGCGGCATCGGTGGACTTGCCCGACAAGGCCTGAGACGGTCGGCGTTGGAGCCTTTCCCAGGCTTCATTGGCAAAGAGATAATTCCCCTTAAAGTCCCGCATGACCGCTATACCGGGGAGGTGCCGCATAAAGGAGGCGAACCGCGCTTCGCTCGCCCGCAGGGCTTCTTCGGCGTGGCGGCGCTCAGTAATGTCGAAAAACACCCCGCTGATGTACTCCACCCGGCCGTCCGGGCTGCAGATGATCTGGCCCCGGTCCTGAATCCAGATGACCCCACCGTCTTTTCGCCTTATCCGGTATTCTCTGAGGTATGACCCTGAATCCCTCAGTCCTTTGAGAAACGCCTCTTTGAACTTCCTCAGGTCCTCTTGGATCAATACGTCAAACCACTTCAGGTGCCGGGTGTCGAACTCACTCTTCGCGTAGCCGGTGAGCTCTTCAATTTTCCCATCGATAAAATCCACCGCACAATCCGGATAGCCTTTATAGACCACGGCCGGGATGTTCTTGACCAGGAGACGATAGTTTTCCTCACTTTCCCTCAGGGCGGCCAAGGCGTGTCGGCGCTCCCGGCGCGCTTCGGCCTCCCGCAGGGCCCGCTGGACCGCGGGACCCAGGCGGGGCAGGCGGTCCTTGAGCACATAGTCAGTGGCCCCGCGCTTCACCGCGTCGATGGCCACCTCTTCCCCCATGGCCCCTGAAACAAAGATAAAGGGAACATCCGGGCAGGTGGCCTGGGCCAGAGCCAGGGCCTCCAGTCCATCGAATCTCGGTAGGTGGAAGTCCGACAGGATCAGGTCCGGCGGATCATTTTGAAGGGCGGCAAGAAAATTCTCCCGGTCGGTGACGTGCCGGTAAGTGTGGGCAATCTCCGCTTCCCGTAGTTCATAGACCATCAGCTCCACATCGCTGGGCAAATCCTCCAGAATCAATATGCGTAGGGCCTGTTCCATGAATCGCTCCGACTCCTATCCGGATTTCTGCCGCCTCTCTGCAGAACCTCAGATGGTCAACTCGGAACCTTGTTGAGCAACAGCCAGTAGAGGCCCAAATCTTCCACTGCCTGGAAGAAATGGTCAAAGTCCACCGGCTTGACCATGTAGCTGTTAACTCCCAGGTTATAGCTCCTGAGGATATCCGTCTCTTCCTGGGACGAAGTCAAAATGACCACCGGAATCCTTCTGGTCCGCTCGTCGGCTTTGATCTTGGCCAGCACTTCCAACCCGTTGACCCGGGGGAGCTTCAAATCCAGGAAAATCACCTTGGGACTCGGTTCCAGGTTCCGCCCGGCATAAACCCCGGTACCGAAAAGAAAGTCCAGCACTTCCACCCCATCCGGAAAGGTCAACAACTTGTTGGCCAACCCCTTTTTCTTCAGGGCCCTGAGGGTAAGTTCGGCATCAAACGGGTTGTCTTCCACCAAGACTATTTCTACTTCATTGAGTTTTTCCAAGGTAATGTTCCTCCGCCGCATCGGGCCGGGTAAGTCGCCCCTTGTCTTGACTGCCGCCCCGGCAACAACCCCCGAGCGTATTTAATATAGCACATTTTTTCGGCAATTTTTCAGGTTTTCAACCCAATGCCCCTGACTGTTCAGCAAGCTGAACGCACGACCAGCTCTCCCGACGGCCAGGGTGGGCCATCCTCCCCCGGGGGATGGTTCTTAATTTAGGGACTGAGGGCTGAGAAATAGGCCTATACCGGGCTTTCGGAAAAACTGGCCAAAGCCGCACCCTCGGTTGGCATAGAATTTGAATGTTATCCTAAGCAATTTTTAGCAACAACCTTTAGTTATGATAAAAATTTTTTCTTATTCATTACTTCTGCTCGATTTAAACCAGGCTCAAGTTGCCTGGACTAACCGCCATCGGCCCGTGGCCTGAAGCAATTATGACTTCGCCGTCGTCGGCGATCCTTGGGGGAGAGTTTCATGATACGGGCGGGATTTTCCATTTCATTCGGACTCGATGAGCTCGCTGACCAGCAGCACTCCAACCGGGAGAAACCTTTGGAAGTGCCGGTCCTGGAGATCAGGGAGCCCCCCATCGACATCCTGGAGGAGGCCGGTTTCACCCTGATCCTGGCCGAGCTCCCCGGCATCACCAAGAAGGACGTCAAGCTCACGCTCAGGGATGAACTGTTGACCATCTCTGCGGCCCGGGGCGGCAGGCGGTACTATAAAGAGGTCCTGCTGCCGGGCCCTCATTCCCGTCATCAACTGCGGTTCTCCTGTAACAACGGCATCCTGGAGATCAGGGCCTACCAGCCGTAATTTCAGCCAACCTCTGCACGGCCGGTCCTGCCTGGCGGTTTTGCCCGAAGCGCTCCTCCCGAATTTTCTCCTCCCTCCCCGGCGAGCAAATCCTGCCTGCGCCCCGAAAAATTTGCTATACTTCAAGAATATTGCAGTAATCAGCCGCGCATTCAGGAGGTTCCCGGCCGGAAGGTGACGCTGCCCATGGCGATTTCAGAGACTCTGGCCCGAAAACGGCTGCAGGTGACCGGCGTGGTACAAGGGGTCGGTTTTCGGCCCTTTGTCTACCGGCTGGCCCGGTTGCATCGTCTGGCCGGTTGGGTGTGCAACACTTCCCAGTGCGTGGAAATCGAGATCGAAGGCCCCCTCACCTCCCTGGACACCTTTATCGGCCAGCTTCAACAGGAGGCCCCGGCCCTGGCCCGCATCGATGCGGTGGTCAGTATCGAATCCCGGCCCGAGGGAAGCACCGGGTTCGCCATCCGGGAGAGCCGGCATCTGGCCGCCACTGCGGCCCTGATCCCTGCGGACGTGGCCACCTGTGACGACTGCCTGGCCGACATTGCCGACCCCCGGAATCGCCGCTACCGGTATCCCTTCACCAACTGCACCAACTGCGGCCCCCGGTTCACCATCATCCGGAAGGTCCCCTACGACCGCCCCCACACCACCATGGCTGTCTTCGACCTGTGCCCCCAATGCCGGGCGGAATATGAGAATCCCGAGGACCGGCGCTTTCATGCCGAGCCCACTGCCTGTCCGGTCTGCGGGCCCCGGGTCTGGCTCGAAGAAGGGGACCGGCGCCTGGACCAAGAAGCCATCCCGGCCGCGGCGCGCTTGCTTATGCATGGGAAGATCGTGGCCGTCAAGGGCCTGGGGGGCTTTCACCTGGCCGCCGACGCCCGGCATGACGGAGCCGTCCAAACCCTGAGGGAACGCAAAGGCCGGGTGGCCAAACCTTTTGCCCTCATGGTGCGGGACCTGGCCGAAGCCGAGCGGCTCTGCCGGCTGGGCGACCTGGAACGGTCACTCCTGCTCTCCCGGGAGCGGCCCATCGTCCTGGCCCGCCGGCGCCCCGAGGGCGGCGTTTCGGCCCACGTGGCCCCGGGCCACCGCTACCTGGGACTCATGTTGCCTTACACTCCCCTGCACTTTTTGCTCATGGAGCACGGCCCCGCCGCCCTGGTGATGACCAGCGGCAACCTCAGCGAAGAGCCCCTGGCCTACGGCAACGACGAGGCCCGGCGCAAACTAACCGGCCTGGCCGACGCCTTTCTGCTTCATGACCGGGATATCCAGGTGCCCTGCGACGACTCCGTGGTGCGCCCCGTCAAGAGCTCTGACGTGATCCCGGTCCGGCGGGCCCGGGGCTTTGTCCCCGCCCCCATTTATTTGCCTTTGCAGTCGGAGGCTATTTTGGGCGTCGGGGCCGAACAAAAAAACACCTTCTGCCTGGCCGCCCAGGGCGTCGCCCTGCTCAGCCAGCACATCGGCGACCTGGACCGGGTGGAGACCTTGGATTATTACCAGCACGCCATCACCCATTTCAAAGCCCTGTGCCGCAAGGACCCGGCCATCGTCGCCCACGATCTCCACCCCTTGTATCTGAGCACCCGCTATGCCCATGGTCTCACCGGGGTGTCCCTCATGGGGGTGCAGCACCATCACGCCCATATCGCCGCCTGTTTGGCGGAAAACCGCCGCACCGATCGCGTTATCGGCATCGCCCTGGACGGCACGGGTTACGGCCCCGACGGCACCGTCTGGGGCGGTGAACTTCTGGTGGCGGACCTGGCCGGATTTACCCGGGCCGGCCATCTCGCCTGCGTCCGCCTTCCCGGAGGAGAAGCCGCGGTGCGGGATCCGGGCCGCATGGCCGCAGCCTATCTTTACGGCCTCTACGGCGAGGACTTCGGCAACCAGGCCCGGCGGCTGGGTTTGCACTTTCCCCCCTTGGAAGAACGCATCCTGCGCCGCCAGCTGGCTCAGGGGCTGAATTCGCCCCTCACCTCCAGCGCCGGACGCCTCTTCGACGCCGTGGCCGCGGCCCTTAACGTCTGCCGGACCCGGACCTACGAGGGGCAGCCGGCCATGGAACTGGAAATGGTCGCCGACGAAGACGAAGACGGTTTCTATCCCGCCGCCATAAAAATTGGGGGGGCCGCCCTGGTGCTCGACACCCTGACCATTTTCGGCGGCGCGGTCACCGATCACCTGGCCGGCGTGGCCGCGGCCGCCATCGCCGCCCGCTTCCATAACTCCCTGGTCCGGCTCCTGGCGGACGCCTGCGACCTGATCCGTGATCGGACCGGACTGGAACTGGTGGCCCTATCCGGTGGGGTGATGCAGAACGCCCTGCTGTTCAGCCGACTGAAACAAACTTTGGAGGAGCGGGGCTTTGCGGTGCTCACTCATAAACTGACGCCCCCCAACGACGGCTGCATCTCCCTGGGACAGGTGGCCGTGGCCGCCGCCCGGCTGGAGGAAGAGGGGAAAAAGGGAAAAAGGGGAAACGGCGAAAAGGAATAATTCCTTGTTTGATTCTCTCTTTCTTTTCCTTTTTTCCCTTTTCGCCTTTTACCCTTTTCTCCCTCGTTTTAAAAAGATCTTATCTTTTTAAAACCAGATAAATCTGTTAAACAGGATTCTATTATGTGCCTTGCCATTCCCATGCGTCTCATTGAAATCGACGGGGTCTCCGCTGTGGCCGAAGTGGATGGGGTGACCCGCGCGGTGCGCCTCGATCTGCTCCCCGAGGCGGTCCTGGGGGATTACGTGCTCATTCACGCCGGACTGGCCATTGCCCGGGTGGATGCCGAGCATGCCGAGGAAACCCTCACCTTCCTCCGGAGTCTGGCCGATGAAGTTTATTGACGAGTTCCGGGACCAGACCCTGGTAAAGGACCTGGCCCGACGCCTGGCGGCCCTGGATAGCGGTCCCGCCACCGTCATGGAGGTCTGCGGCACCCACACCATGGCCGCGGCCCGCTTCGGCCTCAAATCCCTCCTGCCCCCTCAGGTGCAGCTCATTTCCGGCCCCGGCTGCCCGGTGTGCGTCACCGACCAGGTGGACCTGGACGCCTTCCTGGCCCTGGGGCAGGAACCTCATATCGTCCTGGCCTCCTTCGGCGACATGCTCCGGGTGCCCGGCACCCATATCTCCCTGGAAGGCCTGCGGGCTCAGGGGGCCGAGGTGCGGGTGGTTTACTCGCCTCTGGATGCGGTGGAACTGGCCCGCCAGACGCCGGAGAAACACCTGGTGTTCTTCGGGGTGGGCTTTGAAACTACCATGCCCGCCACCGCCCTGGCCATCCAGACCGCGGCCCGCTATGGCCTGGATAATTTCTCCGTCTGGTGCGTTCACAAGACCATGCCCGCCGCCCTCAAGGCGCTCCTGGCCAGCGGCGAGGTGCGGGTCTCCGGACTGCTCTGCCCCGGCCACGTCACCACCATCATCGGGGCCGCGGCCTACGATTTCATCCCTGCGCAATTCGGCCTTCCCTGCGCGGTCACGGGCTTTGAGCCCGTGGACATGCTGTTGGGAATCGAATCGATTCTGCGGCAAATTAAGGCAGGTCAGGCCATCGTGGACAACGTCTATACCCGGGCGGTACAGGTGCCGGCCAACCGCCGGGCCCGGGAGTTACTGGCGGAGGTGTTCGCGCCCGACGACGCCCCGTGGCGGGGCCTGGGAGTCATCCCCGGCAGCGGCGTCAGAATTCGCGAGTCCTACGCCCGGTTCGACGCCCGGGCCCGGTTTCCCCAGGTTTGGGAAGGCCTCACCCTGCCGCCGCCGTCGCCCTGCCGTTGCGGCGAGGTCCTCCGGGGCGTCCTGCGCCCGGCGGAATGCCCCCTGTTCGCGGCAAAATGCACCCCGGCCCAACCCCTGGGCCCCTGCATGGTTTCCACCGAAGGCGCCTGCGCCGCGGCGTACCGATATGAAAGATGAATGGTGAATGAAATTGAGGGAGGGGGCCAGGGACGCGAGTCCCTGCCCCCTCCCTCAAACTCCCTCCCCCAACCCTTTTCGGGGGGTTGGGAGGGGGTGTGGGGGAGGGCGGGGGAATTGACTTCCCCCGGCCCTCCCCCACTATCCTGAAAGGATGTGACCCACCATGTCACGAATCTTGCTCAGTCACGGGGCCGGCGGCCGGGAGATGACGGCGCTCATCGACGAGGTCTTTTTAGCCCGGTATGGCGACCCCAATCGAGTGGGCGACGACAGCGCCACGGTCTTGCTGGGCTCCCACCGGCTCGCCTTTACCACCGACTCCTTCGTGGTGGACCCCCTCTTTTTTCCCGGCGGCGACATCGGCCGGCTGGCGGTGGCGGGCACGGTAAACGATCTGCTCACCGCCGCGGCCCGGCCCCTGGTGCTATCCGCGTCCTTCATCCTGGAGGAGGGCCTGGAAATCGACACCTTGAGGGTCATTGCCGAGTCCATGCGCGCCACCGCGGCCGAAGCCGGGGTCGCCATCGTCACCGGGGACACCAAGGTGGTGCCCAAAGGCTCCGCCGACAAGGTCTTCATCACCACCGCCGGGGTGGGGCTGGTCCTGCGCCCCGGCGTCTCCGGGGCCGCCGCCCTCCCCGGGGATGAGATCATCCTCACCGGGTCAGTGGGTGATCACGGCACCGCGGTGATGCTGGCCCGGGAAAAGCTCCTGGAGGGCGAAACCATCGCCAGCGACGCCGCCCCCCTCACCGGGCTCGTCCTGAACCTGCTGGAGGAAGGCTGCGAAATCCACGCCATGCGTGACCCCACCCGGGGGGGGATCGCCGCGGCTTTGAACGAAATCGCCCGCCAATCCCAGGTCTCTATGGAAATCATCGAGGCCCGGGTTGCGGTGCAGCCCGCCGTGGCCGCGGCCTGCGAGGCCCTGGGCCTGGACGTCTTCCAGGTGGCCAACGAAGGCAAGATGCTCATCATAGTGGCCCCCGAAGACGCGGCCAAGGCCCTGTTCATCATCCGGCGCAGCCCTTACGGGGAGGCGGCCCGGGTCATCGGCCGGGTGAGCGAGGCGCCCCCCGGCCGGGTCCAGGTCCGCACCGTCATCGGCACCGCCCGCATCCTGGACGCACCTTCGGGGGATATGCTGCCCCGGATTTGTTAGCACATATCCCGCCAGCAGTCGATTCGTCGGGCAGAATGACGCAGGGGCGGTTCTCGAACCGCCCCTGCCGCGTCCAGGCCCAGACAATCCATTTAATTGACGATCAAATCACGGAGGATTGGAGCGTTGGGGCGCGGTTAAGCCCCGGGCCCCTCCGCTTCCTGGCCAACCACGCCCTCCGGGCGCCGCCGCTTAAACAGCTTGCCCATCTTCTTCTGGAAAGATTCCATATAGAGGTAAAAGACCGGAGTGATGTAGAGGGTGAGGAGCTGGGAGACCAAGAGGCCGCCCACCACCGAGATGCCCAGGGGCCGGCGGGATTCGGCTCCGGCCCCCAACCCCAGGGCGATGGGCAGCGCCCCCATGAGAGCTGCCATGGTGGTCATCATAATCGGCCGGAAGCGGACCAGGGCCCCGGAGTAAATGGCCTCCAGGGGGCTTTTGCCTTCGGTGCGCTGGGCTTCCAGGGCGAAGTCGATCATCATGATGGCGTTTTTCTTGACGATCCCCACCAGCATGATTATCCCCACGAAGGCATAGATGTCCAGGTCCATGTGGAACAGCAGCAGGGCCAGCAGGGCCCCCACGCCGGCGGAGGGCAGCCCCGACAGGATGGTCACCGGGTGGATGAAGCTCTCGTACAGGATACCCAGGATCATGTAGATCACCAGGATGCACATGATCAGCAGCAGCCACAGACCCTGCATGGAGGCCTGGAAGGCCTGGGCCGCCCCCTGGAAGTTGGGGGTGATGGTGGCCGGCAGCATCTGGCGGGCCAGTTTTTGCACTTCGGCCACGGCATCGCCCAAAGCCGTCCCGGGTTTCAGATTGAAGGAGATGGTCACCGCGGGCAACTGACCCGCATGGTTGATGGTGAGGGGCCCCAGGGTCTGGGTTAAATTCGCTAATGCATCCAATGGCACCAGTTGCCCGCTATTGGACCTCACGTACAGCCATTGCAGGGCTGTGGGGTCCATCTGATACCGGGGATCCAACTCCATGATGACCTGATACTCATTATTCGGAGCGTAGATGGTGGAGATTTGCCGGGAGCCGTAGGCATAGTAGAGGGCGTCCTCGATCTGCTGGGCCGAAACTCCCAGGGTGGCCGCCTTGTCCCGGTTGATCAACACGTTCACCTGGGGGTTCTTGATCTGGAGATCGCTGTTCACATCCACCAGCCCCGGCAAGGTCCGGACCTTGTCCTGGAGCAAAGGGGCATATTTATAGAGTTCATCAATGTCCGGGCTTTGCAGGGTGATCTGGTACAGGCCCTTGGTCAGCATGCCGCCAATACGAATGGGAGGGAGGTTCTGCGGGTAGACCCGGATGCCCGGGACCGTGGACAGTTGGACCCGCAACTGCTGGATAATTTCATCCACCCCCGGCCTCTTGTTCCGGGGAATGAGGCGGATGAAAATGCGCCCGGTATTGCCCGCCACGTTGGGGCCGCCGGCCCCGACGCTGGACATCCAGTTGTCCACGTAAGGATTCTTGGCGACAATGGCTGCCAGCGCCTTTTGTTCCCGCACCATGGCCTCGAAAGAAATACCCTCCGCGGCTTCGGTGAAGGCAAAGACGGAGCCCGTGTCTTCGCTGGGCAGGAAGCCCTTGCCCATGATGCCGAAGAGCACGAAGGTGATGATCAGGAGCACGGCGGAAACCGCCATGGTGCTTCGCCGGTGCCTGAGCACCCATTGGAGGGTTGACTCATAGAGCCGGAGCATGCCGTCAAAAAACCGCTCCGTCAGCAGGTAAAGGCGGCCATGCTGCTCTTCCCGGGGCGGCCTCAAGAAGCGGCTGCACAGCATGGGGGTGAGGGTCAGGGAGACCAGGCCGGACATCAGGATGGCGGCCACGATGGTCACCGCGAACTCGTGCAGCAGCCTCCCCAGGATGCCCCCCATGAAAAACACCGGGATAAAGACCGCGGCCAGAGACAGGGTCATAGACAGGATGGTGAAACCGATTTCCCGGGAACCCTTGAGGGCCGCCGCAAAGGGCTTCTCCCCCATCTCCATGTGCCGCACGATGTTTTCCAGCACCACGATGGCGTCGTCCACCACGAAGCCCACCGCCAGGATCAGGGCCATCAAGGAGAGGTTGTCCAGGCTGTAGTTCAGCAGATACATGACGGAGAACGTGCCCACGATTGACATGGGCAGCGCCAGGCTGGGGATGACGGTGGCGGAGAGGTTGCGCAGGAAGAGGAAGATCACCAGGATCACCAGACCCAGGGCCAACAGCAGGGTGAACTGGACGTCGTTCACCGATTCCCGGATGGTGGCGGAGCGGTCATACAGCGTATCGATATTCACCGACGCCGGAATCTGGTTCCTCAAGGTGGGGAAAATTTTCTTAATGGAGTCCACCACCTGGATGGTATTGGTGCCGGGCTGGCGCTGGATGGCCAAAATAATGGCCCGGGAGTTCTTATACCAGGAGGCGATCTTATCAGTCTCGACGCTGTTGAGCACCTGGCCCAGGTCCGCCAGGCGCACGGGTTGGCCGTTCCGGTAGGCCACGATCACGGGCCGGTACGCCGCCGCATTGGTGAGCTGGCCCGTGGCCTGGACCGTAACGGCCTTGTGGGTGCCGTACAGGGTCCCCGTGGGCAGATTGACGTTTTGGTTCTTAACCGCATCCCCCACCTCGTTGATGCCGAGGCCCCGGCTGGCCAGGGCCTTGGGGTCCAGTTGGATGCGCACCGCATACTTTTGGGGACCGAACACCTGGACCTGGGCCACCCCGTCCACCATGGAGATCCGCTGCGCCATCAGAGTTTCGCCGTATTCATCCACGGTGGACAGCGGCAGGGTATCCGAACTTACGGCCAGGTAGAGAACCGGTTGGTCCGCCGGATTCACCTTCATATAGGTGGGGGGGGTGGGCATTTCCGGGGGAAGTTGGGCTCCGGCCTTGGCGATGGCGGCCTGGACGTCCTGGGCCGCGGCGTCAATGCTCCGGCTCAAGGCGAATTGCAGGGTGATCTGGCTGAGCCCCAGGGCGTTAGTGGAACTCAGGTTGTCCAGACCGGCGATGGTGGAGAACTGGCGTTCCAGCGGGGTGGCCACTGCGGAGGCCATGGTCTCAGGCGAAGCCCCGGGCAGGCTGGCGGAAACCAGGATGGTTGGAAAGTCGACGTTGGGCAGATCGCTCACCGGCAGGTAGCGATAGCTCATGGCCCCGAAGATCAGGATGGACAGCATGACCAGGGTGGTCATGATCGGCCGGCGGATGAAGAGCTCGGTGAAGTGCATAGGGGCGCCCCGGGCTGCTTAGAGCCCGGTCTTGATCTGGACCTTGGCTCCCGGCACCAAGCGGAGCTGGCCGTCGGTCACCACCTGTTCCCCGGGCGTGAGTCCCTGCTTGATGATGGTCTCGCCACCAAGGCTCCGGTCCACTTCCACCCGGCGGACCTCCACCGTGAGATCGGGTTTCACCACGAAAACGATCTGGCCTTCCTGGCTCGTCTGCAGGGCCGGGGACGGAACCAGGATGGCGTGGGGCTGGCTGGAGAGCTTCACCACCACGTTGACGAACAGGCCGGGCCACAGACGCTTGTGCTCGTTGGCAAAGGTGGCTTTACACAAGATGGTCCCCGTGGCCTTGTCCACGGTGTTATCGATAAAGCTGAGGACCCCCACCTCGGGGTTGTCCTCCTGCCCGGCGATGACGGCCTCCACCGGCACCTTTCCCACCGCCATGTACTTCCGGATTTCCGCCAGGTTTTGTTCCGGGATGGCAAACGACACGTAGATGGGCTGTATCTGGTTGATGACCACCATGGCGATATCGGCGTTGTCCTTGATCATGTTCCCCTGCTGCGCGATCAGGCTGCCGGTGCGGCCGCTAAGGGGGGCCTTGATATAACAATAACTCAAATTAAGCCTGGCATTTTGCACTGCCACTTCATCGGCGTTAACCGTGGCCCCCAGGGAGTCGGCGGTGGCCTTGGCCTGGTCATAATCCTGTTGGCTGACAAACTGTTTCCTAATCAGTTCGGCATAGCGCACCGCGTCCGTCTTGGCCTTGGTGGCCAGGGCTTTATCCCGGACCAGGTTGGCTTCCACCTGTTTGAGGGCGGCTTCATAAGGGCGAGGATCGATGACGAAGAGGAGTTCGCCTTCTTTGACGTCCTGGCCTTCCTTAAAATTCACCTGGACCAGCTGACCGGCCAGCCGGGACTTGATGGACACGGTGGAGTAAGCCTCCACGTTGGCGATGGCCTTCAACTCCACGGGCACCGTCTTCTCCGTCACCGTAGCCACCAGGACCGGCATCGGCGGGGGCGGGGGTTTCTTCTGCTCGGAACAGGAGGCCATCATGAGGGGAACAGTCAGCAGCAGGACTAACCAGGCCAGGGGCCCAGACTGAAAACCGCGATATTTTCGGGAGCTGATCATGGAGGATTGCTGTCTCAAGGTTTTACCGGGACAGGCTTCATAGTGAACCAGTCCAAACGGCGCCAGAACTGTGATTCGGGCTCAGCCGGCCCAATTAGCCAATTATAGTGTGCCTCTCCGCCACCGCCAAGCAAATTCTTCGGTCTGCCATCTTCTCGCCTCAGGCGATATGGACCTTGAAGCGGGCCACGGCCAGGGCCAGCATGCCCAGGCCCAGGACGGTCATGGCCGTCATTTGAGGCCACAGGAGGGCCAGCCCGGCGCCCTTGAGAAAGACCCCCTGGGTCACGATGATGAAGTACATTAAGGGATTCAGCAGCGTCAGGTACTGGAAGAATACCGGCATGTTGGCAATGGGAAAGACCAGCCCGGACAAAAGAATGGCCGGGGTCAAAAACAGGTTGCCGGCCATCATCGCCTGCTGCTGGGTGGAAGAGACCGTGGAAATGAGCAGCCCCAGCCCCACGGAGTTAAAGAGAAAGGCCAGGGTGCCCAGGAGGAGCACCAGGATGCTGCCGTGAAACGGCACCTCAAACCAAACAATCCCCACCACGGTGACCATGACCACTTCCAGCATGGAGATGATGACAAAGGGGATGGTCTTGCCCAGCATCAACTCGATGGGCCGGATGGGGGTCACCAGGATCTGCTCCATGGTGCCGATCTCTTTTTCCCGCACCACCGACAGGGCGGTCAGCATCAGGCTGATCAGTAGCACCACCATGGCGATAACCCCGGGAATCATGGAGTAGCGGCTGATGAGATTGGGGTTGAACCAGGCCCGGGACTCCATGTCCAGGGGAACGCTGATCTGGCCCGTCCACTCCTGCCCCTGGCGGGCAAACCGCTGGTCCATCTGCTGTTGGTTATAATCGGCGATCACCGTGCCGGCATAACGGTTGACGATGAGGGCGGCATTGGAGTCGGTGGCGTCCACGATCACCTGGAGCCGGCCCGACTTGCCCTGGCGCATCCGGGTGGCGAAATCCCACTGGACCCACAGGGCCATGGTGATGTCGCCCCGGTCGATGAGGTGCAGCAACTCCTTCTGGCTCTTAACAAAGTACTTCACATTGAACCAGTCATTGGAGGCGAACCGATCGATGAGCTGCCGGGACTCCATGGAGTGGCTTTCATCGAACACGGCCAGGGCCACATGCTTGATGTCGAAGTTGACCACGTAGCCATAGGTGAGCAGCTGCACCAGAGGCGGCACAATGAGGAAAAAGCGGAGCTTCTTGTCCCGCAAGACCTGGATGAATTCTTTGATGATGATGTGTCGGATGCGACGAAACATGGGTAGCTCTTAGCCGTTAGCTGTTAGCTGTCAGCACGTGAAACAGTAAGATGGACCTGACACGGCATTTTTTAAGATATTCATCTACTACCACCTCGAATGGCGGTTTAACTTCCCTTTGTCGTCTTGTCATCTTCTTTCATCTTTTAAACTAACTGCTAACCGCTCCCCTCACCTGATCTTCTTGACAAACTTCTTGATGGACATGACCACGAAAAACGTGGCGGCCCCGGCCAGCATCAAGGCGCTGGGCCACAAATAGCGAATTCCCAGGCCCTTGAGGTAGATGCCCTTGGCAATGGCCACCAGGTACCGGGCCGGCACGATATAGGAAGCGATCTGCAGGGGCAAGGGCATCAGGTAAATGGAGAACACAAAGCCGGACAGGAGAAACGACGGCAAGAAGGTGGTGAGCATGGCCATCTGGAAGGCCTGCAACTGGTTTTGGGAGGTCACCGAAATGAGCAACCCCTGCCCCAGGGTGGCGACCAGGAAAACCGCCGCCATGGCGATCAACAGCAAGGGGCTACCCCTTAAAGGCACTTGAAAGAGGAACTTGCCCATGGCCAAGACCACGGCCATATCGAACATACCAATGATGAAATAGGGACCGAGTTTCCCCAGCAGGAGTTCCGTCCGCTTGAGGGGGGTGGCCATCAGGCCCTCCATGCTGCCCCGCTCCAGTTCCCGCACTACCGTCAGGGAGGTGAGCAGGGCCCCCACCACCGTCATGATGACCGCAATCAGGCCGGGGACGATATAGTTGCGAGACTCCAGGTCCTCGTTGAACCAGAAGCGGGTCTGGGAGTCCACCGGCATTTCGTTGCGGCCCGGCCCCTTGGCGGTGACCCGCTGCTCCAGGAGTTTCTGATTGTAAGCCGAGGTCACCGCCTGGATGTAACCCAGGACGATGTTGGCGGTGTTGGAGTCGGTGCCGTCCACCAAGGCCTGCCCCTTAGCGGTCTTCCCCGTCTGATACTGCCAGGAAAAATCATAGGGAAGCATGAGTCCCACCTGGACTTGGCGCTCCGTGATCAGACGCTTCAACTCTTGGTAATTATTGGTAAACTTCTCCAACCGGAAGTATTCGGTGCCCCGGAAGCGGTTGATGAAATCTTGGCTGAGCTGGCTGCCTTCCTGGTCGTAAACCGCGATGGTGACGTTCTTGATGTCGAAGGTGAGGGCATAGCCGTAAAGCAAGAGGAGCACCACCGGCAGCAGGATGATCTGGAGGAGGCTGATGGGGTCCCGCCGGATGTGAATCAGTTCTTTCCGGGAAATGGCCCAGGTACGGTTGAGGTCCATGGCTTATAGCTCTCAGCTTTCAGCGGTCAGCTTTCAGCTTCTTGTTTTCGGTTTTCGGTTTTTTTAATTATCCGCTTTTTTCCTTAAGGATTTTTCCTGCTTTTAGCTGATTGCTGACAGCTGCTTTACGCCCCTTCCGCCCGCTGCACCAGGGAGATGAAGGCGTCTTCCAGGCTGGGCTGCACCCGCTCGATACGGCCAAAGGCGATGTGATGGGCCGTCAGGGTGTCTTGAATGGCCGGTTCGGTTTCCTCGGGCCGGGTGGTGGCGATATGGAGGCCGTCCCCGAACACCGCGGCCTCGGCCACCTGGGGCAACTGCTTGATCAAATCCAGGGCGCTGTGCAGTTGGTCGGGGTAAACCGCCAGGATCGCCTCCTTCACTTCCCCTTTGAGCTCGCTGGGGGTGCCCTGGGCGATGATGCGCCCCTGGTAGATCAGCACCAGCCGGTCACAGAACTCCGCCTCCTCCATGTGGTGGGTGGTGACCAAAATAGTCCGGCCCTCCTGGGCCATGGCGTAGATCAGGTCCCAAAAATTGCGCCGGGATATGGGGTCCACCCCGCTGGTGGCCTCATCCAAAAACAGGATGGAAGGCCGGTGGATGATGGCCGAGGCCAGGGCCAGCCGCTGCTTCAGGCCCAGGGGCAGGGTCTGGGTCAAGTCGTGGCGGCGGTCCTCCAGTCCCACCTCGGTCAGCACTTCGGTAATGCGCCCCTTGAGACGATCCGGGGCGAGGCCGTAGACGCCCCCGAAAAAGCTGAGGTTTTCCTCCCCGGTCAGGTCTTCATAGAGGGAGAAGCGCTGGGACATGCAACCGATATGGGTTTTGATCCGGGCGTTCTCCCGGATGATGTCGAACCCCCCCACCCGGCCTTCGCCGCTGGTGGGCAAGAGAAGCCCGTTGAGCATGCGGATGGTGGTGGATTTGCCCGCCCCGTTGGGTCCCAGGAAGCCAAAGATCTCCCCCCGGGAGACCTCAAAGCTGATGTTGTCCACCGCCTTGAAGTCCCCGAAATGTCGGGAAAGATTTTTGACCACAATGGCTTTGTCGTCTGTCATGTATCTTTTAAAATTCTGGTTACCCACCTGTGCCTGTCCTGCAAAAAATTGCCTTAGGCCCTTCCCTTTTCGCCCCTTCTCTTCACTTCTCCCCCCGGCGCACAATCTGGACGAAGAGATCCTCCAGGTCGGGGTTGGCCCGCGCCAGGGACACCTCGGTGAGGCCGGCTTGCTCCAGAACCTCCTGGAGGGGACCCATGGCCGCCGCGGCGTCGTCCACCGTCACCATCAGCCGGTCCCCCATGGCCAGGGAGAGATGCACCAGGGGGTTGGCGTTCAACACTTTTCTGGCCGTCCACAGGTTGGAAGCCCGGGTCTCCAGGAGTTCCCCCGCAAAGGAGGCCTTGATGGCCTTGGGCGTGTCCACCACCAGTAACCGGCCGCGATGTATCAGGCCGACCCGGTGCGCCCGTTCGGCTTCATCCATGTAGGCGGTGGACAGGAAGATGGTAAGGCCGGTGCCCAGGAGCCGGTAGAGGATCTCCCAGAACTCCCGCCGGGAGATAGGGTCCACCCCGAAGGTGGGCTCGTCCAGAAACAGCAGCCGGGGCCTATGGATGAGGGCGCAGGCCAGACCCAACTTCTGGCGCATCCCCCCGGAGAGATTGCGGGCCAGCCGGTCCTGGAAGGGGGTGAGGTTGGAAAAGCCCAGGAGCTCGGGCATCCGCTCGGCCCGTTCTGCCCGGGACACCCCATAGATATCGGCATAGAAAACCATGTTCTCGGCCACGGTCAGGTCGTCGTAGAGACCGAAGCGCTGGGGCATATAACCGATCTGCTCCTTGAGAGCCTCCGATTCCTTCACCGTGTCGAAACCCAGGACCGCGGCCCGGCCTTCGTCCGGGTCCATGATGCCCACGAGCATGCGGATGGTGGTGGTCTTGCCGGCGGCATCCGGCCCCACCAAGGCAAAGGCCTCTCCCGGCGACACCGCAAGAGTGAGGTGATCCACTGCGGTAAGGGTCCCGAACCGTTTGGTCAGCCCTTCGACTCGAATGGCCGGTTCACTGCTGGGGGTGGTCTGCTGCTTGGCTGTCAAGGAGAATGACCGCTTCCGCCGGCATCCCCGGCTTCAATTCGTAGTTGAGGTTTTGCGCCCGGATCTTGCAGCGATAGACCAGGGTCACCCGCTCTTTTTGGGTTTCCACCGTCTTGGGGGTGAACTCCGCCTTGGAGTTGATGAAGGAGACCCAGGCAGGGTACTTCTTGCCCGGGTAGGTGTCGGAGGTGACATAGGCCTTCATGCCGAATTTGACCTTGGCCAGGTCGGTTTCCGGGATATACCCCTGAAAATAGATATTGTCCATATCTCCCACGGTGAGCACCGGGGCCCCCACCGCCGCGGTCATGCCGGGCTCCATGGGCCGCACCAGGACCACGCCGTTCACCGGGGAATTGATGGTGCCGTACCCCAGCCGGGTGAGAGCCAATTCCAGCGAGGCCTGGGCCTCTTTAAACTGGCCCCGGCCCTGGTTGATGTCCTCCACCCGGTAGCCTTCCTTCAACATGCTGTATTGCTCCACCGCACTCTTGTGAGTCTCTTTGGCCATGAGGTAATCGGCCTCAAACTTATCCCGGGTGATGGCGGGTGCGACCTTTCTTTTATAGAGGTTTTCGTACCGCTCATAATCCAGCTTCTTATTCACCAGGTCAGCCTTGGTCTTGGCCACCTGGGTTTCGGCTTCTTTGATCTCCTGGGGCCGGTAACCGTGCTCCAACTTGTCCAGGTTGGCCTTCGACGCAGCCAGGGCAGCCCGGGCCCGATCCACCTCATCTCTGAGGTCCTTGGCCTCCAGGCCGGCCACCACCTGGTTCGTGGAGACCCAGTCGCCCTCCTGAAAAAAAATGTACTGGATGATGCCGGAAACCTTGAAAGCCAGATCGGTCTCGGTGGCCTCCAGGTGCCCTTGCAGAGGCAAGGTATTGTTGGACTGCCGGGTTTCCCACCATACCAGCCAGTAGGCCAGGCCGCCCACGACCGCCACTGCGACCAGAATGATAGGAATAAGACGCCGGGTAATCTTCATGCGCTCCTCCACGTCGGCCTGCGGCACTACTGCTGAAATTCTCGGCCTGCATCGAGCCGTCCCCATTTTACCGGGAAACGTGCCGCAAGGCAAAAGGATACTCAGAGGAGGTCGATATTATGTGCTGCGTTGATCTCAGGTTCCTCGGCCCAGGGTTTTGGACCCTCATCCAGGCTGCCACCGCGACCGCCGGCCCGGGGCCCTGCCGCAGCCGGGTGAGCTTCAGGGCTGCTTGGGGCTGACCACCAGCACCGGCAGGTCGGCCGCCTCCAGGATGCGTTCCGTTACCGAGCCCAGAAGCGACCGCCGGTGTCTTTTTCGGCCGATCTTGCCCATGACGATCAACCCGGCCTGCTGGCGGATGGCCTCGTCCAGGATGACTTCGTCAGGCATACCGGTCTGGATGTCCACCCGGACGGCAACTCCCTGCTTCTGCGCCTCCTGACTCAGGGACAGGAGCAGCTTTTGGCCACTCTCCTCCATCTCGCTCAACAAGTGGGGCCGTTCCCGGCCGGACAGGCGCACGATTTCATCCAGGGCCGAAGAATCCACTACGTAGAGCAAAATGACTTCGGCCCCCAGGGCCCGGGCCGCCACCAGGGCCAGGCGGTGGGCCGCCAGGGAGGCCTCCGAGCCGTCCACGGGTACCAGAATTTTGGTGATCTGCGCCACCCTGCCCTCCCTTTTGTTAGTTGTCAGTTGTCAGCAATCAGTTGCCGGTATATGCCATTTCACGACCTGCCTCTCCCAGTTCCGGTCTTCTGGGGTGATGGGATAACCTTGGCTTTCGCCTCACCTCCTCATCCCACCTGAGGGGGAGAGGATTGAGGTGAAGGGGGTTGAAATAACTTGCCGCCAGCGGTCCCCTTTCACTGACTACTGGCTACTGGCTGCTTTACGGGCCTTGGCCCGCTTGAGATGAAATAACCCTTCCCGTTCCCGTTCTTCCAGGGCGCCTTCCAGATAGTGGATAGTCTCTTGATACGTGGGGATGATCATATAATTCAAGGCATTGGTGCGCCGCACGGTCCGTTTCAGCTCCTCGGCCAGCCGCCAGAGAATGGCCTCCACCTCCGCCAGTTCGGCCAGGGGGGCCAGGGCCTCCCGGATGGCCAGTTGGCACTCGTCCAGGGCGCTGACCGTGCCCCCGAAACTTATCTGGGGCCGCTGCTCCCCGGAAGTAAATTCCACCACCGGCATGGGCATCCCCAAAAAACCCCGGTCCTTGATCACTACCCGATCCTCGCCCGAGACCCCCAGGGCGGCCCGGGCCACGCCCTCCCGGCCCAGGGAGAGCAGACCCTCCACCAGATGGCCATAGGCGGCGTTGAGGGCCTGCTCCACCCGGCGCCGGAAAGTGGCGGCCTGCCCCTGGAGCCGCAGCAATTCCCCCAACAGCAGGTCCCGCTTCTCCTCCAGGAAGGTGACGGCCTCACTAGCCAGGAGATGCTCGTCCTTGATCTTTAAAAGGTTCCCTTTAGTGGCGGGAAGGCTCAAGCGCGCCATAGCTGCCTCTTGAAATATGGTTTTGAGGGGAGGACCGGGGGACATGTTTCGTAAGAGTCCCCCGCCCTCCCCTCCCAACCCCCTGTACAGGGTTGGGGATGGGGGTTTGGGGGAAGGGGTAAGGGCCACATTTACGAAAAAACGAAAAAGCCCCTAGCCCCTTCCCCCAAATTTCTCAATCTCCTCCTCCGTCACCCGGGTGAGGTCGCCCCGGGGCAATTCCTTGAGGATCTCCCAGGCCAGGTCCAGGGTCTGAGTGATGGTGCGGTTTTCATCCGGCCGCTGTCGCAGGAACTTTTCTTCAAAGGCCCGGCCGAAATTGAGCACCTGGCGATCCCCCGTCGACAAGCTGTCTTCCCCGATGATGGCCGCCAGGGACTGGATGCGCCGGGCGTGGTCGTAGGCGGCGTAGAGTTGCGAAGACACGTGGCTGTGGTCCTCCCGGGTGCGGCCGCCTCCGATGCCGTCGCTCATCAGCCTGGACAGCGACGGCAGCACGTTGATGGGCGGGTAAATCCCCCGCTGGTGCAGGCCCCGGTCCAGCACGATCTGCCCCTCGGTGATGTACCCGGTGAGGTCCGGGATGGGGTGCGTGATATCGTCGTTGGGCATGGTGAGCATGGGCAGCTGGGTGATGGACCCTTTGCGGCCTTCGACCTTGCCGGCCCGTTCATAGATGGACGCGAGATCGCTGTACAGATACCCGGGGTAGCCTTTCCGGCTGGGCACCTCGCCTTTGGAACTGGCCACTTCCCGCAAGGCCTCGCAGTAGTTGGTCATGTCCGTGAGGATGGCCAGGACGTGGTGATCCTTGTCAAAAGCGAGGAACTCCGCCACCGTCAGGGCCAGGCGGGGCGTGATGAGGCGTCCGATGGCCGGATCGTTCGCCAGGTTGAGGAACATGACCACGTTGTTGAGGACGCCGCTGGCCTCGAAGGACTGACGGAAGATGTTGGCCACGTCGTGCTGCACCCCCATGGCCGCAAACACGATGGCGAAGCGCTCCTCTTCTTCCCCCAGGAGGCGGGCCTGGCGCACGATTTGGGCCGCCAGCTCGTTGTGGGGCAGCCCGCTCATGGCGAAGATGGGGAGCTTCTGCCCCCGCACCAAAGTGTTCATGCCGTCGATGGCCGAAATCCCCGTTTGGATGAACTCCTGGGGGTAGGTGCGGGCCGTGGGGTTGATGGGCTGGCCGTTGATGTCCCGGCTGGCCTCCCCCACCGGCATGGGGCCGCCGTCCAGGGGCTGGCCCATACCGTCGAAGATGCGCCCCAAAAGATCGGTGGACACCGAAATCGTCAGAGGGCTGCCAGTGAAGCGCGCCCGGGTCTTTTGTAAGGACAGGCCCACGGTCTCGCCGAAAAGCTCGATCACCGCTTCATTCTTGCCCACGGCCAGTACCCGGCCTGTCTGGCGGGAGCCGTCGGGGGCGGTGACTTCCACGCTTTCGTCAAACCCCACCCCTCTGACGCCTTCCACCACCAAGAGCGGCCCGATGATGGACTTGAGGCCCAGGTACTCCCGGCCGGAGGCGGGGAGTACGGTTTCCGGTTTCCGGTTTCCGGATTTCGGTGGAATGTCCATAGTTCTCGGTTTTTAGTTTCCGCTTTTTCCTGAAATAGCTATTTATCTCGTTCCCAAGCTCCAGCTTGGGAACGTATATTCTTGGCCCAAGCTCTGCTTGGGCACCTTAACCCGCCAACGCCTCCAGCTTATCATTCAAGGTCTTCTCCAGCTCGTCGAACTTCTCCAACTCATCTGCCTTAATGGTGGACTTCATCCGCAGCATTGCCCCCAGTTCCTCCAGTTCCCGGATCTGATAGAACGGCGTCCCCTTGGCCACCACCTCTTTGGCCTTACGGTAGGTCGCGAGGATCAGCTTGAGCATCTTCATCTGTTTGGCCGGGGGGCAAAACATGTCCACCGGGTCAAAGGCGCTCTGCTGCAGGAACCCCTCCTTGAACCAGCCAGCCGCGGCCAGTACCAGGCGCTGGGCGTCCGGCAGGGCTTCTTCGCCGATGATCTTGACGATGCGCTGCAACTGGTAGTCTTCCTGGAGCAGCACCAGGGCCTGGCCCCGCATCTCCTGCCACCCCGGCTCCACGTGTTCGGCCCACCAGCCTTTCACCATGTCGGGATATTCGCTGTAGCTGTCGTTGGGGTTGATGGCCGGAAAGTACCGCGCCGCGGCCAACTCCTTGTCCAGGCCCCAGAAGGTACGCACGAACCGTTTGGTTTGCTGGGTCACGGGTTCGGAAAAATCCCCCCCCGGCGGTGACACCGCGCCGATAATCGAGACCGACCCCCTGGCCCCGTTCAGGGTGACCACCGAACCGGCCCGTTCATAGAACTCAGCCAGCCGGGTGGCCAGATACGCCGGAAAGCCTTCCTCCGCCGGCATCTCCTCCAGCCGCCCGGAGATCTCTCGCAGGGCCTCGGCCCAGCGCGAGGTGGAGTCGGCCATGAGGGCCACGGCGTAGCCCATATCGCGAAAGGCCTCGGCCAGGGTGATGCCGGTGTATATGGAAGCCTCCCGGGCCGCCACCGGCATGTTGGAGGTGTTGGCGATGAGGATGGTGCGCTCCAGGAGGGGGTGCCCGGTGCGCGGGTCTTGTAAGGCGGGTAATTCAGTCAATATCCCCGTCATCTCGTTGCCCCGCTCACCGCAGCCCACGTAGACGATGAGGTCGGCCTCGCACCACTTGGAGAGCTGGTGCTGGGTGATGGTCTTGCCGGTGCCGAACCCGCCGGGGATGGCGGCGGCGCCGCCCTTGGCCAGGGGAAAGAGGGCGTCCAGAACCCTTTGGCCGGTGATCAAAGGCTCCGCCGGCAGCAGGCGCTCCCGATACGGCCGGCCCTGCCGCACCGGCCAACGGTGCCATAGGAAGAGCTCCGTCTCCCGGCCCCGGGCATCCTTGATGCGGCCGATGACGTCTTGTAAAGTGTACTCTCCCAACGGGGCGATAAAGGTGAGCTCCCCGGCCACCCCTGGCGGCGCCAGGACCCGGTGCTCCATGGCGGTGGTCTCGGGCACCACTCCCAGGATATCCCCGCCGGCTACCTGATCCCCCGCCTGGCGCCGGGGCGTGAAGGCCCAGGCCTTCTTCCGGTCCAGGGTGGCCACCTGCGCCCCCCGGCCGATAAAAATGCCGGTGACCCGCTCCAGGGCCTTCAGGGGCCGCTGGATGCCGTCGAAGATCTGGCCCAAGAGACCCGGACCGATCTCCACCGACAACGGCGCCCCCTGCCCCACCACCGGGTCGCCGGGGCGGATGCCGCCGGTGTCCTCGTAAATCTGGAGAGTGGCCACCTCGCCGTCCAACGCAATGACCTCGCCGATGAGCCGCTCCTCCCCCACCTCCACCATCTCATACATGGAGAGGACCTGCCCACCACTGGACCGCATCACCGGCCCGCTCACCCAGATGATTTCGGCTTTGGTATCAGTCATGGCTTGTTATTTTGGGGAAAGGGGCCAGGGGCTTTTTCGTAAGTGGCCCCTGCCCTCTTATAAAAAATTCCCCCAACCCCATCCCCCAACCCCGTAAGATTAACGGAGGCTGCGCCTTGCGCACCATATCCGGTTACCGCCAATCATCCATGACATACGCATCTGGCCGGTGGTAGCCCGCCTCATCGGGCTTATGCATGCACACGCCCACGATGTCGATTTGGAAGCCCCGGGCCCGCATCTGCTCATACGCGGGTTTACGGGCCAGGCTCACCCCGGCCATGAGGCGGGCCGCCCCCCGGGCCACAGCATAGGCCTCGCACGCGGTGAGGAGCCGGTCAAAGCACTCCCCCGCCGTGGGTCCGGGCCGGGCCGCCCCGAATTTTATAAAACCGGCGCCGCTGCCGGCCTCGGAGCCGGGGCCGCAGTGCACCGCCGCGAACCCCACCAGTCCCGCATCATCCCAGACCAGCACGGTATCGCCCAGCCCCTGGCTCTCCAGGGCGAAAATCTCCCGACTCACCTCCAGCCCGGCATAAATGGCATCGGTGAGCCCGGCGCAGGCGGCCACCAACCCAGGCCGCTCCGAGGCCGGCGCCTGGGAATAAAAGCTGACCTCCCCTCCCCTCTCCACCCGCCTGACCTCCTTTGACATGATGGCCGTGAGAGAGCGGGGCCAAAAACCGAATTTCTGGTAAAGGGCCAGGTGCTTGGGGCTGCAGGAATAAGTATAAAGCCCGGTGTGGCGGCAGCCCCAGGCCTCGAATAGGGCCAGGGCGGGTGGGAGGAGTTGTTGGCCCACGCCCCGGTCCCAAAAGTCCGGGTGCACCGTTAGGGGGCCGAAGTAACCCACGCTGCCCCAATGGGTGACGAAATTGGAGCCTGCCAATTCGCCGTCCACCTCCGCCCCGAAGGCCGCGCCGGGGTCGGCCAGCCAGCGGCTGTGGACCTTGTCCAGGTCGCCGCCGAACCGGCTCGGGTCCGCCAGGCCGTTAAACGTGCCGAAGGCCAGCCGGAAAATGCGGTCGGCCAGGGGCAGGTCGCCCTCCTGTAATGGTCGCACCAGGATGTTCATGGAAATATCGCTTACCTTGAAACAAACGTTTGGTAAAATCCCTTCTTTCCCAAAGGGGGACCTTAAATTTTTGGGCCAAGTCTCAAGTAAAACTAGGCGGCCGGCTAAGGATACGCCGCCATGGGCTTCCCCTCAACTCCCCCACAGCTTCCGGGCGATCTCGCCCCGCAAGGTTTCCCGCTGGCGGTCGATGATGCCCGCAAAAGTCTGGTCAAAGCGCACCCGGCCATCGGCCCGGACCACCACGAAACCCCCGGCGGGCAGGTCCGGGTCGGCGGCCAGGTCCAGACGGCAGGCCCGGGCCTGACTCATCTCCTGAAGCAGGTCAGGGGTGAGCCACTTTACTTCTTCAGGGTTGGCCATGACCCGGAACTCCTCCCCTTCCAGTTGCTGGAGCGTGCCCAGAAGCGTCCGCCGCAGCCAGTCCCGGTAGTCGGGGGTTTCCCGAAAGGCCAGGAGCAGGGCCTGGGCCTGGGCAAAAACCTCATTCAGAAAGGTTTCTTTCGTCTGGGAGACTTGCCGCTTGCCCGAAAGCTCAGCCCGGTCAATGCGGCTCCTCGCCTCGAGGCGGGCCTGGGCCTCCACCTCGGCTTTGGTCCTGGCAAGCACCTCCTGGCGGCGGGCCTCGGCCTCGTTCAGGCGGCGCTCCGCCTCTTCCCGGGCCCGAGCCATGATCTCTTCGACTTCGCCTTTGGCCTGGGTGGCGATGGCCTGGCAGAGGAGTTCCACCTGGTCATAAAGGGGCATAACTCAAGCACCTATTATAGGGGCGGACCTCAATGTCCGCCCGCGGGGGGAGCACACCCTGGTGCACCCCGACAATGATTGAAGCCCGCTCACTTCGGTATCCCCATCAGGGCCCGCAGCCGCTCCAGCAGCGACTGGCCCCCGGGCAGGGGCCCTTGCAGGTCCGGAATTTCCAGGACCAGGGGTGGCCGACCTTCTCCCCGGATGGCGTCCACCTCATTCCGGATCTCCCGGGAGAGCCGTTCGGTGATCAATACCAGCCCCACCCCGGGGTCAGCCCGGCCCTCGGCCAGCAACTGCCGGGCCTCGGCCGCATTGTCCGCCGCCCCCCCGGGAATCCCGGCCAGGGCGAAGGCCAGCAGGGTGCGGGCGTCGGCGATAACAAAAAAACCCTGGGCTTTGATGGCGCCCTCCTTGAGGCAGTAGTCAGTTGCCAGGAGGCAGTAAAAATTTTTGCCTCTTAAATTGCTTGTAACTGAGCGTCTCATTTCCGGCTGAGGTCGCCCCTGAGACCCATAACTGGCTGCTGGCTACTGACTACTCATCCTACACTCTTCCCAGGATCATGATGGCCACGATGAGCCCGTAGATGGCCAGACCTTCGGCTAGGCCCACGAAGATCAAGGCCCGGGCAAAGAGTTCCGGTTTTTCGCTGATGGCCCCCATGGCTGCGGCTCCCACCGCAGCCACGGCCACCGAAGCCCCCAGGACCCCCAGGCCGGCGGCGATGGCGGCGGCCATATAGGCCCACTTCACCACCTCCGGGGTGGGGGTGGCCCCGGTCTGGGCCCAGGCCACTGGCAGCCAGCCGTTCACCATAATCAGGGTTCCCAGGCAGATCAACAGGCATCGGCAAGTCTTTGTCATCATCAGTATCCCTCTTGCGATCCAACCAATAGTTTGAAAATGTTTGAAAGATCTTCTGAATAAGAGACTGATTTTTTCCCAAAATCCCTTATGGGGGTTGGGGGAGTGGGTTTGGGAGAGGGGGCAGGGGCCATCGGCCTATGGCCCCCTCTTCCAAAAATATTTTCAGTCTCAATTCACGGCGCCGCCCCCCGCTCCAGGGGTTTGAAGGGCTCCCCGCCCCCGTGGAAAAATTTGCTCATAAATTCGTAGTATTCCAGCCGGACAATCTGGATGGAGACCACCAGCCCCTCCAGCAGGATGATGACCACGTTGCCCACCAGGATGGTGAGCCAGTACACCAGCCCGCCGCCCCCCATGCGGTTCAGGGTGTCCGCCAGGGAAAAGACCGCGATGAACAGGCCGGCGTGGGCCAGGGCAAAGGCGGCGATGCGGATGAAGGAAATGGTGTTGGCCACGAAACGGATGGTGCCGTCCACCACTTCGATGATCCCCTCCAGCAACCTGGTCCCTGCGCCTTCGGTGACGGCCTCGGCTTGGGGCGGCGCCAGCCACAGGCGCTGCAAGATGTAGATGATTCCCATGAGCAGGGTGACGCCGGCCACCCCCGCGGCCACCCAGAAATCCCATTCCAGGGCCCCGGTGAGGAGGTAGCGCACCCCCAAGCCCGCCAGGATCCAGTAGATCAGGGCCGCCAGGAGGCCGGCCCCGGGCAGGCGCGAGGTCTTGAGGCGCAGGGCGTTGATGAAACTCAGGATCAACCCCAGGCTGATGGCCCCCACCCCGAACAAGACCGCGATCTTGACGAAATAGGTGATGTCCTGCATGGGCGAAAACCACAAGGCCGGCAGCAGGTTTTCCACCCCGAAGACGCTGCCGTAGAGAAACCCGAAGATGACGGACGCCACCCCGCATTCCATCAGGATAACGCCGTAGTCGGTGTACCGGAAAAATCTCCGGAAGATCACGTAGCCCAAAAGAAAGAGCACCCCGCCCTGGCCGACGTCGCCGAACATCAGGCCGAACATCAGTAAAAAGCTCACGGCCAGAAACGCCGTGGGCTCCACCTCCCCGTAAGCGGGAGTGCCATAGGCCTTGGTCAGACGCTCGAAGGGCCGAAGCAGGTAGGGATTATTGAAGAGGATGGGAATCTTCAGAATCCCTTCCCGGACCCCCGGGATGGCCTCGGGGGAGAGGATCTCCACCTCCGCCCGGTCTCCCAACTCCTGGGCCAGGGCCTCCTTGAGCTTATCCACCAGGTTGGCGGGAATCCAGCCGCTCACCAGGTAGGAGCGGTCCACCTTGCCGAACAACACCCGGGCCCGGAGCAGGGTGCGGGTCAGGTCAATGCGGTTGCGGATGCGCACCAGGTCCGGGCCGATCTGGTCCCGCAGCCGGGACCGCTGGGCATCCAGCTGCTCCCGGGATGCTTCCAGGGCCTGGATCTGTTGTTTCAGGTCCGCCAGGGTCTCCTCCAGGAAACCGGTGGCCTCCGGGGGCAGTGAGAGGAGTTCGAAGAAGGCGCCCTTCAGGGCCCGGTCCAAGGTGTCCCGATCCGTAAGCAAACTCGCCACCAGGACCAGGACCCGGGGCTCCGCCTGGGCGACGGGGATCAGGGCGTGGTGGAGGTGCTCCAGGGCCTGTTCCAACCTGAGGAGATTCTCCCTCGGCAGCCATCCAGGCGCCAGATACGTAAACCGGAGGCCGGCCAGGTCCCCGGGCGAAATTCCCGCGGGGGCCACTGATTCCAGATTCTTTTGGTATTCCTGCAGCTTGGCCAGCTGCTCCGTGACTTCCTGCGCTTTCTGGAGCACCGGGCTCACCTGGCGCCGCAGGTGCTCCATGGTTTCTTCCAGGGGATAAATATCCTTGGCGGGGTCCAGGTCGGGGGGCATCTCCACCACCTGGGGGGGGATTTCCAGGACCTGGGCCCAATGGTCCACTTCTTCCCCCACCTCCTGATAGCGGTTGAGCAGGTCCCGCTCCAGTTCCCCCATATACCCCAGTTTGCCCAGGGGGGTCTCCACCAGATTGATGAGGTGCATGATCCGCAGCCTGGTCAAGACTGCGGTAGCCCGGGAAATTTCTTCCTGGGCCACCTGAATATTTATCAGGACCAGGGGCACGGCTTTAAACATGCACGCCTCCGGCCGCCCGACGCCACAGCCACGGCTCCACCCGTTCGGCCGGCAGGTTGAGCATTTTGCCGGTCACCAGGGTGACGAGGTTATCCAGCTCCAATTCCTTGAAGAACAGGTAAGTGACGGGCAGACCGATCTGGAAGGGCGGCCGGGCCAGGGCCCGTTCCAGGGTCGCCAGCCAGTGCTGTCGGAGCCGGGCTTCCACGTCCGCCCGGTCTGCCGCCCCCTGGAGCAGTTCGATGTAGCTCGGCCGGGGCAGGCGGAGGATCATCTCCCCGGTATTGGCGGCAAAGGCCAGGTCCCGGCGGGCGGCGGGGCTGCGGAAGCTCCCGGCCTCAATCAGATACTGGTAGGTCTCTTCCGCCGGGAAGCCGTACAGATCGCGAAAGCGGCCGGCCCAGGTGATGTTCGTGATGTCGGCCAGGGTGCCCAGGATCTCCCCGGCGATGCGGCGGTCGGCCGAGCCCAACCGCGCCAACCCCTGCCAGAGGGAGGCGTACACAAAGAGGTCCAGGGACATCTCCAGGGGGAAAAGGTTGGCCTCACGCGCAAACCGGGACAGCCCCCGGGCCAGGGGCGGCCCCCAGACAGTGGGAGCCAGGTAGTCCACCAACCGGGGGATGCTCTCCTGACGCAGCATGGCCTGGAAATTCAGGGATGATAAGGCCGTTAGGGGCAAAAGCCGCTCCTCCGCCTGGACCGGGTCCAGGCGCAGGTTGAGGGCCCGGAGCACGACCTTGAGATTTTCCGCTTCCAAGCGCTCCAGCAAAAGATCCAGGAAACGGGCCTCCCGCGGCTTCAACCCCCGGCGCACCTTGAGAAAGGCCTGAGCCAGGCTGCCGTAAAGGCGGCGGCTCAGTTCGGCTTCCGCGTCCCCCCGGCGCCAGTCCCAGCCGGAGAGGGTGGGGCCATAAGCCGTGGTCCGGAGGTACCCCACCAGGTCTTCCAGGTTCCGGGCTCTGAGGAGATAGTGATAGTCTTCGGGAGAGAGCAGAAAACTCTTGAGGGCCATAACCTTGGCGCCGCCATAGGCATACCGCCAGAGCTTGAAGATCATGTCCCTAACACCCGGGAGACCAGCCAGGCCACCGCGTCTGCCTGGCGGGTTTTGAGGTCTTCGGTCAGCACCTGGACCTGGCCATCTGTGGCCCCGGCAATTTCTGCGGCCCGGGCTTCGGCCGCCGCTAAGATTTCCGCCTGGGCCCCCTGACGCACCTGGGCCAGATCCTCCTGGAGTTGGGCCTGACTCTCCCGGACCCGGGCGTCGGCTTGGCTCTTGAGGTCCATGGCCTCTTGCTGGGCCTGGGCCACCATCTCCTTGCCCTGACGGTCCGCGGCCATGATTTTTTCCAGATCCGGTAACATGAGTCCTTCCCGAACTTCAACCTCCGGGCCGAAAACCGCCCGGTCCGCCGGTTTCATCCGTCTGACTCGGCCCTCATAATTTTTGATAGTAATGATTCATGGTGCCAATAGCAACGGAAATGATGCGAACCAAGAGTCAGGTGGGAACACCCGTCTCACCCGGGGATCGGCGGCGGCAGCCCCCCGGCCCGCTCCGCTTTACATTCTTATCGTAAATCCTTACCCTTATAATAAAGAGTGGTACGGACGATATACCGGTGGCTTGGGTGACGGGCACGGCATGGCTTGTACCTAGTACCTTGCAAAATGTGTCTTCAATAACTCCCCCTCCCCTGGTGGGAGGGGGTTGGGGGGAGGGGGATAAGTTGCAGCAATGCCCAGCAATTTCACCCCCACCCCAACCCTCCCCCATCAAGGGGGAGGGAGAAAAAACCCTCAACATTTTGTAAGATAATCCTGAGACGAGACGCTATGAGAGATTGTAGTAATTATTTCCGAAATGCGGGCCTGACTGCGCCCCGGGAGGTGACATGGCCGATTGCATCCCCTTGAGCAGGGAAATGCTCAAAGATCCCATCGACATCGGCGTTGCCGATGAACCCCTGGATTTTCCCCAGGCCCGGGCTATCGCCGACCGGCGGGCCCGGGAGGTGGGGGACGACCCTATGCTCCTGGCCTGGTATAACCGCGGCACCGGCGAATTCTCGCCCCGGGTGACGTGCTGCCGCGACGACAAGCCCGCCTGGCTGACTTACGCCGAATCCCGGGGCGGTGACCTGGTTATCGACATCAACGCTGAAGCGTATGTGTTTGTGTACCGCCGGACCCTTTGAGGGCCGGTCCGGTCTCCCGGGCGGGACCGGCGCTCCCTTCCGTCAGAAATCGCCACCCCAGCCTCGAAAAGCCCCAAGCTTGAGAAGAACCGCGCCTACCCCTCGCCGTGGAGAATGATGCCTGACCAAAAATAGGGGTGGGGTTCTTTATCCCGGACAGACTTACGGGCCGCCTGAAGGGCCTGGAGCCTGGTCTTGCCGCTTTTCACGCCCTGATAAAACGTGTGGTAAAACGTGAGGGATTCTTCCACCGGGATGTTCCACAGGGTCACCATGACACTGCGGGCCCCGGCCTGCTGGAAGGCCCGGGCGAAATTCAGCACCCCCTCTCCCTGCATAATCTGCCCGGCGCCGGTCATGCACGCCGCCAGAGTCACCAGATCGGCGTCCAACTTGAGCTGCAGAACCTTGCTGAAGCTGAGAAACCCGTTGTCGGGTGACTTATTCTCCACCTGGGTTAGCACCAGGGTTGGTTCCTGCACCCCGGCCAGATTGTCCGCCAGAAACCCATGGGTGCCGAAGAAGAGATAGCGGTATTGTTCTAGGTGCGTCTGACGCACCCGGGTCTCGGTGGCCTCTACGTCCAGGAGGACTTGGGGGGGCCGGGGCGCCTCCCCGAACAGGGCAGCCAGATCCTCCACCGTCTTCCGGGTCTCGGGCAGCGGCGGAAACTGCAGTTGAACCCCTCTGACGCCAGTGGCCGACATGGTGAGGACTTTTTCCGGCCCGGCATGGCGCAGTTCCCCCGCCTGTCCCTGGTGCGCCTTATAGGCCTGATACCGAGAACTGCCTTTATCATAGATGCAGTCGCCCAGGGCGAAGAGGGCCTGGGAAGCCCGGGAGGTCGCCAGATGACGGTTCAGGGCCAGGATGGCGGCCGACTGGGAGTAGGTCACGGGCCAGCGGTCCCCCACCAGGACACTTTTGCCCCAATCCCCCTTCGCCTCCACCACCAGCGCCTCAAAGGGGAAGGCTCCCAAGGCCCCATCCGGCACGATGATCAGGTGGGTCCCCGGGGCCACCCCGGCCAGGGCCGGCGCCAGGAGTTCGCCATACAGCCCGGCGGCCTCGCTGAGAGAAAAGCGCGTCAAATCCTCCCGGCGCAGCACACTCTGCCTGAAGGGGGCCAGCACCACGGCCAGTCGCTTCTCCAACGCCTCTTGTCCCAGGGGAAGACGGAAAACCTGCACCTTGCACCCGGGCTCCACCCGGAAGATAAAACTCTCCTTATCTCCCAGGGCATACTCCAACAGCACCTCGCCCGGTTTCAGGGGCAGTTCCTGAGCCTTATAGGGTTGAGGATAACGCAGGGCCGCATAGCGGGGATTCCGACGCCGCATTTCCTCCACCAACTGCTGCTGCTCTTTTTGTAAGGCGGCTATTTTGAGCTTGAATTCCTGCACGGGTTGTTCTTTCCGGTCCCAACCTTTACCCCGTTCCTGTAATTTTTCCTCCCTCTGGGCTTCCAGAGTCTCCAGGCGTTCCCGGAGGCTGTTTTCCTTGGCCGCCAAATCCGGAGCTATGGGGTCGCTTACCCGACTCGCCCCGGCGGCCATGGCCTCCAGCAACGATCGGGCCTTGATGGATTCAGCAAAATAGAAGGCCGCCGCCCCGGGGTCCGGGCCGTAAGTTTGCCCGGGAGCAGGGAGAGCATCGCCCTTCTGGGCCATCTCGGCTAGAACCTCCACCATGCCCCGATAGGCCTGAAAATACCCACTGAGAATGCCGGTTTCGAAGAAGGAGGTGCGCGCCCCCGGGGTCCGGGCCCGAAGCTCTTCAATAGTGCCGATGGCCTCCGTGAAGGCGGTATACGCCTCCTGCCGGCGTCCCAGCCCCTTCAGGGCCAGCCCTTTTTGGGTATAAAACTGGGCCTGGTATTGGGGTCTCGTCCAGGCCGCGGGAGCAATGCGGGATAAGGTGTCCAGGGCAGCCTCATACCGCCCGGTGGCCAGATAGAGTTCCACCATGCCCTGTTCCCCCTGTTGATGTGCGGCCCGCCGGAAACAGGCCTCCGCCTGGCCATAATCTTTCTTAGCCAGGTACAAAAATCCCAAAAATTTGAGAGCCATTGCGGTCCGCCGGTGTTCCAGCCCTAACGTCTGTTCTCTAATCCGGGCGGCTCGCTGGGCCAGGGGCAGGGCTTGATCATACAAACCCTGACGGGAGTAGAGCTGGGCCAAATTGTCCAGGGCGGTGGCAGTCTGCGGGTCATTCGGACCCAAGGCCTTTTCGCTTATCCTTAAGGATTGCTGGGTTAAGAGCAGGGCCTTGTCGTGGTCACCCATTTGTCCATAGAGGAACCCCAGGATCATCAGGCTCAGAGCGGTTTGCGGGTTATCGGGGCCCAGGGCCTTTTCCCTGATCTTCAAGGCTTGCTGGGCCAGGGGCAAGCCCTTGTCGAAGAAGCCCAGGATGGCATAGATCCTGGCCAGCAGAGCCATGCTGGCGGCGGTATCCGGGTTATCCGGCCCCAGGGTCTTTTCCCTGATCTTTAAGGCGCGCTGGTACAGGGGCAGGGCTTTATAAAAACGAAACTGGGCGTCTTCAATTCTGCCCACCAACATGAGGCTGCCGGCGGTGCCGGGATGATCTGGACCCAGCTTCTTCTCCCGAATCTCTAAAGCCTGCCGAGCTAAGGGTAGGGCTTCCTCGAATTTCCCCGCCTTCATCAATTCCCTGGTCTGGCGGATTAACTCAGCGGCTTCGCCCCCTTCCCCTGCCTGCTCCGGGTTCGAGATATCCTGAGCCGGCGCGGCCGCAGGAGGTGCCTCACTTTTTTTCCCGGCCCAACCGGGGGTGGCCGTCAGCGCGGCGATCATGATCCAAACACAGAGGGGGATAGGTTTAAGCATAGGGACCTCCCATGACCTTCATCAGAGGGTAAATTTTTGGCGCCTCAGGGCTGAACTATAAGAGACCGGGTACGGCGGCGGAAGCAAAGAGCCTTCACCTGATCCTCAGGAGAACCTTGAGGAATCTTTATGGTTTTCTCTCATCGCGGGTATGGGCGACGTAAAGGCCGACCAGCCAGGAAACATTTATGATGAGATAGAGCTGACCGATAATCGCCTCCAGGATAACCAGAGATCGGGCTATGGGGGTTGTGGGGCCGATATCTCCGAGGCCCAAAGTGGTCAGGGTGACAAAGCTAAAGTACACGAAAGGCCGGTGTCCAAATAATGAGGAGTCACTTATATGGGAAAACGAGCCTGGATGGAGGCATTCGATTAATGCATATATAAAGCTCCAACTGAAACCGATCAATAAATATACTACTATGGCTCCATGGATAACGCCTCTGTTGACTTCTTTGGCTTTATATGTTGATAAAAAAATATATAATGTAATAAATCCTAAAAAAATTATATGAGCTGCGAGATAAATTGCTTGTGTAAAATTATTTTTTATAATAAAACTTAACCATAAGGCAATAATTACTGGAATTATTAATATTATACCTACGCTAAAAATTATCTTTTTCCCAGTAACCGCATAGATTGCCGAAATAGCGAGTAATGATAATGCAATAGATACAAGAAATCTTATATCGAAATAATCTTCAATAATCGGCATTAAGGCAATAACAAAAAACAGGCACACCAGGAGAAAACTATATCGGGTCCGTTCGTGAAATTTCTCCAAAATCTATAACCTCCTGATCGATCTGTCCCCTTTTCCCCTGGCCCTGGCGACAGGGTCGCTGCCACCCCCCCGGAGCCGGACCCCGCCGGATTGGCAACGGCTTCTTATGGGCGTTGAGGCCACCGCGCAGAATCTTCCCCAGGGATGACAAAAAACCGGGGCGTATGGTCTCACGCCCCGGCCCGTTGGCCTATCGGCCGGTTTTCTCACAGCTCCAAGCCCTGGCTGGCGCCGGAATTCATCCCCGTTGCACCCAGGAAACCCGGCGAGTTTTTCTCCCCATATGTGCTCCGGAGAATAGCCCCTACATGGCCTTGGGGGCGGCGGGGGGCTTGGGAGCTGGCTCCTCGGGAGCCGGCGCCCGACGCCGGGGCACGGACCGCGGCCGGTCAGCCGGTACCGGCTGCAGATAGCGCATGGAGGCCCAGCCGACGATATTGCGGCGCAGGTCCATCACCCGGGCCCAGCTCCCGGTGGATTCCATGATCTCCACTTCATCGTTAAACTCCAGGGTGCCGATCTGGGGCGCCGCGGTGGTCGGGCCGTCCCGGAGGGCCAGGCTGGAAACGTTCACGAAGTAAAGCGGCGGGGGCGGTGGGGGCGGCGGCGGCTCCACCATCGGCGGGGGCGGCGGCGGCGGGCCCGGTTCCACACAGCCCATGAGGAAAGTCAGGGCCATCACACAGAGTGCCAGGCCGGTAAGGGCGCGTCTCAGGGTCATGAAAGCCTCCTTATTCGAGATTATGCGGCAGTCTCACTTGCTCCCGTCTTAACATGGCATGTGAGACCTCTGGTCCCGAGGCGAATTTCCACAACCAGCATCTTCTCGAAGCCAGATCCAATCGTGGGGAGCATCATAGCACAAACTTTTTCGAATAATCAATTTCATAGAACCTATTTCAAAACCTCTTTTTGCGCCAGTTTGTCATTCTGAGCGAAGCGAAGAATCTAGTCTTTCCAATAACATATACCCTTCGCAGGCGCTCAGGGTAACACAATAAACCGGTTTTGAAATAGCTTCTAGGCAAAATCTCTTCCTCGGCCAGATCAGGATAGGGGCATCAGAAAAGCGGGGGGGAGGGGGCGGTGTGGCGCCGCCCCGCTCTTCCCATGATTCCGTGGGGGAAGGGAAACCTATCTGCCGAAATAACCGGTGAGGGTGGCTTTGGCCAGGATTTTGCCCTCCAGGGCCTGCTGAAAGGCGGCCAGGCTGGAGCTCTGGCCGAGCGCGACGTTTGGAGCGCTCAGGGCATAGAGGGTGAAGACGTAAGGATGGTCGCCGCTGCCCCGGGGAGGCTGCGGGCCACCGTAACCCCGGTCGCCAAAGGAGTTTTTCAACTCCTTCGCACCTTTCGGCATGCTCTTACCGGATGCCCCCTCGGCCAGGGAGGTGGCGTCTTTGGGGAGGTCGATCACCAGCCAGTGCACCCAGTTATTGGCGATGGGATGGGGGTCCACCATGGCCAGGGCGAACGACTGGGTGCCCGCCGGGGCGTTGGACCAGCCCAGTGGCACCGAGAGGTTTTGGCCCCCGGCTCCGGGCATCACGTAGTGGAGAGGAATTTTGCCGCCATCTTGAAAGGCGCTGGATATTATCTGCATGGGTTGCCCTCCTGAGCCGCACACCGCGGTAAAAGTAAGAACCATGGCGATCACACACCAAAAGACCACAAACCGTTGCATGACAACACCTCCCGATCGGGGATCTTATGACCTTGCTTGGTGAACCCGCCTTCTCTTACAGCTTTTAAGATGCCTCGGTTTCCAGGAATTTTTTTAAGGCCACGGCGGCGTGGTGTTCCTGGTCCCGGGATCCGTACACCAGGGTGACCTGCCCCTCACGCAGTTTCTCCCGGAGGATTTTGACGGCGGATAGTCGGTCCGTCAGTTCGGCCCGGTAGCGCCGGCAGAATTCCTCCCACCTGGACGGATCATGCCCGAACCACCGGCGCAACCCCGGGCTGGGGGCGATGTCCTTGAGCCACAAATCCAGGGCCGCCGCCTCTTTCGTCAGGCCCCGGGGCCAGAGCCGTTCCACCAGGACCCGGAAGCCATCTTCCCGGGCCGGTTTTTCGTAAGCCCGCTTCAGATTAATCACCTGGACACTCCCGTCGCCTGGCCTCAGGTTTCTTCCAGCCGCCGCTTGATGAAATCCGCCCACTTGCTCTCCGGGTCTATCTCCAGGTAGCGCCGCCAGTGATCCCGGGCGCTTCGGACATTCCCCACGGCCTCCAGGACCATGGCCAGGTTGAAGTGGGCGTCGGCAAACTCAGGCTCCACCTGGATGGCCTTTTTATAAAAGAGGACGGCCGCATCCATTTCCCCCTGGCCTTCCAGAAGGTTGGCCAGGTTGTAGTTGGCCTCCACGTTATCCGGATTGATGCCCAGGGCCTGGAGGTAACGGGAGGCCGCAGCGGTTTCATGGCCCGACAGGTAGAGGATGTTGCCCAGGTTCACCAGGGCCTCCACGTGATCCGGCACCGCCGCCAGGATTTTTTCGTATTTCTCCCGGGCCTCCGACAACCGCCCGGCCTCCTCATCGTCCAGGGCCTGGGAAAATAATTCTTCGTGGGCCTGCGTGGCCAGGGGCACGGGGGCGCTCTCCCCGCCGGTGAAGTCGATGAGAAGCTGGCCTTCGGGAGTAAAGCGCCGGCGGTTTTTGCCCAGGATGAGCCGGCCTTTGACCAGGGAGATCCGCACCTCCGACAGGGGCTGCTTGATCCCGGGCATGATCTGCCGCAGTTTCTCCACGCAATTTCTGATCTGGTGCAGCGAGACCCCCTGCCGGCGCAAATCCCTCACCGTCCGGAAGGCCACCAGACTCTGGAAGTCGAACCAAAGCCGGCCCCGTTCCTTTTCCCGGTGGGCGATGAGACCCTGCCGGGCCCAGGAGCGAATTTGGCTTTCGGAGATGCCGGTGAGCCGGGCCACCTCCCGCTGGTCGTAGAGCTGCTTCACTCGATGGCCTTTTTAAGAGCCGGGGCCCGGAAATGGACCCGGGGCGACTCTTGCCGAAACGTCACCTCACCGCGCAGACAATTTTTAAGAGATTGTCGGTAAATTAAAGGAAACCCGTAAAACCTGCCCTCCGTTTGTGGAAAAAAAAGGCTGGTTTCTCGGATAATTGGCGCCGATGGCCTGGTTTATCTCAGAAGGCCATATCCGGGGCCCACATGTCGCAGACCTTGCCCACCAGTTCTTCGCCGGGCTTCAGGGATTTTTTCCCCGGTTCCCAGCCGGCGGGGGTGGCCTCTTTGGGTCTCTCCCGGACGTACTGGCAGGCCCGGATCTGCCGGATCATCTCGGCCACGTTGCGGCCCACCGCCGGGGCCAGCACCTCCATAGCCTGGAGAACGCCGTCAGGGTCGATGAGGAAACGGCCCCGGATATCCACCCCGGTGGCCTCGTCATAGACGTCGTAGGCCTCGCCGATGCTTCCGGCCTTGTCCCAGAGCATGGGATAAGGCAGCCCCCCGGGAATCATCTTGGAAAGCTCGGTTTCCTGCCAGACTTTGTGGGTATAGGGACTGTCGATGCTGATGGCCAGGACCTCGGCCCCCAGATCCTTAATTTCCTCGTATTTAGAGGCAACCGCCGTCAATTCCGTGGGACAGACAAAGGTGAAATCCCCGGGATAGAAGTAGAGTATCACCCACTTGCCCTTGTAATCCGCCAACTTCACCGTCTTGATTTCGCCCTGGGTATAGGCCTTGGTTTCAAACTCCGGGGCCGGCTTGCCCACCTTAACCGCCATGGTCAGATCCTCCTTTTGATAGACAACCAGTGCTGTTTCCTGAAGCACCCATCGAGGGACGGGGTCTCCCCGCCCTTTAAGGGAAGCGCATTGGAATTAAATCCAGCGTTTTCTTCGGAAGTACTCGAGCATGGCAACCGCGATCACCACGACCACCCCATAATAACCGTATCGCCATTGCAACTCCGGCATATTCTTGAAGTTCATGCCGTAAAGACTGGTGATAAAGGTCAGCGGCATGAAGATGGTGGCGATGATGGTCAATACCTTCATGATCTCGTTGAGCCGGTTGCTCATGGACGAAAGGTAAATATCCAGCATCCCCGACAGGATGTCCCGATAGGTCTCCACCGTTTCAATGGCGATGATGGTGTGATCATAGACGTCTCTAAAATACATCGCCAGATTTTCGCCGATCAAGGGGGACTCCCGGCGCTCCAGCCGGGCGATCACTTCCCGCAAGGGCCACAGGGATTTGCGCAACATGATCATGTCATTCTTAAACCGGTGCACATCGCGCAACGTCTCGGGCGTGGGCTGGCTCATCACTTTGTCTTCCAGAAATTCCACCTGGTCGCCGAATTTTTCCAGTTCCACAAAATAATTATCCACGATCAGATCGATGAGGGTATAGGCGAGATAATCGGCCCCCAGCTTGCGGATCCGCCCTTTGGCCTTGAGGAGCCGCTCCCGGATGGGCGCAAAGAGATCGCCGTCGCCTTCTTGGAAGGAGATGACGTAATGGGGCCCTAGAATGAGGCTGATCTGCTCCGACACGAGTTCCTGGCTCTCGGCGCCAGGTCTGCTGGTGGCTAAGACGATATAGAGATAATCGTCATAGTCCTCGATTTTGGGCCGTTGTTCCGCATCCAGGATGTCTTCCAACACCAGGGGGTGGATAGTGAAGCACTCGCCCAGCTTTTCCAGGTTCTTCACCTGGTGGATGCCGCTGACATTGATCCAGGTTACCCTGCCCTGATCGTCTGCCAGCGGGCATTCGGTCAGATTATCAACCTTGTCTTCTCGGAAATCGTGCTCGTTGTAACGAGTGACGGTGATTTTGGCCGCCAGGTGCTCCTCCTCCCCCGTATATATCAGGGAACCCGGGGGCAGGCCGGCCTTGCGGGCCATTCTCCTAAATGATTTGGGCACAGGTGGTTATCCGCCGATTTCCTAGACTTAAATATCTATAATATTGTTGTTTTCAGGATAATCAAGTCCTGCCGGCAAAAATAAGCAGCCGCGTTTTGAGGATGAGGCCGGAAGCGGGGGGAAAGCGAGGAAACGTCGTAGGGGAGGCAGCCCGGGGCCCAGCTCAGCCGAAGCGCCCGGTGATGTACTGCTCAGTCTGTTTGTTGGCGGGATTGGTGAAAATTTGTTGGGTGGTGCCGAACTCGACGACCCTCCCCACGTAAAAAAAGGCAGTGAAGTCCGAGACCCGGGCGGCCTGCTGCATGTTATGGGTGACAATGACGATGGTAAATTCGGCTTTCAATTCGTTGATCAGTTCCTCCACCTTGGCGGTACCGATGGGGTCGATGGCCGAGCAGGGTTCATCCATCAGCAGGAGTTCCGGCTCCACCACGATGGTCCGGGCGATGCAAAGCCGCTGCTGCTGCCCGCCGGACAGGGCCGTGCCCGGGCGATACAGAACGTCTTTGACTTCATCCCACAAGGCGGAACGTTTTAAGGCATCCTCCACCCGGTCGGCCATTTCGCTCTTGCTCAAGGCGTAATGCATCCTGAGGCCGTAAGCCACGTTCTCAAAGACGCTCATGGGAAACGGCGTGGGTTTCTGGAAGATCATGCCGATCTTCTTGCGGAGTTCCATGACGTCCTGGGCCGGACTCAGGACATTGACGCCGTCCAGCCAGATCTCGCCTTCGGCCCGCTGGTCCCGGTAGAGTTCATAGATGCGGTTGTAAACCCGGAGATGAGTAGACTTGCCGCAGCCGGAGGGACCGATGATGGCGGTCACCTGATGTTCAGCGATATCCAGGTTATTGTCGAACAGGGCCTGGGTCCCGCCGTAGTAAAAATTCAGGTGCCGGACGGCAAGCTTGGTGGGTATCCCCAGACCTTTCAGGATGACTTCAGAGGGAAAGACTTCTGCCGTCCGGTTCGATTTCGCGGTGTCCTCAGCCACAGGATCGTCTTCTCGGGTAGTGTGCGCCAGATTAACCATGCTCATTATAGTATTGAACATCAGGAAAGGCTTGCATATTTCGGTTTATTTTCCAGAAGCTCCTGCAGTCTTTCCTTGGGTGGCACCTCATCCAGCAAGGAATGTCGCTGGAAGATATCCGGGGTGGGGCCAAAATCGATGATGTGCCCCTGGTAGAAAAATGCCGTATAATCCGAGACCCGGGCCGCCTGTTGCATGTTGTGGGTGACGATGGCAATGGTGTACCGGGATTTCAACTCATGGATCAATGCTTCAATCTTGTTCGTGCTCAAGGGGTCGATGGCGGAGCACGGTTCATCCATGAGCAGCACCTCCGGCTCCACCACGATGGCCCGGGCAATGCACAGCCGTTGCTGCTGCCCCCCGGACAGGGAAGTCCCGGGCCGGTCCAGGTGGTCTTTGACCTCATCCCAGATGGCCGCGCCATGCAAGGCCTGTTCCACCCGCTCCGCCATCTGGCTCTTGGGCAAATGAAAGTGCTGCCGCAGGCCAAAGGCCACGTTGTCGAAGATGGACATGGGGAAGGGGATGGGCCGCTGAAACACCATGCCCACTTTCCGGCGGAGTTCCATGAGGTTTACCTGGGGGCTGAGGACTTCCATGCCATCGACCTGCACCTGCCCCTCGGCATAGTGCTCCGGGTAGAGCTCGTAAATCCGGTTGTAAATCCGCAGATGGGTGGATTTGCCGCAGCCGGAGGGGCCGATGATGGCCGTCACCTTATGAGTGGCGATGTCCAGGTTGTTGTCGAAGAGCGCCTGGGTCTTGCCATAGAAAAAGTTCAGATGGCGGACCGAGAGCTTGGCGGCGGGCGTACCCGGGGCCGTATCATAATACGGCGCCGCTATATTTCCGGGTTGCAGGGCATCATCCATGGTCATTGCCTCCGAATACTTAACTATCGTCTGGTCCTCAAGAAAAAACGGGCCACCAGGGTAAAGGCCAACACCCCCACCGTGATGACCAGGGACGCTCCCCAGGCCATCTGCTGCCAGTCCTCATAGGGGGACATGGCATAGTTGAAGATGGTGACGGTGAGGTTGGGAACGGGGCCCGACAAAGATTTGACCCAATACGGGCTGTTGAGGGCGGTGAACAAGAGGGGCGCGGTCTCGCCGCTCACCCGGGCCACCGCCAGCAGAATCCCCGTAATCAAACCGCCCTTGGCCGCCCGAAACACCACCGTCAGGGTGACCTTCCAGCGGGGGGCGCCCAGGGCCAGGGCCGATTCCCGCAAGGTGTTGGGCACCAGGCGCAGCATGTCTTCGGTGGTCCGGGTGACCACCGGGATCATCAGGATGGCCAGGGCCACGGCCCCGGCGTACCCCGAAAAGTGTCCCAGGGGGAGCACCACCAGGGTGTAGGCGAACACCCCGATAATAATAGAGGGCATGCCCATGAGGACATTGGCGGAGAAGCGGCTGTTGTCGGCCACCCGGGACTCCTGGCCGAACTCCGCCAGATAGATGCCGGACAAGAGGCCAATGGGCACCGACATGAGGGTGGCCGCAATGGTCATGGCCAGCGTCCCCAGGATGGCGTTGGCCATGCCGCCGCCGGCCATGCCGGGGGGCGTGGGCAACTGGGTAAAGAAGGACAGGTTCAGGGCGCCCACCCCTCGGACGATGACTCCGGATAGGATCCAGATGAGGGCGGCGATGCCCAGCAAAGCCGAGATCACGGACCACCCCCGCACCATCAGGTCCACGGTGCGGCGACCGGTGGGGGGGCGGGGTTTCATAGGCCCACACTCCAGGATTTGTACATCTTCCGCAACATGTACTGGGCCCCGACCTGGACCAGGTAGGTCAAAATGAACAGCACCAGGCCCAACTCGATCAAGGAGCTGACATAGAGCACATCCGTGGCTTCGCTGAACTCGTTGGCCAGGGTGGAGGCGATGCTGTTGCCGGGGGCAAACAGAGAGGCGGAGATATTGTGGGCGTTGCCGATGACGAAGGTGACCGCCATGGTCTCCCCCAGGGCTCGGCCCAGGCCGAGGAACAGGGCCCCGATAATCCCCACCAGGCCGTAGGGGATGGTCACCTTATAGGTGACTTCCCAGGTGGTGGCCCCCATGCCGTGGGCGGATTCCTTGACCACATTGGGCACCAATTGAAAAACGTCCCGGGTAATGGCGCACATAAAGGGCAGAATCATGAAGGCCAGGATGATCCCCGCGGTCAGCATGCCCAACCCCATGGGCGGTCCTTGAAAGAGCGGCAGGAAACCCAGGGTGCTTTGGAGGAGCGGCTGCACGTGCTTGGCCATAAACGGCCCAAACACGAACATGCCCCACATGCCGTAAATGATACTGGGAATGGCCGCTAAGAGCTCGATCATGGTGCCCACCACCTTGCTGACCCCGGGCCGGGCCAGCTCCACCAGGAACAGGGCGATGGCGATGGAGAGGGGCACCGCGATGACCATGGCGATGAGGGTGGACATGATGGTGCCGAAGATACTGCTGGCCGCCCCGAACTGCTCGGTAACCGGGTTCCAGTTTTGCGAGAATAAGAAGCTAAACCCGAATTTCTTGATGGACGGGAGGGAATGGCCCACTAACTCCAGGAAGATCCCGGCCATCAGGAGCGGGGTGATCAGGGCGCAGATGGCGGTGAGCCATTTAAAGTAGTAATCGCCCTTGGAAGTTGCCGGGGTTGATTTTGCCATGGTTCGAAAGCCGTATCTTTGAGGATCGGAAGTGTAGGGGGCAGGGTCACGATCCCCCGCCCCCAGTTATGGAGAGGCCCCGGCGGTTTAGTATGTGACGGGTTTGCCTTCGGCTTTCACGTCTTTGGCCCAGGTGGCTTCCACCATCTCCACGACATTCTTGGGCAAAGGCACGTAATCGAGTTTTGCGGCCATCTCGCCACCGTGCTGGTAGCACCACGTAAAGTACTTCAGCATGGCTGCGATCTTGGCGGCATTGGCCTGGTCCTTGTGCAGCAGGATATAGGTGGCGCCGGCGATGGGCCAGCTCTGGTCGCCCGGCTGGTTGTCGAGCATCAGGTAGTAACCGGGGGCGTTTTTCCAATCGGCATTGGCCGCCGCGGCTTGAAAGGCTTCAATGCTGGGACTTAAGAACTTGCCGGCTTGATTCTTGAGTTGGGTAAAGGCCATTTTATTTTGCAGGGCGTAAGCATATTCCACATAGCCGATGGCGCCACTCACCATCTTCACCTGGCCGGCCACGCCTTCGTTGCCTTTGCCGCCGATACTGCCGGCCGCCGGCCAGTTCACCGATTTCCCGGCCCCGACTTTCTCTTTCCAGGCCGGAGAAACCATGGCCAGGTAGCTGGTAAAGATAAAGGTGGTGCCGGAACCGTCGGTGCGGTGGGCCACGGTGATGGCCTGGGAGGAGAGCTTCAGGTCGGGATTGAGGCTCTTGATGGCCGGATCGTCCCACTTGGCGATTTTGCCCAGGAAGATATCCCCCAGCACCTCACCCGTGAGCTTGAGCTGACCCGGGCCGATGCCGGGGATATTGACCACCAGCACCACCCCGCCGATGACCATGGGGAACTGGACCAACCCGGACTCGTTCAAGGCTTCGGCTTTCAAGGGTTCGTCGGAGGCCCCAAAATCCACCGTCTTGGCCTTGATCTGGGCGATGCCGCCCCCGGAGCCGATGGACTGGTAATTGATCTTGACGCCGGTGAGGGAGTTATACTTGTGGGCCCACTGGGAATAAATGGGGTAGGGGAAAGACGCTCCGGCCCCGTTAATGGTTACGTCTTCGGCCTGGGCCAAACCAGCCAGGGCCATGAGGCCCACCAATGCCACTGCCAACCGTGCTGCTTTCTTCATTATTGCTCTCCCTTAGAGATTTAAAATTTATCCTGAAGATGTTAGGCGTTTGTTAGCGTTCCATAAGGATTAGGCAAGGTTCAAGAAAAGATCATGGGGTAGGATTCCCGTGGTTCGCACGGCGCGGCCGGAGCCCTAAAAAAGGTGACGGTCATCAGCCATATCCAGCGCCCGGCCACCACGATCCGACGATACCTTCTTAAAGAGCTGGTTACTGAGTTCCGCCGGGCCATCAACTCCCTCTCTCGGCGCCGGGTCCGGCTTCCTCTGAACTTTCGGAAACCCAGAGAGCCGCAGCCGTGCGTATCATCAGCCCCAGGTGGTCACCTCTCCCCAGGGTGAGGCAGGATACCCGGAATCTCTAGGTCTGCTATCCTCCAACTCCAGGGGAGTCCAGGGCCGGGATTATCGGGGCCGACCCCCACCGATGATTATTTTTTAAGATAGCCGGCGAAAATTAGGAATTCGTCAGCCGATCACTAGATTTCGGCAAGGGAGGACTTTTTGGAAGAGTCGCGCCTGGATCTTTGATAACAAGTTGCGCTCATACAGGTAATATTGTTCTGTAGGGGCGGACCCATGTGTCCGCCCTGATTGATGGCGCACACGCAGGTGCGCCCCTACAGGAAGACGCTTATATTACTCTATGAGAAAAGGATGGTAGGAAAAAACCAGATAAACTTTGCGAAGCAGAGGTCGTGCTGAGGAGCGCGCCGGGACGGACAGTTCTGCCTCCTCAGCCCCAAGGTGTGAAGTTAAGCACCAAAACTGTTTGGGGATGAGATTTGCCAGGGAGTTGCTGGCGGAAAAAGCCCTAAGCTCCGGCGGCGGGCTCGGTTTGGGGCAGATGGATCAAAAAGGTGCTGCCTTTCCCGGGAGCGCTTTGGAGGGTCACATACCCCCCGTGGGACTGGGCGATGTGTTTGACGATGGCCAGCCCCAACCCGGTGCCCCCCACCTTGCGGCTGCGGCCGGAGTCCACCCGGTAGAAGCGTTCGAAGAGGCGGGGGAGGTGTTCCGGGGCGATGCCGGGGCCCTGGTCCCGCACCAGGATCAACACTTCTCCGGTTTCCCCGCGGGCCTCCACCTGCACCGGTCGCGCCGCCGGGCTGTATTTGACCGCGTTGTCGATGAGATTCACCACGGCCTGCTCCAGAAGCGGGGCGTTGATCTCGGCGGCCAGCTCATCGGGGCAGCTAAGGTCAATCCGGATGTCTTTGGCCGCGGCCCGTTCCCGGCACACCTGGATGGCATTGTGCAAGACCTCCTTGAGGCGGCCGGGGGACAGGGCGATCTTGCCCTGCTCCGAATCCTGCTCGATGCGGGACAGGCTCAGCAGGTCATCGATAATCTCGTTGAGGCGGTCGGCATGCCTGGCGATGATCTGCAAAAAGTTCAAGGCGTTTTTCGGTTCCTGCATGGCGCCGTCCAGCAGGGTCTCCACAAACCCCTTGATGGAGGTGATGGGGGTTTTGAGCTCATGGGAGACGTTGGCCACAAAATCCCGCCGGGCTTGCTCCAGGCGCCGCAGGCGGGTCACGTCGTTGAGGACGATCAGGGCCCCGAAGGCCTTCCCCTGGGGGTCCCGGAGGGTGGTGCCCTGGACCTGGAGGAGGCGGTCCTGGCCGCTCTCCCGGAGGATGATCTCCCCATCCACCTGCCGGGGGCTGGCCAGGGCCCGGGCCACAAAATTCTGGAGATCCGGGTTGCGCACCACTTCCGGGAGGGGGCGCTCTCTGGCGGTCTCGGGGTCCACCCCCAGCAGCCGGGCGCCGGCTTGGTTCAAGGTTATAAGGCGCTCCCGGTGGTCCACGGCCATCACCCCCTCCACCATGCTGGCCAGCACCGCTTCCTGTTCCTGGCGCTGCCGGGTGATGGTGCGGATGCGCTGGTCCAGCTGTTCCGCCATATAGTTCAAGGCCTCGGCCAGGCTGGCCAACTCATCGGAGGGGGGGACAGGCACCTTGACCCGCAAATCCCCCTGGGCGAAGCGCTGGGCGCCCTGCTTCATTTCTTCCAGGGGGCTGGACAGGCGGCGGGCCATCACCAGGCTCAACAAAGCGGCCAGGAGGGCGGCCCCCATGCCCCCCAGGGCGATCTTGAAATACATGCCGTAAAGGACCCGGTCGATAAAAGCCACGGCCAGAGAGGCGCGCACCACGCCGATCACCCGGCCCCGGTCCATGATCGGCGCCGCCACATACATCATGGGGGTCTCTTCCGTATAGCTCAGCCGGGTGGAGAGTCCGATTTTGCCCTGGAAGGCCGGCTGGATTTCGGGCCGGTCGGCGTGATTGTCCATCCCGGCCGGGTTCTTGGAGGAATCCCCCACGACCCGTCCGGTGGGCAGGATCACGGTCAGGCGGGTGGCGCTGAGCCTGCCCAACTCCTTGCAGAGGTGGTCCACGGCCCCGGCATCAAGGTGGTCGAGCAGCCCCTGGAACTGGGGCGTCACCAAATCGGCCCGGACTTTTAAGTCCGCCGCGGTCTGCTCCAAAAAGGCATGGCGCCAGGCCTGGGACACATACCAGGTCACGGCCAGCAAGGCCAGGAGGACGATGACCAGATAGGAGGGAAAGAGCTGGGCCACCAGGCGACGGCGCCGCATGGTCACTCCTTGAAGCGGTAGCCCACGCCCCGCACGGTTTCGATGGATTGGCCGGCCGAGCCCAGTTTTTTCCGCAGCCCCACGATCTGGACGTCCACGGCGCGATCGGACACGGCATAGTCCTCCCCCTGGATTCCCTGGACAATCTGGGCCCGGGTGAAGACCCAGCCGGGGCGCCGGGCCAGAAAGGCGAGCAGACGGAACTCGGTGGCGGTCAGGTCCACGGACCGGCCCTGGACCAGGACCTCGTGGCGGCCGGGATGGATGGTCATCCCCTGGAGTTCCAGGGAGTCGCTCTCCGCCGCCGGTTCCGCCTGGCGGCGGCGCAGCACGGCCCGGAGCCGGGCCAAAAGCACCCGGGGGCTAAAAGGCTTGGTGACGTAGTCGTCGGCCCCCAATTCCAGGCCCGCCACGATGTCCGCCTCCTCCCCTTTGGCGGTGAGGATGATGATGGGAAGATCCCGGGTCTTGGCGTCCTGTTTGAGCTCGCGGCACACCGTGAGCCCATCCTTTCCCGGAAGCATCAGGTCCAGGACGATGAGGTCAGGGGGCTGGGACCGGGCGGTGCGCAGGCCCTCCTCCCCGGAGAGCGCCCCGGTCACCCGGTAGCCTTCCTTATGCAGGTTGTACCGCAGGAGCTCCAGGATGTCTTCCTCATCCTCCACCACCAGGATGTGTTCTTTGGCCATAGAAATTTCCTCACCTGACAAAAAAGCCAAACAGTTAGCGTTGCGCGGTTACTCCCGGGCCTGGTCCCCGGCCGTCAGAGCCGCCAGGCGCTTTTTGAGCTCCTGGTCCCGCTGCCAGCGGGCCGTGACGTCCCGCATGATGGCCGCGGCCCCCAGGATCTCCCCCCCGCCGTCTTTGACCAGGGTGATGGTGAACTCCAGGGAAATGCGGCCTCCGTCCTTTCTGAGGCCCGGCACCGCCAGGAGTTCGGCGGCATACCGGCTCTGGCCTTCAGCCATCACCCGGCGGTAGCCCTCGTTATGCCGGGCCCGCAACGTCTCAGGGATGATCCGGTCGAGGGTCAGCCCTTCCATCTCGGCGGCCCGATAGCCGAACATCACCTCGGCCCCGGCGTTCCAGAGGCGAATGACCCCGTCCCGATCCGCAAAGATGATGGCGTCCCGGCTCTCCATCACCAGTCGGCGGCAGAGCCAGTCCCGAAACCCGGCTTGGTCCATGCAATCCTCCCGACTTTGCGGGTTAAGCTGAGATCAGGCTTCAAACCCCTTCATTAGTGTTCTGATATACACCCGTCAGCGAATAATTATAAACGGAAAATTGCACTGCAGGAAATATTCTGGGCGAATCGGGGTGCCGCGGCCACCGGTAGATAGCGTGACCCCGCCCCCCGCCATTGATTTTTCGCCTATCCTGTTATACTTAATGATGCAGGAAGGGGTTGTCGGTTGGGATAGGGGGAGCTTTACCGGGGGAGGAAGGTTGCAGGATGATTCGGCCCATCTTTGACCGGGTGGTCATGGCCACTGATCTGTCTTTCGCCTGGGACCAGATCGTCTCTTGCGGGGGCGAACTTCTGGAGTTGGGGTGTCGGCGGGTGATCTTGACCTACGTGATCACCCCGGATCTCTTTGGCGGCACCGGCGAGCATATACCCCCCCGGCCGCCTCCCGCCTGGCCGCCCAGCGGCAGGTGCTCACCGACCAGGGCCTCGAGGTGATCATCGAGACCCCCATCGGCCTGCCGGGGTTCTCCCTGAATGAAGTGGCCCAGAAATACGATGCCCCCCTGACCATCATCGGCTCCCACGGCAAATCCCGCTGGCGGGAAGGAGTGCTGGGGACCTTTTCCGGCGCGGTCCTGCACAATATCCAGTTTCCCCTCCTGGTCTTGCCGGTGCGGGTGGATAGCGGCCAGGAGCCCCACTGCCTCTGGCACTGCACCGAACTCCTGGATCACCTGCTGTTTCCCACGGATTTTTCCCAGACTGCGGCCGAAGCCATGTGCTACCTGGAGCTGTTGGCGCCCCGGGGCGTGACCCGGGTTACCCTGCTCCATGCCCTCCAGATGGCTCCGGGGATGTCTTCGGACCCCCAGGCGGCCGCCGAAGCCACCGCGATGGCCCGGAATTTTTTGGACCTTCTCCATGGCCGGCTCGAGGCCGCCGGCGTCCCCGAGGTTCTGACCCGGGTGGCGGTGGGCCATCCCGTCGCGGTCATCCTGGAAGTCCTCAAAACCACGGATATTTCCATGATTCTGTTAGGGACCCAAGGCAAGGGCTTCATTGCGGAAATCTCGGTGGGTAGCGTGGCCCACAACATTTCCCGGTTCATCCCCTGCCCCATCCTGCTGATTCCCCCGGCGGACCGGGACAGCCGGGAGTAACCGGAAGGGGCGTCTCCATGCCACCAGGCCGCCGCAGTATCCTGATCTTCTTGCTGTTGGGGTGGATGGGGTTGAGTCCGGCGCTGTCCGCCCGGGGCCTGGCAACGCCTAACGCAGAAACCCCTCCGGCCGGAGCCGGAGGGGCTGAACCCCATTACCTGAGGGTGAGATGGACCTTACGGACGGACGGTCATCACCGGGCAGGGGGCGCTTTGCACCACCTTGTCGGCCACGCTGCCGAAAATCGCCCGATCCAGGCCCTTCCGGCCATGGGCGCCCATGATGATTAAATCGATATGTTCTTTTTTGGCCAGATCCAGAATCTTGGCCGCAGCCGCGCCTGACTCCACCCGGGTTTCCAGCTTGGGGAAATCTTTGAAAAATTCCTGCACCGCGGCCGCCATTCTTTTGGTGGCCGATTCCACCGCCTGTTGCTGGAACTCCTGGATATTGCCGTGGGGCACGTAAAAGGTGGAGAAATTCGACAAATCCTGCGCCACAAATAGGACATAAACAGTGGCGTCAAACTTCTTCGCAAAGGTGGAGACCCAGGGCAGCAAAGATTCAAAGTGCGAGGTAAAATCAATGGGGAAAAGAATTTTCTTAATCTGTTTCATCTAGCCAGCCTCCCTTCGGCGGTTCTGCTTGGGGATTGTGAAATTAGGAGTAAACTAATCACTGCCCCCCCTGCTTGTCAAGCTAAAAAGCCCAGGGCGGCGCAAAGAGGCGGAGCCAAAGCAAAAAAGTCGCCATAACCGAATGAGATACATATACCTTGCAAAAAACCCTTGCCAAACCTGTGTGGGGTTATTATATTTCCCCAGCGTCTAGCCTTTTGGGGCAACGGACTATCTCGAGGAGTGGGGTGAGTACCATCGGTGAGATGCGCTTTAGTCAGGACCATGTCTGGGTCCGGATGGATGATGACACTCAGGTCACCATCGGCCTGACGGATTTCCTCCAGGAAAAATTGGGAGAGATCTATAGTCTCCGACTGCCCGAGGAAGGAGAGGAGTTCATCAAGGATGAACCCTTCAGCATAATTGAGGCCAAGAACGGACGGCGGGAGTTGAAGGCCCCGATCTCCGGAGAGGTCGTTGAGGTCAACTACGAGGCCGCGGAGGTGCCGGAAATCATCAATGAAGATCCCCTGACGGAAGGATGGTTGGTCAGAGTGGAGTTGGCTTCCGGTCAGGAGTTTGACGATTTGTTCACCCAAGAGGAATATGAAGATCATTTGAGCGAAGAAGAAGACCTGGAAGAAGACTGAGCCGACCCATCGGTCATCCCAGGATCGTCCTCCCATCTCCAAGGATTGCGGCTGCTGCCTGGCCCCATGACGTATGGCCGGGGGACCGTAATCGCCGACAACCGCATGCCTGCCACCCGGATTCATTCCAAACCCAAGTCATGGCTATGGGGGACTTTGACCTCCATCCGCCTGACGGTATTTCTCCTGCTGATCCTGGCCGCCGTGGCGGTCATCGGCACCGTCGTGCCCCAGAACCAACCCCCGAGCCAGTACCCCCGCCTGTTCGGCGAAATCTGGGGGGCCCTGCTCTGGCGGGGCGGTTTTGCCAACGTCTACTTCAGCCCCTGGTTTCTATCGCCCATCGTGCTTTTGGCGATAAATATCCTGGCCTGCGTGGTCCACGGTCTGCCCCAGGCCGTGAAACGCGTCTGGCAGCCGCTCACCCGGGAGGCCGCCCTCACCCTGCCGGAACGGGGCCGGATCACCTGGCCGGCGGGGGTCGATCCCCATCTCCTCATAACCGCCACTCTGGGCCGGGAATTGGGTCATTTCCGCCGGGAGACGCTCCCGGACCAGGAGATCTATCTCCTGGAACGGGGCCGCTTCCGCCCGTTGGGCCCTTACTTGATTCATGTGGCCCTCCTGTTGATCCTGGCCGGCGGCCTCATCGGCAAATTCTGGGGGGTGGACGGCCAGTTGGCCCTGGACCAGGGAGAGGTGGCCGGCGCCTTTCAAGTGGGGTCCCGGTCAGAGATGCCCCTTAATTTCCAGGTGCGCCTGGATAAATTCCAGGTCGCCTATTACGAACCAGGGGGCATCCCCAAGGAATTTCGCTCGGACCTGATGTTTCTGAAAGACGGCCGGGAGGTGTCCCGGGCCACCTGCCGGGTCAATGAACCCGTGAGCTTCGGCGGCCTGACCTTCTATCAGTCCTCTTACGGCAGCCAAGCCACCGGACCCATCCGCCTCAAAGTACAGCTGGGGGATCTCAACCAGGCCATCGAGACGCCCTTGCGCCAGCCGGTGGAGTTGCCCGGGGGCCAGGGCCAGGTCATCGCCATGCGGGTGGACGGTAACTTTCAGGGGTATGGACCGGCGGTGCTCCTGGCCTTCAGTCCCGGCTCGGGGCATCCCGAAGCTTTTTGGGTTTTGCAAGACCATCCTGAGTTGGGCGGCCAACCCGGCCCCTACCAGTTCACCGTGGAGTCCATCCCTTTGGCGTATTATTCCGTCTTCCAGGTGAAGCGTGATCCCGGGGTGGGGTGGGTGTATACCGGCTTCCTGTTATTCCTGCCCGGACTTTACCTAGCCTTCTTTCGGCCGACGGAGCGGTGGGCCCTGGTGCTGGAAAAAACTCCCCAAGAAAAATGGCAGGCGCGCCTGCTGGGGGCCAGCCCCCGGCGCCGGGAAGAATTTGCCGCCCGTCAGGAACGGCTCCTTATGGAGTTGAAGGGAGGGACTCCGTCATGATCAGCCAGATCCTTGGCGTCGTCATGTTGATCTATCTGCTGGTGGCCATCCTGTTCCTGATGGCGGAGTTATGGTCGTCTCCCCGGCTTCAGAATGCGGGTCGGACTATACTGTGGATGGGGCTGGGAACCCATACCGGCGCGCTCCTCGGCCGCTGGGTGGAATCCTACCGGGTGGCCCTGGGCCACTCCCCCACCACGTCGTTTGCCGACAAACTGCAGCTCATTATTATTCAGGTACCGCTGTCCAATTTTTATGAATCTCTGCTCTTTTTCTCTTGGTGCCTGCCGGCCCTGGGCCTGTTCGCCTTTCGCCGCTACCTCAAGGGCTACCTGGGCGCCCTGGTGGCGATGCTCTCCACCCTCCTTTTGGCTTATGCCTCCTTCGGGGCGGACAGCCGCATCAAACCTTTGATGCCGGCCCTGAAGAGCAACTGGCTGCTCATCCACGTGGTGACGGCCTTCCTGGGCTACGCCGCCTTTGCTTTGGCCTTCGGCAGCGCCATCCTCTATCTCCTCCAGGACCGGCGGCCCCGGCCTTCCCTGCCCCCCCTCCCCTCCCTGGACAGTCTCATCTACCGGACTACCGTCCTGGGATTTCTCCTGCTGACCCTGGGAATTGCCACCGGCGCGGTGTGGGCCGAAACCGCCTGGGGCCGATACTGGAGTTGGGATCCCAAGGAAACCTGGTCGTTGATCACCTGGTTCATTTACGCGGCCCTGCTCCACGCCCGGCTCTTGAAAGGCTGGCACGGCCGCCGCATCGCCTGGCTGGCGGTGCTGGGATTCATGGCGGTATTGTTCACCTATTTTGGCGTCAGTTTCCTGCTCTCCGGCCTTCACTCCTACCTTACCTGATACCAAGTCGCAAACCAACGGGAACTCCCTGTAGGGGCGGACCCAGGTGTCCGCCTTTGATGGAGGGCGGACACGCAGATGGGCCCCTACGATTCAAGATTCTTTTGATTGAGACTAGGTAGGAAAAGTAAGGGGCTGAGAATGGCGATTTCTCAACCCCTGGTGGGTATGGAGATGTGGCTATGGAAAATAGCTGAAAGGTTGCTGGCGCTGTCCCGCCCTGGGTTTACCCGGCACCTTTTTCCATCCACTCCACTAGTGCCGTATACCGGTCTTTCCCACCGGCACTTTGGTCACGCCGGCACTTTGCTGGGTTTGCAAAGCAAATCCGCGAAAGGCGCCAGGCGCCCGCACCCCTCACAAACATACTTCAGGTCTTCCATCTTGCCCTTGCAGTAATGTTTGACGTGAGGGGTATGTTTCCCGCAATATGCGCACGTAGTCTCTTCGGTAGTGGGAGCGCACAGGTGGCCGGGTTCTGCCGCCACTGCGCCACAGGTTTTACAGGTGTGAGCCATAACTCCTCCTGAGGCAGCTAGGGGTTTAGTGCAAAAATAAGGTTCAAGACGCGCTTGTCAAGGGGAGGAGGTCTGCAATTATTTACAAGTGAATTACCCCAAGACTGACCTGCCCCAAGAGATTTTAAGGGAGGATGGGGGATTCAAGCAGGGACAGGGACGCGGCCCCGGTGTCCAGGCGAGCCCAGGCTCCCAGGGGCAGGGTGTGGTTGTCCGGCTGGTGGCCCACCGGCAGGCCCATGAGCACCGGCACGTTGAGGGGCGCCAAGGCGGTAGTCAAGACCTCCAGGAGGCCGTCTTGGGAGCCGCAGTGGGTAAAGCCCCCCAACACCACCCCCCGGACGCCATCCAGGACCCCGGCGAAGATCAGGTGGTGGAGCATGCGGTCGAGGCGGTACAGGGCTTCGTTGTGGTCTTCCAGAAACAACAGGTAACCTGCCAGCCGGGGGGCATAGGGCGTGCCCACCAGGTGACACAGGGTGGTGAGGTTGCCGCCGGCCAGGGGGCCCGTGGCCACCCCGGGGTGGAGCACCGTGAGGTTCCGGTAAGTAATGGCCCGGGGACCCGGGGCCGTGAGCCACTCATAAAAATTTTTCCGGGCCTCGGGAGTCACCTCCGGGAGCTGGGCCACGTTGGGGCCGTGGAAGGTCACCAGCCCCAGCCCATGGTGGAAGTACCAGAGGAGATTGGTCATATCGCTGAACCCCACCAGCCGTTTGTGGTGCGTCTTCAGGGCTTTAAGATCCAGGTGGGGTAGCAACTTCAGGGAGCCATAGCCTCCCCTGACCCCCACAATGGCTTTGACCTCCGGGTCCAGCCAAATCTCCATAAAGCGCCGGGCTATCAGCTGATCCGTGGCCACCCCATAGGCCCGGGGCTCGAAGACCTCCGGGCCGCAACGCACCCGAAAACCCCAGTCCTGGAGAATTTGCACCCCGGCCTCCCAGGCGGGCCGGCTGACGTGGCTGGCCGGGGCCGCCACCGCCACCAGCTCCCCGGGGGCCACCGGCGCCGGCCACCAAAAATTTTTTGCTGTCAAGTCGCTTCTCCCGACGGGTTGGCTGTTGCCGCCTTATGGGGGGAAATGCCGGAGGCGAGGCCCCTCTGTCTCCCCTCCCCCGCTCCTGGGGTTTCCCCTTGCCGAGTGGTAAAAATAGATGGTAAAATAATAATATTTAAACAGATTTTAATCTACCAGGAAATTGTCTCGATTTTAAATCAGGGGACCGGATAAAGCCTCAAGAGGATTATGGCGAAGTCAGGCCAGTACAGAATTGCTCCAGATTGGCCGCAACCGGGCCCTTGGCCCCCGTCTGTCGAGTGGTTGCCAGTTTTGCCCGAACCCACGCTCCCACCAGCTTTGCCGGGAGATAGGTGCCATGTCCCGGCCCGGCCCTAAGCCCGAAAGTCTATCCCGGCCATACCTCACCATGCTGGCCATAGCCCTGATCTTTGGGGTGGCGGTCTATTTCCGCCTCTATAACCTGGGGGGCCGGGACCTCTGGACCGATGAGGCCTGGGTGGCCCTGGCGGCCATGAAACCCACGGCCAAAGAGGCCCTAGCCGCGGGCCAGTCCACCCCGGCCCTTTATCTCCTCACCGTCTGGGCGATGGTGCAGCTCTGGGGCCACAGCGAAGTGGTGCTCCGGGGGCTCTCCTTCCTGTTCGGGGTGGGCACCCTCTGGCTCCTCTGGCGTCTCAGCCGGGCCCTGGTGGAAGTTCCGGCCGCCCTGCTGGCCCTGGCGGCGGTGGCCTTCTCCCCCATTATGGTCTATTATTCCAAGGAATTGAAACAGTACAGCGGCGATGCTTTTTTTGCCGTCCTGGTGCTGTGGCTGGCGGAACGGCTCCGATCCGGCCGGGGCCGCGGGGGCTGGCTGGTCCTGGCCCTGGCCGGCGGGCTGGGACTGGGTTTCTCCCAAGCCCTGATTTTTACCCTGCCCATCGTCGTGACGGTCCTGTGGGCCGGCCTACCCCAGGATCGACGCTCCCGGCTGGCCCTCCTGGGCTCCGTCTGGTGCCTGGCCTTTGCCGCTTATTATCTGCTGTTTATCCGGCGGGAAGTGGACCCCGAACTGGTGGCGTATTGGGCCCAGGACTTCCCGGATCTCACCGGCCTGGTGCCGTTTTTCCGGTGGCTGGGATCGGCTCTCTACCGCTATTTCCGGTATTTTCTGGGTGAGTGGGGGGTAATCTGGGGGCCGCTCTTGTTGGCAGCCGGTATAGTCGTGATGGTGCGGCGGGGCCGCGCCCGGGTCTTGCTTTACCTGGGAGGGCCGCTGCTGCTGGCCTTCGGGGCCGCTTGCCTGCACCGCTACCCCTTTATGGCCCACTACGGCGGCAACCGCCTGATGCTGTTCAGCGCCCCGATCCTCTATCTCATCTTGGCAGTCGGGGGCGCGGCTGGGTTCGCCTGGCTCTGGCATCGGCGCCAGCGCTGGCTGGCCCTGGCCCTGACCGGAATATTCCTGGTGGCCCTCCATCCCTTGGCCGGCCTCAACAAAAACCTCTATCCCATCAACAACCGGGAAGAGATTCAACCCCTGGTGGCTCACCTGGAAGCCAATCTCCAGCCCCAGGATCTTGTTTATGTCTATTATTTCGCGGTGGCGCCCTTCAAATACTATTACCGCGGACCGAACCACGGGGTCTGTTGGGGCCGGTCATGTGTGGAGAAGGGGTTGGATCGGGCTGCTCAAGCCCAAACATCCCCCCAGCGCCTCTGGCTGATCGCCTCCCATATCCCGGACCTGAAATTCCTGCGCCAGTTCACCGCCAACCTCCTGGGGCCCGACTGGCAGGAGGCCGCCTGCTTGACCCGGGTGGGAGCGGTGCTGCTCCGGTTTGACCGGCGGCCCCTGGCCGCAGCCGCTAAAACCCCGACTGGCCCGCCAGCACCAGCTGAATCCGTCGCTGCAGGTCCGTCAGCCGGTACGGTTTATGAATCAGGCCCAGGGCCCCCTCCGCCTTAAGGCAGTCCAGATCCCGGGAAGAAAAAGTACCCGAGGCCACCAGCACCCGGGCCCGCTGGTCCAGGGCCTTGAACCTCCGAATCACCTGGCAGCCGGTTTGGCCCGGCAGATAGTAATCCAAGAGCACCAGGTCCACCACCCCCAGCCGTTGAAACTTCTCCAGGGCCTCGGAACCATCCGCCGCAGTCACCACCCGGTACCCCAGGTGCTCCAGCAATTCCTGCCCCAGAACCCGGATCAGGGGATCATCATCCACCAAGAGGATGGTGAGCGGGAGCTGGGAAGATTTTTTGGGCGTGGATGGCCTTATGTTCCCTGGCAACTGCCGCGCCGGGCCGTCGCCAGGGATGAGGTGAAAGCTTTGGGGTATTATTCGGATGAAATAGAAAAATTCTTAAGGATTTATGAGGGTTTTTTCAGAAGAACCTGGACGCCCTAGCCGGGTATTGGAATGATTTTCTCAACGTCAGGTTTTACTCGACTCTGGGCAATTCCCGACCCGCACTCGCAGGTCTTTGACCTTGCCGGGTCCCAGGGACCGGTCCATCGCCGCCAGGATTTTCGGCTTCAGGAATTGCAATTCCTGGCTCCAGGGGCTGGAGCTGACTTCCACCCAGAGTTCCTTGCGGCGCAGGTCCACCAATCGGGCCTGGCTCAGGAGAGCGGCCGGGACCACCGCCTCCCAAACCCGGCGGATCTGTTGCCGGAGTTCCAGATCATCCCGGTCGCCGGGCGACAGGATCTTCTGGAGCACTTCTTTGACCGCCACCGGCCGGGGCTGCTGGGGACGCTTGGCCATGTCTTTTCCGGTCTCCCGATGATGAGCAGGTTTTCAAGCCCAGGGCCGCTCGGGCCTGGAATCCAGAGACCCCTACCCGGTAATTTTTTTCCGGGCCCGGGCAAACCCCGGGGCCGCAGCCTGGATGACCTTTTCGGGCACGCAAAAGGCCAGCCGGAAATAGCCGGCCCGGCCAAAGCCCCGCCCCGGCACCGCCAGGATATTTTCTTCCTTGAGGCGGGCCACGCAGTTAAGGTCATCACCCCCCGGAGCCTTGGGAAATAGATAGAAGGCCCCCTGAGGCTTGAGGAATTTATACCCCGCCTCGGTGAGCAGGTCGCAGAAGAGCTCCCGGCGCCGGGCGTAGGGCGTGATGTCCAGGGCCACGTCGGTCAACTGAGCCACCACCCGCTGCATCAGGGCCGGGGCGTTGACAAACCCCAGGATGCGATTGGCCAGCACCAGGGCGCCTTCCAGCTCACCCCGGCCGGCGGCCCGGGGGCTCACCGCCACATAACCCAGGCGCTCCCCGGGGATGGACAGGTCCTTGGAAAACGAGGTGGCCAGCAGAGTATTGGGATAGGCCGCAAAGATGCTGGGGACTTCGGCCCCGTCATAAACCAGGTGCCGGTAGGGCTCATCGGCCACCAGGTAAACCGGCCGGCCGTGGCGCCCCGCATGGTGGGCCAGGAACCGTCCCAACTCGGTTAACGTGGCCGCGTCATAAATCTGGCCCGTGGGGTTATTGGGGGAATTGATGATAATCGCCCGGGTCCGGGGGCTCAAAGCTGCGGCCAGCCTCTTCAGGTCCGGCAGGAAGTGCTCGTCCGTTTCCACCACTTTGGCGACGCCGCCGTGGTTGTCGGCATAGAAAAGGTATTCGGGGAAATAGGGCGCCAGGATCACCACTTCATCCCCCGGGTCCAACAAGGCCTTGAGGATGATATTGAGCCCGCCGGAGGCCCCGCAGGTAAGGATCAGGTCATGGGCCTTGAATTCCAGGTGGTGAAGACGACTCAGCTTCTCAGCCAGGACGTGGCGGGTGTTTAAAAGCCCGGCGTTGGGCATGTAGGCGTGGAGGCCGGGGGCCATGTCTCCGGCCGCCTTGACGAGTTCCTCCTGGAACCGGGGCGGCGGCTCCAAATCCGGGTTGCCCAGGGTAAAATCAAAGACCCGGGCCGGTCCCAGGCGGGCCTTGAGTTCGGCCCCTTCTTCGAACATGCGCCGGATCCAGGAAGAATTTTGGATGGCGTCTCTGATGCGTGCCGAAATGGGCATACGGTCCTCGGTAAAGATTTTTTGCGGAGTATATCAGATAAAAAGGTGAACTGTCAGCCGGAGCGGCAACCATCCCGGGGATTTATGGTGGCCGGTGCCCACCCTGTATGCTGCATGCGCAGGCGTAACGCCGGTGCCGCTTATTGATCATATAACTCGGGGTTCAACCGAAAACCGAAAACTGAAAACCGTCTTTTAAGGCTTTTCCTCCACCCGGTAGCCGGCCTCCCGGAGGGCGACGAGCACCGCCTCGCCGTGTTCGGGGCCCCGGGTCTCCAGGTTGAGCTCCACCCGGGTGTAGTCCAGGGACAGCTCCCGGGCCAGGCGGTCGTGGAACAGGTGGAGGATGTTGGCCCCCTGTTCCCCCAAAAGGGTGGTGAGGCGGCCCAGGGAGCCGGGGAAATCGGTCAGGACCACCTGCAACGTCAGGAGCCGACGGCGCGCCAGCAAAGCCCGGGGCACCACCCGTTCCAGCAGGGGGATATCGATATTGCCGCCGCTCACCACCAGCACCACCCGGCGGCCCAAGTCCCGGCCCGCCAGGGGCCCCAAAAAGGCCGCCACGGGCGCCGCCCCGGCCCCTTCCGCCAAAACCTTCTTACCCTCCAGCAAGATAAGCAGCGCCTGGACGATTTCTTGCTCCTCCACCAGCACCACTTCACTCAGGTGTTGCTTAAGATAGGGAAAAGGATGGCGGCCCACCTGCGGGACGTTGATGCCATCCGCCAGGGTGGGCCGGAACGGCACCGGCGTGGGGGCCCCCGCCTTCAGGGCCGCAACCAGTGACGGTACCTGGGCCGTCTGCACCCCGATGAGCCGCACTCCCGGGTTGCGCGCCTTTACGGCCACGGCCACGCCCGCGGCCAGCCCCCCGCCCCCCACGGGGATGACCACCGTGTCCACCCCGGCCAGGTCCTCGACGATCTCGAGGCCCAGAGTGCCCTGGCCAGCGATGACCTCGGGGTCGTCGTAGGGGTGAATGAAGGTATAGCCCTGGGCCACCAGGGTCTGGGCCTTCTCCAGGGCCTCCCCCAGGTCCCGGCCATAAAGGATCACCTCGGCCCCATAGCCCCGGGTGGCCAGTTGCTTGGAAATGGAGGCCCCCTGGGGCATGACGATGGTGGCCGGAAGGTTCAACTGGGCGGCGGCGAAGGCCACTCCCTGGCCGTGGTTGCCCGCCGAGGCGGCCACCACCCGCGGCCCTTCGCCCCGCTCTTTAAGGAGGGTCAGGCGGTTAAGCGCCCCCCGCAGCTTGAACGACCCGGTGGTCTGGAGGTTCTCCAGCTTCAGGAAGACTTCCCGGCCGCCGGCCCGACTCAGGGTATGGGAATAGATCAACGGGGTGCGCAGGACCACCCCCTGCTGTCGTTCCCGGGCTGCTTCAATGTCTTTAAGGGTCATGGCTGTAATGGTTGGGGCTGTCTCTGAAAATTATCCGGTTCAGGCCATCCTGCCCCGGCCCTCTTCCAGGCAAGATAGGGGTGGCCTCCCCTGGGGAGATCACCCCCGGAGCGGGTTTAGTCGAACCGAACAGAATCGATGATTTTCTGCATTACCGCCCGGTGTTGGTTGAACTGCTGGGGGTTAACACAGGCTATAAAACTATAGTAGTAGTTGTCCTTGTCATAGCACTGCCATTGAATCCGCTGAAAGCCGCCGGAGCCCTTTTCTGCGGTTTCGATGGTCTCCCAGCCGATGACCCCGCTTTTGCCGCCTTGATCCCGCCGCTTCACGGCCATATATTTGCCGATGCTCTTTTCTTCCATGGCTTGTTTATAGGAGGCGTCCACCGAAGCCTTGCGCGGGAAGCTCGGCACCATCTGGTTTATATGGATGGTAAAACTGACCGTGGTCCCGGGCAGTCCGAAACCGACGCCCTTCTCCCCGGTGGGGTCTCCCTGCTCCTTCTGCCAGCCGGCGGGAATGGTGTAGGAAAAATGCCGATTGTTCTTGAAAGTCATGGGAGATTGGAAGGTCTCACCCATCTTGGCCCGGTTAAGCGGCGCGTTGGGGTCTTCAGGCGCAGGCGCCGGCTTGGTTCCCGGTTCCCCTGGCCTGGCCGCGTCCACCCCTTGTTTGATCAGGCCCCATTGGGCCAAGAGGTCCGGGGGGGCCAGCAAGAACAGAGAAAGTCCGAATAAAACTGCGATAGTCAATGTCCAACCAGTTTTCCGCATCTAGGTCCTCCTTGGAGTTCGGGTTTTTGGATACGCCAACGCCTCAGGTGGCCTGGGCTTTGCGCCAACCGACGGCCTTGAGTTGGATCACGTGGGCTACCCACTCAGCCCGCAGCGACTTGAGGTAAAGGGCCAGATCCTGCTCGATAAGCGGCGCCAGGCGCTGATGCAGGCGGGTGTTGATCTCCTGGTCGCCTGGGGTCAGCCCCTGCCAGCTCAGATAACCTGCATCGAAGATGAACCCGGGGGTGGCCCGGCCCCTGATACTTCTGAGGGCAAAAAAGGCCTGGGCCCGCTCCACGTCATATTCCAGGACCCAGCCGCAGTCTTCGAGCATGGTGTCTGCTTCGATGCTGTCGGGCCGGCATTGGGGGCAAAAGAGGTTGATCAGGATTTCCCCGGGCAAAAGATTATCCCGGCAGCTCAAATCGGCGGAGTTGCGGCCGCAGGCGCAGAAGCGGCGGAGGTTCAGGCACATGGCTTAAACTTCCCTGGTGGCTAAGGAACATTGGTGAAGTGCCGTTATACATACTATTTTTCGACTATAATGACAATAACCTTAAATGCAGGGGGTGCGGTTTCCCCGAAACGGGCCCAGGTTCCTGGCCGGGACGCCTCAAGAGGAAAACGCCTGGCCAGCGGCTCCGGCCCTCAAGAAAATTTTCGCGGATAAGGAGAAACATGCGAGACTGTATTTTTTGCGGCATTGCAGCCGGGGAGGTGCCGGCGGTGCGGGTTATGGAGACCCAGGGGGTCCTGGCCTTCCTGGATATCGCCCCGGTGCACTACGGCCACACCCTGGTCATCCCCAAGGCGCATTATGAGAACCTGCTGGAGTTGCCGGATGCCTTGTGGATGGAGATGGGCCAGGTCTGCCGCCGGGTGGCCCAGGCCTTGCGGGCGGCCTTACACGCCCAGGGATTCAACCTCGGCATGAACAATTTCGAGGCCGCGGGGCAGGAGGTGTTCCATGCCCACCTCCACGTCATCCCCCGCTATCACACCGACGGCCTCAGGCTCTTTCCCCAGAAGAGCTACAAACCCGGCGACGGGGAAAAAACCGGGGAACAACTGCGCCGGGCCTTGGAGAAGATGGAAGGATGATTTGAGGGGAGGGCCGGGGGATTTTTCGTAAGCCAATTTTCCCCCCCTCCCTCAGATTATGCCGCCAAGACCTCCTGGAGAAAGCCGGTGGCTTCGCTCTGCGGCATCGGCGCCCCATCCACCGCGGCCACCGGCATCAGGCCCATGAGCGAGTTGACCAGCCAGAGGCCGTCGGCCTCCTGAAGCTGGGCCACGGCGGTAACCCGGGTTTCCAGGGCCAGGCCCCGGGCGGCTAACCCCCGGCGGAGCACCGTTACGGTCACCCCGGGGAGGGCGCTGGCCGAGGCGGGGGTATAATACCTCCCCTGATGAAGATAGACCAGGCTGGTGGCCGCCCCCTCCGAGACCAGGCCGTCGGCCTCCAGGATGAGGGCTTCTTTGGCCCCCTGATCCAGGGCGTATTGCCGGGCCGCCAGGTAGAACAGGTAGTTGAGGCTCTTGTGACGGCCCAGGAAGGTGGAGCGGCCCTGGGGAAAGACCACCACCGGCCAGCCCGCGGCGTACTCCTCGGGAGGGGGAGGAGTATAGGGGTGGGCCCAGATGACCAGGGTGGGGCGGCACTCCTGCGGCAGGCCAAGGCCTTCTTCTGCCACCCCTCGGCTCAGGAGAATTTTTACCCGGGCCGGGCCCCGACTCAGGCCGTTGGCCGCCAGCAACCGGGCCAAGCGCTCCTCCCAGGGGGCATTTTTTGGGAAAGGTAGGCGAAAAGCCCGGGCCGAGGCCCCCAGGCGCTCCAGATGCTCGGCCAAAAGCTGCACCCGCCCCGCCTCGGCCCGCAAGGTTTCAAACAAGCCGTCGCCATACAAAAACCCCCGGTCGTTCACCGACACCCGGGCCTGGGCAAGGGGCAGCAGGTCATCATTGAGCCAGACAAATTCTTCCATAGCATTACCAACTTATGGGTTTTAGAGATTTTTGGCGAAAGGGGGTGAATATTAGCAGTCTCTGCCGCGCATCGAAAAAACCCTTGCCATGCGATATCCCATCATACGATTTGTCAGAGTTTTCAAGCAATCTTTTTCCCTTTTCGCCTTTTACCCTGTTACACCAGCCTAGACATCCCCGGCGATGAGCCGGAACAGGGTGCTGGCCTTGTGCAGGGTCTCCTCGTATTCGTCCTCTGCCCGGGAGTCGTAAACCACCCCGCCCCCCACGGCGAAATGGGCCTGTCCCTGGGAGATGATGGCGGTGCGGATGGCCACGTTGAGGTCCAGGTTCCGGTGCAGCCCCAGGTAGCCGATGGCTCCGCAGTAAACATGGCGCACGTGGGGTTCCAGTTCGTCGATGATCTCCATGGCCCGAATCTTGGGGCAACCGGTGATGGAGCCCCCAGGAAAGGTGGCCCGGAGAATGTCCACCGCGCCGACCTCAGGCCGTAACTGCCCCGTGACGATGGACACCAGGTGGTAGACATTCTCGTAAGCCTCCAGGCGTTTGTGCTCCTTGACCTGCACCGTCCGGGGCCTGCAGACCTTGCCCAGGTCGTTGCGCAGGAGGTCCACGATCATAGAGAGTTCGGCGTCGTCCTTGAGGCTCTCGGCCAATTCCTGACGCAGGACCGCGTCCGCCGCCGGGGTGGCCCCCCGGGGCCGGGTGCCCTTGATGGGCCGGGTCTCGAGATAATCTCCCCGTTGATACAGGAAGCGCTCCATGGAGGTGGAGAGCACCTGGAAATCCCCGCAGTGGAGATAGGCGTAAAACGGGGCGGGGTTCACCTGGAAAAGCCGCTGCAACAGGTAGTAAGGCTCCCCGGACAGGGGAAAGGAAAAGCGCTGGGTCAGATTGACCTGATAGACGTCACCGGCGCGGATGTACTCCCTTATACGGGTGAGGGCCTGAAGATACGCCTCCCGGGTAAAGTTGCTCTTGGGGGTCCCGACCCGGTACGCCCCGACGGGAACCGCCGGAGGCCAAATCTCACCGTCTTGGGGGACACTCCGCCGGCCCCTGGAGTCTTCGTAGGTGATGGACACCTGCCAGAAACGCCCGGCCCGGCGGTCGTGGACCACCAGGCGCCGGGGGAAGGCGAACACCATGTCGGGCAAGTGCAGATCATCGGCGGCGGTGGTGGGCAGACGCTCGAGGTGATTTTTCAAGTCATACGCTAGAAACCCCAGCCCCCCGGCGGCCAGGGGCGTCAGGGGGGAATCCCCCGGCAACTCCAGGGCCTTGAGGATATCCTCCAGCACCACAAAGGGGTCGGCATCAGAGACCCGGGTGTCACCGTCCTGCTCCAACCGCACCCGTCGCCCCTTGGCCCGGAGCACCAGAAACGGGTCCCAGCCCATGAGGGAATAGCCGGCGCAGTCCAACTCCCCGCCACTCAACAACAACATGGCATAAGGGCGCTGGCGTACCGCGCTGAAGAGCTCCGCCAGGTCGCTAACCCCCGGCGGCGGCTCATACGGCTTGACCTCAATATCCACTACCCGGCCGACCATGATTGCCTCGGTATTGTCTTGAGGGGAAAACCGGGGGACGCGAGTCCCCCGCCCTCCCCTCAAACTCCCCTCCCAGCCCCCTGTAAGGGATTGGGGGAGGGGGCGTGGGGGAGGGGGTAAGGGCTCTCGCCCTTAGCCCCATCCCCCACCTATCCTTTCCGCCAAAAAATTCGCCGCCAGGGCGTGGCCGTGGCTGGTGAGGAAGGATTCCGGGTGGAACTGGACCCCGTGGAGGGGAAAGCGGCGGTGTTGGAGGCCCATGACCACGCCGTCCTCGGTCCAGGCGGTGACTTCCAATTCCGGGGAGGTGGGGACGGTCATGAGGGAATGATAGCGAGCGGCCCCGAAGGGTGAGGGCAGACCTTTAAAGATGCCGCGCCCCTTATGAAAAACCTGGTGGCGTTTGCCGTGGACCGGGATGGGGGCCTTGACGGTGGCGCCGCCGAAGACTTCGTTCAGGGCCTGGTGTCCCAGGCAGACTCCCAGGATAGGGAGGTGCTGAGAGAAATGGGCGATGGCCGCCTTGCTGATCCCTGCCTGGTCCGGGGCCTTGGGGCCCGGCGAGATGCAGAGCCAGTCGGGCTTAAGGGCGGCGATGCCGGTAAGATCGATCTCGTCGTGGCGGAAGACCAGGACTTCCAGGTCGAACTCGAAAAAAAGCTGCACCAGGTTATAGGTAAAGGAGTCGTAGTTGTCGATCATCACCAAGCGCATCAGCCGCCCTCTTACATAAAAAAAATAAAAAAACCACCCGGATGAGTCTGGGTGGCTCGCGCCTGGCATAACTCTGTATCAATAATATGCAAGGGCTTTCAGGCTGTCAACGATTTTCTGGCCCGGACGGGGCGGCGGGGGCAGGCTGCACCGGCGCCGCGGCTTAATCCCCGGCCAGGCCCCTCAGGCGCACGAAGTACAGGGTCCCGAAAGAATTGGGTTCCAGGCAATGGAGGTTAAGGTTGTATTTGTGGACGTAACCGCAGTCATAATCCTCGCCTTCGGCCAGATCCATGGCCCGGTCCATATCGCCGCCGGCCGCCATGAGCAGGGCCTGCAAGAAGACGGCGCCGCCGTTCCGGGCGGTGGGATCGTGGGCGTAAATCGCCCCGCAATTGCAGGACCCGGCGGCAAAATCATACCATTGACCGCCTTCCACCTCCGCCGGCCTCAGAATCTCGGCGCTGCAAAACGGGCACCGGGCCGGCTTGGTGCGGTCACTGAATAGCTTCGGCATGCACTACACCTCAAAACTGGATTAAGGTCGCCGGGCCCCGGCTCTAAGGCCAGGGCGCCCCGGACCCGTTGGCTGCATTTGGGTGCAAAAGGTCTGAATCTCAGGGAGAAATGAAGGCCTTCCATTTTTTATTATCGCCGATTTTTCTAAATACGCAAATGTCTCGCTCATCTATTGACACCCGGGCGTCGGGCGCTTACATTGTGTTCACGGAAAATGAATGGGGAGGTATATATGGCTGATATGGTCGTTAGCTTTTCGACACAGCAGCAGCAGGAGGTGGAGGGCATCGTCATCGACAAGGACGGCGAAGAGGCCCTCCGGTATCTCAGTGATTTGGTAGGAATCTTTAAGTCCCGGGAGAGCCACGCCTGTGGTCCCAAGGTGGCCGAAACCCCTCCGGGGCAAGGGTGAGACGACGGGGCGGCGGGAGCCTTTCAGCGGCCCCTGTACCCGGTCAACCACACTCGGTCATCCGACACTGAAACAGCAGGGGAGAGACTGGCCCTAAGACCCAACGGCCGGCCCGTTCCTTAACCACATCTTCAGGCGCCGCCTGGCGGCGCTTCATTACAGCCAGACAAGGTGAAAAGCTATGGCAGACAAACAGATCGTAATTTCGGCCGCGGAACAACAGCAGATAGAAGCCATCGTCATTGATAAAGACAAAGATGAGGCCATCAAGTTTCTGGCCCTCCTGGTGCAGCGCTTCAAAGGTGGCAGCGAAAGCCACGCCTGCGGACCCAAACGGACCCAATAAAGGGACTTCACCCACTCTTAGTGGCTGACCGACAGATCATGGAAAGGCTGGCGCTGGTAGCCGATACCCATACCTACCAGGCCGGCCTTCCCTCGTTGCTGGCTTTTTTCAAGGACCAGGGGCTCCGTCACCTGGCCTGCCTGGGAGATTGTCCCCCGGAGCCCTTCCGGCCCTGGCTGACCATGGACCCCGGGAACCGGCTTTATTGGGTGTACGACGTCTTCGGGCCGCAGCTGCCCGAGGCCACCGGCTGCGATGTGGCCCTGGAACTTGAGGGGCGGATCTTTCTGGCCCACACCCGGGCCTTGATCTGGACCCACTTCAATGAGCGCATCCGGGCCTACGGGCATAGCGCCCACCATTTTCGCCCGCCGATGTTGGCGTGCCACGGGCATACTCACGTCCCTTGCGTCACCCGCTTTACGCCGCCCTTCAGCCGCCTGCTCTACACCAACGACGCGGTGCGGCCCCAGGAATTTCAGGCCCGCCAGGCCTGCCTAACCCTGGAGCCGGACACCATCTACCTCATCGTACCGGGGGCCTTCACCCTGGAGGAGCAGCGGTTTCCCACCTTCAGTTTCGCGGTCCTGGACCTGGTCGACTCCCGGGTGGCCATGGTTTCCCTGAAGGATTTGCGGCATCTGGAATCAGTAGAGCTTTTCCCGCCTGATTAGGTTTCCCGGTCTCCTCTGCGTCTTTGCGCCTTGGCGTCTTGGCGTGAGGATAATATCTCGCAAAGCCGCAAAGAACGCCAAGATTCAGAAAACCGAGTCGGGAATCAGCCGGGCCTTACCGGCCTTAAGTTCCTCCACCACCAGGGCGTCGGTGGGAAAGGCCAGGTTCTGAGGCGGGGCAGCCAGGGGAAAAAATTTTACCTCCGTCAGGTCGTCATGAGCTGCAAGCACGCCGTCCGTAACACGCCCGGCAAACCAGATACCCACGGTGAGGCGCTCCGGGTCATGAAAGTTGGAATGCACCGCCAAAACCTGTCCCACCTCCACTGCCAGGCCGGTTTCCTCCAGAAACTCCCGGGCCGCGGCCGCCCGCACTTCTTCGCCCCACTCCACGTAACCGCAGGGGATGCACCAGGCCCCGGCGTAGGGGCCGCCGCCCCTTTGCCCCCAGAGAATCTCCCCACCCCGGCGGACCACCACCGCCACTCCCACGGCGGGATTGATATACAGCACCCGGTTGCATTCCCCACAGACGAAACGGTCCCGGTCCCCCCGGCGCCGGGTTGCCAAAGGGCCGCCGCAGCAGGGACAGTAGCTGAAAGCCGAAGAATTACAAGACATAACGGTCCTCGATCCCTCCCCCATAATATTAAAGGTTGAAAGTAAAGCCAAATTCATTTACAAACGAGGTTGTTAATTCTGGAGTTTACCCCGTGACCACCCCCAGGCTCAAGGCCATTCGCAACATCGGCATCATTGCCCATATCGACGCCGGCAAGACCACCTTGACGGAGCGCATCCTCTATTACACCGGCCGCACCCACAAGATGGGCGAGGTCCACGACGGCGCCGCGGTCATGGACTGGATGCCTGAGGAGCAGGAACGGGGCATCACCATCACCGCCGCGGTCACCACCTGCCAGTGGAAGGGCTGCGTCGTCAATATCATCGACACCCCGGGCCATGTGGATTTCACCATCGAAGTGGAACGGTCCCTGCGGGTGCTGGACGGGGCCATCGGGGTCTTCGACGCGGTGAGCGGGGTCGAGCCCCAGTCCGAAACCGTCTGGCACCAGGCGGACAAGTACCGGGTGCCCAAGCTGGCCTTCATCAACAAGATGGACCGCATGGGGGCCAATTTTTGGGCCGCGGTGGCGTCCCTGCAGGAGAGGTTGGGGGCCCATCCTCTGGTCCTCACCATGCCCTGGGGCGAAGAAGAGCGCTTTCAGGGCGTCATCGACCTCTTGAGCCTTAAGGCCTTTAAGTGGCGGGAAGAAACCCTGGGCGTTGACTTTGAGGAGCTCGAAATCCCCGCCGACTATCAAACCCAGGCCGCGGCGGCCCGGGAGGCCCTGGTGGAGGCCGTGGCCGAAGTGGACGACGCCGTCATGGAGGTCTACCTGGCGGAGCAGCCCGTGACCCTGGAGACCCTCAAAGCCGGCATCCAGCGAGCCACCCTGGCCCTCAAAGGGGTGCCCACCTACTGCGGCTCCGCCTTGCGTAACAAGGGCATCCAGCCTCTGCTGGACGGCATCAAGGATTTTCTCCCCAACCCCACCCAGGTGCCGCCGATTATTGGCCAGAACCCCAAGACCGGAGAACCCGAGACCCGCCCGCCCCGGGATGACGTCCCCCTGGCCGCCCTGGCCTTCAAGATCATGGTGGACCAGGGCCAGCGGCTCACCTATGTCCGCGTCTATTCCGGCACCCTGAAATTCGGCCAGGAAGTCTACAATTCCATCAAGCAGACCACCGAGAAAGTGGCCCGGATTCTCCGCATGCACGCCAACAAGCGGGAACCCTTGGAGGAAGCCCACACCGGCACCATCGTCGCCCTCCTGGGCCTCAAGGCCACCACCACCGGGGACACCCTCTGCAGCCGCCAGCATCCCGTGGTGCTGGAGCCCATCTCGTCCTACGTGCCGGTAATCTCCCTGGCCATCGAGCCGGTGACCCGGGACGACCAGGAGCGCCTGGGGCCGGCCCTGGAGCGGGTGTGCGAGGAAGATCCCAGCCTCAAGGTCCACACCGACGAAGACACGGGTCAGACCCTCTTATCCGGCATGGGGGAGCTCCACCTGGAAGTCATTATCCACCGCCTGGAGCGGGAGTTCCACGCCCACGTGCGGGCGGGCCGCCCCCAGGTGGTCTACCGGGAGACCATTGCCGCGGCCGTGGAGGAAACCGGGTCCTTCGATCGGGAGCTGGCCGGCCGGCCACATTTCGCCGAAGTCAAGCTGAGCCTTACCCCCCGGCCCCGGGGGGCCGGCAACTCTTTTATCTCCCTGTTGCCGGAAGGACATCCGGCCCAGGGCTTTGTGCCCTTGATCGCCCAGGCGGTCACCGAAGCTTTGGAAGGCGGGGCGGTTTACGGGCACCCGGCGGTGGACATCGCCGTGGCCTTGGCCGACGCCACCGTCCGGGAAGGTCAGGCCTCGGAGATGGCCTTCCGGGTCGCGGCCATGACGGCCCTGAAACAGGGGCTCCACCAGGGCCAGCCCCAACTGCTACAGCCCATCATGAAGGTGGAGATCATCGCCCCGGAGGAATTCACCGGCGAGGTCATGGGCGATTTTGCCTCTCGTAAGGGCAAGGTGGACCACCTGCTGGCCAAGGGGCCGGTGCGCTTCATTTCGGGGCAGGCCCCCCTGGCCGAGATGTTCGGCTATGCCACCGCCCTGCGCTCCCTGACCCAGGGACGGGGCACCTTCACGCTCCAGTTCGACCACCACGGCTACGTGGAGCGGAAAGAAGAAAGATAGCCGTCAGCTATCAGCAATCAGCAGTCAGCTTTACCGCGAAAATCCTTCCTTTCGAATGGATTTTTTAGGATCAGAAAGCCGAATATAGAGATGAATTGTAGGGGCGGACCCATGTGTCCGCCCCTCACAAGGCGCACACACAAATGCGCCGCTACAAAAATCTTTCGCAGGAGATTGCATAATGCCCATAGAACACACCTTATCCATGATCAAGCCCGACGGCGTGGCCCGAGGTCTCATCGGCGACGTCATCGGCCGCTTTGAGAAAAACGGCCTCAAGATCAAGGCCATGAAGATGCTCCACCTTTCCCTGGACCAGGCCCGGGCCTTCTACGCGGTGCATCAGGAACGCCCCTTTTACGACAGCCTGACCAAATTCATGAGCTCCGGGCCCATCGTGGCCATGATCCTGGCAGGGGAGAACGCCATTCAGGTCAACCGGGACCTCATGGGCGCCACCGATTACCGCCAGGCCGCGCCCGGCACTATCCGGGCGGATTTCGCCCGGGACATCGAGGCCAACATCGTCCACGGCTCCGACGCCCCCGACACCGCCAAAGTAGAAATCGCCTTCTTTTTCAACGCCCTGGAACAAGTCTGAGCCCGGCGGCCTTCTGGCCGCGTCACCGTGGACTCACCGTCACCTCTTGGCGCCCGCCCAGGGGCGGGATAACCCCGCCCCTTCATTTATTGAAAGATGAGCTGGAATTTCATGGCGGTCGCGCCGGCATCCCAACTTGACAAAGGCCGCCACTATTCTCATGTTACAGATAGGACGGCCTGACCCGGTTAATCCAGGCGATATTCTCTTCTCAGCTTGAACCCGGGCCCCCTCACCCTATCTCAGGGCGTGATGCAAGGAGAAATGGGCATGCCGGTTGAAAAAGCGATCCCGATCCTGGATCGGGTATGTGCGTTCTTGCAAGCCGCGGCGGCCCACCGCCGGCGTACCGGCCGCCCCTTGGTCACCCTCAGCTACGCCCAGAGCCTGGACGGCAGTATTGCCGACCGTCCCGGGCGGCCCCTGGCCCTCAGCGGTTCTCAAGCCATGGCCATGACCCACGGTCTCAGGGCCGCCCACGAGGCCATCCTGGTGGGCATCGGCACGGTGCTCGCCGACAATCCCCGCCTCACCGTCAGGCTGGTGTCGGGGCCAGATCCCCAACCCGTGGTGGTGGACAGCCGCCTCCGTTTTCCTCCCTATGCCAGCCTCCTAAAAAATCGCCGCTCCCCCTGGATTGCCACCAGCGAAGCCGCCGACCCCGAGCGGCAACAAGCCCTGGAGGCGGCGGGGGCCAGGGTCCTGCGGCTACAGGGGAGCAACGGCTGGGTCGATCTGGGCGGTCTCCTGGGACAGCTCGGGTCCCTGGGGATTAACAGCCTGATGGTGGAAGGGGGAGCCCAGATTATCACGAGTTTTCTCGTCTCCCGGTTGGTGGACCAGATCGTCCTGACCATCGCCCCCCTCCTGGTGGGCGGCCTCCGGGTAGTGGATCATTTAGGGCATTCTTCCCTGCGGCGCTTTCCGCGCCTCAAGAACCTCAGCTACCAGCAACTGGGCGATGACCTGGTGCTGCGCGGGGAACCGGAATGGAGCAGTTAAATGGAACGACAGGCCCTCTATTTTACCGCCCCCCGACAGGTGGCGCTGCAAAGCGAAACCCTCCCCTCCCCGGCTTTTGGCCAGGTGTTGGTGAAGACCGTCATTTCCGCCATCAGTCCGGGCACCGAGTTATTGATCTACCGGGGACTGGCGCCGGCGGACCTGACCAAGGATGAAACCATCTCCGCCCTGGCGGGGAATTTCGCTTTTCCCCTAAAATACGGCTACGCCACGGTGGGCCAGATCATCGAGCTGGGCCGGGGGATAGCGCCCGATTGGGAAGGCAGGCTGGTCTTCGCTTTCCATCCCCACGAAAGCCACTTCCTGGCTACCCCGGACGAACTGCTCAGACTGCCCGACGGTTTGACTCCCGAGGATGCGGTGTTCTTTCCCAACATGGAAACCGCGGTGACCTTCCTCCTGGACGGCCAACCCCTGGCGGGGGAACAGGTGGCCATCTTCGGCCAGGGCATCGTGGGGCTGCTCCTCACCGCCCTTTTGAGCCGCTGGCCGCTGTCGTCCCTGGTGACCCTGGATCTCTACCCCAAGCGCCGTCTGCTCTCCGAAGACCTGGGGGCCCACGTCAGCCTGGACCCCTCGGCCCCGGACGTCCTGGCGCGTCTTGCCTCGAGTCTCCAGGACGCCCGCCCCTATCCCGGGGCCGACCTCTGCTATGAGATTTCCGGGAACCCCGTCGCCTTGGACCAGGCCATCGCGGCCACCGGCTTCAGCGGCCGGGTGGTCATCGGCTCCTGGTACGGGCTTCAAAGGTCCGATCTGAACCTGGGGGGCAGTTTCCATCGCAGTCGGGTGCGTCTCATCGGCAGCCAGGTCAGCAGCATCGCCCCGGAGCTTACCGGCCGCTGGAACAAGACCCGCCGTTATCATACCACCTGGCAGATGCTGGAACAGGTGAAGCCAGCCCGCTTCATCACCCATCGCTTTCCCATCGATCAGGCAGGCCAAGCCTATGCCTTGATCGACCGCCACCCGGAAGACGCCATCCAGGTAATCCTGACCTATTGAAGGGTGGCGGAGTAGACCATAAGGTCGCCAGGGGCGTTTTTATAAACTGGAGCATTAAATAAATTGCTAAACTGATAGTCGATCCAGGGGAATTCCCCCCTATCCCCCCTTTTACAAAGGAGGGAAATTACCGGAATGGCGTCTAAAGTCCCCCTTTGCAAAAGGGGGATTTAGGGGGATTTTTTCTGGCTTTCGGTTTATGAGGTAACCTATTTTTCGCTTCCGTTAATAACTTGTTTTTAACCAAGGAGCACCTCATGCACAACTACACCCTGGCGGTGAAGCGAGACTTCGTGGCGCGGCATTACCTCTTCGGCGGCGATTGGGGCGCTGAAAATGAACTCCATTCCCACCACTACCAGGTGGAAGTTCAGTTGGAAGGGAAAATTCTGGATAAACACGGCTACCTGGTGGACATCGTGGCCGTGGAAGCCCACCTTGAGGAACTGGTGGCTTATTACCGGGACCAGACCCTGAACGACCTCCCCGAATTCGTCGGGCTCAACCCCAGCATCGAGAACTTTGCCCGCCTCCTTGGCCAGCAGCTTTTGAGCCGCATCCAGGAGCCTCTCAGCGCGGTGACGGTCAAAATCTGGGAAAATGAAATCGCCTGGGCGGCCTACCGCGAGGCACGTTAGTGCGGGTAGGCCTGCTCATTTATGGCCGCCTGGACACCATTTCCGGGGGCTTCATCTATGACCGCCACCTGGTCCGGTATCTCAGGGAGCAGGGCGACCGAGTGGAAGTCATCAGTCTCCCCTGGCGTCACTATGGCGTGAGCCTGCTGGATAACCTGAACGCCGGGCTCCGCCGCCGACTTGAGCAGGCCGCCTTTGATGTCCTCCTCCAAGATGAACTGGTGCACCCTTCCTGCTTCTGGCTCAACCAGCGCCTCCATCCCCGGATTCCCACCCCCCTGGTCGCCATCGTGCACCATCTCCGCTGCCGGGAGACCCATTCGGCCTGGCCCACCCGACTATACCGCCGGGTGGAAAAACGCTACCTGGCCTCGGTGGACGGTTTTATCTGTGTCAGCCGGACCACCAAGCAGGACGTGGAGGATTTGGTGGGGCGGGAGCAGCCCCTGGTGGTGGCGTCTCCCGGCCGCAACGGCCTGCCCGGCTCCATCACCCGGGCCGAGATTAAGGCCCGGGCCACCGCCCCCGGGCCTTTGCACATCCTGTTTGTGGGCAACCTGATCCCCCGTAAAGAGTTGCACACCCTGCTCACGGCCCTTACAAACCTTCCCCGGGACGGTTGGCGGCTGACGGTGGCCGGCAGCCTGGACATGGATATCGCGTATGTCAAGACTATCCGCCGCCAGATTCAGGATGCGGGCCTGACCCCCGGGGTATCCCTGCTGGGCGCCCTCCCCGCCCAGGAACTGGCGGCCCGGTGCGCTGCCAGCCACCTCCTGGCGGTGCCCTCCTCCTACGAAGGCTTCGGCATCGTCTATCTGGAGGGCATGCATTTCGGCCTGCCCGCCATCGCCGGAACCGCCGGCGCCGCCCGGGAACTCATCCACCATGACCACAACGGCTTTCTGGTGCCGCCGGGGGATGCCGCCGCCCTGGCCCACCATCTCAACCTCCTGATGCAGGACCGGGAGCTTCTGAAGCGCCTGAGCCTGTCGGCGCATCACGCCGCCGCGGCCCATCCCACCTGGGAGGAAACCGCCGCCCTGGGGCGGGCCTTCCTGAAAAGTTTCCTGGGGTAACCGTGACCGGCCCGCCTGCTCCCGACTTTATCCGCTATCTCGCCGCCAAACAGCCCCTGGATGACCGCTCCCTGAACCGGCAGGTGTGGGACACCCTGGTGCAGGCGGTGCGGGACCGGCCGAACTCCGCCCCCCTCAGGGTCCTGGAAGTGGGCTGCGGCATCGGCACCATGCTGGAGCGCCTGCTGGATTGGGGCGTGCTCACCCGGGGGGCGTACACCGGCATCGATGTCGAAACGGAGTTCATCCGGGCGGCCCGGCAGCGCTGCCGCCGGTATGCGGCGGCGCACCACGCCAGCCTGTTCGAGGACGCGGACGGGGCCATGGTCTTGAGGCCCCCCGGCGCCGAGGTTCGGGTGACCCTGAAAGCCGCCGACCTCTTCGATTTTATGGACCGGGAAGGGAGAAAATCGACCTGGGACCTTCTCGTCGCCCATGCCGTCCTGGACCTCCTCGACCTGGCCACCACCCTGCCCCGGCTGTTGTCCCTGGCGGCTGACCGCGGCCTCTTCTATTTCACCCTGAATTTCGACGGGGGCACCATTCTTGAGCCTCCCATCGACCCGAACCTGGATCATTGCATCGAAGCCCTGTATCACCGCACCATGGACACGCGTCTTTGCCAGGGCCGGCTCTCCGGCAGCAGCGTCACCGGGCGCCGGCTCTTCCGGCGCCTTCAGAAGGCGGGCGCCCGGGTGGCCGCGGCGGGCAGCTCCGACTGGGTGGTCTTCCCCGGCCCGGCGGGCTATCCCGGCGATGAGGCCTACTTTCTCCATTTCATCATCGACACCATCGGCCGGGCCCTGCATGGCCACCCTGAACTGGATAGCGGCCGCTTTCAGGCCTGGATCGCGCAACGCCACCGCCAGATCGACGCCCGGGAATTGATCTACGTGGCCCACCAGTTGGATGTTATGGGTTATATTGAGTAGAAGGAAAGGCGCCCGGGGCGCACTCCACCTGAGACGCCGGCGCCAATCCAAAGGTTTTGCTGAAAGCTGACTGCTGATAGATAGTGAAGCGTTTCATAATTATAGCGATTGCCAAAAGTTCTTTCCTTTTATTCCCCTCTCCCCCAATGGGGGAGAGCGACTGTGTTAGATGTCAAGGGTTAACTGGTGCAAGGGGGCACCAGGGTTGCTGTTGTTTAAGTATGGCATTAAGGATGGTTAACAGTTTACGCATACAGGCGGTAAGAGCCAATTTCTTGCTCTTACCCATTGCCAACAACCGGAGATAGAAGGCACGGATGGCCGGATTGACCCGGCAGGCGGCCAACGTAGCCATATACAAGGGAGGCCGCACCCGGGCCCGGCCACCCCAAACGGTGCGCTTGCCCCGCATCTGACCGCTATCGCGGTTAAAGGGGGCCAACCCCACCAGGGCGGCGATCTTCTTGCGATTTAAGGTGCCTAACTCCGGCACCCAGGCTAACAGGCTTTGGGAGGTTAAGGGGCCGACTCCCGGGACGCTCTGGAGGAGTTGATCCTTCTCCAGCCAGATGGGGCTTTGACGGATGAAGTCGTCCAAATCTTGCTCCAACTCCTTAAGTTGTTCTTTAAGGGATTGGAGGTTGGTTTGCAGGCTTCTGCGGACCCGTGGGGAGAAAGTCATGGATAGGCGATTTTTCTCCATGACCAGCATCTCCACCAGTTGCCGGCGCCGGCTCATGAGGGCGGCCAATTCCTGTTGATGCTCATCTGGCCAGGGTCGGAGGGACGGTTTCAGCGCCTCGGCAAAATGAGCCAGAACCGCGGCGTCGATCTTATCGGTTTTGGCCAATCTGCCGGAGGACCGGGCAAAGTCTCGCACCTGACGAGGGTTAATAATGTGGGCCGGCAGGTCAGCCTGCCGCAAGGCGGCGGCGGCCAGGATCTCATAGCCACCGGTGGCTTCCAGGAGGATGAGCTGGGGCTTAAGGGACAAAAGTCGGACAACGAGGGCCTGGATACCGGAGTCGTTGTTGGACTCCCGGAACCGGACCTCTCCTGGCCGGATGGCGATGTCTAACTGGTCCTTAGAGACGTCAATGCCGACAAATACGGATTCAGGGTGCATAAAAAGCCTTGGCCTCCCGTCCTTGCAAGATACGGGCTTCAAAGCCCGGGCGACTGTTCGGGTTAATGCCAGGGCGACGTGGCGGCCACGCTCTCACCGCGGTCTTGAAGGACCAAGGGTTAGGACGGCCTGCCACGCCGCCATCAGGAGCAGTACTGCTCCTGATGGCCTGGTTCTTTAATGACCAAACTATGTACCGGTTCCCTTTAACATACAAGGGTCAGGGTGAGGGGTGAATAAGAAAAAACTTTTGACAATGAGTATAGATGGACATAAAAGCAGGCATGGAGCACCGGACTTGCCAGGTTAAGTCCCCCTTTGAAAAAGGGGGAGTTAGGGGGATTTCAAGCTCTTAAAAAATCCCCCTGCCCCCCTTTAGGAAAGGGGGGTAAAAAACCTGCTTTTCCCGTGTCACCTTAATTATGAAACACACCACTAGTTAAGTTAGGGATTGCACTGTGTTGCAGGTGATCATTTACGACTGCGACGGGGTCCTGATCGATTCCCGGGAATCCAACCAGGCCTTCTACAATCACATCCTGGGCCGCTTCGGGTTGCCGACCCTGACCCAGGCGCAGTTGGAGGTGGTCCACGTCAGCACTGCCCAGGGGGCCATCGACTTTCTTTTCCAGGGCCACCCCGGCCGGGACGAGGCCCAGGCGTATCAGCGGACCATCAACAACGACCCGTTTCTCCTCCTCATCCGGCTGGAACCTCACATCCGGGAGGTGCTCATCCGGCTTCGGTCCCGTTACCTGACCGCCATCGCCACCAACCGGGGCAAAAGCCTGCCCCTGGTGCTCCGGAATCTGGGCCTGGCAGACCTCTTCGACCTGACCATTTCGGCCTATGACGTCACCCGGCCCAAACCCCACCCGGAGTGCCTCGCCACCATTCTCAGCCACTTCCGCCTAAAGCCGGAAGAGGCCCTGTACATCGGCGACGCGGCCCTGGACCAGGAAGTGGCCGCGGCCGCCGGGGTCCCCTTCGCAGCTTACAAAAACCCGGGACTGCAAGCCCGCTACCACCTTAACACCCACCTGGACCTGCTGCCCATTCTGAAGCTTTAACTATGCTAGCCGCGGCCTGGGGAGCCTGTTGCCGATGTCCCTGCTCCCTTCTTTTCCGTTTGGCAAGGTATCTTGAATTTCCGGGATATATGTTTTATTTATTCGGGGTGGCGCTATTTATTCGGGGTTTAAAACCAAATGAAGGATATTTGATAGGGTTACCATAGCCATGTGAGACCCTACCGGTATCGTAAGGCCCCAGAGATCCCCGGCAAACCCTTGGTCCCGGGAAGACCGGCCCCCGACCCGCAGGGGCACGCTAAGATCAGGCCGGGGTGAAGATGCACAGCGTCTCCCGGACTTCCTCCAGCCAGGCCTGCCGCTGAGCGGGGGTGCTGGTCACCATCACCGCGAAATTTTTCCGGAAAAAGAGCGGCACGCCGCACAACCCAAAGATGCAGTTTTTCCAGAGGGTTTCCAGAGGGTCGCCAAAGACTGCCAGTTCCCGCTCCCGGGGAGTGTTGGAGGTGGTGAACACCATTGCGGCCTTGGCCTGGAGCAACCCCACCGGGACGCCGTCGCCGTTATCCCCCTCCAAAAACCGGTAGGCCACCTCCGGCCGGAGCACCCGATCCACCCAGCCCTTTAAGATGGCCGGCGGTTGCCCCCACCAGTTGGGATGGACGATGACGATGCCTTGGGCCTGGGCGATCTCCCGGCAGTGCTGGGAAAGGTCCGGGTGCAGATAGGCCTCCCCCTCGAGTTCGGGTGAGAGCAGCACGGGGTCGAAGTTTTCCATGTAGAGGTCATGGAACCACACCTCATGCCCCTGGGTCTCCAAAGTCTGCACCGCCGTGGCCGCGATGGCGTGATTAAAGCTGCCGTGCCGGGGATGAGCCAGAATTACCGAAAGGTTTGCCATCTTAACTCCGGGTGGCAGGCGGGGGCGAGGGACTTCCCGGCCAGCCGCATGCCTTTACGCCTGGGAGGGTGGGTGATCCGGCCCCGGGCCCGAAAGCGGCCCTTTGGGGGATCGACGTCGGGCAGGCCCCTGGAAGTCAGGAACTCGAGGAGTTTTTGAGGAAAATACCCGGAAATACCGCGGAGAAAAACAGCCTGGCCGTACACCCTCCCTCGAATCCGCCACAACCGAGGACCTCTGCCAGGGGGTTTATGGATTAGCAGCCACCGCGACACAAACCGCCTTGTTTACCGCTGCTTCCTTCCGGACCTGACGGGGTTCACAAGCGTCTGTTGCGCAGGGTCCAATCCGCCGCCCTGGTCAGCAGTCAACGGCAGCGCTGCAATCCTCAAAGAGGGAATTCAATCCCGCATAAGCGGTTTTCGGGTTACAGGGCACCGCTAGCTCCCCATCTAGCACGGCCAGGTCTCAAAAAAACGGCTCAGCGATCGACGCGTTCCCGCAGTTCTTTTCCCACCTTGAAAAAGGGCAATTTCTTGCCATCTACCTTGATGAGATCGCCGGTCTTGGGGTTGCGGCCTTTATAGCCGTTGTAGAATTTTACCTTGAAACTGCCAAAACCGCGAATTTCGATGCGTTCTTTCTGCACCAGAGCATCCGCCATGTTCTCAAAAACGGCGTTGACCACCATTTCCGCCTTTTTCAAGGTTATATTCTCAGCTTTGGCCAGAGCTTCGATGAGTTGCGACTTGTTCATCCCGCTCCACTCCTTGATGGCGCGCGCCTAACCCTCTGTGCGGGTCGGGCAACTCGATCGCCGATAAGCTTATTTATCTAAAATAATAAATAAAATCCCGTCTGAGGTAAAGAAAAAAATGCACGCCGGGGAAAGTGCGCCACCGGAATTCCCCGACACCCTTCCCCAGTTCACGATCATGCCCGGTATTAATTGTCCAACCAGCCTCGCCGGCCACACCTCCGCCTGGCGCCGGAGAGCATGTGGCTTACCCTTTACTGAGGTTCGGCAGCCTCCTTGGGAGGTTTCTTTTCCTTCACCCATTTTTGCAGGCGCCCACCCACAAACACCAGTTCGGTGGTGGGAGTGCTGGGGTCCAGTTGCGGCACGCAGTCAGGGCAATGATAATATTTCCAGCGCTCCGGGGCCCCCTCCCCGGAGTAGATCATCAGGTCATCGGGCTCACCCAGCATGGCCCGGACCTCCTGGGTGGTCAATCCCACCCGCAGCTCCCTGGCGGCCGGGGAGGCCACCCGTTCCGCCTGCGGTTGTCCTGCCGGGCGATCATTTCTCAGCCCTGGATTGGCACAGCCGCTCAGAACCAGCATCCCGGCCAACCCCAGCCCGAAGATTAGGCGCATCATGCTTTCTCCTGACGATTCCCTCCGGGGCTGGCTGGAAGAGCGTTACCATCCATCACGCTTTACCGCTGCCGCCCAGTTTTCATGCCACACCCGGAGAGGATTGTCAATGAGCCTGATGAGTTCAGGCCCCTGGGCAGCAGGACAGGCGCACTTCTTTCTGTGGGCGCCGGGACTCGCAAGAATCGCGGCTTATTCTCCCGAGATGCAGCCCCGGTATCTCCTTCTGGGTAAAGGATAGTCACGGTTTTCCCGTCCGCAAGGGCGGTCCGAAACCTACCGGAGTCGCCGGCGGGTTCAACGTGGCTGAATTGCGGAAGGGTGATGCTCGATGGGAGACTATGTAGTACTATTGAGAGAAACTTGTCGGCCCGACTTAACGCCTGGGGCGCTGGGAGGACCAGACAGGTGGAGGGCTCCCCATGAATCTCAGTAACCTCAAATTCCGGGTGGCTGGCATGGTGCAGCAAGGCGGGTTCGTGTGAAGCGGCTGTCCTGACGCCGTGTGCGCCGCCATTACCACCCTCCCCGGCAACGTGTCAGTGGCCTATGACTCCCAGGAGGACCTGTTTACGATGCGTTTTGATCCCCATCAGACCAGGTTGGAAGATATTTTTACCGCAGTCCATCTAGCCGGAAGACAAGCAGGCCGGGACTATTTCCCCCGGCTGGTCCCCTAAAGGTCCGCCCCCCGGAGAACCCGCAGCCGGGGCATGCCGGCATGATTTATCCTCCCTTTCCCGGGCTGCAACCCATCCGGATCTTTTGGCGGCCAGCCTTCTCCCCGGCCGGTCGGCAAACTGGTTGCTGATGGGAGGAAATAGTAAGTATCCTCCGGAGTGGCCTTGGCCTCGCCAGGATCCAGCCAGTCATAGACCTTGTCAGCCTTTTGGGCCATACCCAACAGAGAAATAAACACTACTCCCAGGAATACGCCAAACAGGGTCCCCGCCCCAAAAATCATTGTTCCCATGGTGTCCCTCCTGGAATGCCTTTTTCCTTGAATGCGGTACGGTCTTCAATGCTTTAGATAGTACATCGCGCAAAAAAAACCTATCCCCTAAAACCCTAATTTCCATGGGGGAAAAACCTTTTTTTGTCAGGGAAATGGCGAATCAGCCTCGATCACCGGAACCCGATGGCAGGGGCCACAAGGAAAATTGATGGGAGCAGCTATTCTCTGGATAGGTGCTTTAAGCTCCGGGGACCGCCATCCCCGCGCCGAAAATTGAAAGGTGAGAAGACCTGAGAATGGCGGTCACCCCGGTTTAAGGCTCCAGGGGGTCTGCCTGGGAATACCCCTCGGCTTCGCCGGGCAGCTCCCCGGGCTCACTTCCGGCCAGGGAAAAGGGCAAAAGAGAGGAGAGTAAGAATCCCAACAGAATACCAATGAATAAACCGGCATAAAAGGCGATCATGGCCATCGTGCCTGTCTCCCGAATCCCCCGCGTGACCCCCCGATCGGCCTTTAGCGCATGGACAATTACCGGCCCGGGGCCTTGGTCTCAGCCTCCGGGGAAGAGCCAGGTTCGATGCAAAGGAACCTACCTTTCCACCTTCACCATCATTCAGTTTTAGTTTAATCATTTTTTTCAAGAAGCACAATCGCGAAAAATACCTATAAACTATAATCTCAATGAAGTTTTTTAAGTCAGGGGACAAGACGTTGCCGGCCAGGGCAGGAAGAAAGGGCGATGTCAGAAAAATTATCTGTTCATTAAGATAGTTACGGTTGCCTTGTCCCCTGGGCGCCACCGGAGGACCATTCAGGATCTCGGAGCCAGGAGCGCCATCACCGCGGCCCCGGCATGGAGAAACGTCACCAACCAGAGAGCCGGTATGATACCCCACACCGGTAGGACCAACAGGCTGACCCCCAGGGTCCCCAGGGTGGCGCCCAAAAGGTCCGCGGCGTAAAGCTTTCCGCCCTGGCCCCGGGCTTCCGGCTGGATTGCCTGCCAGAGGGCGGCGCTGAGGGCAAAGACGCCGCCGCCGCCAAACCCCGCCACCACCAGGACCAGAACATATCCCGCCCGGGTGGAGAACTCCCACCCGGAAGCCGGCCACGAGACGCCCCATTTCAACCCCAGGGCCAGTGCCCCAGCCAGAATCGCCAGCCCCCCTTGCAGCCCCGCCAGGAACCGGGCCCCGCCCCGGAGGCGGCCGCCCCAATGGGTGCCCGCTGCACTGCCGGCCGCCATCCCGGCCATAAAGGCCGCGATGAGCACCCCCAGTTCCTGGTAGAGGGAACCCAGTTTAATCTGGTACAGGACGAGCACCAGGATTTCCAGGGCCATGGTGCCCAGCCCCATCACCACCACCTGGTACAGGAAGGTGAGACCGGGGCGGCGGCGGAGGGCGACCCCCGCCAGCAGGGTAGCCAAAACCAGGGCCGCCCAGGGGAGCGCCGGCGGCAGTTTCTGGAAGGCGAGGAGGGCTTCCTTGACCCCCAGCCCTTCCTGGACGGTGCTCAACACCAGGTCGAAAAAGTAGCACCTGGGGTTCAGATCGGTATTGATCTCCGGGGGCGGCTGGCTCAGAACCTGGTTGAGATACTGCCGGCGCCAGGGGGAGAGGTCCTGGAGGAGATAATATTCCCGGACATACTGCAACTGCAGCCCGCGGGCTTGAAGCCGCCGCACCAGGACCTCAGGATCGGTGGTGAGGACGCCGGGGCCGGGGGACGCGAAAAACCGCACCTGGCCGCCCGGGAAGGCCGCCACCTCCGGGAAGACCTGACCCAGGGTATTATAGGCCATGGCCAGATAAGCGGCCCGCAGGGGGGACAGGCTGGTCTCGGCCCCGGTCAGGGCAAAGCTGAAGACCCCTCCGGGCGCCAGCTTCCCAGCCACGGTGCGGAAAAATTCCCGGGTGTAGAAGCGGTTCAACTGGGCGTTGCGGGGTTCCGGTAGCGCCATGAGGATGACGTCATAGCGGTTAGGGGTGGTCTCGAGATACCGGCGGGCATCCTGGTAAATGAGGCGGACCCGGGGATGCCGCGCCAGCCCGGTATCGGCGGGCAGGAGTTCCTGGGCCAGCCGCACCAGATAGGGGTCCAGTTCCACGTAATCCAGGTGCGTAATAGTGCGGGTCTTGAGAATCTCCGCCCCCAAACCGGCCACCCCGCCCCCCAGGAGGAGCACCCGCCGGGGCTGGGGATGTTCCAGCAGGCCCAACTGGACCTGGTGTTCGGCGGTCAGGGGATCGGGATAGGTGAACTGCCAGAGGTTATTGGCAAAAAAGCTGATTTGCTCCGCTTCCCGGCTGGCGGATAAGAGGGCGTAGGGGCTGTCCGCGGTGGCGATTACCTGCCGGCCGGGCCATTCCCAGCTCCGGCTGGCCAGGTCCAACCGGGGAGCAAAAATCATCGCCGCGGCCAGGACCAGGAGATTCAAGGTTAATGCGGCCCGAGCCGGCACGGAGCGGGGACGGGCCAGGAACCAGGGCGCCAGGGCCAGCAAGAGGCCGACGGCCAGGCCCAGGCTCAGGTTGGCATAGCGGCCCACCAGCACAAGCTGGAGCAGCGCCACCCCCAGGGCCGCTCCCAGGCTTTCCAGACAGTAGGTTCGGCCGGCGGCCCTCTCGGGAGCCCCGGGCCTTAAGACCTGGACGGCGCCCGGGAAAAAGTAGCCGGAAACCAGCCCGAAGGGGGCCAGTAGGGTCAGAAACAGCAGGAAGGAGGTGGACAGGGGCAATGACTGGCCCAGGGGCAGGTTCGCCAGACTGGGCAGGGACCGGCTCGCCAGGATGGTAGCCGGCAGGAGCAGCCCCAGCAGCGCCAACAACCCGCCCAGACGGCCCGGCTCCACTTTGGGGCCATGCAGACGGCCTCCCGCCAGGCTGCCCAACCCGGCCCACAGCAGCCAGCACCATAACCCCAGGGCCAGCTTCAGCTCTTGGCCCTGGGCCAGGACCAGAAGCTCCCGGAGGATCAGGACCTGGGCCACCATGACCCCGGCCCCATAGATCAGGACGAGGCCTTGGAGCCACGGAAGTCTAAAGAAATTGCGTTTAGTTATCTTTGTAAGCAGAGAGTCTGTTATAAGTAATGGACCTTCCTCTATAGGATCTATGACAACCAGAGTAATTTTTAGAAAAATGTTAGCCCTGTTGTTAGGTGTGTTTGTGGCCTATGGAGAAATCTGATATCTGCTCGCCAAGATTGCGGAATTTGTTTTTGAATGCTTCAATCTGCTGCTGCCACGGCTGCTCAAAGATTTCGCCTACTCGTTCTATGGCAATAATAGAGCTCTCAATCGCTACTGATAGAATCCTGCTGACGCCCTCAACGTCAGGACCCCACAACAGACTCAGAGCTTCTCCGTTAGGACCAGCCTCAAAATACTTATCCAAACTATTAGGGGTAGGATGAGCTGCTATGAGACTAAAGAACGAATAGTTGGTTCTGTGATAGTCAATCAAATCTGCCTTTTCAGCTACTTCTGCAATCGTAAAATCTCGAATGCCTTTTGCCTTGAGCTCTTGACGCTTCTTCTTAATTTCATCTTCGGTAATCGTTCCCTCGATAATCTCCCTGATAGACTCGCTTGCAAGCAGCATCTTGCTTACAAGGTCAAGTTTTTTCAGTTCGTTAGAGTCTATATACTGCAACGCGAATTCTGAATTTTTAGCGGCGGCGCAAAGCACAAATAGAGTTTCCATGAGTCCCCTTGTTAAGGTCGCCGCCTCATAAATCATGCCGCGTTCAACGAGCAAAATTGCGCCCTGATATTGACTAAGGCACCGGATATATGCAGTCGAAACGAGTAGATGCTTAGCTGAGCTTTTAGGTATTGAAAAGTCATACATAGTTTTATGTGCAAAAAGGTTGACATCTTCGGCGAGATCAAACCATTCCTGGTTCTCGGCCCGATGTTTTTCAATCCAACTCACGATATCCGTGCTTAAATAACCTCGTTCATGCAGTGGCGACATAGCATTCCTTTCGAACCTCGGCCCCCGGTCTGGTAAGCGCGATTAGACGCAATTTCTAAGAAGATTGTAACGAAATTCGAGATTTGAGTCTCGATCTTAATTATTTCTGGGTAAGTTAGCTTTTGTTTCCTGAGTATCTATCGTCATGTTGCTGTTCTCGATACCCCAACCTCATTCAATATTATACCGCTTCAACTTCTCCCGGAGGGTCTTTCGGTCGATGCCCAGGGCCCGGGCGGTTTCGCTCTTGTGGCCGTCGTAGCGCTGGAGGGTTTGGATGATGTGGTCCCGTTCCAGGTCCTTGAGGGAGCCGCCTTCGGAGGATTCGGCGGCGGGGGTCAGGATGGTGCCGGCAAAGACCAGGTCGGCGGGCTCCAGATACGAGCCCGAGCTCAAGACCACCAGGCGCTCCATGGTATTCTCCAACTCCCGCACATTGCCGGGCCAGTCATGGCTAATCATAAGGTCCAGGGCATCCGGGGAGATGCCCCGGATGTCTTTCCGCAGGCGGGTATTGTACTTTTCTAAAAAGTGGTGGACCAGCAAGGGAATATCGCTTTTCCGTTCCCTTAACGTCGGCATGCGGATCAGGACGACATTGAGGCGGTAAAACAAATCTTCCCGGAACGTGCCGTCCTTGATGGCCTTGGTGAGATCTTTATTGGTGGCGGCGATGATGCGCACATCCACGGTGATCACCCGGTGGCTGCCCACCTTGGAGATCTTGCGCTCTTCCACCGCCCGGAGCAACTTGGCCTGGACCTCAAGGCCGATGTTGCTGATTTCGTCAAAGAACAGGGTGCCGTTCTGGGCCAGTTCGAATTTGCCGATCTTGTTGGCGTCGGCGCCGGTGAACGATCCCTTCACGTGCCCAAAAAGTTCGCTCTCGAACAGGGTCTCCACCAGGGTGCCGCAATCGACGGTGATGAAGGGTCGCCGGGACCGCTGACTCAACTGATGAATCTTGCTGGCCACCAATCCCTTGCCGGTGCCGGATTCGCCGGTGATGAGCACGGTGCTGTCCGTGGGGGCCACCCGGGCAATCATGTCCATGATCCGGACCATGGGTTCGCTCTCATAGACCAGAACATTGCGCTCATCTTTGGTCTTCAGTTCCTGGCGCAGGTAAAGGTTCTCCAGGTCCATCCGCCGCTTTTCCAGGGCCCGGCCCACCAGGTTTCTCAGGTCATCCGGGACGAAAGGCTTGGAGAGGAAATGGAAGGCCCCGGCCTTGATGGATTCCACCGCGGACTGGATGGTGCCATAGCCGGTAATGATAATGACTTCGATATCAGGGTCCAACGCCTTGATTTTCTTCAGGGCTTCCAGACCGTCCATGTCGGGCATGACCAGGTCCAGGAGAATGGCATCGAAGGACATGCGCTCCAGCAGGGAAAGGCCCTGGCGGGCGCTGGCGGCCAACGCCACCCGGAACCCCTGCCGGGAGAGGATTTGGAAACAGGCGTCCCGCATGGCTTTGTCATCGTCGATCACCAGAATGTGCGCCGGGGCTTCTGTCATGGGGAGACAATTTCCTTTCACGAGTCAACTAGTTATTATTTCGTAAATTTTTGATTTTATACTATAAAACCACCCGAGGCCTGTCAAGGGAAACGATGACGACCCGGAGGCCGGGATCATCGGCAAGATAATTCCCCAAAACAATTCCTGCTTTCGGGAGCCTCATCCCTCCGTCAATCCCCGGCGATGGGGTTTATGGCCGGCCCCTTCCCCCAGCCGCGCTATTTGTGATAAAAAGGCGGCAGAAGGAGATGGTGTGGGCCTCAAGCTTTTTATTCCCTGTTTCCTGGACCAGTGCGCCCCTAACGTCGCCAGTGCCGTGGCCGGGCTCCTGACCCGCCTGGGAATTGCCTGGGAATACCCTCAGGACCAGACCTGCTGCGGCCAGTTCGCCTGGACGGCAGGGGATGTGGCCACGGCCCGGCGCCTCATGCGCCACTTTCTCCGGGTCTTTGTCGGAGCCGAGACCATCCTGTGCCCCAGCGCCTCCTGCGCTTACCTGGTGCGGCATTGCTACCCCCAACTGGCCGAAGACCCCCGGGAACGGCGCGCCGTAGAGGCCCTCGCCGCCCGGGTCCTGGAGTTGGGCGAGTGGCTGAACGGCTTGGGGCCGCTCCCCTGGACTCCCAGATATAAGGGTTCCCTGGTCCTGCACCAGTCGTGCAAGGCCAGGCAACTGGGGGTATTGCCCCAGGCCCGGGAAGTCTTGTCCCGGGTGGAGGGCCTGGAGTTGCTCACGATATCGCCCTATTATACCTGCTGCGGCTTTGGGGGGACCTTTAGTTTCCAGCATCCCGACCTCTCCCGGGATATCGGCGAGGCCTACCTGGCCGCGGTAAGGGCCGCCGGCGCTGGGGGGTTGGTGTCCCTGGATTACAGCTGCCTGCTCCATCTGCGGGGGCTCGGCGTCCCCCTGGCCCGGGATTTGAAGTTTTTTCACCTGGCGGAGATCCTGGCCATGACCGGATAAGCAGCCCCCAGACCGGACCAGGCAGGCGGAATGCGCCCCACATTTCATTGAGACGAGCCACCGGAGGTTAACATTGTCCACGAATAATCAGGCGAGGATTGATCACCCTTCCTATTGGGGTCAACTCCTCATGGTGGGGATTCCCGGCCCTCGCATGGATCAAGTGGCCCGGGAGTTGGTGCGGGACCTGAAGGTGGGGGGCGTCATCCTCTTTGCCCGCAATATCGAAAGCCCCGAGCAGGTCTGGGAGCTGACCCGAGACCTGCAGCAGGAGGCCCTGGCGGCCAACGGGCGGCCCCTGCTCCTGGCGGTGGATCAGGAGGGGGGCCGGGTCCAGCGCTTGAAAACCCCCTTCACCATCATCCCTCCGGCCCGGGACCTGGGCGACACCAGCACCCCGGATCAGGTTGAAAGTCTGGCCCGGCAGGTGGCCCGGGAACTGGCCCTGGTGGGCCTAAACGTCAATCTGGCCCCGGTCCTGGATGTGGCGCGCACGCCGGCGTGCCCCCAGTGGGACCGCTCTTACGGCTCGGACCCGGAGACCGCGGCCCGTTATGCCGTGGCCGCCATCAGGGGCTACAGGTCCGGCGGGATCATCCCGGTGGCCAAACATTTTCCGGGTCTGGGGGACACCTTGGTGGACTCCCACGAGGTCCTGCCCCTGGCCCAATCCGGCGATGCCCACCGGGAGGTTGACCTGCTGCCCTTCCGACAGGCGGTGGCCGCCGGGGTGCCCATGATCATGACCGCCCACCTATCGGTGCCGCAGTGGGAGGCGCGCCCGGCCACCCTGTCCCCGGTGGCTTTACAGGAATGGCTGCGCCGCCGTCTGGGGTTTAAAGGGGTGATCATCACCGATGACCTGGAGATGGGGGCCATCGCCACCAAGTTGCCGGCGCCCCAGGGAGCCCGGGAAGCCCTGACCGCGGGGGCCGACCTGCTCCTCATCTGCAAAAACTGGCAGGCCGCCTGGGAAACCGCCCGTCTCCTGGCCGGGGACGCGTCCCTGGCCCGCCGGGGCCGGGAGTCGGCAGCCCGCCTGGCTTCCCTCCGGAAGGCCTTGCCATCCCAGAGTCCCGGGTTAAAGGCGGTGCAGGAGTATTTTGCCCACCGGCGGGAACCTTAAGTGCCCCAGACGGAAAATTTTATAATCTATTCCAAACCCTCTTTTTGCGCCAGTTTGTCATTCTGAGCGAAGCGAAGAATCTATTCCTGCCCATAACCTAGACCCTTCACAGGCGCTCAGGTTGACACCATAAAGCGGTTTGGAAATAGCTTCCAAGAGATAGGTGCCGGGAAACGGAGGCAGGGAGAGGAATGGCCCGATTTTTTTGGAACCCGAACGGCGGATCAGTCCGATCTGGCAAACCGCTAAAAAATATGATGGCCGGGAGGGGGAGCCCGGCCATCTGGAGAAAGGAGAAATTGGTTTAGGGTTTTAGGGGGTAACCTGCCTTTAAGTATATGCATTAATGATGCCAATTACCCTCAAGCTTCCAAACCTCAATAATAGCAAGACGTTGCGGCAATCGGGGGAGACGGCGGCAATGATTCCAGTTTAAATTATTGTACGCATCCAGCCACTCCAGCCCGGATACCCTCTCGCGCCCCGGAGGCAAAACCCCGCCCTGGCTTGCTAAACCTGCCCGGCCAAAAATTTTAACCGGCCGGGGGCGAAATAAAACCAACCACGCGGCGGATAAAAATCCTAAGCCCCCTCACCCCCATTTTTGCCTGGAGCCGAGAGCAACTGTGCGGCAGCGGCCAGGACCGTCTCAGGGGAGAGCGCGCTCAGACAGTGGGCCTCCGGACAGGTAATAGTGCGGCCGGTGGCGCACGGCGCCTGGGAACAAGGTGCGGCCAGGGTCCGCACCCGCCGTCCCAGGGGGGCCCACACCCGGGGGTCGGTGGGGCCGAACAGGGCCAGCACCTCAGGCTCATCCACCGCCGCGGCCAGATGGGTCAGGCCGCTGTCGTTGCCCAGATACAACCGGCAACGGGATAATACCCGAGCCACCCGGGCCAGAGGGCGGTTCGCCAAAAGCACCTGGCCCTGGGCCCTGGCCAGCGCCTCCAGGTACGGAACCATGGCCCCTTCGGCGGGGCCGGCCAGCCACACCACGCGCAGTCCATACTCCCAGCCCAGGGCCCGGCTGACTTCATAATAGTGGGCCAGGGGCCAGTTCTTGCGAACCTGGCCGCTCCCCGGAGCCATCGCCAGCCAGGGACCGGGACCGGGAAGCTCCGGCAGCTCCTCTTCCGGCGGCAGTCCCACCTCCAGTTTGAATGGGGCGGGGACTTCGTGCAACCCCAGGGTGGCGAGATGCCGGGCCTGGAGGGCAGCCACCGGCTCCACGCCCGTCTCCCCAAAGGACGGGAGCCAATGAACCGCAGGGATGCCAGCTTGGCGCAACCGCTCCAGCAGGATGGTTTGAGGGTGGGGGCTGAAGACCAGGGCCAGTTGGAACCGGGCCAGGCGCGCCCGAATCTGGGGGGGCATATCCCCGTCACTGAACAGGGGGGCCCAACGAATCTCGCCGCTGTCCCACACTTCGTCCAAGGGCAGGCTAAGGGACAACAGGCCCCAACGCTCCGGATGTCCCAGGGCGGTGATCCGGGCCCGGCCATAGTGTCGGCTGAGGACCGCCAGGGCCGGACCTGCCAGGAGCAGGTCCCCCAGGGCCCCCTGATGCCAGACGAGCAGGCGCTCCACCGCCGCCGCCGGCGGCAAGATAATTGGAGACATGGAGCATAGTATAGCAAAAAACTTGAGGGCGGGAGCCAGGGGCAAAAGCCCCTGCCCCCTCCCTCAAACTCCCTCCCCCAACCCCTTAAGGCAAATATTTGGCCGGTGAATCGGGCCTGTAGCCCGATTCCCCGTAAAGGGTTGGGAGGGGGGAGTGGGGGGAGGGCGGGGATTGGCCGTCCCTGGCCCTCCCCCCATGGTCTCATTTCCCCCTTTCGCCCGCCTCGGATAGGCGCTGGGCCGTGCGGGTGGCGAAATGCCGGGGGGCCTCGGCCTTCTCCTCCAGCAGGGCCAAGACATCCTGAAAGAGCTGGCGATTCAGATCTCGCGCCGCTCCCCGGTCGGTCAGCAATTCCAGCACGGCCTCAACGATCTCCGGCTCCGTTTCCAGTTCCGCCAAAAAATCTCGGGCTCTGGCCGGCTCCACCCGGTGGAGAAGCACCGCGGCCATGACCACCTTGGGGTCCCCCCCTTCGGACTTAAGCAGGTCCTGGGCGTACTGCACCCCTTTGGCCGTCCGCTCCCAGGCCGCCGAGTCCCCTGCTAGATGGGTCTGGACCATTTCTGCCAAAAGCTCTTTAAAGGTCTGGGCCGCCTTCTTGGCCCTCACCAGGTCCGGCACGCACTTTTCGGCGTACTGGCACCATTCGGCGCAACCCAGCTCGATCTTGGGGTTGTAGAACATATGCCCGCACCAGGCGCACCGGCGCCGGGCATCGTCCTTGAAAAACTCGATTTCCGCCCCGCATTTGGGGCATTCCGCCACAAAGATATCATAGGGCTTCCAATAACGGGTATCCTGGCCGGGGCATTTCATCTGTTCCATGGCAACCTTATCTCCCCTTGATTTTTTGCTGCTGGATGACCTGTCCGGTGCTCCCCAGGGTACAGATGGTCACCGGCAGGCTCTTGCCTGAGGCCTCCAGGGCCTGGCGCACGATCTGCACCAGCCCGAAGCAGCACGGCACTTCCATATTGACGATGGTAATTTCCCGGAGGTCATTTTCCTTCAAAATGGCGGTAAGTTTGGCCACGTGCTCCGGGACATCGTCGAATTTTGGGCAACCGCACACCACCGCCTTCCCTTCCAGATAGCGGGAATGAAAGTCCCCGGCGGCAAAGGGGGCGCAGTCGGCCGCCACCAGGAGGCTGGCCCCTTTGAGAAAGGGAGCTTTGGGCGTCACCAGGCGCAGCTTGACGGGCCAGTGCCCCAACGCCGAGGCTCCCGGGGCGGGGGCGGCGGCCCGGGGGAATTGTTGCATGCGACTCCCGGGGCATACGAACCCTCCTTCCGGTGGTGCCGGGGTCGAGGCCGGCGCCTCCGGATGCGGCGTCCCAGGGGCCGGACCCACAAACTCATCCGCCTCCCGGGCTTCAATGGTCAGGGCTCCCTGGGGACACTCCCCCAGGCAGGCCCCCAGGCCGTCACAAAAACGGTCCGCCAGCAACTGCGCCTTGCCGTCGACGATCTGAATGGCCCCTTCGGCGCACGACGGCACGCACATGCCACAGCCGTCACATTTGTCCTGGTCTATCCGAATGATTTGTCTCTTTCCCATGCGCCAGCTTCCTTGGTTCCCTTTGATATCGGAAGTAACCGGAATGGGGCGGGCGAACGACCCTTGCACCATTCTCTTTATGCTATTTTAACGCTTAAGATTGTCAGCACTATGACCTAAGTCAATACTTCAATAAAATCCCCCCCCCAAAGCTTGGGTTTTAAGGATAACCCCGGGTGAAAAACCCTAAGGTCATGCCATTAAGAAAATCTTAAACAGGGGTTTGACAGAACGGGAGCAAGAAGGCGAGATATGAAGGTTCCAACTGGACGGAAAGTGGTGGCCGGCGGCCAGAAAGGATATTATTCCCGCGTGTGGCGGGCCGCGGGATCAGTTGCCCCGGAATTCGGGACGGAGGCAGGCGCCCCCCGGCAGGCGAAATCCGGGCAGGTCTTCAGTACTGGCGGTGCTTGGCAGTGCCCGGGAAATAGCCGGGATGAGCTAAGCCCAGAGCCGACCAACCGTTGCCTGGCTCTGGCCTGGATCCGCCAGGGTGATCATCAGCAAGAATAACATGATGGCCACGGCAAGAATGAAGACCTGGCTCGTCATTAACTCATGCAGGATCTCAATGGGTTTCCTTGGCATAGGGCCTCCCTGGTTCGTGATAATATTTATACTATATCTTATGCAAGATGAATACCAATTATTGCATCCCATCGGAATTCCTCTTAAAAAGGTAATTTAGATTCTTAATCCAATGTTTATTAATGTGCATATTGTGTCAACTATTCTTAATGAGATGAATAAGACTAACGGCGGCCCCGAACCTGTAAGGGAAATGAAACAGCAGGCCCGAACCGGGGCGGCCGCTCCCCGCAGCCGGGCCAGAAGGGGCCACGCCATGGCGCCCCGGTGACGTCGGGGGAAGCAGCAGGCCCACCTCCCCAGCCCGGCCCAGGGGCTGCCGGGGTGACCGCCGCGTCACTTCGCCCTCCGGGCCAGGCGCACCCGACGGGCGGCGCCGGCTGGCGGTCTCCAGGGCTCAGCTTCGTTTGCTCCCCCCCAAGCTTGTGATATAATGAGCGCCATCTCAAAGGAGAGTCGCCTCGATGTTGGAAACGCGTTTTTTACCCCAACTGGGCCGCACGGTTACGCGGTTGGGCCTGGGCGCCTTGCCCATGGGTCCATTGCAGCGGACCCTGTCCGTAGCGGAAGGTGCCAGAGTGGTCCGCGCTGCGGTGGAAGGCGGCATCACCTTTATCGATACCGCCACCCTCTATGGGACCTACGAGCACATCGCCCAGGGGCTCAAAGGCTGGGGCGGGGCCGTCACGGTGGCCACCAAGACCCACGCCCGGGCTGATCGGGCTCTGGCCGAAAAACATATTGAAACCGCCCTAAAAGAACTGGGCCGGGACGTCATCGACATCATGCTGTGCCACTGCGCCCGCAACCGCTTCACCGAGGACGAGTGGGGGCCCACCCTGGAGGCACTCCTGGCCGCCAGGGCCAAAGGGCTGATCCGCATGGTGGGCCTGAGTTCCCATTCGGTGGCGGGGGTCATGGACGCGGTGCGCCATCCGGCGATGGACGTGGTTCATCCTCTCATCAACCTGAAGGGCATGGGTATCATCGACGGCGGAGTGGAGGAGATGCTGGCGGCCATCCGGGAGGCGCACCAGGCCGGCATGTTCGTATATGCCATGAAATCCCTGGCCGGGGGTAACTTTGTCCCCAATCGGGAAGAAGCCCTGCGCTTTATTTTCGGCGTCGACGAGCTCGATGCCGTGGTAGTGGGTATGGTAACCCCCCTGGAAGTGGACTGGAACCTGCGCTTCGCGGCGGGCCGGCCGATCCCCCCAGATCTGGCCCGGGACACGGCGCTGTCCACCAAGCGCCTGAGCATTGTGGCGCTCGCCTGTGAAGGCTGCGGGGAATGTGTGGAGCACTGTGAAAACGGGGCCCTGTCGGTCGTTGACGGCAAGGTGACCGTCGATCATGACCGCTGCATCCTGTGCGGCTATTGCGCCCCCCATTGCGCGCGGTTGGCCATCCGCATGGTCTAAGGGGTTTCCGGTTTCCATGGCCTGACTCCGGCGGTCGGTTGCCAAACCCGGCCCACTAACTTTATACCGGCCTGAGCCCCGGTCTGTCTTCGGCAAAAATTTGGCTAACTCATACCTTGCCCCTTAACGTTCCCCCCGGCTGTTGGTCAAATCCAGTGAAGACCCCTCACCCGGGGACGGAGCCTGGAGTTATTGCCCATGATCAAAGAACTTTTGCGGATCCTCCTGGTGGGCGGCATCGTGGCCTCAAGCCTGGCGTGTGCGGCCCAACGCCCCGTGCTCTATCCCAATGAACGGCTGGAGACGGTGGGGCCGGCCGTGGCCCAGCAGGATATCGATGCCTGTTTGCAGCAGGCCGCGGAAGCGGGCTATAAATCTCATGCCGCCGGTGAAGTCGCGGGTTCCACCGGGGTGGGAGCCGCGGCCGGGGCCGCAGTGGGCGCAGCCGTGGGCGCGGTTGCTGGCGTAGCGGGGCGCGGCGCGGCCATGGGCGCGGCCGGAGGTGGCACGGGCGGCCTGATCCGGGGGCTCTTCCACTCCCGGGACCTGGACCCGGTACAGCGGCGGTTCGTGGAACACTGCCTTCAGGAAAAGGGCTACCAGGTCATCGGCTGGCAATAAGGGCCGGGGCGACGCTTTTCAACCTCTCCTGCAAGTCCTCGAACTTTGTCTCGGTCCAGGCTGCCAATGGTGCTTCCGGTGGCATCCGGGGAAATCGGTTCATTACCTGGGCCAGGTTCCCACCCCATGCCGCCTTCTCTCCTCTTTCAGTATTTGCCGTCAAAATACCACCCCTCCCCTTTCCATAACCCAACCCCCTGCCCTTACCCGTCCTTCTCCCGGCTAAAACCCTGTTGCCGCGGTTGATATTTTTCATCCGATGCTTACCGTCTAGTCAAGCTGCCGGACGCATAACCCCGATCTTCGCAGGTAAGGAGCCCGGCGGGGGCAATTTTAATCCCGAAGGAAGTCATAAGAGTGGATGCTTCAACCGGAACGACCGCCCCGGCCCCTGAGCCCCAAACTCAGGACCAGTCCGGGGGTCAGGGGGAACCAGGCCGACAGTGGCGGCGGCCGGTGGCCCTACTGGCCCTGGTCATCGCCGTCCTGCTGCTGGCCCGGTTCCTGGGCCTGGCCGACAAGCTGGGGGACTTGCGGGACTGGATCAAGAGCCTGGGGGCCCTGGGCGCCCTGGTGTTTATCCTGATTTACGTGGTGGCGGTGGTGGCGGCCCTCCCGGCGGCGCCCATCTCGGTGGCCGCGGCCGCCCTATTCGGTTCGGTGTGGGGGGTCATCCTGATTAATATCGGGGCCACCCTGGGGGCCGGTCTGGCGTTTCTCGTGGGCCGTTATTTTGCCCGGGACGCGGTGGTCAACTGGCTGGGAAAAAATGAAAAATTTCGTCGCCTCGATCAGCTCACCGCAGAGCACGGCGCCATCATCGTCGCCCTGACCCGCCTGGTGCCGATTTTTCCCTTCAACCTGCTCAACTATGGTTTTGGCCTGACCCGGGTGCCCTTTTGGACTTATGTCTTCTGGACCTGGCTCTGCATCATCCCGGGCACGGTCCTCTATGTGGTGGGAGCCGACGCCTTACTGCAAGGGGTGGCCCAGGGCAAGGTCCCCTGGGGCCTGGTCGGGGCCTTCCTGGCGGCATTGATCGTTTTGACCATGCTGGTGCGCTTCGCCCGGCGCCGGCTCCAGGCGGGGGAGCAAGATAGCGAGACCCGCCCGGATGCCGCCTCGCCAGGACCCCCATCATGAACGGCGCACCTATGCTCTCCCCTCGGGATCAGTACAACCAGGCGCTGGCCGCCAACGTCCACCCGCCGGACTGGGTGAATCCCGAACCCGCCCCCCGCTATAATCTGGTAGTGATCGGCGCCGGCACCACCGGCCTGGTGACCGCCGCGGGGGCTGCGGGTCTGGGGGCCAAAGTTGCCCTGGTGGAACGTCACCTGTTGGGGGGTGACTGCCTGAATTACGGCTGCGTGCCCTCCAAGGCCATCATCCGCTCCTCCCGGGTGTTGAAAGACCTTCGAGACGCAGCCCGCTTCGGCGTCAAGGTGCCGCCGGGGACCGAAGTGGATTTCCCCGGGGTCATGGAGCGCATGCGGTGCCTGAGGGCTGCCATCAGCCAGCACGATTCCGCCCGGCGCTTTAGGGACTTGGGGGTGGACGTCTTCCTGGGAGAGGCGCAGTTTTCCGGCCCCCGAACCATCGAGGTGGCCGGCCAAACTCTGCACTTCACCAAGGCGGTCATCGCCACGGGGGCCCGGCCGGTGGACCCGCCGGTTCCGGGGATGGCCGAGGCCGGCTATCTCACCAATGAGACGGTTTTTTCTCTGACCGAGCGGCCCCGGCGGCTGCTGATCATGGGGGGCGGGCCCCTGGGCTGCGAGTTCGCCCAGGCCTTTCAACGCCTGGGGTGCCAGGTGACCCTGCTCCACAAATACGCCCAGCTCATGAACCGGGAGGATGCGGACGCCGTCCGACTGGTGCAACAGGTCTTTGTGGAAGAGGGCATTTCCCTCATCCTCAATGCCAAACCCACCGGGGTTCTTAAGACCGAAGGCGGCAAGCTGGTCCGGTACGAGAGCGGGGGGCAGCCTGGCGAAATCGAAGTGGACGAGATCCTGGCGGGGGCGGGCCGGGCCCCTAACGTAGACCATCTGGGACTGGAGGAGGCCGGCGTCAGGTACGATAAGCGGGAGGGGGTGGTGGTCAATGATCAGCTCCGAACCACTAACCGCCGCATTTATGCCGCGGGAGACGTCTGCCTGAAATACAAGTTCACCCACATGGCCGATGCCACGGCCCGGATTGTCATCCAGAACGCCCTGTTTTGCGGCCGCAAGAAGTTGAGCGCCCTGACCATCCCCTGGTGCACCTATACCGACCCCGAAGTTGCCCACGTAGGGATAAATGAAGCCGAGGCCGAAAAACAGGGCATCCCGATTCAGACCCTTATAAAACCCCTGAGCGAAGTGGACCGGGCCATCGTGGACGGCGAAGATCAGGGGCTGGTCAAAATCCACGTCAAGCCGGGCGCCGATCAAATTCTGGGAGCCACCATCGTGGCCCGGCACGCCGGGGAGATGATCAGCGAAATCACGCTGGCCATGGTGGGAAAAGTGGGCCTGGGGACCCTGGCCTCGGTCATTCACCCGTATCCCACCCAGGCCGAAGCCATCCACCAGACCGGGGACCTCTATAACCGCACCCGACTGACGCCCTTCGTCAAGAAGCTCTTCACCCGGTTCCTGGCCTGGCGACGGTGAACTGGCCGGGGCGCGAAAACCGCCGCCAGAGAAATTGCTTCACACCTTGCCTAAGTTTGGTGCGCATGGGTCTCACTATAAGGAGTGGGAGAAAGATTGCCAGAACGGCGGCAACGATTGACCAAGTTTATGCAGGCCAAGCCGCCATGGGAGGTTGAGGCGTTAGCGGCACCGGATTATTTATATTTGAGCAGATGCCGACTCATTAGTATATGCAAATCATAACAGGAACTTTTTGATATTGAACAGATTTGTTGCTAGTGGCAAGTTATGTCGCAGTCAGCCGGTTCCAGGGTTTCCTAACATGCGCGGGGTTGGTATTTGCATGGAGACTCGGCTTTTCCTCTGGCGCACCATCACCGAGCGGTACTGGCCTGGGGTCCTTGAACTCCACCCCAATGTCCGAGGCAGTGCCTAGCGGCAAGGAAGACTGCAGAAAATTCTCTTAACTATTAGTCCCCAAGGAGCGGACAGCCCTCACGAAGGCCTTGGCGCCCTCCCTGGCAGGATATGCCCTTAAGACCGGTCCCCCTTGAGCGGGGTGATAGTTGAATGGGAGCAAGACTGCGTGGTCGGATGACCAATAGAGATCAAAATAGGCATAGGTATCGCGAGAATGTTTGGGTATCAGCAATTGGATGGCTACTGCGGTATCTCGTTCGTCAGGCCTGGGTAGACGCCAGTCAGTATGGCGACCCAGCTGTAGATTCTTGCAGTATTGCTGGGCCTCCTCGAAGGTGACCTCCTTGCCATTATCGCCCTTCTGCCACATTATTTTCAGCCTCGTGTCTGTAACGGTACCATCTCCGTTATCCACAAACCTTGCCGCTGAGTCAGCCAGGTGTGACTGGCCGAGAAGCGGCAGGACGCAGGCTATGAACATGAGCGAGAATCGCAATACCTTTCCCATTTCGGTACCCCCCTTTTTTTGGGTCTAACGAGCCTGGAAAAAATCCTTAACTATGCAGCTTAAGCCTTGCGAGATCACCGTGAGTTCTCGGGGAGAAGTTTGGCGATAACCCAGGCTGCCGCGTAGAGCCCGCCGAGAAGGACGACATCCGTCGGGCCGACGGGCAAATCACATTGATAGGCGATCCAGAAACCGAGGAACGCTACCGCGCCCCCGACCAAAGAGGCCAGCGTCGCGAACTGGCGCATATTGTGGGCGAACAGATGCGCCGTCAGCGCGGGGATCAGCAAAAATCCGAACGCGATCAGCGGACCGACACTGAGCACTGCCATCGAAACGGTCAGGCCGATCAATAAATAGAGCAGCACGTCCCAGAAAACCACGTTCTTGCGAAGGGTAATGGCCATCTCGCGGTCGAATGAGACCAGGAGCAACTCCTTGTGGAACAATCCTAACGCTGCAAGGACCACCATGAGCGTTGCTGCCGTCAGCACGAGATCGAAATTGGAGATGGTGATGACCTCGCCTTTCAAAAGGTCGAGCCAGCCGATCTCGCCGTAAGGATTCTTTGACAGCAACAATATGCTCAGCGAGGCAGCCACGACATACGCAGTACCGAGTCTGCCCTCGGGCTGACCGCGCCCGCGTCGTTCCAGAAACGCCAGCACCAGGACCGCGGCCAGCGAGAATGTCATCGAGCCGGCAAAGGCAAGGGCGTGCGCGCTGTGTGCGCCATGATCATGCAGATGAATTCCGAACCACAAGGGAAGGGAGAGGGCGATCGCAACGCCCGTCGAGGAAATCTGCGGCAGTGCTACGCCCATGAACACCAACCGGCGCATCACGAGAAACACCCCGACGAGGGGGCAAGCGAAGCCGACGAGCACGCTGGTATAAACCGAGTTGCGCAGGAGAAAATCGGGCGAGAGAATCTGACTTAACGTTTCCATGTCAACCGATCCCCATTTCAAAAATCTCCGCCATCCGCTCGAGGTTTAGCAATTCGTCCGCGGTGCCGTGATGCATCTTGCCCTGATGAAACCAAAGGACTTGCTGGGCATGATGGCGCACCACCGCAAAGTCGTGCGTGGCTATCAAGACCGTGATCTTCTTTTCCTGACGGATTTGCGAAATAAAGGCCAGGACCGCTTGTGTCGCTGTGATGTCCACACCTGCGGTCGGTTCGTCGAGTATCAGGACGTCAGGGCGGGTCGTCAGAGCGCGGGCGATGAGCACGCGTTGTTTCTGACCACCGGATAGTTTGGCAAACCGCAGGTGAGCAAACTCCTCAGCACCTACTGCGCGCAAACATTTGTGCGTGAAGGCACGTTCGCTTGGCGGGACAAAACGTCCTGGGCGGACGCGTCCATACGCGCCCATCAGAGCAACGTCGAACCCCGTCAGCAGATATATCGGATCAAACTGATTGGACTGAGGGACGTAACCGAACAGGAGCGGCGCGCCCGACGGTGTAGCGGTGTCGATGCGGCCCGCGACTGGCGGGAGCAGTCCAAGCAGCGTCTTGAGCAGAGTCGATTTACCCGAACCGTTTGCACCAAGAATGGCGATGAAACTGTTGCGGGCAATCGAAAGCGAAATCCCGGACATCACCGGCTGGCTGTTGTAGCCGATGCTCAGGTTGGACAGTGTGATGAGCGCTTCATTCATATCATATGCCTGTTAAGTGGGGTCCACCTTGACAACCCACGGGTGGACCCTCTCCTCGTGTGCTTATTTCTTAGTTTGTACGGCAGCGACCATGGTGTGGACGATGTAGTCCATCATCTTAATGTACGTTTCCGTATCCGGTACGCCGCCCGGCATGATCGGCAGCGTTATCATAGTCGCGCCGGTCTGTTCGGCGATGAGTTTCGGCACCTTTTCAGGAAACTGCGGCTCGCGCACCACGATGGGAACATGCTCGGCCTTCATCGTGGCGATCAATTCTTCAATGTGACGGGGGGTCGGATCGATACCCGGCTTCAGTTCAATCGTGCCAAAGTAGTCCATGCCAAAGCGCGCCGCGAAGTATGGCCAATGCTCGTGATAGGATACGAATTTTACACCCTTGAGCAGCTGGGCTTCCTGTTTCCACTCGGCAATTTTGGCATTGAGCTTGGCGAGATAAGCATCCCGGTTACGCTTGAATTCTGCTTGAAACTGTGGCGCGAAGGCTACCAGGGCATTGCAGATATTCGCGATGGCGGTCTTCGCCGACACCGGATCGAGCATGTAGTGCGGGTTGCCGTAAGGATGAACGTCGCCAGCGGTGTGGTCGGTTGACTTGGGTACATCGCGTGGGATGATGCCCTCCGAGCAGTCCACGTAGCCGGGCTTGCCTTTCTGGATGCGGGGGTTCTTGCTCGCTTCCAGCAATGCAGGCAGGAAGGCGTGCTCACAATCCAGCCCCACCAGGATCATCAGGTCCGCCCGGTTCATCATGGGCACGAAACTCGGTTTCATCGGCACCCCGTGCGTGTCTTCTACGCCCGTGGCCAGGCTGTGAACCTCGACCAGGTCCCCGCCAACTTGGCGGGCACAGTCCGCAACGTCAGTCAGCGTTGTGACGACGAGGATTTTGGCCGCGTGAGCCGGTATCGCCCCGAAACATAAGATCCCGATAAACAGGATGGTCCAAAACACATGGAACATTCTCAATTTCACGTTCGATTCCTCTCTTCCAGGTTTAGCGTTCTTGCCACCCATGCGCGTGTGACCCTATGATCCACGCCCATTGCAGGTAAACGGCATTATCACCGCGCAGGCGGTTAACCACGGCTGGGCTTGATCCATCCAGACCCTCAAATACACCCTTCCCGTAGGGTTGGGTGTAGGTGTATTGCAGGCGCAGCTCATTCCAGTGGCTGACATACCAGGTGATATACGGAGAATACGAGTAGGTTTGCTGGTGCTTGTCCTGTGCATTCTGCGCATATTGAAACTCAAACCCGGTTGTCCACTCCCGATGGAACCGGTAAGCGACATACGAGTACAAGCCATAGGAGGGGACGTTGCTGTTGGGCGACAGGGTGCCGTCCGGTGCGGTAACGTTATAGCGGTTGTCGCTGTAAAGCACCTCCGTGCCCCAGGTGAGGCTTTTGAACTGATTGTTACGCAGCGGCTGGTAGCGCAGCAAAAAATCTGCTCCCAGCAGACGGCGTTCGCGTTCCGTGAGCGTATTGCCGTTGGGTTGCAGAAACCCGCCGCCACGATCTGTTGCGTTCGGATTGAACAACCATGAAAAGCCAGGTTCCATTGCGATCTCAGGGGTCAGGTCAAAATATGTGGAGGCGCGGCCCCAAAAGTTAAACCCGGTGAATTGCCGGAAATCGCCGACATTGTTTGGTGTCCCGCCGAAAGAATCACCCACCCCCGCGGTCAGACTCACGTAATGCGAGAGCGGCAACAGCCAGTTGATCTGTACCCCGTCGGTACGCGATTCGCCGCCGATGTATGAATCGAGCGCCAGCGGCCGCCAAACGAAGGGCAGTTCATGATCGTGGATGTAAGCTAACCGGCCGAACTCGCCGAAGAACCGTCCCGCCTTAAGCGTCAGGTTCCATGGCAATGAGGTCGTGACCAGTGCAGCCTCTTCAAACCCCGCGGTGGCTTCGCCGGTAACCGGGTCGGCAGAGGCATTGAGCACCGCATAACCGCGTGCAAACGGATCAACCGATCCCGCAAAATTCAGTTCCATCGAACGCTGGAAAAAATCGCCTCCGCCGGGCCGGGGGCTAGATTGCGGGTAGAGGACGTTCGTAAACCTCGCAGCCTGACTGCGATAAGCGCCGATCGACTCACCCACGAACCCGATGGAAGGATTGAACTTGGCCAGAAACTCCTGCTTCTGTGCCTCGACTACCTGGCCCACCTGCTCCTTCAACTCCTGCACCTGTTCCTGCATCTGCTCGGTTGCCACCGTCTGAGCCGCCGTGGCCGCCGCGGGCGGAGCAGCGGGTTGAGGAGGCTTGACTTCTGCTTTAGCCGTTTCGGCCTTGACCGGCGCCTTGGCTGCTGGGGCCGCAGTGGTAGCTTTTTGCACCGCATCAAGGCGGCGTTCCAGTTCCTCAATCTTCTTATCTTTTGCGGAAACCTCCTGATGCAGTTCTTTCATTTCTTTCCTGAGCTCTTCAATGGCTGCGGCCTGATCTTGGGCCAGGGCAGTATTCACCGTGCCGAAGCTTATGGCCAGAGCTAACCAAATGACTATAATCCGTCCAGTCATGAATCTTCCCCCTAATGACAATTCTCCTAGGTCACACTTCATCCCTGCGGTTTTTAAGAGCAACTTAAATACCGAGAAAAAAAGTTTGAAAGATTGTCGGTTGTTGATTTAGAGGGAAACTGGCGGGGCGCGCGGTCCTAAAACCAGGACATCTTGGTTGGCAACTAATGAAGTAATAGCATTATTACAAAACTGTTGGACCGGTAGGGAAAGGACTGGGGCCAGGGAAAGGGTCGTGACCGCGCAATACCGGCAACTTAAGGCCGCCTGGCAGATCGGGCAGGATGACGCATCGTGGTGCGGATGGTGTGGCCCCTCAGATTCTGCGGACCCCAGTCGCAGCTCAGCTGTTTGTTCGGGACTCGAGGCTGCGGTAGCATCGATCCCTTCCAAGGCGTGCACATGGCATTGATGAGCCAGAGGTAAAAAGAATAGCGATAGAAGGGCGAGCAGGCAAAATAAGGAGCCGAGGCGGGTTTGACTTACACCGGAAAGCATCGAACTTCGTCTGTGCCCTCTATGCTGGGTTCTGAGCCTGCCCATCAGGAGTTCCTCGCAGGAAGTATAGACTTTAATGCAGCTAGGGTGCAACCAGTTTTATTAGTCCCGGTTCTGCTGTAAGCGGATATTAGGAAAAAATCTCCTCGCTATATCTGCATGGCAAAAATCGTGGAGAAAATTTGGGGGGGGAAAATTCTGATCAGATTTTGATCAGGCAAAGGCTTATTAACTGCTATCTATGTGTAATTCAAATTAAAATTTTAACTATTTAATATCATTGCCATACATGCAACTCATACCCCCCTCGATTTGAATTTTATCTGTTGGTGTCAAACCTATCCTCCGCCCTTTCTGTTCAATCGATAGCTTATCGAGGCTCTTCCGAGGGCGGGTCGAACAGGGTGGGTTGGGGGGTTTCCTTGGACTGGCGCCGCCGGGAGCGGGCCAGGCGGGGGAGGCCCGTGGGGTCCAGGCTTCCGGCCTCCAGGTTCTCCAGGACCTCCTGGGCCCGGACGATGACTTCCCGGGGAACACCGGCCAGCTTGGCCACCTGGATGCCGTAGCTCTGGGAGGCGGCGCCGGGAGCCAGCCGGTGGAGGAACACGATATTTCCCGCCGATTCCGTCACCAGCACCTGGAAGTTGCGCACCCGGGGCTTGAGAAGGCTCAGTTCCGTGAGTTCCTGGTAATGGGTGGCAAACAGGGTTTTGACTCCCGCGCCTTGAAGGTCGTGAAGGTGTTCGGCCACGGCCCAGGCCAGGGCCAGGCCGTCGAAGGTGGAGGTGCCCCGGCCGATCTCATCCAGGATTACCAGGCTCCGGGGGGTGGCCTGGTGCAGGATGCGGGCGGTTTCGTGCATCTCCACCAGAAAGGTGCTCTGACCCCGGCCGATATCATCCACCGCCCCCACCCGGGTGAAGATTCGGTCAGTGAGGCCGATCACCGCCTCCGTTGCGGGGACAAAACTGCCCAGATGGGCCAGGAGCGTTATCAGCGCCACCTGGCGCAGAATGGTGGATTTGCCGCTCATGTTGGGCCCGGTGACGATGAGCACCTGGGAGTCGGCGTCCATGGCGATATCGTTGGGCACGAAACTGCCGGTGGGCAGGACGCGTTCGATGACCGGGTGGCGTCCCTGCTTGATCATGAGCCGCGGCTCAGCCACCACCCGGGGCCGGTGATACCGGCGCAGGGCAGCCACCTCGGCCAGGGCGGCGCATACGTCCAGGATACCCAGGGCCCGAGCCACCTGCTTGAGGCGGTGGACCTCCTCCCCCAGACGCCGGCGCAAGTCCTGGAACAGGGCCATTTCCCGTTTGAGGCGCTCCTCTTCCGCCCCCAGGACCCGGGACTCATACTCCTTCAAGTCGGCGGTGATGAAGCGCTCGGCATTCACCAGGGTCTGCTTGCGGAGGTAATCGGCGGGGACTAAATGCAGGTTGGCCCGGGACACCTCTAGATAATAGCCGAAGACCTTATTGTAGCGCACCTTCAGGGAATTGATGCCGGTCCGGGCCCGTTCGGCGGCCTCCAGGCGGGCGATCCAGTCTTTGCCCTCCCGGTTGCGGGTTATGAGTTCGTCCAACTCGGGGTCGTACCCCTCCCGGATGATGCCACCGGCCGCAAGATTGGCCGGGGGATCGTCCGCCAGGGCCCGACCGATCAGGTCCCGGAGTTCGGGCAGCCCATCCAGATCGGCCGCCACCTCAGCCACCAGGGCCGGGAGGTCCTCGGGCAGCAAGGCTTGAAGCCGTGGCACCCGGGCCAGGGCCTCTCGCACGGCCCCCACCTCCCGGGGCGTGGCCTGCTCCAAGGCTATCCGGGCGGTGAGACGTTCCAGGTCCCCCAGCCCTTTCAGGGTCTGGCGCCAACGCTGGCGCAGGATGCCATCCTCTTTAAAAAACTCCACCGCGTCCAGGCGGGCCTCGATCTGGGCCCGGTCCTGCAAGGGATAACGCAGCCACTGGCTCAGGCGCCGGGCTCCCATGGGAGTGACGGTGTCGTCCAGGGTTTCCAGCAGCGACCCCTGCCGGGCCCGGCTGCGCCAGGTTTCGAAAATCTCCAGGTGCCGCAGGGTGGCCTCATCCAGGCCCAGAAAGTCGTCCCGGCGGTAGGACAAGAGGCGGTCCAGGTGAGGCAGATTGGGAGTGTGGGAATCCTTCAGATACCGGAGGATAGCCCCGGCCGCGGCCACCCCCAAGGGGGAGACGTCCACCCCAAAGCCATCCAGGAAGAGGGTGCCCAGGGCGCGCCCCACTTCCTGCCGGGCCGCCTCGAAATCGAAGGCGTATGACGATACCAGCCGCTGAATGGGCGGGATGTCAAAGGGGATCAGGGCCGCCGCCAGGCGGGCCGGGTCCTGGTTGTCCGGGACCACCAGCTCCGCGGGCTTCAGGCGCCACAGTTCATCGGCCAGGGCATCGGCGCCCTCCCCCTCGGTGAGGCGGAATTCCCCCGTGGACAGCTCGAGAAAAGCCAGACCCCACCTGGGTCCCTTAAAAGTCACCGCCGCCAGATAGTTGTCGGTGCGGGCGTCCAGGGCGGCGGGGTCCACCACGGTGCCCCGGGTGAGGATGCGGGTTACTTCCCGGCGCACCAGGCCCTTGGCCTGGGCCGGGTCCTCCGTCTGGTCGCACACCACCACCTTGAATCCCTGCTCCAGGAGGCGGGGGATATAGCTGGCGGCCGCATGGATGGGAAAGCCGGCCAAGGGAATGCGTTCGTCCCCCTGGCGGGAACGGGAGGTGAGGGCGATATTCAGGGCGTTGGCGGCCACCTCAGCGTCGCCGAAGAAAGTCTCGTAAAAATCCCCTATCTGAAAGAGCACCAGGGCGTCGGGGTACTGGTCCTTCAGGTCCAGGTACTGCCGCAACATGGGGGTGATTTTGTCTGACGGGGGGCCGGTCATGGCGACAACTAAACTTTGAGAGGAGGGCCGACGAAACCACAGGGTTCCAATGCCCTCCCAGGAAACTGGAGCGCCCCCGGATTATTCAGACGGGGGGACAATCTGGGCTTCGGGGGCCGCCACCGAAACCTGGGCGGTGGCGCTGGCCTGTTTCAGTTCCTTGGCCAAAATTTCCAGATTGTGCCGGAGCTGGCGGATGGTCTGGCGCTGTTTATAGAGCTCGTAGAGGCCGTACAGGGAGGTGGTGAAGACCCCCAGAAAAAAGGTGAACAATATGAGGACCCAGAGGTGGATGTCGGGGCTCTGGAAGGTGGCGACATAAAGGTCCAGCTTGAGGCTCACCGGATGCTTCAGGACCTCCAGGTTTTCGATGATGAAGACGATACCCAGGAGGACGATTACGGTGGAGATGATTACTTTAACGAAACGCATGTCTTATCCTCATCTGGCAGGGCCTGGAAGTGGGGCGCCAGGCGTTCATAAGTCTGACGGAAGTGTTCCGGAATCACCCGGACCTCGGCAAACACCGGGATGAAGTTGGTGTCGCCGTTCCATCGGGGGACGATATGAAAATGGAGGTGGCTTTCCACCCCGGCCCCGGCGACTATCCCCAGGTTGAGGCCCACGTTGAAGCCGTCGGGGGACATGACCCGCTTCAAGACGGCGATGGACTCCCGGACCTTGGTCAGAAGATCCAGCATCTCCGCCGGGGTCAGGTCGTCCAGCCCGGGAATGTGGCGGATGGGGGAGACTAGCAGGTGGCCGTTGATATAGGGATACTTGTTCATCATGATCCGGGTGAGGCTGCCGCTGAACAACACCAACCTCTCCGGCAAGCTTTCCCCGGGTTCAGGGCAGAAGATGCAGCCCGGGGGCTTATCCTCGCCCAGGATGTAATCCATGCGCCACGGGGCCCACAACACTTTCATGATGACCCAACCCGAGTGAGAAATGATGCATGGCTGCCCATATCGTTGGAATATAGCATGATTGGGGAGAGATTCAAGGGCTTTTATGAGCTTCGGGGAGCGAAAGGGGGCCGATCTGCCAGGGCGGCCGGTAAATTGATGCGATGAAAAATCCGGGCTCCCGGAACCGAACGCGACCGGAACTGAGCTGCATCATTGATGCTAACGGGTCAGCCAGGAGAGAATCATCTTGGCTGGGATAAATCGCACCAGGCAAGCGCCGGGTCACGGCTCTCCCCCATTACTGGGTAAGGGAAAAGGCCGGTCTGATCCGGCCCACCTCTTCCTTGCGATGGTTGAGGATGGGCGGCTGCTTAAAGGCCGCCAGGGCTTCTTTAGCCGCCGGGGTGAGCATCGCCAGTTGCTCCAGGATGGCCACCACGGTGGGGTTAAGGGCCCGGATGGCGCCGTCTTCGATCTTGAAGGCCACCCCCAGGCCGCCGTCGATCAGGCTCAGGCCGTAACCCCCTTCGGAACCGGATTTGGCGAAGAGCCGACCCGGCAAGGCCTCCATGGCCGTGGTCTCCAGGCGGCCGTCCCCGGCGATGTGGCGGGGGTGGCTCAATATAGCGGCCATGAGTATGCCCGCGGGCGACTCCGGTTTGGCCCCCCCCAGGCGGGCATATCCCAGGGCGATGTTTTTCAAAGGCACATAGAAGACCGGCGCGCCGCAGCCGTCGATGGCCACCTGGATTTGCGCCTTCGGGCATCCCACCATCCGGGCCACGGTGCCCAAAATCAGTTCCTGCACCGGGTGGGCCGGATTCAAGTAGTCCGTGATGGGCCAGCCCTGGTGGACGCACAGGGCCAGCATGGCCGTATGTTTGCCGGTGCAGGTGTTGTGCAGGGGCGTGGATTTCAAGCCGGCCTTCGCCAGGGCCTGGGCCGTGGCGCGGTGCAGAGGGGGATGAGTCCCGCATTGCAGGGCGTCCGGCGTCAGACCCAACCGCGCCAGGATTTGGGTGGCCAATTCCACCTGGAAGTCCTGGCCGGAAAGGGACCCGGAAAACAGGGCCAACTCCTCCGCTCCGAACCCGAAGGCCGCGGCCGCGCCGCTGATGAGGACCGCCAAGGCCTGAAAGGGCTTGGCCAGGGAGCGCATACACACCCAGGCCTCGGCATCACCCAGGTGATGACGCAGGTTGCCGGCCGCGTCCATCACCACGATGTGGCCCCGGTGGCAACTCTCTACCCGGGGGCCCCGGGTAACTTCGATTAAAACCGGTGGGGGCATTTGGCCTTGCATATTTTTTTCCTCAGTTCAATTGAAGATATGGTTCCCAGGCAGGAGCTTGGGGGCGAGATAAAAATCCTCTCCCAACACCTTTATGGGGGTTGGGGGAGGGTTTCAGGGAGGTATTGTAAGTGGCCGTCGGCCCCTAGCCCCCCCCCTGAAAAAGCATCTCTCACCCCACTCACCGCCACCAGGCCGCGTAGAGCAGGGCCAGGGTGAGGGTCAGACCCGTGAAGAAGTGGGTCTGGATGGTAAGGGCCTGGATGGGGACAAACTCCGGGTCCGTGGGCGGGGTGCGGAAGATGAGGCCCACGGCCCGCACCGCCAGGGGCAATGGCGCCAGGCCCGCCATGATGAGATCGGGCAGGTGAAAAATTTCCATGAGGACAAAGAGGCTGACAAAGGGGGCCAGCATCAAGCCGGCATAGACCCAGCGGGAGACTTTTAGTCCCAGGCGGGCCACCAGGTGTTGCTTGTCCGCGGCCATATCCGCCTCCAGGTCGGGAAACTCGTTGATCCAGATGATGGCGGTGATGAGAAAGGCCAGGGGCAGGCTCACCATGGCGCCCAGCCAGCTGAGTTTCCCCGTCTGGACGTAATAGGCCCCCCAGCTCAACAGCGGCCCGAAGGCCAGGAAGATCATGCACTCCCCCAGGCCACCGCTCATGAGCTGCACCGGCGAGGCGGAATAGAAAAACGCCGCGCCCAAACCCAGCAGGCCCACCATGGCCACCCAGGGACGCCCCAGATAAATCAAGCTGAGGCCGCATGCCACTCCCAGGCCCAACATCAGGTAGGCCGTGGTCCTGACGCACCCCGGGCTCAGTTGCTGGTTCTGGATCACCCGGCTGCCGCCGCTAAACGGGGTGAAATTGCGGTTCAAAGGGTCGCTGCCAAAGGCGTCATAGTAATCGTTTATCAGGTTGGCTCCCATGTGCAGGGCGGCCACTCCCAGAAGGGTGAGCCCGAAAAAGAGGCAGTTCCAGGTGTGCTCCGTGAGATAGGCCAGGGCCGTGGCCGCAGCCACCGGGAAGAGGGAGCCGGTGAGAAAAGGGAGCCGCAGGGCCCGCAGGTAGACAAAAATCCCCATAAGCATTACCCAGTAAGGGATTATAGGGGCGAGGTCACCTACTGTCAATCTCAGACCGAGAGAATTTCGTTGCAGGATGAACGTAAACGGGTTAATAAAAAACGGTTGACAATAGTATCGAGGGGGAGGCCGGGACTGCCCATGTCCTTCTTCCCCAAAAACATTTCGTGAGGAGGTATGTTATGGGTCGCCCGAAAATTACGGTCGTAGGGGCGGGCAATGTAGGGGCTACGTGTGCCCATTGGGCTGCCGCCCGGGAGTTGGGCGATGTGGTGTTAGTGGATGTGGTGGAAGGCATGCCCCAGGGCAAAGCCCTGGACCTGATGCAGGCGCGCCCCGTTTTCGGCTTTAACGCCGAGATCGTGGGGGCTAATGACTATGCAGCCACCAAAGACTCCCAGGTCGTCATCATCACCGCCGGCATCGCCCGGAAGCCGGGGATGAGCCGGGAAGATTTGATCAATACCAACAAAAATATCGTGGCCACGGTGACCAAAGAGGTGATGGCACATTCGCCCAACGCCTTCCTGATCATCGTGAGCAACCCCTTGGATGCCATGTGCTACGTGGCTAAAAAGGTGAGCGGCCTGCCCCGGGAACGGGTCATGGGTATGGCGGGCATCCTGGACACCGGGCGCTACCGCTGCTTCATCGCCATGGAATTGGGGGTGGCGGTGGAAGAAATCCAGGCCATGGTCCTGGGAGGCCACGGCGATGACATGGTGCCGGTGGTCAGCGCCACTAACGTCTCGGGGGTGCCCCTCACCGACCTGCTGGCCCCGGCGCGCATCACCGCCCTGGTGGACCGCACCCGCAAAGGCGGGGGAGAAATCGTCGCTCTCCTCAAGACCGGTTCGGCTTATTATGCCCCTTCGGCCGCCGCGGTCCAGATGACTGAAGCCATCCTAAAAGACCAGAAACGCCTGGTGCCGGTGTCAGCATATCTCACCGGGGAGTACGGTCTGAGCGATCTGTACTTCGGCGTCCCGGTAATTCTCGGAGCCGGCGGGATCGAAAAGATCCTGACCTTGAAGCTGAGCAAGGCAGAAGAGGCGATGCTGGAGAAATCGGCCGCCGCGGTGGCCAAGACCCGTGATGAGCTGAAGATGTAACGCCCAAAGGGGGGAGGGAGATTTTGCCTAACCTGAAGAACCCTCCCCCTTTCCCGGCCTGCACGGCTTATAGCTTCCCCCGCCCTGACCGTCGTATGCCAAGGGTCACCCGCCTCGGCCGAAAAATTCTGAGAAGCGGATGAAGGCCGGACCCAACAGGACTACTATAATGGCCGGGAAAATAAAGAGCAGCAGCGGGAAGACGAGCTTGACCGCGGTTTTGGCGGCCAATTCCTCCAGTTTCTGACGCCGCATGGTGCGCATAAAATCCGATTGGGTTTTGAGAGCCTGAGCGAGACTGGTCCCGAAACGGTCGCTCTGGATGAGAGTATTGCATAAGGAGATCAACTCATCCACCCCGGTCCGGGCCCCCAGATTCTTCAAGGCCTGTTCCCGTTCCAGCCCGGCCATGATCTCCAGATTAACTAAAAGCAGCTCCCGGGAGATAATGGGACTGCTTTCCATCAGATCATCCGCCACCCGCTTGATGGCGGCGTTCAACCCCTGTCCGGCTTCCAAACAAACCACCAGCAGGTCCAGGGCATCGGGGAGCGCCTCCCGGATTTTTCGCTGGCGGGCCTTTATCAGCTTGTCAAGAATGAAACTCGGGAGAATATATCCCAAAAGGCAAAGGCCGAGGGGAATCCCCATCAACAGGCCGCGCTGGGTGGTTTGCCCCCACAATAAAAATAAGACCAAAACCGGGAGGACCAGCAGCATACCTAGCCTGCCCCCTAAAAAGAGGGGAATAGCCCGTTCACTGTAAATTCCGGCCATGATCAGTTTTTTTTGGAGGTCTGTGGTCCTGGCGCCACCTCTTTTCAGATCCAGTCTCTTCGCAAGCTTTTCGGCCAGGTCGATGCTTAAAAAGGAAGGTTTGTCCACCATTTGGGGCCGGAGTAAATCGCTTTTTAGGCGCGGACTGGTCTGGAGCCGCTGACGCACTGATGAGTGGCGTTGTTGCAGAAATAATCCCAGAAAGATGATTATACCGCCGATTAACAGTCCAAAAAAAAGGGCCTGTAAGATGAGCATGTCACACCTTAACGTTGACAATCTTGCGAATGACCAGCATGCCCAAGAGTTGAAATCCCAAACCCGCCCCGCACATGATCCGACCCAAAGGATGCCGGAACAGTTGTGATTCGTAGGCCGGGTTCATGACCATCAGCATGGCAGCCAGAAACGGCGGCATCAGGACCAGGATAAGCCCTGACAGCCGGCCTTCCGCAGTCAAGGCTCTGACCTGACTGCGCAACTTGAAGCGTTCCCGAATCAAGACAGCGATCTTCTCCAGAATTTCCGTAAGGTTGCCTCCGGTTTCCCGCTGAATCAAAACCGCAGTCGTAAAAAAGCTCAAATCCCGCAGCGTGATGCGCTGCCTGAGGCTGATCAGGGCGCTATTCAGCTCCATACCATGGGAAAATTCCTTGAAGGTTTTGGCAAACTCCGTTCCCAAGGGATCGGGCATCTCTTTGGCAATTTGCTGTAACCCTGCAGAAAAAGTGTGGCCGGCCCTCAGACCCCGGGCCAGTAGGTCCAGGGCCTCCGGCAGTTGTTTTTCGAACTTATTGAGCCGCCGCTTTCTTTTGTAGACCAGCACCTTATAGGGGAGGAGTACACCCAGCCCCCCACCGACCAGGGCCCCCCAGGCACCCCACTTTCCCAGGCCCACCCCCAACCCCACCAGGCCGGACAGTAAAACGACGGACAGGAAGGTCCCCATTTTCCAGTTGAGATCCGCCTGGAACATCAGGATCTGGATGTGGTTAACAAAGCGGAATTTATCCAGATTCCGATCGAGAAAGGTTTTTTGCAGGTTTGCCTTTTTGAGGAGAGTGCTGACGTTGAGGGACGACTCCAGCCTCCCCATCACTTCAAGCCTCTTTTTTAAGTGTCGCTGGTGACCCCGCTCCGGGTCAGTCAGGAACAAAAGGATGCCTCTCATGAGGAAGAAAAAGCTGAGAAAAATCAAAAAGGCCAGGATCAGGAGGGGAAAATCCTTGGAGTGAAACAGTTCACTGACCATCAATGCCTCCCTGGCGGGCACCGGCTCTGGGGTCCTGGATAGGACCGACACCAGGTTCAGGAGTATGGTTTCAGTGGCATCTGCCGCCATCATCGACTTAAAGATGTTCCTGGAAGAGACTGCTGGGGAGTTTGAGGCCCATGGCTTCCAGGCGTTTCATAAATTTGGGGCGGATGCCGGTGGCCATAAAGGCGCCTTTGACTTTCTTATCCTCGGTGAGCCCCATCATATTGAAAGCAAAGATCTCCTGCATGGTGATCATGTCACCTTCCATACCGACGATCTCATACAGATTCATCATCTTGCGACTGCCGTCACTCAACCGGGCCAATTGGAGTACGACATTGATGGCGGAGGCAATCTGGTGCCTGATGGCCCGATCGGGGATACTAAGGCCCGCCATGGAGACCATGGTTTCCAAGCGAGTGAGGGCATCCCGCGGGGAGTTGGCGTGAATGGTGGCCAGGGAGCCGTCGTGCCCGGTGTTCATAGCCTGGAGCATGTCCAGGGCTTCACCGCTTCGCACCTCCCCCAAGATGATGCGGTCGGGCCGCATGCGCAAGGCATTCCTCACCAGGTCACGCTGAGTGACCTCCCCTTGACCCTCCAGGTTAGGGGGGCGAGTTTCCAGTCGAACCACATGGTCCTGCTGCAACTGGAGTTCGGCGGAATCTTCAATGGTGATGATGCGTTCATCGTTGGGGATAAAACCCGACAAAACATTCAGGAAAGTGGTTTTCCCGGTACCGGTGCCGCCGGAGATCAGGATATTAAGACGGGCCTCAACCATACCGTGGAAAACCTCGGCCATGTCCGAGGTGATGGCTTCAAAATTGATTAAGTCCTCCACTTTTATGGGGTCCCGGGCAAACTTGCGGATGGAGAGGGCCGGCCCATCCAGGGCCAAGGGAGGAATAATGGCATTGACTCGGGACCCATCCGGCAGTCGGGCATCTACCATGGGACTGGACTCATCGATGCGCCGTCCCACCCCGGAAGCGATCTTTTCAATGATTTTGAGTAAGTGGGCGTTGTCGGTAAACCGGATGATCGAGGGTTCCAGCTTGCCGCGACGCTCCAGGAATACCCGGTCGTACCTATTCACCAGAATATCGTTGATGCTGGGATCCGCCAGGAGTGTTTCCAGAGGCCCGTACCCCAAGAGTTCATTCCTGATTTCCCGACAGAGCCTGTCCTTTTCAGGCGCGGGGAGCGGTATCTTCTCTTCCGTCAGAATCATCTCAACCCCCCGGCGCAAGTCCTCTTGGAGGGCACTCTCTGAGGCTTCCTCCAGGCGGGTAAGGTCCAGCAAGCCCAGGAGCTTCAGGTGTATCTTTGTCTTTAATTCGTTGAAGACGTCGTCTTTCTTATGACCATCCCCCTCTTTCTTCTGGTCTTGGCCAAAGGTCGGGGGTTGGGCCGCTTGCTCTGCTAATTGCCGTTGGCGGATTCGGTCCAGGAGGCTCATGGTTTTTTCCTTCTCCAGAAACTCTGAAGCCACGTCCTCCGGGAGCCGTTGGTTTCCTCCGGCTTGTCGTCCTTGCTGAAAATTTTGGCGATCACTTTCAGGTCCCCGGATATGGGATGTCGGGGGGCGCCTTCCACCAGGGGTTTGCCTTCATTGATGCTCAAGGATACCTGCTTATAATCACAGGTTATGGTACCCCCGATGGTCTTCCCCAAAAAGCCTTCCACGTCGGTCTGGGTCAATGCATTTTGTCGGTCCCAAAAATTTACCAGGACCTCGACTTCGAGCCCTTGCAATTCCAGGAGATTGAGGATTTCCAGCATCTTTTTGGCGTTGGACAGGGCCGGGATGGATTGCGCCGCCACCAGCACCAAGATATCTGACAGTTCCAGGGCTTTCAGGGTGATTTCCTCAAAGGAATGGCCGCAGTCTATCAGGATCCAGCTAAGTCCCAGGTTTTCCTTGAGGTAAAGGATAATCGTCTCCAGGTGGCCGGCGTGAAATATCTCGGCTTCTTCCAGGCGGGCCGGGGCCGATAGCAGGTAAGCATTATCCCCGATGGGGGAAAGCACGTTTTGCAAATAATTTTTATCCAACCGTTCCAGATTTTCCACCACCTCGGTCATGGTGTGTTCCGGATGGATATTGAAAAAATAATTGAGCTGGCCAAATCCCAGATCCAGGTCCACCACCAGAACCTTCCCCCGGTGCTCCTGAGCCAGAACGATGGCAAGATTGGCCAGGAGAAAAGTCGTCCCTACTCCGCCTTTACACCCCAGAAAAGAGATGATTTGGGTGGCCTTACCCAGATCTTTCTTGACCTTGGTCTGAGCCATGCTGCGCTTGACCGCTCGTTGAAAGTCTTCCGCCTGGATCGGGAAAGTGAAGCATTCCTTGGCTCCCAGACGAAGCGCTTTCCATAACTTGTTGGTGGAGATTTCCTTAAAATAAAGAAAGATGGGGGGGCTGTGGGGATTGGCCGCAATGGTTTCGATCCAGTGGTCCAATGCAGGATGGTTTTCCTGATATTCCAAAAGGACCAGATCGGTGCCATGTGGGGTCTTGGTGGGCAGGTGGGCCAGATCCTTAGCTTCCACCAACTCCCCGGCACCGGAGGCTTCGATAATCTGTCGAAGGTATTCCTTGTTTTCCGGGGACTCATAATAGATGCTGAAATGAGCGGACATCGCGGTTTTCTATCCCAACCCTGAAGGGTTTATGTGCTTAACCGTCAGAAGTTTACCGGTTCCCGTTCTATGCCCCGGATAACCTCCACCATCCGCCGTGGCGGAGGCGAAGGGGCCACGACCGGAGGCTCAAGGTTTGCCTTCCCCGGTCTCCCAAATAACCGGATGGCATTCACCCCCGGGGTGTCCAGCAGTTGTTGGTCACCCTGGCCACGCAGCACCAGTGAAATGCGGCCTTCCTGGGCGGATAGGGCTAGACGTTCTCCTTCTTCCGGGGTTACTTCCAACGTCACCGTGGGCACCACCAGGGGCTTGTCTCCCGGGCGATTTTCCATCTTTTGACCGGTGCCCAAAACTTTCAAATTCTGGAAGAGGACTTTGGAGATCGGGTCTTTGTAATAATCTCCTTTATCCACGATCACCACCACGTCCACCCGGTCTCCGGGGGCCAGGAAGCCAGCCACCCCGGAGGCTTCGTCCACCTTCACGGTCATAGCCCGTCGTTGGGGGCTCAGAAGCGCGGTGATCCCCGGAATGGTCCCTTTGGGCGCCAGTTTGTTTTCTGTGATGAGGTCGCCTGGCAGTAACGACGTTGCCGTTACCCGCCCCACCACCTGTTCCGGGTTGCCAAAGGAGCCTGGGGGGGCCTCGGCCTGGTGCCAGACATCCGTTTTGAGCTGCGCCGCGTCCAGGAGGCTGGCCGGGCCTACCTTGGTGTTAGCCACCACCACGAGAGTGGATATCTCCTTGATCGGAGGTTGGATGGCCGCCTGTTGTTTTAGCCATCCCAGGGCCATGAAAGAAGCCATCACTGCGAACCCGACGGCCAAAAGCAGCCATGCCCAGCCAGGAAAACGACCCATGTTCCACTCACTCCTTATAAGGTGCTGTAAGTTTGTTCATCTGGACGAGCTTTCTCATCCCCAAGGCCCACCATCCGGTTCCCCACCCGGGTTGAGGTCCTGAACGGTCACCCGTGCACCCGTCCTTCCAGGCGCTCAATCCGCCTAGCTCGGAGGATTTGCCCCTTCACGATTTGCGGCGCCATCGGCCGGATGTCCGCTTCCGGCCTCAGGGAGCCGAAGGCCGCAAAGAACGGTCCAGGGCCGAAGCCCTGAGGCTTCAGCCCCGAACCCCCTCGGCCAGGCGCCGGTTAACTCGCGGCATTGAGTTTGGTGGATGCGTTATTAAACATTGCCGAGATGTTGGTGCCCAGGGCGGTTGCCCCCGCCGTGATCGCCAGGGCGATCAACGCCACCAACAGCGCATATTCAATGGCTGAGGCCCCCTGTTCATCTCGAATAAACGCCATAAATTTCTTAAGATAAGTTTGCATTTTTGCTTCTCCTCATCATTGATGTTTGGTATTGGCAGAATGGTTACCTACCGATGCTGGTCGTTAAACCGTGCTCCTGATCCTCACCTCCTGTTCCCTAAGGTGGATCCACGTCGCCCACCGGTCCATGTCTCGGCATCTGGTGTGGTGCCATTGGCAGCCTCACCTTCACCACTTCGGCAATCCCGCTGCCCTGGCCCTCAGGCTGTAGGCTGGAGACTTTGCGTCCTCCCCTTTCGGTGAAGTTTGCCCTGTTCGGTGGCGCGGAAATCTCTGCTGAATGTATCGGCATCTTCATCTGATACTTTAAAAATCGTTAGGATTGAGTGGAAAGTTCCAGCGCCGGGGAACCAAATCTCCGGGCCTCGCTGGTTTTTCCGCGCCATAATCTCGGTCAAGGTCTCTAATGGTTGGACAGAGGTGGAAATCCGGATTAAGGGAGGCAAGAACACCTTGCGCTGGGACAAGACCGGTTGCCAGCGGTTCGGGCCCACCAGGCCCGGCTGAAGATGGGGGTTTGGCCGACAAACTTCTCCCTATGATCAGGCAGTCCTCTACTTGGGATGAAGAAGTAAAGCGGTCGGTTGATTAGCTGAGGAAGCGTTTGATCAAAGTGGAGGCCGGAATTTCGTACCATGCGCGGAGGCGGTACGTACCGGTCGCCGCCGCTTTTCCTTTGGCTTCCCCTTATCGGGCGATGCTGTCATGGGTTCCTTAACCTCCGCAGCAGTGAAGCGTTCGGGTATTGAGGGTTAAGTATGTCCAAAACTCAGGGAAAAGGTGCTTTTCCCTGAAAATTTGTGCTAACATGCCGATGACGAGGGGATTCGGCTTCAAGAACAGAAACTTTGGGTGATTTTCCCCCGGCACCGAGGTCCCCAAAAGCATGCTTGGACTAGGATGGCCAAGCTTGCCGGATAATTGCGGCATTATAGGGAATAAACTTGAATCCTGCCCCAAACCGTGATGCCACTGAAGAGCCCCTGTTGAACATCGTTTTGGCGACCTCACCGATTGATATCGCCTGGAATTCCGGATCATTCCCGCCCTTGGGACTCTTGTATCTAGCTGCAAATATAAAGAATCTGCCCGGTGTCCGGGTAAAGATCGTGGACGCGTTTTGCGAAGGGCTGAACGTGGACCAGACCGCGGAAAGGATTCTGGCCCTCTCCCCCGATGTGGTGGGAGTTTCGGTGATGAGCACGAAACTCGAAAACCTTCCCAGGCTACTGGGGAGGATCAAAGCAGCCCGACACGATACCCTGACTTTGGCCGGTGGCCTTCACGCCACCCTCTTTGACCGTCTCCTCCTCAAAGAGATACCCGAACTCGATCTAGTCCTGAGGGGAGAAGCGGAAGAAAGTTTCTTGGAGCTGGGCAAACGCCTCCTGGCGGGGAAGGAAACTGCCGGTCTACCGGGACTGTCTTATCGGGCCCAGGGAAAAGTAATCCGGGGGGAACCCCAGCAAATTGAGGATATGGACTCCCTGCCTTTCCCAGACCGGAGCCTCCTGGATTACCCCGGTTATGGGAAGCAATGGTATGGCTTCGAGCTTCCCCTCTTGCCCCGTTTCACCACCGCGTTCTCCTCCAGAGGCTGCCTGTTTAACTGCACCTTCTGCGCCGGCACCAAACTGAGTGGCAATCGGCTCAGAATCAGAAGTGCCGAGAACGTCTTGCAAGAACTGCTAGTGCTGTCCCAGGAAGGATACGAGTTTGTCATCTTCTTTGACGATAATTTCACCGGCAACGTGGATCGCCTCGACAAGCTCTGTCACTTGATCATAGAACATATCCCCAACATGCGCTTGGCCTGCGCCGGGACCTTGCACCATGTACCGGACGCCACGTTAGATCTTATGCACCGGGCTGGCTTTGACCTGGTTTTTTTGGGAGTAGAGAGTAGCAGCGATGAACAGCTCAGACGCTACCGGAAACCCACCACGCGCAAACAGCTGGCAACCGACATTATCCGGACCAAAAAAGCCCATATCGCCACCATCGCCAGCTTCATCACCGGCGGCCTGGGAGAGACGGATCAAGATCACGAGGCTACCAGGACACTCGTCTGGGAAGTAATGCCGATTATTGCGGAAATCAACCCGCTGATGGTCCATCCCGGTAGTTGCCTCTGGGATGAAATCCATGGCTCCCAAGAGCCTAAAACCTTGAAGGAATCCGAGAGCCTCTTGGTTTCGAATTTTCCGGGGCAAATGGATAAGGCGACTTTAAAGCTCCGAGAGCGCGATTTCCGGAGGACCTTCCTCAAAAGCTGGCTGCATTGGCGGCGAATTTTTGACTTCCTGGATCTACTCAGACATAATCGCTTAATAGGAGGGATCATCAAGGATGTTTTCCGAACTCCTCAGACCCTCTTCATGTACTTGCTAAGGCAAAACTACCGTGAGTAATATCCTTTAGATTTCTCGTCTGACTTCACCTGAGGCGAAGGTAAATCAGAGGCGCCCGACTGCTAGATAGTCTCAGCGGTGATCTCCTGGCCAGCCTCGGGGTAGCCCCGGATTATCCGACTTTTGGTTTCGCTGCCGGGATACGGGATGGGGGTGGCAATTCAGAAGAAATCCCTTGCCTAACTAACTACCTGATGAAAGCCCTGACCATAATTTCGAAAATTTATCGAGTGGAAAGGACCAAAATGAAAAAGCCCCAAAGCATCGAAAAATACCGGGGCTGAAACGCATCCTCTCCGCAACCGCAAAAGAGCCCGTAGGGCGGGAAAGCGAAGCGCATCCCGCCTCTAGCATTATTCCATCTCTAGACTTCGAACGTTATCATCTGCCGCCCATTCGAGGTTATAAATGCTGCGTTCCACGTATTGATGAAAGCTTGAATAAGGCCAATCCGCAACCCTCGTCACATGACCATGCTTTACCGGATTGTAGTGGATGTAATCCACGTGACGCTCATAATCAGGCTCGTCGTGGACGACCTGTTCCCAAAAACGTCACTGTTTCCCCGGATCAGCGGATCTTGCCGGTAACATTTCCTGTTCTCACCCTGATGGCCTGGTTCTTTAATGACCAAACTATGTACCGGTTCCCTTTAACATACAAGGGTTAGGGGGGGATAAAGATTGTTTTTCCCAGCAGTTATTTCCCCATCCTCCTAATCCCCTCCCACCAGAGGAGGGGATTAAGACTTGTTTCCGATTCATCAACCATGCCAGTCAGTCTTAACCTGCGGGATCAGGCAGGGCTGCAGCCAGGCCCCCAATACTTGTACTGCACTTGACATGGCGTTTCTTAACTGGCCATGGAGTTACTCACGGTTGTAAAGGCAGTGTTGACTTTTTGCCCAAGGGTTGTAACGATGGTGACGATAACCGCAGCGATCAACGCTACCATCAGACCATACTCCACGGCCGTCGCACCAGACTCATCTTTGAAAAAATTCTTCATCCGTTCCATGTTTTTCTCTCCTCATTTTATGGGTTTTGGTTCTTACCTGTGGTTTTACGTTTTTTCATATTGATTTATTTTTTCGAACCATCATTAATGTGCCTCTTATTTAATACGTTTTTACAGTTAGTAAAATCGGTAGAATTACTGATTTCTGGTACGGGAAAACCATGATTTTTCCCCTGACAGGACCGGAGATAGGTTTAGACTTTGAAAATTTTTGTGCCGGGTTGGAGCCGATCAATCTTTTGGTAGAGAGTGTTGATTAGAGTTCAAAGATGATGAGGCGCCGTTCCTCCCCGAGACGCCACCCCCAGGCCGCCGTGTGGAGATAGCTCCGGTTATCCGGCCAACCAGACCGCGAACCGAGACGCCATTCCCCTGCCTTGAACACCGGCTGCGCCACCGCAGCCAGTAGGGTCTGGTAAAAGTTCTGCAAGTCCGAATCAACCGGCTCCGGGGGCCGACGGTTGAGAAACACGGGCAACCTGATCCTCCGGCCCTTAAGCTGCCCCTCGTGAAACAGCCTGGCGCCGGGCAGGGTGGCGATGGTGACGGCCGCGGCCCGGGCCTTTCGGAAGATTTGGTTAATCAGCAGCAAGGCCATGTCGCCGCGCACCCCGTCCCACTGGCTGGCCATCGATATTAGGGTATCGATGAGGGCTTGGCGGAGGCCGGGTGCAAAGGCGTTGACCTGCATGCCGTCCGGCCAAGGTGGGGAATAGGGATCTCGGCCGTGGGCCAGAATGTGGTCTCCCCCTTGCAGAAACGCTTGCGGGGAACTTATAAAATCCTCTGGAGTGCCCTGGATAAAATAGTCCGGGTGTTCCTGAACCCAAGGGTGGTCCGGGGCCACGTGGTTGGGCACCAGGTCTAAGATTAACTTAGCGCCGCGCTTCGCCAGCCGCTCCCGGGCTCTGGCTCCTGGGTATTTTAAATGAGGCTGGCCGGGTGAGAGGGCTGGGGCATAATCGAGTCTTCACATACAAAGGCCGGCCAATCATGGGTATCCGGACAGCCTTTCTAAAAGCCTGCCGCAGGGGGGGATTGAGAATTTCCGGTTTCACGATCTCCGGCACACTTTTAACACCAACATGAGGAAGGCGGGGGTGGACCACTCGGTGATCATGAAACTCACCGGGCACAAAACCGCGGCTATGTTTCACCGCTACAATACGGTGGACACTGCGGACGCCAGGGAAGCTGATCAGAAGTTTGAGGGGCTGTTGGCCCAGCAGCAGGAGGAGGTAACTCCTGGTAAATTATACTCGGGGACGAAAAAGTGCTCCCACCAACAAAAAAAGGTAGCCGCAGCTACCGTAAGTACCTGGAATAGCTGGAGGCGGCATCCGGATTCGAACCGGAGAATAACGGTTTTGCAGACCGCTGCCTTACCTCTTGGCTATGCCGCCTCTGGAGCGGGAAACGGGATTTGAACCCGCGACTTCGACCTTGGCAAGGTCGCACTCTACCGCTGAGTTATTCCCGCTCTATCTTGTTTTTGTCTTAAAAATCGGCGCACTTGTCAAGGGGAAAATTGCCTCCAGGGGAAGAAGAATTCCCACAAAGCCCTCAGCCCCGGGGAATCTTCCTCTCTTTCCGGCTCATTAGGTTTCCCGGGGAATTTGGTTTTTTTTCGCCAATTGCCTCCGTTTATCCGCCTGGGGGCAGTCCCTGACCGTCGACTGCCCGGTTTGGCAGCTGCCGGTCTGGGGCCCCACCGCGCCCCTTTTTCCCCTTTGCCATCTTTCCGGGCCGCGGTACAATGCCCCCATGACGGAATTATTAGCAGGAATTCAAGCCAGGGCCCAAGGCCTGGAACCGGAGCTCGTGGCCCTGCGCCGGGAACTCCACCAGCATCCTGAGCTGACCCACCACGAGGAGCGCACCGCCCGGGTGGTGGCGGACTATCTGAAGGACCTGGGGCTTTCCGTGCGCACCGGCCTGGCCGGCCATGGGGTGCTGGGGGTGCTGCAGGGCGCCCGCCTGGGCCGGACGGTGGCCTGGCGGGCCGACATGGACGCCCTGCCCATCGCCGAGAAGGTGAACCTCCCCTGGCGCTCCCGGGTGGAGGGGGTCATGCACGCCTGCGGCCACGACTTCCACGTGAGCATCGGCCTGGTTGCGGCCCGCCTCCTCAGCGAGATGCAAGACCGTCTGGCCGGGGAGTTCCGCTTTATCTTTCAGCCCGCCGAAGAAGGCCCGCCCGTCGGGGACAGCGGCGCCAAGGGTATGGTGGCGGCGGGGGTCCTGGACCACCCCAAGGTGACCGCGGTGTGCGCCCTCCACGTGGCGCCGAATCTGGACGCCGGCCACATCCGCTACGGCCCGGGAGTGGTGATGGCCGGGGCCGACCGCATCATCCTCACCGTCACCGGCAAATCGGCCCATGGCGCCACACCGCACCGGGGCGTGGACCCCATCCTGGCCACGGCCCAGGTGCTCAATCATATTCAGGGCTTCCTGGCCCAACAGATCGACGCCCGGTCCCCCAAGATCCTCACCTTCGGTCGCATCCAGGGCGGCAACCGCTTCAATATCCTGGCGGACGAAGTGGTGCTGGAAGGCAGCCTCCGCTACCTCCAGGACTCGGTGCGCCAGGAGGTTTTAGACGGTCTGGGGCGGCAATTTGCCGGGCTCACCCAGGCCACCGGGGCCGAGATCAAACTCACCGTGGAACCATTGTTTCCCATGCTCAAGAACGATCCGGAACTTACCAAGAGGGCGGTGCAGGTGCTCCAGGCCCTGCTGGGGCCGCAGCGCCTCAAGCTGTTGCACCCGGCCATGGGGAGCGAGGATTTTCCCTACTATGCCTCGGTATCTCCCGGGTTTTACTTCTTTTTAGGGGTGCGCACCCCCGGGGGGCGGGGCCAGGCCCTGCACTCCCCCCACTTCAATCTCGACGAAGCGGCGCTGCCCTACGGCCTTGAAGCCGCGGCGGGGCTGTTGGCCTGCCTTGCCGAGCCGGAGTTTCCGGCCCTGGCCCCCGCCGGCCGGCGTCTCGGGAGGACGGACCGGGGATCATGTAGTGGTGGGTAACCGGAGAAAGTCGCGATACATGCAGAACAATTACGAGTGATTTTTCGCCCCCGGCAAGCGACTCCACCAAGCGGTTCAGCCCGAGGCGATGCTCCCCCCGGCCGCCAGGTCCGCCACCCCTCCAGAATATTGTCGCCCACCGTGCCGGAGAAGAACAGCAGAGCCCACCGGTGCAGTTCTGCCGAAACCACTGGCTGATGCTGGTCATTCAGGGGACACCATGTGCTTGGCATAAGCCTGGGCGATCTGACGGTTCACCCAAGTGCGGTAATGGCCCCCCGAATGGGGATTGTCCAGGGGGATCGCCTGGATGGCGGTTTGCACCGACGCCACTGCGGGATACCAGTCGGCAAAAGCGATCTGATGCTGCCGGGCGAACTCCTTGAGCCAGGTGTAAGAGCCATCCTGCTCAGACGGCAGGTTAGCCCAGGAGACGATGAGTTTGGCCCCCACCTGGCCCGTGAGCTTGCTCAGCTCTTGCAAGATCGGTTCCTCCAGTTCCGCCGCCGTCTTTTGCTTATCGGGGGATTGAGACAGGGCTCGGTCTTGCGAGAAAATCCGCCGCTTCGTGAGGTTTCCCAAGGCGATCTTGGTTCGTTTCCCCAATTCCGTCTCATGGGCCCACCAGACCAGGGGGTTCGTATACCACGGCCAGTTGGGATTCCCGGCAACCATGCGCTTGTGGACCCGACCGCGGTCTAAGAGGAGGTCGTCCTCATAATCATTACTACAGCCTAAGTATAAAACATAACGAGGTTTTCCTAATTTCTCGCAGTACTTTTTCAGGTTTATCAGGTTCTGCTTCCCCCCGTAGGTCGCCACCCCCAAATTAACCACCGCATATTTTTTGACATAATGATCATTCTGCATATTCAGCAGCAGGTCAAGTTGAAAGGGATAAGAGGCATCCATGGGCAAGCCGGTGCCTTGGGTAAAAGAATCCCCCACAGCAAAGACCAACCTTTGATAATTAGCGAAATCTTTCTGGAAATTTGCGGTGCCCAATTGGTTGGTATAAATTTCTTCTTGATAATCAGTGGTTCTTAACAGCCGGAGGTTATCTTGCAACCGGCATCCCAACTCCTCATCGTACCGGTAGGCCTGCCGATTTCCGGCCATGTATAAGGGGGCAAAAACATGGAGGATACCTTCAAGAATCAAAACTACTAAAATAGTTGAAAGAATAATCGCGCTGATTCCCCAAACACGAATTTTCAAGATTTTAGCCCCTTACAAAAAAACAAAAAACTGAAAATATTTCTCAAAAATCATTGGCCAGGGGTCTCTGGGCCGAAGAATCGCATCCTCTGTTGGTTGCCATCTTGCCACAAATATGGGGCTTCAGTCAATCGCGAGAGATACCCTGAGATTATCCGGCCGCCTTGGCCACCGCTTTAACAATGGTTCCATGACCGTGCTTCCCGGGTTTGATCCCTGGAAATATTTAAAGGGGAGAGACTGGACCGGGCGTTAGTCAACCGGAGGCTTGGCGCGCTTGAGCCACTCCGGGGCCCGGGCCTCGGGGATGGCGTCGCCGTCAGGGATGTAGGGCTTGAGGTCCAGAATGGGGGTGCCGTCTCGGGCGTCCAGGTCCGCCACTTCCAGGACGTTCCCCTCCACCTTGATGATGCGACAGGCGGTGAAGCCGATGAGGTTGGGCCGCGCCGGGGCCCGGCAGGCAAAGACGCCGGTCAGGGGGTTGCCCGGGTCCCGGCGGGGGTGGACCTGAAGGGTCCGGCGCTCCTCCGGCTTGTCGTTCTCGTGGAACCAATAGAACACCCAGAGATGGGAGAAATCCTGGAGGCCGGTGAGGGCCGGGGCATATTCCGGATAGATCTCCAGCCAGGCGCGCTGGCCCTGCTTTTTCACCAGGCCGACGGGATTCAGACAGATGGGTTTGATGGTAGCTCCCCCAAGGTTTTGCGGCCTTTGGCCGGGGCTTTCAGCATTTTTCAGCAGAGAGAGGAACTGCACAGGGCCAAACCCCCATCACGCTGCCAATCAACCAAAAACGTATGGTCGCTCACTCCACGCAACCTCTCAGGTTATCCCGGCCGAGATTATTTTTCCGGTTCCCAATCTCCCGTTGGGGAACGAGCCTGAAGAAACGCCATGGTACCCCCTCCTTATGGGGTTGGGGGAGGACGGCGGGGGGCCGCTTACGAAAAACCCTGGCCCCCTCCCCCAATTATCCCTTTCAGCACTTCCGCCACCAGCCCCATGGGCGCCTCTGCTTGGATCACCGCCTCGCCCAGGCGGGGCAGCAGGACGAAGGGGACCCCGGTTTCCTGGCGCTTCTTATCCAGGCGCAGGGCCGCCATCACCGCTTCCGGGTCGAGCTGGGGCAGGGGGCGACAGAGGTCGCAGTCACCGATGAGCCGGCGGCCCCACTCCGCCTCGGCCGGGTCCAGTCCCGCTAGGCGTTCCGACAGGGTCAGGGCGGCCACCATGCCCCAGGCCACCGCCCGGCCGTGGGGCAGGCGGAAGTGGGAAGCCTGCTCCAGGCCGTGGCCCAGGGTGTGCCCGAAGTTGAGGATGCGCCTGAGGTCGCCTTCCCGCTCGTCTTGGGCCACCACCTGGGCCTTGATGGCCGCGGCCCGGTAGATGGTCTCGGTCAATTCCGCTTCATCTTTAAAGAGCCTGGTTTTGACCGCCGCGAGACGCGTCAGCAGGTCCCGGTCCCGGATAAATCCGGCCTTCACCACTTCGGCCAGGCCGTTGAGCCGCTCGGCCCGGGGCAGGCTGCGCAAAAATTCGGGGTCGATAACCACCAGACGGGGCTGGTGAAAGGTGCCGAGAAGATTTTTGCCTTCAGGGAGATTGATGGCGGTCTTGCCGCCGATGGCCGCGTCCACCATGGCCAGCAAGGTGGTGGGCACCTGGATGAAGGGCATCCCCCGCATGAAGATGGAGGTCAGAAAGCCGGTGAGGTCCCCCACCACGCCGCCTCCCAGGGCGATCACCAGGGTGCGCCGGTGGGCGCCCCGGGCCAGGAGTTCCCGGGCCAGACGCTGGACCACGGCCCAACTCTTGGCCCGCTCCCCGGGCAGGGTGGTCAGGAGCGTTGGGGTGAATCCGGCCCCGGTGAGGGATTCCAGAACCGTGTCCCCGTGGAGACGGGCCACCCGGCGGTCCGCAATCAACACCACCTGGGGAGGGAACGATAAGGGTTTGAGCAGGGGGCCCAGGCGGTAACGCAGGCCCGCCTCGATCACCAGCCGATAGCTCGTATCCCGGCCGGGCAGCGGGAGCTGAATCTCCCGCATCACCAGCCCCCGGGGCGCAGGGTGCGAATTTCCTCCATCAAGGCTTGGAACTGGTTGGGATAGAGAGACTGGGCCCCGTCGGACATGGCCTTTTCCGGCTCATGATGGACTTCGATCATCAGGCCGTCGGCGCCTGCAGCCACCGCGGCCCGGGCCAACGGCGCCACCAGGTCCCGGCGGCCGGCGGCGTGGCTGGGGTCGGCGATGATGGGCAGATGGCTCTCCCGGCGCACCGCCGGGATGGTGGCCAAATCCAGGAGATTCCGGGCATGCTCGCCAATGGTCCGCACCCCCCGCTCGCAGAGAATCACCTGGGAGTTACCCTCCGACATGATGTATTCCGCGGCCATGAACCACTCATCCAGGGTGGCGTACATGCCCCGCTTGAGCATCACCGGCTTCCTGGTGCGGCCGGCACAACGCAGCAGGCTGAAGTTCTGCATATTCCGGGCGCCGATCTGGATGATGTCGGTATATTCGGCCACCAGTTTCAGAGACTCCTGGTCCACGGCCTCGGTGACGATGAGCAGCCCCGTCTCTTCCCGGACCTTCGCCAGAATCTTCAGGCCGGGCTTCCCCAGTCCCTGGTAACTGTAAGGGGAGGTGCGGGGCTTGTAGGCGCCCCCCCGGAAGATGCGAGCCCCGGCGGCCTTGACGCTTTGGGCGATGGTCAGGGCCTGGGTTTCGCTTTCCACGGCGCAGGGGCCGGCGATGACCACAAAATTTCTCCGGCCCAGGTCCAGTCCGGGCAGGTGGATGATGGTGTCCTCCCGCTTCATTTCCCGACTGACCAGCTTATAAGGCCGTGAGACCGGGATAGCCTGGATCACCCCGACCATATCCACGAACAGGGCCGGGTCCACCGGCCCGGCATTGCGCAAAATGGCGATGGCCACCCGTTCTCCCCCGGGCATGGGCTGGGCCTCGAATCCCAGGTTCCCGATTTTAGCCACCACCGCTCGAATCTGGGCGTCGGTCGCGTCCTTGTCCATTACGATGAGCATAAGTACTCTCCACTAAGCGCCACGGGGAAGATGCGGATGCCGGGGCCAGCCACAAGATAGGCTGCCGCGAGGTTGATGGCCCCAGGGCCTCAAACCTGCAAGGAAAAATCACACCCTGTGCTTTTTTACCAGGGATCGGTGGCAAAAGCAACCGGAGGGGCAAAGCCCACCGCGGGGGAAGGGCGGCGCCAGACGCTTACGGGGCGCCCCGGCGCCAGCAGAGCACGACCATGCCCAGGGCCACGGCCGCGCCATAGGGAATGGAGGTGTGCTTGAGAGACTCAGGTGGGGGCGGTTTGACGCCGAACGGACGGCAGAGGCACCAGTTCAGGAGGAAATGCCATCCCTGGCGAAGCCCGGCCAGGAGACGTCCCTGCCACAGCCAGAGGACCAGGATGATCACCCCTCCAGAGATTCCTATATAAATGAAGAAGGCCAAGGCGGGCCGCAGTCCCAGCCAGGCCCCCAGAGCCGCGCTGGCCTTGACATCCCCCGCGCCCATGCCCCCCAGCACATAGGGCCCGATAAACAAGGCAAGCCCCAGCCCCAGTCCCGCTAACCCGTCCAGGAGACCCGGAAGACCATGATACCCCAGTTGAACCCCCAAACCCGCCAGGGCGCCGCCAAGGGTCAGATAGTTGGGAATACATCTGGTCTTGAGGTCCCAGCCGGCCATGACCAGGCTGAGCAGGAGCGGGAAGATCAAGTCAGGGTGGGCTTTTAGCCAGGGACCCAAGCCATGCAGCCAGTCGGGCAACTTCGCCTCCGGTGCTGATTATTTTTCTCCCGCTTTATTCCTCGGAATTTTTTTCCATTAAGGTAAATTTTACCGGCTTAAAGGAGGGCCTGGCCTCGTGTCCCGGAAATATCTTGCCAATTCCGGCTCCCATTCCCAGAGCCCGTTGTCGGGGCGGTGCGCGAATCGCCCCGACGAAAACCTTCCCAAAAAATGGGAATATTTTTGCCTGATATTCCTGGAACGCAATCCATCCTCATAAAACCCTGGGGGTCCGGCCGTCCCGGTGGTACATTGGAGGTGCGCAACAGGTGCTCCATCGAGATAAGGAAAACCACATGGCCAAAATCATTGTCATCCAGGCCCTGCCGGCGCCTCGCCTGGACAGCCGGGAAAATCTGGACCGGGCCCTGAAGCTGCTCCAGGGCTGCCAGAGGCAGGGAGCGGATTTGATCTGCTTTCCCGAATATTTCCCCTTCTGCGGCGAGGACGAACTGGCTGCGGCGGCGGGTCGCCTCCAGGCCTATATCATCGCCGGCCTGGTGGAAGAAGCCGGGGGGGAGCGCTACAATACCGCCACCCTGTTCGACCGCCGGGGCCGGTTGTGGGGCCGCCAGCGCAAGCACAACCTGGGCAACCTGGAGCGCCGGGGCTTCGGGGTGGTTCCCGGGGAGAACTGGCAGGTGTGGGACACCGACTTCGGTCGCCTGGGCCTGCCGGTGTGCATCGATTTTTGGGGTCAGCCCGAGGCGGCCCGGCGCCTGGCGGAGGCGGGGGCCGATCTCATCGTCAATCCCGCCATCTTCCCCATTCTCCAGGGCCACTGGCAAACCGGGGCCCTGACCCGGGCCTTTGATTATTACCTGCCGGTGGTGGCAGTGAATACCGCGGCAGCCGTGGTCGAAATTGCCGGACGCCACTATGCCCTCCAAGGGGGCGGGTCCTTCGCCATCCAGCCCCCGGCGCCGACGGATAACGCCGATCTGGCCCGGCAGGTGCGGGGGTGGGATGACCTCGCCGCCTGGATCGTGCTCCGGGCCGGGGAAAGCGAAGCGATCCTCAGCGTGAATCTGGATCTGGACGGCCCCCGCCGCTGGCGACCGGTGATCCGGGAACGCTTCGGCATCCGGGGCTGAAGCAAGCCCGGGCAAGGCCAGGGTTCCCTGGTTCCAGGCCGGGGAACAGTAAAACGTTCAAGTACTTCTGTCATGGAGTCGAATAGTACTTTTGTGCCAGGCGGGGGCCGGGTATCTCGCCTGGACCTGGATGGATAATTTTTTAAGGGAAAACTGCCTTAAAATCGGTTTACCGTAGTACTTTCCTTGACATTGATGAAAAAATCCTTAATTATCTAATGCAGGTCAAACGGGGCGGGTTTGACTTAATGTCTTAAAATTTCAAGGAGAGATATGATGCGAAAATATTTCATTTTCACCGTAATAGCGGCTCTCTGCCTGTTCATGGCACTGCCGGTGCTGGCCCAGCCCAAGGGCGGCGCCTTGATGGACATGGATTCCTTCACCCCCATAGCCTTGGGCTATGACTTAGTCCGGGAAGGCAAATACGAGGCTGCCAAAAGCCAATTCGCCACCGCGGTGAAGCGGGATCGTTACAACCCCTTTGCCCTCAACAACATGGCGGTGCTGGAGGAACGGGAAGGCAAACTGAATGATGCCCTGGCCAACCTGAAAGATGCCACCACCCATGCTGAGGAGTATTTCGACAAGGTAACTCAAACCTGCTTTGCTGGCGGCGGCTGTCTGGCGGTTAAACCCCTGCGTGAAAAGGGCGAAAAAAGCTCCATAGCGCCGATCATTGCTGAGAACATCAAGAAACTCGAGGCCAAGATTGCAGCGACGGGTACTGCGGCGCCTGCCGGTAGCGCCCCGCCGATGTCGCCAGTGGCGCCCCAGCAAAAGGCGAAGTAATCTTAGGGGCCTTTGCGCCCCTTCCGCCCCGTTTTTCGTCTTATCTGGCGCTACTGGATGATGAGTAGGTAAACCGATTAGTTTTGCTTCCGATTAATCTCATTTCGGGGGCCAGGAGTCGCAAGACCCCCCCTGGCCCTTTTTTTATCCCCCAGCTCCCCCCGTTTCTGAAGTTTCCCCAGGTCAGCAAGCCACCGGCGTGGCCCCTTTGAGAGAAAAATCCCCCGGGGGCAGAAATCCACCGGGCCTTGGCGGCACCCCGGCAACGCAAGCTTTTTTTAAGCAAGACCTGGCGTAACTAACGGCGGGACAAAAGACTCTGCAGGTCCAGGAGGCTTTGCCGGGCCTGGTGCAGGGCGTGCATGATCCGAGGCGCCTGGGGAACCCGGTCGGGCAGGAAAGTCCGATGATTTACCGCCGGGGGCTCCGGGGGAGAGTGCAAGTCCCCCTGGAGTTCCGCCAGTTCCCGGACCAGGGCGAGGAACGCCGCCGCCAGCGGTTCCCCGCGGCCGGCGCTGACCTCATCCCACGTCAGGGGAAATTGGGTAGGTACAGATAAAGGGGGAGTCGGAGGCGGCGACCACAGCGCCCCCTCCTCGGCATGGTTGGCCAACGCCTGGGTTAGCGGCAGCCGCGCAAGCTTGGTCTTCTTGCCGGCAAACTGTTTCTTTTTCGCCATATTTCCAGAAATTCAAGGCCGAGTTGTAAATAATCTGCGGACCCGGACGACTTGGGTTCGTAATCGAAAATCGCTTTCTGAGCTATCTGGGCCTGGTTCAAGGCCTCATTTTTCATGATGATCGTCGAGAACGTTTTGTCCCGATACGGTTTCAACTGCTCTAAAATGTACTCATTCGTGACGCTATTGCGTTTGTCATACATGGTTAGCAGAATGCGGAAGAGATCTTCCTGAAAAAGATCCTCCAGGGACAGGTTCTTCACGGTCTCCACCGTGGTGAGCAAGTCCGCCAGGCCATCCAGGGAATAGCGGGAGATCTGGCAGGGAATGACGATGAAGTCGCAGGCGTAGAGGGAATTGGTGGTCAGGACCCCCAGAGAGGGCGGGCAGTCGATGAGCACAAAGTCATAATCAATCCCCTTCAGGGCATTGGCCAGAATCGCTTCCCGGTAGACCCGGGTATAGACCTGCTCCGCCGCCCGGGCCAAATGGATATGGGCCGGCACAATATCCAACCCCAGGATGTAAGTGGACATCACCACATCAGTAATGGGCTTTTTCGGAACGATGAGGATGTCCGCCATGGAACTGGTGATGGCGTCAGGCTCGATGCCGATGCCGATACTGGTGTGCCCCTGGGGGTCCAGATCGACAATCAGGGTGCGGTATCCCTGGTAGGCCAGGGCGGCCCCCAGGTTAAGGGTGGTAGTGGTTTTGCCCGTACCTCCCTTCTGGTTGATGATGGCCACGATATGGGACATGATAGGTAGTGGAGCCGGGTGCTCACGGCACTTTTTAGTAATTTTTTTAGTATGATAAAGTATAGGCTTAGCCCCGTCAAGGATTATCTGGCCGAAGCTGCCGGACCGATTTTGGTCCGACTCTCTTGAGTAATTGGCACAACCTCTGCAAGAAAACTATGACATTTCTGATTTTTGTTAAAGTTCTCTCAAGGCTGGTTAATGACCTTCCCGCTGGAAAGAAGACGGTTTAACCGCATCATGGTCTCCCTGCCGGTGGAGTACCATACCCGCCACCCCGATACCGACACCCCCTTTAAGGGGCGAGGCGTCCTCCGGGACATCAGCCTGGGCGGGGCCTATTTTTATGTGGACCCGGGCATCTCCTTCCAACTGGGTCAAATCCTCTCCCTGACCATTTTCGCCCCCCTGCCCTATCTGGAAGACGCCAACATCTCCCACCTGCAAGCCACCGGCGAGGTAGTTCGCTTCGAGCCCCCGGGACCCGACGGTTCCCCGGCGGGGGTGGCCCTGAACTTCATGGAAGGTCCAGCCTTTAGCCCCGGCCCCAGCCAGTAAATGTTTTGAATCTTGAACTAAAAAAGCTGCCTTCCGCCTGACAATTAATATCCCCAACCATATCAATAAATTATATAATTAACGCTGTGAGTCGATTTGTGGACATTCTCTTTATCGCTAAACATCTACTGCAATGTCTCTCCACCCCAAGGTAGCCATAGCCCTGTCCGGCGGGGTGGACAGCGCCGTGGCCGCCGCCCTCTTGCGCCGCCGGGGCTGCAACCTCCAGGCCGTCCACCTGCGCCTGTCTCCTCAGGCTCCGCCGCCAGACCGGGTTGAAGCCCTGGCCCAATGCCTGGATATTCCCCTGCAGGTGATCGACCTCCAACAAAAATTCGCCCAAGAGGTGTTGGATTATTTTGTCTCCGAGTATGGCCGGGGCCGCACCCCCAACCCCTGCGTCCGGTGCAACGCGGCCATCAAGTTCGGGCGCCTGTGGGAGTATCTTAAGGAAGAGGGCTTCACCCACCTGGCCACCGGCCATTACGCCCGGCTTAACCCGGCCGGCGATGGCGCCCCGGGTCTGTTCCGGGGCGTGGACCGCCGCAAGGATCAGTCCTATTTCCTCAGCCGTCTGCCCCGGAGCCTGCTGCCCAATCTTCTCTTCCCCCTGGGGCGGATAACCAAAGATGAGGTGCGGAGGGTCTATGGCGAGGTGGGATTGCCCGTCCGGGGCCACGAACCGGAGAGCATGGAGTTGTGTTTCATCCCTAAGGGCGGCTACCAGGAATTCCTCCGGACCCGTCGGGGCTTTTCCGGACCTCCCGGCGATTTCGTGGACCCCGGGGGGCGCTTCCTGGGTCGGCACCACGGCCTGGAAGGTTATACGGTGGGACAGCGCCGGGGGCTGGGTCTCCCGGCCCGGGAGCCTTATTACGTGGTCGATATCCAGCCCGAACTGAACCGCGTGGTCCTGGGCCATCGGCCGGAACTCTTCTGCTCGGGACTTATGGCCTCCCAAATGAACTGGCTCATCGACCCGCCCACCGGGGAACTGGAGGCTCTGGCGATGATCCGCTACCGCCACCCCGGGGTGCTGTCCCGGATTTCTCCCCCGGGCCCCCACGGGGTCCAGGTGATCTTTGCCTCCCCCCAGCCGGCCGTGGCCCCGGGCCAGGCCGTGGCCTTCTATGACGGCGACCGGCTCCTGGGCGGCGGCTGGATCGAAGCACGGATAAGGTAGTCAGTAGTCAGTGGTCGCGGAAAAATGTAGGGTGGGCATTGCCCACCATCATCATTACCCGTGCTTCTAAGATTTGCAATCTTACCTCCCAAAAGTATGATGACGATAGAGAGAGGCAAAAAAGTTTTCGAGACCTTCAGGTCTTTTTCCCAAATCTTAGCAAAAATTGGAGATTTTGACTCTTTCCGACGAAGCCCTTGAAAATGGTCACCGAAAACCGAAAACCGAAAACCGAAAACCGTCTTTTTCATCTCATCACCTTCGGCTGCAAGGTGAACCAGGGTGACACCGCCGGTATGGCCCGGGAGCTCACGGCTTTGGGGTGGTGCGTCGCGCCTCCCGGCGCGGTTCCGGACCTGCTCGTGGTGAACACCTGCACCGTCACGGCCCGGGCCGATCAGCAGGCCCGCCAGACCATACGCCGCCTGGCCCGGGAGCACCCCGGCCTGCCCATCTGGGTCACCGGCTGCTATGCCCAGCGGGCCCCGGCGGAGGTGGCGGCCCTGCCGGGAGTTCAGGTCGTTTTCGGCAACCAGGAAAAAGTGCGCCTGGCCCTCATCCTGAATGAGTGCCGCCCGGGCCTGGCGGTTGATGCCCCGCCTTGCCCCCCCGGCCTGGCCGATCCCCTTTCACCTCCGGACCGCCCCGATTCTCCCTCCCCGTTGGACGCAACCGTCTCTCCCTCCCCAATGAGGGGCGGGGGGCGGGGTGGAGGTGATGCTCCCTCCCCCTTGATGGGGGAGGGCTGGGGTGGGGGTGGGGGGAAACCACGGCTTCCCCCCCTCCGGTGAGCCCCGGCGTCTGGTGGCCCCTTTCTCCCAAGCGCCTCCCTTCCGGCCCTGGCCGGTCCACGCCGTTCCCGGCCACACCCGGGCCTGGCTCAAGATCCAGGAGGGCTGCAACCATCAGTGCCGCTACTGCATCGTCCCCCAGGTCCGGGGCCCCCGGCGCAGCCTGGACCCCGCCGCGGTGCTCACGGCCTTTCAGGAGTTGGCCCGCCTGGGCTACCAGGAAGTGGTCCTCACCGGGGTGGACCTGGGCCAGTACGGGCTGGATCATACGCCGCCCTCCAGCCTCGCGGCGCTGGTGCGGCAACTTACGAAAATTACGAAAAAGCCCTTCCGGGTGCGCCTTTCTTCCCTGGAGCCCCAGATGGTGACCACGGAACTCCTGGACGCCCTGGCGGCCTGGGGGGATTTTTGCCCCCACTTTCACCTGCCCCTCCAGAGCGGCGCCGCCCCGGTGCTGGCGGCCATGGGCCGGCCTTACGGCCCGGAGGAGTTTCGGGACCTGGTCCGGGAGATCACCCGGCGCTTCCCCGGCCCGGGCCTGGGGCTGGACGTCCTGGTGGGGTTTCCCGGCGAGACCGCCGAGGACTTCGAAGCCACCCGCTCCCTGGTGGCCGGCCTGCCGGTGACCTACCTCCACGTCTTCCCCTATTCCCCCCGGCCCGGCACCCCCGCCGCCGACCTGCCCTCCTTACCGGGCCAGGTAATTCAAGCACGGGCCCGCATCATGCGGGAGCTGGGCCAACAGAAAAGGCAGCAGTTCATGGATGCCCAACTGGGCCAAGTACGAGAGGTGCTGGTGGAAGGACCTGCCCAGCGGGAAGGCTGGCTTCAGGGCCTGAGCGACCACTACCTCCGGGTGACCTTCCCCGGCCCCCCGACCTGGCATAACCGCCGGGTGATGGTGCGCTTTAACCTGCGACAGGGAGAGATGCTGGTAGGGGAAGCGGTGGGTGAGTCCTGATACCGATTACTTCTAGTTTCCAAATTTTGTTATCTATCTGATAGATATCAATATATTACTTATCGAGTCGCGGATTGCGCATAAATAACAGTGAGTTTGCTGCGGGGGATTTTAATTGTATAATTATTTTGTAAACTTAACGCCTCTATCTTTTTGCCGTAGGGCGGGAAAGCGAAGCGCATCCCGCCTTTTGTAGCCTTAGTGCGGGAAAGTGAAACGCATCCCGCCTTCGGCAAGTAGGTGAGACCTAACTTATGCCGCAATATATTCGCGCCTTTGTTCCTGGCGGCACGTTCTTTTTCACGGTCACGCTGCTGGAACGTCGCCGGAAACTCTTGACCGAAAACATTGAGAATCTTCGGGAGGTTTTCAAGGCGGCCCGCCGACGCAGTCCATTCACCATCGAGGCCATCGTTATTTTGCCCGATCACCTGCATTGCATCTGGACTTTGCCATCCGGGGATGCGGATTTTTCCACCCGATGGCATGATATCAAGGCACGATTTGCAGCACAAATTTCCACAGGGGAAAGACTTTCAGCACGGCGTTTGAAGAAGGGAGAGCGAGCCATTTGGCAGCGACGCTTTTGGGAACACGTCATCCGTGATGAAGGTGACTATGAGCGTCATGCAGATTACCTTCACTACAATCCGGTGAAGCACGGTCATGTTACGAGGGTCGCAGATTGGCCGTATTCAAGCTTTTACCGATACGTGCAACGCGGTATTTATGACCTTGAATGGGCGGCAGATGATAACGTTCGAAGTCTATAGATGGAATAATGCTAATGGCGGGATGCGCTTCGCTTTCCCGCCCTACGGGCTCCTTAGCTATGTTTTGGCGGATCACGGCCAATGCTCGCTTTACCTTTCTTTGTAGAATTGGACAATTCGTGCTAATTTGTCCATTTATAAAAAACAGAGAACCATGAAAATCGTGGAGGATGAGGAATTCAATGACAAATATTGATCCGCCTGACATCGTTTCATGCTTGCAGAATTTTCGGACAGATCATCGTGAACCGGGGAAGTGCGCGTTTGTGATGATGCGGTTTGACGATACGGAGCTTCATAAGAAAATTCTGCAAGCTGTCCGCAGCTGGTGTGAAAAACAAGGAATCATCGGACTGCGCGCCGACGATAAGCGTTATGCGGATGATTTGTGGCCTAACGTCCGAACATACATGCATGGCTGTGGTTTTGGGATTGCGGTTTTCGAGAGACTTACCACGAATGAATTCAATCCTAATGTGTCACTTGAAGTAGGGTATATGCTCGCGCTTGGCAAGCCGGTGTGTCTCCTAAAAGATTCGACGCTTACGACTTTGCCATCAGACCTGATTGGCCGACTTTATGATAGTTTCAATGTTCAGAGACCGAATTTGATCAAACCGAAGCTTGATAAATGGATCAACGACAAAGCTGCAATGCTCGGACTAAGCTCAATTGCTACCGTTGGTCTGATCCCACGCTATTTGGCAATTCAGGGTCTTCGATGGAGCAACGTCAATACTTCGGAGGGACAATTCATATTCTCGATTGGTAGCCCACTTAATTTCAATTTGTTCGACGGGCGTGACGAAGTCGTATATTTTGGGATATTCCAACACGAGGATGGAAAAGAAGTCGTCTTTAGAATTGTGCAGTTACTAAAAAACATTGCTCGGATTATAGCTCACTTTGAGACCGTAACTAGCAAAACAATGCCGTCAGCCGATGCAGAAAGGTGGCGACACCTCGTGTCCATAACCAAAGCCGAGATTCTTATATCTCCGGCTGTCGACAAGTCGAAGGTTGAAGCAAGGGTTAAGGAACTAACTGCAGGACTCGCTACTATTCCTTTTGTCATTTATACGGAGCTTGATCTCCGAGAGGTTGTCGCTAAGGAATACGATGCCATCGGTGATATTTGAACTAATAACCGGACAAAATCCCACATTGCGTCCAGTTTCAAAAAACATCCCGCACCACGCCTGGAGGTACGGTCCAACCGACACCTCGAAAGCTGGACAGGATGACCGCCAATCGAAAATACCTCACCCTCCTTTTTGCTGACCGCTAATACAAAATCGCTAACCAACGGCAATGTTTTGTAGGGGCGGACCCATGTGTCCGCCCTTGGTTGAGGGCGCACACGCGGGTCCGCCCCTACAATTCTGGATTTTATTCTTGCAACTTGGCATTAATTGTCCTTTGACTGCAACTTGGTATGAAAACTCCTTCACACACAAAAAAAGGGCAGGCCCCATGGCCTGCCCTCCCCCCCCCATAACCACAAACCACAGTCCAAAACCCTTAGGCGGGCGCCCCCTCCCATAAATTGGGCTGGAACCAGGATGATTGTTTATCCCGGTTGCGGGGCGACGGCACCCAGATGCGCCACGCCGCTTCCTGGCCCATCAGGTGCTGCAAAAACCGGCAATGCAATTCATGGCTGCCCCGGCTCACTTCCAGGCGGCCGTACAGACGCAGGCCCAACAGGGCCAAGTCGCCCACCGCGTCCAAAATCTTGTGGCGCACGCACTCTTCCGGAAAACGGAAGCCGCCGGGGTTCAGAACCCCAAAATCATCCAACACCACGGCGTTGTCCAGGGAGCCCCCCAGGGCCAGGCCGCGGGTCTGGAGATACTGGACTTCCTTTAAGAAGCCGAAGGTGCGGGCCGGGGCGATCTCCCGCTCAAAAGACCCGGAGCCCATCGGCACGGTGTAACGCTGGCGCCGGATCAGCGGGTGGTTGAAATCGATGGTGTAGGTAATCCGAGGCTCGCCGGGCACGACCCGAATCCACTGCTCGCCCTCCCGCACTTCCACCGGGCGCTGGACCCGGAGGTAAGCCCGGGGCCAGGGCAGCGTCCGAAGGCCGGCCTCGGCCAAAAGCACGGCGAAGGGAGCGGCGCTCCCATCCATGATGGGAACCTCGGCTCCCTCCACCGCAATGCGGGCATTATCCACCCCGGCGCCCCGCAGGGCGGCCAGCAGGTGCTCCACCGTCGAGAGTGTAGCCCGTCCCTCTCCCAGCGTGGTGGCCCGGAGGGTGTCCACCACTTTGCTGTAATGGGCCAGGATCTCCGGCTGGCCTGGCAGGTCCGCCCGCACGAACCGCAAGCCGTGGTTGGCGGCAGCCGGATTGATCGTGACCTTTACCGGCTGGCCCAGGTGAAGGCCGATTCCGGAAAACGTCAAAGGCTGCGCCAAGGTCTGTTGCCACATAAAAATTCTCCCCCGCACGGATAGGCTGCAAGCCTTGTACCAGGACTTTTCGGTTGGACGCCCCCAAGCCCCGATCTGTTAACCCTTAAGGATAGTTAATCTTTTGGAGGGAAGGGGCCAGGCCGGGTTGCCGGCCGGCCCCTTGTGTGGGAAAAAAGCCACAGCTTTTCGGCGATTGTGGCAAAAGCGCCACATCATTCCGGACTACTCGATCTCCACCGGCGGATGCTCTACTTTCGCCCACCAATGGGGGTCGATATCCGGGAAGACGTCATCCCGCTCCCGGCACAGGTGCAGATAATTCCAGTCTTCCGACGGCAAGTGGCGCTCGGCGGCGTAGCGCCGGGTCATGGCCGCCAGGCGGCGAAAATCATCATTGTGCGCGGTCAGCCGGAGTTCGGCGTAATCCCGGGCGCTGAAGGTGCTGATCAAAAACTGCCAGTCCGAGGACTCCAGCAGGAACAGGGAGCGGCCGCACTGCTTCAGCAGGTCTTGTAAGCGGGGGTCGGGGTCGTCGGCCCAGAGCCGGGCCATCTCCTCCATGGCCTCCTCCGCGGCATAGACGTGGCGCCAGGTCCAGTCATTCATCTCATTGAGCCAGATCCAGTGATAGCCCCCTTCCCCCCAAGAACCCTCCGGCAGGGAGATGACCGCCCGGGGGGAGGTGGCCGCCAGGATTTCGCCCCCGGGGCTCAGGGACACCTGGGTATAGTCATGGAACCGTTTGAGCACCTGGTAGAGCCACTCGGGACCCTCGAACCACCAGTGGCCGATGAGCTCGGTGTCATAGGGCGCCACCACCATGCCGGGCCGGCCCTCCTTTTCTTTGTACTCCGACAAAATCCCCACCACCAGGGAGACAAAGTGGTCCGCCTGGTCGTTAATCCGGGCCGCCACCCCTTCAGGATGGTAGGGTTGCTTATCGGCCAGATCGGCCTTGGCGCTGGTCACCGCCCAGTAGCGCAGGCCCCCCGGAAACCGTTTCTTATGGAAATCCAAATAGTTGCCGTCGCCGGGATACCCCCATTCCCCGCTCCACACCTGGAGACCGGTCTTGGGGTCCCGGGTAAAAGCCGCCATCGGCCGTTTGGTCTCCGGGGCCGAACTCACCAGGTAATCCTGGTAGGGGGATTTATCCTCTTCCTCCGGCCGCTCCTGGTATTGGGCGGCAAAGCGGTCCCACAGGCGTTCCAGGGCCTCGAAGCGGTCCTTGTAGACCCCGATGGCTTTGCCCCCCTTCAGGAGGTGGGAATCGATGAAGAAATACTTGAGGCCGTTTTCCGAAAGAAACTCCTCCACCCCCTTGCGCAGCACCGGTTTCCCGACAAAGTCTTTCAGAGGCGGGACCCAAGGGTAGCGGGGCCGGTAGGCGCATTCCGGCAGCCAGAACCCCTGGGGGTCACGGCCGAAGTGGCGGCGGTAGGTGGCCGCCCCCTGCTTCACCTGGGCCTGGACCGCGGTGTCCCGCCCCAACAGGGGCAGGTAGCCGTGGGTGGCGGCCGAGGTGATGATTTCCAGCACCCCGGCGTCCATCAAGCGCTTGAAGGCCCCGATCAGGTCCTCGCCAAAATCCTCGCTGAAGGCCCGCTTTAATTCGCTGTAGTTGGTTTCCCACATCCGGGCCACGGAGGCGAAGTGGTCATCCCCCAGCCGCTTAAAGGTGGCCAGGTCATCCCGGGCCGCCTCGATCTTGTTATCCAGGTAGTCGTTGAACTCCTGGCGAAAAATTTTGGCGGCCAGCATTTCCGCCAGGATGGGGGTGATCCCCAGGGTAACCCCGGAGCGGCGGCCTTCGGCGCCCAGACGGTTAAAGGCCTGGAGCAGGGGGATGTACGATTCGGCGGCGGCCTCGTTGAGCCAATCCATGCCGTGGGGCCAGCGGCCGTGGCCGATGACGTAAGGAAGATGGGAATGGAGCACAAACGTGAAATATCCCAAGGGCTCAGACATAAGGTCCTCCATGCAGTGACCCGTGGCAGTCGGCGGGGTTAAGGATAAAGTGATAAGAGGTCGGAAAACTTAACTCTTACTATAAGAAGGAGAGGTTCCCGGGTCAAGAGACGATGCTTCCGCCATTTTTGTCATTTTAAGTAACAATTTCGTCAACAACCGATCAACTCCCCCGCCAGGCCGATGCCCCCACCCCTTAGGCCGCCTGAGGCCGCTGAGGCCAAAGCGTGATCTTGACATACCATTGACCGCTGAGAGCTCTTAAGAGATAATATCCGCCTTGATCAGGTTGGTGCTGCCTTTGGTGCCGATGGGGGTGCCGGCGGTGATGATGACCCGGTCCCCATGGTTCAGCATCCCGGCCTTGAGGGCTTCCTCCTCCACCACCCGGAGCATGTGGTCCGTGTCCCGGATAGGCGGGGTCAGGAGGGGGAAAACTCCCCAGGAGAGGCAAAGTCGGCGCCAGGTATCCTCCCGGGGGGTCACCGCCACTATGGGGGTGGAGGGCCGAAACCGGCTGATGAGCCGGGCAGTGCCCCCATATTCGGTGTTGGTGAGAATAGCCGAGGCTTCCAGGTCCTGGGCCATCTCGCAGGCTGAATAGCTGACGGCCTCCGGGATATCCTGGAGTCCCGCCGGGGCCCGGTCGCGCAGCCAGACGGCGTGGGGGAAATGCGCCTCGGTAACCCGGCTCACCCGGTCCAAAAACTTTACTGCTTCCACGGGGAATAGCCCCGCGGCCGTCTCTTCGCTCAGCATAACCGCATCGGTGCCATCCAGGATGGCATTGGCCACGTCGGTGGCTTCCGCCCGGCTGGGACGGGAGTGGGTCACCATGGAGAGGAGCATCTGGGTGGCGGTGATCACCGGCTTGCCCGCCCGGTTGGCCGCAGCTATGATCTGCTTTTGCACCACGGGGACCTGTTCCAGGGGAATCTCCACCCCCAGATCCCCCCGGGCCACCATGAGGCCGTCCACCTCGTCCAGGATTTCGTCGAGCCGGCTCAAGGCTTCGTGTTTTTCAATCTTGGCGATGATGGGGATGTCGGCCCCCAGGCTGCGCATGAACTCCCGGGCATCCAGAACATCCTGGCGGGAGCGCACGTAGGACAGGGCGATAAAGTCTACTCCCTGGGCTATGCCAAAACGCAGGTCCTCCCGGTCTTTCTCGGTGAACGCCGAGACCGACAGGGAATGCATGGGGAAATTTATCCCGACATGGGAGCGTAATACCCCACCCACCACCACCCGGCACTTGAGGGCCTGGTCGGTCTTGGCTTCCACCCGGAGTTCGATGTTGCCGTCGGCCAGCAGGATGGGCACTCCCAGAGGGGTCTCGGAAATAATCTGCGGGTGATCCACCGCCACCCCGATTTCACCTGCCTTGAGAGGCGCGGCGCTGAGCCAAAAATCCTCCCCCTCCTTAACCTGGGTTTCACCCCCGGGCACCTCACCGATGCGCACCTTGGGGCCGGCCAGGTCCTGCAAAATCGCCAACGGCAGCTGCAAAGCGGCGGCCAGCTCCCGGAGTCGCTTGATCCGGGCGCCGTGCTCCGCGTGGGTCCCGTGGGAAAAATTAAGGCGGGCCACGTTCATACCGGCCTCCAAAAGCCCTGGCAGGATATCGCCGTCACTGGCCGGTCCCAGGGTGCAGACAATCTTGGTGCGTCGTTGGTCACGCAACATATCCAGATCTCCTCCTCGGTCATCGAGGCATGGCCTGTCAGTGGGGAAAAATTTCCATGATTATGGATAAAAAGCCACAATTTCCCCTTCCAGGGTTGCAATAAAGTATACTTTAAAAAACCCGGCTGGGGGATGATTGATTAAATATATAATAATATTAATAAGTTAGTTACAGCCTCCCGACATTCATTTTTTAGGCATAATTGTTGCATTATGTTACGGTCAAGGGGGGGAAGGATTATGCCTATTTATGAATATCAATGCGTCGATTGTAGCGGCCGGGACCAAAGGGTCGCCGGACTCGATGATCACACCGCCCTATGCGCCCAATGCGGCGGCTTGATGCTGCGCTTGGACGAGGACGTCTTTAAGCCCTACTTTGAGGAAGTTGCGCCTCAGATTTGGGCCGAGACCGACACCAAAACCAAAGCTACCCTGTAGTCTGGGTGTTGATGGCAGGGCCGCAAAGCCCCTCGTGAGGAGGGGCTTTTGTCTTTGAGCCCTTGTGAAGATTTTCCTTTATTGTCTCTCACCCAATTCCCGCCAAACCTCCCCTATCGTCCCGCGGTTGACCAGGTTATTATCAATGTGATAATGAATTCAACCACCTATCGATAATTTTCTCTTAATGATAATTCCCCCCCCTACTCGTCACCTCAATCTTTACCGTAAACCGCCTCTGGCAAATCCCCCTAAATTCCCCTTTGCCAAAGGGGGATTTAGACCCGTCGTCCTTACTCCCCCCTTCTTCCCGCTTTGGAAAAAGGGGGCCGGGGGGGATTTTTCCTTGCCGGGGGTGAGCCGCCATTGGCTCAGACCCGTTTAGTCAGGTTTTGCTCCTTACCCCAACCGCCAGCTCCTCCCTCATACACCCCGGCCCGTAATCACCGTTAGGGCTCGCAGCCCAGGAGACCATTCCTGCAAGACTGTGGTTAACAATTCTCCCTTCCTCCCGATATTTAAGAATAAAACAGGTGCCATCTGGCATTAGCGGTTCGCCGAGTTTTATGATAAGGTTGAGGACCAAAATGGAAGTTATCGCCGACCTGCATATCCATTCCCACTTCTCCATTGCCACCGGCCGGGAGGCCGACTTGGAGCACCTGGATCTCTGGGGCCGTTATAAAGGGGTGCAGGTGGTGGGCACCGGCGATTGCACCCATCCCCAGTGGTTGGCGGAACTGGGCGCCAAACTCGAGCCGGCCGCGGCCGGAGTGTACGCCCTCAAACCGGAACTGGCTCTGCCCTTGGACCTCAAGGGACCTGCCTGGGAGGCGGCGACGCCGGTCAACTTCGTGATCACCGGCGAAGTGAGCACCATTTATAAAAAAGACGGCAAGGTGCGCAAGGTCCACCTACTCCTGGTGCTCCCCGATCTGGCCGCCGCTCAGCAGCTCTCCCAGCGCCTGGGCCGCCTCGGCAACGTGGCCTCCGACGGCCGCCCCATCCTGGGCCTGGACGCCCGGTTCGTGCTGGAACTGGTCCTTGAGATCGACCCCCGGGCCCTGGTGATACCGGCCCATATCTGGACCCCCTGGTTTTCCGTTTTAGGCAGCAAGAGCGGCTTTGATTCCCTGGAGGAGTGCTTCGAGGACAGCACCGCCCACATCTATGCCGTGGAGACCGGGTTGTCTTCCGATCCCGCCATGAATTGGCGGGTCTCCCAATTGGACCGCTTTGCGCTGGTGTCCAACTCCGACGCCCACTCCCCCCAGAAACTGGGCCGGGAGGCCAATATCTTTCACGTCGACCCAACTTATCCCGAGTTGGCCCGGGCCCTGCGCACCCGGGAGGGGTTTGGGGGCACCATCGAGTTTTTTCCCCAGGAGGGCAAGTACCACCTGGACGGCCACCGGAATTGCGGCCTCCGGCTGGAGCCGGAAGCGGCGAACCGCCTGGGCGGGCTCTGCCCCCACTGCCAAAAACCCCTGACCTTGGGGGTGATGCATCGCGTCCAGGACCTGGCCGACCGCCGGGATGGGGCGCCCCCGGCTGATTCCAGGCCTTTCGAGTCCCTGATATCGCTGCCGGGCGTCCTGGCCGAGGTCCTGGGGGTCAATGCCGGCAGCAAGAAAGTGCGTCTGGCCTACTTCCGGCTCCTGGACCGCTTGGGCCCGGAACTGGAGATCCTGCGCCGCACGCCCCTTACCGCGCTGGCCCGGGAGGGCGGCATCCTTCTGGCCCACGGGATTGACCGGATGCGCCGGGGAGAGGTGCACATCAATGGGGGGTACGACGGCGCCTATGGGGAGATTCACCTCTTCACCCCGGCCGAGCGCAGTAAGTTGCTGGGACAAAAGGCATTTTTCAGCCCTTCCCCCGCCCCTGCCCCCCAGGCCGCCCCTGAACCCGCAGTCCCGGCCGGTCCGGCCGCAGCATTGGTCCCGGCAAGCACCCCGCCGGAGTTGGCCGCCACTCCCGCCGCCGATCCCCTGCTGGCGGGATTGAATGCGGCCCAAAGGGAGGCGGTGGTGCACCACGGCCCGCCCCTCATCGTCCAGGCCGGGCCGGGCACCGGCAAGACCCGGGCCCTCACCCACCGCCTGGCTTACCTGGTCTGCCGCCGGGGCGTGGACCCCAACGCCATCCTGGCCCTCACCTTTACCCGGCAGGCCACCGCCGAAATGGTTGAGCGGATTCACCACCTGCTGGCCGGAGTTCCCGGCCTGGAGGGCCTCACCATCAAGACCTTCCACGCCCTGGGCCAGCAGATCCTGAAGGAGCATGGGGACCCCGGCCGGGGGGTGGCGGATGAAGAGGCTCGGCGGGGCCTGCTCCGGGAGACCGCCCGGACTTGCCACCTGCCATTTGGCCCCCTGGAGCGGCAGATCACCCGATGGAAGCAGGCCCTGACCTATCCGGAAGACCTGGCTGCCCCAACCCCTGGGCGCCAATCCAATGTAATGCCTTTACAAAAGTGTTTTGAGGGGAGGGCCGGGGAAAGCCCTTCCGAAAAATTCCCCCGCCCTCCCCTCAAACTCCCCTCCCAGCCCCCTGTATGGGGGTTGGGGGAGAGGGTTTGGGAGAGGGGGCAGGGGCCGTCGGCCCCTGGCCCCCTTTCCCAAAAGCCGTTTGACGGCGATCTCCATCTATTTTCCCATGATAAGGGAGACGGTTCGGCCCCCACGCCTGACCCCGATGCAGCCTGGCAGTTTCTCCCGGCCTTTGCGGCCTACGAATCCGCCCTCAGCCGGGAGAACCTTTGGGATTATGAAGACCTCATCGCCCGGCCCGCCCTGCTCCTGGCCCGTCATCCCGAGATCCGGGCGGCCTACCGGACCCGCTTCCGCCACCTGTTGGTGGACGAGTACCAGGATTTGAACGAGGCCCAGTACCATTTATTCCGCCAGTTGGCCGGCCCCGGCGCCGAAATCATGGTCATCGGCGACCCGGATCAGGCCATCTATGGTTTTCGCGGCGCCCGGCCGGAATATTTCCGCCGTTTTCGGGAGGATTGGCCGGAAGCCCAGATATGCCGCTTCCCCGAGACCTATCGTCTGCCGGCCCCCATCCTCAAGGCCGCCGCCCCTCTCAGGGCCGGCTTGGGCGAAGGGGGAGACGGGGGGGAAACGGTGCCCCGGTTCACCCATCAAGCCGGCGATTTCCCGGTGGTGCTCCTGACCGCGGCCACGCCGGGGGCCGAGGCTAGAGCCATCGCCCGGGAGATTGAGAAACTGGTGGGGGGCTTATCCCACTACGGCCTGGAAGATGCCCAGGTGCGGCACCAGGCCCCCGGGGACAAGGCCGGCTTCCGGGACGTGGCCGTGCTCTACCGCCTCCATGCCCTGGGGCCGGAGTTGGCCCGGGGCTTGACCGACGCCGGCATCCCTTGCCAACAGGCCAAAGAAGGGGTGGGACCGGATTGGGACGGCCTGGACCTGGCCGCCGAACGGGTGAAGCTTCTCACCCTCCACGCCGCCAAAGGCCTGGAATTCCCTTATGTCTTTATCGCCGGGTGCGAAACCGGTCTCATGCCCTGGGAGGCGGGACCGGACGGCGCCGCCGACCTCGAGGAAGAAAGACGCCTTTTTTATGTGGGCCTCACCCGGGCCTCCCGGCAGGTCTTCCTGACCCGCTCCCGGGAGCGCACCCTGTGGGGCAAGACCCGGCACACCCAATTTTCCCCCTGGGTCCGGGCCATGCCGCCGGAGGTGCTGGCACGCTTGGCCACGCCTGGGCCCCGAACTCGCCCGGACCGGCAACCTCCTCTGTTTCCCGAGATTGCGGCGCCCCGAGGTAAACGATCACGGTAAGCTGTTCTTCATGGCCGGCACTTGGATACCCCTGGTAAGGCAAACTTCCCCCCGTTCTCCCGTCAGGAGAGGGGGGCCGGGGACAAGTCCCCCTGGAGTAAAAGGGGATTTAGGGGAATTTCCCCCTGGTTTTCACGGTAACGGAGCACCGGAAAAACGGATGCGGGTGACCGGGTTGTGGCGAAGCTGGCTCTTGCCCATTATGCTGGTGTTAACCCTGGCAGGGGTTTCCCCGGGCCTGGGAGCCGAAACCGCCGCCTCCGAGCCTGACTCACCCATCGCCGCCAGGACTCCCGGCCCGCCTCCTGCCGGGGAGCTGCCGGCCGCGGCGGTCTCCGCCTCCCCTGCGGTTCCGGCCAAGGACCTCACCCTCCATTCTTTCCGCATCGTCGGGGCGCAGACGGTGAAAGTCAAAGACCTCAAAAAGGAATTATCCGTGAAGCTGCCGGCGTTCTGGCCGCCCTGGAGCCCTCCCCCTCCTTTCCGCCTCCAGGACCTGGACTATGACATTGAGCGCCTGAAGAACTTTTACCGCCGCCAGGGCTTTTATCATGCCGAGATCAAGCCCGAAATCAGCTATGGCCCGGGGGGGCAGGCGGACGTCACCTTGAAGATCCTCGAAGGACCCTGGGTCAAGGTCACCGACATCGACGTGGAGGTGGCCGGGTCGGTGGACCTGTCCGATCTCCGAAAGAAATGGCCCCTCAACCCCGGAGAGCGTTTCGCCGAGAAGCCTTACGACGAGCTCAAAAACCTCTACCTCAATTATTTGCCCAATCACGGCTATCCCCGGGTCAAGGTGAGGGGGCGGGTCTATCTTAACGAAGAGACCAATACCGCCAAGATTCTCCTCACCGTCAATCCCGGCCCCCTGTGTTACTTCGGCCCGCTGAGGATCAAAGACGAAGATAAACTGGAGACCCCGGCAGCCGCCATCATGGAGAAGGTTACCTTCAAGCCCGGCCAGGTTTTCAACCTGGGAGAGATCTTCAATACCCAGCGAAAGCTTTACGCCTCCGATCTCTTCAGGAGCGTGATCCTGACCCCGGAGCAGGTACCTCCCCAGGAATCCACCATTCCCATGGTCATTGAAATTGAAGAAAAGAAGAAACGGTCAGCGAAGATGGGGTTGGGGTATGGCGATGAAGAGAAGATCCGGGCCCGGATGGGGCTGCGCTACCGCAACTTATGGGGCGACGGCCGACTCCTGGACCTGGACGCCCGGTATTCCACCCTGGGCTTCCTGTTCTCGGAATCATTTACCAATCCGGTGGTGTTGGGCTCCCACTTTGACTTTGTGAACCAGAGCGGGGCCCAGCGCCGGTACCTGCCGGGCTTCAACGACCAGGCCTATTTCACCCAGTCCCGACTGGAACGGGACATCCCCTGGGACCTGCGGGTTTACTTCGGCCATGGCCTGGAATTCGCCCGCCCCTTTGACATCCCGGTGGCAACCTTGATCCGCCTGGAGGGGACCCAACCCGAGAAAATGTATCGGGCCTCCTACGCCCTCCTGGGCCTGCGCCAGGACACGACCAACAGCCGGATCGAGCCCAGCCAGGGGGGTATCCTGAACCTGGCCAACCAGTTTGCCCCCACCTTCTTGGGCTCCGGACTCCAGTTCGTCCAATCGGTATTAGACTGGCGGCGCTACCAGGCCATCGGTGATTCCAAGTTTGTGGTCGCGGGGCGCGTCCACTGCGGTCTCATCCAACCCATCCAGGCCACCAACACGATCCCCATATCCCGGCTTTTCTTCAGCGGCGGGGCCAACAGCGTCCGGGGCTATAAGCTGGACTATTTAGGGCCCCGCAACATCAGTGGCGATCCCGTCGGCGGCGAAGCAGTCATGGAATTCAGCATGGAGGGGCGCTTCCCGCTCCCCATTTACGAAAAAATCGGCGGGGTGGTTTTCCTGGATGCGGGCAATGTCTTTCCCAAGATTCACAACATCGACCTGGGACAGTTAAAATATTCACCGGGGTTCGGACTGCGCTATCTCTCCCCCATCGGGGCCATCGGCGTAGACATCGCCTTCCCCACCAACCGCATCAATTATGCGCAGGACAGCCCCTACCAGATCCACTTCACCGTGGGTTACGGGTTTTAGGGGAAGGAGGCGGGATGCGTCTTGTGAAGCTGGCCTTGTTGACCCTGTGCCTCCTCCTGAGCCTGGGGGGGACCGGCGCCGGCGCCATCCTGCCGGATCTCACCAATTGGGGGGGCCCTTTCCTGCTCTCCCTGATCCAGGCTAAAGTGGACGGCAAAGTCTCCGCCCGGGAAATCTCCGGCAATCCCTTAACCGGCCTCACATACAAAGACCTTGAAATCACCGGTCCGGACGGCCGGCTCATCCTGGCCGCCGACCGCCTTGAGGTCCGTCTATCCCTGGCGTCCATCCCTAACTTCCACCTGGACCTGGGGACCCTGGCTCTAGAAAATCCCCAGGTTTACCTGGTCCGGGACCCATCCGGCCAGTGGAATGTCAGCCAACTCATCAAAAAGGCGGAAAAGCCTGCGGAACCTGCCAAACCCCAAGGTCTGCTGGGGAAAATCGCCCAGTATTTTTTTCAGGGAATAGATCTCTCCAATCTCTTGGTGCACCGGGGCGAGCTGTTTATTACCGAAGACGGCCACACCAGCCACTACTCCGACCTGGATCTCAAAGCCAATCTGGCCTTCCTCCACTGGGGCCAACCACAGCAAATAATCGATGTCAACATCGCCAACCTGGGAATCACCGCGCCCCAGGGCCGGGCGGAACTGGAGGCTCGACTGACCTATAGCTCGGGCATAGCCCGGATCAGCGCCGTGAACCTGAACCTGGACGGCCGGACCGTGGTCTCCCTCAAAGGGGAAGTCTGCCAGCCCCTTGACGAAAAAGCCGGGTTTTCTTGCGCCTTGACCGGCAAAATCGGCCCCCTTCCCGGCGACAAGATACACGCCTTATGGTCCCGGTGGCCGGCCCCCTGGGACCTGGCCGGCACGTTGAGCCTCAGCAGCACTTCGGAAGGGGGAAAAATCCAGGTGAGAGGGAAGATCGGTGAGGCGGCATACGACCTCACGGGCGACCTCAACACCAAGGTCAAGCCCGCAGTCTTTGCCCTGGACCTGGACCTCAAGGGCCTGACCACGGCCCAACTCCAGGAGCTCAAGGACCTCAAGGCGCAGCAGGTCCAGGGCCTGAGCCCGGTCAACGCCCACCTCCACCTCCAGGGCACCGGCCTGCCCTGGAACCCCGAATCCATGGAATCCCGCCTGACCCTTGCCCCCTTCCGGTATAAAGAGCTCAAGGTCGATAAGGTCCAGCTTGACCTGTCCGGCAATGCCGGGCGCCAGGACCTCCGAGCCTCACTGGCCGGAAATTTCGGCGCCGTCGACTTGGGCGCCAAAGGGAAACTCCTGCCCCTGGGCGACACCGGTAAAGGCCTGTCCGGCGACTTGACCGTGCAGACCAAAGATTTTCAGCCCGCCATGGTGGGCGTGGTCAAGCTTGCCGGCAGCAGCTTGACTACGAGTTTTACGGGAAAGTTCCGCCTGCCTCCCGGCCTTTCCCCGGCCCAGGCCTATCTGGCGGGAAACCTTCAGGCCAGCGGCCGGTTAAATAAGGAACCCTTGCAGAACCTGAAAGCCGGCTTCGTCCTGGAAGGGAATAAATTGACCATTTCCCAGGCCGACCTGCGGGTGGCGGACCTTACGGCCTCCTTCCGGGGGACCCTCACCCAGTCCGGCGTGGATGTTACTTTTGGCGCGGCCTTGGCCGGCTCCCGCACCCTGCCCCTGCCTCCGGGCGCGGCCTTTGCCTCCCTGAAAGCCGAGGGCGCCGTCCGGGGGCCCTGGAAGGCCCCCCAGGTGAACCTGGCCGCCCAGGTCCACAAAGCATCCTTCCAGGGCATCACCCTGGAATCGGCAAATCTGAACGGCTCCCTGGCCGGTTGGCCGCCCCAATCCGGGAGCCTGAAGCTGGTGGGCAGCCAGCTCCGCACCGCCGCGGGCACCTTTACCCGCCTTCATCTCAATGCCGGCGGGGACGGGGGCCGGTGGCAGTTCCAACTGGCCGCCACCTCACCCAAGGAGCCCAAGTTCGAGCTGGCCGGGACCGCGGACCTGGCGGCCAGGCCTCTAACCCTGAACGTCGCCCGGGCCAACTGGCACAGCCAGGCCCTGTCGGTCAAGAATACGACGCCATTTCAGATCCGCCTCTTCCCCGGCTGGGAAATTTCCCCGGCGACGTTTCAGGTGGACGGCGGCACCCTGACCTTTGCAGGCCTGGCCCTGGATCAGGAACTGTCCGGGCGCCTGGACATGCGCAACCTGAACGCCGGCCTCCTGGCGCCCCTGGGCCTCCCCGCCTCGGGAAAGCTCAACGGCCAACTGACCCTGGCCGGCAATCCCCGCACCCCCATCATCGATGGCCAAATCGCTTTGAGCGATGGCAAGCTCAAGAATGTTCCCATCCAGACCCTGACCACGACCCTCAATTACCAAACGGAACGGGCTCAGGTGTCCGGCTACCTGGAAATCGGCCCCCTGCGCTCCCGGCTGATCTGGAAAGGGACGGTGCCGGTCAAGCTCTCCCTGGCCCCCCTTGCCTTTGCCCTGGGCCGGGATGGCCTGGACCTCCAGCTCCACAGCGAACGGGTCAACCTCTCCATGCTGACTTCCGTCAGTAAAGAGGTGCAGACTGCGGAGGGCCCGATAGACCTGGCGGTGGAAGCCAAGGGCAATCCATACCAACCCCGGGTCTCCGGTTATGTGCGGTGGAGCGCCGGCTCCCTGCGACTACACAAGGCGGGAACGCCGTACCGCCTGGACCCAGGGGAGATTCGCCTCCAGGGGGACAGGATCGTGGTTCCGGGCCTGGTTATCCAGAGTGACGGCACCCTGCGCCTCTCCGGCGAAATCGTGCTGGCCGCGACCCCCCACGCCCAGGCTCGGCTCCAGGCCGACAACTTCCAAGCCCTGGATCGGGGGGGCAACGCCTTGTGGGCCAACGGCTTCGTCGACGTGAAGGGTCCCCTCTCCGCCCTGGTAGCCAACGGGCGTCTGATCGTGCCCAAGGCCCAATTCCGCCCCACTTTCTTCCGCTCCGGCATGGACCCGGACGTCATCCTGGTGCCCCCAAAACCCACGCCCAAAGAAGAAGAGGGAACGGCCCCGGCCATCTATCGAAACCTGAGCGTCAACGTCACCATCGATAGCTCGGGGAATGCCTGGCTCATCGACCCCGTGGGCAAGGTGGAAATGGCCGCTCACCTCAAGGCCAGGAAAGATCCGGGCCAGAAACTGGCCCTGAGCGGGGAGATTCGCTCCCTCAACGGCACCCTGGACGTCCAGGAACGCCCCTTTAAAGTGGAGCGGGCCGTCCTCCGGCTCCCCGGCGTGCCCGGCAAGCTCATAACCGTGGACGCCAAGGCCGTCCACGAAATGGATGACATCACCCTGGTGCTCAACGTGACCGGCATCCTGTCCAACCCCCAGATCCACCTGGAGAGCCTGCCTCCCTTGCCGCCGGCCGACGTCTTGTCCTACCTGGTTTTCGGTGCCCCCGCCGCGACCTTGACCAAGGAGCAGTACATGGCCATGGGGGCCCAGACCCTGGGGGTCTTGGGAGGTATCACCCCCCAAAAGATCGATGAGATCCTGGGCTCCACGATCCCGTTTTTGAGCGGCATAAAGGTCAGGAGCGGCCTGGTGTCCGGTCGGCCCAGCGTCAACGTCGGCAAGGAAGTCGTGAAAAACGTCAGCGTTTTTGTGGGACGCAATCTCAACGAGGAACGGGGGGTCTACGAACAGCAGGTGGGAATCCAGTATAAGTTCAACAAGAACCTGAGCGTTGAATCCCAGATAGGCCACCGAAACTCCGGCGCCGACGTGTTTTTTAACTATGATTTTTAATCAGCGGGCGGCCGGGGGAATTTTTCGTAAGGCCTGCCTCGGCCCTCCTCGCTTCCGGCTCTCTGTCTCCCTACCCCTGCTTGACGCCCGTCGGCAGGCTTGCCGCCAACTGCTCCAGCCGCGGCAAGGCCCCCGGGCGCCCCTGCAGTCGCCGGCGCAGGCCCGCCACCGCCGTGGGGATGTAGCGGGCGAAATAATCCTTGCCCTTTACCTTGGTCAGGTAGCCGTACGCCCCCAGGATTTGCAGATTGCGGCACAGCGCCAGGTGGTAATATTGGTCCCGGAAGGCCGCCGGGTCCACCTCCAACCGGATTTTCAGGAGGTCGAGGTAATAATCCAGGAGTTCCTCCTGCCAGGCGGGACTCAGGTCGACATACGGGTCGATGAGCAGGGAGGCCACATCATAGCCCAACGGCCCCAACCGCCCCCCCTGAAAATCGATCACCCGGAGACGCCCGTTGGCGATGAACAGATTCCGGGATTGAAAGTCCCGGTGGAGAAAGTAGTTACCACCGGGGGGCAGAGCTCCGGTCAGGAGGCGTTCGAAATCCGGGGCCAAATCCTCCATGGTCGTGTCCAGACCCAGGTAGTTATTCAGGAACGCCCCGACGAAATACCCGCACTCCCGCTCCCACAGAAAAGGCCGGTGCAACACCGGGGTGTCGAAACACCAGGAGGAATCGAATCCCTCCTTCCCCATGATCTGCATGTTAACCAGAAGTTCCAGGGCCTGGCGGTACCAGTAGCGGATCTGGCTGTCGTGGGGCTGCCGCTTGATGGCGGACTCCAGACTGATGTCCCCCAGATCCTCGATCATCATCCAGAACTCTTCCCGGCAATAGGTGTAAATCTCCGGCACCGGCGCCCCCTGAGACCGGAGGTGACGGCCCAACAGATAGTAGGAGTCGTTCTCATTCACCTCCCCTCCCGGCGGAAAAGGGTGGAACAGGAGCACCACGGTGGGGGACCCCAACAGGCGGTAGAAGCGCCGGTCGGAACCGTCCCCGGCCAGGGCTTGGGGAGAGGTCAGGCTGACGCCCCGGGCTTTGGCGGTCGCCTCCAGGTGCGGGGTCCAGAGATGATCCGGCATAAATTCCCTCCAGGGCCTTTAGGGGCCTTTTATTGAGGAACGGCCTTTACCATCTTACTCTAAGCAGTTGCGCCTGGGCCGTTGGCTCACTCATAAACCATGAAAAGTGCCGGATAAGCATACTCCTGCCTCGAACCTTGAACTTTGAACCTTGAACTTTGAACTTTCCCAGGCAGTAATCTATTAAATGCTCCGGTTAATAACTCCGTCATGCCACCAGCATCCGGCCCCGGGCGGATTCTTTCACCTCCACCCGGGAGGCCACGATGCAATCTTCCAACGCCACTCCCGGTCCAATAACGGCCCGGTCCCAGACCACGGTATTTTTCAAAGCGGCCCCCTCTCCCACCACCACTTCCGCCCCCAGACACACTCCGCCGCCGCATTGGACCCCGGCCCCGACGCTGGCCCCGGGGCCGATCCGGGGGTCGGTCACCTTCCCGAAAATTCCGGCCAGACGTGGCGAAGCATTGGCCAGCAGCCGCCGGTGGGCCGCCAGGTAGTTCTCCGGCGTGCCCAGGTCCTGCCAGAAATGTCCCGAGACCGTCTGGTAAGCCAGCCGCGCCCCCGCCGCCAGGGCCTCCCGCCAGGCCTGAACCAAACCATGGGAGCCCTGCGCCGGGATATACGCCAGCATCTTCTGGTCCACCACCTGGACCCCGGTATAGGCTAGAGGCTCGCCACCGCCGCCGGGCGGGGGCGCGCCGATGCTCACCACCGCACCTTCCGCCACCCAGACGTTGTTGTACGGGGGGCAGTCATGGAGCACCAGGGTGCTCACCGCGCCCTCCTGGTGTCGGCTATAAATCTCGGCCAGGTCCAGATCCGTCAGGATATCCCCGTTGATGGCCAGAAACGGCCCCTCCCGCAGGATCTCCCCTAACTGCCGCAAGCCTCCCCCCGTCCCCAAAATCTCCGGCTCGTGGCTGACGCTGAGCTGGAAACTCCAGGGCTTGGCCCTCAGAAAATCATGCACCTGATCCGCCAAATGATGGGTGTTTACCACCACCTGGAAACAGCCCGCCGCCTCCAACTGCGCCAACACCACCCCCAACAGGGGTCGGTTCAACACCGGCAGCAACGGCTTGGGACATATATCCGTCAGCGGCTTCATCCGCGTCCCCAACCCCGCCGCCAACACGGCCGCTTTCAATGAATGTTCTCCTGATTATGGTTTTAGGGGGAGGGGGTCAGGGGCAAAAAGCCCTTACCCCCTCCCCCAACCCCCTTACAGGGGGCTGGGAGGGGAGTTTGAGGGGAGGGCGGGGGACCCTTACGAAAGACGTCCCCCGGTCCTCCCCTCAAATCATGTCCCCAGTACTATCCGGCAGTCCACGCACCAGCAGCCCTGGGGGTCGGCCACCACGGGGTTGAGGTCCAGTTCCCGGATTTCCGGGTAATCCACGGCCAGCCGCGAGAGGTTGACCAGGGCCTCGGTCAGGGCGGCTAGGTTTACCCCGGCCTGGCCCCGGACCCCCTGGAGGATGGGGTAGATTTGCAAAGATTTTAGCATCTTGGCGGCCTGGTCCGAGGTTATGGGCGCCAGGGCCCGGCTCACGTCCTTGAGGACTTCCGTATAAATCCCCCCGGCCCCGGCCACCACCACTGGTCCGAATTGGGGGTCCCGTTTGAGACCCAGGAGCAGTTCTTTGCCGGCGACCTGCCTTTGCACCAGGATGCCGTCGAGTTTGCCGGCGGGGGTCCGTTGGTGAAACCGCTCCAACATCTCCCGGTAGGCCTGCCGCAGTTCGGACTCGGTGGCCACATCCAGGCGCACGCCCCCCCAGTCGGATTTGTGGAGCCAGGCCGGAGAGATGATTTTCAGCACCACCGGATAGCCCATGTCCCCGGCCGCGGCCACGGCCCCGGCCTCGTCGGCGGCCAGAACCCCGGGGGCCAGGGGAAGATCATAAGCCCTCAAGATCTTTAAAGCCGCCTCGCCCACCAAAATATCCTCAGGAGGCAGGAGGACCGGACGGGAAGGGGGAGGTTGGGGCAAGCTAAAATCCAGGAGCGGGCGCGACAGGCATTGCTGGTAACGCCAGGTGGCCGCCAGGCCCATGATGGCCTCATCCATGGAATCGAAGCAGGCGACCCCGGGTTCCCGGGCCAGTTCCCGGGTCTGGGCCTCCATCGCCTCCTGGTCGCCATAGAACAAAATCGCCAGGGGTTTGTGCTGCGGGTTGTGCTTCTGGACCTTCCCCACGGCCGCGGGAATATCCAGGTCCGCATGACGGGGCGAAACGAAGACCGGCGCCATCCCCAGCGCCGCATCCACCCGGTCGTCCTGGAGCAGGCGCGCCAGGGAGCGCTGGAAGACGCCGGTGAAGGAACCCGTGACCATGCCCAGGGGCCAGAGGTCTACCGGGTTGTGCAGCTTGTGCCAGGCGATGCGCTCTTCTTCCATCTCGCTCAGGGCTTCGGGGAACAGGGCCAGCTCCAGGCCGTAGTCTTCGCAGCAGTCCGCGGCGATGATCCCAAAAGCGCCGGTGGCGGTCACCACTCCCAGGCGGGGGCCCGCCATGGGCCGGAAGTTTAGGAAGGCCCGGGACACGGCCAACATCTCCACCAGGTTCCGGACCCGAATGATGCCGGCCTGGGCCAGGGCCAGGTCCACCACCGCGTCTTCCCCCACCAGGGAACCGGTGTGGGACATGGCGGCCTTGGCCCCGGCGGCGCTGCGCCCCGTTTTCAGGGCAATGATGGGCTTGGTCCGATTGATCCGGGCCGCGGTGGTGAGAAACTGCCGCCCCCGTTTGATGCCTTCCAGGTGCAGGACGATAATCCGGGTCTGGGGATCGTTTTCCAGGTACTCCAGGATATCCACCATGTCCACGTCCGCGGCGTTGCCGATATCGATGGCCTTGCCCATCCGTCCGGTGAAAGACACCGCCCCCACCTGAAAGGCCCCGGATTGGGCCACCACCGTCAGGGGAACCGGCGACGGGTCCCGGGGGACATCGATAAAAGCCGTGGTGAAACCCGAGAAGGGGTTGAGGACTCCCATGGTGTTGGGCCCCAGTATCCGGGCACCGTGCTTCCGGGCCAGGCCCACCAGTTCCGCCTGCAATTCGGCCCCCCGGTCGTCAGCGTCGGCAAACCCCTGGCTGATCACCACCAGCCGCTTGATACCATGCTCCACGCACTCCTTAACCGCCGCCACCACCCGGTCCCGCCCCAGGGAGATGACCGCCAGATCGGGAACCTCCGGCAGGTCGGCCGCTTTGGGATAGGTCTTGTACCCCAGGATATCCGGCACCTTGGGATGCAACAGGTAGATGTGCCGGGAATACCCGTAACTGAGGAGCATCTCCAGGTTGTTGTAGGCGCCGGGCCCGGTCTGCCGGGAAGTGCCGATGAGGACCACGGAGCGGGGCTCGAAGAAGCGCTGCATAATGACTCCTTGTGGAGTTGGCGGAGAGGGCAAAGGGATTTCGTCAGTGCCCTTACCCCCTCCCCCCAAGATCACTCTTATAACCAAACTTCCTCAGGATATCGTGGCGCCAGGCGCGGCCGGCGTCGTCTTCCACGCCCTTGGGGGGAAAGCCGTCCACCACCCCCAGGATGCCCCGCCCCAGTTCGGTCTCGGCCAGGACCACTTCCACGGGGTTGGCGGTGGCGCAGAAGATATGGCAGACCTCGGGGCAGAGTTTGACGGCGTTGAGGACGTTAATGGGAAAGGCCTCTTTCATGAGAATATTGAAGGTGTGGCCCGCCGCGATCAGGCGGGCGTTCTCCGTGGCCGCGGCTTTGAGTTCCGGGTCGTTGCCTTCCACCCGGATGAGGCAGTCTCCGGAGGCCTCGGAAAAAGCCAGGCCGAATTTGATGCCGGGGGCGGCGCCCACCAGGATTTCATACAGGTCTTCCACGGTTTTGATAAAATGGCTCTGGCCCAAAATGAGATTGGCCTCTTCGGGGATGGTGAGTTTTACCTGATGCAACTCCATGGGCGCACCTCGTCATCGGGGCCGGAATTCCTTCCCGGCGCAAGTTTTTTCTGCTATTATAGTTATGATAATGGGGGGGAACAAGCATTGAAGAGCGTTGGGCGGGAAAAAGGCAAAAAGCCCCAAGATGAATTCACATTCATGGCTCTATCCCTTTTCCCCCTGGACCGGGAGAAGAGGCCATAAAACGCTTGTTACTCATCGCCGGCATCCTGCTCTGGTTGACGGCCCCGGCCGCGGCGGACATCAAGATCGGCTTATATCTGCCCATGACCGGCTCGGCGGCGGCCATGGGCCAGATGGTCTGGGAAGGGGTCCAGGTGGCGCATAAGCTCCAGCCCCAGGTGTTGGGGCAGCCCGTCAAGCTGATCCTGGTGGACACCCGGAGCGACCGGATCGAAGCGGCCAACGCCGTGAGCCGCCTCATTGAGAAAGACCGGGTGGCGGTCATCATCGGCGAAGTGATCAGCAGCGACACCCTGGCGGGCGTACCCATTGCCGAGCGGGCCGGCATTCCCAATATCTCTCCCACCGCCACCAGCCCCCTGGTGACCCAGAACCGCCAATACGCCTTTAGGGCCTGTTTTGAGGACGGTCTCCAGGGCCGGATCGCGGCCCGGTTTGCCTGGGAAGACCTCAAGGCTCGGAAGGTGGCGCTGCTCATCGACCAGGCCCAGGATTACTGTGTCGGGCTGGCCAATTTTTTCAAGGAGGAATTCCAGCGCCGGGGTGGCCGGATTGTGGCCACCAGTTATATCCAGACCGGCGACCAGGATTTTACCGCCCAGATTTCCGCCCTGAAAGGGGCCAATCCTGACCTGATTTATGCGCCCAATTATTATGCCGAGGATGCGCTGTTGGCCAAACAGGTCCAGGATCTGGGGCTGAAAATCCCCATCCTCACCGGTGACGGAGCCCAGGTGCCCGAACTGCTGACCATCGGCGGCCCGGCGGTGGACGGCATGTATTTCACCGCCCACTTTCACCGGCAAGGGATTAATACGGATTTGGGCAAAAGGTTCATGCAGGCCTATGAAGCCGCCTACCATAAGCCGGTGGATGGGTTCTCTGCCCTGGGCGGCGACAGCTATTTTCTCCTGACCGCGGCCATGCATCGGGCCGGCGGCGCCGACGGGGCCAAGGTGGCCCAGGCCCTGGCCGCCACCCAAAACTTTGCCGGGGTCACCGGGACCACCACCATGGGCCCGAACCACAACCCCATCAAAGGAGTGACGATCATCAAGGTGGAGCAGGGGCAGTTTGTCTATCAGACGACCATAAACCCGTAGGGTGTTAAAGCCATGAAAATTAAAGTCATAGTCCATGAAGCGGAAGAAGGGGGTTATTGGGCCGAGGTGCCGGCTATCCCCGGCTGCGCCACCCAAGGGGAAACTTTTAAAGAACTGCTGAAAAACCTCTACGAAGCCTTAGATGGTTGCCTGGGCTGCTAATGATTTTTTGTAGCCGCAGGCTTCAGCCTGCGCCTGCACAGGCGAGACGCCTGCGCCACCTGTTAGTTGCGAACTGAGATAGAAAGTATCGAGAAAATCATGCCCCAAACCAAAATACAAATTCCGTTAAAGCAGATCGAAGACTTCTGCCGCCGCTGGCGGATTAAAGAGTTTGCCCTGTTCGGGTCGGTCCTGCGGGAAGATTTTCGGCCTGATAGTGATGTGGATGTTCTGGTGAGTTTCGAGCCAGGTGGAGGAATCACGTTTGATAACCGAGTGGAGATATTGGACGAGCTTGCCGAAATTTTCGGTCGGGGGGTCGATCTGGTCGAGAAGGATGCCATCCGTAATCCATTTCGGCGTCATGAAATCTTAACGACCAAAGAGGTCGTTTATTCCGCTTAACCGGAAGGAACAGGCATACAAGAGAATGTTAGCCTTTGTACATCACGAGCCATGTTAGGTATTCGCAATCGTATCGATGACGCTCTTTTGCTTTGGAAGAACGGGCGCAAGGAGGGAGCCTTTCTTTCCGCACTAATCGCAGTAGCCGCTACTGCGCGTCTATGATATCCAAAGATGAAAGACCGTGAGTGTTTTGAGCAATTCTTACGTGACGCTCATTCAGTCAGGTTGAGTGTCGAGTATCGAGGTGAGTGTCACTCCATTGAACACATTTTATACAAATGGCTACGTTGTCAGTTGGTTCACGAGGGCGGATTGCCTCTCGATATTGAGTTTATGAGAGACGACAAGCCAGGTTCAATGTCAGTCAGAGCAGGTGGTGCTCCAGAGTACATCTTGAAGATCGGACATGGATGGTTTGATCACATGATTGGCTCTGTGATTCAGGCACCAGAAACTGAAAAAATATTATAGGATTTTTCATATGAAAATTAAAGTCATAGTCCATGAAGCGGAAGAAGGGGGTTATTGGGCCGAGGTGCCGGCTATCCCAGGCTGCGCTACCCAGGGGGAGACTTTCGAAGAACTGCTGAAAAACCTCTACGAGGCTGTGGAGGGGTGCCTCTCGGTGGACTTAGATGAACCAAAGCCTGATGGCCGGGTGTTTGAAATCGCCATATGAAATCCATTTCCGGCAAGGAGTTTGCAAAATCCCTTGAAAGACACGGCTGGAAATTGTTACGGGTAAGTGGAAGTCACCATATTTATGGGAAACCCGGCAGCATCGTAAGGCTTTCGGTACCCATTCATAGTAATGCTTTGTTGAAAGCTGGACTTCTTAATCATCTTATGAAAATAGCAGGTCTTGATGAAAGGGACCTGTAATAAATAATCGATTTACAGTAGGTAATTAACCCTGGACCCTTCAAATAAACAGCCGAGCCTATTCACTATGATGGAAACCCGCGCCGTACCGATCAACATTGAAGATGAAATCCAGAAGTCCTACCTGGAATACGCCTTGAGCGTCATTATCGGCCGGGCGTTGCCCGACGTGCGGGACGGGCTCAAACCCGTGCACCGCCGGATACTGTTCGCCATGAGCGAAGGCGGCAACGACTGGAACCGGCCCTACCGCAAGAGCGCCCGCATCGTCGGGGATGTCATCGGTAAATACCACCCCCACGGCGACACCGCGGTCTATGACGCCATGGTGCGCATGGCCCAGGACTTTTCCCTGCGCTACCCCCTGGTGGACGGCCAGGGCAACTTCGGCTCCATCGACGGCGACTCCCCCGCGGCCATGCGTTACACCGAGGTGCGTCTCACCCGGCTGGCGCACGAGCTCCTCCAGGACCTGGAGAAAGACACGGTGGACTTCGTGGGCAACTACGACGGCTCCCTGAAAGAGCCCCTGGTGATGCCCACTCGCCTGCCCAACCTCCTAATCAACGGCTCCTCGGGCATCGCGGTGGGCATGGCCACCAACATCCCGCCCCACAGCCTGGACGAAGTCTGCGACGCCCTCCTGGCCACCCTGAACAACCCGGACATCACCCTGGAAGAACTGATGACCATGATCCCGGGGCCTGATTTTCCCACCGGCGGCTTTATCTACGGGGCCGAGGGCATCGCCGAAGCTTACCGCACCGGCCGGGGCCTCATCCGCATTCGGGCCAAGGTGAGCGTCGAGCACAAGGGCGGCCGGGATAGCCTGATCATCCGGGAGCTGCCCTACCAGGTGAATAAGGCCCGGCTCATCGAGCGCATCGCCGAACTGGTGAAAGACAAGAAGATTGAAGGCATTGCCGACATCCGGGACGAGTCGGACCGGGAAGGACTCCGGGTATCCATCATGCTCAAGAAGGATGAGTTGCCTCAACCCATCCTGAACCAGTTGTATATCCACACCAACATGCAGGTTACCTTCGGGATCAACCTGGTGGCCATCGTCCACAACCGGCCGGAGATCCTCAGTCTCAAGGACCTGCTGCACCATTTTCTGGAGCACCGCCGGGAGGTGATCCTCCGGCGCACCCGCTATGAGTTGAAGCAGGCGGAGGCCCGGGCCCACATCCTGGAAGGCTTCCTCATCGCCCTGGACTGGCTGGACCAGGTCATCGCCATGATTCGGGCCGCGGCCACCCCTCCCGAGGCCAAACAGCAATTGATGGCCGGGCTGTTCATCCTGAAAGCCGAGCCTGAGGCCACCCTGGAAGAAACCCGCAGCCGCTACGCCCTCTCCGAGACCCAGGCCCAGGCCATCCTGGAGATGCGGCTGCAGCGCCTCACCGGCCTGGAACGTCAGAAGATCATTAATGAGGCCGAAGAGGTCAGGGCCGCCATCCAGCGCCTGCGCCTGATTCTGGCGGAAGAGGCCCAGGTCAAGGCCCTCATCGTCCAGGAGTTGACCGAGCTCAAGGAACGCTACGGCGACGGCCGCCGCACCGAAATCGTGCCCCAGGCCCAGGAATTCACCGCCGAAGACCTCATCGCCGATGAAGACATGGTGGTGACCATCAGCCACCGGAGTTACATCAAGCGCACCCCCCTGACCATCTACCGCAGCCAGCGCCGGGGCGGCAAGGGCCGTATGGGCATGATCACCCGGGAAAACGATTTCGTTTCCCAGCTCTATATCGCCTCCACCCACAGCTATTTTCTGGTGTTCACCAACAAGGGCCGGGTGTTCTGGCTCAAGGTCCACGAGATTCCCATCGGCTCGCCCACGGCCCAGGGCAAGGCCATCGTCAACCTGCTGCAGTTGGGCGAGGGCGAAAAGCTGGCCACCATCCTGCCGGTGCGGGAATTCACCCCGGGACCCTCTCTGGTGATGGCCACGCAACGGGGCATCATTAAGAAAACCGACCTGATGAACTTCCAGCGGCCCCGGACCGGCGGGATCATCGCCCTGAGCCTGGACCCCGAGGATGAACTGGTGAGCGCCGCCCTGAGTGAGCCGGACCAGAGCATCGTCATCGGCACTAGACAGGGCAAGATCATTCGCTTCCCCACCGCGGAAGTGCGGGACATGGGCCGGACCGCCCGGGGCGTCAAGGGTATGGAGGTAGCTCCGGATGACCGGGTGGTGGGCATGGAAGTGCTGCGTCCCGCCGGCACCATCCTCACGGTGACGGAGCGGGGCTTCGGCAAGCGCACCGACCCGAAGAAGTATCCCCAGCATCACCGGGGGGGCCTGGGGGTCCGGGGCCTGAACATCACCGATCGCAACGGCCCCATCATGGCCATCCTCCAGGTGAACGAAGACGATGAAATCATGCTGGTCACCGATGGCGGCAAGATCCTGCGCATGATCGCCAAAGGCGTCTCTTTGATCGGCCGGGTCACCCAGGGAGTCAAACTCATGGACCTGGAATCCGAAGAACGGGTGGTGAGCCTGGCCAAGGTGGCGGAAAAAAGCGATGACGGCGACCCCGAGGCCGATCTTGGACTCACCTGAGACTTTTCCTAAGGGCATAAAAGAAGCTCAGGCCTCCTCCCCCTCCCCCTCGAGGGGGGAGGGCGGGGGTGAAGGCAACCCGCATGCTGCGCAAATTCACCAGCCCATTGCGGTGATCGGCGCCGGCAGTTGGGGCACCACCCTGGCGCAGCTCCTGGCCGAAAAAGGCCAGGACGTCCGCCTCTGGGTCCGGGAACCGGACGTCTTGGCAGGCCTGCGCCGGGACCGGATCAATCACACCTTTCTCCCCGGAGTGCGGCTCTCCTCCCGGCTCACCTTCACCGCCGAATTCCCGGTGGCCCTGAGGGATGCCGCGGTGGTCCTGATGGTGGTTCCCTCCCACGTGTTCCGCCAGGTCTTGCGGGACCTGAAAGCCCATTGGGCCCCGGGGATGGTCCTGGTCAGCGCCACCAAGGGCATGGAGATCGACTCGCTGCTGTCCATGGAAGGGGTGGCCCGGGAGGAAATGGGGGCGGAACTTCCTTACGCGGTGCTGGCCGGGCCCAGTTTCGCCCGGGAAGTGGCCCAGAAGCAGCCCACCGCGGTGACCGTGGCCTCCCGGCGGCGGGAGATCGCCCACTCGCTCCAGAAGCGCTTTTCCGCCCCCTCTTTCCGGGTCTACACTTCCCACGATGTCACCGGCGTGGAGTTGGGGGGCGCCCTGAAAAATATCTTTGCCATCGGCACCGGCATACTTTCTGGCATGGGACTGGGAGACAATCCCCGGGCGGCCCTCATCACCCGGGGACTGGCCGAAATGGTCCGGCTGGGGACCCGGCTGGGCGCCAACCCCATGACCCTCACCGGCCTGGCGGGCCTGGGCGACCTGATCCTCACCTGTACCGGCAGCCAGAGCCGCAATTTCCAGGTGGGGGTGAAATTGGGCCAGGGTATCCCCCTGGACCAGATCCTGGCCGGCATGGCCATGGTGGCGGAAGGCGTCAAGACCTCCCGGGCCGTCTATCTCCTGGCGGCGCGTCTGGGAGTGGAGATGCCCCTGGTCACCGCCTCGTATAAAATTCTCTATGAGAATCTCGCCCCCAGGGAGGCCATCAAAAAGTTGATGGCCCGGGAACTAAAAGATGAGATGGAGGCCATGACCGAAACCTGGTGAGATTTGTCTCTTGTGTTCTCCGGGGGGGAGGGTTTAAGATAAACTTTCGAAGCCCTGTTTTACCCTCGTCCCTTTGGTAAGCCGGCGCCGGCCTGGCTCGGAACCAGTGGAACCCTTTGGCAACGGGCCAGCATAACTGAGCGGTGTGGCGATGGTGAAAAAGCGCAAAGGAAAGCAATCCCCGATGAAATTTGAACATTTTCCCACCGAAATCCCCGCTTTGGGCGCACCCAAAGTGCAAAGCCCGATCCCGAAATATTCCATGATGGACCGGCGTGGCCGGGTCGTGGAAAAGAGCTTTGTTCCGGACACCGACCGGGTCCTGGTCCATGACGCCCTGGACTATGCCGAGAGCCTGGCCCCGGGAGCGACGCCCCTCACCCTGGAGATGGCCGGCCCCCGGTCCCACATCTACTTCGACCCCCCCAAGGTGCATTGCGCCATCGCCACCTGTGGCGGCCTGTGCCCCGGCACCAACGATGTCATCCGGGCCATCGTCCTGGAGCTCTACCATATTTACGGGGTGCGGCATATCTACGGGGTGCGCTACGGCCTCCAGGGCTTTATCCCCAAGTACGGCCATGACCTGATGGACCTTACCCCCGAGGTGGTGGCCAATATCCATATCTTCGGAGGCACGGTGTTATCCACCTCCCGGGGTCCCCAGGACATCGGCGAGATCGTGGACGCCCTGGACCGCATCAATATTCGCATCCTCTTCCTCATCGGCGGCGACGGCACCCTGAAGGCGGCCTCGGAGATCTGCAAGGAGATCACCCGCCGGGAGTTGCGCATCAGCGTCATCGTCATTCCCAAGACCATTGACAACGACATCGCCCTGGTGAGCCGGTCCTTCGGGTTTGACAGCGCCGTGGAGATGGCCACCGAAGCCATTCATGCGGCCCACACCGAAGCCGTCGGCTCCCCCAACGGCATCGGCCTGGTGAAGCTCATGGGGCGGTACTCCGGCTTCATCGCCGCCACCGCCACCCTGGCCCTGCGGGAAGTCAATTACGTCCTGATCCCCGAGGTGGATTTCGATCTGGACGGCGAGTGCGGTCTGCTCGCCAACCTGGAAACGCGTCTCCAACAGCGGCGCCACGCCCTCATCGTGGTGGCCGAAGGCGCCGGGGAGCGGTATTTCACCGAGGAAAACCGGGAACGCGACCCCTCGGGCAATATCAAGCCCGGGAACATCGGGCACTTTCTCCAGGATGAGATCAAGGATTACTTCAAACAGCGGGATGTGGAGATCAACCTGAAGTATATCGACCCCAGCTACCTGATCCGCAGCATGCCGGCCAACTACAATGACCGGATCTACTGCGGCTTTCTGGGGCAAAACGCGGTCCACGCCGGCATGGCCGGCAAGACCGCCATGCTGGTGAGCCGCTGGCACAGCCACTACGTGCACATCCCCATCGCGGCGGCGGTGGGCAAACGCAAGGATGTGGAGCTGGACTCTCCCCTATGGCGCAGCGTCATAGAATCCACCGGCCAGCCTCCCTTGAAGAACCTATGAGCCAGGACAAACAGCCAATCGTATTCCACTGCCAACAGTGCGGCGACTGCTGCTCCGGCCGGGGGGGTATCTTTGTCAAGCCCGATGAAGTCGAGGCCATGGCCGCGCTCCTGTCGCTGCCCGTGGTGGAGTTCTGCCGCCGCTTTGTTGAAGCCTCCCCCATGGGCCCCCGCCTCACCGTGGCCGACGGGGTCTGCGTCTTCCTGATGGCGGGCAACCTCTGCCGGGTGCACCCGGTGAAGCCTTTTATCTGCCGGCAATGGCCCTTTCTCCCGGTCCTGCTGGTGGACCCGGATGAACTGGAGCACGCCAAGACCGCCTGCCCGGGCATCAACCCGGCCTGCACCCACGAGGACTTTGTGGATGAGGGGCTCAATCGGGCCCGGGAAGCAAACACCGCTTGAGTCACGTAGGGTGGGCATTGCCCACCTTTTTTGAACCTGAAGATGCCTCATTGGTAAAGGGGGAATGAAAAAATCAGTTTGAATGATTTTAAAAGGTAAAAAGCCTTAACGCTAGAATTTATTTAGGAATTTAAGAATGAAAAATGATAATTTAACCCACTATTCGGTTATCGCGAACGCTTTTTGTGTTAGCGATATAGCTCAAAGAATCAAGTTATATGTTTATCCTCATGAATCATTAGAAAGTATTAACGAACAATTTGCTGAACTCGATGTAATTGAAGATTGGTGTTGTGTGGTGCGTGATTCCAAGCATATTTATGGATATCTCATCTTTGATGATGAGGCCTTCTTCAATCCAATAAAAGGTAACGCAAAAGAAAAAGCCACATCAATATCTCCAGATATGATAGTTTCATCATCGCTTCCTCTTATTTAATTAGTACCTTTATTTGAGAAGCATTATTGTTTTTTTGTTCTTAGTCGCAATGATATAACTCATGTAATGACATATGCAGATTTGGATAAATTGCCAATGAAACTTTGTCTTTTTTCCTTATTTCTGGAATTAGAATCTCAAATCATTGATCTTCTTTTATCAAATTATTCTTTAATAGAGCAATATTTTAAATATCTCCCTCCATTACGCCTTGAAAAGGCAAAGAAGCTGTGCAAAGACAAATACAAAGATAGTACACCCACCAGATTATTGTTGTGTACGACTTTCGTTGATAAAAAAGAAATTTTGAAGCGTGATCCTATGTTACAAACTAAGCTACCTTTTGAAAGTAAACATAAAGGGGACCTTTTTTTCAAGTTGATTGAAAACGTAAGAAATCAAATTGCCCATAGTGACTCAATTCTTCAATATCTTAAGACTCCGTCAGAATTTAACCAATTTATTAATGAGTTGCAGAGCCTCACAGCCTCTATAACATATAGTATTGGATCGGGGGAACCAGAGAATTAGAACTCCCGCGGATATCAGAGGGAAACTATGGCCAACGATTTGCACTATTTCATGTTTTTTGCGGGTCGCCTGTTCCAGGGGGCCGAAATGATGATTAAACATAGTGAGTACATCGAAGCCGATGAAAACAATTTGATGTACGATTTCGTCGCCGCCCGGGAAGCCACCCGGGAAGCCCTCCGAGAGGTAAAGGAGTTTCTGGAAAAAATCTCAGCCCCCACGCGGGCCGGGGACCCGAACCCGCCTTACGACGACTAGCATGGGCCCCGCCCATTTTGGCATCATCATGCATTCATGGTGCGCCGTGCGCACCGGATAGAGATTGGAGTAGACTAACCCGATGAGAACCAAGCTTTTGAAAATTACCCTGGCCCTGGCCATGCTGAGCCTGCTGCTGGGAACCGCCCTGGCGGCGCCGGAACCGGACCCCGCCCAAGCCCCCTTTGAGCAAGGCGTGGCCGCCCTGGCCCAAGGCAATCCCACACTGGCCGCGGCCAAATTTACCGAGGCTTTGAAGCTGGCCCCGGAGATGGTGGAAGCCTATATCAACCGGGGCATCGCCGAAATGAAGTTGGACCAGTGGGCCGACGCAGTGGGCGATTTTGACAAGGCCATGGAACTGGCCCCGGACTCCCCCGAGGTCTATTACAACCGCGGCCTGGCCTACAGCCGCCAGCAGGTGTTTGACAAGGCCCTGGCCGACTATACCCAGGCAGCCAAGTTGGCCCCCAAAGACTGGCAGATTTACTACAACCGGGGCAACACCTACCTGGATATGGCTAAAGCCCAGGAGGCCCTCAAAGATTATAACCAGGCCGTGAAACTGCACCCGGGGACCCCGGAGGTCCTCTACAACCGGAGCCTGGCCTATCTGGCCTTGAAAAAGCCGGAGTTGGCCCTGGCCGACGCCGAAAAGGTGATTGAACTGAATCCCGATTACGTCCGGGCTTACTTCAGCAAAGCCCAGGCCCTGGAACAGCAGGGGCAGAAGTACGAGGCCCTGGCCGCTTACCGGAATTTTCTGAACCGCGGCAATCCCGAAGCGGACGCCGCCCTGCTCCAGCAGGCCCTGGGACGGATCAAAGCCCTGGAGGCAAGTAAGTAAAACAGTGGCCGGTGGCCAGTGACAAGGTGCTTCACGTGTCGCTGGAAAGCGCTGATAACGTTTAGATGCCTCAAACTGACTACTGAATACTGACTACTGCCTATGACCATTTACCTCACCACGCCCATCTATTACGTCAATGCCGAGCCCCACATCGGCCACGCCTACACCACGGTGGTGGCCGATGCCCTGGCCCGCTTCCACCGTCTCCTGGGGGAGGAGGTCCGCTTTCAGACCGGCACTGACGAGCACGGCGACAAGGTCCTGGACGCGGCCGCGGCCGTGGGTCTCCCGGTCAAAGAGTTCGTGGACCAGATCAGCGCCCGCTTCCGCCAATCCTGGGACGACCTGGACGTCAGCTACGACCGCTACATCCGCACCACCGACCCGGACCATGTGCGGGTGGTGCAGGAAATCTTGAGCCGGGTGCACGCCGCCGGGGACATCTATTTCGGGGAGTACGGCGGGCTCTATTGCTTCGGCTGCGAGTGCTTTTACCTGGAACGGGACCTGGTGGACGGCCTCTGCCCGGACCACAAGGTGGCCCCCACCTATCTCAAGGAAGAGAACTACTTCTTCCGCATGAGCAAATACCAGGACTGGCTCATCCACCAGATTAACACCCACCCTGACTGGATCCGGCCGGAGCGCTACAAAAACGAGATGCTGGCCTTCCTCAAGGAACCCCTGGAGGACCTGTGCATCTCCCGCCCCAAGAGCCGCATGGATTGGGGCATCACCCTGCCCTTCGACGACCGCTACGTCACCTACGTCTGGTTCGACGCCCTCATCAACTATCTCACGGGCCTGAACTACCCGGCAGGCGAGGCTTACAAAAAATTCTGGCCCGCCCAGCATCTCATCGCCAAGGACATTCTCAAACCCCACGCCATCTATTGGCCCACCATGTTGAAAGCCATGGGGGTGGAGGTCTTCCAAAACCTCAACGTCCACGGCTTCTGGCAGATGGCGGCAGGCAAAATGTCCAAGAGCCTGGGCAACGTGGTGGAGCCCAGGGCTTTGGCCGCCAGCTTCGGCGTGGACCAGGTCCGCTACTTCTTCCTCCGGGAGATGGTCTTTGGGCTGGACGCCCACTTCAGTGAGGCGGCCCTGACCGCCCGGATCAATGCCGACCTGGCCAATGACCTGGGCAATCTCTTCGCCCGCAGCCTGGGCATGGCCTTTAAATACCGCCAAGGCGTGGTGCCGCCCCCGGGGGTCCCTGAACCCCTGGATCAAGAAATCGTCACCGCCATTCAGGACATGGCCGCGAACTTCCTCCGCCTGTTCCCGGGGCTGGAGTTCGGCCGCGCCCTGGCCGGGCTGTGGGAAATCATCAGTCTCCTCAACCGCTATATCGTGGCCGCGGCCCCCTGGGAACTGGCCAAACAACCGGAGGCCGCCGGCCGGTTGGATACGGTCCTGTACCATCTTCTGGAAGGATTACGGTGGATTGCGGCGCTGCTCCGGCCGGTAATGCCCGGGAGCGCCCTGAAGATGAGCGAACAACTGGGCCTGGGGGCGGCCCTGTGGGATCACCCCCTGCCCCAGGTGCTCAGATGGGGCCAACTGGCCCCCGGCAGCCGCCTGGCCCAAGGTCCGGCCCTGTTTCCCCGGATCGAAACCGAAGCCAAGGTGGCAAAGTAAGGGTTATCGTCAGGGACCGCTGGTGCCGGTTTTGCTCCATACCATCCCGGCTGGAGGTGCTATGGGCGCCACATGTCGCATCTTGGGAGTCGTTCTGAGCGCAGCCTTGTTGCTGGCGGGCTGCGCCGGGGCCCCGCCGCCGCCACCGCCCCTGGGACCCGTGGCCCCGCTGCCCGCCCCGGGCCGCAGTCCCCGGGAGATGGCCCTGGAGCAGGCCCTGGGTGACTTCTACGGCGCCCCTTACCGCTCCGGGGGGTCCACACCCGCCGGGGTGGATTGCTCCGGGTTGGTCCAGGCCCTGTATCAACGGGCGGGGGTGAACCTGCCCCGCACCGTGGCCCAGCAGTACCAGGAAGGCGCCCCGGTGGATCGCCGCGACCTGCACTTCGGCGACGTGGTCTTCTTCAACCGCTACTGCCAGACCCAGGGCCGGGACGTCTTTATGGCCGACCTCCTCTCCCCGGGCTATCAGGACGAGGTGTGCCACAACGGCTTCTACCTGGGCGGGGGCCGGTTCCTGCATGCTTCCCCCCGGGGGGTGTTCATCAGCCGCCTGGACGCCGAGGTTTGGCGAGTCTCGTACCGGGGGGCCCGGCGCTATCTTCCCGGCGGCAATTAATCTTGTAAATACCAAGGCTCTGGAGGCCTCTATGCAGAAACACCGGTATCGCTATCGGGTAGGGTTGGGCGTGCTCTTGTGGTTGGGATTTTGCCTGGTTATCTCGGTGCCCCAGGGGCGATCCGGGCCCCTGGACGATTATACGTTTACCTTTGGCATTTGGGGAAACGGCCAGGAAGAAAGCCGCATGGGCCGGGAGGACCTCATCGCCCGGGAAGGGTACTGCCCCACCGGCGGCTGCGTCCTCCGCCTGGATAGCGTCACGGTCAGGCCCAACCAGGCCCGGAGAGGTGACACCCTGCTGTTGAGCACCACCTACACCATTCTCACCCCGGAGCAGGTGGCCATGCCGGTGGCCATTACCCGGGAGATTTTCTGCCAGGGGAAATCCCTGGGGAGAACCAAGAGTATCGAGAGCCGCCGACTCAACGGCACCTGGACCCAGGAAATCGATTTCACCTTGCCGGCCACCGCGGCCCCCGGCATCTACCAGTTGATCACCAAGATCAGTACGGGCTACGGCACGGCCCAGGACCGCACGGATTTCCAGGTGGACTAGAACCTATTGCAAAACCTCTTTTTCGCCAGTTGGTCATTCTGAGCGCAGCGAAGAATCTAGTCTTTCCAATAACCTAAACCCTTCGCGGACGCTCAGGCTGACACAATAAACCTTTTGTAAAATAGGTTGTAGTCCATGACCGGCCCGGCTTCTCCCTGAAGGCCGGCGCCAGGCCGCGGCTGCACCCGAAATAAATCCTCACCCCGGGGCAGGTAATCGCGCTGATTTAGGGTATAATTATTCCAGTGGATCATATGCCAGGCCAGATCAATTACCTGCGGGTTTCCATCACCGACCGCTGCAATCTCCGCTGCTTCTACTGCACCCCCTGGGGGGATTGGCAGAAACTGCCGTGCCAGGAGATCCTGCGCTACGAAGAGCTGCTGCACCTGGCCGGGGTGGCCGCGTCGGTGGGCATCAAGAAGATTCGGGTCACCGGCGGCGAGCCCCTGGTGCGCAAAGGCGCCCCGGAGTTCATCCAACGCCTCCACCAGGTTCCCGGCATCGAGGAAGTCTGCCTCACAACCAACGGCGTGCGCCTGGCGGAGCTGGCCCCTGAGCTCTACGCCACCGGCTTGCGGCACCTCAACCTCAGCCTGGATACCCTGCGTCCGGAACGCTACCGGGAAATCACCGGACAGGACCATTTCGGCGACGTCATGGCCGGCCTCGAACTCGCCGCTACCCTGGGGTTCCACCCCATCAAAATCAACTGCGTAGTCTTAAAAGACCTCAACGACGACGAACTCCTGGACTTCGCCCTGCTGACCCGGGAGCATCCTTTCCAGGTGCGCTTCATCGAGTTCATGCCCACCGTGGATGAGGCGCGCTGGCGCCGCCACTTCCTGCCCCTGGCCGAAATCCGCCGGCGGCTGGCCGGGCTGGGCCCCCTGGAAGCCGTCACCTCCTCAACCACCGCCGGCCCCGCCCGGACCTTCAGATTGCCGGGGTTTTCGGGAGAGTTGGGTTTCATCAGCTCTGTCAGCGATCATCACTGCCCCACCTGCAACCGCCTGCGTCTCAACGCCGCCGGCTGGCTGCGGCCGTGTCTCTTTGCCGCGCCCGAGTTGGATCTCAAAACCCCGTTGCGCCAGGGCGCCTCCGACGCAACCCTGGCCCAGCTCTTCCGGGAAGCCATCCGCCTCAAAGGCTGCGTCTCCCCCGGCGCCGCCCTGGTCTCTCCCCGGCCCCCCCGGGCCATGGTCAGCATCGGCGGCTAACCCCGCCCCGGCCATTCCACCTTTGCGTATTTTTCCCCGCGAAAAAAATTAACGTTTTCCCGGTATTGAAGGTATATTGTTAAGAGATTATCACAGGGGAGCATGCCGCATGAAGCTGAGTATCGTCATTCCGATTTATAACGAGAAGGCCACCCTGGAAGAGATCTTCCGCCTGGTCCAGGCGACGCCCTATGATAAGGAAATCATCGCGGTGGATGACGCCTCCACCGACGGTTCCCGGGATATCCTGGCCCGGCTGACCCAGGAGTATGAAAACGTCAGGGCCTTTTATCACGAGCGCAATCAGGGCAAAGGCGCGGCCCTGCGCACCGGCTTTGCCCAGGTGACCGGGGATGTGGTCATCATCCAGGACGCCGACCTGGAGTACCGCCCCGGCGATTACCCCTCTCTGCTGGAACCCATCGAACAGGACGTGGCCGACGTGGTGTACGGCAGCCGGATGGTGGGCGGCCGGCCCCACCGGGTCCTGTTCTTCTGGCACTACATGGGCAACCGGGCGGTGACCACCCTGTCCAATATGTTCACCAACCTGAATCTGTCCGACATGGAGGTGGGATACAAGGTATTCAGAGCCGAGGTGCTCAAGGGGATGAAGATCGAGTGCGACCGTTTCGGAGTGGAGCCGGAGCTCACCGCCAAGATCGCCAAAAAGCGCTGGCGCATCTACGAGGTGCCCATCCAATACCATGGCCGGGACTACGCCGCCGGGAAAAAGATCACCTGGCGGGACGGCATCGCCGCCATCTACCATATCATCCGCTTTAAATTCGCGGATTGAGCGAGGTGGACGCCTGGAGCCGGGAAAGCTCGGGGCTGGCCCGGTCAGGTTCCCGTTGCCGCTCCGCCTCCTGTCAATACCATGACCGTGGGTAATCCCGGGTCACCGTCACACCGGTGGCCTGGGCCTCTCGCCGGTGCCGGCGCAGCCTGAAGCCTGCGGCTACCCATAAGAGCATTGTGATCGCAACTCGGTATAAAACCTGGCGGCTCTGGTTGGTGAGGTTGATCCTCGCTCTCTGGGGCCTGCAAATCATCTGGCTGATCTGGTATTTTGGGCCCGAGGTGCAAGACCTGGCCCAAAGGCTGGCCCGCCGGGACGTGGGCGCCGCCATCCGGCAGGAAGAGCCGCTGTACCACTGGGCCGCCGGGCTCCAGGCCGTCATCCCTGAGCACGCCACTTACGTCTTCCTGGATGATTACGCCGCCGGCAAAGAAATCGAGATCCGCTATCACCTGGCGCCCCGGCGGCATATCCTCCTGCCCCCGGATATTCCCGCCGGTTTTCTCTTTTATACGCTCCACCAGGAACACGCCTCCTTTCTCCTCATCCGGGAGTCCGCCGGGCCTTTGGGTCCCGGGGTCCGGGCCGCCCTCCGCTCCCCCGCCTTTCACCGGGTAAATCTCCCGGGGCCTGGTCTGGTCTTCCGGGTGGATGCCGACCTCTTGAAATGGGGCTTCTATGATTGAGACCGTGACCACCCTGGCGCGCCTGTTCCTGGGGCTGGGAGCCGTCTTCTGCCTGGGGTATGCCGGGATCGTCCTTGTGGCCCCCCGGCCCCGGGATTTCACTCTGTGGGAGCGGGCCGCTTTGAGCTTCGGGGTCGGCGCCCTGGTCCTCACCTTCTGGATGCTGGCCTTAACCTGGTGGGGGAGTCCCTTCGGTCTGGGGCGGATTTTAGGGCCGCTCCTGGCCCTGGCCGCCGCCCTGTTCCTGTCCCCCCGGGGCCGCCGGGCCCTCCGGGACGAGGTTAAAGCCTTCCGGGTTCGCCCCCGACCTGCCCTCCACGGCTGGGACTGGCTCTACCTTTCGCTGCTGGGGCTGGTGTTTCTCTATGCCCTGCCCCGGGCCGCGCTCTACCCCCTGTGGGCCTGGGATGCCCTGGCCACCTGGGGCTGCAAAGCCAAAATCTTCTATACCAGCCAGGGCCTGGATCTGACCTGCATTGAGGCCCACAACTATTACCCCAACCTTATCCCCCTCCTCCTGAGCTATCTTTACTTCGCCCTGGGCCAGGTGAACGATTCCCTGGCCCAGGGCATTTTCCCCCTCTGGGGGGCGCTGATTCTGGGTCTGGTCTATTCCGTGGCAGGCCGGCTGGGCCTGAGCCGCCGCCGGGCCCTGGGCCTCGCCGCCTTCCTGGCCTTGAACGGCACCGTCTTCATCGTCCACCTGTATATCGCCTACGCCGACCTGCCCCTGGCCTTCTTTACCCTGTCAGGCGCGGCCCTGATCTACCTCTGGCTGGCCGACGCCGCCCCCCGGGGCAGCCTGTCCCTGGCGGCCTGCTGTCTGGCGGGTATGGCCTGGTGCAAGTATGAAGGCCCGCCCCTGGCCGCCACCCTGATCCTGGCCGCGGCCTTGACCCTGGTCTGGCTGCGCCCGGCGGGTTGGCTCCGCCGCCTGGGCCATTTGACCGTCCTCCTGGCCGGACTGGTCGCCGGCTACCTCCCCTGGCGGCTCTTCACCGTCCAGCACAAACTGGAAATCGGCGCTGACCACATCCAGAGCTTTTATCCCCACCAGATGCTCCAGGCCGTCCGCTACCTCTTCGCCGGGCTGCTGGACCCCTTCTACTTCGGGTTTCTCTGGCCGGCCCTGGCCCTGGCCCTGATCTTGGCGGGAAAGCGCCTGTGGCGCTCCCCCATGCTCTTCCTGGCCCTCTTTGTGGGGGGGAATCTGGTGGCCATCATCCTGGCCTACGCCGTGGCCCCCACCGCCGCCGCCGAGTTCCCCGCCTACGTCCGGGCCACCCTGGACCGCCTGCTCCTCCACCTCACCCCCACCGTCGCCCTCCTCCTGGCCCTGGGCCTGAAGGACCTATTCCCAACGCCGGAATCCCCCCCAACGCCGTAGGGGCGGACCCACGTGTCCGCCCTATGCTTCTTAGTGGCATAGGCTTCCAGGATATAGGGTGGGCCTGCCCGCTAGGTATTTTCTGGTGGCACAGGCTTCCAGCCTGTGTTCCTTAAACCTCCTCTCCCCCCGCTTTTGGGGGGAGAAAGCTGGGGTGAGGGGGGCGTAGGGGCGGACCTGCGTGTCCGCTCCTATTCTGGACCATCACCCGGGTCACGTCCCCACCCATCCGGACCTACTTTTGCCCCTGGCAAAAAATCTCCCCTCGCTCCCCCAGGCCTCCCTTGATCTGAAAAGTCGGCCCCAGGAACTGCTCGATGACCCAGACGTTGGTGAGGAGATGCGAGGTGACGGCTTCGGTGGTGAAGGCGGAGGGACCCTGCGCCAGGGCCAGGTAGAGGACGATCTGGTCGGCCAGGTGGCGGTCCAGGGCGGCGCCGCTGGCCCGAAAGGCCAGGTAGGCGTCCGCGGCTTCGTCCGCCACCTGCTCCGCGGGTTTGCCCCGGGCCCCCAGCGCGGCAAAACCCGCCTGGGGCCCCCAGATAAAGACCAGGCTGCCCGGGTCCCGGCCCCCGGCGGGGACGATGGCCACCGGCACCGCCTCCCCCAGGCGGGCCGTGAGTCTGGCCGCCTGCCGCCTGGCCACGTGCTCCGGCAGGTTGGCGGCCGCGGACAGGGCCTGGAAGGGAGGGGACAAAGACGGAGTGCGCCACGAAACCCCAGCCAGGGTTGGGGCCGGCCGGATGTCCAGGCGCATCTCGCCGCCCCCCTGGGGATACCAGCCCCAGCGTTCCAGGGTCAGCTTCACCTCCGCGCCCAGCGCGGCCAGGGCGGGGAGAAAGACATGGCTGAGGTAGTGGGCTGGGGGACTCCAGGGGACGTGGGTGCCCCCTCTGAGGATGACGGTGGCGGGGGTCCCGGCCTTGAGCAGGGGGGCCAGCAAAGCCTGGGCGATGAGACTGACGGCCCCGGCGCTCCGGGTCTTGGCCGCCACGTCGAAAAGATAGCGGCCCCCCTGGGGGGCTTGGGGCCTGAAGCTGAGTTCCTGACTGCCCAGGTCGGCCCCGGTGACTTCCGCCTGACAAACCCGGGCCACGGCCTGGACTGCGGTGAGGTGCTGGGGCCTGAGCCCCGGCTTGGAGCGCCTGGCCCGGATACGCTCGATCCGGACCGGCGCCCCCGTTAAGGCGGCCAGAGAGAGGGCGGTGCGCAGGATCTGCCCGCCCCCTTCGCCGTAAGAACCGTCCAAAGAGAGCATCAATGCATACGCTGCCCCTCACAGCAATCCCTATCATCTCAGGCAATTGAGGGGTTGGGTTGCCTCAATCCAGAATGAAGATAACTTCCATCTTCACCCGGTACGTGTTGATCTTGTTATCCTTGACGGAAACCCGCTGCTCCACGATGCGCAGGCCGGTGATGCCCCTGAGGGTGCTGGCGGCCCGGGCGAACCCCACCTGTATTGCGTCATCAAAGCCCTTGGGGGATTCGGCGATAATTTCCGTTACCCTGGCGACATTAGTACCTGACATGGCTCATACCTCCTTCAGGATGATCCGGCATGCATCTGCCGGTGGGGCTTGCCCGGTCTTGCCGGCTTGCCCAGTGTTTATAGTAAGCTTGATTATCACCATTGCAAGGCCCGGGAGAAAAAGATCAGAGAAATTTGCCTGCGAAGCCGCGGCTCAATGCTGATAAGGGATGGGATCGGGGACGCCCGCGGCGGCAAAACCCTTGAGGCGCAGACGGCAGGAGGAGCACTGGCCGCAGGCCCGGACATCGTCCTGGTAACACGACCAGGTGAGTTCCAGGGGCGCTCCCAGCTCCAGGCCCAGCCCCACAATCTCCCCTTTGTCCAGGTTAATCAGGGGCGTGTGGATGGCAAGGTGGGTTTCGGGCCGGGTGCCCAGCTCGATGAGGCGGTTGAACGCCGCAAAATACTCGGGCCGGCAGTCGGGATAGCCGGGGTTGTCCAGCACATTGGCGCCGATGAACACGGCCTTAGCCCCCAGGACTTCGGCCCAGGCCACCGCCGCGGCCAACAGATTGGTGTTGCGGAACGGCACATAGGTGGAGGGGATTCCCGGCGGTTCATCCGCGTCGGTGGGCACCGCCCGGGAGAAGTCGGTCAGGCTGGAGCCGCCGATCTCCCCCAGGTAGTTGAGATCAACCTCTAAGGTTGCGGCCGCCTGGTAGAACGCCGCCTGGGCCCGGAAGGCTTCCAGCTCCCGGGTGAGGGTGCGTTGGCCGTAGTTGGCATGAAACAGGGCCAGGTTATAGTCCCGGCGAGCCACCGCCGCGGCCACGCAACTGTCCAGCCCGCCGCTGGCCAGCACCACCGCCAGGGGGCGGGAACCACGTGAGGACTTGAGGGGAGGGTCGTGGGAAGACAGTTCCCCCGCCCTCCCCTCAAACTCCCCTCCCAACCCCCTATAAGGGGTGGGGGGTGGGGTTTTAGGGGAGGGGGCAGGGGCCTTGGGTCCCTGGCCCCCTTCCCTAAATATTCTCACCATTTCCTTATTCATACGCTCCGGACCTCCGGTCCCCAGATATATTTGTGGAGCTGCAGGTTCAGCCGCAAGGGCAGGCGGCTGTCCAGAATCCAGGCCGCGGCCTCCTGGAGGGAGACCTGCCCAAATACCGGCGAGATCAGCACCGGCAACCGCTCGGCCAGGCCATGACGGTCAATGACCTTAAGGGCCCAGGTGAAGTCAGACCGGTGGGTGACCACGAACTTGATTTCATCCCGGCCGGTCAAAAGGTCCAGATTGCCCCAGTCGTTGTGGTCGGCCATGCCGCTCCCCGGACATTTGAGATCCACAATCCGGTGCACCCGGGCCTCCACCGAGCCGATGGGCCGGGAACCGTTGGTCTCCAGGCAGACGGTGAAGCCGGCGTCCAGCAGCTCCGCCAGCAGCAGCGGGGTCTCGGCCTGGAGCAGGGGTTCGCCGCCGGTAACCAGCGCCAGCCGGTAAGGCTGGGCCCGGGCCGCAGCCACCAGCGCCGCCGGGCTCATTTCCTGCCCGCCCTCATAGGCATAAGCAGTGTCGCAATAGCGGCACCGCAAGTTGCAGCCCGTCAGGCGGATGAAATACGCCGGCAGTCCCGCCCGGGTGGATTCACCCATCAGGCTGGCAAAGGTTTCGCAGATCAGCAGCGCCATAGGCAAGGATGCTCGGAAAAATTATTGGGTCCCACTGTATTATTATCCATCGGGAATGGTCTGAAATCAACCCGTGCCCCTGGATAAGGGCGGCGCCTCCCCCCCGGCTTCCCAAAAATGAGAAAAATGCCTGATGAAAAATCCCCTTAACCTAACTTCCGACTACTCTTACGCATTTTCAACTCCCCTCCCTGCATTTCTTCTAGACGGATTCTATCCGCTAATTGCGTAAAATTTCACATGATTTTTCCATTGCGTTTGCAGCCGGGCTGTCTTACAATAGATTCCGTTTCAGGAGAAAGTCAGACAATGAGCGCGCCGGGCCCGGCAACACCTGTGAAGCCCGTGGTCAGTCTGCTTTTGACCCGGGAGGATTTGGGTCCGGCTCTGGTGGCAAAACTCGCCGGATATTTCGGGCCGCCGGATTTAGTTGGACCATGGTGGCCGTTTGCCGCCACCGCCTACTATGCCCCGGAGATGGGCCCGGACCTGGGCCGCCGTCTGGTTTCCTTCCTCCACCTGGCCGACCCGGCCCGTCTGGCGGATTGGAAGGTCTTTACCAATGAACTGGAGCTAGCCTTTAGCCTGGGGGAGCGGCGACTGGCTAACCTGGACCCGGGATACGTGGCCAGAGAACGTCTGGTGCTGGCCACCGGCAAAAATTTCCCTCACCGCATTTATCTGGATCAAGGCATTTACGGAGATCTCACCCTGGTTTACGGCCAGGGGAGCTTCCAGGCCCTGCCCTGGACTTACCCGGATTACGCCAAGGGCGAGCTGCCGGCGCTCCTGGGACAGGTGCGCCAAAAATATCTCTGGCAGCTTAAGGCGATGGCGGAATGATCAAAAGCATGACCGCATACGGGCGGGGGGAAGTCGAGACCCCCACCCAAAAGTGGGTGGTGGAACTTCGCAGCGTCAACCACCGCTTTCTGGAGCTCGCCCTCAACCTGCCCCGGCGCCTCTGGGCCCTGGAGGACCGGTTCCGTAAGCTCATCAAGACCCGGGTGGCCCGGGGCCGGCTGGATATGCAGATCTCCTGGGAATCCCTGGCCGAAAAGTCCTTGACCCTGCGGCTGGATGAGGGCGTGGTGGCCGGGGTCCGAACGGTGCTGGAGCAACTCCGGCTGGCCGGCGGTACCCCCGAGTCCCTGAAGTTGGAACATTTTCTCCATTTTTCTGACCTGATCGTAGCCAAGGAACAGGTCAATCAGGAGATGGAGATGGAAGCCACCTGGGAGACGGCGTCCCAGGCGGTGAACCAGGCCCTGGACCTCCTGGACGAGATGCGCCTCGCCGAGGGCGCGGCTCTGGCCACCGACCTGGCGGGGCATCTATCCGACATCCGGGGGGAAGTCAGCCGGATTGCCGTCCAGGCGCCGCTGCTGCCCCAACTCTGGCGGGAGAAGGTCATCAATCGCCTGGCGGAACTCTTTCCCGAGGGCAGCCCGGTGGACGAGACCCGCCTGGCCCAGGAAGTGGCCCTCATGGCCGAACGCCGGGACGTGGCCGAAGAATTGGCCCGCCTGGAGAGTCATCTGGACCAATTCCAACAAACCCTGGTGAGCCAGGGGCAGGTTGGGCGCAAACAGGAATTCCTGCTCCAGGAAATGCTCCGGGAGGCCAACACCATCGGCTCCAAAAGCGGCGATCTGGGCATCTCCCAGTCAGTGCTGGAAATCAAGGGCTCCCTGGAGCGCCTCCGGGAGCAGGTACAGAACATCGAATAAATTAGGGGGATAATCAATCATGGATGGGCGCTTAATCAACATCGGTTTCGGCAATACCGTAATCTCCCACCGGGTGGTGGCGGTAGTCATGCCGGGCTCCGCTCCCATGAAACGCCTGCGCGAGCGGGCCACCCAGGCCGACCGTCTCATCGACGCCACCCAAGGCCGCAAAACCCGCTCCATCATCGTTACCGACAGCAACCACATCATCCTGTCGGCGGTGCACGCCGAGACCCTCTCCCTGCGCTTAAACGGCCATGGCGCCGCCCCCCGGCCTGACCCGGGAGAAAAGGACATTTAGGTGCCCGGGGAAATCTTCGTCATAACCGCCCCTTCCGGGACGGGGAAGACTACCCTGCTCAAACCGTTGATGGCCGAGGACCCCAGGCTCCGATTCTCCATTTCCTACACTACCCGGCCCCGGCGCCCGTCAGAGGTTGACGGGAAGGACTATTTCTTTGTCAGCCCGGACGAATTCCGGCGGCTCAGGGATACGGGCGCCCTGGCGGAATGGGTGGAACAGTTCGGCTATGGCTACGGCACCTCCCGGGAGTGGGTCCTGGAGACCGTGCGCCAAGGGGCGGACCTGGTCTTCGATCTGGATTCCCGGGGGGCCCAGGCCCTCAAGCACGAATTTCCCCAGGCGACCTTGATCTTCATCCTGCCCCCCAGCCTGGAAGAATTGGAACGGCGCCTTAAGGGCCGGGGGGGCCTGGACCTCGAGGAACTGGCCCGCCGCCTTGCCAATGGCCGGGCCGAACTCAAAGAAGTCCACTGGTATGACTATCTGGTGATCAACGACGATAAGGCCACCGCCCTGGCCCACCTCAAGGCCGTCGTCCAGGCCGCCCGCTGCCGCACCTCCCAGCTCTGGCCTCAACTGGCTTCTCGGTTTCTCCCCGAGGCCCATTAAGCTCTCACTACGGTCGGTTTCCCTCTCCTCAACGCACCCCGCCGGCCCACCCCCTTCCTTTCGGTGCCCCACTTCTGGTATGATAACCTGAAGGTGGGATTCATCTTACGGGAAGAATTGGGAAAGATTCCCGTGGGGGCGCTTATCGCGCCCGTATGGCCTTGGGTAGTCCCGCAGAGGTTTGACGTTGTCATCAAAGAGTTTAATTACCGAAGAAGGCGCCGAGGTCGCCGCGCTGACAGATGAACCGCGCGGTCAACCAAGCTACGTGGACACCCAAGGAGACCCGGAAATGGCGGAACCAGCAGCCGTAGACGCCATTGAGGAATTGGATCAGCCAGAATCGGGGGAGAAGGAACACCGCCGGGAACTCAACCTGTTCAATCAAATCGCCACCATTGCGTCGCATACCCTGGATCTCCAGGCGATCACCAACGAGGTCCTCTCCGCCGTTCTGGAATTTTTCCACATTGAGGCCGGTTTGTTCCTGTTCTGGGACCGGGTGCGCCAACGCCTGACCTACGCCGCCTCCCGGGGCTTTCCCCAGGAGTATCTGGGCCGACTCTCCGGCCGGACGCTGGAGACCCTGATGGGACCCGACCTGTCCCGGGCCGTCGCACCCTTGATCATTACCGATGTGAGCAACGATGCTCGCCTGGTATCCTCCACCTTTACCGATCTGATCCGGCATGACCCCAGGTTTCAGGCGGTGGTCAGCATCCCCTTGCGGTATCGGGACGATGTCACCGGGTTTCTCAATCTGGCGGCGGAGAATGCCAAACCCTTCCGGTCGTCCCGGCGACAAAAGCATTTCCTCGGCATCCTGGGCAACCAGATCGGCCTGGCCATAGAAAACGCCCGCCTGTCCCACGAGTTGCGGCGCTCGGAACGGCGCTACCGCCGCATCTTTGAAGGCTCCAAGGATACGATTTTCGTCACCGACCGGGAAGGCCGCCTCCTGGATCTCAACCCGGCCGGCGTCGAACTCCTCAAATTTTCCTCCAAGGCTGAGGCCCTCAGCCTCCCCCATCTCCGGGAAATCTTTCAAGACCCCCGGGACTGGGAACGTTTTCAGCTCAAAGTGGAAGTGGAGGACTACATCCGGGACCTGGAATTGACCCTGGCGCCCCAGGGCGGCGGCCAGGTCCACGTCCTCCTCACCGGCATCGTCCGTCGGAACCCTGAAGGCCGCATTACCGGTTACGAAGGCATCCTCAAAAATATAACCGAACGCAAGCGCAAGGAATGGGAATCCCTGCGGGAAAAGAAGACCACCGAAGGCATTCTCGAAGGTCTGCCGGTGCCCACCTTCGTCATTGACCGGGCCCACCGCATCATCTACTGGAACCGGGCCTGCGAGGAATTGACCGGGTTTTCCCGGCATGAGATGGTGGGGACCTATCGCTACTGGCTGCCCTTTTACACCCATGAACGGCCGTCCATGGCCTCCCTGGTGGTGGAGCAAAACATCAAGGCCCTGGAGAAGTTCTTCGGGGATAAGAATCTCAAGCCTTCTCCCAACCTGCCGGGAGCCTACGAGGCCTATGAGTATTTTCCCAACTTTCGGGGCCGGGAGCGCTATCTTTACCATACCGCCTCCCCCATCTATGACGATGAGGGCCGTATCCAGGGGGCGGTGCAGGTCATTCTGGACATGACCAAGCGGGAACAACTCTCCCGGGAACTTACGGATTCCGAAGAAAAATTCCGCCGCCTGGTGGAAACCTCCCTGGACGGCATCGTCCTCCACCGCGACATGAAGCTCTTGTACGTGAACCGGGCCTGCCTCCAGATGTTCAACTACCGGGAACCCGAGGAGATGCTGGACCGGTCTCTCCTGCAATTCGTGGACCCCCAGTACCGCCAGGTGGTGGCTCGGTGGCAGACGCAGTTGGAGCGCCGCTCTTCCACCCCCCGCATCTTTGAAATGAAGGGGGTCAAAAAGGACGGCAGCAGGTTCGACCTGGAGGGCGTCTCTTTTCCCACCACCTACGGAGGCCAACCGGCCATCCAGACGCATATCCGGGACATCACCCACAAGAAGCACCTGGAGGAGCATTTAAGCCGCACCGAAAAGCTGGCGGCCCTGGGACAGCTGGCCGCCGGGGTGGCCCATGAAATTAACAATCCGTTGGGGGGCATCCTGGTTTACAGCTACCTGCTTCTGGAGGACCTGGCGCCGGGCGTGCCGGAACGGAGCCAGGTGGAGAAGATCGTCAAGGAAGCCACCCGCTGCAAGGAGATCGTCCAGGGACTGCTGGAGTTCTCCCGGCACATGCCCTCCAAAATGGTGCCCCTGAATATCAACGCCGTTCTGGAAGAAGTGATCTCCCTGGTGGAGAACCATCTCCACTTCCAGAGCATCCTGCTCATCCGAGAACTCGATCCGCACCTGCCCCCCGTCTTGGGCGACAAAAGCAAGCTGGAGCAGGTCTTCATCAATTTACTGATGAACAGCGGCGAGTCCATGCAGGGCGAGGGCCGACTCACGGTCAGCACCGAGGTGGCCAAAGGCGGCGACCTGGTGCTTATCCGCTTTGAGGACACCGGCCCCGGCATCCCGGAACACCATCTCAGCCGCCTCTTCGATCCGTTCTTCACCACCAAGGACGTGGGCAAGGGCGTGGGCCTGGGATTGTCCATCAGCTATGGCATTATCCAGAAACACTTGGGACGGGTCTACGTGGAACGGACCGGGACCGAGGGCACGGTCTTTGTCATTGAACTTCCGGTTCACCGGGAGTCGCCGGACGCCAACCGGGAAAGCCAGACTTAGAGAATAAAAGCACAAAGGCGGGAGGCCGGCCTCAACCCCGCAGTCGCCGGCCGGTACTGGGACCAGATATAACTGGCACATATAATTAGGCAATCCGGTCAACTATTTTCTCGCCACCTTTTTGCCAAAAAATATTGACTATAGGGTGGGGGTATGATAGGTAGGCACATGTGAAAAGAATCATTTTCTCCGGGGGACAAACCTGGGTGGGAGCGCGTTGAAGGAAGACACCAAGAAATTTTTAAAAGAACTCTTCACCGGGGGCTATCAGGCCAGCGCCATCGGCATGTCCCTGGTGATCGCCATCTTTCTCGGCGGTTTCTTCGGCTATTTGCTCGACAACTACTTTGGCACCGGCTATCTGTTTAAGATCATCGGGTTGATTTTCGGAATCATTGCCGGATTCCGCAACGTCTATATTACGGGCAAGAAATTCCAGGATAAGCAGTGAGGGGCTCCATGGATATTTTGACCCCTCGGTATTTAAAAATCGCCAACTGGTCAGTCCTGGCGGTACTGGTCATGGCCGGGTTCTTCTGGGGTGGCCGGGAATTTGCCCTGGGAGTTCTGGTGGGGGGGCTGGTGGTGGTCGTCAACTTCCACTTCCTGCATCAGGCCTTGAGAGGTATGCTGGAGCCAATGGCGCATAATCCCCAGGAGGATTCGAGCCGGGCCAAGGCCTGGTTCGCCGCCCGGCAACTGCTGCGCTTTTTTGTGCTGCTGGCGATTATTTTTCTGTTAGTCAGTCAAGGTTGGGTCAACATCTTTGGGCTGCTGGTGGGACTATCCACGGTGGTCATAACCCTGATGCTGGCCGCGCTGAACGAAACGATCAAGCTCAAGAATAAGGAGGCAAACCCGTCCCATGGAACACCCCATTCTATTTCTTGATTTACTTTTTGGGCAATTCGGCCTGCACATTCCGCCGCATCTCAGTTATGCCGTGTTGGTCTCTCTCATCCTCCTGGGCTTGGGCTGGCTGGCCAGCCGCCAGATAACCCTCGTGCCCAAGGGTGCCCAGAATGTCTTTGAGCTGATAGTGGGCGGCCTGGAAGAGTTCATGGTGGATGTCACCGGCGAAGAGGGCCGGGCCTTCTTCCCGTTCATTGCCAGCTTTTTCCTGTTCATCATGTTCTGCAACTTGATCGGCTTGATCCCGGGTTTTCTGTCTCCCACGTCCAATATCAACATCACCCTGTCACTGGCCTTGTGCACCTTCGTTTATACCCACTACTTAGGGGTCAAGTACCACGGGGCGAAATATATCAAGCACTTTTTAGGGCCCATCCCGGCCCTGGCACCGCTGTTTTTCATCATTGAGATCATCGGCCACTTTGCCCGGGTCCTCTCCCTGACTTTGCGTCTTTTTGGCAATATCATGGGGGAAGATTTGGTCCTGGCCATCCTGCTGTTCCTGGCCGGGAGCTTCCTGGCTCCCCTGCCCATGATGTTCCTGGCGGTCTTCACCAGCGTCGTGCAGGCATTCGTCTTCACCCTGCTGTCCATGATGTACTTTGCCGGGTCCATGGAGCACGCCCATTAATCTTGGAAGAAGGCCACTTTACATATCTCAACATCATTTGAGGAGGTTTAAGGAAATGAGAAAATCCCTGGTTCTTGGACTGAGCATGCTGGTAACCCTGCTTTGGGCTTCTTTGGCTCTGGCGACCGAGCCCGGCGCGGCTGGCGCATCTTCCGCCGGCTTGGGGACCTTTTTCAGCTATGCGGTAATGGCCGCCGGCTTTGGCATCGGCATTGCCGCTTTCGGTACCGGCATCGGCCAGGGCATGGCCGTGAAGAGCTCGGTGGAAGGCATCGCCCGTAACCCCGAGGCTTCCGGAAAAATCACCGTCACTATGCTGATCGGCTTGGCCATGATCGAGTCTCTGTGTATTTACGCTCTGGTCGTCGCCCTGATCATTCTGTACGCTTACCCCATGGCCAAACCCATTGCCACGGCCCTGGGCTTCAAGATGTAATGAACTGAAACTCGGAAGGGGGGCCCTGTGCCCCCCTTTTCTCGGCCAGGATTTGTGCAAATTTCCACAAGGATAGTCGAAAATACGTAGTCACCAACCCATGCGATCAGCTATGAAATTCTCCAAGATACCCACAGCCACCATTACCCGCTTGTCCATTTACTCCCGCTACCTTGAGGCCTTGTCCCAGGAAGGGGTGAAAATTATCGCCTCGGACAAGCTGGCCCTGAAGTGCGGCATCAACCCGGCCCAGATTCGCAAGGACCTGGCCTACTTCGGAGAGTTCGGCATCCGGGGGGTGGGGTACTTCGTCAAGGAGTTGCTCTTCGAAATCAAGCGCATCCTGGGTCTCAACAAGACCTGGAAGATGGCCCTGGTGGGCATCGGCAACCTGGGCTCGGCGCTCTTGGCCCATCAGAATTTTATCCGCCAGGGCTACGAGTTCGTGGCGGTCTTCGACGTCGACCCGGCCAAAGTGGGACGCCGGGTGCCCAGCGGCCAGATCATCCACTCCACCGAAGAGCTGGAGCAGGTGGTGAAAGAAAAAGGCGTCGAGATCGGGGTCATCGCCACCCCCGCCGCCAAGGCCCAAATGGCGGCCCTGCGCCTCATCTCCTCGGGCGTCAAAGCCATCCTCAATTTTGCCCCCATCCAACTCCAGGTGCCGGAAGGCATGGCGGTGGAAAACGTCGACTTCACCGTCAAGCTCGACAACCTGGCCTACAACCTGACGATGGGGGAGGGGTGAGGATAGCGGTCAGCAGTTAGCAGTTAGCGGGTAGGGTTTAGGGATTGGCGGTCCATTATCGGCGGGCCCAAAATCGGTTTCCCACTGTTTAGAGAAGCCCCTTTTTTAGTGGCACAGGCATCTTGCCGGTGCTTTTTTTGTCAGGGGCCGAGCGCGAGGGCGGCCTTTAATTTTTGCGGTAAGAACCGGCAATGCCTGCGGCGCCGTGTGCACCTTACGGGTCTCGTTCCCCAGTTTAACTTGGAAACGAGGGGGGAGATTCTTTATCCCTCATGACACCGCCGCCCTCACGGGCTTAATCTTCTCATATTCCGCCCTATGCACCTGCAGCGTGTCCCAGAGGCTAACGTCAGATTGCAGGCCGATCCAGAACTCCGGAGTCGTTTCAAAGAATCGCGCCAGACGAATGGCCGTGTCCGGCGTAACGGCCCGCTTACCCCGGAGAATCTCACTGAGGCGAACCCGGGTAATCCCCAAAGCCTCCGCCAATTCCTTCTGGCTAAGGCCCAAAGGCGCCAAAAATTCATGGCGCAGGATATCTCCCGGCGAAGTGGGACGCCGGCTTCTGGGTAACATGATCTCCTCCTCTAATGGTATTGAACCAGCTCCAGCTCAAAAATATCACCTTCTGCAAACCGAAAACATAATCTCCAGGAACCGCTGACTGAGATGGCCCACTGCCCCACCCGGTCGCCTGATAAGGCATGGAGGCGATTGGCCGGAGGCGCCTGCAGGTCTTTCTGGGCTGTGGCCCGGTTAAGCATATCCAGTTTGCGCAGGAGCCGGGCTTCCAGAACCGACGGCACCCGTTTGTGTTTGCCGGTATGCCAGAATTCTTCCAACCACAATTGCCGGAAGGTTTTGATCATATTCTAATGTAACGATTATCGTTACTCGTTGCAATTTATTTTTCCGAGGGCATGAACCTGGGCGCGCGGTACGCACCCCACAGCTTGACCATCCATCAGAGATTGGGGGTTGCGGGAGTCTTTTGTAAGGGAAAGGGCCGGGGCTCTAGCCCGTTTTTTTCCTCAGGGGGAAAGATGGCAGGGTTTCCTCCACCAGCGGGCGCAGGAATCGCCCGGTATGGGACTCCGGGTGCCCGGCCACCTCTTCCGGGGAGCCCGCCGCCACGAGACGGCCGCCGCCGTCCCCGCCTTCCGGCCCCAGGTCGATGAGGTAGTCCGCGGTCTTGATGACCTCCAGGTTGTGTTCGATGACGATCACCGTGTTGCCTTCGTCCACCAGGCGATTGAGCACCAGGAGGAGCTTTTCGATGTCCGCCAGGTGGAGCCCGGTGGTGGGCTCATCCAGGATGTAGAGGGTGCGGCCGGTGGCCCGTTTGCTCAGCTCCCGGGAGAGTTTCAAGCGCTGGGCCTCCCCGCCGGATAAGGTGGTGGCCGACTGCCCCAGCTGCACGTACCCCAGGCCCACGTCCGCCAGGGTTTGCAGCCGGTCCCTGAGGGCCGGCACCGGCCCGAAAAACTCCAGGGCCTGGTCCACCGTCATATCCAGGACCTCCGCAATGTTTTTGCCCTTGTAGCGAATCTCCAGGCTGCTGGCGTTGTAGCGCAGGCCCCGGCAGACCTCGCAGCGCACGTAGACGTCGGGCAAAAAATGCATCTCGATCTTGTTGATCCCCTCTCCCCGGCAGGCCTCGCAGCGCCCCCCCTTGACGTTGAAGCTGAAGCGCCCGGGCTTATAGCCCCGCAGCCTGGCCTCGGGCACCTGGGAAAAGAGCTCCCTGACTATGGTAAAGAGCCCGGAGTAGGTCGCCGGGTTGGACCGGGGGGTGCGGCCGATGGGGCTCTGGTCGATGTTGATCACCTTGTCCAGGTGCTCCAGGCCGAGAATCTGGTCATAGGGCGCCGCGGCAATCTTGGCCTGGAAGAGTTTTTGGCGCAAGGCCAGATACAGGGTGTCCATGATCAGGGTGCTCTTCCCCGAACCCGAGACCCCGGTGACGCAAGTCAGAACTCTCAGGGGGATGGCCACCTCCAGGTCTTTCAGGTTGTGGCCCCTAGCCCCCACCAGGCGCAGAAACCCCTGGGGCTGGCGGCGGCCCCGGGGCAGGTGGATTTCCCGCCGCCCCGACAGGAACAGCCCGGTAAGCGACCGGGCGTGGTGCACCAGCTCCTCCGGGGTGCCGTCGAACACCACTTGGCCCCCTTCTCGGCCCGCCCCCGGCCCCATGTCCACCACAAAATCGGCCTGGCGGATGGTCTCCGGGTCGTGCTCCACCACGATCACGGTGTTCCCCAGGTCCCGGAGGGCCTTTAGGGTGTGGAGGAGTTTCTGGGTATCCCGGGGATGCAGCCCGATGCTGGGCTCATCCAGGATGTAGAGGACGCCGGAAAGCTTCGAGCCGATCTGGGTGGCCAGGCGGATGCGCTGGGCCTCTCCCCCGGCCAGGGTGGCGGTGGCCCGGTCCAGGCTGAGGTAATCCAGCCCCACTTCCGAAAGAAAGCCCAGGCGTTCGGTGATCTCCTTCAAGATCCGCCGGGCGATCTCCGCCTGGCGGGGACTGAGGGCGAGCCCCCCGAACCACGTCAGGGCCCGGTTCACGGTGAAGCCGGTCACCTCGCTGATGTTGGCCCCGTTGATTTTGACCGCCAGGGCCTCCCGCCGCAACCGGGCCCCGGCGCAGTCGGGACACGGCCTCAGGCTCATATACTGCTCGATATCCTCCCGGACCAGCGCCGAATCCGTCTCGTCATAGCGTTCCTTGAGGAGGGGGATCACCCCGGGGAAGGGCCGGGGGCTATAGAAGCGGCGGCCGTCCTGCTCATAGAAAAAATTTATGGGCTTACCCTGGGAACCGAAGAGCAGGGCTTCCCGCACCTCACGGTCCAGTTTCCCAAACGCGGTGTGCATGGTGAAGCGGTAATGCTGCTCCAGGGCCTCCAGCATCTGCTGGTGCCTGAGGGAATGCCGCTGGGCCCAGGGCCGCACTGCCCCTTCCCTCAGGCTTAACGCGGGGTTCGGAACCACCAGGTCGGGGTCGATAACCAGCCGGGTCCCCAGGCCGCTGCACGCCGGGCAGGCCCCCTGGGGGCTGTTGAAGGAAAACAACCGGGGGGTGAGTTCCGGCAGAGAAACCCCGCAGTGATCGCAGGCGAAGCGCTCCGAAAAGAGCAGCTCCTCGCCGTCCACTACCGCCACCCGGATCACCCCATCCGCCAGCTTCAGGGCCAGTTCCAGGGAGTCGGGGAGGCGGGCCCCCAGGTCCGGTTTGATGACCAGCCGGTCCACCACCGCCTCGATGGTGTTCCGCTTGTTCTTATCGATGGCGGGCAACTCCTCCAGCTCCATCACCTCGCCGTTGAGGCGGATGCGGCTATAGCCCTCGCTGCGCAGTCTCTCCAACAGCTTGTGATGCTCCCCTTTGCGATTCACCACCACCGGGGCCAGAATGGTGATGCGGCTGCCCGGCGCCAGCCCCATAACCTGGTCCACCATCTGGGGCACGCTCATGGCCGAGATGGGCCGCCCGCACCGGTAACAGTGAGGGGTGCCCACCCGGGCGAACAGGACCCTGAGATAATCGTAAATCTCGGTGGAGGTGGCCACGGTGGAGCGGGGGTTCTTGGAGGCCGTGCGCTGCTCGATGGCGATGGACGGGGACAGCCCTTCGATGTACTCCACATCCGGCTTGTCCATGAGTTCCAGGAATTGCCGGGCGTAGGCCGACAGGGATTCCACGTAGCGGCGCTGCCCCTCGGCATAGAGGATGTCGAAGGCCAGGGTGGATTTCCCCGAACCGCTCACCCCGGTAATCACGATGAACTGATTGCGGGGCAGTTCCAGGTCGATATTTTTGAGATTATGTTCCCGGGCGCCCCGGATAATGATCTTATGGACGGGCATCGCTCATTATGGTCGGACAACCGGACAGAGATAATCAGGTTGTGGTTTTGCGGGCCGGGTCGGCTTCGGGCTGCCGGGCCGTGGGCAATTTCAGCTTGGGTTTGCGACCCCGTTTTTTCTTGAGTTCATAGGGAACAAATTTGATCCCCTGGCCCCGTCCGGCCCCCCCCGGCCACAACAGCGGGCCGTTGCCGAAATGGCTGGCGATATCGGCCAGGGTCCAATCCAGGTATTTGGAGGGGATTACGGTGATGGCTAATTTCAGTCCCAGCTCGGGACGCTCTTTTATTTTGGACATGTATCTTTCCTTGCTGCGGCAGGCTAAACCAGGACATGCGGTACCGCCGGGTAAAGCAGTAAACTGCCAAACGAAAACCTTGTGCCACAATAGGTAAGTTTACCCGATTTCATCGCCCGGTGCCATAATTATTCTCCTTGAGGGTAAGACATAGTTTACATTATCCCTGGCCCACCCCCGACGGGACAGCCTTTTCCCGGATTACCACCCCACGGCCTCAACCAGGCTCAGCCCCGGAGCCCGGCGACTCAGCGCCCCATGATTATCTATCGACATCCGCAAGCCATCAGGTTAATCCGGCCATTTTTCAGCTTTGCTTGGCGGTTCACGCCGGGGGGGGTCTTTCGCAGGAGTGGCCAGGTCTTCAGGCGCGGGGGGGAAGGCCGGGAACCGGCCGCCCAGGGACTAGTTGTGATAAACAAGCTCGAATTTGAGGAAACTCACCCGGCAATCGTCCAAGACCTGATCAGGCCTGACCTAAAGCCCTGGAAACTATGATGCCGGCATAGTCTAAGATACAGCTATGACAACCATATCAAGTACTTATATTTTGGATTGAAACCGCGCCTAGATAGCAGTTACATGGAATTCATCCCTCTCCATGCAGGATCAAGCCAGACCAGAAGTAGGGATGCGGTTCTTTAGTTCGCACCGCCTGGCGGGCCGCCTTTAAAGACTCGGTCTTGGATTTCCCCTCCTTCAATGCTTTATAAAAAGTCGCGTAAAACTTCATGGACTCGTCCACCGGGATATTCCACAGGGACACCATGACGCTGCGGGCTCCCGCCTGCTGGAAGGCCCGGGCGAAGTTGAGAACCCCCTCCCCCTGCATCACCTGGCCTACCCCGGTCATACAGGCGGCCAGGGTGACCAGGTCGGCGTCCAGCTTGAGTTGCAGCACCTTGCTGAAGGTCAGGAAGCCGTCATCGGGAGGCTTGTTCTCCACCTGGGTCAGCACCAGGGTGGGCTCCTTCACTGCCGCCAATGTGTCCGCCAAAAACCCGTGGGTGCCGAAAAAGAGATAGCGGTATTGATTTAAAGGGGTCTGGCGCACTTTGGTTTCGGTGGCGTTGACATCCAAGAGTACCTGGGGCAGTTGGGGCTTTTCCTGGAAGAGGGCCGCCAGATCCAACACGGTCTGGCGGGTCTCCGGCAGGGGCGGAAACTCCAGGCGGCCCCAGCCCTTGTCGGTGGCCGCCATGGTCATGGCCTTTTCCGGTCCTGCATGCATGAGATCCCCGGCATGACCCTGACCGGCTTTATAGGCCAGATAGCGGCTGCTCCCCTTCTCATAGATGCAGTCCCCCAGGGCAAAGAGAGCTTGAGCCGCGTGGGACGCCCCCAGCTGGCGGTTCAGGACCAGGATGGCGGCGGATTGAGAATAGGTTACCGGCCAACTGTCCCCCACTGAAGTGCACTTACCCCAATCCAATCCTGCCTTAACCACCAGCGCCTCGAAGGGGAAGGCCCCCAGGGCGCCATCCGGCACGATGATCAGCCGGGTCCCGGGATTCACCCCGGACAGCGCCGGAGCCAAGATCTCTTGATATAAGGAGGAGGCGTCGCTTACCGAAAAGCGAGACAAATCCTCCCGCCTCAAGACGCTCTTGCGAAAGGGCGCCAGCATGGCCCCCAGGCGCTTCTCCAGGGCCTCTTGGCCCAGGGCCAGGCGGAAGACCTGGGTCTTGCCGCCGGGCTCCACCCGGAAGATATAGCTCTCCTTCTCCCCCAGGGCATATTCCAGTATGACCTCTCCAGGCTTCAGGGGCAGCTCCTGGGCCTTATACGGTTGGGGATAGGCCAGGGCGGCATAGCGGGGATCCCGGCGGCGCAGCTCCGTCACGAACGCATCCAGTTCCCTTTGCAAGGCTTCCCTTTGGAGCTGGAATTGCTGGGCGCGCAGGTCAGCCCGATCCCATCCGTAACCGAGTTTTCCCGTGGTCGTCACGCGTTCCATTCTCTGGGCTTCCAAGGCCGCCACGCGCTCCTGAAAGCTCTTTTCCCTTGCTGCTAAATCCGCGGGTAATTGGGGGGCCACCCGCACCGCCCCGGCTGCCATCGCCTCCAGCAGTGATCGGGCCTTGATGGCCTCGGAAAAATAGAAGGCCGCTGCTGCTGGATCCGGTCCATAGTTCTGCAAGCCTGCCGGAGCAGGCTCGCCTTTCTGAGCCATTTCCACCAGCACCACAACCATACCTCGATAGGCTCGGAAATAGCCGCCGAGAAGCCCGGACTCGAAGAAGCTGGTGCGTTCTCCTGGGGTGCGGCCACGCAGTCCTTCGATATTTTCGATGGCCTCCAGGAAGGCGGCACAGGCTTCTTCCCTTTTTCCTAACCCCTTAAGCGCCAATCCCTTCTGAGTGTAATACAGCGCCTGGCGTTGGGGGCTACTCCATGCCTTAAAAGCACCGCCGACAGTGGTTTGGGGGCGAGTTAAGGTGTCCAGAGCTGCTTCGTACTGCCCGGTGGCCAGGTATAGCTCCACCATCCCCCTATCGCCTTGTTGACCTTGGACCCGGCGAAAACAAGACTCCGCCTGGCTATAATCTTTCTTGGCCAGGTAGAGAAATCCCAGGTTGGTGAGGCTGGCGGCGGTCTTGATGTCTTCCAGGCCCAACACCTTTTCTCTGATTTGCACGGCACGTTGGGCCAGAGGTAAGGCCTGGTCATAAGAACCCATTTGGGAATAAAGCACCGCCAGATTGTTCAGGGCGGCAGCGGTGAGCAGATTTTCCTGCCCCGCCGTCTTTTCACTGATGTGCAGACCTCGCTGGGTCATCTGGACGGCCTTGTCCTGTGACCCCATCTGCCCATAAAGGAACCCCAGGATCATCAGGCTTTGGGCGGTTTGCGGGTGCTCCGGCCCCAGGGTCTGTTCCATGATCTTTAAAGACCTTTGGGCCAGTGGCAAGGCCCTGTCAAAGAAACCAAAGAGCGTATCTAACCTCGCCACCTGAGCCATACAGGCGGCGGTCAGAGGGTATTCGGCCCCAAGGCCTGCTCGCTGAGCTGCAGGGCCGCCTGGTACGATTTCAGGGCCGAAATGTTAAAACCCTCAGCCTCATCGGTCCTGGCCACATTCATTAATTCCTTGATTTTGGCAACTTCCGGCTTCTGGCCGGCAACCAGCATTTCTTCGTCGGGAGTGGCCTGGGGATCCATTTTCGCAGCATAGCCATGAGTTCCCGATAAACCAAGAAACATGAGGCAAAGGCAGATGGAGATAAGTCGGTGCATCTTATCCTCCCTGACCCTACTGGTTTTCAACTCGCGGTTATTATTTCGTCGCTGCGGCTTGGGAACGGACCCAGGCCTTCAAATCCTTCAGGCCCGCATCTCCCGGCCTTTTTTGCAGCATGGCGTCCACCATCTTAGCCATTTCCGGATACTGGTTATATTCGGCCAGTACGCCCAAGAAATACAGTTCCGGAGTGACATCATCGGCTGCCGCGGTTTTCTTTAACCCTCGGTAGACCTTCTCGGCTTCCTTGATTTCTCTCTGAGCCTCACTGGAGAGCGGCGCCGCGGTCTTGGGCGCCGTCTCGCATCTGGACCCCATGGTCTGAATGACTCCTGATTTGCTCATACTGGCAGAGGACAAAGGCAGCGGCGCCCCTACCATCTGTTTGGTGGCTTTGGCCGGGAAGATCTTCACCTCCGGCTGGGGTGCCGGCTGCTTGCCGCCCAAAACCCTGCTCTCTTGGTCCCCGGCCATTAAAGTTGCCGGTCCTTTCCAGGTCTCTTGCCGGCCGCTGGCAAAGTAGAGAAGTGTCAGCGAGGCAGCCGCCGGAAGCTTGAGGTGGTCACCTTGGCGGACCTTCATAAAGGCTTGCACCTTGGTCGGCTCTTTGTTATCGCCTTTATTCCAGTAGGTGGCTTCACCTGTTAGTTTGGTGATCAGCCCCACATCCGGCAAGGATGTTTGGGCCGCCACGGTTGCCGTCAGAAAGGCAATGAACCCCGCCAGGCAAAAGAAACCGGCGTGCTTCATGCTAGGTTTGGCCTTCATTACCGCTCCCTCCGTCAGGAATGCTCCTCAGGTTATCTTGCTTTAGACCTTTCACCTCCTGGACCTCCACCGGTTCCTGGCGGCCCTTGACCCGAACTTTCTTCCTTCCGCCCGTCGCCACCCCCGGCCCCGCCGCCTTTATCGTATCCGCGCTGGCCACAATGGTCCAGCCTAACTCTTTGGTCAGGCTCTCCAGCCGCGACGCTATGTTGACGGTATCCCCGATGGCGGTGAATTCGAAGCGTTTGGGCGAGCCGACATTGCCCACCACCACCTCGCCCGTATGGAGTCCGATACCGATCTGGAAATCCTGCCAGTCCCGGTCGGGAAAACGCCCGGCTATCCAGGCCCGGAAGTCCGAGGCCCCGGCGGCCATGGCCAGGGCCGCAGTAATCGCCCGCCGGGCATGGTCGGGGTGGGGAGCCGGCGAACCGAACACCGCCATGATCGCATCGCCGATGAACTTATCCACTGTCCCGCCCTGCTCCAGGATCGGCTCACAGGCCCGGCTGAAGTAGCTATTGAGCAGCTCCACCACTTCCTGGGGGGCCAGTGATTCCGACATCGGCGTGAAATTCCGGATGTCGGAAAACAGGACCGTCACCGTCACCGCCTCCCCTCCGAGATTGGGTTGTTTGCCGGAAGTCAGAAGCTTCTCCACCACTTCATCGGAGATGTAACGCCCAAAGATCTGCCGGATTCGGGTGCGCTCCCGTTCTTCCCCCATGAGCCTCAGGCCCAGGACCCCCAGGTAACTTATCAATAGGCCCAGTTGGGGAGCGGCAACGGGCATCAGCCAGTAGCTGCGAAACCACAGGTAGGCGAAGACCGCCACCATAACTGCCAGCAGACCCAGGGCCGCCAACCCCTGACGGGGAGAAAGTTTGTAGAACGCCGCGGTCCCCACACTCAGACCTATAATCAGGTAAAGCAGGCGCCCGGGGGTGGAAACCGGCCGGGGAAACCTTCCCGTCAGGAGGGTCTCTGCGATGTTGGCGTGGACTTCCGGGCCGCTCATAAAGCGAGCCGATAAATTCATAAACCCGCGGCTATACGGGGTCTGATGAATGTCTTGAACTCCCGTCGGTTCATAGGCAATGATGATAATTTTATCCTTGAGGCCCTGGATTTGGGGATCAGATTCCGCCCCGGGACTGAGCAAACGCCGGAAAGAGACCCGGGGGACAGTGCCGGGGGGGCCGCTAAACCCGATGCGTGAAAGGGGCGGACAGATGCGGGCGCTGTCCCCGGGCGCCGCCCGCTCCGCCAGGAGAGCGGCAAAAGTGACCCAGCTCTCGCCTGCATCCGTGGGGATGGCGGTTAGAAACCGGCGGATCACCCCATCAGGGTCATGGAAGAAATTGACTAACCCCACGTCCTCCAGTTGTTCCGGCAGTGAGCCCCAATAATCAGGGAGAGGCAGGAGGATTTTAGCCTTGCCCTGCGTCTCTGCAATCTTTTCTGCCGCCAGTATGGTCTTGCCGGCGGCCAGTTGTGCCCTGAAAGGCAGGTCGTAGGTGCGGCTCTGGTCGCTTTCCGGCAATTTCAATCTTTTCAGCCAAGATTCAGCGCTGACGGAAAAGAGAAAATCCAGGCCGATAACCTTGGCCCCCACCTGTCGCAACACTGCGATCGCTCGAGCAAAGTGGGGGCTCCAGAACACCAGGGGCTCGTCCTGGTGCTCCAGCCGGGTCTGGTCATCAATAGCCGCGATGACCACATGCTGGGGCTCATATCGCCGGCCGGCCAATTGATGCCAGAGGTCATAATACCAGTCCTCCGCCGACCATAGCCACTCCCCCCGGATTGCCACCTCGGTCCCTATCCCTAAAAGGACCACCAGCAAGATGCCGTAAAGAAATTTTTTTCTCACGCTTTGCAACCCGGAGGCCCTGACTTGCAGTTCATATCCGGCAAGGCGCCTTGCAACTTGCTTGGCATTGATGATTTCCTAAAATCGTACGGCGGGATCCAGTATATTCAGTTGATGGAAAGAAAAAGCCGAGAGACCTTTATCCAGGCGACTCGGCTATCCGCGCAGAACCCTCAAATCATGGCGACCCTTTGGCAATAGGGCTGATTCTTCGTTAGCAATATCCCATAGTCGGCAAGCGAAGTCAATGGTCAGGGTCCATGGAAGAGCCGTACATCCTGGAAGTCGATACCCCTCTATTCGTCGGCTCTACCGACCACCAGGCTCCTCCAAATATCTTGCCAGGATCGACAGGTATACCCAAAGCCCGAGAGGTGACGGATATGATCTGCATATCGAAAAGGGGCTCCGGAGAGGAAGAGATTCCACGAACAGAGAATATTATAGTAAAACAAGAACGGTAGGGAACAATTAACTCCCACCCTCATTTAAACAGGAGACCTGCTCGTGCGAGTGTTATGTATTTCTTTTAACAGCTCACGCCTCCTCATGCCGCCCTTTCCCCTGGGCTTGGCTTCGCTCGTGGCCTCTCTGGGGCCAGGACATCCTTTCAGAGTCATAGACTTCATGTTTGAACCCGACACTCGGCAAAAAGTTCTGGACGTCCTGGAAGAATTCCAGCCGGAGCTCATCGCCCTATCACTGCGCAATATTGACAACCAGGATAGCTGTTTCCCAGAATTTTTCTTTCCCGAGGCCCAAGCGTTTAGCCGGTGGCTCCGAATCCACACGGAGGCTCCCCTGGTGCTGGGTGGCAGTGCCTTCAGCATCTACCCAAAAGAGTTGCTGGATTACCTCAAGGCCGATATGGGTATTGTGGGGGAGGGTGAACTCAGCTTCCGGGCCCTGGTGGAATCCTATCCCATGGGCGCGTGGACCACAATTCCGGGGTTGGTCTGGCAGGCGCAGGGGCGCTGGCAGGAAAATCCCTCACAACCAATAAGGAATCTAGACGCATTGCCGGATCCGGCCCTGGAATATTTCACCCCCCAACAATACCATGAAGCCGTTGGCAGCGCCAAGCTGCCGGGGGTGATCACCATCCAGAGCCGCCGCGGCTGTCCCCGGCGCTGCCGGTATTGCACCACGGCCCGCCTGGAAGGCACGCAGGTGCGCACTCGTTCCCCCGAGCAGGTGGCCGCGTTCATGGCCACCGGCTATCATCGGTGGGGCCTACGACGGTTTTATTTCGTCGACAATGTCTTTAATCACCCTCTGGAGTATGCCCGCCGCCTGTGCCGGGCCATCCAACAACTGCACCTGCCCCTGGAGTGGAACTGCCTGATCAATCCGGCCTACCCGGATGAAGAACTGTTTCACCTGATCCGGGAGGCGGGGTGTGAACGGGTGCAGGTGGGGAACGAAAGCGGCTCCGACCTGGTGTTAACCAATCTGGGGAAGGGCTTTAGCCGGCGCCAAGTGGAAGAGACTTTCCAACTCCTCCAGCGGGCCGGTTTGAGTTACAACTGCTTTCTGATGATGGGGGGGCCGGGGGAGACGCCGGCCACCGTGCAGGAAAGCGTCGAACTGCTGGAACGCTACAACCCCTTTATAGTGAACCTGACCATAGGTATCCGGATTTATCCCCACACGGCGCTCTATGACCAGGCGCTGGCGGAGGGGGTGATTACCCCCGGGGACAATCTCTTATGGCCACATTTTTATCTGTCGCCCGCAGTGGCTGAATGGATTTGGGATTTCCTCAAGGACGTAACCTCCCGGCATGCCAACTGGATTTTTTGAAGAGGCGTTGGGAGAAAGGGCAAACCACACCGTATATCGCAACTGGAAGATTTATGCGGGGGAAAATTGTCCGGAGTCTGGGGCAGAATAAGGCAAGAGGGCAGAGAGAGAACCCAAGCAAATCTCTTGGCCAAAAAGGTTTGATATGATGTGGAGACCTTGAATTTTCAACAGCTTGATAAGTTTCTAATCATAGCAGTGATCTTCACTTATAGAATCTGCCTCTTGGTTCAAGTGAGCCAAGGAGATTTGCGCTTCTTCTAAAACTCAAGTTAACTCCTTTTTTAAAATTGCTTCAACTTTCTTAGCAGACTTTTCCCAAGAAAACTGTCTCACATATTCGTAAGCATTCTCCGCTATCTCCCGCCTTTTGTCAGGATTTCGTAATAAATAATCAATGTTATCAGCGATGGAGATCGGATTGGGTTCCGCCAAAGTGATATTGTATCCATCTTTAAAAATTGCTTCAGTAGTCGGCCCTTTCAGCTCCAAGACCGGCAGCTTGCAAGCCATCATTTCGTGGGGCAAAAGTGAACAATTGGTGGGGGAAAAGACCACTCCTAAATCAGCCCAATTGTAAAGCTTCGCCAAATCCTCAGGAGCTAAAATTCTTAAATTGCGAAATTTAAAAGGCATGGAATATGGCGCCAGATCCCATCCAAAAAAACTTAAATCAAAATCAAGTCCTCTTTTATGAAGTTCTTTAAGACTGTGAACTATCAATTCAAAACAGCGACGGGGCGTAACCGGCCTACCATAACAAATAATTTTCGGCTTCTTAATATCGTTGATAGCAATAGTTGTTTTGAAATTATCTCCAGCTCTGTTTTCTAAAATAATAGGTAGATAAAGCTGTTGAGACCGATAGATCTCAGGATCGTAAGCTAAGTTAAAAAAGTCAGCAGCCATGCCATAGTTTTCTGTAATGGTTTTCGCCAGCCAGGGGCCGAGACAAATTGCGAAAAACCCGAATTTATAAGTATTCTCAGCCATTTTATATTCTGAGCCCATAGGATAAAACCATGGCTCGAAGTCTTGGACAAAGTAAAACTTTCTCTTGGTATTTTGAATGGATTTAACCGGATAGGCAGTTGGCCAAGAAGTAGCAATTAAAACATCGCTATCTTTGATATCACCAATATTATTGTAAACCTCTGCCTCTAATTTACAAAAATTATCGCCAATAACGTTCTTAAGTTCACCACTTGAGCCATGTTCTGACTTCCCAAATAAGTATATTCTGTTATGATGGCCAAACTTTTCCAAAAACCTGACCATCGTAAAAATTACGTTATGTCCCCCGGAACCAATGCTTACCTCGGGAATAATCCAATTAATAATTATCTTGCTCTTGTCGGTTGGTCTGAGCCTCTCATCTATGTTCTTTCCAATGGCCTCGCTTAGATAGTCTACAATAAAATCAGGGAGGGTTGGATTAAGGTTGCCTGGAGGCAGGCCAGAAAACCAGCTTCGACAAAAATTAAAAGATTTTTTTAGAAAGACGATAGGTCCTTCGATAAAGAATACTTTCAATGCTTTTATGACCAATGCCATAGATAAGCGTCCTTAGAGTTTATCTAATAATCACTGGGCGAATATATAAGGGTTATATTTCTTATCTTTGGCGCAACCGATACTGCATCGAAAGTAGATTTTACATCCATTGGGGCTATAGCTACTCATATCTACCCACGATGTATTCGGCAAGGCTATCCTTAATAAGGAAAATGTTTTTAGTATATATAGTTACGAAAAAAAGAAAGTTACCTGAAAAGAATAAGGTATGCCTCATAAAAAGGTCGGCAAAGTGCTTTTATAAATCGGTGTTTTAAGAAAAATAACCTATACTTAATTTTAAATATTGATCTATAATTCATATATTGAAATAATTCATAAAGATGCTCATACATTAATTTAGCATTTTCTTTGTCATTATTTGCTATCCATCTGCTATATTCTGCGAAAATAGGGTTTATGAACCTATTTAATAAATCGTTCTTGCATTTCAATTCTATTGAAGGATCATGTTGATATTTTTCTAAAAGTTTTTTTGCATAAATTATACGACTAATTACAAATTTATTGCTCAGGGAACATCTTGTGTCATGATGGCGCCATTGTAGTAATGCTTTATTTATAAAAATATTAGCATATCCTTTATGAAAGATGCGCAAGAATAAATCGTCATCTTCATATCCACACAATCTTTCATCAAATCCGCCTACCTCATTGAAGGCTTTCTTGGACATCAGGGTAGCTGATGGGAGCACCAACATATCACCGGTCAAACATTGGGAAATTGATGTCTTTGGGTGAGTACCCGGCAAGTCTTTTAAAAAATCTTTACTAATTAATTCACCCCGAGGACCTATTTTATCCGTATTGCTATAGACCCAGCCAATTTCATGGTCATGTCTTTCTAAATAAGGCACTAATAATTCTTCAAGATGATTCGGGTACCAGACATCGTCCTGATCCAGGAGCGCAATTAAATCCCCACTGCACACCTGTACACCATAATTTCTTGCTGATGACTGCCCGCCATTTGCTTTTCTAAAAAATTTTATGGGGTATTTCGTAGATAGTTCTTCTATGAGAAGAGCAGAATCGTCGGTTGAACCATCATCAACGACTATTACTTCATGAGCGGACAGAGTCTGATTTACAGCACTTTTTATTGCTTCTTCAATGTATCTTAATCCATTATAAACTGGTATCACCACAGAAATTCTTTTATTTGAAAGGTCACCGGTAATACGTTTTATTGATAACTGTGATTTATTAAGATACAGGTTCTCCAGCAATACTTTTCGATCCACCGGGCAACCGGTCCCGGATCGAGACAATGTGATAAAGAACTCACAGCCTAATGTATCATGAAAATCTTTCTCTTTTAATGTGATATAGCCGGCTTGATATAAGTCATTAATAATCAGACGGAAGCTGTCAGGGGTGAAATGCCATCCATGTATATCATCATATTTATTTGAATTTATTAGGTTTTTCCCTTTTATGGTCGCTTCCGTGATACTATACATCAATTCTGGAGAAGCGAAAGTGTCTTCAGACCAAGTAATGCCTCCATTGCAAGAGGCGCTATAAGCCACGTCATCAAAAAATTTCCCAAGGGGATGCATAGTTCGCTGTTCGAAATAAGCTTGTAAAACATCGCCGGTGCTGCTCAACGGTTTAAATATATCAAAACAATATCTTTTATCAGGGATGGCAAGGATGAGCACGGCATCTTCTTTCAAAAGAGATTCACAATCTTTAAAAAAGCCAATTATATCCGGAATATGTTCTATAACATGCGAGGCTAATATATAATCGTAATATTTGTTCTTTATTATATCTGAAATTGTTTGCCCATCAGACACATAATCAACTTCTTCAATCAGTGATATGTCTACGGTGTCATCTTTATATTTTTCTCTGAGATTTGCAGCAGACGTATAATCTATGGTCTCGACATTGTAGCCTTGGGATTTAGGTGCTACCGGATTATAACTTGGACCAATTTCCAGGCCAAAATCGGCTGCCTTAAAAAAAGCTCGGAGAATTTCCTTTCTATCCATAAGGGGTAACCCTAACAAGACTTGTGCGTCCTTCAATCGGGATGACTGGGCAATCCCAGTATGATTTTTCAAACGAAATTATGCGCCAAGCTTGGCCACCGCAGTTTTCAAAATAGCTTTTGGGCCTCTTTGCCAGGGGAAAATCCCCCAATGATTCTGTTCTGAATCTGATTCCTTTTGGCAATAAAATGATAGTACAAATCTCCCTGAAAAAGTAAATTTTTCCTGAATTTTGGGCATACCGGCCCATAGAACCCGAATACCTTACTCCGGCAGACCTTAAGGACCCCAGGTCAACACCGCCCCATTGTGGGCCTTTGAGCTTCCTGGAGAAACGCTGGAACTGCACCGGGCCTTCCAGATCTTGAACCTTGCCCTGCAGTCTGCCTTCACGGAAAGTCTTCTCGATGCCCTCCATAAATTTCGCCCGAACAATCTTCGAGAGCGCCCTGACGGGGTGCAGGAAACTGTTGCCGGAGGCAAGCCACCTCTCGCCATCTTCACTGAGCCCTCCACCCGTTACTACGAGGTGCAGATGGTGATGGGAATTGAGCTCCTGATCCCAGGTGTGCAGTACGGCGGTAAAACCGACCTGAGCCCCCAGGCGCTCGTAGTCCTGGGCAAATTGCCGGAAGGCTTGGGAGGCCGGCCGCAAACAGAAGATTGAAGACGAATTCTGGATTGAACCGGGCCAGCGGATTGAGCTGTGGCCCAGGAGAACCTGCAGGATGCGGATGTCGGTGCCGGCCTCCAGGGTGGCAAAGCAGTGGCGCAAGGTGTGCATGGTGACCTTCTGCGACAAAGCCGTCTCCCGGATGACCTTCCGCAAAACCTGACGCACGGCGGTGGGGTGATATGACGCTGGGGTTCCGGTCCCGGGAACAGATACTCTCCTTGCGGCCGGGCTGCCTGGTAGTACTGGCGCAACAGGGCCAGGGGGCTCTCTCCCAACATGACAGAGCGATCTTTCTGACCCTTCCCTGAGCGGCTATGAATACGCATCCTCTGGCTGTCAATATCGGCGATCCGCAGTCCGCATACTTCGGAGATCCTAAGCCCGGCCGCATAGGCGGCGGCGATGATGGCTTTGTACTTAAGCGAGCGGATTGCCGCAAAGATTCTGAGCACTTCTGCCGGGCTGAGAATTACCGGGAGGGTTTTAGGGCGTTTGGGATGGGAGAGATCTTTTACTAGCTCGGGTCGTTTGAGGGTGATGTTGTAGAGGAACTTGAGGGCGTTGACGCACATGTCCAGCGTTGCCGGGGAGGCTTTACGATCCCGGACCAGGTGGAGGAGGAAGCCGCGAATCTTCTGCTCCCCCATCTCCTGCGGGGATCTCATGCAGTGGCTGGCGAAATGGCGGGCGCAGCGCCGGTATGCACTCTGGGTGTGAGGACTGTAGGCCTTGAGGAGCAAATCCTCTTTCATCCGGTCGTGTAGCTTTCCCATAGTTTTCCTCCTGGTTTGGGGTTTAAGGAGAAAACTGCACGTAAGTATTTTGGATTACGAGAAAAAAAGGTGAGATTTTGCTTTTGCAAGGACTGCGGTCTAATGCTTGATTATGACCATGGAGTCGGTAGGCCTACCCCACGCGAAGCGTTTAGTTCATGGTCAGGATATGGGAAGTTTTTGGCGAAGTGATAAGTTCATAGTCATGGCATGACCTGCCCCCCAAAAACTGATCCACATGTTAAGTTAGAGTAGTGGATCGAAGGGAGGCAGGGAGATGAGCAGGAAGCGTTATACGCCGGAGCAGATCATTGGGAAGTTGCGGGAAGCAGAGGTGGCCTTGGCCCAGGGGGAGACGGTGGGCCAGGTTTGCCGAACCCTGGGTATTGCCGAACAGACCTTCTATCGCTGGCGCCGGGAGTATGGTGGTTTAAAGATAGAGCAGGCCAAGCGCCTCAAGGCCCTGGAGCAAGAGAATACCCGGCTGAGGCGGGCGGTATCGGATCTCACACTGGATAAACTGATCCTCCAGGAGGCGGTAAGGGGAAACTTCTAAGCCCGACCCGTCGGCGGCAATGCATTGAGCATATCCGGAAGGCTCTGCCGGTGTCGGAACGCCGTGTCTGCGGGGTGATTGGGCAACCGCGTGCGACCCAGCGTTACCAAGCCACCGAGCCTGATGACGAGGTGGGGCTGACTGCGGCCATCATTGGCCATGCCAGCAGGTATGGGCGATACGGCTATCGCCGTATCCTGGCGTTGCTGCGAAGTGACGGCTGGGTGGTGAACCATAAAAGAATGGAACGGATCTGGCGACAGGAAGGGCTGAAGGTGCCCCAGAAGCAGCCAAAGCGGGGCAGGTTGTGGTTAAGCGACGGATCTTGTGTTCGTCTCCGGCCCTGCTGGCCGAACCATGTATGGTCCTATGACTTCGTGATGGCGCGGACTCACGATGGCAAAGCTTTCCGAATGCTCACCATCATTGATGAGTACACCAGGGAATGCCTGGCCATCGAGGTGTCCCGGCGTTTTGATGCAGATGCGGTGTTGTATCGGTTGACAGAGCTGTTTGTGTCACGGCGCCCACCAGACTATATCCGATCAGACAACGGGCCGGAGTTTACGGCCAGGGCGGTTCGGGAGTGGTTAAGCCGAGTAGGAGTCAAAACGCTCTACATTGAACCTGGCAGTCCCTGGGAGAATGGCTACAACGAGAGCTTCAATGGAAAACTGCGGGATGAGTTGCTCAACGGGGAGATTTTCACCACCCTGAAGGAGGCCCAGATCCTTATAGAACGCTGGCGGCGGGAATACAATACGGCAAGGCCTCACAGCGCCTTGGGTTATCGGCCACCCGCACCCGAGGCCATCCAGGTGATTTCCAGAGATCCTGGCTACGCTATGCTCCGCCAGGATCTCTGGCTTGACTTGACCCCAATTCTAACTTAAAACTTGGTACAACTATCGGGGGCAGGTCAGTACCGGCTTATCGTGGAATCACTCCTGGGGCTGAGGCTTGAGGTGGACAAGCTGCGGTTCACGCCGTGTCTCCCGTCGGATTGGCCGGGCTTCACGATGCACTACCGGTATCGGGAGACGGTCTACCACATCGCCGTCCAGCGGTCGCTGTCCGGGAAGGGCGAGACGCGTGTGACCTTTGATGGCGTCGACCAACCCGATAACACTATTCCCCTGGTTGACGACCGTCAGGAACACTCTGTCGAGGTGAGCATACCCGTGGTGCGCGGTCAAACCCAGAATTGACCAGTAAAAGAAGATGGCCGCCCCGATTTTACCCGAATCGGCCATCTCCTGCCCCGGCAAGGTAGACACCTTGTCGTTTTTGTCTTGCGGTGCTTAGAGGGATTTCGTGCTATCCTTTCCTTAAAGGAGGGCAAGACCATGCGGCCCCTATCTTCTCATTGCGAGTTTTGGCATAAGATAGGATAAATGCCGGGACGTCCGGGGCAATGGGAACTTTGCGCCGTCATGTCCCAAAGCCCAGGTTACGCCACAGGAAACGTCCCAACACACGGCATGGCCCCCTACGGCAGAAAATGAGTGGTGTGGTGAATATCAACAGGAGAAGTCGCCTCAGCCCGAAAATTATAAGACTCTATGAGAAATAGCAGGGCCAGCCCTAACCCTGCCCGCTCTCAATGTGTGGCTTTTACGTTGAGTGAGAAATGAGGAGGTGCTCTATGCGCAAGCGCGTTATCGGTCATGGCCCTGGTGAGGTCGCAGCCGCCGAGCCCGGCTGGATGAACCTTGAACACTTGGCACAGGTCGAAATCACGTCCGAAGATGTCGACTACCCGATTGAATCGGCATTAATTCCGGGTGCGGGGCCGGGTTGGCGGGCCGCGCAGCCTGGGGAGCAGACGATCCGCCTCCGGTTCGATGAGCCGGTGAGACTCAATCGGATCCACCTGGTGTTCTCTGAAGGTGAGGTGGAGCGCACGCAAGAGTTCGTTTTACGGTGGTCACCGGACGGCGGTCAGTCATACCTAGAGATTTTGCGCCAGCAGTATAACTTCAGTCCGCTGGAGGCCGCGGGGGAGGTCGAAGACTACGACGTCGATCTTGACGCTGTAACGGCGCTTGAATTGAAGATCGTGCCGGACATAAGCGGTGGCAGCGCCCGGGCATCGCTGGCGCAACTGCGCGTGGCGTAATTATCTGATTGACTTCGGCCATTGGTGCCAGGGGGGATAGCCTAACAGATCGCGGCAGCCGACGGGGCCGGATCAAGGAGGGTGAGTTGAGCGAACAGGAAGCCAAAAGGGAAATAGCCCAAGCAAAAGAGGAACTTCTGGAAGCGAAAGCCAAACTAAAAGAATTAAGCGCTAAACTCATGGAACTCTCGGACGTGATGGAAAAAATAGAAGCAGCGCAAGGTCGGCTGCAGAAAGTCGAAGAAAAACTGTTTCGTGAGGAATTTACCAAAAAATCGTTTTTCGACCGCATCGATAATGAAAAAGATTAGAAGGGCCTTAAAGTAGCGTAAGGCATGAGAGACCATCGGTTGGCAAGTAGTAATTGCTTGTGGTCTGAGAACCCAAGGCCAACAATGCGCAAAAGCGGCGAGCCAGAGAAAAAACTGGGGTTGATAGACATCGGGTGTGGCGACTGGCGCGGGCAGTTAAATGAGATGTGCAACAGCGGATAGCTTGCCATAAGAGAAAATTCTTAAAAATTGCGAATAGTTTCGGATATGGTCCGCATAATGAAATGGCCGCCGTGTCGGGGACAACCTGCGGCTCCGCCCTGTTCATGGGACGGTGGATGGAGGGTGGCGGAAAGGTGCCTAAATGCTTGGGGCGTTGGCCGGATTGGTCTGGAACAGCCCGGCCAGGGCATAGCGCACCCGGTTGGCCTTCTCCCCGTTGTGGACCAGGACCCCTCCCTGGAGCAAGAGGTTTAAATAATTCCAGGCGGTCTTTTTGTTCACCTGAAACCTGGCCTCGAAGTCCAGCAGGCGGAACCAGCGGGCCTCGGTCCCCCGGAGAAAGTCCCACAGGGTCTCGGGGGTTAGCTTGCGCCGGCCCTTCACGGGGAGGGGGATTTTGGCCAGGGCCTGGCGCAAGGCCTCGCCCTTCACCGGCTCCGGCAATGGGGGCGACAGGGGGACCTCCCGGGTCTCCCGCAGGCCGGATTTTTCCCCCGACCAATCCTGCCGGGCAAAATAAAGCCCCGCCTCTTCCTCGATGAGGTTGAGCAGACGGTAAAACTGCGACAGGGTGATCTGGCCGGCCAGTTGCGTCACCAGGTAATCTTTGGCCCGCTTGCGGATGAAGGAGACCCGTTCCTGGGAACCGCTGGGCAATCGGGAAGCCTCCAGCACCACCTGGAAGAACATCCCCGCCACCAGGGTGGTGTCGAGACCGTGTCCGGGAGAAGTGAGAAAAATGGATGGTTCCGATACCCCCAAAGCCCCGGCGCTCAAGGACCAGGCGGCAAAATCGTCTTCGAACTCAGGGAGCTCCCCGGGGCAGAAAAGTTCCAGCACCGGCTGGGTCAGGGTGCGGACCAATTTCAGGGCGGCGTCGCGGTCCATGCATAAGCCCTCCTTGGCTCTGGCCCGATTATAAGGGAGGAATGATTTAAGAACAAGCTTTACAAATTATTTAATTTTCTTCGCACGCACGTGAGGGGGGCATGGCTTGGAGGTAATCCCTGGTGGCGCCGGCCAAAAAATCCCCGGTCAAGCCTGCCCTTCAGTCGCCGGGCTCAGTGTGGCCGCCAGTTCCTGGGGATCAGTGATGCCCGGCAGGCAGGTGAAATCCCGGCAGAGATAGGCCACCGGTTCCTCCTCCGGTTGGCTGTAGCCCCTGGTCCAGGGCATCAGTTCTTCCAGGCCGGCGCAATCCTCCGGGTTTTTCAGGACCAGGCGCCGCTCCGGCCGGTAGCTGCGGTAGGCCGCCTGGACCAAGGCCTGGGTCCGGGCATCCTGGGGGTCGCCCACCAGGGTGAGGTCCAGGGGCGGGGTCAGAGCTAAAGTCTGGACCGTCCAAAGATGGCCAAAGCCCCGGGGGTTTTCTTGGGCGTGGGACTGGAGCTGCCGGATAATCGTCTGGGCCCGCTCCTGGTATTTCCCTTCCTCAGTCAGCCGGTGCAGTCTCAAACACACCCGGGCCGCCATGGAGTTGCCCGAAGGCAGGACCTGGTCATAGAGGCTCTTGGAGCGGACCAGGGGGGTGGCCTGGTCCCGGTCCACATAAAAATAGATGCCGTCCCCGGGATCCAGGAATTTTTCCTCCAGGCGCGCCATCAGGCGACGGGCCTGGCTCACCCAGGCGGGATCGAAATCGCTCTCGTACAGGTCCAGGAGGGCGTTGGCCAACAGGGCGTAATCCTCCGAGAAACCCGGGACGCTGATCCGGCCGGCAGTCCAGATCCGGAAGAGGGTATTCTCCTGCAGCAGCTCCCCCAGCAGGAAGCGGGCGGCCCGAGCCGCGGCCTCATAGTAGCGCGGCTCACCCAGGACCTGGGCCCCCATGGCCAGGGCCGTGATGGCCAGGCCGTTCCAGGCGACGATGACCTTTTCGTCCCGGTGGGGCGGCACCCGCTGGGTCCTAACCTGGCTGAGACGTCCAAACGCCGTCGCCAGGATGTGCCCCACCTCCTCCGGCGACAACTGAAACTGCGCCCCCAACTCGGACCGGGACCTGGGCCGGGTCAGGATGTTGGCGCCCTCGAAATTGCCCTCCCGGGTCACTCCCAGGGCGGCGCTCACCAGGGGCGCGGCCTCGGGCCCCGCCACCCGGGCCACCTCCTCCAGGCTCCAGACATAGTATTTGCCTTCCACCCCTTCGCTGTCCGCATCCCAGGCCGCATAAAACCCTCCCTGGGGGGCGCTCATCTCCCCCAGGATGAAATCCAGGGTCTCGGTGGCGATGCGCCGAGACAGATCGCTCCCGGTCAGCCGATAATGCGCCAGATAGAGGGGAGGTAAGAGGGCATTGTCGTAGAGCATCTTCTCAAAATGGGGCACCACCCAGGCCGCATCCACGCTGTAGCGGTGGAACCCCCCGCCCAACTGGTCGTAGATGCCCCCCCGGGCCATCTTCTCCAGGGTGAACCCCAGCTTATCCAAGACCGGGGTCTCCCCGGAGAGATGCTGGTAGTGGAACAGAAAATCCAATTCCAGGGACCGGGGAAATTTCGGGGCGCTGCCCAGGCCGCCGTACACCGGGTCGAAATCTTTCAGAAGGCGGTGCGCCGCGGCCTCCAGGGTTTCCCGGCTGGGGTCGCCCCCGGCCCCCGGCATTTCTCCCAGCCGCTGCACGTGGCTTTCCACCTTCAGGGACATGGACGTCACCTGGTCGCGCTTCTGATGGTACGCCTGGCTGAGGGCCAGCACCAGGCGGGGAAAACCCGGCAGGCCCCCCCGGTCTTCGGGGGGGAAATAGGTGCCCCCGTAAAACGGCTTCAAATCCGGAGTGAGGAAGACGCTCAGGGGCCAACCGCCGTGGCCGGTGAGCACCTGCACCGCATTCATGTAGGTTTCATCCAGGTCGGGGCGCTCTTCCCGGTCCAGCTTGATGTTGACCAAATGCTGGTTCATGATGGCGGCGATGGCCGGATTTTCAAACGACTCGTGGGCCATGACGTGGCACCAATGACAGGTGGAGTAGCCGATGCTCAAAAAGATGGGCTTGTCTTCCCGGCGGGCCCGGTCCAGGGCCTCCGGCCCCCAGGGATACCAATCCACCGGATTGTAGGCATGCTGTTGCAGATAGGGGCTGGTCGTATCGATGAGGCGGTTGGGCCGGGGTTCCGACATGTGAGGCTCCCTGGGGGAATGGTTAGCGCCCCCTAACGTGATGCCTCACAAGATAAGTACGTCGACGCCAAGCGCAAGGAGTTTTGGCGTCGGGGTTAAGCTCCTGGGGGCGTGCCTCTCCGCTCTGGCGGGAGCGGGACTCCTTGCCCACCGGGCCGGACCCGGCCGGGGGCCGCTGGGTTATTTTTTGAGCTTGGCCGCCAGGTCTTGCAAAGCTTTCTCCAGGCCGTTCAAGGCGTTGCCGGCCTGGTCCTTAAGGGTGTCCCACTGCTCCAGGCCTTTGTCTTTGAGTTGCTGCAGCCGCTGACGCAGCTCTTCCTGGTCCGCATAAGCTGCGTCAATCCGTCTCTCCAACTCCGCCTTGACTTCGCCGGTTACCGTCCCCAGCCGGCTCTTCAACTCATCGATTCTCTTACCCATTTCGGCCAGTCGGGCTTCCCTGGCCTCGTCGTCTTTTTTCTCCATGCGCCTGACCTCCCGGCAAGTTAGCTTCGGCTGGGGACGTCATCGGCGCAAAGCGCCCCAGACTTTAAACCCGGAGACGCCTCCCGGGCGGCCGGGCCGCTAAAGAGTCTTCAGGCTCCCGGTCCAGGTTTCGAACACCGGATACTGGTCGTCACGTTCCCCCGCCTGATAAAAGATGATATAGGTCATGTTCTTCCAGGCGATGAAGGAGTCATCCTGGGTGGCCTTATAATAGCGGCCGCGCCAGGTGCCGGTGTTGAGGTAAACCTGCTCCAGTGGGTCGGGGGCGGCCGTGGCACTACGCACCGGCGACACCAGGGGATCGTGGGTGTGCCCATAGACCACGTAACGGACGCGGGAATCCAGATGCAAATATTCCTGGGGGGCGGCTTCCAATAAGTCGTCCTTGACAAAGTAGTCCTTGGCCCGCATGGCCAGGTCCCAGAGCTTTTCAGTGCTATAGAGTTTAAAATGCCGCAGGAGAAAGAGGAAGGCCTGAATCTTGTCGGCCTCGTCCAGCCAATCGGTCCACTTGTCGTGGCGGGCATACCAGGCCTTCACGAAGTCCAGGCTGTCGAAGTAGTCGATGACCTCCTGCACCGTGTCTTCGATGACTTCTTTTAGGGTCCGGTTTTGCTGCACCTGGTAGAGGAGCCACTCGATGACCGCCGACAGGGGGCGGACATTTTCAATTTCCTGGAAATTTCTGATAATGTTCTGCTTGTCCGCGGGGGAGAGCCCGGGGACGGCGTCCAGGCGCCGGGCCAGGACGTAGGGCAGCCGGGCCACCAACTCCGTGGTGATGGGGTCGCCGATGGGCACCCGTTGGTAGTCTGCTTCGGTATAAGCGCTTCCACCTTCATAATTATACTTGTCATATTCATGCCCGTGGCGGGCGAACAGGCCATAAGTCAAATCTTCATAGATATGGGGGAAGAGGTCCTGGGGATCATGCCAGGCCGACGGGATGCCCAGGCAGTCGCACACCTTCTTTCTTAAACTGCTGTACCGGTTGACGAGACGGTCGTGGTTGCCCGGCAGGTAAAACAATCTGGACTCCGTGGCCAGACCGCATTTAATCTGCAAGTCAGCCACCCTCTGCCGGAATATCTGAAAAGTTTGGCTGTTTACGGGATGGCTGGTGAGGGCGTCAAAGAGGGTGAGAGCGTGGACCTCAATAGCATGCTCGTTAGTGCCCCAGGGTCTCTCGTCGACGGGATAGCCGAACCAGTTGGTGGTGCGCAGGAGATCAAAGATGTCCCCCAACAAAACGATCTTGACCTCCTTGATCTCATTGCTGGGCTTGGTGGCGATGGCCACCAGGTCTTCAAAAAAATACTCGAAAGCCCGGGGGGAGAGGTTATGCTCTCCCGCGGTGCCGTCCACAAAATGCAGGTCACTGATGAATACGAGCATTTGCACCCTCCTTGGCCGATTTTGTAAACTTTGCGATTTTGGCTCATCATAGAACAACAGGATTGATAGTCAAGGCAATTTTTGGGCAGGGGCATCAAGGAGCGGGGTGGCGATTTACCCGCGAGTCAAGTCGGCGAATTCTTCCTGCCGGGTCAGGGTGGCGATTTCGGCCAGGAGTTGTTCCAGTTCCGGGGCGTCCCGGAATTTGATCTCCAGGTGGAAATCGGGGCCTTCAAAGGCCGGGGGCGGCTGCAGGCGGATGCGGGGGGTGCGCTTCCACCCCAGCCGGGCCAGGGCGGTCTCGAAGGCCTCCCGGGCGGCGCTGAAGCGGGGATAAACCTGGCGGGACAGGAGCCGCCGCACCGCCTCCGTCCTCTCCGGGGGGGTGCGGTCCGGGTCAGTCAGGGCCTGGCGGAGTTGGTCCCGGGCCAGGATCGCCACCGGGGCGAGCCCCTCCCGGCGGGCCAGGAGGGCGACCTGGTCCAGGAATTCTTCCTGTTTGCTCTGGCTCAGCCGTAAGCCCTCGAGGTATGGCCAGGCGGCGGCCCGGTCCGCCGGGTCCCAATCAGCCAGCAGGGCCGCGGCGGTGAGGGCCAGGCGGCCCTGGGCCGCCAGCCCCAGCCAGGCTTCCTCCAGGCCGGCCGCCTTGATCAGGCGCGTCAGATGCGCCTGAGACGGCGGGAGGCCCAGATAGGGGAGATACTTGGCCGCCACGGTCTTGGGGTCGCAATATTCCATCAGCCGGGCGGCCAGGCTGGCCTGCTCCTTAAGGTTGAACCCCCGGCTAAAGGCATTATCGAACAGGTGGACCAGCAGGCAGGATAAATCGGGGGTGTCCGCCGGCACCAGGCGGGCGGTAACCTCCGGCCAGCCCAGGTGGGTTGCGGCCAGCAGACGCCTGGTCCCGGTTACCACCGTGTACCGGGCTTCGCCGGCCTGAGGCCGGAGCCAGGGAGGGTTGATCAGCCCCACTTCCTGAAGGGATGCCGCCACACGGTCCAGGTCCGGGGCCGCCATCATCTCCAGGGCGGTCTCCGACAGGACGATCTGGCTCAAGGGAATTTCTTGCAACCGGATTGGTGCAGTCACATCTCTCCCGGAAACTAAAAATAGGGGCGGGCCGGAGGCCTGGAACTTATTTCAAAACCTCTTTTTGCGCCAGTTTGTCATTCTGAGCGAAGCGAAGAATCTATTCTTTCCAATAACCTAAACCCTTCGCTAACGTCCAGGGGGACACAATAAACCGGTTTTGAAATAGCTTCTGGGGTGAATGTACACCGAGACCGGGCCGCCGGTCAAGGTGGAGGGCGGGTGGTGGCCAGGAAAGCAAGACCCCGGCAGGCGCCGCTCCCCTTCCCGGGCGGAGGCGCCGGGATTATTTTTATTTCTTTATAAAGTGTAGAGAAATACTTGACACTTTATCTTTTTGCTGGTAAACCCTTCTCGCATAGGACGGGCAAGGACAACAGCATGGTCAACCGACAGATCACCGCCACCGCCAATCCGAACAAAACCAGCCCGGCCGGCCTGCGCATGCGGGAGTTGGTGGCCGCCACCGGGGTGTCCAAGTCCACCATCCTCCATTATCTGAAGGAGGGCCTCCTGCCGCCGCCGCTCAAAACCAGCCGCAACATGGCCTATTACGACCCCGGCTGCGTGGAGCGCCTCACCTTCATCAAGCTGATGCAGAGTAAGCATCACCTCCCCCTGGCCGCCATCAAGGAAGTGCTCCGGGACCTGGAACAGGGTCGGGAGCTGGCGCCGCTGCTGGAACTGAACGCCGCCATCTTTGGCCGCCCCGACGACCGGGAGCGCTTGGATAAGAAATCCTTCAGCCGCGCCACCGGGCTTGGTTCCCGGGAAGTGGATCAACTCGTGGCCGCTTGCCTTTTGCAGCCTTTGCAGAAAGGCCGCTTCGACCAGGAAGACGTGGCTATGGGCCGCATCCTGCGACGCAGCCTGGACCTGGGCCTCACCCCGGCCGACTGCGCCTACTATCCCCGCCTGGCCGCCGAGATCGTCGATCAGGAGATGGCCGTGCGGCACCGGCTCACCGGGGGCCTCCCCTTTGAACAAGACGCAACCGTAACCCTGGAGCTCACCCGGGTGGCCCGGGCCTTGAGGGCCTACGTCATCGATCGGGTATTCCAGCACCGGGTGATGGCCATGCAGAACTTGAAGGCGGCAGAGGATGATCACCTGCAGCACCGAAGTCTTTGACCATGCCCCGCCGGGGACGACGGCTCGCGAGGGCCGGCATCCGGATGGGCATCCTGAAGAGCAGGGCCTTCGGCTGGCCCGGCAGGAAAAGAATGAAAAAAGGAGAATGGCATGACCGAGCACTACCACGTGGTGGCCATCAACGGCTCCCCGCATGAAGGCTTCGGCAACACCTCCCAGATGTTGGCCATGCTGGGGGAGAACCTGTCCCGGGAGGGATTGGAACTGGAAGAAATCTTTCTGAGCCAATACCAGATCGGCTTTTGCACCGGCTGCGCCACCTGTCTGGAAACCGGCGCCTGCTGGGTCCGGGACGATTACAAGTCGGTGGTCCGGCAGGTCTTGGAGGCGGATGCCGTGATCCTGGCCTCCCCGGTCTATATCAATAATATTACCGCCCAGATGAAGACCTTCCTGGATCGGTCCCTGGGCTATGGCCACCGCCCCCGGGGCACCTGGAAGCCCGGTCTGGCCCTGAGCGTCTCCGCCGGTCACGGCGAAACCTGGGCGGCCGACTATCTGGGCCAGGTCCTCAGACTCTTCGGCGCCTTCCCCGTGGGGAAGTTCACCGCCATCGCCGTAAGCCCCGGAGAATTTTTGGGGCGGGAGACGGTGGAGGCCCGGGCCGCCGACCTGGCCCGGGACCTGGCTCGGGCGGTGAAAGAAGGCCGGCGCTATCCGGCCACAGACCAGGACCTGCTCTACTGGCAATTTATGAGCAGCCTGATCAAGGATAACCGGGATTTTATGGTGGCCGACTACGAGCACTGGCAGGAACAGGGGTTGTTTAAGAGCTTCGAGGCCTATGTCGGCCAAACTCGTTCCCAAGCCGCCATGGGAGAAATCCCCTCCAGGGCCCAGAGAAAGCACCAGGAAGAAGCTCCCGAAATTGCGGCCCCACCCGAGACGCACTCCGAGACGCACTCCGAGATCAGGTCTCAGCCTAAGGAGCCCAACACCGCCCGGGAACTGTTGGAGGTGATGCCCGGGGCCCTGAACTCAGCCGCCGCTGCAGGTCTCACGGCTACCTACCAGTTTGATGTCAGCGGCAGCGAAAACTTCAGCGCCCACCTGGTGATCGCCGACGGCCAGGCCACCTTCCAGGAGGGTCCCGCGGATCATCCTAATATCACCATCAAAACTCCGGCGGATGTGTGGCTGGCCATCGCCCGGAAAGAGCTGGACGGCACTACGGCCTTCCTTTCTGGCCAATTCCGGATCAAGGGCGATCTGGGCCTGCTGGTGAAACTAAAAACCCTGTTTATCGCTTAGATTTACGGCAAGACCTCCGAAGGGGAAAAAAGACCGGGGAATCCGCTTCCCCGGTCCTTTTGTTCACTTTAATGACCAGGTTGTGGGATAGGGGACCTGGCGGCCCTGACGCCTTCTCTCCCGCTCCCCTGTGCCGACCGGGGCAATGGTGAGGGACTGGGGCAGGTTATGTGCTTTTTCGCCGACTGTCAACCGGAATAGGTGAAATAATCCTCTCATGCGGTTTTCAGTTTCCTGTTTTCGGTTTTCGGTTTAAAAACAGGTAACGACAGCTAAAAAAGAGGCAACCGCTATGACCCTCCGGCAGAACTCACCTTTGGAACTCCGCGTCCATCACACCGAAGTAAGGGTGCGCTTCGGGGACACCGACCCTTACGGCATCGTCTATTTCGTCAGCTATTTCCGCTATTGCCACCGGGCCATCGAAGAATTCTTGCGGGCCTGCGGCCTGCCGCCCGAAACGACTTTTAAGAACGTCCGGGAGGGGTTCGGCCTGCCCATCGTCGAGGCCTGGGGCCGCTTCCGGCGTCCCAGTATCTATGGGGATTTGTTGCGGATCGAGACCCGCGTCCATGAGGTGCGGGCGAAGGCCATCGTGTTCCGCTTCGATTTTTACCCGGAGACCGGCCGGGAACTCCTGGCCGAAGGCACCGCTACCCTGGTGGCCATCGGCCCGGAATGGAAGGCCCGGGAATTACCGGAAGGAATTACCGCGGCCTTCGGTGAGAGTTTCAAACCCTCTAAAAAAATTTAATTTTGTTTGATTTCAAGAAGGTTGAGTCTTTCAATGTTCAATCAATTTATAGAGAAATCGGCATAGGAAGTGTTTTCTCATGGTTTTCTACCTATGATAGCATAACACCAATAATTTCTTAAAAGATCGCTTGGTGCTATATCAGTCACTGGAGCTGGAACTGTAAACACTAAGTGTAAATCAACTAATCCGGCCCATTGCATCAAGAAAGCAACATATTCATCAGTTACCGGACGAATATGGGTAGGATCAGTATAAAAGCCATGAGACAAATATGGATGACGGGCATTAAGAGACTCAATTAATATCACCCCTCCAGAAACCAACCGGCTAGCAGCTAACTGGATAAGATTAAATATATCTTTCTGCGGAAAATGCTCAATCACCTCTAAAAGAGAAACCCCCCCAAGCGGTTCATTCGATTTTTTTAAAAAAGATAGGCCATCCGATGGGATTACCTCTATATCGCGTGCACGGGCACGATTAACTTCACTTGTTTCTCTATCCACCCCCATTGCACGAATACCATTTTTATTAAGAAAGGCCACAAATTCGCCGGCCCCACAGCCTATATCGATAAATAAATAAGGCAAATCAGTTGGAAGATACGGCAAATACGCTTCATATTGCTTTTGTAGCTTCTCCTCGTAATCCTCACCACATATTTCGCTATAGTAAGAATAAAACAAACCATTTTTCTCAGTAATATTCAATGAAGCGACGGCACGACCAATGCGTTGTTCAGCACGAGTAAGAAAGGGATCTGGCTGTATTTCCCATGCAAAAGGAAGAGATTGCGATCTGACCTCAGTTAAATCTTTAAAACCATCTTATAAAATCTTCAGTCGATTTTCTATTTGCTCATTAAACGCGCTTATTTGTGACTTTAATACAAACCCTAACTCACATTGCCAATCCTGCAAAACCGTTACTTGATTTTCCACAGACCAAATACGCCATTTAGTATTTGATATTCTTAACAAAGCCCACAACCATCGCAGGGGGAACCCATAGCTAGTGCCGAATACCAACTTTTTTATCTTTGTGTTTTCACGTAAGGCTTTTAAGAATAAAATATTTTTTAGTTTTTTTTTGTACATCTTCGGCATTATTACTTCATCTTTCTGTAGTTGCACGGGCGTCTCCCAATTTTGATGCCTATTTTCCTGTTGCATAATCATGTTCCACACTCTATGTACACTTTCTTCTTTTTGGTTAATATATTCATACAAACCATGTGCCCCGTCTATTTTTATTTCTTTATTGGCACCGATCGCTATGATCTGTTTAGCTATATTTATGGTTTCCTTTGTTACCTCCAAATATTTTCTCCCATTCTTTTGATCCGGCTCTAAATAGGTTCCTTCGCACCACTCATTCCATGAATGAATAAATATCAATCTTTCATCTCCTTGATACCTTCTATAAGTATCAACGTAGGCGTGCAAAAGCCATTTTTTATAATATTCTCCAAATGAGTCCAAATTAATTATTGCTTTATTTCCATACCTGGCAGTATTATCCCAAGGAAGCATTACAGTTTTATATTTTTTATATTTATGGAAGGGCCTATCCATATGAAATCTTGCAAATTTCTCATAATTTACAAGGGTTCCATAATATTTATTATAAAATTCGAACGAGTTTCTGTTGATCTTAACAGAATCTGGAATGATGTTACTTGGTATCTCATATGATGCGTCAAATGCAATATCTCTAGGGTGTATACTCTTAAATCCAAACCAGTCATCTACATGCACCAAGTAAATCCCTTCTAATCCTGCCTGTTTTACTTCAGTTCTCCATTGCTCCGCTGCTTTTCTTATATCAGGAATCAAGTGTGTTTTGTAAACAAGCAGTAGTGGTTTGCCGTTAATTTTTATATACGAGTCATTTTTTAATATAGGAAGTAGGCCGCGAATAAATTTTATGTTATCTTCTCGTGAATACGTTTGGGCTATAATTATCTCTTCGTTGCCACCATCCCATTTTTTTGTCCAGTTTTCATTTGCCCATACAAAACAAAAAGGAAATTTGATTCCATTTTTTATGAAAATTTCTATTGGCTTATATAAAAGTCTCTTTCCATTGAAATAATAATAATAAAAACAAAATCCCGAAATGCCATGCTCAATGGCCAACGCAACCTGCTTTTCGATAACCTCAGGAAAACGGAGATCGTAGAAACCAAGCTCTCCCGGTAAGCGAGGTTGATAATGACCGGCAAATAATGGCGCTGCTCGCATTACATTGGTCCATTCGGTAAAACCTTTTCCCCAGGCCGCATCATTCTCAGGAATTGGATAAAATTGAGGCAAATAAAATGCCAATACCCTTGGATAATTAGGGTTATCTTCCGAATTCGATTGACTAAGAACAACATTATTAGTTTCTACTGGATTTATAGTATTTTTTCCATTTTGTAGTGTCGCATCAAAAATATAATTCGAAACAGTACACTTATTGTGATCATTATTTGATAATATAACGCTTATCGCATTTACTACATCTTTTTTAGAAATATTTTGTACTGGACCAGAAAGATTTCTTACCAAATTTACATTTTTCCCTTTTTCTCCATATCCACCGCAGAACGGATTATATGATTTGAAGTATCCAAGGGTTCCAAGCAGTATCACTCCCTTGGTATTTACGGCGTTAGCTAAATGAGCCGGTCCACTATCTACTCCGACGAACAGGCGGGCTCGGCTAATTACCTCAGCGCACTCTAACATACTCGTTTTATTCGATAAGTTAATATATGACTTGTCAGTAAATCCTAACTTATATTTTAAGTTGCTCCCGACCTCTACCACAGTCAGATCAAATTCATCTATGATTTTTTTTATCACATAGTCCCATTTTGTATTTGGCCACTCCTTGTTTATGTCATTAGATTGCCGATGAATAACTACATAGTCCCCATCGATTCCCAACTTATTAACCGCCTCGACATGGCTTTTTTGTATATATACTATAGGTTGTTCGCATAATTTTGGAAGCCCAGCACCAACGGAGAACGCTTCAAGTAAAGATCCATAATCAAACCATTCGTATACATTAACAAACGGATTTCCCGTTGTTTTGAATAAAGGAATATTACAATGCTGGCAAATTCTATAATTTACATGTAAATCCACAATATAATTATATTTTGAATGTTTTATATGCTTTATCCAGTCAGTTAGGCAATCCATAATAATGGTCTTATCTATATTTGGATTTGAATCTATGAGCTCTACGTAAGGTTTTGAAACTGCCCATGCAATATTTGCATTATCATATTTTGCCTTCAAATAACGCGACACTGGCTCACATGCAACAATATCGTCAAGGTGTTCTATTAATCCTATAAGTATTTTCATGCCGTAATGGCTAACCTCTTATCTATCAAAGGATGAAATTGATAATTTATTACTTAATTTACTCCCCTTTAGATGCATTGACTTAAATTGAACCCAGATTATGCGGCAGCCTTGGGGGGGGTCCGTCCCAAATTAGCACGAGGGGGGCCTTCTCCCGAGTTTAACCTCTAAAACGCCCCTTTTCTCGAAGCCAACCTGTCTAGCGGGTGGCAGGTTAGCCAAAATTTTTTTAAGAATTTTTTCCCCTCAAGATTTCAGGCATACCGGAGCATAGGGTACCGGGTAGATCAATGAGTTCCATCCTTAGAATTCAGCCCAGCACCCCCTGGCAATGCATAACCAGAGTTGAGAGCGAGGCGGCAAGCACATTCCCCTTCATAGACGAGGAAAGATGTGGCTGACTTTTAGGTGAATTTTGGGTAGCTAATCTGCCTGCGGAAGGCATAAGTGATGCGTAGCTACATTGGCATTATCGGCAATCTGAAGGATATTGTTAAAAAATTTCTCTCATCATAGTATTTATAGGCTGCGCATGGCGCACCCCACTACTTACAACCAACTCATCCACTAACCGCTGACCGCTACTTCTTCTTCACCACCAGGACCGGGCATTTGGCGTGGCCGATGACCCGTTCCGCCACGGAGCCCATAAGAAGTCGTTTCAGGCCGGTGCGGCCGTGGCTGCCGACGATGATGAGGCTGGCCTGCTTGAACTCCGCCGCCTTGACAATGCCCTCTTCCGGCCGGCCCATGGGAATCATGGTGTCCAGGGCGATCCCCTGGGCTTCCGCCGCCATCTCCAGGCTCCGGACCACCTGGGTGGCCGCCGGAATGTCTCCGTCAGTCGCGGCCACCGACACCCCGATCAAGGAGCTGCCCATGGTCTTGGCCAGGGCCAGGGCTTCCGCCCAGGCGGCCTCGCTGTAGGGCGACTCATCGCTGGCGATCAAGAGACACTGAAAATTTAAGCTGGCCCCCTGGGGCACCACCAGAACGGGGCAGGGGCTGTGGCCGATGACCCGGGCGGTGACGCTCCCCATGAGCAGCCGGGTCAGGCCGGAATAGCCGTGGCGGCCCATGATGATCAGGTCAGGCTGGAGCTCACCGGCCTCTTCCAAAATGCCCTCATAGGCCGAGCCACTGGTGCGGATCCGAGCCTCCAGGCTGACCCCCAGCTTGGCCGCCGCCGCTTGCCGGGCCGCCAAACGCTCCTTGACCGCCGCCTCCTGCGCCTCCATCAGCTCCAGATTGACCAGCGGCGGCGCCAGGGTGTCCGGCGACTGCAGCTCATATCCCGCCAGGTAGTAGAGCACCTCCAGGAGAAAGACCGTGCTTCCGGCAGTTTGGGCCAGGTGCAGGGCGGCGGTGATGGCCCCCTCGCTGTCGGGGGACCCGTCGGTGCACACCAGGACTTTAGGAAAATGGGGTGCGGGGCTTGTGGCAGACATAGTTTTTCTCCAGATGGTGATTAACCGTTAAAATACCGTTTTCGGTTTTCGGCGGCCAAGCGCTCTCCTGACCCGAAAACATCCTGCCCTGCCGGGGCGGCGCCTTTCCCTGATTGGGAAAACCCCCAACCAGAATCGACCCTCCCTTTACTCCTTCTTAACCACCAAGATGGGACAGGGGGAGCCGCCGATAACCCGTTCGGCAACGCTCCCCATGAGGAGCTTCTTCAAACCGGTGCGGCCGTAGCTGCCCATGATGATCAGGTCCACCTCATTTTTGATGGCCTGCTGGACGATGCCGGTATCGGGAGCGACTCCCTGGGGATTAACCCCTTTAAAGGGCACCCCGGCCTCGTCGGCGGCGCTGAGCATCTGGCCGATGATGGCCCTGGTTTCAGTGATATCGCCTTCCTCCGCCGCCACCGCCACCCCGATCAACTGGCTGTTCGCCTGTTTAGCCATGGACAGGCCGAGTTCCCAGGCCGCCCGGCTGTACGGGGAGCCATCCGAGGCGACCAGAATCCGTTGGAAAGCCACCGCCGCCCCCCGGGGCACCACCAGGACGTTTACCGGGCTGTGGCCGATGACCCGGGCGGTGACATTGCCCATCAAGATGCGGCCCAGGGCGGTTTTTCCGCACCGGCCCAGGATGATCAGGTCGGGGCCCACCTGCTCGGCGGCCTGCAGAATGGCGACATGGGCCAACTGGCCCTCCGGCACCAGCGGTTGGAGGCGCACCCCCAGTTTGGTGGCCGCGGCCTCGATGGCCGCCATATTTTTCTCCACTTCCTTTCCCAGGATGGCCCTGAGATCCGGAGCGACCGCCTGGAATTCCGGGACGATTTCCAGCACCTGCACGGCGAAAACCTGGCTGCCGCAGGCTTTGGCCAGTTCTAGAGTAACCGCCACCGCGTTTTGCCCCTCGCCGGAAGCATCGGTGCACACCATCAACTTGTCCCATCTGGCGGGACAAACCAGCGCCGGGTATATGTCCATAATTTTTTCCACGCCTCGGATTACCAGGGTTGGTTAAGGTGACCCCGCCGGCTGATTGCTGGCCTCCCCGGTTTCGTCCTCCTGCCCCGGCCGTTCATAGTGGCCCTCCAGGAAGCGTTCCGCCAGGACCTGACTGATGTTGTCATCCTCCATGATCATATCCATCTGTCGCACGTAAGCCATCAGGCGGCCCACGAGATCCAGCCGGTTCTCCATCTCCGGGGCCGGATGTCGGCGGAAGCGGGCCCGGATCACATCGCCGAAAATCTCCATGGTAAAGCCCAAACGCTCCAACACCGTGGCGATGAGCCGGATGCGGCGGATGCGCCGGGTATCGTCCGCCGCCCCCCCCTTGAAGGTGAAGTTGATATAGTTATTGGCGGGCACGTCCCCGATATAGCTATCCACGCTCTGAAAGTGATACCCCAGGCGACAGGCGTAATTGACGTAGTTGGCCGCCACGATGGCGTAAGTCTTGTCCCAGAACTTTTCCGGGGGCCGGATGGCCGACTGCCCCAGCACGTGCAAAAAGCCCCCCACATTCACCGGCACCGGACCGGCCCAGGTGATGTTGGGATAGCTGATACCCTGCCACAAGGCCCGCATGGGCCGGGACAGGATATCTTCGGGGGGTACCGGGGTTTCGTGGCTGGCCAGGCCATCCCCCAGGTCCACCAAATGGAGGTTGAGTGGCAGGGAGGTCTTGAGTTTCAGGAGTCTGAGGGCCGGCACCCGGCCCTGGGCCACGTCGTCCATGAGCCCGAACATGACCTGCATGGCCTTCTCGTGGGCAAATCGGATAATATCGTTATAGGTGCGGCAATTCTCCGGGCGAAACTGGGGGCTGCGGCGGTCCACCAGATTTAAAGGCATGATCAGGTCGGCCACTGCCTGAACCCTGGCCAGGACGGGTGAGTCATGGGGCTGTCGGCCACGGGGAGTCTGATCCCGCAGCAGGTCCTCTACCCGGCCTTTATATACCTTGCCGTGGTAGGCGTCCACCGTCACCACCTCTGCCTCGGGCAAGTCTGCGGCCCCGACGACGTCCACCAGGGTCGGCACGTTATATTCCCGAGCCACCAGGACCAGGTGTCCCGTAATTGAGCCCACTTCGGTAAGGAGGGCGGCCACCCGGGGTAATGCCGGCGCCAAATCCGGGGTGGCCTGGGCAGCCACCAATACCGCCGTGGGAGGCACTTCAGCTAGGCTGCGTCCGGGCCTCAGGAGAAAGACCGGTCCTGCGGCCACGCCGGGCGAGCCCACCTGGCCACTCAGGAGCACCTGCGCCCCGGCCGCGGCCTCCGCCACCCCCGGGGGGCAGCTTGGCGCCAGATCAGCGGATAACAGGCGGCGGGACTGCACGATAAAGATTTCGCCCTGGTCATCCTTGACCCACTCCACACAATGGAGACAGCCGCACTGGGCTTCTAAAAGCCGGGCATAGGAGGCCAGCCGTTCCAGGTCGGCATCCTCCAGCACCGGGGCCTCCACCAGTTCCGGCGCCACCGGCGCCTGCTCCAGCCGTCCCTCCCGGACCTGAACCAGGTAGGGGCTGCGGCCATACCGCGCCTGGACCAGGCGGCCGGTCGCCTTGTCGATCACGTACTCATCGGCGCTCGTCTTGCCGGCCAGCAAATCGGTGGCCAGACCCCTGGTGGCGCTGACCATGAGGTGTTCAGAGTCCCGGCCCACCGCGTCCGAAGTAAACATGACCCCGGCGCTCCGGGCCGGCACCAGGCGCTGAATCAGGACCCCCATGGCCGCCTCTTCTAACAGCAACCCCTGGAGTTTGAAGTATATAATGGCCCGCTCCCCGAACTGGCTGGCCACCACCTGGCGCCAGCGCCCGGGAACCTCCTCCGGCGCCACCCCCAGGAAGGAATCATACTGGCCGGCAAAAGAGGGGCCGATATCTTCCCGGCCCCCGCTGCTCCGCACCGTGAGCGTCTGGCCCCCTTCCGGGGACAGGCGCCGGGCTTCCTGCACCAGGGCGCCGGCCAGTTCCGGGGGAATTGGTTGGGCCAGGACCAGGTCCTGGATCTCCCGGGAAATCTGCCCCACCCCGGCTGCGTCTGCCAGGTCCAGGGCGGCCAATCTGGCCTTGATCCGGCCCAGGAGGGTATCGCCTTGTCCCGGCGCCTCCTGCTCGATGAAGAGCTTATAGGCCGAGAGGGTGGCCACCACCCCGTCAGGCACCGGCAGGTCCAACTGGTTCTTAACCCGGGCCAGATTGCCGGCCTTGCCTCCCAGGGCCGCCAGCAGGTCAGGGCTTGCATCTTCCAGTCGCACCATGAGGGGACTGGCGGGGAAAGGCGAGGCTTCTTCCAGTCGCTGGTAGACGGCCTTTTTGATCCGCTCCCGGGCCGCCTCCAACTCCGCGTATTTGTAACCGGAAATCTTTTGCAAGGCCGCCACCATAGAGGCGGAATGCTGGTCCAGGAGCCAAATCCGGGAGCTGAGATAGGGGAGGTCCAGGCCCTTTTGCCCCGACAGCATCTCTTCCAGGTTCCCCATGAGGCCCAAGACCTCGTTATTGCAACTCAGGACCTCCTGGAACCCGCACCAGATTTCTCTCAGCTTGGGAGCAGCAGCGTTGGCTCTCTTTTTGCGGCGGAAAAAATCGAACAGACCCATACAATTCCCCGGTGGCATTTACCCCAACTATCTGAAGCACGATAATACGTTATCAGTTCAAAAGTAAGCTTTTAAACGGCGAGGTCACCACATTATAGATTATAGCCGCAAATTTTTCCCCAGGTAAATTTTTAGATTATTTTGGTTGATCCCTACCCTCTCACCGGCTTTACAGACTGTAAAAAATCCTGACAGAGAAGATTCACCAACCTTCGGGGAAAAATTCCCCTCATCCAATGATTTTTAATAATTTCCATATAGTTAATCAGGGTGGTATACTCGCCTCAAGGCTTGGCACGAGCATTGCCTGTATAGTCGGCAGGTAAAAAAAACTACATACAGGTAGTCTGGCCGGCCTCTGTTCCCGACCGGCAGCTATCACCATAAATTCATTAATGGAAGGGGGGTGAACCACATTGAAACGGCTATGCGTAATCATCTTTAATCTGTTCTTGCTGACGGTGCCTGGCACCCTGCTCTGGGCCGGTGAAGGTCTGGATGTCCCCGAACATTTGGGGAGGCAGGTTGACCTCGCCAATTTGAGCGGCATCAATTACTTTTTTGCCCACTGGTACAATGACAATCTTTGGGTATACGCCTTTATCGTCACCATATTGATGGGCCTCTTGGGCCTGACCATCGCTCTGGTCACCGACGTCATCCTGAAGATGATCGGCATGGAAACCCACAAGATCGAACACCACGAATAGGACCATCAATTAAGCATCCGATAGGAGAAATATTCTATGGGTATCTTTGATATTTACCTGCCCATTGCCGGTATGCACTTTAACGCCCTGATGCTGATCGCCATCGGTTTCTCGGTGGGCGTCCTGGGGGGATTCTTCGGGGTCGGCGGCGCCTGGGTGGTCACCCCGGCCCTTAATGCCTTCGGCTTTCCCATGGCCTACGCCATCGGCACCGACCTGGCGCACATCTTCGGCAAATCCATCGTGGCTACTGCCAAGCATCGCAAGATGGGCAACGTCGACATGAAACTGGGACTGTTGTCCATCGTGGGCTCGGTCATCGGCGTCGAGATCGGCGCCCGCAATGTCATGTGGCTCTCCAAGATAGGGCTGGCCGGCCCGGTGGTCCGCTATACCTACATGGTTATGCTCTTTGGCCTGGGCATCTACATGCTCTATGATTATATGACCAAGGATAAGCGGGCCGCCGCCCAAGCCGCCAAGATGGCGGCCGCGGCCCGGACCGGCGTTGCTATGGAACCGAAAAAAGGTTGGCAACTGCCCCCCATGATCCACTTCCCGGCCTCGGGCATCACCATTTCCTTTTGGACCGTCACCGGTGTCTTCCTGTTCACCGGCTGGCTGTCCGGCTTTCTCGGCGTGGGCGGCGGCTTCATCCGCATGCCGGCCTTGATTTACCTCATCGGCTGCCCCACGGCCATTGCGGTGGGCACTGACCTCTTCTCCGTCCTCTTCTCCGGCGCGTATGGCTGTTTAACCTACGGCGTCAAGGGGCGGGTCGAGATCATCGCCGCGGTCCTTATGCTCATCGGGGCTTCCATCGGCGCCCAGATCGGCGTCACCGCGGTGAAATACATCCGGGGCTACGGCATCCGGCTGCTCTTTGCCATCATGATCATCCTGGCGGGTATTTCGGTGACCCTGAAACAGTTCAAATTCAACACCGCCTCCCAATGGATGGTCATGTGCGCCGCTTTGGGCATGTGTTTGGTAATCATGATCAAAATGTGGAAGGGCTTCAAGAAGGAACAGGCCGAGAAGGCCGCCTATGCTGGCAAAGGAGGGGCCTAACATGAAGATCCTGGTACCCGTGGATGGTTCGGCTTACTCTTTAAAAGCGGTGGAAACGGCCTGCGACCTGGCCAAAGCCAAGGCGCCCTCCTCCGTGGTCTTAACCGCAGTGGGCATAGAGATCCCGGAGTTGGAAGAAGGGGTCTATATCGCCGAGAAGATGAAGGCCCAGGCCGAGGCTGCCCTGGCCAAAGCTAAGGACGCGGCCCAGGCCCAAGGCGTCACCCCCGAGGTGATCCTGATCACCGGCGCCTCCCCCGCCGATGAGATCGTCCAGGTGGCCAAAGACCAGCAGGCCGATCTCATCGTCATCGGCAGCCGTGGCCTGGCAGGCAAGACCAGGTCATTCCTGGGCAGCACCGCTTCCAAGGTGGTGACCTATTCACCCTGTTCGGTCCTGGTGGTCAAAACCCAAGACTGATCACCCATACCTAAGTAGTTTCCAGAACAGAGGCGGCTCCTTGATTGGGGAGCCGCCTTTGTTGTGCTTGAAGATATGGCGAATGCTAAGGGTTTTTTCGGAAGCCTAGATGTCTCGAAAACCCAAATCCCCCTTGACCCTCCTTGAGAAACGGGGAGAATTATGAGGCATTGGTTTTACAGTCCCCCTTTGAAAAAGGGGGATTTAGGGGGATTTAAAAATTATGGGCAGAATGCATGTTTGGCCAAACGCTCTAACCTGCAAGCCGAAGCATTGGTAATCCCTCACAAAATTCTCCGCCTTTCTCTCAATCAATTTTCAGAGATCTCAATAAGCAATCAGCAGATACCCCATGGCCAGGGCCACGGTCAACAACATGGGCGCGAAACAGGCCTTCAGGTATTCCAGGTAGGAGATATGGTAGCCGGCCTTCTCCGCCATGCCCACGGTGACCACGTTGGCCGAGGCCCCGATCATGGTGCCGTTGCCCCCCAGACAGGCCCCCAGGGCCAGGGCCCACCACAGCACCCCGCTCTCCGCTCCGGGGATGGTCTGGTTCAGGAAGGCGATGATGGGCAGCATGGTAGCGGTAAACGGGATATTGTCGATGAAGGCCGAGGCAATGGCCGACACCCACAAGACCATGATTACCGCAATGGTCAGGTTGCCGCCGGAGACGGACTTCACCCATTCCGCAATTATCTGGATTAGCCCGGTCTCCTCCGCCCCGGCGATGACCATGAACAGGGCGATGAAAAAGACCAGGGTGGGCCACTCCACTTCGTGCTCCAGCATCTCCACGATGTCCACCCGGGAAATGGTCACGAGCAGCATGGCCCCGGTCAGGGCGGCGATGGAGGGCTCCATGTGCAACACCCCGTGGACCACGAAGAACAACACGGTGAAGCCCAGGAGACCCAGGCACATGATCAGCAGCTTCCGGTCGGTAATGCGGTATTCTTCTCTCAGATATTCGATGGTCTTGGTCACGTCCTTGACCTCGGCCTTGAGATAATCCTTCTTATACCAAAACACAAAGTAGAGGGCGGTGACCACCATGCCGATGGTGCAGACAAGGGTCAGGTTGGTGACAAAGTCGCCGAAGGTGAGATGGGCGTAGGAGCCGATCAAGATGTTGGGGGGGTCGCCGATCAGGGTGGCGGTGCCGCCGACGTTGGAGGCAAAGACCTCCGGCACCAGCAGGGTAATGGGGTTGATCTTCAAGGTGACCGCGATCTCGATGGTCACCGGGATCATCAGGAGCATGGTGGTGACGTTGTCCAGGAAGGCCGAGACCACTGCGGTGATCCACATCAAGATGATCGCCAGGACCAAGACGTTGCCCCGGGCCAGGGCATAGGCCTGGTAGGCCAGCCACTGAAACATGCCGGTCTTCTTGGTGACCCCGACGATGATCATCATACCCATGAGGAGGAAGATGACATTGAGGTCGATGGCCCGCATGGCATCCTCAAAGGACATGATGAAATAAGACTTGTCAAAGATCCCCAGGGTGTAGGTGATAAACAGGATCAGGGCCGCGCCCAACAAGGCGGCCAGGGTCCGGTGCATCCACTCGAACGCGATGCACAGATACACCAGGAGGAGGATGATCGAGGCGATCCAGAAGCCCGGGGTGATCTGGCGGTACAGGGTAAAGGTCTGGTTGGCCTGAAACACCCGGTTGCCGGTGGCGTCCACGCCCGCCTCCACCACTTTCACCGGGGTGGCCGCAAGATCCCGCCAGCTGGGCTTCTTGGCCGTGACTTCCACCCGGGCCCCCGGCAGGGTGCCGGCGGGCAGTTGCAATTCCGCCACAAAGGCCCCGGACTTGCCGGTGGTCACCGTCTCTTCTGCCCCCAGGGGTTTGACCCGGTGGCCGTTAACCAGGAACTCCACCTCCGCGTCTTTCACCGCCCTCCCCTGGGGGTTTTTCAGGAGGCCCGAAACGGCCAGGCGCTCTCCCGGGGGACCGGCGGGGGGAGCCGCAGCCAGGGTCCCCGAAACCAACACCAACCCGAGTACTGTTAAGAGGATAACCTGTTGCAAAAAGGCGCTGAGCTTATTAAGCATGCGGTAACTCCGGGAAAAGTGCCACGATCAGTAGCTGCGAGGTATGTGACTTTATACGTAATCAGATTCCTGTTCAAAAGGAAACCCTAAACTGATAAGCCTGCCTCATAATTCCCTTGCCTTTCGACCGGCCCCGCCTGGGCCCCCACTACCCGGCCGCCAACTTCACCGAACTGGCTAATTGGGCTAATCTTTGCTATTATTTATTTAAAATGGCAATTTTTTCTTATAGGGGAAATGGGAAGCAATGCTGACTGCCCTGAAGCGCGCCTGGCAACGTCTCACCAGGGATAGGCCGGGTAAGACAAAGTCGGAACTGGCAGAAAAATACACCCGTTTCCAGGCATTGCTCTCAGCCAACAACCAGGTTTTGACCCTGATGGCGGATATGGAAGAGAAGCTATCGGGCGATTATCTGTTCGATGTCCAATACATTCGCGCTACCGTCAATCAACTTCGGCAACACGTCAATCTCATGGTAGAGGCCCTCAACGCTTTGGGGCACAATCGTTATCAAGCTCTATCTCAAACCTGGGCGAGGCTCAGCGCCGAATTGGCGGCGGTACTGGAGCCTCGCAGCGAGATTCCCGCCGCGCCGTTAGTCTTATTCTTCGACCAACTTGATACCCAGACGGTGGGCATCGTGGGACAGAGAAACGCCCGTCTCGGGGAAGCGCAAACCGTGCTTAAACTGCCGGTGCCACCAGGTTTTGCCATCTCTATTTATGCCTATAAAGTCTTCTTGGACTATAATCGCCTCACCAAGCGGATTGCCGAGCATTTGCAACAGCGGCGGCTGGAGGACCTTGAGAGCCTCCAGCAGACCAGTAACGAGATTAAGGACATGATTCTGGCAGCTCCCGTGCCCCTGGAACTCCAAAAAGCCATGCACGAAGCTTATGAGGGGCTGGCCGACCTGACCCAACAAAAGCCGTTGATAGCCATGCGCCCCAGTCTGGTGGGAGAAGAACTGGCCTTCACCTTTGCAGACCGTTATGCTAGTTACCTCAACATTCCGGCCTCATTGATGGAGTCCCGCTATAAACTAATTCTCGCCAGCCTCTTCCCCCCACGGGCGGTATTTTACTATAATAACAAAGGGTTTAAAGAAGAGGATCTTGCCTGCGGCGTGACGGTTATGCCCATGATCCAGGCGAAAGCCAGCGGCATCCTGTTTACGCACCACCCGCACCGCTCCACCCCGGAGGCGGCCCTGGTGCTGGCTGGCTGGGGCGCAAGTAAGGGCGTTGCGCCTGATGCCGGTGATCTGGATCGTTACCTGGTGGCCTACCAGCCACGGGGGCGCCTGGAAGAGACAGTCATCGCCGAAAAGCCGATGCTCTGGGTTTGCCGCCCTGATGCCGGACTGGAAGAGGTCCCGGTGCATCGGGATTATCTCCAGGCTCCCTGTCTCCATGACCGCCATCTTGATCAGCTTCTGGCCTGGGCCGAATCACTGGAGGACCATTATCATCAAGCGCAACAGGTGGAATGGGCCATGGACTGGCATGAACAACTCTGGTTGCTGAACTGTCACCCGCTCCAGGTCACCCAGCCAAAAGTTGGCCCACCGACCTCCAGGACCCCGAAGCAAGGCGCTTTGCTCCTGGATCAGGGGGTAGTAGCATTTCGCGGCGTGGCCTCCGGCCCGGTAGTTTTGATCCGGGGCAAGGAGGACCTGGAAAATTTTCCCGAAGGCGGCGTGCTGGTGGCGAAACACACTTCTCCCGGTTTTGTTCAGGTGATGCCCAAGGCAGGAGCTATCTTGACCGACACCGGCAGCCCCACCGGACACATGGCCCTGCTGGCCCGGGAATTTCAGGTTCCCACTATCCTCGATACCGGCGTCGCCACCCAGGTCTTGCAGGCCGGTCAGGTGGTCACCGTGGATGCTAATTACGGTAATGTGTATGATGGGCTGATACCGGAACTCTTGAAGCCGCGAGATCAAGGTGACGGGTTGGGGAACAGTCAGATATTTCAAACCTTGAAAGTCGCGGTCAAGAAAGTCGTTCCCCTCAATCTGATTAATCCCCGGGACGAGGCCTCCTTCAAGCCTGATAACTGTCGCACCCTCCATGATATTATCCGTTATACCCACGAATTCTCCATGCGGGAGATGTTCAGGCTGACCAAGGATGAAATTCTGACTGATAAAAAAGTGGTGGACCTGGAGGGGGCCTCGCCCTTGCAGGTCCGGATTCTGGATCTGGGCGGCGGTCTCAAAAAAGGCTGGGGGCGCAAGGTCAAGCCGGAGCAGATCATGTCCCTTCCCTTCCAGGCCTTCTGGCAGGGACTCTCCGACCTGCACTCGCGCCAGGAAGGCGCCGAAGGCGGTGCGGCCCCCCTCCCTGGGCCTGATCAAAGCCTGGTCGTGTTATCCGAGAACTATATGAATTTCCGAACCCACCTGGAGCATGATCTCGTCACCGTTGAGGCCTATGTCTCGAACCAGGTGAACGACAATTACATTGCCTTCGGGTTCCAGGCCGATAATTTGGCATCAAACCCAGAACATCGAGAACATCGCGCCCGGCTCATCGAGGCCATTCTGGACCACCTGGATTTCAGTCATCGACAACGCGGCGAGTTTATCCAAGCCCGGTTGGCTAAATATTCTCCCGAAATAATTACCCAGCGCTTAGCCATTGTGGGGAAACTCACCTTTTACGTTAAACAACTGGACAAGTTGCTGTTTTCCGATAGTATTGTTGATTGGTACGTCAAGGACTTTGTCCAGGAACACGTGGAGAAATAAACCGACTATGCGCCGTTTCCCGTTTCTCGCCTCCCGCTACGCTCTCGCTTTATTACTGGCGGTGAATTTCGCCCTGCTGGGGATCAGCATCTATCTGGGCCTCAAGTCTGCCAACCAGATGAAGGAGATCGTCAAGGAAGACTTCAACCAGCAGCAACTGGTGCTGGCCAAACACACCGCCAGTCTCCTGGAGCAGAATATCAACTTCCTCAAGCGGGAGTTGAGCACCCTCGACTTCTCTCCTTCCATGCAATACCTGGAACCCCTGTCCTGGGCCAACCGCATGCGCGCCACCCTGGCGTCCGTCCGGGAAGAGGGCGTGGTGGAAATCCTGCGCATCACCCCCAACGGCGACCGGGCTTACCAGTTGGACAGCCGGGGCGTAGATCAGATCACCACCGGTTCCTTCAAAGATGCCCCCTACCTCACGTGGGCCAGCCAGCCGGAACACAAAGGCCAGATCCTGGTGATGCCGGTGTCCGCCGAGATTCCCCACTACGTCGGCCGACTCATCTTCGCCATGGCGGTGCCGACCTACCAGATGTCCGTGGACGAATCCCATCCCCACCCATCGGGGGCCTTCGCCGGCGTCTTGGTCTTTTATATCGATGCCCATCAGCTGGCCCAGAGATTCACCCAGGGGATTCAAAGCGGCAAGACCGGGTATGCCTGGATCATGGACAATCAGGGCATCTTCCTGACGCATCCGGAACGCGATTTCATCGGTAAAAACGCCTTTACGGTGCGTAAAGAGCGGATGCCGGCCATTTCTTTCGACGCCATCAATCAGATCCAACGGGAAAAAATGCTGGCCGGGAAGGAAGGCTTGGGCACTTATACGTCCGGGTGGCACCGGGGCATCATGGGGAGCGGGCATACCATTGAGAAGCTCATTGCCTATGCCCCGGTAAAATTGGAAGAGCAAAATCTGGTCCAGGACAGCAAACCCGAACTTTCCTGGTCGGTGGCGGTGGTGGCTCCGGCCAGCGAAGTAGAGGGCGTGATCCACACCCTCTATACCCGGCAGTTCTACCTCCAGGTGATCATCGGCCTGGTGGTCCTGTCGGGCACCATCGTCATGCTCAACTTCCGCTACGAGCAGCAATTCTCCTCCAGCCTGGCGGAAGAAGTGAACCGGCAGAAGGAAAAGTTGCACAAATCCGAGGCCCGGTACCAGGGCCTGGTGGAAAACGCCGCCGACCTGATCTACAGCGTGGACGCCGACGGCCGCCTCCTGTCCATCAACCGCTACGCCGCCAACTTTTTCGCCCAGGCCCTGTCGTCTTCGCCCTTTCCGCACCAACCCGAGGTCGAGGCCAATCCCCAAGATTTCATCAACCGCACCCTCAATGATATCTTTGCGCCGAAATCTGCTGACTTTCACCTGGAATGGATTAAGGAGGTGCAGGAGACCGGCCGGGTCCAGAGTAAGCGCCATCGGGTGACCATCAGCGACCAGGAATTCTGGTTTTCCACCAGCATCGTGGGCGTAAAAGACGAACAGGGCAAAATCTTCGCCTATGAGATCATCTCCCGGAACATCACGGCGCGTAAGGCCATTGAAGACCGGATGATCAACATGGAGAAACTGGCCTCCATCGGCACCCTGGCCGCCGGGGTGGCCCATGAAATCAATAATCCCATGACGGTGATCCTGGGATTCACCGAGCACCTCCTGGAACAGACGGACTCCCTGCCCGAGATTCACGAGACCCTCCAGGTCATCGAAGACGAAGGGCTCCGGTGCAAAAAAATTATCGAAAACCTCCTGACCTTCGCCCGCACCCCGGAACGCACCGAAACCCAATCCGATATCAACAGCATCCTCCAAAAGACCCTGGAGGTGGTGAAGAATACCCTGCTGACCAAAAAGATCCGCCTGGAATCCAACCTGGCCCCGGACCTGCCTTTGGCCAAAGGAGACCCGCAGGAATTCCGGCAGGTGTTTATCAACATGATCAACAACGCCCGGGATGCCATGAAAGGTGGCGGCCTGCTGCGCATCACCACGCATCTGGTCCCTGATGGCAAACGGCTGGCCATTGAATTCACCGATACCGGCAACGGTATCCCCCGGGAAGCCCAACCCAAGATCTTCGACCCCTTCTTCACCACCAAGAAGACCGGGGAAGGCACCGGCCTGGGCCTGTCCATGAGCTACGGCATTATTACGAAATTCGGGGGCAACATCATCTTCACCAGCTACCCCGCCGATGAATATCCCGAGAAGCATGGCACGACGTTTACCGTTTACCTTCCCATTATTTCAGGCCCGGAGGCCGAAGCGGCCGGCCAGGAGCAGGCAGGGCCGGCACCGACCGCAGTTATCTCTTAAGGAAGTCAGCAGGAGGAGAACATGTCGGAGAGGATACTGGTCGTTGACGATGAGCCCAATATGCTCAGGTTGCTGAAAACGATCCTGATGGATAAGACCGGCTATGAGGTCACCACGACCAATAATCCCCTGGAAGTGAGCAAATTGCTCCAGGAAGGTCATCACGACCTGGTGATCACCGATCTTAAAATGCCCCTGGTGGATGGCCTCGACCTCATCGGCATTGTCAAAGCCATCGACGCCACCATGCCCATTATTGTGATAACCGCCTACGGCACCATTGAAACCGCCGAAGAGGCCATCCAGAAGGGCGCCTACGATTTTATCACCAAGCCCTTCCGCAAGGAGACCATCCTCATCACCATCAAGCGGGCCCTGGAGTGGAAGCGGATGCAGGGAGAACTGGCGGCCCTGAAGAAACAGTGAACGCTCAGCAGGAGAACCAGATCATGTGGGCCTACTCCTGCTCTGCCGTACGTCTCACCGGCCAGGAGGCCGGTGCCGCCCACAACCTCCTCACGGCTCACTGTTCACCGCTCACGGAGTAATTATGGTTTTCAAATTCCTGCGGCGCTTTCTCAAAGAACCTGAAGAGACGGAACAGGTCCGCTTGCAGGAAAAATTCATCCATTTCCGCCGCCTCCTGGACAACAACAACCATGCCCTGGAAACCATGGCGGACATGGAAGAAAAACTTTCCGGCGATTACGTCTTCGACTCCAGCTATCTCTATGCCCAGGTGGATAAGTTGGGCGAGCAGGTCGCCGGCATGGTGGCTTCCCTCAACCTGCTCACCAATAATCGTTATCAAAACGACTTGGTTCCCATCTGTAACCGCCTGCGGCAAGAACTCCACGAGGTCCTGGAAGCGGTCCCCACCATCCCGGATACCCCCTTTATCCTGCCCCTGTCAGCCCTGAACCAGGAATTGGCCCCGGCGGTGGGGGGTAAGATGGCCAACCTGGGGGAGATCGGCAACCGCATCGGTATGCCGGTGCCCCAGGGCTTTGCCATTACCGCGGCGGCCTACAAGCGCTTTCTCGAATCCACCAGCCTGGCGGCCGACCTGGAAGCGATGCTCTCCCAGGCCAACATCCAAGACCTGGACAGCCTCAGGGTCATCAGCCAGGAGTTGCAGGCCATGGTGCGCCAGGCCCCCCTCCCCCTGGACCTGGAAGAAGCCATCGTCCAGGCGGGCCGGTCCCTGCCCACCCCCTGGCTGGCGGTGCGGTCCAGCGCCGTGGGGGAAGACACCGAATTTTCTTTTGCCGGCCAGTTTGCCACCCTCCTCAACGTCGACGCCGCCTCTTTACCCGAGCACTACAAGGAGATTGTGGCCAGCAAGTTCACCTCCCGGGCCATTTTCTACTGGAAGTACCAGCAGTTTTCCGTCAATGAGCTCCCCATGGCCGTGGGCGTCCTCGCCATGGTCCCGGCCCGGGCCAGCGGTGTCATGTTTTCCCTGGACCCCCACGCCCCCCAGGACGACACCGTGCTGATTTCGGCGGTGTGGGGCCTGGGCAAATACGCGGTGGACGGCACCGTATCCCCCGACCTGTTCACGGTGAGCCGCCGGGAACCCCGCCCCATCACCAGCCGGCGGGTGGCCGAAAAACCCGTGGCCCTCGCCTGCGGCCCGGAGGGGGGGGTGGAGGAAATTGTCCTGGCCCCCGAGCAGGCCCAGGCCCCCTGCCTCACCGACGACCAGGTCCGGACCCTGGCGGATATCGCCCTGGAATTGGAGGAGCATTTCGGCCACCCCCAGGATATTGAGTGGACCGTGGGGGAGGCGGGCAACCTCATCATCCTGCAATCCCGGCCCCTCCGGGTCCACGCCGCGGCCTTTGCCGAAGAAGAGCGCCCCCCCGTCCCGGAACCCATGGTCCCCCCCATCCTGCACTATGGCATCCGGGCGGTGGGCGGCGTGGCCGCCGGCCGGGTCCACCACTTTCTCTACGATGAAGATGTGGGCAGCATTCCCCCGGGGGCGGTGGTGGTGGCCAGGCAGCCTTCGGCCCGCCTGGTGCTGGTCATGGATCGCATTGCCGCCATCATCACCGAAGTGGGGAGTCCCACTGACCACATGACCATCCTGGCCCGGGAGTTCCGGATTCCCACCCTGGTCGAGGTGGGCGGCGCCACCAAGATCCTTCACTCCGGCCAACTGGTGACCGTGGATGCCGACGCCGCCCTAATTTATCCCGGCCTCATGCCCGAACTGCTGGCCCGCCGGGTGGAGCCTGATGAAGAATGGCACGCCGACCCGGTTTATAAAAAATTGCGCCGCATCTTGAAGCTCATTTCCCGATTGCATCTCCTCGACCCCGGCAGCCCGGAGTTTAAGGCCGCCAACTGCAGCACCCTCCACGACATCACCCGGTTCTGCCACGAAAAGGCCATGGACGCCATGTTCATCCCGGACATGGAAAAAGCCCTGGAATCCAACCGCGTCAGCCGCCTAAAGACCGACCTGCCCCTGAACCTGTTCATCCTGGACCTGGGGGGCGGCTTAAGAGTCACGGGCCAGGACCAGGTGACCGAGGACGACATCCTCAGCCGGCCCTTTAAGGCCCTCCTCCGGGGCTTTCACCACCCCGGGGTGAGTTGGGCCGGCCAGGTGGCCCCGGACCTCAAGGGCTTCATCTCGGTCTTCGCCAACACCATGTACGACACCGCCAAGGCGGAGCGGGGCCTGGGGGGCAAGAGCTTCGCCATCGTCACCGAGTCCTACCTCAATTTCAACTCCCGGATCGGCTACCATTTCGGCATCGTCGACGCCTTCATCTCCGAGGAGAAAAACGACAATTACATCAGCTTCCAGTTCAAGGGCGGGGCCGCCCAAATCGACCGCCGGGAGCGCCGGGCCCGCCTGGTCAAGCAGCTCCTGGACGACCTGGGCTTCAAGGCCCAGGCCAAGGGGGACCTGGTCCAGGGCCGGCTGGTCAAGCTCTCCCTCCTGGAAACGGAGCAGGCCCTGGAGCTGGCCGGGCTGCTCATCGCCTTCTGCCGCCAGCTTGACCTGGCCCTGTCCTCCGACGCGGTCATGGACCGCGTCCTGAACGCCTTCAAGACCGCCGACTACAGCCTCAAGTGCCTCCGCCCCCAAGAAGCCGCCGCGGGCTAAGGCATTTGTTAGTTTTGGTTATGAGTTTCTGGGGAAAAAATAATTTCTGGATTATTAATCGGGGCGCCAGATGCGTTCCGGCCTCATCCCCTCTCCCCCAATGGGGGAGAGCGACTGTGTTAGATGTCAAGGGTTAACTGGTGCAAGGGGGCACCAGGGTTGCTGTTGTTTAAGTATGGCATTAAGGATGGTTAACAGTTTACGCATACAGGCGGTAAGAGCCAATTTCTTGCTCTTACCCATTGCCAGCAACCGGAGATAGAAGGCACGGATGGCCGGATTGACCCGGCAGGCGGCCAACGTAGCCATATACAAGGGAGGCCGCACCCGGGCCCGGCCACCCCAAACGGTGCGCTTGCCCCGCATCTGACCGCTATCGCGGTTAAAGGGGGCCAACCCCACCAGGGCGGCGATCTTCTTGCGATTTAAGGTGCCTAACTCCGGCACCCAGGCTAACAGGCTTTGGGAGGTTAAGGGGCCGACTCCCGGGACGCTCTGGAGGAGTTGATCCTTCTCCAGCCAGATGGGGCTTTGACGGATGAAGTCGTCCAAATCTTGCTCCAACTCCTTAAGTTGTTCTTTAAGGGATTGGAGGTTGGTTTGCAGGCTTCTGCGGACCCGTGGGGAGAAAGTCATGGATAGGCGATTTTTCTCCATGACCAGCATCTCCACCAGTTGCCGGCGCCGGCTCATGAGGGCGGCCAATTCCTGTTGATGCTCATCTGGCCAGGGTCGGAGGGACGGTTTCAGCGCCTCGGCAAAATGAGCCAGAACCGCGGCGTCGATCTTATCGGTTTTGGCCAATCTGCCGGAGGACCGGGCAAAGTCTCGCACCTGACGAGGGTTAATAATGTGGGCCGGCAGGTCAGCCTGCCGCAAGGCGGCGGCGGCCAGGATCTCATAGCCACCGGTGGCTTCCAGGAGGATGAGCTGGGGCTTAAGGGACAAAAGTCGGACAACGAGGGCCTGGATACCGGAGTCGTTGTTGGACTCCCGGAACCGGACCTCTCCTGGCCGGATGGCGATGTCTAACTGGTCCTTAGAGACGTCAATGCCGACAAATACGGATTCAGGGTGCATAAAAAGCCTTGGCCTCCCGTCCTTGCAAGATACGGGCTTCAAAGCCCGGGCGACTGTTCGGGTTAATGCCAGGGCGACGTGGCGGCCACGCTCTCACCGCGGTCTTGAAGGACCAAGGGTTAGGACGGCCTGCCACGCCGCCATCAGGAGCAGTACTGCTCCTGATGGCCTGGTTCTTTAATGACCAAACTATGTACCGGTTCCCTTTAACATACAAGGGTTAGTTCGACTCAGGCCGGGGCGTATGCCAGGGGCAACGGTATGTGTAAGGTCACGCCATTTTTTTATGAGATTTTGCTGGTGGATGATCATCCCCTGCTACGTCAAGGGGTCAGAAAAATCATTGAAGAAAATGCCGAGATGCGGGTGGTGGGGGAATTACAGGACGGGCTGGAACTCCTGGAATGCTTGAAACACTGGACCCCCCAACTCATTATCCTAGATATTTCCATGCCGTATCTGGGGGGCCTCGAAGCGACCCGGATGATCAAGGCGAGCCATCCCGAGATCAAGGTGTTGATCCTGACCCTGCACAACCGGCCGGAATATGCGGATCAGGCCAGGTTGGCCGGGGCCGAGGGTTATCTCCTCAAGGACGAAGTGGACAAAGAGCTCTTATCAGCGATTAAGACCCTCAGGCAGGGATGCACCTATCTTTCTCCCCTCATGACCGGCTAAGGCGCCATCACACCAATTTCCCCTGAGGAGTGGAGCCGGTCTCTGACTCGGCACCCGGCCCCACCCGAAACCAAGGCTTACGGACCGGCATCAGGCATCCAATAGGGGGCGGTGAACCAATGCCTCAAGGCCGGGTCATTGTCGTAAAAAGAGGGAGGGACATCGGTGATGTATGATTCGTCGGCAGCGGCGCCCCGGTAGGCCGTTTCAGGAGCGCACCCTGCCAGGAGCGTCACCGGCACTACCAGCAACAGTCCTAATACTCCCCAGCATCGCCTGGTCATCACCTGTTGCCTCACAGGTCAGGCCGGAACTGGCTTGATCCGACTCATAGCTTCTGCGACTTGACGGGCCACCCGCCCCGGAACCGCTCTTGAGGCGATGTGAACGACCCGGGGCAGGGATTACATCCCGCCGGGCCCCTTGCCTGGCCCCATGCCCGGCCCGCCGGGACCGCGGCCCATGCCGCGCCACACCGGCAGCCCCTGATCGTCCCGGAGTTTCAAGGTCTTGCCCTCCACCTTAACCTCCCGGGCTATAATGGCCGGCTGGTTGTTCAGGGTCACCTTGGAACCGGTGGCCTCAAGGGTATCCCCGGCCTTAACCACGAACTTCTGGTCGGCCACATACCAGCCGGGCCCCAGGTGCACCATGAGGCTTCCCTGGTCCGTCTTCAGGAGCACACCCCGGTAATGCATGCCCATGCCGCCGCCCCGCCCCATGCTGGGCAGTTCTTCCAGTTTTTCCACCTGTCCCGTGACCGTGGTGACGGTCTGAGGGTTGTAGAGTCGGGCGCCCATGCCACCTCCCGGGCCCATACCGGGCCCCCCGCCGCCGGGGCCCATGCCGCCCCCGGGACCGGTCTGGGCCAGCGTCGGGCAGACCAGGGCCAGGGAAATGGCCATCACCAGAACTACCATGATTTTTTTCACGTGGATTTTGTCCTCCTAATCGGCTTTCAGTCTCCGGGCCTGGCCGGAGCACGCTCATCCGGGAAATTATTGGCAGCCTGTCCCGGTCTTATCGGCATTTTCCACCCCCTGGATCAGCCTCTGCATCTGGTTGATCAAGTCCTGGTAATGCTGCTGGTTTTGGGGGTCGGCAGGGGAAAAATTCTCGGTGGCCAACCGTTCCATCCGCCTGCCTAAATCCGCCAACTTTTGCCGGGCTTCCGGCGTCAGGCGGCCTGCCTTGGCCAACTCCTCCAACCCCTGGAGCATCGGGGCATTGAGGGGGAATTCAGGGCCCATTTTCCGCCATAGCTCCATCATTTCTCTGAGCATCTCAGGGGTGGGCGGCCCCAGGTCCGGCAGGTTAAGGGGCGGAGGGGAACTCCGGTCCGCTTCCTGGGCCAACCCGACCAGTGGGGGCCACAGGCAGACGATCACCAATAGCGTCGCGATAATCTGCTTCATGCGCGTTTTCTGGGGAGAGACCGGGTATCACAGTGGGGCAGGGCCCGGTCGGTTGTTTATATGTTAGGCGTTTTTTTCGGCAGCGCAAGAGGCCGGCGCGGCGCAGGTTTTACTCGCCCCAGGGGCCCCAAAGGCCTTTTCCCGTGGGGGCGGACAGGTTTAGGCGGCGGGGGATCGTGGTTTCTTTAGGTCAGTGTGCCGCTTCCACAGCAAATAGATAGCCGGATAGATGAGCAGTTCCAGGAGATACGAGGTGGCCACGCCTCCCACCATGGGGGCGGCGATGCGCTTGGCCACTTCGGAGCCGGTGCCGGAGGCCCACATGATGGGAAGCAGGCCCAGCAAATTAGCCAGGATAGTCATGTGCTTCGGGCGCACCCGCATGACCGCGCCGTGCTCAATGGCATCCCGCAGATCTTGTTCGGTATTCATCAGCCCCGCCGCCTGCCGCTGGTCGTGGGCGATATCCAGGTACAGGAGCATGAGGACCCCGGTCTCCGCGTCCAGGCCCGCCAGGGCCAGCATCCCCACGACCACCCCCACACTGAGGTGGTAGCCCAGGAGATAGAGGAGCCAGATGGCCCCCAGCAGAGAAAAGGGCACCGCCAGCATGACGATGCCGACCTTGATGAGGGAGTGGGTGTTCAGGTAGAGGAGCAGGAAGACCAGGACCAGGGTTATGGGGATGATGATTTGCAGCCGTTTTCTGGCGGCCTCCATGTATTCGTACTGGCCGCTCCAAATGAGACTGTAGCCGGCGGGAATCTTCAACCGGGCGGCGATGACTTCCTTGGCTTTCTGGACATAGGTGCCCACGTCGATATCATGAAGATCGACGAAGACCCAGGCGGCTCGCCGGGAGCCTTCACTCTTGATCATGTCGGCGCCCTGGTGGACCTGAATGTCGGCGACCTGCTCCACGGGCACCTGGCCCCCGTCGGGCGTACTGATGAGGATGCGGCGCAGGGCCGGCAGGTTTTGGCGGTAATCCTGGAAGTAGCGCAAATTCACCGGGTAGCGCTCCAGGCCCTCCACGGTCTGGGTGATATTTTCCCCGCCCACCGCGCTGGTAATGACTTCCTGGACATCTCCCACCGTCAGGCCGTAGCGGGCCGCCTCCCGGCGCTTGATGATAAAGTCGAGATAATAACCCCCGGTGACGCGTTCGGCGAAGGCGCTGGCCGTGCCGGGCACGTCTTTTAAAATGGCCTCGGCCTCCACCGCCAGGCGGTTCAAGACGTCCAGGTCCGCGCCTAAAAATTTGAGACCCACCGGGGTCTTGATGCCGGTGGAGAGCATATCGATGCGGATCTTGATGGGATAGCCCCAGGAATTGGCCAGCCCGGGAAATTTCACCGCTGCATCCATCTCCCGGATGAGGGCTTCCGTGGTCAGGCCCGGGCGCCAGAATTTGCGATCCTTGAGGCGGATGGTGGTTTCAATCATGCTCAGGGGCGCGGGGTCCGTGGCGGTTTCGGCCCGGCCGGCCTTGCCGAAGACGTACTCCACCTCGGGGAAGGTCCGGATGATGCGGTCCGTCTGCTGGAGGACGTTTTTCGCCCCGGTGATGGAGATGCCCGGCATGGTGGTGGGCATATACAGCAGGTCCCCCTCATCCAGAGGCGGCATAAACTCGGAGCCCAGGTGCATCAGGGGATAGACGGTGGCCGCCATGGCGAGACAGGCCAGGAGGATGGCGGTCTTGGGAGCCCGCATGATCCAGCGGACTACCGGCCGGTAGACCACCATGGTGGCCCGGGCCACCGGGTTTTCCATGTCCGGGATGATCTTGCCCCGGATGAAGTAGATCATGAGGATGGGGATCAGGGTGATGGCCAGGATGGCGGATCCGCCCATGGCAAAGGTCTTGGTGAAGGCCAGGGGCCGGAACAGGCGGCCGGTTTCCCCACTCAGGGCGAAGATGGGCAAAAACGAGACGGTGAGCACCAGGATGGCGAAGAACAGGGAAGGCCCCACTTCCTTGGCGGCCTCCAGGATGAGGGGCTCCCGAGGCGCATCGGGGGGGGCGTGCTCGATGTGCTTGTGGGCGTTTTCCACCATCACCACCGAGGCGTCCACCATGGCGCCGATGGCGATGGCAATCCCCGCCAGGCTCAAGATGTTGGCGTTAATATTGAATTGATATTGCAGGATCAGGGAGATGAGCACTCCCAGGGGCAGGCTGATGATGGCCACGATGGCGCTGCGCACGTGCAGGAGAAAGACAAAGCAGACCAAAGAGACAATGATGATTTCTTCGGTGATGGTCCTTTTTAAGGTGTCGATGGCCCGCTGGATTAATCCGGAGCGGTCGTAAGCGGTGACCACCTGTACCCCCGGGGGCAGCCCGGACTTGAGATCCGCCAATTTCTGTTTGACGCCATTGATGACCTGCCGGGCATTTTCGCCAAAGCGCATCACCACGATGCCGCCCACCACCTCGCCCTGGCCGTTGGCCTCGGTAATACCCCGCCGCAGTTCCGGGCCCATGCGGACCAGCCCCACGTCTTTCACCAAGATGGGGGTCCCCTTCCCGTCGGTGCCCACCACAATGTTTTCGACGTCGGCCATGGTCTTGATGTAGCCCAGGGCCCTGACCATGAACTCGGTTTCGGCTTTTTCGATCGACGCCCCCCCGGTATCCTGGTTGGAGCGCTGAATGGCCATCTTAATTTTGGACAGGGGGACCTTGTAAGCCGCCAGCTGGTTGGGGTCCACCACCACCTGGTACTGTTTGACAAAACCGCCGACGCTGGCCACTTCCGAGACCCCGGGGACGGTTTGCAACTGATAGCGCAGGTACCAATCCTGGATGCTGCGGAGCTGGGCCAGGTCATGTTTGCCGGTGGGGTCTTCCAGGGCGTATTCAAAGACCCAGCCCACCCCGGTGGCATCGGGGCCCAGGGTGGGGTTCACGGCCGCGGGCAGTTTGCCCCGGACATAGTTGAGATATTCCAGCACCCGGGAACGGGCCCAGTAAATATCGGTGCCGTCTTCGAAGATCACATAAACCAGGGACAGGCCGAATTGGGAAAAGCCTCGCACCACCTTGGCCCCGGGCACCGCCAGCATGGCGGTGGTCAAGGGATAAGTCACCTGGTCCTCGATGATCTGGGGGGCCTGTTCGGGAAAATCGGTGCGGATGATAACCTGGACGTCGGAGAGGTCGGGGATGGCGTCCACCGGGATGCTCAAGGCGGCGTAAATGCCCCAGACGGTGACCAGGAGCCAAACAATGAGCACCAGGACCCGGTTGCGAACGCAGGCTTCGATAATTTTGGCGATCATGGCTTAGTGGCGCTCATCAATGTTTGTGGCCCGGAGGCATGGGGGCCGGCGGGGCGGCTTTCTGGCCTTCCATCTGCATCCCGGGCATGGCCGGCGGCGGGGCCTCGCCCTGCTCCGGCGTCCCTTGCGGCGTCAGCATCATCTGGATGGCCTCCCGGAAGCGGGATTCGGAATCCAGCAGGAATTGCGCCGACGTGACGATCTCTTCCCCGCCCTTCAGGCCGGAGAGGACCTCGCGGTAATGATTGTCGTTGCCGTAGACTCCCAGTTTCACTTCCCGGGGCTCGAAGCGGCCCTGGCCCAGGGCGATGAAAACGTGCTGTTTGAGGCCGGTGTCCAGCACGGCTTCCAGGGGCACCACCACCGCTTCATGGGTCGCCGGCGATTTGATCTTGACCGAGGCGAACATGTCCGGCTTGAGCTTGAGACTCGGGTTCGGGAACCGCAGGCGAACCCTGGCGGTGCGGGTGGCCTCCTTGAAATAGGGGTAGATGTAGTCGATTTTTCCCGGGAAGGCCTCCCCGGGCAAATAGTCCAAGGTCATTTCCACCGGCTGCCCCACCTTGATCCAGGGCAGCTCGTACTGGTAAACGTCGGCATCCACCCAGATGGTGGAAAGATCGGCCACCTCCAACAGGGGCATGCCCGCCTGGACGTACATCCCCTGGGTAACCATGCGCTTCATGACGATACCGTTGGCGGGCGAGACCAGGGCCAGATTTTTTCTCACTTTTCCGGTCGTCTCCAGGTCGGCGATTTGGGCCGGGGTGATATCGAAGAGCTGCAGACGGCGGCGGGAGGCCGCGGCCAGGCGCTGGGCCCCTTCCGCCAGATCTTTAATCGGGCTTTTCCCCATGGCCTGGAGATTCTTTAAGGCCAGCAGGTACTCCTCCTGGGTGGAGACCAGCTCCGGGCTGTAAATGCTCAAAAGTGTCTGGCCCTTGCGCACCGGGTCGCCGGTGGCATTGACGTAGAGGTGCTCCACCCAGCCGCTCACCTTGGTGTTGACGACGGTCAGGCTGCGCTCGTTCAACGTCACCAAACCTACGGTCAGGGTGTCCCGGGACAGAGGTCTGACCTCCACCTTGGCCGTGCGCACCCCCATGGACTGGATGGTGGCGGGCGACACCGCGATGGCGCCACCACCGGCGGCGGCCTCCCCCACTTCCTCATAGACCGGCACCATATCCATGCCGCAGGGGGCTTTCCCGGGCTGGTCCCGGACGTAGCCGGGGTCCATGGGTGACACCCAGTATTTGATCTTCCGCTCTTTCTGGGCGGCCGGAGCCGGGGCGGCGGGTGCCGGGGCTGGAGCTTCTGCATAGATCGGGACTAGCTCCATGCCGCACTTCGGGCATTTGCCGGGCTTCTCGGAGACGACTTCCGGATGCATGGGGCAGTGCCAGTACTTGATCTTGCGCTCCGCCTGGGGAGCCTGGGGCGCGACCGCCGGGGGAGCCGTCTGGCCCGGGGTCCCGGTGGCGTAGACCGGCACCAGGTCATGGCCTTCGGGGTCCTTGCCCGGCGCTTCTTTGATGAAATTGGGGTTCTTGGGCGAGACGTAACAGAGGGGCTTCGGGGTTGCTTTGCCAAAGGGCAAGGGCACCAAGCCGGAAAAGTATAATCCCGCCAGGATAACCACAGTCAGGACCAGTCCCAGCCCCCACCAGTTTTTGCGGCGCGAAGCAGGAGTCATTTTTTCCCTCCCGGCAGCCGGGGCAGTTCGGCACCCACCAGCCACTCCAATTCGGCCCAATTTTCTTCAAAGTCTTTGAGATATTCCTCTAATTGCATTTCCGCATTATAAACGGCTATTTGGTTCTGGTAGAGCTGATTGAAAGGGAGAGATCCCACCTGGTACGAGGCCAGGGCCGCCCCCACCGCTTGCCGGGCCTGGGGGATGATCCCCTGGTCGAAAAGGGTGATTTGCTTGGCCAGGCGCTGGAGCTTGACATACCGGTCCTTGATGGCGGCCCCGAGCTGGTTCCAGGCGGAAAGATGGGCATCTTTGGCCACGCCTTGTTTCTCTAACTCCTCCCTGATCTTGGGCTTGATCTTGGAGTCGTGCCAGATAGGCACGTTGAACATGACCGAGCCGGTGAACATATCCGCCTGTTTTTGATAAACGGGCGGGCCCAAGGTTTCCCGGAAGCCGTAACCCACCGTTATCCTGGCATCGGGATAATACTCCTTGCGGGCCAGGTCCACTGCCTTTTCCTGTTTGGCAATGATGATTTTTAAGGCTTGCAGCTGGGGCCGGGCTTCGGCTTGGGCCAGTAATTCGTCTAATTTTAGGGCGAATGGCCGGGGCTTCAACGGTTGGGGCCGGGATATCGGGGCTTGGGGGGGCTTGGATCTCAGGGCGTTTAAATCGGCCTGGAAGGATTCTTGTTTCTGGGTCCATTGGAAGAGGCGGTCCAGATAGTTGCCCAGCTCCACCTGGGCCTGGAGCACGTCGGCCTGCATCCCCTGACCGACCCCATAACGAGTCTCGGTCACCTGGACCACCTGGTCCCAGAATTGCTTGTTCTTCTGGGTCAGGTCATGGTTGGTTTGGGCCAGGGAGAGGCCCCAATAGGCGATCACTACTTTGGCCCTGACTTCGTTGGCCTTGTCTTTATAGGCATACTCGTCTGAGCGGGCTTGCTCTGCGGCCACTTCGGAGCGGAGGCGGCGTTTGCCGGGGAAGGGGAATTTTTGGGACAATTCCAGCATCTTCTGGGTCATGGGTTCCTGGTTCAGGCGCCAGGTGTCCACCGGGATATCCTTCATGCTGAACGCGACCTCCGGGTCATCCAGGGCCCCGGCGGGTCGGACCGTCTCTTTGGATGCCGCGAACTGCCCCCGCATCTGCTTGATTTCGGCATTGGCCTGCAAGGCTTCATTGATGAGGACTTGTAAATCCGGGGGCAGGCCGGATTTAGGCTCCTGGGCCCCCGCTTGACTCACACCCAGGCCCAGAACCACCCACAACACCCAAGCCGCAAGCACATACCGGCACTGGCTGCACTTCACACCTATTCCCCCCAATAAGGTTAACATCCCGCTAGCCGCGACCGCGGCATTTTACGCTTAACCTCAATAACCTCTAAATAGCACGAGTTCGGCGGCATTGACACAATTATTTAAGCATAATTGCCTTCAAGTATTGAACCATTGTACCATAGAGAGAAATCCATCGATGGGTTCGCAACGCTTGAAGGTGAATTCCTCTCTGCGGTTATTAGTTAAGGTAAGAGAAAACTTAAAAAATTCAAAATGGGTAAAAATTTAAGCAAGCCGTGCCAGGGGAGAAGTTTTGCCCTACAGGGTCAGGATCAGCGGCAGGATCATGGGGCGGCGTTCCAGGCGCTTGAAGAAGAGCTTCCGCAGGGCTTTGGATACCTGGGTCTGGACCTCCAGCCAGTCCTGGGTGGGCTCGGACAGGGCCCGGAGGACAATTTCCTGAAAGATATTGCGGGCCTGCTCCAAAAGGGGGGCCTGCTCTTCTTCCAGGGTAAAGCCCCGGGTGATGAGGTCCGGTTCGGTGACGATCTTGCCGGTGGTGGGGTCCACCGCGGCGTAGGCGATCACCAGGCCGTCCGCGGCCAGGTGGCGGCGGTCCCGGAGCACGATGCGGCTGACGTCCCCCACCCCTTTGCCGTCCACGAAGACCCGGCCGATGTCCACCCGTTCTTGAAGGGCGGCGCCCCCGGCTGCGAAGCGGACCTGGTCGCCGTCGGTGGCCAGGAGGATGCCGTCGGCGGTAACCCCCACGGCCCGGGCCAGCCGGGTGTGCTTGATGAGATGGCGCATCTCCCCGTGGATGGGGATGAAGTAACGGGGCCGGGTGAGGTTGAGCAGCAGCTTCAATTCCTCCTGGGAGGCGTGGCCCGAGGCGTGGATGTCCGCCACCTCCTGGTACACCACCTCGGCCCCCAGGCGATAGAGATTGTTGATCACCGTGGTGATGGCCCGCTCATTGCCGGGGATGAACTTGGAGGAGAGGATCACCAGGTCCCCGGGTTGGATGTGGATCTGCTTATGGGCCTCCATGGCGATGCGGGCCAGGGCGCTCAAGGGCTCTCCCTGGCTGCCGGTGGTGACGATGATGGTCCGGGCGGGAGGTAAGCGCTCCAGGTCCCCCACGGTGATCTCCAGGCCGGAGGGAACGTCCAGGTAGCCCAGCTCCTTGGCTAGCCGGGTGTTGGTCACCATGGACTTGCCGTTGAACAGGACCTGGCGCCCGAACTTGGTGGCGATGGTGACGATCTGTTGCAGCCGGTGGATGTGGGAGGCAAAGACCGCAATGATGACCCGGCCTTCCGCCTCCCGGATGAGGCCCTCCAGGGTGATGCCGATCTCCCGCTCGCTCAGGGTGTAGCCGGGCCGCTCGGCATTGGTGGAGTCGGACATCAATGCCAGGACCCCCACTTCGCCGTAGTGGGCGAAGCGGTTCAAGTCCATGGCGGCGCCGGCGACCGGGGTCTGGTCGATCTTGAAATCACCGGAATGGACCAGGAGGCCCTGGGGGGTGCGCACCACGAACCCCACCCCGTCCACGATGGAATGGCACACCCGGATGAATTCGAATTCGAAGGGCCCCAGGGCCAGGGGGGCGCCGGGGGTGATCTCCCGAAGGTCCGCCTCATCCAGCAGCCCGTGTTCCCGCAGCTTTTCTTTCAAGAGGGCCAGGGTCAGGGGGGTACCATACACCGGCACGGGGATGTCCCGGAGCAGAAAGGGCACCGCGCCGATGTGGTCCTCGTGGCCGTGGGTGAGGACCACGGCCGCCACTTTGTCCCGGCGGTCCCGCAGGTAGGAAAAATCGGGGATGACGATGTCGATCCCCAGCATGTGGTCCTCGGGGAACATGAGGCCGGCGTCCACCACCACCAGGTAGTCGTCGGTCTCCAGGGTCATCAGGTTGAGGCCGATTTCCCCCAGGCCGCCCAGGAAGGTCAGGTCGACCCAACTAGAGTTCGGAGTTTCCAGGGCCATAAGGAAAATCGGGGTCGTAGTGGGCGTCGATGGCCTGGCGCACCGCGACCATGAGTTCCTCTTTGCGACGGAAGGTGGTAGGCGAGATGGGTGGAGAAATAACCACCTTAATGGGCCCCGGTTTCACCTGGATGGTTTCCCGGGGTTGGATGAAGCGGGTGCCGCTGATGCTCACCGGCACGATGGGCTGCCCCGCCTTCAGGGCCATGACGAACACCCCTTTCTTGAAGGGCAAAAGCTCCCGGGACAATGACCGGGTGCCTTCGGGAAAGATGATCATGGAGAGGCCGCCTTTGACGATGGCAGTGGCCCGGTCGAGGCTCTGGACGGCGGAACGGAGGTTTTCCCGGTCAACCGAGATGGAGCCCATGCGGGAGAGAGCCTGGCCCAAAACCGGTATTTGAAAGAGGGATTTTTTGGCGACCCAAACAAATCGGCCCGGCAGGACCGAGATCAGCACAAAGATGTCGAAGTTGGAGCGGTGGTTGGCGGCAAAGACATAGGCCTGTCCCGGCTTCAGGTGCTCCAGGCCCTCCACCTGGACCGGGATGTGGGCGATCTTGAGGAGAGTCCGGCCCCACCACCGACAGGAGCGATGGATCATGGGGTTATCTTTGCCGATATAGGACCAGAAAATGACCAGGGTGCCGGCCCATAGGGTGAGCACCACCAGCCAGAAATGAAACCACAAACCCCAGGCCACGAAAATCATCCTCCATCCGGATTTATCACCGTAACCTTAACCTGGAAAAACCAGGCCCGTCAACCATTATGGCAAATATGGCAGAGGGACTTGGGGTGGCAACCACTGCGCCCGGGGTGGGGGCGGGGCGGGATAGTCTTCTGTTCCCTGGTATTTTGGGGAAGGCCGGGCTATACTACTTTGAAGCAACTACCGGCTTCCCCTGCATAACTATGACTATTCCCCAGATCATCACTGCCGAGTACACCCTCAGCGTCCACCGGGCGGACCAATGTCCTCCGGGGGAGTTGCCCGAAGTGGCCTTCCTGGGGCGCTCCAACGTGGGGAAATCCACCCTGATCAACACCCTGCTGGGACGGAAAAAGCTGGTGCGCACCAGCTCAAAACCCGGCTGCACCCGGGCCCTCAATTTTTTTCTCATCAACCAGCGCTGGTATTTCGTAGACCTGCCGGGCTTCGGCTATGCCGCGGTACCGAGGGACATCAAGGCGGCTTGGGGACCCCTGGTGTTGGAGTACCTGGCCCAGCGGGAGTCTTTGGCCGCGGTGGTCTTCCTCCAGGATGGCCGAAGGGTTCCGGCCTCCGAGGAGTTGTTCCTTTGGGAATTCTTGACGGAGCAGGGGCGCCGGGTGATCCCGGTCCTGACCAAGGCCGACAAACTGAAGCGGGGGGAGCGCAACCGCCAGCTGAAACTCTTTGCCGAGACCCTGGCGCCACTCGGGGTCAACCCTGGCGACCCCATCTGGTTTTCGGGACTCACCCGGGAGGGTAAAGACCAGCTCTGGGACCGGATGCTGGCCTGCCTGGGGGAGCCATAAACCGACGCCCTAATGACCGGTAAGCCGGCGAACCGAATTTTTCACGACAGGTTCCCTACGAAAAGCCTCATAGCCTCCCACCTCTGCCCGTTTCAGGAAAAATCCGGCTTTTTTCGCTCCACCCCGACTTCATCATATCTTACTGAAATTGTAGATTAATTTATCCTGCCAGTATCATTATTTTTGCATGCATAACAACCATCCGGTAATTTTTCTTGATCCGCATCAATTTTTATGTTAGCATACAACTTTCTGGCATAATATATGCTGCATTATCTGTTGTTAAGCGGGCAAACCTACACTTCTAGAACACTTCTCCTCATCGCTGCAGCCCTCTTACATTAGACTGTTCCGGACCACATCAAATAAACCCAAATTTCCAGGAGGCAAAACGTGAAAACTTTCACTATAGCTTTACTTTTCACCATTTTAACCGTCCCAGCCTGGGCCCAATCCTGGCCCACCACCCCTCCCCAAATAGGTCGACTTGAACTGAAGCAGGAATACTGGGAGTACATCAAGGAAGCCGCACAACGATACCACCTCTCACCTTACCTCATCCAGGCAGTATGCGCCATCGAATCGAGATATAACCCGGAAGCGAGTTCGGGGAGAGGGAGCTGTATAGGCCTGATGCAATTGCATAAGGACACCGCCAAAAAATATGGGGTTGACCCCCATAATCCCCGGGAAAACATCATGGCAGGAGCGGCTGTCCTGAATAGCCTGATGCAGCGATATGACGGCGATATAAGAAAGGTTCTGCACAAATATAACGCTACCTGCACCACAGCCTATGAGCGCGAGGTCATCCGGGCTTATAACCAGGCGCAGCACTTTGACACCTCTTCCTTGCCGTCCAAGAAATTCCATAATTAGACCCGTCGTCTTTCTCCACAACTCCGCTGGGGTAGCGCCACCGCCTTGCCCTTGAGGTATGGGAGACGGGTCAGAGTTCGTTTTACCATGGGCGCAAGTCCGGCCAGAACCGCCCCTTGATTTTAGCAGAATGAGCTTTAACATAATATTGTATATACACTGGGCACTGCGTCCATGACCAGAGGCCAAAAGACTATGAAAACCGTGTTGATGCTCATATTGCTCTTAGCCGCCGGCCTGGTGGCCGCCGGCTTGGCCGACCACAAACCCAAGGAGAAGCGAGGACAAGGCGCCGCCATGCCCGAACTGCCAAAAAACCTTAAAACCGCTACCTTTGCCGGTGGATGTTTCTGGTGCGTCGAATCGGATTTTGAAAAACTCCCGGGAGTAGTCGAGGCGGTGTCCGGGTATACCGGCGGCCAGGGGGACAATCCCACCTATGGGGATTACGGCAGCAAGGGGCACGTGGAGGCGGTGCAGGTATTCTATGATCCGGACAAAATTTCGTACCAGGAACTGCTGGACTATTTCTGGCGGCACGTGAACCCCACCGATCCCGGGGGGCAATTCGTGGACCGGGGCCCCCAATACCGCACCGTGATCTTTTACCACGATGCGGAGCAGCAGCGTTTGGCGGAGGCCTCCAAGCGGGCCTTGGAAAAATCCGGCCGCTTCCCCAAACCGATTGTGACGGAAATTGTGCCGTTCACCAAGTTCTACCGGGCGGAGGATTACCACCAGGACTATTACAAGACCCACGCGGTGAAGTACAAATACTACCGCTGGAATTCCGGCCGGGATCAATTTATCAAGAAAGTCTGGGGGGAAGAGCAGGCCGCCGCCGACCCTCCCGGCGACCCGAAATACACCAAGCCCGGCGAAGAGGAACTCCGCAAAAAGCTGACGCCGTTGCAATTTGAGGTGACCCAGAAGGAGGGCACGGAACCGGCGTTCCAGAACGAATACTGGGACAATAAAAAACCCGGCATCTACGCGGATATCGTCTCAGGCGAGCCGCTGTTTATTTCCACGGACAAGTATGATTCCGGAACCGGGTGGCCGAGCTTCACCAAGCCCCTGGAACCGGGGAACATCGTGGAGAAGGAGGATCACCACCTGTTTTCGGTGCGCACCGAAGTGCGAAGCAGGCACGGCAATTCCCACCTCGGGCACGTCTTTCCCGACGGGCCGGCGCCTACGGGGCTCAGATACTGCATGAACTCGGCGGCGCTGCGGTTCATCCCCAAAGAGGATCTGGAAAAAGAAGGCTACGGCAAGTATCTCAAGTTCTTTGGGCCGGATGCCACCGTCAAGAAGTGATGCCGGGTTAAGATCTCTTGAAAAGGATCTTGGGAGAGGGGGCAGGGGTTTTTTCGTTTTGCGTGTTTTGCGTAAGGGTGGCCACTTACAATCCCTCTCCCAAACCGTGGACGTCTTTTCCTCACCTCTAATCGTTGAGTTGTACCTCCCAATAATTATGCCGCCCCATGGCGCGTCAACGGCAAGACCCCGGGGAGCGGTTACCCCATCTCACCGACGCAACTCTCGGGATGGTTGAAAGCTTTTCTTATTATTCCGTACGAAGTGCAGGATTGAAAATTTCTTAAAGGGAATAGATTTTACGCTTCGTTGAGAATGACAATTTTACCAAAGCGGTAGTTTGTCAACAGCCGGCCAGCACCGGAAGAGCTCCGTACCTTTAGGTTTCCTCTATAATGATCAAATCATTCAATAAAAATATATTATATTAAATATATTTGAAATTATGCTTGACAATGTTAAAGATAACTTTAAGAATAAATCTAGCAAAAATTTCATTCGGGGGGAAAGCGGCAATCTTGCCGAACTGACCGGGGAATAATGTTGATCACAGGTACATAAGGCCCACCGGAGTCCATACCATGAGTATCAAGGTCCTCATTGCCGACGATCATCAGATTGTCAGGGAGGGTCTCCGGGCCTTGCTGGAAAAAGAACCCTGGGTAACCGTAGTGGGGGAAGCCCAGGAAGGGCGGACAACATTGCGATTGGCCCGGGAGTTGGTTCCTGATGTCATTCTCATGGACGTGGCGATGCCCGACTTAAACGGTATCGAGGCCACTCGCCAGATTGTCGCTGAGTTACCCGGGGTCAAGGTTATCGCTCTTTCCATGCATAGCGACAAAAGGTTTGTCTTGAATATGTTTAAGGCCGGCGCCAAGGGTTACCTGCTCAAGGATTGCGCCTTTACGCACTTAATCAAGGCCATCCGGGTGGTGGCGGCCAACAAGACCTATCTGAGCGAGGATATTGCTGACATCGTGGTAAAAGACTATATCATGGGCCCGACGTTGGCCGAAGACTCGACTGGCGAGCAGCTCACGGCGCGAGAACGGGAGGTCCTGCAACTTGTCGTAGAAGGCAAAAGCACCAACCAAATAGCCGACTGCCTTCACGTTAGTATCAAAACCGTGGAAAGCCATCGCCATCAGATCATGCTAAAATTGAACATTAAGAGTATTGCGGAGCTTACCAAATATGCCATCCGCGCTGGAATAACCTCGCCATAAGCTGCCCAGAAATCTTGTAGTTATCGGAATAATGCAGGGGAAGCCGGCTTTTCAGGCCTTCATAGGCGTTATCAAGATAACCGGGGCGATGTCAGTCCGCTCTCTGGGCGCGTTCAAAGATTACCTTCCTTAATTAAAAGTCCCCATCCATCTTTGATGAGGACAGGGGCGCCCAGGTTCCGGAGATGGCGCGCCTGGGAATCCTGCCTTCCTGCTTTACCTCGCCGCATCAGGATGAGGCCCTGACGACTTTTGGCGAGGGCGCAACGGACCCGATAGGGCCCTGGAACAGGGTCCCGCGGCCGTTTGGTGTAGGCCTCTTGCGCCAACGGACCACAGGCCGAAGGCCCCGAGCTTTTACTCTAGATAGATATGAGGGGTTAGGGGGGCTGCCTTCCAGGGAGAAGGCCAATCCAAAGGCTCGAATGCATAATTCAGCATTTTCGAAGGCAAAAATCAGGAATACTGCTGATTTTTATGTAGAGTTTTTAAGATTATTTTATAGGAAAATCGGAAGGACGATAATAATCCTTAAAGCAGGTTATATAAGCCTTCGAGCGAGCGGGATGGAAAAATGTCCGAGAATCAGCAGTCAAAAGATTTGATGGCAAAATTGACCCAGGTTGATAGTAAATTGGAGGCCATCAATAGTCTCCTGGCCGATAAAGCTTCTCTCGACCGGCAGGCGCCGACGGCTCCGGATTCAGCCGATGCAGAGAACCCGGGCAACCCGATCCCAGGGTCCTTGGAAGATGCCGATAACGAGGAAGCTTCCCGCTCTTGGGCTCAGTCGAAAAATCCCTTGCCGCGCCGAGCCGCCATCACCGCATCGGAAGCCGAAAGTATTTTTCAAAGGGTGGAAAAGATCAATCGTGATGCAGAAATCTTGGAGAGGGTGGAAAGGCTGGAGAGGCAAAACCGCAAAATTACCCTTCTTGGTTCTCTGTTCATGACGTTCATGGTTCTGGTGCTTGCCGTCTTTACGGTCTTAATGTTTCAAGCCAACCTCTGGAGCAAGGGCGCCGGGCTGCAAGCTTCTCAAGGGGGCGAACCTCTCAAACAACCCCCAGCTCAGGAGAAGGCTGCCAAGGTAGATGAGCCCAAGCCTACCGAGCCCGTTGTCAAAGTTACTGAGCCCAAACCAGCCGAGTCCATGAAGCCGGTCAGTGATGCCAAGCCCGCCAAGGTGATTCCTCCCGTAAAATACGTGGGTTCCATCACCTCCAACAAATACCATTATCCTAACTGCAAATGGGCGGCCGAAATCAACCCCAAAAAGCTCCGCACCTTCTCCTCCGTTAAAGAAGCTCGGGAACAGGGTTATATCCCATGTCCAACCTGCGGGCCGCCGCACCATGATCCTTAGCAGGGCTGTTCTCAGGCAAAAACTTTAGAGCGCCTGAAGTTTCAACACCCGCCGACGGTAAAATTTCTTGTGGCTCCTGCAATTCCGGCAAGGCCTCTAAGGCGTCGGCGATCTGCTTCAGAAACTGGTTATCTTTAGGTTTTTTCACGGGATGTTCCATGCAGAACAGCAGCAGGCCCATAAGCAGTAATGCTGAGACTCCTCCCAAGAGAAAACTGCCGGCATAGGCGACCATGTGCTTTCCTCCTTCGGGGCGACTTTCCTTACACCAGTGTATGGAGTTTAAAACCGCCGGCCAAAACGGGCAATTAGGAAAAACCTAAATAGTGCTGAGGATAATCCTAATATTTATCCCGTCAAAACCTCAGACGCTGGCCAGGGCGGCCGAGAGAAATTGCCATGGGAGAAAATTGCCGGGAAAGGGTTGCGGCAGGAAGGTTCCAGGATGAAGAACCGCATAGCTTCTGCGGCAGTGTATCAGTCGAAGCCGTGACCGGTTAAAGGATGGAAAAGATCAAACCCGGTTTATATCCTCGCCAGCCTACTCGCTCAGGATAAGGTCATCCAGCGCCCGTTTGGGCACGTGATGGACGCCGTGCTCATCCCGCCAGTACTTGATGCCGCCCCCGGGCTTAACTTCCTCAAGGACCACGGTCTCCTTTGGTTTCCCCAGGGCAATGACCAGGAGGATTTCCAGCCGGTTCGGGATATGCAGCATCTCCCGCATCAGGTCTTTGTTGATGGAGCCGAGCATGCACCCGGCCAGGCCGCGCTCCCGGGCCCCCAGGAGGATGCTCTGAGCCGCGATCCCCAGGTCGATGGCAAAAGACTTGGCGATATCCATGTCGCCCACGACGATGATATAGGCCGACGGCCGCTCTCCCTCCCGAGGGCCGGGCCAATCCTGCAGATAGGCGGCCCAGGCCAGGCACGAGAAGATCATCTCGTTCTTGGGGGGGGCGTTGGAGAGGATATACTTGAGGGGCTGGAGATTGGCGGCTGAGGCCGATAGGCGGGCCAGGTTCACCAGCCCCCTCACGGTGTCCACCGAAATCTCTTCTTTCTGGATGAAACGCCGGCAACTGCGGTTGCTCTTGATCAGGTCCTCTATCATGGGGAAGCTCCCTGGTCAGAAGGGTTGACCGTGCAAAGCAAAGTAAGCTGAGGACAGGGGCAGCCGGGCCGCAACCCTCAGCCTTTCCGCGGCAATTTACCCGGATTCCGGGCGAGGCGACAGGAAAAAAACCCCCTCGGGGCTGAGGGTGGCGTTCACGCCACAGGTTGCCAGGAATTCGGCCAGGGGCCGGCCCAGGAGGAATTCGGTGGCCTCCGGCGTCAACTCCCAGTCGTCGATGAACATCTGCCTCAGATAGTGATCGAAGTGCAAGGCCTCGAACAGGGAGTCGCCGGCCGCTTCGTCGCCGGCCCCCAGGTCGGCCAGGAGGCGAGCCACCGCGGCGCAGTCACAGCGGTCTTGATGCTCCCGGATCAACGCCCACACCTCGGGGATGCCGGCGAACAGGTGGCGGCGCTGCAAGAGGGCTTCGGGCCCCGGCGGGGGCGGGGCCTCCCCCCAGCAATTCTGGGTGCGGCACTGCTCCGGCCGATCCTCATAAATCCGACAGGTCTGATTAGCCGCCAGGTAAAACCAGCACTGCCGGCTGCCCGGGACCTCCCGGACCTTCAGCCGCTCCTCCTTCAGGGCGGTCACCTCTCCTTCCCGGTTGGTGGCCTTCTCCCCGGCCCTGAGGGTATAGACGTCGTTCCAGGTAAGGACTTCACGGTTGAACAGCCCCAGGTCGAGACTGAGCAGGGTAGGGCTTCCCTTCTCGCAGCATTCGCCGCAGCGGACGCAACTTGCGGCCCGGGCCAGGAGTTGGTTGCGGCTGGCAGTCATCAGACGGCGCCAGGCGATGGCCCGGGACTCGGGGGGGAGGGTGTTCCAGCTCTCATAGACCTCTTTGAATCCCGCGGCCGCCTCGATCTCCCGGCGCAGGATCTTGTAACGCTCACTCGTGGCGGAGATTTGTAGGACCTCCGCCAGGTAGTCCTTCCAAATGGCGGCCAGCGCCTCCCGGGGTCCCTTGGCCAGGGCGTCCCACGGTTCCCCATGAATCTTGCCTAAAAATTTTTTATCGGCCATGCCTGTTCGGCCCCTTAATCTTTAGTGTGCTGAGGAGGGGGAATCCCTGACGAGAAATTTTCCCGCCCCTCCCTGCAAATTTTTTCAATTTTATCATATCCATTCCCCGGGCGCAGGGGCTTTGCCCATTTTTCGGCTTACCGGCCTTCCTGCCGGACAAAATTCACCAGACCCAGGGTCAACTCGGTCATGGCCGCAAGGTCCAGATTTTCCAGGACATCCCCGGGACCGTGGTAGTGGGGGTTGCGCATGAACGCGGTGTCGGTGAGCATGATGGCGGGGTAACCCTCATCCCAAAAATTGGCGTGGTCGCTCAGACGCACTTCCGGCAGGAGGTGGCCCCCGAGAGGCACGGCCAGGGTGACCACAGGCAGGCGGCAGCCGCCTTTGATGGCGGTCTCCAGACGCACCATGAGGGGCTTGGAGCGTCGGTCGCTCACCAAACCGATGAAGTTGCCGGTGGTGGGATAGCCCAGGACCCGCAAGGCCAGGGGAATCGACTGGCTGCCGGGGACGTTGGAGTAATATCCCACCATCTCCAGGCAAAGCATGCCCCGGATCTTGGCTTGTTGCTTCCGGGCCTGTTTGGCGTAAACCCGGGAGCCCATGCCGGGGGTGGCGAAGGCCGGGGGCTCCTCACAGGTGAAGCCGATGAAGGCCCAGGGCCGAGGCGGCGTGAGGTGCCGGGCCAGGCGGGCCACCTCCAGAAGCACGGCCACGGCGCTGGCGTTGTCGTCGGCCCCGGGGGTGCCGGCCACGGTGTCGTAGTGGGCCCCCAGGATGTAGTAGCCGTCGGGGGGCTCGTCCCCGGCGATGATATTGTCCACCTCCTCCCCCATATAGGTGAAGGTCTGGCGCCGGGGCGCATAACCCATGGCGGCGAACCGTTGCAGGACGTAATCTGCAGCGGCCTTGAGATTTTCAGGGCGATAGATGGAACGATCCCCCAGGGTGACGCTCAGGAAGTGGAGATGTTTCTGCAGATTTGCCTGAATTACTTCCCGATCCATAGATTCAGCCACGCATGGGGTCAGCGTAACGCCGGTGATGGCTCCCACGAGATAAACCACGATAAGAGCCGATTTTAGCGCTGATTTAATCTTACGGCCTCGTTCCCGAAAAGTTCATCTAAAGGTGGGCCTGGCCCACACCACCCCCTGCCTCAAGCCCAACTCTACCCTGACCGTTGCTGCTGCAAGCTGAATGCTGCTCAACGGTAATGCAACGCCAGCCACACGGTGGACTGGGTGGGGTCAGTCCACTCCACCCGGTGGCGGCGATGGGCCGGGATGAGGAGGTAGTCTCCGGGGCGCAGCACCCGGGTCTCGGGTTCATCCGCAAAGCGCAGGCCGGCGCCGCCGGTCAAGAGCACCACCCACTCATGGGTATCCTGGTCGTACCATTTTTCCGGGGGCGTGGCCTGGCCGGCGGAGACGATGCGCTCCAGGCGAAAATTATTCGTCTCGAGCAGAACCTGAAAGATTTCCGCCGGAATTTCAGGGGGAATGGCGTCGAAAAGATTGTCCACGGCGGCGCCTTATGAAAAAATTACCATTAGTCGGCTTACCTCAGCCTTGGCGTCCGATGAGCCAATGCTGAAGCCTGCCTTGGGGGTCCAGACGTAGTTGCAGGACGAAGGGCAGGCCCCGGCCGGGGACGGAAAAGCGCAGGTCCAGCCACTCCAGGAACTGATCTCCCCCCTGGGATTGAGCCCGCCGGAGCAGGGGGAACCGGGCGAACTCCAGGTACCTGGCCAAAATGAACTCAGCCTCCGGCGAATAGGTCGTGGCGGTTGCCGGGGCCGGGATCCAGGTCTGGATGGTCAGTCCCCCGGGCGTCTGGTACGGCGTAGCGGGCGCCTGGCCGGCCGGGTGCAGGGAGACGACGGCCGCGTCCTCCCTTAAAGCCCCCAGCCCCAGGGCTGCCGCAAAGGGCAGCTGCACAAAGGCCTGCCGGGTTTCCGCCGGGTCGGCGGCGATGAGGTGCCAGCGGCGGCAGGAGAAGGGTTGGGGCAGGGCGGCCACGGTCTGCACCCCGGGTTTCGGGTCCTGGAATATCTGGCGGGCCAGGGCCAGGGCCTGGTGGTGGTAGGAGGCGCAGACCACGAGATAGAGCGCGGCGGCGGCCAGGCACCCGGCCCCCACCCGGGGGTCCCAGAGGGGTAAAGCCAGGGCCCCTAAAGCCCCGATCACCAGCAGGGCGGTAAAATAGGGGTCGATGATAAAAATCCAATCCAGGCTAAAGCGTCGCCGGGAAAAGGGGCTGAGGACCTGGGTGCCGTAGGAGGTGGCCAGGTCCAGGAGCAGGTGGGACAAGAGGACCGCCAGCCCCAGAAGGAGCAGGGGTTTGAACCAGCGGGGGCCGCCCAGGGCTCGGCCCGCCAGGGCCCCGGCCAGGGCAAAGAGGGGCAGGGCCACCAGGGAGTGGGTGAACCCCCGATGATAGCGGATAAAGGCCAGGCGGTCCCAAAAGATGAAAAAGTAATCCACGTCCGGCAGCAGCGCGAAGATGGCCCCGGCCGCGGCGGCCCACCACCGGGACGGCGCCGGCACCAGTTGGGAGCAAATCACCCCGGTGGCCAGATGGGTCAGTGGATCCACGGCCACCTCCCGGTCTGGGTGCCGTAGTGGGGGAACCGGCGCAAAAGGTCATCCCGGAGGGCCACGGCGCTGGGGTAGCGCTCCTCCAGCTTTTTCTTGAGACACTTGAGGATAATGGCCTCCAGGGCCGGGGGAATCTCCGGGTTCTCCTCCCGGGGAGGGGCCGGCTCCTGTTCCAGGATCTGGTCGATGAGCAGTTTCTCCACTTCGCTGTAAAACGGCAACTCCCCGGTGTACAGGAGATACATGAGCACGCCGATGGCCCAGATGTCGCTGCGGCGTTCGCTTTGGCCCATGATCTGCTCCGGCGCCATGAAGGGCCGAGACCCCACCATGGTGGCGCTGATCTCCTTTTCCCCCAGCATCTTGGCCACCCCGAAATCCAGCAGCTTCAGATTGCCGTTGGGCTGGATGATGATGTTGTTGGGTTTGATGTCCCGATGCATGATGCGGTTCTTATGGGCGTGGGCCACCACGTCGATGAGTTGCAGGATGATGCGCTCCACCAGGGGCCGGGGCAGCTCCTGGTCCAACAGGTCCCCCAGGGTCGGGCCCTCCACATATTCCTGAATGATAATCAGTTTACCATCGTCTTCCAAAGTTTCAATCATCCGGGCCACCCCGGGGTGGGAATCGAGCTTCTGGCAGATGGCCGCCTCTTTGCGAAACTTAGCGTTGGCGGCCTTGAGAAAGGGGATTTTGGCCACGTAGCGCCGCTCCGGGTCCATGGCCTCCGTGTCTACGACCAGCCAGACCTCGCCGAAATTCCCCTGTCCCAGCTTCTTGATTTTCTCGTAGCGCCCCCCCAAGAGGGGCGTCATCTGCAGCAGGGCCAGATAGTCCCGGGCGCTGGGGAGCAGGTGTTCCACCAGTCCCTGGAGGGCCCGCTTCAGGGGGGAAGGGGAACCCACCGGTTGCACCTGGAAGCTCAAAACCTCTTTGGGGCGGTCGGCAAGGGCCAGATCGCTGATCAACACCGTCACCGGCTGGCCCGCCCGGTTCACCAGGTGGAGCTTCATATGACGCGCTTCCCCCGGCTGGGTGAGGATGCGGCGGAAGCGCTCCCGATCTTCGGAAGCGTAGAGCAACCCCTCCAGGGGCGCGGGAACCGGGGCGCCTCGTTTCCCGGGATAGCCCAGGAGACGCCGCAAGGCGGGGTTGAGATTGCAGACGTTTCCCGACCGGTCACAGAAAAAGAGAGGATATGCGGTCTCCGTAAAGATCCGGGAGAACTCCTCGTGGGAGGCCAGGAGGAGACGCCGGTCATGTTGGAGGCGGAGGACCACCGCCACCCGGGCCAGGACCTCCCGGGGCTCGAAGGGGGGGAGCAGGAACTCGTCCGCCCCCACCTCCAGGGCCCAGGCGGCGGCCATGTCGGAGAACTCCGTCAGGGCCACGATGATGGGGAGATCCCAGGAGGTATCATCATTCTTGAGCCGGCGAATGAACGGCTGCAGCACCCCGACCTCTTCCCGGAGGACCAGGAGGTCCGGGGATCGGCCCTGGATGGTGGCGGCCAACTGGTCCCACCGGCACTGACCCACCTCATAGGGGGCCCGGGCCAGGATGTCGGCCAATCCCTGGCGGGTCTCGGCTTCAGAACCGACGATGAGGACGTAGGGGTCCGGCAAAGGAGCTTTCCTTATGGCCTGGGTCGGATGCAGGTGGCCGGCGGCTCGTTGTCGCCCCCAGGCGGGTGGCCGGAGCGGCGGGGCAACCCCGGCCCCTGGGTGAAATGGGCTAAGATAACGATAATTTTATCCCCATGGTCTCAGGCCGCGGCAGTCGAAAAACGGTCCCAACCGTCATCCCCAGGCAGCAAAATCATGAGGCTTTCCCCCTGAGGCCATTGTCCATGGATTTATCGGATTTGGCAAGGCCGATTTGGTATTGACAAAACGGGGAGGTCAGGATAAACAAAACACCTGGGAGGCGGGGTAGCTCAGCCGGTAGAGCAGCGGACTGAAAATCCGCGTGTCCCCAGTTCGATTCTGGGCCCCGCCACCAATAATATCGATGGGTTAGCTTAAGTGGGCTGCCCTTTTTTTAGGCGATTATATACTTGACGAACCTTATTTTACATTTGACCTTTTCATCGGCGGGTCCATAGGAGAAGGAGGTACATCGGAAATGTTCTATTTCCTCGATGATGGCGGTTCCTTTGATTCTAATCTCTCTCCAGAGAGCGTATAGGCATTCCCTGTAAAGGTATCAAGGACCGCGTAGTCATTGAGGATAGGTTTATATCTCCCCTTGAAGACGTATAGACCAAAAATGAATAGGAAAATAACCGCGAGAATAAGGATGGCAGGCTTAAAATAATTATCTATTTTCATTGTTCTTCTTCTTCTCTACTTTTTTTGCTTTGATTTCTGATTGTTTCTTAGGAGGGGTTTCAAGAAGGCGTTTTACTACATCTTCAAAAGGAATGTCACTCAAATCATTCTGGGGTGATTTAGTTTTTATTTCTTGGTCTTTTTTCATGGCTGAAAAAGAGATGGTTGCTTTGATCGTGGTTTTGTAATTATTAAGCCTTTTATTATTTCATGACCGGATAAATCTACTAATCCTGGTTGTTTGCCTTCACCATCAAAGGTATGAAATTCATCGACTTCCGCATATAAAGCCGTGGCCAAATGGATTGCATCTGGTGTATTTAATTTATATATCCCTGCTTCTTGGAATTGATGACGAATATCTCCAGCCATTTGGGCAATTGTTTTATTAACTTCTATTTCTTGAATATTGATGTTTTTTAAAGCCTTGATATATTTATCTCGCTCTTTCCCAAAATCCCGAAGAATTTCAACCCTTGAAACAACTGATGTCACCAAAATTGTCTTATTCGAGTCAACATCTTGGACTACATCATTTATTCCAGAAGTTTCTGCCGGATTCTTACGATTCTCATTGGTTATATGAGAGATAAATATACAGGAATCCCAATATATTCTCCTGGGTTTATCCATCCAACTCTCTCATTTTCCTAATATATTCCTCAGAACTTAAGCCCCCTGTCAAATCTGGAGCAATACCTTTTAAATCGGCTAACTTCGGGATTGTATCTATAGGGGGATTTATTTCGATATTATCAATATCAATTTCGTATGGATAAATAGCCTTATGTCTATATTTTATGATTCCAAATACAGTTACATATTTGTCAATGGCAGAGATTGCGTCATTTTTCTTTTTGGTTGGGAAATTACACCGAACCCGCTGAGGACCGACAATAGGATAAAGGGTAAATCTGTATGGAGGGGTATGGAAATTAATGGCCTCAATTCTTCCAGACATGGACCCCCTTGCTACTTCATCAGGGCCTTGAATTATTTGAATGAGACTAGAATAATCTTGTGTTATGTTACAGCGATACCCATTACTACTAACTGTTAATTGGGTCAAACCTTTATCAATTTTTTTGGATATGCCTTTATATGCCTCTAGTGCTTCATAGTCAAACTCAGGGGGAGCTTCCCCTTTCTTATCAATATCCTTTAATGTCGCCAAAAACTTTCTAACTGTTTCATCACTATAATCTTCTGCAAAATCTATCGGAAATGCGGCTAATGTAACCGTACTCGGACTATGATGACTTAAATCAACAATCCTGTAGAATACAGTTGGTTTATCCTTTTTGGATACAATCCGATCTGTTTGTTTTAAAGCTTCAAAGAAGGCGTCTATTTGAGCGACAAAATCCTCAACTCTTACCTCTCCTTCATCGGCAAGCATTCCTTTCATTTCTATTGTTATTTTCATACCCGCCATTACCAGCCCTCCATCTTTGAGCTGAGCGGCCTTTACGAGTCCCGATACATTAACCGTTTTCCCTCAATTCCCTGCAAGGCAATATCCCGGCGCTCTGCGTCAGTAATCTTTCTAAAATTGTATCTGAAATCAAATTCTCCTATGTATCGTTTTAGATGTTGGGGACCAACATGCTGATAAACACCTGTTAGGCCACGCTTTAAGATGCTGAAATAATTCTCAATTGTGTTCGTGTAAATGGGTCCACGGACATATTCATTTTGAGAATGACATACCGTGCTATGGTTGTCAAACTCTTTGTCAAGGTCCTTATAGGCCCCCATTTCATCGGTTATAATGTGAGTATCTCTTTCGATCTGTTCCCGAATGATCGGCTTTAAGGTTTTGCCGGTGACTTGCGGAACATGGAAGGAGCGGACCTCACCTTCTCGCTCAACCAAGGAGAATATTTTCTCCTTATGAGCATATCCACGCGCCCCAGGACGTTTTTTGTTCATGTTTCCCCAATAGGTTTCATCCACTTCAACGATCTTGCCCTTACCGCCCAATTTAGCGGCAAACTCAGAATCTTTAAATGCCTCACGGATACGGTGAGTCATAAACCAAGCACTCTTATAAGTGATACCCATCATGCGGTGCAGTTGATGGCTACTTATGCCCTTCTTAGAGGAACAGAGCAGGTGGGTCGCCTGTAGCCATTTGTGCAGGGGAATATGGCTACTCTCAAACAGGGTGCCGACTTTGACGGTAAACTGTTTTTTGCAAAGACCGCATTTCCGCAAGCCATGCCGAATCTTCTTTTCGCTATTCTGTTTTATCCGATAGATTTTGTCAGTGTTTCCGCAATGGGGGCAAACAGGGCCGCTGGGCCAGCGTACGCTCTCAAGATACTCCACGGCCTTTTCTTCATTGTGGAAGATTTCATTAGCTAAAATGGCTTCGGACATTGGCTTGATTCCCTTACCTAATTGATTTACATATACTATAAATCATCGGGGAAGGTTTGTCAAGTATATAATCGCCTTTTTTTATGGGTTGGTCAACACTTGCCGAAAGCAGTTGACCATTAAGCCACTCGGTAAATCTTGCCATGGCGCGGTGGAGATCATCGTCTGAGGGGGCCGTATAGTGGATGTCCATTCCTTGAAGGCTGTGGCCTAAAACCAGGTCCCGGTGTACCTTATCAACCCCGGCGTTTAGCATATTGGTTTTGACGGTGCGCCAGATGTCGTGAAATATGATCCCCTCCGGTTCGTCCTGGCCCTGGAGGATTCCTGCCTTTTCACAAGCCGTGATGAACGATTTCTTGACTCCCCCCAGGGTTCCTATAGGCTCGTTTTGGTATGTCAACACAGCGTCATGGTGGATAGCTCGGGGCCGGCTGGCCAGGATATTTTTGACGTGGTGATTTATAGGAATCACCTTGGCCTTTTTTCCCTTTGGGATTTCCGCCGGTAGTCTAATAACCCACTTCTCCCGGTCGACATGTGACCATCTCAATCTCAGGATTTCGGCCGTTCTCATGCCGGTGTTATAGGTAACCGTCAAGATTCTCTTGAGATGCGGTGCGGCCACCTCCACTAGCTTGAGATATTCAGCAATGGTGATAGTGCGCCGTCTGGCATTGGCTCCCCGCCTCAATTTCCTTTTAACGCGCCGGAATGCCTTCACCGTCCTACCATCCACCAGGTCATTGTCGAATGCCTTGGTCACCATGGTTTTGACGATGCTGATTTCCATGTCAATGGTGGCCGGCGCCCGGCCCTCCTCTTCCCGCTTGTCCTGGTACTCTTCCAGGTCCTGAAATTTAGTGCTGCTGACAATCCGGCCGCCAAAAACTTCATTGAAGTTGCCCAGGATTCCCTTTATACGATTGAAGGAAGACAGTTTCTATATAGATTTCTGTTCAAGATACCAGTCAGCAAGCTCGGTAAAGATCATTTTCTCCGCCGGTACCTTTTCCAAGATCACCGGGTTCTCATATTTCTGAGCCTTGCGCTTGCCCTCTGCGGCCCGGGCCTCCTCAATGAGATACCCCACGGCCTCCCGGCGCTGTTTCCCATTAGCGAGCCGGTAATTGACCCAGTAGCGGACTTTTTTCAACCGCTTGGCCTTCACCAGGTCCTCACCACAGACGCAATTTCGATGCTTGACTGCCTGCTGCATGTGGCATATGGGGCACTCAGCTAAGATCGCCATGGTCTTTCTCCTTGTATCCGGCTTCCTTCGTTATCCGATGTTCCAGGGCCTCCAGGGCCAGGCGAAGAACGGGTGTGGGACCCTGAACCCCCCGCTCCCATCTACTGACGGTCATCACATCAACACCCAAAACCTGGGCCAGCTTGATTTGGGTCAGGCCCCACCGTTTTCGCCATTCGGTTAGATAGCGTCCCTTCATGCCATTAATTATAGGCGTTGCGTCTATATTGTCAAGCGAAAAAGCGATTTTTTCCTGATATACTCCCCCTATTCTCCCGTCCCTCGCGTTCTCCGGCAATATTCACTAAATTTTTAAGGGGATTAGGTGGAAACGCATTTTCCGCAGGACGCGCCCCCCCCATTTCCGGAAGGGAAAATCCGTGGGGAAGGATGGGGGGGTGCGCTTAATCGCCCGTCCCCCCGGCCGGCCAGGACAGCCTCAGCCTTCCAGACCTCTACGCTTAACCGCCCCGTCCCTGGCCCCGGACCCAGACCACCGCCCTCGACCCGGCGCCCCCGCCAACGCAGTCCAGGAGTGATGGACTGCCGCCCTCGCCCCCCAGCCCAGCCCTGGCCCCCCACCACCTGCCCCCTAATCGCACCTAGCGCCAGCCGCGAACCCGGAACCCCGGGACCAGGGACTCCCCCCCCGTACTATCAATGCCCGGTCCGGACCCCGACCTCCATATTTTCGTCAATAACGTTTTTCATCCCAGGAAGATCCCGGCCTGGAACACCCCCCGGGTCTTACGGACCCCCAAAAATTTTATAACAAAAATCCGGTCTGGGTAGCGGGGGGGGTTGGGCTGGGGCTGTGGCGGCATCCGGGCGGCTGGGGATGGTTCCGGCGGACCCCTGGCCGCGTGGTTAATGGAGGAAATTTTTGCAATTTTTCATTTTGAACAGAGGACCACGATACCCCGTGCAGATTTCTTAATGTCTGCTGCTTCCGGCTTCAGGACTGCCCGGTCCCGCACCCCTGCCCTTGGTCTATGTCGGGAACCGGACACCTCGGGAGGGACTCCCCCTCAATCAATACGATCTCCCCGGAATTTTTTCAATTTTTCGGGAGAATTCCCAATTCAGCCTCTATTTGCAAAGGTTCCAATATACGAATCATATGGAATGATTAGCAGAAGGGCGGATAGTGGCAAGGTAGCTTCACTTTTGGGTGACTAACATTAAACCATCATCAACTCCATTTTGGAGCCTTTGCCTGCCAATTCCTTCCCTTAATTTTTCAAGTGTTTTTAGTAAAAATTGATATATAAGGAGTCATTGAAAGTTAGGGGACACATTCCTTACCTTGAACATCTCGTGACCAGGGAGGATGGGCTATGATGCGTCTATTGCCATTATTCTTGGGGTGTCTGCTTTTGGTGGGTAATAGCTCCGCAGCCTCGGCGGCGAGCCAGAAGGCCACGGCGCTGCGGAAAACTAATAGCCTAACCATCTTCACCCCCCCAGAGAAGTTCCTGGCCGGCAATTTCGTGGCCGAAGAGATGACCCCGGACTTCATTTTCGGTCCAATTAAGTCCTTTGTTGCTTCCCGCAAATGCCCCACGACCTGGCTCATCGAGGCGGGCGCCAAGAATGCCCAGGGCAGGGCAGGCAGTCCGGGCCAGCCTGCAGAGTATACTCTCTATCTGGAGGAGGACTGTCCGGATAAAGTGATCTACTATGTCTTCATCGACCAAAGTGGCCTGACTCCCCAACAATGGATTGACTATCGGCGCCAGTTCCATGGCCAGAGCAAGACCGAACCGGAGTATGGCCCCACCAAATCCAAACTGGAGCAGGCCTGCCAGGAGGGCTACGGGGTCGGGGCCGAACTGCGTTTTATCCAAAAGAACGGGGAACTCCTCAACCAATCTCCGGAAAAATTCTTGCGCCAGGATCTGAAATTTGCCCCGATATACGATCTCAACCAGGGGAAGAAAATCTCCCAATAAGTTGGCCGGAAAACGTGATGCGATTGCCCCGTTCTTACATGGACCCCGCCGAGTGCATCGGTTGCGGCAGGTGCGAACCTGAATGCCCGGTATCGGGCCAGCGCGCCATCCGCATATACAGTGAGAATGAATCCCGTTCCCACCCGGGACGCCTGTTCATTTAACGGCATACCGGGGCCAAGAGGAGGAGACTGCCATGAGCCGGAAAACTAAAGATGCCGATCTTACCCGCCGGGAGTTCGTGACTACCGTCGGACTCGCAGGCTTAGCCATGGCTGGGGCCGACGCCACCGCTGCCCTGGCCGCGCCGCCGCCTGCGGCCCAGGCTGACACCGTGCCCAGGCGCAAGCTGGGGAAGACCGGGGTGGATGTTTCCATCCTCTCCCTGGGCTGCATGTTCGACACTATCAACAATCAGCTACTCCTCAAGCAGGCCCTGAAATGGGGCGTCACGCACTGGGACACGGCCGAGCACTACGGCAACACCTTGAGCGAAGAAGGCATTGGCCGCTTCTTCTCCCGCAATCCCGACGCCCGCAAGGAGATCTTCCTGGTGACCAAGCTCCAGACCAAGGGTGGCGACTTCACCGAGCGCCTGGACAAGTGTCTGCAAAGGCTGCAAACTGCATACTTGGATCTGTTTTTGATGCCTGCCCTCAGCACCATCGACGAACTGACGCCGGCCATCAAGGATTGGGCCGCACAAATGAAAAAGGCCGGCAAGTTCAAGTTCTTCGGCTTCGCCACCCACACCAACATGGAAGACTGTCTCGTGGCCGCGGCCAAGCTGGACTGGATCGACGCAGTGATGTTTACCTACAACTTCCAGGTCATGAACACCCTCAAGATGCAGGGAGCTGTCAATGCCGCTAGCCAGGCCGGCATCGGTTTGGTGGCCATGAAGAGCCAGGCTGGCAGACCGGGGCCAGAGAAGCTCTCCAGTGAAACCAGGCTGGAAATGGCTAACCGGTTTCTAAAGCGGGGATTCACGGACAAGCAGGCCAACCTCAAGATCGTGTGGGAAAACCCTAAAATCGCCAGCATTTGCTCCCAGATGCACAATTTGACCATCCTCTCGTCCAACGTGGCTGCGGCCCGGGATCTGACCAAACTGACCCGGGAGGAGGTCGAAACGATGCGCCGGTATGCCCTGGAGACGGAGGCGGACTACTGCGCCGGCTGCGGCAAAATCTGCCAGGAGGCTGTGGGCGGGACTGTCCCGGTGAGCGAGGTCATGCGCTGCCTCATGTACCACCAGTACTATGGCGAGCCGGACCTGGCAAGGCTGACCTTCTCTGGGCTATCCGAGGAGGTTAGGCGCCGGTTGACCGAGATCGACTACTCCCAGGCAGAGCAGGCCTGTCCGCGCGGCCTGGCCATCACGGAGTTCATGCGTCAGGCCTTGGAGTTGCTGGCCTAGACCCTTCATACGATAACTTATTTTTATAAATTCCTGGAGGCCGCCATCAGCCCAGGCGGCCTCTGAGGACTTTGTCCTAGTCTCAGTTTGATTCATGCCTTTGGTGTCTCTGTACCTGGTGCTCGCCTGACCTCAAGCATCAATCGGAGATGAGAGTCCTTCCGGGGAACTTATCGAGGCCCCGAAAGCTTCGCATATCCAACCCATATCTGCAATTTTTCCTGCTCCACCGATAAGTCCATCTCGTGGCAAGCTAGTTACAAGTTGCGATTTGTCTTAAAATTATTTTCGACCTCCTCGCGGTGGAGGCAATTTGGGTGGTAGATAGAGCATTAAAAGTTGCCTAATCGCCCAGTCTTGGCGCGCTGCTTCTTCCACCGTCAAAAAACCCTGTTTATTTTTCTCACACATATCAAAAATCTTCTCAGCCTGTTCTCTATCGCTAACCGCAGCCAGCAGATCTTCTTTACTGATCTTGCCGTCAGTTTTGCCTAAGGTTTGGCACAGCTCTTCAAAATCGCTCCTGGCATTTGGTTTTGGCGGCGCCGCGCAACCATTGATTAATATTACTACAAGCAAGGTAAATATAGAGACCCAATTCGACATGCCCTCTCCTCAGGCAATGCAATGAGAAAGGGGACCTGATGCTTCAAAGGCCTATGCTCTTTGCCCAGCCTATGGTGAGTTATAGTGACCCCCCCCGTCAGTCAATAAGGGGATAGTTGGCACCCCCATTTCGATATAAAAAGTATATCATAAATTTTCTCTGGAAATTTGATAAGTTTTGGTCCTGGCAAGATATCAACCCCAATTTATTTGCGAAGCGAAGAATGTCAGCCATCGAGGGGCCTCCCTTAATGTCTATATGATCGGGGAAAACCGGTCGTATAGAAAAGTAGCTAATTTATGCCTTGTTACCTATAGAGGAGCGATACTTCTGTTGAATCTCTTTGTACAAAGCATAGACAGTATGATTGCTAATGCGGAACTAGAGACGACTGCTCAGATGCACCGTTACTTTCTGATCTCAAAAACATCAGTGACAATGTAGTTGTCGGTGATGCCTCCTCCCGCGGCGTTGGGTTGTTGGGCGCCTGCTTTTGACAATCCATACATCGCCTCGAGTGTGCGCAGGATGTTGACGTGTGTAATTCCTTTGCCCTCGGGGTAATCACCGGGCTTGATATGCGCCCCCGCAAAAATCGTGACAATGCGATTCTGCAAGTCGACGCAGTACTCGTGATCGCGACCCTCGCCAGTACAGGTCTGTGGATCCACCAACGGATTTGTCAATCCCAGATAGCGCCTTTTATCATCGTTTTCATCGAATGTGAGGATCAGAAGGCTGTTGTGATCTTTAGCCCATTGATAGTAGGGATCGATGTTCTTCTGCAACCATCGGTCGCCTGCCGGAATGCTCTCTATGATGGGACCGTCGTGCATGTCGTTTTTTAGGTTGGGAATGACGAAGGCAACGGTGGGTAAGGTGTCGTACTGGGCAGGGTCGGAAGGAAAGTCCGCGAACCTTATGTTGGAGGATGTCGCGATCGTTGTGCCGTTGGGAACGTTGGCAAAGCTGATCCAGGGGACATGTTTTCTTGCATAAAGGCCCGCCGACGCCATATCACCTGTGAAACCGATTGTAGACAGACTCTCCGCATAGCCTTTGAATGACAGTCCCTTATTGATCAATTGCTCTCCCAGATTGGTCGTCTCGAACGGGTAGTTGGGATTATTCTCTTTCGACGGAACCTGGTCAATGAAGCCGATGGTATGATTGTCGCCTGAAAATATCCAGAAGTAGTTGCCCTGACTGAAGTGTTCCTCGCCATACATCTGCGTGAAGTTAGCCCCCTCTTTTTTTAGCACGCTATTGATATAAGGCGCGTTTGAGTTCCCGATGATCTCTTCGTAATCTTTGTTCTCCTCCACAACAATTATGATGTGATCATAGACCGGCAGACCGGCAGGCCAGATGAGAGTAGAGGCGCCTGGAACCGCCTTGTCATCGGAATACGGATGTCCGGCACATGAGCAGGACACGAAAATGAGGAGGAAAACTAATGCGAATTTTCTCATAACGGTTTTCCCTGTTGTGGCATTCTTTTTTCCGTATACGCCAAGTTAATCAGCCTTGTGTCCCTCGCCACTTTTTTACTTTAGATAGAGCCGGTGGTAACGCGCCAGGAGCTCTTCGCGGTTTTGGCTCAAGTCCATGCCTGTCGGCGCTGCGGGATAAAGCTTGTTGCCCATCAACCCTTCCCACAAAATGCGGTTGTAGTAGCCAGCGGCGGCAGTTGCAAATCTAGGTTACCAAAAACTGCAAGAAATTCCTTTACTTTTAAAGTCTATCGCCCTTGAAGCATATCGAGATCATAGCTGCAGTTTTTGCTGGGCCGGTGATAAGGGAAGGTTTTGGCAAGTTATATTGATTTTCAGATGGAACAATTCAGGCGTAGTCTACTAATTTGCACACAAGGCTAACAGGCGCTGGTCCTCGGGGCGGCGGGCCTGGAATCCGGTGTCGTCGTGGCGCGGCAGAGGTTGGCCGTACAGGCACTGCTGAGATTCAACTCGCCGCCCCTGAGGTGTCCGAACATTTAACCCGATAACTGCCGGAGGATCACCCAGCGCGTGACGACAAACCCCAGGGGGGCGGTGTAGATGGCCTTGAACAGCGCGAATCCCCAGAAGGAAAGTCCGGAAAAACCAAGGGCATAGAACAGCCCGAAGGTGAGCGGGGTGAAAACGCAAGCGACGCCAAGGCCAAGTAGCAGTCCGAGAGCCCATGCCTTCCTGGGCAGATGAGTGAGCAGACGTCCCGCCCGGGGAGATCCGTCAGTGGTGTTCAGGGTCCCCGCATGAAGAGCTTGACGCACCCCAGAGGCAATGAACAGTGCCACCAACAGCGACAGGACGATGGACGTCACCGCGGTATCGACGACAATGCCGCTTCCTCCCGAAAGCGGCATAAATTCCATCTGTCGGTTGCCGAGCCATGCCACCACGGGGTTGATTACCATGTTGATCACGGCGCAATTAATTCCTTGCGTGCGGATGTAAGAATCAACCGACTGCATTATCCGTGTGCTCCTTTATCTCCTTGCTTTCCATAGCCCCAGTTGCCGATAGGGTTCGCTTCCAGACTTCACCCCCTACCCCCCTCCCGGCCATGAGAAGAGGGGTCCGTAAGCGAGCAGGGTGGTCGTGAAACCCCTGGAAAAATGGCGGACGAAGTTCCGCGGGCTTAGTATTACGATCCTTTTTTTTGAGAAAGGGTCCGCCGCTGCCGGGCCAGATCCCATAGCTCACTCTCGAAGGCTTCAGGGGAACTCCAGTACCGACGCCACATCTGCCGGATTTTTTCGGGTAATGCTATGATGCCCTGTTGGTTGGCGACGCCCTCCAGGGCAATCTGTGCGGCCTCCTCAGCGGAGATGGCGATTTCCGGGGGCTTCACGGTTCCAAACATGGGTGTGGCGACAGGTCCGGGGCACACCACGGAGAAATGAATGCCCTCGTCCCCCAACTCGAAGCGCAGGCTTTCGCTGAGACCGACCACCGCGTACTTGGTGGTGCAGTACAGAGCCTCGAACGCAAATGGGGCAAGCCCGGCAAAGGACGCGGTGTTAACGATGTGGCCTCCGCCCTGGCGGCGCATGATGGGCAGGGCGGCATGAATTCCGTATATGACCCCCCAAAGATTGATGTCGATGATGCGGCGCCAATGATCCAGCGTTGCTTCGCCAATCTGGATAAGGCTGCCAATTCCGGCGTTATTGAAGAGAACATCAAGCCGGCCATGACGTGAGGCCGCCTCTTCAACCATGTGCTGAACCTGCTCCTGCTTGGTCACGTCCACCGACATGGAATGAACCCGCCCGGCAGGGGCGGTAAGTTGTTCGACCGCGGAAGTGAGCGTCTGCGTATCCCGGTCCGCCATAAAGACCACCGCGCCCGCTTGCAGCAGCGCTTTAGTCAGGGCAAAACCGATGCCCGAGGCGGCGCCAGTAACCACACACCCCTTGCCATGGAAATACTCCTCAACTTGCATGTCCTTCCTCCTGTAGGGCATGCAGCCCCGGACAAAGCCGGGGGCTGCTTTTTGGATCGTGGCGTTAGGTGTCAAGGCGCTAAGAGATTGTAGCCGGTCTATATGAGAACGCGCGCCTGCATGGATTTTAATGTACTGACACCTTGCACCATCATGGCCGGGGTCAGCTCATTCATAGGCAACTCCGCCAGTGCCTTAATGATGTGCCATTGCTGTGGGCTTTGCTCCGGCTTGAGCTGCGTCCATTGCACTGTGCCCTTGCCGATCCAGGCACCATTAACCTCCGTGCTTTGGGGATAGAGTATGGGCTGGCTCAATTCCGCCCCCGGATTCCCGACCTTAGGAATATAGCGCCACCCAAAGAGCACTCTTTCGACTGGGTGGGCTTTAATTTCCGCCAGTTTCTGTGCGTCCAGGGGTTGTGCCCCATGCATCTCCAGACGCAAAAAGGTGTTCCCTTCGTAGCTGGCATTCGTGAAGTAATTCTGCTGAACTTTATGCAGATCCTGGATATCCGCAAAGATTTTCGGGATGCCACATTCTTCCCGTCCTCCCAGGATGGGGGCGGTTTTATTCTCCCAGACCACCAGGGCAAACTGCCCCTCCACTCGATCTTGGCGACCCTGGAAGCGGGCCGGGACGCTAACCTCGATCAGATTATAAGCTGCCCCCCCCAGCCACTCGACCTCACGGCTCTGGACGCAAGCGATCAGCAATTCCGGTCTTAACAGCTCAAAGCCCTCGGGCAGATAGTCGGCTAGCCGGTTTCCATCCGTGGCATAAGCATAGGATATTTGCACCGTATCCCGGTAGATGGTTCCCGTGGGGTTATAGTCCCAACCGCCAAAATGGGCGGGCATCTGGTAACATTTATGGTCTTCAAACTTGAACATGGTCAACCTCTTAATTTTTGTTGGGGTTTTTTTAAAACCAGCCTGATGACGGCTTCGTCACCAGACCTCCTGTCCGCCGTTAAAATGAACCGTGAAGATCTTATTCGGGTCTTCCGTCTCCTCCACATTAGGGATCTTGACCTTCTCCAGGCTTCCATAGCCCGCGGGGACATAGAGGATGAAGTTCAGAGGACCTGCCCCCTCAGATACAGCCCTTAAATAGTTTTGCAAAGAATTTGGATCGCATGCCATTGCATTTTTGCTGCCGGTATAAGAACCTCCGTTGAGAGCCTTGTCTGCATATTGGAATGCCAGACCGTAAAGTGTTTGGGGGCTGAGACTGTTAGGCGAGTTAGAACCATAGATACAACGGGTAAAGAAAATATAGGTGGCTGTCTGCCAGCTTGGCCACCTGCCCTGGCCAAAGATCATTCCCGGGATAAAGAGGTCTGCAATCGGCTCTTCAGATTGAGACAAGGCAAAGGCCACTTCCCCAATAAACTCAAGCAAAAACTCTTCCGCGAAGTCATGGCCTTGTGGATTCCAATTTTTATTGACCGCTTTCATCCGGTTGGCATTTCCATAGAAGTTCCCTTTTAACGGACCATATTTTTCGCCTAACCCAAGATCAGTACCACGAACTGATAGGTAGGGGGTTGTCATCCAGAACCCTTTCCGCCCCATCTCGTCGTAATCGATTATACCGTCATTATTCTCGTCAAAGGTGTCCATGAATTCCTTGAAAAGCGTGGAGCCGGTCAAGTCATCGTGGGCTTTGGCATAGCTCAAGAGGGTCTTTTGCAAATCCCAGAGCAGGCAGCTAAGATTAAAGTACATGGTCTTCGTTGTCAGCTCGAGGAATTGCCCGTTATCTATCCTGCCCAGATGCCCCCCCAGAGAAGCCAAAGGCGTTTCTGTCAGGCTGTCCCAGCCCACGATATAGTACCTCTGTTGCCCCACACCTCTCTTTTCAGCATACCGGTATAGGTTATATCTGAAGAGCGGCGAATCGAGCCCTTCCCCGGTTACTATATTGGCCCCATCCACCCTGGCCACAGGTACCTGATGGACAAACTCGGTGGGCCAGCCATTCTCCTCCTTCAGTTGCAGGGCTTCCCGCATGGGGACAGTCTTAAAACAGTACCTGGCACAGGAAAGGTCCAAGGCCACACAGTCCAGAGATGACCAAACATAGCCTTCAGGAACTCTCACGGCTTTGCCATCCGGATTATGGCTGTGATTTATCATCTCTAGCGCGTCCACCACGTGTACCATGAACACATTCTGGCCCTGCACCGCCCTGATGGCGTCGGCCTGAGTTCCCGGCATGCCTGCGGTCTTGGTAGCAATATATTCCCCCTTCTCATCTTTCACCGGCAAATTGGTAGCCGCATCCATCTTGAGAACCCAGGGCATATGCGGCAGTGTGGCTTTGTAGAGTGGCAAGGCTTTGGAAGGACAACAATATTTCCATGAGGCACCACTTTTATCATCCCCAAAGGTGCATAGCATCGGATAAAGGCCGATCCCCAGGTTTTTGATGGCATTGGTAATCAGGTCCTGTAAATGAAGCTTCAGCTTGGGAACATTTACCAGGACGCAGCCTGGATAGTCTCTGCGGTCGCTAGGGTCATCCGGGTCACCACCCACGATGGCTTTGTGCAGGGTGATTTCCTGGTAATTAGCCCCATCCGGAACTGCTATAGTCCTTCCTTTGGAGGGCTCATCTTGAATCTTGTTCAGGTCATAGACCATCAGCCGGTCTCCGGCTCGGCCTGGCTGGAGAAATCCTCCGGCCACGCTGTCTTCGTGGCCCCTCATGGGATCGTCGGTATGGGAGACAGGATGGCGCTCTGACAGGTACCTGCGAACAAAATAAAACCCCCAGCCGCCATAGAAATCTCCGCTGCGTCCCTCTATGATTGCCTCTGTGGTTATGGCCTTTCCTATGGCTTCACTGTACATGCATGCCAGGGTGAATGTAGCGCTTGCAGCCTCTCCCAGTGCCATCTGATAATAACTCAGGTCAAGCTTGTCGTGAAACCACCTCATCAAGGCAGCTATCAAAGGCCATTCCGTACAAATAGGAGCACCCTCGCCTTCGCCATGGGTCACAGGGTCTATGACCGACGGACATACCAGGTTGGGCTTGAATAACAGTTTTTTGCCTGATCTGATCTGCGATTGCACCTCGCCGGCAAAGCCGGTCTCCCTATCCAGGCCCGCTAAGGAATAATTGAGGTTGTCATAGATATAATCGATCTTATTGGTTATCTCCCTCCAGGCGGCCGCATCGTTGTCTTTAATCACCTTCTGGAGCAACCCGGGGATTCCGGCGTAGGCCCTGGAGACTTCCATCCTGACCCCGGAGATTGGTGCTCCCTCGGAATCGATCTTTTTCTGCCCCAGTGGTGAATCAACCACCGCGCCTTTTGAAACCTCTTCGTGCTTCGCGCTCATTTTACCCTCCTGCGAAAAAGATATAGGATGGTACAGTCAGGCAACCAGTGCTGCATGGCCACACGAATTGTCCGGTCGGAAACTGCCACAGCTGACCAATGGCCGCGCCAACTCTTGGGCCAGAGGCCTTTGCGACTCGGCCCCAGAAAATTGACGCCTGGCGGAAACCGAAACGAGCAGTTTTACTCACCCTCTCTTACTATCATCACTGTCAGCATTTTTGACAAAATGTAACGATCTTCCCTTCCCTGCCGCGACCATTATGCGAGAACCGGCCCGGCAAAAGTGACTTTTGCTCAGGAAATTGGCAGCCCGCCCTTGTCCCGGAAGGGGGCACAAATTCCTCTTTCGATTGATTCAGGCAGCAACGCCAAGGTAACAGCACCCCCTCGATGGTCTGAACAGAAGCCTCGTTAGAACATTGAGACAAGTCGAACCGTCAGCATGTGGGCCGCAGGGAGGTCCGGACGCTCCCCCGGGGTGGGGATACAGGTGTAAGCGGCCACCGCAGTGAGGGGCGCAGTGGGGGTCCAGAAACCCTTTGGCAGCGGGAAGACGAATGTCGTCTGAAGGGCGACCTGAAGCATTAATTCGCTCGCTCTTAGTCTGGTTGAATCCGACGGCACGCTGGGAAAGAAGAAGGCACCCGCAAAAGGCGAGTCGTTCAGTTGAGACCACGCCATACCGATGCTTATCCTATTGTTGGGCAGTACGGGCACCAAGCCAACGCCGGTCAGACCGGCACCAAAATAAGTATTGGCCATAGCCGCATTGTCACTGGTGTGGCCGAATTGCAGGAAGCCAACGAGTCCGGAGTTGTCGCTGTCCGGATGTCGGTACCAGAGTCGCTGATTAGCAAACAGATAATAGCCCGTAGCGCCGTTTTGCTTGGTGAGATAGGTCGTTAAAAGCTCCCCGGTTTGCACCCAGCCCCCAATCCCGAACCTGCCGGGCTTGTCCTCTGCGCCGAGGAGCCAGGTAACCCCTAACTCGCCAACATTGAATTTGTAGCTGTTGATGCGCGGTCCCAATATCACCCCAGTCTGTTTGCCTTGCGCGGCGTTGCCATCGAAAATTCCGTAGGAAGCATATAGGTTCTTGGTGGGGGCAAAATGCACCGCTGCCCCGTAAGCCGTGTTGGGATAAATCGGCAGCCTGCCAAACATGGTCGGGTTGATGCCCGACGGCGACCACAGGAGGACGCTGATGTCGATATCCTGAAGCTTGGGGTCGCTGATCGCGACTGGCGCCAGAACTGCACCAAAGCTGCCCGCGGCGTTCATCTTGCCAAATTGGAAGATCAACTTGTCATCAAACAAGCGCTGGTGCCACCACAATTGCATAAGCTCCTGGCGAGCTCGGGGCGACGGCCCGTTCAAGCCATCATATTGCTGGACGGAACCGGCCGCAGGGTTGGTCGAACCCCCGGTGTATTCTAGGAATTCGATGCCGAAGGTGCCACCGGGAATACTGAGGGCCTTTTGCATGTCAACCCCCAGATTAAGTCCCAGCAGCAAACCGCCGAACACCGAGTGCGGCCTGACCCCGCCGGAGACCGTCCAGTTGAGCTGGGGAATAAAAATGCCGCCCAGACGTATTCCGGACTCCTCGCTCAGTCCCAGCAAGAGTCCCAGTTTCCCCCACCCATTGAGAAAGGGGTTTACCTGGGGGTTGGTGGTGATCGTATGGGTTAATGGGTTGGCGTCAGGTGTGGGCTGGTCCGCGACTGCCATCCCGGCCAGGAGCAGGAGAACGAAAAAGGCGTTAAAGAAGCGGCGACAAATCAAGGTGGCGTAGGCCATGGCGTTATCGAATTTCTTGGCGCGGTTTTCCAGATGGTGCATTTCAGCTTAGTCCTAGTGGTTCTTGTTTCAGTAGGTTGGGCAGAGGTCCTGACTATACCAAAAAATGCACTGGTTAACATATAGGTGGGTTATTATGCATAAACTGCGCCTAACCAGCATTTTTATATTAATTGAAACCCATTTAGATATCAATGAGTTATGGATACCAATTTTATACCATCTAAAAATATGTCAGATAAAATTACAGTATGTAATATCTCTTTACAGATTACTTTCTGGAGGAAAAAGCCTCTCGGATAATGTAGGCATAGGAAATTCTGGAGTCTCCTTTGTCCTTGCGCAACCATACGAGGTGTCGCTAACTGCTATATTTCCGCTACTCCATACCAAATAAAAATGTTTTGATATTCTTCCGATAGCTGCATGTTGATCCCGCCAGGAACTCTTGGGTTACCTCCAAATTCATTATGGATAATTTCTCGGTGAAAAGCCGCGGCCTGTTGGAATGTTGCGCCAGATCATCTATTCCCCGGCCAGCCCAAAAGCCTTCCCCGGCCCATGAAAAGAAGTTGATGAGCACGGGGCTGACGGCCATCCTGGGGGCCAGGAAGCTACGATTAGGGGTGGCCAAGTTTGGGTAGGGGTACCTCATGTAGGGCCAGAAATCGCATCTTAATGACCATGTACCCCGGCCGGATTTTTGCGTAAAAATTTTTTGCCATGAGTCCCATAAAGGGGGGGGCCACCACAGGGTGGATCATCGCAGATGAAAAAATTCTCCACCACAACCACATGAAATCTGCCTTGTGACCTTCACCCTTGTTTAATCATTAACCAGCTATATTGTTGAAAAAATTTCCGTACCACCTTTGAAATGCAGGGGGGGTACCGTGAGTCCCCGACATTGGGTTTCCGGGCCGGGAATCCTTCAGGCAAGGACCGGGGGGAGGAGCGGGGCGCGGCGGGCGGCGGCTGGCCTGCGGCCCCCCCCCGTAGCGAGGCTGGCCGTGGCGAAGCGGCAGGGTGCTGGGGAGCGGGGGAGGCGCTCCATGCGTGGGTGTGTGGACGTGGGGTGCTGGGCGTAGGGGCCGGGGGCTGGGTACAGCAGAGCTCCAGGTGACGGGGTGCTGGGTTGGCATCAATAAGGCCAGGACACGGCCCCCGCGTCGTCGAAACTTACCGACCAAGGGGAAGGTGGTGCAACCCGGCCAGGGGGCGGGTGATCATCTCAAGGGCGGGCTCTCATCGCCTCAGCCTGGCCTTTAGACAGGTCGTGAACACGCCCTGCCGGGTTGGGTCGGGGATTCGGAGTCGATGGGTGACCGGGCCATCGGTGCAGGCGGCGGCGGTCCCCACATGGCCGCGACGGGCCGAGGGAGACGAACCTACCCTCCAGGACCGTTGACCCTGATGGTACGCCTGCGCTCTGGGCGCGATAACCGTGGAAACTTTACCCCCACGGTCGTAGGGACAACGGCAGCCGAAAAACGACGGCGGGGCCAGCCAACAGAGAGCACATATGGATAAAGTATCAAAGCGTTTTGGGAGTACCCAAAAGGGCGTATACATAGCAGATAGTCGTAGAAATGCTTAGCCGATTTTCCTTGCTCTATCACCGGCCACTCTTCCCATCATAGAGCGGCCCGGCGATCAAATTCCCGAAGACGCCCCCCGGCGCTGAGTTCCCCTGGTAACCTCGAGGCCCCGCTGCATCATGATCGCGGTAATTTTTTCCCGCACAATTTTTCTCAGGATGAAGAAGTCCTCGCCCGTGCTGCAGTCCGTCAGATAATTGACCAAGCGGCTAGGGTTTTGTTTCCACATGCCGATCAACTGGGTCCAAAACTGGCGCCGGTACGATGGACGTATCCCTTGCCGCCACAGGATCATCAGCAAGGCCCGGATTTCATAGAAACTAGTGCGCCAAGTCTTCTTGTAGGCGGGGAGGCTGTCGGGTGGCCGGGGGGCCCCTTTGGCGATAGCCATGGCCAGGCGCGTGGGCCGCATGGCCAGGTAGTAGCGATAGGTCCTGGCCAGATAACGGGACGGCTCATAAAGATAATCCCAGGCATCGATGTACTCCTGCATGATCTCGGCTTCCGGTCGATCCGGGTCGTAATTCAGCGGCGAGAAGGTGCCCCCGTCGTGACCGATATCCCGCCGCAGCCGCCCTTCCCGTTCCAGGCGTTGCCACAGGCGGGTATGCGCCGGGGCCTGCAAGAGCCCCAGCATATTTATTGGGATGTCAGCCTGTTCGATGAAAAAGCAGATTCGCCTGCCGGCCCCTGCCGTTTCCCCGTCAAGCCCGAGGATGAAGCTGCCCATCACCGTCATCCCATTCTTCTTGAGGTTGTTGACCGATTCTACCAGAGGATTCTTAATATTGTGATATTTACGGCTGGTTTCGAGCACCTTTTCATCCGGAGACTCGATCCCGATAACGACTCGCCCCAGGTTGTTTGCGGTCATGCGATCCACCAGAGCCAAATCCTGCCCCAGATTCACCGATACTTCCGTCACAAAGGTGAAGGGGGCGCCTCGACTCTTCATCCAGGAGGTGAGTTCTTGCAGGATGGCCCGGGCATGCTTCTTGTCCCCGATGAAGTTGTCATCGCAAATGAACACTTCTCCGGAGGCCCCCAGCCGGTAGAGGGTCTCCAATTCTGCGATGACCTGCTTGGGGGTCTTGTAACGGGGTATGCGTCCGAAAAGATTCACCACATCGCAAAATTCGCAGTCAAACGGGCATCCCCGGGAAGTCTGAATTGATAAGCCTGCGTAATCGTGCAATCGCAGCAAATCAAAGCGCGGGATCGCTGAAGCAGTCAGGTCCGGTTTTTCGGAGTTTTCGATCACCCCGGTCTTGCCGTCGCGCATCGCCGCCAGAAGCAAGGGAATCGTATTCTCGCCCTCGCCCCGCACCACGAAATCACAGCCTGCCGCCAGGGCTTCCTCAGGAAGCGAAGTGGGGTAAGGCCCTCCGGCGACCACGGTCTTGCCCCGGCGTTTGGCTTCTTGTATCAGGGCTAACAAGCCTTCCCGCTGAATGAACATAGACGATAGCATAATCAGATCGGCCCACTGCCAATCTTGCTCCGTCAGCCTGCTGGTGTTGAGATCGGCCAGACGCAGTTCCCATTCAGTGGGCAGCAAGGCTGCCACCGTCAGCAGCCCCAAAGGTGGAAAAGAACTTTTCGCCCCCTGGACCCGCACAGCATTTCGGAAACTGAAGAAGGACAGGGGAAACTCGGGACATACCAACAAAGCCCGCATAGCTTTAAAACTCCTCACTAACCGACAGTCGGCGGCAACCAGGCGATGGCTACCTTAACTTAGGTGATCTGAACTATTTTTCGAACTTCGCAACCATCCTCCTTGCGAAAGTAACCCCAGTTGTGAGGAACATGATATCAGGAAACTTTCCCAAAATCTCTCCTTGCGGGTTTTAGACGCTAGAGAAAATTAGTCCAGATATGATTTCCAGCCCCATAACCCAGAATAGCACCGGCCGATAATGATGAGAAAAGAAAGGCGAGGAGAAATGAACCTATTACGTCGCATGGAGGCATCGACTCCGCTCTCAGCCTATTTAGTTGGTGGAGCGGGTATTTTGCTATTTTCAGAGAAAAGCCAGGATAAGCGAATATCTTGCCAAACCAGGCAATTATCCCCTCCCGGAAAAGTTGCAGCTATGATCTGGATAGTGAAATACTTCCAGACCCTCTTGATGAGCGCATTAATAGCAGTTATCGCCACAATGGTTTAGCGCGCCTTTCCATGATCTCTCCCCTGGTAAACCTCTTTTGTTTCATCTCCATCGGTACCCCACTCTAACATAACTTGTGGATCAGTTTTGGGGGGCAGGCCATTCTGATTCCTCATTCTCAGTGGTGTCAAACCCATGATCCTGGCCCCAGGCCAATAACAGGCCCAGGGCCAGCACCAAAACCGAATAAAGTGAGCGCTTAGCCTTCCCGGTCCGCTTTATCCTCAAGAGTCTCACCCGCCGGGAGGCGGGACCACGCAGTAATTAAGGTCAGTACCCTGATAGCAGGCCTGATAATAGTTGCTGCCGTCATAGTAGTAGGTCTGACCCCCATATACCTGGGGGGAGGCCCCGGAGGGCAAAGCCTCCAGAATTGTGCCAATCGCCAAAGCGGCGATAATCGCGGCGGCGAGTCCCCCTCCCCCGCCATACTCCGGACCATAATAGGGGGCCCAGGCCTCGCCATAACCTCCACCAGGATAGCCGCCACCGTAGGCTCCACGGGATCCTTTAACAGCCGCGCCGCCAGAGGGGCCTCGGACGGCCGTACCTCCCCGGGGTCCTCTCGCCACTGCGCCGCCCCGGGGGGCTGGCACTGCGCGGGGGGCCGGCGCCGGGCGGAAGCTGCCGCCGCTAAAACCGCCGCCATGAGGGGCGGCGGCGGCATGACCACCGCCCGCGGGATGCCCGCCTCCGCCGCCTCCCCCCTTTGGCCCAGCCGCCGAGCTCACAAAGGGCAAAGTCAATACTAACGCCACTGCGAAAAGGCTCCAAATAGGAGACCTGAGTTTTCTCAGCTTCATGATTTGCCTCCTTCCTTTTTCATCCCTGGTTCCGGTTTCGGGGCCTGGCTGGGCGCAACCGGGACAAACTTGATCTTTTCGGCCCCCGGAGGGGGAGTAAAGGCAAACAGGTTGGCATTAAGCTGGGGGGAGAAATTCCAGTCGCTGATGTACGCGGTCCATTGGGGAGAATCGGGCAATTTCTTATAGGTGATCACGATCTTTCGGAGGAGGGGTTGTTCCCCGGCATCGATCCACTGCTGGAACTGGACATTTTCCCCATCGAAGGACAGGTGGTGGCAGAGAACCCCGCGGATCCTGGACTTGCCCACATAAAGGGAGTGTTTGATGTGTTTTTCCATTAATTCCCAAAGATCAGGGCTGGCCAGGTCGCTCAAGGAAACCCGGATCCCAAATTCCTTATGGGCCTTTTCCAGGGCGCTTTCGAGATCGGGAGGGACCTCCAGGGTGCCGTAGACGTTATGGTCTTTGTCGTACAGGGTGATGGTCTTGCCGTCGATGTAGAACTGCTTGTCGACCCGGTCGCCCACGGCATTGACCCTGAGCTGGTCGGGCCGCTTCACAAAGAATTCCAGGCCAGTCTCATACTGAATTTTTTTGCTGCCGTAATACACCTCGTCGACGGCGACCTCGGCTTTGTAAGTAAATTGCTGTTGAGATTTAAGGAAATCGCACATCTTTTGGGCAATTTGGAGGGGATCAGGTGCCGGTGCCGGCGCCGGCGCCTTTTCGGCCTGAGGGGCTGCCGGCGGTGGGGCCTGCGGCTTTTGCTGTTGCTCCTGGGACAGGGCGCTACCCGTCAGTGCCCAAAACGCCAAACAAACCAGTCCTGCCAAGATTCGTTTGCTCATTCTGCCTCCTCGTTAATCGGCGACCAAGTATTTATAGCCAGGAAAGAGGTTGTAGTTGCCAAGAGCGATACTCCTCGCCAATGGGAGAATTAAATTGCCGGGCCACCTCCCCCTTTTTCCCAGGGATGAGGTGATAGATACGTTAAAGTTAGGTTGCAAAAAAGTATAGTCAAGTATTCAGTTTGGGCTTCTCCACTAATATCGGGACGACGCCGGCTAGACCGGAGGAATCTCACTCCCACGCCCTCACAGATCCCTTCATGAGCCTCCCATCACAATAGCTATTTTGAAGAACTTGTGCACTTCGCTAGGTGCCATATACCTTGCCAAAACCAAAACTTTCCAAAAACTTCAAAAAATTAGCAATATGATCCACATATCGAAATAGGGGATCGACAGGCCCAGCTCCAGGATATCTCTATTGACGCATGAGAGCTCCCAGGTATAACGATAACCCCAGACCCTGACCCTAATTCCTCCCGGGCACCACGCCGCCAGCGTCTTCCCCGGGGTTTTGGTCGTGCGTCAGCATTAATCTGGCCGGGGGGATAAAAAAATTGATTTTAAGAAATTTTTGTGCTTCATTACTTTATGTCTGTTGGGCTCGGAAGGAAAAAGTGGTAACTTTGATTAATAACTAAACTATTTGGGAGAGATTACCAATGGAATCGATGCACCCACGGAAGAACAACAAGTACCCGTACGTGATTATTCTCCTGGTTGGATTGTTTCTCGGTGCGGCCATCCCCCTGGCGTATGGCAATCAACCACACATGGATAATGCTCTGCATCATCTCCAGGCCGCCAAGGTCGCGTTGGAAAAAGCGACCCCGAATAAAGGGGGCCATAGAGAACGAGCCATTCAGTTTATCGACCAGGCCATCAACCAGGTGCGGGAAGGAATCCGATTTGCCGGACACTAGTCCATCTCTCTTTGCAGACTCTCTTCACAGAGGACCCGGACTAACACTTCGATGGCTATAACGGCAAGGGGCATTCTGTTTGAACCAGAATGCCCCTTGAAGTTGTCCGCCACCTCCAAGAAAATCAAGCTATCCCTACTAAATATAATACAAAAGTTACTGTAAAAGCCTTCACAACCCTTCGCTCAATTATAGATGTGCAAGAATAGCGGCTATCTTGCCACTATCAACAAATCTCTAAAATATCAAAGAGTTGCCGATATGATCGGCATATCCTCATGAGTCGGCATCTGCCCGAATAAAAATAATCCGCAGCCTTTGACGCCTCCACCTCCCCTGCGGCCGCCTTAATAAACCCGGTCAATCGTTGCCCCTGTTCTGGCAATCTTTCTCCCTTCCCTTAAAGTGAGACCCATGCGCACCGAACTCCGTCACTGTAGGGAACAATTTTTTCGGCTGCGGTTTTCGCGCCTTTTCCAGCGGCACCGGCGCGGTACACCCGCGGTTCGTCAGCGGCGCCCTCGTGGTGGCGTTCCGTTCCGGCGCCGATAATCACCATTACAAATCAGCAACTTAGCAGTAAATATCCCGCTTGTTTTTCCTGAAGCGGTACAGGGGTAGTGAAATAACCCCCTTAAAGAGGCAAAATCATCTGCGTTTTCGTCTTTACCTTGCGCCGGCCCGCGGCTGCCCTTATCTTTTTTCTAGATTTTCCTGTTCAAGGAGGTATCGCACATGCCATTGGACAAGCGCTTGAAGGGCAAACGCGTGGCGATTTTTGCCGAGGATCTCTATGAAGACCTGGAACTGTGGTATCCCCTGCTGCGGCTGAAGGAAGAGGGGTCCGAGGTTGTGGTGGTGGGCTCCGGCGAGGCCAGGGTGCATCACGGCAAGTACGGTTACCCCGTCACCGTGGATAAAGCCATCCGGGAGGTGGACGTGGAGCAGTTCCAGGCGGTGGTGGTGCCGGGGGGTTACGCCCCGGACCGCATGCGCCGTCATCCCGCCATGGTGGCCTTCATCCGGGAGATGGCCCGTCACGGCAAGATCGTCGCCGCCATTTGCCACGGGCCCTGGATGTTGGCCTCCGCCGAAGTGGTGGCCGGGAAAACCGTCACCTGCTTTTCTGCCATCAAAGATGACCTGGTCCATGCCGGGGCCACCTACAAAGATGCCGAAGTGGTGGTGGATGGCAACCTCATCACGGCCCGTCAGCCCAGCGACTTGCCGGCCTTTTTAGACGCCATCATCGGCGCCCTGGGGGGAGAGGTGCGCTGCCCCGCCTGCCAGATGGTCTTGTATGGCGGCCAGCCCGAAGCTTAGTGGGATACCCTTGGGACAGGCAATGGGACATTTTAAAAGGAGATCCAATCACCTTCGTAATTTCATAATTATATTCAGCTCATAGCCTTTTAACCTTTCTGGCCGGGATCTTGCATCTCTTAGCCGCACCAGGGCCGGGAACGGTAACGTTCTCTTGCCTGGAACTCACGTGCAGAACCCCGGGGAGAAACGCCTCCATCTCTCCCGGGCCCGGCGGCGGCGATGGATGGGAGCAAAAGATCCGGGGTCTGGGAAGGAGCTCAGAAGGGCCCCGGACCGGAAGAAGAAAAATTGGACCGGGCCCTGGTAAACGGGTTGATGCTGGAAGTGATCCTGGAAACCGGCGGTTCCTCCTTTGACCCCAAAACCCAGCGGCAGGTGGTCAAAAAGCGCCTCAAAGATTCCCTGATCACGCATCTGGCCGGGCGGGTCACCCTGGACCGCTTCCACCGCTTGCTCCGTAAGGTGGATCGCTGGTTTCCCGTTAACTATCCCCTGGTCACCGGCACCCCCCTCAAACCCTCTGACCCCATGGGGGGCCGGCCCCAGGCGGCCCTCACCCCAGCCCCACCGGCGCTCCGGGAAGACCTGCTGCGCGCCTGGTTTCAGGAAGAAGGCCTGGGCCTGTTGCCCCGCCGGGCCCACCGCAAGCTCAGCCGGGCAAAGCTCTGGGAGTTTTTGGGTCACACCCGGGGCGGCTGGTTCCGCCTGAAAGACTTCGAACAGCACTTCGGGATAGATCGCAAAACCGCCTGGGAATACCTGCAGAAATTGCTCCGGGCCGGACTGCTGCGCCACAACCAGGCCCGCTCCGCCGCGGTCCGCTACGCCCTGGCAACCCGCTTCTTGCTGGTCTGGGCCGACAGCCTGGAAACCTGACTCCCGGAAGTGTGAGCCGCCCGGACCAACTGCCACCCTATCCCTCCAGTTTTTCACCACTTGGCTCAGAAAACTGCAAAAGCATATTTGACCCCCGGCGGGACTTTGTGCTATCTTTAACAAATGTCTATCAGGGAGGAGTACAAGGTTACATGATCCGTGACGTTGAACATGAAACTATGCCCCGGGAAGACCTGGAAACCTTACAGCTTAAACGCCTGCAAGCGGTGGTGGAACGGGTCTATCATTTGGTGCCGTTCTATCGCCGGCGGATGGATGAGTTGGGGGTTAAGCCGGAACACATCCGCACCCTGGGGGATCTTCGCCATCTGCCTTACACCACCAAGCAGGACCTGCGGGACAACTACCCCTTCGGTATGTTTGCCGCCCCCATGGACCAGATTGTCCGGATTCACGCCTCATCCGGCACCACCGGCAAGCCTACTCCCGTGGCCTATACCCAGCGGGACCTGGAAACCTGGGCGGAGCTGATGGCCCGGGCCCTGGCGGCCGCGGGCGCCCATCGCGGCGACATCATCCACGTGGCTTACGGCTATGGCCTGTTCACCGGGGGTTTGGGGGCCCACTACGGGGCTGAACGCCTGGGAGCCGCGGTGATCCCCGTGTCCGGGGGACAGACCCGCCGCCAGATCATGCTTATTCAGGACTTCGGTCCCACCGTCCTCTGCTGCACCCCCTCCTTCGCCCTGTACCTGGCGGAGGTGGGCCAGGAAATGGGGGTGGACTTCGCCAAGACCAAGCTCCGGGTGGGGGTCTTCGGGGCCGAACCCTGGACCGAGGGTATGCGCCAGGAAGTCGAAAAGCGCCTCCACCTCGATGCCCTGGACATTTACGGCCTATCCGAGATCCTGGGGCCGGGGGTGGCCATCGAGTGCCTCGAAGCCAAGCAGGGGCTGCACATATTTGAAGACCACTTTCTGCCGGAGGTCATCAACCCGGCGACCCTGGAAGCGGTCCCGGCGGGTGAGTTAGGCGAACTGGCCATCACCACCCTCACCAAAGAGGCCTTCCCGCTGCTGCGCTACCGCACCCGGGACATCACCTCCCTGAATTACGCCCCTTGCATCTGCGGTCGGACTATGGCCAGCATCAGTCGTTTCCAGGGCCGCAGCGATGACATGCTCATTATTCGAGGCGTGAACGTCTTCCCGTCCCAGATCGAGTCCGTGCTCATGGAAACCCCGGGAGTGGCGCCCCATTACCAGCTCATCGTCGACCGGGAGGGGCAACTAGATACCCTGGAAGTCCAGGTGGAAGTAGATGAAACCGCCTTCTCCGATGAAGTCAAGCAATTACAGGCCCTGGCCCAGGGCATCCAGAGGAAGATCAAGGATTACTTCACCGTCTCCGTCAAGGTGAAACTGGTGGAGCCCCAATCCATCCCCCGCAGCGAAGGCAAGGCCAAGCGGGTCATTGACAAGCGGCAACTTTAGGGCTTCGCTAAAGCACATTTCTTGTGAAAATGTGGCGCCAGCGCCCTCGCCGGCTTGAGAATCGCCGGGGGCGGCGGTTTAAACCGGCCGGTGGGGCAGCCGTCCCCGGCCGCCTTCTTTCCTGCAGGTAAAGTTCATCGTCGATGAGGGAGCACAACCATGAAAGTGGAACAAATCTCGGTATTTTTGGAGAACAAGGCTGGCCGCCTGGCGGAAGTCACCCGGGTTCTGGGCGAATCCGGGATCAACATCCGGGCCCTCTCCCTGGCCGACACCACTGATTTCGGCATCCTGCGGCTCATCGTGGACCAGTACGATCGGGCCCGGGAGATCTTGAAGGATAAAGGCTTTACCGTCGGCAAGACGGAGGTGGTGGCGGTGGAGGTGCCGGACCGGCCCGGGGGATTGGGGCTGGTGCTCCAAATCCTGGCCAAAGCCGGCGTCAACGTGGAATACATGTACGCCTTCGTCCAGCATAGCGGCAAGAACGCGGTGATCATCTTCCGCTTCGACAACCTGGAGCAGGCCATCGAATTGCTCCAGAAAGAAGGCATCCACATCTATAAGGGCGAGGAAGTATATCGACTTTAAATTATCGGGGAGGAGAGCTTATGAAAATAAAGGCAATTCTGGTTGGCGTAACCCTGGCCCTGGCCGGTCTGGGCCTCATCTTTTTGGGCTGCGGCGGCGCCAAAAAGACCGAGCCCTACGTGGTGGGCGGCATCTTCTCCATCAGCGGCCCGGCCTCCTATCTCGGGGAGCCCGAACGCAATTCCATGGAACTGGTGGCAGAGACCGTCAACGCCACGGGAGGCATCAATGGTCACCCGCTGAAGCTGGTCATTTATGATGACGAAGGCGACGTGACCAAGGCCCGGCTCCATGCCACCAAGCTGGCTCAGGACAAAAGCGTCCTGGCCGTTATCGGCCCCAGTCTCACCCACACCTCCATGACCACCCTGGAAATCACCCAGAAGGCTAAACTGCCTTTGATTTCCTGCGCCGCCGGCGTTGACATCACCTCCCCGGCCAAGGACCGCGTCTGGGTCTTCAAGACCGCCCAAACGGACCAGATGGCGGTGGACCGCATCTTTCAGTACCTGCAAAAGCAAAATCTCAAAAAGGTGGCCATCCTCACTGTGTCCACCGGTTTCGGGGTCTCGGGCAAGCAGCAGCTCCTGGCCCTGGCCCCCAAGTACGGCTTCGAGATAGTGGCCCAGGAGGTCTTCGGGGAAAAAGACACCGACATGACCCCCCAGCTCACCAAGCTCCGGGGCACTTCGGCCCAGGCGGTGATTTGTTGGGGCACCGGCCCGGCCCCGGCCCTGGTAGCCAAAAATATGAAACAGCTGGGTCTCACCCTGCCCTTAATTCAGAGTCACGGTGCGGCCTCCAAAAAATTCATCGAACTGGCCGGGGATGCGGGGGAAGGAATCATCATGCCCGCCGGCAAGCTGGTGATCTGGCAGCAGCTGCCCGACACCGACCCTCAGAAGGCCGTGTGTAAGGAATACGCCGAAAAGTATTCAGCCAAATTTAAGGCGCCGGAATCCAGCTTCGGGGCCTATGCCTATGACGCCATTCGCATGCTGAATCAGGCCCTGGCCAAGGCCGGCGACAACCAGGAGAAAATCCGCGGCGAACTGGAAGGCCTCAAAAACTTCGTGGGCATCAGCGGTATTTTCAATATGAGCCCGGAAGACCACAACGGCCTGTCCCCGGCCGCCTTTGTGATGGTCAAGATTCACAACGGCGAATTCCAGCTGATCGATTAGTAGTCAGCAGTCAGTCGCCAGTTGCCATTTGCCGGCGTCCAGGACCTTCCTTGCGGTACTCCTGGCGTTGGCCTGGCAACTGCTGCTGACTGGAGCATGCAATAGATATCCTTACCATGGCCGGTAGCAGTTAGTCGTTCCGATCATGCCCGGACTATTTTTTAACTGACTACTGGCAACTGACTACTGATCATGGAGGCAGTTCACTCCCCTTGGAGATCCTTGCCGACCTGCTGCAGTATCTCGTCTCCGGCCTGACCAACGGCGCGATTTACGCCCTCATCGCCCTGGGGTTCGGCATCATTTACAATGCCACCACCATCATCAACTTCGCCCAGGGCGAGATGGTGATGCTGGGGGCCTTGTGCGCCATCAGCATCTACCAGGTGATCCCCTCTCTCCCCCTGGCCTTTGTGGGCGCCGTCATCCTGGTGACCATCGTGGGGCTGGTCTTTGAGCGCCTGGCCCTGCGTCCGGTCAAAGACCCCAGCCCCATCACCCTGATCATCATCACCGTGGGCGGCGCCGTCCTGATCAAAGGCGTGGCCATGCTCCTGTGGGGCAAAGAGGCTTACATCCTGCCGCCCTTTTCCGGCAATACCCCCATCCACCTGGGGGAGGCTACCATTTTGCCCCAAAACCTCTGGGTGCTGGGGATCACGGCGATTTCGGTGGCAGCCCTGGAGGCCTTTTTTCGGCTTACCCTGGTGGGCAAGGCCATGCGGGCTTGCGCCTATAACACCCGGGCCGCCCGCCTGGTGGGGATCGCCGCCGGCCGCATGGTCCAGCTCTCCTTCGGGGTCAGCGCCGCCCTGGGGGCGGGGGCCGGCATCCTCATCGCCCCCCTCACCCTGGGTGTCTATGACATGGGCACCATGCTGGGCCTCAAGGGATTTTCCGCCGCCATCATCGGGGGCCTGGGGAGCCTTTGGGGCGGGGTCCTGGGGGGCTTGGTCCTGGGCGTAGCCGAGGCCCTGGCCACCGGCTTCATCTCCTCCGGCTACCGGGATGCGGTGGCCTTTCTCCTGCTCCTCCTGGTCCTGTTCCTGCGCCCCCAGGGGCTGGTGGGAGGACGGAAATGACCCGGCTCCGATTCCTGAACCGCTGGTTCCTCTTTGCCCTGGTGGTCGTGGCCATCGCCGTTTTCATGGACCATGACTACTACTACACCCTCCTCAATTTCATCGGCATCCATACCCTGTTGGTGGTGGGGCTCAACCTGCTCCTGGGCTATGCCGGCCAGATCTCCCTGGGACACGCCGCCTTCTTCGGCCTGGGTGCCTATACTTCCGGCATCCTCACCGCCACCTACGGGGTCAATCCCTGGCTGGCCCTGGTGGCGGGGCTGGCGGTTTCCGGCACCGCCGCTTTCTTGATCGGCATCCCGGCCCTGAAGCTCCGGGGCTACTACCTGGCCATGGCCACCCTGGGCTTCGGCATCATCGTCTACATCATCCTCAACGAGGCCCAGGGCCTCACCGGGGGACCCTCGGGCCTCAGCGGCATCCCCCCCCTCTCCCTGGCCGGCTTGGCCCTCAACACTCCCCGGCGCCTCTATCTGTTGATCTGGATTATTCTGGGCTTGATCCTGTATATCAGCGCCAACCTGGTGAACTCCCGCACCGGTCGGGCGATCCGGGCCCTCCACGACAGCGAGGCCGGGGCCGAGTCCCTGGGGGTGGACACCTTCCGCATGAAGCTCAAGATCTTTGTCTGGAGCGCCCTCTACGCCTCCCTGGCCGGCAGCCTCTATGCCCATACCCTCAACTTCGTCGCCCCGGCGTCCTTCGGCTTCATGTTTTCCATCAAACTGGTGACCATGGTGGTCCTGGGCGGTATGGCCAGCATCTGGGGCTCGCTTTTGGGGGCCGGGGCGCTCACCGTGCTCCCCGAGGCGCTCACGGTCTTTCACGATTTTGAAGTGGTCATCTTCGGAGCCATCCTCATGGTGGTGATGATCTTCCTGCCCCGGGGCCTGGTCCGGGGCATCCTGGACCTTTACGAATTCCGGCGCTACAAGCGGGAAGGAGGGACCTTCCCTGTCTGAGACGCCGCTCTTGGAACTGCACGGGGTAAGCCTGGCCTTCGGCGGCCTTCAGGCCGTGGAACAGGTGAGCTTTGGGATTGCCCCGGGGACCATCAAGGCGGTCATCGGCCCCAACGGCGCCGGCAAGACCACCCTGTTCAACCTGGTGACGGGCTTTTTGGCCCCCCAGGCGGGCCGCATCGTCTTTCAGGGGGAAGAGATCCAGGGTCGCCCGGCCCACCGCATCGCCCGGCAGGGGATTGCCCGGACTTTTCAACTGGTGCAGCTCTTTGACCATATGACGGTCCTGGAAAACGTCATGGTGGGTCGCCACCGCCTGAGCAACTCCGGCCTCCTGGCCGGGGCCGTGCGGTTCCCCTGGACCCGCACGGAAGAAAAAGTGATTCGCGCCAAGGCCATGGAGGCCCTGGAGTTCGTGGGGCTGGCCTCCCGGGCCCAGCAGCCCGCTTCCATCCTGCCCCTGGGACTCAAACGGATGCTGGAGATCGGCCGGGCTTTGGCCTCCGCCCCCAAGCTGCTCCTCCTGGATGAGCCCGCCTCAGGGCTGGACGCGGTGGAGACCGAACGCCTCCAGGCCCTGATCCTGGAATTACGGGCCCGGGACCTCACCCTCCTGTTGGTGGAGCACGACATGGGCCTCACCATGGAGGTGGCCGACGAAATCGCGGTGCTCAACTACGGCAAACTCATCGCCGACGGCCCGCCCCGGGCCATCCAGAAGAACCCGGAGGTCATCGCCGCATATTTAGGGACAGACTGGCAGGGGTGAAGAAGCCGGTTTTTCGTTTTTGGTTTTTGGTTTTTAATTAAAAGCCTTGGTGGCACAGGCGTCTCGCCTGTGCAGAACAGGCTGGAAAGCCCGTTCCACCCATGCAAACAATGTAGGGCGGGCATTGCCCGCCAGCCTTTGGATGTATGCTGGGCCGTGCCCACCATACAATAACTGCCAAAAGGGATAATTTTTGATTGATGGGTAATCTTTTTAACCGAAAACCGAAAACTGAAAACCGTAATGCTAAAAATCCGTAACCTCTCCGCCTACTACGGCTCCGTGAAAGCCCTCAGCGGCGTGACCTGTCGCGTCCGGGAGGGCGAAATCGTCACCCTCATTGGGGCCAACGGCGCGGGGAAGACCACCCTGCTCAACGCCATTTGCGGGCTGGTGCGGAAAGACGGCGACCTGGAGTTCTCCGGGCGCACGTTACGCGGCCTGGCCCCGGAGGAGATCGTGGGGTTGGGGATCTCCCAGGTCCCCGAAGGCCGCCAGCTCTTTGCGCCCATGACCGTGGCGGAAAATCTGGAGCTGGGGGCCTACCGCCGCTACCGCAAAGAGGCCCGCGCCGCCATCCAGTCAGACCTGGAACGGGTCTTTCAGCTTTTTCCGCGCCTCAAGGACCGTCTGGCCCAGCAGGCCGGCACCATGAGCGGCGGGGAACAGCAAATGCTGGCCATCGGCCGGGCCCTCATGGCCCGCCCCCGGCTCTTGCTGTTGGATGAGCCCTCCCTGGGTCTGGCCCCCATCGTGGTGGAGGACATCCTGGCCCGGCTGAGCCAACTGCGCACCGAAGGGGTAACCATTCTTCTGGTGGAGCAGAACGCCCGGGGGGCGCTCAAGGTCGCCGACCGGGCCTACGTCCTGGAAACGGGCCGCATTATCCTGAGCGGCAATGCCGCCGACCTGCTCCAGGACCGCCAGGTGACCCGGGCCTATCTGGGCCGGGACTACAAGGAATTTACCGAGGGGCGGTAAGGTCTAATGCTGATGATATGAACCTTGCGCCTTGGCGTCTTTGCGTCTTGGCGTGAGATAGGGAGGGAGGACACATGCGCCAACCGGAAATTGAGGCCATGGACCGGGGGGAATTGGAGCTCCTGCAACTGGAGCGCCTCCAGAGCACCCTCACCCGGGCTTACCGTCAGGTGAAATTCTACCGCCGCCGGTTCGACCGCCTGGGGCTGAACCTGGATGACTTCCGGAGCCTGGGCGATTTGGCGAAGCTCCCCTGCACCAGCCGGAAAGACCTGTCGGAAAACTACCCCTACGGCCTCTTCGCCGTGCCTCTCCGGGACATCGTCCGCATCCTCTCCTCCCCCGGCACCACGGAGAAGCCACTGGTGGTGGGCTATGCCGCCCAGGACGTCAAGCTCTGGCTGGAGCTCCTGGCCCGGTTATACGCCGCCGCCGAAGTCACCCGGGAAGACATCCTGCAAATTATCCTGCCCCCCGGGTTGGCCAACTGGCGCCGGGACCTCCAAGCCGGGGCCGAATACCTGGGAGCCTCGGTGATCCCGCCGGCAACCCTCAATTTTGCCAAGGAACTCATGGTGATGCGGGATTACAAGACCTCGGTCCTGGTCACCACGCCGCCCCTGGCCCGGCATCTCCTGACGGTGATGGCCCGCATGGGCCTGACCCCGGCGGAACTTAGCCTCAAGCAGGCCCTGCTGGTGGCCTCGCCGCTCCCCGGCGAGGTGCGCCGGGAGATCGAGGCGGGCTTCCAGGTTAAGCTCGCCACGGCCTACGGCATCACCGAAGTCATGGGGCCGGGGCTGGCCTTCAGTTGCGGCGCCGACGGCGGCCTCCACTTCTCCGAGGACCACTTTTACCCGGAGATCATCGACCCCGAGACCGGGACCCCGCTCCCCCCCGGCACCCCCGGGGAGCTGGTGATCACCACCCTGAGCACCGTGGCCTTCCCGTTGGTCCGTTTTCGCAGTGGCGACCGGACGTCGCTCTTACCAAAAACCTGTGACTGCGGCCGCACCCTGGTGCGCCTGGGGGAAATCACCGGACGCACCGATCCCATCTTCTCCGTGGGGGGCATCAAAGTACACCCGGACCAGATCAGCCTGCTCCTCCAGGAAGTCATGGGGGGGGCGCTCCCGGAGTATCGCCACCGGGTGGTCACGGAAAAAGGCCTGGAGGTCCTGGAAATCGACCTCATCGTGGCAGAGAGTTTCTTCTCCGATGAGATCAAGGCCCTGGAGATGCTGTGCCGCCGGGCCCGGCGCCACCTTCAGGAAAACCTGGGCATCAACGCCCACATCACCTTGAAGGAGCTTGGCTCCGAATAAGGAGATAGGCAGCCAGCCGGGGCACAATTTTAATTTTCTTTCCGCCGGAAATACCCTATAAGGAAAAGATAAGGAGGAATTGAACATGATGAGTATACGCAAAATTTTGGTGGTCGCTCTGGCCCTCACCTTGCTAACCGCCGGTCTCGCCTTCGGGGCCGAGCCCATCAAGATCGGCGCGGTGCTGCGTCTGTCCGTGGGCGCCGAGCACGGCATCCCCTCCAAACGGGGGGTGGAACTGGCAGTGGATCAGGTCAATAAGGCCGGCGGCATCAATGGCCGCCAAGTGGAAGTGATATTTGAAGACGAAAAAGACTCTCCCGCGGCGTCGGTGAATGCGGTGCAGAAACTCATCAACGTGGACAAAGTCTTGGCCATTATCGGCCCCATGACCTCCGGCGGCATGATGGCCGCAGGCAAAATCGCCAATGACGCTAAAGTAGTGGAACTCAGCCCCACCGCCACTACCCCCAAACTCAGCGGTTACGGCGCCTATCTCTACCGCGGCTGCTCCCGCATCGACAAGCAGGCCCAAGTTCTGACCGACTATGTGGTGAAGAACTGGAAGCCCAAGACCGTGGCCATTCTGTTCTCCAACGAACCGTATGGTAAGGGCTGCGCCGATCTTTTCACCAAGTTCTTTGAAAAAAACGGCATCAAGGTGGTGCCCACCGAATCCTTTATGCGGGGCTCCCGGGACTTCAAGGCCCAGCTCACCAAGATCAAAGCCACCAACCCCGATATCCTGTTCATCCCCGGCTATACCCCGGAAACCGCCCCCGCCGCGGCCCAGGCCCGGCAATTGGGCATGAAGCAGAAGATTTTGGGGGTTTACGGCGACATGGACCCGGTCTATATCCAGTTGGCCGGTCCCAACGCCGAAGGCCACCTCATCGGGGGTGAATACGACGAAGAATATAATACCCCGAAGAACGAGGCCTTCAAGAAAGCCTACTTCGATCTGGCCAAAAAGAACAATGATCCCTTGAACATCATGTTTGCGGCCCTCCACTACGATGCCACCTCCATGCTCCTTGACGCCATGAAAAAGGACGGCCCCACAGCGGAAGGCATCAAGAAATACCTGGACAATATGAAAGATTTTGACGGCGTCACCGGCAAACTGTCGTTTAATAAGGAGCACGACGTGGTGCGCGCCGGCACTGAAGGGGTTTATCTGCTGGAAGTCAAAGGCGGCAAGTACGTCAAGGTGCAGTAAAACTGGTTTTCTGTTTCCTGTTTTCGGTTTTCGGTGATTAAGACCTAAAGCCGGGCCTCAGGCCCTGGCCCGGCTGATAATCTCCGCTAACCCAGAAGAGCGTATCATAAGCAAGAGGTAGGATGGGCATCGCCCACCCTACCTCTTTTCTTATAAACATGGTCGCTATTAGTTTGAAGCGGTTTTGCTTTTACTGAAAACCGCAAACCGAAAACCGTTATTTTTCCACCAGCAAGACCTTATGATTGATCAGATTCAGGCTGTGGATCTGGGCCTTCAACACCTTCTGTTCCCCAAAAATATTGACAATCCTGACGCTGTCGCCATCCGGCTCGATAACATCCACATCCTTGAGAACCAGTTCCTCCTGGCCGTTTTTTAACAGGTACGCCGTCGCTTCACACATGGTCGATTACCTCCTTTAACTTCTGGCTGACGATCTTATCCACCAGGTGGGGGAGAGGTTCGGGGATCAGGCCGACGATCTCCACCGCCTCTTGAGTCAAGGGCAGCAAAATCTTCCGGGCCGGGGCCGAGGCAATGGCTTCGGCCATCTTGGGGGTCACTTCCCCCATCATAGAGTTGGCCAGGACAATGGAGAGGCAGCCCAAAATGACATCGGCCGTGGCCACGGTGCGGACGATGGCGTTTTCCCCGCTGGCCCCCCGGTTGGCCCGGGCCTTCATCATCTGGGCGGTGGCCACCGCGTTGGTGCCCAGGGCGATGACCTCGTGCTCCTCCCGGTAGACCTCTTTCAGGCGCTTGATGAGCGCGGCGCCGATGCCGCCACCCTGGCCGTCGATAACGCAGATTCGCACTGGCTCCGCCCCTTACTTTAAGCCAAATTTTTCCCGAAGTTTGTGAAACACGATTTCCGGCACCATGCCCGCGATGTCGCCGCCATGCACCGCCGCTTCTTTGAGGATGCTGGAGCTCAGAAAGACCCAGCGCAGGCCGGTCATGAGAAACACCGTCTCGATTTCCGGTTCCAGCCGGCGGTTCATCATGGCCAGCTGAAATTCGTACTCGAAATCGGTAACGGCCCTGAGACCCCGCAGGATGGCCCGGGCTTTTTGACGCGTGGCGTACTTCACCAGCAGGCCGTCGAAGGTGTCAATGGTGACCATGGGGTAATCCGCCAGGGACACCCGGATCATTTCCATCCGCTCTTCAATGGTGAAGAGGGATTTTTTGAAGGCGTTGGTGGCCACCGCCACGATGATCCGGTCAAAGACCTTTAAAGCCCGCTGGATCAGGTCCAGATGGCCGTTGGTGATGGGGTCGAATGAGCCGGGATAGACTGCGATATCGGGCATCAGTTACTCATGCTCCTGTTCTGCTGGTTCTTCCTTCAGATAGAAAGCCACCTGGGTGTCGCCATAACGCCGCACCGCAAGGGGAGCCAGTTGACCGCAAACCTCCGGCAAGGTCTCCCGGCGGCTGTGCTCCACTACTACCCGGGCCCCGGGGGTAAGGAGGTCAAGATCGGCCAGGGCTTGCAAGGCCGCGGCCGCCGCCCCGCCGCCGTAAGGGGGGTCCAGGAAGGCCAGGCCGAAGCGCTCGCCCCGACCGGCCAGCTTCTTCAGGGCCGCGGCCACCGGCAGCGGCCAGACCGTAATTCGGTCCAGCAGACCCAGATCCTCCAGGTTGCGACGCAGCACCTTCAAGGCCCCGGGGTGCTCTTCCACGAACAAAGCGCTCGTCGCCCCCCGGCTCAAGGCCTCGATCCCCAGGGCGCCGGTGCCGGCAAACAGATCCAGCACCCTCACCCCAACCACCGCGGGCCCCAGGATGTTGAACACCGCCTCCCGGACCTTGGCCGCGGTGGGCCGGATCCTGCCTTGCACCGGGGCCAGCCGGCGGCCCTTTAATGCACCGGCGATGATGCGCATCGACTGCTCCTTTGGAGCAGTCGGCTTTCAGCTATCAGCCGTCAGCTATCAGCTTAACGAAAATCACGAGCCTTCCTTAATACACTTTTTAGCTGACCGCTGACCGCTGACCGCTGACCGCTATTTTCTCAAATAATCCCGGATCAAAATCTCGGCGATTTGGACGGCGTTGGTCGCGGCCCCTTTGCGCAGGTTGTCGGCCACCACCCAAAAATTCAGGCCGTTGGCGATGGTAAAATCTTCCCGGATACGACCCACCAGGGTGAGGTCCTGCCCGGCGGCATCTATGGGCATGGGGTACTGATTGCGGAGCGGGTCGTCCACCACCTTCACCCCCGGGGCCTCCGCCAGAATCTGCCGGGCCTCCGCCACCGTGAGCTTCCGCGCCGTCTCGATATTCACCGCTTCCGAATGGCCATAGAACACCGGCACCCGCACCGTGGTGGCCGTCACCTGGATGCTGTCGTCCCCCATGATCTTCTTGGTCTCGTTGACCATTTTCATCTCTTCCTTGGTATAGCCGTTCTCCAGGAAGACATCGATGTGGGGCAAGACATTAAAGGCAATGCGATGGGGATAGACCTTGTTTTTGGCCTCCTGACAGGACAACAGGGCCCGCACCTGGTCCGCCAACTCATCCACCGCCTTCTGGCCGGTGCCGGACACCGCCTGATAGGTGGATACCACCACCCGCTTGATGCGGGCCGCCTCATGCAGGGGCTGCAAGGCCACCACCATCTGGATGGTGGAGCAGTTGGGGTTGGCGATAATGCCGGTTTTGGTATAGAGGCCGATATCGTTGGGATTGACCTCCGGGACCACCAGGGGGACCTCCGGGTCCATGCGCCAGGCGCTGGAGTTGTCCACCACCACCGCCCCCGCCCGGGCGGCAATGGGGCCAAATTCCTTGCTGATGCCGCCCCCGGCCGAAAATAGGGCGATCTCCACCCCATCAAACGAGTCCTTAGTCAACAACTCCACCGGGATCTCTTTGCCCAGGAAGGTGACTGTCTTTCCCATGGACCGCTCGGATGCCAGCGGCACCAGACGCGCCACGGGGAATCGGCGCTCTTCCAAACAGGCCACCATCTGCTGCCCCACCGCACCGGTGGCCCCCACTACTGCGACTCTATATGTTCCACCCATGATTGCAAACTCTCCTGGGGAAATAACTCTCAGCTTTCAGCTAAAAGAATCTCTGTCAATTTTCCTTTAGGCTCATCATTTACGGCTCACTGTTCACCGATTATACCATTTCTACCGCGTAGTTGGCCACCTTATCGCCCACCTGGCTGGTGGACAAGCCCATCTTCCCGGCGGCCATGCTCTGCATGTCGTTGGCGGCGGTTTTCCGAATGGCGGCTTCCACCGCGGCCGCGGCCTTGATCTCGCCCAGCTGGTCCAGCATCATCTGGGCCGCGCCGATCGCGGCCAGAGGATTCACCACCCCCAGACCCGTATATTTTGGGGCCGACCCGCCGATGGGTTCGAACATCGACACGCCTTCGGGGTTGATATTGCCTCCCGCGGCCACACCCATGCCGCCTTGTATCATCGCTCCCAGGTCGGTGATAATATCGCCGAACAAATTATCCGTCACCACCACGTCGAACCACTCGGGGTTTTTAACAAACCACATGCAGGTGGCGTCCACGTGGGCGTAATCGGTGGCCACGTCCGGATATTGGGGGGCCATGGCCTCAAAGGCCCGGAACCACAGGCCGGAGGCGAAGGTGAGGACGTTGGTCTTGGCCACCAGGGTGAGCTTCTTGGCCCGGTTGCGCTTCCGGGCCAGCTCGAAGGCGAACTTCAAGCAGCGGTCCACGCCCTTCCGGGTGTTGATGGATTCCTGGACAGCCACCTCGTCCGGGGTGCCGAATTTCAGAACGCCCCCGGCCCCGGCGTACAGGCCTTCGGTGTTTTCCCGCACCACCGCAAAATCGATGTCTTTGGGGCCCTTGTCCTTCAGGGGCGTCTCCACCCCTGGATAGAGCACTACGGGCCTCAAATTGATGTACTGGTCCAGCTCGAAACGGGCCTTGAGGAGGATGCCTTTTTCCAGGATGCCCGGGGCTACGTCCGGGTGACCGATGGCCCCGAGATAGATAACTTGGAACTGGCGCAATTCCTGGATGACCGACTCCGGCAGGGTTTCACCGGTGCGCTTGTAGCGCTCGCCGCCCAGGTCATAATAGGTGTAGTCGAATTTGAGGCCCGCGGGACCCGCCACGGCATTGAGGACCTTGATGCCCTCGGCCACCACTTCCGGGCCGGTGCCGTCCCCGGGGATAACTGCGATCTTATAAGTACTCATGCTGATTTCGCCTCCAGATGCTTTTTGACAAAGGCCATGAGGCCGCCGGTCGCCAGCAGTTCCTGCATGAACGGCGGAATGGGTTGGCTCACATATTTCTTGCCGGTAGTCAGGTCGGTGATGACCCCGGTGTCCAGGTCAACGCTGATATTCTGGCCGTCCTTGATCTCGGCCGCGGCCTCCGGGCACTCGAAAATGGCCAGACCCATGTTGAAGGAGTTGCGGAAGAAGATCCGGGCAAAACTCCCGGCAATCACCGCGGCGATGCCCGCAACCTTCAAAGCGATGGGGGCGTGCTCCCGGGAGGAGCCGCAGCCGAAATTCTTGCCGGCCACGATAAAATCCCCGGGCTTCATCTTGTTGACAAACTCCGGGTCCGCGTCCTCCATGGCGTGCTTGGCCAGTTCCTGGTGGTCGGAGGTGTTGAGATACCGGGCCGGAATGATCTCATCGGTGTTGACGTCATCACCGAACTTGTGCACTTTCCCTTTGAGTTCCATACCAGAGTTCCCTTGATTTGGTTTTAATCTATCAAAATAACCATAAAACGCGCCAGGAGGCAAGACTTTGGGAAAAATAATTGGAGGATTCGGCGGACCGGGTTCTTGACCGGTTCTGCCGGTGGTCGGCCCCGTGGAGGGGATTTTCCCCGGGGTAAGGTGACCTCGCCCCCCCCAACAGTTTCGGAGCCCCGGTCATTGACCTCCTTCCCAGGGGTCGGCTTGCGAACGTGACGAGAATTTTCAACGAGCACAACGCCCAGCACCCCAAGAGAAGCGCATGGTGTTTTTTTCTTCGTGCCCCCGGCATCTTTGTGGTTAAAATTAAGCATTATGCCGCCGCCGGAAAAACTCTTCATCTACGAAATCCAGGGCCGCGTCTACCCGCCGGACGACCTCACCGGGGATGATTTCCTGGGCTGCTGGCGGGAGGGGGATTATTCCTACCTCTTCTTCGGGCACCCCAAAGAAGGCCGGGTCAAGGCCTGGGTGGCCACCCTCGCCAACGCCCGCTACTCCTCCGAGAGCGTCATGAACTACGCCGACTGGGAGGCGGGCCAGCCCTTACAGAAAACGTCCATGGCGGGGTTTCACCTCTGCCCGGTGTGGGAGACCCCGGCCCCGGCAGAGGGCGAACTTGTTATCCGCATGGAGCCGGGCCTGGCCTTCGGCTCCGGCTACCACCCCACCACTCGAACCTGCCTTACCCTGCTGCGCCGGGTCTATGAGGCGGACACCCCCCAGCGGGTCCTGGACCTGGGCACCGGCACCGGCATCCTGGCCCTGGCGGCTCTGTCATTGGGGGCGCAGCGGGTGGTGGCGGTGGAGTACAACGAACTGGCGGTGCTAACCTGTGCCCGGAACCTGAAGCATAATCAACGCCGGTCCGAAGTGCACCTCATCCAGGCCGATGCCCGGCATTTCGCCCACCTGCCGGCAAGCCTGGCCCTGGCCAATATCCACCTGGACGTGCTCCTGGACCTTTTAGATATACCGGAGTTTCTCAACAAGGACTGGTATATCTTCTCCGGCATCCTGGGGGCCCAACTGGATAAGTTGTTGATGCGTCTCACGGCCACGCCCCTCATCGCGGTGGCGACCCTGGATGAAAACATGTGGTTCACGGTGCTGGCCAAAGGCCCCCCGAAGGCCTGATGCCGGGTCGCCATCAAAGAGAACTGTAGCGGCAAACTCGCGGGTCCGCCCTCAAAAAGGGCCGACACCTATATCGGCCCTTACAACAAATGTGGCACTCGAAACCTTATAAAAAAGGCCCCAGGCCCAACCGCGCCCGGGGCTTTCTGCATTTCACGTACCCGGCTTAATGGCCGCCGGGAAAAAAAGTGTAGCTGACCCAGACCAGGAAGCCCAGGGAAACCACTCCGATGATGAGGCTCCAGGAGATGAGTTTTTTCTCGATGGGTAGAAGCGGTTCATACTCCATCTTCCGCAATTCATCAATCAACTTGGCTTCTTCCGCCGGGGGCACTACCGGTTCTTCCTCGGGCGGCAATTTGATTTCTTCAGCCATGACTACCTCCTTTGGCAAATTAGCCCGCCAGGGGCGGCTTGACCCCATGGAAAAAGATCCACGATATCAGCAGACCCACCCAGATGATAAATCCGAAGAGACAGAGCACATACACTGCCGCCAATCTGCCGATGCCTTCTTCCCAGAGCTTCTTGAAGTTGGACACCATCCCGATGGTAAAGAAGGTCAGGACAAAGAACATGACCCGGAAGGTGTCCATACCCGCCACCGCGGCGTTAGCCGTTTTCAAAGTGGCTGGAGACGACAGGCAGATAATCAACATCAGGAAAAAGGTCAAGGCGTAACCGAGAACGAACTTGGGGAACCTTTCCCAGATCTCGATGGCCTTAATACGGCCGCCGGTGCATTCGATCTTGGTGCACCAGATCACCGCCAGGATAAAGGCCCAAACCCCGATGAAGATATCGATGAAGATCTTCACGGTGGTGGCCGTCATAACCATAAAGCCCGCCTGATAATTTATTCCGCTCTCAGCCAAGGCCTTGGCCCGGATCAGGGAGTCGACGATGGCGCCACTGGCCACCGCGGCCCCGTCGGTCTTAACCGCCAGCCCCATCCAGGCCCCGGCCACCAGAGGCTCGGACCATAAAAACGCCTGGGCCAAAAAAGGCAGGACCAGCAACTCCACCACCGCGAAGATGACCACCAGGGAAGAGACCATGATGGGCACCACCGGACGGGCCCGGATGGCGCCGCCGGTGGCGATGGCCGCCGAGACCCCGCAGATGGAGATGCCGGAGGCCAGGGGCGCGGCCCACTCCCGGCTGAACTTGAAATACTTCCGGGCGACGAAGTAAACCACGGCCCAGTAGATCAAGTAAGCTTCAATGATGGCGCACAGTCCCCGGAACATGACCGCCGAAGCCAGTCCCACGGACCCTGCTGCCTTCACCCCTAAAAGAGCGCCCAAGATGACGATAGCCGTTTTAATATAGAGCTCGGGGCGGGTGGCGGCTTCCATCGCTTTGGCCAGTCCGGGGATAAAGTTACCCACGAGCAAGCCGGCGATGAGGGCGACAATAAACCCCCCTTCTCCCGTCAGCTTCAATGACCAGCCGAGGCCCATACTCTTCATCATTTCCGGGGTATTGGCCGCAAAATAGGCAAAATGGCCCAAAAGAAAACAACCGTAACTTATCCAGAAGACCAGGGTGAAACCCACCAGAAAACGTCTGGCGTTAACCCCCATGGCCGCCGCGCCGATCATGGTGACCATGAGCATAAAGAGATAAGTCAGAAAAAGAGAAATGAGTCCCGGCATGCCTTTGAGGCTTCCGGAGATTGGCGACAGGGCCTTGTTGATATCAACCCAGATACTGGTCTTGATACCCCACCCCAGAGTGTCCAGTCCCACAAACATGCCCAGGCCGAGGACGAAGATAAACAGCCCCATCCATAAGGATAACCAGTCTTCGCTGATACCTTTTTTTCCTTCCATGTCATAACCTCCTGATAATAAGTGAAGTTTCTTGGTGGTGGTTGGTCATAAGCACTCCTCCTCGCTTGATTATCCAGGTGACCAGCGGTCCGTCACCATCCGGAATCTCGTTTCCCGCCAGATTTTTGCGGTTCTGCTCATGGACCAAGCAAGGAAAGTGCCAAAAGAAGACAGCAAAAGCGGTTGAGGTATAGAGATTATTTGTCTGTAATAGCAATGGGTTATTTACGAGCTGCCAGGCCCGGCCAGGCCGACAAGGCCTTTAGTGCTTCCTTGCGGAAGCATTTTATGCTTCTTCGGGGTGGCATTCTTAACGATTTTTCTTTATAGTCGGATCAAATCCTCTTAGCCGACCGCAGGCGCGGTTCCAGCGGCGAGGAGCTTCAGGCTATGCCAGAATTGCAGCCAACGCCCCCGGGGCAAAAAACCACGCGTCTCCACAGGTCACTCAGCCTCCAACGCAAATTTCTCCTGGGGGTGGGAGTCATTTTCCTGGGCTTTTGCTTAATCATCGCCCTGCTCATCTATTCCCGGGAAAAGCGGCTGTTGGAAGAAGCGGCCCATGACAAGGCCGAAATGGTCATGGCCGCCGCGGAGGCCACCCGGAGTTACGTCCAGGAGGTGCTGCGGCCCAAGATGTACCAGGTGTTAGGCCGTAACGCCTTTTTGTTGGAAGCCATGTCCACCTCCTACGTGGGCCGGGCGGTGATGGACCGCCTCAAGGAGACCCTGCCGGAATACCAGATCCGACGAGTGGCCCTGCACGCCCGGAATCCCGCTTCCGACCCCAAACCCTTCGAGGTGAAGCTGATCAATTTTTTCGCCGCCAACTCGCAGCTGCAAAGCTGGCAGGGCATCGTCCAGATCGCCGGCCAGAACAGTTTCGTTCATTCCCGCCCGGTTTATTTCACTCCAGACTGCATGCATTGCCATGGCAATCCCGACAGCGCACCCCCGGACCTCCTGAAGCTCTATGGCCGCACGCGGGGGTTCGGCTACAAACCCGGGGATATCGCCGGGGTGACCGCGGTGATCATCCCGGTGGACCTCGCCCTGGCCAAGATCAAGGAACGGGCCATCTCCATCTTCGGCCTCAGTTTCTTTGGCCTCTCGCTCCTCTATGTGGGCATCTTCTTCTGCTTCAACCGGGTGGTCATCCACAGTCTGAGGGATTTGCTGGATGTCTTCCGCCACGGTCTCCGGGACGAAAAAGAACTGGAATTGTTGACGGAGGCCAAAGCCAAAGACGAAATCAGCGAGATCACCGCCGCCGCCCAGGTCATGGTGGGTCATCTCCGGGACACCCGCCAGCAATTGGAAGAATACGCCGAAAACCTGGAAGTCAAGGTGAGCCAACGCACCGAAGCCCTGGAAGAATCCCAGCGCCAGCTGCAGGAGAAGATCGCGGCCCGCAACCAGGAGCTTCACACCCTGAACACCATCGCCGAATTGATTACCCGGGCGGTCAATCTGGCGGATATTGTGCCCCGGGTGCTGCTCCAGACCTTGAAGTTGATCCCGGCCCGGGGGGCAGCCTTGTATCTGCTACGGGACGATCCCCCCCGCCTGGAACTCCAGTATCAGGAAAATGCCGTCCACCTCCTGGCCTGCATGAATATTGATCCCGGCCAGATCCAGGCCGCTCAGGCCGGAGGCGTCACCGAACTGTCCGCTTCCCTGGCCCAAGCCGCGAGTGGCCGCATGAGTTTTTTCCCCTGCCCTGAGGGACAGAATTGTCTGAATGTGCCCTTGGTTTGCCGGCGTAAGGTTCTGGGGGTCATGACCTTCGTGCAGGTGGATTTCAACGAGATCACCCCTGAGAGGCAAGAACTGCTGCATTCGGTGGGGCAACAGATCGGCATCACCATCGAAAGTCTGCAAAATGTGGAACAACTGGTGCACAGCAAGGACCTCCTCCAGTCCGTCTTTGATGGCATCACCGATATGATGGTCCTCCTGGATCGGGACCGGCGCATCAAGATGGTCAACCAGGCCTATCTCCGACACTACGGGGTGACCCTGGCAGAAGTGTTGGACCAGCCGTGCGGTTCCCTTGCCGGCGACGGTAACTGTCCCCTCCCCCAAAGTAGCCTGGAAACCGTCTTTCAAACCAAGCAGCCGATGACCGAAGAGGTCCAGAGCGGCAAGGGGGAAATTTTTCTGATGCACTACTACCCCATTGTCGACGAGCGGGGCGAGGTGGTCAGCATCGTGCGCAACGCCAAGGACATCACCGCCGAAAAGCGGGTGGAGCACCGCATCCAGCATGCGGAAAAATTGGCCTCCTTGGGACAACTGGCCGGAGGCATCGCCCACGAGATCAACAATCCCCTGGGGGTGATTCTCTGTTACGCGGATTTGCTCAAGAGCCAGCTGGCCGATTTTCCCCAGGGTTTCAAGGACGTGGCCACCATCGAGAAGCATGCCGTCAATTGTCAACGTATTGTGGCTGATCTCCTGGAGTTTGCCCGGGGCCAGGAGACGGCCCGCCAGCCCACCGACCTGAATGCCACCATCGAAGAAGTGGTGCGCATGGTGGAGCCCCAGTTCCGGCGACAACACTGCCCCATTGAACTGGACCTCGCCCCCGGATTGCCGTTGGCGAAGGTCGATGCCAACAAGATGAAGCAGGTCTATTTGAACCTGCTGATGAATTCCCGACAGGCGATCAATGGCCGTGGCGCCATCCGCATCAGGACGCGCTTCCTCGAAGACGACGGTAAGGTGCACATCACCTTCTGGGACAACGGCCCCGGGATACCTCCGGAGATCATTGACCGCATCTTTGATCCCTTCTTCAGCACCAAAAAGACCGGGGAAGGCACCGGCCTGGGGCTGTCGGTCAGTTACGGGATTGTCAAGGACCATGGCGGCGACATCCAGGTGGAGAGTAAGCCGGGCCGATGGACCCGGTTCACCATCGAGCTGCCGTTAGGGGAATCGAGGTAAGGGGCGATGCTTCAGGAAAGAATCCTGATCGTTGATGACGAAGCGGATATGCTGGAAGGCCTGCGGCGCATCTTCAACCAGCATCTGGAGGAGGTCGAAGTTACCACCACTTCCCGGGCCCGCCAGGCCCTGCGCCTGGTGCGGCAGGTGCCCGTTGACCTGGTCCTGCTGGACATTCGCATGCCGGAGGTCGATGGCTTTGAACTCCTGGAGGCCCTCAGGAAAGAGGACCCCTGGGTCACCGTGATCATGATGACCGCCTATGGCAGCATCGAGATCGCGGTGGAGGCCATGCGCCGGGGAGCCTATGATTTCATCACCAAGCCCTTCACGAAGGAACCACTCCTCCGGGCGGTGCGCAAAGGCCTGGAACGCAACCGGCTCATCCGGGAAAACCGCCACCTCCGCCTCCGGGTAGCCGACACCGCCGGGTTTGCCGGTCTGGTGGGCCAGTCCCCACCTATGCGCCGCCTCTATGAGAAAATCCAGGCCATCGCCCCCACCGACTATGCAGTGATCATCCGGGGAGAGAGCGGCACCGGCAAGGAGTTGGTCGCCCGGGCCATCCATGCCCTGAGCAAGCGGCAACACCGCCCCCTGGTGGCGGTCAGCTGCCCGTCGATCCCCGAACATCTCCTGGAAAGCCAGTTCTTCGGACATCGGCGGGGGGCGTTCACCGGCGCCGATCAGGATCATATCGGGTTCTTCGAAGAAGCCAACCGCGGTTCCCTGTTCCTGGATGAAATCGGCGATATCCCGGTCGCCCTCCAAACCAAATTACTCCGGGCCCTCCAGGAGCAGGAGGTCAGACCCCTGGGGGCTACGAAAACCCTCAAAGTCGATGCCCGCATCCTGTCTTCCACCAATCAGAATATCGAAGCCAAGATCCGGGACCGCAGCTTTCGAGAAGACCTCTACTACCGGCTGAATGTCGTGACCCTCAAAACTCCGGCCTTGGCCGAAATCCGGGAAGACATCCCCCTGCTGGTCAACCACTTTTCCCGCCTGGCGTGTTCGGAACTGGGCCTGGCCCCCAAACGCTTTACCGCCGGGGCCCTGGAAGAGCTGATGCGGCGTCCCTGGCCCGGCAACGTCCGGGAATTGCAAAACCTGGTGCGCCGGGTGGTGATGTTTTCGCCGGAAAGCGTGGTTCGCTCCGCGGAACTCCGGGCCCTGGAAGGGGTCGGGGGGAATTCCGGCCCGGTCTGGGAACTTTGGGGGGAGAGGGCTGATGAGGGAGTTGAATCGTACAATCAGGCCAAGGAACGCCTGGTCCAGCAATTTACTTCTACCTACGTGTCGAACCTGCTGGAAAAAACCGGTGGCAATGTCTCCCGGTCCGCGGCCTTAAGCGGCCTGGGCCGGGCCTCCCTCCAGAAAATCATGCGCCGCCTGGGCATCAAGTCCGACAGTTACCGCGGGGATTAATCCCGTTTCCTTCTGATCAAATCAAAGCTTTTCCTCTATGGGCGCCGCAACGCAAAAAAAAGGGCCGGCGACGCGGCCGGCCCTGCAAAGAAAATTATGGGGAGCTTAGTGCTCCCGGTCCTGCCCCCCTAATCCTGCCGCACCAACTCCCGGGGGCCGCTGCCGCCGGCGGGGCGCCAGTCTTTGGGTTCGCAATAGGCCGTGAGGCGCTCCAGTTCGCCTAACTCTTTCATGCGGTCATAAATCATGGCCCAGACGCAGGGCACATCACGTTTTAAGGTGACCGAGACTTCGCATTTGCCGCCCTGGGAGCCGCCGCAGGGGCCGTTAAGCAGGCCCTTGGCGCAGCGGGTCACCGGGCACAAGCCCCCGGTCGTGCCCAGGACACAGTTGCCGCATCCCTGGCAGCGCTCCTGCCACAGGCCGGAGCCCGCAGTTTCCCCGATGAACATGGTGTTGAGGCCCGGCAACACCGCTTTACCCGGCAGGCGTTCCGCCAGGCTCTGAATCCCGGCGCCACAGGCGATGGAAAGCACCGCGTCAGCGCCTTCGGCCTTATCGATGACATCCAGGAGGAATTCATGGATGCACTGGCGATCGACGCTTATTTCCTGGATTTCCAGCGTCTTGCCTTCCAGGCGGCAGGCCATGTCCAGGGCGGCAGCCAGTTCCGCCACCTGCTTGCGACCGCCGCTCAAACATTCCGCGGTGCAGGTATCGCACCCGGCGATGAGAATTTTGCCATAGGGGCGCACCATCTCCTGGATTTCGGAGAGGGGTTTTCTTTCTCCCACAACCATAGTATCCGTCCTTTACAAACATAAAAAAATTTCCGGGTGCGGCCAGCCCCCGGTTAATCGCGCTATCTCGAATAGTAATTATAAATTACCGGGGTCCGGCTGGCAACTCTTCTTCGCGCCGGACGCCGCGCTTATCCCAACTTCTCCCGCCTGCGGCACCACTCGTATTGGAAGCCTCGCGCTCAAGACCCAGACACAGCCTGGGCGGCCATGGTTGTACGGAGCGTCGCGCCGCATCTCGCCATCTTGGAAAGCTGAGGTCCGGCGCTGCTCCCAGAATAATCATGCCTGGTCTTAAACCGCCTGCTCAAGAAAGCATCGGCCCTGGACAGGGCGCCAGGGCCGACGGGTTAGACGGTGGACCTCTTCAGTTAAGATCGATCCATGAACGGTTAGCCGCACCCCTCCCCCGACTTCTTGTTGCAGCAGCCCCCGGCGACCCCGGACCTGCGGCCTTTGAGCCCCGACAGGTCGCCGCCCCCGTAGATGACGGTCAGGGCCATCTCGATGAAGCCGTTCATCACCACCGGCTCCACCCCGGCTTCGCTCAGCACGGCCTCGGGGGTGTCGCCGATGCCGCTCACCAGCACCGCCCGGCAGTCTTTCAAGGTTTCCGCCAAAGTCCACCACCGGTCGGACCCGCCGCCGGGGGGCGGCGCCTGCCGCACTTCCATCGCCCGAAAGCCGTTGTCCATGGGTCCCCAAATCTGGAAGCCAGGGGCTTCCCCCAGGTGCAGGTTCACCAGCACCCCCTCCTGGGTGGCCACGGCCACGTATGGCCGGTCGGCCGGGGCCGGGACCTGATTGGCGCAAGCCGACAGGCAGCCCCGGAATTCATCGGTGCGGTCCGCTTCCAGCAACCCCACCGCGTCGGCCCGGCACCGGGTGCAATGGTGCATCTGGGGGATAATCTTCTCCGCCTCCCGGCGGATTCCGGTCATTTGCTCCGGGGGCGGTTCCGGCAGGTGGCCGAAGGGCGTATCGGCGTTGGGGAACACCGGCATGCAGTTGAGGATGTCCACGCCCAGTTCCGCCATCCGTTTGGCCACCTCCTGCACGTGGTGGTCGTTGATCCCGGGAATGATGATGGTGTTGATCTTGACCGTAATCCCCCGGGCCTTGAGGCCGCCGATAGACTCCAGTTGCCGCTCCAGCAAGACTTCCGCCGCCTTCCGGCCCCGATAGATCACTTTGCCGTCCCGCACCCAACTGTAAATCCGGCTGCCGATCTCCGGGTCCACCGCATTCACCGTCAGGGTGACGTGGGAGACCTGGAGCTCCGCCAGTTCATCCAGATAGGGGGGCAAGCCCAGGCCGTTGGTGGCCAGACACAGCAAGAGGTCCGGGAACCGCCGGCGAATCAGGCGAATGGTCTCCAGGGTCTCTTTAGGGTTGGCGAAGGGGTCTCCCGGGCCGGCGAGGCCCGCCACGGTGATGCGGGGCTCGGCCTCCAGAACCCGTTCCAGGTAAGCGATGGCCTGCTTCGGCTTGAGCACCGCGCTGGTGACCCCCGGGCGGCTCTCATTGACGCAATCGTATTTCCGGTTGCAATAGTTGCACAGGATGTTGCACTTGGGGGCCACCGGCAGGTGCACCCGCCCGCATTCTCCCTTGACTGCCACATTGAAGCATGGATGTCGATCAGTATTCATCATGACCGTATTTCCTGTATGGGGAATTTCGAGTTTTCCGTTGGGGGGAGGTCATGCCCCCTGCCCTCTCGAAACATTGTCCTCGCAATTTACATATAGCCATAGCCTACTGGGCTGGTTTCCTGCTTGCCTTCAATCATAGCGTTGACGATCCGGTCCAAAAGGCTTTGGGCCCCGCGGTAACCCAGGTGCAGTATTCTGGGGCCGCCGAAGCGGTCGTGGATAGGAAACCCGACCCGCACCAGGGGCACCTGCCAGCGCTTGGCCAGATGGTAGCCCTTGCTGTGGCCGATGAGCAGATCGGGCGCCAGTGCCTCGGCCTCATCGGCGATCTCAAAAAAATCCGCCCCTTCCCGGACCACCGGGGGCTCCGGCAGCAGGGTCCCGGTGACTTCGGCCACCGCCGCGGCCAGGCGGCCGCTCCGCCCGCCGGAGGCGCACAGCACCGGCTTAACGCCGATCTCCGCCAGGAAGGACACGAGGCCCACCACCAGGTCCTCTTCGCCGAACACCACCGCCCGCTTGTTAAAGATGTACTTGTGTCCATCCACGTAAGCGTCGATGAGGCGGCCACGCTCCGCGGCGTGCTTGTCGGGGGTGATACGCCCGGCCAGGTCTTCCAGCACCTTAAAGAACTCGTCCGTCTCCCGCAGACCGATGGGCAGGCCCAGGGGGCGCCAGGGCACCCCGAAGCGTTCCTCCAGGAGGCGACCCGCGGTCTCCTGGGGAAACAGGGTGCGCCCGAACTCCAGGGTGGCCCGGGACGCGCCCATGGCCTTAATCGCCGCCAGGGGCGTTCCACCGGCGGGAATCTTCTCATAGTCCAGTTGGGCCCCCCCGTCCAGGGTATCGGAATAATCCGGCAGGGTGATGCCGGTCAGACCGAAATCCGCCAGGATTTCCTGCAAATATCTCAGGTCCGCCGGAGAGACGAACCCCGGCAGCAGATTGACCGCGCCAGTGGGCTCGCCACCCTGGGCCAGGTGCTCCACCACCGCCTTGACCGCGGCGCGAAAGCCTTCCATGTGGGTGCCGCTGTAGCTTGGGGTGGAGACCGTGACGATCTCCGGCGATTCGCCCTCATTCAACTCCCGGCGAAACTCCTTCACCAATCCGGGCATGTCGTCGCCGATGGTCTCGGTGAGACAAGTGGAAGCCACCCCGATGAGGTCGGCGCCATACTTGGTCATGACGTTTTTGAGGCCCTGCTTGAGGTTGGGGCCGCCGCCATAGATGGCGTGCTTCTCCCCCAAAGACGAAGACGCAATGTCCATGGGCTCCCGGAAATGGCTGATGACGTAACGCCGCATATAGGTGGCACAACCCTGGGAGCCGTGGAGAAAGGGCACCGCCCCTTCAATCCCCCGGAAGGCCAGACAGGCCCCCAACGGCTTGCACAGCTTGCAGGCGTTGGTGGTGGAGACGTATGGTTCGCCAGAGTTCTTCATGATCTTGTCCTTTTTACTTTTGGGGCAGGGGGCTTTTTCGTAAGTGCTCCCTGCCGTCCTTCCCCTACTAATTCTGTCCCGTCCGCCGAGGCACGAAGCGCCACACCGGGCTCATCACGGTATTGTAGACCTCTTGGGCGAAATTGAGCATGCCCACGAAGCCTTCCAGGGCTTCCTTACGTTCGTGGTTGTGGTCACAGAAGCCCACCCCCAGCTTATAGGCGATGGGGCGTTCTTTGACCCCGCCCACAAAGATGTCCACGTCCTGCTCCTTAAGAAAGCTGGACAGTTCCAGGGGATTGGAGTCGTCCACGATAATCGTGCCGTCGTCGGTGATATCGTGGAGTTCCTGGTAGTCTTCCTGGGTGCCGGTCTGGGAGCCCACCAGGACCACTTTCATGCCCAGGAGGCGAAAGGCCTTGACCAGGGAAAAGGCCTTGAAGGCCCCACCCACATAAATGGCGGCTTTTTTGCCGAACAGGGCTTCCTGGTATTCCCGGAGCTTGGGATAGAGGACCGACAGCTCTTCCCGGACCAACTCCTTGGTGCGCTCCATCATCTCCGGGTCCTTAAAGAACCGGGCCACGTCGTAGAGGGATTCGGCCATGTCCTCCACCCCGAAATAGGAGACCCGGAGGTGCGGGGTGCCATATTTTTCTTCCATCATTTTGGCCAGGTCCATGGTGGACCCGGAGCACTGGACCACGTTCAGGGCGGCGCCGTGGGCCCGGCGGATGTCATCCACCCGGCCGTCGCCGGTGATGTTGGCCACCACTTCGATGCCCATGCGCTTGAAGTAGTCCCGGATGATCCAGATCTCCCCGGCCAGGTTGAAGTCTCCCAGGATGTTGAGGCTCTTATCGCTGATGCCGGTGGTCTCGCCGGTGCCCACCAGGCGGAACATGGCCTGGCAGGCGGCGTCGTAGCCGGCCCGCTTGTTGCCCTTAAACCCTTCGGATTGGACGGGCAGGACCGGGATGCCCTTCTCTTCGCTCACCTTTTTGCAGACGCCCTCCAGGTCGTCGCCGATAATCCCCACAATGCAGGTGGAGTAAACGAAGGCCGCCTTGGGGTGGTGCCGGTCGATGAGTTCGTTCAAAGCCCGGTAGAGCTTGGATTCGCCGCCGAAGATCACGTCCATTTCCTGAAGGTCGGTGGAAAAGCTCAGGCGGTGGAGTTCCGGCCCCGAGGACAGGGCCCCCCGGATGTCCCAGGTGTAGGCGGCGCAGCCGATGGGGCCGTGCACCAGGTGCAGGGCATCGGCGATGGGGTAGAGCACCACCCGGGAGCCGCAGAAGACGCAGGCCCGCTGACTCACCGCCCCGGCCAGGCTCTCCCGGTCGCACTCCATCCGGAAGGGCTGGGCGCCTTTGCGGTGGATCTGGTCCCGACGTTCTTCAAAAATGGCTGGCTTCATCGATAACTCCTTGTTTGGGGAAGGGGGTAAGGGCATTTATGAAAAAGCCCTTAGCCCCCCTTCCCAACCATCTCAGTCCACCAAATACTCCTTGGCCGGGCCGCCGTTTTCCAGGCCGTCCAGGATGGCGTCGATGGCGTCTTCACCGTCTACCCCCTGATACCAATACCCTTGCGGGTAGACCAACACCACCGGCCCTTTTTCGCAGAGTTTCAAGCAACCGGTGCTGGATACCATGACGTTGTCCAGGCCGCGGTCCGCCAGTTCCGATTCCAAATAACCCAGCAACTCGGGGGCGTTTTTCTTGATACACTTGCCTTTAGGCTCCAGGCCCCGGAAACTCATGCACACGAAGATATGATGTTCAGGTTTTTCCATGGTTTTTCCCTTTCTCCAGAAATGTGGCACCGCCGCCGGGGGCGGCGGTTCTACATGACCAACTCGAAGCTCTCTTCCAAGGCATCCCGATCCTGGCGGTCCAGCAGGGCGTCCAGGATCTTTTCCAGCAGGCGCAATCCGCCCCGATAGCCCACGGTGGGGAAATAGCTGTGGCCGACGCGGTCCAGGATGGGAAAGCCAAAGCGCACCAGGGGGATGTCTTCATCCCGGGCGATGTACTTCATATAGGTGTTACCCATCAGCAGATTCACCGGGTCGTTTTTGATCCACTGATGCAGCAAAAACATATCCCCGGCGCTCTTGACGTTAACCGGATGTGGCACTTCTTTGGTGATCTCCTTGATCCGGGCTTCGAACTTTTTCCCCGGGGTACCGGTGACGATATGGATGGGCCACATGTCGATGGACACCAGAAACTCGGTGAGGGAAATGAGTTGATCCGGGTCCCCCGCCAGGGCCACCTTACGGCCGTAGAAATACTGGTGCATGTCGGTGATGACGTCCAGGAGCCGGCCCCGATCAATATTGAGGGAGTCGGGCACGGTCACCCCAGCGATCCTTCTTAAAGTGTCAATAAAATTGTCGGTGGCCATAAGGCCGATGGGCAGGTTCAGGATTTCGCAGGGCACCTTGCACTTGGTGTCCAAAGCCCGGGCGGCCGGCCCGGAGGCCAGGGGCCCCAGGGCCACCGTGCCCATGCTGCTCCCGGCGAGGATCAAATCGGCCACCGAGGTGCCCCCGGCGGGATACATGTGATATTTTCCCGTCTGGGGACCGTTGAGCACATTGGAGGTGTCGGGGAACATGATGATGGGCACCCTCAGCTCACCGGCAATGCGCTTGATCTCTTCCATGTCGGAGGGCTCCACGTAGCCGGGAATCAGGTTGATCCGGTTCTCCTTGTGGCCGTTGGCCGTGGCGAAATAATCCACCATGCCTTTCACCATGTTGGCAAAGCCGGTGACATGGGACCCCACGTAACTGGGGGTATTGGCATGGATGACGTATTTGCCCGGAGGAATCTTGCCTTCATCCCTGGCCTTGGCGATGATCTGGGGGATGTCGTCCCCGATGGTCTCCGACAGGCAGGTGGTATGAACCGCAATGACCTCGGGCTCATATATGGTAAAGATGTTGTTGATGGCCTGGAGCAGGTTGGCCTGCCCCCCGAACACGGAGGCGCCTTCGGTGAAGGCACTCGTCCCCGCCATCACCGGCTCTTTGTAGTGGCGGGTTAAGGCGCTGCGGTGATAGGCGTAGCACCCCTGGGAGCCGTGGCTGTGGGGCAGGCAACTGTGGATGCCCAGGGCGGCGTACATCGCCCCGATGGGCTGGCAGGTCTTGGCCGGATTAATGGTCAAGGCCGTGCGTTCCGTAATTTCACAGGGAGTATGTCTTAATAACATGGCGTTATCCTCGGTTCCTCATCCGGGGCGGTGCGCCGCGGCGGCTCTCAGACCGGCGGGCTCTCCCCGGTTCATTCCCACGCATATTTGGCGGCCAGTTCGGGATTCTCCTGCCAGGGCGCCTTCAGATACTTCCAGACCTTGCTGTTGACCATTCGGTCGATCTCCCGGTAGAAGTTGACGGCCCCCTTAAAGCCGGCATACGGTCCGCCGGAGTCATAGCTGTGCAGTTGCTTCATGGGGACGCCGCTCTTCTGAATGGCGTACTTTTCCTTGATGCCGGCGCAGATGATGTCGGGCCGGTAGATTTCTATGAGCCGCTCGGTTTCGAACTGGCTGATATCGTCGATGACCAGGGCGCCGCTCTCCATCTCCGCCATCATGCCCTCGTATTCGCTGAGCTTGATGCCGGCCTGCTCCAGCCGGGCCTTATCCGCCTCGCTCAACCGGGGCTGGTAGCGGTTGGGGTCCGGTTCGATGTGTAGCTCTTCAATGTTGCGGCTGTCCGCGTCAACCTTGAGGTTGGGCAAAACCCGCCGGCCTTCGTAGTCGTCCCGGTGGGCGAACTCGTAGCCCGCGGCGATGGTCTCCATGCCGATCTCCCGGAAGAGTTCCTGGTAATGGTGGGCCCGGGAGCCGCCCACGAACAGCATGGCCGTTTTGCCGTCGCACCTGGGCTTGACTGCGTTCCGCACCTGCTCCACGGCGGGCATTTCCCGGGCGATAACCGCTTCCACCCGTTCGGTCAATTCAGGGTCGTCGAAATAATCGGCGATCTTCCTCAAGGACTTGGCCGTGGCCTCGGCCCCGATGAAGTTGACCTTGATCCAGGGGATGCCAAATTTCGTCTCCATCATCTCGGCCACGTAGTTGATGGAGCGGTGGCACATGATGAGGTTGAGGTCCGCGGTGTGGGAGTTGGCAAAATAATCGTAGCTGGAGTTGCCGCTGAAGCTGGCCACCAGGGTGACGCCGATGTCCTCAAAGAGGCGCTCGATTTCGAAGGCGTCGCCGCCGATGTTATATTCCCCCAGCATGTTGATCTTGAACTTGCCTTCCTTGACGGTGTCGTCCAGGCCCACCACGTGGGTGAAGATGCCGTTGTTGGCGATATGGTGGCCGGCGGACTGACTCACCCCTTTGTAGCCCTCGCAACTAAAGGCAAAGACGTTGACGCCCAGCTTTTCCTTCATCTCCCGGGCCACTGCGTGAACGTCGTCGCCGATGAGGCCCACCGGGCAGGTGGAGAAGATACTGATGGCCTTGGGCTTGAAGAGATCATAGGCCTCTTGCACCGCCTGCCGCAGTTTCTTCTCGCCGCCGAAGATGATCTGCTCATCCTGCATGTCCGTGGAAAAACAATACGTCATGAAATTATGGTCTTCCGGGCTCTTGGGCCGGGTCTGGTTCCGGCGGGTGAGCCAGGAATAGAAGCCGCAGCCGATGGGGCCGTGGGTGATGTTGACGATATCCCGGGTGGGGCCCAACACTACCCCTTTGCAGCCGGCGTAGGTGCAGCCCCGCTGGGAGATGATGCCGGGGATGGTCCTGACGTTGGACTGAATTTCCGGCACGCAACTGTCCGGGCCCACCTCGTTCACGACGATCTGCTTGGCGCGCTTCCTCGCGACTTTGGTGGGATACTTGCTGATCAACTCCCGCTTCACCTCGGCCGCATCGAGTTCCAAGATTGTCGAACTCAAGTCTTTGTCTGGTATTACAGGCATGGGTCTTTCTCCGTATGATTGCTGCAGGTCTGGCTCAGGCTTCGTCCAAGACCTGGTCGCCGGACTCGGCGGTCCGCACCCGAACCGAGTCCATCACGGGCATGACGAAGATCTTGCCGTCGCCCGATTTGCCGGTGCGGTTCACCGCAATGATGGTCTGCACGGTTTTTTTGACCAACCGGTCCGGGACCACGACAAAGAAGATGCGTTTGGGGATGAGACGCTGGCTCTGGCCCAACTGGACGATGGCCTCCTCATAGCCTTTTTCCGCGCCTTCCAGCAGGGTCAGGTCCACCAGGCCCTTGCCCCTCCCCAAGGCGTCCCGGGCGGTGATGGAGGAGATGCCCGCCTCCGCCAGGGCCTTCTTGGTCTTATTCATCATATTGATGCGCACGATGGCCATAATCTCTTTCATACCGTTACCTCTTCCAACTCCCCGGCCCCGCTTTCCTTGATGCCGGAGCTGATGGTGTAGACTTCCTCCACCTGGGAGACAAAGATCTTGCCGTCGCCGAAAGCCCCCTTGTCGCCGGTGCGCGCCGCCTTGAGGACGGTCTTGACGACGAAATCCTTGTCCGCATCCTTCACCACGGTGAGCAGCAGTTCCTTGGGGATTTCGTCATAGGTGATCTCCCCGATCTTGATGCCCCGCTGCTTGCCCCGGCCCACCACGCTCATTTTGGTGACCGCAGGGAATCCCGCTTCCATTAAGGCGGCCAGGACCGCGTCCACTTTTTCCGGCCTCACCACCGATCTGATCATGATCATGACTCTTCCTCCTGTTACGTTTTTCCTGGTCACTTGCTTGAGATCGGGCCGTCAATGGTTGCGGCCTTGGCCTTGAGAGATGCTCGTAGGGCGGCCACCGCCCAACCTGCCACCCAAAGATTTACCAGCACGGCGCTGATAAGATTCATGGTTCCCTCCCCTTCCGCTCAACCCGCCAGGCCGTAATCGATGAGCAGCTTTTCCAGTTCGTCGGTGCTCATGGGCCTGGGGATGATGTGCAATTCGTTGGCTTCGATTTTCTTGGCCAGGGTCCGGTATTCATCGGCCTGGGAGTGCGTCGGATCGTATTCGATGACGGTCTTCCGGTTGATCTCCGCCTTCTGTACCATGTTGTCCCGGGGGATAAAGTGGATCATCTGGGTACCCAGCTTCGTAGCGAAGGCCTCGATCATCTCCCGTTCGTTGTCCACCTTGCGGCTGTTGCAGATGACGCCCCCCAGGCGCACGCCCCCGGCCTCGGCGAACTTGACGATACCCTTGCAGATATTGTTGGCTGCGTACATGGCCATCATCTCGCCGGAGACCACGATGTAGATCTCCTTGGCCTTGCCTTCCCGGATGGGCATGGCAAACCCGCCGCAGACCACGTCGCCCAGGACGTCATAGAAGGCGTAGTCCAGTTTTTCGCTGTCGGCATAGGCCCCCAACTGCTCCAGCAGGTTGATGGAAGTGATGATGCCCCGGCCGGCGCAGCCGACCCCCGGTTCCGGGCCGCCGGATTCAACGCACACCACCCCGGAGAACCCGGTACGGCGGAGATCATCCAGGTCCACGTCTTCCCCTTCTTCCCGCAGGGTGTCCAGGACGCTCTTTTGAGCCAGGCCGCCCAACAGCAGGCGGGTGGAATCCGCCTTGGGGTCGCAGCCCACCACCATAACCTTCCGACCCATCTCGGCGAGCCCCGCCACCGTATTTTGAGTGGTGGTGGACTTGCCGATGCCACCTTTGCCATAGATTGCGATTTTGCGCATACCCACTTCCTCTGTTCAGAATTTTGCCTACATTAAGAAGCAAGCCTTATGCCACTCTTACCGCAATCAACATAACATATTGTTTTTACTTATTTATAAAACTTCTACCTGAAATCCTTCTATGCCTTACCGGTATTTATTGTACGATAATGTCAATTATAATTAGATTTGTTATACGTTTTAGTATTTTTATAATATAGATGTTTTACTTTTTGGTATATTTTTTTGGGGGGAAAGGGGCGGGGGCGGCGAGGGCCGGCGGCCGAAAATATCGTATCCGGAACGCCACGAATGGTATTTTTAGGGTTTTGCCAAGGGAAAATCAGGAAAACTCTGATTGCGACAAAAGGCTTACCTGAGGTAAAGATGCAATTATAATAGGTCTTACCTCAAACCAGACACGCCAGATATACCTGGCGCGGTCGTGGGAGTAATCATCTTATCAGAGGTTCCTCGGGATAGGTGGTGATGGCAACAATCTGTCTCATCTGCGGGGCATTCGTGGCATACACTCTCCTATCAAGGTGGGTGGCTGGAAAAAACCGGATGTTCCAACCGAAACGCTGCCGGCGATCTGGAGGACGCGTCCTGATCGCCGGTGGGGGATTAGCCTTGGGAATTCTCGTTTTGCTCTCGGTGTGCCCCGCTGAAAAAAGACCCCAACCACACCCGGGGAGATACCTCGCTACGGTATGGGCGAATGACGAGACCGTCGCTCCGGTGAGCTTCGACGCTTTGGTTCAGCCAACGACCAAGACACCTGACGAACAACCTCTTTATGCCTACCTCCATCCCGAGTCCCCCACCAATCAATTGGCCACGGCCAGAGAACCCCGCAAGGGGCGCCCCTCCCGTCCCGGCTCCCCGAAAAAATCTTCCAAGGCCATAAAATAAATTCGTTAAACCGGCGAAACCTGCACGCACCGCCAGTCAGGACCCCCCCCAGGGAATGTCAACGCGGCGGATTTGCCAAATAACTCAGAGGTGATAGAATTTACCGAGCCTTTTCTGACCGTTAAAAATCACCGGAGCCACGCCATGCACCTGGACAGCCATCCTGGTCTCCACTTCTCTCCCGGCGGCTGCGCACCTTATGGACCTCACAGAAATCACCGCTAAAACCGTCCTGGTCAGGTCCCGGATTCCGGGGGTGGATTATGTCATCAACCCTTACCTGGGCTGCGGCCATGGCTGCCGGTATTGTTATGCGGCCTTCATGCGTCGTTATGCCCGCCACCATGCCGGGGCCCCCTGGGGCAGCTTTGTGGAGGTCAAGGTCAACCTGGCCGCAGTCCTCTCCCATGAGCTGGCGCGGAAAAAAATCCGGGGACGGGCCTTCCTGTCCAGCGTCTGCGATCCCTATCAACCGGTGGAACTCAGATACCGCTTGACTCGCCGGTGTCTCAAAATCCTGGCCGAATTCGGCTGGGGCATCAGCATCTTGACGCGCTCACCCCTGGTCACCCGGGACCTGGATCTCCTCACCGCCATCCCCGAGGTGAGCGTCGGGCTGTCCATCCCCACGGACGACGACCGGGTGCGCAAGGTGCTGGAGCCCCAGGCCCCGCCCATCGACGCCCGGATCGCCACCTTAAGGAAGTTGCGCCAGGCGGGTCTCACCCCCTGGGTCTTCATCGCGCCGATGCTGCCCATGAATCCGGCTCGGCTGCATGAGCTCATCGCCCCCTATGCCGGGGAAGTGATGATGGACCCCTTGAACTACCGGGCCCAGGTCCGCCAGATTTTCCGTCAGCACGGCTGGGATTATGAACTGACTGACGCCTATGCCGAAAAGACCCGGGCCGCCCTGATGGGTTTATTTCGAGGCCTGGCCCGGGAAGCCAGGTCGGCGGACAAGCTGCCGGACGACGCCCCCCCGGACCAAGGCGTCACCTCACCATCCTGAAATGCCGGATGGGCCCGCCTGCCGACGCTTTGAGAGGGGAAGGATGGCGGCCAGGGACAGCCGCCCCACCAAAGCCTGGGCGGCTTTTGCTGGCCAATTGTCCGGCTTTTTGCTCTAGCCCTTGAGGAGGCTCGACCCGTCTCATGTCCAACGCTACTCCGACCCTGTCCTGGCCACCGATGGACCACCCGGCGGCCTCCCCCACCCCTCGTCAGCGCACGGCCTGCATCCTATGGCTGGACCCGGGGTTGAAGGTCATGGTGCCGGTCCTGCTTTTGGTCTTCCTGGTCATGGCCGTCAAGCTCGGCTCCTTTACGGCCTATGCGGAGCTCTTGCGCCGCCAGACCTACACCTCTTGCCTGCCCGCCCTGGCAGCCGGCTACGCCTTGGTGATGCTCCTGTTTCAGCTTTTCCGCACCGTCCTCTGGGCCTGCTACCGGCCATACCCTCTGACGGACGGGCCCTGGCCCAGCCTCACCGTCATCATCCCCGCCTATAATGAAGGAGCCATGGTGGAGCAGGCCATCCATGCCGTGGCCACCTGCGACTATCCGGCTGACCGGTTGGAAATCATCTGCATCGACGACGGCTCCCGGGATGACACCTGGTTCTATATCCAGCGGGCGCGGCGGCGCTACCCCCACCTGCTGACGCCTCTTCGCTTCAGCGCCAACCGGGGGAAAAAAGAGGGGCTTTACGCCGGATTCACCCGGGGCCGGGGGGAGATCTTCGTCACCATCGATTCCGACAGCATCATCGCCGAAAATGCCCTGCGCCACCTGGTGGCCCCCCTGATGCACGACGGCCGGATCGGCGCCACGGCCGGCAACGTCAAGGTCCACAACCGCCACGGCAGCCTCACGGGCAAGATGCAAGGCGTGCGCTTCGTGAACCTGGATTATCTCCGGGCCTCTCAGTCCCTGTACCGGGCGGTGATCTGCACCCCCGGGTCGCTGTCGGCCTATCGGCGCACCGCCCTGATGCCGCACCTCACGGCCTGGCGGCGGCAAACCTTCCTGGGAGCCCCCTGCCACCACAGCGAAGACCGGGCCCTGACCAATTTTATCCTCCGGGGCGGTCATTATACGTATTATCAGCGGACCGCGGTGGTCTATACCCTGGTCCCCGAGACTTATCAAGGCGTGTGCCGGATGTACCTGCGCTGGGAGCGGGGCAACGTGCGGGAGTCCTGCGTCCAATTGGGCTACCTGTTTACCCGGTACCGGGATAACTATCGCCTGCTGCCCATCGTGGAATTCTTCCTGGCCCAGCTGGAATACCCCCTGACGCTGCTCTTCTTGGGGCTGCTCGTGGCTTCGGTGGCAGTCTACCCCCTGATTCTGCTCAAACTCCTGGCCGCCCTGGGGGTGGTCTCCCTGGTCAACCTGCTCTATTATCTCTGGCTGGAGCGGGATCTGGAGTTCGTCTATGGCATCATCTATGCCTACTACGCCTTTTTCCTGCTTCAGTGGATCTACCCTTACGCCTGCCTCACCGTGCGCAATCGCCACTGGCTGACGCGCTAGGCATCCTTTAAGCCCGGTTCAAAGGCCTTATGCCTTGCCGCGGTCCCAAAATTCACCCGGTCACCCGCCTCAGAGGGTGGCAAATTGCCTCCCAGGACTTATAATAGTGCAGGCCATCCGGCCTGGAACTGCCAGTCGTCGGCAGGAAATTACGGGAAGGCATGCTTCTGTGCCCGCCTCGCCTCATAACCGAAAGAGTAAGGTGCGCTTTAATGTCCCTCGTCCAAATTGTCATTCTGGCCATGGTCCAGGGAGCGGCCGAGCTGCTGCCGGTCTCCAGTTCCGCCCATGTCATCGTGGCGGCCAAATTGCTGGGCCTTGACCCCACCACCCCCGAGATGACGCTGCTGTTGGTCATGCTCCACACCGGTACGATGTTCGCAGTCATCGCTTATTTCTGGAACTCCTGGAAAATCAACTACTTTTCCTCAGGGACCGGGGTGCGACATTTTGCCAAGCTGGTCGTAGTGGCTACGGCCTTTACCGGCTTGGTGGGATTGACCCTGAAATATGTGATCGAAAAGTTTGTGTTCAGGAACGTGCCCCATGCCGAAGTGGAGCTGCTTTTTGGTAACCTGCCCCTGATTGCCGCGGCCCTGGCGGCGGTGGGTTTATTCATCATCTATGCCGGACTTCGAAAACCGCGCCCCACCCAGAGGTCCTCCCTGGGGATAAAAGAGTCTTCCTGGATCGGTGCGGTGCAGGGCGTCTGCCTTCCCTTCCGGGGGTTTTCCCGTTCCGGCGCCACGATATCCACCGGACTGGTGATGGGGGTGGCCAAAGACCGGCTCGAGGAATTCAGTTTTGCCCTGGCTGTGGTCCTGACACCGCCGGTAATCCTGCGCGAAGTGCTGAGGCTGCTGAAGGCCCATGCCTTTGCCTGGTCTCAGGGGGCCAGCTCCGTCGCCCTCTTTTATCCGAGCCTGCTGGGCATGGTCTTGAGTTGTGTTTCAGGCTTTCTGGCCCTCAAATGGCTTTCCCGCTGGCTGGAACAGGGCCGCTGGCCACTCTTCGGCTGCTATTGCCTGTTTTTTGCCACCGCGGTGCTGTTGCTTGATAGAATAGGATTTTGAAGCCCTAAGCTTGAGCTGCAAGAATTGCAAGGTCCGGCGCATCTCACCACATTGCGCTGGGCGGAGATAAGATGATCGGCATAACGATACCTGGTTTCAAGGACTTGCGGCTGGCGCACCTGGTTCTGGACTATAACGGCACCCTTGCCTGTCAGGGCCGGCTCATCCAGGGCGTCCATCCGAAGCTGGAGGTTCTGGCTCCCCGCCTGACGATCCACATCTTGACGGCCGACACTTTCGGGACGGTCAGGGACCAAGTGGCCCACCTGCCCGCTGATCTTGTCGTCATTCCTTCCGGAGATCAGGCCCACGCCAAAGCCGAATACGTGCGGCGGCTGGGGCGCGACCACACGGTGGCCGTGGGCAACGGCAGAAATGACCGGCTCATGCTTCAGGAGGCGATCCTGGGGATCGCCCTGCTCCAGGCGGAAGGACTGGCGGTGGAGGCGCTGATGGCCGCGGACGTGGTGGTTCCGGGCATCCTCGAGGCCCTGGATCTGCTGCTGGTTCCGGCCGGTCTGACCGCGACCCTCCGGTCCTAAAAGTCGTCGCCGGCTTCAACTTGACCGGTCCAAGAGCCTCTCACCACCGGCTTTGGGGCCGACGGCAAATGGTCGTTGATTTTTTCGGCCAAATGGCCTTATAATTGCGAATAATCTTATTTAGGGAGGTGACCCGGGTGCTTCGGCCGATGTTTCCTAGTTACGCCAAATCCTGAACCCTGGCTCCGAGAGGCCTTGGCAAGGCTCTCGAGGACATAACGGCTTGGGCAGGCGGGGTCACCCGGGGAGAAGCAGCAGAGTGTATGCCTGATCTCATGCTCCCTTCCCGCCAGATCCGGTTTTAGACCTTCCCACCTTTCCCGCCTATCTCAGCCCCACCCCTGCCAGGGTTCACCTGAACGCCGGAGGCATGCTGCGAAAACCCGCGGCTTCTCGGCAGACTGCGGTGCGCCAAGCTCCAGGGAAAAAACCATAAGTGAATAGCGTGCGACTTGCTTGCTGTAATTTCCTGCCGGACGTGGCAGCCTTGAAGGAATTCGCCCTGACCCACGGGTTTGAAGGGGTGGATTGGAGCTTTTTTCCGGAAGATTTGCCCGGCAGTCCGGCGGCTGAATCGTCTTACGTCAAGGCCATCTCCCTACTGCATCCTTTGGAAGTTCGCTATCATTGCCCGTTCAACAACATGGACCTGGGCAATGAAAATCCGGCCGAGGCCCAGAAGGCCAAGCAAGTATTTCGCCGGGTCTGCCGTCTGGTCTCCAAAGTGGGGGGCCGCGTCCTCACCATCCATATCGGCTTGGGGTTGAGCCACACCCTGGACCTCTGCTGGGAGCGGACCGTGAAAGGGTTGGCGGACCTAGTCAGCTTCGCCAACCATCTGGGGGTGCGCCTTTGCCTGGAAAACCTGGCCCTGGGTTGGACCAGCCGTCCGGAACTCTTCGAAAAGCTCCTCCGGACCACCAACGTCTGGGGCACCATCGACATCGGCCATGCACAAGTCAGCCCCTCGGTGGAGAGTCGCCTGTTTCGCGTCGCTGACTTTGTCATGCCCCATCCCGAGCGGTTTTTAAACGCCCACATCTATCATGAAGAGCGTACCAGCGGCCATCTGCCCCCCCAAAATCTGTCCGACCTCTGGGAGCGTCTCTTGCTTTTGCAAAAATTGCCCCTGTGCACCTGGTGGGTGCTGGAACTGCGGGAAGAAGCGGCGCTCCTGCAAACCTTAGCAATGGTGCGGGAATTTCTGAACCAAGGATCGAGGTCCCTGGCGCGGTCCTGAGGCCGGCCAGGGGCCATCAGACTGGTGCGGAGGCAGGGGTAAACCTGGTATACTAGAAAGTAACGGGCTTCTTGAAGCCATGACCCGAGAGAGAACCATGACCGAAAAAAGCTATCAGCCTTTGATGGAGCAGGTCCGCGCCGCCGGTTGAGCTGCTAAAATTCCTCCCGGGATCTTGGAGGAAATTTTGCAGACTCTGCCCGTCCAGTCGCATCCCAACCTGCTGGTGGGCATGGAGACGGCGGATGACGCGGGCGTGTATCGCCTGACACCCGAGATCGCGTTGATCCAGACGGTGGACTTTTTTACCCCCGTGGTCAACGATCCCTACACTTTTGGCCAGATTGCCGCGGCCAATGCCTTAAGCGACGTATACGCCATGGGCGGCCGGCCTTTAACGGCCCTCAACATTGTCTGCTACCCCTGCCAGACCGTGCCCAAAGAGGTGCTCCAGGCTATTTTGGCCGGCGGCCTGGATAAGATTCATGAGGCCGGGGCCCTGCTCCTGGGTGGCCATAGCGTCGACGATACCGAGTTGAAATACGGCCTCTCCGTAACCGGGGTGGTCCACCCGGAACGGGTGTTTACCAACGGCGGGGCCCGGGTGGGCGACCGGCTGATCCTTACCAAGCCCCTGGGGACCGGTGTTATCGCCACCGCGGTGAAAGGGCGCCTGGCCTCCCCGGAGGCGGAGGCCGAGGCCATCCAGGTCATGACGACCTTGAACCGGCTGCCCGAGGCGTGCCTGGACCACTTGGCGGTGCATGCCATCACGGACATCACCGGCTTCGGCCTCCTGGGTCACGCCCTGGAAATGGCGGTGGCCAGCAACGTCGAGCTTACTTTTGTAGTCCATCAAGTGCCGATCCTGTCCGCGGCCCGGGAATATGCCGCCATGGGGTTGGTGCCGGCCGGCAGTTTCGCCAACCGTAACTTTTGCACCAAGAGCCTTACGGTGGCAACAGGGATCGATCCGCTGCTGGTGGACCTCTGCAGTGACGCCCAGACCAACGGCGGACTGCTCCTCGCCGTAGCCGCGGACCGGGCGGCGGTCCTTATGGATTGCCTAAAGCTCAACGGTATCAAGGCGGCGCTCATCGGCGAGGTGACCGGCCAAGCCCCGGGAAGGATCAGGTTGGAGCCTTAAAGTTACCGTGCCTTTATGAATGAAGCAACTTCAGCCATGAGATGTATCTTCGTGATACTTGACGGGTTAGGTGACCGAGGCATCGCGGCCTTTGGCGGCAAGACGCCGTTGCAGCAGGCCCGCACTCCCAACCTGGATCGCCTGGCCGCCCTGGGGATGAACGGCCTCTTACACCCCTGGCTTCAGGGCATCACCCTGCCCAGCGAAATCGCGCACTTTCTCCTGTTCGGCTACGACCTCAAGGATTTTCCGGGCCGCGGCTATATCGAAGCTTTGGGGGAAAATATCCCGGTCGGTCCGGGGGAAATCGCCCTTCTATCCAGAATTTTTGCGGTCCGGGAGGACCAGGGCCATTTAGTTCTGGAGGTGGAAGACCCCAAGCTCGACCCTGAGACCTGTTTGACGTTGCAAGAAGAGATCAGGCATTTCCGGCACGAAGGGCTGGAGGTGGAGTTTATTCCTACCAAGGGGATTGGGGGGATCGTGCTGGTGAAGGGGGAGGAGGTGGCCCCGGAAATCACTGACTCCAACCCGATTTATGAAGGGCGTCCGCTCATGGAGGTCTTGCCTTGTGCGACCCACCACAATGATCTCCGGGCCCGCAAGACCGCGGCGGCACTGAACCTCTATTTGACCTGGTGTTACCATCGCCTCAGTCGGCACCCGATTAACGACCGGAGACGTAAGGCTGGACTCCCCCCCATCAATGCCGTCGGCACCCAGCGCGCCGGTCGATGGAAACCGGTGCAGCCCTTTCCGGAAAAGTGGGGTCTGCGCTCCCTGGCCATCGCTTCCGGGGCGCTCTATAAAGGCTTGAGCCAGTACCTGGGCATGACCCGGCACCCGGTGCAGGACACCGACCGGCCCGGTGATGACCTGCGGCAACGCTTGGAGCTGGCCAGGTCGGCCACCGATTACGATTTCATCTACGTCCATACCAAGGCCCCCGATGAAGCGGCCCACACCAAAAACCCCCGGATCAAACGCGCCGTGTTGGAGGACCTGGATAAGGCCTTTGCCTTCGCCCTGGAGGACATCGTGTCCTCCCCCGACGTGCTCCTGGTAATCACCGCGGACCATTCCACCAACAGCGCCGGCCGGATGATCCATTCCGGCGAGAGCGTGCCCCTGTGCATGATCGGCCGCTATACCCGCCGGGATGCCGTGAAACGCTTTGACGAAGTCAGTTGCGCCGCCGGGGCCCTGGGCACCGTCAGAGGCCGGGAGCTCATGTATCTGGTGCTTAATTTTCTCGATCGGGGCAAGCTTTACGGCCTCATGGACTCTCCCTGGGATCAACCCTTCTTCCCCGGCCGGTATAAGCCCCTGGCCATCAAGTAAGGCGGAAGATGGGGCGCCGTCCGCCGACAATCGGAGACCTTGCGAGACATGACCACGTTAGCTGAAACCGGGGTGGCCCACGGCCGGTTCCAGGTGCTCCACCATGACCATGTGAAGTATATCCTGGCGGCCAAAGCCCGCTGCCGCCACCTCATCGTGGCCATCACCAACCCCGACCCCACCCTGACCAAATACGACCAGGCCGACCCGCATCGCAGCAGTCCAGCCGACAACCCCCTGACCTATTACGAACGTTATGTCATCCTCAAAGAGACCCTGTTGGAACAAGGTATCCACCACCGGGAATTTTCCCTGGTGCCGCTCCCCATCAATTTTCCCGAACTCTATCAGTATTACGTGCCCCTTAAGGCCGTCTTTTATCTCACCATCTATGACGCCTGGGGGGAGAGGAAGTTGAAGCTGTTTGAATCATTGGGGCTGCACGTCGAGGTCCTGTGGCGCAAGACCAAGGCCGAAAAGGGGCTCACCTCCAGCCTGATTCGCCAAAAAATTGTCCAAGACCAACCCTGGGAGCACCTGGTCCCCGGGGCGGTGTCCACCCTGTTCGTCCAATTGGGCCTGGTGGAAAGAATCCGCCAATTGGCCGACAGCCATTAATTTTTCAAGGCCGGTCTTTGGCCACGCCTGGCAACGCTCCCCCTTGAGAAAAGGGGGTAAAATGAAAAGTCCCCCTTTGGCACAGGGGGCTTTAGGGGGATTTCCTCTTCGATTCACGTTGACACCCATCCCTTGACAAAGATAACCTCCTCGGCTTTAATACAGCTAAAATCCGGCGTAATTCAAAGGCTTGGCCGGCCGGTTGGCGCTCCCCACCCAGGGGCGTCGCCAACCTGGATGAGCGGTCCTCAAAAAAGGAGGCGACCATGCGAACCCGGGAACGGATGTTGCCCGTGGGGTGGTATCCCGCCAGCCCCAGCGCCTGTAAGGCGGAAATCGACCAATTCATCGCCGGGACCACGCCCCTGCCCTCAGGGACCAAAGTCTATGGCGGCATCGTGCCCCATGCCGGCTGGTATTTTTCCGGCAAGGCCGCGGCCCGGGTTTTTTATCTGGCGGCTAAAATCGTCCAACCGCAGGTGGTGTGTGTTTTCGGCGGCCATCTGGGAGGCGACTCCCCGCCACTCCTGGTAGCCGACGACGCCTGGGAAACCCCCCTGGGCGACCTGCCCCTGGCCACGGAATTTTATGCGCCCCTGGCTAAACGCATCAGCCTCCGGGAAGAATACCCCGGCGACAACACCATCGAAGTGCAAATCCCCTTCGTCAAATATTTCTTCCCCCAGGCCAAAGTCCTGGCCCTGCGCTCCCCCCACTCGGACGCGGCGCTGGAGTTGGGGAAGGCCGTGGCCGCCGTGGCTAAGGAGTTGAAGGTCAGTATCCTGGTCTTCGGGTCCACCGACCTTTCCCACTATGGCCCCAACTACGGCTTCGCCCCCAAAGGCTACGGCCCCGAGGCGCTGAAGTGGGTGAAAGAAGTCAACGATAAGAAATTCATCGACCAGGCCCTGAAACTGGACGGCCCCGGCATGCTCAAGACCGCCGCCCAAGACCAGAGCGCCTGCAGCGCCGGGGGGGCGGCGGCCGCGGTGGCCGCCGCCACCGCCGAAGGGGCCCACAAGGCTGTGCTTGCGGACTACTACACCAGCTACGATATCATGCCCGGCGACAGCTTCGTGGGCTACGCCGGGATCGTGCTGGAGGGGTGAGGGAAATGATTGTGGGGTGAAGGCCAGGGCCAACGGCCCTGCCCTCCCCCCACGTCCCCCTCCCAACCCGCATAAGTAGGGGTGACCCGCCGGGTCGCCCTTTCAGGGAAATCACTTCCTCCCGGCTTCCGCTTGAGCATATAGGCAGAACGGCATTCCATGAAAGTTGTCTGTCTCGATCATTTGGTGCTGACCGTCAAAGACCTTGACGCCACCCGCCGGTTCTATGCCACGGTCCTGGGAATGGAACCGGTGACCTTCGGGGGAAACCGCCAGGCCCTGGCCTGGGGCTCCCAAAGGATCAACCTGCACCAAGCCGGCCGGGAAATCGAACCCAAGGCCCATCGACCCACCCCGGGCTCTGCTGATTTATGCTTCCTGGTTAACACCTCTATGGCAAACCTCCTGGCCCATTTGCAGCGTTTTGGGGTCAAGATCATCCTGGGCCCGGTGCGGCGGACGGGGGCCGCGGGGGAGCTGGAATCCGTGTATTTCCGGGACCCTGATTTGAACTTGATTGAAGTGGCGACCCGCGTAAACTCCCTCATTTGAGCAAAATACGGGGCGTTATCCCCCCCTTTTCGCATCTTTTTCTGCCTTTTAAGGGCAACTAGCACCCTTGTGAATTGTCATTTTTATCGAAATTTGAAAAAAATGCGGTTCATAATCCACAACATATCGACTTTGCTACGCTTCTATCCGTTGGCCAACCGCCTCAACCCATGTTTGCGCCGCTGGTGGGACGCTTGATTCCGGTGTGCAGCCGCCGGTGTGCCACCGACAGAGGACCACGTCCCGCCATGGGTCGGCGTGGTGGCGGTGCGTATCGGAGAATTTGGCATAACGGCATATTGACATCGAAGGTGGCCTTTTGCTCCCGGCTTTCGGGAATAGGCAAAGTTCTTTCCCTTAAGACATTCATTGTCTTATAATCTGCTTGGGTCAGTTCCCTGACATCTCGATGCAGACTTCTGGCTAACTTTATGGTAGGGAGGGGAAATTTCCAGAAACGACATGATGGTTGACTCTCTTTAGGAGTCGGGGATGGTGAGTAGAGGGCCGGGAGCAGGGAGGCGATGACGGCCGGATCACTGCCCCCTTTGACCTTCAACCTTTGGCATTTGAGAGGGGCGCGGTGGCGGAAGAATTGTTCTATGATCTGGACCTGTGGCTTATTCTGGTAGCCAGTGTCGGAGGTTTCCTCCTGGCGACCGAGGCTGGATTTCTGCTGGGGCGCCGGAGTCAGTCAAACACCGGCGACGACTCGAGATCGCAGATATATACGATTCAAGGCGCGACGCTCGGACTGCTGGCGCTGCTCCTGGGGTTTACCTTTGCGATGGCGATGTCACGCTATGATACGAGAAAGCAGATGGTCCTGGATGAGTCCAATGCCATCGGCACCACCTTTCTCCGAGCTCAATTGCTGCCGGAGCCAACCCGCCAGGAGGTCTCCAACCTGTTGCGCCGCTATGTCGAGGTGCGACTGGATTTTTATGCAGCAGGCAATGACCAGAAGAAGCTGAGGGCGGTGAGGGACAAGACGGAACGGTTGCAAAATCAGCTCTGGGCATATGGGGTTGCCATGGGTGAAAAGGATGTGCGGGCGGTCACGACCGGATTATTTCTCCAGTCTCTGAACGAAACGATTGACCTGCACGCCAAGAGACTTACCGCCCTGGAAAACCACGTGCCCGAGATCACCCTGGTGCTTCTCTATTTCGTGGCGTTGATGGCGACCGGGCTGATAGGCTATGGCTGCGGCCTATCCGGGCTGCGCAATTTCTTCATAACCATCATCTCGTCGATCCTTATCGCCGCGGTGATTATGGTGATTATCGATCTCGACCGGCCTAGCCGGGGCCTGATCAGGGTAAGTCAGCAGCGGATGATCGATCTGCGGGACAGCCTTAAAGAGCATTAACCTTTGAGATGACGACCCGCCGGGTCGCCTCTGGCTATTTGGTGGGCCGGGCCCACTCTCCCTTTAAATAAGAAAAGGGCGGACACGCGGGTCCGCCCCTACATTTTTTCACATATGGGGTTGGGGGATGGGGTGTGGGGAAGGGCTTCTGCCCCTGGCCCCCTTCCCCACTCGTATTACTCGGCGCCTTGGGACCAGAATTCCCGGGACAGGCGCATGAGGGTGGCGGCGGGGGCCAGGTCCTGGCTGAGGGAGGCCTGGGTCTCCGGGCTGACCTGTCCCTGGCTCACCACTTCTTCCCCGGCCTGGGCCACGGCGTCCAGCACCAGCTCCACCTGGGGCTGAAACTCGGGCATGGAGAGAAATTCGGCAGAATTCCGGTAGATCTCGGCGATGAGGTCCCCGCCCAGGCACATACGCCAGGTGAGGGACAGGGCCTGGAACATAACCTGGTCCCAGTAGCCGCACACGCTCAGGGTCACCACCCGGGGTGTTTTTTCGAAGCGGTGGGGGTGGCCGCCGCTCTCGGGCGGCTCTCCCAAAGGGTCCATCATGGGCAAGGTGCGCTCCACGAAGAGCTTCATGCGGGCGTTCAGGGTGGCATGATAGATGGGGGAGGCCAGCACCACCAGGTCGGCGGCCAGATACCGCTCAAACAGGATTTCCGACATGTCGTCCTTCTGAATGCAGCGGCCCGGGGTCTGGAGCCAGCAACTGTAGCAGCCCAGGCAGTGGTTGATCTTGTAGTTCCGCAGATACAGGGTCTCGGCGGTGGCCCCGGCGCGCCTGGCCCCTTCCAGAAATTTTTGCAGCACCAGTTCGGTCTTGCTGGTGTCGTGGTCCCGTGGACTGCTGTTTAAGGCCAGGATGTTCATGAAGTTCTCCCTTTAGGACGATTTTCGGTTTCTCTGAAAGAAAAACGGATGGATTATCAATGGGATGGAAATAATTTGTGATATCTGAGAGGCTACCTGGAATTAAAGGGAAGTTCAAGCTAGAATCTGATTAGACACCCCAAGATGACCTCTTTCTGGAAGGAAAAAAAGAAGGGCGGACACGCGGGTCCGCCCCTACGGTTTGGCGGGCAGTGCCCGCCCTACCTTTTGAAGGGAATCGTGGGAACGGGGTGTGCCACAGGCTGGAAGCCCGTGCCACTAACCCCTGCCCCTAACCCCTGTTTTAGTACATGCCTTCCATGCCGCCCATGCCGCCGCCGCCCATGGGGGGCATCGGGGATTCTTTCTTGGGTTTCTCGGCGATCATGGCTTCGGTGGTGATCAAGAGGGAGGCCACCGAGGCGGCGTTCTGGATGGCGTAGCGAGTGACTTTGGTGGGGTCGATAACGCCCGCCTCCATGAGGTCCTCGTATTCGCCAGATTCGGCGTTGAAGCCCATGGCGCCTTTCTCGTTTTTGACGTGCTCCGCCACTACGGAGCCTTCGAAGCCGGCGTTGTTGGCGATCTGGCGGATGGGCTCTTCCAGGGCCCGCTTGATGATATTGACGCCCAGATCTTCGTCATGGCTCTTCAGTTTCAGGGCCTTCAGGGCCGGGGCGCAACGCATCAGGGCCACGCCGCCGCCGGGCACGATGCCTTCTTCCACCGCGGCGCGGGTGGCGTTGAGGGCGTCTTCCACCCGGGCCTTCTTCTCTTTCATTTCCACTTCAGTGGCCGCGCCGACCTTGATGACCGCGACGCCGCCCACCAATTTGGCCAGCCGCTCCTGGAGTTTTTCCCGGTCGTAGTCCGAGGTGGTCTCATCGATCTGGGCCCGGATCTGTTTCACCCGGCCTTCGATGGCCGCCCGGTCGCCGCCGCCATCGATGATGGTGGTGTTATCCCGGTCGAGGCTCACTTTCCGGGCGGTGCCCAGTTCTTTCACCGTGACGTTTTCCAGCTTCCAGCCCATGTCCTCGGAGATCAACTGGCCGCCGGTGAGGATGGCGATATCTTCCATCATGGCCTTGCGGCGGTCGCCGAAGCCAGGGGCCTTTACCGCGGCCACCTGGAGGGTGCCACGGAGCTTATTGACCACCAGGGTGGCCAGGGCTTCGCCGTCCACGTCCTCGGCGATGATCACCAGAGGTTTGCCCATTTTGGCGATGGTTTCCAGCACGGGGAGCAGGTCTTTCATGGCGCTGACCTTCTTCTCATGGATGAGAATGTAGGGCTCTTCCAGGGCGGCTTCCATCTTCTCGGGGTTGGTGACGAAGTAGGGGGAGATGTAGCCCCGGTCGAACTGCATGCCTTCCACCACTTCCAGGGTGGTTTCCATGCCCTTGGCTTCTTCCACGGTGATGACGCCTTCTTTGCCGACCTTGGCCATGGCGTCGGCAATGATGTTACCGATGGAGGAGTCGTTGTTGGCGCTGATGGTGCCCACCTGGGCGATCTCTTTCTGGTCTTTGGTGGGTTTGGAAATCTTGTGGAGTTCGTCCACGACCGCGCTTACGGCTTGCTCGATGCCGCGCTTTAAGGCCATGGGGTTGGTGCCGGCGGCCACCAGGCGGGAGCCTTCCCGGTAGATGGCCTGGGCCAAGATGGTGGCGGTGGTGGTGCCGTCGCCGGCCACATCGGAGGTCTTGGAGGCCACTTCCCGAACCATCTGGGCCCCCATGTTCTCGAATTTATCTTCCAGTTCGATCTCTTTGGCTACGGTGACGCCGTCCTTGGTGATGGCCGGGGCGCCGAAGGCTTTGTCCAGGATAACGTTGCGGCCCTTGGGACCCAGGGTCACTTTGACCGCATCCGCCAGGGTATTTACGCCCCGGAGCATGGATTCCCGGGCTTTAATGTCATATTTAATTTCTTTTGCAGACATGAGCTTACTGTCCTCCTTGGGGTGATTGCTGAATACGACAGAAATTCAGATTGCGTTGATGGGGAAGTCCTGCGGCTAATCGGTGATGACGGCCAGGATGTCTTCTTCCCGCATCATCAGCAATTCTTCGCCTTCCATCTTGATTTCGGTGCCGGCATATTTACCGAACAGCACCCGGTCGCCTTCTTTCAGTTGGAGGGGCATGCGGGCGCCGGCATCGCTCATTTTGCCAGGGCCGACGGCGATGACTTTGCCCTCAATGGGCTTTTCCTTAGCGGTGTCGGGGATAACGATACCGCCTTTGGTGATCTGCACTTCTTCCATCCGTTTGACCAAAACCCGGTCATTCAAGGGTTTGACCTTCATATACAACCTCCTCGTAGTAATTAAGGGTATCAGCTTCTATTAGCACTCATTCAAGGTGAGTGCTAATTATCAGGGTAATTTTAACCACTCTCCGGGGAAAAGCAAGGGGGGGATAAGATTTTTTTTGAAAAAGATAGGACGGGCCGAAGCCCGGTAGTCCTACCGGGCTTCGGAAACCATGATGGTCCGCGAGGACTTGGACCGGGAATACTTGTCCTTGTCCTTGGAATTCTTGCTGGATGAGCTGTTTTTCTTGCCTTTGGTGGCGCTCTTGGAGGGGACGTCACTCTTTTTCGCCAGCCGGGTCTCGGCCGCTTTCTTGCCTTGCACGCCCGGGGTTTTGGTCTTGCTCTTGGAGGCGCCTATGAGGGCCACTTTGGTCTTATTAGTGTCGCCGTGCTTGGAGGCCAGGGTCGGCGTCCCGAACAAAGAGGCCTGAACCACGGGGGCGGCGCTGGCCTTAACCGGGGCGCTGTGGCCCGAGGTCTCTTTTTTGGCATAAATCTGGCTGGCGGATTTTTTGGCGGACTTGGCAGAGGTCCGGCTCGTGCCGCTGGACTTTTGGGCCACGGCGGCCTGGTGGCTGACAGATTTCCTGCCGCTGCCATAAGAAGGTCCGGAACTCCCGGCCGTCCGAATGGGGTGGGAGGCCACCGCCGGATGCTCGATGCGAGCGATGGTAATGTTCTTGGTGAACAGGTCTTTGCTGTTGGGAGGCAGATTCAGGGTGTAAGACGGCGCGTCCGGGGGAGTGATGCCCCGGAGCAATTCCGGGTTGAGCGCCTGCACTTCCTCGGAGGGCACGTTCACCGCCACCGCCGCCGCGGTCAGCGAGGTAGTCTCATTTACCGGAACCTTCTCATATTTGGCCGGCGGCAAATAAGGTACGTTCTTGAAGCCGAATTTTTCCGGGTTCTTGGCGATGATGGTGGCCGCGATCATCTGGGGCACGTAATTCTTGGTCTCAGTGGGCAGGCATTGGTTGGCGGAGAGTTCCCAGAAATTCTTGTGGTTGCTCTGGTTCAGCTCCCGTTGCACCCGGCCTTCGCCGCAGTTGTAGGAGGCCGCCGCCAGATACCAGGAGCCGAACTGTTTATAGAGGTCCAGCAGGTATTGGGCCGCCGCCCGGGTGGCCTTCTCCGGGTCCCGGCGCTCATCCACGTAGCTGTCGATAGTCAGGCCGTAGCGCAGGCCGGTGCCTTTAATGAATTGCCACATGCCGCTGGCGGCCGCCGGGGAATAGGCCTTATTGTCAAAGCCGCTCTCAATCATGGCCAGATAGGCCATATCTTCCGGGAGGCCGGCCTCCTGGAAGACTTCCTTGATCATGGGCAGATATCGGCTGGAGCGGGATAGGTAGCGCGTGATGACCGCTTTGCGCTCGGTGGAGAAATAGACCAGGTAGGCTCTGACCTGCTTATTCATCTGGATGGGCACATCGAATTTGACTTGATGTTCCCAGTTCTTTAATTCCTCTTCCAGGCTGGGGTCCCAACCGGGGATGCCGCTCTTGGCATAGAGTTCTTCCAGGCGGTTGGCGCTCAACTCCTCGGTCAAGGTAGCATCGTCTTGACCGTTATCGGCCAGGGGGGCCGTCATTTCCGGCTGGGCCGGCTCCACCTTTACCAGGCTAGCTTTTTGACCACCGGCGCACCCCGCCATCAACGCGACGCAGACTACTACCCCCACGAGCCAGGATATCATAAGGACTCCTTTCACCTGCTGGTCCGGGTTTGCGGTTGTACCGGTCCGAAAATGTTTATCGTTACCTCCCCCGAGGCGGGCCGATGGACCTGGGATTTTTTCCGTATAGCAGCATTTTTCCCACTTGGCAAGAAAAAAAGCAGGCTATACTTGATTTTCCCGGCCTCGGGCTCTTTTAAGTTATTATCGGCCCGGTTATCATAATACCGGAGGCAATAAAAACCATGAACAATCTCAGATACCTGGCCAATCTGGAGCTCGCTCTGGCCCTGGCCGGCTGGGCCGTCGGCCTCTGGGGCATTATTCATGGGGATAACATTATCCTTCAGTACCTCTACTTCTTCGCCTGGTATCCATATATCGCTTTTCTGGACGGCCTCCTGTTCCGCCTCCGGGGCTCGTCCTGGCTCCTCACTCAGCCCCGGCAACTTCTGAAGATGTTTTTCTGGTCCACCACCGTCTGGCTCATCTTTGAAGCCCTCAACTTGGCACTGAAAAACTGGGGGTATGTGGGGGTGGTCCCGGTAGGGTGGATTCGCTGGGGCGGTTACGCCCTGGGCTTTGCCACGGTGCTCCCCGGGGTGCTCCTCACCGCCCAGGTCATCGAAGCCCTGGGGGCCTTCAAGGGCCGGAAGGCCCGGCCTGCCAACCTGGGTCCCTGGCAGCCCGTGTCCCTGCTGGTGGGCGCGGTGTTGCTGATCGTGCCCCTGGTCCTGCCCCGCTACGCCTTCCCCCTGATTTGGGGGGCGTTTTTCTTCCTTCTGGACCCCTTCTGCTGGCTTTTAGGGGGGAATTCCCTCATCAATCGCTTTGCCCAGGGCGAACGGCGGGAATCCTGGTGTCTTTTGACCGCCGGCCTGATGTGCGGCCTCTGGTGGGAAGCCTGGAATTACTGGGCGGTCACCAAGTGGGTCTATACCCTGCCAGTGTTCAACTTCTGGAAGGTGTTCGAGATGCCGCTCCTGGGGTTCCTGGGGTTCCCCCCCTTTGCCCTGTCAGGCGCGGTCATGTATAATTTCCTCAAAGCCCTGGATGAACGGGTGCTCACCACCCCCCGGCGGCGTTTTTCGTATGTACTCCAATTAAGCTTCTGGATAGTGATGTTTGCCGCCATTGATGCCTGGACGGTGATTTCATACCAGTAAGATTTACGTCGGACAAAAGTCCGCATCTGCATATAATCAACGATTAGCCGAAAGGAACAAGAAATGCCTGCAGATATTCAAACGGTTACATGTGGCAATTGCGGCAAGGAACTGGATGAGGGTCCCAGTCAGCTTACTGAGAATCGTCTCCCGTGCCCAACTTGCGGATCGATAAAGCGGGCAATTCACGTGACTATACATGGGACTGTTACAGCAATAGGAAAGCTCGGCATAAAAGGTCGTCACGCTGGCGGTGGCAAACTGTTCATCGAGCAAATACATGGCGATGACCTTTATCGTAAGACAGGGAAGTGGATGAATCTGAGCAGAATCATAGATAGGGAAAACGATCTTTATCACAAAGTAGTCATAGACCCTGAAACTGGTGAGGTCGTGCATGAATGCAAGGAACCTCTTTCCCAGCACACAGGACATGGAGCTGCGAAGTGCAAACGGAAAAATGAAGAAAACGGCGACTAACCAAATGCTTCACCTGATTCGATCCGTCTATGCGATAGATCACTCACAAGAGAGGAATCAGGTGGTCATGTTAGCCGATACAGGGCGGATACTGCCCGCCATATTGTGATCGATCATCGTAAATGGTGGGCCATGCCACCCTTCATTAAAAACATAATTCTCCCTCAATCCCAAAATCCAAAATAACCTGTGAGCGCTAAATCTCTGAATACCGATAACCGAAAACCGAAAACCGAAAACCCCCCTTTAGTCTACGCCGTTTCCCTGGGCTGCCCCAAGAACCTGGTGGACACGGAAATCATGTTGGGGCGGCTCACCCGGGCGGGTTGGGAGGTTACCGGCGCGCCCGAGGCCGCAGACGTCCTGCTGGTCAATACCTGCGCCTTTATCGAACCGGCCTGTCAGGAAGCGGTGGACACCATTCTGGACCTGGCCCGCTTCAAGGAGGGCGATCCCGACAAACGCCTGGTGGTGGCCGGCTGCCTGGTGCAGCGCTACGGCCCGGAGTTGGAGAAAGACCTTCCGGAGGTCGATTACTTTGTCGGGGTCAACGATTTTCCCGCTTTGGCCGACCTGTTAGGCCGCCCCAAGGTTGCGGGGGCCTCCCGCCTTTTCCATAAGGCCCCACCTTACGCCTACGCCGCCCCGGAGCCCCGCTATCCCGCCACCCCGGCCCATCTGGCCTACCTCAAGATTGCCGAAGGGTGCAGCCACCGCTGCACGTATTGTCTCATCCCCCAGATCCGCGGCCCGCTGCGGAGCCGCCCCCTGGACACCCTGGTGCGAGAGGCCGAAAATCTGGCCGCGGCCGGGGTCAAAGAGCTCATCTGCGTGGCCCAGGACACCACCGCCTATGGCCTGGAGCGGGCCGGCCAGCCGGGGATCGTGGCACTGCTCCGGGAACTGGCCGCTATTGACGGCTTTTCGTGGATTCGCCTCCTTTACGCTCATACGGCCCGCATCACGACGGAGTTGCTGGAAACTATGGCCGCAGTCCCCCGGATGCTCCCCTACCTGGACCTGCCCATCCAGCACGGCCACGACGAGATCCTGCGCCGCATGGGGCGGGGCTATAAGCGCCGGGATATTTTGGCGGCCGTGCGGCGCATTCGGGAGAGCCTCCCCGGGGCGACGCTGCGCACCACCGTCATGGTGGGCTTTCCCGGCGAGACCGAGGCGCACGTTGAGGCGCTCTGCGACCTCATCCAGGAGGTGGGTTTCGACCACCTGGGGGTTTTTTTATACTCCCCGGAGACCGGCATCCCGGCTCAACGTTTGACCCCCCAGGTGCCCCGGCGGGAGGCTCGCCGGCGGGCCCGCCGGGTAAAGGCCTTACAGGCCAAGATCGTCAAAGCCCGGCTCAAGGCCCTGGTGGGCACCGTGGCCGAGGTCCTGGTGGAGGGCGTGAGCCCGGAGAGCGACTACCTCCTCACGGGCCGTCTGGCGAGCCAGGCCCCGGACATCGACGGCCAGGTCTATATCACCGCCGGGACCGGGCAGATCGGGGAAATCCAACCCATCCGCCTCACCCGGGCCCTGCCCTATGACCTGGTGGGAGAGATTTTAGAACCGGGGGAAAAGGCGAAAGGGCGAAAAGGCGAAAAGGGGTAAGTACGGGACGCCACCGGCGCGGCGATTCTTGGGATTATCTGCCAGGCGTCAGCACCCGGGGGTTGCAGGCCGGTAAATCTCTGACATAATAACCCTGAATGACTCCGGATCGGGGCGGGGGCTCAGATACTCTGAGGCAGGGAGTTTTTTCGGTTCGGCGCCAACTTCGACGCCCTGCCCCCTCCCCTAAACAATTGACTTCCCGTGAGAGGTAAGTTAATTTATTCACATGGTTGCCCAGGGTAAAAGTATCCTCAAGGACTTGGAAAACGAGGTAGCCGCCATCAATCAGGCGATAGCGGCCAATCTCCAGACCCATGTGCCGTTGATCGCCGAGGTGGGGCGCCATATCCTGCTCAGCGGCGGCAAGCGCATCCGGCCGCTGCTGTTCATCTTGAGCGCCCGGATGTGCGGTTGCCAGGGCAATCATCTGAACGATTTCTCCAGCATTTTTGAATATCTCCACGCCGCCACCCTGCTCCACGACGACGTCATCGACACCGCCAGCGTACGCCGGGGGGCGTCCACCGCCAACACCATCTGGGGCAACCAGGCGGTGATCCTGGTGGGGGACTTTCTCCTGGCCAAGGCCCTGTGCCTGGCGGTGACCACCAATAAATTGCAGGTCCTTCAGGTCCTGTCCCAGGCCACCACCATGATGGCCGAAGGAGAGATCCTGCAGCTCCTCCACGCGGGCAACCTCAAGATCACCGAAGCCGAATACTTCGAAGTCATCACCCGCAAGACCGCCATCCTGATGTCCGCCGCCTGTCAGATCGGCGCCATCCTGGGGGGGTCCCCTCCTCCCAGGAGGAAGCCTTGACCCAGATGGGGCTGAACCTGGGCATCACCTTCCAGGTAGTGGACGATATCCTGGATTACACCGGGGACGAAAGGGAGTTGGGCAAAGGGGTGTGCGCCGACCTGCGGGAAGGCCGCATTACCCTGCCCCTGATTCACGCCCTGGCCCAGGCCGCGCCCGCGGACCGGGAGCGCTTGGCAGCCATCGCCCAGGATCTGACCCCGGAGTCGGCCCCGAAACTCCGCAGCCTCCTGGATCAGCACCGGTCTCTGGATTACGCCCGCACCGTGGCCCGAAGCTATACCCTGAAGGCCCAGGAAAACCTGGAGACCTTCTCACCCTCCCCGGAAAAGACGTTCTTTTGGGCCATCACCGAAGAACTGCTGGCTCGCACCCATTGACCCGGGCCGGGAGGCGCCGAGTCATTCCCGGGAGACACCTGCCGTCCTGGCCTGCCTCAACCACGTCATCCTCCTGTTTATCTTGTCTAAATTTACCCGGTTATCGTTAGGATTGGGCCCTTCGGGCACCCCTCCGGCCGAGGGGGAGGTCTGGGGACGTTCCCCTTTATTTTGCTTGACATTACCCGACCCGTGCGTTAAATTTTTACCTGTAGATAGCATGTCAGACTGAAGGCAGGGCGGCGGGCCCTGGCCATAGATCGGAAGGGTATGCTAAATACCTTCCCTTTTTTTTTGCCTGGCTGCTCTCGCGGTCCTGCTCCTGGGGCGGGATAAGTGTTACAAAATTTAGGAGGTTCCTCATTCATGAAGGAAAGGGGCAGAGTTAAGTGGTTCAATGATTCCAAGGGGTTCGGTTTTATCTCCCGAGAGAATGGCCCCGATGTCTTTGTGCATCACAGCGCGATCCAGAGCGAAGGCTTCCGGACCCTGGCAGAAGACCAGGAGGTCGAGTTCGAGGTGGTCCAGGGTCAAAAAGGACCCCAGGCACAAAACGTCACCAAGATCTAAACAGGTAACCACTTGAGGCTGGGAACTCCGGCGGTCCAACGGCCCCGGAGTTCCGCCATATTGACCCCCAGGAGGTGAACCGTGGCCCGCAACCGATATGGCTGGGAAAAACGAGCCAAAGAAATCGCCCGGAAGCAGAAAAGCGATGAGAAGATAAAAAAGCGCCAGAATCGGGCCACCGAAGAAGAGACCCCAGAAGAACCTACGGCGCAGGAAGAAGGAACTATTGAGGAATAATCAGATTCTCCTCCAGATCGGGTTGGGCGGCACCATCCGGACAGGGGAACCGTGTCGCCGCTTAAAAGGAGAATTTCATGATCAAATTATATGTGGGTAATCTCCCCATGGAGATGACCGAAGCCGAACTGAAGGATCTCTTTACCGAGGCCGGGAATGTGGCCTCGGCCAAAATCATCACCGACCGGCAGACCGGCCAACCCCGGGGCTTCGGTTTTGTGGAAATGGAAACCAAACTGGAGGGGCAGAAGGCCATCTCCATGCTGAACGGCCGTCAGGTTGAAGGCCGGGTCCTGGCGGTCAATGAGGCCAGGCCCCAGGCTCGGGGCGGCGCCGGCGGCGGTCGCGGCGGCGGGGGCGGTGGTGGCGGCGGCTACGGTGGTGGTGGCGGTCGCGGCGGTCGCGGCGGCTACCGCTAAGCAACGGCCTCCGCTGCAAGGAAGATCGGAAAAGCAGCATCACGCCGGCAGGGTCCACGAGATCTTGCCGGTTTTTCTGTGGCAGGCGGGGCGGAACCCCGGTTCCCGGCCATAAGGATAAGCGGCGGCCTGACCCCTGAACCACCCTGGTTCAGGTCCAGGCTCGATCAAGAGGTAAAAGTCATTGAAGATATGTAGCATTGGATTTGACCTGCCCGAGGGCAAAGTAAAGTATCAGGATGAGCGCGTCATTACCTTGGACCAGAAACTCTCCCCCAAGAAAATCACCCCCTTTTACGTCGAGTTCATCCGGGACGACTTCAGCCATTGCGACGGATTCTTGATAGCTCAAGCCAGGATCTGGGACCTGTTGATCCTGGATATGGAAAAATTGGAGGCCCGCCGGGAGCGGACCGGGGATGAGGCCGAGAAAGCCCTCCTGGACAAGTGTCTGGGGTATCTGGAGCAGGAAGTGCCGCTGTGCGACGGGCAGTTCACCGAGGCGGAATTAACCCTCTTGAGGACCCTGGCCCCCTTGAGCTTGAAGCCCACCCTGGTTACCCCTGAGGCGCCGGAGCTCAATGACGCCATTACCATGATCCTGAATAAATCCGGCATCATCTTTTTCTACACCGCCGACAAAAAAGAAGTCCATGCCTGGCCGGTGCAGCGGGATTCGGATATCGTCACCTGCGCCGGTAAGATTCACTCCGACCTGGCCCGGGGCTTCATCAAGGCCGATATTATCAGCTACGACGACTTCTTGCAGGTCTACAATATGCAAGAAGCCCGGACCAAGGGCCTGGTGAAGCTGGTGGACCGGGATTACACCATCCACGAAGGTGATATCATCGAGATTCGGTTCAACGTCTAAAACAATTTTTCCTGTTTTCCCGGCCAAGACTTGACCCGCAATCCCGCCGCTATTAAAGTTAAATTCAGTCGGCGATGCCTTGAGGGTTAACTCTTGACGGTCAAAACCAGAGATTCTCTGCCAACGGCTGCCCGAGGGCGGGGGCGATTTACCATGAGATTATCGGTAAGTTTATTAAGAAAAGCGTCCCCGGGAGCCTGGCTGGTTCTCTGGTGCCTGGGAATAATTCTTGCTCCAGGTTCCCATCTTTACGCCGGGGCTGAGGATGATCTGCGCCACAAATTAGAAACGGGAGAGATCGTTGTCACTGCGACCGCCGAGCCGGGAACCTGCCTGAAACACGGCGAGATGATAGGGATTATCGATGCTTCCCCCGAGATCGTCTGGCAGGTGATCACCGATGTGAATAACTTTAAGTATTTCATGCCACGGACCCTCAACAGCATGGCGGTGGCGGCCGAGAAGGTGCCCCTGATCGTAAAAAGCCGACCGAGCCGGGCTGAGGAGGTGGAGCGCTTGCTTGGCCCCACCCCGGCGGACCCAGCCGCCTCTCGCATCCCCGGCGGGAAGTATACCGTATATCTTTATGCCAATCTGAATTTTCCCTGGCCTTGCAGCAACAGGTGGTACATCATCAAGGGGCAGAATGATGAGACCCGGGCGGCCCAACATCGGTATCATAGCTCCTGGTCCCTGGTGACCGGCAACCTGAATGAAAATTCCGGCGAATGGATTCTGGAACCCTTCGGCGCCACGAAAACCAAGGCCATTTATAAGCTGTGCACCGACCCCGGCGGCGCGATTCCCGGAGCTCTGGTCAAGCAGGGGGCGTGTACCACCATGCCTCAAATAATTGCCGCGGTCCGGGAACGGGCCCGGAAACTCTGCGGGCTCACACAGCCATAATGGCGTCATCGCCGGGCTCACCTCTCGGTTGGTTGGTCGGGCGAGAGAGGTTCATCCCTCAGTTTATGAAATTCAATCAAATTAGAGGGAAACAAGGATGGAAGTGAGTTTTGATTAACTAAGCTGCACTAAAGGATGTTTATTTAAATTTTCATAATTCCCAAAAAACTGCTTGATAATATCCTCCCCATATTTTATCCTGCCAATATCTAACGTTTCTGGACAAAATCACCTTAATTTTATCCTTCTATTACTTCTAAGATCATGTTGAAGACTTATGGACAAATCTAAAGTTTATGTTAAAGAAGATCATCTCTGTGTAATATCCGACCTGCATCTGGGTAACCCTGCGTTTACTAAAAGAGAACGTCTCGTTTCGTTCGTAAAATATCTGGCAAAAAATCGCATTAACCTTTGTATAAATGGCGACGGCTTTGATTTATTGCAATGTTCAACTTCAAAATTAGCTATGGATCTCAAATCAGCTATCAAAAGTTTAAAGGATTTCCTATCTCGAGACAGTAACAAGATCTATTATGTAAATGGCAACCATGACATTCATTCGGGAACCTATTTGGCGAAATCCGGTATTGGCTCGGCTAGGCCTTTTTTGGACGTAGTCTCTGGCGATCAACGGATTCATATTGAACATGGGCATCTTTATGACCGCCGCTTTCAGCATTTTCCCCGGCTTTACGCTCACATCGCCACGGCGCTGGGGAAATTGCTGAGAATTTCGCCCAAGTTTTTTCATCTCTACTTTAAAACCGAATGGTGGCTCTACGACCTGCATAAAAAACGGCATGGACTTGAAAAGACGCTTTTTGATGCGCCAAGGAACCTGGCAGCCGCACTGAGGTTTTTTCGGCGAGGCTTCGATATTGTCATTCTGGCCCATACGCACCGTCATGGGCTGCATATTATGGAGGACGGTAAAATCTTTGCCAATGCCGGGGCCTGGACCTCTGACAAAATCCACTATCTCGAAATTCATCAGGGGTTAATCAAGTTAAAAGAGTGGCCTTGAGACGAATGATCCCGCCGGCGGTCGCTTCCGAGTCCCTTCGGCGCCTCCCCGGCCCTCGCTTCAGTCCGTCCCTTTGATGGTCAAAATTTCCCGGAAGAATTCCCGCATATACCGCCAGGAGCGCCGGGCCGCCAGGGCGTCGTAGGCTACCCCGGAGGCTTTGTTGTCCCCTGCGGCCGGGTTGGTGAACCCGTGGACCGCCCCGCCGAAGAAGACCATCTGCCAGTCCGCCCCGGCTTGCCGCATGGCCTGCTCAAAGGCGGCGAGGTCGGCGGCCGGAACATGAGGGTCATCGGCCCCATGCAGCACCAGGATTTTGGCCTTAAGGCGTTCCAGATCTCCGGGTTGGGGCCGGGGCAGGCCGCCATGAAAACTCACTACTCCGGCGAGGTCCGCCCCGGAGTAGGCCAGTTCCAGGACCGTGGTGCCGCCGAAACAGAAACCGATGGCTGCCAGGCGTTTGGGGTCCACCCGGGGATCAGCCGCCAGGACCTTGAGGGCCGCCTGGGCCCGGGCCCGGAGCAGGGCCGGGTTGTTCCGCAGGGCCGCCAGATGGGCCGCTTCTTCCCGGTCTTTGGTGGTGACGCCGCCTCCGTACATATCCGCGGCCAGGGCGACGTAGCCCAGACCCGCCAGTTGCTGCGCCTTTTCTCGGGCAAAATCGTTGAGGCCCCACCACTCGTGCACCACCAGCACTCCGGGACGTTTCCCCTTAAGGCCATCATCATAGGCCAAAAAACCCCGCATCACCGTGCCGTCTTGGCGGTACTCCACCGTTTTGGTCACAACTTTGGCCTCGACCTTCGTCAGGGAGAGAAAGACCAGGGCCATCGCCCCGCCGAGCATGAACCAGGTTTTGTATGGCATAAGTTCCTCCCGCACTCCTCCGATTAAGGGGACCGCTCCCCGAGGGCGCCGGCCCCACCGTTTTTGGCGGCCTCAGGGGTGGATGAAGTACTGCATCTTGACCTCGATCCCGGCGACGTTGCTGGCGATGCGCCGCACCCGGGCGATCACTTCTTGTTCTTCGGTCAGGTTGCTCTTGATATTCACGAAGAGTTCCCCCTCTTGGGCGCTCACCTTGGCGGTGGGAAACTCTTCCACCAGGGCCGCCTGGACCCGGGCCGCCAGGGCCTGGTCATCGAGAATTTTCTGGGATGCCGGGGTGGCGCGGAAGCAGGGAAGTTTGACGGCTTGCAGGATCAACGCCACCGCATCATCCACCTTGAAAGACTTGATGTGGAGCACCATGTCATAGAGCATGGGGTCCCAGGTATCTACCCCAAAGACCTGAATACTCCAGCGGCGGCGCTCGTCATCGTCTTTTTTCAAGATATGCCGGGCCTCGGCGGCGGAGATGTTTTCCCGTTTCATCTCCTCGGCGATCCGGTCCTCCAGGTCGGCGACAATCCGCACCTTGAAGACATGGGGGATCTCCTGGAGGAAGAAATGGCCGGCCAGACCGTGATAGACCACGTTATCTTTCTGGATATGTTTCATTAAGGCCGCCTTGAGATACGCCACGTACCTTTCCTTGCCGTAGGTGAAACGCTCCAGGATGGAGGGTGCATCGTGAATCGCCCGCACCAGCTTGATCTCCGGGATATTGAATTGTTCCGAGGCCTCCAGGAGAATCTCCCGGGAGATACATTCGTAGCCCAACACCGCGGCCACCTTTTCGGCTACTTCTTTGCCCCGGCTGTAGGAACCCCGGGAAATCGTGATGATCGACATAGATAAGTCCTCGCGAAGCTGAATTGGGGGTAAGGCTTGCCTCACCCGCTAAAATCGGCAAACCCGGGGAACCTCCGGCCCCTTGACCCGGGCCGGCGCCCCGATGTTTCTACTCCTTAGTCTTGGAGAACTGCTTGGCCACCACCTTGCCGTTGACGAACTGGATGGTGATGGTGACGTCCCCCTGGCGCCATTTGGATACGGTGCCGGAAAACACGGCCAGGTCAACACTGGAGGCTTCCGTGGGCTCCCCCAGGATGGCCTGGACTTGCGCCAGGCTCATGCCGGTTTGGATCTTTAAGAAATTTTCCTGGGAAATCTTTGGGCCGCTGCACGACGCCAAGCTCATACAGATCACGATGGATACAGCTACTGCCCTCAAGTGGTGCAACCGACGCAAAACCATGGAAACCTCCAGTTGTTCTTTCAGATATCTCGCCCTCACACGGTGAGGCTCAGGCCGTCTTCGGCCCGGAGGACCTCTCCGGAAAACTCCTGGGCCGCCAGGGCCACCACGTCCACTGCATCGCAGGGCGGATAAAAGTGGGTCAGGAGCAGGCGGGCCACCCCGGCCCGGGCCGCCAAGCCCCCGGCTTCCCGGGGAGTGAGGTGTCCCGGGACCTTGAAGGGGTTGGCGGCCTCCAGCACCAAAATATCCGCTCCCCGGGCCAGGTCCACCAGGGAGTCGCTCTCAGCCGTATCCCCGGAATAGACCACGGACCGGCCTTCAGCCTCCACCCGAAAGGCCAGGCTCCCTTCGGTGTGATTGGTGGGGGCGCTCCGGATTACCAGGCCCGCGTCCCGCACTTCATCCGGGCCGTCCGGGGCGAGTTCCTTAAGGTCCATGAGGCCGGGGGGCGGCTCCACCCAGCCATTAAAGGCCTCCTGGAGTCGGGCGTGAAACCGGGCAAACCCCCGGGCGGCCAGGAGCCGGAAAGGCTCCCGGCGGGTGTAGCCCAGGGAGTAGCGGGTGGCGAACAAAAAGGGGATGAGATCCCCCACGTGGTCGGGGTGCAGGTGGGTCAGGGCCAGAACGTCGATGGCCGAAAAATTGAGGCCGAGACGTAACAGGGCCCGCAGGGTTCCGGACCCCAGGTCCAGGACCAGGAGTCGGCCGGCGGCCTTGACCGCCAGGGACGGCGAGCCCCGGCGCAGGGAGGGCACCCCGGTGCCGGAACCTACCACGATCAACTCCACCGCGGTTTCACCTCCATAACGGCAATCAGTACCCAGCCCATCCCTTGCCTGCCGGTCAGCAATCAGCCCCCATCCACATTGCTCATCTGGGTGACGTAGAACCAGTCCTCCGGCATGGTCAGGTAGTTGTGCATATCCATCAGGGTCAGGTAGTGGCCCCTTTCTTCATGGGCCACGCTCATGAAGAAGCGCCGGGCCAGGGGGTTGGTGGCTTCCTTGGCCAGTTTGGTGTAGTAGTCGATGGAGCACTCCTCCATCTTGATGCCGGTCTTGAGGGCCTGAAGGTCATCCTGGCCGCCGGCGCCCTGTTCATCTTTGGTCATGGCCATGACGCAGACATAAGGCTCGTGCTGGGGGGGCTTAAAGGCCGCTATGGTTTCGGTCCAGGACGGGTCCTTTTCCAGGCTCCGGTAGACCTCGTTGAATTTTTCGATGTGGTATTTTTCCGACTCCGCCAGGTACGCCATGATATCCCGGACCCCGGCACTCTTCACTTTCTTGGCCGCTTCCAGATAAAACTGGCGGCCTTCGACCTCCATTTGCACGGCGTCTTTCAACGCCTTGAGCATATATTCCTGCACTTTCATGGTGGCGATCTCCCTGTCAGCTGATTCCTGCATGTTGATGGGCTGCAGAGCCCATGAGCTGAACCCTACATCAACATAAGCTTCATTCTGCGCCTTGTCAATTGCACCCCCGGCAGCTTCCGGCCGGCCTGGCGGGATCGGCGGGGGCTGCGGGTTTCCCCGGCGGGTCCTCATCACTAAGCCGGTCCGGCGACCACCGGCTTCGGCCTGGCGGTTGCCAGGACCCCGGGGCCGTGGTAAAAAGAATTATGGTCACCTCAATCCTGGCCCATCTCAAGGACCATTTGCCCCAGGAGCCGGCCCCGCCGGGGCCGGAGTCGGACCTGGTTGCCGCCGGAGTGCTGGTGCCCCTGTTCCTCAAGGCGGGGGAGGTCCAGGTGCTGTTCACCCAGCGCACCCTTTTGGTGAAGGATCACCGGGGGCAGATCGCCTTTCCGGGCGGGGTCCGGGACCCGGAGGACCCCCACCTCCTGGGCACGGCCCTGAGGGAAACCTTTGAGGAGATCGGCCTGGCGCCCGAGGCGGTGGAGGTGCTGGGAACGCTCCCCCCGGTGGCCACCATCACCGGCTACCACATCACTCCCTTTGTGGGACTCATCCCCCACCCCTACGACTTTCGGCCCAGTCCCCGGGAAGTCAAGCGCCTGCTGACCTGGCCGGTGGCGGAGTTTTTTCCCCCGGAACGCTGGCGCTCCGGCCCCTACACCTTCCAGGGCCGCACCACCCGGGTCTGCTACTGGCACAACGGCCAGGAGGTGGTCTGGGGGGCCACCGCCCGCATTCTCCTTAACCTGCTGGCCTACCTGGGGGCCCACCCCATAGCGGGAGACCGCGATGCCACCTGTCTGGACTGACCTGGCCGCCGCGGCGGCGCTGGTAAAGGACGGGGACCTGGTGGCCCTGGGGGGCCACAGCCGCGCCGCCCCCATGGCCTTGATCCGGGAACTCATCCGCCAGGGTCGCCGGAACCTGGGGTTGATCACCGTGCCCACCGGGGGCCTCAACGTCGACCTGGCCGTGGGCGCCGGGGTGGCCGACCGCCTCCACTTCGCCCAGGTGGGGCTGGAGGAATACGGCATGGCCCCCCACTTTCGGGCCGCGGTCCAGGCGGGCCGCCTGCACTGTCTGGAGTACCCCTGAGGGGCGCTGCTGCGCGCCCTCCAGGCGGGGGGCATGGGGGCGCCGTTTCTGCCGGTCCGGGGCATGTTGGGCTCTGCGTATCTGTCGGTCAATCCCCGCTTCCGGGTCATACCTGATCCCTTTTCCGGCCAAGACCTGGTGGCGGTCCAGGCCCTGATTCCCGACGTCACCCTGGTACACGCCGGCCGGGGCGACTCCCGGGGCAATATCCTCATTCCCCGGGTCTCTGACTGGCACCTGGCCGTCACCGCCTCCCGTCAGGTCATCGCCACGGTGGAAGAACGGGTGGCCGGCCCCCTGCAAGACCAGCCGGAATGGCGCCTCATCCCCGCCATCTGGCTCACCGCTCTGGTCCACTGCCCCGGCGGCGCCGCCCCCACCGGCTATCCGGGCTTCTACCCCCAGGACGAGGCCCACCTGGACCTTTACCTCAAAAGCGCCCGGGACGCGGCGGCCTTCACCTGGTACCTTAACGAACACGTCTTGGGAAGCGCGGGGTAACGGCGGGCGCCCGGGCCAGGGGGCGGTGAAGCGCATTCGGGAAGGGAGGCCTTACTGCGGTGAAACCGGGGGCCGGTTCAGTCTCAGGCAGGAGGAGAAGAAAACCGGAGTCGGTCTTGCCAGGTGTTACCGCTTACTTGTTCAGCAATCTCGGCAGTCCAAAAACCACCAATGCCAGGGGGACCAGCAGCCGGAAATCCGCCAACCCTCCCAGGGCACTCCCCAGTCGGGCGTTGAGGTCCACCAAAAAGTCCACCACAAATTCGGACCAGGTGAGCCCGGCCTCTTCCACCGCCATGGACCGGCTCAGAAAATCCGCCAATTGGGTCAGATCCGGTCCCGGAAAAAGGCCGGTGAGCGTCTCGGACAGGGTCGCCAGGGACTCCGGGGACGTGATGGCCTGAGGGTCAAAAAGCACCAGCACGCTGCCGGTCAGGGGAGTGGCTTCCACCCCCTGGATACCCCGGACGGCCCCCAGGCGCTCTTGAATGACCCGAGCCAGGGGTGGGTTCTCCCTCAGCCTAGCGACCTTGAGCCTGACCCGCCCCGGTATGGCATGAACAATCCTGATCTCACTATCGGTCATGCTAGGTCAACCTTTACGCCTGAGGATCCTTGGCCGCGGCAGCGCCACCGGCCAGGTGCTCCGCCTTGGCCTCGGCATACAGGTCGCTGACTTGCTCGGCGGCCTCCGCCACGAATTCCGTCACCGTATCCGCCAGGGTGAAGCCGCCTTTGATGGCGGCCTTGACCAGGGGGCGGACGACCGTGGCCACCACCGGCAGCACCACCGGTACTGCCACTGCCACCCCGATACCCACCAGGATATTGGTAGGATTCAGTTTAAGCATATCATTCCAAAATGCCATGAAAGAACTCCTTTACCCCCTAAAAGACCGCACCACTCTTCAGGCTTCAGACCTGCACTAAGCCCGGCGCACCGGCGGGTCAGATGGCGGCGCAAAACGCCTGGGTCCCACCGGGTTCGGCCGGATCCATAATATTTGATCATTGTTACTAATCTCGGATACGCCAGCTGTCAAGAGAATATTACGTTGCCTCAACCCGGATGCCGACCCGGACTGGCGGCATGTTGCCTGCTCGGGCGGTTAATTCAGGGGCTCACCGGCTGCTTGGGAGGGAAATATCCCACGATGAGCCTGGCATAGTTGGTCTCGGCTCCCCGGGTCGAGGTCGCGGTGGGGTCTTCCGGGACCGCATTGGCCAGCGTGGCAATCCCACCCAGAGGGTCCTGGAGCGAGAACCGGCTTATATGTTCTCTCAACAGCTCCAGCCTCTCCCGCACCCGCAATTCGAAATAAAGGGGGCTCTCCATAAACATGGCCACCAGTTCTTTCTTTCGCATTGGCGTTTTCATCCTTGGTTCCGCCCCTCACCGGCACGGGAAATTATGAGAAGGAGGATTGTCGATAAGCTATGGGGTTATTCCCGGCGATCGCCCAACCGATTCTGCGATCAACCCAATTTATCGGCATTCTTGCTCCGGACTATAATCCTCGCTTGACCCGGGTTCCGCCCTTTCTGCCCCCGGTCCGGGCTCAATCCCGGTTCAAATTTGCCGAACGACCGGCCCCCGCCCCTTCGACCATCGCGTCCGGGACTCCCCCCGGTTTTCCCCTTTTAGAGAACCTGTAGCGCGCCTCAGAGGTGACTGCGAAGGATAAGATACCTCCAGATTGTTGCGCGCAGGTTGGCAAATCATTAATTATTCATTTTATTTCCTTCGCAGAACCGGCCCGGGGCCCGGCGACCCGTCTTTGCCATCGGCGCCCCGAGTCAAGACTTTGGGGCCGGTCTTAAGCACCGGCCCTGGCCAAATCGTGAGGATAATTTAGCAAGAATTTTTTCCAAAATATGGCAACCTGCCTTCGCCAAACCCCTGACCTGATCAGGCTGGGGAATTATCTCCCGGGTAAGGGCGAAATCACCCTCAACCCGACCGTCAGGCAGGCGCCTTGAACCCAAACATTTTTTGAGGCGTCATCATCTGAGGCGGCGCCATCACCGGCTGCCCATCGCTTACCGAGCCTCTCGCCCCCGGATGGAGTCATTCCCGGCCCCATCAAGGCCGCCGGGAACGTATATTGCATACTAGTGCACAAAGCCTGGGATTAGGGTGCCTGGGAACGGCCACCCGGGAAAGGCGTAAGCCATTGGGCACCATAGGCAATCTCATTGTCGCCCTCCCGCTCCCACAACGCGACTGAGGGTGGCTAAGGACGCCCCGGCCAGATCCCTGGGGTAAAATGCACCATGGGCCGATTTACCCGGGGAGCACGGCCTCCACCGCCAGAGGCGGAGGGTTCACCGGACTGCCGAGGCCATTGGCCGGCAGAGAGGGACTGGAAAGATGCATCGCATGCCGCGACGTTGCCTGCTTCTGGCTCTCGGTAATGACATCCTGAAAGATGACGGGGTGGGGCTCGCCACGGCCCGCCTCCTGAGGGATGAGTTCCAGAAGTCGGTGGACATCGTGGAGGCCCCCGGGGCGGGGCTCGCCCTCCTGGAACTCCTGGAAGGCTATGACCGGGCCCTGCTCCTGGACGCCATCTTTACCGGGTACGCCCCCCCGGGCACGGTCTTGGAATTCTCCCGGGATGATTTTCAGAAGGCGGCGGCGCCCTCAGCCCACTACGTGGGTCTCCCCGAAGTCTTGCGGCAGGCGGAGCGTTTGGGGATCGTATTTCCCCAGGAGTTGCGCATCCTGGCCCTGGAAGTGGCAAGCCCCTTTGAGAGTCATGCCGAGATGAGCCCGTCGACCCGGGGAGCCCTGCCCGGTTACGTGGACCGGGCCCGGCAGGTGCTCCAGGGCTGGTTAACCTGACGTCCAGCCCGGCCCCGGGGAATGGCTCGGCTCAATTCGGGCCTCCCCAAAACCGGGGGAGAGTCCGGTCCACATCCACGGCTCAGGAAAAAACCACCGAATAGTACCTATAACTATCTAGCGCAGCCCTTACGGAAAAATAAGAACCTCCCTCTTAATCCGGTTTCCCCCACCGCCGCGAGCCCAGTCGTCGCCGAGCATGAATGGCTGATCTATCTTTGGCTTAACGGCCAGCTTAAGGCGCGGGGACTCAGAGAGGGGACTCCCTCTGCCACGGCATGGTCCTCCCCCTTGCATCGCCGGCCCAATTAGGCTAATTTAGCAAGTGCGGGAGCGGGAATTCACTCAATTACAAACCCCATGTGGCTCTATATCCTAAAACGTCTGGCAATGATGATTCCCATGCTCCTGGGGATCACCCTGATCTCTTTCATGGTCATTCACCTGGCCCCGGGCACTCCCACCGACATGCAGACCACCCTCAATCCCAAGGCATCCCTGGAGGCCCAGAAACGTCTGCGGGAGCTCTATGGGCTGGACAAACCCCTCATGGTGCAATACCAGGACTGGCTGAAGAGACTGGTCCACCTGGACTTCGGGCGCTCCTTCTCCCCGGACCGGCGGCCGGTGTGGGACAAGATCAAGGAACGCATCGGCATTACCCTGGGCCTCAACCTCATGAGCCTGATTATCATCTTGGGGGTGTCCGTTCCCATCGGGGTGATCGCCGCCTACCGGGCCCACTCGTGGTTCGACAAAACCACCACTCTGTTCGTCTTTTTTGGGTTCGCCATGCCCACGTTCTGGCTGGCCTTGCTCCTCATCATGTTTTTCGGCGTCTACCTGGATTGGCTGCCCATCTCCGGCCTCACCTCCCTTAATTTCGGGCAATTCACCCTCTGGCAGAAGCTGGAGGACCTGGCCGCCCACGTAACCCTGCCGGTGCTGGTGGCCGCGTTCGGGGGCCTGGCCGGCATGTCCCGCTACATGCGGGGCAACATGCTGGAGGTTATCCGCCAGGATTACATCATTACGGCCCGGGCCAAGGGGCTGCCGGAGCGGGTGGTGATCTTCAAACACGCGCTGCGCAACGCCCTGCTGCCGGTAATCACCATCCTGGGGTTGAGTGTGCCGGGCCTCATCGGCGGCAGCGTCATCTTCGAGTCCATCTTTGCCATCCCCGGCATGGGCCAGTTGTTCTACGGCGCGGTGATGGCCCGGGACTACCCCCTGGTCATGGGGGAACTGGTCATCGGCGCGGTGCTGACCCTGGTGGGCAACATGCTGGCGGATGTGGGCTACGCCCTGGTGGACCCGCGCATCCGCACAGGGTGAGAAGAGGGTTTTCGGTTTCCGGTTTTCAGTTTTCTGTGGCCCTGGAAACCGAATCCGCCTGAGAGGCCGATTAATCGGGAAAGGTATCTGTCGTGAATTAAAACCATTGAAAGAGGTTAGGGCAGAGGAGGTAATCACCGCACTCTTTGCTTGCTCTTTACCGAAAACCAAAAACCGAAAACCAATCTCTATGAGACAACGTGAATTCTGGGCGCGCCTGAAGCGGAATCGCATGGCCATGACCGGCCTGGCCCTGGTCTTGGGCCTGTTTGTGCTGTCCATCTTCGCCCCCTGGCTGGCGCCCTATGACCCCAACAGCATCGACCTCAAACAGGTGCTCATGCCCCCCAGCCACGCCCATCTTTTGGGCACGGACACTCTGGGCCGGGACGTCCTCTCCCGGATCATCTTTGGGTCTCGGGTGTCCCTCAAGGTGGGCTTCGTGGCGGTGGGCCTGGCCACCCTCATCGGCCTGTTGGTGGGGGCCCTGGCGGGGTATTATGGCGGCTGGGTGGACCAAAGCCTCATGCGCCTGGTGGACCTGATGCTCTGTTTTCCCGCCTTCTTTCTGATCCTGGCCGTCATCGCCATACTGGAGCCCAGCATCTGGAACATCATGGTGGTCATCGGCCTCACCAGTTGGATGGGTGTGGCCCGTCTGGTCCGGGCGGAGTTTCTCTCCCTGCGGGAACGGGAATTCGTCACCGCGGCCCGAGCCCTGGGAGCCGGCGACACCCGTCTGATCATGCGCCACATGCTGCCCAACGCCCTGGCGCCGGTGATGGTCTCGGCCACCCTGGGGGTGGCAGGGGCCATCCTCACCGAGAGCGCTCTGAGTTTCCTGGGCCTCGGAGTCCAGCCCCCCACCCCCAGTTGGGGCAACATCCTCACCGCCGGCAAAGATAATATCGAGATCGCCTGGTGGCTGTCCGTGTTTCCCGGGCTGGCCATTCTCGTCACGGTGATGAGTTACAACCTGTTGGGGGAAGGCATCCGGGAGGCCATCGATCCCCGCCTGAAGGAATAAATTTTTGCCGCCGTCAGGCAACCGCCAGGCCTGCCGGATATGGACCTTGCTGCGGCAGCCTCCCCGGCCGGGTAACTGGTTGAGGGCCGGAAGAGACGAACCCGCCGATAATACAACCGATAGTTTCCAAAAAACTCCCGGAAGACCGAAAAAATGGAATATTTAATGAAATCTGGCAGGTTTCCCCGCAAAATATTTTGACAATCAGCGGGGAATCTCTTATCTTATGTGAGCAGGGCGGCATCACCTAGTCATCAAGGCATCATCATACCAAGGGAGGGAGAATATGAAGAGGACGTGGGTCAAAGTTATAGCCATCGTACTGGCCCTGGCTCTGTGTGGGGCGGGGGCTGCATTGGCGGCGAAAAAGGCCGAAAAAGAATTTAATGTTGGCGACGCGTTGCTGAAATCTTATGATCTGATCGAAAAGCAACAGTATAAGAAGGCCGATGCGTTGCTGGACAAAATCCTGGAGAAGGATCCGGGCAATCCCCTGGCCTTGAACAACAAGGCCTCGGTCATGGTCTATGAGAAGAAGTTCGATAAGGCCGACACCTACCTGAACCAGGCCCTGGGCAAAGCCAAAGGCTACATGGTACAGGTAAACCGGGTTTGCTCCGTGGGCAACATCTGCCTGGCCTTCAAACCCGTGGCTTCGGGTACCGGTAATCAGGATTTGGAGCCCTTGATCAAGATGAACATCGAAATGGTCAAAGGCTATATGACTGAGGGCCCCGTCCCGGGGAAGGGCCTGAGATAATTAACGCTTAACTGCCGCCCACTAGGAGCTCCTAGGCCCCCCTCCGGGGGCCTTTTTTTTTGTGGTCGGCGACAACCCGCACCAAAGGCGACCGGGACGCATCCACCCCGGCATTGACAACGCCGCCGGAGGTCGTTATGGTGCAATCACTTCGAATCAATCGGGGGCCCACATGCAACGCAGATTCTGGCAGATAGTCCTCATGGTGGCGGCCTTGGGGCTGGCCTTGGCCGGGCCGGTCCAGGCCCAGGGTGACGCCGGCCTCACCAAGATGCTGATGGAGAGCTATGATTTACTGGAGGCGGGCCAACTGGCTCAGGCCCAGACAATCTACGAGCGGATTTTACAGCAGGACCCCGGCAATCCCCTGGCCTTGAACAACCTGGGGGCCATCAGGGTCAAAGAGCATAAATATCAAGAGGCCCTGAAATACCTGGAACAGGCCCTAACTCGGGCTAAAGGATATCAGATCAAGGTCAATCAGGTATGCGCGGTGGACGGTATCTGTCTGGCCTTCCGCCCCTTGCAGGAGGTTTACGGGGATACGGAGATGGAGCCCCTGATCAAATTCAATATCGATATGGTCAAGGCCCGGCTTGCCACCCGGTAATTGAAATCGGCCCCGGTCTATTTCTTGCTCGCGGCCTCCGCCGCGGCCAATCTTTCCTGGAGGTAAGGGACCAGGGCGGCGTCCGGTGGCTTTTCCAGCAGCTTGCGCCAGTAGACCGCGGCTTCTTTGGGCTCTTGGGCCTTATCGTAGAGCATGGCCAGACGCCTCATAATCTCGGTCTTCAGGGGGCCGTAGGCTTGTTCCGCCGCGGGTTTGAGGACCTCGGCGGCCTTTTTGAAGTTGCCCAGCCCTTCGTAGCAGTAGCTGAGACTTTCGGTCACGAGGAGATCCCAGCCCGGGTCGCGGCCGTCCAGGAGGGATTCGTAAGCCTTGGCGGCCTCAGCGTATCGCCCCAACCCATAGAGGAGGTTGGCCAGCATGAGTTGGGCTTCCCGGCCCGTCCGGGTGCCGTTATATTCCTGGACAAACTGCCCCAGGACCTTGGCGGCGTCGGCGGTGGGAACCGTGAGATCCACCTTGGGGGTCACCGATGCGAAGGCAGCGGCGGCTTTAGCGTCCCGGCGCTTCTGCATCCCGGCGTTGATCGCCCAGGCTCCCAGAGCCAGGGCGATCACGACCCCACCCGCCACCAGCCATTTGGCATAGGGCTTCACCGGCTCCAGCAAGCGATGCGCCAGGGTTCGCATTCCTTCGGGACTGTCCAGCGCCATCCGGCGCCGGGGAGTTGTTTTGGCCATGTACATCCCCTTTTCCCAGATTGAGATTTGGGGAGGGGGCCAGAGACGCCCGCCCCTGCCCCCTCCCCAAAACCCCCACCCCCAATCCCTTACAGGGGGATGAGAGGGGAGTTTGAGGGGAGAGTGGCGGAGTTGTTCTCCTCCACCCCTCCCCTCAAATGAGCATTCAAGAATCTTTCGTCAAATGGCACACCAGTTCCCAACTCCGCAGCCCGTGGCCGGTGAAGGTGAGTTGTCGCTGGGTCTCTCCGATGATCTCCAGATCGACTTCCAGGTAATCGCCGGGGAGCAAGGGCGCCAGGCGCCGGGCCCATTCCACCGCCACCACCTGGGGGCCGGCGAGATATTCTTCCAGGTCCGGGAGCAGTTCCGGCGGCAGGTCTTCCAGGCGATAGAGGTCCAGGTGGACCAGGGTCAGGCGCCCGGGATACTCGTGCACCAGGGTGAAGCTGGGACTGGCCACAGCCACCTCGGGGGGCACTTTTAGCCCCTCGGCCAGACCGTGGACGAACTCGGTCTTGCCGCTGCCTAACTCCCCGTTTAAGGCCACTACATCCCCGGATTTTAGGAGCAGTCCCAGCCGGACCGCCAGGGCTCGGGTTTCTTCGGGACTGTGGCTGATCAGCGCATACGGCTTCATATCGGGCGGTGGTTATGGCCGCGCTTCAGCCTGCGCCTAGACAAGCGAGACGCCGGGGCCGCCGGTGCGCGAGCAATCCCGCCTCACTCGCCGGGTTCCCGGGCCATGGCCCGGACCAGGTCCATCTTGCCGATGACGCCCACGAGTTTGCCCCCTTCCAGCACCGGGAGGGTGTGCACCTTCTGCTTGGTCATGATCCCGGCGATCTGGGGGACCGGGGTGTCCGGGGCCACCGTGACGGGGTTGGGACTCATGCAATCGCCCACCGTAGTACCCAGCATCTTTTCCACCCGGTGGAGCAGATGCGAGGGAATCTGGAGGTAGACATGGAAGTCCAGGATATTGATGGCCGGGGGCAACTCCAGGTCCCGGGCCCGCTCCACCAGGTCGCTCTGGGTGATGACCCCCACCAGGCGGCCGCCTTTATCCACCACCGGGACGCCGCCGATCTGGCGGTTTTCCAAGATCTTGGACATTTCCGCAATGGAGGTCTCCGGGCTGACCGTGAGGACCTCCGTGGTCATGATATCACGCGCGTAAAGCATATATCTCCTTCTGCCGAGGGGATCATCCCCTGGCTGAATTCTGCCAGCATAGTGGGAAAAACGGTCAACAAGTCTCCGGCGATCATCCCCCGGGGTCCGTGGCGACTGACAAAAAAATCCGCAGCCAGGCCGTGGAGGTAGACTCCCAGGCGGGCGGCGTCCCAGGGAGTCAGACCCTGGGCCAGAAAGCCGCCGATGAGGCCGGTGAGCACGTCCCCGGTGCCGCCGCTGGCCAGGGCCGGGTTTCCCGTGGAATTGAGGCTGGCGCGGCCGTCGGGGGCGGCCACCACCGTCTGGGCCCCTTTCAACACCAGAGTGACCCCGAACCGGGCTGCGGTCTCCCGGGCCAGGTCCAGGCGCCGGGCCTGGACTTCCGGGGTGGTGAGCCCCAGCAGCCGGGCCATCTCACCCGGGTGGGGGGTCAGGATGCGGGGGCCGGCGGCGCCTGTCAAACAGGCGGTATCCGCCGCCAGGTTGTTGATGCCGTCCGCATCGATGACCATGGGACCGGTAAGGTCATGGACCAGCCGGCCCACCAGTTCCCGGGTCTCCGGGTGGGTCCCGATTCCCGGCCCCAGGGCCAGGGTGGACTTTTGGTCCAGGAACTCCATGATGGGCGCCAGGGCCGCAGCGCCCAGGGCCCGGGCCCCCGCGGCCTCGGGCAGGGGCAGGGTCATGGCCTCGGTGAGCTTCACCGCCAGGATATCGTTAAGGCTGGCGGGAATCCCCAAAGTCACCAGCCCGGCCCCGGCCCGGAGGGCTGCCTCGGCCGACATGGCCGCCGCCCCGGTCTTGCCGACGGAGCCGGCCAGGACCAGGAGGTGCCCAAAATTCCCCTTATGGCTGCCGAAGGGCCGGGGCGGCAAAAGCGCCCGGAGGTCCCGGGCCTCGGCCAACTCCAGGGGCGCCGCCCGAACCAAATCCGGGGGGATACTGATATCCACCTGCCAGAGGCGGCCCACGTAATCCCGGCCCGGAGGGAGGATTTGGCCTAGCTTGGGCCAGCCGTAGGTCACGGTGACCCGGGCCTTCAGGGCCACCCCCAGCACTTCCCCGGTATCGGCGGACAGTCCGGTGGGGATATCCACCGCCAACACCGGCGCCCTCAGATGATTGAGCCGTTCGATCAAGGCGGCCATCAAGCCTTTGACCGGGGAATTGAGGCCGGTGCCTAAAAGGGCGTCCACGATGAGCCCGGCTTTGGCCAACCGGTGGATGACCGGGTTCAGGTGCGCTTCGGTGAGGACCTCCTCCACCGCGATCCCCAGGTGGGCCAGGATATCCAGGTTAACCCGGGCGTCACCGCCCACCTGGTTCCGCGGCCCTAAGAGGAACACCGCCACCGGGACTCCGGCGTTGGCCAGGTAGCGGGCCACCACAAAACCGTCGCCGCCGTTGTTGCCGCGGCCGGCCAGCACCGCCACTTCACCCGGGAGGTTGGGGAATTCCCGCCTGAGGATCTGGTAGGTCGTCCGCCCGGCGTTCTCCATCAGGACCAGGGAGGGGATGCCGAGGTCCTGGATGGCCCGGCGATCCAACTCTCGCATCTGAGATGCCGTAACGAGTTTCATGTTCCAACCTGGGCAAGCAATTTTCGGTTTAAGATAACACAGCCCTCGGGGTAAATCCAGGTCTGGGGGAATCTCGGGAGGCGCCCCGGGGGATGGAAATCACCCCTTTTCCGGCCCCTGGTTATCAAAAGCGATAGAAAAGGCGGCCGGGGGCCGCCTTCAGGTATGTGCAGGACGGGTTAGGCCCTTACCAATGGTAAGCTATCCCCGCCACGATTTTATGGTTGGCAAAATCGAGAGTGGCCATATTGCGGCCTACGGTGCCGTTGGGCAGATAAAAGGGATGGTCTTCAATTTCGGCCGCCCACTGGTAGTTAAATTTGTATTCCACGAAGGCGGAGACATGTGTGGCGATCATATAGCGCACCCCGGCCATCACATCGACGCCGAAATTTTTGGCCGAGTCCACCTCTTCATACAAGACGATGAAGGCCGGGCCGATGCCCACATAGGGCTGCAGCCGGCCGAAAGGCACTTCCTGGTCCGGCAAAAAGCCGTAGCGCCCGACAATATGCAAGGCCGTAGTCCAATCGATCCAGAAGTCATTGGGAACGGCGGCCCGGTTGAACCCCTGGATGGGGGGGCTCATGGACAAGGTGCGCCGGTTCACGTAACTATTGTTGACGCAGGACTCCACTTCCAGGCCCAGATAGGGGACGGCATGGGTAAAGTACCCGAACTTCACGCCCCCGGTCAGGGAGTTGGCGAATTGATTGTTATACAGCTTGGCCGACCCCGCAAAGCCAGCGGGGCCGCTGCCATTGGGCCCGCCGTTGAGGGTAACGCCACTAAGATATTGGAGAGTCTGGCTGGGAGTAAAGGCCGCCCCCAGAAAGCCCCCGGCGTAGAATTCACCATTCATCAGGCGCGGCTGGTCCCGCCGGGAGGGAAGATTCTCATAGATGCCATAACCGATGACCGGGGTGGCCAGGAGCCCCAGGATGGTGCAGCCGATGGCCAGGTCCCAGTAGACAGCCAAAGCCGGCGTCGGCGCCGGGATCAGGAAACCGACGGTTAAAAGGATGATGCAAAGCCTCAGACCCCATTTGTTGCGCTTGCCGCGCCCCCGCTTAGCCATGGTCTCCTCCCCCTCGACATCATAAAATTTGCTTATTCTAGAGTTTATCATTGTTTGATGTCAAGGGAAATCAGGGGCCAGCCGCGGGGGCAGGCAATCAAGCCGGAAAGTTTTCCTTATTTTCCTTATTTATTTTCCTTAAGTGGTGCAAAAACCATCCCGGGGCCCGGGATAATCATGTTGACTCCTAGCCCCCGGATTGATAAATTTTAAAGTGTAGAAATATCCTGTCAATTTCAAGGCATCCGTGATCGTCATAATCGATTATCAGGCCGGCAACCTCACCAGCGTGGTCCGGTCCCTCAAGGCTTTAGGGGTAGAGGGCACGATAACCCAGGACCCGGCGGTGGTGGCTCAGGCCACCCGCGTCATCTTCCCCGGGGTGGGAGCGGCCGGCAAGGCCATGGCCACACTCCGGGCCCTAGGTCTGGATCAGGCCCTACGCCAGGGTCGCGACCGCGGTATCCCCATTCTGGGTATCTGTCTGGGGGCACAAATCATCCTGGAGCACAGTGAGGAAAACGATGCCACCTGCCTGGGCCTGCTGCCGGGGCGCACCCGGGCGCTCCCCCGGGCCGCGGGCCTGAAGATCCCCCACATGGGCTGGAACCGGGTGCGTTTTCTGAAAGACCATCCGGTATTCAAGGGATTGCCGGAGGGCGCCGAATACTATTTTGTGCACAGCTACTATCCCGCCCCGGCCCAAACCGCCATGGTGCTGGGGGTGACGGACCACGGCCTCGAATTCCCCAGTGCCATTGGCTGGCGCAACTTGGTGGCCACCCAGTTCCACCCGGAAAAAAGCGGCCGTTTCGGGCTCCAGATCCTGGAGAATTTCCTGGCCTGGGACGGCTCCTATGTTGAGTAAACGGATTATCCCCTGCCTGGACGTCCGGGATGGCCGAACCACCAAGGGCATAAAATTTAAAAATAATGTAGATATCGGGGATCCGGTGGCCATGGCCCGGTTCTACTATGAAGCCGGGGCCGATGAACTGGTCTTCTACGACATCACCGCTTCCAGTGACCGCCGGAACATCATGATCGACGTGGTCCGCCGGGTGGCCGCCGAGATTCTCATCCCCTTTTCAGTGGGCGGCGGCATCCGTAACCTCAACGACATGCGGGATGTGCTCCTGGCCGGGGCCGAAAAGGTGAGCGTCAACAGCGCCGCCATCCTGGAGCCCGGGCTGATCACCGCCGGGGCCCAGGCCTTTGGCAGCCAGTGCATCGTGCTGGGCATGGACGTCAAAAGGGTCACCCCCTCCGCCGCCATCCCTTCGGGTTACGAGATGGTGATTCACGGGGGCAGGACCCCCATGGGGATCGACGCCCTCTGGTGGGCCCAGGAGGCGGTGCAGTTGGGAGCCGGGGAGATCTGCCTCAACTCCATAGATGCCGATGGCACCCAGGCAGGCTATGAACTGACCCTGACCCGGATGATCTCCGAAGCCGTGCCCATTCCCGTGATTGCCTCAGGTGGCGCCGGCATCCCGGAGCACCTCCAGCAGGTGCTCACCCAGGGCCGGGCGGATGCCGCCCTCATTGCTTCCATGGTCCATTACGGCACCTATACCATTGCAGGCATTAAGGACTACCTGGCCCAACATAATATCCCGGTTCGTCTGGTCTGGTAAACACCGAGAGCCCGATCCAAGAAGGATGCCAGTGAACGATCAGTTGGACAGGAAGTTGGCCGATTATCCGGAAGAGTTGCCGGATATTCTGGAGCCGCAGATCGAAGAGGAGAAAGAAGAGCCTGAAGTTGCCCTTCCGGTTCCCAGCGATCTCGACCTGGTGCAGCGCTACATCCGGGAGGCGAACCGTTTTGCCCTGCTCACCCCAGAGGAAGAAAAATCCCTCACCAGCCATTACCATGAAACCGGGGACCGGGAAACCGGCTCCCGCCTCATCACCAGCAACCTGCGGCTGGTGATCAAGATTGCCTTGGAGTTCCAGAAATATTGGATGAAAAACCTTTTGGACCTGATCCAGGAAGGCAATATCGGTCTCATGCATGCCATCAAGAAATTTGATCCCTACCGGGGCATCAAGCTCTCCTACTACGCCTCCTTCTGGATCAAGGCTTACATTCTCAAATTTATCATGGACAACTGGAAGCTGGTGAAGATCGGCACCACCCAGTCCCAACGCAAACTCTTTTACAACTTGAAGCGGGAAAAGGAGAAACTCCGGGCCCAGGGGTTCGAGCCCGGCCCCAAACTCCTGGCTGAAGTCCTGAACGTGCGGGAGGAGGAAGTCATCGAGATGGACCAGCGCCTGGGAGGGTGGGAGCTTTCCCTGGACGCCCCCTTGAAGGACGGCTCCGATGAAAATCATAAGAATTTCTTGCCCAGCACCGAACCCCAGGTGGAAGAAGTATTAGCTGATGCGGAATTAAAAAACATGTTCCGCCGCAAACTGGCGGAGTTTCGCACCGAACTTAATGACAAAGAACTGGATATTTTAGACTTGCGCCTGTTGGCGGAAAAGCCTATGACCTTGCAAGAGATCGGGGCCCGCCACCATATCTCCCGGGAGCGGGTGCGGCAGATCGAAGACCGCCTCATCAAACGATTGCGTCAATATCTCAAAAATGAAATTGCTGATTGGGAAGATTACCAGACCCCCATGGGGGAATAGTCTCTCCTGGATCGCCTCTTGAGGAACAGCTTTGCTTAAAGGCAAAATCTTAACGAACCGGTACGACATTTTCTCCATCAGCGCCTTTCGGGGCCGCCTCCTGCTCTTCGGGGTCCTGGGGCTCCTGCTGTCCCTGGCGGTCATGGGCTGCGCCTCCCTGGGCCGCATGGGCACCTCCGCCGGCGAGGCCTCCAAGGCGTCGGAAAGTGAGAAAAGTCTGGCATATTTCCACTTTCTCAAAGCCCAACAACTGCTGGTGGCCGATGACGTGGTGGGGGCCATCAATGAATATGAAGCGGCTCTGAAAGATGATCCCGAGTCCCCGTCCCTGGAGATTGAACTGGCCTCCCTCTATCAACGCCAGGGCGATGTGAAGCAGGCTCTGGCCCACGCCGAGAAATCCCTGAAATTAGATCCCAAGCAGCAAGAGGCGTATTTCGTCCTGGCCGGCCTCCACGTGGGGCTGAACCAACTGGATGAGGCCATCAGGGAATATGAACGCATCCTGCGGTTAGACCCGGAAAACAAAGAAGCCCGTCTCTTCCTGGCCACCCTTTACGCCCAACAGCATCAGTATCCCAAAGCCATTCGCACCGTGCAGGAACTCCTGCGGCTGGATCCGCAACTGGTGGTGGCTCACTATTATCTGGGCCGCATTTACCTGGAACTCGACCGCCTGGCGGACGCCAATAAAGAGTTTTCACTGGTCCTCACCATGGACCCCGACTTCATCCCGGCCATGTTCGACCTGGGTACCACCCTGGAGCGGGAGCGGCACTACAACCAGGCCTTGTCCATGTATCGCCGCATCCTGCGCTCCCAACCCCGGAATTCCAGGGTCTGGGCCAGTATCGGCCGTCTCTATCTGGTGATGAACCGCTACGGAGATGCCGTTAAAGTATTCCGCAAGGTCAAGGAACTGGAAAAGGACGACCCCTCTGCGGATTTCAATATCGCCTTGATCTTCCTGGAGCAGAAACTGCCGGACGACGCCATCCGTCTGTTGCGCCCCCTCTTGGCCCAGCCCCGTTACCAGGAACGGGCCCGCTACTTCATCGGCATTGCCCTGGAGTCAAAAGGCGATCTGCAGGCGGCGGCGCATGAGTATCAGCTGGTGGGCCGGGATTCCCAAAACTTTGTCCAGGCTCGCCTGCGGATGGCCTATCTCACCTTTCAACTGGGAGACAAGGCCAAGGCCCGGCAGATCATCAATGAGCTCCTGACCCTGGCCCCCAAGCAGGAAGAGGTTTATCTCACCAGCGCCTACTTTTATGAAGAAGATAACCAGTGGGACCGGGCTATCCAGGCCCTCCAGGCCGGGTTGGGAAAAGTGGAGCGGCCGGCGGAAATCCACTACCGCCTGGCGGTGCTGTATGAAAAACAGAATCAGCGCGACGAAAGTATCCAGCAGATCAAGAAGGTCCTGGAACTGGACCCGAATAACCCCGAGGCCCAAAATTTCCTCGGGTACAGCTATGCCGAGGGGGGGATAAACATAGATGAGGCTGAAAAGTTGATTCGGGAGGCCCTCCGGGCTAAACCTGACAGCGGCCACATCATTGACAGCCTGGGGTGGGTCTATTATAAAAAAGGCCAATACGACAAGGCCGCGGTCGAGTTGGAGCGGGCCCATCGCCTCATGCCTCAGGATGGCACCGTGGCCGAACATTTGGGGGATGCCTATTTCAAGCAGAAGCGCTACCGGGATGCCTTGCGGATTTACCGCCGGGCCCTGGTCCTGGAAAACGCCAATCTCACGGAACTGCGAAAGAAAATCAATCAGGTGGAAAACCTCTTGCAAGGGTTAAGCCCTTGAATTTCTCCGGCGTTGCCGGGCTGGCGTTGTCGGCTCTCCTCCTGGCGGGAGGATGCCGGGCCCTCCCCCCGGCCCCGCCGCCGGCAGCGGTCGCCTCCCCGGAAGCCCTGCTCGCCCGGCTTCAAGCCCGGCAACAGCAAATCAAAACCTTCCAGGCTAAAGGCCGCATCACCTTCCTGTCTCCCCAACAGAATTATTCCGGTACGGCCTTGCTCATGGGACGACTGCCTGCGAGCCTCAAGGCCAATGTCCTGGATTTTTTGGGGCGCACCGTCCTGAGCTTTGCCACCGACGGCACCGAGGTCCTGGTGCTGTCTCCCCGGGAAAACAAGCTGTTGCGCGGCCCCGCCACCCCGAAAAACCTGGCGGCCTTTATCCCCCCCAGCGTCAGCCTGCCCCAGGCGCTGCACCTGCTCCTGGGGGCCTTGCCCCTGAGTCCGGGTCCGCCGGACCACTTTGAATACCAGGCCGCCACGGGCCGCTACCTGTTGGAGTGGCGTCAGGGGGACGCCCTGCAGGAACGCCTGTGGGTGGAAGCCCAGGATCTTAACCCGGTTCAGGAAGAATGGTTCGGCGGCGCCCCGGAGCCCCGCTTTACCGCAGAACTGGCCAACTTCGGCGCCCTGGCGCCTGACCTCCCGGAGAAGGTCACCCTGAAGACCACCACGCCCAAGAGTGAACTGCGCCTGGTATATGGCGACCTCAAGCTCAATCCGCCCCTGACTCCGGCCGACTTAACCCTGACACCGCCGCCCGGCGTAGCCCAGGCACCTCTGGGGAAGTAGCGGTCGGCAGTCAGCTCTCAGCTTTCAACCAAGACGGGAAGCGGCGGAAGCCACCAATAGGCGGGGCGGCCAACCGGGGAGCTCCAGGTAGCTGAGGGCAGACAAGGGGTTCCGGCCCTATCCCCTTTTCCCCCTGGGCAAGAGGGTGGGGGGAAGTAGTCTTTTTCATCAATTCAAGGTTTCTCACTCGATGAAATTTCTGGTGGATTGGCCGTTGGGCGGCCTGGCCAGGTGGCTGCGCTTCTGTGGCTTCGACGCCACTCTGGTGCGCCTGACCTCGGATAAGCCCGGAACCTGGCCGCCGACCCGGCCTCAGACCCACATCCTGACCCGGCAGGCGGGCAGCAAACGTCTGAAGCGGCCCGACCTCCTGGTGCTGGCCGCGTCCGAACCCGAGGGCCAACTGACGGAAGTTATGCAGCGCCTGGGCCTCTCGGCCCGAGACCTCAAACCCTTGAGCCGTTGCAGCTACTGCAACGACCCCCTCGTGCCCCTTGACCGGACCCTGGCCCAGGGCCGGGTCCCGGAGCATATCTTCCTCTGCCATCCCCGCTTCACCGAGTGCCCCCGGTGCCATCGGGTCTACTGGCCCGGCAGCCACATCCAGGGGATCACCGCCACCCTCCGGGAGAAATTGGAGAAGTCGGCCGAAGACGATTGACGGCAACCGGGAGCCGCTTGCGGCGATTTCCGGCCCTTTTCCGATTGCACCGCCCCCTCTGCCATCCTATATTTATGAAAAAGAGAAAAAGTGCCCGGGCCCAGGGCGGCAAGTCAGAGGCCGGATAATCGCCCCGGTCTCCGCCTCACGCGTGGTTTGCCCTATCCCGCGCCTGGCTCCCCGGCAGAGGAGGTATACATGGGGACCGATTATCAAGATTCAGCCATAAAAGGACTCAAAGCCACTTGGTGGTACGCCCGGAACTTTGCCATCAATTCCCTGCGCCGGGGTCTGATCCTGGGCCGCTATGCCCTGGCCTGCTGGCAAAAGCAGAAGGTTAATAAGGCCATGCGCCACCTGGGGGCCCAGTTCTTCCAGGCCCTGGAGCGGGGCGAAACCAACCCGTTGGTGGTAAGCGAAGTGAGCGACGCGGTGAAAAAGGCCAAGGATTTGAAGGAAATTAAGGATAAGAATTATCAGGCCATAGCCGCCATCCGGGACCGGATGCGGGCCGCCTGGACGAAAGAACCCTTGCCGCCGCCCCCGGCCCCGCCCCCCGAGACCGCTGAGGAAGCTGAGAAAACTGAGAAGCCCCAGGAACCTACGGCTTCATAGAGTTTTTCTGAGGGAGGGGGCCAGGGGTTTTTTCGTAAGTGGCCCCTGCCCCCTCCCTCAGACTCCCTCCCTTAACCCCCTATAAAAAAAGGGTGCGCCGTGCGCACCCTATCCTCTAACCTTACCTTTAGAGGGGGATGGGAGGGGAGTTTGAGGGGAAGGGACAGGGGATTCATTGTCCCCCGGCCCTCCCCTCAACTTACTATTTCTTCCCTCATTCCGCCCCGCACTCCGCCGGGCTGCCCTTAAGTTTTTCTAGGGCGTGGGGCAGGGCCGGCGCCACCGCCGCCAGGTTTTCCTGGGCCCCCTTGGGGCTGCCGGGGAGGTTGATGATCAGGGTGCGGCCCCGGATCACCGCCACCCCCCGGGAGAGCATGGCGTGGGGGGTGTGGGCCATACCCGCGGCCCGCATGGCTTCGCCAATTCCCGGCACCAGGCGCTGGGCCACGGACAGGGTGGCCTCAGGGGTGAGGTCCCGGGGGCTTAAGCCGGTCCCGCCGGTGGTCAGGATCAGGTCCAGGCCGTCGGCGTCGCTCCAGGCCGTAAGTATCGCGGCGATGGCCGGCACCTCATCGGGGACGATCTCAACAGCGGCGACCTTAAAGCAGCGGGGGTCCAGCATGCGGCCCAGTTCGGGGCCGGCGGTATCGACCCGTTCGCCCGCGTGCCCCTTGTCACTTACCGTCAGAATGCCCACCCGGAACATCCGTCACCTCGATTACGTCCCCCGGTTTGACCAGGCCCTCTTTGAGCACCCGGGCAAAGACCCCTTCCCGGGGCATGACGCAGTCGCCCACCAACTCCCGGATGGCGCAGCCCTTGTGGCAGGTCTTGCCGATCTGGGTGATTTCCAACTCGACCTCTTCCCCCACCTTGAGCCGGGTCCCCACCGGCAGGTTCATGACCGACAGGCCCTCAACCGTGAGATTTTCGGCGAAATCCCCGGGCGCAACCTTCGCCCCCGCGGCCACCATCTTGTCGATGCTGTCCGTGGCCAGGAGGCTCACCTGGCGAATGCCGCCTTCGGCATGAGCGTCGCCGGCCAGGCCGTGGTCCACCACCAGCCGGGCCTGGTCCACATTGTGCTTGACCTCGCCCTTGCGGTCGCTGATAGAGACCGCGTGGATGCGGCCGGGAGGAAAAGCACCTTCATTCAATATTAATTCCCCTTGCTAATTTGGCTTATGTCTCAGCCCATCTTTCATAAATTTTTTTTATATTCCTATAAGGAGTCCCCGTTTGGAAATCAGTTTTAAAATCTTTTATTGCTGCATTAATTACATCTCTATATTCAGATCGCAATTCATCTTCATTCAATAATCCTCTATCAAGGCAATAACATAATCTATCAAGACCGTTGAGATACATCTGTTTTGCTTCATTGTATCTTAACTCAGCGGTATCAAATTCTCCCGGGTGTAACTCCCTTGTAGCTTTTGCTTTACCCAATTCTACGAGTTTTATTCCGGCCTCACTGAGCCGCAATCTTCTTTCCGCTATATTATCTTCCAATGAAAGCAATGCATTTAAACGGTTTATACTGTTTGATTCCACGGCAGCTTTAACTTGATTAATAAGTTGCCGTATCTGATATAGCCCAACAATTGCAGTTATCGACAAAATCGCTACGGTTAATAATTCGTAATAATCATAGAAAAAAACATTCGCATTCATTCTTAGTTACCTCATTCTTTTTATGATTGCTTGATGTTTTTGGCTATTACCTCCTGAGCAGCCGCAATAATATCGCTAAGAGCACCGACTGCTACTTTTTCACAAATAAGTTTTTGCTTATTATCTAAATCTTCATATAGATTTATCCAAAAATTACGGGTCGATATTTCGGAAACTTCCGATTCTATTAATACAGTTTTTGCTTCTTTTAATATTTGTAAGACTTCATTCTTGTTATTGGAATGAAGAACCCGCTCAAAAATTTTCTGGCGGTATTCATTTAGTGTCATTTTAGTCTTCCTTTCTTAAGATTGGAGAAAGGGGGCAGGAGAAAAAAACATATTTCCCCCTTTCTCATTTCATTGAATCTTCTGCTTTACTCCTTCTCCTGGGCGGCCCGGGCTTCGGCGATGATCTTTTCCGCCAGGTGGGGCGGTACCTCTTCGTAGTGGTCGAATTCCATCTCGTAGGTGCCACGGCCACCGGTCTTGGAGATCAGATCCGGGGCATAGAGCAGCACCTCGGTCATAGGCACATGGGCGGTGATCACCTGTTGGCGTCCCTGGGCTTCCACGCCCAGGACCCGGCCCCGGCGGCCGTTGAGGTCGCCGATGATGTCCCCCATGTTATCTTCTGGCACCGTCACCACCATCTTCATAACGGGTTCCAGGAGGACGGGGTTGGCCTGTTCCATGCCCTTTTTGAAGCCCATGGAGCCGGCGATTTTGAAGGCCATGTCCGAGGAGTCCACGTCGTGGAAGGAGCCGTCGTAGAGGGTGACCCGGAAATCCACCACCGGGAAGCCGGCCAGGATGCCGGTATTCTTGGCCTCGGCAATGCCCTTTTCCACCGAGGGAATATACTGCTTGGGGATGGAGCCGCCGACAATCTTGTCGGCGAACTCAAAGCCGCTGCCCTTGGGTAAAGGCTCCATTTCCAGCCAGGTATCGCCGTATTGACCCCGGCCGCCGGACTGGCGTTTATATTTGCCTTGCACCTTGACGGTGCCCTTGATGGTCTCCCGGTATGGCACCCTGGGGGGCTTGAGGTTGACTTCCACCCCGAACTTGCGCCTCAGCTTTTCGGCGGTGGCCTCGATATGGACCGAGCCCACGCCGGACAGCAGGATTTCCTTGGTGTCGGCGTTCCGGGTCAGGCTCAGGGAAGGGTCTTCTTCGATGAGCTTGGAAAAGGCGCTGAAGACCTTGTCCTCTTCCCCCTGTTTCTTGGGTTCCAGGGCAAAAGTGACCATGGGCCGGGAGGATGGGATGGCCGGGAGGATGAGGGGCTTGGCCTCGGAAGTCAGGGTATCGCCGGTGACCGTCTCTTTAAGTTTGGCCACGGCCCCGAAGGCCCCGGGGCCCAGGTTGGGCACGGCCTTCTGACCCTTGCCCTCCAGCAGGAAGAGTTGGCCGAAACGTTCCGGCACCGCCCGGGTGGCGTTGAGGACGGTGGAGTCGGCGGCCATGGCGCCTGAATAAATGCGAAAGATGGACAGGCGGCCGGCATAGGGGTCGGCCACGGTCTTGAAGACCTGGGCCGCCAGGGGGCCATCCGGGTCCGCCTCAAAAGCCACTTCGGCTCCCGTGGTGGGGTGCTGCCCCTTGACCAGGCCCCGATCCTCCGGGGCGGGGAGATAGAGATTGATGGCGTCCAGCAGGAGCGGGTAGCCCAGATTGTCCCGAGTCGCGCCGCACAAAACCGGCACGAAGCTGCCCTTCAGGGTGCCGACCCGGAGTCCCTGGTAGATCTCCTCCGGGGTGAGTTCCCCTTCCTCCAAAAACTTTTCGATCAGGGCGTCGTCGCTCTCGGCGGCAAAATTGAGCAGATCGTTGCGCCGCGCCTCCACCTCATCCTTAAGGTCGTCGGGGATGGGACCCGCTTCCAGCTTGCCGCCCCCGGCCTGTCCCACGAAGGCCTTCTGGCTGATCAGATCCACCACCCCTTTGAAACCGGCTTCCCGGCCGATGGGGAGCAGGAGCGGCACGGCCTGAACCTCCAGCACTTCCTGGATTTCCTTGAGCACCTGGTAGAAATCGGCCCGTTCACGGTCCATCTTATTGATAAAGACCAGACGGGGCAGATTGTGCAGGTTGGCCGCGTGCCAGACCTTTTCGGTGCCCACCTTGACGCCGTCCACCGCGTCCACCACCACCACGGCGCTGTCCCCCACATGGAGGGTGGCCCGGGTATCCGCCAGGAAATTGTCATCTCCGGGGGTGTCGGCCAGGTAGACCGTGTGCTTCTTCCACTGATAGTGGTGAAAAGCGGTGGATATGGTGATCTTGCGTTTAATTTCCTCGGGCTCGTAATCCAGGACGGAACTGCCGTCGTCGACTTTCCCCAGCCGGGAGGTGGCCCCCGCCCCAAAGAGGAGGGCCTCAGCCAAAGAGGTCTTGCCGCAGCCCCCATGGCCGATGAGTACTAGGTTGCGGATCTGTGTGGTTTTGCCGGACATCAAACTCTCCCTTCCTTCAAGGTGGCCTCCCCGGTTCCAGACTTTTGCGAGGATTTCGTTTGGGACCGGGGCAACCTTTTAAAATTAACAGGTTTGTTCATAAATCTCAACCGCTTTTCGGCGCGCTTTCTGCCTCCGTTTTTGGCCAAGGGAAGAATACCGGAAAAAACGGCGGCCGGGCATAGAAATGGCCCCGGCAATTGACAGGAAAAATTCCAGTTGATATATTACCTCGTTGTCGGGACGTGGCGCAGACTGGTAGCGCACCTGAATGGGGTTCAGGGGGTCGGAGGTTCAAATCCTCTCGTCCCGACCAGAATTAGGCAGGAATTACAGTAGGTTGGCAATCTGAGGGATTGTCAGCCTTTTTGTTTGAGGAGGGGCTATCTAATGTTTTACCAATACCAGGGTGAGGGGGGATGGGATAGAGGGGCATAGCGCATGGCCAGGGAGGTGATGGAAGTTAAGCCCACCAAAAACGGTGCCTGGGTCACCGCGGCAGGAGAGCAGGTCACCCGTTATTGGGGCCGCTACCGCCTCGTCCTGGTGACCAATTGCCGGGATTTCATTTTGGTGGGACAGGACTGGGAGGGCAGGTCGGTAAAGAGCTGGAAATCTACGGCCTGGCCGCAAGTAAAGCCGCTTTTGGGGAGGCCGTCCATCACCCCGCCGGACAGCCCTGGAGCACGGGGAACGTCTGATTGAATACCTCAAGCGGGTGATGCTCCATGCCGCCCCTCTGACCGGTCCCCCAGGAGGTGGCCTGGTTTCTGGCCTCTCTCGCCCGGGAGGGCCGGGCCCACCTTGAAGGTAAGGACCTCCCGCCCCTGGCCGGCCCCCGCCCCACGTCCCTTTCTTCCAAGCCCGAACCGGAAACCTCAGAACAGGACTCTCCCCCAAAGTCACTATGATCTCCATGGAAATGAGCATTACCAATTCCAGTTGCACGGGTTCCAATATACGAACCATATAAAAAAATTAGCGAAAGGGCGTATAGTGGCAAGTTATATAAAATGGAAAGATCAGTGCAGAGCCGCCATCCGCAGCCCAGGCGGGGGAGAGACACACCCGGGAAAGAATCTTCGCCGAGCCGGCAAGCCCGGTGGTTCAAGCCATGAAATTCTCCCCATGGAACATCTTGTAAATTTTGTTCAATAAGGGTGGGACGGTAAAAATAGTCCGACTTTCCTGCCAGTTCCTACCTTTCAAGCCCACCGACTAGCCCTTCCCGGCAGATTTTCCACTAAATTTTACTATTTTTTCATTTTATCAGGCAGACGATAGAAGCGATTTTACCCGGCGGTTATAAATCCTCTCAAGGCCTTTTTCCCTCAATAAAGGATAAGGAGTTATAGCCATGGGTAATGGAGTTGCTCAAAAAGCCCTGGAAAAGCAATTTTCTCTAGGCGGTGGAATTAGAGCGTTTCTGGGGGAGAAATCCACGAGTAATTACCTCTTTTGGGGAGTCACGGTTCTTCTCATTATGCTGTTGATCAAGGAATCAGTCTCCCCTTCCTGGGTGGTGCATTGGTCACACCCAAAGTGGGGGACGGTGGACGTCGACCCGATCATGGGTATTGGCGTCGGTTTGCTGGCGGGTTTCATGGGCGGGGCGGTGGGCGCTTTTATCAGCCTGTTTTCCGTGCCCCTGTATACCCTATGGTTGGGACTACCCGTTAAAGTAGCCCTGGGAACCAACAGCATGGCTGCCGCCATCATCGGCTTGTTTGCCGCCTGGGTTCATTTGCAGAAAAGGACTCCCAATATGAAAGTCGCAATTCCCATGATGATCGCCGGGCTCCTGGGGGCTGCCGTGGGAGCCTTTATCTCCTTGGGGATTTCCGCCAAAACCCTCCAACTCTATTTTGCCATTTTGGTTTTCTTGGCCGCCGGCTCGATGCTGTACCGCACCATCTTCCCCCCAAAGGATGAGGGCGCCGCGTGGATTAAAACCGAAAAGAGAGGGTTTTGGATTGCCGAAGGCGAGTGGCTGGGCCATCGCTACCGCACGGATATCATAACTCCCGGCATCGGCAACTTTTTCATCGCGATTATCTCCGGGATCGTCGGGGTTGGCGGTGGATTTCTTTTTACTCCCATGCTCCATACGGCCTTTGGGCTGCCCATGGTAGTGGCGGTGGGAACCGGGAACTTCGTCAAGGTCGCCAATATCGGCTCCCAGTTCATTGTCAGAGGTGTGGCGGAAACGGTGATTTATCCCTTGGCGATTTTTGCCATGTGCGGCGGATATTGCGGCGCCCGTTTGGGAAGACGTCTTTCCTTGGCGGTGGATCCCAAGTATCTCAGGATTTTTTTCGGGATAGCTCTGATCATCATCGGGCTTCAATATGTCGGGGTGAAGATCACTTCATTTTCGTTAATCCCTTAATCGCATGTGCGTCCTTTAGAGCCAGGAGTGCCTTTCTGAGGATCAAAACGAGGAGGTTTTATGGCTAACGTCGGAGCCAAACGTGCTTGTAAGGCTTTACCGAAGACCTTTGGGGAAGTTCAGGTGGAGATTATTACTACGGATCTGCTCATCATTGGGGGGGGTAATGCCGGCTGCTTTGTGGCGGTGGAAGCCAAAAAGATCAACCCGAATCTTAACGTGACCATTATGGAAAAGGCCAACATCGTGCGCTCCGGAGCCTGCTCGGCGGGGATGGACGCCATCAACACTTATATTCCCGAAGGCAAAACTCCCGAGGATCTGGTGCGCTGGTCCCGTTCCCAGGTGGGAGGAGGCCCGTTGCGTGAAGATCTGGCTCTGTCAAACGCCAGGGAGCTCAATGAGGCCGTGGATGACCTGGAGCGCTGGGGGCTTCCCCTGCTCCGGGATGAAAACGGCAAAACCAAGTACCGGGGCAAATGGGACATTTCCATCCATGGCGAGCAGCTCAAACCCATCATGGCCGAAAAGGCCATCGCATCCGGGGCGGTGGTTTACAACCGGATTGTCGGGACCGGACTCCTCATGGAGGGCGAACGCTGTGTGGGAGCAATGGGCTTAGGAGTCCGGGACGGCAAGTTTTATGTCTTCCGGGCCAAAGCCACAGTCGTTTCCACGGGAGGCGCCGGCACTCTTTACAAGTCCTATACGGCTGACGCCACGGACAGCGCTCACCAGATCTGGATGTGCCCCTATTGCGTGGGTTCCGGCTACGCCATGGGCTTTCGCCAGGGAGCGGAATTGAGTTCCCTGGAGCAGCGCTGGGTGGCCACTCGCACCAAGGACTTCTGCGGCCCGGTAGATACCATTTCGGTGGGTTATAAGGCCCCCATCATCAATTGCAAAGACGAAAAAATCCTTCAGGCCCGCTACTCCCACCTGGGTGGCGATAGTGCGCCCCGCTACATCCGGGCCAACGCGCCCATGGAGGAATGGCTGGCTGGCCGGGGGCCGACCTATTGTGACACGCGCAACATGGACCCCAAACTGGTTGATGCCATGATGACCGATTACCTGAACGAGCGCCCATCCTTTGTGCTCTTCCTGGCCAGCCGGGGTCAGGATGTAACCAAAGAGCCCATCGAGATTTATGGCTCCGACCCCTACATCGTGGGTGGTCACACCATGGGGGGATTCTGGGTGGATCTCACCCGCATGACCACCGTCCCAGGCCTATTTGCCGCGGGTGAGACCGCGGGAGGCAACCCAAACAAGTTCGTGGGGGGATGCGCCGCCGAAGGCAAACTGGCGGCCCGGGGGGCCATGAACTACCTGGCAGGTCTGGACCTGCCGGAATTAGACCTTCACCAGGTAGAATCTGAAAAGGCCAGGGTTTTTGCCCCGCTCCTGCGCGGGGCCGACTTTGACGGGGTCTCCCCCCTGGAAATGCGGGAACGCCTCCAGCGCCTCATGGACGAGTATGCGGGGGGCACTTCCCAATTTTACCGGACCAATGAGGAGCGCTTGGACTACGCCTTAAAACACATCAAGATGCTCCAGAACCAATTTCAGTTAATTTATGCCAAAGACCTGCACGATCTCATGCTGGCTCACGAGACCATGGACCGGGTGGACGTGTCCGAGGCCGTCTGTCACCATTTAAAAGCTCGCAAGGAAACCCGTTGGGCAGGTTGGCAAACCCGCTCCGACTATCCGGAGGTGGACAACGAGAACTTCGACTGCTTCGTGGAGAGCCGGAGAGACCCGCAGACGCGAGAAGTAGTGACTTTCACCCGGCCATACGAGCAAATTGTCCCGGGAGACCGCTATAAACCCTGACTTGCCGTGGCTGGCGATTATCTAAACGGGACGAGGAGGTAGAGAGATGCCGCCCAGAGTGGACTTAGACAAATGCAATGGCTGCGAGGGACGGGAAGAATCATGCTGCGAGGAAATTTGTCCCGGCAACCTGATGGCCGTGGATGAGGCGACCATGAAGGCCTACTGCCGGAGCACCCGGGATTGTTGGGACTGCATGTCCTGCATCAAGGCCTGCCCCCGCAATGCCTTGGAAACCCGCATCCCTTATCAATTGGGCTATCACAAGGCCACGCTCAAACCCTTCATGGGCAAAAAAGACATCACCTGGAAATGCACCGACATTTATGGCAACGTGACCACCTATAAATATAAAAACCGCTTGGACACCTGAAGCCCTGTAAGTGATCATCCCATCTCCGCGAGGCGGAAACACGTTCAATGAGGCGTGAATCCGCCTCGTTCTTTTTTCACCTACGGGCGATAAACTGTATAATAAGGGTAGAGGATGCGTATGCCTACCTCCTGGCACCTGCGCGAGCACGATTTTTTCGCCGGCCTGGCGGCTGAAAAGAAAGCCTTCATGTCCCTGGCCAAGAGCCGGGACTTGAAGAAAAACGATATGGTTTTTTTTGAAGGCGACCCGGGCGATTCCTGCTTCTATCTGGAAAACGGCCTCATCAAGATCTTCAAGATCACCCTGGACGGCAAAGAGCCGATATTTTTCCTGCGCCGCAAAGGAGAATTCTTCGGGCTGGCAGAAGTGATGGAAGCCAGGCCCCGGAAAGCCAACGCCCAGGCCCTTACCCCGGGGAAGCTTTATGAGATCAGCAAAAAGAACTTTGATGCCCTCCTGGCAAGCCATTACCCTCTGGCCCGGAGGGTCATCGAAGTCCTGGGGCGGCGGCTCCGCTACCTGGGGGAGCAGGTCGAGAACCTCATGGTGTGCGACGTGAGCACCCGCCTGGCAAAGCTCCTGGTTTACCTGAGTTACGACCAGCTTATGGACGAGGACTCTTGGGCTAAGCCCGCCCACATCCCCATCAGTCTGACCCAGGAGCAACTGGCCTCCATGACCGGCTCCACCCAGCAGACCGTGAGCGAAATGCTGAAAAAATTCCAAGAAGAGGGACTGATTGCCGTATCCAAGCGGCAAATTACGATTCTTAATCCGCTACAACTATTGCACCAAGCGGAGCATTAAATCCTCGCAGGCACCCCAGTCAGGGGTGCTGCCTTGCCAACCCAGTCGCGGTCAGCACCAGCAGCATGAGATGGTCCGAAAAATATTGCGAAAGGGGACTCCGTGCGGGTTTTTTTATCTCAAATTTTTACATCTTGATAAAAATCCCGACAGGCTCTTTACATAAACTTAAAAAGTAATCTCATTGGGCTCAAATGATTTTCAATTATTATCAGATAGATGATTTAATTTCCCTGCCAGGGTATAATCATTGCACTTGGAAGAGGTAAGGAAACGATGTTTGATTTTACCGTTATGTTTAGGCAGTTGATGCGGCGAGGCTCAGCCTCAGATAACTTGTAGTTCGTTGGAGAACCTCTCAATATGGAACCATACCTTATTCTCATAATCTCAATTCCTATCCAGGTAACTGCCGCGTTTTTGGCTTTGCGTCTAGTTTGGATCACTAAAAAAAGAATTGCGTGGATTTTTATCGCCATAGCTATCATGCTTATGGCCATAAGACGGTGCTTTACGTTATATGAATGGTTCGCTCGCGCAATGGAACTCCTCCCTGTTGATATACATACTGAATTCGTTGGGCTGGCAACTTCAATACTTATGCTGTTAGGAGTAGCGCTCATTGCCCCATTATTTTTAGATATAAAGCGCTCAGAAGAAATTCTGAAAGAAAGAGTGGAGGAAAGGACAGCAGAGTTAAAAAGTTCCTACCAGACCTTGCAACTTGAGTTGGTGGAACGCGAAAAGGCGGAAGAATCATTGAGAAAGTCGGAGGAAAGGTTCCGTACCATAGCTGACTTTACTTACGATTGGGAGTCTTGGCTTGCTCCTGATGGAACCTATAATTATATTTCTCCTTCGTGTGAACGCATTACTAGTTATAAAGCCGAGGAATTTTTAAAAAATCCCGGACTTCTGGAGACCATTACCCATCCTGATGACCGTGCCCTGGTTGCCAGGCATCTGCGCCAAGACCTTTATACCAGTGGGGCTCATTCCTTAGTTTTTCGCATCATTACCCGGAACGGCGAAGAGCGCTGGATTGCCCATGTTTGCCAGCCGGTTTACGGCTCCGATGGGACTAATCTCGGCCGGCGGGTGAGCAACCGTGACATTACTCAACACAAGAAAGCCGAAACGGAGAAGGCCGAACTGGAGACCCAACTGCGCCAGGCCCAAAAAATGGAAGCCATCGGCACTCTGGCAGGGGGCATTGCCCATGATTTTAACAACATCCTGTCGCCAATCATCATGTACACCGAGATCGCCCTGCGGGAGATGGGTGAGGACAATCCGCTTCGGCCCCATTTGGAGCAGGTGATCAAGTCCAGCCGAAGAGCAGCAGATCTTGTCAAACAAATTCTCGCCATTAGCCGCCAAACCGAACGTCAGCGAGTAATGATGCAGCTGAGCCCCATGGTCAAAGAATCTCTTAAATTACTGCGAGCTTCTTTGCCGGCAACCATTGAAATTCGCCAAGAGCTCGTTCCCGATTGGGATTGGATTATTGGTGATCCTACCGAAATTTACCAGATTGTGATGAATCTGAGCACCAATGCCGCCCATGCCATGGGAAAAAATGGCGGCGTCTTAACGGTGGGGTTGGATAACCTAGAATTGGTCCACGAAGAGACATTTCACGGCATAACTATCAAACCGGGTCATTACTTGAGATTGACCATCAAAGATAATGGGCATGGGATAGCCCCGGAATTAATGGAACGGATCTTCGAGCCATACTTCACGACCAAGGAGATAGGCGAGGGTACGGGGCTGGGCTTGGCCCTGGTACACGGGATTGTTAAGAATTGCGGTGGCGGGATCAGGGTCTTCAGTGAACCTGACCGAGGGACTACCTTTCATGTCTTCTTTCCCGTGATGGAGTCGGAAGAACAGATTGAACATGAGTCGGTTGTGCCCCTGCCGGAAGGGAAAGAAAAGATCCTCTTTGTTGATGATGAGGCGGATATTGTGGCAGCCGCACGGATTATCTTAGAGCAACTGGGATATGAGGTGGTGGCCCTGACTAATAGCCAGGATGCCTTGGCAGCCTTCCGGGCTGAACCGGAAAAATTCGATGTAATTATCACCGATCTCACTATGCCTCAATTGACCGGCCTTGATCTTATTGAGGCTATTTTAAGTATTCGCCCGGATATCCCCATTATCCTCTGCACCGGATACGGTGAATCCACTGCCTTGGAAAGGGCCAGAGCCCTGGGGATCAGTGAACTCGTGGCAAAACCCATTATCCCCGCCCAACTGGCTGAAACCATCCGCCGGATTCTGGATGCCAAAAAGATCAAGGATAGATAACCCCGAACCCGGAAAGATGCTAACGACTGGTGAACCCTTTCTCTGGCGGCACTTACCATTTTCCATGATTATTCCGGCAAACACCAGCGCCGTCACCTCAAACCCCGGAAAGCGGTTCGGCTACCGGACCTTCGAATCTCTGACTTAACACCATCAGGGCCGGCGCCAGATCCTGCTGCCGGATGATCACCGAGATGGAGGAAATGGTACAGCTCATGGAGAGGATGGAGACATGGGCCCCCTCCAGGGCTTCTATGACGGTATTGGCGATGCCGTAACGGTCGCCGAAGTGGGGTCCGTGGAGGAAGATACCTGCCACCGGGGTGAGGCGCATCGGCCTGATGCCGGGAATGCGCTCAGTCAGCAGGCGGCGGATGGCGCGTCCCTGACCCTTAGTGCCGGCCGGCCGGGCGGTGCTAAAGCTAAAAAGCAGTTCTTCGGTACCCAGCCGGGGTATGGCAATGAGAAAGGGAATGGTCAATCCCAAGTCTCCAAACTGATTCAGGGTATCGGCGATGTCCCCCAGGATCGCGGCCGTGGGAATGCTCAGGGCCCATAAATCCAGGTCAGGATGGGGCAACACCCAGTAGACTTTGATAACTTTTTCCTGGTAGGTGGCCACTGCTTTACGCACATATTCCTCGGGAAACGCCTGTGCGGCGAAGAATTCCTGGGCGGTGGCGAAGGAGGTAAATTGAAAATCCTCAAACAGGTGGTTCACCACCGTTTCCTGTCGCCGACTCTCCAGAATGGCGGTGATGGAAGACAGGGAGCTGGCGAGACCGAAAATTTTCGACTTGGACTCCGCCAGGCTATGGATGAAGCCACCAATGCTTTTCGGCAGCTTGTCGTGGGGATAAACTGCCAGCAGCGCAATATCCGGCTGGTATTGAAAAGCATCCTCGGTTCCCGCCAGGTTTTGTAAGCGCGCCAGGGTGCTTTCACCGACGGCGCCGTCGGTGCACAAAGCGGTGCGGTCTCCAGCCACGTGAGTCAGGAAAGTCAGGTTGAGCCGGCTCTCGGCCAGGGGTCTGGTCACTTGGGAACCAAGACGGAATTCCCCCCCCGGAGAAGAAGACACCAAACAACTGCCCCCAGTCAACAGCTTAATACCGCCGAATCGAATCTTGTTGCTTAGTTCCATGGTTTTGTCGCTTAAGTGAAGGTCTGATTGAGAACCCCAACCGCTTTTTAATTACGCCAAAATGAATAAAAACCCGCGGCCAGAGAAATAGCCTTACATGGTCGGGAGAAGGATACGAAAGGTTGTCCCCACTCCCGGTGCACTCTCCACATCGATGGAACCACGGTGAGAATCAATCACTCCCTTGACTATGGCCAGCCCCAAACCGGTGCCGATCACTTGTCTAGTTTTGGGATGTTTAACCCGGTAGAACTTGTCAAAGATCTTGGGGACCTCTTCCGGATCGATGCCGACCCCGTTATCATTTACCATGATTTCCAGGAAATTTTCGCGGGGCGCAACCCTGACGGTGACCTGGCCACCGTCGGGGGAATAATTTATGGCGTTGCTGATGAGATTATTGAAAACTTCTTCCATGCTACGCCGGTCTGCTTGAATGAGCGGGATCTCCCCAACAATTTCCAGCCTGAGGTCAACCTTTTGATCTTGCGCCTTGCTTTGCATGAAGCTGACCATGTCTTCCAAAAGATGGGAGAGGTCCAGAGGGACGTGCTCTTCAAAAGTGTGGCCGCTTTCGATCTTGGCCACATCAAGCAGATCGTTGATTAATTCCAAGAGACTCTGAATTCTTGCTTGAGAACGGCTCAGCATCTCCCGCTGCTTTTCCGGTACATCCCCGACCAGACCTTCCAGGATGACTGATATCTGCTGTTTGATGGTCCCCAGGGGAGACCGCAATTCATGGGAAACCATATGGACGAAATTAGATTTCATGGCGTCCAGTTCTTTAAACCGCGTAATATCATGGAAAACCGTCACCGTACCCAACAACTCTTTATCGGCATTCGTTATGGGGGCGGAGAGGGAGCGCAGATAGGTTTTGCCTTTGACCAATTCCTGGGAGATGAGTTCTGTCTCCTCCGGGCTTTTCTCTAGAAAAGATTTTAATCCCTGGATGAGATGATCATCGGAAAAATATTCCGCCAAAGTCCCCGGCTGATCCGTCGCCTCGAGTCGATCCAGCATGCGCATCATGGCCGGATTATGCAACACGACTTCCAGGTCCCGATTCGTCACCAGAACCCCTTCCGCCATACAATTAATGATAGTTCGCAAGCGACTCTGCTCCACTGATAAATCGTAGAGATTCCGGGCCTGCTCTTCCTGCAGCAACCGGTTGCGCCGCTCCAAGGCCTCTTTTTCAACGGCTCTTTTAACGATCAACATCAAATGGTCCGCACTGAAGGGCTTGGTGACAAAATCATAAGCGCCCTGCCGCATACATTCCACGGCGTTTTCCACGGTGCCATGTCCCGTAATTACCACCAAAGGCAAACAGGGGAATCGGCTATTGACCGCCTCCAAGACTTCCAAAGCTCCCATAACGGGCATTTTGAGATCACAAAGGATAATATTCACTGCTTCGCAGGCGAGAACTTCCAGGGCCTTCTGACCATTTTCGGCAGTGAGCACTTGGTATCCTGACAAAAGTCGTTTGAGGCCGTCCCGAATTACTTGCTCATCATCCACAACCAGTATGGTACTCATGCATCGACCTCCGGGCCAAGTGAGAAAACCCTGGGCATTTTTATTTTCCCAGCCTGAACCGCCGCGTTAATACTCTAATAATTCAAACAACTCTTCTTGTTTAGGCGCCTCCAAGGGCAGCGTGAGGATAAAAACCGCTCCGCCCTCGGGAGAGTTTTTCACTTCGAGTTTGCCGCCATGCTGCTGGACAATACCGTAACACACCGACAATCCCAGGCCGGTTCCTTCACCGGGGGCTTTCGTGGTGAAAAAGGGTTCGAAAATTTTGTCGATAATCTGGGGGGAAACTCCTGGCCCGGTATCTGCGAAGGTCAGGACGACTTCCTGGTTTTCCTGGAGAAAAACGCTGCTTATGGCGATTTTTCCTTTGCCGTCCATGGCGTTGGCGGCATTAATGATAATATTGGTAAAAACCTGTTGGAGCTGGGAAGGATCGCCAATCACCTGGGGGAGATCATCAGTTAACTGGAAATCAAATTCGATGTCATGAAACAGCGCCTGATGATGCAAAAATGCCACGCAGGCTTTAACGACCTCATTGGCGTCAAGAGCGGTCCGTTGGGCCAGCGGCATCCGGCTGAATTCCAGCAGACGGGTGACGATCTGTTTGCAGCGCAACGTTTGACTACGGATCTCTTCCAGATCTTCCCGCCACTGGCGATTCTCGCCGATATCTCGCATCAAGATGTCGGCATAGATCAGGATGCCGGCCAGGGGATTATTGATTTCGTGGGCCACGGCGGCCGCCAGACGGCCTAACGAGGCAATCTTTTCCGTCTGCCAGAGTTGCGTCCTGGCCTGTTCCAATTCTTTGCGTATCCGCAAATTTTCCCGCCGGTCCGAGAAAATGCCGACACTGCCGATTTCCCGGCCTCCTTCCTTGATGATGGCCGCGGAAAAATTTACCGGGACTTCTTCGCCGTCTTTTGACTTGAAAATGATTCGGGTGGTATTCAATTTGCCTGGGGGCCCGTATTCGTTGCTGCGCATCCGGCGCATGATCTCCCGCGCCAGACCGGGTTCGTAAAACTGTTGAAAAACTTCGGTGTGGCCGATGACCTCTTCGGCCTTATACCCCAAAATTCTCTCGGCCCCTTCATTGAAATAAAGGATATTGCCCGCGGTATCCACCACGACTATGCCATCTACTGAACTTCGAATGATATTTTCTAAAAAGCTTTTGGCATGGCGCAACTCCCGTTCATACTGATTACGCCTGGAAAGGTCGCGCAAATAGAAGGAGGTGACGTGGCGTTTGCCGATAGTTGATATGGCCACGCAGGTCTCATAATCACGGTAACTATCTGAGTCATCTTCAGGTGGTTTTAGCATACTGCAAAAGCAGAGTTGCTCCCCTTGGTCACTTTTCTGCGTCATTTCCAACATCGTCTGGTAGTAATGGGCCGGGATGACCTGGTCGGCATTCATGCCAATAAGCTGATCTTTGGGGAAGCCGCTAATCGCCGCCATTTTAGAATTGGCGAAGATGATGCGGCGGTCCTCATCCACCAGCAAAATGCCTTCCTGGGTCAATTCGGTGACTAAATTAATCTTTTCTTCCGCCTCCACCCTGGCGCTGATATCTCGAATAAACTCAAAGCCCCCGATAATTTTATTATCGGCATCAGTAATAACTGAGGCGTTGACCACCACCGGAATTTCATCGCCTCGGCGATTCACCATCACCTGGCGAATCCCGGCGAAAGGCGATCTGGTTCCCATGACCTGCCGGAGCAGACAACCTTGGGTATTACAGCGGGGCGTGCCGAGGAGGTCGGCACAGGTCATGCGACCCTCTACCTCCTGGCGGCTATAGCCCGTGAGATTTTCCAGGGACGGGTTCATCGAGGTGATAACGAGATTCTCATCCACCATAAAGAAAGGGGTGGGAAAATTTTCCAATATGCTGTCAAGCATGGCAACCCGGCTCTTGATGGCCGGCTGGGCCATCAGGTCGGCTTGGATGTCCCGCAGGATTGCCAGGCAACCCGCCGTCTTCCCTTTGTGGTCTCTGATAACCTGGGCAGTGACGGAAATATCCAGAGATTCTCCGGCCTGAGTCTGCAGGCGCAAGGGCATCCGATTCAGTTCCCGGCCCTTGAGGCAGGAATCGATAAAGTTGCCGGGATGACCTGCTAATTCCCCCTGGAAGATGTCGCCGGCCAGGGGGAGGTTATCTTTCACCACCCCAAAACCGAATAACTTCTGGGCGGCATGGTTCATAAAGACAACTCGGTGCTGATTATCGGCTATCACTACAGGGTCAGGAAATTCCATCAGCCCCAGGGCAGCCAATTCCAGGCAGTCGTAGCCGGAATTTGCGGTGTCCATGAGAAGGCGCCTGGAGGGGGCGGTTTTGTCTTTCCTTGTGCTAGCCATGCTTTAGTCCTTAGGGGCTTCTGTCTTTCCTTTGGTAAGGGCTTGCCCTTTCCTGTCAATCCTCAGGGATCTGAAAGCTGCCGTGCAATGATTGGATGGCCGTGGTCAAATCCCCGGCAGGAACCACGACGGAGATGGAGGAGACTGCACAAGAGACGGCCAGCGGAGTTACCGCGGCATGCCTCAGGCTGTTCAGGAGCTTATGAATGATGCCATAACGATCACCGAAATGAGGACCATGCACGAAAAAGGCGGAGACATCAACCTGGCGCCTCGCAGGAAGCTCAGCCAAATAATTAGCAAATATCCGGGTGGCCTCCTGAGAGTGGGCGCCACTGAGACAGAAGGCAAAGTTTAGCATGCTTTGGCCATCGAATTGGGCTGTTAAAAAGGGTATGGTTACTCCCAGATCATGGAGCGCGGTCAAGGCCGATCCGAACCTTTCCAGATACGAGGCCGGCAACATCACCCGCCAGAGTTCCAGTTCAAGAACGCGGATTAGATTATAAACTTTTATGATCTTTTCTTCATAAGAACAGATTATTTCCCGGAGCACCTGTTGCTTGCCGATATAGGCGGCATGCCAGTCGCTGGGGGCTGAATAAGCAGGAAACTCAAAAGGTTCAAACAGGCCGTCGATAAGCCTGGTCTTATCCGGAGCAGGAACCAAAGCACAGACTGCTGAAGTTGAACTGGCCAAGCCTAATGGGCGGATGCGCTTTCTCCCCAGAAGTTGCAGCAAGGCCCCCAGGATATCGAGGCGCCGGTCATAAGGATATACGGCAACAATGGCGCATTCCGCCTGTTTATCGAAATTGCCCACCCCTTCCTGAGCGGCCTGCTTGGGAGAATGAGTGGCAAGCACCTTACCGGGGGCTTCGGTACAGAGAGAAGTGTGAGAATTTCCGCCTGCACTGGCCGTGACATGCATAAGAAGGATAATATTGATCCGCTGGGCTGCCAGCTTGGAGCACCTATCGGCTAGGGAAATTTCGCCGTTATGCCGTAACTCGGATACCGGAACGCACCGGTCGAAGACCTTAATCCCTCCCAGCCTGATTTTTGTCATGGCCTCAACAACCCTTAATGGGCCTGGTCATAGCAGGTTGTTGAAAAACTTCAATTTCCCCGGTGGCCATTCGGAGCGGAGCGAATAATCTCGTATTTTTATAGAGATGAGGTTATGGGCGGCGCTCAAGATGACAAAATAGCCGGTTTTTCAACAGTCTGCTGAGAAGCCCTTGCGACTGTTCGGGATGAAAGCAGTCCGGTGTGGCGACCCGGCTCAGAAGCGGTCTCATCGACCCGGTGAGGAGACGGTCTGGGACAACGCCGCCCAAAGGGGAGTGCCCTTGGGTTTCCGGGGGCACTGAGAACTGCCTCCCAGATACAAGAGGGGGCAAGGGCCGCAAGCCCCTGCCCCCTCCCTGAAACTCCCACCCCCAGCCTCTGATTGGGTCTTCACGTCCTGAAAATTGGGCATGGACACACCTTTCAGGAACCGATTGTCTAGTGGGTATTGGAGCGGGGGAAAGAGGCCGGTCAGCTTTTTAGCCGGCCAGGTTTATCCCGCCTCTCCGTAGCCGATAGCTCAGATGGTCTGCGAGGAAAATTCCTTATTGCTCCCTGACGGTTAGACGAAAAAGCTGCGTACCGATTCGAGAAGTTTTTTGGTATCCACAGGCTTTTCAATATAATCCTCAGCCTCCATGGACATACCTTCAGCGTGGCTATACGAAGTCGTGCTGACCGCCTCACCTACGGCGGTGAGCATAATGACAGGAATACCCTTGGTGGCGGGGGCTTTTTTCAATTCGGCGCACAGCTTATAACCGTCTTTACGCGGCATCATGACGTCGAGGATCAAGAGGTCGGGACGGCGGGTTTTAATCGACTCTTCCGCCTCGATGCCGTCATAGGCTTTCCCCACCTCAAAATTGTTACTTTCCAACATAAGGCCAACCGTTTCTACCAGATCAGGATCATCATCAACCACCAGCACATATTTTTTCGACATTTCCTTACCTCCCGAGGTGTATGGAAAAATTAGGCATTATGAGCGCTTCGGTTAACCGTCGGCCTTCACCGGTATCCGAGCGCAAAGGTTCCCCATGGCCAATACTTTATACTATCAAATGTAAAACCCTGCAAGCCTTAGATTTAAGCGTGCCTGGCTCAAGAGATGCGATGATTATCCGACGCCTTATGCTTATCAGTTCACCGAAGGTCTTGGGTAGAGGCCCGCTCTTTCCACTATTTCCGGAACCTTTTCCTCCCATTCGATGGCCATGATATGGAAGCCCCTGATTCCTTCCACTTGTTTCAGTTCCTCAATTTGCTCCAGTAAGATAGTAATCCCTTCATCGGCCTGTTTTTCCTTGGGGACCCCGGCTAAACGCTTGACGATGGTATCGGGAACATCCATCCCCGGCACCCGGTTCTTCATGTACCGGGCCATGCCCACATTCTTCATGGGGGTGAGGCCCGCCAAGATGGCCACTTTTTCAAGGAGTCCGTGATCTCGCACCATTTGCATCCACAGCTTGAACTTATCCATATTGTAAATGCATTGGGTCTGGATGAACTGGGCTCCGGCCGCCACCTTTTTGGCTAATCGCAGCACCCGGATCTCAAAAGGGTCGGCAAAGGGATTCTCGGCCGCCCCAATAAACATTTGGGGCTTGCCCTCCGGCATTTCATAGCCTCCCAACAAGCGGCCCTCATCACGCATCATTTTAACCGTTTGAATCAAACGGGTGGAATCCATATCAAAGACATTGGCGGCATTGGGGTGATCGCCGAACCGCTGGTGGTCGCCGGTAAGGCAAAGGATATTATGAATGCCAAAGGATGTGGCCCCCAAGAGATCGCTCTGGATGGCGATGCGGTTCCGATCCCGGGTTACCATCTGGAGCACCGGCTCCAGCCCCATGAGTTTGAGGCGGATGCAGCAGGCAAGACTGCATTGACGCACCACTGCGGTTTGATTATCAGTGACATTGATGGCATCAACATGATTGCCGATCATCTTGCCCTTTTTCTCAATGCCCTCGGGACCACCGTGGCGAGGCGGACCACATTCCGAGGTGACGGCATAGTGACCCGCCGCGATGATCTTTTCTAACTTACTCGGAGTACTCGTGTTCATGGGCGCACATCCTCCCTGATAATTTCTCGGGGTCCGCCGTCGCGGCTGTGGATCCAGTCTTTATCTCCTGCCGGTTGAGCAAACCGTTGGATCTGCCCAAGTTTCTTCAGGCGCTCATAGATAAGATGCCAGCCGCAGGGGATGTCACGGCCGACGACCACGCTCAGTTCACATTTACCGTTAGCGGAGCCCCCGCACGGACCATTCAGCATGCGCTTGGAACAACGGACTATGGGGCAGATGCCGCCGGTAGTGGCCAGGACACATTGGCCGCAGGCTTGACAACGCTCGGTCCAATAGCCTTGCTCCTCGGTAACTCCGATAAAACACGTGTCAACGCCCGGAAAGATGAATTTATCGCCGTACATTTCGGCTAAAAATTGCACTCCGGCGCCGCAGGCCAGGGTCAGCACCGCATCGTAATTGTCAATTTTGTCTTTGAGCTCTTCCAGGTATTCTTTGTCACACTGCCGGGTCAGACTGAGCTCATCGATCTTCATCTGCCTGCCTTGCTGGGTGAAGTAAATCCGCAGGGCTGAAGCCAGCACCTCCGCCTCTTTCATGCCACCGGCTTCGCATACGGCCACACATCCGTTGCAGCCGGCTACCAGGATTTTTTCGAAGTCACCGATATAGCCTATGATCTCATCAATGGGCTTCGGTTTGGCCATTATCATGATCCTAACCTCCTATGCCACACCAGGACTGGCGGACTCTGAAGCTTGCGGTGCACCCTTAGGCGCTGCAGGTTTGGCCCCCGGCGCTTGGTTTTTTAAGAAAGGTCCCAACTCCCGAATCTTTTCGGTCATCTCCCGGGCAATTTCAGCGAATTGTGGCCCCATACCCGCCGAGAGGTTATACATGGCGATTCGGTCTCCTGCAACGCCGATACTTTCCAAAAGTTTTTTGACATAGGCCACGCGTTTCTTAGCCCGCAGATTGCCTGACTGGAAGTGACAATCTCCCTCCAGACAGCCGGCGACGAAAACTCCATCCGCTCCCTTTTCCAGGGCTTTGAGCAGATGGATAATCGCCACCCGCCCCGTACAAGGAACTTTGATGATCCGGATATTGGTCGGGTAGCGTAATCTCATCGAACCTGCCAGGTCCGCAGCTGAATACGCTCAGTAAGTACAGCAAAACGATACAATGACCGGTTCAAACTGTTCCATCGAACACTCCTTTCTCAGGCCCACTGAATCAGACCTTGGTGATAACCTGCCTTTATGCCACATCTCAAAGCCTGGTTCCCGAAAATCATTCACACCGGACGTTCTTTACTGGGTTAGGCCTCCATCAAGGCATCCAATTTGACCATGATCTGGTCATCGTCATAATGGGCCAGCTGAATCGCCTTGACCGGGCATTCCGAGGCACAAATACCGCATCCCTGGCAGAGGGCCTCGTTGATTTCAGAGACATCCTCCCGGTTGATCTGTGGCACTCCATACGGGCATCTCCTGACGCAAACCAGGCAGGCAGCGCATCGTTCCGGCCTTATTACCTGGGCCACGACGCCGCCAATGGTTTGGTTGGTCGCTGACAAGAAAGCCGCGGCCCGGGACGTCGCGGCCAGGGCCTGAGCGATGCTTTCGCCGATGAGCTTCGGGCTGTGGGCCGTACCGCAGAGGTAAATCCCCTCTGAAGCAAAATCCACCGGCCTGAGCTTGGCATGAGCCTCGATGAAAAAGCCGTCGGCATTACGCGGCACTTTAAGGAAGGAGGCCAATTCTTCGGTATCCTCCGCCAGGGTTGCCGCACTGAGAATGAACGCATCCAGATCCATGCGGACCGGTTTCTGGAGGACGTGATCAATAAAGGTAACGCTGAGTGCATCGCCATCGGCCTTTAACTCAGGAGCTTTTTCCGGATCAAAACGAGCGAAGATTATGCCGGCATTCCGGGCCGCGGTATAATAATCCTCGAGCAGGCCATACGTCCGCATATCTCGATAGAGGATGATGATATCCATATCCGGATTGAGTTCTTTGAGTCCCAGGGCATGTTTTACGGCACTTTGGCAGCAGATTCGACTACAGTTGGGATTTTCCTCATTGCGCGACCCCACACACTGGATCATGGCCACCCGGTTCCATTTCGCCACATCCCTGGACCGTTCTTCCATGACCTGACCGAGTTCCAGTTGGGTCATGACCTTTTTATGATCGCCGTAAAGATATTCCTTGGGCCGATATTCACGGGCTCCGGTGGCGACGATGGTCACGCCGTGTTCGATTTTGCGTCCGTACATGCCCGGCCCCACCAGGACTTCCGTGGTGAAGTTGCCTTTGAAGCCTTTGAATCCCACCACCAAAGCCTCGGTCAACACCTGGATCTTTTCGTGGCTCTTCACCTGTCTGATGAGGCTATCCAGGTAGGCCTGCACATCGACGCCTTCGATGGTATGTTGCACGCGGCGCGCCAGTCCCCCCAGTTCCGGGTTTTTTTCCACGATAATGGCTTCGAAACCCTGGTTAGCCAGGTTTAAGGCGGCATTCAGGCCCGCCACGCCCCCGCCGATTATCAAACCCCGGGGGTTGATCTCCAGGGGACGCTCAATGAGCGGCCTCAGCAGGTTAGCCCGGCCCACCGCCATGCGGACCAGATCTTTAGCTTTTTCCGTGGCCGCCACGGGCTCTTGTTGGTGGACCCAGGAGTCCTGGTCACGTATATTGGCCATTTCAAAGAGATATTTGTTGAGCCCGCTGTTTCGGATGGTAGCCTGGAAGAGGGGCTCATGGGTGCGGGGGGTGCAGGCCGCCACCACGACCCGGTTGAGTTTTTCTTCCTCGATGACCTTACGGATCTTCTCCTGGGTATCCTGGGAGCAGGTAAAGAGGTTCTCTCCGGTAAAGACCACATTGGGCAAGGTCGCGGCATAACGGGAAACGTCTTTGACATCCACCACCGAGGAGATGTTGATGCCGCAGTTGCACACAAAGACCCCGATACGGGAAGGTTGTCCGGAGACATCCAGTTCCGGCGGCAGTTCCCGCACCTGCACCCGGGTGCCCCTGGCCTCAGCCAGGTCGACGCTGGCGGCGCAGGCGGCGGCGCTGGCCTCGGTTACTGCCGAAGGAATATCTTTGGGTTCTTTTAACAGACCGCAGGTATAAACCCCGGGCCGGGAAGTGGTCACCGGCGCAAACACATCCGTCACGGCAAAGTTATATTTGTCGAGGTCCAGGCCCAATTTTTTGGCCAGATTTATGGTACCCGGATCAACTTCCAGTCCGACGGACAAGACCACCAGGTCAAAGTATTCCGACTGGGGCTCCCCACTCTCATTGACATATTTGATTCTGAGCCCATCGTTTTCAGCCGGATCGATGGTGTGCACCCGGCAACGGACGAAGTGCACGCCGTACTCTTTTTCAGCCCGGTTATAGTATTTTTCAAAGTCTTTCCCATAAGTTCGCATGTCCATATAGAAGATGGTGGTTTCCAAGGGCTCCTTGCTATGCTCCTTGGCCACCACGGCTTCTTTGATGGCATACATACAGCATACCGCGGAACAGTAGCCGTTCTTGCACTGGTTGGTATTCCGGGACCCCACGCACTGGAGCCAGGCGATTTTCTGGGGCTCTCTTTTGTCCGAGGGCCGCACCATATGGCCCAGAAAGGGGCCGGAGGCGCTCAATATGCGCTCGAATTCCAGGGAGGTAATCACATTGGGATGTTTGCCGTAGAGGTAAACCCCCTGCATCTGGGTGGGATCAAACGTCTGCGCCCCGGTAGCCAGAATCACCGAGCCCACTTCGAGGTTGTGGGTGATGGGCTCCTGGTCGTGGGTCACTGCTTGGGCCGGGCAGGCCGCCACGCACTGCATACATTCGGAACAGATGCCGCAATTAAGGCACCGCTCGGCCTCAGCCCTCGCCTGATCCTCGGAATATCCTTTCTTGACCTCATCAAAGCAGGTGCAACACACCTCATGCGGTAATTGGGGCATAACCTGGCGTGGCTTCTTCTCTTCATTGAGAGGGATATCCGCCCAGTTCTGCATGGCCTTGGTTTCTTCGCTCAAGCCCCGGCCAGCCGCCAAATCCTGCCCTTGCAGATAACGGTCAATGGATTCCGCCGCCTCTTTACCGCCGGCCACGGCGCCAATGGCAATCCAAGGCCCGGTGTGCACATCCCCGGCGGCAAAAACCCCCTGCCGGGAAGTTTCATAGGTGATTTCGTTGACCTCGAGGGTGCCCCATTTGGTCGTGGCGATACCCGTACGTTCCAGGCCCTTCAGATTAGCCTTTTGGCCGATGGCCGGGACGATCATGTCGCAGTCCACCACGAATTCCGAGCCCGGCACCTCGATGGGCCGCCGGCGGCCGGATGCATCCGGTTCACCCAGCTCCATGCGGGTACATTTCAGGCCCACCGTTTTACCCTTGGCGACCACCACCTCCTTGGGGGCCACCAGATACTCAATGGGGAGATGTTCGCATTCAGCTTCTTCGATTTCTTCGGCGTTGGCGGGCATCTCGGCCCGGGTGCGGCGGTAGAGGATGCTCACCTCGGAACCCAAACGTTTTGCGGACCGGGCCACATCAAAGGCCACGTTGCCACCGCCGATGACCACCATTTTCTTGCCGATGGGGGGATTTTTGCCAAGATTCAGATTCCGCAAAAGATCGACCCCCTGGACCACTCCGGCGGCGTCTTCTCCCGGGATGCCCATGGCGCTGCCCACGTGGCAGCCCAGCCCCAAAAACACCGCCTTATATCCTTGGGCAAACAGATCATCCAGGGAAAAGTCCCGTCCCAAGGCGGTGTTGGTCTTGATTTCCACGCCCCAGCGGGTAATGTAGTTGACTTCGTCATCCAGAACTTTTTTGGGAAGGCGATAATCCGGAATGCCTACCCGGATCATGCCGCCGGTGACCGGCAAGGCCTCAAACACCGTCACCTGATAGCCCCGGCGGGCCAGTTGATAGGCGCAGGACAGGCCGGCCGGACCGGAACCGATGATCGCCACCTTGTCATCTTTTTGGGGCACTTCCGGGATAGACAAGGTGGCCAGATCAACCTGATCCGCGGCGAAGCGTTTCAGGTTGCAAATGGCGATGGGTTCGTCCACCTCCTGACGACGGCAGGCGGATTCACAAGGATGAGGGCAGACCCGACCCAAAACTCCGGGCAAGGGCAGGTCCTCCATGATGAGCTTCACCGCCTCTGGGTATTTCCCCATCTTGATGAGCTGGACATAACCCTGGACGGTAATATTAGCCGGACAGGTGGTCACACAGGGAGCGCGGTCCAGCTTGTCAATGGCAAAAGTTCCTGGAACCGCTTGGGGATAGCGTTTATAGGCCGCTTTCTTGGCGGACAGGCCGCAATCGAATTCGTTGGCCAGGACCACGGGGCACGCCGACGCACACTCCCCGCAACCGGTGCATTTTGTCCGGTCGATATAGCGGGGATGCTGTAACACGGTGGCTTTGAAGTTTCCCGCCTCACCTTCAAGAGCGGTCAGTTCGCTTAAGGTAAGCAGTTGGATATTGGGATGACTACCGCATTCCACCAATTTTGGGGAAATGATGCACATAGCACAATCATTGGTAGGGAAGGTCTTGTCCAGTTGGGACATCGTACCGCCGATGGCCGAGGCTTTTTCCACCAGGTAGACAGAGTAACCTGAATTTGCCAAGTCCAGCGACGCTTGGATGCCGGCCACTCCGCCGCCAACGACCATGACTGAACCAACAGCATGTATCTTCTGGCTTTCCATAACTCCTCACTCACCTAAGATATTAGGAAGTTTGTCCTCCCAGCCGATGGTGGCAATGTGAACTCCCTGGTAGCCGGCATCTTTGATGGCAGCTACCAACTCGGAGGCTACCCTGACGCACTCTCGTGCTTTATCCGGGGCCTTTTGAATTCTAGCGATGAGATTATCGGGGACACTCACATTATCCATATGTCGATCTATGTAACGGGCCATGCCCACCGACTTGAGGAGGAGTACGGTGGGCAGAATCTTGGCATTTTTTTCCGCGGTCCGTTTTTTAAATCTGGCCAGGGGTTGGAGATCAAATACCGGCGACGTAATAAAAAATTCTGCTCCCGCCGCAATTTTTTTATCCATCTCCGCCAATTCCAGGTCGAGCAAACTGCCGCTGGCCCCGGCATTCGCCGTTGACCCCACACAAAAATGCGGCGTCCCTTTCAGTTCCACCCCGGCCATATCTTTGCCATTTTGCAATTGCTGGATGGCGCTGAGAAATTCCACCAGATCAATGTCATGCACGGCCCGGGCCCGATGGTGATCGCCATAACTAGGGTCCACGCCGGTCACAGCCATGACATTAGCAATCCCCAGGGCGGCGGCCGCCAATAAATCCGCTTGCAAAGCCAGACGATTACGGTCCCGGCAACACGTCTGCATCACCGCCTCGAATCCTTTGTTCGCCAGGACCATGCAGCCCCCTAAAGAACTCATCCGCATCACCGCGTTGCTCATCTCGGGAACCACGAAGGCATCCACTTTCCCCTTCACCCGCATGGCATTCGCTACCATATCGGAAATGTCGACGCCTTTGGGGGGCTCCATCTCCGCCAGGATGACGAACTCTTGCGAGGCGAGCTTTTCTTTTAAGCTCATATACCTACCTCCGGATAGTGATTTCAGTAGATCTTTTCCCCTGGCTCACAATCATTTCGGTAATCCGAATTTTTATCTGCAATGCCCGTACCAGAGGTGGATTCGGCCATCCTGCCGGAATAACTCAATTAAACCATCGAGTTCCACCGTGCGCCTGTCAACATTTTTGCCAAATCGTAAAGAACCTTCTTTTTCCTGGGTGAGGCCGATTCGCAGGGAACGTGCTGACCAGACCGTACCAATTCCTCATTTTCCTTAACTATTTTCAGGCTCCGGCTATTTCCCTCCTGAGAAGCAGCCGAAACATGGCGTGGTTGAATGTCGTTTGGGAGCGATCCGGTGAGACGAGGGGTAATCTTGAGGAGTCCGGGAAAGTTCCCGAATGCTCCGGAATTCGCAGAAACCCTGCGGGAAACGAAGTATGCGGATTGCTCCTCCCAGGCGGCTTACCACGAATGCATAGAGTGGCAAGATTCAGTGCTGAAAGCAGTGAGGCAGGGGCGGATGGATAGTTCGGTATTTTGCGGTGAATTAAGGTTTGAGTCGCTAATTCCCTCAGAATATCGATTAATCCAGAAATGGGCCTTATCTTGCCGGGTAAACGGACTTCAGCTAACGGATTCAGGCTTTGATAGCCATTTTTCCAGCAGAATGTCGTCGCTGAAAGAACCACGGCATTGCACCCAGAATCTATTGCATGGATAAAGGACGGAAAATTCTCTTATTTTGGCCTGCGAAACCCTTTCCTGTTTTATCCCTTAATGAGGCTTGGCGGCCAGGATCCGGATGGATCAAGGAGCCGTCAATTAACTATCTATTACACCAAATTTCTTCTAAGAGCAAGGCCCTTATCTCCTCATTAATTTAGGTTTTCGCGTACTTTTGGAGAAATGCATGGACATGGGGTGGTCCGAAGACGACCCCGGGACGAGTCAGTCAAAAGAAGAAGCTCACCGGTCCACTAGTTTCCTTTACCATGGATTTGGGATTCAAGGGTACGCATATCTGCGCACTAGATATGTGGGTACCGCCATCAGCTTCAGTATTCGTCAAAACCCCGAGTAACTGCACTGCCCAGCCTGCACAGGGTGTTGGTGATGGAGCTTCCTGCCAACCCCCTTAACCCGCCTGGGGTTCAGGGGGGCGGAGGTTCAAATCCTCTCGTCCCGACCATAAATTAGCAATAAAAAAGGCAAGTTACCGAGGGTGAGTCGGGTTTGCCTTTTTCCTGATTGGGAAAACGTCAAGGGGAAGGGAAATAAATTTCCTCATTTATAGGAGTGTTCCTGAAATGGGATATTTAGTCGACTCCGGCGCCTCACCCGGCGGCGGCAGGTTTATTGGGGCCTTCCACCTGGACGCTGAAGGTGCGAAAGCTATGGTCCACCATCAAGGTGGTGATGACGTTGGCGCCTTCCCGGCGGGTTGAAATCACCTCAATGTAATGGGGCACGCCATATTCGTCCGCGAAGGTGAGGTGCTCGCCGTCTTTGAAGCCGCCTTGCCTAAACCAGACTTCCGGGGGCAGCATCCAGACCTTGCCATACTGGGCCTGGAACTTGAAAAATGACAGGGCGTCGAAGGGGAACTGGAGGTAGAGCACCATCTCTTCGTCGGTGACCGGCCGGTCCAACTCGCCTTCCAGCCGGCGGCGCTCCATGGCCAAGTCGGCGTCTCCGGGCTTCTGGATCCCCCCCTCCGCCGCCAGGATCTGTTGCCACTTTTTGCCGTCGTAGCGCTGATATTCCAGCACCTTTTCGTAGATCCAGGCTTCGGGCTTAAAAAATGGCAGGGGGCCGTAGCGTCCCAACAGGAGGTTTTTCAGGTCCAGGGAGGGCTGCTCGTAGCGGCCATAGAGGACGTTGTTCACCGCCGTGGTCCAGATGATTTGGGAACCCGGGGTCACCGACCACCAGTTCCCCAACTCAGCCTGGACCCGGGCCATTTCCGTGAGGATTTCCGGCATGCGGTGGAGAAAGCCCCCTTGGTCCGCCTGCTCAAAGGTGCTGCCCACCGCGCCGCCGGTGAGCTTGTAGGCCGCCACGGTGGGATCATGCCCCCGAAAAGGGCTCTCGAAGGGTTCATAGACCTTGCGTTCCTGGCGCAGCAGATCCGAGGACTTGATGAGGGAGGGGATGTCCAGCCCCACGGCCTTTTTGCCGTAGTCGTCCAGGGCCTGGATCAGGGTGAGGGCCGGGGCCTGCCCGTAGATCGCCCCATAGCCATGATCCGCCACGTCGCAGATCTTGGCTCCGGCCAGGACCGCGGCGCTCATGCGCCCGATGTCGTTGCCGTCGGTGTTGCAACCGTGATAGTGGAGCACCAGACCGGGGATAGCCGCACAGATGGATTCCACCAGATGGCTGATGCGCTTGGGAGTTCCCAGGCCGGCGTAATTCTTGATGGAGATGATAACGTCGGGACCGGTGACCTCCAAAATCTCCTTGACCTTATCCACATAATACCGGTCGGTGTGCTCCGGCCCGGTGGAAAAGCAGATGCTGGGCATGAGCAGCCGCTCCACCTTCTGCACCTCTTCCATCACCGGAATCATGTTAGGCACGTGATTGAGAAAATCGTAGACCCGCCAGACATCCACGTACCGGGCGAACGCCCGCACCGTCAACCGGATGACGTTTTCAGGATAATGGCGGTAGCCGAACAGGCAGGAGCCCCGGCACACGGTTTGGAGCAGGGTCAGGGGCATGGCCTTTTGGGTGATGCGCAGCCGTTCGAAGGGGTCCACCTGTTTGCGCATCAGGTCCACGTGCACGGACGCGCCGCCGCTGACCTCCAGGGAAAAGAACCCCGCCGCTTCCCGGTACGGCGCCACCCTTACCGTGGTCATGGGCAGGAGCCGATTTTTGAAGTCGGATTGCGACACATCCCGTTCGTTGTTGCACAGGTAGTACCCGTCAGACTCCCGCAGCACGCGGAGAATCTCGGTGGGGCTCATTCCCCGGGTTATTCGTCCCTGCATGGTTCTTTCCCCCCACAAACTGAAAGGCCCCGGCCGGCCGGCACCCTCCCGGCCCGGGCCTGAGGCGGCGCCTCATTGCGTATAAGGATTCTTTCCATGGGCATTGATTGCGGCAATGAGGCGGGCCAGCTTCTCCACCTCTTGTTCCTGCTCCCGGTAATCCATGAGTTGAGGGTGGTCATCAATATAGGCGGTGTCGAGCTTCATTTGAATAAAATCCGGCTCCGTGACAATTTGCTGGAAGTAGGGAATGGTGGTCTTCACCCCGATGATGAGAAAGCCGTTGAGGGCCCGGGCCATGCGGTCCACCGCCTCACGCCAGGTGAAGCCGTACACCGTGAGTTTCACGATCAAGGAGTCGTAATACGGGGGGATCTTGTACCCCTGGTAGATGGTCCCGTCCAGCCGGACCCCGTGGCCGGCGGAAGACCGGTAGACCTGCACCACCCCGGGGCTGGCCAGAAAGTCGTTTTTGGGGTCTTCGGCATTGATCCGGAGCTCGATGGCGTAGCCGCGCTCGGCCACCTGATCCTGGGAGAAGCTGACGGGTTCGCCCATGGCGATTAAGACCTGCTCCCGGACGATATCGATGCCGGTCACCACCTCGGTGACCGTATGCTCCACCTGCAGGCGAGTATTCACTTCGAGGAAGTAATAGGTGCCGTCGGCCTCCACCAAAAATTCCACCGTGCCGGCGCTGAGATACTTGGCGGCCCGCACCACCCGCACCGCGGCGTCGCAGATCTCCTTGGTCAAGGCCGGGTCCAGGCCGGCGGGGGCGATCTCAATGAGTTTCTGGTGGCGGCGCTGAATGGAGCAGTTCCGGGTTCCCAGGTGCACCACGTTGCCATAGGAATCGGCCAGGATCTGGACCTCCACGTGCCGGGGCCGGCGCACACATTTTTCCAGGTAGATGCTGTCATCCCCAAAGGACATGAGGGCCTCGGCCCGGGAGCGCATGAGCCCATCCAGCAAGCCGGCGCGATCCTCGACCTGGCGGATGCCCCGGCCGCCGCCGCCCGATACCGCCTTGATCATGATGGGGTAGCCGTGTTGAGCCGCAAAGTCCTGGGCGGCCGCGTCGCCCGGGGCTCCCGCAGGAAGCATGGCGGTGGCCGGAATGACCCGGACCCCGGTGGCCTGAGCGATTTTCCGGGCGATGACTTTGCTTCCCAGGTTCCGGATGACCTCAGGCGGCGGCCCGATAAACACCAGGCCCGCACTGGTGCAAGCCTCGGGGAAATCGGGGTTTTCCGCCAGAAAGCCGTAACCGGGATGAATGGCCTGGGCCCCGGTCTTCTGGGCTGCCGCGATAATCTTGTCGATATTGAGGTAGTCCTTCCGGGGGCCGGGCCCGATGCAGACCGCCTCATCGGCCCGCATGATATGGAAGGCGTCCTTGTCGGTCTCCTCGTAGATGGCCACCACCTTGAGGCCCAGTTCCTGGGCCGACCGCATGATCCGCACCGCGATCTCGCCCCGGTTGGCCACCAGGACCTTGCTAAATTCCCGCTTGTCTACCATGACTACTCATTACCCCCCAGGTTGATCCCCAACCGTTCCCGTCTTTTCTGCCGGTTCGCCGGACCTCATGTGCCGGGCCGTTATTTCAATTGAGAGGTTATCTGGTCCTCATGTCAATAAAAAACCTTGCCTGGGTCCGTCAGCATCAGATTCTTAAGTCAGCGGTTGCTAAAAACAATTTCTTTTTGTGGTGACACGGCGGGCCGTGCCCCTCCAATAAAAATAATCAAATCCATCGGGAAAAACCTTGGGAAATCGCTCTAACCATCATGGGACGCCGGGGCGGAGGAAACCCCGCCGCACCCATGTTATCCTATCAGACCACCGGAACGGAAGAAACCCTGGCCGCGGAAAAATGCCACGACCTCGAGCCCGGGGCCAAGCCGGCCCATCGGAGGAGCACGTCGGGGGGCCCGGGAAGGATATCTTTGACTGGCCGCCGGGAACCGCTAGCGGCGTACCGGAGCATGGAGGATGGCGTACACCTTGCGGGCCAGATCTATGGGTTTAAAAGGCTTCTGGAGGAAAGCCACCGATAGATCCTCCACGCCGTGTTGGACCACGGCGTCTTCGGTATAGCCCGACATATAGAGGACTTTCATGTCCGGGCGCAGGGGGGTGAGGCGGTCGGCCAGTTCCCGGCCACTCATTTGGGGCATCACCACATCGGTCACCATCAGGTGGATCGGCTCCTGACGCCGCTCACAGATCAGCAGGGCCTCGCCGCCATGGCGGGCCTCCAGCACCGTGTAGCCATAGAGCCGCAAGAACTTGGCCAGCAGGCCCCGGAGCACGTCCTCGTCCTCCACCAGCAAAATCGTCTCCTTCCCCCGATAGCTCGCGGTGAGGGGAATCCTCGTCTTGGGTGGCTCAACCAAGGTCTCAAGGCGCGACAACCAGATGGTGAAGGTGCTGCCAGCCCCGGGCTCGCTGGCCAGATCGAGGTACCCGCCGCTCTGCTTGACAATGCCGTAGACGGTGGACAGTCCCAGGCCGGTGCCCTTGTCCGGTTCCTTGGTCGTAAAGAACGGCTCGAAGACATGGGCCTGGGTGGCCTCATCCATGCCGACCCCGGTGTCCCGCACCACCAGCCGCACATAACTTCCCGGCGGCACCTGGCCGAATCTGGTGTGACGGGCCTGCTTAAACTCAACCGACGCGGCTTTCAGGGTGAGCCGGCCCCCCCGGGGCATGGCATCCCGGGCGTTCACCACCAGGTTCATGATGATCTGGCCCAGTTGGCCGGGGTCCGCCTTCACCGCCACCGGCCCCGGGTCAGTAGTGATTTCCAGATCGAGGTCTTCGCCGATGAGCCGCCGCAACATCGGCTCCAGATCCAGGACCACCCGGTTGAGATCAACCACCTGGGGGCTCACGATCTGCCGGCGGCTGAAGGTCAGCAACTGCTGGGTCAGCGCTGCGGCCCGGTCGCCGGCCTTTAAAATATTTTCCAGGTGGTCGTAAAGCGGGTCGCCTTTGAGGACCTTAGACCGCATGAGTTCGCCGTATCCCATGATGGCCATCAGGAGATTGTTGAAGTCGTGAGCCACCCCGCCGGCCAGTCGGCCCACCGCTTCCATCTTCTGGGCCTGGATGAGCTGCTGTTCCAGGGCCTTGCGCTCCGTGATGTCCATGAAATATCCCAAGACCGCCCCTTTCCCCTTGTATCGGATGGCGGCAAGCGTTTCCATAATCCACTTAATCTCCCCACCCTTAGTAATAGTCCGGTATTCATAAGGGACGGAGCTCAACCCTTTCAACATCTTCACGGCATTCTCTTTGGTTGCCTCCCGGTCCTCCGGATGTACTAAGTCAAGGGGCCTCAGGCTTAAAAATTCACCTTCGCCATAGCCGGTAATGGTAAAAAACCATTGGTTCACCAGTTGAAATTTTCTATTCTGAATCAGATAAATACCCACCGGCGAATTTGCAATCAGGTTACGGGATAATGCTTCTGCCTCCCTCCGCTCGGTAATATCTATTTTCGCGCCCCGGTATCCCAGGAGGTCCCCTCGGTCATCCAGGATGGGAATGCCGCTGGTGGACAGCCAGACGATTCGGCCGTTTTTATGCAGGTTGGGGCTGAGAAATTCTCCGAACGGCTGTTTGGCCGCGAATACCGTCAGCGCGGCGTTCTTCAGTTTTTCCCGCTGGCCCGGGAGAAAAAAATCATAAAAATATTTGCCCAGGACTTCCTCAGGTTTATAGCCCAACAATTGCTCCACCACCGGGCTGGAATAAGTGTAAGTTCCCTGGGCGTCCGTCTCCCAAACCCACTCCGCGGCGTGCTCGGTGATATCCCGGAACCTTTGCTCGCTTTCCCGTAATGCCGCTTCCGCCTGCTTGAGTGCAGTAATGTCCCGGGCAGTCCCGATGATGGCCCGGGGCCGGCCCGCGGCGTCCCGGATCAAGGCGGCGCTGTTGAGGCTGGGGAATCGCGCGCCGTCTTGCTTTACCATGGTGGTCTCAAAAGTTTGCGTCCGCCCGGTTGCCAGCAATGCCTTGATGGCCGCCGCGACCCGGGGCCGATCCTCCGACGCCATGTCGTTGATGCCTTTCCTGGACATGAACTGTTCCAGACTGTCATGCCCGACCATCTCCAACGCTCGCTGGTTCCCCATGATGATGTTCATGTCCAGATCCATCACGATGAGGGCGTCGGGCGAGGTTTCGAACAGGGTGCGATAGCGCTCTTCACTCTCCCGCAGGGCCTCCTCCGCCTGCTTGCGGTCCGTAATGTCCCGGGCGACGGCCAGCACCAGGCTCTGTCTCTTCATTTCCAACGGCAGGCCCTTGACCTCAATGATGACCTCTCGCCCATCTTTGCGGCTGAGGGTAAGGTCCACCGGCCCCACGACCTCTCCATATACAGATAAAGCAAGCAGTTCGGTAACTAGGGTTTTTTGCCGGTCATCCAGCAATGGCAAGGTCTGAAAATTCTGACCGATCAATTCTTCCTGGCGATAGCCGGACAATCTCTCCGCCGCCCGGTTGGCATCCAGGAAATTACCCTGTAAATCCATGAGAAAATAAGCATCCGGGGCATATTCAAAGAGAAATTTGAAGCGCTCTTCGCTCTCCCTGAGGGCCTTTTCCCCTTGTTTCCTGGCGGTGATGTCTACTGCCAAAACCGCGACCTGGACCACCTTGTCCTGGTCAAAAATGGGGGTCATGGAGATATCCAGATAAAAATCTCCTCTGACGTCTTCAAAACGCGCCGGGGCGCCGCTGGCGACCACCTGCTGAAAAATTTCGGAACGTTTCCGGCCTACCTCGGTGGGGACCAGGGCAAACGCATCGGCCCCGATGATCTCTTCCAGGCTGGTCTCGAACCTCTGGGCCGCCACTTTGCTGGCCGCCAGGACCATACCCCGGGTATCCATCAGGATCAAAGACTCCGGGTTGGCCGCGATGAGAGTCCGCAGGGTTGCTTCACTCTCCTTCAGGGCCTCCTCGGCCAGCCGGGGCTCGGTGACATCCCGCACGTGCTCCGCCCCCAGGATAACCTGCCCGGATTCACTCAGGACAGGAAAAGCGCTGAATTCCCGGGTCCGCCCGTCAAGGACATTGATCTTTTCTGCCTTCTGAGGTTGACCGGTGGCGAAGACCTTTTGGACATGGCAGTTCTGGCAGGGGCGGTCCCGGTGATGATAAACCCGGTAGCACTTGGGCCGGCCGCGCCGGGCCTCTTCCGGGACCACGCCGGAATCATGCCAGTTGGTCATGATGATGTTGAAGTCCCGGTCGATGACGGTGAGCAGATCGGGAATGGCGCTGAAGACGTGGCGCAGAATGGTGTCGCAGCAGTAGGAGGTGTCTTCCGGCTGGTAACCTGGAGGCATCCGGTCCGGGGACTCCGGGGGGATCAGTACGGTCAGGTCTCTAGACGCCGGGCTGGCGGGGGGCTCCGGGGCGTCAGGGGGGTCCTGCTGGGGACCGGTCTCTGCCTGCCTGGCCTCCCGGACCGCAGCGATGGCCTGGGAAACCTCCAGGAGAGCGGTTTCCAACTCTGGCCGGCAATTCCCGGACAAGCCGCCGGCCTGGTCCCGGAGCGCCTGAAACCGCTGCTCCAGGAGATCCAGGGGCTGATCGCCTAACTTCCTTGTCATCTCACTGGTGCCTCAACCCCAACGCCTGGGGCACTCTTACCCAGACCCCGGCGAGGCAGTTGTGGAGAATCAAGACCCGTCTCCCGGGTCAAGTGGCGCATCATACCACAAAAAGCCTTAGCCATGGATGAGAAATTTAAGGCTTTTTCCGGGCCGAGCCCCTCCGGCCACAACTTCACGGCGACTGACCGCAACCAGGGATAAAACGAGACGACGGCGCTGGGGTTAAGATGGGAGGCAACCGGTCCCGGGTTCCGAGGAGGTCTTTCCTCCCCGTCGCCAGCTCCCCTAGGTTTTCTGGGCCTGCTGGAGCTTGGCCCAGGCGTCCCTCAGGGTCACCGTCCGGTTGAAGACCGGGGCCCCGGGGGCGCTCTCCTTCACGTCCACGCAGAAGTAGCCCTGGCGCTCAAATTGGTAGATGCTCCCGGGCGCGGCCTGTGCCAGGCTCGGCTCCAGGCGGCAGGAGGTCAGGACCGCCAACGAGGCGGGGTTGAGATCGGCCTTAAAATCGCCGCCGTGATCCTCACCGGGGACGGGTTTGGTGAAGAGGCGGTCATAGAGGCGCACCTCGGCGGGCAGCGCCTGGGCCGCCGACACCCAGTGAAGGGTGGCCTTGACCTGGCGGCCGTCCGGGGCGTACCCCCCCCGGGTGGTGGGGTCATAGGTGCAGCGCAACTCCACCACTTCGCCGGTGACGGGGTCCTTGACCACCTCTTCGCACTTGATGAAGTAGGCGTAGCGCAGCCGCACCTCCCGCCCGGGGGCCAGGCGGTAGAACTTTTTAGGCGGGTCCTCCATGAAGTCTTCTTGTTCAAGGTACAATTCCCGGGAGAACGGCACCTGCCGGGTCCCTTGACTGGCGTCCTCGGGATTGTTCACGGCCTCCAGTTCCTCCACCTGGCCTTCCGGGTAGTTGACCAGGACCACCTTGAGGGGCCGCAACACCCCCATCACCCGGGGCGCCCGGTAGTTCAAATCTTCCCTGAGGCAGAATTCCAGCAAGGCCAAGTCCACCAGGTTATCCCGTTTCCCCACCCCGATGCGCTCGCAAAAGGTGCGGATGGCCTCCGGAGTGTAGCCCCGGCGCCGCAGGCCCGCCAGGGTGGGCATGCGGGGATCATCCCAACCGGCCACGTGGCCCTCATTCACCAGTTGCAGGAGCTTGCGCTTGCTCATGACGGTATAGCTGAGATTGAGGCGGGCGAACTCGATCTGCTGGGGATGGCAGGGGACGGGGCAGTAGTCCAGGGCCCAGTCGTACAACACCCGGTGGTCCTCATACTCCATGGTGCAGATGGAGTGGGTGATCCCCTCCAGGGCATCGGACAGGGGATGGGCGTAATCATACATGGGATAGATACACCAGGCGTCGCCGGTGCGGTGATGGCTCTCATGCTTGATGCGATAGAGGACCGGGTCCCGCAGGTTGAGGTTGGGCGAGGCCATGTCAATCTTGGCCCGGAGGGTCCGGGAGCCGTCGGCAAACTCGCCGGCCCGCATCCGCTGGAATAGGTCCAGGTTCTCCGCCACGGGGCGCTGGCGGAAGGGGCTGTCGATGCCTGGAGCCGTCAGGGTGCCCCGATGCTGCCGGATCTCCTCGGCGCTCAAGTCGCACACATAGGCCTTGCCCGTCTTGATCAGATGCACGGCATATTGGTACAACTGCTCAAAGTAATCCGAGGCGAAGAACAGCCGGTCCCCCCAGTCGAACCCCACCCACCGGACGTCGGCCAGGATGGATTCCACATACTCCACCTCCTCCTTGCTGGGATTGGTGTCATCGAAGCGGAGGTTGCAGACGCCGTGATAATCGGCGGCCAGGCCGAAATTGAGGCAGATGGATTTGGCGTGGCCGATATGGAGGTAACCGTTGGGCTCCGGGGGAAAGCGGGTAATCACCCGGCCATCATTCTTATGGGCTGTCAAATCTTCATCAATAATATGGCGAATAAAGTTAGTTGTAGGCGGAGAATCGGGGGTGGCCATGGAGAGCGCTCCTCACGTTGCTTCACAGGATGGTTGTCTTCGCTAAGTGTTGCTGAGAACTGTTGTTGGTGACCGGGCCGCCGCTTGCAAAACAACAGTTGCTCATTATATACTTAATAATTAAAGAGATTGCAATCACCCCGGCGTTTATCCGTAACCCCGGACGGCAGGCGAAATGCGGTTGCGACGGGAGAACCACCCGGAGGTCGGCCATGGGCTCGCCCCCTGTCCCGGAGAAGACCTCCCCCCAGGCGCGGCCCGGGAACCACCGGCAGTTTCTTATTTTTCTTAGGCAGTTAGGCATACGGTCGGGGGAGGACTTAGGGGAAACCCCCGGTATTCAGACTTCCCCCGGTACGGGCCTCAAGGGAAGATCAACCATGTATGAATCGACTCATTGGGAAATTTGTTACACCTGCGCCTCGTTTCTCATCCTGGTGGCTTACCATATCCATTGGCTCTACCTGGTATACCGGAAACCCATGGCCACTGCGACGGGCATAACCAATCACTTACGGGCTCACTGGGTGGAATCCATCATGGCGGAACGTCGGGATATCCTGGCCGTCCAGACCCTGCGCAACTGGACGATGGCCGCCAGTTTCCTGGCTTCCACGGGCATCCTGATCTGTCTGGGGCTGCTCAGCGTGGCCGTTAGCCCGCAAAAAATGGCGGAAATCACCCCTAGTCTTAATGAGTTGGTAAGGGAACACCGGGCCTTATGGTTATTCAAATTGATGGTGCTGATTGTCGATTTCTTTTTCATCTTCTTTAGCTTCTGCCTGGCCATCCGCTATCTAAACCACGTTAATTTTATGATCAACGTCCCATCTAATTTGGCTCACAAAATAACTCCGGAATATATCACTAATATCCTCAACCGCGGCATGATGCATTACACTATGGGGATGCGCGGCTATTACTTTAGTGTTCTGTTGTTTCTGTGGTTGTTTGGACCAATCTGGATGTTGATCGGAACGGTTGTTATCACCATTATTTTATACCATTTGGACCGACAACCTTAGTGGCGTTGTGCACCTGGCGCAGCCTCGTTGATCTGCTCTTCCGGGAGCGCCCACCACCCCGAAGTTTATCCCCACCATGACTTTTTCAACCGGTTTTTTAGGCTAGGCCCCCATTTTATGGCATAACCCTTACCTGGAAATTGGGGGAAAAAGAACCCCATTATCAGGGTTGCCCCGATTGCTGAAACATCCCCTCTCCAGTAAAAATGTCTTCAAAACCTTAAGACAGCTCGTTTCCAGGGCCAGGCTCGGCGGACTTTGCACCTGAGCAGGGCTGCTGGGCGGGTCCGACGCTCGCTTAACAGACCAGCCGAGTTGCGCTCGGGCGATGGTTGGTTCAATCTCAGGATTGGAAGGACTCAGATTTGGCGTCCAAGGATTTTTCCGTCAGGATCGGCCGGGAGGAAATCGGCCGGATTCTCAACCTGAAAGAGAACCTGGATCTCAAGGAACTCTTGGTAACCTACGCGCCGCATTACCAACGGTTGGGCTGGGTCCTGGTGGGCATGAAGTCGCCGGAAGGCACCCCGCTGACATTGGACCTCAGCCAGCCGGTGGACCTGTGGTCCCAGCAGCTTTCCGACCTGGGGGTGGACCAATCACAGATCAATATCGGCATCCGCACGGGCAAGGCCTCCAATTTGCTGGTGCTGGAAGTGAACAAAGGCGAAGGGGCCCTGTCTTTAGACCAGTGGGGAGAATGGCGGGCCGACTGTGTCGCCACCATGGGCGAAAGCCGGGAGCAGCACTTTTATGCCCTGCCTGCCGAGGCGAAAATTCCGCCCTCCTACTTTCTGGCGCCCCAGGTGCTGATTTATGGCGAAGGCGGCCTGGTGCTGGTGCCGCCCTCTCTGGAGCCCCAAGCCCGAGAACCCTGGCGCTGGCTCCAACCCCCCTGGGAATCGCCGCCTCAGCCACCCAAACCAGCGGTCTGGCAATTTCTCAAAGAGTATATCCCCGCCGCCATGGCAAAACCCGAAGTGCCGTCCTGGTCGGAAATTTACCAGATGATCTCCCCTCACGAGGCCATGTTGAAAGCCTTGTTAGTGCCCCCTACCTCTCAGGATGGATATTATCAGGGGATTTTGACTACGGCCCTGGGGCTGGGACTCAAAGATCCGACTTTGCTGCTGGGTCTGCTGTGGCACGCTCCCCATGGGGAGGCTCGCAACAACCCGGATAAGGAGGGTTTTTTCCAAGAATTAATCGACCAGGCCCGGCGTCAACCGGCAGGGGCCGCCCCGGTTCCGGGGCTGCCGGCCAGGCTGACAGAGACGGCATGGCCTGATAAACCCGGCGCCGGCCCGGACTCGGCTCCCCTTGCCACCAAGCCCATTACGGATACCCTGGATTTGTTTTCCGGGGTTAGACCGGCCGAGCCCAGCCTTCAGGACAAGGAGGGGCCAGCCGCCCCGCGCTTTGATAAATCGGTTTCGGGGCAGTTCTTCCAGTTACTGGCCGGCCTGGGTGAAAAGGTCATCATGGAGAGCTGCCGCTACGAAGCGATGCTGGCGGGCGCCAAGAACCAGGCTGGGGAAATAGACAACCTGGTGGCCCAATGGGAACAATATTTCACCGGCTCGTCAGCCAACCCGGCCGAACCGGGCTCAAAACCCCCGGAAAACACCATAGAATTCACCTGGGATGCCTTAGGTAACCAAAATGCCTATAAAAAACAGCAACTCCAGGAAATCCAGGCGGCAGCCGGTGATTTCTTGACCCAGAACCCCGATCTGGCCAATGACCAAGACAAAGTCCAGATGGTGATCTTTTGTCTTAAGAACTATATCAGCATCAACCCCGAATATGGTGGACTGCCCTTCCGTGAAAAATTGGAGCGGGCCGGCGTTATGGCCCGGGGGTATTTCCGGTCTCGAAACGACACATGAGCGGGGGAAGCGCCCTAGGCCGGGCGCAGGATTGGTGGAAAAGCTGGAGGGCCCCGTCCCCTCCCCTGCGGCGCTCATTTGCCGGGTTCACGACGACATAAAGGAGAAGATATGAATGCAGGTCACCCCAAACCGGAGGCCGCCACTTCTCAACCCCCTGCCCCAATATTGGAGATTGTCCGCCAGGGGGAGGAAACGCCGCTCCTGATACCCGTGCTGATCAAAAACCTGTCCTCCCAGGGAGGGGTTACCGTGTCAGTGACTGCCACCGTGCGCATAGCCGACTGGGACCGTTACCGCGGCCGGGATTGCCTCCTCCACGTGGCAAGCCCTGGAGAACCGCACCCTTTTACGAGCAAAGCGATATTTTCCTGGTCCAAGGCCAGCAGCGATGGCCGGTCGCCGGTGGAAGTGGGAGTACAACTGATCAACCCGCCCCGGGAGGCGCTCAAACGGTTAAGTGATCACATGATACACACCCCCCCAGACATCAAAGGGCTCTGGGAGAGATATGACCAGGTGAAGGAAATGCCAACGCATTCGCCCCTGGTGCACCACTTCTATATCGTCGGGATGGCGTTGCTCGTGGGAGGCTTGGCTCTCCAGTTTACCGGTTCCTCCTCTTTCAAGACCTTAGGGTGGGTATTCTGGTTGCTGGGCAGCCTGGGGATCGCCCAAAAGGTGGTGCAGTCATTCAGGCAAAAACGAGTTACCCAGTCACCGGGTGGGGAAAAACCCCGCCAGGTATAGGGAGAATAGATCATGCCGGCTAACTTAAGCAGGATCAAGCTGTGGAGCATAGGCGGCGGTAAAGGGGGCATTGGCAAAAGCCTGATCACCCTGGGACTGGGGGTCTCCCTGGCCCGTATGGGCAAGAAGGTCATCCTGATCGATGGCGATCTGGGCGGGGCCAATCTCCATACCTTGATGGGAGTGCGTTACCCTCACGTCAGCCTGGAGCAGTTTCTGACCAAGAAAGTGACCCGGTTGGAAGATACCATCATTGAAACCTCCGTTGAAGGTATCGGCCTCATCTGCGGCGCGGATGATCTGCTGGGCGCGGCCAACCCCACTTATTCGCAAAAAATCAGGCTGTTAAATCAGATCGAAGCGCTGCCGGCCCAGTATGTGCTCCTGGACCTGGGGGCCGGCACCTCCTTCAATACGTTGGATTTTTTCAACTACTCCGGGGGGAAAATTACCTTATTCACTTCCCAGGCCACCTCCCTGCAAAATGCCTATGGCTTCATCAAGAGCGCCTTGTACCGGAAGTTATCCCGGGATTTTGCCAAAGATAATGAAGTCCTCCAGCTCTTATACCAGGGCGGCGAAACCGGGAGCGGACAGAGCATCCACTCGATGCAGGACTTTTTAAGCCACTTTGAGCATACCAACCCGGAAAAACACGCCCGCCTGACTCAGACTTTGTGGGATTTCCATATGTTCCTGGTGGTCAATATGGTCAAGAGCAATGCCGACCTGAAATCCCCCGAAATTATCAGTTCGGTGTGCCGGGATTTCTTGAGTATCCAGCCAGATATTATGGGGCACGTCCCCTTTGATTCCGGGGTGGAAGCGGCCGTCAGTCACATGGTGCCCTTCCCCCTGCACCAGAAGAAAAGCAAAGCCATGATGGGGCTGGACCAGATCGCGCTGCGGCTCGTGAAAGAATCCAGACTGCCCCGGGTGGCCTGGAAAGCGGCCGAGGAGCCTTCAGAAGCAGAAGACGTGCCGCTGGACTCCATCATCATTCACCCATCCGGATCGTGATTCGGAGGCCCTAAAATCAAGGAAAGTTCAAGGTTCACCATGTCCATTGAGTCCGGAGTCAAACCTAATCACCATCGCGTCGACCAGACTTTCGCAAGGAGGAAACCATCATGGGCCTGATACTCAAGTTTTCCTGGGACGAGTCCGGGGCTACCGCAGTGGAGTATGCCCTGCTGGTGGCGTTCATAGCCAGCGCCATTGCCGCCAGTGTCGGAACGCTTGGCACTCAGCTCTTATCAATCTTCACCTCGGCGGCGGGTATGTTCCCCTCAGGCTCTTAGGGGCGGGCTTGGTTTAACGCGTAGTTCGACCAATCATATAAGCACCTGCGCATGATCCTAAAAAACTGGCTATGACTCAGGGTCAATATGGCCTGATAGACCCTTGCGACGAATACCTTATTTGAGGTGGTACTGCAATGAACCTGGCGCAACGTTTGGTTAAAGCCGGAGTCCTGGATCCCGACCAATTAGCTCCGGCCCTGTTTCGGCAAAAAAAATCCCGCGGGTTCCTGGCTAAACACCTCCTGGACCTCAACCTCGTGGAACCTGAGGTGCTGGCCAAGTTTGTCCACGCCTATCCCCCCATTCCGGAAACCTTTGAGGACCTGGGCCTGCCAAAAAGTCTTCTGACCCAACTCCTTCTCAAGCATGCCTTTTTTCGGGATGCCATCTCCACCCAGGAGATGGCGCAAGATTTAAAGATCTCTCGACGCTTGGTGGAAGATCTCTTCGCGTATCTGAAAGGCCAGGGGTATGTCCAGGTTAAAGCCCGGGATTCCCTGACCCAACAAAACCATCTCGCCCTGGATATGCGCTATACCTTGACCGACGCCGGGAAACTCCACGCCGAGCAGTGCCTGGAGTCAAACCGGTACGTGGGGCCGGCTCCGGTGCCCCTGGAGGATTACTGGGATTGGGTGGAGGCCCAGTCCATCAATCAGGTCAAGGTGGAGAAAGGGCGCCTTAAGGAAGTCTTCGCCGATTATGTCGTACCCGAGCATTTCCTCACGAAACTCGGTCCAGCCATCAACAGCGGCCGGTCCATTTTTCTCTTCGGTCCCTCGGGCAACGGCAAAACGATCATGGCCAATTGTATCGGCCATGCCTACCAGGATGCGGTCTACGTCCCTTATGCCCTGTTTGTTTATGGGCAGGTCATCCGGCTGTACGACGAACTCACCCACCAGCCGGTGCCCCCAACCCCGGAGACCCCACCACATGACAAACGCTGGGCTCTGTGCCGGCGGCCCATTGTCATCGCCGGGGGGGAGATGACCGAAGATGCCCTGGAACTGAAATTCAATCCCCATCTAAAGTTTTACGAGGCCCCCCATCAGTTGAAAGCCAATAACGGGGTGTTCATCATCGATGACTTCGGACGCCAGAAGATTACCCCCCGGCAATTGCTTAACCGCTGGATATATCCCCTGGAAACCCGGCAAGACTTCTGTTGCCTCCATACGGGCCAACAGTTCGGCGTGCCTTTCGACCAGCTCATCATTTTTTCCACGAACCTGAACCCCTTCAGCCTGGCGGATGAGGCTTTCCTCAGACGTATCCGCCACAAAATATTTATCGGCTATGTCTCCCCGGAACAGTATCTGGAAATCTTCCGCCGCGTCTGCGCCCAGAACCAAATCGCCTTTGACCCGGAAGTCATCCGGGACATGATGGCCCGCTACTATGTCATTTCCTCCCGGCCCTTTTGCGCCTGCCACCCCCGGGACCTGATCGAGAACCTGATGGACCGGGCCCGGTTCCTGGAGCAGACTCCCCAACTCACCTCCCAGGAACTGGATTACGTCTGCCAGACCTATTTTGTCAAACCCATGGGCGTCACCGACTACGACACCATTGGCGACGAAGCCAAGTCCATGGTCTGACCAGGGCCTGGCGGCCGCCACCAAGCCCGAACCTGTTTCCCGGCGGGCAGGGCACCCCCCCGCAGGTTAGTCCCGGTGGGGCGACCGTCCCCGTCAGGAGGGTGCGCCTCCATCACTACAGAAAAGTTTCGCCGGCGCGGTCATCGGCAAGACGCCGGGGCCGCCCAAGAGTACGGCGCCTGCGGCGATTGACCGCCCCTCCCCCCTGTAAAACCCCCGCCGCCTTTTTGTTTCCCGGAAGCAGAAATCCTGATAAACTGGATTGAATATTTAAGGTTGGGAGGAAACCTATGAGGACCGGCAATCCAGCCCTCAGCGACAATACCTTTACCGGGGTCGGACGCCTCGCCCGGAGCGAAGCGGCCATGACCATCCAGGGGACCGCCAACAAGGCCATCTTGCTGCTGCTGTGCGTCCTGGTGACCGCCTCCTGGATTTGGAGCAAGTATTACCAGGCCATGAACCCCCAGGTGGTAGCCCCCTGGCTGGCGGTGGGAGCCATCGGCGGCCTCGTCGTGGCCCTGGTCACCATCTTCAAGCAGACCTGGGCGCCCGTCACCGCCCCTCTGTACGCCCTCCTGGAAGGGCTGGTTATCGGCGGCATCTCCGCCCTGTTCGAATCCCAATTCCCCGGCATCGTCATCCAGGCCGCGGGCTTGACCTTAGGCACCTGCCTGGCCATGCTGCTGGCTTACAAATCCGGAATGATCCGGGCCACCGAAAATTTTAAACTGGGAGTGGTGGCGGCCACCGGCGGCATCGCCCTGTTCTATCTCCTCACCCTGGTCCTGGGCTTTTTCGGCATCCGGATGCCCCTCATGTATCAAAACAGTTGGGTCAGCATCGGCTTCAGCCTTTTTGTGGTCGTCATTGCGGCCTTGAACCTGGTGCTGGACTTCGATTTTATCGAACAGGGGGCCGCCCAAGGAGCCCCAAAATACATGGAGTGGTATGGGGCCTTCGGCCTCATGGTCACCCTGATCTGGCTCTACCTCGAGATGCTGAGGCTGCTGGCCAAACTCAGGAGCCGGGAATAGGGGGAACGGTCGGGAGTTCCCCGCGGCGGTGGCCGCTGGCTTTCAGCCTGCGCCAGCAAAGACTGTGACTCGGCTTATGAAGCCCCTATCCCGTAAAAAGCCGCTTTCTCAACCCGATTTTTGAGGTTCATGGTCCCGGAGCCCGATGCCGCCTGAAGATGCCCTCACCAGCGAATGGGACCTTATCAACGCCCTAAGCCGGGAGTTCGGCCCCGCCCCGCCTTCGGTCATCCTGGGGATCGGCGACGACTGCGCCGCCCTGGAGTTCAACGGCTCCGATTATCTCCTGTGGACCATAGATACCCTGGTGGAAGGCGTCCACTTCAATCTGGCCTCTACCTCCCTGTTTCAGTTGGGCTGGAAGTCCCTGACGGTGAACCTGAGCGACATCGCCGCCATGGGCGGCGAACCCCGCCAGGCCCTGCTGTCCCTGGGCTGGCCCCCGGCCCGGGATCACCGTCTGGCCCTGGATTTTGCCGCCGGCCTGGCCCAAGCCGCCCGGGAGTATGGCGTAGCCGTTATCGGCGGCGACACGGTCGCCTCTCCCGGGGGCCTGATCGTGACCGTAACCCTGACGGGGCAGGTGCCCGTCGACCAGATGTTGCGGCGCTCCGGGGCAAAGACCGGGGATGTGGTCTTCGTCACCGGGCCGTTAGGGGAAGCTGCGGCCGGCCTGGAAATCTTGCGACATGGCCTTACTCTGCCCCCGGACCTTAAAGCCCCGTTACTGGAGGCCCATCTCCAGCCCCGGCCCCACCTCCGGGCCGGCCGCCTCCTGGCCAAAGAGGGCCTGGCCACCGCCCTCATCGATACCTCGGACGGGGTCGCCACCGATCTGTTCCATATCTGCCAGGCCAGCGGGGTGGGAGCCCGCATCCCCGCCGCCACCCTGCCGGTCTCGCCCCGGGTTACGGCCGCGGCCCCGCATCTGGGCCGCGCCCCCCAGGAGTTAGCCCTCACCGGCGGGGAAGATTATCTCCTCCTGTTCACCTCCCCGCCGGAGGTGGCGAAGCGCCTGTCCCAGTCATTCTCCCGGGCCGGACTGGCGCCGCCCTGCCGGCTGGGGCGCATCGTCCCCGGGGGCCGGGTCATCCTGGAAACCGCGGCGGGCGAGGTCGATATCTCAGGCAAGGGCTACGACCATTTCCGCCTTGACCTCGCAGCCGAAGACCTTTAACATGCTCTGGAGCATGCCTTGCGCCATCTTGACCCGGGGCAGCCGCAACCATCAAGAATTTTTAGTCTGATTATGCCTGACGACAGAGAGGCCTCAGTCCATGAGTAGCAACTTAGAGAAACGTCCGTTGAAGGTCTGTTCCACCTGCCGCTACTGGGTCTACCGGTACAAGGGGCTGTGCACTCGCCTGAACCAGGGGGTGGGGAAGTTCTGGATTTGCGAAGACTGGATGGCGCCCGACGACCGCTCCTTGCCGGCTGCACCGGCGACTGATCCGGTCCTGCCTTCCCCTTAACCCGAAGGAGACTCAAGATGCAAGATGTAGCCTTTACGGCCCTGGTCCAGGGAGTTTACGTGGTTACCACCCACCTGGGCGAGAAGATCAACGGCATGACCGCGGCCTGGGTGTCCCAGGTGTCCCTCAACCCCCTGCTGGTTATGGTATCCATTGCCCCGCCCCGCTATTCCCATACCCTGATCAAGGAGAGCGGCATCTTTGCCATCAACGTGCTGACCAGCGAGCAGGTGGACCTGGCCAAACGCTTCGGTTACAAAAGCGGCCGCAAAATCGACAAATTCGCCGGGCTGGATTGGGTCCCGGCCTCCAGCGGCGCGCCCGTCCTGCCCCAGGCGTACGCCTACCTTGACCTGAAGCTGGTGTACACCTACGCCGCGGGCGACCATACCCTGTTCGTGGGTGAGGCGGTGGAAGCCAAAATCCTCCATCCCCAGAGCCACCCCCTGATCTTTACCAAAAGCGATTTTTTTTAAGGGGAAGAGTCCCGGAAATGCCGAAGCCGCCGGTCCGTCTTGCCAGCCTCCGCCCTCTGGCCTTTCGGCTCCCCCCGGGCCATCAAAGAAATAATTTGATTTTCATGAGCACTTGGTTTATCAAATATTTGTGGGGTTCCGATTCTAGAAGTAACTTTACCCTGCTTCCAGAAGAGGAAATCGGGGGGAAGCGGTTGATGGTCAACTTCGGGGAGGCGGGACGAATCTGTCTCAACCGGGAGATGCGGGGGGTTTGCGAAAACTGTCTCTGGTGGGAGTGGGATTCCGGCAAGCAGCGCTGCAGTAATTCTGGTTATCACGTCTGCCCGCTTTACCGGGACCTGCTCTTCGACGCGAACGCCGCCGACGGGTTGCGCCAGAATCCTTGGCCCAGGGTTTAGGCCCTCAGGCGCCGGCTCAGGATATCCGCCTGCCGCACCGGCAGGGGCAGCCGGTACCTGGTGACGCAACCCAGAGTGATCTCCAGACATTCCGGCAGGGTGATGCGGTGCCCGGGGGACAGGTAAAGGGGTTTTCTGCCCGGTTGGGTCCGCAGGATTAATCCTACCAGGTTTCCCTGCCAAATTAACGGCTTATATGAACCGGCCGCCAGGTCCGGTTCCTGTTCATCCCCCACCAGCCGACTTTTCGCCACGCCAATCGTCGGCATATCCACCACCAAGCCCAGATGCGCCGCCAGACCCAATCCCCGGGGGTGAGCAATCCCCTGGCCGTCCACCAGGACCACGTCCGGGCGCTCCTTCAGTCGCGCTAACGCCGCGGCGAGAATAGGGACCTCCCGAAAGCTTAAGAGCCCCGTACGGTAGGGAAACGGACACTCCCCCGCCACTCCCGCCTCCTCCACCAATGCCATTTCCGGATAGCTATACACCGCCACGGCCCCGAAGATGCGCTTATCCTCCCGGTCGCAGATGGCATCGACCCCGGCCACCAGCCGGGGCGGCCGCGGGAGAGGAATAAGTCGGATACGATGGCGCAGTTTCTCCTGCAGGGCCACCGCCTCCACATACGTCCGGGGCCAGCTCTCTACATAAGGTTTTGGCATAATGGTGCTTGGGGGATGTGGCTAAGGGCCTTTTTCGTCTTATTCGTCTTTTTCGTAAGGGTTCTCACCCCTTCCCCCACAATTTTTCCTTCAATCCCCCCTTACCAGCTCGGCGCTATAGATAAACGCCCCGTCCCGTTTGGTCAGGCGGCCGTTATGGTTTTCGATAATCCAGCCGCTCTCGCCTTTGCCGCCGAAGGGGAGGCGGAGGGGGGTGAAGATAAAATCCGGGTTGTCGTAGGTCATGCCGAAGGTTTTTGTAAGGGCATCTTTGGCGCCTGGGGGCGGGGAGCCGAACCAGCCCACCAGGAAGGGATAGCGGCTGGGCAGCACTCGCGCCACCGCGGCCTGGTCGCTCGTAACCTTCACCAGGGCCAGAAAGGGCCCGAACATCTCGGTGTCCGGGGGCTCGGGGGTCTCCAGGAGGAACGGCCCCTGCCACTGGCCGTCCCGGCGGGGCGGCACCAGGAAGTGGGGGTCTTGCAGAGACTCCAGGGCCCGGTCCAGGAGCTTCTTGGTGCGCTCCACCTTGATGGGGCCGATCCTGGTCTTGGGGTCCCGGGGGTCGCCCACCTGCACCTCAGGCATACGGGCCAGGATCAGGGCCTTGGCCGCCTCGTAAATCTCCCGATGAATATAGGCCCGTTTCAGGGTGGTGCAGTACTGGCCGCCGTTGATGAAGGCCCGCCCCACCACGAACCTGACCGCCTGCTCCAGGGGCGCATCCTTAAACAGGATTACCGGGGGCAGGCCGCTGGGCCCGGCAAAAAAAAGCTTGTCGAAGTGGTGGGCTTGCTTTTCGTAGGCGGCCCCCACTTGGCCGCCGCCCGAGATGAAAAACACCCGCACCTGGGGGTCATCGACGCAGGCCCGGCCGAACTCCCGGTTGTCCATCCCCGCCACTGCGGCGAAGTCCGGCAATCCCGCCACCACTTCGGCAAGGAGGCGGGCGGTGCGGGGGGTTTGGGAGGAGCAACTGAACCGGAATTTATTTCCCCCCAGGATGGCGGCGCCGCCCACCCGGGCCACCATGATGGGGGGGGCGTCATAGGGCAGGATGGCGGCCACCGTGCCATAGGGGGCTTTCCCCTCTACCTGGGACACCTCCTCCGCCATGGTGCGGAGATGCTCCACCGCCATATCCACTTCCATATTGACGGCGGAGCAGGGGGTGCCGATATCCTCCCCTTCCGCCTCCACCAGGTCAGCCCGGCGCCGAATCATCCGCTCGGCCAATTCGTGCAGCACCGCCAGACGCGGGGCGAATTCCTGAGCCATCGTCTGATCCACCTTTCTCCTGAATCTGCATTTCCCCTGGGGGCCGGCGCCTCAAGCCCGCCGCCCTTCGAAGCGGGTGAGGGTTGCCTGAGGCTTGCTGAAAAAATATCATAACCGGTGGAGTCCGGGAAATAAATTCGGGAGGGCCGGGCCCCAGGTGCGGCCGGCCGGAGCCGCCTCACCCCCTGAGGTCGGACCTTCGGAGCCGGCTCGACCTGGAAATCCTGTGCCGGGCTCAAAAATTCTTTATTTTCTTCTCAAAATATTGTATATAGATAATGAGGCATAGTTATGAGATATTGTGCAAAATGCACGAGTCTTGAATGAAAAATACGAGGCAAGATGGAGAAATAGCCTGCTCAGAGGGGGCAATTTGATCGCCATCGCGTGCACATGGAGGAAACATGCCAGAAGAGGCAATTAGCGAGATCAAGGTAGACAGGAAGCACCGCAAAATCGGGAACATCGCCCCCGAGTTGGCGGATCGCTGCTATACCTGCGGCACCTGCGCCGGCGGCTGTCCGGCCACCGGGCTGGTCCCCGGCTGGGACCCCCGGAAGGCCATCCGGGCCATCGCCCTGGGTTTGGAACAGGAGGTCATTGATTCCAAATGGCCCTGGGTCTGCACCCTGTGCGGCCGCTGTCAGTATCAGTGTCCCATGGGTATCCAACTGATGCGGACTTTCCGCACCTGCCGGACACTGAGGGAGCGGGACAAGGTGCCCGGGCCGATTCACAAAGGCACCATGATGAATCTCGAGAGAGGCAACAACCTCGGGATTCCCCGGGATGACTTCCTCTACCTGCTGGCGGAACTGGGCGTGGAGATGGAAACCGAGGAAGAGCAGCCCTGCCCCGGCTTCTACGTGCCGGTGGACAAGGAAGGGGCCAACATCATCGTCACCATCAACTCCAAGGAGCCCTTCGGCGAGCCGGACGACATGAAGTTCTGGTGGAAGATCTTTTACGCCGCCAAAGAAGATTGGACCGTATCGTCCACTAACTGGGAAGGGGTCAACTGGGGCCTGTTCTCCGGCGACGATCCGGCCTGGAAGGAGCAGGTGGGCCGGGTCATCGAGAACGCCCGACGACTCAAGGCCAAAACCATTTTGTACCCAGAATGAGGGCATGCCTACTATGCAACCCGGGTCGGGTTCAAAAATTGGTTCCCCGAAGTCTTCGACGAATTTAAAGTAGTCAGCGTCATGGATCTGCTGGAAGAGTACATTAAGTCCGGCAGGATCAAACTCAATACGCATAAGTTTCACGAAACCTACACCGTCCACGATCCCTGCAACTACGTACGCAAATCCGTCTTGCTCTATAATGATTCGCCCAACAACGCCGAGAAAAGCCGCTGGATCTCCCAGCAGTGCATCGATCCCAGCCTCTACCGGGAAATGTGCGAGGACCCGCTGAACAACCTGTGCTGCGGGGCCGGTGGCGGCGCCTGGGCCATGCCCTACGACGCCGAGCGCCTGGCCTACGGCAAGATGAAGGCCGACCAGATCAAGGACACCGGCGCCGAACTGGTCATAGCCCCATGCCACAACTGCCGGGACCAGATCATGAAGGGTCTGGGCGGCGAATTTAAGAAGGGCAAAATGGATATGGGCAACTACAAAGAGACCCTATACCTTTGGGAGCTGGTGTCCCTGTGCCTGGATTACGAGCCCTGGAGCCAGGAAGAAATCGACCAGGCCCACGCGGCCCGGGACGCCCAGTTTGAGCGGGACGGGATCGAGTTGGAAGAAGAGGAGTAAAGTCCTGGCCTGATTTAAGGGCAGAATCTGTCTAGCCGTTTTGCGGGTCCGGTGAACTTGAGGTTCACCGGACCCGTCTTTTTTGCCGGCCCGGGGGAAGATTCGTTCCTCAGCAGGGTATTTCGGGGTTTAAATGCCGGCCTGTCATTGCAATTTCGCCCTGGCGATTTAAATTCCAAAGTGAGGAGGAATATTTATGCGAAAATCCATCGGCCCCAGGACCATGGCCTTCCCCACCCCGGTGTGGGTGGTGGGGACCTATGACGCCAACGATAAACCCAACGCCATGACCGCGGCCTGGGCCTCCATCTGCTGCTCCAAGCCCCCGGCCATCGGCGTGTCGTTGCGCAAGGCCACGTATTCTTACGGCAACATCGTCCAGCGCCAGGCCTTCACCATCAGCGTGCCTTCCGAGGCCCACGTCCGGGAGGCCGACTACCTGGGGATGGCCACGGGCAAAGACGTGAACAAGTTCGCCGCCGCCCGCCTCACCCCGGTGGCCAGCACCCTGGTGGACGCCCCCTACGTCGAGGAGTTCCCCCTGGTCCTGGAGTGCAAAGTCATCCATACCCTGGAAATCGGCCTCCACACCCTGTTTATCGGGGAGATCCTGGACGTCAAGGCAGATCCCAGCGTCCTGGGGGAGAAAGGCTTCCCGGATATCGAGAAAGTCCGGCCCATTATCTTCGGCCCCGAAATCCGCACCTATCACGGCATCGGGAAATTTCTGGGCCAGGCCTTCGCCATCGGCCGGGACATCGGCTAGCTGGGTGGTTAGCCGGATAAGACAGGTAGGGTGCGTTGGACGCACCCTACATGGCGCGTGAAACGCACCCTACCGCCACCCAGGCGGGAAAGCCTGGGCCACCGTAGCTGCATAAGGATAATGCCATGAGCCCAGAGATGACCGAACCGGAAATCCTAAAGGTGCGGCAAGGCATCAAGGAAAAATACGACCGGGTGGCCGCGGCCGGCGCCGGGCCCTGCTTCCGGTACCCCACCGGCAAAGACGGCATGGCGCAACAAGGCTATCCAGATGAGATTCTTGAGGATTTCCCCCCGAAGGTCCTGGCCGCTTTCTGCGGCGTGGGCAATCCCTTCAGCCTGGGCCCCCTTAACCCCGGGGACGCCGTCCTGGATATCGGCTGCGGCGTCGGGGTGGACTCCCTGGTGGCGGGGCGGTTGGTGGGGGCAGGCGGCCGGGTGGTGGGCCTTGACGTCACCCTAGCCATGATCGAGCGCGCCCGGGCCCATCAGGCCCGGCTGGGTTTGGGTCAGGTTACCTTTCAGGTGGGGGACGCCGAGGCCCTGCCCTTCCCGGATAACGACTTTGACGCAGTGATCAGTAACGGCGTCTTCAACCTGGCCCTGGATAAAGCCCGGGCCCTGAGCGAAGTGCACCGGGTCCTCAAACCCGGCGGCCGCTTTATGGTCGCGGACATGGTGTTGGTGGCGGCGCTGCCCCAGGATTTGGGCGGCAAGGTGGAAAACTGGTTCCAGTGAATCGGCGGGGCCATCCCGGGAATGGATTTCCTGGCCCTGATGCTCAAAGTCGGCTTCCACCGGGCGGCTTTAAAGGCCTACACCGGCTTCAAGAGTTCCCCTTACACGGAAGGGGCCTTATTTTATGGGGAAAAATTAGTGGACGGCCAGGCCCGGGAAACCATCACCTCCCAGGCTGACCAGATAGGGGAACCCCTGCAAGAGGCGGCCTGCGAACCCGGCGGCACCTGAAAGACAAAATAACCCGCCCGGGGCCGGGGGGCAAAGCTGAAAAGTAAGATGAGGGGAGGGCCTGGGGATTTTTCGTAAGGGTTCGTAAGGGCCCCCCGCCCTCCCCTCTTAACCCCCTGTAAGGGAAATTGGCGCCACAAGCGTTTTGCCTGGGCCGGAAACCGTAGGGGCGGTTCACGAACCGCCCCTACGATCCTTGAAAGCAATAATAATGTAGGGCGGGCACTGCCCGCCATTGTTTTTGGTGGGCGATGCCCACCCTACACATGCTCTGTTGCGACCCGCCGCTTAAGAAAGGTTCTTATTCCTCCCCCGGATTGAGCAAATAGGCCTCCACAAAGCGGTCCAGGTCGCCGTCTAAGACCGCGTCGACGTTGCCCTCCTCGTGCTTGGTGCGGTGATCTTTGATCATGCGGTAGGGCTGGAGCGTGTAGGAGCGAATCTGGCTGCCCCAGGCGATATCCTTCTGGGTATCCTGCAACTCGTGCTTCTTTGCGGCCCGTTTGCGCTTCTCCAGGTTATAGAGGCGGGCCCTGAGCACCTTCATGGCCAATTCCCGGTTGCGGTGCTGGCTCCGCTCGGACTGGGAGGAAACCACGATGCCCGAAGGCATGTGGGTGAGGCGCACCGCCGAGGAGGTCTTGTTGACGTGCTGGCCCCCGGGGCCGCTGGCCCGGAAGGTGTCGATGCGCAGGTCTTTCTCCTGGATATCGATGTCGATGCGGTCGTCCACCTCCGGCAGCACCTGCACCGCGGCGAAGGAGGTGTGGCGGCGGCCGCTGGCGTCAAAGGGAGAGATGCGCACCAGCCGATGGATGCCGTTTTCGCTCTTCAAGAAACCGAAGGCATAGGGGCCGCTGGCGGTGAAGGTGACGCTCTTGACGCCGGCCTCGTCCCCGGGGAGCAGGTCGATGGTCTCGGCCTTGAAACCCTTGCGTTCGGCGAAGCGCAGGTACATGCGCAGCAGGATCTCGGCCCAGTCCTGGGCCTCGGTGCCGCCGGCCCCGGCGTGGATGGTGATGATGGCGTTCTTCTCGTCGTCCTCGCCGCCCAGGAGCAGTTTGAGCTCCCAGTCGGAGAAGTCGCGCTCCATGGCCGTCAGGTCCCTGACCACTTCTTTCAGGGTCTGGTGGTCCTTTTCCTCCAGGGCCATATCCAGCAGGACTTCCAGGTCTTCCAGCTGTTGGCGCCGGCCGTCATATTTTTCCGTCGCCTGGATGAGGGAGGCCCGTTCTCTGAGGATGTCCGCGGCCCGGGCCTGGTCGTCCCACAACTCCGTGGCGGCCATCAGTTCTTCTAAATGACGCAACCTGACCTGTTTGCCCACCAGATCAAAGATGACCTCGGAGGGTTTCTAACCGGTCCTGTAAGCCTTTTATTTTCGTTTTGATTTCCATGCTGTCCGGTAACATTGCAACCTCCTGGGCTTAGCCTCGATATAAGTGTCCTGGGAAAAGGAGCCTCTGTCTTTATTTGTAACTGTAATATTTTATCAGAAAAATTGGGCTTTGAAAACAGTCACCCCTGGGGCGGTCTCCGGCCGGTGCCGGGAGGCTTTTCAGGAGTCAGCGCAATTCCCCGGCCCCACGCTGAGGCATGGCCGCACCGAAGGGGGCCCCTCACCGGGGGGTAAGCCCAGGTGCGTCCTCCGTCTCGGAGCCATCCCCCAGGTAGGCCTGCTGCAGTTGGGGATGGGCCAGAAGCTCGGCCCCGGAGCCTTCCAGCACCACCCGACCGGTTTCCAGGACGTAGCCGTGGTGGGAGATTTTTAAAGCCGCGGCGGCGTTTTGCTCCACCAGCAGGATGGTGACGCCCTGCTGGTTGAGGCGGGTGATGATGTGAAACACCTCCTGGACCAGCAAGGGGGCCAGGCCCAGGGAGGGTTCATCCAGGAGCAAGAGCCGGGGCCGGGACATCAGGGCTCGCCCCAGGGCCAGCATCTGCTGCTCGCCGCCGGAGAGGGTGCCGGCGGCCTGGCTGCGCCGTTCCGCCAGGCGGGGAAAGGTGTCGTAGAGGAGGTCCAGGTCCCGCTCCAGGGCCGGCTGGTCCCGCCTGAAATAGGCCCCCAAGAGCAGGTTCTCGTAAACCGTGAGGTTGGCGAAGATGCGGCGTCCCTCCGGCGCCAGGGCGATCCCGGCCCGGATGATCTCGTGGGTGGGGAGACCCTGGAGCTCCCGCCCCTCAAAGAGGATGCGGCCCCCCCGGGGGGGGGAAAGCCCGGTGATGGCCCGGAGCGTGGTGGTCTTGCCCGAGCCGTTGGCTCCCAGCAACGTGACGATGCGTCCCCGGGGGACCCCAAAGCTGATCCCGTCCAGGGCCTGGATGGCCCCGTAGGCGACCCGGAGATTTAGTACTTCCAGCACTTTGGAGCTTCCTTGAATAGCTTTCAGTGGTCAGTGGTCAGTGAAAAAGACAAAAATCAAAATTGGTAGCTCAACAATTGGCAAGGGGCCACCATGCCCCCAGGGGCTTCTTAGGATTAGATATCTTAGAGAATTTCATTATTTCAAGAATGTCCTAATATTATTATTTTGGTAAAGAATATAATGTTATTAATGCAGCAACTGCTAAAACGGCTGTACCAATTGCTACAATCATTGTCCATTTTGCAATTTTTATCGTCTTATTTACGAGCCTTGCTGTTTGTTCAACAAGGTATTTATTCTGTCTTAATTGCATAATTTCATAAGCATATTTATACCGTACATCTACGAATCCATGTGCAGAATTGTCGTAAGTTTGACCAAAATACGCCATGATTTCATAAAGAGTTTCATCAGGTTGCCTTGGATAATCCCTCAATTGTATTGTTACAATGTTTTCAGCCATAATAATTATCTCCTTTTAATAAAAATAGTATCACAAACCATTTTGTTAGATTTACAATTGTTTAAAAGCTATCAAGAAAGTGCGAGACTGCCTTGTTTTTTAAGTTAGTTGGGACATCATCAAAATTTTCCCCCGATACCTTTGGCGCCAGCCGAAAACGCCCCATTTTCTTTGGCTTTGGCTTTGGCTGACAGCGGACATCTGATAACTGATAGCTATTTTCCCAAATAGGCCCGGATGACCTCCGGGTTCTTCCGGATGTCCGCCGGGGGGCCGGCGGCGATGGTGAGGCCGTGGTCCAGCACGGTGAGGTGCCGGCACAGGCCCATGACCAGGCGCAGGTTGTGCTCGATGATGAGAATGGTCAAATGATAACGTTCCTTAATGCCTCTTATAAAAGCAATCAGGTCCAGGGTCTCCTGGGGGTTGAGGCCGGCGGCGGGCTCATCCAGGAGGAGGAAGCGGGGCCCCGTGGCCAGGGCCCGGGCGATCTCCAGGCGGCGCTGGTGGCCGTAGGGCAGCTTGCCGGCGGGCTGGTCCGCCGCCGCCGCCAGCCCCACTTCGTCAAGCAGCTCCAGCCCCCGGGACCGGCGGCGCTGTTCTTCCCGGCGGTACCGGGGCAGCCTCAGGACGGCCTCGCCCCAGGTGGCCCGGCCCCGGCAGTGAAACCCCACCAGGACGTTGTCCAGGACGCTGAGTTCGCCGAACAGGCGGATGTTCTGAAAGGTCCGGGCAATCCCCCCATAGGTGATGCGGTGCGGGGGCTCCCCGGTGACGTCCCGGCCGTCCCAGATAACCCGGCCGCCGGTGGGCTTAAGAAAACCGCTGATGAGGTTGAAGGCCGTGGTCTTGCCCGCCCCGTTGGGCCCGATGAGGCCGTAGAGGCCCCCGGCCGGCACCGTCAGGTTCAGGTCCTCCAGGGCCGAGAGCCCCCCGAAGCGCATGTCCAGGTGTTCTGTCCGGAAAAAGGCCATAGCGAGCTTATTTGGCCTCGGAGCCAGCCGCCGGGGCGGCCAACCCGCGCCGTATCAGGCGCCCCAGCCCGGCCCAGGAAAATTCCCGGCGGCCCATAAGACCCCGGCGGAAATAGATAATCACCAGGAGCAGCGCCAGGGACAGGATCACCATGCGCATGCCCGGGATGCCGGGGATGGTCCGCCCCCAGATGGTGGCCGGCTCCTCCACCACCCGGAGCCACTCCCCCGCCAGGGTGAAGAAGGCCGCGGCCGCCACCGCGCCGGTGGTGGAGCCCAGCCCTCCCACCACGATGATGATCAGCAGGTTGAAGGTGAGGAAAAAGGTAAAGAGGGACGGGGAAATCGTGGTGATGAGGTGGGCCAGGAGACCCCCACCCACCCCGAAGAAAAAGGCGCTGAGGATATAGGCGCCCAGCAGGTGGCGAAAGGTGTTGACCCCTGAGGCCCTCGCCGCAGTCTCGTCCTCCCGGATGGCCTGCATGGCCCGGCCGTAGCTGGAGTTGACCAGGGAGACGACCAACGCCACCGCCACCACGGCCACCCCCCAGGACCACCAGAGGTTGGTGTAGGGGTAAAGCCCCTTGAGGCCCAGGGGACCGTTGGTCAGCCCCTGGAAGTTGTTGGCCAGGACCCGCACCACCTCGCCGAAGCCCAGGGTGACGATGGCCAGGTAATCCCCCCGGACCCGGAAGACCGGAAAGCCGGTGGCCAGACCGAAAGCCGCCGCCACCAAGCCACCCGCCAGCAGGGCCAGGGGAAACGGCAGGGATATTTGGCTCAGGGGCCAGTACAGGGGGGTGATCAGGAAATTCAGGGCCTTTTCCGACGGGGCCATGGTCAGGAGCGCCGCGGTGTAGGCCCCCAGGGTGATGAAGGCGTTGGGTCCCAGGTGGAGCTGGCCGCAGACCCCGTTGACCAGGTTATAGGCCACCGCCAAGGTGATGAAAATGGCAACGTTGTTCAGGAGCCGCACCTGATACTCGTTGGCCCAAAGGCTTGCCCCCCACAGGAGCAGAAACAGCAGGACCAGGAAGGCCAGGGTTAGGTAGCGCGTGCGAATGGGTTTACTCCTTCGGAGCGATGGTGGTGGGGAAGGGGGCTAAGGGCTTTTTCGTAAGTGCCCTTACCCCCTCCCCCACACCCCTACCCCCAATCCCCTAAGGGGTGGCATAGCCGGGAGAAGTCGAGGCTGGCCTCGACTTCTCCCGGTCCCCTTATAGGGGGTTGGGAGGGGAGTTTGAGGGGAGGGCGGGGGAATTTACTTCCCCCGGCCCTCCCCTCAAAGTTCTATAACTTTTCCTCGCCCAGCGCCTCTCCCAGCAGGCCCGTGGGCCGCACCAGGAGCAGCACGATGAGCAGGGTGAAGGCCACCGCGTCCCGGTAGCCGGCCCAGGCCGGGAAGAAGGCCACTATCATGACTTCCAGGAGGCCCAGGAGCAGCCCCCCCAGGACCGCGCCGGCGACGTTGCCGATCCCTCCCAGGACCGCGGCGATAAAGGCCTTGAGCCCCGGCAAAATCCCCATAAACGGGTTCACCTGGGGATACTTCATGGCCCACAGGAGCCCCCCGGCCCCGGCCAGGAGCGAGCCGATGAGAAAGGTGAAGGCGATGATCCGGTTGACGTCGATGCCCATGAGGCTGACGGTTTCCAGGTCCCGGGCGATGGCCCGCATGGCTCGGCCGGCGGCAGTGCGGTAGATGATGATGAAGAGCCCCACCAGGAGCCCTGCCGTGATCAAGGGGATGAGGAGGCTGAGGCGAGGTACGAAGAGCCCGCCCCAGGCAAAAGCCCCGGCGAACATCCGGGGCACGGGGAAGGGCTGGGCCCGGCCCCCGGCGATCACCAGGGCCAGGTTTTCCAGCAGAAAGGAGGCGGCAATGGCCGAAATCAACAGGGAAATCCGGGGGGCCCGGCGCAGGGGCCGGTAAGCGCCCCGCTCCAGCAGCACCCCCATGAGGCCGGTGAGCCCGATGGCCAGGCCGAAGGCCAGGGGCCAGGGCCAGGCAAACAGCCCCACCCCCATGACCGCGACGTAAGCCGCCACCATCAGCAGGTCCCCGTGGGCAAAGTTGATGAGCCGGAGGATGCCGTACACCATGGTGTAGCCGATGGCGATGAGGGCATAGAGACTGCCCAGGGAGAGGCCGTTGATGAGCTGTTGGACGAAGGTGAGTAAATCCACGGGGGTATTATACTAAAAAACGCTCCGGGGGCACGGGAAAAGGTCAAAGGAAAGCTGAGGTTCCTCAATGAGCGGCCAGAGGTGGTTCACGCCTCATAACTTTCGACGACGATGGCCCGGGAAGTAGAGGACTGCTCCCGGAGAGGGGCCAGGGCCAGGTACTCCGACGAGGTAAAAAATTCCTGGACCTGGTCGATGGCATCGAATTCCACTAGGACGATCCGTTCGGGCTTCCAGCCGCCTGCCAGGGTGAACACCTCGCCGCCCCGCACCAGATAGGTCCCGCCGTATTTCTCCACCACCGCCGGCACTTGCTCCACGTATTCGGCATACACTTCCTGGTCGATAATGTTGATATCGATGATGAGATAGACAGGCATGAGGCGTCTCCCTGGTTACCGGATATCTCTGGACCTAGCTTGGTCGGGGCGCCCCTTACGTGTGCGCCACCCGAACAGGGCGGATACATGGGTCCGCCCCTACGGAAAAAATTGACTTATGGCGAAATGGATATTTTGCAATCAATACCAGCGCCTCGGTGACTAAGACCTACACCTCGGAGGGCAGTTGCGTTAGCCTCAAAAAGTCGGGGCCAGCGGTCCCGGATTCCTTGCTTCTCATACAGGGGGTGGGGTGGGGAGTTTGAGGGGAGGGCGGGGGAATTTTTCGTAAGGGCGTCCCCCGGTCCTCCCCTCGAGAAAATCAATCCCCGATCAACTTCGCCAATCCCAGCAGATTGATGATCTCCGGCATGACCATGAGGCCGGTGAGCCGGCCCATGGCGCCCCGGCCGCAGGCCCGCTCGTTAAAGGCGGTGACGTCATCGGGGCGCACGGCGCCGTCCCCCACCATCATGATGGGCACCGGGTCCCCGGAGTGTTTCTTCAAGATGCAGGGGGTGGAGTGGTCCGCGGTCACCGCCAGGAGGCAGGGCGCGTCCTTTAGGAGCCGGAAGGCCAAGTCGATCTTGTTGATGAAATTCATCTTGCCCAGGTAGTCGCCGTCCTCCCCGAAGGTATCCGCGGCCTTGACGTGGACAAAGGCGAAGTCGTAAGCCCCGGCCAGGGCGTCAAGGCCCGCCCTGAACTTGGCCTCGATGTCGGTGTTGGGGAGCCCGGTGGCCCCGGGGACCGGGATCACGTCCATGCCGGTGAAGGAGCCGATGCCCTTATATAAGCCGCCGCCGGCGATGGTGCAGGCCTTGAGGCCGTAGCGCGCCTGGAACGGCTCAATCTTCTTATAATAGCCGGCTCCCCGGCCTAACAAATAATTGGCCGGGGGCAAGCCCGTCGCCACCCGTTCCTGGTTGAGGGGATTTTGGCTCAGGATGCGGTGGGCTTCCGCCAGGAAGTGATTCAATACCTTGGCGGTGAAGGCGGCTTCCTGGGAGTCGTCCAGGGGGCGGACTTCGTGGACCTTGACCCCCACCTCGTGGGGATCGTTATCGCTGATGCGGAAGCTCAGATTCGGCCCCCGGAGGATGATGCCGGCCCGGTGCCCGGTGCCGGGGCGGACCCTCAGGGTGACGCCCTCATAGGTCAGGCCATCCAGGTCTTTCACGAAGGGGCCGGTGTCGGTGATGCGGCCGGCCCGCCGGTCCACCACCACCAATTGATCGTCCACCGTGCCCAGGTTGCCCCGGAGGGCCACATCCCCCGCCTCCAGGTCCATGCCCAGCCCTGCCACTTCGATGGTCCCCCGCCCGGTGTAGTAGCGCTCGATGTCGTAGCCCAGAATGGCCAGATGGCTGGTGTCGCTGCCGGGGCGCAACCCCACGCCCAGGGAGTTCATGAGGCCGGTGATGCCCCGGGCGGCCAAAGCATCCAGGTTAGGGGTGTGGGCCGCCTCCAGGGGAGTGAGACCACCCAGTTCCTTGAGGGGCCGATCTCCCAGACCGTCCATGACCACGAGCATGGCTTTATTCATGCGGATACTCCTTGCAGGGATCGTTAAGGCTGCGTTTGTCTGACGCGAAGTGATGAGATTATTACTCAGAAACCGCCAAAAGCATAGACCGGCATCACAAAATTATGGGCTGGTACCCCTGGGAGGTGATGGTGGCAAAGTGGTAGGGCGGGCCCACCTCTTCTTTGACCGCGGCCATTCGTTCCAGGAAGTCTTTGCTCAGGCTCAGGGCTTCGATAAGGTCCGCCCCCTGGTTGAGGGCCTTGAACAGGCGCATCTCCATCCCCAGGTTCCGGGGCATGACCACCACATTGCCGGTCTGGATCCTTCTTAAGGGGAGCTCGTTTTCTTCGCTGCCCAGGAGGACCATCTGGAAGTGGGGCGGAGGGCTGTCCGGCACATAACCGGCCAGGATGAAATAGACGCGACGAAAGCCTTCGGTCTCCGGGCCGTGGGCTTCCAGGTGGCGCTGATACCCCCGGGAGAGGAAGGGCACGGCGAACTCCACCATCTCCTCCAGTTCCAGGGGGCCGGGATGGCGGGCGATCTGCCGGCGTAAGGCGAAGGACAGGGACACGCTCACCCCGGCGCCGCCACTCAGGATGGCCGAGCGCCGGTCCAGGGCAAAGAGCTTGTTGACGTTAAAAATCTCCGGCTGCCCAGCGGCATCGAACCGGGTGGCCCGGCTGTCCGTGGCCAACACAATGCCGTGCTCGTTGAATCCTGCGAGGGCCTGGGTCATGGGAGGGTCCTTGGGTTGTTTGCTTGGGAGAGGGGGCGATGGGCCGACGGCCCCTCCCCCCTCTCCCAAACCCTCTCCCCCAACCCCCATACAGGGGGCTGGGAGGGAAGTTTGAGAGGAGGGCGGGGGAGTTGTCCTCCCCCGGCCCTCCCCTCAAAATACTTTTTCAAAATTCTTAATCTGCTGTAACGGCGCACCGTCGGGATTATAGAAAATCCGCATCCGGGCCGGCGGCAAGGTGAATTCCAGAGGTGACCCGAGCTTGAGCGGCACGGTATCCGGGGTCAGGTCTTTCCAGCCCCGGGAGGGCTTCCCCAGGAGCTCGGCCAGGTCGGGGATGGCAACCGCCTGGGGTTCCAAGGTGGCGTTGATCACCGCCAGGACGCGCCCCTTGCGGCTCTCCCGGGACTTGAGCAGGAGCGCCACCGGCTCCCCCTTGGGGTTGACCCGGGTCTGGGGTCCTTCCTCCAGGAGCACCGGGCATTTCTTTTTCATGCGGTTCACCCCTTTGATAAAGGGGGTCAGGTCGTAGGTGGGCGTCTCCCAATCCTGGGGCCGGGTCTTAACCACGTTAAGCCGCTTTTTGAAGCCGTACTCATAGCCCATGGGGATCATCACCCCGGTGGAAAAGTAGGCCGCGAAGAGGTAGCGCTGCCGGGCCACTTCCGGGGCGCCGCCGCTTTCCGACGCCAGCCGCTCGGTGTCGTGGCTTTCCGGGAAGCTGACGGAGGGGGCGATGGGGCGAAAGTCGTTATACTGCGAAAGGCACCAATCTTCCTGAAAATCCCACCACTTGGAACTGTTGTAGAGGAAGTCGAACCCGGAGGAGGACAGTTGGGCGCACTCCGCCAGGCGACACCCCAGGGTCTCGGCGAAGAACCGGACCTGGGGCTCCAGGTTCTTGGCCTCGCCGATGAGGCGGCCCCAGAAATCGCCGGGGATCTTGTAAGCGGCATCGGCCCTAAACCCCATGAAGCCCAGGCGCAGGTACTTGGCCACCACGCCGTCAAAGTAGTGCAGCAGCCCTTCGGGGTCGGGGGGCGGCCAGTACTCCAGTTCCGCCAGATCGCCCCACACCGTCACCTTAGTGGCATCCGCGGGGTCGATGGCGCCGGGGTGCTTGATCCGGCCGGCGTCGTCCTTGGCGTACCACTCGGGGTGTTGGGTGACCAGGGGCGAGTCGATGGCCGTGTGGTTGATCACCAGGTCCAGCATCACCTTAAGGCCCCGGCGCCCGGCCTCTTTCAGAAAGTGCGCCAGGGCCGCCTCCGGGTCCCGGCCGGATTCGGGATAAAAGCGGGGGTTGATCCCGTAATAATCCTTGACGGCATATAAGCTGCCGGACAGGCCGGGGGTGTTGATGGGGTTGAGAAAAATCCAGGTGAAACCCATGGCCGCGATGCGGTCCAGGTGCTTCTCCCATTGGGGGATGGACCCGGCCAGGGGCGGAAAGAGATTATAGATCAAGGCTGGTTCAGACATGGATCACCTCTATTAAAAACAGTAGCCAGTAGTCAGTTCTCAGTGGTTATCTTCCCCGGGCCTTATTCAGCCGGGCCGCCATCCGGGCGGGCGCCGGGCTCTGCTCCATTTGGTCCAGGCTCAAGGGCAGCTTGATCCGCCAGTTGGGGTGTTCCTTCAGGGTGCCCGGGAGGTTTTGCTGCTCCGGCATTCCGAAGATCTCCTCCAGGCGGACCTCCATGAGGGCGGACTCACTCTGGGCCAGATATTCCAGAACCGCGCCCCGCAATTCCTGGGGACAGGCGTCGCCGGCCCCAGGCTCGACCGGCGCGCCGTCCGGCAGCAACCCCCGGCCCCGCAGGGTCTCCATGAGGAGGCGGCGGTCCCGTTCCCGGTCGGCGGCGTCGGCCTCCGCCAGCCGCGCATCGGGATAAAGGTCCAGGGTCCGTTTGAGGGCCAGGTCATGCCCCTGGCAGAATCCTGTCAGGGTGGGCAAGTCGTGGGTGGTTACAGCGGCCACGGCCCGGGGCGGGTACGCCTCCGGGGGCAGGAAGTTATGGTTACCGTCCCGTTCAAAATAAAAAACCCGGTAGGAAAAGACCCCGGCCTTGCTTAGATCCCGGCGGATGCGGGGGGGCACGGTACCCAGGTCCTCCCCGATGATCAGGGCGCGCCGGCGGACGCTCTCCAGGGCCAGGATGGCTAAAAGCTCCCGGGCCGGGTAGATGACATAGGCGCCCTGGGCCGCGTCCATTCCCCGGGGAATCCACAACAGGCGAAACAGGCCCATGACGTGGTCCATCCGGAGCATGCCGCCGGGGGGGAGGTTGGCCCGGAGGGTGTCGATGAACAACTGGTATCCCGAGGCCCGCAGGCGTTCCGGGATCAGGGGCGGCAAGCCCCAGTTCTGCCCCTTAGGGTTGAAGGCGTCGGCAGGGGCGCCGATGGCCGGACCCCGGGCAAACAGGTCTTGATGGGCCCAGGTGTCGAAGCCCCCGGGGCTCGCCCCCAGGGCCAGGTCCTCGTAGAGGGTGAACGGCAGGCCCTGCCGTTGGGCCTCCTGGCACACCTGGCCCAATTGGGTTACGGCCAGCCATTGCCCATACTGGAAAAATCCGATCTCACCGGCGTGCTCCCGGGCGAACTCGGCCACGGCCGGGCTCTCGGGATCGCGATAGGGTCCGGGCCAGCGGCGCCAGTCGTTTTTTTGGCAATGATCCGCCAGGGCGAAAAACTGGCCGAACCTGGCCAGGGACTCGCCCCCATCCGCCACAAACCGGGTGAACTCCCGGCCCCGGGCCGTGCGGGGACTCTCCGGAAGGCCGTTCACCTCGCAGAACGTCTGGTAGAGGAGTTCCAGGACCCGGCGCTTTAAACGATGGACTTCCCCGTAGGACACCAGGGCGGCTTCGGCCAGGCGGGCTTTGGCGGCCTGAAATTCCGGGCTGGCCAGGAGATCCTGGGCCTGCCGGCAGGACTCCATCTCCGGGGCCATCTCCAGGTTCAGGTAGAGAACATTGAGAAAAATCCGGCTGGTGGGGGAATAGGGGCTGGGGTCGGCACCGGCTCGCCCCCCCGGGGCATGGAGGGGATTGACCCCCACAAAGGCCGCCCCCAGGGGCCCGGCCCAGCGGATAACCGCCATCAGGTCGGCAAAATCTCCTACGCCCCAGTTCCCCCGGCTCTTCAAAGCATAGAGCGGCAGGTTGAAGCCCCAGGCCCGGTGACCCTCCTCCAGCCAGGCCGGCGTATATACCCGGGACGGCGCCGCGATCAACCGGGTCCGGCCGGTTTCCACCCGGCCGCCGCTCCGCACCCTCAGGGTCAGGTCGTAATACCCCAACTCCAGGGGGGCGGGCAGGGAAAGCTTCAGGGCGACCCGAAAACCTCCCGGGACCGCCTGGCTCTTGGGCCGACCGCCAGGTTGGAGGCGGGTCTCCCAGTGGGAGCGCTCACCTGATTCGCTGACCATCTCCCCGACGACGTCCACCGCGGCCGGGGGCTCAGGCCCGGGGGACCAGCCCCGTACCGTCGCTCGGGCCGGAGCCGGGGCCGGTTTGAGGAGCTGCACCGGCGAAAGCATAGCGCCCCAGGGCCCCAACCGCCGCCGGGCGATCTCCCGGTCCAGGGTCTCCGGGTCCTCCCAGGGCACCCCCATGGCCCGGAGCAAGTCCCGGTACGTGGCCTGGGAGGTGCGGTGGCGGCGGCCAAAGTTGTCCCAATACTGCGAGGTGATGCCGCACAGGCAGCCCAGGGCCGCAATTTTTTGAGAGATGTCCTTCCCGGCCATAGCCTAACCGTTGCCTCTGAATTTTGGTTATCTTCTTATCGGAAAAATTCCAGGAAGAAAAGAGGAGTCTCCAGCCTTGACATGTTTCTCGTTCCCAAGTTGCACTTGGAAACGACCATAGGCGCCAAGCCAAGCCTGGCTGTCAAACCCGTTCCCAAGCCCAGCTTGGGGACGGAATTGACCGGCAATCCGAAAAAGTTTTAGCAATCGCTATAACAATAATGATTTAGTCTCCCCTGCGCCAGAGCCTTTTGGACTTTTGGGGCCATTTTATCGGGAAAAATTCCGGAGAGCAGGTCTCACCCGTTATGGCCACGGGAGCCCGCCGCGTTGTGGTTGAACGTGTTTCACGCGAGGCTGGGTTCTGACTCAAAATGGTTCCCAAAGGAGGCAAATACAGGAATTTCAACCTAAAAACTGGTATAATGGCGCACTACTGGCGGTGTTGACCTCGGGTTTTGAGATCACAGCAGCGAGGTATCCGGGTTCTCAGTGCCGGGTATGCTCGGACTTCTTTCCAGATTATGAATTTTGTACTAACATGCCTCCCACGAGACAATCGGACGTTCCGCATCTTATGCGGATCAATCTAATTTGTTATGTGGCTTGGAGCGAACCATGAATGAAGCTCTCCTTTGGGCAATACTGTCTGTTACCGCCGTGATCGCGGTCCTGGTCGTCATCCTGCTGATCCGTGCAACCAAGGCTTCCGACCGCGCCGGGAGGGAGGTGCGCGACGAGCTGCGGATGAGCCGGGAAGAAGCCCGCAGCGCCGGACGGGAGCTTCGTGAAGAAGTGTCGGGCAGCCTGAAATCGACCAACGAGGTGCTGGCCAAGACTCTGGAGGGCATGGGCAAGCTCCAGCAGGCGCAGCTGGAAGGCATGACGAAGCAGTTGCGGGAACTGACCGAATCAAACCAGGGCGCTCTGGACCGCATTCGCCTTACCTTTGACTCTCGGGTCAAGGAGCTTCAGGAGGGCAACGAGAAGAAACTTGACGAAATGCGCAAAACGGTGGACGAGAAGCTCCACGACACCTTGGAAAAGCGGCTCGGTGAGTCGTTCAAACTCGTAAGCGACAGGTTGGAGGCAGTACACAAGGGTCTCGGGGAGATGCAGCATCTGGCCACGGGCGTGGGAGACCTCAAACGCGTTCTGACCAACGTGAAAGTGCGCGGCACGTGGGCCGAGGTTCAGCTCGGAGCGATCCTGGAGCAAATCCTCAACCCGGACCAGTTCGAGCGGAACGTCCGGGTGAAACCCGACTCATCGGACAGTGTGGAGTTTGCCGTGCGGCTGCCGGGCCCAAAGGACGACCCCGGGGCTTGCGTCTGGCTTCCCATTGACTCGAAGTTTCCCCAAGAGGACTACCTGCGCCTGCAAGAAGCCGCGGAGAAAGCCGATCCGCGGGCAGTTCAGGCGGCCACAGACTCCCTGGCGCGGACCGTTCGGTCGGCGGCCAAGGACATCCACGATAAATACATCAGCCCACCCAACACCACCGATTTTGCCATTATGTTCATGGCTACGGAAGGGCTCTATGCGGAGGTGCTGCGGCAGCCGGCCTTTGTCGAAGACCTGCAGCACCGCTATCGCGTGGTGGTGGCCGGTCCCACCACCTTGGCGGCGATTTTGAGCAGCCTGCGCATGGGCTTCCAGACCCTCGCCATAGAGCAGCGGGCCGTAGAGGTGTGGCGGGTCTTGGGGGCGATCAAGACAGAATTCGGCAAGTTCGGCGATGTCCTGGACAAGGTCAAGCGCCATATCGACCTCGCCGGCCAGACCATTGAAAAGACCGGGGTGCGGAGCCGGGCCATAGAGCGCAAGCTGCGTTCCGTGGAGAAATTGACCGAGCCGGAAGCCTTGGAGATTCTTGCCTTGCCCCCCTTAGGCGAGGAAGATGAGGGAGAAGACACTGCGTTGGAAGACGCGGCCACAGTGACCAAACTGGAATAAGGGAATGCCATTCAAGTTGCGCCCAGATGACTACATAACAATCGGTTGCAGCGGACGACGGGGCGCGCCGCGAACCGCCCCTACGGGTTGACCTTCACGGTAAAGCCTGCGGCGACCTTTTCCTTAATTTCCGGAAGGACACAAGCTAACCTGTCGACGAGTTCGGCTGATCTTCCCCGGCCGGTTCTGCGGCCGATGCCTGGCCGCCCTTGGGCAAGGTGAAATAAACCGTGGTCCCCTGCGTGTGGTCGATTTCGGCCCAGACCCGGCCGCCATGCCGCTGAATGATGCGCTGCACCATGGCCAGGCCGACGCCGGCGCCGGAAAAGTCTCTGATCGTCTGCTGCCGTTCAAAAGCTCTCAACCGATGCCGTCCCCCGTTCAGGGTGCAGCCGGCCCGATTGTCCCGAATCAGAAAACCCCAGCAATCATCCGTGGCGGGGAGGGCCCCGAACTCAATCTTGCCCAGGGAGACCTTCTCGGTAAATTTCCAGGCATTACCCAGGAGGTTCGCAAGGACCGCACGGAGCATGGCGGGGTCACCCGCGGCGGTCAGTCCGGGTTCGATGCTGAACTCCACCCGGCGCGCCGGCGCCGCCCGCTGGAGATCTTCGACGATGGCCCGGGCCTGGACGCTGAGATCAATCTCTTGGCGACGGATTGCGGCCGTGGCCATCCGGGAGTGGTGCACCAACGCATCGATGAGCTCCCGCGTCTGCCGAATCGCCTCGTGCAGCCGCCGGAGATACCGGCGTCCCCGAAAATCCAGCCGGAGGGCGCAGTTTTCCTCCAGGGCCCGGCAGTAGCCGCTGATCCAGCGGAGCAATGAACCCAACTCATGGGATACCGCGTAGGTGAACCGGTCCAGTTCCCCCTTGATGACCTCCGGTTCCCGAATCTGCTCCGGCGCGGCCTGAATCTGACTTCCCAGGGCGGCATTGAGCCGGTGGAGGCGATTTTCCGCTTCCCGCCGGTCAGTGATGTCGATGCCGGTCCCGATCACGCGCTCCACCGTGCCGTCTTCCCCGGAGAGGGCGGTGCTGGACCAGGCGATCAGGTGGCGGCGGCCGTCTTTGGCCAGCCAAGCACGCTCATAGGCCTGGGGAAAGTCCCCGGAAGTGAGATGCGCGAAGGCCTCCTTCACTTCCTCAACCTCTTCGGGAGCCGGGAAAACCTCCCAGAAAAGCCGGCCTTGCACCTGGGCCAGGCCATAACCGGTGAGCCTCTCGCAGGCGTGGTTCAGGCGGACGATGCGTCCCTGGCGGTCCAGGACCAGCACGATAACCTGGGCCGTTTCCATGAGGCTGTCGGCAAACTCCCGTTCTTGCCGCACCATGGCCTCACTGAGCCTGAGGTTGCGGAACAAAAGGTGGTAGGGCCGCCTCAGCTCCGTTTCGATCAGGGCTTTGTAAATCAGGTAGAGGGAAAATATCTTGAGCAGGTGGCCCACCACATCCGCCTGGTGGGACACTTGGGCAAAAAAGGTAAGGGCCAATTCCGAGCCGACGGCCAGGGCGATAGCCCCCAGCAACAGGCGCAGCACCTCCGGGTTGAACTCCTCCCGCCGGCGCCACAGCAGGGCCATGGCCCCCATCAGGATGACACTGGTGAGATAGTCGCCGGTCTGCTTAAGGGCCGTCAGCCCCGGCCCCGCCGTCCCGATGCTGACGGGAAAGAGCCGCCAGACAAAGATCGCCAGGATAATGCCGGCAAAGGCCGCCAGATAACCGGCAAATACCGCCGCCGGCTGTAGGCGGCGGCCCAGGCACAAGGGGGCCAGACACAGGGAGAGGCTCTCCACGCCCCGCGCTGCAAATCCCAGCTGGGAGGGCAGATTGACCGCGAAGCCGGGGAAAACCCGCACCCCCCCGTAGGCCAGGATGTGGAGCAGGTCCAGGGCGCCCACGCACAGGTAGGCAATTCCCAGGAAGAGCACGTAATTATTTTCCAGGAAGTCCCGGGAATTCCAGGCGACGGCAAAGACGCCCACGGCAATGACGACGCTGAAGAGCCCGGCGATATCGTGGAACAAGAGTAAGCTGTAGCGGCTGGTGAGATATAACCCGGCGACCACCAGGGCCCAAATGAAAAAGTGCGTGTATGCGCCGGGACGGCCGGATGGTTCACTCATCTCATCCAGGGGTGCTACCCTCCCACTCCGGTCCGCCGGGGGTCCGGCTCCGGAAGCGCACATGGCGTTATCTTAAGGACGACGGGAAATTCAGAGACATGACCTTGATCTCAACAAATTTTATCATTAATCGCAGGATTTGGAGAATTTGTAAAGCTAGTGCTGAAAGGCCCGGGGACCCTGGCCGACAGAACTCCGGCCAGGCAGGCGCTCCTGGCAATGGGCCCCGGTGATGCGTGCTCCGGGGTGAGCTTGGGAGGGCCTGACGCGGTGACTATCTGGGCCTGACCGTATCCTCCGTGGTGAAAGGGCGAGCCTCTCTCCAACTCTTGAGGGGGGAAGGTTGGAACCCCGGCAGAAATAGCCCCGGCTGGAACTTCTCACGGAGTTAGGCACTTGATTTTTCTGTGAGAATGATTATTATTGAAAAAGTTTTCAGGCAGAAAGCCTGATGGATCGCCCACGAGGAGAAATCTTTCGAAGCAGGAGGAGGGGATCATGGCAAAAAACCTGTTACTTTTACTATTTGTGGGTCTATTTCTGGGGTGTTCCACGACAGCCGGACGTCAATTCAACGTTGCAGCGACGAACAATATTAAACCTGGCACGACGACGGAAAGTGACGTTATTTCTATGTTAGGAGTGCCATTTTCGAAAGAAAAAATGAGTAATGGCAGTGAACTCTACACTTATGCTTATGGATATAGAGACCCTTTTTTTCTGGAAACTGAAGTAAATTCACTGCAACTACAAATCTGTCAGGGAGTTGTGGTAAATAAATGGCCAAGGCTCTACTCTTGGTACTAAGAGGATATCTACGTATAAGTTTTTATTAACTAGTTTTGATTTTCAGATTAAAACTGACGATAGCCGCCATTGAGGTATTCTTCTAAAAGGGTTGAGGTGCGTTGTTATTCACCTCATATCTGAATAAATAGTCTCCAGATTATCTAGGAACCACCCCTTAACAAACCACACGGTGCTTGCTTGAGTAAACCAGACAGGTTTTTTCGGACGAACTTTTGCGGTTTCCTGAATCCTTCCGGCATCTTCAAATTTGCGCGGCAAACCTGAAGCTCCTGCATGATGGAATCCATCCTGAAGCATAAGGCCGACCCGACTCCGCGATTTTCCCTTGAAAGTTGACCAAAAAATAGGCAGGGTAATCGGTGACGCCATCTCACTGGCATTCGTAGGAGCTGTTCAACCATGCGGGCTTTGTTAATATTTCCCGAAGTTCCCCTGTCCTTCTGGAGTTTCCGAAATGCTGTGCGGCTCCAGGGGAGCAAAATTGCTAATCCACCTTTGGGTCTGCTGACGGTGGCAGCCTTGTTGCCCACTGAATGGGAACTGCGTTTGGCCGATCTCAACACCATAAGGCTGACTGAGCAAGATTGGCAGTGGGCCGATCTGGTTTTGATATCGGCCATGTACATTCAAAGGGCGGGTTTGTTGGCCTTGGTGAGAGAAGCCAAGCTCCGTGGAAAAACCGTCGTAGCCGGGGGACCCCACCCCACTGCACTCCCTGAGGCCGTCCTGGAGGCCGGTTGTGATTTTGTGGTGCGGGGTGAGGGCGAAAATACGATTCCTTTGCTTCTGGAGGCGATGCGCAACGGCAAGACCGGAATAATCGAAAATGACGAGAAGCCGGATCTGACGACCTCGCCAATCCCGCGGTTTGATCTGTTGCGATTGAACGATTACGTCAACTTAACGATTCAGACTTCCCGGGGATGCCCGTTTGACTGCGAATTTTGCGATGTGGTGAATCTTTTCGGACGCATACCCCGTTACAAGACCCCCAAGCAGGTCGTCGCCGAACTGGAGACTCTCCACCGGCTCGGGGTCAGTGGTACAGTGTTTATCTGCGATGACAACTTCATCGGCAGTAAGAAGCATGCCCGGGCCATCCTGCAAGAACTCACCCCCTGGATGAAGAGTCGAGGCGCTCCCTTCACCTTTTATACGCAAGTATCGGTGAATCTGGGGCAGGATTTGGCTTTGGTCGATCGCATGACCGCAAACAATCTGGGGCTAGTCTTTATCGGGATCGAGTCTCCGGATGAAAAGGTGCTCGAAACCAGCCGTAAATATCACAACATTAAGAATCCCTTAGTAGAATCGGTCAACAACCTCAAGAAGAATGGGATGACGGTGATGGGCGGCTTCATTCTCGGCCTTGACGGGGAAAAGCCAGGGGCCGGCAAACGAATCTGCTCTTTCATCGAACAGACTGACATACCGATAAATGTGCTGGGGCTCTTGCAGGCCCCGACGCATACCCGCCTGTGGCAACGCCTGGAACGGGAAGGGCGGCTGCGGCCGGACATCGGTCACGACGGGGGCACCTTCGCGCCGCTGAATTATGACCCGGATCGACCGGAAGCCGAGATTATGCAGGAGTACATCGATGCCTGGGATTATCTTTATGAGCCGTCCCGTTATCTGGCCAGGACCTATCGCTACTACCTGGCCATGCGGCCCACGCGCCTGGCCATGGCTATGGCCAAAGGGGCCCCCCGGCCGCCCGACTCCCTCCCCGCCTACAAGAAGACTTGGCGCACAAGTTTCTATGAAATCCGGGCCTTGCTGACGACTCTGTGGCGGCAAGGGATACGCCCGTCGTACCGGCGTCAGTTTTGGACCCAGTTGATCGGCATGTGGAAACAAAACCCGAGCCGATTCGTCGATTATCTGACGGCCTGCATCATTGGTGAGGACCTCTTCTGCCTGAGAAAAATCGTGCGGGAAAAAATCACCGCGATCATGAAGGAGCGGGGCCTCGAGGTTGCCGGGGAAACTCAGCGCCGGGCGGCGTCTTCGGGAATTTGATCGCCGGGCCGCTCCGGGATGGGAATATTTATCGCGCTGACAAAAAAACCCCTTTCAGGTTTGACGACGCCCAAGCTTTGATTGCTCCAAAGGAACCCGTTGTGTTATAAATTCCAGCGTACGCCCCGGGAGCCCCACCGCAATAATTGGCGCCTCTATGGCTCAGAACTTTACCAAGGGCGGCACGGTCCCGCCATTATCGAGGTACGAATCGGGCTTGCCGGCCCGCGCCGTCATTCCGGGTAACCGAGGCTGAGAGCGACACCAAAGGAATTAAGCTGTGGGTCTGAGGAAAATTGCGTATATCCTGCACTGGTTTCCCAAGCCATCCGAAACCTTTATCTTCCGGGAAATCATCAATCTTCGGAAAATGGGACTCAGCCTCACGGTGGTTTCTCTCTATGGGGAATGGAAGAAGTGCCTTTCCGCCGAAATGGCCTTCAATGCCGATGAAGTGGATCGGTTGGGGATCCCGCATATCACGCAAATTCCCGCTGACCTGCTCTATTGGTGGCATCGCCAGCCGGCCTTGACCCAGGAATTAATTCGGACTATTCCCGTCAGGCGATGGAGTTCTCTGGAAATTGGGGGCGAAAACGTCTGGGCCTTTCTCTGTGGGTTTTCCCTGGCAAGATGTTTTCAACGGGAAGGTATTCAGCATATCCACGCCCCCTGGGCCAACGGGCCGGCCACCGCGGCGTGGGTGGCTTCCCGCTTGACGGGGATACCGTTCAGTTTTATGGCCCGGGCCGGGGATATCTATCCTCCGGACGGCGCCTTGCCGGAGAAGATCCGTGACTCGGTGTTTGTCAGGACTAATCCCAAGGCTAATGTGGCATACCTCCTGAAACTGAGCGGCGCGAGCCCGGAAAAGGTTTTCCTGACCTACGACGGTTATCCCCTGGAAACCTATCAAGACGCCCCGGTTGCCATGAGAGCCCCGTATCAGATTTTGGCCATGGGCCGTCTGGTCAAAGTCAAAGGCTTTCCCCTCTTACTGCGGGCCGCCCGAATCTTGGCCGATAAGGGCGTCGACTTCCATCTCACCCTGGCCGGGTCGGGTTACCTGGGCCCGTATCTGCGGTGGCTCAGTCGGTGGTTAGGGCTGGAGAACCGCGTGTCCTTTCCGGGATTCATCCCCCATGATCGAGTTTCCCCGTGGTTTTGCGCCGCGGATGTCTTTGTGATGCCAAGTATCATCGCCGCCTCCAGTGATCGGGACGGGATTCCGAATGTCATTTTGGAAGCTCTGTTGCACCGGTTGCCCACCGTGGCCACCGATGTGGCGGGTATCGGGGAAGTGATCCGTGATGGGGAGACCGGTTACCTGGTGCCCCAAAAAAATCCCGAGGCCCTGGCCGAAGCCATCCTGAAGATGACCCGGGACCGTCGATCGGCCCTGGAAATGGCGGCGAGAGGCCAGGCGCTCGTCAAAGAGCAGTTCGACCCGGTACGGTGTCACGACCAGGTCTCTCAACTCTTCCAACGCTTCGGGGCTTGAACCGGGCTTGGCCGCCCCGGAGCCCTGGCCGCCTCCCACCCCCTCAACTCACCCAAGAACCCGGTCTCACCGGTCAAGGAGCGGAGACGCCACTCATCCCGGTTGGAGGATGACCGGCCTTATACCATTTTCTTGTCGGGGCGCACCTGTGGGTGCGCCCTTTCGGGGGGGACAGGCAGGTCCCACTCCCACAAAAATCGCCAATTGGTATCAGTCAACGATACGGGGATTGTGGGAATGCAACCATAACTGCAGGGTTAACAAGGTCCACAGCGCCTGGCGATGGTCACGGGTCCCGGCGTAGTGCTCTTGCAACAAGCGCCTGACATACCGGGGCTGAAATAATCCCTGCTGTTTAAGGCGATCTTCCCCCAGCATGTCCTCCAACAGAGGGCGCAGGGTGGTTTTGAGCCAAAGGGAAGTAGGGATTAAGAAGCCGCGTTTCTTGCGCCAGAAAATTTGCCTCGGCAGGGAGGATTTCACCGCCTGCCGAAGGAGATACTTTCTCATGGGCACCGGGATTTTGGTCCGATTTGGCAAAGGAAAGGCAAATTCAATGAGGCTGGTGTCCAGGTAAGGGGAGCGGACCTCCAAGCCATGCATCATGGAACAACGGTCGACTTTGACCAGGATATAATCGAGCAGATATTGACGGAAAAAAAGATAGAAGGTGCGATCCAGGGGATCGGGGGCGGGGAAGCGGTTAAATAACGCCAGGGTCTCGGCATAAATCGTTTGGCTGGTCAGGGCGTCGGCCGGAGGGTTGAGCCAGAGCGACTGCTGCTCTCGGGGCGAAATCGCCTCCAGCCAGGTCTGGGTGCGGAGAGCCGGAGGCATATCCAGCCCCGAAAAAAATTTTTCCACCGCCTGGCGGGGGCTCGTATAATTCGTGGAAAAAGGGAGTCGACGCAAGAGCGGTTCCAGGATGTGGCGCCGCAGAAACCGGGGAAAACGTAAGTAAGTTTCCGCGACCTTGAAGCCCATTAAATATTCATAACCCACGAACAGCTCGTCGGCGCCATCGCCGCCCAAGGCCACCGTAATGGTGTCGCGGCTTTTCTCACACAGCAGGTAGGTGGGCACCAGGGAAGGGTCGGCCATGGGTTCGTCCAGGCGGGAAACGAGGTGGGGCAGTAAATCAGCAGCCGTGGTGTCGTCTAAGGTGATCTCGTGGTGGTCGGTTGCAAAAGTTTTGGCCATAAATCGGGCGTAGTCCGATTCATCGTAGGTCGGGGCCGCGACGCTCAGACTGAAGGTCTTGATGGGGGTTCCGGAATTCCTGGCGGCCATCAGGGCCACAATGGCCGAAGAGTCGAGCCCCCCGCTCAGGAAAACCCCCAGAGGCACATCACTGGTCAAGCGCCTGTCAATAGCCGCCTCGAGGAGCCGGCGGATTTTTTCACTGCATTCCCTTGAGGACAGGCCGGTCTCGGACTCCGGCACCGGCAGATCCCAATACCGCACGGTTTTAAGAAGCCCCTCCGAGAAGGTGAGAAAATGTCCCGGCCTGAGTTTTTCCACCTGACGATAGATGGATGTGGGGGTGGGAACATATTCATAGGCCAGGAACTGCATGAGTTGCCGGCGATCAACCTCCAGGTCCAGGAATGGCAACCTCTTAAAGGCTGAGAGCTCCGAAGCAAAGGCAAAGACGCCGTTCTGGAGGGTATAATAGAAAGGTTTCTTGCCTATCCGATCCCGGGCGGCAAAGAGGGTGCGCCGCTCCCGGTCCCAGATGGCCAGGGCGAACATCCCCTCCAGGGAGTGGAGGCAATCATATCCCTGGTCCAGATAGGCGCAGAGCAGCACTTCGGTATCGGACCGGGTCTTAAACCGGAATCCTTTGCTCTGGAGGCGTTGACGGAGTTCCGGAAAATTATAAATCTCTCCATTGAAAACCACCACGGCCCGCTTGAAATCATCAACTACGGGCTGAGCGCCACCTACCTGGTCGATAATGCTCAGGCGGCGAGTTCCCAAAACTACGGATGGTTCGAACCACATGCCCTGGCCATCCGGTCCACGATGGGCCAAGGCGTCGAGCATGCCTTGCAGCCACTCCCGACATTGGGCCTCGACGCCCGGGGCGTTAACCAAACCAGCTATGCCGCACATAGTCTGCTTTCCGTTCTAGAGCCCCGGATAAAATCCAGCGACCGTGGAAAAAGAGTGGCGCACCCGGAAAGGCCGACGCCATGGCCGGTCAGCTTCTTGCCTTGACCCTGACGATTTATTTTCTTAACAACCTTATGGACACGTAGTCACGAAAATCTAGTTAACTCAAGAGAAAAGCATCCATGGCCATACCTAATAACTCGGATATGGCCAGCTTTACCGGGTCTGTGCGGTAAGGCGCGCCAACACCTGCTGATGGCGATTTATCATGGCGGCGAGGGAGAAATCCCGTTCCACCCGCCGCCGCCCCGCCCGGCCGAAAGTCAGCCTGGTTTCGGGATTATCCAATAAGTGAGAGATGGCAGCCGCCAGGGCGGCGGGGTCCCCGGGCGGGGCCAGCCAGCCGGTCTTCCCCGGCATCACGACCTCCGGCACCCCCCCCACGCGCGTTGCCACCACCGGCAGACCGGCGGCCATGGCCTCCAGGAGGACATTGGGGAGGCTCTCGTCCCGGGAACTCAGGACCAGGAGACTGGCCTGGTGCAGCAGCGGGCGTAAATCCGATTGACCGGGGATGAACCGCACCCGTTCAGGTGGCAGGCAGCGAGAAGCCTTAAGCTCGACGACCGGTTGCCGGGGGCCGTTCCCCACCAGCCATAGTTCAGCCCGGGGATGCGATTGGATTACCAGCTGGAAAGCCCGGATCAAGGTATCGTGATCCTTATCCTCCACCATACGGGCGATTGACAATACTATAAGCGGCCCGCCGTTCTTGGCGGCCGAAGACGGCGGTTGGAAAAACCCGGTATCCACGCCGTTGGGGATCACGGTGAGATGATCGGCAGGAACTCCGTAACCCCTGGTCAAAGCGTCCTTCAAGGCGCGGCTGTTGCACACGATATGGTGGGCCAGGGGCCACAGCCAGCGCTCAGCCTGTAGCTGAGGGTCGGTACCGCCGCGGCAGTTGCCCACAATCAGAGGAACCCGGTGCAGACGTCCAAGAATCCGTCCCCAGATATTGGGGATAACGGTTAGGGCCACTAAGAGATCCACTCGGGTGGTTTGTAATCTACGCCACAGGTTGATGATGCTGGCCGGCCCGACGTGTTGCCCCCGGGACAGCCAGACCAGCGGTATGCCCCGGGCCCGGGCGATGGGGACCATGTCGTCCCGGGCAATCATGAGCCAGACCTCTACCTGGAACTGCGCTGAGTCCAGGCGGTGGGCCAATTCTAAAATATGCCGCTGCGTCCCGCCAAATTCCAAATCCTGGAGGAGGAACACGAGCCGGGCCGGGCTTCCCCGTAAACGGGGGGGTCGGGGCTTCATTGACCAAACCTATTCTCAGCCCCAGGAGTGCCCTAAGGCCATTGGCTTTTTCAGACCTTCGCAGGAAAGTATACCCTAAATTTGGGGAAGATTTCAAACCATACATAAAAGAAATGCAGGTTCCCGGGCTCACAGGGGCGGGAGAGCGGAATAGCTCGTGACTGGCGGGCTGGAAAGTGATAAGGTTGGTTCGGTAGGCCGTGCTCTTGGCTCGTATGGCCAGGCCCCCGGGAGCGGTAAGAGCAGGGCAGTCTACCGGGTCGTGGGGAGGCGGCGGAAAATAACGGGAGAGCGCCGGCACCGATAGATGGAGGGTTGCTCTTCCACCAGCTCCGGCCCCCGGTTCCCCGGTGAATATAAGGCAATATCACCAATGCGGGTGAGGGCAATCTTGGAGTGAAAGATAGCGGTGAGGAGAAATTCGTATGGCGAGCCTCAATTTCGCCCGAGATTTATTAAGTGAGAGAATCGACCTCCTCCAATTAATACTGCAATCTAGCTTAGGCAACACGAGATAAAAATCAACCCGTGTTTAAAGAAGATTTAAGAGAATTAATTCTCTACAAGGATCTGCTCTATAACCTGGTGATCCGCGATCTTACCGTGCGGTACAAACGTTCGGTATTAGGCTTTTGCTGGAGCTGGCTTAATCCGCTTTTAAATACCATTGTTTTCACCATCGTCTTCTCAACGGTCTTCCGCTTTGAAATTAAAAATTTTATTATTTATTTTCTTTCTGGATATCAACTCTGGAATTTCTTTGCCCAGAGCACCCAAGTGGCATCGCGTTGCCTGCTATTGAACGGACCGCTCTTTAAAAAAATCTATGTCCCAAAACCAATATTTGTAATATCTGTTGTTTTGTCTAACTTAGTAAATCTTGGATTCGCACTGATTCCCCTCTTCATACTTTTACCTATTTTAGGGAAAGGTTTTCACCTATCTTTATTATTTTTACCGATACCAATCATTTTCGTAGTGATGTTTACCATCGGAATATCTTTTATATTATCAGCAACTGCAGTATTCTTCAGTGATATAATAGATATGCATCAAGTTTTTCTTATGCCATGGATGTATCTTACTCCGATCATCTATCCAATCGACATTATTCCCAAAAAATATATCCCATTCCTTAAACTTAACCCTTTTTATTACCTGGTCGAATGTTTTCGTCTGCCGATTTATCTGGGAGAGATTCCGGATCTCCAGACGATCTGTTTGGCCTTTCTGGTGGCCGTGGCGGCCCTCTGGATCGGATACCGGGTGTTCACCAACTTGGCGGACGCCTTTGTTTATTATGTTTAACTGACAGGTGCCGGTGATCCATGGAATTTCCCATCATCTTAGAAGATGTTTCAGTGCGTTACCGATTACCTAAAGAGCGCATCCGTTCCTTTAAGGAATTTATGATCAAATCCATCAAAGGCCGGATTGAATATGAAGAGTTCTGGGCTTTGAAACATATCAATTTTCAGGTGTTGCCGGGGGAGATGCTGGGCATTATCGGCAGGAACGGCGCCGGTAAGAGCACCCTGCTGAAACTGATCGCCCGGGTAATGAAGCCGGTGTCCGGCCGGGTCTGGGTTACGGGCAAGGTGGCCCCCATGATCGAATTGGGAGGTGGCTTCGACCACGAACTGACCGGCCGGGAGAACGTCTATTTATTCGGCTCTATCCTGGGCATCAGCCGCCGGGCGATGGATGAGAAGTTTGAGGCCATCGCCAAATTTGCCGAGCTAGATGATTTTATGGAAGCCCCGATGCGGGCCTACTCTTCCGGTATGATCACCCGGTTAGGATTTGCCGTGGTCACCGCGGTGGACCCGGATATCATGATCTTGGATGAAATTCTCGCGGTGGGAGATACGGCTTTTCAACAAAAATGCCATGCTCACATTGCTCATTTTCGCCAAGCTGGCGGCACCATCCTCTATGTCTCCCATGCCCTCGAGCCCATTCTGCAATATTGCGACCGGGCCCTCTGGTTAGAAAAGGGAGAACTCCGGAGTTTGGGGGCCACCGAGGCGGTAGTCCAACAGTATAAGGATTTTTCCGAGTCGGTTGCAGCTTCGTAAGTCACGCCCCTGGTTCGTCCAGCCCACTTGGGCAGTGAAATCCAAAGGGGGCCATACATATGCCCAAGGTCAACGCCATCATCAATTATGTCCCTCATTATCTCCGCAAGTCTTTGACAATTTGGCGGGCCCAGGGGGTAAGGGGCCTCTTCCTCGGCTTTGAGAGGTTCTTTAAGAGGATTATCAGAAAGCAGGCGCCCGATGATTATCCACGCACCCAAGATTATACCCCAGGCCTGGTGTCGGTGGCCATCCTCACCAAAAACCGATTAGATCTGATCCAACCGTGCCTTGAATCGATTTGTAAGTATCCCAGTAGTAAGTATGAAATTGAAATATTGATTGGGGATACCGGCACCAACGAGACGGAAGTTCTTCAGTTCTATCGCAATGCTTCTGATCGATATAAAAATATAAAGTTAATTTTACTTGGTAACTATTATTTCTCTAAGAACTACAATCAATTAATTCGAGACCATGCCCAGGGTCAATATCTCATCTTACTCAATAATGACACCCTGGCAACCGAAAATTGGCTGGATAATCTTGTCGATCCTCTGGCAGATAAAAACATCGGCATTGTCGGCGCCAAACTCCTCTACCCTGATAACACCATTCAACATGCCGGCCTTGAATTTAATGAACAGAGAAATGCCTACCATGTCTATTGTAAGCAGCCGAAAAATCTTCCCGAAGCCAATTTTCCCGCCCTGGTTCCGGGAGTGACCTTTGCCTGCGTTGCCCTCCGGCATGATGTCTTTGACCGGTTTCAACTGAATGAGCATTTTAAGCACGAAGCTCAGGATACCGATTTCTGTCTGCGGCTGGCGGCGGCGGGGTTTAAGGTGCTCTATAACCCGGTCGTCGAGGTTTACCATTTGGAATGCGCTTCCCGGGACTGGCGCCAAGGGATTCTCGACAGAGTCAGGTTACAGAAGATGTGGGCTCCGACCATTAAAAGACTCGTGGCCCAGGAAAGGCAACGCCTGAGGTTTGATGGGCGTGAATATAGCAATGCCATCACCATTATGCGTGACGATGGTATCGGGGATTTGTTGATGGGGACCTGCGCCTTCAAGAAACTCAAAGAACGGTATCCGGGAAAAAAGCTCATTTTGGCCACTTACCAACGCAACATCCCCATGATGGCCGGGTTTAAGATCTTTGATGAATTCATTCCGATTCCCGATGGCCGCAAACTTTCTCCCTTACCGATCCCCCAGGCATCACAAGTCTTTAATTTTATTAACATGGAGATAGAGTCTGGCTCAATTTGTGGGATCCCCAACGAGGACAATAAAGTTAACCGGCATCTGGTGTATACGCGGAATTTAGGCTTAGACCAGGACTTTGCCGCGTTGCCAATGCCGGACTACCCCGCCGCCAAGCAGAGAGTTCGGCAATTGTTACACGATAGGAAAATCGATTTAAGCAAGAAATTCGTGGTTCTCGCCCTGACATCCACCAATCCCGCCAGGAGTTGGTGGGAACCGTATTATCCACGCCTGCTTGGGGCTGTTAAGGCAATGGGGTTCTCCCCTTTGGTGGTGGGAACCAGCCAGAGTAGATACCTGCAGGGCCCCGGCATCACCAACCTGGTGGGAAAAACCGCCGATATCACGGAGTATATTGAGGCAGTAAAATTGGGGGCCTATGTAATCAGTACGGACAGCAGCGCCTATCACATCGCCGCCCTGGCCGGCATTCCCTTTTTGGCCATTTTCACCGGAGGCGTGAAACCGGAAGCGAGATTGAATTTCTATACGAATTACGAAGTAGTCGAACCGCCGGCCAGTCTTACCTGTTATCCGTGCTGGGATGAGGGTTGCAAGGATTTATCGGTCCGCTGGAAAAGCGATCCCTGTCGCATGATCATTACGCCGGAAGAAGTAATTGCCAAGTTTGAACGACTGGTGGCGAAATTCCCGGTTCATTAATCGTTTCAAGCTAACCTCAAAGGCTGGAATGGGAATTCCTTGGGGTCTCAAGCATAACCGACTGACCGAAGAGTTGCCAGCGATGGCCACGATAGACACTGACAATGGCGCGGTGAAAAACTGGTTCCCCTGGCTCGCCCTGCTGGTGGTCTGGACCTTCATAATCATTGTGGTAAATCCCTCGGGCGAATTCATGGTGAACGACGATTGGGCCTTTGTCAAAAGTCTCGAGGCCCTGCGCGCCACGGGAAAAATCATTACCACCGGCTGGGGGCCCCCTGGCTCTCCGGGGGGGCCGTCTCTGCTGGTCCACCTCCTCTGGGGCGATCTCTTTTGCCACCTCTTGGGGTTTTCTCTTACCACCCTGCGGCTGGCCGTGCTCACCATGGGAATCTTGGGTTCCTTCGGCCTCCTGCTGCTCTTCCAGACCGCCGGCATATCCCCGTGGCTGGCGCTGCTGGGAACCCTGACCGTTGTGGCCAATCCCCTCTTCCTGGCAGAATCCTTTACCTACATGACCGATATCACCTTTGCCTCTCTGGCGATATTCGCCTTACTCGGCCTGTTTCTGGGGGTGAAGAAGTCTAGCCTCGCCTGGATCATCGCCGGTCTGGTCCTGACCCTGGGGTCAATTCTGACCCGGCAAATCGGGGTGGTCATCCTCCTAGCCTTTATGCTTACCTGCTGGGTCCATCCCGCCGGCGCCGCCCTGGGAAGACGGAAAATGCTTTTCTTGGGACTGGGGCTGGTTCTGTTCCCCTGGATCTTATATGAGTTTCTGTTGGCATGGGGTGGGAGTTCTCCTCTGACTCAGCACCAGGTAATCTCTAATATTTTCGCCCTGCCGAGAGAAAAAGGCTTTCTCGGCTACCTGGTATTTCTCTATTGCGATCTCTTCCACAATGCTTTGGTCTACCTGGGGTTTTTCATTTCCCCACTTTTATTAAGAGGATATGTATCCTCCCTGAGACGTCGGAATTTTCACTTCCTCCTCATAGTCTGGATGATTTTGACCGCTTTATGGGAGGGAGCTATTGTTACCGAACTGATTCATCCTCCGGTAAACTTCCTGGGCAATGTCATCTTTAATTTCGGCATCGGGCCGATTTTATTGAAGGACACGTATATCTTGGGCATTCCGAGGCTTGGGGTGATCTCACGGGGCGCCTACTATCTGCTGGTGGCCTGGGCCGTATTAGCGGTGCTGGTAATCCTCTCCCGGTTTATTGGCTACGTGCGGCACCGGCTTCGCACCGGGTTTCCCCCGGAAATGCCGGAGAACTCCTTCCTGGTTTGCCTGGCCCTCCTGTCGGTGCTTTTCTATTTGGGCATCATTACGTTGACGAGCTTTCACGATCGCTATCTGATCCCCCCCATCATCTTCCTGGTCATCTGGTTGGTGATAGACCATTCCCCGGGGGGCCAAGCCGCCGATGCCGACTGGAAAATAATTCCCGGTTTTGTTCTGGTAATCCTCATGGGTTTATGGTCTACCTGTAACGTACACGATTTTATGGAGATGAAGCGCAGCCTGAAAAAAGCCCATGATTACGTGCTCCAGGAGATGCGAGTCAATCCCTGCAACCTTGATGGGGGATTTGAATTTAACGGTTACTACTGCTATCGTAATAATTTTAGGCCAGGCGCGGGATTGAGTTGGTGGTGGGTAACCCGGGAAGATTACCTAATCACCCTGGGGCCCCTGCCAGGGTACCGGGTCCTCCGGGTATTTCCTTTTCAGAGGTATTGCAATCCCCCCGGGGCCATTCACCTGTTACAACCCCTTAAACCCGAACCTGCACCCGGATGAGCCGCAACAGGAACTCCGGGCGTAGGGCTGATCTTTTGCGGGTCCAAGGCCCTCAGAGCCCAGGGAAAAAGTAACGCCATGTCGGTGAATCACCCCCTTCATGAAGGCACGGGCCGGTGCAACGGTTTCCATAAAGGCCGGCAAGGATTTTTCTGGGATAAGCTTTTGCTCCATGTCTGGGGGGTGCGCGGCTCCCTGCTCTTCCTGCTCGATCTCCTGGTGTTTTTCGCTTCGATAATTCTGGCTTATTACGTGCGCTATTCAGAGAGTATCGTCAGGCTCATTCCTCCCACGGATCCGGACCTGTATAGCGTTATCCCTTTTCTCAAAGCCGCCACCCTCTTGACGACCGCCTGGATCTTCCTCTTGGCCAGAAGCGATGCGTATCGAGGCGCCCCTCAGCTGGTCCGCTCCATCGGTTGGCAAATCCGGGGACTGATCAGTTCGGGTCTTTACGCCTTTGGGCTGCTCATGATGTTCGGCGTTCTCTACCATGGCATGCTGGTTTCTCGCGTGGTTTATTTGCTCGCCTTTATTATGGCCATGATTACCGGCATCGGCACCCGTCTTCTGTTCAAATGGTTGGAAAACTATCTTGCCGGCCATGACGTTCTTAAGGAAAGATTGGTGGTTATTGGCGGAGGACAAAGGGTTTCCGAATTTCTGGGCCATTTGAAGTCCCGTAACCCGTCAATCATCATCGCCGGCAGGTTGGAGGCCAACGGGGCTTCAGCGCCGGTCAACTCGGAACCCGACCTTCCGATCCTGGGCGGATTGCGGGAGATCGCCGCGGTTTTCCAGCGCCTGCCCTTTGACAGCTTGCTGTTCATTGCTGAGGAGGAGGGCGTTTCCCAAGGGTATCTGGACCGGGAACTGATGATGTTGGCAGTTAATTTCTGCGAGTCGCACCATATCCCTTTTTATATGGTGCCAGATGCGTTAGGAGTAGCGGTCACGACCCGGGAAGTGAGCGTTTGCCAGGACTATCCGGTTATCGAGCTCCGGGATGCCTCCTTGCATTTCGGCTATAAACTCGTGAAGCGTCTGATGGATATCGTGGTATCTTTAACGGTTCTGGGGTTGGGTCTGCCCTTGTGGTTGCTCATCGCCCTGTTGATCAAGCTCACCAGCAAAGGACCGGTTATCTATATCCAGGAACGGGTTGGCTTGGAAGGGCAGCCGTTTAAAATGTATAAATTCCGCAGCATGGTTGAGAATGCCGACGCCCAACTCAAAGAGATGATTGACTTTGAAAATCTTCCGGAGCCCGTTTTTAATATCAAGCAAGACCCCCGGGTGACGCCCTTGGGCAAGATCTTGCGCCACTCGAGCCTGGATGAGGTTCCGCAATTTTTCAACGCCTTGTTGGGGAATATGAGCCTGGTGGGACCCAGACCGGAACGGGTGGAACTGGTGGCCAACTACAATCTCTGGCAGCGCCGGCGTCTTAAAGCCAAGCCGGGAATCACCGGCTACCAGCAAGTAATGGGCCGGGGGCACCCGTCGCTGGAAAAACGCATCGCTTATGATCTCTATTATCTCAAGCATCAGGGTTTCTGGCTGGACTTGTTCATCCTGGCGAAAACGATTATTGTGGTCATCCGAGGTGATGGGTTCAAATAACGAGACCAATCCTCCCCTTGTGCAGAACGCCCAGGAAGTTTTAGCAGGCTGCTAAAATTGGTCTTTGGGTCATCCTAAACCACGGGCTTGATCCCTAACGTATTCATATAACATGACTAAATAATTAATTTTAATTAAGATCAAAACACTGAATATGAAAATATATCGGCTATTTATCTCGATCTGCATTGTACTGTTCTGTTTATCATTATTTTTTTATTATAAAGTTTATGAAGAAAATCAACTAATTGATAATTTTATCATTGAATCCGTTGACAAACAATTTGCCACTGACACGCAAAATATTGCGATATCTCTTGCAACCGCCATCTATTATGGAACCAAAAAAGTAATCTCCGGCGACGAACTTGATTGGTACGATACATTGGAAACCAAATACTTACTTCCTGCATCATTAGTGCATCTAACTGCAGGGGTTAGCCTAAAATATCAGGGCTATGGGGTAGCAGGCCAACAAAACCTGGGGCCGTGTGCCACCATGTCCCGGGTTCTCTTGAATGCCTTATGGAGATTGGACATTCCCGCCCGAGAACTCCTCTTATTGAATAATGCCCAGGGGAAAGGCGGGGGCCATGTCATGGTTGAGTTCTTTGATGGGGGCCGATGGTTGGTGATTTCCCCTGCCGATACGGCGCATATCTGGAAAAATAGGCGAGGGGAGATCGCGACTGCGGCAGAGATTAAGCAAGATCCTGAAATTTTCAAGCAAATATATGAGATCAGACCAAATTATGATTATTTATTGGATAACTACAAAAACATCTCATTCGAAGATTTTCCTCACTTTATCCCTAAGATAATCAAATTTACTTTAGGGGTTGAATCTTTTGACAAATTAGAATCACCGAAATTATATCACCGGCCCCGCATGTTATTGTTTTATATTTCAGCAGGATTATGTTTAATGTTTGGTGTTTTGGCAATTATCGCCAAAAATAAAGACAGCAAACGTCTTTGACAAATTTCGATTAAGTAAATTGAGTCATTTTTTTGACTGATATGACAAGACGCCATCAGTACGTCATATATTTCACTATAATATTTCCAGCTATTTCAAAAATTCGTTTCGTAGAGAATCCCCCCTCCTCAGCTGGGGTCGAGAAGGGCTCGGAGGCCGGTCGTTTTGTGGCGGACCGTCTCGGTACGGGGCTTAATTGACCAGAGCCGTGCCGTGCCCGGTGGATGGCAAGAAGGTTTGGGGAGGCGTCACCACGATGTTGCTGTTCAAAATAATATCCTTGCCGCTGACCAGGGCGCCATTTAAGGCAGCATTGCTGTTCAGGGTGACGGAAGAATTGGGACTCAAGATGCTGCCATTCATGGTGCAATTACTATTGATGATGACACCACCGGTGCCCGTATCCACGAAAGTTACGTTACCCGGCGTTAACCCGCCGCTCAGAATTACATTACTGTTGGAATTCAGGATAAAAGTGCCGGAAACCATGACGACAAACGACATGCTGGAGGTTCCGCTTAAGGTAAGGGTTTTGTTAGAGTTCAGGAGCAAATTGGTGACGTCCACGACGTTCACCGTATTTGTACCAATAATGGTCGTGTTTGAATTAATATTTGGATAAGACCCAAAGTTGTTGGCCAGGCCGGTGAGTTGGCTGTAGGCCGTCTGGGCATCTTGGACGGCTTGCGCCAGGATGCCGTTTGATCCCGCATCCTGCTCTATTCCCCCCTGAGCTACTCCGCCGTTGTTGGTCAGGCCGGTTTTGGTGTTGAGATAGACCTTGCCTTGCACCGTCACGTTACTGTTCATCGTGAACCAGCCGGAGCCGTTATCGCCCACATCCCGATTCACGTTGATATTGCTGTTTAATGTAACGTTGCCGTTGCCGGTCTCCAGGATAGACCAGTTGGCGGCGGGTTTCAGCATCGCCACGGCCCGGGCACTCAGGTCAAAGGTATTGACCCCAAAGATCGGAGCGAACAGCAGCTGGACAGGACCACCGTTTTTTCCGGAAGATTTAACTATCGTCACTTGAATAGCCGGGACATCGGTTTGCTGGGGTGTAATCGTGGAGGCCTGCAAGATGTGGCTTACCTTACTCCAGTACCCGTAATCCACCTGGCAATCGGCCAGCAGTTGTCCCGCCGCATTATTTTGTTGGACGAGTGAGGTCGCCTGGGCCGTCCCCGAGGACCAAGCCGGATTGTTGGCTGATCCTAAAGCACTGGCCCCGGCCAAAGCCCCGGCGTCGGCGGCTTTTTGCAATTCGCCCTGGACCATGGACATATAGCCGTAATCGACGGCCAGGGCGGCGAGGGCCAAAAGGACCACCAGGATGAAAGCGATCATCAGGCTCATGGCCCCGGACTGGTCGGCAACGAAACCCTTCACGCGCTTAGGCATGACTCGGCCACCTCCTTTTACTCGCAAGACATCGTCGTGGTGGACGTCAGCACCTGGGGATTTGACAAACCGGGCATGAGCCGATTGAGAAAAAGCCAGTACTTCTGCGCCGACACCGTCACACTGACCACCGCGCCGGTGGTCCCCGTGGTAAGTCCGGCGCCTCCCGGAGTCACCGTGGGGGTGGCGTTACTGGGCAGGATAGTCAGCAGGCCGTAGCCGCCGTTGCCGCCATTTTGCGCGGGGGTGTTGAGCACATAGTTTTGGATGGTGGGATTCAGGTTATTGGGGATAAGCCGCGCCCCGGTGCTGTCGGTTTGGTACCGGGTGGCATAGCGGGCCCCTTCCCGGCTGGCGGTGGCGAGGACCGATTGGATATACCAGGATTCGCCGTAATCGACGATGCCGGCCACGATCAACAGCAAGGGGATGAGACAGAGGGCGAACTCCACTGACGCGGCTCCTTCTTCCCGGCGATTGCCTTTCAGCCTCTGACGTAGCCTGAGGAACATTGCCATGGCCTCCCTGGGGCAGGGGTCGACTCCTGGCTCCCGCTTGCCCGGCCTCTCCTTATGGTTTATCGGCACAATCGGCGATTCCTCCAATATTTTCTGTAGCCCTCCAGGTGGCCGGGCCCGGCGATACGTCGCCTGGCGCCAAGCTCGGTCCTGAAGAGTTCCTGGTGGCGCCGGTATCTTGCCGGCGCGGGCGCACAAGCTGTAAGCCTGTCCCACCAATCTTTTTTAAGGCTGAGCGCTGCTGGTGAGGGCTTTTTCAGAGAAATGAAGCCATGGCTGCAACCCACCTGCACCGCTGATTCCCGGCCGGCGGCAGAAGGCTTGTAAAAAGGCGGGGGAGAATGGTATCATAGGCCCATGCAAGAGGGCTTTACCCGCAAGGAACAACTGGTGGGGGGGTTTCTCCTGGTGTTGATCATCTTCACCATGGTGACCTTGCTGGTGATCGCCCAGGGCAAAGGCTGGTTCCAACCCCAGAATACCTACTTCGCCAAATTCAAGCAAGGCTACAACCTGCGCCAGGGCTCCCTGGTCAAGATGTTCAACGCCGAGATCGGCAAGGTTTCCAACCTGGGCATCACCCAGACCATGGGACAGCCCCAGGTGGAGGTCACCATCAAGGTCTACAAGGAATACGCCGATCTCATCCGCCAGGATTCCGTGGCGGAAGTGGTCAGCCCCACCCTCATCGGCAGCGAATATCTCGAAATCAGCCCCGGATCATCCGGCTATCCCAAGATTGAAGCCTATGGCACTATTTCCTCCCGGGAACGCAAGTCGGTGACGGAATATATGGCGGAACTGGTCACCCAGGAAACCGTCCAGAAAGTTAAGCTCACCGTGACCAACATCGCCCAGTTGAGCGAACAGTTGAAAAACGATGAAAAGGCCTTCTTGGCGGCGATAAACCATGCCAACGAGGTGCTGGTGAGCCTCACCGAGGGTCGAGGGACCATGGGGATGCTGCTTATGCAAAAGGATTTATATGCCCGATTGATTCAAGGGCTGGACCGCATGGACAAGTTCCTGGCCGAGGCCCAAGGCCTTATGGTAGATTTCAAGCCCACGGCCCTGAACCTGCAAGTGTTCACCAAGTCCATCACCCAGGATATCGAGCCCCTGAAAGCCATCGTGGCGAATATCAAGAGCGGCAGCGAGGACTTGCCCGACTTGATGGAGGCGGCCACCGGCACGGCCCGGAGCGCCAAGGATACGATGGACGCCATTAAGGCCAATCCTTTGATCCGCATGACCGCCCCCAAGGGGGCCAAGAGCCAGACCATCCATGTGGAACCGCGCACCCTTCCTTAGCCGTTGGGCCCGGCTCGGGCTGGCGGCCCTGGTGTTGAGCGGCTGCGCCGCCAAAGCGGACCCGTTCGCCCAGCAGGTGCAGCGCATCGATGAGGTCTCGATCCAGGGGGAGGAATTATATTCCCGAGGGGATATGCAGCGGGCCTCCCGGAGCTTCACCCGGGCCCTGACCATGAGCCGGTCCGTGGATTACCCCCAGGGGGCGGCCCAGCAACTGAACAACCTGGGGGCCGTGGCCCTGGAAGAGGGGGATTTGAAGAAGGCCCGGGACCTCTTCACCCAGGCGTACAACCTTAACCTGGACCAGCAGCAATGGGTGGCGGCCAGCATCAACCAGGCCAACCTGGCCACCGTGGCCCAGAAGGCAGGCAATCCCGGGGAGGCCTCCCGATGCCTGCTGGCGGCCCAGGACGCCGCCCGCTCATCCCGTTCCTTCCCGGCCCTGGGACGGGTCTACCTCCAGTGGGCCAGTTTCTGCCTGGACCAGAATGATCCGGCCGCAGCCCAGGACTACCTGACCCGGGCCCAGCCCCTGGCCACCACGCCGGAACTCAAGGGCACCCTCTGCCATCATTTAGGCAGGCTGGCCCTGGCCCGGGGGGACACCGGCCAGGCCTTGGCCATGTTTACCCTGGCCCTCAAGACCGATCGGTCCATCCTGGACCGGGCCGCCATGGCCGGGGACCTGTTTTTCCTGGGAGAGGTGTATCAAACCCGGGGGGACCTGGCCCAGGCGTGGGATTACACGGTCCGGGCCTTCGACGTCTACGCCGGCCTGGGGAGCAAGTCCCAGCTAGGCCGCTGTCTGAAACGGCTTCGGGAAGTCAACCTGCAAGGCGGCCTGGGCCACTCCCTGGAACGGTTCGAAAAGCTCGCCCAACCCGGGCCTTCGTGATTTTTTCTGATAAGAGCCCGCACTGTCCGGTGAGGAAATGTATCTCGTTCCCACGTTGCCCTGGGGAACGAGATGAATACCTGAAAATCCCCCCACAGAAGGTCAATGTCGCTATTCAGATCATATCCACAACCAATTGAAATTCTAAAGAGGTTTTTCTAGTGGCAAGGTATCATCTACTGGCGACTCTCAATTTAAAGCCTAAAAAGGCATTCCTAAAATCGACTGGCTGATGGCCCCTGAGAGTATGGTATCCCAATAATTCAGGGAAAAATTACGCTTATAGCGAAGCTTGTGTTAACATGCAGCCAACGAAAGCAGCTGGCTGCAATAATAGAAACTTTGGGTGATTTTCCCCGGGCAAGAGGTCCCAAAAACCTTTTTTGGATTGCGCTGACCAAAGCTGATGCATAATCTCGGTTCATAAATCATGAGACATGAGTTTAAACTGGTTCCGGGCGCCTGAACTAAATAGCACTTGAAATTTCGGACCGGGGTTCGGAATTTAAGGCTTACCGCCCCTTCCCCCACCTTGTGGTCCTCAGACTTCTGCGTCTGTTGGGGCACCTTGGCTTAGGACGATAAAGATGCAAACCGTAGCCATCATTCCTGCCCGGGGTGGCTCAAAAGGTATTCCCCGGAAGAATCTCATCGACTTTTGCGGCAAGCCCTTGTTGGCTTGGAGTATCCTCCAGTCCGCGGCCGCCGCCGCGGTGAGTCATGTTTACGTGTCCTCAAACGACCCGGAGATTTTGGAAGTGGCGGAGGCCTATGGCGCTCTGCCTATTCTTCGGCCGCCGGATTTGGCCACGGACCGGTCCTCCTCCGAAGAAGCGCTACTCCATGCCCTGGGCGAGATTGAGCCCGCCGTCGGCCCGGTGCACCTGGTCGTGTTCCTTCAGGCCACCTCGCCCGTGAGAGAGCCGGAGGACATCGACGGAGCTGTCCATCATCTCCGGCAGAGCGGCGCCGATTCACTTTTTTCCGGCGCGGTGCTGGAAGATTTTTGCCTTTGGAGCCGGGCCGATGGAGTGCTGCAAGGCCTCAATTTCGACCCCGCCAACCGGGGGGTGCGCCAGGACCGGGAGCCCTTGCTTTTAGAAAACGGCTCCATCTATGTCTTCCGCCCCGAAGTCCTGAGGAAATATGGCAACCGCCTGGGCGGGCGGATTGAGATATTTGAGATGCCCTACTGGAAATCTTTCGAGATCGACACCCTACCGGATGTAGAGGTTTGCCGCTACTATTTCGAGACCAGGCTGCTGCCACGCTGGCAGCCGGAGCGGGGCCACTGGCGGCTAACCAGCCGGGATCTGGATCTGCTGGTTTATGACTTCGACGGGGTGATGACCGACAACCGGGTCCTGGTGCTGCAAGACGGCACCGAGGGCATTCTGGCCAACCGGGCCGACGGCCTGGGGGTGGAGCGACTCCGGCGCTTGGGGATTAGGCAGATGATCCTCACTACTGAAACCAACCCGGTGGTCCGGGCCCGGGCCGCCAAGCTGGGACTGGAAATTATCGACAGCTGCAATGACAAACGAGGCGCCTTGCAAAATTACTGTACTCGGAACGGCTGCGATCTTAAGCGGGTAGCCTACGTGGGCAACGACGTCAATGACCTTGAGGCCATGGCGGTGGTAGGTTTCCCCATTGCCCCGGCCGATGCCCACCCTGAGGTGCAAAAAGTGGCCTGGGGCCTCACGCGGGCTAGCGGCGGCGAGGGGGTAATCAAAGAACTGGCGGAACGCATATCCTGAAGCCCGGTTAGCAGACAGATATATCAAGTGGAATTTCTGCGTAAAATTCTGCAAGTGTAAAGTAGTTGATTACTGCTATCTATTAACCCTTATAAAACCTATTAAAGTGGGTTGATATGGATATCTTAGCTCTATCTAAGACCCTGGCGAAATTTAAAGTTTTAGTCCCAAATGTCAGATCTAATCTGATATTGGTTTGATGATGGTCAGCTCAAATCTTGATTATTACCGATGATACAACTGCCGTTACAGAGAGTCTAACCCGCCCTCAACTCCCTTCCCCCTGCTCGGCCGGAGGCGGCGCCGGGGGGGCCGCCTGCTTCCGGCGCTCGCTGAGGCGCTGGGTGATCACGTAGAACACCGGCACAAACGGGATAGCCAGGAGGGTCGAGGCCAGCATGCCGCCGAAGACCACCGTGCCGATGGCCTGCTGGCTGGCGGCGCCGGCGCCGGCGGCGACCATGAGGGGCACCACCCCCAGGATGAAGGCGAAGGAGGTCATGACGATGGGGCGGAAGCGGCGGCGGGTGGCCTCCACCGCGGCCTCGGTGATGGACATACCGCTCTCCCGCAGTTCCCGGGCGAACTCCACCACCAGGATGGCGTTCTTGCTGGCCAGGGCGATCATCAACACAAGGCCCACCTGGGTATAGATATTGTTGTCGAAGTCCCGGACCATCAGGCCCAGCAGGACGCCCACCATGGCGATGGGCACCACCAGAATAACCGCCGCCGGGTTAAACCAGTTTTCGTATTGGGCCGCCAGGACCAGGAACACCAGGGTGATGGACAGGGCGTAAATGAAGTAGGCCTGGTTGCCCACCTCCTTTTCCTGGAAGGAGGTAGCGGTCCAGTCGTAGGCCATGCCCCGGGGCAGGGTGTTTTGCGCCACCTGTCCCATCAGTTTGAGGGCCTCTCCCGAGCTGAAGCCCGGGGCCGCCCCCCCGAAAATGGATGCCGCGGGATAGAGGTTGTAGCGGGTGACCAATTCTGAACCCAGGGTCCGATTGATCTTCAGGAGGGTGCCCAGGGGCACCATTTCCTTTTTGAGATTGCGGACGTAAAGGCTCTTGATGTCCTCGGGTTGCAGGCGGTAGGCCGCGTCGGCCTGGACGTAGACCTGGAACACCTGGTTGAACTTGTTGAACAGATTGACATACGTGGACCCCAGGTAGGCCTGGAGGGTGTCGAAGACGTTGTTCAGGGGAATATTGAGCGACTCGGCCTTGGTCCGGTCGATGTCGAGATAGATTTGGGGGCTGCGAGCGCTGAAGGTGGTGGCCATGCCCCCCAACCCGGATTGGCCGGTTGCGGCCCGTATGACCTCCATGGTCGCCTTCTCCAGCTCACCCAACCCCAGACTGCCGCGGTCCTCCACCATCATCTGGAAGCCCCCGGACTGGCCCAGGCCGGCGATGGGCGGCGGCACCAGCACCACGACCTGGGCCTCCTGAATGGCAAAGAACTCCCGCTGCAAGGCGCCGACGATATGGTCCTGGGTTAACTTGGCCCCCCGCTTACTCCAATCCTGGTAAATCACGAAGGTGGTCATAATGTTGGAGACGTTGGTGGCGTCCAGGATGGAATACCCCCCCACGGTCACCCAGGCCTCGACCCCTTGAGCCCGCTTGAGGATGGCATCGATCTGGTCCGAGGTCCGTTTAACCCGGGGTTGGGCCGCGCCTTCGGGCAGCCTAGCCAACACCATGGCGTAGCCCTGGTCTTCCGTGGGCAGGAAACCGGTGGGCTGTTGGGTAAACCGCCAGCCGGCCAGGGCAATGACGGCAATGAACACCAGCACCATGAGTCCGGTGCGCTCGACCATCCACTGGATGAGGAGGACGTAGGCGTGCTCCACCACCCCGTAGGCCTGGTTGAACCCCCGGTAAAACAGGTTGGGTTCCTTTTTAACATGGGGGCGCAACCAGAGGGCGCACTGGGTCGGCTTCAGGGTCAGGGCATTGAGGGCGCTGATGATGGCGGTGGAGGCGATGACCAGGGCGAATTGCCGAAAGAGCTGCCCGGTGATGCCCGGCATAAAGGCGGCGGGCAAAAATACCGCGGTGAGCACCAGGGTGATGCCGATCACCGGCCCGGTCAACTCTTGCATGGCCTTGATGGCCGCCTCCCGGGGGTGGAGGCCTTTCTCGATGTAAAAAGAGCAATTCTCGACAATGACGATGGCGTCGTCCACCACGATGCCGATGGCCAGAATGAGGGCAAACAGGGTCATCAGGTTGACCGTGAAGCCCAGCAAGGCCATGGCCGCAAACGCGCCGATAATGGTGACCGGGACGGTGGTGGCCGGGACCAGCATGGCCCGCCAATTTTGCAGAAACACCATGATGACGATGAGCACCAGGAGTCCGGCCTCAAATAAGGTGACATAGACCGAGTGAATGGCCTGGCCGATGAACTTGGTGGTGTCGTAATAAATCCCGTGTTTCAGCCCCGCCGGGAAGGTCTGGCTCATCTCGGCCATGGCCGCTTTCACCTTGTCGCCGACGTCAAGGGCATTGGCCCCGGGCAGGGCGAAGACCATGATTTGGGCCGATTGCTTCCCGGTCAGGCCGCCAAAATTGCTGTAATATTGCTGGTCCAAATCGACCCGGGCAATATCCCGCACCCGCACCAACTGTGCGGTTTCCCCTTGGTCGCTGCGCTCGCTCTTGACGATGATATCCTGGAATTGCTTGACGTCGGCAAGCCGGCCCAAGGCGTTAACGGTGAACTGCAAGGCTTGATCGGGCGGCACCGGCGGGGCCCCCAATCGACCCGCCACCACCTGGACGTTTTGCTGTTGGATGGCGTTGACCACATCCAGCGTGGTGAGGTTGTAGTACTTGAGTTTGTTGGGGTCCAGCCAGACCCGCATGCTGTAGGGGCCGGCGCCGAACACCTGGACCTGGCCCACCCCGGCCAGACGGCCCAGGGGGTATTGCAGGTTGATGATGCCGTAGTTGGAGAGATAGGTCGCATCATAGCGGTCATCATCGGAGTAGAGGCTGATCACCTGCAAGATGTTGGTGGAGACCTTCCGTACGGTGACGCCCTGGGCCTGCACCGTTTCGGGAAGCTGGGCGGTGGCGCCGTTGACCATGTTCTGCACCAGGGTCAATGACGCATTGAGATTGGTGCCCACTCCAAAGGTCACGGTGAGGGTGTAATTCCCGGAACTGGAACTGGTGGACGACATGTAAATGGAGCCTTCCACGCCGTTGACCGCCTGTTCGATGGGAATCCCCACGGTGTTGGCGATGACCTCGGCGCTGGCCCCGGGATACATCGTGGTCACCTGGATGGTGGGGGGCACGATTTCCGGATACTGCGCCACCGGCAACATGAACAGACACACCAGCCCCAAAATGACGGTGACGATGGCGATGACGTTGGCGAAAATCGGCCGATCGATGAAAAATTCGGAGATCATGGGGCGGCTTTCTTGAGTTGCCCGCCGGGCTCCGGGGCCGGTGGCGGCGCCGAGTTCGAAGCCGATGCCTTGACGAGAGTCACCTGTTTCCCCGGGATGGCCTGGAAGAGGCCGTTGGTGATGATCCACTCAGGCGCCGTCACCCCTTCGGCGATGACGATGAGGCCCTCCTCCTGGGTCCCCAGTTTGACACTCCGGCGCTGGACGACGTTTTTGTCGTCCACCACCAACACGTAGGGGCCCAGTTGGTCGTAGCCGATGGCCTCTTGGGGGATGAGCAGGGCGGACTTGTTGTGGGTCACCGGGGCGCGGACCTTGGCGAACAAACCCGGCAGCATCATGCCCTTGGGATTGGGGAAGACCCCCCGCATCGTCAAGGTGCCGGTGGTGGCGTTAAGGCTGATGCTGGCGAAGTCCAGGTAGCCATTGTGGGGATAACCATCCTCATTGGCGAGACCGAGATACAGGGGGACGTCCTTGCGAATCACAGCTCCCACCGATTCCTTGGTGGTCTGGGTGATGTCCAGGAGGTCCCGTTCATTCATGGTGAAGTAGACATAGAGGGGGTCGATCTGATCGACATCGGCCAGAAGGGTGGCTTCGCCGACGCCCACGAGGTTACCGGGGTCTTTCAGACGACGGCCGATGCGGCCATCGAAGGGCGAGGTCACCTTGGTGTAGCTCAGGTTGAGCCTGGACAGGTCCCGTTGCGCCTCGGCGGACACGAGCGCGGCCTGGGCCGCATCCCGTTGATAGAGCCAATTGTCCACATCCGTCTGGGCGGCGGCCTTCTGGGTCACCAGTTTGGTGAACCGGGCATATTCGGTTTGGGCATGGAAGAGTTTGGCCTTCTGGGCGAGAATGTCCGCCTCCGCCTGCTTGAGTTTGGCTTCGTAGGTGTTCTGCTGAATCAGAAAGAGCAACTGCCCTTTCTTGACCCGGTCGCCGTCTTTGAAATAGACCTGCTCCAGGTAGCCTTCGACCCGGGCCCGGAGTTGCACCGTGTTAATGGCCTGGGTGTTGCCGGTGAATTCCAGGTAATCGGTCACGGGCCGTTGCACCGGCTGACTCACCGTCACCTTGGGAGGCGGCGGCGGCACGTAGGCGTTCCGGTCGCCACAGGCGGCGCTCATCGCCAGGATCGCCAGGCTGATCAGCGCGGCCAGGGCGCGGCGGCGCGGCCGTGGCGCCGGTCTTCCCCCCACCGTCAGGTTCTGGGCCTTCCCCCCATTGTGCATGGAATCAAACCTCATTTCAGGAGCATTGCTTGATATGACTGGCATGACCACCCCATCGTTCCATCCCGCCCTGCGGTTCTGCCCCCTTTACCAGTCCGGGGCACGAATCAGGCGACCTTGACCTGTCGGGGCCGTGACTTCCGCCACCGGGGCCAGCAGGCGGCCCCAATTGGTGCGCCCGGCCATGGTCTCTCTGATGGACGCCGGCACAAAATCCTGTCCTTCCCGAATCTCCCAGCCGCCCCCCAAGGCCCGATATACCCCCACCAGATTCCGGGAGATGTCTCCCAGGGTGGTGGCCAGGCTGTCCTGCTCGCTCAACAGGGCCTGCTGGGCCGTCAGGACGGTGGTGAAATCGGTGATCCCCTCCCGGTACTGCAGGACCGCCAGCTCCAGCGACCGCATCGCCGCGGTGGTGCTATCGGACAGAAACCTGGCCCGTTCCTGGGCCTTCAGGAACGCCACCAGGTTGTCCTCCACCTCCTGCTGGGCTTTGAGGACCGAGTTCTGATACGCAATGAGCAATTCCTGGAACCGGGCGTCCTGGAACCGGACGTCGTTGGTGATTTGCCCATAGTTAAGGATATTCCACTGCAGGGTCGGGCCCATGGAGCCGGCCCGGTTGCGCCAGTTGAACAGGTTAGCCAGCGTGGCCGTTCCCACATCAATCGATTGAGGGCCAAAGGTCCCGGTCAGGGAAAAAGCCGGGAAGAGTTGAGCCTTGGATACCCCAATTTGGTCGCATTGGGCCGCGGCCCGAAATTCCGCGGCCCGGATATCCGGCCGCCGCCGGATCAGGTCGGCGGGAATCCCCACCGCCACCTGGGGCGGCGGCGCGGGAATTACCGCTTTACCCGCCAACAGGTTGGCCAGGTCATGGGGCGGCAGGCCCAACAGCACGCACAGGGCGTTTTTGGTCTGGCGCAACTGGCTCTCTATGGTGGGGATGGTCGCCTGAGTATTGGCCAGGATGGTTTTGGCCTGTTCCACGTCCCGTTCCGAGGTGGTGCCGCCCACGAACCGCGCCTGGGCGATCTGCAAGCTCTCGGTCTGGATGCGGACGTTTTCGTTGGCGATGGCCAGTCGTTTTTCCAGGGTGCGCATGAGGATATAGCTGCTGGCGACATCGGCGGTCAGGCTGACCAGGACATTGTCATAATCGGCGATGCTCGCCTGGAGGCTGGCATCGGCGGATTGGATGTTCCGGCGAAATTTGCCCCAAAAATCCAATTCCCAGCTGGCCGTCAGACCGACCTGGGCTTGATAGAGACTCATGCCACCGAAAGACGATGAACCTTGGGGTGAACCGGTAATAAGGCCCCCGGGGCTTATTCGTTCCTTTTGCAGCGAGCCGGTGGCTTGTTGGGTCTGGGGATAGAGCTGGCCGGTGGCAATACCCAGTTGGGCCCGGGCCGCCAGGACCCGCACCCCGGCAATCTGGAGGGTCAGGTTCTCCCGGTAGGCGCTGTCGATGAGCTGGTTGAGGGTCGGGTCCTTGAAGGCCTGCCACCAGTCTTTATAGTTCGCTGAGGCGGTGTGCAGCCGTTTGTCGGCGGTCTCCATCCAGGTCTGCTCCACCTTGACCGGGGGGCGCACGTAGTCCGGCCCCACCATGGCGCAGCCGCTCACCAGGCCGGCCAGAAGGGCCACGGCAATCCAGGCCCGGCCCCGTCCCCGGCGGATGAGATCCTCAGGCATCATGCGCTCCCGTCCATGAGCCGAAAGATTTCCCGGGTCACCCCCTCCCGTCGCGTCTGGTCCAGGGGCGACAGTTGCAAAAGCTCCAGCAGCCAGAGGCCATCCACCGCCAGGGAGATAACCGCCGCCCGTTCAAACGTCAAGCCGGTGGCACCCAGCTTGGCAAACCACTCCCGGAAATATGCCCGCACCGGATCGAGCAACTTGGGATTATTGGCCGAGGCGGCGAGGAGGGAGGCCCCGAGGCGTTTGGATTCTTCGGTTTCCGTGAGCGCCGCCATCACATAAGCCGCCAACTCGCGTTTCGGTCCGGCCGGGAGGCTAACGGCGGCCTCGGTCTGTCTTTCGGTAAAACGCTTGATCAGCCGGGACACCATGGCTTCAAGCAATGCCTCTTTCGTGGGGAAGTGATAGACCAAGCCCCCCTTGCTGACCCCGGCCCTTTCAGCCACCGCCTCGAAAGTCAGGTGGGCGGCGCCGACGTCAAACACGAGCATCTCAGCTGCGTCCAATATGACTTCGCGGGAATGCGGCCGGGGACTCATCGTCTCAAATCCTTGTAAGTGTACTGACTGGTCGGTATATTATCTTTTTCTCGCGACCCGTCAAGTTTTTTTATCGCTTGGGAGCGAATTATTGATTGGCGGCCGCCCCCACCTTTCCCGGGCCATCCCTGGATGATACCCGCGGTTCTTGGACAAAACCCCCCCGGCGCCTTGACATTCTTGATAACCGTTATTAATCAATAATAGTTCTATTAAGCTATCTACCGGGGTTTTGGGAAGGCGGGTCCCATCGCTCGCCGCCGTTCCCTTCAGAGTCATCGGGAGGATAACATGGACCTGAAAGCGTACTTTGAGAATACCCAGGGCCACGGGGTGCTGGCCACGGCTGACGCGGCCGGCCGGGTTAACGTGGCGGTTTTCGCCCGGCCCCACGTCATGGCGGACGGCACCGTGGCCTTCATCATGCCCCACCGGCTGACCCATAACCACCTGCAATCCAACCCCCAGGCGGCCTATCTGTTTCTGGAAACGGGCCCCGGCTATAAAGGCCATCGGCTCTATCTCACCAAAATCCAGGAGGAGCAGGATAGCGATCTGCTCTATGCCCTGCGCCGCCGCACCTATCCGGAGGAACAGGAAAAGAAGGAAGGTCCCCGGTTCCTGGTCTTCTTCAAGGTCGACCAGGTCTTGCCGGTGGTGGGATCCGGCGACCGTTAAGCGCCATAAAGTTCCGGGGGGCGGGGTGGGCCTCCCGGCCTGATGAGGTAATCAGCCCGGGCCCGCCATATCAAGCTTGAGGAACCTCCCGCACCTCGCCGCCACCGGCCAGGCGGAGGACAACCATAACGGATGGATCGTAATGAGCCCAAAGGAGACCGGCATGACGTATCTGATTATCGGCAATGGCGTAGCGGGCAATGCCGCGGCGGAAAGCATCCGCAAATATGACCCTCAAGGCAAGATTGTCATGTTTTCCCGGGAGTCCCGGCCCTTCTACTATGTGCCCGCCCTGCCGGAGTATGTGGCCGGAGAAAAAGCCGCGGACCAGATCATCATTCATCGCCAGAACTGGTACGACCAGCACGGGATCGACCTGTACCTGGACACCCGGGTTACGAAGATCGACCCCGATCAAAAATTTGTGGAGACCGACCAGGGGGCGCGCTTTTTCTTCGACAAACTCCTCCTGGCCACCGGCGGCAACTCCTTTGTGCCTCCCCTCCCAGGGGCCGACGCCCCCGGGGTTTTCACCCTGCGGACCCTGGCCGATGCCGACCGCCTCAAGCAAAAGGCGGCCCAGGCCAAAACCGCGGTGCTGATCGGCGGCGGCCTTTTGGGTCTCGAGGCCGGCAACGGCCTGCGCAAGCTGGGCCTGAAGGTCGTCGTGGTGGAGTTTTTTCCCCGGCTGTTGCCCCGCCAGATGGACGTCCCCGGCGCCGCCATCCTGGCGCGGCAGATGGAGGATCTGGGCTTTACCTTTTATCTGGGGGCCAAGACCCGGGAGATCGTCACCGGCCCGGACGGCCTCCAGGTCTGTCTGGAAAGCGGCGAGAAGCTCAAGGGGGAGCTGGTGCTCATTTCCGCCGGGGTGCGGCCGGACCTTGTCCTGGCCCAGGCCCTGGGTCTGGACATCGACAAAGGGGTCAAGGTGGATGACACCATGAAAACCTCCCGGGACGACGTCTACGCCGCCGGGGACCTCATCGAACACCGGGGGCGGTTTTATGGCATCTGGCCCGCCGCCCTGGAGCAGGGCCGGGTGGCCGGCGCCGCCATGGCGGGCCAGGCGGCGACCTATGCCGGCACGCTGCCGTCCAACGTCCTCAAGGTGGTGGGGATCGACCTGGTGGCCGCCGGGGATATCGACGCCGACGGCAAGCTTAAAGCCATCGTCCACACGGATGCGGCCCAAAAGACCTACCGCAAGCTGGTGATGCAGGACAACCGTCTGGTGGGTGCCATTCTCCTGGGGGATATCCGGGGCAGCGCTGAAATCCAGGCCGCCATCCAAAAGCAACAGGACGTCAGTCTGCTTAAAGACGAACTGGCTCAGCCGGATTTTGACTTTAAGCGCCTGAGGTAAGAGGGAGACCCGGCGAGGAACCTCGTGCCGGGCAGCTTCGACCTACCGCACTATAAGGGCGGGGTTTCCCTGCCCCGGGATCTTTTTACCAAGATATTTCTCCAAGAAAGGAGCAGGTCATGGAACTTTCCGTATATGTCACCGTGGAGGAAGTGCAGCGAGTCTGCAAGGCGCTCAACATCCGGGACTGGACCCAAATGGCGGATGCCAAGGTAAGGCCCGAGGAGGCCCGGGTGATTCTTCAGGAGGTCAATACCGAGGGCATGCCCATCCCCCTGGAGGCCTTCGTCGCCGGCCTGGAGGTGGAGCTGGAACACGGCACCCGCTTTAAGGACGCCAACGTCACCAACAATCATCCCATCTTGACGGGCAAGATCGTCCTGGCCCACCTCAAGGAGACCATGGACTACTACCAGCGCCTGGATGTGGCCGAACTGGAGGGCGACCTCCTCAAGGCCATGGCGGCCAAGGACCTGAACAAGGCCGCCGCCAAGTACCGGAAACTGCTAAAGGCCAAACTGGCCCTGGCTGAGGCCGAATCCCGGGAGTGCTCTGAGAAAGGAGTGTGAGGAACGGGCGGAGAAATTCTCGGTGTTTTCGGTAGCTGCGGGTGTCGGTCCCGGGAAAATTAGAAAGTTCAGTAAGGTAAAGCCGGCTTCCAGATAGCGCCCCAGGCTGGGATGGCCGCTCATGTCGTCCAGCAAGGGCAACCCCTGGGCCTGAGCCTCGGCCAGCGACCCGGTCTTGGTGGCGCAGGCCCGGCAGACGCCTTCGATCAACCCGGCGGCCCTGGCCTCCATCGGTTAAGGAGCAGACTGCCCCTAACCGTCCAGGGTCTGATCAACTTCCTGCTCCATCTCGGCGATGCGTCGGTAAACCATCTCCAATTCCCGGGCCAGCATCTGGACCCGGCACCTCAGATCCGCCAGTTCCTCTTCCGGGGTGGCATAAGACCTGGCAGCCGGGATGTCCCACCACATGGCCGGACCGTAACCTGGCAACCCATAATCGCCCTCCCGGCGGTAAGAGCACCAGCCTTTGCCCCAACGAAGGCCGCCTCCCCACGGTCCTTTTTCCTTGAAACCTGGCATACCCTCATCCTCCTGGGTATGGAATGATTGACGCCTCACGGGTTGTTATCCGGTCGGCCCGCAGTTATGCTTGATTATCGCACTTTTGTTCTCTGGCTATCATACTCGGGTTGGCTGGCGTTTGTCAACCGGCCGTTGAGTTTTTCTGAGCCGCGGGTTAACCGGTCCCCAAGTAGTTTCCAAAACCTCTATCTTCAGACTGGGGCGCCTCTCAAGCATTTTTGCCAAAAATCGCCTCGATTCTCTTGTCAGGTAAAGGGCAAATAGGATATAAGTAACGGCATATAAGTTAAGTTGGAAAAAAATGTGAGGTGCATCTTTTTGAACCGGAAATTCAGGTTGGGGACCTATCTCTGGCTGACCCTGGTGTGTGCGGCCCTACTTTTCTGGGGCTGCCAGGCCCAGGAGGCCCCGTTGAGCCCTGCGGCCGCCACCTTTAAGAAAGAAATAAAAACTTGCATCAACACTCTCGCCGCCCCCCTGTTGGAGCCAGTCGCCAACAAGGACGTGGCGAAAATTGCGGGCGCCCTGGAAAAAGTTGAGCCCCAGACCGTGAAATTGTGCCGCATGTGTCCTTTTCAAATCGGCATCTTGAACGCAACCGGCGAGACTTTGGCAGTTCACCCGCCCACGAAGGAAAACAAGAATTTCTCCAACTATGACCTGGTGATTAAAGCCATCAATAGCAAAAAAATCCAGCAGCAGCGGCTCTTTCTGCAGGACGGCGCCCAGCTTTATCTCATCTGCGCCCCCCTCATCCGCCAGGATAAGGTTATCGGCCTGATGGCCATCGCCATCAGCGCTGACGAAGCGGAAAAAAGATGGGGCCTCACGGAAAAAGATTTCCTGGCTTTGAATTTTAATACCTGAGCCCCGCCCCCCGGATGCTTGTGCGCTACCAGATAGGCCCCTTCGGCGGCAGGCATAGAATCTTGCCCCGAACGTAAAGGAAACCGCCAGAGTGCCAGGGCACGGTTATACTATTCAGGTTAGCGGCGATAGAGGCAAAACCGTCACCTTCGCCGTGTCCGGCCGGGTCGCCCTGGATAATCTGCAGTCCTTCACTTCCGAGATCCAGACCCGGCTCCGGCAACTGATCCCCGCCAGCCTCACGGTGGACCTGGCCGGCGTCGACTACCTGGACAGCGCCGGGGCCCTGGCCCTGGTGGAACTGGAGATCAACGCCCGGGGCCGGTCGGTGGCCTTTAAATTCGTCAATCTCACCGACAAGGCCCGGGGGATCATGGGGCTCATTGACCCCCGAGCCCTTACCACGCCGCCGCTCATCACCGATCGCCAGACCGGCAATATCCTGGAACGGGTGGGTGAGGCCACCCTCACGATCCTCGACGACTTTAAGCAGGTATTGAGCTTCCTGGGGGAACTCCTGGGGGCCCTGACCCATGTGTTCTTTCATCCCCGGGCGGTGCGGTGGCAGGACGTCCTCGCCTACATGAAGCGGGCCGGCGTGGACGGGCTGCCCATCGTCGGCCTCATCAGCCTCCTCCTCGGCCTTATTCTGGCCTTTATGTCGTCTCTTCAGCTCAAACAGTTCGGAGCCAATATATATGTGGCTTCGCTGTTGGCCATTGCCATTGTCAAGGAACTGGGGCCCATCATGACCGCCATCCTGGTGGCCGGGCGGTCGGGATCGGCCTTTGCCGCGGAAATCGGCACCATGATGGTCAACGAAGAGGTGGATGCCCTTACCACCATGGGTTTCAGCCCCATCCGGTTCCTGGCCGTCCCCAAGGTGCTGGCGGCCATGATCGTGGTGCCCCTGCTCACCCTCTATGCCGACCTATTCGGCATCTTGGGCGGCATGATCGTGGGCATCCTGGGGTTGGACCTGACGGCCTACACTTATTTGAAGGAAACCCAAAGAAGCCTGACCTTGCTGGATATCATCACCAGCCTGATAAAATCCGGCGTCTTTGCCGTGCTCATCGCCGGGATCGGCTGCCAGCGGGGCTTTGAGGTCAAAGGCGGGGCCGAAGCGGTGGGCGCGGCCACCACCTCCGCGGTGGTAGCGGCGATTTTTCTCATCATTGTTACGGATTCGGCCTTCGCTCTGGTTTTCCAGTATCTCCACATTTAGGCGGAGGCAGGACCCGGGGAAACCCGGGCAGAGTACAAAGATCTCATGGATACGCCTGTGACCAACCCGACCAAAGCCCCGGTCATCGTTGTGGACCACTTGACGGCCCGCTTCGGAAACAATACCATTTTTGACCGGGTCAGCTTTCAGGTCAACCAGGGTGAGATTTTGGTGATCCTGGGCGGCAGCGGCTGCGGCAAGTCCACCATGCTGAAACATCTGATCGGTCTCTATAAACCCGCCGCCGGTCATGTCCTGATCAACGGCGTCGACGTCAATACCGATAACGACCGCATCTTGCGCCGGTTACGCATGGACCTCGGGGTGCTCTTTCAGTCCGGGGCTCTCTTCGGTTCCATGACCCTGGCGGAGAATGTGGCCCTGCCCCTCCAGGAATACACCGACCTGAATGCGGCCACCGTCGAACTCATCGTCAGGATGAAGCTGGGGCTGGTAAGCCTGGCGGGGTATGAAAACCACCTGCCCTCGGAGATCTCCGGGGGCATGAAGAAGCGGGCCGGGCTAGCCCGGGCCATGGCCCTGGACCCCACGATCCTCTTCTTCGATGAGCCCTCCGCCGGGCTGGACCCCATCACTTCGGTGGAACTGGACAATTTGATCAAAAGCCTCAATGCCGGGATGGGAACCACCATGGTAATTGTCACCCATGAACTGGAGTCTATTTTTAATATCGCCCATCGGGTGATTATGCTGGACAAAACCGCTCAGGGCATCATTGCCGAAGGCGATCCCCGGGAGTTGAAGGACCACTCCACCGACCAGCGGGTGTTGAACTTTTTTAACCGCCGGCCGGCATCCGGACCCGCGCCCCAAGGAACCTGACATGGCCAAACAATCCACCAATCTGATCATCGGGGTATTTGTGCTCCTGGGCGTCCTCATGGGCGTCGTCGCCGTCATCTGGGTGGGCGCCACCAGCTACTTTCAGAAGGGGATAACCTACGTCAGCTACTTCGACGAGTCGGTGCAGGGCCTCCAGGTGGATTCCGCCGTCAAGTTTCGGGGGGTCGAAGTGGGCATGGTGCAAACTATCCGGGTGGCCCCCGATAACCGGCTCATCGGCGTGGCTATGAAGATCAATATGCGGGATAACCTGCAAAAAAATGCCGTGGCCCAGCTGAAAGCCGCGGGGATCACCGGCATCATGTTCGTGGAACTGGACCTCAAAAAACCCGGGGAGCCGGACCTCTCTCCCAAGCTCGACTTTCCCTCGGAGTATCCCATCATTCCGACCCGCCCTGGCGAAATGCAGAGACTCGTTGCCGGGGTTAACGAGATCGTGAAGAAGTTCAACGAGATCGATACCAAGGGCATTTCCAACCAGTTGATCGCCACTACCAAGGCCATGGAAGACCTTATCAAAGGCAAACAGGTCACCAGCATCCTGGCCAGGGTGGATACCGTCGCCGGCAACCTGGACCGGCTCACCGCCCGGGCGGACAAGATCTTGGGCGAAGCCGGGCTGGATAAGACCATGGCTGAAGCCCGGGACGCCATCAAAGGGGCCCGCACTCTGCTGACCACCGTCAACGACCAGGTCCTGGCCATGAAGCTTCCGGCTACCCTGGGAAATGTCCGGCAGATCACCCGTGAACTGGAATCCACCAGCAATAACCTGCGCCAGAGTTCGGAGGCCATGGAGATGCTGCTCCAGAGGATCTATGACCGGCCCTCGGACCTCTTGTTCGGCAAGCCCCCCAAGAAAAGGTGGAATGAATGAAGGCCATGACTGACCCGAGTCCCAAGCCCCTGAAGCGACCCTGCCAGGGTCGGTTGGCCAGACCGTCCGGGCTCCTGTCGCTGTTGGCGGCCCTGCTGGTTTTCCTGGGGAGCGGCTGCGGCAAGCCCCCCATGCTGGTCAACCAGTACATCCTGGAATACCCGGCGCCGTCGGCGGGCGGCCGAGCCAAAATCCCGGAGGCCGTCAAGGTGGATCTATTCTCCGTGGCCCAGGCCTTCAACACCAACGCCATGGTCTACCAGCCCCAACCCTTCAAAAGCCAGGTCTATAATTACAGCCGCTGGCGGGTCAATCCCGGCTACCTGGTCACCGACTATCTCCTCCGGGACTTCAGGGATGCGGGCCTCTTTAAGGCCGTGTTTGGCCCGGAAGGCAGTGGCAAGCACCGGTTCAAGCTGGAGGGGGGCGTAGCGGAATTTCAGGAAATCGATGAGCCCGGAAGCTGGAAGGCGGCCCTGGCCCTGACGGTCACGCTCCTGGATACCAACCAGGAGGAACTTCCCCAGCGGGTGGTCTTCCAGAAAAACTACCGGGTCCTGGAGCCCATGCCGGAGAAAACCCCCGAGGGGTTGGCTCAGGCCATGAGCCGAGCCATGGAGCAGGTCTCGGCCCGGATCATCACTGACACCTCCGAGGCCGCCCGGAGCCGCAAGTAGCAGATAATGCCGTTTTCTCCTGGAGCGGACCCAGGTGTGTGCCCTCAGCACCTGGGCCCAAGGGTCCGCCCTCACAGAATATTACCTGATTAAATTGCAGCCCGGCAATCAACCGTAATGGTCAAGAGTTTACCGGACAACCTCTCCATCCAGAGGTAATATGAGAAGAAATTTTTAAGATATATTCTCTTCCGGCTTTTTTGATGTTCTTTAACCAGTCAAATCTGCAAATCCCCCCACCAAGCACCCGTTTCGTTATGCGGATCATATCGTCAATTATTTGCCTTTTCCAAGAATTTTCTAATATTGACAAGTAACCCACTATACTTCCTTAGCTCCTTTCAAGTCCCTCATGTGATTTGAACCAAATCCGGAAAGGTTCTCTACGACTCTTTAGGTCTCATGCATACCTGAACTCCAGAAAGTTGCAGGATTGTTCTCTTTGGCTAACGAATACCGCTGCGGCTTTCCCCGGATCACCGGATCTTGCCGGAACGTTTCCTGTTCTCACCCTGATGACCTCGAAAAAAGTCAATATAATACACCCCCTTGAGGGAGGAGCGACTGTGTTAGATGTCAAGGGTTAACTGGTGCAAGGGGGCACCAGGGTTGCTGTTGTTTAAGTATGGCATTAAGGATGGTTAACAGTTTACGCATACAGGCGGTAAGAGCCAATTTCTTGCTCTTACCCATTGCCAGCAACCGGAGATAGAAGGCACGGATGGCCGGATTGACCCGGCAGGCGGCCAACGTAGCCATATACAAGGGAAGCCGCACCCGGGCCCGGCCACCCCAAACGGTGCGCTTGCCCCGCATCTGACCGCTATCGCGGTTAAAGGGGGCCAACCCCACCAGGGCGGCGATCTTCTTGCGATTTAAGGTGCCTAACTCCGGCACCCAGGCTAACAGGCTTTGGGAGGTTAAGGGGCCGACTCCCGGGACGCTCTGGAGGAGTTGATCCTTCTCCAGCCAGATGGGGCTTTGACGGATGAAGTCGTCCAAATCTTGCTCCAACTCCTTAAGTTGTTCTTTAAGGGATTGGAGGTTGGTTTGCAGGCTTCTGCGGACCCGTGGGGAGAAAGTCATGGATAGGCGATTTTTCTCCATGACCAGCATCTCCACCAGTTGCCGGCGCCGGCTCATGAGGGCGGCCAATTCCTGTTGATGCTCATCTGGCCAGGGTCGGAGGGACGGTTTCAGCGCCTCGGCAAAATGAGCCAGAACCGCGGCGTCGATCTTATCGGTTTTGGCCAATCTGCCGGAGGACCGGGCAAAGTCTCGCACCTGACGAGGGTTAATAATGTGGGCCGGCAGGTCAGCCTGCCGCAAGGCGGCGGCGGCCAGGATCTCATAGCCACCGGTGGCTTCCAGGAGGATGAGCTGGGGCTTAAGGGACAAAAGTCGGACAACGAGGGCCTGGATACCGGAGTCGTTGTTGGACTCCCGGAACCGGACCTCTCCTGGCCGGATGGCGATGTCTAACTGGTCCTTAGAGACGTCAATGCCGACAAATACGGATTCAGGGTGCATAAAAAGCCTTGGCCTCCCGTCCTTGCAAGATACGGGCTTCAAAGCCCGGGCGACTGTTCGGGTTAATGCCAGGGCGACGTGGCGGCCACGCTCTCACCGCGGTCTTGAAGGACCAAGGGTTAGGACGGCCTGCCACGCCGCCATCAGGAGCAGTACTGCTCCTGATGGCCTGGTTCTTTAATGACCAAACTATGTACCGGTTCCCTTTAACATACAAGGGTTAGGGTGCGGGGGGGGATACAGAATTTTTTTCCCAGCAGTTATTTCCCCATCCCCTCCCACCAGGGGAAGGGATTAAGACTTGTTTCCGGTTCATCAACCATGCCAGTCAGTCTTAACCTGCGGGACCTGGCAGGGGTGCAGCAAGGCCCCCAATACTTGTACTGCACTTGAGATGGCGTTTCTTAACTGCCCATGGCGTTACTCACGGTTGTGAAGGAAGTTTTGACTTTAGTCCCAAGGGTAGTAACGGTGGTAACGATAACCGCAGAAATCAACGCTACCATCAGACCGTACTCCACCGCCGTCGCACCAGACTCATCCCTGAAAAAATTCTTCATCCCTTCCATTGTTTTCCCTCTTCTTTTTATGGGTTTTGATTCTTCCCTGTGGTTTTGAATTTTTTCATGTTGATTTATTTTTTCGAACCATCTTTAATGTGCCTCTTATTTAATACGTTTTTACAGTTGCTAAAATAGGTAAAATTACTGATTTCTGGTAGGGGAAAACAATGATTTTTCCCTTGGCAGGATCGGTGGTATGCTTAGACTTTGAAAATTTTTGGGCCGGGTTGGAGCCGATCAATCTTTTGGTAGAGGGTGTTGATTAGAGTTCAAAGCGGATGTGTCGCGATCTGCTATTGATGCGCTCCTAAAGACCATTTTGAATGGGTTGCACTCTGTGGATCATCCCTTCAACTGCTTAATATTTTAGAGAAATTTTGGTCATGCAAGCTGTATAAAATAAAAGTGTATTTTCCTGCCTCCACCAAGGGCGACGAGGCGCAAGAGGCCTGATCCCGCCGACCCGCCGAGTTTCCAAAAAAAGGAGAGGCTGTCTGGGCAAGACAGCCTCTCCCCTTTTTATTTCGGGGTCTGGATTCGACCCGCGCTTACTGGTACTGAATGTAAATCGGCTTCGGGTTCAGGTTCAGCAGATCCTGAGGCGTCATCAGCGGGTCGCCTTTCTTGGTGTCATTGTGGTAGAAGAGCTTGAAGCCGGTATACTCCACCGGGTGGGCGACGATGTAATCCCGGTAGGAATCCCGCTTCAGCCAGGGGGCGCCCCAGCCATCCATGTTCATGACGATCTGGACCTCGGGGCGGAGCGTGACCTTGTCGGCATTGGTGACCATGTTGCGGGTGAAGCGGTGCACGATGAACACCTTGGGGGGGAGATTGTACTTTTTCACCAGCTCCTGGAGGAAGCCGGCGGCATAGTTGATGTCCGCCGCGTCATAGGTGCCGATCTTGGTCCCCGGCTTCTTGCCGCTCTTGATCATGTTGAACTCCGGGTCCATCGCCAGGTGCACGTCGGGATTCTTCAGCAGCCACTCAAAGCGCGGCAGGATGGTGCGGATGTCGGAATGGCCGGTCTGGATGTCGATGAAGAGGATGGCGTTCGCCTCTTTGGCCCAGCCATACATCTCATTGATGACTTTGTCCGGCATGACCATCCGGTACTTGCCGGCCTTGCCCGGCTCCCCCTGAGCCACCACCGCGATCAGGTGCAGGGCGGGCTGGACCGGCAGAGACGGATCGGCCTTCTCCCACTTGGCCGCTTCCCCCTTCAGCCGCCGCAGCATCTCGTCCTTGGGGTACTCGCCCAGGGCCCCCATCCGCTTGGACAGCGGGTTGCCATAGTAGGCGACGATGCGCTTGCCCGGCAGGATCGAACCCGGCAGCGTCGGCGGGGTTTTCACCGGCCAGCCGCAGCGTTGGGCAAACTCGGGGTCCTCGCCGGCGTTGTATTTGCCCGGGGGGGCTATTTTCCCGGGAGGTGGGGCATTTTTCCCTTTGGCCTGCCTGGCGGCCTTCTTACCTTTAGCCGCTTTCTTGGTTTTGGCAGGAGTCGCCGGCTGGGTTTCCGCGGCCTCGGGAGCCGCGAGCGGCGGCGTCGCAGGGGCACCGGGGGCGGCGGGGGCCGCGACCGGCGGAGCCGCCGGGACCGTGGGAGCAGCGGGGGTCTTGGCTGCTTCGGGAATCGGCGTCGGGGTTGCCGGCGCAACAGTCGCGGCCGGGGCGGCGGGTTCGGTCTTGGCGGTCTCGGCTGCCTCCAGGCCGCCGGGACCGTTGTTCGTGAAGCCTGCCAGGATGAAGGCCACCACCAGGGCGGTCAGCAGCATGGGGGCAAGTTTCCGGATGGGTGATGGAAAACACGGGTAGGTCACGAAGCACTCCTTGAATGAAATATACGGCCCGGTCGGGCGCTTGCAAAGCCCAGCCCGGCGGCCCTCGGTAGCCATGATACCGGAAGCCGGCGCCAGGAAATTCAAGCCCCCATGTCCAACCTGAAATGCAAGGTTCGGTTATGTATATCGGGTTTAAAACAAAAAATTCAATATTTTTATTTTTTTTATTATAGCTCCAGATCAAATCCCACCGGCAGGGGAAACATAGCCCTGACAGTTAGATTTAATCTGACCTTGGTTTGATGGCGGTCGGCGCAAATCTTGGCCGTTACCTTGGAGCCCTCTAAAAATCTCAATCTCCCTTGCCGCTTGCCCCCACGGTCAAACCAGGGGCAGGTACGCGGTGAGGAGGCGGGCCCGGTGTTCCGGGAGCGGCCGTGGCCGGAGTTGCCCCGATTCCAGCCCCATGAGCCGATGCCCCAGGGGGTAAAAGGATGTCAGGGACTCGCCCAGCAGCAGCGCCGCGGCGCCGCTCCCGGTCAGGTAATCCCGGAGTACCGTGGCCAGTCCGGCGGCCTCGCCGGTGGCCGCCAGGTCGCCGGAGATCGCCGCCAGGATCAATTCCGGCCCTTTTACCAGCTCCCGGGCCCACACCGCCCGGGCATAGACCGGGGCGGACACCTGGGCCGGGAACCGGTCCAGGTGAGCCTGGAGTTTCAGGTGCGCCAATAAGTCGGCGTGGGCCGCCAAAGCCTCCGTTTCCGTGTATCCCAGGTGATAGCAGGGACCCAGGGCGATATTCTCCCCCAGGCTGAGACGGTGGAGGAGCACCTGCCGGGGGGAGATCAAGGCGATGCGGCGCCGGAGGCGATAAAACTCCTCCCGGGGGAGCGTTGCGGCGTCCCGGCCCCAATGGGTGGCGCTTCCCGCCACCGGGGAGGCAAGCGTGGCCGCAACTTTAAGCAGGGAGTCGCCGGCGGCCGGGCCGACCCCCTCAATGAGCACGACCTCGTTGAGGGCCACCGCCAGGGACAGGGGCGCGGGCCAGGCCGCGGCATCTTCCGACAGGGTGACCATATCCAGGTTCAAGGCATAATGTAGCATAGGGTGCCGTTGCGCCTCAAGGCCGGCCCGGGCCGCTCACAGGTAGTAGGCCGAAGTCATGATGATATCCGTGACGCCGATGAGCACCAGGCTCCAGATAGCCGCCTGGGAGGTGTTCTGGGCCACCTCGCCCATGTGGTCCCGGGCGCTGAAGCCGAAATAGATGGACACGGTGGCGATGATCATGCCGAAGATGGTGGTCTTGGCAAAGCCCACGCTCAGGTCGATCCACTGGAGGGCATTGATGAACGACAGCCAGAATTTGGCCCAGAAGATCTCGGCAAACGCCTGGGCGAAGAGATACCCCCCGATGATGGCGGCGAACACGCACAGGATATACAAGGATAACAGGCTGATGGTGAGCCCCCAGAAACGGGGCACCCCAAGGTAACGATGGGGGTCGATGCCCATCATCTGCAAGGCCTGGATCTCCCGGTTCACCGACATGGTGCCGATCTCCACCGTAATAACGCCGCCGGAATGGAGCAAGACGAAAAAGGCGGCCCACACCGGCCCCGCCTCCCGCACCACGATGGTGACCAGCAACCAGCCGACGAACTCCTCCCCCTGGACCTTGACCAGCTGCTGGGTGGCATGGACGATCACCAGCATACCCAGCATGAGAGAGGTAAAGACCAGGATATACGACCCCCGGATGGCGGTATAATACACCTGGCGGCTCAGTTCCCGGAACAACAGGCGCGGGCAGGCGGGACCTGAGAAGAGACCCAAGAGGAGGCGATAGAACAGGGCGCAGATGCCCAGCATCCGGGACACCTGGGCGCCGAGCCGGCCCCAGGCCCGCCCCAGGAGCTCACCCAGGGCCCTGATCAGTTTAGATAAAAGGTTCATGGGATTCCTGGGCCACCGCCGGGGGGGGCAATTCCAGGGAAAATGCCGCGCCGCCCGGTTCCCGGGGGGCCACCGTGAGACTGCCGCCGTGCTGCGCGGCGATGGCCGCGGCCAGGGCCGGACCCAAGCTTCCCTGGATTTTGTCCGGATCGGTGAAAGGATTCAGCCACTCCTGGCATTCGGCCGGCGAGCGGCGGGCTCCGGAAACCCAGACCGTCAGGCGCACCCCTGCCGCCGGCGTGGGCTCCGCCGTCAGTCCCAGGTCCCCGCCCGGGGGCAGCAGCTCCACCGCAAAGGTCAGGAGATAGAGCGCCGCCAGGCTCAGCTCCGCCGCCACCCCCCAAACCGGTGGCAGGGGCGCGAGGGAAAGGTGCAACGTGACTTCCGCCGGCAGCCTTAGGGTCGCCAGGCGCCAGGCCCGCTCCAGCCCCGGGGTTAAATCCAGTTGATCCCACTCCCCTGGCGGGTCCGCCCCAAAGTGGGCGACATCATCCAACACCGTGTCGATTCTGGCCCGAATCTCCGCCGACTTCCCGCCGGTGGGGCGTGGGGCCCCGGGAGCCGGTTCCTGCTCCAGATCCCGCAGTTCGGCCAGCCAGGCCTTGAGGGCCGGGAGCCCCCTGGCCATCACCTCGCCCAGGCAGGCCCGGGCTTCCCTGTCAATCAGCCGCTGGCCCAGCTTGGGCACCGCCGCGCCCAGTCGTTCCAGGACTTGCTGGATCGCCATCACCTCCACCTGCCCCTGGGGGTCCAGCCGCTTGAGGTTCTCCAGCCAGAGGTCGAATTCCTCGGGTTTGGCGCCTCGCAAATCCGCCGCCACCACGCTGAGGTTTTTCAAGGGCTCGGTAATATAGCGCACCCAGACGTAGATGAGGCTCATGGCCAGAAGGCCGGAGATGAACAGGCTCAGGATGATCTCTATCCAGATGGCATTGCGGATGCGGTCCTGTTCTTCGCTCTGGAGGGCGAGCAGGTGGCGCATGCGGCTGGTATCGATGCCGATTTTGGCCACGCCCCAGTAAACCGCCCCTTCATCCGCCAGCAGCACGTACACCGGCATGTAGCGCAGCAGCATCGCCCCTTCTTGTTTGGGGCCCCGATTGACGGATTCCTGGAGGGCGTTGTCCACCCGCTGCTGCTCATTGATGCTGTTGATGAGGTCTTGTTCCAGGCCCTCAAAGGACTTCAAGATTTTCTGGGGGCCGTCCATGGGCTTCAGTTCCGGGGCCTCCCGGCGATAAAACAGGTACGTCAGGTGTTGACCCAGGACGTCCGGCTGCCCCTGGATCAGCTCGATCCCCTCGATGATTTCATTGAAAGTGACCTTCTCCCACAACAGATCCTTGATCCACTGATCCACCTCGGTGTTCGAGGTCGGGGTCACCTGCATCAACCCCTTGAGGGATGAGAATTCCAGGACCAGCAGCCGGGCGATGGTGGTGGCTTCCACTTCGGTGCCCTCTTGCATGGACTTGAGGGTGCGGTCCTGGAGGCCGGTCAGGGTGAGGTTAAGCAGGGGAAAGAACAACAGGATGACCACGGCGCAGAGCACAAAGGTAGCCCCGGCCAGGACAAACAGCCGGTTCCGCAGGGAATAACGAATAAAGGTTGAGGGTGTCGTCATCTATTCGGTCGTTTGATCTTTAAGGTCCGCCAAGGCGCCGGCCAGGGCCGCCTCCGGGGTCAGCCGGCCGTACAGGGCCTCCAGCAGATATTTTTCCAACACACTGTTGATCCGGCGGCTGTGGGGCCGGGGCCGGATCACCATGTCCTTCTGGCCAAAGGTCCACTTGTACACCTGCGCCACTTCTGGATTGGTGACCTTCTCCAGGGCCCGCTTCAGGGACGGCACCTGCCCCAAAGTTTCCGCCGCCAGGAGCTGGAACTGTTCGTCGGCCACCAGTTCAATGAAACTCTTAGCATGGGCGATGACCGCCGGGTCGGTCACGGAAAACCGGTTGACGGCCCAGCCAAAAGAGCCGATGGTGGAATAGCGGTGGGGATGGCCCGCTCGCGCCGGGATGGGGGACACCCACACCTGGCTCATGTCGGTGAGGCTCTCCGGGGGCTGGCCCTGGCCTTTGGCAATCAAATCACGCAGGTCTCTCATGCGGGTGTTCCAGTTGATCATGAACAGGGCCTGGCCTCGGTAAAAGGCCTGCCGCAGGCTTTCCGTGGGCTCGAATTTTTTCAGTTCGGCCGGCCCCGGCATGATGCTCCCCTGCAAGCTGACCAACTCTTTGAGGGCCGCCACGAAGGCATCAGCGTTAGGCTTCTGAGGCAGGACAAACTGGCCGGCGTCATTGATGACCTGACCACCGAAGCCCCAGAGAATCGGGTAAAAATCATTGACGGCATTGGTGGAGTGGATGAGCAGACCGTATTTCAGAGACTTTTCCTGGGGCAGGACCTTGCGGCAGATCGTCCTTAACTCGTCCCAAGTGCGGGGGGGGGCCAGTTTATACCGCTTCAGGATATCCCCGCGACAGAAGAGGATATTGCCCTTGATGTAAGTCGGCACCGCCACCAGCTCCTTGTCCCGCCGGTGGGTGATCCGGGTCAGACTGACGGAAAAGGCCTCTGCCACCGCCGGCACCAGTTCCGACCGGTCAAAGACCTGGGTGCGTTCCAGTTCGTAGAGCCACCCGGCCACCCCGTACCGCTGCACCCAGGGAGCATCCAGGAGCAGCACGGAAGGTATCTTGCTTTCGGTGGAGAGCCCCAGCACAAAGGGCTCATACGGCAGCAGGCTTTCCGGCACCAGGAGCCCCTTGAAGTTTCGGTCAAAGTCCTTATAGACCGAACTCTTGGCCTTCTCGGCCAACAGGCTGATCAAATGGCGGGTGGGGGCATCAAAGGTATAGGTAATGGTCCCGGGCGGCGGGATTTCCGGAGCCGGGCCGCACCCCAGGAAGAGCAGGGACAGGATGGTGAAAACCCACCGCTTAACCCGGTCCCTGGCAGTCATAGTCTTCCGCCCCGGCATGACCACTGTGCTTTGCCTCTTGTAAGACTGCTGCAAAGTTAGTGAGGAGCGGGGGCCCTTACGAAAAAATGAAAAAGCCCCTGGTTACCTCTCCCCAGTCTCTCTTCCCCCAGCTTAATACGGTTTCAGCTTCTCCTCGGCCACCAGCACCACCAGTTGGGGCCGGTATTGCTTCAGGCTCAGAGGCACCAGGAACAGCAGGCAGGCCAGCAGCCCCACCCCTTCCAGCAAAAACACCCAGCCATACGCCCCGGCCTGACTGCCTGAAAAGGAGACCAGCCGGTCTTTGAGAAATCCCCCGGCCATTTCCCCCGCGGCCAGGGCCAGGCCGCTGGCCAGATTCCACAGCCCCATGAAGATCCCGCTGAAGCTGGGGTGGGCCATGCTCATGGTCAGGTGGGACAGCCCGACGTTGTAAAACCCCCGGGCCAGCCCCAGGAGGCAGAGGGCATAGATACCCCAGGTCGGGTCAGGCCTAAAGGAGGTCAGGCTCAAGAGGCCAAAGGCCGCGGCGCCCATCACCAGGCTCACCGCCAGGATGGCCCGGTTTCCCCAATTGTGCCGCAGGCTGAGCAGCACATGCACCCCCACCATGCCCGCCAGGATGCCGTAGGTGGTGTAAACCCCGAAACGGCTGGTGGCCGCCACCGGCAGGGCCAAGACTTCCCCGCCGTACGCGGTCAAAAGGAAAGTTTGAATAGCCAAAAAGAAAATCGTGGTCCCCAGAAAGGCAAAAAAAGCCAGGGCCTGGCGGTTGCTGGCCAGAAACTTTAAGGTGGGCCACAACTGCATCTGGCCGTGCTGGTGATTGGGCGCGGCCTGGCAGGGCGGTTCGATGCCCCAGGCGCCCCAGAGGGTGACCGCCACCACCACCAGGGTGACCACTCCAAACAGCTCCTGGATCTTGGCGGGATCAAAAGCCGGGAACAGCACCTCGGTGAGGGCGGAGCCCACAATAAACCCCAGCAGGGTAAAAATCCACACCATGGTCAGGGCGCCGCCCCGGTCCGGCTCCGGGACCCGGTCCACCAGGAGGGCGTTGATGGCGGTGGCGGACACGGTGGTGCCGATGCCGAACAGGGAAAACAGGAGCACCCCCTGGTACAGAAGGGCACGGCTGTGGGGCTGGGCTCCCATCTCCAGGGCCCAATCCGGAAAGAACGGCATGACCGCCACGCTGAGCAGCATGCCCCCCCAGATATAGGGGGCCCGGTGACGGCCCCTGAGGGCATGGGTGTCGGAAAAATAGCCGGTGACCAGCCCTACAGGCGTCATCACGTGCTGGAAGGCAAAACTGAAGGTGACCAGGGCCGCGGGCACCATGAGGTCCACGATCAACACCCGGTTCAGGACGTTGGCCAGCAACACCACCAAAAGCGAGGTGGCAAATCTTACCAGCCCTAATTTCAGCACCAGCCGCGAGATAACCATAGGCCCGTTTGCAGAATAAACCGGGTCGCCCGAGAAGTAAAGCCCGGAAGCTACGGCTACTTATGCCTTCACCCAAAGACTGATCAATCAGAGCATTCAAGAGATTACTTTTTTAAGCTGAACCCTTATAAAAATCCCCCCTATCCCCCCTTTGCCAAAGGGGGGAACCGCGCAGAATCTTTTAGAAAGTCCCCCTTTGAAAAAGGGGGATTTAGGGGGATTTTCAATCAGCTTATAAACTAGTGGAACCCATTTTCTGCTCCGAGTAATGACTTGCCTCACCGTAGGGGTGGGGTGAGAACCGCCCGATATCCATCAATTTCATGCTCCCCTTACTATCTCTTTACCTCCCGACCCATCTCGTCGTACAGTTTCAGATAAGCCGCCACCATGCGGTCCCGGGAAAAGTTTAGCGCCACGTGCGCCCGGCAGCGGTGGGGGTCCAAACCGGCCAGGCGCCCGAGACTGTCCCGCAACTGCTCGTAAGTGCTTACGGCAAACCCGGTTTCCCCGTGGGCCACTACTTCGGGCACCGCCCCCCGGTCGTAGGCCAAAACCGGGGTGCCGCAGGCCATGGCCTCCAGCATGGCCAGCCCAAAGGTTTCGTCCACCTCCAGGGGCAGCACCAATGCCTTCGCCCGCTTCAGCAGATCCACCTTGCGGGGATGATCCGCCGGCCCTAAATAGACGATCTGCTCGCCGTCGATGCGGTCCCGGATCTGGCCGTCAAAATACGGCCGGTCCGGCTCGAAAACCGGCCCGGCGATGAACAGCCGCACCCCGGCCTCCCGGGCCAGGCGAATGGCCGTGTGGAGACCTTTGTCAGGATAGATGCGGCCCAGGAACAGCAGAAAATCTTCCTTGGCGGCCTGAAAGGGATAATCCGCCAGGTCCAGGCCGTGGGGGATCAGGTGGAGACGGGGATGCCCCTCCAACTGCCGGGACTGAAAGGCGCTCACTGCCACCAGATGCACCTTGGGGAAACTGAGGAGATAGTCCCGTTTCATGGGGAACAGGGGCGTGTGGATGGTAATCACCAGGGGCGCGGCCGGGGCCAGGGCCCAGAAACCCGCGGCGGACTCCAGGTGCGAGTGGATTACCACAGGCGGCTGCTCCCGGAGCCGGGCGAAGGCGTGGGACAGGTGGAGATTCTCGGAAAACTTGTCCGGCGGCCAGAACGAGTGGAGGAAATGCCCGTATTGGGGCACTTTGAGGCGGGAATCCCCGGCGCTGAACAGCCAGACCTCCACCCCCCGGGCCGTGAGCCCCTGGATGAGGCCAGCCACCATCAGTTCCGTGCCGCCGTAGGTCACGGGAGGCACCGGAATCCAGGGAGGCGCGATCTGGGCTAGGCGCATCAGGGGTCCCCCGGCGTGAGGCGCGCCTGCACCTCGGGACAGGCCGCCAGAGGCGGCAGGGTGACGTCGGCCAGGGGGACCTCCATCCAATCCAGGGGCTCCCCGGCGGCCCCGTCGGGCACCGGGATGGAAAGCCGCGGCGGCGTGAGCTGCGGCGAGGCCCAGCGCCAGAGACCCGCCGCCATCAGGGACTCCATCAGGGTATGGAACACGGTCCCGGCCATCTGGTCCAGCCCCCGCTTACGGGGGGTGGAAGTGAGGGGGGCGTGGCGGTGATCCATCTGGCCCACGTAGACCTGGACCAGGTGTTCCAGGTCCGGGGTGCCGGGCGCCAGACCCAGTTGATCCAGGGCAAAGGACAAAAGGATCAGGGTTTCCACGCCGTAGCCCGTCTTGAAGGGCAGGCGGCTCCAGAACTTCAGGGTCCCGGCCATCTCCCCGGACAACAGGTAGGCCAGCTTCTGGAGGGTCTGGACCCCGGCATGGGGGCACAGGGCCAGAAGCGACCGGAGCATGGTGTTCAACCGGCCCCCGTGGGGGCGCTGATAGACAATCTTGGCCGCCTCCACCGTGCGAAACCAGAGGATGGCCCCCACCGGGTCCACTACCCACCGGGGATGAAAGTAGGGGGGCCGGATGTCCGCGTCGAGAAACGCCACCACCGTCCGGGGATGGGTGACGTTTTCGGTCATCATCAAATGATACAGAAAGGCCCGCATGGACGCCCCCTTGCCCGGGGGGGCGTCCTGTTGGTCCGGCGGGAGCCGCTTGGCCGCGGGAAAGACCTTGACCTGGGGAAAGAGATCTGTCAGGCGCCGCAAACCTTCGGGACGCCCGCCCCCATAGGCGATCCAGACCTGATCGATGAGGCGCGCAAAAAGTGGCCGCAGCGTCACCAGGAGATCCCCCAGATTGCCGGCCTCCCGGGCGCTCCCCACCGGGAAGACCAGGTGCACCGTCACCCGCTCCGCTTCTTTCAGGCGGGTTACCGCCTCAGGGTCAAAGCTGCCGGCGGGGATCAACCCCAGGGTGGGGAGCCGGGCCCCGCGCCCCCAAGCCTCGGGCCGGATCACCTCCGGCGGGCCGCTCAAGCCGTCCCCCACAGGGCCTGGCGGGCCTGGGCCGCGATGTCTGGCAGCGCCAGCCAGGATTGGAGGGCCTGCCAGTGGCTGACGGTCTTCAGATATTCCCGGTAGACTCCGGCGCCGGTCTGCTCCAGCCGGTCCATCAGGACCAGGTTCATCAGGGTCTGCCGGGCGCCCTCGGCGTCACCCTGGGCCAGATAGTCCAGGGCCAGGAGGGTGTGGCTCTGAAAGGCCCGGTGGGGCAGGTCGTCTTCCAGAAAATTGCCGGGATAGGGTTTGAGGTCCCCGGGGGTCACCCGGGCCCGGCCGGGACCCGGCTCCTGCTGCCGTAATTTCAACCGGGTATAGCAAAATCGCACCAGGTCCTGCCTGAGCCTCAGCCAGGTGGGGTGGGGCTTGTCCGGCGGCAGGTGGTTGATGGCCAGGGTGTTGTCCAGGAAAAAGGGAATCTGGAACATGCGGGCGTTCAAGAGGTAGTCCGTGTCTTCCCCCCGGGTGATGACGGGATCGAAGGGGAGCAAACGTCCCAGGGCCGCCGGCACCGCCAGGTTGCCGCCGAACCCCAGGAGCGTGGGTTGCAGGCGGGGGCCGGTCAGCGCCAGTTCCGTCAGCGCCGCGTTCAGCCAGCGCATCTTGGGCCAGGCCACGGCCCAGGTGGCGGCGGGTTCGGGGAGCAGCACCCCGCCGTCTTGGTTCCGGTAAATCCCGGCCAACCCGAAGACGGGGTGCTCCTCACCGAGCCGGGCCACATCCTCTTCCAGCTTGGCCAAAAAATCCGGGTCGGCGATCACCTCATCGTCGTCCAGGCTGAGCAACACCCCCGCGCCGCAGATGGTGGCGAGAATCAAGGTAATATTGCGGATCTGGGCATAGCCGGATAGAGACAGCAGGGGCAGCCACTCCGCCCGCTCCCGGGTCCGGCAGAAATCCCGGAGCCGGCCGAGATGCGAGGCCGCAAACAATCTCACCGGATACGGCAGCGGCGGGGACTCGATCACCTCCCGGACCCGGCGGGCCACCGCGGCCTCAAGAGCAGGCGCGGTGGCCGCGGCCACCACCCCCACCTCCACCCCTTGGGCCGCCAAAGGGACCAGGCTCTCCAGGGTCCGCCGCAGGGTCCCCGGCGTGTCCAGGGGCGTGGGATGATCAAAGACGATCGCTTCCGGCCCCTCACCCCCGGGGTAGGTCCAATATGTGGGAATCGCCACCCAGTAACCGCGCATGGGTTCAGGCTAACCACTGCGCCCGGATGAGTCAAGGAGATTATCTCGCCACCCCCCGGGTGAGGCGGGGATAGGGGCCGAACCGTTAGGCGCCCATGGCCCGGATCCCGGTCTCCCGGCCAGCGGGCATCGCTAAAGGTCACCTCCCGGCACCTCATAGAGCGCCCCGAATTTGCGCTGGAGGTAGCGCACCAGGTAACGGGGGTCCAGGTCTTCCCCCGTGACCTCTTTGGCCAGGGGCCGGGCCCAGAGGCGGTTGCCCTGGCGGTGAATTTTCTCCCGGAGCCAGGTGAGCAGCGGGGCAAACTCGCCCCTGGCAAACCGCTCCTCCAAGGGGCCCAGCTCGGCCTCGGCCCGGGCATAGAACTGGGCGGCGTACAGGTTCCCCAGGGTATAGGTGGGGAAATACCCGAACAGCCCGGCTGACCAGTGGATGTCCTGCATGACGCCCTGGCCGGGGCCGGGAGGCGTCAACCCCAGAAAGGCGCGCATCTTGTCGTTGAAGGCCCCCGGGAAGTCCTCCACCTCAAGGTCGCCGTTCATCAAGGCCCGCTCCAGTTCGAAGCGTAAGAGGATGTGCAGGTTGTAGGTCACTTCGTCGGCCTCGGTGCGGATCAGGGACGGTTTGACTTCGTTGACCGCAAAGTGGAAGACCTCCAGGGGTATGCCGTGGAGTGCGGGAAAGACTTCCTGAGCCCGCTGATAAAAAAACCGCCAGAATCCCAGGGAACGCCCCACTAGGTTTTCCCACAGCCGGGACTGGGATTCGTGGATGCCCAGGGAGACGGCGTCCCCCCGGGGGGTGCCCCAGTGCTCCGCCGGCAGCCCCTGGTCATAGAGGGCGTGACCGGTTTCGTGCAAGGTGCCGAAAAAGGCCTGGCTGAAGGAGTGCTCGTCAAAGCGGGTGGTGATGCGGACATCCCCCGGGCCGATATCCACCGAGAAGGGGTGGGCCGTGGGGTCCAGGCGGCCGCCGGCAAAATCGTAGCCGATGGCTTGGGCCGCCAGCCGGGCGAAGCGCTCCTGGTCGCCCACCGGGAAATGCCGGCGCACCACCTCACCCTGGGGCCGCCGCCCGCTGCCCTGAACCGCCGCCAGGATTCGGATGAGGGCCTCCCGGAGCTGCGCCAGGACGGGGGCCAGCCCCGCAGCGGTCTCCCCCGGCTCATAATCATCCAGATGGGCGTCATAGGGTTCCCGGGCATAGCCCAGGGCCTGGGCCTCCTCCCGCTTCAGGGCGACGACCGTGACCAGGAAGGGCTTGAAGGTCTCCCAGTCGTTGTCCGGCCGGGTCCGCTCCCAGGCCGTTTCCCCTGCGGCGGTGGCTTTGGCCAGGGCCACGGCCAACTCCTGGGGGATCTTGGTGGCCCGGTCATAATCCCGGCGCCACTCCCGGACGTTGACCGCGGCCATGGCGCCTGCGTCTGCCACCAGGTTCGAGGCCTCCACCCGGGCCAGGGCCTCCCCCACCTGGGGATCGGTGGCCCGGGCGTGAACCCACTTGGCCAGCATGGCGAACTGCTGGTGGCGGTGTTCATGGCCTTTGGGCGGAATCTGGGTGCGCTGGTCCCAACCCAGCACCTGGCCCATGGATTTCAAGTAGGCGGTCTCCCGGCTGTGTTCCACCAGCCACTGGTAGGTTGCTTCGGGCGTCACGATTTACCTCCTCAAAGTTTGAAACCAGATGGCGCCGCAAGCATCTCGCCTGTGTCTGGCATCGTGTGAGCACGGCACACTATGGATGGCGGGCAATGCCCGCCCTACACCCCTTATTCAGTGCCGCCGCAGCCGCCAGGCCACCCAGGTATAGCTTTTCTCGGGCGGCAGTTCGATAACCCATTCATCCCGGGTGCGGCGATGTTCCAAGACCCAGCCAGCCCGCTGATAACCCGCCCGAAGTTCCTCCTCCTGGGTGTCCTTGAAGCCCGACAGGATCAGCCGGGCGCCCGGCGCGGCCAGCCGGATGAATTCTCCCACTTTGTCCATCTGGACCGCCCAGGGCAAATTTCCCAGCATCATCACGAAGGGTCCCAGGAGACATTCGGTGGAGCCCCGGATCACCTGCACCGACTCCGCCAGGCCATTGGCCCGGGCGTTTTCCCGGGTGGTGGCCACCGCCGCCCCGGAGAGGTCCACCCCCACCCCGGACCGGGCGCCGGCGGCGACCCCGGTGAGGAGTAGCGCCCCCGAACCGCAGCCCACGTCCAGGAGCCGCTCGCCCAGCCCCGCCGCCAGGGTCTCCACCAGGAGGTCGAGGCACAGGCGGGTGGTGGGGTGGCCCGGCGGGAAGACCGAGGTCCCCGCCAGCACCAGCACCCGCTCCCCCCGGCGGGGCCGGTACGGCCGCCAGCGGGACCGCAATACCAGTTCAGGCGATAACCGGTAAAACATGGCCGAGTGGCGCCCCCTTTGCCCCGAGCCTCGCCGTCAGGGGCGGTGACTTATACTCATTGCCAAAAGTTTTTTCTTATATACCCCTCACCCTGACCCTCTCCCCTTAAAGGGGAGAGGGGATAAAAGGAAAGAACTTTTGGCACTCGCTATAGCCGCAGGTTTTTCTCACTGCCGCCGGGTTGGCGGCCATGGAGATGCGGGAGCCAGCCCGGGTCCGGCGGGGCATAATCTATTGTCCCGTCCCAGGATTATCTTGCCTGAGTTTTTTAGGCTTTTACTCCCTCCCCCTTGATGGGGGAGGGTTGGGGTGGGGGTGAAATTTCTTGGAATTGGGCTATGTTATCCCCCTCCCCCAACCCCCTCCCACCAGGGGAGGGGGAATTATGCGGGCCGATATTTTGTTAAGATATTCCCGGGACATAACATTAGTGCGCCCCCGGCCTTGCGCCCCGACCCGCCTGCCTGGCTATCTGAGTGCCTCGGGCGCGCCGTCGGGTCCCCCTGGCCGGGGTTGCCTTGATCATAGACGGGGGCGGCCCCGGCTGTCAAGGAGCGGTCCCGGCGGAAAAATCTCGGCGCCCCGGTTGCCACCGGTGTTGACCCCACCCGTCTTTTTAGATAAGAATAGGTTGATATCAGCGAATCCGCCGGGTTCGCCGAACTTCATGATTGAGAACGTTAAAGATGCGCCTGTTTTTGGCCCCCGGCGCCTTGGGGGACTGAAGTGGGCGAAGTAACGGGCCGTGAGTCCCGAGGCATAAACCAAAGTAGTCGCAGTCAGATTTTATGGAAAAAATTCTCTTGACCCGGGCCGGGTATGAAAAGCTCATCCGGGAACTGGAGTTTCTCAGCCGGGTGCAGCGTCCCCAGGCCGTTCAGGAAATTTTGGAGGCCGCCCAGGAAGGCAGGGTGGAAAAAAATGCCGATTTCCACTCCGCCCTGGCCCATCGCCGGAAGCTGGAACGCCGCATCAGGCAGTTGCAGCAGACCCTGGCCAACGCCGAGGTCCTGGTGGGGAGCAATCTGTCTCCCAATAAGGTAAGATTCAACGCCCGGGTCAGAGTGGTCAATCTGAACACCGGCCAGGAGCGGGAGTTTAAGATGGTGGGGCCCCTGGAGGCTGACGCCGCAACCGGTCACCTCTCCCTGGCCTCGCCTTTGGGAAAGGCCCTCCTGGGCCGCGCCGTGGGGGACCGCATTCAAGTGCAGACCCCCCGGGGGATCGGCTCTTATCAGGTCCTGGAAATTCACATGGAACAGATATGAACGACGTCGCGCCCGTCCACTTACACCGATTCGAGGGCAGCCGCCGGCGCCTGCAACTAGCCTTTTGGACCCAGTTAGCTTTTTTCGTGGTGGAGTTGGGGGGCGGCATTGTCACCAACAGCCTCGCCCTGTTGGCCGACGCCGGGCACATGTTGAGCGACGTGGGCGCCCTGGGCCTGAGCCTCCTGGCCCTCAAGTGGGCCGCCAGACCCCCCACCGCCCAAAAAACCTTCGGCTACCACCGCCTGGAAATCCTGGTGGCCCTGATCAACGGGCTAGTGCTCTGGGCGATGGCCGGGTATATCTTTTTTGAGGCCGCACAACGGCTGTTCCAGCCGCCGGCCATCAGCGGCAGCCCGCTGATCATCATCGCCAGCCTGGGCCTGCTGGTTAACCTGTTCGGGATGTATGTGCTTTTGCCCACCCGGGAGCACAACATCAATCTGCGGTCGGCGTTCATCCATCTGCTGTCCGACTCCTTTGCCTCCTTTGCCGCGGTGGTGGCCGGGCTGGCCATCTGGTGGCAAGGCTGGTACTGGTTCGACCCCCTGGCCGGCATCATCGTCGGGGTGATGATCGTCATCAGCAGCTGGCAGCTGGTGTGGGAGGCGGCGGAGATTCTGCTGGAGTCCACCCCCCGGCATATCGCCTTGGATGAGGTGGAGCAGTCCCTTAAGGGCCATCCCCAGGTGAAGGAGGTGCATGACCTGCACATCTGGACCATCGCCTCGGGACTCTACTCTTTGAGCGTCCACGTGACCATCGACGACCACAGCAACCGGGACTGCCTCATCTGGGAACTGGAAGAACTGCTGCGCCACCGGTTCGGTCTGGAGCACAACACTATCCAGATCGAGGGTCCGGATTTTCATGACCCCCAGGCCTGTCCATTACGCCGCCTGGGCGGCGGCAATCCATAATGCGGCCGCTTGATACTCCTGGCGGTTCGCCTGATGATCTTGATGAGGAGGATGCATGTCGCCAAACCGCTGGGAACTGAAGCCCAAGAGCCTGCGCGCCGTCTGTGACCCCGACGCTTTGGGATTCGAAACCACCCTGGACGTCAGCCCCCTGAAGGAAAAGGTGGTGGCCCAGGAGCGGGCGGTTCACGCCCTGGAGTTCGGTCTGGGGGTGAAGGACCTGGAATACAACATCTTCGTGGCCGGGCCGCCCCGGGCCGGGAAGACCGAAACCATCATGGCCTACGTCCAGGAGCTGGCCGCCAAAGAACCCACGCCGCCGGACTATATCTACGTCCACAATTTCAAGGACCCGGAGAAGCCCCAGTGCCTGAGCCTGCCCACCGGCAAAGGCAGGGTCCTGAAGGCCGATATGGAAGAACTCATCTCCAGTCTGCGGTTACAAGTCCCCGAGGTGTTCGAAAGCGAAGACTACTCCGGCCGTCGGGAAGGCCTGATGCACGGCTTCACCCAGGAACGCAACAAGATCCTCCAGGAACTGGACGCCAAGGCGGGGGAAGAAGGCTTTATCCTCAACATTTCCTCCACCGGGCTGATGATCTTCCCCGGTAAGGAAGGCAAGCCTTTGAGTGAAGATGAGCTCAAGGGCCTCAACGACGAAGAGCGGGAGGCCCTCCGCCAGAAGTCGGCCCAGCTTCATACCGAAATGAACGAGGCTATCCGCAAGATCCGCAAGATGGAAAAGGAGTTCCAGGAACAGGAGAAAAAGCTCGACCAGGACGTGGCCCTTTACGTGGTGGGCCATCATATTGAGGAGTTGCGGGAGAAATACCAGGACCTGCCCCCGGTGTTGGACTACCTCAAAGACGTCCAGGAAGACGTCCTAAAAAATATCGACGACCTGAAGCGCCGGCCCGCCGCCCAGGGCCCCTTTCCGTTCCCCATGCCGGAGCCGTCTTTCACGCAATACCAGGTGAACGTCTTCGTGGATCACTCCGAGACCGGAGGCGCCCCGGTGGTCATGGAAAACAACCCCACCTATCCCAACCTGTTCGGCGCGGTGGAACGCCGGGCCCAGTTCGGCGCCCTGGTAACCGACTTCACCCTGATCCGGTCCGGAGCTTTGCAGCGGGCCAACGGCGGCTATCTGGTCCTGGAGGCCCTGGACCTGCTGCGTTGGTTCTTCTCGTATGAAGCCCTGAAGCGCTGCCTGAAAAACGGGGAGATCAAGATCGAGGACCCCATGGAGATGTTCGGGCTGATCACCACCCGCAGCCTCCAGCCCCAGCCCATCCCCTTGAACATCAAGATCATCCTGGTGGGCGACCCTTATATCTACCAGCTGCTTTATATCTACGACGAAGATTTCCACAAGTTCTTCAAAATCAAGGCGCATTTTGACTGGCGGATGCGGAAGACCGACGACCACCTCCGGCAGTTCTGCGAACTCCTGGCGGGCTATTGTCGGGAGAAGCAACTCATGCCCCTCCACAAGACCGGTATGGCCCGCCTGGTGGAGTATGCTCAGGAACAGGCCGGGCACCAGCAAAAGCTTACCCTGCAACTCAAAGAGGTCCAGGATGTCCTCACAGAAGCCAATTACTGGGCCCGGACCAACACCCATGAAGTGATCTTCGGCTCCGACGTGGACAAGGCCATCGACGAAAAAACCTATCGGGCCGACCTGCCGGAAGAAAAGCTCCAGGAGTTCATCGATGAAGGGATGCTCTTCATCGAGACCGAGGGCCAGGTGGTGGGCCAGATAAATGGCCTGTCGGTGTACGCCCTGGGGGACCATGCCTTCGGCCGGCCCTCCCGCATCACCGCCACTGTCGGCCTGGGTAAGGACGGGGTGCTGACCATCGACCGGGAGTCCCAGCTCTCCGGCAACATCCACAACAAGGGAGTCCTCATCCTGGCCGGGTACTTGAAAAGCCGCTTTGCCCAGGACAAACCCCTGACCCTGTCGGCCAGCCTCTGCTTCGAGCAGAGCTACGGCATGGTGGAAGGCGACAGCGCCTCCCTGGCGGAACTCTGCACCCTGCTGTCCGCCCTGGCCGAGGTCCCCCTGGCCCAGAACCTCGCCATGACCGGTTCGGTAAGCCAGCGGGGCGAGGCCCAACCCATCGGCGGGGTCAACTGGAAAATCGAGGGTTTTTATAAAGTCTGCAAAGCCCGGGGCCTGGACGGCACGCAGGGCGTCATCATCCCCAAGGCCAATGCCCCGGAATTGATGCTGAAGAAGGAAGTGGTGGACGCGGTCAAAGCCGGCAAATTTCACGTCTGGGCCGTGGGCCACGCCGATGAAGCCCTGGAACTGCTCACCGGCCTGCCGGCCGGCAAACGCCTCCCGGACGGGACTTTTGAACCGGATACAGTAAACTACAAGGTGGACCAGAAACTGAAGCAGATGATGGAACTGGCCAGGGTGCTCATGCGGGGGGAAGAAGGACCCGTCAAGAGCCCGGCGCCGGCGGCTTCGGGCCCGTCCTGCGGCAAGTAACGGGCCCCGCCAGGAAGGTTAGCGGCGCAGTGGGTCGATTCCGGCCTTCCCTTTAACAGGCTTTTTCAGAAATCTCAAGTTGTCTCGGCGTTTGAGCCTAGCGCTCCGGAGAGAAAGCCTGCATCAACCTGGAGGAGCTTTTTATGAAAAAAATCAACTTGTTGTTGCTTATGCTGGTAGTGGTCGCGGCTCTGGTGGTTCCCGCCGGGGCGACCAGCGCGCCGTCAGGGATATCCGCCGATGAAGCCCTGAGGCTCCTCAAGGAAGGCAATGCCCGTTACGTCGAGGGTAAACTCCAACACCCCCGTCAGGACCGGGCGCGCCGGGCCCTGACTGCCGCGCAGGGCCAGCATCCCCTGGCCACGGTCCTGTCCTGCTCCGACTCCCGGGTGCCGCCGGAAATCATCTTCGACCAGGGCATCGGCGATCTCTTTGTGGTCCGGGTGGCCGGCAACGTCTCCGCCACCGATGAAATCGGCTCCATCGAATACGCCGTGGACCATCTGGCCACGCCGCTGGTGGTGGTCCTGGGGCACAGCCAGTGCGGCGCGGTCACCGCGCTCGTGGACGACACCAAGCTGCCCCCCAACATCGCCAGCCTGGTGGAACCCATTCAACCCGCAGTGGAAAAAGCCCGGCAAGCCAACGCCGGAGCCGCCAAGGACGTGATCCTCAAGGCTGCAATTACCGGCAATGTCTGGCAGTCCATCGAAGATATGTTGAGACAGAGCCCCCTCATCCGGGAGAAGGTCAGGGACGGCCAGGCTAACGTGGTGGGCGCCCTCTATGACATCGATTCCGGGCAGGTCGAGTGGCTGGGGCCGCACCCCGACCAGGAAAAACTGGTGGGAGCCAAAAAGGGGCCGGCGGGCAAAACCGACAAAAAGGCGAGAAAGTCCAAAAAATCCGAGGGCTGAGGGAACGGTAGGCTAGCCCCGGTCCGCAAGCCGCCGCCGGGGCGCGGTCTGGAAGCGATTGCTCCAGACCGGAGCCGGCCTCACGGTTTTTTGGACTCGATGTAGGCGTAAGCCGAATGGTTGTGGATGGACTCGAAGTTTTCCGACTCCACCGCGTACCAGCTGAAGTTATTATCCTGGCTCAGACGGTGGGCGATCTCCCGGACCACGTCCTCGACGAACATGGGATTGCTGTAGGCCTTCTCGGTGACGAACTTCTCATCCTGGCGTTTCAGCAAGGCATAGACCTCGCAGGACGCCGACTCCTCCACCAGGCGGATCAGGTCTTCGATCCAGAAGAACTTCTTGTAACGCACCTGGACCCGCACTTCGCCCCGCTGGTTGTGGGCCCCTACCAGGCTGATTTCCTTGGAGCAGGGACACAGGGTGGTGATGGGCACGGTGATCCCCACCACCAGGTCCAGGACCCCTTGCTCATCCAGGGCCCCCTTAAAGTTGCAGATATACTCCATCAAACCCCGGGCCTTGGTGACGGGCGCCTCTTTGTCGATGAAATAGGGAAAGGTCACCTCGATATGGGCCGACTGGGCGTGGAGGCGGCGCCGGGTCTCCTCCAGGATGGGCCCGATCTTCTTGAGGCTGACATCCCGGCGGTGTTCGCTCAGGATCTCGATGAAGCGGCTCATGTGGGTGCCCTTGTGGCGGTGGGGCAGGTTGACGTACATGTTGATCCGGGCCACGGTGTGCTGGGTGCCTTTGAACTTGTCCAGCACCACGATGGGATAGGAGATGTTCTTGACTCCCACCTTGTCGATGTCGATGGTGTGGGGACTGACGTGGTTCTGAACGTCGGCAATTTCCGCGACCGGTAACGAAACGGTCGAAATCTCTCTTGGAATCATGACCCGATCCTTGCCCATATTTTAGAATTGCTCACCTGAGCCTCTATTGCTTAGACCAGGGGAAAAAATCGTTGCCGGTGACTAGGCCCCGGGCAAAACGGCGCTCTACCAGGCTAAATAACAGCATCGACGCCAACATTCCCAGAGGGAAACCGATACCCCTGGAACCCATATAATAGCCCAGGCTGTTCTGCAGAGCAACCAGGGATACCAGATAGGCGATGAATATCATGACGCCGTGGTGCAGTAGGAAAAGGGAATAGGACCGCTCTCCCACCCAGATCATCAGGTAGCGCTCCAAGAAACGATTCGTCCGGGTGCCGGCTATCAGGGCCAGGGCAGTCAGCCCCATGAAAAACAAGGCAAGCCCCAGGTGGCTGTTAAAGACCGGTATGATGCTCCATAAGACGATGATCCCCAGTCCGGTGGCCATCAGAGCCAACCCCGTCACCCGATTCAGGTCGAGTTTGGCGACCGCCATGCCGGCCACATAGCAGGGTATATAGCTGCCAAACAAGACTACCTGGTACGCTAAATGATGCCCCTGAAAATTGTTTTGTAACAAGCGATAGGCCAACTCGCCCATCAGAAAGGAGAGCGCCAAAATTACCCACATGGCGCCCTGGCTCACCTCGTTTCGATATGCCAGAACGGCGAACAGAGGACCCAGGGCGTAAAAGACCAACTCAATGGAAAGAAACCACCAGGTTGGGTTATAAATGGGGGTACCCCAGTTGATCATAAAGATTTGAGAGAGCCAGTCGGACCAACGGAATGCCGTATAGGGCATCGAGGCACTGAAATAGGTGGGGTAGGTGGTGGTGAGCCAGACCATGGGGGCGGCCAGAAGCAGGGCGGCCACAGCCGTTTTACCCGGCGCGCCGCATAGTTTTTCAGATTGAATGGCTTGAGTCGCCGGAGAAACGGCCGAAGCAATACCAGGCCGCTGATCAGACAGAAAAGTTCCACACCGGAATCGTAAAACCGTTCCAGGAGGCGGGTAGGCATGGAATGGATGGAATTTTCATGCAGGCCCCCAGGGATGAAGTGGGTGAACAAAACCAGGAGGATAGCCATGCCCCTCATGCCGTCGATACAGGCCAGCCGCTGGACGCTGGCTTTGTGAGACCCGGCGGTCTGTGGTTCCGCAACTATCGGTTCGGCAAGAAGCTGGGGTGCCGGGGGGAACGGGGATGGGCAGCCTTCCTGCCTTTTTCCATGTTCCCCGCGCTCTTCAGACATCCCTAAACCTTTCGGCCACGGCCCGGGCGTGGAGGAGCAGGCCCTCGTGCTCGGCCAGGGTGATGACCGTATCTTTCAGGGATCTGAGGGCCTCCCGGGTGAAGTGCTGGAAGGTGGGTTTCTTGATGAAATCATCCACGGAGAGCCCCGAGAACATCCGGGCGCAGCCTCCCGTGGGGAGGACGTGGTTGGTCCCCGAGGCGTAGTCGCCCACCGGCACCGGGGCATACGGCCCCAGGAAGATGGAGCCGGCATGGCGGATGCGGGGCAACAGGGCAAAGGGGTCCCGGGTGACCACTTGCAAATGCTCCGGGGCATAAAGGTTGGCAAACTCCAGGGCCTCATCCAAAGACGAGGCGATGAGCACCGCGGAGTATTTGGCCAGGGCCGCCTCGATGATCTCCCGCCGGGGCAGGTGAGGCAGCTCCCTGGCGATGATCTCGACTACCTGGCGGGCCAACTCCGGGTCCGGGGTCACCAACACCGCGGCGGCCTCGGGGTCGTGTTCCACCTGGGAGAGGAAGTCCACCGCCACGAACCGGGCGGTGGCGGTGTCATCCGCCAGGATCAGGGCCTCGCTGGGGCCGGCGGGGGAGTCGATGTCCACCTGGCCGAACACCAGGAGCTTGGCCGCGGTGACATACTTGTTGCCCGGCCCCACGATCTTGTCCACCCGGGGCACCAATTCGGTGCCGTAGGCCAGGGAGCCGACGGCCCAGGGGCCGCCGATCTTAAACAGACGCTGGGCCCCGGCCAGGTGCGCCGCCACCAAGGTGGCGGGATTCACCGCCATCTCGGGCCCCGGAGGCGTGGCGGCCACGATCTCGGCCACCCCCGCCACTTTGGCCGGGATGATGTTCATCAAGGCGCTGGAAGGGTATGAGGCCAGCCCGCCGGGAATATAGCAGCCCACCCGCACCAGGGGCCGAGTCAGCCTCCCGGCCAAAATGCCGGGCTGCACTTCCATGGCCCACATCTCCCGGTCCAACTGGGCCCGATGAAATTTTTCAATATTGGCCGCCGCGGTCTTGAGTGCGGTGAGGACCTGGGGGTCCAGGACCCGGTAGGCGGCCTCAATCTCTTCGGGGGTGGTTTCCAGGTCCGCCGCGGTGATCCCGGCTTTAAATTGCCCATGCTGCCGTAGGGATTCGGCGTCGCCGTCCCGGCGCAGGGCGGCGAGAATGGGCGCCACCACTTCCAGGACCTGGCTCACGTCTGCCTGGGAACGAGACAGGATCGCCCGCCGCCGTGCCGGCGCGAGCTCAGTGAGTAATTCCACCTGCAAATTAGCCACTCCCAGATTCCACCTGTTCCACGAAATTTGGCTTATATACCCAAAAAATTATATAAGATTGTTCACCGAAGCACAAACCTAAATCCGGCGCCATCGCTTCCGGGCCGGTGGGGACGCCCATCGGCGCGGCGCGGCCATGAGCGAATTCGCCAACGAAATAAGCCGGCTGCTGGTTACCCTGGCCTGGCTCGTGCGCTATCCCTGAACCCTGGATAAAGTTGCTGGTGAGCCGCTGAACCGGCCTGAAGCACATCATTCCCCGGGCCTTGGTGACAAAGGCGGCCCCAGTTATTATCTTGATCGGCATGCAAGCCCAAGGTGGCGGTTTTAGGTCTTTATTGTTTAACCTATTGATATTAGGAAGATTGTCTGATAATATCTATATTTAAACTAACGCGGCGGCAAAGGCGGCACCACCTCAACTCCTTTGAGGCCCAAGTTGCGAGGCAAAGATGACGAGAAGACGACGCAAAAAGGGGCCGGGGGCCAAGGAAGACCACATCCTGAAAGCCTTTCAGGAGGCCGCCCGGCCGCTGTTGATGGAGGAGCTGCTCCGCTTGCTTAACGCCGACCCGGCCCAGGCCGAGGCCGTAACCGCGGTGGTGGACCAGTTGGTGGCCCGGGGGCAGCTGGTCTCCCTCAAAGGGGGCCGCGTTGGCCTGGCCGAAAAGATGAACCTGGTGGCGGGAGAGCTCTCCGTCCATCCCGACGGCTTCGGCTTTGTCACCCCTGAGGCCGGCGGTAGAGACATCTATCTGGTGGCCACCAACCTGAAAGAAGCCTGGCACGGCGACCAGGTGGTGGTGCGGATCGAGGGCAGCCGGGGCCGACGCCAGGAAGGCCGGGTGATCCGGATTCTTTCCCGGCGGCTCACGGAAGTGCTGGGCACCCTGTCCCAGGCCGGCGACACCTATTTTGTGGCGCCCGAAGACGAGCACCTCCTCTTCAACCTGGTCATCGCCCCGGAGCACCTGAACGGCGCCACCCCGGGCCAGATAGTCCGGGCCGCGGTGACCCACTACCCCACGGGCCACCTCAATCCCCAGGGGGTGGTCACCGAGGTCCTGGGCGACGTGGAAGACGCCGAAGTCCAGGCCCGGCTGGTGATCTTGAAGTACGAACTGCCCGACGAGTTCCCGCCGGAGGTCCTGGCGGCCGCGGCTAACATCACCCCGGACCTGTCGGAGAAGGCCCTCAAAGGCCGGATGGACCTGCGGCATCTGCCCATGGTAACCATCGACGGCGAAACCGCCCGGGATTTCGACGACGGCGTCTATTTGGAGAAAAAGCCCGGGGGGATCTTCACCCTTTACGTGTCCATCGCCGACGTGAGCTACTACGTCACTCCGGGCTCGCCTTTGGATAAAGAGGCCGATCTCAGGGGCACCAGCGTTTACTTCCCCCAGCGGGCGGTGCACATGCTGCCCGAAAAGCTGGCCACCAACGTCTGCAGCCTCATCCCCGGGGAAGACCGCCTGGCGGTGACCGCCATACTCAACTTCGACCGCCGGGGCCGCTTAAAAGACTTCACCTTCGCCCGGAGCGTGGTGCGCAACCATGCCCGCCTCACCTACCGCCTGGTGGACGACCTGCTGGTCGCCAAAGATCGGCAGCTCCGGGGCCGCTACCGGCCGGTCGTGAAGATGCTCACCCAGATGACGGATCTCTGCGACCGCCTCCGGGAGCGCCGGGGGGAACGGGGCAGCCTCTTGATGAGCATCCCGGAAGCCGAGGTGGTGCTGGACGACCGGGGCTGGCCGGTGGACATCCGCCGGGTGGATCACCTGGTGTCCCACCAGCTCATCGAGGAGTTCATGATCGCCGCCAACGAGGCGGTGTCCACCTTCCTGGGGGAGCCCTCGCTCTTCCGGGTGCATGAGCGCCCCGACCCCGCCAAGCTGGCCGCCTTTCGCACCTACCTCAAGACCCTGGGGTTTGATCTCCCCAAGGAGGTCCACCGGGACCCCCGGGTCCTCCGGGAGTTTCTGGACGAGGTGCGCCAGACCCCCCTGGCCCCTATGGTGCAGTTGATGCTCCTGCGCTCTTTGAAGCAGGCCCGCTACGCCGGGGAGAATCTGGGCCATTACGGCCTGGCCACCGACTGGTACACTCACTTCACCTCCCCCATCCGGCGCTATCCCGATCTGCTGATTCACCGGCAGCTCCTGGCTCGACTGGCGGGTCGCAAACCGCCCTTTTCCCTGGACCCGGAAGACCTGGAGGCCCAGGCCGGGCATCTCACCCGCCGGGAGCGGGCCTCGGTCAATGCTGAGCGGGAGATGCTGTCTCGGATGCAGGTGCGCTGCCTGGCCCACCGGGTGGGCGACGTGTTTTCCGGCCGCATCACCGGGGTCAACGCCTTCGGCTTTTTCGTCTCATTGGAGGAGATCTTCGCCGAGGGCCTGGTGCGCCTGGTGGACCTGCCCAACGACTACTACCGCTACGAGGAATCACACATGCGCCTCTACGGCCGCCGCACCCGGCGCATCTTCGCCCTGGGAGATGAAGTAAGGGTCAAGGTGGCTCACGTGGACATCCGGCGCCGCCACGTCAACCTGCTGCTGGTGGAGGAGGAAGAGGAGGGGAAGGGAAATGGAGAGTAAGTATGAGGGGGGAAGGTCAGGAACTTCTTCCCTGCCCTCCCCCCTCACCCCCCACCCAACCCGGCTTATTAGAAAAGCCGAACTTCCGTAATTTTCAAAGAAAAAATAGGGTGGGCAATGCCCACCCTACGATGCTGATTAAAATAACACCCAGGTGCTCAGAGCGCATCCGGCCTTGCCATCCGATCACTGCCCATTGCTTCCCTACCGGCTCCAGTTCACCCGGACGAACCGCTCCACCTCACCCCAGCGGAAGTGCAGGTCGCCCTTATACGCCTTGTAAACGGTGCGGCCCAGGTGCTGGGCCATTTTTTCCGTGGTGGTCTCCACCACCAGCTTGTCGCCTTCGGGGACCATCCGAATGATCCGATCAGCGACACTGCGGCCCACCACCCGGGTGGCCTCTTTTTCCATGAGCCTGACGATCTCCTCTTTATGGTGGCCAAAAAACTCGCCGGCCAGGGTGAGAATGCCCTCAGGAAAGTGGTCGTTGATCTTGCGGCAGGTGGGGCACACCACCTCCCGCACCTTGTCGGTGCCGGCCAGGCGTCCACGGAGCTCCGGGTCGAAAAACCAGCGCTTGCCCTGGTAGAGAGCGCGGCATTGGGTGCAGAGGGCGGCTTCCTGGCCTGCCTCGGGCTCATAGGAATCTTCCTGCCGCCCGGCGTGGCCGAACTTCTTGCCTTTCTGCCCGCTCCATTTCTGCTCTTTGTATTTCTCCATAATACCTGCCTTTCTTTAGAATGGCCCTAATAACGAGGGGTGCATGAAATCTTCATCATTAAATAAGGCTCTTCTGTCTGGTTGCAAGAGCAGATTATAAAATATTCCCGGCTTCTGCAGGCTATAATTGCCTAACCGTCGTTCATGAGCCTTTGGGATTGCCGTAAAGCCGTAGGGGCGGTTCGCAAACCGCCCCCGCAAAAACTTTTGCAGGCAGAGGATTGTAGTAAACACCATGGGCCGAAAGCCCCCAATCCCGAGCCCCCTAAAAATCCACGTACTCCCCCCGTTTGAGGCCCCGGAGGTGGCAGGTGTCGTTGACCCCCATGATATGCCAGGTTTCCCCCACCCGGTTAAAGTGATTAACCGCGGTGGTATCCTGGCCGATGCGCCAGAAGTGCGAGTTGTCCAGGCCGATAAAAGCCGCAATGAGCACCTTGTTCACCGCCCGGTGGGCCGCCAGCAGGACAATTTGGCCGGGGTGGCGCCGCAGCACCTCCTCCACCGCCTCCAGGGCCCGGGCCTTCACCTCGTCCAGAGTTTCGCCGTTGGGGAACCGGACGGTGGCCGGCGCCGCTTCCCACCGGCGGTAGAGGTCGGCGTACGCGACCTTGACCTCCGCCAGGGGCAGGCCCTCCCAATCGCCGTAGCACAGGTCGGTGAGCCCCGGCAGGTCCGCGACCGGTAGATGGTGATGCCGGGCGATGGCCTCCCCCGTGTCCCGGGCCCGGGACAGCGGGGAGGTGTAGGCCGCATGAATGGTCTCCCCCTTAAGAAACTCCCCCGCCAGCCGGGCCTCTTCCCGGCCCTGGTCGTTCAAGGGAATGTCCTTGGAGCCCCGAAAAATCTTGTCCAGGTTCCAGGGGGTTTGGCCGTGGCGCACCAGAATAATTCCAGTCATAGGTGGTCTTCCTCCCGCAGGGTATGGCGGTGATGCTCATCCAGCTGATTTTTCCATAAAAAAGGGGCCGCCAGCATAAGCCTTGGCCCCTACTATAATACCTGAGACTATTGTTGAAAAGGGCGATTCATTCCACGATATCCCAATTGACGCTAAAGGTATTGTCATAGAGAGTATATTCAAAGCCCATCATCTTCCCCACGCCGGGTCGCACCCCTTCCTTGACCTGCCAATATGAAAGATAAATAGCCGGGAGCATGCGGGTCTCGCCGGTCTGGGGGTCTGGTTCGATATTGGTCCACACCTCTTTTTTCTCCATGACTCGCCACACCGTGCCGTATTTTTTGCTGCGCACCTCCTGCCCCACACGGGGCAGGCCCTTTTCCCGGGTAACCTCATCAAAATCTTTCATGGCCGCCTCCTTAGCATCAATAGGTGATTTACTCGAAAGGTAAGGTTATTCTTGCCGATGTCAAGCCTAACTTACTTTTTTCACAAACAATTTTAGTCTATACCAAAAGCTGCGCCCTCACTGTAAGGTTTCCTCAATCTGCTCCTTCAAGGCCAATAATTGCGATTCGGCCTGGAGGATTTCGGTCAAGCTTTGATCAAGCTGACCCATTCTCTCGGCGGTAGTCTGGGCGCTGGTCTGTTTTTGGGACCAAGCCCGGTCCAGGGCCTGCCGGATGCTTTGCGTAGTGTCGTCGATCTTGGCGAGCCAGGTCTGGCGGAAATCTCGGGCAATTTCCTGGAGCCGCTGGTGGAAATCGTAGCGCAGCCGCCCGCAATGCTTATCCACCAATTCGCCGACATTTTCCAACAGCTTTTTGAGCAGCAAGCCTCTGGTCAAGGCCCGGGGCAGGAGGGAGGTCACGGTCATTTGAAGAATTTCCAGCCCCACCGGTTCATCCTTAAATTTGAACCAGAATTGGCGCAGATCGGGGAAGGCTTCCTCCGCGGCAAAGCCCCTGAGAGAAAAGTCAAAGATACGGGCGGTCAATTGGGTCAAACGCTCCAGGATGGCATTGATGCGGGTGGCGAAATCCTGGTGGGTATCGGCCAATTTTAGGGAGAGTTTCTCGATTTCCTGTCGCCGCCAGGTGGTGAATACGTCCCGCAACGCCGCAAACAGGATTTCCTCCGTTTCCTGGCGCAAATCTCCGGCAGCCTGGCTTTTTTGCTGGAAAGCCTCCTCCATCTTCCGGCGTAATTTGATGATGGTCTCTTTCTTAAAGGCGTCGAGGTCCGCCTCCACTTCGGTGATCACGCCCTTGATCCGACCATCCAGCAGCAGCAAAGACAGTTCCCGTTCTTTTTCCAGGCCTTGCAATTCCTGGTCGAACCGGGTGATCTTGTCTTCCAATTCCTTCAGGGGCATGGCGCCGGCCTGACGTTCCACCTTGAGGGCCAGGGTCGAATCGGTGATGGTCTTAAGCGCGCCGCTGAGGCAAGAAATCAACAACACCCGCCCTTTTTCTTTATAGAGAAACTGGCGCAAATGATTTTCAAACTCGGGGAGCAAACTGGCTGCCAGGAGTTCGGGATGGCCATTGGATTTGCCGTCCATCGCTAATTTGGCCGAAAGGGGGAAAATCGCCAATGTTTCCGTCCCCAAATTGGCTTGCAATGTCTGGGCCGTAAATTCCAGGGCCTCTTGGCGCTCGGCCGCGCCCACATAATCAATTTTATTCAGCACAAAAAAGAGTTTGTGGACATATTCCCGGATGTCTTTCAAGAAATCCTGTTCCGCGGCGGAGAGCGGCGGGTCAACCGAGACCACAAAAACGGCCGCATCCACCTGGGGAAGATAATTATAGGCCACTTCGGTGTTGTGGCTATAAACCGACCCTACCCCGGGGGTGTCGATGATTCTCACCCCGTCCTTTAGATAATCCGAGGGAAAGGTGATCTCTACTTCCCTCACCCCCTTCTGATTCCGGGGATTGCCCTTCTCGGTGATATATTCCACCAATTCCGGCTGGGAGATTTTTCTCCGGGACCCGTTTTGAAAACGGACCTCGATATTTAGTTGATCGCCGTATCCCAAGACGGTGACGACCGAGGTCAGGGGGACGATGGCCGTCGGCAAGATCGGCTCACCCAGGAGGGCATTGATCAGGGTGCTCTTGCCCCGTTTGAAAGCTCCCAGGATCACCAAATTAAAGCGATTTTCCCGCAGCTTGTCGATAAGCCTGGCCAGGTGCGGCCCCTTCAGTTCCGGAAACTTGCTCAACTGAACGAGCTGATGTTCCAAAGCTTCTTGAAATTGTCGATAGGTTCCCATCCATCTTCCTTAAATCGGGCAAAAAAAAACCTCTGCCCCTAAAATGGACAGAAGTCATCAGCCCACCTGGCACCCGTGGGCAATTAAGGCGGACTTCATCGCCTTCTTTAATTATAAATTATCGCTCGCAAACCGCCCCTATGTCAACTTTAAAAGAGACCTCTCCAGAGATTCTGCTTTATGCATATTTTTCTTGACCAATCAGGACAACTGGAGTTAAGGTTAGCTAAAATTAGGCGATGGAGTCCGCCGGGGTGGAGGAGAGTCTGCCCGAACCGTGATGACACTGATGGCTCCTGATCTCACCGGGTGTGGGTCAGGGCCTTTTTTATTTACACCCCGCACCGGTTTCAGGAGCATAAAGTGGAGCACGTTTGGTACACCGCGACGGCCTGGATCGGCCTGGCATTCCTGGCCAGTCTCATCTCCATTCGCATCGGCATCTCCGTGGCCCTGGTGGAAATTTTCCTGGGGTTTGTCGCCGGCAACCTGGGAGCCCACTTCGGTTCCGCCATTTTCCAACCCAATGCCTGGATCAACTTCCTGGCGGGCTTTGCTTCGGTAGTCCTGACTTTTCTGGCCGGCGCCGAAATAGAACCCGAGACCTTCCGCAAGCAGTTGATCCCCAGCCTCACCATCGGCACCGTGGCTTTTCTCGCTCCTTTCTTGGGTTGTATGGCCTACGCTTACTACATCGCCGGATGGAGTCTGCAAGCCGCCCAGATTGCCGGCATCGCCCTGTCCACCACTTCCATGGCCGTAGTCTACGCGGTGATGGTGGAAACGGGGTTGAATGAAACGGAACTGGGAAAACTAATCCTGGCCGCGTGCTTCGTGAATGACCTGGGCACGGTGCTGGCCCTGGGGCTGATCTTCGCCAATTATGATTACTGGCTAGTGATTTTTATCGTAGTGACCACGGTGGTTCTGTGTTTCATGCCAGCTATCAGCCGCCGGGTCTTTGCGGCGTGGGGCGGCCGGGTGAGCGAACCGGAAATCAAATTCATTTTCCTGGTTCTCGTCGCCTTAGGCGCCCTGTCGGTCAAGGCCCGGAGTGAAGCCGTGCTGCCGGCTTATATCTTCGGCATCGTGGTGGCGGGATTATTTGTCCATAATAAAGCGATTATGTTGCGCATGCGGTCTATCGTCTTCGCCCTGTTGACCCCGTTCTTTTTTCTCAAGGCAGGCACCTTGGTGTCCTTGCCTGCCCTGATAGCAGGATTCGGCGTATTGCTCGCCTTGTTTTGGTCCAAAATGATTACCAAAGTTGCCGCGGTGTGGCCCACCTGCCGTCTCTTCCGAATGCCGGTGCGGCAGGTCAATTATACCACCTGCATGATGTCCACCGGTCTCACCTTCGGCAGCATCTCCGCCCTTTACGGCTTAACCTATGGATACGTGACCCAGGCCCAGTATTCCCTCCTGGTGACCGCGGTAATCGGCTCGGCAGTAATCCCCACCGTGATCGGGCAAATCTGGTTCTACCCCCACGAGGCTCAATCTTTTGAAAGTGAGTCGTTACGTTATATTGGCAGTTCGGAAAATTTCCTGCATATGCCAGAGGAGTAATGGGTCAAGGTTCTATTAGACCGCAATAATGGGAGGGAGAAATGTTTCAGAAGATACTCTTGGCCTACGACGGCTCCAAGGGCGCTGACACGGCGCTCAATGCCGGAATTACTCTCGCCAAAATTCATCAATCCGAACTCTGGGTCCTGGCGGTGCAAGAAAAACTGCCCCGCTTCAGCGGCACCATCGATGAGGTCAAGGAAGAAAAGCAGTTTGCCGATGAACAATATGGCAAGTTGCTGGAGGCCGCCAAAGCGAAGGCGAAAGAAGCCGGGATAGAGCTCAAAACCCACATGCGCCCAGGCCACCCGGCCAAGACCATCCTCGAGGTGGCCAAGGAGGGCAAATTCGACCTGATCCTGGTGGGCCACAGCGGCCTTTCCGGGGTCTGGGCCTTACTGGGCACCACCGCCGAAAAGGTGAGCCGCCATGCCCCGTGCAGCGTTCTTATCGTGCGGTAATAGCGCCCCACTTGTTGGCAGGAAGTCTGCAAAATGCAGGCAGAATTTATTCCAAACCTGAGCGAGGCACACCGCAGCCGAATCAGGATCACACTCACCCTTCTCGACGAAGCTTTAGTTAAATTCGAGGAGTGGGCCCAGGGGCGGGAAGTTCGCTCAGTCCTTTACCACGAAACGAATAATCTCGATCCCAATGGGCGAGCCGGATTACTGGCCGCTATTGCCTGCATCCGCGGCATCATGCGGGAATTACGGGATGATCTGCACCTGGAAGCAGGTTCTCAGGATATTGCCAAAACCATACAGGGGCATTGCTACATTCTCTGGGTGGACGTCCTGGAACTGACCGGCAAGTATCTGGGAGGTTTTGGCGAACCGCCGCCAGAATTGGTTGATTATCTTGACCCCAAGGCCCATCGAATTCTCCAATATTTAGACCACATCAAGGCATTGCTGACCAAAGCCGGCTCTTTAACCTGAATCCTTTCCCGAGGCTTATGGACAAAAAGGCAGAAACCGCCTCTGAATATCTTAGCAAAGCCGCGGCTTGGAAATTCATCATCCTGGTGGGCGTAGTCAGCCTCTTGAGCGACATGGCCTATGAAGGAGCCCGGGTTCATCAGCGGCCCTGGCGGAGATGGCGCCCCGGGACCGGCAAGGCCGCCGACCCCCTTGACAAACTTCTTGGGCCTGCGTATATAAAATAGGTGCTGTTGGGGGATCGTCTAACGGCAGGACTGCAGCCTCTGGAGTTGCCTATCAAGGTTCGAATCCTTGTCCCCCAGCCAAATTGCCTTCACAATCCCCGGTAGCTCAGCTGGTAGAGCGGGTGGCTGTTAACCACCTTGTCGGCGGTTCGAGTCCGTCCCGGGGAGCCACAAAATTCAAGGGGTTGGCGAAAAAGCTGACCCCTTATTTTTTGCATGGTGTCCATAATGGTGTCCATTTATCAGATTTTCTCCCCTACTAAAGCCTTTAATGCATCCTTGCTCACCGTATTATAGCGCTTGAAGACATTCATGGTTTTGTGGCCGCTTACTGCCATAATGCGGAAAAAATCATGGCCTTGCCGCCGCCTGGTCTCGAAACTCATCCTCCATGACAGATGAGGCCGGCTCAAAAAATAAAAGCACCTGTCTTCTCAATCGCTCCTCGTCATTAGCCGCCAAATCCCTTATAATTGGTCTGTCAAAAGAAAGAGAGAGGCTCCCATGGCTGATATTATTGAATTTGCCGACGACCTGGGCCCGGCCAAAATCATCCAGGTTTATGAACCCTCCATCAATCTGAAGGCAGTGCTGGTGGTTGACAATGTGGCTGCCGGGCCAGCTCTCGGTGGAGTGCGCATGGCCCCCGACGTCACTACGGAAGAATGCTGCCGACTGGCCAGAGCCATGACCCTGAAGAATGCCGCTGCCGGCTTGCCGCACGGGGGCGGTAAGGTGGTGCTTTATGGCGACCCGAAGATGCCCAAGCAAGACAAGGAGCGCCTGATACGGGCCTTGGCCTGCTCTTTGCGGGAGGTGCGGGAATACATCTTTGCCCCGGACATGGGCACGGACGAGGAGTGTATGGCTTGGGTTAAAGACGAAATCGGCCGGGTGGTGGGGCTGCCTACGGAAGTCGGTGGCATACCCCTGGACGAAATCGGCGCCACGGGATGGGGGCTGAGTCATGTGACGGAGGTGGCCCTCCAGTACTGCGGGCACTTTTGTGACTTTAAGCTTGAACGGGCCCGAGTGGTGATCCAGGGCTTTGGGGCGGTGGGCAAGCATACCGCTCGTTTCCTCGCCGCGCAGCAAGCCGTTCTGGTGGGCGTGGCGGACTCCCAGGGGTCGGTCTATGATCCGGATGGCCTTAATGTGGGAGAACTCATTAAATTGAAGGAAGCTGGCAAGAACGTGACCGATTATCCCAGAGGAGAGAAGTTTGACCGTGATGCGGTAATCGACTTCGATTGCGACATCTGGATTCCTGCGGCGCGCCCCGATGTCGTTAATGAAGAGAATGTGCACCGCCTCAGGGCCAAGCTCGTGGTTCAGGGGGCCAACATCCCCTTTACCTATGGCGCCGAAAAAATCCTCCATGCAAGAGGCGTCTTTTGTGTTCCGGATTTCATTGCCAATGCCGGCGGGGTGATCTGCGCCGCCATGGAGTATCGGGGGGCGAGTCAGAGCACGGTCTTCGAAGTCATTAAGGAAAAGGTGAGCCGCAATACCCGGTTAGTGCTGGAAGAATCGAAGATCAAGAAGATCCTACCCCGGGATGCGGCGCTGGGTATCGCGGTCCAGCGGGTGAAGAAAGCTATGGCCTTCAAGCGCTGGTCAATTTTTTAGGAGCCGCACGTAAAATTGCGGAGGCACCATGTATCGCATCCGCTTTCACGGCCGCGGGGGCCAGGGTATGAAGACCGCGAGCCGTATGTTGGGCACGGCCTTCTTTCTGGAAGATTTTGAAGTCCAGGATGCCCCCCGTTATGGTGCAGAACGTCGGGGCGCACCCATATTTGCCTATGTCCGCGCCTCTCGGAGCATAATCAATGAACGTGGCATTATCCGTCGACCGGACCTGGTCATGGTGGCGGATGACACCCTCGTGCTGATCCCTGCCGCAGGCGTTCTGTCGGGGATTACCGACCACACGGTTCTGCTCATCAGCAGCACCCACCCACCTGAAGTCTGGAAGGAACGGTTAAATTTTTCGGGGCTGGTGCTGACCTTGCCGGCGGCCGCCGAACCGGCGGATAGACTCGAACTGCGGTTTGCCGGCGCCTCCTGCACCGGCGCCGCGGCCCGGCTGGTGGGGGTCATTCGCCGGGACTCCCTGGCCCAGGCCATGCGCGACGAACTGGCCCCCCTGGGAGAAGCCGTCATTGCCAGGAACTTGGAGCATGCCCTTGAGGCCTTTGATCTGGTGGCGGAGCACGCCGGGTGCGTGACCGAAGCCCCGGAAACCCCGGCGGACTCCTACGAGAAACCCAAGTGGATCGATCTGCCCTTTGACGACGCCGGGACTTCGGCCCCCATCATCCTGGCCCCGGCCACCAGCGAACAGGTGCCCACCGGGCTCTGGCGCACTGTGCGCCCGGTGATCGATTATCATCACTGCAAGCGCTGTGCTTGGATCTGCAGCACCCTGTGCCCCGACGGCGTCATCAGCCTGAACGCCGACGGTTACCCCCAGATAGATTATGAGCACTGCAAGGGTTGCCTCATCTGTATGACCGCCTGCCCCTCCCACGCCATCCGGGCCGTCCCGGAGGAGGAGGCGGCGGGAAGGAAGATTGGGGGAGGGGGCTAAGGGCCGCAGGCCCTTACCCCCTCCCCCAATCCCTTAAGTTTTTAAGGGCCGGGAAAGTCGGGATCGCAAGTCACGTCTTCCCTGGCCCCCATAAAGGGGGTTGGGAGGGGAGTTTGAGGGGAGGGCGGGGAATTTTCAATCCCCCGGCCTTCCCCTCAAGATAACCTCAGGAGGCCCACCATGACCCGGATGCTTTTGACCGGCAACGCCGCGGCAGCCTGGGGGGTGCGCCTGGCCGCGGTGGATTATGTGCCTGCCTTCCCCATCACCCCCCAAACGGAGATCATCGAAACCATCGCCCATTGGATTGACGCAGGCGTGATGGACTGCCGCATGGTCACCCTGGAGTCCGAGCACTCCATGCTCACCGCCGCGGGGGCCGCGGCCGCCGCCGGGGTCCGGGTCTTCACCGCCACCTCCAGCCAGGGTTTGTTGTACGCCATGGAGATGCTCTACACCGTGGCGGGCTGGCGCGCCCCCTTCGTGCTGGTGAACGTCTCCCGGGGGCTCTCGGCCCCCATCACCCTGGAGCCCGACCACAACGACATCCTGGCGGCCCGGGACTCGGGCTTCCTGCAGATTCACTGCGCCACCTGCCAGGAGGTCCTGGACAGCGTGCTTATGGCCTTCCGCCTGGCCGAGGACCGGCGGGTGCGCCTGCCGGTCATCGTCAACCTGGACGGCTTCTACCTCTCCTTCACCCGGGAGCCGGTGGAGATTCCCGAGGCCGAGGCGGTCCGGGCCTTTGTGGGGCCCTTTGAGCCCGGGAGCATCAAGTTCCGGGCGAGCCACCCCGTGAGCCAGGCGGTGGCGGTGCTGGGAGGCGCGCCCTATTCTTATTTCCGCTACGAGATGCACCTGGCGGCCTTAAACGGCCTGGCGGTCTATGACGAGTTGGCGGCAGAATTCGCCCGAACCTTCGGGCGCCGCCACGACGCGGTGGAGGCTTACCGGACCGACGACGCCGAGTTCGCCTTCGTCATGCTGGGCTCCTTCGCCACCAAGGCGAAGGACGCGGTAGACCGGCTGAGGGACGCGGGCTTAAAGATCGGCCTGGTGCGGCCCCGGCTTATAAGACCCTTTCCGGAGGCGCGCCTCAAGGAGATTCTCGCCGGCAAGAAGGGCGCGGCGGTCATCGACCAGAACATTTCCCTGGGCAAAGGCGGGGTCCTCTGCGCGGAACTGGCCTCGGCCCTCTACGGCCGGAAAGACGCACCGGTGCTTACCAGCTTCATCGGCGGCCTGGGCGGCCGGGATATCAGCCCGGAGGAGTTCTACGAGATGGCCGCGGTTACCCGCCAGGCCGCGGCCGACGGCGTCGCCCCCCCGCCCCGCCTCCTCTACACCGAGGATGAACTGCGGGAAGTCCGGAAACTCCAGGCCATCGCCCAGGTGGAAAGGCAGAGGTTGGGGGAGGGATCTTAGGCCGAGGATTGTGGAAATGATATTTCTTTTGACTCGGATGACACTTTCGGAGAATAATTTTGGTGGGTAGTGCCCACCCAACTTTAACTTACCCTTCGAGGCGATTAAATGTCACACTTTAGAGATTTCTCATCTTCAGATGAATTTCCGCAGCCTGTGCGTAACATTGATTCCGATGCTCCTCAAGCAATGAGACAAGAGTTAATCGATCTAATCTTCCATCTTGCTGAGCACAATTCCCCTCCTTTGAGCGATGATCGTATGTACAGAATCATCAGTCAAAGCTTGGGAATAAGTGCTTCCGGACAGCCGTATGGCGGATATAGGTATGCCGCTGGGCGCGATCTTAGAAGTGCTGACTGGAAAAGAGTTTACGACCTAATATGCAGATTATGGCCTGAATTCCGGTCAGTTGGAGTGGATAGGGATTATCGACAAAACATAAATCGCATACTCAGTTCCTATGGGGTAGTCTGGGAACTTAATGAACAGGGTCGACTTCAAAGACACTTGCCGATACAAGCCCAGGTAATGATTAGTACAGCAATAGCTGAGTTGGGCCAGCCTCGATTTGCTCCAGCACTAACATTATTCAATGCTGCCCAAGACGCCTTTGATGATCGTCCGCGCCGCGATCGTGATGCATGTTGCAATATTTTTGACTCTTTGGAATCAGTGGCTAAAGAAGTTTTCAATATGCCAAATGCTACTTTTGGGGCTGTTCTTGCGAATATTCGTCAAACGCGAGCTCTGAACAATGAAGTAATTTCGGCTCTGGAAGCTATTAATACGTTGATAAATCGCAACTTCGGGCACGGAATGGCTGTACCATTCGATCTTTCTTCCAAAGAGGTGGACTTTACTTACTTGACATGTATTGGCGCAATTCTTCTGTTCGTCGGCATTTAAAATAAAAAGGTAGTACGACGGGCTGAGCAATGCAGCAAGCGTAGGGTGGGCACTGTCAACCACAGTACTATTAACTTAGCGTTATCCTTGAGGAAAAGTCCCATGACCACCACCAAACCAAGCCCCCCCAAACCCCTTCCCTCGGTCCACCTCCTGGGCACCGGGACGCCCATGTGCGCCGGGTGCGGGGGGTTGGAAGTGCTCCATGAAGTCTATGACATCCTGGGGACGAAGACCGTGTTCGTCAATGCCGCGGGGTGTCTGACGCTCCTGGCCACTTACCCCTTCACGCCCTTCCGGGGCTCCTGGCTCTATACGGCCATGGCTTCGGCCCCGGCCGGCGCCCAGGGGGTGCGGGACGCCCTGGACCTGCTCCTGGCCAAGGGCCGGATGGAACCGGCAGAGGACCTGGAGGTGGTGGTCCTCACCGGGGACGGCGCCGCCTACGGCATGGGGCTCTCCGCCACCTCCAGCGCCCTGGAGCGGGGCCTCAATTTTGTCTATCTCTGCTATGATAACGAGGGCTACGGCAACACCGGCCAACAGTACTCCGAGGCCACCCCCCACGCGGCCCGCACTGCCACCAGTCTGAGCGCCCGGGGCTTCCCGGGCTATAAGAAAGACCTCTTCGCCATCTGGACCGCACATAAGCTGGTCTACGCGGCCACCGCGCTGGGCGCCGAACCGATGGATTTGGCCCGGAAGATCGAGAAGGTCAAAAATCTCAAAGGCCCGCGCCTGATCCTCACCCTGGCCCCCTGCCCCCCCGGATGGGGCTTCGACCCTAAAGAAGCGGTGGAGATCGGCAGGCTGGCGGTCAAAACCGGCATCTGGCCCCTGAAGGAATACGTGGACGGGAAGATCGTCCACACCAAAATTCCCCACCCCCGGCTGCCGGTGGAAGAATACCTGAAACGACAGGGGCGCTTCGCCCACCTGTTCCAGCCTAAACGCAACGACGCCCTTATCCAGGAAATCCAGGCCACCGTGGACGCCTACTGGGCCGGGGTGAGCTGACCGCCTCATGGGGGGGAGGGGCCAGGGTCCTGCGGCCCCTAGCCCCTCCCTCAAATTATTACTTGCCGGACTGGAACGGGTCCCAGTCAAATCCCCAAAAATCGCTGTGAAAGGGAATCTTGTAATCCCGTCGTTCGGCATAAGCCGGATACCGGCGGGGTCCTCCCTCCCGGGGGAACATGGAAACCGGGAATTTTGGCGGTAAGAGGCCGGATTGCCGGGCCTCCCGTTCTAGCCAGTCCCGGTCCTCCGGGTGGGCGATGGCGATCAGGGCCGCCGCCCTTTCATAACCGGTGAGCCCCCGAAGATTGGCAATGCCGTACTCGGTACAGACATAATTGGCCAACTGCGCCGGCACGTCAACCGCACAGCCTTCCGGCAAAAAGGGCACGATCCGGGAAGTGCCGTGCTTGCTCCTGGCGGTCATGGCGGCCACCCCGCGGCCGCCCTTGGATTGGGCACAGAAGGCGACAAACTGGAAGTAGCCGCCGGTGCCGGAAATGGGGCGTTTTTTATAAAAGCTGCAACACTGCTGGCCCAGTAAGTCCACGGCCACGCAGTTGTCAATGGCGATCATGTGGTCGATTCTCGCCAGATTATAAAGGTTGTTGGTATAGCCGATATCGTAAACCGCCAGGTTTTGGTTGCGGTGCACGAAGTCATAGTACCATTGCACATCAAAGGGCAAAGCAAAGCACCACACACTGCGGCCCCGGTCGATGTTCTTATAGCGATTGGTCACCTGCCCTGACTCCATCAGGCGAATCAGCCCGTAGTTCAGCATCTCCGTGTGAATGCCCAGGTCCTTAAAACCGGCCTCGGCCATGGCGGCCACGCAAGCCGAAGGCAGGGAGCCGACGCCCAGCTGAATGACGTCCCGGTCCCGCATGATCCCCATGATGTGGCGGGCGATGGCCAATTGCTCCTCTTTGGGCTGGATCGCCCGTTCATTGACTTGGGGCCACCGGTGCCTTTCCACGTCCACTTCCACCCAGTAATCGATATCATCAATATTAATGGTATTGAACCGGCCCCCCTCGGCCCAGGGGTAATCGGCCCGGATTTCCAGCACTATTTTTTTGGCAGTCTGCCGGAAGATATGGCAATTGTTGGTGCCATAGGAGAAATTGAAAAAACCCTGCTGGTCAGGAGGTGAGGCGGCATTCCACCACCAGTCGATGCCCCTCTTTTTCTTTACCCGGTGGGCAAACCGGTAGTGGTGGAACCACATTCCTAACGACCAGCCCCAATGCGTCCAGTCTGTGACGTTGTGCTGATCGCGGGCCTGACGATTCCAGGGAGTAAAGAAGTGCTCGTGAATACAATGATATTCTTGATAAGGATCCACTTGTTGGAATTCCGGTTGCGGGAAAAAAGCGGCATATTGCCAGAGCTCGATGTCACGTAGGCCGGGTCCGAGACGCCGGGCCAGTTCCTGCATGCACGCGGTGGAGTCCCCCCCCACGGACCCGGGTTGGATCCAATCCCCCGACTTCACCTGATCCAGAATCTGTTTGGCGGTCCTTTGCTTATTTCTGATTTTTTGTTGCACCGGCGTTGTCATTATCTTTCCTCTTGGCCAGGTATTTAAGTAAGCTTTTTCGTGGCGAAATTTGATCGCAGCATCATAGCAGAAAGATCCTTATTTTCAAGGAAGCTTGGGTCAAGGGGCGGGGGTTGCCAGAACAGAATCCCAATATTGAAGGGCTGAGGTATGGAACAATCGAGTCGATTAACGTGGGGCCGGGATTTCCTCCCGGTATTTCCGGGAAGCTTTAATCTCTGCCTTGCAGAGCTCTTGTGGTTTGGATGATTCAGTCATTGGACTACGTCCCTCCAAAGTCGCGAGTCGCACAGACCGCCTCGGCTTCTTCCCCATAGGGCGACAAGGCTCGCAGCCGTTCTATGACGCCAGGAAATTTCTCGATGACGAAGTCGATTTCCGCCGCAGTGTTATAAATACTCAGGCTGAAACGGATAGAGCCGTGAGCCATGGTGAAGGGGACGCCCATGGCTCTGAGCACATGGGAAGGCTGCAGCGATGGCACTGGCGCAGCCGAAGGTCTTAAACCTGGCCTCTTTGATTCTCCCGTTTTCATCTAACTTAAAGGTGAGCTTCAGGGCGTCGCCACAGGCGATATTGCCTACCATAGCCTTACCGTCCGGGTCCTCCACTTCCCCAACGTTGTGGGGATGGAGAAAATGTTCCATGACCTTTTCCGAATATTCCCACATAGACTGACTCCCCTTTCGACCAATTTCTCAAAGAGCACGATGGCCGAATCCCTGGGCGGCCTGCCCCCGAATAAGATGCACTGCTCCAATCGGGGGGCCGAGGCCCTGACCCTGGTCGGCACCCGGGTTGGAGGCTACTGATTGGGATCCGGGACCACGCAGTAGCTTGAATCGCTGCCTTGATAGCAAGGCTGGTAATAGTTGCCGCCGTCGTAATAGTAGGTCTGGCCAGCCACGGACAAGGCCGCGGCAGCCGCCGGCAGGCTCCCCACCACCGCGCCTATGGCCAGACCGGCGGCAACCCCCCCGGCCGCGGCGCCCCAGCCGCCGCCGTAGTAGGGCCCCCAGCCGTGACCGTAGTTTTGGGCGTTAACGTTGACATTTTTATTTACATTGACATTGGTGTTGCTGGGATTATACCGGTGATATTCTTGGGGATGATATTCCCCTTCGTGTGAGCCTGCCGAGTGACCCGGTTCGGACCTGAAGCTGCCGCCACCGAAGCCCCCGCCTTCACCGGCGCCGCTATGATAGCCGCCCCCATGTAAACCACCGCCGCCTCCGCCACGAACACCACCCCCGCCGCCCCGGGCTTGAACGTCCTGAGGGATGACGGGAAAGCCCACCAGTAATATGGCCAGAGATAGGATCGCCACCAAGCGCGTCAGCTGAGCCGGTCTCATGACTTCTCTCCTTTTTTCTTCCCGGGCGTCGCCTTGGGCGTCGGGGCGCCAGCTTTTTTTACCGGCAAAAACTTAATTTTTTCGGCCCCGGCCGGCGGCACAAAGGCAAACAGGTCGTCCGCTAAGGCAGGCGACAGATTCCAATCGGAGAAATACGCCGTCCATTGAGGGGAACCAGGCAGCGTCTTCTGGGTGATCACGATTTTTCGCACCAGCGGCTTATCCCCGGCCTCGATCCAGATCTGGTAATGGATATCTTTCCGGTCGAAGGCCAGATGATGGCAGGGGACCCCTCGGACCTTGTGCAGGCCAACATAAAGGGCATTGGTGATGTTCTTGCCAGCATGGTCCCAAAGTTTGGCGGCGCCCAATTCGGCCAGCCCCACCTTCAGGCCATAGTCTTTGTAGGCCTGGGCCAGGGCCGCGTCGATATCGCCGGGAACCTCGATGCTGGCATAATGGTTTTTATTCTTGTCGTAGAGAGTGAGAGTCTTGCCATCCAAAATGAGCTGTTTGCTTTCCAGGTCGCCGTCGCCATTGAGCCGGAGCTTATCGGGACGCCGGAAGAAAGCCTCGACCTCCTGGCCAAACTGCAGCTTCTTGCCGCCCTGGTAGACATGGTCGTTAGTGACCTCGGCCTTAAAGGAGAACTGCGGTTGATTCTTGAGAAAAGCGCACATTTGCTGGAGCACTTCCTTGGGGTCGGGGACCGCCGGCTTTTCGGCCGGAGGCGCCGGGCCGGCCTGGGGGGCCTGGGCGGGGGCCTTTTCCTGTCCAACCCCGAATACGGGGGAACCCAAGAGGAAGACCAACAGAATCGACAGCCCCCAGAAAATCCTTGTTCTCATAATGTTCCTCCTTGTGGATAACTGCACTTATTGCTGGGGGCGTAAAATAGATTAACTTTCACCCTCACCCTGACCCTTGTATGTTAAAGGGAACCGGTACATAGTTTGGTCATTAAAGAACCAGGCCATCAGGAGCAGTACTGCTCCTGATGGCGGCGTGGCAGGCCGTCCTAACCCTTGGTCCTTCAAGACCGCGGTGAGAGCGTGGCCGCCACGTCGCCCTGGCATTAACCCGAACAGTCGCCCGGGCTTTGAAGCCCGTATCTTGCAAGGACGGGAGGCCAAGGCTTTTTATGCACCCTGAATCCGTATTTGTCGGCATTGACGTCTCTAAGGACCAGTTAGACATCGCCATCCGGCCAGGAGAGGTCCGGTTCCGGGAGTCCAACAACGACTCCGGTATCCAGGCCCTCGTTGTCCGACTTTTGTCCCTTAAGCCCCAGCTCATCCTCCTGGAAGCCACCGGTGGCTATGAGATCCTGGCCGCCGCCGCCTTGCGGCAGGCTGACCTGCCGGCCCACATTATTAACCCTCGTCAGGTGCGAGACTTTGCCCGGTCCTCCGGCAGATTGGCCAAAACCGATAAGATCGACGCCGCGGTTCTGGCTCATTTTGCCGAGGCGCTGAAACCGTCCCTCCGACCCTGGCCAGATGAGCATCAACAGGAATTGGCCGCCCTCATGAGCCGGCGCCGGCAACTGGTGGAGATGCTGGTCATGGAGAAAAATCGCCTATCCATGACTTTCTCCCCACGGGTCCGCAGAAGCCTGCAAACCAACCTCCAATCCCTTAAAGAACAACTTAAGGAGTTGGAGCAAGATTTGGACGACTTCATCCGTCAAAGCCCCATCTGGCTGGAGAAGGATCAACTCCTCCAGAGCGTCCCGGGAGTCGGCCCCTTAACCTCCCAAAGCCTGTTAGCCTGGGTGCCGGAGTTAGGCACCTTAAATCGCAAGAAGATCGCCGCCCTGGTGGGGTTGGCCCCCTTTAACCGCGATAGCGGTCAGATGCGGGGCAAGCGCACCGTTTGGGGTGGCCGGGCCCGGGTGCGGCCTCCCTTGTATATGGCTACGTTGGCCGCCTGCCGGGTCAATCCGGCCATCCGTGCCTTCTATCTCCGGTTGCTGGCAATGGGTAAGAGCAAGAAATTGGCTCTTACCGCCTGTATGCGTAAACTGTTAACCATCCTTAATGCCATACTTAAACAACAGCAACCCTGGTGCCCCCTTGCACCAGTTAACCCTTGACATCTAACACAGTCGCTCTCCCTCAAGGGAGAGGGGAATTAAAGGAAGGCTCCACAGTTAATCAATTTTTCGCCCTGATGCATAACTGCCCACCTTGCAGCCCAAATCGGCTTCCAGCCTGGTGACCAACCCTACTCCCCGGCCGGGTCACCGGCCCCGGTCATGACCCGCAAACTGGTGCAGGCGTCGGCCACCTGCGTCAGCAATAACATCAGCACCAGAGTGCCCAAGAGCGATGTTGACATCGACATGACGGAAATCTTCTTGGAGTTGGAGTTTAGAGGTCTTCAATCAGCAGGCGGCGATCTCTCGGCTCTCCGTGAAGCCCAATCATTCGGGCCGATTATCATACTTATCGACCCGCCAAGCAAGGAGAATTAATAGAAATTCATCTCCCCCTGCCCCTCTCCCTGACCCTTTCCCACCAGAGGAGGGGGAATCATTGGGGTGAACTTTGGTAAGATATTTCCGGGACACGATACCAGTTCCGCCGGACACAAACTTCCTGAAGATTTGGCTAAGAAATCTTCATTGACTGTTGTGAAGAAATATCTTAACGTGGGCACAAGATGAGAAGGAGGTGATAGACGCCAAAAAAGCCGAAGGGAATTAAGTAGTTGAGAGATTGACTCAATCCCCCCCGACTATTTCCTGAACTCCACAAACCCCTAACGAGGTGAATCATGGGCATCACCCGCAGAACATTTATCAAGGGTTTGGGAAGCGGGCTTACCGCTTTGGGCCTCTCGGAAGTCGTGCTGACGCGCTCCGGCTGGGCCGGTTTAGTGCCTCCCCCCAAGACCAAGGACACCCAGGTTACCACATCCATCTGCCCCTTCTGCGGCGTGGGCTGCGGCCTCATCGCCAACACCAAAGAAGGCAAACTCATCAACGTGGAAGGGGACCCCGACCATCCCATCAACCAGGGGACCCTGTGCAGCAAAGGCCAGGCGGTCTTTGAGGTGGTCACCAGCCCCCGGCGCTTGAAGAAGGTGCGGTACCGGGCGCCCGGGTCGGACCACTGGGAAGAAAAAAGCCTGGATTGGGCCATGACCACCCTGGCCCAGCGCGTCAAGGCCACCCGGGACGCCAGCTTCATCAGCAAGTCCCCCGAAGGGGTGCCGGTGAACCGCACGGAGGCCCTGGCCAGTATCGGCGGAGCCGCCCTCAACAATGAGGAATGCTATCTCCTGGCCAAGCTCACCCGAGCCCTGGGCATCGTCTATTTAGAGCATCAAGCCCGCCTCTGACACTCCTCCACCGTGGCCTCGTTGGGGCCCACCTTCGGCAGAGGCGCCATGACCAACCACTGGAACGATATCGCCAACAGTGATTGCGTCATGATCATCGGCTGCAACCCCGCCGAAAACCATCCCGTCAGTTTCCGCTGGATCACCAAGGCCATGGACCAGGGCGCCAAGCTCATTGTGGTGGACCCGCGCTTCACCCGCTCGGCCGCCAGGGCCGACCTGTTCGTGCGCCTCAGGCCCGGCACCGATATCGCCTTGATGGGCGGCCTCATTAATTATGTCCTCCAGAACAACCTCTATCATAAAGATTACGTGGCCAATTATACCAACGCCGCTTTCGTGGTGAACAAAGACTTCGGCTTTCACGACGGCCTCTTTTCCGGTTTTCAGAAAGACAAGCACGCCTATGATCCGGCCACGTGGAGCTACGAGCTGGACGCCGAGAAAAAACTGGTGACCGACCCCACCCTGAGCAACCCCCGGTGCGTCTTCCAGATAATGAAGGCGTTTTACGCCCGGTACACCCCGGAGCTGGTAACGGAGGTCACGGGCGTGCCCAGAGAGCAGTTCATGGCCATGGCGGCTACTTACGGGGCCACCGGCCAGCCCGGGAAAGCCGGCACGCTTCTCTATGCCATGGGCGGCACCCAGCATACCACCGGGGTCCAGATCATCCGCAGCTATACCATCTTGCAACAATTGCTGGGGAACATGGGAGTCCCCGGGGGCGGCATCAACGCCCTCCGGGGGGAGAGCAACGTCCAGGGTTCCACCGACATGGCGTTGTTATTCAATATCGTTCCGGGGTACATGGCCATTCCCAGTGAAGCCGCCCATCCCACCCTGAAGGACTACCTGGACAAAGAGACCCCGAAGGCCAGCTACTGGATCAACAAGCCCAAGTTCTTCGTCAGCCTGCTCAAGGCCTTTTGGGGCGATGGGGCTACTCCGGAGAACAGTTTCGCCTATGACTACCTGCCCAAGGTGGGCAAGGGCTATCAGGGCTCCGGGTACTCCTGGATTCCCCTGTTTGAGTCCATGGGGGAAGGCTCTATCAAGGGCCTGCTGGTGTGGGGCATGAACCCGGCGGTGAGCTCCCCCAACCTGGCCCAGGCCTACAGCGCGTTGGCCAAACTGGAGTGGCTGGCGGCCTTTGATCTGTTTGAGACGGACACCGCCCAATTCTGGAAGCGCCCCGGGGCCAAGACCCAGGACATCAAAACCGAGGTCTTTCTGTTCCCCGCGGCGGACTCCATGGAGAAGGAAGGCAGCGTCAGCAATAGCGGCCGCTGGCTGCAGTGGCGCTACCAGGCGGTGAAGCCCCACGGGGACGCCCAGAGCGACCTGTGGTACGTCAACCGGCTGGCCCTGGAGCTCAAGAAACTCTACCAGGCCGACCCCAAGGCGGCCTTTCCCGACCCCATCGTCAAGCTGAACTGGAACTACGGGGACAACCCCGATGTCCACCTGGTGGCCAAGGAGATCAACGGCTACACCGTGGCGGACAAGAAGCAGGTGGCCAATTTCACCAAGCTCACGGACGACGGCGCCACCGCCTGCGGCAACTGGATCTACTCCGGGTCTTATCCCGGTCCGGACAAAAAGGACAACCTCATGGCCCGCCGGGACAAAAAAGACCCCAGCGGCCTGATGCTCTATCCCACCTGGGCCTGGGCCTGGCCGGTAAACCGGCGGATTATCTACAACCGTTGTTCCCTTGACCCCCAGGGTCTGCCCTGGAACAAGGATAAGGCGTTGTTCGCCTGGGACCCGGTGGCCAAAACCTGGAAAAATCTGGATGTTCCCGATTTCAAATGGATCGATCCCGCCACCAAGGCGCAATTCGGTCCCGAGGAATCGGCCAAGGCGCCCTTTATCATGCTCCCGGAAGGCAAGAGCCGCATCTTCGTGCCCGGGGGGCTCTGTAAGGAAGGGCCCTTGCCCGAACACTATGAGGCCCTGGAGTGTCCCTTCGTGAACCCGGTGTCGCCGCAGCAATCCAATCCGGTCATGAAGGTGTGGAAATCGGAGATGGATCGAGTGGCCCAGATTTGCGATCCCAGGTATCCCGTCATTGCCACTACCTTCCGGGTGACGGAACACTGGCAGGCGGGGGCCATGACTCGCAACCTCACCTGGCAGGCGGAGATGATGCCGGAGATGTTCGTGGAGATGAGCCCCTCCCTGGCCAAGGCCAAAGGCATCAAGGCGGGGGACTGGGTCACGGTCAAGAGCATCCGGGGGGAGGTGAGGGCCCGGGCCGATGTGACCCGCCGGGTGGCCCCCTTTAGCTGTGGCAAACCGGGTCTCCAGAATACGGTGGAGATGGTGGCCCTGCCCTGGCACTTCGGGTTCGCGGGCTTGATCACCGGCGGCCCCGATAGCCAGCAGAATTACGCCGCCAACCAGCTCGTCCCCATGGTGGGGGATGCCAACACCATGATTCCGGAATACAAGGTTTTCCTGGTGGATGTGCAAAAAGTCTAACGTAGGCTACGAGGGAGACTGCCATGAGTAAAGCCATGTTGATCGATACGACTCGCTGTATCGGTTGCCGGGCCTGCCAGGTGGCCTGCAAAAGCTGGCACAACCTGCCGGGCGAACGCACCCAGTTCAGCGAAACCTGGAGCAACCCCAGATACCTGGACAGTAACAACTTCACCCGGATTATCTTTCGGGAGCTGGCCAACCCCGGGGGCCAGGTAAGCTGGCACTTCATTTCCCGGCGGTGTATGCATTGTAATGATCCGGCCTGCGTCACCGCCTGCCCGGTGGCGGCCCTGGAAAAACTCGCCAGCGGTCCGGTGATTTATCATGACGACCGCTGCATCGGCTGCCGTTACTGCATGATGGCCTGCCCCTTTCAGATTCCCAAATTCGAGTGGAGCTCGGCGGTGCCCCTGATTCGCAAATGTGATTTTTGCGCCGATCGCCTGGCCATAGGGCTGGCCCCGGCCTGCTCCACCTCCTGCACCACCGGATCCCTGCTCTTTGGGGAGCGGGAGGAGCTGTTGAAGCAGGCGCACCGCCGCATCGGGGCCCACCCTGACAAGTACTACCCCGAGGTCTACGGGGAGAAGCTCGTGGGGGGCACCTCCAAGATCTATCTTACGGCCGTTTCCTTCGAGGAGCTGGGTCTCGACCACCGGGGTTTTCGCGCCGACCTGGGAGACACCCCCTATGGCATCTACGGCAGGGAGTGGATGTCCAAGGTGCCCTGGGTGGCGGTGGGGGTGGGCGGCCTGGCCGTTGGCCTCCACTACCTCAACCAGCGCCGGGCGGAAGTTAAGCAGCAATCCCAGGAAGGCAAGGAGGAGTGAGCCATGGCCGAAAAAGTGGAAAAATGGTATCCGGGTGAGGGGAAGTTGACCACCGGGCGCGCCGTCCTCTATGTCATTCTGATGCTGGGCCTCATCTCGGGCGCGGCCCGACTCTTCCTGGGACTGGGGGCCACCACCAACTTAAGCGACGCCTACCCCTGGGGCCTGTGGATCAGCTTCGACGTGCTCTCCGGGGTGGCCCTGGCCGCGGGCGGCTTCACCATGGCCGCGGCCATTTACATCTTCAACCTGAAAAAGTTCGAGCCGCTGCTGCGGCCCGCCAAGCTCTCGGCCTTCATCGGCTACCTGGTGTTCGTGGTGGGGCTGTTCTTCGACCTGGGCCAGCCCTGGCGTATCTGGCACCCCATGGTGATGTGGAATCCCCATTCGGTGCTCTTTGAGGTGTCCTGGTGCGTCATGCTCTACACCACGGTCCTGGGCGTGGATATCTTCATCATGGCCCTGGAGCGCTGGAAAAAGTATGAATGGGTGGCCTTTCTCCGGAACCTCTACCTGGTCCTGGTGGTGGCCGGAGTCATGCTCTCCACCCTGCACCAGTCCTCCCTGGGGGCGCTGTTCCTGATGATGCCTGAGAAGATGTCCGACCTCTGGGCCAGCCGGGCCATAGGGCCGCTGTTCTTCGCCAGCGCGGTGATCGGCGGCATGAGCGTGGTGATCCTGGAGAGCCTGATCAGCGCCTGGGCCTACAAGCGCCAGGCTGAGGTCAAGCTCCTGACCTCATTCAGCAAGGGGCTGGGCCTGGCGCTGCTGGTCTACTTCGCCATGAAGGTCACCGACCTCTACGCCCGGGGGGCCACGGTCTGGGCCTTGGACGGGCCCCACTTCTTCTTTTACCTGGAACTGTTCGGCACCGTGGCCCTGCCGGCCATCCTGCTGACCTTTGCCGAGGTGCGTAGCTCGATTAAGGGCCTTTACTGGGCCGCGGGCTTATCCGCCTTCGGGGTGGTGCTGAACCGCTTCAACGTCAGCCTCACCAGCTACGGCGGCTACCGGCAGTTCAGCTACTTCCCGTCGTTTATCGAGATCATCCTCACCCTGTCTCTGATCGCGGGGGGCATTCTCATCTTCGATTGGGGCACCCGGAATCTGCCGGTGTACCAGTCGGAGCTGTCAGGAGAGGCGGGATAGGAGACCGCGTCCGCGGCGCATGCCTGGTAGTCGGGGGTCGAGGCGTGCGCCGCGCTGGTGGTATACCCTGTCACTCTCAGAGAAGTAAGGAAAGCGTCTTCCTGTAGGGGCGCACCCGCGTGTGCGCCCTCAATCCAGGGCGGACACATGGGTCCGCCTCTACACAAAACAATTCTGCCTCTATAAGCGCTCCCCGGTGGTTGATAATCCAGTCTGCCCCAAATCCGGCCCAACATTTGATCATTTTGTGCTATCATGGCTGCGGCAAGGCGGGGATGAGACGCGAGGCGATCAGCTTCTTACAGGCGACCTCCGCCAGGCCAATCCACAGGAAGGGAATCCTATGAACGCTCATCCCCAATCTCTCTGGGCAAAACTGACCCTCATGGTTCTGACCGGTCTGCTGGCAACTGCGGGCCAGGTGGGGCCGAGCGCCGCGGCCGGCGTGCCGAGTCTTATCCTCCCGGAAGTCAAGCTTTCGGCCTTCGCGGAGGTGCCGCCCCGGCAAAGCCTCGAGGTCACCCCGGCACTTAAAGACAGCGCCACCACGGTGGACAAAGCCGCGAACTATAAGGGGGTGATGAAATTGCTTGGGGTCAAGCTCACCGCCGGCCAGAAAAAGTTCCTCAACGAGCACAAGTTCCTGCTGATTTCCAGACGAGCCACCCGGTTTAAGGGGCAAGTGTCTCCCGAGTGGGAGTGGGACGAAATGTTGGGTATGTTCGACGCGGTTGGCGGGGCCTGGACTGCGGAAATGCGGAAGCCGGAAAATGCGCGCCTGGTTACCCCCGACGTCCTGCTCCACGCGTTCCACAAATATTTTGAAAACTCTTTGGAATATCTGGAAAAATTCGACTTGGCCCCCCTGCTTCGCCACTTTTTGCAGCAGGCCCAGGCCGCGGCCCTCAAATACCGGGACCAAGCCAGCGGCAAACTGGCGGCCCGCTATGAAGTGGTGGCCGCGCAACTGACGGTGCCCCTGGTCATCCTGGAGAACTCCCAGTGGGCCGTGTCCTATGAAGAGAGGCGCAAGACGGCTCAAAGCGAGCAGGACTTAGCCGACAAACCCGACATCCCCGAAACCCTGGAAGGCGCCTTGCAGGGGCTGGAAAAGTACCAAAAGCAGTTCTCCCCGGAGGTCTTTGGGCGGATGGCCCAGGAGATCAGGAACATTTATCAAGCCTCCGAGCCGGCCGTCTCGCCCCTTTACGGCCAGTATGCCCCAGATGGCGAACTGAAAACCGATTACACCCAGTTCACCCCCCGGAGCCACTACGCCAAATGCTCTCTTTTGCGGGGCTATTTCCGGGCCATGATGTATTTGGGGCGCAACAGCTATCTCCTGGGAAAACCCGAGGGAATTTCGGATGCCCTCCTGGTGGCCTGCGTGCTGGCGAGCCCCGGGGCCGGGGGCCAGCCCCTGCTCAAGGACTGGCAGAAGATCATGGAGATCACTACCTTCTACGCCGGGTCGCCGGACGATATCTGTTACCCGGAGTGGCGGGACTTCGTCGTCAAGGTCCTGGACCCGGCGAAATTTTCTCCCGCAGACGCAATCAATCCGGAGGTGTTGACCAAAATTGCCCAGCACTTAGGGGAACTCAGCCCCCCCCGGATCCTGTCCGACGTCATCATCAGTCCAAACATGCCTGATCGGACCAAGGCGGAACTGTTAGAAGCCGCCAAGGCCTTTCGGATTTTCGGCCAGCGCTTCACGTTCGACGGCTGGGTATTGAACCGCCTAAGCGGCGGGGCCGAGAAGACAATGGTGCGCCTGCCATCCACCCCCTCGGCCCTGTTCGTCCCGGCGGCGTTGGGGGATAACGTGGCGCGGGAGTTTGCCGGCGCCTTTTTAAAGCAAGAGGCCCCGCCATTTTCCGCCGAAGAGGTGGCCGGGTTTTACGGCAGACTGGATGAAGTGGCGGGGGATCTCAAGAAGGTGCAAGACGTGGAGTGGTACAGCTCCGTGGGCGCGGCCTGGCTGAAACTGTTGGGGACCCTGTCGGGATCTTACGGCCCCGGCTATCCCCTGTACATGCAGGGGAAGCTTTTCAGGGTGAAGCAACTGCAAACTTTTCTGGGGTCGTACGCCGAACTCAAACACGACACCTTGCTTTACGTCAAACAGAGCTTTGCGGAGGCAGGCGACGGCTCGAATGAAGAGACGCTCCCGCCGGTGCCCAAAGGGTTTGTGGAGCCTAACCTCGCTTTCTGGCAAGAACTCGGGCGTCTGGTAGCCTATACCGCCGCGGGGTTCGAGAAATACGGCCTTTTCAAGGGTGAACGGGAAGAATTCGGCCGGTTGACCAGGTGCAAAGGCAGGGTAGATTTCTACACTGCCCTGGCGGTCAAGGAACTGCAGGGCGCTCCGCTCAGCGAGGCGGAATACGAAGAGCTCCGGCATGAGAACCTCTCTTACCTGGCCGCGCCGTTCGACGAGGGCGCCGTGCTGGCAGAGAAGGAAAAGCGTGCGGGTCTCATCGCCGATATTCACACCGACGCCGTGAAGGGCCAGATTCTTTATGAAGCCACGAGCCAACCCTACTTTATCCTGGCCCTGGTAGGCAACGATGGTTCAAGCCGCCTTACCGTCGGGGTGGCTTTCAACCACTATGAGTTCACCGGCCCCCTGGCTACCCGTTATGCGGATGGGGACTGGCAGGCCCGGGTGTATAAGACCCCTCCCCAGTTGCCGCCGAAGAACTTCTGGTATAAGGGCCTGACGGTCCACTAGATGGGCCGGGCTTATGCGGTGATCGCTTGCTGGTTAGTGCTCCTCTCCTGTAGCGGCGCGCCGGACTCCACCGGCGGGGGCCCTTTCCCGCCCCTCTTCGTCGAGGCGCAACCTTTTCTGACCGCCATAGAGCACGCCGGGGCCGCACCCCTGGCTCAAAAAATCACCGGCATCACCGTCCCTCACCATCTCCTGGCCGCGGACCTCATAGCCGAGGCCTTCGCCCGGATCTCCACCCAGGGCTACCGCCGCATCATCATCCTGAGCCCCGACCATTTCTCCCGGAGCCGCACTCCCTTTGCGGTGGCCCGGAGAAATTTTCAGACCGTGCTGGGACCCCTAATCACCGACGGGGCGGCAGTTGGCCAACTTCTTGAGAATACGTCGGTTTCCCCCTCCAATCTCTTCTCCCACGAGCATGGCGTCCAGGCCCTCTTGCCGTTCGTGGCCCATCATTTTCCCGAGGCCAAGATCGTGGCCCTGGCCATCCGCTACTCCGCCACGCCGGCCCAGTGGCGCGCCCTGGCCCTGACCCTGACGCCGCTGTTGACCCCTGACACCCTCATCATCCAGAGCACGGACTTTTCCCATTACCTGCCCGCCGCGGCAGCCCGACGCCATGACCAGGAAACCTTGCGGGTTTTGAGCGGGGGCGATCCTGAGGAGGTCATGAGCCTGTGCGAACCGGCCCATCTGGACTCGAAAGGGGCCCAGTACCTGCAACTGCGCCTGCAAGGCGAAGTTTTCCGGGCCAGCCTCACCGTTACCGCCAACCGCAACTCGCAAGCGTACACCACCGAACCCCTGGAAAAGACCACGAGCTACATCGTGCAGCTTTACAGTCCCGAGAATTTGGCCGTGGCGGGAGGGGAGCGCTGGTTCTTCGGCGGTGACACCTTCTTCGGCCGCTATGTGGCGAAAAAACTGGCCGACACCGACGCCACGGCAAACCTGGTGGCCCACGTCCTTGGGGTAACCGGGGGGGCCAGGTTGATCGTTAATCTGGAAGGCGTGGTCATGCCGGAATGTCGGCAGGATTTGGGGCCCTTCGACCTCTGTATGGAGGCCGGTTTGGCCTTGCCCCTCTTGCAAAGGCTCAACGTCCGGGCAGTCAGCCTGGCCAATAACCACAGCCGGGATTTCGGCCCCGCCCCCTACCAGACCATGGTCGGGTTGCTCAAGGCTGCCGGCATCACGCCCCTGGAAAACGGGGATATCAGCGATTTTGGGGATTTTCGTTTAGCCGCGTTTACGGATGTGGATAACCAGGCCCCCCAAAAAATTGCCCTGCTCCGCCGGGAAAGTTTGGGCGGCCTTGACGGGGTCAGTCGGGAGAAACCCCTCTTTGCCTTCCTCCATTGGGGGCGGGAGTACTCCCAGGAGCCTGGTCCCCGGGAAAACGCCCTCATCTCGGTCCTGACGGGAAAAGGGGTGGAGCTGATCATGGGCAGCCATACCCATCGGGCCGGGACCCTCATCGGCCACCGGCAGGCTTGCCTGGCATTTTCTTTGGGGAACTTCATCTTCGATCAAAGCAAACCGGGCATCTCCGGGGCGCTTCTGGAAACCAGGTTCTTCCCCCAGGGAACCTACTTTCTCAAATGGCACCCATTGGGCAATCTTTACGTTGCCGCCGCCGCGCCTTAGCCGGGTTAGCTATCCGTCCGGAGCGGATTTGCCCGGATCTGGGCGGGACTGGCGTTGATTACCCACCCAGGGCTCAAGCCGACGGCCCGTGACCAACCTGCGGATCAGGGTTGGCATTCATGTGTCCGGCGATTATAATAGGCGCTACCGGTTGAGATTTTGCGCCAACTGGCGGGAGAGGCTGAGAGGCTCTCTTAACACCGATGAGAGAAAGGCGCACCGTGGCAGTCGTATGAGCGCGCCGGCAAGGATTACGGATGAGTTCCCGAAAATTGGACCACAGGCCGACATCAATCCTGATAACCGGGGCCGCCGGAGGCATCGGCTCAGCCTTGACCCGGGTCTATGCCGCTCCGGGTAATCATTTATTTCTGGGCGACCTGGATGCCCGGCGACTGGAAAGCCTCACGGATGAATGCCGCGCTATGGGGGCGACAGTTGCCGGCACCGTGGTGGATGTCACGGACCGCAACGCCATGGCGGCCTGGATTACCGAAGCGGACGCGGTGCAGCCCCTTGATCTGGTCATCGTCCTGGCGGGCATTTCCCATGGCACCGTCCAGCAGGAGGAAACGCCTGAGGAAATCCGGGCGGTTTTTGCCATCAACCTGGATGGCATGCTCAACACCATTGAGCCGATTCTGCCCCGGATGAGAAAACGCCAACGGGGCCAGATTGCCTTGATGAGTTCGCAGGCGGGGTTCCGGGGATTTGCCGTGGCCCCTTCTTATTGCGCCACCAAATCGGCAATTTGGGCCTACGCGGAAGGTCTCCGGGGGCGACTCCTCCGGGAGAATATCGGGGTTTCCGTCATTATCCCGGGATTTGTCAAAACCGCTTTGACTGATGATAATCCCTACCCCATGCCCTTTCGCGTCAGCGCCGAGCGCGCCGCCAGGATCATCAAACGCGGCCTGGCCCAAAATAAGGCCCGGATCCGCTTTCCCCAGCCAATCCCGGCCGTGGTCTATCTGTTGTCCCTTTTGCCGCCATCTTGGGTCGACCGGTTTGTTACCCTTAAATAGACCCGGGAGCCGGTCAGGGGAGGTGGTCCTGCTGAGCAAATTTAGGGCTCCTGACGCCGGCCGGGGTTATGGTGACGGGTGTGGATAAAACCGATATGCCAGTCGCCATTCCGGTAGCCCTGGCCCATTGTCCTGACTACGAATCCCCGTCTTTACCCGGCGTGGTGGGGTCCCTCCTGGAAAGCATCGCCTGCCGGCCCCAGCCGGGGGCCAAGGTTCTGGTCAAGCCGAATCTTTTGGCGCCCAAGCCGCCTGATTTTCTTCCTTGCACCCACCCCCGGGTGGTCAGGGCCGCCTGCCAGTACTTGTTGGAGTGCGGCACCAGGGTGTCGGTGGGAGATTCCCCGTCGTTCTCAAGCGGGATAAAAGTGGCGCGAAAAATCGGCCTCCAGCGGGCCCTGGCGGATCTCCCCGTGGCGCTGATCAATCTTGACCAACCCAAAATGATCCGCTTATCCTTTCCCGGCGGGATCGTGGGCATCTCCCGCCGGGCCCTGGAACAGGATTTTATCCTCAACCTTCCCAAGCTTAAGACCCACCGGATGGTGCGAGTCACCGGGGCGGTAAAAAATTTCTTCGGCTGCGTTTCCAGCGTGCGCAAGGCGCTGCTCCATTTCATCTATGGGGGCCGGGGCAACCGTTTCGAAAAAATGATCATCGAGCTCACCCGGCACCTGCCGCCCGCCATGTCACTGATGGACGCAGTGGTGGCGATGCAGGGGGGAGGGCCGGTGGATGGCGAGCCTTTTAGCCTGGGACTGCTGGCGGCCTCGCCTTCAGCCGTCGCCCTGGACACGGCGGTCTTCACCCTCCTGGGCCTTAAACCCGGGGACGTGCCCATCTGGCAGGAGGCGTGCAACCAGGGGCTTCCCGGGGTCAAACCCGGCGAGATTGTTTACCCCCTGGAGCCGCTCCAGGCTTTTGATGCCACAGGGTTTCGGGTTCCGGCCACCCTCCGCTCCCTCAATTTCCATCCCCTGAGACTGACCAAAAGTTTGATCAAACGGATCGGGGCGTGAGGGGCCGAGGCGGGACGGGGGGCGGAAAGGCTTAAGGCGGCGGGGTCTCGGCGTGGGCAAGATTTGCTCCGGCCGATTGGCGCCGGGACCACGCTACCCCAATTGCCCTGAGGTAACCGGTGCAAGGTCAAATTTCACCTCGGGTCCGCGATTTTGCTGCCGCGTTTTGCCATCTGGGGCTGGTTTAAATTCCCGACGTGAAGATAAACCGGTTTTTGAGAAAAGAATTTTATGAATTCCAGCCTCTTTTTGACCGGTATGGTGAAATAGAATGGGCTTTCCATAAATACCGCCACAATCTCCCTTTTAATTTTATGCCTCTCCATGGGGTCGGTTCTCCTGGCTGAAATGCCAACAACGAATTTTGGGATTTATCTCTGTGCGGCAAATTTCCCGATATGGTTCGCATAGGTGCTCCTGTTCCTTAGGGTGAATTAAAAATACTCCCAGGGAATGAAAAGAGGCATCCGGAGATATACTGATTTTGGAATGGTGAAATTGATGGTTTCTCGGTAATGGCCTCAGGCGGCCATCAAAATCACCTCAGTACAGGATTTTATAAATACGCTAACGTCAGATATCGCCCCCCTCACCCCAACCCTCTCCCCCCGAAGCGGAGGGAGAGGGGGTAGGTTAGGTCGCCGGGTTTTTTATGATGGCAGAGCATCAAATCGGTCCCATCTTTTCCCCTCTCCCCCAATGGGGGAGAGGGTCAGGGTGAGGGGGAAGTGATCTTCATGGAGTAAGAAATACGTTACCGTATTTATGAACCACTGTACTTAGCGGGAAAAGCGGAGGCGGGAAATCGAGGTTGGGTCAGGCTGCAGTCGCTTCGGGGATGATCTTCGGAAGAGTGCTGAACGCGTCCCTTTTTTTAGGGGGGGCAAGCTGCCCCCGGCGGGGTGAGCGGCTAACCCACCCATCCAGCCGGACCGGACGCTCCTTATGAGGCCTGGAGCGATTATGCCCTGCCGGGCGGTCAGGTCTTTAAAGACCACCATGCCGCATGATAGCGCTTTATTCTGGCCAAGTCCGGTTCCGTTATCTGCCTGATCCGGGTGCAGTCCAGATTATCTTCGAGGTCTGCCAATTTGATCTTACGGGCCATGGGGTTAACCTGGGCTCTGACGATGAATTCCTCATAGGGCTCCCCGGTTCTCCGGGTTACCTGATCGAGAACCTCTAATAATTCCTTGGGAAATCCCTCGTGCTCCAGGTCTTCAAGAGTCCAAGCGGTATCTTCAATGGTGTCGTGGAGGACCGCGGCCATCATTTCTTCCTCAGAATCCATCTTCAACATAACCCTGAGGGGATGCAAAATGTATGGGGCCCCGGCCTGATCTTTTTGCCCTTGATGGGCGCAGAGCGCGATGGAGATAGCCTTTTCCAACGTAGCCATCAAAATGGTCTCCTCAGTTAAGGTAGGGGAGCGAAACTCAGGTTTTTTCGATCTCCAACTCATAGTCTCGATACAGGTCCACATCCCCGCTTTTCTCAATCTGCCGGTTTTCGTAGGGCTCGGCAATCCGGCGGTAGAATTCGTCGCCGATGTTTCTGAAGGTGCCGCTCAGCAAAGCGATGAGCCAATAGCGCATGGCCCCGAATTGCTGACGCACCACCTGCAGGGCTAAACGGGTGCAGGTGTAATTCAATAGACCCGCAAAGGCCCCATCGTAGTCGAACGACCGGGCTTCACGGACAATGCGCCCCGCCAGTTCATCAATGAGGGGATCGAGGGCCTGGCGATGCTGCTGGGCAATATAAGGCATGTAATGGCCTCCGTTTGGATAAGAATAAGGGGAATTCAGCGACCCAGGTGAAATCTCACCATAGGTGCAGGCGCTGACATCCTTTTATATTATGGCACTGTTCTATTCTCAAACCAGCTTTTTTAAAAAATCGCATGAACTGGGCTCAGCCAAACGCAAAGATAAAAGATAATCGACTATATACGATAAAATCCTTGACATTATAATGTGAGTGATGAACATTACACGGTAATTGCACTTAATCCCGCTAAACAAAAAGGAGTGATGTTCATGGCCAGCGAAGTGCTTAAATTAACCACCGAGATCGTTATTTCCCATGCCTCCATGACCGAGCTTAGCACCGAGCAATTGGTGGATGAAATTAAAGAGGTGTTCAGTGTCTTGTCTTCTCTGGATGGCGGGGGGGAGTTAGGGGAGCCAGTCGCGGCAAAGGCCGAAGCTGCCGGAGGGGTAATAAAACCGTCAATCCCTCTGAAAGACATCGTCAAGGCCAAATACGTGGTCTGCCTGGAATGCGGTAAAAAGATGAAGACCTTGAAGACCCATTTGCGCAAGGCTCACAATCTTATACCGAAAGAGTATTTCAAGAAATTTGGCTTGGATCCCAAAAAATACCCCCTGGTGTGCAAAGATTATTCCGAACAGCGGAGCAAACTGGCCAAGGAGAGAGGATTGGGAGCGAAGGGAGGGAGAAGGAAGGCCGCGGTTTAAGGCAACTTTTCTCGAAGGGATTGCCATCAGGGAAAAAGTCGAAACCAGAGCCCTCTTTGTCTGCGCCATGTCAAGACTACTTAGGCTAGCTCAGCGGAACGCTTGGCGGGTGAGCTCCCTCATCCTCCCCCAAACCCCCTGGCGCACGTCTCACCAGAGGTTTCGGGGATAGGTGAATGCTTGACTGGATGTGCAACCAGAGGTAAAGAATAAAGTATGGAAGTACCTTGGAGCATTCGGGGGAGTGCTCCAAAGGGGGGGGCCATGCTTTACAAATGCATTTGGCAAGGCTGTGATAAGGTTTGGGGTGAGCCGGAGCCCGGGGTGAGCGGTTACAGCCATGGGTTATGTCTCTCCCACGCCAGGCTGGCCTTTGCGGACGCGTTTCGCAGACAGCAGAGCAAGGAAGGCAACCCGGACTGCTATCTGCGGTGCTCCGGGTACTGCCATCGGCATTGGTGCACCTTTTATCCCATCTGCCCGGTTGAAGATCCCGGGCCGGAGCACATGGCGGAGCTGAAAGCGAGGCTTGAAGCCCGCCGGCAAAAGAATTCCTGATCCGTTGGTTGGGAAGCGGCGAATTTTCCCCACCCCAATGGTCCAAAACCGGGGGCCTCTCCACCACGGCTGGCGGCGGTTAGGGTAAAACCGGGGAAATGCCCTTGCCGGAAACCAGATGGGCGCAATCCGCCAGGGCCAGCATCTCCCGGTCGCCCGGGCTGTCGCCATAGGCGTAGATCCGGCTAAATTCCTCCAGGTTATAGGCGGCTTTGATCCTCCTGACCTTCTCCGGGCCGTAGCAATTCTTGGTGCCCAGCCTCCCGGTCAATCTGCCCTCGGCCACCTCCAGTTGGGTGGCCAGCAAATCCAGCCCATTCCGGCCGCACCAATCCATGATCCAGCAGTCAATCGCCGCGGTGACTACCACCACCCGGTCACCCTGGGATTTATGCCAGGCAATTCTCTGCATCGCGGTTGTGCGGATGATCCGGGGCAATCTCTCTCTGGCGTATTTCGAGGCCAGGGTCCGAAATTCTTCCAGCTCCCAGGACTTAAAAAAATGACTCAGGACGATTTCCTTGGCTCGCCAATTGGGGATGAAGTTACATTTGAAGGCCAGCAAGGCAGGACTTAAGATGCACAGCCCGGCGATAAAATTGAGATAGCCGGTGGCATAGATGAGGAAATCGATAAAGCTGTCCCGGGCAGTTATCGTGCCGTCAAAATCAAAGAAAGCAATCTTCATGGAGAATCTTTCGTGATCTTTTGTAATTTTTCGAAAGGGCCCGGCGGTCCGGTCCAGTTTCGAGATATTTTTAGGCGATAACGCTTAGAGAGAGAGCCGCTTAAAAATCTTTTCTGGGATCATTTTGATGATCCACATGATCCACTTCCACAGCCCCTTGGTGTAGACGATCTCCTTGCCTTTCTTATAAGCGCGGAAAACGTCTTCCGCCACCTCCTCGGGAGTGGCCAGGAGCCTCGCCGGCAGATCCAGGTGCTCCGTCATCTTGGTGGCCACGAAGCCCGGAAGCACGGTCAGCACCCGCACCCCCCGGGGATGCAGGCGGTTGCGGAGGCCTCCCAGGTACAGGGCCAGGGCCCCCTTGGCGGCCCCGTAAAGGTAGTTGCTCTGGCGGCCCCGCTCCCCGGCCACGGAGCTGATGCCGATGATAAACCCATGGCCCCGGCCCTCGTAGTCCCGGGCGATAATCTCCAGGATGCTCACCGCGCCCAGGAAATTGACCGTGATGATCCGCTGGGCCTCCTCAAAGTCCTCTTGGCCCCGCTTCTGGTCCCCCAGGTAGCCGAAGGCCAGAACCACCACATCCGGCTTGGGGTCCAGGCGGTCGTAAAATTCGGCATGGGAGGCGAAGTCGGTGGCGTCGAAATACACCGGGCGGGCTTTGACCTGGAAGCGAATCTCCAGGTCCCGGCCCTGTTTCTCCAAAAGTTCCAGATCCCGGGAGGCCAGGGTCAGTTGAGGCCGCTCCGCCTGGGCGAATTTCCGGGCCAGGGCCTGGGCCACATCCGAATTAGCCCCCAAAATGAGCACGTGCATATCACACCCCCAAGCGGCGGGACTGCCGGGAATTAAATTTGGTTTTGAGGCCGTAGCGCTCCCTCATGAGGGCGAACTCCTCCCAGCGGGGATAGCCCCGGCAAAAGGTTTCCGCCGACATGCGCACGTCCTTGGCGAGGTAGAGGCGCCCGCCGTGGTCCAGGACCACCCGATCCAATTCGTCTAAAAAGGGGAAGAGTTGGGCGTCGATTTTGAAGTCTAGGGCCAGAGTGTATCCCTGCAGGGGAAAGGAGAGGAGGTTGTCATTTTCCGGTCCGAAAAGCTTGAGCACCCCCAGGAAAGACCCGAGACCCGCGGCACTGATGCGCTGGAGAATTTCGGTCAAGCCCGTGAGGCTGGCCGCCTTGGGGAGCACCAGTTGGTACTGCGTAAAGCCCCGGCGGCCGTACATGCGATTCCAGTGGCCGATCCGGTCCAGGGGGAAGAAAAAGTCTTCCAAAGGGGTGAGACGGCCCGCCACCAGGTCGGGTTTGCCATGGTAGAATAGGTAGTTGAAGCAGGCCACGGAGTGCTTGTTTAAAACAAAGGAGGGCAACTCCAGGGGAATGGTCAGGGGCCGGGGGGGCGGCAGTTGCAAAAGACCGGCCTGGGCGTGCCGGCCCAGCATCAGGACGGAGCGTCCCAGATGTTCACCCGAGGCCAGGCAGTCGATCCAGGCGACGGAATAGGGGACGTCCTGATTGGCCTCGAAGCGCTGGAAGACTTCCGGCAGGTTGGCGCAGCGCTGCACGGTCTCCCGGATATAAGCGCTCTGGATACCAAGCAGGCGGAGGCTGGCCGCAATGATGACCCCGGTGAGCCCCATGCCGCCGCAGGTGGCCAGGAACAGGGGGCGATTCTCGGTGCGGCTCACGGGCACCACCTGGCCGTCGGGGAGCAGGAGCTCGAAGGCCTCCACGCACTCGCTGAAACAGCCGGTCTGGTGGTGGTTCTTGCCGTGGACGTCGCTGGCGATGGCGCCGCCGACGCTAATGAACTTGGTCCCGGGGACCACCGGCAAAAACCAGCCTCGGGGCAGGAAGGCCTCCAGGAGCTCGGCCAGGGTGACGCCGGATTCGCAGGTGACCCTGCCGGTCCGGGGGTCGAAGTCCAGGATCTTGTTGAAGCGGCGGGTCAAGAGCACCCGGTCGTTAAGGGCGCTGTCGCCGTAGCTCCGCCCCTGGGCGTGAACGATGAGGTCGCCGGGGGCGGCGAGGCGGCGGTGGAGCTCGGACAGGCTGGCAAAAGACTGCGCCTGACTGTCCACCACCGGGTATCTCCCCCATCCGCTCAGTTTCATGCCCTTGGCAACCCCCTTAAGCGAACCTGGATAAGTAGTGCAATACAAAAAAGGACAGGAGCCACAGAAGCATGACGATCTGGAGGAAGTGGTCGTTGAGAAAGATTTTGGTGGGGGAGCCGGAGCGGCCTTCCACCAGGGTGATCTGGAAGTAGCGCAGCAGGCCGACGATGACCCAGAAAGCGGTCAGGTAGAGCTGATCGGTGCCGTGCTTCCTAATGGTGTCGGGGGAAACGGTGTACAGGAGGTAGGCCACGATAATTACCGCGGCCATGACGCCCATGGAGAGACCCACGAACTCCAGGTTGTAGCCGTCCAGGCTTTTCCGGGCGCCGTGACCGTCGGCTGCCAGGATCAGGTCGTCCCGCCTTTTGCCCAGGGCCAGAAAGAGGGCCAGCAGAAAGGTCAGGGCCACAATCCAATGGCTGACGGGGACCGCGGCGGCCACGCCCCCGGCGTACACCCTGAGCACGAACCCCAGGGCGATACACACCACGTCCACGACGGCAAAATGTTTGAGGAAGAGGGAGTAGGCCAGATTAAGGGCCAGGTAGCTCCCCAGGATCACCAGGCAGGACGTAGGCAGGAAGGCGCCGGCCAGTATCCCGGCCCCCGCCAGCAAGAGGGCCAGAAAGCGGACCGCCTGGGCGGGACGCAGCTCGCCGCTGGCCAGGGGGCGGTGCCGCTTCACCGGATGCTGACGGTCTTCGGCCATGTCCCAGAGGTCGTTGAGGACATAGACGCTGGAGGCCGCAAGGCAAAAGACCAGGAAGGCCAGGGCGGTTTGGTGGAGGGCCTGCCAGTCCGAAAGTTTATAGCCGAAAAAGATGGGCAGCCAGACGAAACCGTTCTTGATGTACTGGTGCGGCCGGGCCAGTTCCAGGTAGAGTTTGAGGGACGTCATGGCGTTAGTTAGAATCGCATCAGCTGCCTCCCGGGACAAGGCGCTCCTTGGGCCCGGCTCTCTGAGCTTCCATGATTTTGCTTTGCCGCCATCATTATATAGCAGGGTTAGCGCTTTGGGATAATTTCCTTAACAAAGGGTTCAGGCCCCGCAAAGTGAACTAAATTATGCTTCATTCGGAATAGGCATGAGGGTTTTCCCATAATCTGACTTAAGTTGATGACCACTTTTTCTGGGGGGGCAGGCCAAGGGTGAAGATTATCAATGCCGCCAAAATCATTGGCCCTACCTGCAAATACGTCATCTTTGCCAGGAGAGGGGCGATGATCGGCATAAGCCAGCCAAGGAATAGAAAACCTTGCATCTTTGCCGGCCAGCCTTGGGTATACCCTTCCCATGCCAACCAGGCAAGCGGGAGGACGAGCAGGGTAAGGTCGTATTCAAAAGTAAAGGGGGTAAACAGGAGAATCCCCAAAACCAGCACTGAGGCGCGCCGTGCCAGAGGGATGCCTGGTCTGGACCATGTCCAGATTACCACTGCCGCTACCGCCAGCATGACCAAGCCCTGAAGGATACCGGCCAGCAGGGAACTACCCCCCAGGAGCAGGGTGGCAGCAAAAACTGTCGCCATTTTGTACACCGGCAAGGCACCAAGCTTCACGAGTTGCATGGGTAACGAGAGGTTTTTCAAAAAAGCTATCCATACTCCCTGACCGAACACCAGGAAGCTGGCTAAGGCCAAGGTTAAGGCTGAAGCCGCGGCCGCCGCCAATGCCTGCCAACGCCGCCCAGCTATGAGGGCAATGGGGATGAGTACCGCCAGTTGCAGCTTATAGCTGACCAGGCCGAGGAGCAAGCCCCCTAAAACGGGGAAAGAATCCAGGAGGAGGAGTCCACCGCCGATCAGCGAGGCAGACAGGAAACCGTTCTGACCGTGAAAGAAGTTCTGGAAGGTGCCGGGAAAGGCGAGAGTAAGCCAGATAGTGGAGGGATGCGGCGCAATGCGCCGGATGACCGACAGATAGGCGCTGAGGGTGACGGTATTCCAGATAAGCAGGGAGGCCAGATAGGGCATAAGCGACAAGGGCAGAACGATCAGTAAAAAAGTGGGGGGATAAAACCAGACCAGAGGGAAATCCGCCCCGATCAGGCTTGCTTGAATGGCTTGCAGTTTGGGAAGATCGTATATGGTGGCCGGTTCCCCCCTAGCGCCAACTTGGAGGCAGTCCAATAGACCGCAAAATCCGTACCTATCGGCTTGCCCAGCCGGTCGACGAGCCCGTGGCCGAGCAGGCCCGGCAGCAAGATCAGGTAACCACCCACCAAGATATAAAGGACCACAATGATGCGCGGGTAAACGGTGAGGCGTTCCCGAGTCAGCCAGTTCATGGTTTTTCTCCAGACCAATAATTGACCCATGGTGATCCGAAACTTGGCAGCTTCAGCGGCTCCTGTCCTCACATGGCGGTTGCGGTCTTTTGGCTGCGTTTAATCCCTGAAACGACCCTCTTCCAAGGGCATCCTATCTCTCCTGGCGATGATAGCACAAGAATTTTTTAAAAATCAATTTTTACAATATCCGGGAATAGTTAGCAATCCAGGAGGAAGCGGTGGTTTTCAACTGGGGAACCCCAGGCGGAGCGCGAGCCTCGTGCCCCACCAATGACCCTGGTCACCGGGGCCGGCCTCACCAATTCGGCGCCCTGGCGGGACGGGCCTGGTGGCACCCAAAATAGTCACTGGCCTGCGCCAAACCGAAACTTTTTGATAAATCTTTAGAAATATTGATATAATACACAGGTCCGAAGCTTCGCGATGCATGGCGGCCTTGAGCCGCACCCTGAGTCCAGCCAATCTTCACGTTAAGCCTCTCCGGGAGTATTTGGGGTAGCGCCTGGGGAAGGAAGATAGCCAAAGAACTTACTTATTTCAGGGGTCTGTTATGTCCGACCATGAATCTCGAGTTCATTTTTCCCCTGAGGCAGCATCGCTACTGTTAGAACTTACGGAAAGAGCGATGCAGGCTGAAGACCTGGAAGGGCTGGCCCGGAGAGTGCTCCCCCTGGTGATCCGGCTGACGGGAGCAACTGCTGCCCTGCTTTGCCTGGAAGAACCTCGACCTCCCTTTCACGCCTTTTTCCAAGAGGGGATTCAATCCAACACCCTGCCCTTAATCAAGGGCATGTGCACCGAGCAATGCCAGCGGATGCAGACCCAGGATGACGCCCCGCCCATCAGCTTACCCCTGCCCCCTCCAGCCGCGGCCAACCTGATCTTGTTTTCCCTGGGGAGCAGAACGAAAAAGCGCGGGTTTTTGGGAATAGTGCTGCCTGGGCCAGGAAAGCCGCCCCAACCGAGTCTCATGAGCAAAATTACCCGGCTGCTCCTGTATTGCATCGACCAATTTCTGGACCGGTTGGCGTACGACAAGAAAATCGCGCACCTCAATACTTACCTGACCGTAAGTTCCAAAGTCGCTCAGACCCTGAACCTCCGTAAAGTTATCGAGGCGGTGTTGTACTCCAGTATGGCAGCCGTTGCCGCCGCCGCCGCCTCGGTGCTGCTCCTTGATGGGGAGAAAAAGAACTTTCGCTTTTACGGGGTGGAAGGACCTGCCAAGCCGGTCTTGTTGGATGTCACTTTCCCGGTTAACCAGGGACTGGCGGGTTATGTCTTTCAAACCCAACGATCCGCCATCTTCAACGATGTGCAGCGGGACCCCCGGTTTTACGGCAAGTTCGATTCCGTCTCGGGTTTTCAGACCCACAACCTGGTAGCCATTCCCCTGGTGGCGGGGGATGAAAAGGTCGGGGTTTTGGAGGTCCTGAACAAGGCCGGCGGCGAGCCATTTTATGAAGACGACCGCCTGCTGCTCGAATCGATTGCCGAGGAAATCGCTTTTGCCATCCGTAATGCCAATGTCTGTGAGGAAAAAGAGATCCTGGCCGCAAAAATCCAGCGGATGCACGAATTTCAGACCAAGCTGATCCAGACCTCCAACGACGGCATTATTGCCAATGATCAGCGCGGCAATATTATCATTTTTAACGAAGGCGCTGAGAGGATTTTGGGCTATGACAGAGATGAGGTGATCGGCAAGATCCGGGTAGCTCACCTCTATCCCACCGGGGTGGCCCAAGAGGTCAGGGCCAAGATCGATAGCCCGGAGTATGGGGGGACAGGGAGCTTGATCCATTATGAGACCATGGTAGTGAGCAAAACCGCAGAGCCCATTCCCGTGGAACTTTCCGCCAGTCTTATTCATGGAGATGATCATGAGGTTACCACGGTGGGATTTTTCCGGGACCTGCGTGAGCGCCAACAGATGCAAGAAAAGCTCCTGCAGTCGGAGCGCCTGGCGGCCTTGGGCCAAATGGCGGCCCATATCAGCCACGAGGTCAAAAACCCCTTGATGGTGATCGGCGGGATGGCCCGTCAGGTTTTGAAGACTTCCGTGACTGAGCCCCCCAAGAACGTGGAAAAACTCCGGATCATCGTTGAGGAAATTCGCCGTTTGGAGGAATTTCTGGCCGAAGTGGGTAGCTTCGCGAAGTTATCGGAGCCCAGAAAGTGTTCCATCGATCTCAACTCCCTGATCCGGGAAATGTGCCTCAACTTGGAAGCGAGTCTGCAGGAAAACCGCATCACGTTATCGTTGCATCTGGACCCCAACCTCCCCCAGGTGCAATTCGACCCCCTGCTTTTGCGCCAGGTGCTGTTGAATATCGCCAAGAATGGCATCGAGGCCATGCCGGCCGGGGGGACTTTGACCTTTATCAGCGGCCGGTTTAACGACAGGGTGTCGGTGCGCATCAGCGATAGCGGCGAGGGTATTCCCCCCGACATCATCGATAAGATCTTTGAGCCCTTCTATTCCACCAAGCCCAAAGGCAGCGGACTGGGACTGGCCATCTCCCAGACCATTATGAAAGCCCACCAGGGGGAAATCAAGGTCGCCAGCGAACCGCACCGAGGCACCGAGATGACGGTCGTCTTACAAGCGGCATCATAGGTCGATGGACAACCAGGCCGGCAAGCCGGTCAGCCCGGATGGAATACCCCGGATGGGTGATGCCGCTTCTGAGGGTCATAAAAGCCGGAGGGGTCAACTTTACCCAAATCTCAGATGTGGATCATATTCTCACCTTTCTCGGCTTTAGGGATAAGCGTCTGGTTTGGCAAGAAAGGGGGCCATGGGTGCGCATGCGGACATCCCGGAGAGGGCCGGTTTTTAACTGATTATGGTCCCGGCGGGCGGGTCCCCTGAGGATTGTCAATGACTTCCTGGCTGACCACCCTGCCTTTCTCCACCGTGATCATGAGGTATTTTTCATAAATAGGATGGGGCACCGCGGGTTTGAGGATCTTGCCCTGGGGAACCCTGAGCTTCCCGGTAAACCAGGTTGCAGCCACCGGGCCTTTCTGGCCGGGAAACAGGTCCTCCAGCCCCACCTCACGCTGATCGGTCCAGGCCCGGATGGCCTTTAAATAGAGGATGCCCCGGTCGATCTCCCAGGTGGCGATGTAGCCGCGCCAGGTGGCGGTGTTGGGCGCACGGAACTTGGGGCGGGGATTGGCGGGGCCGTAATACTGTTCCAGGGGGAGGCTCTCCAGGGAATGGGTCTGGCCATTCAGGTACAGGATGTCGGAAGACTGGGTGGTGGCCAGGACAGCTTCGGGAACCAGGGAACAAAGCACACCGAGGGCCGCGATCATGATCTTTAGGCTCGGCCTTAGTTTTTGCACCAGGGGAATCATAGACCACTCTCCTTTTAATTTTACGGTAATTTTCCTCAGTCACTTTCCACCTGAGCAATGGCTTTGAGTTTCCTGACCTCCTGCAGATCATCTTCGGTCAGGGGGAGGGCCAAACCATGCGCCAGGGGAACATGAATGACTGGGAAATGATCGTGAGCCGGAAAACTTCATTGCCAGGTCATATCTCGCATCGGTCGGTTAAAGCTTGAGCAGGATGGAGATGAAAGCAAAGAGGCCGATGAGCAGCAAGATGAGCGCCGTTGTCATTACCACTGGCCGGAAGCCGGTGTATTGAAAATTCCCCAACTTGATTTGGGTTAGAATTCGCCAATGTTGAACAACCGCGGCGAGGAGACCGAAGATACCGAGGGCGATAAAACTCAATCCGAAAATCAGGGTGGAGTGAAGGTGTTCGGGGCCTCGGCCCAACCCAGCTTTTGCCAGAATATCCCGGAATTTGGCGATGCCGAACCCGAACCCAATCAGCGAGAGGCAGGTGCGAATCCAGGCCATGAGGGTTCGGTCAGCAGCCTGGCGAGTGCGCTCTTTAGCGAGTTCGTTGGAGACATTCTTGCCGGTGGGGTTATCGTTCATGGGTTTCTGCAGTCCTTTCTCCAAAAGTCAGGTCAACGGCATTTGGGAGCTTCTTCATCAGGCGGTCCTCTCCGGTGCGTGTCGCCCTTAATCCGAGCAGGACAAGAGCTGTTGCCAAACCCGCGTTCAGCGGCCTAAGCCCCTGCCGGCCTTTTCCCTAAGAGACCAGACGGGGTAACACCCCTAAGCGCACCAGACCATTAATAAGATATTGCGCCGCCAAGGCGGCCTGGAGCACGGCCATCACCCAGCCAAAGACCCGCTGCACCAAAGGGGACCCGTGCTTTGAAATCACTTCGATGTTGAGCAGGGTGACCAGGTTCAGCCCCATGATCACCAGCAAAGACGCTAACACGATGCCCTTTTGAGTCCAGTTGCCCCCGGCAATAGCCATGAACCCGAGAATGGCCGCAATGCCGGGAGCAGTGACCAGGCCGGGAATGGCCAAGGGAAAGTGGGCAATTGCCAGAGATGGCGGAGACTGGTCAGCGTCTGGCGGGGTGGGCGAGGGCGCTGCTACCAGCGGTTGCAGGATCAGCTGAAATGCCTGGCAGAAAAGGATGATGCTGCCGGTGATAACGATCGCGGCGATGGAAACATGCCAATTTTCCAGGACGAGGGCGCCCAGCAGGGCCACCGCGAAGACGATGATGGTGGCAACTGCTGTAGCCCGACAAGCCACGGCCCGGCGAAACGCGGGGTCGCATCCCTGGGTCAACTGCGCAAAAGGGGCGATGGCCTTGAGCGGACCCAGGGTTAAGAAGAAAAATATTAACGCGTCTGGGATGGAGACGTCCGAGAGGGGCATGTGAACCTCGTGCGGTATTCATATCGGGTCTTGCTACCTTCAACCCAATCGCATTAATGCTTTGTTGAAATGGCGTGCCCCCGCAAATCCACCATACCCGGTGAATCTGCGGGGGATTAAGACCACGTTAGCGGCTACCGGCACCCCCCAGGAGTTTCTGCAATACCTGGTCGATGGTAAAGCTCGCCGCCTTCTGGCGCGGGGGGTACTCCTTGAACGTCATCAGGAATTCCCCCACGTATTTCTGCGCCGCCAGAAACAGGTAGATGTGATCGAGCACCCAGTCCCAGTAGGTGTTCGAGGTGATGTCGGCCCGCTCGAAGGGGTCCGTGCGCAGGTTGAAGAGCTTCGGAAACCGCAACGGCACCAACGGCTCCTGCCAGATCCGCAGGGTGCCTACCATTCGCTGCTCCATGAAGATCAGCTTCCAGTTATCGTAGCGCACGGCCATCAGGTCGCCGTCGTCGGAGAAGTAGAAGTACTCCACCCGGGGGCTCTTCTTGACCTCGCCTTTTAAGAAAGGCAGGAGGTTGTAGCCGTCCAGGTGCACCTTGAAGGTCTTGGCACCCGCCTGATGACCTTTGAGGAGCTTCTCTTTGATGTTCGGATCCCCGGCGGCGGCCAGGAAGGTGGGCAGCCAGTCCAGGTGGCTGACGATCTCGTTGGACACGGTGCCGGGCTTGATCTTGCCGGGCCAGCGCATCATGGCCGGAACCCGAAAGGCGCCCTCCCAGTTGGAGTCCTTCTCGTTGCGAAAAGGGGTCATGCCACCGTCGGGCCAGGAGTTCATGTGGGGTCCGTTGTCAGTGCTGTACATGACGATGGTGTTGTCGGCGATGCCCAGGTCGTCCAGTTGCTTCAGCAGGGCGCCCACGCACTTGTCATGGTCGATCATGACGTCATGGTATTCCGACTGCCAGCGCCCGGACTGACCCAGGCTCTCGGGCTTGGCATGGGTCCGGAAGTGCATGTGCGAGGTGTTGAACCACACGAAGAATGGCTGATCGGCCTTGGCCTGGCGGTCGATGTATTCCGTGGCCGCGGCCAGAACCTCATCGTCGATGGTCTCCATCCGCTTTTTGGTCAGCTGGCCGGTGTCTTCGATGCGGCCGTCGGCAGAACAGCGGAGCACGCCCCGGGGTCCGTAGTTTTTTCTGAAGTTGGGGAAGTCCGCTGCCGGGGGGTAGTCGCGCAGTTCCGGCTCCTCGCAGGCGTTCAGGTGGTAGAGGAAGCCGAAGAACTCATCGAACCCGTGCTTGGTAGGCAGAAATTCGTCCTTGTCGCCCAGGTGATTCTTGCCGAACTGACCGGTGGCGTAGCCCAGCGGCTTCAACAACTCGGCGATGGTGGGATCTTCGCCGCGCAGGCCTATATCGGCTCCCGGCATCCCCACCTTGCTCAATCCCGTCCGGAAGACGCTTTGGCCGGTGATAAACGCCGAACGCCCCGCGGTGCAGCTCTGCTCGCCATAGCAATCGGTGAACATGATCCCTTCTGCCGCGATGCGGTCGATGTTCGGCGTCCGGTAGCCCATCATGCCGTGGCTGTATGCACTGATGTTCCACATGCCGATGTCATCTCCCCAGATGACTAAAATGTTTGGTTTCTTCTCTGCTGGCATAAATCCTCCTCTTAAAGGGTGGACGTTGATTATCATGCCAGGAATCTTGGTTCAGGGCTTTCCGGCATGGTTGAGACCGCGTTGACTACAGGGAAGTTCTCCTGGCTTGGACCGTCACCTCCCGGCCATGACATTTCTTGAACTTGCGACCACTGCCGCAAGGGCAGGGATCATTGCGGCCGGTTTTGGCGGACGCCCGGGCCGAGCCGCCATCCTCGTCAGCGAGAACTTGCATGACCTGGGCGGCCGGATAGCCCCGGCGCAGCAGACCGGCCATGATCTTCAAGGGGCGGTCGACGTGGTGGAAGAACGCCCGGTAACCCGCACACAGGTAATTCAGCCCCGGTTCCCCCTCTGGCGTGGTGAGAAACCGATTCTTGGGACATTCACCCTTACAGGCAAATCCCACCTCGCATTCCCGGCAATAACGGGGCAGCGTCGCCAGCTTGTTGCGACCAAAAGTGCGCTGCTGATCAGAGGTTACCAACTCGATCATGTGCTTTTGCCCGATGTCGCCCAGCAAGTGCCTGGGCTCGACAAAATGGTCGCAGGAGTACAGATCGCCGTTGTGCTCCAGGGCGAGTCCGTGACCGCAGGTGGCGTCAAAGACGCACATGCCGGAGGAGGGCAGGCCCAGCCAGTTTCTCACCGTTGCCTCGAAGGTCTGCACGAACACCTTACCGACGTCATGCCGCACCCATTCATCAAAAATGGTGATCAAGAAATTACCGAGCTGTTCCGGCAGAACCGAACGATCCGAAACGGTGGTCCCTTCCTGGTAGAGGGAGACCCCCGATGGGTTGAGGCGCTCGATGGCCGGAATGAACTGCATCCAGGTGGCCCCGGCTTCGTCTCGGAGAAATCGGTAAACTTCGAGGGGGTGGTCAGCGTTGAGCCGATTAACGGTGGTGAGAATATTGTATTCCACCCCATGCTTCTGCAACAGCCGCAGGCCTCGCATCACCCGGTCAAAGGTCGGCCGGCCGCTCTTGTCCACCCGGTGGACATCGTGCAGCGCGCCGGGACCGTCGATACTGATGCCGATGAGAAAGCCCTGAGCGCGGAAGAACTCGCACCAATCGTCGTTGAGGAGCGTGCCGTTGGTTTGCATGGTGTTCTCGAAGATCATGCCCGGCCGCTGGTACCGGTTCTGGTATGCGATGGCACGCCTATAGAAGTCGAGGCCCATGAGGGTTGGTTCTCCACCCTGCCAGGCCACCGTCACCTTGTCAGTGCGATGGGACTCGATGAGTTGGCGGATGTAGTTCTCCAGCACCGCGTCGCTCATGCGAAAGTGACTGCCGGGGTAGAGCATTTCTTTGTTCAGAAAAAAGCAATAAGAACAGTTCAGGTTGCACGTCGCCCCGGTGGGCTTGGCCAACACGTGGATTCGAGGGGGGGCATTTTCATTGGTCATGGTGGCCGCTCTCGGGGGTGAAAGCTTGGGATGATAAGGGTCAGCTAAAAGTAGTGCTCATTAACCCTGTGTCAAGGAGCCACCTCCGAGGCTGGTTAACTGCTATGGTCCGCAACTTATTCCCGGTCAAAAAATCTCCCATATACGGTCCATATCGACCCCATTCAGCCTAAAGGTTCCTGCCATTCCCGCGGATAACTGCCGCGCTTCTATCACCGGCATCTGGAATTATCAGCCCAGGCTCAACCTGCTGAAGATGGCCCGGGAGGGTCTGCGCTACAAGCTGGCCCGCTGCTGCGCCAGGCCGTCAAGGAGAAGACAGCGGTCACCTGTCCACGCCTGTGCCTTGCCCGTCGCCTGGAAGCCCTGCCCGGCTACCCTGCCCTTATCCCCCTGGCCATGGCGGATGTCACCCAATTAACGTAATCCGGGGAAGCATCCGATACCTCTCTGAAAAGTCCTGAAGACAGTAGGAGAGCGTTTCATAAATTCTTTTGCCTGGAAAGCCTCTTCCCCAGCTGAGATGGGGTAGGCCTTTACCAGTCAGGCTTAGCCTGGCATTCATGGCCGTTTCCGAGGGCAACTTGGGAACGAGTGGAACAAATACGTTACCCCTCCAGGACGGCGCCATGATCACCCAAAAAGCATCCCCGGACAAACCCAAGAACCTGCGCCGCCGGGCCCAGGCGCGGCTCAAATCCCGGACCGCGGACCTCGAGAAGATTTCCCCGGAAGAGGCCCGGAAATTGTTACAGGAACTCCGGGACCACCAGGCGGAATTGGAGATTAAGAATGAACAGTTGCACCAGACCCAGGCGGAACTGGAAACCGCGCTGACGAGATACACCGACCTCTATGACTGCGCGCCGTTGGCCTACCTAACCCTGGACGAAGGGGGCCGGGTCCTGGAGGCCAATCTCGCCGCGGCCCGGCTCCTGGGGGCAGAGAAGGGCCGGCTGGTTCACCAGTCTCTGGCCTCTTTTATCCCACCGGAAGATAAGCAGAAATTCCAGGCCTATCTGGTCGCGGTGATCCAGGGCCAGCCGGCGCCTCCCGTGGAACTGAACCTCCGGGGAAAAGGCGCGGGGAAGGTCGTCGTGCAACTGGACAGTCTCCGGGTCTCGGATGCTGCGGGTCACCCCCAGGTGCGCACCTCCCTGATTGACGTCACGGCCCGGCGACAGGCCGAAAAGAGGCTGGCGGTCAGCTACGAGCAGTTACGACGCACCTTGTGCGGGACCGTCCAGGCCCTGTCCGCCACGGTGGAAACGAGGGACCCCTATATATGCGGCCATCAGCGGCGGGTGGCGAAACTGTCAGACGCCATTTCCCGAGCACTGGGGTTTTCCCAGGAGCAGCGCGAAGGCATACAGGCGTTGGGGCTGCTCCACGATATCGGCAAGGTGGCGGTGCCCGCGGAGATCCTCAGCAAGCCGGGCGAACTTTCTGAGATGGAATTAAATCTCATCAAAGCACACCCGCAAGTGGGGTATGACATCCTGAAGGATATTGAATTTCCCTGGCCCATTGCCCTGGCGGTGCTCCAGCACCACGAGCGACTGGACGGCTCGGGTTATCCCCAGGGACTGACCGCTCCCGACATACTTCTGGAAGCCCGGATCCTGGCGGTGGCCGACGTGGTGGAGGCCATGGCCTCTCGCCGGCCCTACCGCCCCGCTCTCGGCATTGATCAGGCCCTGGAGGAAATCTCCCGGAACCGGGGCGTCCTCTATGATCCCGAGGTGGTGGATATCTGCGTGAAGTTATTCACCGAGAAAACCTTTCAATTTGACTGAGGCGGCGATTTTGCCAACCACAGGAGGCCAGTGCCCATCGCCCCTCAACCGGTGCGGCTCTTCCGGGCCTGGAGAGATTCCCCGGGCGGCGGGGTGACGTTCGCCCCTCCTTCCCCATACCCAGCTTCCCTTGGTCCCCGGCCCCTAAGGAAGGGGCCATGATCACCCAAAAGGCATCCCCAGACAAACCGAAGGACCTGCGCCGCTGGGCCGGCAACGCCTTCCGCCGAACTAAGATCAGCTTGGGAGTCGTCAATCGGGTCCATAAGGCTCTTCCCGCTTTTTTCCGAGCCGCATGGTGACCTGCAGATTACGCCTCAGAGACGTTAAGCAAATTGAAATCCTTTCTCAGTGAATAGCTTGAAGCAGGCGTCCACCACCTCGGGATCATAGAGAAGGCCCTTTTTCTGGGTAATCTCCTTCAGGGCCGACTCAATCCTCAAAGCAGGCCGGTAAGGTCGATGGGAGGCCATGGCTTCCACCACGTCGGCCACCGCCAAAATGCGGGCCTCCAGGATAATATCGGGGCCGGTCAGTCCCTGGGGATAGCCCGAACCGTCCATCCGCTCGTGGTGCTGTAGGATAACTTCGGCCACCGGCCAGGGGAACCGGATTTCTTTGACAATCTCGTAACCGGGCTGGGCATGGGATGTGATGATAGCAAATTCCGTGTCGCTTAATTTTCCCGGTTTGCTAAGAATCTCGGCAGGAATGCTGATCTTGCCGATGTCATGGAGCAATCCCATCACCCGGAGGCCGGCCACCCGGTCAGCGGGGAGCCCGAGTTCCCGGGCCACGGCGCAGGCAAGCTGGGTGACCCGGCGCTGATGCCCGGCGGTGTAAGGGTCCCGCGCTTCGGTAACCATGGCCAGGGCCTCAATCGTGCCGTACTGGACTTCCGTCACCCGGGCCAGGCTTTCCTTTAAAGCCTCCTCGGCCTGCTTGCGTTCGGTGATAACGTCAAATACGGCCACAAAGTAGTCTTTTGCAGGGCTGTATACCGAGAGCGAAAACCACATCTTCAAGGCTTCCACATAGATCTCAACCCTCTCGGGTTTGCCGGTCAAAGCCACCCTGCCATAGATTTGCAACAAATTCGGATCAGACTCACCTAAACCCGGAATGACTTCGGATACTTTTTTCCCGACAACATTCTCTAACCCGGTCAATGCCTCGAAGGAACTGTTGACGGCAAGATAGATAAAGTCCTGGGGCTGATTTTGGTCAAAGAGCATCTTGCAGTAAGCAAAGCCGTTCAGCATGTTCTCAAACAAGGAACGATAAAGTTCTTCGCTCTTCCGCAGCGCCGCCGCCGCCGTCTGGCGCTCGCTGATATCCCGGGCGATGGAGAGCACCGCGGGGCGGCCCTGGAGGTCCATCAGGCGACTGTTGCACTCGGTGGGGATAATCCGCCCATCCCGGGTGACGAGTTCATTCTCGAAGACAACGTGGCCCTTGGCCTGGAGTTGTTTCAGGATCTCCGGCCGCCGGTCTTCATATTCCGGAGAGATCACATCGCTCACGGTAAGCTTCAACAATTCGTCCGGGGTGTGGCCCAGGAGGCGGCAGGCCTCATCATTAACCTCCAGCATGCGTCCTTCCAGGTCGTTGATGAAGATGGCATCCCCGGCAGTTTGGAACAGGGTCCGGTAGCGGTATTCGGCGTCCCGCAATGCTTTGGTGCGTTCCAGGACCGTGTCTTCCAGGTGATCCCGCTCCCGGCGCAGCGCCTGCTCCGCAGCCCTGAGGCGCAGCATGACCCTGAGCTTGGCGGCCAGCTCGACATTGTCGATGGGCTTGGTGATGAAGTCGTCGGCCCCGGCGTCCAGCCCCTGGGCCTTTAATTCGGAGGTGGCCCGGTGGGCGGTCACCAGGATGACGTGGATGGACGCGGTCCGGGGATCGGCTTTGAGCCGGCGGCACATCTCGATGCCGTTCATGCCCGGCATCTGCACGTCGATGAGGGCGCCGTCGACGGCTTCCGCCGCCGCCAGGGGCAGACCTGTTTCGGCGCTCTCGGCGGTAATCATCTTGATCTCCGGCAGATATGTCCTCACCACCTGCTCCAGGACGAAGAGGTTGTCGAGCCGGTCGTCCACGGCCAGGAGCACCGGAACAGTCATGATCCCTACTCCTTCAGGATATTATCCAAATAACGGCGGAGGCCGTCTTGGTTCTCAGGGCAAGTAGTCAATTTACCGGTAAAATCCATCGAGCCCATCAGAAGCTTGGCGGAAAAGCCGTTCTTCGGCGAGAACTTGGGAATGAGACGAAAAATGCTCGTGCGCACTTTGCAGCCTATGAGGGGGAATTGATGGCCGCATAGGGAGAAGGCGCTCACCGCAGCATAAAGCCTCACCCGATGAATTACTCATCGGATTTTTGCCTATTCTGGTAAAATTCTGCACTAGAGCTTTACGCCGCCCCATCCCCCGAGGCGGGCCAATCTTCTGGCGCGGCGTGGTCCAGCAACCCCCAGGACCGCAGTTCCGCCAAGATTCCGGGCAGGGCGCCGGCCAGGTCCTGGCTTAGCCCGACCCGCGCCATAACCTCTTTGGATAGGGGGCGGGCAACCGGTTCTCCGGGAACCGCGCAGCCCAGCAGATTGCTGATGCCGCAGGCGGCATGGATAAAAACGGCCAGGTCGTCACCCTCGCCGGGCGGCCCGGGAGCTTCATGGGCGGCCACCGCCCGGGCCAGCCGGGGCGGCAGGTTCCAGGCCGACAGGAGCAGGCCTGCCATGGGCCCGTAGCCGGGGTAAGCCGGCGGCTCCGGTCCGAAGCCTTTGGCAGTAAGGCAGGCCAGGCCCGCCAGACCCAGGCCGTGGAGCAGGGCGGCGGTGAAGGCCTCTTCCCGGAACCCCGGGGGTTGAGAGGCTGCCAGATACCGGGCGATCACCGCACTGGCCAGACTATGCCGGGACCATGGGTAGTGGTCCAGCCCCCAATTTTTCAAGGAACTGCCCGAATGCCGGCCGGTCGCGGCCAGCACCCAGAGGCGCCGCAGTTGTTTGCCCCCCAACAGATTCAGGGCCTCCTCCAAAGAGGCTATTGCCTGGTGATGGCCGTATGGCGGCGAGTTGGCCAGCCGGAAAAAGTGGGCGGCCAACCCCGGGTCCCCCCCCATGTGTCTCCGGATCGCCCACCAGTCCGGGTGGGGCTGGTGCAATTCCTCCATGGCCAGGGCCGACACACGCGGTTCGGGCCTCAGGCGGGAAACCTCCCGGGCCAGCCTGGTTAACTGTTTTGGGGCCAGCTCCGCCTGACCCGGGAGAATTCCCGGGATGGCCGGCACCGTAAAGGGGTCCACCCTCACCGATCCGGTGGCAACATCGAGGGAGATGCGCCTCCCCATCTGCCCCAACACCTCCCGGATAACCATGGGAATCCCCCTTTCCTGCAACCGGACGGTGACGGCTTCGACGTTGAGGCGGCCCAGGTCGCCGAAATTCCCCGGCGGCGACCCCATGGCCCCCCCCACCACCGTGGCCTGCAGTCGGTCCCGGCTGGCCCCGTGATTGATCATCTCTTCCACCAGCAGGGGCCACCCCGGTGTCGGCGTAGAAGGCGTGGCGATCACCGGGACGGCGCACCCGGCGGCGGCCGGGCAGGACCACGTGGAGCAGCCCGGCCACTTTGGCTGCCGGGTCGTACAGGGCCAGGGCGACGCATGGCCCAGTGACGGTAACCAGTTGGACTTGGGGGTCCCTGGATACCCTGATCTCCCCGATGGGCACCCATTTCACCCGGTGGCTCATCTCAGTCCAGCCACCGGCGCACCAACTGCATGAGCTCCTGGGGTTCGAAGGGCTTGGCCAGATAGTCATCGAGGCCCGCGGCCAGGATCTCTTCCCGGTCGCCCCGCATGGCCATGGCGGTCAGGGCCACGATGGGGGTTCCCGCCAGGAGCGGATCGGCTTTAATTTGCCTGGCGGCCTCCAGGCCGCCGACGTCGGGGAGGTGCAGGTCCATGAGAATTAGGGCCGGCGACGCTTCCCGGGCCCGGGCCACCGCTTCTTGACCGTCGGCGGCCGTGATATACTTATACCCGGCCTCATCCAGGACCGCGGTGATGACCAGGAGGTTATCCCGGTTGTCCTCCACCACCAGGATGGGGCGGCCCGGCCGCCGGGCAACCGGGGGCCGCGGGGCGGTTGCCTGCGGTGGGAGAACGGGCGGGGCCGGAATCCTGAGAAGCCGGCGGACGCAGGCCGCCAACTCCTCCCGGCTCAGGCTCCCCTTCAAGACGAGCTGCCGGATATGGTGGGGCGCCAGGCGGGCCTGGTCTTCCCGGGTGAGCCCCTTGGCCGTCAGCAACAGCACCGGGATGGCGGCGGTGGCAGGAATGGCCCGGATCTGCTCCAGGACCTGGAACCCGTCCACCTCCGGCATCATCAGATCCAGAATGATGGCGTCCGGCCTGACCTGGGAAAGACCTGCCAGGGCCTCGGCGCCGCCTGGGGCCACCTGGACCGCGTACCCCTGTTCCTCCAAGACGGTGCGGATCTGCAGCTCCGCCACCGGATTGTCCTCCACCACCATGATTAGGGGCGGTTCCCCCCGGGCCGCGGACGGTGCCGGCGGTGGCTGGACCGGGGCGGTGTCAGGAGACGACCGGGTAACCAGCGCCGCGTCGGCGACCTCCTGGGGTTCCGGGCAACGCCGCGGTAGGCACAGGGTAAAGGTGCTGCCCCGGCCCAGCTCGCTGGCCACCGCGATTTCCCCGCCCAGAATTTTGGCCAGGGACTGGCAAATGGCCAGGCCCAAGCCGGTGCCTTCGAACCGGCGGGTGGAGGAACCGTCCGCTTGCCGAAACTTGTCAAAGATATAGGGCAGGACCTCCGGAGCGATGCCCACGCCGGTATCCCGGACGACAAAGCGCACCCGGTCTCCCGCCGTATCCACCGCAAGGTCGATCTGTCCCTGGTCGGTGAACTTCACCGCGTTGGACAGCAGGTTGATGAGGATCTGCTGGAGCTTGTCTTCGTCGGTGGATATCCGGGGCAGGTCGCCGTAATCGGCCTTGAGTTCCAGGCCACGTTCAGCCACCAGGGGCCGCACCGTCTCCAGGGCCCGGTCGCAGGTTGCGCGGGGATCGATCTCCGTCAGGGTCAACTGCACCCGGCCGGATTCGATGCGGGCAATATCCAGGATGTCGTTGATCAGGTGCAGCAGGTGCCGGCCGTTGCGCTCGATGACCTGCAAATATTCCGCCTCTTGGGCCGCATCCTTCCCCGTGCCCCGGGCCATCATCAACTGGGTCAAGGCCAGGACGCTGTTCAGGGGGGTGCGCAGTTCGTGGCTCATGTTGGAGAGAAACTCGGACTTGAGGCGGTCCGCCTCCTCCACCCGGAGGCGCTGTCTTTCCAACTCCTCGGTCTGGGCCCGCAGTTCCTCGGTCTGGGCTTGCAACTCCTCCGACTGGGCCTGGAGTTCCTCGTTCATCCCCGCGAGCTCTTCGTTGGCCTCCTGGGAGGCTTTCAGCAGCCCCCGGATGCGGTCTTTCTGGACTGCGGCATACAGGGACATGGCCAGGATGTGGGCCGCAGCATTGAGAAATTCCCGTTGGCTGGCGTCAATCCCGGTGAAAGAAGCCACTTCCATAACGCCGGCTAATTCCCCTTGATACAACAGGGGAACGGCGTAAAGGCTTCGGGGAGGTTCGCTGACGGTGGCGCTGGCGGCCACGGCTTCTTCCCGGGTGATGCCTTCCAGAAAGATGGGCTTCCTCTCTGCCGCCACCTGGCCCACAATCCCTTCCCCCTCCTTGAACTGCGGGGCCAGATAGGTGCCCTCCCCCAGGGCATAAGGGGCTTTCAGCTCCCAACGGGAGGCCGGTTGATCATAGGCATAAAATGCCCCGGCGCAGGCCCCCACATACCGGGAGATAAAGTTGAGGCCGCCGGCGGACAAATCGCCGGCGGGCAGATCCCCGGCCAGCTTTCTGTTCAGGGCGGCCAGGCCGTCTTTCAGCCAGAACTGGGATTGCAGCCGGTCCACCAAGCCGTTGAAGTGCGCGGCCATGTCGGCGATTTCGTTGGCCCCTGTCACCATGGATTTTTCCAGGCGGCCGGTGCGGGTGATGGCCGTCATGGTCCTCCGGAGGGCCGCCAGATCGGCCAGGGCGCTCCTGATCAGGAAAACGCCGATGAGAAAAGCCAGCAGCGCCGCAATGGCCAAGAATATGATGGTGCGCTGATAAATTTGCTGCTGCTGCTCCCGGGCGTTTTCCATAAAATCGCCGGCTTTGTTGCGGGCGTAATTCCGCAGGTTCAGCAGAGCTTGTACCAGGCGTTCAAAAAGTTCATCTTCCTGGCCCAGGGTCAAGGCGATGGCCGCGGCTTTATCTCCCCTCCGGATTAGTGCCAGCACCTCATTTCTGACCTTGCCCCAGGCATCCAACTGTTCCCGGGTTTTCCGTTCCAGCGCCTGTCCCTCGGCCCCCAGGATCTTGTCCCGGACCACATTGAGGTTGTCATGGGTCGCCCGCTCGGCCTCCCGAACCTCCTGGACGGCCATGGCTAACTCGGACTCAGAGCGGGCCAGAATGGCTTGGCGCATGCTGCTCTGCATCTGGCTCACCCCTGTGCCGGCCCGCAGGGCCGCATTGGAGACCTGGAAGGGGTGGTTGTACAGCTCCCAGGTGAAGTGGTCCAAGGCGCGCATTTCGTGGAGGGAGAACAGCCCGAAGGCCAGGAAAAGCAGCAGCAGCAGGGCCGCAGCGCCCCACACCCGGCTCCTGATGGTAATCCGGTTCAGCAGGTTCATGGTCAAGACTCCTTGCGGCTTCATCCGCCTAAGACGGAGATGCCCCTTAACCGGACTTTTGAAAGATCCGGCACGGCTGGTCAACCGCGATTAACCGGGACGCCGTCTTCGGCGGCAGGGATTCGGACATCCCCAGGACCAGGTACCCCCCGGGGTTCAAAGCGCCGTACAGTTTATCCTGGACCCTTTTTTGCAGGTCCAGGGTGAAGTAAATGAGCACATTGCGGCAGAGCACCAGGTCGAAGGACCCGAAGACGCTGTCCGCCGGGGCGAGACTGTGCCGGGAGGTCAGGTCATCCCGGGAGAACTGGACCATCCGGCGAATCTCCGGGATGACTTCGAAGCCGTCTGCCGTGGGCCGGAAGAAGCGGTCCAGGATTCCCAGTTGGGTGGTCTCCAAGCTCTCCCGGCGATAGCTGCGGGTTTGGGCCGCGGCCAGGGCCTCGGGACTGATATCCGTGGCGCAGATATAAGGAAGCCACGGAAAGTCCTCGTCCTCCAAAGCTTGGGCCAGGAGGATGGCCACGGAATAGGGTTCTTCCCCGGCGGCGCATCCGGCGCTCCAGACGCGAATCTGGCGGGTGTGCTGCCGCCGGTGGCGCTCCATTATCAAGGGCAGGACCCGGTGGGCTAAGAATTCAAAGACCAGGGGGTCCCGGAAAAATGACGAGACCTTGATATCGATGGTCTCAATGAGCCGGTCGCACTCAGAGGGGTCGGACCGCAGCCGCTGCAGATACTCCCCGGGGTCGTTTAGGCGTAGATTGGCCATCCGGGCGGCCAGGCGGCGCTCCAGGGTGGGCCGGCGGTAATCGCTCAGGTCCAATCCCCGGACCCGCCGCAGTTCTTCCAGCACCGTATCCAGCCAGACTTTGCTCATCGACGCCCTCGATTTCCCCGCCGCTTCCGATACGTCAGCGATTAACTCCCAATCCGCAATCCTCCCTCATGGGCGGAAAACGGGGTGCCGGCCATCGCTCTCGTCAGATACCTGCCTAGGCCCCGATAAAAATATCCCCACTATTTTATCGGGTTTTTTTTATTTTCAATAAGTTCCCGCCGAAGAAGTGAACAGAGGCAACCTTGCCGGGCAACCTAATGAAACCCAGGCCAGCGGGATGGGGGGGAGAAGCATATTCTTAACGGCATTAGGCCGTTACGGATACCTCGGCGCCCTCCTGCTTTTCGTTTTGCTGTGTTCTGGATATGGAAGGTTTTTGGCTCAGTGATAAGTTTCGGATCAGGGCAGGTGTCTGCACATTAAAATTCCCAGCGCACCCCGGCGTAGGCGGAATGGGCGGTGTAGTTGGATCGGCCCACTTCGGTATTGTAGTTGAGTTCAACCCGGAAGTTTTTGTCGGTCAAGATGGTCACGTTGGCCCCCACCAAGGCATAGTTCTTGGGGGCGGCGTCCGTCTGAAAATTGAAGGTGCTACCGCTCTGGCTGAGGCTGGCGTTGAGGCCCCGGCTGTCGTTGGCGAACTCGTGCTGGTAGGTGGCGTAGGCCTGAGACACCACCGTCACCGGGCCCCTCTTCAAAGGCGCGGCCACCTTAGCGCCTACCCCCGTTTGCAGAGAGGTGGCGTTTTGAGGAGAGACCTTGAGGTTCAGGGCCCCGGCGCCGTTCTCCGTCAGGCTGTCCACCCAGAGGCCGGAGTAGGCCAGGGAAACCACGGGGGTTATTACCAGGGAACTGGCCTTCAGGTCGTACCCCGCCTCCCCGTAAGCGTTGAGCTGATTGCCCGTAGTGGAGCTGGTGGCGGTGCGGTTGAGGCCCCCAAAGCCGATCTGCCGCTGCAGGTTGAAGAGGTTCAGGGCATAGCCCAGGGAGCCGTAAGCGTAAAAGGACTGGGGCAGGTAGGCTGCGTAGGCCGTCAGGGGCCACGTGTTGGTCTGGACCCCGCCCCCGGAGCCGAAGAAACTGGAATTGGTGTGGCTGTAGCCCGTAGCCAGGCCCACCAGGAGGTTGTCCCGAACCCGGTAGTCGGCCCCGGCAGTGAAGCCCGCCATGGTGAAGTTAAATCCCGTCTGGTTCACCGAGGATTGCTGAGACCCCAAGATGAGGGACGGGTCAAGGTAGAGACCCCAGCGGCTCTCGGGGGCTGCCTTGGGCTTTTCCGTGATCAGCCCGGCCAGGCTGGCGGAGTTATAGGCCAACATCAGCCCCCCCGTCCGTGAGTAATTGAGGTCAAAGGACCCGGGGAGCCCACCCAGGACTCCGGCCTCCCGGCCACCGAAGCTCAGATCGGTGATCCGCTGGGCCTGGTTGCGCATCTGGGAGGCTGCCCCGGCAAAGGCCAGGGTGGACAGGGCCCCGGCCTTATCCGGGGAGATCTGCTTGAAGGCGTCCCGGACATTGGGGTTGGCCGGTAAGCCATCGATGGCGTCCAGGACCGTGTTCAGATCGCCGGAGGTGGCCCCGGACAGGAGGAGACGGTGGGCCAAGTTTGCCGTACCCTGGGCAGAGTTCACAGGAATGAGGAGGGGTAAAGGGGCCGTCGTAGGTAGGGGCAAGGCCGGACCTGCGGTGCACCAGTGGCCGGCGGGACGGGTCCAGGGATAGGATGATCGCCTCAGGGGGGGCTCTCATTGCTTCAACCAGGCCTTTAGCCAGGTCGTGAACACTCCCTGCCGGCTTGTGTCGGGGATTCGGAGTCGATGGGTGGCCGGGCCATCGGTGCAGGAGGCGCCGATTCCCACATGGCCGCGACTGACCGAGGGAGACGAACCCATCCCCCAGGGCCGTTGACCCTGAGGGTACGCCTGCGCTCTGGGCCCGATAACCGTGAAACCTTTAGCCCCCAAGGGGCGTAGGGAGAACGGAAGCCGAAAAAGAGACAGAGACAGCGGCGGGGCCGGCCACCAAAGAGCACATATCTTCTGGATATGGGGAAGTTTTTGGCTCTGTGATAAGTTTCGGATCATAGCAGCTATCGACACCTCTGATCCAGCCCGGAGGTCTAATGTGCATGCGACCTCAGCTTTTCCACTGGCTAACCATTTACGGGCGGTGCTGGCATGGACTCCTTAAGCTCCACAGCAGTGAAGCATTTTGATTCTAAGGGTTTGGTCTGCTCAGATTTTTGGGGAAATTACTCTTTCAGCGAAATTTGTGCTATCATGCCTCCCACGAGATAATTTGGCTGTAAAAGAAGAAGCTTTCCGGGGTTAAACCCGGAAAGAGAGGTCGCCAAAACCGTTTTTGGAATTCGGTGGCCCGGGTTGCTGCAAAATCTCGGAGGATTGCCTTGTCCACAAGGAACAAACCATGACCACGACCGAAGAAAATATTATGGAAATAGGTTGGAAAGAATTGCCAATCGCGATTCTTGCGGGATCAATATTAAGTGTATTGATTGGCATTTTGTTTATAATTGAGATTATTTCGAGAGATCAAAAGAGAAGTCGGTAATCTTATTTCTTGTTTACCTTTCTCTCTCTTTGGCGAGGTCCAAGTGCAAGAGCCACCGCCTCCTTGACAAAGATGGAAACCAGGCGGGCCTCCATTCATGCACCATCTGGACTAAGGAATGCTTCGAATATGTGGCCCAAAGTCTTCCAGGCAATCTTTCCTTTGGTTAATGATCCTGAAAGGTCATCAATCTCTCGCACCAGAAGAAAATTAACGCCTGAAGTGATCTTTGCCCTTGAAAATCTGTTATGATATTTTGGTTTAAATCCGGCTGAATCAATCCATTCTGGCTTTCAGCATTGACGAGCATCTTGGAACACCCCTAATTTACTAATATATCTAATTATATCAATATATTATACTATTTTCTCTCAATTTTTGCTGCATAATCCAGGTTGACATGGATATCATAGCGTTATCTAAGACCCTGGCGACATTTAAAGTTTTTGTGCCAAGTGTCAGGCCTAATCCCTGATTATTTTTGATGGTTGGTAGGTAGGTGAGGAGAGTATTCATATCCTTGATTATGCCGCAAGAATTGCCTGAAATAAGCATAACTATAAGACCAGTTGCCAGAGCTTCGAGGCCAACCAAGCCCGGTTGAAGATGGGGCTTCTGGCTTACCACCTCCTCAACATGATCCGGCAGTTCTATGTCTGGGGCGAAGTAGTTAAACGATCCATGGATTGGCTGATTAAGCGCCTGATCAAGATGGGCGCCATGGTTTCCTATCATGCCCGGAGATGGTATGTCCATGGCCGCCGCGGGCTACCATTTCCGCGTGCTCATGAATCGCTTCTGTGCGGTAAATCCATAATAAAGGAATTTTCATGGCACCGGTGAAATTGATTACCGTCACGCGACCTTCGGAGATGAAGGCCTTTTTAGAACTGCCATGGAAGATTTACGCCCATGACCCCAACTGGGTCCCCCCTTTGAAAAAGGAGGTGGCTAAGCTAATTGACCTTAAAACGCATCCCTTCTGGCGATTTGCCGAGCAAAGGCTGTTTCTGGCCCAGCGGGGTACCGAGACGGTGGGCCGCATCGCTGGCATCGTGGACCATAATTACAACCGGTTCCACGATGAGCGCATGGGAATATGGGGATTTTTCGAGTGCTCTAAAGACTTAGAAGCCGCGGCAGCCCTCATGGGCGCGGTGGAAGAATGGCTCCGGGGTCAGGGAATGACTTTTGTGCGGGGCCCCTTAAATCCTTCCAGCAACTATGAGGCAGGCTTGCTGGTGGAGGGCTACCAACAACGCCCGGTGGTAATGATGACGTATAATCCCCCCTACTATCCAGGATTGGTGGAATCCTGCGGTTACAGCAAAGAAAAGGACCTGCTGTCGTTTTGGGTGGATCGCCACTGGCAACCGCCACCCTGGGTGGGGCGTCTTGCCCGGCGCATCTCCAAAAAGGCCAACATCCAAATACGGCCTATCCGAGTTCGAGAAGATTTCCACAACGAATTGAAGTATGTGAAGGAGATCTATCACGAAGCCTGGTTTGACAACTGGGGGTTTGTCCCCATGACCGATGCCGAGTGGGAAGAGATCGGCCACAGCTTGGCGCGCATCATGGATCCTGACTTGGGTTTTTTTATGCTAGATGGCCAGGAGCCGATCGGGGTGGGAGTCGTCATTCCGGATATCAATCCCTTGTTAAAACGGCTCAATGGTAAAATAGGAATGCTGGGATGGCTCAAGTTTCTCCTCTACCGGCGGGAAATCAATGGGCATCGGGGGTTGATTTTTGGGATTAGAAAAAAGTACCGCCAAATGGGGCTACCCCTATTAGCCTTCGACTACCTTTTCCGGACGATTATTGAAAATCCTAAATATAAGGGATACCAGTATATTGAGTTAGGCTGGAATCTTGAAGACAATGACCTGATCAACCAGTGGTATATGGATGGGGGCGCCAAAGTGAATAAGAGATTTAGGATATACCGGAAAGAATTGACGCCATAGTATTGGGTGATTGCATCTCTCATTGCAGGTTCTGGACGACGAGACCAAGGAGAGGATACGTCAACGCAGGGGGCCAACCTGCGCACGATCTGGCGATGTCTTGACCTAAGGCCGAAACGGTCTATTTCTCTCTCCATTATGAGGAGCAGATGATCAATGGGTGAGTCTTGCGGAAGAATCAGGGTGGTTGCGAACACTCGTCCGATAATTGCCACGGTCTGGCGACCGGAGGAGTTCTCTCCGGCAGTGGCCAAGATGGCGGTGAATTCCGGTACTATCGGCCTGGTTGATCTGTCACACCTGCCTCTTACGGCCGCGGCCCCGGTCCTTAACCGGATCGGCGCCCAGGGAGAGGCCGTCCACTTCAAGGTGGCTCCTGAGGCGATTTGGGATCAGGCGCTTCCGGAGTTGCTGGAATCTCTGGCCATAAAGGGCCTTTGGGTGGAGTTCCATCCCCTGTTGCTGGACGATTCTGCGCACCCCGCTTTGAAACGCTTGACCGCTTTAAGCCCTGGCGTGGATATCTTTCCTATCCTCAGCGATGTGTCTCTTATCCTGGAAGTGCTGGATCAGCATGCCGACCTGCCCCAGGTGGTGCTCAAGGGCAGTGAGGCGGGTGGCTTGGTGAGCAGTGAATCCACCTTTACCTTGTACGCCGCTCTGTGCGACCGTCTCCGTCATCGGGAGTCGGCGCTGGGGCTGGTAATTTGGGGAGGCGTGGCCACCCCGGAAGCGGCCGCGGCTTTTCTCACTACCGGCGCCAAGGGAATCGTGCTGGAGAGCCTCCATTGGCTGACCGACCTAGCCGGGCTGGGAGAATCCTCCCGGCAGGGTCTGGCGAAATTGCGTCCCGATCATACCCAGTTGGTGGGGCTTAATCTTAACGCACCTTTTCGAGTCTTCAACAAGGGAAATTCCCAGGCGGTCAAGCGGCTACTTGAGGCGGTGCCCACCGGAACGGAGACGGTGACCGAGGAGGAAAGCCGGACCTTTGCCCGGGAGGCCGTCCGGGCGGCCCAGGCGCCCCAGGAGAGCAGTTTTCGCCGGGAAGAGCTCATCCCCCTGGGAATAGAGGCGGCCTTTGCCGCCTCCTTTGCGGCGCGTTATGGCTCCGGCACCCAGGAGGCCCTGGATGGCTTTCTGGCCGACGTGGCCGCACAGTGCGCCCGGGCCCGGGAACAGGCGGACCTCCTGGCCCAGACCCCCGTGGCCCGGGAAATGGGCACCCGTTACCCCATTATTCAGGGGGCTATGTCCTGGATCACCGACGTCCCGGAATTCGCGCGGGCGGTGGCGGACGCCGGGGGGCTGCCCACGGTGGCCTTGGGCCTCATGGATCAGGATGCCCTGACCGGGAAGCTGCAACGGTTGTCGGAGGTCATGGAGGACCGGCCCTACGCTGTGAATATCATCGCCCTGGCAGAAAATCCCCACCGGGACGCCCAGTTGGAATGGATCACCCGTAAACGCCCCCGATTTACAGTAATCGCCGCAGGGGAACCATCTTTTGCCCAGGACTTGCGGCATCGGGGCCTCGAGGTGATGTATCTCGCCCCCAATGAAGACCTCTTGCGTCTGGCTTGCAGTGTCGGGGTACGCTATCTCATCCTGGAGGGCAATGAAGCCGGCGGCCACGTGGGGCAACATACTACTCTCACCCTGGCCCAAATCGCCCTGGAATTGAAGCACCGCGAACCGCACCTCCTTGAAGGGCGCCGGATTGTTCTGGCGGGGGGCATCTATCAGCGGGAGACGGCCTTTATGGCTGTCATGCTGGGAGCCGACGCCATTCAAGTGGGGACTGCCTACTTGGCGACCGAGGAGATAGTTAGCACCGGGGCCTTGACCGCCCTCTATCAAAGGCTGATCCTGGAAGCCACCCCCGGGAGCACCGTGGTGAGCGGCGAAGCCACCGGGTTGCGGGTACGGTCGCTGAAAACTCCGGCGATGGATCGCCTGGCGGCCCTGGAGCGGGATTTCCAGGGCGGTCGCCAGGAGGAGGCCTCCTTTCGCCGGGAGATGGAGACCCTGACGGCCGGAAGCCTGCTTGTGGCGGCCAGGGGCACCGCAGGGCCCCAGGGGCCGCCGCTGTCCCCGGCCACCTGCCTGGATAAGGGCCAGTTTATGAGCGGCGCCTGCGCTGGGGCGATCACGGGGGTTAAGTCGGTCGCAAAGCTCCATCAGGATCTGGCCGAAGGGCCGCTCCACCTGACGCAGCCCGAGATCGGCCCGGTCCGGGGGGCTGCCGCGGCGATGCCGGGGCGGCCGCCCCGGGGCACCGCCTTCCGGGAGCCCGGGCGAGAACGCATCGCCATCACCGGCATGAGTGTGGTCAACGCCTTGGGGAACTCTCCGGCTGAGGTCTGGGCCGCCAGCCTGGCCATGAAATCCGGCATCACTTATGTGCCCCCGGAACGGTGGGACTACCGGCTCTTCTACCACCCGCGTCCCCGGATGCCGGAAAAAATCTATTGCAAAGTGGGAGCCTTTCAGAATCTGGACATCTCCCGCAAAGATCTAAACATTCCACCCCAGGACTTCCGCACCATGACTCACGCCACCAAGGTCACCCTGTGGCTGGCGAGCCAGGCCATCCAGGATTCGGGAATCCTCGCCGCCGACATCCCCAGAGATCGTATTGCCGTGTTGATCTCCCAAAACTCCGGCGAGGCCGCGGGGACCTTGATGGACATCCTGGTGCGGGGAGCCTGGGGGGGAATCCTGAACTCCATCCAGCGAGTGGTGCCTCTGACCCCGGAAGGCCAGGAGGCTCTCACCCGGGAGGTTATCTCCGGGCGCCTGGCCATTGACGACACCACCCTGCTGGGGCGGCTCAATTGTACCGCCGGCGGCTATATCTCCAACAAATACGGCTTCATGGGCCCCAGCTTCGCAGTGTCAGCGGCCTGCGCCACTTCCCTGGTGGCGCTCTACAGCGCCATGCAGTTGATCCGCAACGGCATCATCGATGCGGCCATCGTGGGAGGCGGCGAAGAGGCTCTAACCCCCATCCACTTCCAGGAATTTTCCGCCCTGGGGGCCCTGGCGGGAATGTCCGGCGAGGATTATCCACCGGCGGAAAGCAGCCGGCCCTTTGACCTCAAGCGGGACGGCATGGTGCTCGGCGAAGGCGGCGCCATGATTGTCATCGAGTCGGAGCGGGTCGCCAGTCGCCGGGGGGCCCGGGTGCACGCCTATCTCACCGGCACCGGCGCCAGTAACAATCATTTGGGGCTGGTGGAGTCTTCCCGGGAGACCCAGGAGATCGCCATCCGGGCCTCCTTCCGGGACGCGCCTTATGGGCCGGAGGCCGTGGATCTGGTGGAGTGCCACGCCACCTCGACCTTTCAAGGGGACGTGGAGGAGGTGAAGGCCCTGCAGACCTTTTATCGGGGCAACGGCCGCACCATGTGCACCTCTTTTAAGTCCCAGATCGGCCACACCCTAGGGGCCTCCGGCCTCAACAGCCTCATCCGAGGCGTCAAGGCCATGCAAACGGGAGTCTTCCCAGCCACCCTCAACTACCGGACCCCTGATCCTGAAATGGCCATCGAGGGTTCGGGCCTCGTGGTGCCAACCGAACCTTCGGAGTGGAAATCCGCCAATGACCGTCCCCGGCGACTCCAGGTTAACTCCTTCGGATTTGGCGGCTCCAACTATGTCATGCACCTGGAGGAATCCAGGAAAGGGAATGACGCCGTGCTGGTATCGCTCCCCGGCGAGGCGCCCCCGGCGGCGACCGCCGGCGGCAACCAGGACCTGCCGGAAGGGGTGTTCTGTGGCCGGACCGAGGTGGCCGGGCAGGCATACCGCCTGGCGGTGGTGGCCACCTCTGAGGCGGAGGCTCGCAGCCGGGTTCAGGAATTGCAGCCCCTGGCGCCGGAAGTCCCCCTTTCGGAGAAGATGCTGCGGGTCCTGGGGCGCAAGGGCTTCTTTCTGGGGGAGGAGGGCGTCGCGCCCCAACCCCTCGCCCTGGTCTTCCCCGGGCAGGGAGCCCAATACGCCGGTATGGGCTACGAGCTTTACGAAACCTTCCCGGTGATCCGCCACTGGCTGGACCGGGCGGCGGCCCTAGCCGAGTTCGACCTGCTGGACCTGCTGTTCCAGGACCGGGAGGAGGACTTGCAGAAAACCCGCTGGCAACAGCCCGCCACCTTTTGCCTCGAATTTGCCATTATGCAGTATCTCCGGTCCCTGGGGATCGAGCCCAGGGCCATGGCGGGCCACAGCCTGGGAGAGCTCACGGCCTTGGCCACGTCAGGAGTCTTTTCCTTTGAGGACGGCTTCCGCCTGGTGAACATGCGGGCGAGCTGCATGGACAAAGCTTGCGAGCTGAACCTGGACCCCGGCATCATGATCGCCACCGACGCCCCTCTGGAATTGGTGCAAGCGAAGATCAAGGGGCTGGAACAGGCCTACATCACTAATTACAACTCCCCCAGCCAAGTGGTGGTAGGCGGCGATACCGCCACGATCCAGGCCTTGCGGGAGGAGATCAAGGCCGAGGGGTACCGGGCCACCCAGCTCAAGGTTAGCATGGCCTTTCATTCTCCCCTCATGCGGGTCATCCATGATGAAATGGAAGAGTTCCTTAGCCACATTCCCTTCCACGCCCCCCGCATCCCGGTGATTTCCAACACGACTAAGACGTCTTTTCCGGCGGATCCGGTGGAAATCAAGAAGATCATCATGGCGCACCTGGAGTCCCCGGTGCAATGGATGAGCAACGTCCGCACCCTTCGGCAAGATTACGGCATCAGGGTTTTCATGGAAGTGGGGCCGGGAGACACCATGAGCAACCTCGTCACCCAAATCTTGGAATCACCCGATTGTATTGCCACCTGCCTCCCGGATGCGGAGAAGACGACCTTGCAGTCGGCTATGGGCCAGTTGTTTGCCCGGGGTCATCTCAAAGTCACGGGCCCGCTCAAGTTCATTTCTCTCCCTGGGGTCCGGACGGCACAGTGGCCCGCCGCACCGGCGACAACGGTAGTGAAACCGGCGGCAATGGCCTCTTTTGGCCCTGTTGACCCGTTGGAAAGAATCATTCAGCGGGAGGTCAGCGCCTTTGTCCTGGAGTCCTTTGGACGATTCTTAAAACCGTCCCTATTGGCCGCTATCCGCCGGGAATATGCCCCCAATTTCTCTGAAGAAAACCTGGAGCAGCTCTTGCAATCACGGCAGGCTGCTTGGACCCCCCCGGTGGTTCCATCCAATAACCCGGCGACGACGCTGGCGGCAGCCCCATTGCCAGCCGTTGAACCTTCTCCCTCGCCACCCCGGGCCTTACCGGAAGCGGGCGCCGACTATCTCGAAGAGGTGATCGGCCTCATCATGGAGGCCACCGGGTACGAGAGGGATGAGATTGAGCCGGATATGGACCTGCGATCCGACCTGGCCATTCGCTCCAGCCGTTTTCCCGTGATCATAGACGCCGCGGAGAGCCGTTTTGGCATCGAAATTCGACTGGAGGACTTTCTGGATGTCCGCACCGTCCGGGAGCTGGCTTCCCGCATCTCCGAGGTGGTGGCCCGAGGTGAAGGCAGGGAAACGCCGCCGGCCGGGGCCCAGGCGGCCCCGGCAGCCTCCGGAGCAGCCGTGGACGCGCCTTTGGGCCAGGTGAAGCCCCTCAAGCGGGTGGTCTTTGGGCCGGTGCCTTTGCCCGATTTCAGCCCCCAGCCGCTTGAACTGACGTCGTCGGATACAGTGGCTATCCTTTACCCCGGCGGCAGTTCGGCGTGGCTGGAAGAGGTCAGCGAACTATTCCGCCGGGAGTGGGGGTGCGCCGTCCAGTCCCTGGCTTTTCTGGAGGCCGGGCCCGAAGGCACGGGGTTTGACCTGCGCCAGCCGGAAGGGGCTCGCCAGGCGGCCCTCAAGCTGAGCGCAGACCCCTCCCTGGCCGGATTGGTAATACTCCTGGATGATAGCTTCACCTGCAGGCTCCAGGGAATGGATGACCTGCCCTGTTTGCTCGCAGGTTGCTTCCCGCTGCTGCAATCCCTGGGGGCCGCGTCTCGGAAAAAATTTGCCCTGGCCTTGCATCGTTCCCCGGACGAGGCCGGAGAGGAACACTTGTTATCCCAGGGCCTTTTGGGACTCTTCCTGAGCGCCGCCCTGGAGTACCCCGACTTGCTCTTCCGCACGGTGCGGCTGGACCGGGAGACCAAACTGCTGCCGGCCTTGCGCCAGGCGCTGGACCCGCAGCAGCCGGTCATCGATACCTGGTACCGCCAGGGGCAGGTCATGACCACCGCAGGGCGGGTGGTCCTGGTGGAAGGAATGAGCGAACCCACGCTGGCATTGAACCGTGGTGACGTATTGGTGTTCTCCGGGGGCGGCTACGGCATCACCACCCATCTGGTGGAATGTTTGGCGACTTTCAATCCCCAGGTAGTCTTACTGGGACGGACCGCCATCGACCTGGACGAAGAAATCAGCAAACTGCTGCTGGCTGAGGAACCCTCGGAAAAGGCCTTGCGCTGGCAGATCATGCAGCAAAGACCAGATATTTCCCAGGAGGCTCTGCAGCAGGAGTTGGCCCGCCTGTTTCAGGCCCGGCAGGTTATGCAGAGCCTGGAAGAGTTGCGGGCCGCCGGCATGGAGGTGGCTTATCTCTCCTGTGATGTGACGTATCCGGACCAGGTGCAGGAGACAGTCAACGAAATTATCCGGCGTTACGGCCGAATCGATGGCCTGGTCCATGGGGCCGGGGTGTTGCGGGACAAGCTGCTGGCCCACCTTAATCCCGAGGAGGTGGCCGCAGTCCTGGATGTCAAATTCAAAGGCGCCTGGAACCTGTTCAACGCCGCTTCCGAAGCCGGGTTGCGGTTCGTGGTGGCCCTGTCTTCGGTTGCGGCCATCCAGGGGAACCGCGGCCAGACCAATTACACCGCCGCCAACCGGATGATGTCGGCCCTGTTGAGTCAGATTAAGGCGCAACACCCGGCTATCCTGTGCAAGGCCCTGAGCCTGCCGCCTATCAGCGGCGGCGGCATGGCCGATAACCCGGACCTCCGTCGCCTGCTGGAGAAGATGGGGGTCGGATATCTGGAACCCCAGGAACTAAAGGAACTCTTTTGCCGGGAGCTTTTTTTGACCGGTCCCCAGGACGTGTGGGTCATGTTTATGTCCCGGCTCCCAGAGATCAAGCATCTCCGGCTGGATACCGCCGACCCGAAACCAGCCCCACCGGGCCTCCAGGACGGCGCCATGGTCTTTGCGCCGGAACAATTCCCCCTAATTGACGCCATCTCCTATCTGGATCTCCAGGCGGGCGTGCTGCAGGCTTCCCGGGTGTTCTCCCGGGAGCGGGACCTGTGGATCGCCGACCATAAGCCTTTCAAGTTTCTGAAACACCCCTTGGTGTCCGCCATCATGGCCCTGGAAACCTTCATGGAGGCCGCCCGCCTGCTTTACCCTTACCTGGAGGTCAGGGAGGTCAGGGAGGTGGAGTTTCTGGAGGCCATCGAAGTGCCGCCGGAGGTAGCGATCAATTCCATCATCACTTGCCACCGCCTCCGGGAGCCTGGAGGTGAGGTGGTGTGCCAACTCACCATGGAGTCCCCCCTCCTCTCCCCCACCGGGAAAGTGCTGGACAAGAAGGACATCAACTATCGGGCCCAAGTGGTTTTAAGCGGGGCGGCGCCGCCTGCCTGGCCCAATCTGCCGGGATTTCCACTGAAGCTCGAGGACCTGGACACCAGGACGGAGGAGTTGGAGAAAATTATCGGTTGGTATGACCAACGGACCGCTATGCAGGGGAGATATCGGGTAATAGAGCATTTGGACGGCTCCGGGCCGGGCCTAGTGCGGGGCGCGGCTGCGTACCGGACCGAGATGGATTTTTCCCACCTGCAGGCTCCCAGTCTCCAGTATTCCCCTTACGTGATGGAGGCCCTCATGCAGATGACCAATTTTTACATTGTCATGCGGAATGAGGAGGATGAGCGCACCTTCATCCCGGTGCGTATCGAGGCCATGTCCTTCACCCGCCGTTGCCGGAATCAAGAGCGGGTGATCCTGGAGGCCCGCTTGCAGGACGAGGACTCCAATGGATTTACCTGGGATGCCCAGGCCCTGGACGCCGACGGCCAGCCCCTCATGAAGGTGCGGGGGCTCAGGCTGCACTCCTTTTCGGAATGAGACCGCTTCAGAACAGAATCCCGGCCCAGGCCGGAGGCCTCAGTGCCGGTCCAAACCAAAGACCCACGCTGGTGGCGCCGGTATTTTTTTCTCCCCGGGGCGAACCGGCCCTGGTGGCTTCAACGCCCGCGGCTTTGCGCTCCTGCGCGCCGGGATGGGAAGGCCGCTGTCACCGGCAGGCGGCAAAGGAGTCCCTGGCCCGCTTTCTGGCGCAGCACTTGCTGGAGCGGAAGCTGCCGGACTTGACCCTGAGGCGGGACCCCCTGGGCAAGCCCCAGATTTGGCTGGACGCCGCTGTCGTCGGCCCGGCCCTTTCCTTTAGTTGGAGCGCCGGACGGCTGTGGGCGGCTGTAGGCAGGTCTGAGAGGGGTCTCGGATTGGATGCAGCCGCCCCCGGGGAATTCGCCGGGTCCTATCCGCACCAGCGGGTCTTCATGGAATCGGAGTGGCAGGCAGCGGTTACCCTGACCGCGGGGAACCGGGAAGAGGCCGCAGCCCTATTGTGGTCGGTTAAAGAGGCGGTGGTGAAGGCTTGGGGCTGTGGTTTTCACTTTCTGAGCCCCCGGCAGGTGGAGGTCCAATTTGCCGGCCCAGGAGAGCACGGCTATCTCTGGCACGGATGCCTGGGAAATCCAGACCCGGACGGGACTTTTCCGGGGGGCCGAGAAACCTGTCCGGCGGTCTCGGTCCGCCTAAAAGAAGCCTGGCTTTCAGTGGCCTGGGGCCGGTGAGCGGCCAGCCTCCCCTTCGATAGGATTTTCTCATGCGTGCTTTGGTAACAGGGGCCAGCGGCTTCATCGGCAGCAACCTGGTGGACCGGTTGCTGGCCGAAGGGGCGCAGGTCAAGTGCCTGGTTCGTCCCCACAGCAACCTCACCTGGCTCAGCAGCCAACACCTAACTCTGGTCTCCGGCGATTTCCATGCCCCCGCCTCTTTGGCCCCAGCCGTGGTGGACGTGGACGTGGTGTTCCACGTGGCCGGGGCTACCCGGGCGGCCCGGCGAACTGGATACTTCCGCGGGAATCTGGAGGCAACCTGCAATCTGCTCCAGGCCTGTCAGGAGTATGGGCCTGAGGATCAGAAAGTGCTGTTCGTTTCCAGCCTGGCCGCGGCCGGTCCCAGTCCCGGCTACCCACTGACCGAAGACCTAGAACCGCATCCCGTATCGGCTTACGGTGAATCCAAGCTGGCGGCCGAGAGGGCCGTCCTGGAATTCGGCCGGACGCGCCCCGCCATCGTCATCCGCCCGCCCGCAGTCTATGGCCCTCGGGACCGGGGCACCTTTATGCTTTTCAAGAGTGTGCGCCGGGGCCTCCACGTCATTCCGGGCCTGAGCGCCCAAAAGGTAAGCCTGGTGCATGTGCACGATCTGGTGACGGGGATCTTGCTGGCCATGCGGTCGGAGCAGGCCCCTGGGCGGGTGTATTATATCTGCGGCGAAGGGCACTACGACTGGCAGACGGTAGGCGAATATCTGGGCCGGGCGCTGGAGCAGCGGTTCGGGACCCTTCGCGTCCCCTGGGGTGTGATGCGCTTGGTGGCTCTCGGGGGCTCCCTGGCCTCCCAGTTCACCCGCATACCCACCTTGCTGAGTCTGGACAAGCTGCGCGATATTCGGCAGTCCAACTGGCTGTGCAGTAATGAAAGGGCCAAGGCCGAAATCGGCTTCCAACCGGCTATCGACCTGTTGACCGGCTTGGCCACCACCGCTGCCTGGTATAAGAAGATGGGGTGGCTATAGACTCGGTTGTTCTGTATTCGGCCTTTCCTGATATCTGACACTCCTATGATGAATGTCTACTCCTTATCTGCTGCAGGCGGCGAGGCCGGCCTATTGCTTAAAGGGCAGCCTTTGGAGTGCCAAGGACTCACGCAGCCGGGCTGGAATGCCAGTGGGCTGGAACAGGGAGAGTAGACCTAACTTGATGAGAATGCGATTGACCGAGGGTAAATGTTGCCAGTAGGGCTTGGGTAAGGAGAAGACTTTCCCGCTGACCCCCAATATCTTTGTGAGCGGGAAAAACTTTTCCACATCCCCCAAGGCAATCTCGGGCCAGCGGCAGGCGGCCTCATACAATTGACGCATCGTCACATCCAGGTCAAGTTCCCGGGACAGATACCAGAGAGGCCTGAGTGGGTCGCTTCGATCGTGGATAAAGCCCTCCTCCAGGGCTATACGCCAGAGCTTGGTGCCTGGATAGATTCTCACCCCTAAAAAGATATGGGCCAGGTTATAAGGAGGACTTTCCTTCCGGATCAAATGGCGCCCAATGAATTCCAGGGTTTCCTGAAGGGTGCGAGTGGTCTCGCCCGGGCCGCCGACGAGAAAATACCAGAACACGGGAAAAGAAAACTTGTTAATGGCCTCGGCAGCCCTATGCAAATCCTCTATACCGAAGCCCTTCTGATAATTGGTGAGCATGGCCTCGGAGGCCGATTCGGGTGTGATCATAAAAGAACTGAACCCAGCCCGCTGCATGAGGTGAAGCAGTTGGGTATCCAGATGCTTGGGGCTTACCCCCATGGTGGTAAAACGGGCTTTCCAGGGGCGCCGGACGATTTCTTCTAAAATTTCCTGGCAATGGCCCAAAGGGTCATTAAAGACTGAGTCCACGAATTCAAAGGTTTCCGGCTTAAATTTATAAAACGCCTCCTCTATCTCATCCACCACCTCCACCGGAGAACGTAACCGGAGACGGTTTCCTTCCAGCACTTGATTATAGGTGCAATAGATGCACCGCATCCTGCAGCCCCTCTTGGTCTGAACTGTATAACTACTCCCCATCTTTTCATAGGGAGTGAGGTCAACCCATCTCCCGAGGCGTGGATTTCCCAAGGGGAAGCAGGTTAATTGGGGCGGAGTTACATGGAACTTACCCTGATACCACATTCCCACTCCCGGTATATCGGCAGGAGATTCATCCCGGCTCAGGGCTTTAAGAAGTTCCACAAAACTCTTCTCCCCATCTGAAACGATAATGTAATCCCCGTGCAGAAATTCCAAGACCCCTTGGGGATCAAGACTGGCTCCCGAGCCTCCCAGCACTAAGGGAGCGGCGGTTAATTCTCGAATCACCTGAACAATCTCAAGCGCCGATGGGAGGTAAACAACTGGACGGAGCATGTTGGCGTTGTCAAGATTCCTCAATGAAACGCCGATTATCTGCGGCGAGAAGCCGATGATGGCTCTTTTCAGTTCCTGTCTGATCCGCCGCTTAAAGCAGAGATCTAAGACCAGCACTTCATGACCGGCCTCCGCAGCTGCGCTGGCCACATAGCACAGGCCGATAGGGGGGCTGCTAATATATCATCCTTCAGATTGCTGTTAATTAAGAGAACCCGCATTGACTGATCCACTGGATAGGTGCAGCTAAATGTCTTCTGCTCCGCTGGGCACCGAGCCGTGCCCCCCTCTTGCCCTTATCCTTATAGGATTAAAAAGATTATTCCCAGGGCGTGCGTTACCATAAAATTTCCCCCCCGGAATGGGAAGCAAAAATTGCAGATATCTTGCCAAACTCGGCACTTATCGACGAGGCATGAAAAATTGCGGATATGAACTCCTTATCTTGTGCGGGCACTTGTGGGGAGGAAGATTTCAGCCGTCGGTGATAAGGGAACCCCAGATTACCGGCGGGAACATATGGAGTTTTTCCAGGTCAAGAAGGATGGATATCCTCTGGATATGGAAAGTTTTTGGAGGCTTGATAAGTTCCCAGTCATAGCAGTAACTAAATATTTTTCTGATCAACTCTGCCAATACCCAGGGCTTTTTATTTTAAATCCAAGCGTTGTCTACCGGATAGCACTAGGTTCAAGGGGGGACAGTCCTGACCAGTTAACGGCATTGATCAAGGAGAAGCGGTGAATAGTTTTGTGACTTATTTGTAATTAAGGCCATAGATCACCATACATAATCGTACATTAAAGACATGCCAATTGAACTTATTTGCTAAATCTAAGGTCGCTTGGGTGGTTCACTACAGACCAGGAATGCCCCTTTTAAGATTATAAGTTAATAATTATCAATAGTTAACCTGATCACTCCCTGCTCTGGCATAGTCATTGCTTCTATCCCATAAAAAATAATGGACAGGAAACGTTGACCTGAGAATAGGGAGAATATGATGTGGACCTTATTGGGCCTTGGTAGCATTGTAATATTTATTGCAGGGATGATTCTTGCCGCCAAATTAACTGATAAGTCTAATGGCGGGTCTCAGGTGGCCAGAGGAAATTGCCATAGAGGGGCGATTAATTTGGCAGGCAGAAAAAAACTTTAACCTGGTGCTATCTTTGTCCCCAAAGGGCCAAAGTGAAAATGTGGGGTAACCGACGAGCAGAAAGACACGCTCCAGGGCTTAGCATCTTTCAACGCTCGCCGTATCTGTTGAAATACCAGCACGATTGGCCAAAGATTCGAGGGCCTTTGTCGCCCCAGTTGAATGAAGGTTGGGTCTATTTAACCAACGCCGAAGCTGCCACCCCGTTTTCCCTGTGCGTCATCATTTTTGCCCTCTTATAGACTGATGATAATTCTATGCCGCATAATCTGCTCCTTTTCTTGATCACCAGGTCTTCCCCGGCTTGTTAATGATTGTTTAAATGACTGCTGGGTTTGGGACTGCTGAGATTCCGAAAAATAAGCCTGATTTAGACTAACTCTTCGCCCGCATATACTCCAGGCAGGGCCCGTGGTGGCCCTGCCTTTTTTTGGCATAGTGGCATTGCAATATAACTTGCCATTATCCGCAGCTTCCAGAATCTTGCGATATTAAATGAATAGCGAAAGCAGCGGCCCCTTATAAAAAAAGCCCCGGTTTAGGCGAGCACCGGGGCTAAAATCGTTTACCAAATATTTACCATGTATCCATTGATAGTCTCCCTAAATGGTGTTTTCCTTTATATTGGTTATACACCAACTTTCAGAGTAAATTTGATAAGTTACTGTCTTTTTTGCTTATCCTGATTTTGCCTTCTCCCGTTTCGTAATCAGCAGGCCCGGGGTTCGACCCCCCGTGCCGGCTCCAAGGAAAACAAGGGGTTAACTAATAAGGCTAACCCCATTATTGTTCATGGGTACCAAATGGGGTACCATAACCTTGCCCGCCCCCCGGCGTGCACCATGCACAAACTGCTCGGTGCGGTTCCCCTCACCCGGCGCCGCAGCCATTCTGGAGGATTTTCTGCCTCGAGAGGCAAACCCCGGGATTGGGTCCCATAGCCCCCATTGTCTTCTAAAGGGTGGCACGGACAAAATCCCCAAAAATGTTTTTCGTGATAATTGGGGGTGGCTGTGAGAAAAAGACCCCCCCCTATACCCCCACCTCCCAGAAATTTCAAACCCAAAAATCTTTTTTGGGGGGGAATTGGTGGCCGACTTTCAGACACCCCATGGAGCTGTTGGTACTCTGAAACCTGGTGATGAGGGGAGACCTCCCCGGGGGCCCATGATGATCTCATCACGACATCAAAAAACTTGGCTCCAGACCGGATCGGGATGGCGCCAATCCCCCCTGCTCAAGGGACCCACCCCATAATTTTCAAGCGCAAAATTTAGCTGGCCCTGGGATCTATAGAAGACAAACATCCTGCCTCTTAAAATGCCCCTAAAAAGCGTGTACATGCTTCTGGAGCCCCTAAACGCTTCGACCCATGGGTTATTAGGTTGAGGGAGATAGAGAGCGAGGTTGGGTCAGAGGTCAATATATGGTGAGCATATCAGCAAGCCAAATGCCGGGAGGAGAAGTGCGGAAATATAGCAGTGATCGACACTGTAGCTTGTAGGCAAAATGTCGACTCTGTCAGAAATAAAAATCAGATTAGTTTCGGTATAAGGCAATATTGGGTGCGGAATGGCCCAGCCCGAAAAATCAAGAAATTGCTTCAAGGAGGCGGAAAGCATAAACCTTCAGGCAGACCGGGCCAATCGCATTCTGAATTGTGTCTATCGAGCATGGATTTAAAACGAATATTAAAAACATCGATACGGCTGCCTCCCTGGAATGATGGGATAGATAGCGCCATGTCGGCTGCGTGGGGAGTGCGTTGTACGTCCCTTTACCACAGGCCGGCCTGCCTCAGGTCTGCGAATGGGCCCCCGAAGTAGCTGCAGTTCCAGAAAGCCGTGTGGGCGATCTCCTCCGCGACTTTCCGGGCCATCTCCGGATTGTCGGCAAAGACCACGATCCGCGTCCCCTTGTCGGTGTAAGGCAGACGCCCATCTTCATTCGCCACCTTAACCTCTCCCGCCTGGACGTTCACCGCCCCGGGGACAGTCCCTTTGGCGAATTCCTCCTTGGGGCGGGCATCAACCCATACGGCGGTTTTGTCCTTTGGAAAGATGTATTTACAACCTGCCATATCCGTCTGCACGGAATTGCCGTACGCCCTCCAAACCGGCATGCCCATCTGGTAGCGTTTGATGTTAGTGTAGCCCTTCGTGAACAGTTGTTCGGCCACTCGCTTGACTTTGTGGCAATACGGCCCATTGCAGTAAATTACCATGCCCGCCTTCTTGTCGGGGAGGAGCTGCATCAGTTTATCCATATCCTTTTCATAGATATGGATGCTGCCGGGGATATGGGCGATGGCATACTCTTTGGATGTGCGCACGTCAACCACGGGTTCGGATTTGTTGGCCAGAATCTGCTTCAATTCCTCCGTGGAAATCTCTACGCCGACCCCGGCAGGTTCCTTCGGCGCAACTGTCTGTGGCATTTGCGCCGGCGCTGGTGCAGGCACAAGCAGACAAAGTAGAAATAATAATACTGCTGCCATGGTCCAATTGAATTTTCTCCGATATCCGAACATCGTTATTCCTCCTCAGCATTTTCTCCCCTTGTGATCAGGAGCCTTTGGCCTCCGGCAACCCTCTTTTCTGCCATTCCGGAAAGCCGTGGGGATCACGGTAAACGTTCTGATAGCCAAGCTTGACAGCCACCCGGGCTGCGGAGTCGCTCCGGACTCAGGCAAGGCCAGCTCATTAAAAGACCACCTTGCCAGGTTGGACGCAATGAAAAATTAACCACGCCAGGGATATGGCCGATGGCGAATTACGCCGCCTGCCGCACCCCACAATAAAATAAATTGCACCTTCAAACCACCCCCCCACTTCCATGGCGGAAATGTGGTCGCGGCCCCTCGGTCTGGGCGCTGCCCAGGAGGGACTTCCCCAAGGCCGCGGCAAAGGCCCCCGTATAACTGATTTTGACCCCGGTTTTCTGCTCATAGAGTTGATTGGCGGGCATCATGGCTTCGGCCAGGCCCCCGCAGGACCAGACCTGCAAATGATCCACGGCAAACTTCTGCGCCTGGGCCAGGTTCAAGGGCAACGCCGCCCCGACCACCGTCATGGCCGCAGTTTTAATAAAGTCTCGTCTGCCGGGATAATCCTGATGTTGTTTCATTCCTTCTCCTTGCTTGGTTGTCTGACAATCACTGCCATTAATACTCCTTTGTGGTTTAGTGTAGCCTCACCTTAACAAGCCAAAGCAAGGGAAGACGTGACCTGCTGATCCCGGAAATGGACCATGTCGATGGCCCGTTCAAGGAAACCACGAAGGTTTTGTCCATCTGGGCGATGGGCCGACCATTGCGGGCAGTCTTCTTCCATCGTGGCGCAGCACTAGGCAAGCGCGCCGCAACGCAGAAATATCAAAATTAATCAGGTAGTTATTGAATTAGAGACCACAGGTTGGATGGGATTAACAGGGATAGTAACTTGGGGAGGTCTTACCTTACAGAAGGAAACGCCGGACTTGTGCAGCTAATCCGAAGGAAACCTCGATCCCAGGTGATCCGCCCCACCCCTTACCAGTCTGGATACTAGCAAGAGCCTTACCAAGGCTCTGCGGTCGCCTGAGCTTCAGGATTTCACCTTAATGGGAATAAACGGCCGATACACCCGGAACCACCTCCTTTTCTAAAGTTCGCTTCATTGTAGGGTGATAGGATATGCCATTCAACAATTTTCTTGTCTGCTCATCAGCCAACCTGGTTCCTCCCTCCCCGTGAAAAGGAAGGCATTTGAACAGCCACCCTCAGGCTGGTTGCATAACTGTCCCAAAACCCGATGGCAGGGGGAAGCCTATAACCCTTTGTGAAATAACTATTGCATTTGTTTGGCACTCGGTTTTATAATGCTTCCCATCCTCAACAAAGGAGGTGATTCCCAGGTGCTACGTTTGCTCTTCCCCGGTTCCGGCAGATCCTGAACCCAGGTTTACCGAGAGGCCTTGGTAAGGCTCTCGCCATCAGCCCGACTGAGAACCGCAGGGGCGCCTGGGAGTAAAGAAATCTAAGTACGGTTTTCCCCGTTTCATTCCCTTCTTTAACCTCGCCGCCATTCCCTGCCCTTCTCAGAACGGCAGATTCCAACCTTGGGCCTAAGTCAGACGAGCGCCGCTTTCTGTAGGGCGGGGTATCTGGCAACTGCCAAAATCTGTAGACCACCGGAAGCGCCAAGCACAGATCGTTGAAATTTGTTTGCCCGTGGGTTTTAAGGTATGACCAACCTCAACTTGAGGAGGATCTTAGGAGAGAAAAATTCATAAGGTTCAACCGGTGCATCCGCGCTAACAAGGCGTCAAGGAGGGAAAAACTCCCGACCTCACCTATTACAATGGAGGATCTATGAAGGATCACGAATCAGATCTGGTCCCCAGGCATTTAGGAATGGTATCGCGGCGAGATTTTTTGAAGTTCTGCACCATTGCGGCGGTGGGCATGGGGCTGCCCCTGGGCATGGGAGCCAAAATCGCCGAAGCAGTTGCCAACCTCAAGCGTCCGCCGGTCATTTGGCTCTCCGGCCAGGAGTGCACCGGCTGTACTGAAACCCTGCTACGCTCCACCCACCCCACGGTGGAGCAGCTGATCCTCGATCTCATCTCCCTCGATTATCACGAAACGCTGAGCACGCCTTCGGGCCACCTGGCGGAAGAAGCCAGGGCGAAATCCATTGCGGAAAACCAGGGTAAGTTCATCCTGGTGACGGACGGCTCTATTCCCACCAAGGACGGCGGTATCTACTGCCAGATCGGCGGCCGGCCGGTGCTGGACATCTTGAGAGAGACCGCCCCCCAGGCCATGGCCGTGATCGCCATCGGCTCCTGTGCCTCTTGGGGCGGCATCCCCTCGGCCTCTCCCAACCCCACCGGCGCCGTGTCCACCGCCGAGGCCCTGGGCGGCAAATTTACCGTGATCAATATCCCGGGCTGCCCGCCCAACCCTTATAACTTCCTGTCCACCGTGCTCTATGTCCTGACCTTCAAAAAACTGCCCGAGCTGGACGATAAGGCCCGGCCCAAATTTGCCTATCGCCGCCTCATCCACGAGGGCTGCGAGCGGCGGGCGCATTTCGACGCCGGTCGCTTTGCCCTGGAGTTCGGCGACGACGGCCATCGTCGGGGTTGGTGTCTCTACAAACTGGGGTGCAAGGGGCCTGAGACCTATAACAACTGCCCCGAGCAACTCTTCGGCGACGTCGGTCCCCGGAGCTGGCCGGTGGGCACCGGCTGCCCCTGCTTCGGCTGCTCCGAGAAGGGCGTGGGCTTTACCAAGCCCATACCTGAACAGGCCAGCCTGGCGTATTTCACCCCGGCGGGTTTACCCTTGGAGGAGGGTAAAGTCCGGGTAGGGGGCGGGGAGCTGCGCCTGACTCCGCCCACCGCCTTTGCGCCCATTCAGGCCCCCGAGGGGCATGGCGTTACTACCGCGGCCGTGGGCCTGGCGGCCGGTTTGGCCGGCCTGGCTGTGGGCGCCGGCGCGGTTGCCGCCATGAAGCTGGGCAAAGAAAAATCGGACCCCGGCGCCGAGACCAAGAAGGACTAAACTATGGGACTCAGCCGACGAGATTTCCTCAAGGTTTCCGCGAGTGGGAGCCTGGTGCTGGCGTCCAGTCTCAGCCCGGTACCGGCCGCAGCCCGAGAGCCCATACCCCGCCTCCCCGAGGCCGTGGGTATTCTTTACGACGCCACGCTCTGCATTGGCTGCAAGGCTTGCATGGCGGCCTGTAAAGAATACAACCATCTGCCCCCTGACCACTACCACCCCAACAACGTCTGGGACGATCCCATAGACCTGTCCGCCAAGACCTACAACATCGTTAAACTTTACACCAACGGCACCGGCCAAGTCAAAGACCGGACGATTAACGGCTACTCCTTCGTCCGGCGCTTCTGCATGCACTGCGTCGATCCTTCCTGCACCTCCGCCTGCCCGGTGGGAGCCCTCAGCAAAGATCTCAACACCGGAGCCGTTACGTATAACAAGGACGTCTGTATCGGTTGTCGATACTGCCAGGTAGCCTGCCCATACAATGTGCCCAAGTTTGAGTGGGACAAAGCCTTTCCCCAGATCAAAAAGTGCCAGCTTTGCTCCCATCGCATCGCCCAGGGCAGCTATTCGGCCTGCTGCGAGTTCTGCCCCACCGGCGCCTCGATCTACGGCAACGTTCAGGATCTCCTGAAGGAAGCCAAACGGCGGTTGTCTTTGACCACGGGGCAGATGGCCGATTACCCCTTACGCTTGGTGGATTCGCCCGACAAAACCCAGCGTAAGGTGACGCCGTATATCAATCACATCTATGGCGCCCGGGAAGGCGGCGGCACCCAGGTCCTCATGTTGGCCAACGTCCCCTTCAACAAATTGGACCTACCACAGTTGCCACCTACATCCACCGCCAGCCAGTCCGAGACCCTCTATCATACCCTCTATAAGGGCATGATCGTCCCCTACGTCCTGCTCGGCGGCCTCTTTTACCTGATCTACAAAAATACCACCAACCAGGATTTACCTTGAACGGAGGGCACTATGGCTGACGAATCCCTTAATCTGCATCCCAAAATCGTAACCAAGCCCTTCCTGGTCCTGGCGGCCCTGGCCGTGGTGGCGGTCATCCTCATCCTCTACCGCTTCATGGCCGGCCTGGGCGCAGTCACCAACCTGAGCGACGGCTATCCCTGGGGCCTCTGGATCACATACGATGTCCTGGTGGGCACGGCCCTGGGTTGCGGCGGCTACGCCACGGCCATCCTGATCTATGTCTTTAACCGCTGGGAGTATCACCCCGTAGTGCGCTCCGCCGTACTCACCAGCGTCTTCGGTTACAGTTTGGCGGGCCTGGCCATCTTCCTCGACATCGGGCGCTATTGGAACGGCTATAAGCTCTTCCTACCCTGGCAGGCCAACTTCAGCTCCGTCCTGGTGGAAGTAGCCCTCTGCATCGCCGCCTACGTGGTGGTCCTGTGGATCGAACTCCTGCCCACCATTCTGGAGGGCTACCCCGGCAACGCCAAAGCCGTGGAGACCCGCCGGCGCTTGGAGCGCTGGCTGCCGGTCATCGCCGCGGTGGGCATCCTGCTGCCCACCATGCACCAGTCTTCCCTGGGGACCCTGATGGTCCTTGCCGGCTACAAGCTTTCGCCCCTCTGGCAGACCAGCCTTCTGCCCCTGTTCTTCCTGCTTTCGGCGATTGCCATGGGCTTTGGGGTGACGGCCTTCGAATCCATCCTCTCCTCGGTCGCCTTCAAGCGACCCTTTGAGACTCCCATGCTCTCCAAGCTTACCGGGGTCATGGCCTGGGTTGTGGCAGCTTACCTGGTGCTCCGTTTTGTCGACCTCCTGTTCCGGGGCGCCCCGGTCTTCACCAGCGGCTTCCTGAGCTTCATGTTCATCCTGGAGAATCTCTTTTACCTGGTGCCCGTCCTGATCGCGGTCAGCCCCTCGCTCAGGAGCGACCTCCGCTTCCTGTTCCTGGGGTCCTGCTCCCTGCTCCTGGCAGGCTCCCTCTATCGGTTCGACACCTTTCTCATCGGCTTTAACCCCGGGCCCGGGTGGCACTATTTCCCGGCCGTCCCGGAAATTTTGATCACCCTGGGAATCGTGGCCATCGAACTCATGGCCTACCTCTATTTCGTCAAAAAATTCCCGGTGCTGCCCGAGGCTGAGCACGCCTAACCTTGCGTCAAGGAGAATGTGAATATGGCTAAAAGAATTGTCGTCGACCCCATAACCAGGATCGAAGGGCATCTACGCATAGAATGTGAAGTTGATGGCGGCAAAGTCACCAACGCCTGGTCCTCGGGCCAGATGTGGCGCGGCATCGAGGTCATCCTCCAGGGCCGCGACCCTCGGGATGCTCCCACCTTCACCCAGCGCATCTGCGGCGTCTGCACCACGGTCCACGCCCTGGCTTCGGTGCGGGCGATAGAGAACGCCCTGAAGATGGAAGTGCCCCTCAACGCCCAGTACGTTCGCAACCTGATCATCGCCGCCCACGCCGTGCATGACCATATGGTGCATTTTTACCATCTCTCGGCCCTGGACTGGGTGGACATCACCTCCGCCCTCAAGGCCGACCCGAAGAAAGCGGCCCAACTGGCCGACAGTCTGTCCTCCTGGCCCCGGAACAGTTACCAGGAGATGAAGGCCGTCCAGGACAAGCTCAAGGCCATTGTGGCCTCGGGCCAGCTCGGCATCTTCGCCAACGGCTATTGGGGCCATCCCGCCATGAAGCTGCCCCCGGAGGTCAACCTTATGGCCGTGGCCCACTACCTCCAGGCCCTGGACTACCAGCGTAAGGCCAACATGATCGTCTCCATCCTGGGCAGCAAGACGCCCCACGTCGCCAACCTGGTGCCCGGCGGCGTCTCCACCGCCATCAATCTGGACTCCCCCTCCGCCCTCAACATGGAGCGGCTCTATTACATCAAGACCCTCATCGACGAAGTGGGCGGCTTCGTCAAGAACGTTTACCTGCCGGACGTTTGCGCCGTGGGCGCCATGTACGCCGACTGGACCAAGTACGGCGCCGGCGTCACCAATTACCTGTCGGTGCCCGACATGCCCATGGACACCAAGGGCACGGTCTTCAACATGCCCGGCGGCTACATCGCCAACGCCGACCTCAAGAGCTTCAAACCCATCACCTCCTACCACGACGACTACTTCCGGGAGGGCGTCAAGGAGTCCATTAAGCACTCCTGGTACAAGGGTGATTGGACCAAGCATCCCTATGACGAATCCACTGATCCCAATTACACCGGCTTCAAGGACAACGGCAAGTACTCCTGGGTCAAGGCCCCGTCCTTCTATGACAAGCCGGCCCAGGTGGGCCCCCTGGCCAACGTCCTCTGCATGTTCGTCGCCGGCCACGAGCCCACCAAGAAGTACGCCACTCTGGCCCTGGATACCGTTAGCAAGCTGGCTGGCGCCAAGGTGGGGCTCGAGGCGCTCCACTCCACCATCGGCCGCCACGCCGCCCGGGCCATCCGCTGCGCCGTGCTTTATGATGAGCTCAACACCCAGTGGCAGGCCTTGGTGGACAACATCGCCAGGGGCGATCTCGCCATCTGCAACAAATACCCCATGAAGCCGGGCGAAAGCCGGGGCTTCGGCTTCCATGAGGCGCCTAGGGGCGTCCTGTCCCATTGGGTGATCATCGAAGATAATAAGATCAAGAACTACCAGTGCGTGGTGCCCTCCACCTGGAACTCCGGGCCCCGCAACCAGAACGACGCTCTGGGCCCCTACGAGGCCTCCCTGGTGGGCAACCCGGTGGCCGACCCCAACCGACCCCTGGAGGTGGTCCGCACCGTCCACTCCTTTGACCCCTGCCTGGCCTGCGCCATCCATTTGGTGGACCCCAAAGGCCAGTCCATGGTTGAGGTCAAAGCTCTGTAATTCAAGGGGCGGACCATGCGGTCCGCCCCTTCTTTGGGAGGCACGCTCATCCCGATGCGCTTATGCAAATGCGCCTCGCGCCTTTTTAACTGGGCGCCTTGGCGGCTTGACGTGAGGCCGATCATTTGGAAATAAAACTAACCTTAATAGGTCTCGGCAACCTCCTGCTCCGGGACGAAGGCATAGGTATCCACGCCATTCGGGCCCTGGAGGCGCGTTACCTGATGCCCCCCGGCCTCGAAATCGTGGATGGGGGCACCGCCGGTCTGGACCTGCTCCCTTACATCGAGGGCCGGGACCGGGTCATTTTTGTCGACGCGGTAAATTTCCGCAAGGAGCCCGGCTGCATCGGCGTCCTGGAAAATCAGGAGATTCCGGCCTTGTTCACCAGCAAAGATTCCCTGCATCATCTGGGCCTGATAGACGTGCTGGCCGCGGCCCAACTCCTCGACGTCGCCCCCCGGGAAATCTGCCTCATCGGTATCCAGCCCCACATCATCGAAACCGGCCTGGAGCTCTCTGAGCTCTTGCAAGCAATACTGCCCCTGCTGCTGGCCTGCATCCTCGCCAAATTACAGGATTGGGGTCTCCCTGCTCCCTGCCCCGCCCCTAAGATCGCCCCTTGAAAGAATTCCCTTCCTATAAACCAGCCCTTCATGCCCTCAGAAGAGGTTCAGAAGACCATGTGACTGCTTCTGTTAACTCCTATGTGCAAAGTCAAGAGAGCCGAGGTGGTGCAGTATCCGGTTAGAATCCAAGCCAGTCTCCTATTCGTGGTTCCCCTCTCAGGTGGGACCGCAAGTAAGTAATCCGGGGTATTCAATCAGGGCTGACATACTTGCCAACGTGGTTGCCGATTGGAAGGCACTCACAGTTATCAGTCGCCATACCCTAAACCGGTTTTTGTTGGACTTGCATGCTTAAGCTGCCAGTTGAAAGGCGTATGCCTGACCATCAAGCGACATGCGCCTCATGCGCAGCAGCAGGGTGCGGGCAATGGCGACAATGGCACGCTTCCCTCCCGAACGGATCTTGATCCTTTCGTACTTTTGGCGCATCACCTGATCCTTGGTGATCAGTTTCCATGAGGCTTCCACCAATATGGCCCGGAGGGTATTCTTGCCGATGCCGGTGATACGGCCCATGCGCACCTTATCCGCACTGGAGTATTGGGACGGGGTTAAACCCACGTAAGCCGCCAGTTGTTCCGCCCGTCGAAAACGGGACACGTCCTGCAGTTCCAGCAGCAGTTCCATCGCAGAGATTATCCCGATACCGGGGATGCTCTGTAAAATCTCCACTCGCTCCTGGTACAGAGCAGTCTCGGATAATTCCCGCAGCAGTTGGGTCTGTTTATCGATCTGCGCACTTAAAAATTTATACTGCTCCAGCAGGCGGTTGAAGCTCTCCTGCATCCAGCGGTTCCCAAACCTGATACTCCGCAGAGTCTCGCAGTATAGTTGGGTCCATCTGCCTCGTGGTTCTTCTAGGCGAATTCCGTAAAACCTCAGCTCTGCCTTGATGCGACTCTGGGTCCGCACCCGATCCCTGACTAACTGCCGGCGGCGACGGATGACCTGGCGGTGATAAAGTTCCTCTTCACTGGGCACCCACACCCGCTTCAGCATCCCTTTGGCCAACAGATGCGCCAGCTTACTGCTGTCCCGCCGATCGGTTTTGACCCGGTTGCCGTATTCTTGGGGAAGCAGACTGGGGGGAGTAACCAGGCAGGGGATGCCATGATCCACCAGGCGGTCATGAAGCCGAAATCCAAAATATCCGGCTTCATAGACCGCCTGCAGGGGATGGCCGGGATAGCGAGCTAAAACTCGGGGCAAAGACTCCCAGGTCCCTGGAATGCTGGCGCTGAACACCTCTACGTCAAAAGTCCGAACGGTTATGTGCCACCTGTTCTTATGTAGGTCGATCCCGACAAATAAATCTTCTCCGCCTTTCACCTGCCCCTTGGGTCGTCTCATCGCAGCCTCCTATCTTGATGTGGTTAGACTGGTCTGGAATCCCAGGATACCACCAACTGATAGGACGGGCAGAGCTCTCCTTTGCATCATAGTTACTTGCCACACTCCTCACTTATCCACGAGCCAGTAAAAACTGCAGATATGATCTCGATATCTTCCGGGGGCCTTTGTGGAGAGGATTATTTCAGATGTCGGTGCTGGGGGAATGCCAGGTTACCGGCGAGAATGGCAGAAATCCCTCAGGGTAAAAGGTGTTGATATGCTCTGGATATGGGAAGTTTTTAGGGTCTTGATAGGTTCTCAGCCATAGCAGTCATTCATGAGCCTTCAGCTCACCCGAAACCATGAATAGTCTTGAAGTATGCTACTGTCGATAGCCCAGCCGAGGTGATGGTCATCCTACCATTGTGATGCCACGACTACGCCACGATCTCTGGCTTGACTTGGCTCCCACTCGTGCTGCGAGAGATAGAATAATATTGCAGAATCCTCGGCCATACCTATGGTTTGCCTGACCTGGCTCTTCGGGTTATGCTGAAACGGGCCTTAATTATTGACACGCAAGGAAACCAGGAGATAGCTATGCGTCGTACTGGCTACGTTTTTGCCCTGCGCTACCTATTGCATGATCCAGGCTCAGGGCATCCGGAACGTCTCGCCCGGCTGAAGGCAATCCAGAGCGATCTGGATATGGACGACGTGCTTGAGCTATTGGTACGCCTCAGACCCGACTACGCCCCGCTGGACTGGGTGGAACGGCTCCACGACCGAGTCTATATCCAGCAGTTTAAAGAGGCCTGTGAACAGGGCAAACAAATCTTTATGGAGCAGGACTGCGGCATCAGCAAAGACTCGTATGAGACTGCCTTGCTGGCCGTTGGTGGAGTGATGTTGGCCGTGGACGCGGTGATGGGCGGCCAGGTGGACAACGCCTTCTGTGCCGTGAGGCCCCCAGGGCACCATGCCGAAAGGAATCGGGCCATGGGGTTCTGCTTCTTCAATAACGTGGCCATCGGTGCGGTATACGCCCTGGAGAAATACGGTCTGAAGCGGGTGGCCATCATCGATTGGGATGTCCATCACGGCAACGGCACCCAGCACTTGTTCGAGGAAGACCCCCGGGTGTTTTTCGTGTCGCTGCACGGAGACCCGCGGTATTGCTACCCGGGCACCGGCTACCGCCAAGAAGAGGGCAAAGGTGCGGGTAAGGGTTTTACCCTGAACCTACCTCTTCCGATCCGGAGTGGCGATTCCGGGTACCTGGAGGTCCTGAGGAGCGAGGCACTGCCCCGGCTGCGGCAGTTTGCGCCCCAGCTCGTCTTTATCTCTGCGGGGTTTGACGCCCATGAGAAAGATCCACTATCCGAAATGAGGGTGACAAGGCAGGGATACCGGGACATGGCGCAGTTGATCTTGGACTTGGCACAGGAGACAGCCTCAGGTCGGCTTATCACAGTGCTGGAAGGTGGGTACAACTTAGAGGTGCTGGAAGATTGCGTGGAGGACCATGTTAGGCTTCTGTTGGGGATACCATTCGACCATTTTTAATGAGACCTGGATTGTTTTGGGGCCTGATCTTTGCCTTTTTTGTATTTTGTATGGAGGAAAATAGAGTATGGTGAACCTTTCTCGGCCTTCCCAGCCGTTTATTTGCCCCTCGAGCTGGCAGAAACTCCTGCTCTGCACCGATGGCTCCCCGCGTAGCCAGGGGGCGATCAAGGCCACTCTGGCCCTGGCCCAAGTCTGCGGGCAAAAGGTTTACGTGGTCAATGTCCTGAGGGTTAGAGCGGAGGTTGAGGCCGTGGCGCCCGATGCCAGGGCCATGCTGGCGAGAGAAGTCTCTTCCTACCTGGAGACGATTAAAGCTGCCTCGGCCAAGGCCGGGGTCTCAGTAGAGACTCGGGTGCGCTATGGCCGCTGGCCCCATGCCACCATTCTGGAAGAGGCCGAGGTCATCCAGCCGGACCTGATCGTCATGGGACGCTTCGGCCACGCGGGCCTGTCCCAGCTGTTTATGGGCAGCACCACCGCCCAGGTCATTGGCTACAGCCCCTTTAATGTCCTGGTGGTGCCCCAAAACGCCACGATGGCCTTTCGAACCCTCCTGGTGGCCAGCGACGGCTCCCCTTTCAGTGATGCGGCCTGGGGGGAGGCGCTGGCGCTTGCCCGGGAAACGCAGGCTGAACTGTATGCTATTTCCGTAGCTCGGGGGGAGGGAGAAATAGTTCAGGCCAAAGAAATCATGCATCGGCTCTTAAGCGCCGCCAACCAGCAGGGGATGCCAGTCCAGGGTCTGGTGCCCCAGGGAATGCAACCCGATGACGCCATCGTCCAAGAGGCCCTTCGATATAAGGTGAATATAATCATCATGGGCAGCCACGGCCGAACCGGGGTAAAAAAACTTCTCATGGGCTCGGTAACGGAGCGAGTCATCGGTCAGGCTACCTGTCCGGTGTTGGTGATCAAAAAGTGACCTGCCCCCCAAAAACTGATCCACGAATTATTTAGAGTAGTGGATCGAAATGGGGGCAGGTCACCATGGCCCTGCCTTTTTTATTTCCAGCTTATAGCGAGTTACTTGCCAGCTACGACAATTATCCCCTCGCCCGGAAAAATTGCGGATATGTTCCGGATATAGGAAGTTTTTGGAGCCGTGATAAGTGTCGGACCATAGCAGTGACTTGCTATTCTATTTCACGATACTCCGCCCTTAGACCGTGATTTTTCGTCCTCGTCCCGTTGGGTGAGCCTGCCCCTTTGGCTTATCCCCGGCCAAAAATCGGGTTGAAGCCATCTTAATCGGAAATGGATGATGGAGATATACAGGTATTGACTCTGGGAGGTTAAATGGAGACATTCTGGTTATGGTGGGGATGTGAATGTATTAATACCAGATAAGCCCGGCCCGGACCATGGGATTCTCAGTGACGTACACGTCGTCATCAAAAGTGTTGAAGCCATGGTCCTTGACTTGGATATAAGGCAACAAGGTTGCTCCCGCCAACAGTAGACAAATGAGCAATCGTAAGCTGCTTTGAGTACGGAGGAGCTTGATCATGGAAGTTGTACCTACACAGCGGAGTTTAACAATTGGGACTATCTCAGGCAAAAGGCCCCTTGGCCGGAGCCAAAGGGCCTTTAGTCAGCCAATTTATCTTGCGACGCTATCCCGGACCTAAAATTCCCAGCGTAAGCCGGCGTTGATGGCTTGGCCGGTGGAGCCGGTGCGGCCCACTTCGGCGTTGAAGTTGACCTGGGCGTAGAGGTTTTTCCTGAGCCCTGCAGTGATGCTGGCTCCCACCAAGGCATAGTTCCGCTTGGTCGCGTCGGTCTGGAAATTGAAGGTGCTGCTCCCCTGGCTCAGGCTGGCGTTCAGGTTCCGGCTGCCGTTGGCGAACTCGTGCTGATAGAAGGCATAGCCCTGGGGCACGACCTTAACCGAGCCCGCCTGGAGAGGGACAGTCAGCCGGCCACCTATGCCGGTTTGCAGAGAATCCGCGGTCTGGGAGGCTATCTTCAAATTGAGGGACCCGGCGTCCTGTTCCGTAAATCCACCCAGCCACAGGGCGGAATAAGCTAAGGTGGCGGAAGGGGTCAGGATAAACCGGCTCATTCTGACGTCATACCCTGTCTCGCCATAGAGGTTGAACTGGTTCCCGGTAGAGGAACTTGAGGCGGTGCGGGAAATATCGCCAAAACTTATGCCCCGTTTCAGGTCAAAGAGGTTGAGGGCATAGCCCAGGGAACCATAGGCATAGAGGGATCCGGGGAAATAGGCCGCATAGGCGTTAAAGGGTATGGTATTCGTGTTAACACTGCCCCCGGAGCCGTAGAAACCGGCACTGGTGTTACTGTAGCCCGTGGCCAGGCCCACCAGGAGATTGTCCCGCAGCCGGTAATCGGCTCCGGCAGTAAAGCCGCCCAGGGTAAAATTATAACCCGTCTGATTGAGCGAAGAGGTCTGGCTGCCGAAGGCAGCTCCTCCGTCCATATAGAGCCCCCAGTGGCCCTCCGGGGCCTGCAACTCCTTGCGGGCGCTGAAGAGATTGGAGAGGGAGGCGCCGTTATAAGCCAGCATCACACCATCCAGCTTGGAGTAGTTGCAACTAAGGCCCCCGGAGGCGAGACCGCCGCCCCCACCGCTCTCCCCCTGAACCAACCGGAGGTTAGTGGTCCGGGTGGCCAGATTGCGCATCTGGAAGGTGGCGGCGACAAAACCCAAGTTAGCCAGGGCCCCGGCCTTCTCCGGGGAAATCTGCTTGTAGGCATTTTGCACGTCAGAATTGGCCGGCAGGGCATCGATGGCGGTCAGGACGGCGCCCAAGTCGCCGGTAGTGGTGGCTGCCACGCTATTGAGCATAAGGCCAACCTGCTGCTGGTTCGAATTGAGCCCCAACCACTGGTTGGCATAATCCCGCTGGACCGTCAGGCCGAAGCTGGAGTTGTCATAGTAGGGTTGCCAGATCAAGGTGGGGCCCGCAGGCTGAGTCACGCTGCTGAATGTTCCTGTCAGTCCGCCAGTGGTGGTGATAATATCGGGGAACACCGTGAAGGCTTTCGGGCGATAGCCACCCAACAACACCGGAGCCACGGCACCGGCCAGGCTGGCGGTGCCGCTGACCGCCAGCTTGCTGTAGCTGCTGGCCGAGGCGATCTGCTCCAACAGGGTGCCGGCGGCGGTCTGGGTGTAGTTGCCATTGATGGTCAAGGTGCCGGGGGAGTTCCCGGGTGAGAGCGTACCCTGGTTGGTGAGGTTCCCCTGGATGGTGCCAGTACCGCTCAGCGTACCGGTGGTGTTGTTGACCAGGGGGCCAATGCCTGCCAGGGTGCCGTTTACTACCAGGGTCGCTTCGTTGTCCAGTCCCGAGCCGTTCAAGGTGACGGTGCGGCCGGCGTTGATGCTGAGAGGAGTGGCAGAGTAGTTAGCCAGCCCGTCGCTGGCGGTGAAGTCGGCGTTAAAGTTTACCGTGCCGTAATTGACTAATCGACCCGTAAAGGTGCCGCCGCTATAATTGAAGATGCCGCTCGAGTTCACCTGGAAGGTTGGGGCGGTCAAGCTGCCCCCCTGGAGGTTGTAGGTGCCGCTGCTACCTGACTGATCAGCGATGGACAAAGTGCCGGTCACCGTATGGCTGCCTCCGGTCTGGGTGAAGGTGCCGGTGCCGGAGTTGCCGACATATTCATTGCCTCCCACCGATAGGCTGCCGCCGCTGAGGTTATAGCTGCCGCTGGCCCCGGCGCTGTTACCCAGGTAGAGGTCGCCGGATACCGTGAGGCTGCCGCCGCTCAGGCTATAGGAGCCGGTGCCGCCCTGGGTGCCGACAAAGAAGTTACTGCCCACGGTATTGCTGCCGCCCGTCTGGGTGAAGGTGCCGGCGCCGGAGTAGCCGATAAACTCATTTCCGGTCACCGAGAGAAGGCTGCCGCTACCGGAGTCGCTCAGGGTATAGGAACCGCTGGCCCCGGCTTCGGTGCCCAGATACAGGGCGGTCACCGTATGGGTGCCGCCGCTCTGGGTGAAGGAGCCGGTGCCGCAGAAGCCCACGGCTTCATAGTCTCCCACCGTGAGGCTGCCGCCGCTCAGCGAGTAGGTGCCGCTGCTGCCGGCATTGGCCCCCAGCATCAGGATGCCGGTCACCGTGTGAGTACCGCCGGTTTGGGTGAAGGCGCCGGTGCCGGAGTAGCCGACGTACTCATTTCCGGCCACCGACAGGCTGCCGCCGCTCAAGTTATAGCTGCCGCTGGCCCCGGCGTTTTGGCCTAATTCAAGATTATTGTTCACCGTGTTGGTGAAATCCCCCTGGATCAGCGCGCCGGTGCTGTTCTGGCCAATATAGTCATTATCATAGGTGATGTCTCCGGTCACCGTATAGGTGGCGCCGTAGTCTGTTATCAAATTATTAGGAGTGTATAACGGCGAGAATTCGGTCACAAAGGCGTTTTGATACCCGTTGTTGCCCGGATAGTTTTGCGCCGCATTTTGTAACGGAAAATCGCTGGAAAAGGTGAGACCTGTCATGACGACGTTGCCGTCGGGATCGACGGCCAGTCCGTAGGTGCGGTCACTGAGTGTCCCGCCGAGGTAGGTAGAGTAGCCCAGGGAGTCGCCGCTTGGGTTGATTTGCATGAGCAAGGCGTCTTCGCTCCCCTGGGGCGCCTTTTGGAAGGCGTTGGGGGTGAAAGGAAACTTCTGGGGCGCCGTCAGGTTGGAAGGCACATATGGGGCGCCTTGGGTGTTGGGCCCGGTCTCCCCGGCTACATAGACCGCGCCCCGGGCATCGACGGCCACGCTGGTGGACCAACTGCCCCACTTGCCGCTTTTACATCCGCCTCCCAGGAAGGTGGAGTAGACGAGGGAGGCGGTGCCATTCAAGGCAGGGTTGATCTTCACGACGTAGGGCTCATCTCCAGACACTCCCTCCTGGAGATAGGGGGCGGAATTGAAGATGGTGGGGCCTCCCGTGGTCATGGGAAAGCCCGCCGACTGCGTCCGGCCCGTGGCCACGATGAGCCCCGATGGCGTCATGGTCATGCCGTAGACGTCATCTCGGGCGGTGCTCGAGTTTGCCCCCAGGTAGGTGGAGTAGCGCATGCTGTATGTGGAGGACGGGGAACCGGGCTGGGTTGATTGGAATTCGGTGATAAAGCCGTTGCTTGAATTGGGGCCAAAGCCACCAGGCGGGGCAGTACTCCGGTAGGCGTTGCTGGTGGTGGGGAAGTTCAAAGAGGTGGTAAAGCCGCCCACGGCAATGTACTGGCCGGAGGGGTCCACCGCGACGCTGTGCCCTTGGCTATCGTGGTCCCCGCCCAGAAAGCTGGAGTAAACCAACGAGGCGCCGCCGCTCTGGTTAGGGTCGATGATGCTCAGGGAGGCGTTGGTCGAGCCGGCAAGATTTTTCTGATAGGCATTGGACGTCAGCGGGAATTTAGTCTGTCCGCTGCCGCCACCGGAAGTGGTTATGCCGCCAACATAGATCCGACCGCTTGCATCCACCGCAATACAGTTGCCGGGGTTGCTATCGTCGGTAAAACCTGTTGCCCCCACCGCGCCCTCCACGCCGCTCCCACCCAGGTACGTCGAGTATTCGAGTTTGCCCTGCGCATTAAATACGGTCACGAAGTAATCCGACTGTCCGTTGTTCTTCGACTGAAAAGCGTTCGAAGTGATGGGGAACGACGCATTCGAAGTGGTAAGGCCGACGACCGCCACGCCGCCGTCCGGCATGGCCGCCACCCCAATGCCCATGCTTTGATTATTGCCACCCAGGTAGGTGCACCAAAGCAGCTGGCCGGCCGAATTGTACTTCGCCACGAACGCCGACTCCGTGCTGCCTGCCGCCGGGGTCGGTTGGTAGGCGTTCAGGACGGGAAGGTTCGTGGCCTGGGTGGCGCCGGTCACGTAGATATTCCCCAGTGCGTCGCAAGCGACGTTTTGGGCGAAAGTAAGCGGATTGGAGCCAGCCGTTCCTCCCAGATAGGTGGAGAAAACCAGAGCCGGAGTCAGGGTTTGGGCGTGGGCAGATGAATAGCTGACACCGAGAGTGATTATCAACAGATAAGTGACAGCTCTAAAAATAATACGCCCAATCTTACAGGACTGAACACCTTTCCAGGACATCGCAGGCATATTAACCGAGATTATGCGGCAATCTGGGTCACCGCAGTCTAAAAATGGTTTTTAGGGCCTCTTGGCCCGGGGAAAATCCCCCAAACGGTCCTCTTCTCGAAGCCAAATTTTCTCGTAGAGGGCATGATAGCGCAAATTTAAGCGAAAAGTCAATTTTCCACAGAGTTCGGGCATAAAAATCCCTCGGCGACCAGATGCCATCTGGCTGATAAGCCTAAGGACCCCAGGCAAGCACCGCCCTGTAGCGGTGAGCCAGGCGAAAGGCAGAGGTCACATGGACATGCCACTGCAGAATAATGATAAGAGACTCTGACCTCAGTCTTTATCAGCCGACTTATCAGTAATTCCAACTGTAGGAATTTTCGAGTCAAGTAGCGTGGGGGAATCTCACCCCAACGCCCTCACAGTTCCGGACGTCAGCCTCTCAACCCATCCGGGTTTTATCAACTATGATATGGTGAATAACTTGCCAAACCTCTCACTTATCATCAGGCAGTCAAAAATTACATATATGATCTGAATATCTTGTCCTGGCATTTGTGGGGAGGAAGATTTCAAGTGCTCACGTTTGAAAGAGGGTCGATTATGGGCGGGAAAGCTATGGAGCCATCAGGTCGAAAAGAGTCGATATGCTTTGGAGATTAAGTGTTTATTTGTTCGGTAATAAGTTCATAGTCATAGCAGCAACATCGCACGTCCCATGATCCGGAATCTGGTCCTCGATAGCCTGCTTGGTTAGAGGTGAACCTGCCATTTTACCATCTTCTCCTTTAGATTGATGGTCCTGCCATCGACAACGAAGGTACCATCCCCATTGTGGTGGATCGTCCGGCGTTCCTCGCGCTCTGGATCGGTCCAGGCCTTGACCACTTCCAGGATGAAGAGATTGTACTTATCAACCATGCTGGTATCTGCTACCTGGCATTCGAGATTGACGAGACACTCGGCCACGAGCGGCGGCTTGACCTTTTGGGCTGGCATCGGGGTCAGGCCAAAGGCATTAAACTTATCGATCTCATCACCCGAACAGTTGCCGATTTCGACCACCTTGGATGCAAGATCAACCGTAGGAATTGCGATCACGCATTCTCTAGTTGTACTCAACGCCGTGAAGCTGTAATCCCAGGGGCCAATGATGCAGCCGATCAATGGGGTAAAATCCATCACCATGTGCCAGCTCATCGTCATGATGTTAGCGCGTTCCTCATTCGCGGTCGTCACCAGCACGACCGGACCTGGCTCAATGAAGCAGTATGCCTTAGATAAAGGGAGCTCGTTCATGATGACTATCTCTCTAAGAAGTTTTCCTCTTTTGTGAGCCAGGTTATCTGAGCCGGAGGTGGCAAGAGGCGGCCATCTCCTGCGCCGAAACCGGGTTGTGTATGGATTGCAGCTAACCTCAGCTTATCTACAATATGTTTAGCATCATCGAAGGGCACATGGCTAAAGACCACATCCAAGTGAAGCTTGTCGGAGAGAACCCGAGATACTATACTGCGCCCATCATTTCCGCATATTCCCCCCCGCGGCTCTTACAAGGTCTTCAAGAGCCTGGTAAGGCTGGGCGCCGACCACTTTCCGCCCATCAACCATGAAAGTTGGAACTGCTGTAATGCCGCAGGTGCGGGAATAATCCCAGTCACGGTCTACTGCTTCCTTGAAAGTCCTCTCAGTCAAGGCCTGTTCCGCCATTCGGCCATCAAGGCCAATTGCCCCGGCGATCTCTTTCAAGACCGAAATATCGGCGATGTTCCTTCCATCAGCGAAGTATGCCTGAAATACAGCCATGTGAAACTCAACCCCTTTGCCCAATGCCTCAGCCCATTTCCCGAGTTCTTGCGCCCGGCGGCTATTGTAGGTTCTCGTGCGCATACCCCAGGGAAGTCCCAACTCGGCAGCGACTTTCTTCAGATGCTCCATGGACGAAGGGAGATCTATTCCCCGTCCCTTGAAAAGCTCCTCGAGGCTCAAGCCCTCTTCCGGTGTTTCCGGATGAAGGGGGAAGGCAATCCACCTGATCTCTATCTCGTGCTCTTCCTTTAGCCTTTCAACACGCCCGGTGATGAAGTAGCACCAGGGTCAGACGTAATCGGAGAAAACCTCCAGGATGAATCCATCGTTTTGGTCCATGGTATGATATCCTCGATAGTGATATGCGAGATTATGCGGCAGCTTCTGCCACCGCTGTCAATGCCCCACTATTGGCTGGTCCTGCTCGGCTTCTTGGCCATCGTCACGCAGTAAATGCCCCTACCGTCCAATGCAGGTGCAAAGCATGCATTGTCTGAAACACATTCCGCTTTGCGGCGGTCACCCTCCCGCCAGCGCTTGACGAGCCCTGGCTCGCAAATGAGGGGGCGGCTCATGGAAATGTAGTCAGCCTTTCCATCCCGGACTAACTTCTTTGCCACCCCATAGGAGCGGATGCCGCCCACCAGAATCAGCGGAATTGTGACCCCGTGCTTATAGAGCCTCGCAGCTTTCCGGTAGTAGACTTCTTGCTGCGGGGTCTTCAGGCTGCCTGGGCGCATTTTGGGCGCAAAAGCCGGTTTATTGTCCCTCCCTACTCCACAGTTCCCACCCGATTCATTAAAGAAGTGAGTTGAAATTTATAAATGTTCATGGCTTTGGAATTGAAACTCAATGGCCCAGGATTAACTGCAAGTTCGTGGGCCATATACTCCATGAGAAGGGCTAAACCGCCAATATTGGTTGGCCATCCACCCCACAAATTCCAAGACCGGAAAGTTACATAAAAACAAAGGTAAAACTCTCCGTCTGAATCCTTCACTATCTTGGTGTCGATAAGACGCAAACATGGGCTGGTTCCACGTTCAGTTTCATCTTCAAACGGCTTATCATAGGCCAGGTTTGATTCTGGATAGCCCAGCTGAATGAGGCAATGATTGTTGTGAAATCCCTTGGTCTTATAGTGGTCAATGCACCATTGAATTTGATTAGGCACTCTCACAATAACCTCATCCAATGAATACCAAGAAGGCCGGTCTGGAATAAAAAAATCCAATTTGGGCAGAGTATAACGGCCTCCGGTAATAAAGGTTGAATAACGATAATGCTCAGTTTGGGGCAGGTTTGAGTCCATCAAATATTCCACAAAATACTTCTCAATGTACTCATCCGTAGTGGGGGCATCAACCCCACCAGGAACAGTTACAGCCAGAGGCTTACGAATTCCAGACACATTATATTGCAGAGGCTCAAAAATTGTTCCGCTCACCCTGTCAAGTTCAAGCATTTCCTCACCAGCAAAAGAGCCTTCGTCTTTCTTATAAGGGCGTCCATAAATTAAAACTTGCTTGAGAAGTTGAAACCAAACGTGGTCTATGGTTTTTCCACAAACATCAACCGGCTGAAAATTAATCATGGCTTTTTTCCTCCCACTAATTTTTCCATCAATCCCCTCCCGCCACGCCCTCGCCGGCGGCCTTTTTGAGATGCTTGGCCGACAGGTGAGCATATATCTGCGTGGCCTTTATGTCCTTGTGCCCGAGCAGCTCCTTGAGCGTATAGAGGTCAACGCCGGCCATGGCCTTATGTGAGGCGTAGGTATGCCTCAGATCATGCAGCCGGCACTTCAGGCCCGCCCTGGTGGCAGTTTCATGGAAGGCGTGCGTCACGGTATTGACCTGCGCCCAGTAGTTGTACCAAGTTTTAAGTTAGGATGGGGGTCAAGTCAAGCCAAAGATGGTTTGCCAAAGGGAAAGCGAAAATCTATGATACGAAAGTTTCTATAACTCGCCAAAACCTTCACTTATCAACTATCCGGCAAAAACTACGGATATGATCTGCATATCTTCCAAGGGCATTTGTGGGGAGGATGATGTCAGCTGCCGGCGGGAAGAGGAAGCCAGGACACTGGGGGTGAACTAAAGAGATTCTGCATGCCAAAAAGTGAAGATATGATCAGGATAGTTTGAATTTTCCGGAAGTTGATAAGTTTCCTTTTATAGCAGTTAGCAACACTTTGAGATAGCTATGTGATTGAGCACTGGGAGGAGACCCGCTTTGCATCCCCGAGGGAGGGGGAAAGTGGGGCTTAATCAGGGCCGTGGTTGATGGCGCCGTTTTCGATCAGCCACTTTTTGCTGGTTTCAATAATTTTCTGGAGCAGAGCCATCTTGTCCGGCCCTACGCCCATGTGATTGCCCTCAAAAGTGACGACGGTTTTCGGCTCCGGTACTGCCTCCCGCAAGAGGTTGCGAGCCGCTTCGGGGATCAGATTGTCGTCCCGCCCTTCAAGCACCAGAAATTTGCCGGATAGACGTGGAAGATGGACGGTGGGTTCCAGGGAATGAAACACAAGATCCACCAAAGGTGCCATGGCTACGCGCAGCCAGGTCGGTTTCATGTGCGGGTTAGCGGCGAGGAGCGCACCGAGAGGCGCACCGCCATAGGCGATGATAGTCCAGCCGACGCGGGTTCCATTATTCACGGCGATGTCCTGCACGGAAGGGACGGCCAAGGCTCCCTGGGAAAAGCCAAGCAGACTAATACGTCCCGCATCGGCCCAAGGTTGTTCAATCAGCCAATGTAGGGCTGAGGCCACCTGTCCTGGTATCGCCATAACGTTGTGGTAGAGACCAGGCGCTTGCAGCATAAAGGCGCTAATTCCGTGAAGGCGAACCGGTATCGGCCAGGCGTAGCCAACGATGGCGTTATCTCCGGCGTCCTTTATATAGCGGATGCTGTCTTCACCCGTGACAAGGCCGCCCATCACCAGAACGACCGGTATTTTTTGGGGGGGAAGCGGATCGGGCAGGCTGAGGGTGAAGGCGATATTGCCAAGCGTGTTCCCGTGCAGCGTGATGCGCTCAAAATGACGGTGATCGGGCGCAGAAAGAGTCGTCCGCTCTGCCTTCAACCCGTGTTCTGGCGGGGGGAGGGACAAGAGCGGATCGCGTGCGTACGCCCAAAAAGCCAGCGTGATAGCTCCCACGAGAAGCAGACCAAAAAACCCCGCAACGATCAGGCCTTTGCGTCCCCACATGCCGAACACCTTCACGAAGCGTTATGATCCTTCATGGTGCTGCACTTTCCCTGTACACCTGGCTTTTAAGGAGTTATCAGAGATCCTGACGTCAAGGAAGCCGTCCGCGTATACCCATAGTATGCTTTGGCCAACCGCCAGTCTATGGGAAATATGTCTTTCCTTATACCCTCAGAAATTCATGCAATCGATTTTACACTACCCCCATCATCTCAGCAGAATGAGCATGACATAGCTCAGCACGGCCAGTACGACATAAATTAATTTTGGCATCATTAAATCCTTCCTTGTGTAAAAGATCGGAACCGGAGTGAGAGCCAGGTTCCCCGCAAGATTTGATTTAATGGCGGGTCCCGTTTATTATGCTGGTCACTGCCCCTGGTTTGGGCCCTGGAAGCCTACCTCATCAAGACAGCAAGACCAAGGGTTCCCTTTTCCCCAACATCCTTGATGCACCCCTCCGCATCCAGAACTTTTAACCAATAGGCTGAGCCTTCCCGATAACGATGCTATTTTTGGCTTTTTTTGCGTCTTATGACTTTTTAATCATTTCCTGGAACCAATTACCCATGACCATAATAAGCTGCCCTTGCTGAATTGGGGTCATCAGGGCCATAGCCTCGTCCCGTTCCATTTTTAAAGAGATTAAAAGTTTATCCTGAGCAGCGTTGCTAGCCTTTACCAGGTCTTTAATCTTCGCCTCATCCGGGTTGGCCTCACCTAAGGCGGTTGTTAAATCTTCACGATATTTTTTCAAGGCGGCCACGAGATCTTTGCGCTCCTTGGCATACTTTTGGTCCACGGCCAGCAATGCCGCTTCTTTATCTGGCGTAAGCTTCAAGTCATGTAATTCCTTTGTTATTTTTATCTTTTCCTTCATGCGCTCCCAGGGCCCTTCTTTGGCTTGGGCCAGATGCAGAGATGTCAGCAGGAACAACGCTCCCAAAATTATCCAGAGCGCTCTGAACCTGAGATTGAATTTGCCTGTCATGATTACTCTCCCTTGGAAAATTGTTTTGACGCCTAATATCTTTTTAGACCTCTGCATCGCCGGCCCTTTTCTAGTTAACCCTAAAGATTTAATAAACCGGCGCGACCTGGGAAAGTTTTTGCAGGCGAAGTGCACCGCCTGATAATGGTGGCCCAGGGGAAAGGCCGAAGCGCTATGCACCCGCCACCGCCGGGCAGTGAAGGAGCTCGGCTATAAAACGATTCTGCCAACTATCTTGCCAAACCAGGCAATTATCCCCTCCCGGAAAAGTTGCAGCTATGATCTGGATAGTGAAATACTTCCAGACCCTCTTGATGAGCGCTTTAATAGCAGAACTTACACTTCCCGAGAGTCGCTTGGGAGAGTTGCCAGCGCTTCGAGGTTACCGAGCCAGGCTTGAAGAAGTATCTGGGTTTCTAAGGGTTAGGTATACTTAAAATTTTCGGGCAAATTACTTTTCAGCGAAATTTATGCTATCATGCCTTCAAAAAGACAATTTGGATAGGAAAGAGGAAATTTTCCGGGTTTATACCCGGGAAGAGGTATCCTCAAAACCATATTTTACTGCAGTGGCTAAGGTAGCCGCATAATCTCGGTTGATCCTTTGTTTTATAGTTCCCGCTTCATATGAAATGGACAATTGATTCCCTTATCGGCATCATCGAATCCATCAACGTCTTTTGCCTTGGTGGGCCCCAGGATGTACAATATCTCGACCTCGCATTTAAAGAATACAAGAGCATTTATTTTAAAGTGTTCAGTGACACGGCAATCAAATATGGGATTTACGAATGGTCGGCTCCTGGGGGCTTCAATCAGCAAGAGCTCGATTCCTTAGAAGAACGGCAGGCGGCGGTGCGAGTTCGCCAAGAAAAACCTGGAAAGAATGATTGTTATATCGTCGAAGAATTTGAATTGCTCGAATAATACATGATGATTTACGGTCGTTATCAATTTGAGGGCCTCCGTTAGGTAAATAAACTTCCTTCTGGAGGCGTTTTCTCTTCATTTTGCACTCGCCAGGATATTCCCTTTGATTTTTATATCCGGTTTGGTTAGTCGATTTTCTAGTTGATAGACCTTCCAGGATCTATTGAAACTCATCCTTGTTCAGTCAAGTAATGCCTTAAGGGGAGTCATGGCGAGGCTTGATGGGGTGAAGGCCAAAGTGGGCCAGTTCTTCGGGCTTAACGGTATGGACTGTTCCCAGCGTTCTTAAATTGGCCAATTGATCCTCGTTTAAATAGTGAGCGAACAGGATCTTCGGATGATTGCGCAGAAAAGGGTCATTACGCACCAGCAACTGAGAAAACCACACCTGCGTGTGATCAATGATGGCGAAGGAGTAAGGCTGGGATTGAATAAATTGCGCCGATCTGGCAAAAGGCCTAATAAAGCTTTCCACTTGCAGGCACCGGAGGGGGAACTGGACCAGCACCGCCAGAGCCGTGCCGAGCAAGAAGAACCCCCAGGCTTTTCTGAATCCCAGGCTTTCCTTGAGATAAAACCAGCCGGCCACTGCCAACAAGACAAGATTCCCCAGGACCCCATAAAAGAAACGATATCCCCAACCCAACACCTGATCAGGAACGAAAAAGAAAAAACCGAGGGTAAGCAGACAGCCTAAGGCCAGAGTCTTCAAAAACGGCATAAGATCCTTCCAATAAATGAAAGACAAGAAGGTCAGGACGGTAAGGGCAAGTGATTGCCAGGCAAAGAGCATGGAGAGATTCATGGGCTGGATTATCAACTGATAAAGGCCGGGAACCTGGATAGCGCTCAGGTCGGAAAAGTTAAGGACAACCAAGCGGGTCCACCAGAGATACCACAGGATACAACCCGCGCCATAGACCAAACCGAAGTAGAGGGTGAGCCCCCAATTCCTCCGCAAAACCAGGGTCAGGAGGAATGGCGTGACAAACAAGGCATGGGGAAATGGGTTGTGGAGACCCAGGGCAAAAAAACCGATCCAGGGAGTCACCAGATTTCCCAGCCCATCGCCGCGACAATAGAAATAAAGCCAGGCCAGGTTGAAGCAGAGATGCGCCGGATAGGCGTAAGAGGTCATGGAGGTGATAAGAAACTGGGTGGAGGAGGCCAGGAGAACGACCGCTACCAAGGGGGCCAGGGGCTCTTGGGGCCAGAGCCTGCGGGCCACGCCAGCAATAAGCGCCAAGCTTAACCCCGCCAGGGCTGGACTGGTCAAGGACTCAACTCCCAGTGCCAGGAACCCGGCCCGTAGGCCGGCATAGATAGGCAGGTAGGAGCTGACCCAGGTGCCTTCCTGGGGATCAAAAGTTGCGTAAATCGGCGTCAGGGCCTTGCCGAACTCTCTCAACTCGGGGGGCAGAAAGGCCTTGATCTTGCCGGCCGCAAAGATTTGCGCCTGAAAACGGGGCAGGTATTCGTCATTGCTCAAGGGAAAGCAGTGCAACACCAGGGAGCCTCCCTGCCAGGCGACGAGTACCGCCGCCGGGACAATGACCCACAACCAGGGAATTTTGGCCAGCCTTTCGCTGCTGAGGGGAGATGGCCAGTCAGCCAGCACCCCATCCCCCAAGAGATATGGTCGCACCAGCCACAAAGCCAGGAACAGCAGCAGAAATACCACCGGCTCATTCCTGACATAGAGAACGTAGAAAGAGTTGACATAGAGGTCGAGGCTCGATAGACCAGAATGCCACACCAAAAGGGCAAAGAGTAAGCCCAGACCAAAGATGGTCATCGCCAGGTTAAGGGCGATTCTAAGGGCTTCCGGGACATTCTTGCGGTTACTCGGGTTTAGGGCCATTTCCCTCGGCCTCAGGTCCTCGGACCCTGGCCCGAGCGTGCAAAACGTCTCCTCGCCCGGGCCAGTTATATCGATATAGTTGATAGAGCGCCCTGGCTGTCAGCCGCTGCCATTTTCCCATCGGACCCAAAGGTGGACCTCCAGGCAACCACTCTGACAGCGTGCGGCACAGCGGGGAATAGAAGGGAAACCCCCTATTTAAGCGGGGTAAAATAATGCTAAGATCTCGCATAACTACCTCTTAAGCGCAGCCAGCCGATTATGTTAGCACAATTTTTTGTCAAGCAGCAATCTTTTCCCAGAGTCTATCGAACTGCCAGTGGCCAAATACCCCATCGGTTTGTAGTCTGAGACCTCCTGCACTTTACTAGCTGCCAGAGTCGAGCAGCGTGGGAGAATCTCATTCCCCTCAAAGCTTAAGGACCCTCTCGACCAATCAAGAAAAGCTACGCTAAATGCCATATACCTTGCCAAACCAGGCAATTATCCCCTCACCCGGAAAAGTTGCAGCTATGATCCCCATATCAGACGATCCGCCAGAAATGTTCGCCTGCAATCCCCATCCCTGTCTGGGTCGCCCTGACAGGGCACCACCCTGCCATGGGGTGCGGGCTTGATGTGTTTTGGGGGATATGCCACAGGTCCTGAACATAGGCTGGTACACATAGCCTAAACCCAATATGGGGAATTGGTTCACCTGCGGACCCCCTCCGGTCGCGGTCAGCATATCGCGCCCGCACCCTGCCTCGGCCTAGGGTCTTGGGCCGTAAGATGGTGTCCATAAAGAGGTGTTCTTTTCCACCTGACGGCATCTCAAGGCAATTTCTTCTTTACACTCAGTTCGAGTCCGTGCCGAAGAGCCCCCGAACGGACCCCTTGCTATTTCCCCGGGTTGTTGACAAACTATCAGGCAGGTTCCTGAAAATCCCCCGCCGGAGGCATCATACGCCATGGCTCCCGATAGATCGGAAACGGTGTCGCTCTATATGCCATTAGTGCCATCAGACCAGGACGGCCTTGCCCTGGACAGCCGCTTTACCTTCCAGTGCCATGCCGATTTGCCCTGCTTCAACCAGTGTTGCCGCACCCCCACCATCATTTTGAGCCCGTATGACCTCCTGCGTCTGAAAGAGTGTCTGGGGATCACGTCCGGGAAATTGCTCCAGCGCTATACCCGGCAGGAAATTGACCAGGAGTCCCATCTCCCCCTGGTCTTCATCGACCCTCACCGCACTGCGGCGGGCGGCTGTCCCTTCCTGGGCGCCGGCGGCTGCACGGTTTACGCCCATCGGCCGGCGGCCTGCCGCCTCTTTCCCATCACCATGGGCAGCCGGCTCACGCCCCGGGGCGTCGAAGACTATTACTTTTGCCGCAAACTTGATTATTGCCGGGGGTTCCTTGCTGATACCGAATGGACGGTGGAGTCCTGGCAGGCCAATCAGGGATTTGTCGAGTATGACCAGGGGCGCCGGGAATGGCTGGAAATCCTCCTCAAAGCCGGGCTGGAGGAATCTGGCGCGGTCAACGCGCAGGCGCAAGACCTCTTTGCCACCCTGGCCTACGATCTCGACCGATTCCGCACCTTGCTGTTGGAGCCGGCTTTTCTTCAGGCCTACGAGGTGGATGCCCGGGCCGTGACCTACCTGCAGACGGATGACCTGGCCCTGCTCAAGTTGAGTTACCGGGTGCTGCAATCCGTCCTGTCGTCGGAGGGGGTCCGCGTGTTGACCGCAATTATCCGCAGTTCAACCAAATTTTTCCAGATGGATTGAGGATTCCCCGACCGGGGATAACGCGGCCAAGACCCGCTATCCGACAGTCACACCGTTGACGCCGCCGTTGATCAGGCGCACCACGGCCATGTCGGGAAAGTAGTCGATGACGTTGAGGCAGCCGTAGTTCTGGTCCAGGCGGAAGAGGTTGTCCGGGGGCAGGCCCAGGGCCTCGCTGAGGATGACCCGGTTGACCCCGGCGTGGGCCACGATGATGAAGGCCTGGCCGTGGTGGGTCTGGATCAGGTCATTGAGCCGGGGCAAGGCCCGGGCCCTGACGTCCATGAGGCTTTCACCCTCCGGGATGCGGAAGTTGGGCAGGTCCCGGAAGCGGGCCTGGAGTTCGGCGGGGTAGCGTGCGGCGATTTCCGTGAAGCTCAACCCTTCCCAGACCCCGAAGTGGATCTCCCGGAACTCCGGGATGACCTGGGCCGCCACCTGACGCCCCCGGCTGATGATTTCCGCCCCCGTCCAGGCCCGGCTGAGGTTTGAGGCATAGACCCCCGCCAGGGCCACGGTTTGGAGTTGCGCCGCCAACTCTTCCAGTTGCCGCACTCCCAGGGGCGACAGGCCGATATCGTTGTTGCCGTGATACCGGTCGGTATGGCCCTCGGCCACCTGGCCGTGGCGCACCAGGTAGAGTCGGGTGGGGGTCAGGGAGCCTTTGGCGGCTGCGGCCATGGAACTCATGCGCACTATGCCTCCATAATGGCGTTACTGTCATCTCGTTGCCAAGTTTAACTTGGCGGGTAAAAGGGCTTTCCAAAGCTCAGATCGGGGACGAGGGGAAAAATTCGGCTGATAGCTTATGAATCCACATTTTCACCCGATAGCCTTGGCATCAAACCGAAGAATTTATCGCATTTACCAATAACCGTATCTATCGAGTCGGTACGAAATACTTCGGTGTGCAACCGCTCACAGCCATCGGTCACGCACTCTATGGCGGTCTTTTCCCAGAGCATCTTACAAGGCCATGTTTTTATGACATTCGTGAAAGGCGCTGAGCATCGCAAGGTCCGAAGCCGTTCAGAAATTCTCAACGCAAATCCAACCTTGATCCGCATAGGATCATGATCGGGCTCAAGCTGAACTAAATAGAACACTCCTTGTTCTGCATAAGTAGCTTCCGTGGCGGGGTTTCCTTGGTTTCGCTCGGTATCACCTTCGTCACCAGAGGAGGGCAACTCATGGCTCAAGAGTCGGAATTCGTCCTGAGTAATATACGCCACAAGCTGGCCCCTTTTGCCGCTCCGACGTTTTTGAGTTTCGATTCCAAGACGCTTAAGGATTTTGAAAATCGTCTGCTTCCGCTTTCGCAGTTGGAGTGCAGCGTCAATAACCGAGATCAGGTCTTCATCCATGACTCGTCCCTGAGAGAATTTTAAACTTTATACAATTCAAGCACGCAAAGAGAGAAAAATCAAGGAATTGGCTGGGACTTAGACGGTGGCTCAGCCTTCCAGGACGGCGTTGTTGGGCACCACCACCACGCCGTTTTCGGTGAGGTGGAAGCGGGCCGCGTCCCATTGGCGGTCGTAGCCGATGGAAAAGCCGGACGGCACCCGCACCTTGTCTTCGATAATCGCCTTCCTCACCTTGGCCCGGGGGCCGATGACCACCCCATCCCACAGGACCGAGTCTTCCACCACTGCGTCCGGCCCCACCCTGACCCCGGGGGAGAGAATCGAGCCCGACACGGTCCCCTCGATGATACAGCCCGAGGCGATGAGGGAGTCGTCCACGATCACCGGCGACCCGGAGCTGATGTACTTGCTGGGGGGATAGAGTTGGGGGCGGCCCCGCACCGGCCAGTCGGGGTCGAACAGCTCAAACACGGGGCTGGCCCCCAAAAGGTCCTGGTGGGCTTTGTAGTAGGCGTCCAAGAGACCGATATCCCGCCAGTAGCGGGGCGCACCGGTGGCCGGGTCCTGGAAGTTGTAGGCATAGACCTTTTTGCTCCCCACCATCTGGGGGATGATGTCCCCGCCGAAATCGTGCCTGCTGGTCTTGTGCTTGGCGTCCTTGATGACCTCCCCCACCAGGGTCTCGGCGTTGAAGATGTAGACCCCCATGGACACCAGGGAGAAATCGGGGTTGTCGGGCAATCCCGGCGGGTCCTGGGGTTTTTCCAGGAAATTCTCCACCTCGCCGGCTTCGTTTACCTTGAGAATGCCGAAGGAGCTGCCCTCCACCCGGGGCACCATGACTGCGGCCACGGTGAGGTCCGCCCCCCGGCTCAGGTGAAAGTCCAGCATCTCCCGGTAATTCATCTTGTAGACGTGGTCGCCGGACAGGATCAAGACATGCCGGGGACGCTCGGCCTCCAGGAGGTTGAGATTCTGGAAGATGGAGTCGGCCGTGCCCCGGTACCAGCGGTTCGTCATGATCTGCTGGGGCGGCATGGAGAAGATGAACTCCCCCAGGTCGGGGTGCATAATGTCCCAGGCCTGGCGCAGGTGCTGGTCCAGGGAAAAACTGCCGTACTGGGTGAGGACGTAGATGCGGCGGACCCCCGAATTGAGGCAGTTGGACAGGGTGAAATCGATGATCCGGTAAAGGCTCCCGAAGGTGATCACCGGCTTGGCCTTGTCCCGGGTCAGGGGAAAGAGGCGTTCGCCCTTGCCCCCGGCCATGATGATGGTGGTGAGTTTTTTCAACGTGTCCATTATTTATTGATGAGCTCTTTGACTTTCGCTTTAAGTTCGGTGAGGTCCGAAGACTTCACCACGTAGGCGTCCGCCGCCCAACTCATGAAGCTTTCCTGGTACTGGCTGTAGGCGGTATTCAGAATCACCGGCAGGCCTTCCTTGAGGCCCAGGATGCGGGGCAGGGCCTCCAGGCCGTCCATGCCGGGCATGCGAATGTCTAAAATGACCAGGTCCAGGGGTTCGGCTTCCACTATTTTCAAGGCATCCCGGGCATCAGTGGCGATCAGGATCTTATAGCCTTCGTCCTCCAGCTCTTCCTGCAAAAGCGTCCGGATCGCCTCATCGTCATCCACCACCAGGATAGTCTTCATCTACCGCCTCTCTGCACAACCAATTATGTTTCATAGTAAGTCTTCCGGCGAATCGGGGCAACGGCGGACCCAAAATATTCCCGGGCCCCGTCAGGAGCCTGCCGGGGGCTGCCAGTCAGCCTCCCCCAGGAACAGGGGCAACTCCGCCACGCAGATGGGCCCCACCCGGATGTCCCAGCCGGTGTAGCTGGCCAGTTCCTCTTTCAGGGGACCGACCACCCCGGGGATGATGAGCTGCCGACGCCTGACCTTCTCGGCCAGGCGGTGGGCCTCCAGGCCCTGGTCCAGGCGCTGAGGGGTGAAGCTGCGGTAGATCATGGACATGTCCACCGTATCCCCTCGGGTGTCCACCAGCAGCAGGTAAAAAGGGCTGACCGTGAGGGCCAGGAGCCCGGTGACCACCGCCAGGGTGAATTCGCTGTTGCCGGTGACCAAAACCGGCGAGTCGGGCCCGGGCTCGTTGATTTCGAACAGGTCCGGCGGCACCGGCCGGGGCAGTTCCAGGGACTGCACCACCGGCAGGACTTCCAGGGCCCGCACCGCCACCGCCAGGGCCTGGCGTTTGGCGGGGGTGAGAGTCAGGCAGTCTTCGGGCTTCAAGCTGCCATCCTTGAGCCGGGCCGCCACCTGGGCGCAATCGGGCCCCCCCAGCCCCCGGCATTCCTCCGGGGTCAGGTAAGGGGCGAGGTCGATTCGGTCCACATAGAGATTCGCTTTCAGCATGGTCACTCCCGCCTGGGTCGGCCTTTAGCTACCCTAACAATTATGGCGTCTGAGGTCAACGCCTGAAGGACCCGCAGGGGGAAAAACCAGCCGGGCTTGGGTTTACCTGGAAGGAAAGCCGATGGGAACGATTTCATCAAGGTCAGGAGGACCCTGGCGGGCCCCAGCCGGGTGAAATTCTTCGGGATATTTTCGCCAGGGGGCAAATTTGGACCCTTCTTTGCCGTCCTTGCCGAAATTGCTTGATTTTTTTAGCAACTTGGGTTAAAAAAGTAACGTTAATTCATAAGTCTGATACCCTCACGTTGACAAAGGAGTTTGGTCCAAGAGTAACCGGTTTGAATTAAAGAGATAACAGGGTAAAGGAGCATACCCGCCCGAGACCCGGGCAGTCTCGGCAAGGGAATCTGGTCTGAGTTTTCCATCAACCTAGCACCTGCTGCAGCAGTCCTCTTTTCTCTTTTCCCCTTTACCCAAGCCTCCCTGGGCTCCGGAAACACTTGGTAATCACTTTATATGGCAGCCAGCGTCCCCTTCACCTCTCTCATTGCGCCTCACCTCACCCAACTGACGCCTTATCAGGCCGGCAAACCTCTGGAAGAGCTGGAAAGAGAACTGGGACTCACCGATGCCATCAAGCTGGCCTCCAATGAAAATCCCCTGGGTCCTTCTCCCTTGGCCCTGGCCGCCATCCGGGACAGCCTCGGGACCTTGCATCGCTATCCTGACAGCCACGCCTATTACCTCAAGGACGACCTGGCCCGCCATCTCGGTCTGGCCCCCCAGCAGCTAATCCTGGGGAACGGCTCCGATGAAGTCCTGGACCTGCTGGTCCGGGCCCTGGTGCCGCCGGGGGGCGAGGTGCTGAGCACCACCCACACCTTCTTGATGTACGACCTCCTGACTCAAGCCGTGGGCGGGATGTTCCGGCCGGTGCCCTTACGGGACCTGCGGGTGGACCTGACGGCCGTGGCCCAGGCGGTCACGCCCCAAACCCGGCTGATCATCCTGAACAACCCCAACAATCCCACCGGCACCGCCTTTTTCAAGGAGGAGTGGGAGGAGTTTCTGGCCGCCATCCCCGCCAACCTCACCGTGGTTCTGGATGAGGCCTACATCGATTTTGCCGACGACCCCCGAGTGCCGTCCTGCCTGGACTACCTGGCCGAAGACCGGCCCCTGGTGGGGCTGCGCACCTTTTCCAAGGCCTACGGGCTGGCGGGCCTCCGCATCGGCTACGGCTTCGGCCCCAGCGAACTGATGGACTACCTCAACCGCCTCCGGATGCCGTTCAACGTCAACCGTCTGGCCCAGGTGGCCGCCCGGGCGGCCTTGCAAGACGCCGGCTTTCTGGCCCGAACCCGGGAGGTGGTGCTCGCCGGCAAAGACCTGCTCTTCCGGGAACTGGCGCGCCTCGGCCTGACCGTGGTGCCCAGCCAGACCAATTTCGTCCTCATCCGGGTCCCCCGGCCAGGTCAGGAAGTCTACCAGGCGATGTTGCATCAGGGGGTCATTATCCGGGCCATGGATGCCTACGGTTTTCCCGACTATATCCGCGTCAATATGGGACTGCCTGAGGAAAATCGGCGGTTCCTCGAGGCTTTAGAAAAGGTGCTGGGGTCGGGCAACTGAGTGGGCCCCCGGGGAATCATCACCATCGACGGTCCGGCCGGGGCCGGCAAGAGCACGGTGGGCCGCCTTTTGGCCCAATCCCTGGGTTACCTCTACTTGGACAGCGGCGCCCTCTACCGGGCCGTGGCCTACCAGGCCCTGCAGCTGGGTTTGGACCTGGGCCGGCCCGAGACCCTGGAGGATTTCCTGGCGGATTTTGGCCCGGAGGTGACGGCCGATTCTCGGGGCTTCCACCTGCTGATCGACGGCGTCGAAGTCACCGAGGCCCTCAGGTCCCCGGCGGTGACCCAGGACTCTTCCCGGGTGGCGGCACTCCCCGCGGTGCGCCAGTGGGTCAAAAGCCGGCTGCGCCATCTGGCCAAAAACGGCGGCGTGGTGGCCGAAGGTCGGGACCAGGGCACTGTGGTCTTTCCCGGGGCCACCCATAAATTTTATCTCTCTGCGGCCCTGGCCACCCGGGCGGAACGCCGGCGCCGGGAATGGCGGGGGGAGGGCGAGCCGCCATCTTTGACCAACACCATGGCGGACATCGCTGCCCGGGACCTGCGGGACGAAACCCGGGCCGAAGCGCCGCTGCGCGTCCCGGAGGACGCCAGGGTCATCGATACCACGGATTTGAGCATCGAAGCAGTAGTGCAGCAGTGCCTGGCCGGGATCAGGAGCATTGGCCCGGCAGGTTGGAAAATAAACCCAGTAAACTTGTCAAAGGGGGCTAACATGGACGGTATGGAAAAAAATGAACTGACCAACCACACTCGGCCGGAGGAAGTTGCAGAAGACCGGCCCCAGCAGGAAGAGGTCGCGACTTCGGCGCCAGCTCCGGAATCCCAGGAGGAACCCATGGCCGAGATGCCGGATATGGAGTCCATGAGCGACCTCTATGAAGAGAGCTTGAGGCGGGTCCAGGAAGGGGAAGTCGTCAAGGGCCACATCGTGTCCATCACCAAGGATTATGTCATGGTGGACATCGGCTACAAATCCGAAGGCCAGATCCCCATCCACGAATTCACCACCCCCGAGGGAGAAGTCACCGCCCAGGTGGGTGAGGAAGTCGAAGCCCTGATGGAGAGCCGGGAGGATGAAGAAGGCGCCCTCATGCTCTCCAAAAACAAGGCCTCAAAGATCAAGGTGTGGGAAGAAGTCAGTTCGGCGTACAACAACGATGGGGAAGTAGAGGGCACCATCGTGGCCAAGGTCAAGGGGGGCCTCTCCGTGGACCTGGGAGGTATCATCGCCTTCCTGCCCGGTTCCCAGGTTGACCTGGCGCCCATGCGGCATACCGACCATCTCATCGGCCAGCGCTATTTATTCAAGGTGTTGAAATTCAACCGCAAACGGCGCAACGTCGTCCTTTCCCGGCGTGTGCTCCTGGAAAAAGAGAAAAATGAAGCCAAAACCACCCTCCTGTCCTCTCTGGAAGAGGGCAAAATCGTGGAAGGGGTGGTCAAAAATATCACCGATTACGGGATCTTCGTCGATCTGGGCGGCCTGGACGGGCTGCTCCACATCACCGACCTCTCCTACGGCCGGGTGCGCCACCCGGCGGACCTCTTCAAGGTCGGGGACACCATTACGGTCAAGGTCCTGAGCTTCGATCCGGAAAAAGAACGCATCTCCCTGGGTCTGAAGCAGCTCATCGCGGACCCCTGGAGCGTGGTGGAGGAGAGATTCCCCCTGGGCAGCCGGGTTAGCGGCAAAGTGGTCAGCCTCACCGACTACGGGGCCTTCGTGGAACTGGAGCCGGGCGTGGAAGGGCTCATCCACATCTCCGAGATGTCCTGGACCCGGAAGGTGCGCCATCCCTCCCAGGTGCTGAGCGTGGGCGACGTGGTGGAAGCCACCGTCCTCGAAGTGGAGCCCCAGCGGAAACGCATCTCTTTGAGCCTGAAACAGGTGGAGCCCAATCCCTGGGAAGTCATCGGGGAAAAATACCCGGTTGGTTCGGTGATCGAAGGCAAAATCAAGAATATCACCGACTTCGGCATCTTCATCGGCATCGACGAAGGCATCGACGGCCTGGTGCACATCTCCGACATCTCCTGGACCAAACGCTTCAAGCACCCTTCCGAGATCTTCAAGAAGGGCCAGGTGATCCAGGCCAAGGTCCTCTATATCGATAAAGACAACGAGCGCTTCTCCCTGAGCATTAAGGACCTGGCCGACAACCCGTGGCAGAGCATCGACCAGCGTTTCCCCATGGGCTCCATAATCTCCGGCCCCATCACCAACATCACCGATTTCGGCCTCTTCGTGGAGGTGGAGGAAGGCATTGAGGGCCTCATCCACATTTCCGAGCAGAGCCGTGATAAGCAGAAGATGGCGGAACTCAAGGTGGGGGACCTGATCCGGGCCAAGGTGATCCACGCCTCGCCCACGGAACGCCGCATCGGCTTGAGCATTCGGAAACTGGAGACTGACGAGGAGCAATCCCATTACCGGGATTATCTCCATTCCCGCACCGAAGCCACCTCCAACCTGGGGGATATCCTCCGGGAGACCCTGGAAGAAAAACAGGGCAAGGACAACAACTAAGGCGCCATGCAAACTCGGACTCTGTGGACCGGTTGCCTCATCACCACCCTGGTGGTCCTCTTCTTTCTGGGGCTCTCCGGGGTGGTCCTGGCCCTCCTGGGGAAAGGCAGTTTGTTTACCTCCCGGGAGCAGGTGGGGGTGGTGGAGATCAAGGGCTTGCTCACCGACTCCCGAACCACCATCAAGCAACTGGACCGCTACCGGGACGATAGCAGTATCAAGGCCATCGTGCTCCGAATCAACTCTCCGGGCGGCGCCGTGGGGCCCGCCCAGGAGATCCTTCGGGAGGTGGAGAAGGTCCGCGCCAAGAAAAAGATCGTGGCTTCCCTGGGGACCGTGGCCGCCTCCGGGGGCTACTACATCGCCTCCGGGGCCAACCTCATCATGGCCAACCGGGGCACCGCCACCGGCAGTATCGGCGTGATCATGCAGTTCACCAACGTGGAGGGCCTGACCAAGAAGCTCGGGCTGGATTTCTTCAACCTGAAGGCCGGGCGCTACAAAGACGCAGGCTCGCCCTTCCGTCCCATGAGCCCCGAAGACAAGGCCTATCTCCAGGGTCTGCTCGACAACATCTACCAGCAGTTCTTAAGCGACGTGGCCCGCAACCGCAAGATTCCCCTGGCCAAGCTGAAAACCCTGGCGGAAGGCCGGGTCTATTCCGGCGAGGAAGCTAAGCAGATTGGCCTGGTGGATGAGTTCGGCAACCTCCCCGACGCCATCGAGAAGGCCGGGCGCCTGGGAGGCATCAAGGGCAAGGTGGAAGCCGTCTATCCCAAGAAGGAAGGCTTCTCTCTCCTGAGCCTCCTCCTGGGCCAGGACACCGAAGAGTCCCTGAGCCAACTGGCCCTCCCCTACCCCGAACCGGCGTTTTTGCCGGCGTGGTTTCGGTAAAACCCGGTAGCATCGCCGCGCCTCCGAGCAAAAGACGATTTCAAGATTAGTATTCCCCGCAAAACTTACTTTCTCCTGCCCTTTATTGCGGTTATCAATTGATGCCGTTCTGATAGATTCGGTCAGAAAACTTTTCCCGCCCGTCATGGGTTTGGTCTAAATCCCTGCTCCTCTCTCCGCCCCATAAGGTGCTTCCTTATCATATCGGCTCGCACCTTTCCGCCCCTGCATCTTCTCTATCAGACTGTTGAAAAACTGGCTCTTTTGTCATCCTGAGCGCCACGTAGGATCTCAACTAATGTGAATAATAGATCCTCCCCAGTACACCAGGAGCTAGCCTGTGGGCCGAAACCTGCGATTTTTGGAGAAGATGGGAGCAAAATGGCCACAGACAAGAAAAAGGGGCTACGGCCTCAACCGTAACCCCCTGAAATTACTGGTAGGCACGAGGGGATTTGAACCCCTGACCCCTACCGTGTCAAGGTAGTGCTCTCCCCCTGAGCTACGCGCCTGTAGGGTGATAGGATTCATATAACCTGGGATCAAAGCGGCGTCAAGAGAGGAAAAAGGTCCCATCGTAAAAAGAGCTGCCCGGTGTCCCCTTTAGTTCGCACCCTGGCCACCTTGCGTATTAACCGGCTCAGCCGACTGAAGGTGTGGAAAACCCGATGGGAGGGGCCGGAAAAGTAGCGGCGGCGGCGGGAGAGGCCGGGGCGGACCTTGACAACGTGGCACCTAACCGGTTAATATAATCAGATATTTTTCTTAAAGGAGAGGCGGGATGACTTTTCAGGAACTGTTGATGACCCTGCAGCGCTTCTGGGCTGAGCGGGGCTGCGTCATCCAACAACCTTACGACATCGAGGTGGGGGCTGGCACTTTCAACCCCGCCACCCTGCTCCGGGTCCTGGGGCCGGAACCCTGGAACGTGGCCTATGTGGAGCCTTCCCGGCGGCCCACCGACGGGCGCTACGGCGAGAACCCCAACCGCCTGCAGCACTATTACCAATACCAGGTGATCCTCAAGCCCTCTCCCAAAAATGTCCAGGAACTCTATCTCGACAGCTTGAGAACCCTGGGGCTCGATCCCCTGGACCATGATATCCGCTTCGTGGAAGACGACTGGGAATCCCCCACCCTGGGGGCCTGGGGCCTGGGCTGGGAGGTCTGGCTGGACGGCATGGAAATCACCCAGTTCACCTATTTTCAGCAGGCCGGCTCCATCGACCTTGCCCCGGTGAGCGTGGAATTGACCTATGGTCCGGAGCGCATCGCCATGTATATCCAGGGGGTGGAGAGCGTCTATGACCTGGAATGGACCAAGGGCGTGACATACGGGGACGTGCACCACCGGGGCGAAGTGGAGCACTCCATCTATAATTTCGAGCAGGCCGACGTGGACATGCTCTTCCGCCTCTTCGACATGTATGAGGCGGAAGCCTTGCGCATCATCGGCCTGAAACTGGTGCTCCCGGCTTACGATTACTGCCTGAAATGCTCCCATACCTTTAACCTCCTGAATGCCCGGGGGGCCATCAGCGTGGCGGAGCGCAGCAGCCTCATCGGCCGGGTGCGACAACTGGCCCGCCTGTGCGCCGAAGGCTACCTGAAACAACGGGAAGAGATGGGCTTTCCCTTGCTGAAAAAGTAACTTTATCGCTGCAGTCACACGAGGATCACCATGGCGAAAGAATTGTTATTGGAGATTGGCACTGAAGAGATTCCGGCCCGTTTTATCCCGAAGGCACTGGAGGAGATGGCTGCTTCGTTCCGGGAGCTGATGAAGCAAGAACTGATTGCGGTGGGGGATATTGATACCTGGGGGACTCCCCGTCGCCTGGCCCTGGTGGCTCGTGACCTGGCGGCGGCTCAGGCTAATACGAAAACTGAGGAACTTGGCCCCCCCAAAGCCGTGGCCTTTGATGCGGCTGGCCAGCCCACCCCCGCGGCCCTGGGTTTTGCCAAGAAGCAAGGCGTGGCGGTCTCGGACCTCATCGAAGTGGACACCCCCCGGGGCGTCTATCTGGCGGTGAGCAAGTCCACCACCGGGCGGCCCACCACCGAGCGCCTGCCGGAGTTGCTGCCGGGGTTTATCCTGGGATTGAGCTTCCCCAAATCCATGCGCTGGGGTTCAGAGACCATCACCTTTGCCCGGCCCATCCACTGGATTTTGGCCCGTTACGGGGGGGCGGTGATCACCTTCGCGGTGGGCGATGTGGTGAGCGGCGGGACCACCCGGGGCCACCGCTTTCTGGCCCCCGGGGCCGTTGAGGTTAAGGACGCCCAGGCCTATGTGGCGACCCTCAAGACGGCCAGGGTCATCGTGGACCCGGCCGCGCGCCGGGCCTTGCTGGAGCAGGAGTTAGCCCGGGCCGCGGCCGGAGTGCATGGTGAAGTGGTGCCCAACCCAGGGCTGCTGGAAGAGAACACCTTCCTGGTGGAATATCCTTCAGTGGTGGTGGGGAACTTCGAAGACAGATTTCTGGCCCTCCCCGACGAGGTGCTCATCACCTCCATGCGGGAGCATCAGCGGTACTTCTCCTTAAGAGGCGCCGACGGCCGCCTGCTGCCCCATTTCATTGCGGTGAACAACACCCTGACCCGGAACCCGGATGTGGTCCGTAAGGGCCATGAGCGGGTGATCCGCGCCCGGCTCAGCGACGCCATGTTTTTTTATAAGGAGGATGCCAAGACCCCCCTGGAAAATCGGGTGGAGGCCTTGAAGGGCGTGATGTTTCACTCCCTGTTGGGCACTTCCTACGAGAAGATGGAGCGCTTCCGGGAACTGGCGGCGCGGCTGGCCGGGCAACTGGCCCCGGAACTTACGGAACAGGTTAAACGTGCCGCCACGTTGTGCAAGGCCGACATCGTCACCGAAATGGTGGGGGAATTCCCCAGCCTCCAGGGGGTGATGGGCCGCCAGTACGCCAAACTCTCCGGCGAGCCCGCCGAGGTGGCTGAGGCCCTCTTCACCCACTACTTTCCCCGGCATGCCGATGATGAACTGCCCCCGGACCGGGTGGGCGCCCTGGTGGGTCTGGCGGACCGTCTGGACACCATCTGCGGCTGCTTCGGGGTGGGCCTGAGCCCCACGGGCACCGCCGACCCCTACGGTCTGAGACGCCATGCCCTGGCCGTCATCCGCATCTTGCGCAGCCAGGGCCTGCACCTGGATTTGGTGGCCACCGTGGCGGCCGCCCTCGAGCTTTTACAGGGCAAGATCAGCCGGACCAGGGAGGAAACGGCCCTGGAGGTGCTGGATTTCTTCCAGACCCGGTTCCATCATCTTCTCCTGGTGGAAGGCTTTGATCACGAGACCATCACCGCGGTCCTGGCTGCGGGCTGCCGAGACGTGGTGGACGCGGCGGACAAGGTGAGGGCCCTGGCCGCGGTCCGCCAGAGCCCGGAATTTCCGGCCCTGGCAACGGCCTTTAAAAGGGTCATCAATATCGCTCAGGGGACCGAGGCTGCCGAAGTGACTCCCTTGCTCTTCGAATATCCCGAGGAAAATTTGTTGTTCGAGGCAACGGCATTGATGGAGTTGGAGGTATCCCGGACCCTGGAGCAGCGGGATTATCCCGGGGTGTGCCGGGCCTTGGCCGGCCTTAGAGGTCCGGTGGACGCCTTTTTCGATAAGGTCATGGTAATGGCTGAGGATGCCGATTTGCGCCGTAACCGTCTGGCCCTGCTGGTCCGTATCAGCCGGACCTTCCTCCTCATGGCCGATTTCTCTAAAATTACGACGTCATAGTGATGCGCCGCTGGTTTCGCCGCAAGGGCAAGGAACAGGAAAAGGGGGAGGAGGCAGAGTCTCTTTCCCCGCCAGAGGCCGACCTGGAAACGGCATCCGGGGAGGTTTCTGCTGCCGAGGTCGGAGAAACTGCCGGGGAGGAAGTGGTTCCCCTGGCCTCGGCCCCGGATTCTTCCCCGGCGGAGGCCGCCGGGGAAGGGTTGCAAGAGGCTGAGGATCTGGAGCTCCCCGGGGAAGTGAGCGAAGTGGTTCGCCGGAAGCGGTTTCGGCGTCTGCGGGAACGCTTACAGCGGACCCGGGAGGCCTTGAGCGGAGGTTTGGAGCGGGTCTTCAAGGGGCGGAAAGTCGTTGATGCCGAACTCCTGGAAGACCTCGAGGAATTGTTGATTACGGCCGATCTGGGGGTGGAAACCAGCCTCTTTCTGATCCAGGCCCTGCAGGAAAAATTGAAACGCCGGGAGTTGGGGGACGTAGAAAGGCTCAAGGCCGCGCTCAAGGCGGAGATGGTCGCCCTGCTGACTGGCCCCGCCCCCCAGGCGCTGAGCCCCCGTCCCCGAGTGGTGCTGCTGGTGGGGGTCAACGGCGTGGGCAAAACCACCACCCTCGCCAAGCTGGCCCACCGGGACCGGACCCAGGGATTGACGACCCTGTTGGTGGCCGGGGACACCTTCCGGGCCGCGGCGGTGGAGCAGTTGGAGATTTGGGGGGAGCGCGTCGGCGCGGCGGTGGTCAAACAAAAGACCGGGGCCGACCCGGCCGCAGTGGTCTTCGACGGCCTGGCCGCGGCCCTGGCCCGGGACGTTGATACGGTGTACGTGGACACCGCGGGGCGGCTCCACACCAAGGTCAACCTGATGGAGGAGTTGAAAAAGATTCACCGCACCGCGGCCAAAAAAATACCCGGGGCGCCCCATGAGGTGCTCCTCATCCTGGACGCCACCACGGGACAAAACGCCCTGAACCAGGCCCGGCTATTTCATGAGGCCGTGGGGGTGACGGGGCTGATCCTCACCAAGATGGACGGCACCGCCAAGGGCGGCGTGGCCCTGGCGGTGGTCCACGAGACCGGGATACCCCTCAAATACATCGGGGTGGGGGAGGCCATGGAAGACCTGCGGCCTTTTGACGCCGAGGCCTTTGTCGAGGCGATCCTGGGATAACGGCATGGGGGCGGCAACATGACGAGACCCCCTGACCAGGCCAGAACCGTGGGCCGGAAAACTGACGGGGCTTCATGACCGAGAACTTGCTTGAGGAATTTATCTGGAGAATTTCCAATCTCTTGCCTCTCCGGCGGGAAATTTTTGCCTCACTGCCTTAATAAAACCTAGCGAAGGTGAGTCTAATTATGTTTAAAGGCAGCGCATCAGGCTTCAGGGCGATCCCCACCGGGATGAAGGGAGTGAGCTTTTGGGCATGACCATACCTATTTGGCGGAAGCCCCTCTTGCTGTATTATTGGGTTCCCCCCATTCTTTGGAGCCTGGCGGTCATAGGCATGTCGGGAGATCTCGGTTCGAGCGATAATACCGGGCATTTGCTGCAATGGCTGCTGTCCTGGGTCGTGGCCCTGAAACCGGCCCGGATTGATGCGATCAATTTCTATCTGCGGAAAACCGGCCACGTTCTGGTTTACGGCGGCATGTACTTTCTCTGGTTCCGGGCTTTTCGCGGGCATGCGGATTACCGGCCGGGGGTGGCGTTCCTCTGGTCGTTGGGGTTTTGTCTGTTATTTGCCTCGACGGACGAGGGGCACCAAAGTTTTTGCAGCTCCCGGACCGGGTGCATTGGGGATGTCCTCCTGGATATGTCCGGCGCCAGCCTGGCGGCGCTGATTACTCTTGCGGTCTGGAGGCCCAACTTCGAAGCCTCAGCCATATCCCGGACGACCGGGAGGCAAACGACGGGACCGGAATAAACTTTTCCTGGCTCCCTTGAAATCGGTCAAGGGAGACTTTACGTTAAACTCGTGACCGGTTAAGGATTGTGCACCTGATCCTTCCTGAACCCAACCTATTGCGAAGTTAGGAATCCTATGACTTTTGCCTCGCACCATCTGAAATTAGGCGGCGCCGGCCGTTCCGGGTCCGGCTGGGCTCCCGGCCGGCGGCGGATCTGGCTGTTAGCGGCGCTGGTAGCCGTGACCTGGCTATGGCTAAGCGCCATCCCCCTCAGAGCGGCGGAGAATGGCAACCTCTTTGATAAGGTGGTGGAGCACAAACTGGCCAATGGCCTCAAGGTGCTGCTCTTGCAGGAAAGCCGGGCCCCCATCGTTTCCCTCCAGCTTTGGTACAAAGTGGGCTCCCGCAATGAATCTCTGGGCAAGACCGGCATCTCCCACCTGTGCGAGCACATGATGTTCAAAGGCACGGCCAAGTTTGCGCCCAAGGTTTTCTCCCGGGATGTGCAGAAGGTGGGAGGCACGGATAATGCCTTTACCTCCAGGAATTATACCGCCTTCTTCGAAACCGGCCCCAAAGACCAGTTGCGCCACTGGCTGGAGATGGAAGCGGACCGCATGCGGGGCGTCAATGTCGACGAAAAGGCCTTCGAAACTGAAAAGAAGGTGGTAATCGAGGAACGGCGCATGCGCACCGAAGACGACCCGGGGAGCTTCATGCAGGAAGTCGCCATGGCCGCCACCTTTGAAGCCCACCCGTACCAGTGGCCGGTGATCGGCTGGCTCCATGACATCGAAAGCATCTCCCTGGACGATTACCGCGCCTATTACCACCGTTACTATCTCCCCAACAACTGCACCCTGGTGGTGGTGGGCGATATCGACCCCAAGGAAGCCCTTACCCAGATTGAAGCGACCTTCGGGAAGTTGCCGGCGGGGCCGGAGCCTCCCAAGGTTACCGCCCAGGAGCCCGAACATCACGGGCCGTGCCGGGTGGAGGTGTCCCGGGAGGCCCAGTTCCCTGCCATCCTCATGAACTATCACGCGCCTAACTGGGAGAGCCCTGACGCCTATCCCCTGGAGTTGCTGTCCCGGATCCTCTCCCAGGGCCGCAGTTCCCGGCTGTATCATAACCTGGTGTACCAGCAGAAGCTGGCCCTGGAAGCCGGGGCGGACTATAGTTTTGACACCACCGACCCTTACGTGTTTTCGCTTTACGGCCAACCCATGCCGAAGAAGACCATCGCTCAGCTACAGGCGGCCCTGGAGGCTGAGATCAAGCGGCTGCAAACCGACCCGGTGGGCGACAAGGAGCTGCAAAAGGTCAAAAATCAGGTGGCGGCCTCCTTTTATATGGCCATGGATTCCATCTTCTACCGGGGCATGCTGCTGGGGCGGACCGAGACCGTGGCCCGCTGGACCCTGCTCAAAGAATTCATTCCCAAGATTCAGCAGGTCACCAGCGCCCAGATCCGGGAAGTGGCCAGAAAATACCTGGTGGCCAATAACCTGGCCGTGGGGATCTTGGTGCCCCTCAAGAACGGCAAAGCCCCGACCGGGCAGTTTCGACCGGGAGGCGAGATTCGTTAATCCAGCCCGATAGCTGACGGCTGTAATCTTGCAGGCGCGATCATGATGGAGAAAAAAGTGCTTAAACGCTTTACCTGGATGGTCATTGGAGTTTTGCTGTGGAGCGGTGCAGCTTTAGCGGCGCCGGCGTCCCAGGTGCTGGGAACCCGGCAGCAACTGCCCAACAACCTGGTATGGCTCTTTTCCCGGCAGGCCGAACTGCCCCTGGTGACCCTGGAACTCATTATCAAGGCCGGAACCCTGGAAGACCCCCCGGGCAAGGAAGGGATGGGCAACCTGACGGCCTCCCTGCTGCGCAACGGCACCAAAACCCGCTCTTCGGCCAAGATTGCGGAAGAACTGGATTTTTTGGGGGCGCAGCTGGGGGCGGCGGGGGGCGATGATTTCGCCACGATCAGCCTGACGGTGCTGAAAAAGGACCTGGGCCCGGCCCTGGACCTGTTCAAGGATATCTTGATGAACCCCACTTTCCCTGCGGCGGAAGTACAGCGGAAAGTGAGCCAGGCCAAAGCGTCGCTCCTTAGCGAAGAAGATGAGCCCGGGGTGGTGGCGTCGCGAGTCTTCCTCAAGGACCTGTATGGGGCCTTTCCCTATGGCCATCCGGTCCTGGGCACGGTCCCGGGACTGTCGGCCATTACCCCCAAGGACTTGGTGGAGTTTCATCGGAAGTACTACCGGCCCAACAATGCGATTTTAAGCCTGGTGGGCGACTTAACTCAGGACGAAGCGAACCAGTGGGTTGCCAAAACCTTCGGGGCCTGGGCCGCGGCCCCCATCCCGGCCCCCGCCTTGCCTGCTATTCCTCCCCTGGAAAAACGCAGAGAAGTAGTGATCGATAAAGACATCAGCCAGGCCAACATCATCCTGGGCCATCTGGGGATCGCCCGGAACAATCCGGATTTTTATGCCGTGCAGGTGATGAATTACATCTTGGGGGGCGGGGGCTTCGCGTCCCGGCTCATGGACGAAATCCGGGAGAGCCGGGGCCTGGTTTATAACGTTTCCAGCGGCTTTTCTCCGGGGTTGGCCCCCGGCCCCTTCGCGGTGTCCCTGGAGACTAAAAACGCCACGGCCGGGGAGGCCATCACCCAGGTAGTGGAACAACTGCGGCGCATCCGGACCCAACCGGTGACGCCGGAGGAACTTAACGACGCCAAGTCTTATCTGATCGGCAGCTTTCCCCGGAAGATGGACTCCATGTCCAAGCGCGCCTGGCTCTTGGGATATGTGGAAGTTTATGGCCTGGGACTGGATTACCCCTGGCGCTATCCGGATCTCATCGAGCACTTGACCCCTGCGGATATCCAGAAAGTGGCCGATCTATATCTCCACCCGGATAAATATCTCCTGGTTGTCGTGGGGAAGAAGTCTGCCATGCAGTCCCTGCCGGGAGCATCACCCAGCCAGGATAAAGAGGAGAAGAAGGATGAAAAAGCGCAGCCCCATAATTAGCCTTATCATGGTTGGGGCCTTGCTGGGCCTGGGGCCCTTGGGCCCGACCCCGCAGCCGTCCTGGGCCCAAGCCCAGGGCCAGGCCCCCGCCTATTTGGCCCCGGATACCTTTGCCAAGCTGGCCAAGGAGGTCTCGGGCGCGGTGGTCAATATCAGCACGGAAAAACTGGTAAAAAATCAGATGCGGGAATTTTTCGGTGAGGGCCGCCAGATGCCGGCGCCGGGTCCTGACCAAAAAATGCCTTTCGGTCCCGAGGGCCCGTCCCGAGATTTCCGGGATTTTTTTGACAAGTATTTCGGGGAAATGCCCAAGAGCTATAAAGCTCGCAGTCTCGGTTCCGGCTTCATCATCGATCCCACAGGCTATGTGGTGACCAATAACCACGTAGTGGAAGGCGCGGAAAAGATCAAGGTTATCCTGGTTGGCGGCAAGGAATACCAGGCCACCGTCAAAGGCCGGGATCCCAAAACCGACCTGGCCCTGATCCAGATCGTCGATCCGCCCAAAGACCTGCCGTTTCTGAAGTTGGGGGATTCCGAGGCCATTCAGGTGGGAGACTGGGTCCTGGCCGTGGGCAACCCCTTTGGCCTGGGGCACACCGTCACCCAGGGGATAATCAGCGCCAAGGGTCGGGTCATCGGCGCTGGGCCCTATGACAACTTCCTCCAAACCGACGCCTCCATCAACCCGGGCAACAGCGGCGGCCCCCTTCTCAACCTCAAGGGAGAGGTGATCGGCATCAACACCGCGATTTTGGCCAGCGGGCAGGGCATCGGCTTTGCCACCCCCAGCAATATTGCTCAGTCCATCATTCCCCAGCTAAGGGAAAAGGGCAAGGTGGTCCGGGGCATGATCGGGGTGCAGGTCCAGAATGTCACCCCGGAGTTGGCCAAGACCTTCGGCATGTCTGAACCGAAAGGCGCTCTGGTGGCCGAAGTCAATCCCGGCACGCCGGCCGAAAAGGCCGGCATCCAACGGGGCGATATTATCATTGAATACAACGACCACCCCATCCATGAGATGAATGAATTGCCCCGACAGGTGGCGGAGACGCCGCCGGGGACCAAGAGCACCATCAAAGTCTTGCGTCAAGGCAAGGAAAAGACCCTGTCCCTGACCATCGTGGAACTCACCGATGAGCGGCAGGCCCAGGCCGGCGAAAAGCAAGAGGCCGATAAGGCGCCTCTGGGGTTGGAGGTGCAGAATCTGAACCCGAATCTCGCCAGCCAGTTCCGCCTCCGGGATAACAAGGGGGTGGTGGTGATCCAGGTGGCGCCGGGCAGCCCCGCGGCTGATGCCGGTCTCAGGGCGGGAGACCTGATCCTGGAAGTGGATGGCGTGGCGGTCAGCACGGTCAAAGAATATCGGGAGACCATTGCCAAGGTGAAGAAAGAGTCCGTCGCCCGGTTCTTGATCAAACGCGCCGGCCGCACCCTCTACCAGACGGTGGAGATTCCCAAATAACCCGGTGCCGGCCCCCCTGGGGGGAAGGCGCGGCGCCAGGGTTTCGAGGAGGGGCGGGGAGTGCACCGCCCCTCTTCTGCTTGTCAGGGGATGGGCAATTTCCAGGCGCCGGCGGGTCTTGAGGCGGGGAAACCCCGCTCCTGCGGCTTGGCAGGGGCAAAGTCGCCTCGCCCTGGGGGGCGGACCTGGGAAGGCCGGATACCGGCCCGGCACGGCGGAACCCAACTGGGGCAGACCCTGCAGTGCCAGCCTGTGGACGCGAAAAAGGGCAGACGCCGGTCTGCCCCTTTTGCACTCCGTACCCCGGCCAATCACCCCGGAGCCGGTTACGGCCTGAACCTTGAAGTTATTGCCGGGTGATGACCACCAGGGTTTTATCATTCACCAGGGGATAGATCTCGTCCAGGTCTTTATTGAGCAAAGAGATGCAGCCCTTGGTCCAATTTTCCCCGGAAATGTTCCGGTAAGGGTCTTCAGTCCCGTGGATGCCGACCTGGCCTCCGATGTCCGCTTCCGGAGGGACGCGCCCCGCTTTTTTGGCCCGGGCAAACTTGAGCCAGTTATCGGTATTGGGATAATCCAGCCAAATAAAACAGTCCCATCTGGGATGCGGGTATTTGGCCCGGACCCGGTAGACCCCTTCCGGGGTGCAAGCATCACCCTGGCACAATTTATCGTTATACGGGTCGTTTCCCAAGACCACGGGATAGGTCTTGAGCGGGGTCAGACCCCGGTAGCAGGTGAGTTTGCGGCTGAGTTTGTGAACCACGATGACCATGGGTTTATCAGGATCGCGGTTATAACCTTTTTGCTGCAACAGTTGCGCAATATACTGCTGTTCCGGTGTTAAAGCGGTTTGCTGTTGTTCATAATCAGGCAACGGCGTATCCAGAGTAAGTGCGGTATCGGGCTTCCCCTGGCCCCCGCCGCACCCCGCCAGCGCCGCCCCCAGCACCAACGCGAGCATCACGTGTAGTAAGTTACGCATATTCATTTCATCCTCCCCCTCTGTGGTAACATGACGTAACCGGAACATACTATAGCAAGAATAGTTTGAATTGACAATTATATTTTTGCGTTAACGTACTTTATTATTTTTTTTTAGTATTATATGACTATGCACCTCATTGTTGATGGCTACAATTTGATTAGGCAATCTCCCCAGTTGCAGCTCCTGGACGCCATGGATCTGCAAGCCGGCCGGGAAGCCTTGTTAGAACTGCTGGCCCAGTATCGCAGCCGGTCCCATCACCGCATTACTGTGGTATTTGACGGCTGGCAGCGAGGTGATCTTAAAGAAAGCCGGGACCGGTATCAGGGCATCCTGATCGTGTATTCCCGCCGGGGTGAGCGGGCCGACGAGGTCATTAAGCGGTTGCTGAACCAGGAGCGGGAAGGCGCCCTGGTGGTCACCTCGGATCGGGAGATCCAGGGATGCGCCGAGCAGGTGAAGGCTACCTGGATCAACGCCGGTCAATTCGAATTGTCCTATCTGCACGCCCCCGACGGGACCACGGAGCCTGACGCCGAGGCGGACCCTGCCGGCCGGGGCACCCGCAAGAAAGGCCCGGCCCGACGCTTGCCCAAAAGCCAACGCCAGCGCCAACAACGGTTCAAGAAGCTGTGAGGCGGGGGAAAGTACGTGCGGATGGTCGCGCCGTTGACAAAAAAAGCCGGGAAGGGTGGATTAGCCCTTCCCGGCCAGATGCCCCGGTCCCTTTAGGGCGGGGACTTGGCTAAGCCCGGCTTGCCGTTAAGGTGACTGGCCCGGAATTACTTCGTGCCCTCTTGGGGCGTTACCATGGGGGCGCCGGTTTTCTTCTCGGCTTTGCCCTGCTTGGCTACCTTCTGGGTTGCCTTCTTTGCCGACTCTTTTTTGCCCTGAGATTTGGTGTTGTCCGGGTTTCCAGGTTTGACCGCATCCTTTGCCGCCGGGTCGCCGGGTTTGGCGGCTTCCTTGGGGACTACCGTGGACGGGGCCGCCTGGGTGTTTTGCACCGCGGGCTTTTCCGGGGTTTTTGCCACCTGAGCCTGGGCTGCCGCCGCCAGACCCAAAGCAAAGGTCATGGCGGTTAACGTGCTGATGATCTTCTTCATGGATTTTTCTCCTACCGGTTTAATGGGTCGCCTCTGGCGACCTGCCCCTTTAAAATGCATAAAGCTTGCCAAGACCACAACTTGCCTCCGCGACAATAACTCATTGAATTTATTAAAACTATTATTTGATACGCCGTTTCTCCCCAGGCGCTCCTCAGAGCTCTTCCCCCCTCAATCTTAAATTGAGAGAAAGGCCGGTCCACCGGGTTTTTCCTTGTCAAATTGACAAAATGATCCGGGCCATTCCGACCTGGGAAAACCGGGGGTTGGCAAAAGGAGAGGGGGGCAGACGGCGGTAAGGCAACGGTGGCGCTGACTACGCCGCGGAGGGGAAGTTATTAATATATTAAAAAAACCATCGGCAGAAAACCGAGGGTGATGCTATCAAGATAGATTTCAGTCTGCCTTGGGATCGACGTTGCGTTTGCCGTGTATCGATGCCACCGCGATTTCGACGACGGTGCAGCGTGCGGCTGCCTTGGCATTAAGAGGGTGAAAGGGCCGCCCGGCAGCAAACTTCTCCGTAAGGGCATTGAGTATCTCGATTTTTCGGGCTATATCCTCCACCACGCCAGCCGTACCGAACACCAAGACCGAAGTATAACGCGTCGAGCAGGCGCAAGCCACAGGACCGAATATCGTCTTGTCGATGCGGCTCACCTCGAAGCATACCCGGGTATTGGCGGCCAGGTTATCTAACTTACGGCCTTCAGGTGCGCAGTGAAAATAGATTTTCCCCTGATGATACACATAGTTGAGGGGAGTAATGTATGGATGGCCGGCAGGATCACAGGTTGCCAGATGTCCAACCGTTTCCTGGGTCAGAAAATCAATGGCTTCGTCACGGGGAAGTTGCTCTTGGGCCATGGAAATACCCCCGTCTAAGCGCGCCGGGCCAGATAGGTCTCCAAACGGCGCAGGGCCTCCGCCAGGTTCTCCAGAGAGTTGGCGTAGGAGAAGCGGAGAAAGCCTTCGCCCCCGGGGCCGAAGTCGATGCCCGGGGCCACCCCGACTTTGGCTTTTTCCAGGATGTCGAAGGCCAGGGCGTAGGAATCGGACGAGAGGTGGCGGGCGTTGACGAAGACATAGAAGGCCCCGGTGGGAGGAACGGGAATCCGGAACCCTAATCGGGCGAGGCCAGCCAGCAAAAACCGGCGCCGGGCGTCATAGGTGGCCCGCATGGCCTCGATCTCGGGGCCGGCCAGGGTCAGGGCGGCGATGCCGGCCCGCTGGACAAAAGGGTTGGCAGAGATGAAAAAATTCTGCATCAACTTCTGGAGCGGCCGGATGAAGTCCGGCGGCGCTATGAGGTACCCCAGGCGCCAGCCGGTCATGGCGTAGACCTTGGAGAAGCCGTTGATGACAAAGGCCCGGTCGGTGAACTCCAGGATGGAGTGCTCCTGGCCTTCGTAAACCAGGCCGTGGTAGATCTCATCGGAAATGACGTAGGGGCCCAGCTCCGCCAGGCGGGCCAGGCCCGCCGCGCTCATCAGGGTGCCGGTGGGGTTGCCGGGAGAGTTGACGAGCACCGCTTTGGTCCGGGGCGTGAGATATGGCCCCAACTCCTCCGGGTTCAACTGAAAGCCGTCTGCCTCCTGCACCGGCACGTAGCGGGGCACCGCGTCCACCAGCCTGAGGATGTTGGGGTAGCAGGCGTAATGAAGGTCGGGAAGCAGCACCTCGTCGCCGGGGTCCAGGAGGGCTCCGAAGATGAGGATCATGGCCGGGGAGGTCCCCGACGTGACGATGAATTGCTCCGGCTTGACCCAAACCCGGTACTTGTCCCAATAATGCTGGCACAGGGCCTCCCGCAGTTCCAGGAGCCCCTGGGAATGGGTGTACTGGGTTTCCCCCGCGGCCATGGCCCGGTAGGCCGCGTCCTTGACCACCTGGGGCGTGTCATAGTCCGGCTCCCCGATCTCCAGGTGGATGACGTGCTCCCCCTGACGTTCCAATTCCTTGGCCCGCTCCAGGATGTCCATCACCAAAAACGGGGTGATTTCCCGGGCCCGGCGGGACACGGCGCTTGCTGGCTGCTGTTCCATAATAATTCAACATATCAAGACCCTGACCATAAAACAACCTCGGCACAACCGGGGGAGGAAAGCGCCGGGAAACAAATCGTTGGCTGCTCTTAACTATTCTCTTGACACGTATTCTTTTGTATAGTAGTTTAAGGCCATGAAGCCATTAACCGACCGACAACAGGCAATCTTGGCCTTTGTGGAGGAGTTTTGCGAGCGCCAGGGCTATCCCCCCACGGTGCGGGAAGTGGCCGCCGCCTTCGGTATCCAACCCCGGGCCGCGGTGGACCATCTGGCGGCCTTGAAGCGCAAAGGCTTCCTCCATCGGGAACCGGGGCTCTCCCGGGGCCTGTCCCTGACCTCCCGCAGCCCTGGGCCGGTGGTGGAAGTGCCGGTGCTGGGCCGCATTGCCGCGGGTCAACCCCTGCTGGCCAGCGAAAACGTCGAAGAGACCCTGCCCCTGCCCCGCTCCTGGGTCCGGGGGGAGGAGGTCTTTCTCCTGAGGGTCACCGGGGAGAGTATGGCCCCGGTGATCCTGCCCGACGACCTGGTGATGGTCCGGGTGCAGGCCCGGGTGGCTCGGGGGGAGATCGCGGTGGCGCTCATCGACGATGAGGCTACCCTGAAACGGGTGTACGAGGAGGCCGGAGGCCTGGTCCTCAAGGGCGACAACCCGGATTTCACCCCCCTGCGCTTCTCTCCGGCAGAGGCCGCCGACGTGCGGATCCTGGGCAAGGTGGTGGGCGTGTACCGCAACCTGGAGGGCAAAAGACGCGGATGAAGGCTTTAAGCCGCTATCTGGCACCCCTGAAACCGGGCCGGGGGGTATTGCTTTGGGGGGAACACCTCCGGGCGGTGGCCGCGGCCGCCGCGGTCTGGGGGGTAACCCGGGGGGCGCCGGTTCTGGTGGTGGACGCGGCCAACCGCTTTGACCCGTACCGGCTGGTCCGGGAGGCGGTCCACCACAATCTTTCGCCCCAGGAAGCCCTCTCCCGGGTACGGGTGGCCCGGGCCTTCACCTCCCACCAACTGGTGCGCCTCCTGGAGGAGACCTTCCCGACGATTCTTGCACCCGGCAGCCTGGTGCTGGTCCTGGGGCCGGTGAGCCTGTTCTACGACGAACAGGTGCCCTTGAGCGAACGCCGCCGCCTCTTTCAGGACCTGGTGCACCACCTGACCCGGATCAAGATCCAGTCCGCCCTGCTGCTGGTGCAACCCTTCCTGCCCCGGGCCGCCACCAACCAACACTTCGGCCGGCTGCTGGCCCCGGTGATTGATTACTTGGTGGAAGTGGAAAGTCGGAAAGACCGGAGCGAGGCGCCCCGCCGGTTAGGGACGACGGATGCGGCGCCGCCTCGAGACACGTTATGGCAGGAGCGTCGCCAACCCAGCCCCGCCCGGCCTCAAAAAGGAGACCTGTAAAGTGGACGTATTCTTACCCGAGTACCAATACCTGCATCCCGGGCTAAAATTTACGGCTCTTGTTAAGCTGAAGCAATTGAGCCAAGCCCTGGCCTTACCGGCAGACGCCATGACCTATCTCCTGGAAATTTTGAAATTTCTGGGAACCCTGACCCTGATCGTGGTAAGCGCCTTGATCATGCTGATGGCGGGGTGAAGGGAAGGAGAGGGGTGGAAAATTGAGGGGAGGACCGGGGGACGCGAGTCCCCCGCCCTCCCCTCAAACTCCCCTCCCAGCCCCCTGTAAAGGTTTTTGGTGGCACAGGCTTCCAGCCTATGCTCCTTTGAAGCCGTAGGGTGGTATGGCCACTCTACATCTGACAACTGGTAATTATGGGACGGACGGTTTTACCTTACAGCCAGGTTTGGGAAGAAGAGCGGCAGCGCTGGCAGAAATTCCGCCGGGCCCTGCGCCGGGAGGACCAGGCCCACCTGGACCGGCTCTTTGAGTCGGCCCGCCTGCACCTCCAGGCGGGGGTGTACGCCTCCCAACCCTGGCCCCTGGAGTCCATGCTCCTGTCCATGCTCCTGGAGCACCAGAAAATGATAAGCGCCCTCCAAGAGCGCCTGCGCCGCCTGAAGGCGGAAGAAGAAAATTTGGGGTGAGGGCCAGGGACCGAGGGTCCCTGCCCTCACCCCAAAATCATCTTCCCTAACATCTATGAAAACCACCGGCTGGCTGTTTGATCTTTATCCCTTGGGTGACCGCATGGTTTTGTGGTTCATCACCGCGACGGGGGAGCGGTTGCGCCTGGAGGATGATTTCCCTTACCGTCTCTATCTGGGCGGGCCCCAGGCGCGGGTCCGGTCCCTGGCCCGAGCCCTGGGCCAGAAGGGGTGGCTGCGCCGGGCCTATCCGTCCCGCGCCCAGGATTTATGGACCGGCCGGGAGATCCCGGTGGTGGCCCTGGAGGTGAAGGCCTACGCCTTTCTGCCCCGGGTGAGGCGGTGGCTGGGGGCGCTTCCGGCAGAGGTGGCTTGTTACAACTGCGATCTGGACATCGCGGCCACCTATCTTTATACCCGCGGCTACTGGCCCTGCGCCTGGTATGAGGTGGAGGCCGAAGACGGGCGCTTGCTCCGTCTTGGCCTCCGGGAGGACGCCTTCGCGGTGGAGTTTTCCGTGCCGCCCCTGGCCACCCTGACGCTTTCCCTCACCCGGGACCCTCTCATATCTCTCGGGGCGGGAAACGGCCTGGCGGTGGGTTGGGAGGGCCGCACCCTGGAGCTGGAGGCTCCGGATAAACCAGCCCTGGTGCGGGGACTGGCACGCTGGCTGAAACAGACGGACCCTGACCTGGTGTTGAGCGACTGGGGCGACGAAGAGATCATCCCCACCGTCTGGCGCTGGAGCCGGGAGTATGACGAAAACCTGCCCCTGGACCGGGAGGCGCATACGCCCCCCCGGCGGTTTAGCGGCGGCCGCAGCTATTTTTCTTACGGCCGCATCGTCTACCAGGGCTCCTCCGCCCCCTTTTACGGCCGCTGGCACCTGGACCGACGTAACTCCTTCTACTACCGGGAATCGGGACTTATGGGCCTCATCCAGATCGCCAGGATCGGCCAGATGCCCCTGCAACAGGCGGCCCGGTCCAGCCCCGGGACGCTGATTACCTCCATGCAACTGGCCCGGGCGACCGCAGACGGCATCCTCATCCCCTGGCGCAAAGCCGAACCCGAACACTTCAAAACCGCGAGGGAACTGCTGACCATCGACAAGGGGGGCCTCACCTTCATGCCGCCGCCGGGCCTCCACACCCAGGTGGCGGAAGTGGACTTCGCCTCCATGTACCCCACCATCATGACGATTCATAATATCTCGCCGGAGACGGTGAATTGTAGCTGCTGTTTGGGGGAGAGGGCAAGGGGCGAACAGCCTCTTCCCTTACGAAAGACTCCCCCAAACCCCCTTCCCCAACCCCTTACAGGGGGGTGGGAGGGGAGTTTGAGGGGAGGGCGGGGGATCGTTGATCCCCCGGTCCTCCCCTCAACCCTCGTTCCCGAAGCTGGCTACCGGCTCTGTGGGCGGCGGGAGGGGTTGGTGCCCCGGACGCTCAGGCCCATATTAAAACTCAGAGAGGATTTAAAGACTCGGGTAAAGGAACTTTCACCAGAAGAATCAGCGCTTTATAAAGAGCGGCAGAATGCCTTGAAGTGGATGTTGGTTACCTGCTTCGGCTATTTGGGATACAAGAACGCCCGGTTCGGGCGCATTGAGGCCCACGAAGCGGTGACCGCCTATGGCCGGGACAAGCTGCTGGCCGCCAAGGAGACCTTTGAGGCCGCGGGGTTCAGGGTGCTTCACGGCCTCACGGACTGTCTCTGGGTGCAGAAGCGAGGGTTTACAGCCGGTGATCTGGAGGGCTTGTGCCGGGAGGTCTCCCGGGTCACGGGGGTAAAGCTGGCCTTGGAGGGAGTGTACCGCTGGATTTTTTTTATGGCGTCCAAACAGGATCCTCAGCGGCCCGTGGCGACGCGCTACTTCGGGGTCTTCGGGGACGGGTCGCTTAAGGTGCGCGGGCTCATGTGCCGGCGGCGGGACACGCCGCCCTTTGTGCGCCGGGCCCAGGAGGCCATGCTCGCAAAAATGGCCGAGGCGGCCACGCCCGGGGAGCTGGCGGCCCTGAAGCCGGAGATGGAAGCTATGGCTGAAGGCTTCCGGCAACGTCTCCGGCAGGGGGGGATCAACCCCCAGGAACTGGTCATTACCCGGGTGTTGTCCCAAAAGGTGGAAGAATACCGGGTGGACACTCCCACCTCCCTGGCGACCCGGCAATTGGAGGGCGCCGGCATCCACATCCAGCCGGGGGAGAAGGTGCGTTATGTGCACCGGGAGGGCAAAAAGGGTCCCAAGGAGTGCCGGGTTGCAGCCGCGCCGTTTCTGGAGGCGTTGGACGGCTATGACACGACTCTCTACCTGGACTTGCTGGAGCGGGCCGTGGAGGAGGTCATGCTGGCCCTGAGAGAGCATTGTTGAGACATCGGGATAAGGGGAAAAAGCGGGCCACCGGTTACTGGGGCTTACCCCGCCTTCCCTTATGGGGGTTGGGGGAGGGGCCTGGGGAGTGGGCAGGGGCCGTCGGCCCCTGGCCCTCTCCCCAGAAACCAAAAAAGGGGCGGGTGTTAAAACCCGCCCCTACACGTTTGCTGCGATGGGAATGCTGCGTCCTTAGATTTCCAGCCAGGAATCGGAGAACAAGACCTGGCCCATGATGACCCGGGCGGTCTTGGCGTAGTTCTGCAAGGTTTTGGACATGGATGGGATGTCCACGGATTTGCCGTCCATGATGTCATGGACGATTTTCACGGCTTCGGGCATTTTGCCATTGACCACATTGGCCAGTTCATCGTCGAAGGCGTCGACGATGGCGGACACCATGCCGTACCGCTGCAGCATGATGACGTAGGTCCGGTTGATGATGGGCCGGAGCTCATCGGGCACGCCATTGCTGGAGTTGGACAGGCCGCAGGTGGACTTGGACCCGGGCGCGATATCCTGGAGCATCTGCATGTATTCCAGGGTGGCGATGAGCTGGTTCTGCTGGATGTTCAGCGGCGCGATGATGGGATCGAACCAGATGCGTTCGTTCTCGATATCGTATTCCGCCGCCTTGGCCAGGATTTCGGCGGTGAGCATGCCGCGCTCGTGCTCGTCCCGGGGCATGCCCTCGGGGCCCCACATCAGCCCGATCATGTCGGCATCGTATTTCTTCACCAGGGGCATCATGCCGTCCATGCGCTCGGGCCGGGCCATGATGGAGTTGATCAGGGCACGGCCTTTATGGGCCTTAAGACCGGCTTCCATGGCGGCGATGTTGGAGGTGTCCAGGGCCAGGGGCACATTGGGCACCACTGCCTGGATGGTCTTGACGATCCATTCCATCAGTTCTTCGCCGCCCTTGCGGGCCGGGCCGATATTGACGTCAATAAAATCCACCCCGGCCTCGGCCTCTTTCAGGGCCACCTCCTGGAGTGGTTTGGGATTGCGCTCCTTCATCGCTTGACCATATACTTTGGTCACCACGTTCAGGTTTTCGCCGATTCGGTAAAATTTACTCATCAGGTGACCCCCTTCTTGACGGTACTGTCGGTGGGGAAGAAAGCCCCTTGGGGCTTTCTTCCCGGATATCTGAGGAGCTCCTACGCGAACTACAGGGTTTTCAGCAAGGCCGGGATATGGGAGGCTTCCCGGGGCCCGATGAGAACTTTCCAATCGGGCAGTTCCTCTTCCAGATCACCGCTGATACCCGCGGCATAGCCTGGAATGAGGAGCGTACGGGTCTTAACCTTGTCGGCAATCCCGCACTTCTTCACGAACATCGCCACCGAGTCGCCGGAGAATTTCCCGGCGGCCCAGGCGGTCATCACCGACAGGCCCTCGGTGTCTTGGATGAGCAGCCAGGTGGAAACCTTGCTGGCCTCGATTTCGCCGGACACGATAAAGTAGGTGAGGGCGAAGTTGGTGGTGATGGCCACGGGGGAATCCGGGCCCGGAGTCCCGATCTCGTAGATGCCCGGGGTGATGATCATGGGCTTCTGCGGGTCGGTGAAGATATTGAGGCGCTCCAGCAGCAGCGGGAAGATCCCGTCGGCGGACAGGTCGTTGACCACCACGATGCCGCCGTACTTGGCAATGAAGACCGCAGCGTAGAGCTTTTCCATCATGGGATCATCGGTCATTTGGGCCGGGACGGTGATGGTGGGGAAGCCGAAAGGCTTGAACTGAGCCGTCAGGGGAGCCCGGCGGATGACGATCTGATCCTGGAGGGCCTGTTTCAGGGCCCGGGCTCCGGCATCGATCACCAGGTCTTTCAGGCCCATGCCGGTGAGCTTGGTAGTGAGGGCCGCCAGGGCGTCATAGCCGTCGGCTTTGGCCACCAGGGCCAGCCCCGTTTCTTTGGCCACAGCGCCGATGGCATCGGCATTCTCAGGCGTGGCGACGCCCAGCATCGGCTTCCGGTCCTTAGCGGCCTCGGCCCCGGCCTTTAGGACATCAGCTTTATCGGAGCACAGCAGGATCGCGGCGTCGGTCTTGTCCATGACTTTCTTAGCCAGGGCGGCAAACTTCCCGGCGTCGCCGTTAGCATCATGTACAACCATCATTTCCGGCCGGAGCAGGAGACCCACCCGGTCGTACTGCAACTTCATGAACTGAGCCAGCTTGGCGTCTACCTCGGCATCGGGTGCAGCGGTGGTCACCAGACCGGCGATGATGGTGGGGTTGAAGAAGGTCTTCTCGTGCCGGAACATCACGGTCTCACCACCGATGGTCTTGACCCCTTCCTTCATCGCCAGTTTGACGGGGCGGATGGGCGGGGCCGAGGCTGCGGCAAGTTTTTCCTTGGCCTCATCGGACACGTAAGGACATTTATCCAACTCGGCCTTACCGCTGGCCAGGGCCATGGCAAAGGCCAGACAGGTGGGAAAGCCGCATTCCTTACAGTTGGTCTTGGGGAGCATTTTAAAGATTTCAATTCCAGTTAATGCCATTGTCTCTCTCCTTATCCATGGCTGGGTGGCCCACGGGGGTCTTTACCGGGCTGGCATGTCCCGTACCGCCGGGACCTGAAATCAAGCAAGGGCCTGGAGGGGCGCACCTCCAGGCCCCGTAGAGGTTAACCGATAATGGGGTCCATTTCCAGAGCCGGGTGTTTCTTTTCCGTCAGGAAGGCCAGGATTTCGTCTTCGGTGACGCCCACCGTCTCATCGGCAATGCGATCGAGCAGATCGGGCATCCCTTCTTCCTCGCCCCGCTTCAGGAGCTGTTCCCGGAGTTCGTCTTTCAGGATTTTGGGCATCCAGACCACCCGCTTCAGTCCGCCGTCGCCTTTGATGAATTTCCGCTGGCAAACGTTGTACTTGCTGTGGCCCACAAAGCCCGGGGTGACTTGGCCGCCGCCGATGACGCCGGCCAGAGTGGTGAACTTCATCCCGCAGGGGGTTTCACCGGTGTAGTCCCGGTTGACCGTCATGATACCGTTACACATGGGCAGTACTGCGGAGATGGCCTCGCAGCAGCCGCAGGTGGTCATGGGGTCATAGACTAGGCTGTAGAAGTTGTATTTTTCCACCTTTTGGCGGGAGGCCTTGAACACGAAATCGTTGACTCCCTGCCACATGCCATACTTCTCATCCAGGACTTGACCTTTCTGGATGGGCTGGTTGGGGCCGGTGGGGTTGATTTCATTTGAGGCTTTGCAGTCCATCCAGTTGTAGGCGCCGCACAGGCCGGTACGCTCCGGGCTGACCACGCAGACATGGTTGGGGGCGAAGGACTGGCACAGGGTGCAGGAGTAGTAGGTCTCGGTGGTTTCGTCCCGCATGTTTTCCACCCGGGCGTCACGCTCATGGTAAACCTTCCGGGCCAGCTTGGTGATTTCGTCCACCTTGTCTTTCTCGGTATAGATCTTAATCTGGCATTTATCGAAGATCGCGCCGAAGTCCTGGTGGTATTTGGCGTGCAGAATGGTGCCGATGTGTTTCAGGCTGAAGCCCTTTTCCACCGCGGCCTTGCCGATGCGGTACCAGGCGATGTCCCGCTGCCCGATGTGCATGACGCCCTGGGCGTAGTTCACCAGGTGGTGAATCTGCCGCTCCAGGATGGGCTCGAAGTCGGGCTGGAAGGCCCGGCCGGCCACTTCCACCACCACCGCCAGGGGCAGGCGCATGGGGATTTTGTCCTGGGGCAGGTCGGGGAGATCCGGACCGAAGACTTCCACCTTGCCATCCTCCACTTCGTCCATGCGTTTGCTGGTTACCAGCTCCACCGCCTGGGTCTTGCCACCGCCGCACTCGGCGTAGAGGTCGTCTTTCCGGACCCGCTCACCTTCGAAGGCAGCGCCGAAGTTCACCGGGATGTCGATCTCGGTGACCTGGACCTTGAGGCCCCGGACTTCGATGGACTTCTGGCCCAACTCCGCCATGGGCACGTTGCTGACTACGTGTTCATAGGTGCAGATACCGGTGGGCAGCACCTGGGGGATGTTCTGGTTGGTGATGGTGGGGAAGCCCCAGTTGATACAACCCGCGGCGTTGGCGTACCATTCGTCGGAGATCTCGGATACTGCATTAACGAACGCGAAGATGCGGTCCTTGTTGTACAAGAGCATCTTCAGGGCGGCGCCGGGCTTCACACCGCCGAAGGCCATGGCAGCCCGGTTGGCGAAGCCCAGGGCGAAGACCGCCCCGGCGATATCCGGGCTGAAGGGCACGATCCGGGTAGGCCAGCCGATCTGCACGCCGCCTTCCAGGAGCTGCTCGGGCACCGAGGTCTTGCCGTCGATGGACTTAGCGGCACAGAAGATGTAGAGGTTCTTCTTCTGATATTCCGTTACCAGGTCCACGGCTTCCTGCACCGAGGGGGCAGCGCCGACGATGGCGGCGAACCCCGGGGCGGAACCGTCGACGAACTCGACGCCGCGTTTCCGGAAGATGGTGTCTTCCGCGGCGCCCAGCCAGATATTCTTGTCACCTTTGCTGAAAACTTCTTCCCCGCCCACGTAGAAATTGGGGTCTTCCACGTAGCGGATGGCCTCAGAGATTTCCTCGGCGAACAGAGTGGCCAGACCGGCGTCCAGGCCGGGTCCAAGATAGGGCAGGTAGTTGTGCTCGGCCGGGACCGGCGGCAGCAAGGCTTTGCAGCGCGCCATGACGGGGACGGCGTCTTTGAGCTTCTCGATCTTGGTGCCCATCAGGGAGTAGATGATGGGGAGATAATATGCGGTATTGGGGAAGCCGATTTCCTGCTTTTCACCATATTTTTGAATGGCCTCGTCCAACTTGGCCGCGCACTTGTCAACGATCTTGTGAGCCCCGCGGATAGCTGCGGAAATGATGATTTTCGACACTGTATCTTCCTCCTTCCTTTTTCGTAAAGGAAATTAACTGCGATGGACCGCCCTGCCTTCGTGGCAGGGCAGTCCCGTTGATTCTTAATGCTCGGCGGCGGCGGCCTCTGCCATTTCCCGGCGCATATCCATGTCGTAGAGGACCCGCTCCCGGGCCTTGTCGATGCCCAGGGCTTTACGCTTGAGGTCGATGTGGGCGATCATCTTCTTGGCCATCAGTTCCGGATCGGCTTCGAAGTCCCACTTGCCGCCCAGCTCTTCTTCGATGCCCTTGAACAGGTAGTCGGTCAAGATCTCGGAGCCGGTGGTGGGCCAGGTGACGCCGAAGAGGGTGTACACCCCCGAGGCCACGAAGTACTGGCCGATGGCGATGGCCTTTTCAGACATCCACTCCGGCGCCGCGCCCGCGGCGGGCAGATCGCTGATGTCGGTGCCCAGGCCGCCGGCCTTGACGCAGGCGGTGGCCGCCATCAGGATGCGGGAGTTGTCCACGCAGGACCCCATGTGCAGCACCGGCGGGATGCCCACGGTCTCGCAGATCTCAGCCAGACCCGGGCCGCAGAACTTAGCGGCCTCCGGCGTCAGCAGGCCGTACTTGCCGGCGGCCATGGCGGAGCAGCCGGTGGACAGCACGATGACGTCATTCTTAATCAGTTCCTTGATGAGGGTCAGATGGGAGCTGTCATGGGTGGTGCGGCAGTTGTTGCAGCCCACCACGCCGGCCACGCCCCGAATCCGGCCGTTGATGACGTTGTCGTTCAGGGTGTAGTAGGAGCCCCGGATGGAGCCGCCCAGCAGATACTGGATGGTCTCGTAGCTGAAGCCCACCACCGTGGGGGTGTGGGCCGCCGGGATCATTACCGGGGCCTTGCGGTTGGGGAAGTTGTCGATGGCTTCCCGGACCACCTGGCGGGCGATGTCCAGGGCATGATGATCGTCAAAGGGGATGTGCATGGTTTCCCCGGTCATCCGGGCCCGGGGGTCGGTGGTGATCAGCTTGGTGTGGTAGCACTTGGCCACGTTGGCCAGGGATTCCATGATGCACTGCACGTCCACCACCATGGCGTCCACCGCCCCGGTGATGATGGCCAGCTCCTGCTGGAGGTAGTTGCCGGCAATGGGAATGCCGTGGCGCATGAGGATCTCGTTGGCGGAGCAGCACATGCCGGCCAGCTGGATGCCCTTGGCGCCCTTGTTCTGGGCGTACTGGAGCAGCTCCGGCTCCTGGGAGGCCACGTAGATCATCTCCGGCAGTACCGGCTCATGGCCGTGGATGATGATATTGACATGGTCCTCTTTGAGGACGCCCAGGTTGATTTCGCCGGCCACCGGCACCGGACAGCCGAAGATGACGTCCTGGAGGTCGGTGGAGATCATGGAACCGCCCCACCCATCGGAGAGGGCGGTGCGGCTGCACTGCTTGATGAGGTTGTGGTAGTCCTGGTCCACGCCCATGTGGGTGCGGTGCATCAGTTCCACGATCTCGATGTCGCAGCCCCGGGGCACGATGCCGTATTTCCGCCACAGTTCCTGGCGTTTCTTGGGGGCCCGCTTGATGTTGGTGAGTTCGCCGTCCTGCTGGCCGAACTCCAACAAAATCTTATCGGCCATTTCCAGGGCGATGGCTTCCTTGGTGCGGGGCTTGGCATCATCGCCCTCGCCCTCGGTGGTGGCCACGTCCCAATCCTTGGCGATCCGGCGCAGCTTGGCTACGTCTTTGAGCTGGTAGCCCTGGGCCTTGCCCAAGGCCACTTCCTTGAACAGTTTGGCTACGCCCCGGGAATGGTCGTTGTGGGAGGCGGACCCGGCGCAGACCATGCGGGCGAAGTTCCGGGCCACGATGGTCTCGGCGGTGGCGCCGCACAGGCCCATGCGCTGCTTCTTCTCCGCGGTGGTCTCGCCTTCCTTCTTCTTGGGCGGGGGCACCCGGCAGGGACCCTGGGCGCAGATGCGGCAGCAGGCGCCCTCAGCCCCGATGGGGCAGGGCTTCATGGCCGCGGCCCGATCCCAAATGGTTTCAATACCGTCCGCCTGGGCCTTCTTCAGCATCTCTTGGGTCGCGGGGTCGATGGATAGTTTTCCTAACTCTAACTCTGCCATTAATTTTTCCTCCAGTTTCTTACTTTTAGGGATGACCTTCATGGCCCCCCTTGGCAACAGAGCCCCATACCCGGAAGTTGGACAGGTACCGCGATTGGCTTAAGGGGCTGAGCTCTGAGAAAACAAGAATAATTTGATCCAGGTGCAGCGTCGCCTTAGCCGGCCAGTTCCTGGATAACTTTTTTTACCATTTTCACCGATTCCGGATGGCGCATGATGAGCAGATCGCTCCCGGCCAAGAGCAGGTCCACCGCGGTGATGGCTTCCATCAGGATGCCCCGCTTGGTCTGGTCGCCCAGTTGCGGCGCCTCTTCGTTGGTCTGCCTGCACTCCTTCACTTTCCACACTTCTTGACCGACGTAGTTGAGGATGGGGGACTGCAGCTTGTCATCTTCCTGGGTGAGGGCGGCCATGCGGTCACGCTCGATGACGGAATAGGAATATTCCATACCGTAGCCCAGGCCGCCGGTGGTGGGATCCACCAGGATCTGGCTGTCTTTAACGCCCAACTGGCCCAGGAGAATGTTCAACTGTTTGGCCAGGTTGACGTCGATGGGCGAGTTGGCCGACACCGAGTGGTTGTAAGCCAGGGCCGCGGCGCCGATCTTCTTGTAGTTCTTATCCTGCACCGGGCCGAGGGTAATGCTCTTGTCGGCGCAGGCCTCGGCTACGGCGGGCAGCACTTCCGCGTCCTTCTCCACGTTGGCGGTGCCGTAGACGATCAACGGCACATCGATGGCGGCCAGTACCTTCTTGGCCGTGGCCGCGGCCGCTTCCGCCGAGGCGTTGTCGCCGTTGGGATCGGTGCTCACCAGGATCAGGCCGATGGCTTCGGCGCCAAATTCCTTGACGCACTTCTGGGCCCAGGCCACGGGGTCCTTAGCCACATCTTTGATGGCCGCGTACGCCGGGGCGGCCCAATCCGCGCCCGGATCCTTGTCCCATACTTCCATGGCAATCCGGGGTTTGTTGGGCATTGCCCCCTCAAACAGATAGAAGGGGTAGGAGGTCTCTCCTCCCAGAGTGATGGCTTTATCGCCTTTGCCGATAGTTACCGTTTTAATCGCGCCAGAATACTTCTGTTGGGGAATTTCAAACGCCAAGGTAGTTCCCTCCTTAATTTTTCCGGAATTGCCGGCATGTTAACTTTAGTCTTGAAATGCGGAGGTATAAACATTGTGAAAATAATAATTTATTGGGCAACCTGTCAAGCAAAAAATCACGCCCGGGGGGATAGTTGGTTATGAACTTAAGTAAACAACCGGTCGAAAATGGCGTAAGCACCTTTTAATGCTGGTGAATCAGCCGGCAGGGAGAATGTCGGACGGCCCTCGCTATCGAACTCCGCCAGCTGAGGATCTTCGGGGATCAAACCGGCCAGTTCGAGGCCTTGGGTAGCGATTTCCTCGGTAGTTCTGGGGCTGCACCCTTTGCTCACCCGGTTGACGATGAGCACGGGACGGCCCACCACGACTTTCAGGGCCTGGGCCAGATCCTTGAGGCGCCGGGCCGCCTGGATGCCCCGCCAGGAGGGGTCGCTCACCAGGACCAAGAGGTCCACCTTATTGGTGGTAAGCCGGCTCATGTGCTCCATGCCCGCTTCGTTGTCCATCAGGATGTAGGGATAATTTTTCCCCAGGACCTCCATGAAACGGGCCACCAGGTGGTTGGCGGCGCAGTAACAGCCGGGGCCTTCCGGCTGGCCCATGGCGATCAGGTCGAAGCCGTCGGCCTCTACCAGGCACTGGTTGATGCGCATTTCGATGAGCTGGTCTTTGGTCATATCCACCATGCCGCCGCTTTTTTTCATCTCTTCCCGGGCCGCGCCGACGCTGCTCTCCACTTCGAGCCCCAGGACTTCGTTGAGATTACTGTTGGCGTCGGCGTCCACCGCCAGCACCGGTTTTTTGCCGTGTTCCAATAGGTAGCGCAACAGCATGCCAGCCACGGTGGTCTTGCCGGTGCCGCCTTTGCCGGCCATGGCGATGATAAAGCTCACGATTCGCGTCCCCCTCACTGTGAAAGTATTCACATATTAGTATAAAAAAAATTAACGAAAACGTAAAGCCATTTATGGCGTGAGGATTTCCCGCCTCCAGGGAGGAAAACTGGCGCATCGGCAAGAGATGGGGGCGATGGAGGGGCTGCACCGGACAAAATACTTGCGTGGCCGAGGGGATAATTATTATAATTTCTTGGAAAGTGGTCCGCGGCCGAGGTTGCGGACCCGAGCATTTTGCGCCAGCCCATACTGGGGGATCGTCCAATGGCAGGACAGCGGCCTTTGGCGCCGCTGATCTAGGTTCGAATCCTAGTCCCCCAGCCATCTAACCGCTCACTACAACCTCTTTCAAAACCTATTTTTCTGTCACCCTGAGCGCAGCGAAGGGTCTATGGATTTGAAATGAATAGATTCTTCGCTTAGCTCAATCAGAATGACATTTAAGAAGTATTCGAGATTTTGAACTAGGTTCTCATTATTAAATGAAATTATCTTAAACCTGAGATCGGCAAGAGTGGTCTTGGCTGAGAAGAATTCTGAGGCAGGCTGAATCCATACGCCATTTTCCCCTGACTGCCTGCGGCCGGAAGGTTATTTTTTCCCCGTTTCATTTCGTATAATTTAATATCCGCCTGCCAGAGTAATTCTTCCACTGAGCCGGGGTTTTGGGGATCGAAGGCCACCGCCCCCAGACTCAAAGACAAAGCATAGGGCTTGTCGGGGTGAAGTTGATTATACTTTTCGAATTGCCCGGCGCAGCGCCCCATGAGGGTGTCAATCTCTGTATGGGCCGCATCGTTCATCAGGATGACAAATTCGTCTCCTCCGATCCGGGCCACGATGTCCGACTGGCGAAAGATTCCCTGGAGGATCATGGCGGTATCAATCAACGCCTGGTCTCCGGCCGGATGGCCGAACGTATCGTTAATCCATTTCATCCCATCCAGATCTCCGGATATCAGGAGGAACTCTTTTCGGCTGCGTCTGGCCAATTTCATCTGCTGTTCGGCCAGGGAGAAAAACCCGCGCCGGTTATACAGGCCGGTGAGGTCATCAATCAAGGCGCCCCTGACCAGTTCCATCCGGGAGTGATGCCGTTCGATGGCGAATCTGATGGATTTGCTGAGGAGATCGCCGTCGACGCAACTCTTGACCAGAAAATCCTGGGCCCCTTTTTGCACCGTTTTGAGCCCCAAGTCTTCATCCGCCATGCCGGTGAGCACGATAATAGCCGCCTCGGGAAAGCGCGCCGACAGCTTTAAAAAGGTATCCAACCCGTGCTGGTCCGGCAGGTTGAGCTCCAGAAGCGTTACATCGTAACGGGTTACCTCCAGGCGCCCCAGGGCTTCTTCCAGCCGGGGCACATTGTCCATCTGGAACCGCACCGGGCTGGGAGTTCCCAGCATCTCCTGGATCAGTCGGAAATCGGCGGGGTTATCCTCCACCACCAAGACCCTGATGTTGGACTCTGCGGTGTTCATCATCGTTTGGAGAGCTGCACGACCATGGTCGAGTTCCTTGTCGATCATAAAAGTGTGCGGGGGATTACGGCGCTGCCGGTTTTCCCAAGGAATCTAAAACCCTTTTCGGCAATTAGAGAATTTTACTTAACCCCTTTAAAATAACCAAAGGCCTGGAAGGGAAAAATCTTCAGCCGCGGAGGTTGTGAGTAAATCAAATCAGAGCTTTAACGGCCCCGTCTTAAAGGAGTACGCTCTGATTGATTCCGGATTGGGGGCGCCTTAATTATTGATGAGAATATGTCATGGTGAGGTTGGGGAGCCTGGGATTTTTTCCCTTGACATCCGGCATGAGGACATATATATTGTGCTTCATAATTTTCTGGTGCCCATATAGGGTATAATAGGGAAGCCGGTGCAAAACCGGCACGGTCCCGCCGCTGTAACCGGGGACGAAACCTGCAAGGCCACTGTCTCACCGAAGCGAGATGGGAAGGCGCAGGAAGTAGGAGGATCCGGAAGTCAGAAGACCTGCCCGGGAGAAGGCTTGAGCCCCTACGAGGTCTAGCGGGCGAGAAGCCGCGTCTAAGGATAAAGAAGCTGGGTGCAATCCTTAAGTCTTTGTGACTTAAGGATTTTTTTTTGTGCAAAAAAACCCGCAATAAAGGAGAGCGACATGGTTAAGCGGATCAAGTTTGGGTGGTTCATTGCAGCACTTTGCCTCGCAATGATCAGTGCTCCCGGGGCGCTGCGCGCCGCGTCCACGGCAAAACCCGCCATCGTGTTGGCGGCCTTTGGCACCACCACCAACGCCTTTCCCACTTATGACAAGATCGACAACCAGGTCAAAGAGCGTTTTCCCGGCTATGAAATCCGTTGGGCCTTTACCTCCAAGAAGGTACGCCACAAGGTGAAGGAAGAGCAGCACAAAGAACTGAAAAGCCTGCCTGAAGTACTTCAGGACCTGAAAAACGAAGGTTATACCAAGATTGCCATTCAATCATTTCATCTGGCCCCGGGCAAAGAATGGGAAGGGGTGGTAAAACAAAGCCGGGAAGTTCCCGGGCTGACTGTCGCCGTGGGCAAACCTTTGCTCAGCAGTAATGCTGACGAGATGAGAGTTCTCGAAGTCCTGTCCAAGGAATTTCCCCCGGACTTGAAGAAAACCGCCGTGGTGCTGGTGGGGCATGGCAGTCCTGACCCTAAAGCGCAGGCAACCTATGCCTCCTTCGCCAAGCTATTGCGCTCCCGTTATCCCGATGGAAAGGTATTCTTCGGCCTGGTGGAATTTCAAAAGCCCGGGAAGGAGGAGGTGCTGGAGGAAGTTAAACGGTCCGGCGCCACCTCTGTGGTTCTTATGCCATTTCTCCTGGTGGCCGGCGATCACGTGCAAAATGATATTTTGGGAAGTGGCCCGGATAGTTGGAAATCCGAGCTGCTGAAGATGGGACACTATCAGGTCGAAGGAATTCGCCGGGGGCTGGGAGACCAGAAAGAGATAGTAAACATCTACCTAGACCATCTGGCCCGGGTCCTGGAGAGCTTATAGAAACAGGGCCTCGATGCTCACGGAGTAATAACCTTTACCGCAGGACATTGAGGAGGCTGGTATGAAGAGCGGATTGATCGTTTATCTGGCGGGCGGTACGGAGCTGCCGGAGGGCTTCGATCTTGCCGACCACTGCAAGGCACTGGGATTCCCCGCCGACCGGGTGGAACTGGTGGGCTCCCGGCAAGGATTTTTGGAAGTGGATGACGCCTGGCACTACCTGTATACCCATGGTTGTGGGGACATCAAACTTTTGGTGGCCCAAACGGATCAAAAGGTTTTGCAGCCCCTGCACCCCCCGGTGCGACTCAGCGGCTAGCCATCACCATGCAGGGACCCGGCATCCATGGGCCTTAGCCATCAAGCGTGAGGTTCCTGGACCGGGAAGGCGGCGGGGGGTTTTTTTAAGGCATCAGAAAATTTTTTCGGCAATTTGTCGGATAACTCATGTTGACAAAATCCTTTTCTTGCCATAGGGTTGTAATAAGTCGGGGTATGAAGCCCAGATCGCCGTATACTCATCACATGGAATGGCAAGCCACGAAGGCTTTGGCGTCGAAAGGCGCTGGGGGTTCGTGGCTTTTTTCGTTCCCCGCCGGCAAAGGCTTTGGGCGGGGGAGAGGCCTCCCGCTTGCAGGCAGGTGGCCGATTGCAGGGCCCGGCAAGGCCCCGGGAAGCACCAGAAAAGGGTGTGTGGAAATCAACCTGCTTCTTTACGGACATGCACCCCCAGAACTCAACCCTGACTGAAAAGCAAGGAAAATGGTTATGAACCTGAGAAGCGTCTTCGGATTACTGTGTCTTTGGATGGCCCTGTGGATGGTGCCGGGTTGGGCTAATGATCTTCTCGCCGGGGATGAACAGGAAAAAGCCTCGGTAGCAACCGCCGCCAAGGAGGAGGGAAAACCGGCAAGCAAAGAGGAAGCCAAGGAAGATGAATGCCCTCCCACTTTTGGGCCTATCATCACTGATACCGCTATCCCCCTGGACAAGGGAAAATTTGCCGTTCAACCCACCTTTGGCCTGGGTTTCGTCACGAATAACCTCACCCAGAGCTGGCGCCGGGTGTCGGCCGGCGGCGATTTCAAGAACTTCGGCATGGATTGGAAATTTACCTATGGTCTGATAAAAAATATGGAGGTTTTCGTGGTGGTCCCCTACGTCAACAACTGGGCCAACAGCGTCAAAGAACCGGGGCCGAACGGGGAGCGCTCCGCCAGTTTCGGGGGACTTGGCGACGTCAACCTGACCATGAAATACCAGCTGCTGGAAGAGGGACCCAAGAACCCCACGGTTACCGCGCTCTTCGCCACCGGGTTCCCCACCGGCCACTTCAACCACCTCAATCCCGGGCGGTTGGATACGGATATCCTGGGAGGGGGGGCCTACGCCTTCACCACCGGCCTGAATACGTCCAAGTGTCTCAAGCCCTTTATCCTCTATGCCAATCTCTGGTACACCATGCAGACCGCTTACAGCACCAGGGAGGACCGTGCCCGTTTGTTTAATGATGAAAACGGCAACCTGGCGGAGAGCGACCCGGCCTCCACCCAGGTGCGCAACTATCCCCGGGACTTCGTCACGGTGAACCTGGCGGCGGAATATCTTATCACCGATAAGTGGATCGCCCTCCTGGAACTCACCAGCTATTGGGACGGCGGGCGGCTGTTCGGCCATCAGGCCAACCTGCCGCCGGGGGCTTTGCTCTCCGTAAATCCGGGCATCGAGTACATGGTCACGGAAAAGTTAGGCTTCGCCATGTCGGTGAACTTTGACCTCATCGGCAAGAACGCCACCACCGCGATCACCCCGCTCTTTTCCTGTATGTATCAATTTTAGTGACCATCCCCTCACGCCCTTTTTCCCTGGGAGGTCTGGGGGCCAGAGGGGGCTTAGGTCACGAATCATAATCCTGCTGCGGGCTACGCCTGGCAAATCCACCCCACCCCTTTAAATGTATAGAGAGCGGCGCACCATTGGCCGCTTAATTTGCCATAATAGTAGTAATGAAGCATGACACCCCGCCTTTGCAAAGATGATGGGGCCAAAGGTGCGGCCCCTCTTCACCGCACCCCATGATGAGGCCGATGTCAAAAAAGTTTCCGCGAGGGCCCTCTCTTACCCGGGCGAATCGCCTTGTCCTACTCCGTCCCCACTTCCAAACCCTTATCCACCTCAGATTTAACTACTCTGCATTTTATACCGAATAACCAAATCATTAAGGATGGACCGAAATAGAGAATATCTGGCAAGTTAACCTGAGACCTGGGTGATCCGGGCGGGTTCCTCCCCCCGGGTGATGGTGAGGCTCACCGGTAAGATTCAGGAGTTTGGTCACCGGTTTTCAGTAGATGTCCGGATTTACCCCGGATGGATAACCAGGTAAGATGTGCCACAAGATCGCGGGAAGGCCGTCTCAGTGGCCGGCGCCCGAGTGCGGCAGGCGGGATGGCCCGCATCGAGACCGCAGACGTCGCACCTTCCCGTGCCTGAGGAGCAAGCCGGACCCATGAGCACCTTTTTCCAGGGACAGATGGATTACATCTTCTTCTTTTACGGCCTGGCCTTTATCGGTCTGGGGGTGGTTTCCTACATCCTTTCCCAAGAGGTCAACCAGCGGCTGCCCTGGGGCTGGCTGGCCCTCTTCGGTCTCACCCATGGGTTCAACGAATGGCTGGACCTCCTGGCCATGTCCTGGGGGGATGGGGTATGGTTTGCCGCCTGCCGCTGGGCCGTCATGACCGTATCTTTCCTCTGCCTGGTGGAATTCGGCCGTCTCGGCCTGATCCAAAGGCGGGGCCGGGGACCGGGGCGCTGGCTTTTAATCGTTTTGGCCCTGGGCGCCGGCCTGGGGGCCCTCGATGGCTGGAGCGGCTTAAACGCCACCAGCCGCTATGCCCTGGGACTGGTGGGGAGTTTATGGGCGGGGTGGGTGTTATATGTGGAAGGAAAATCGGCCGACCCCCGGGGCCGCCCCTGGCTGCTGGCCGGCGCCATCGGTTTCATCCTCTACGGTCTGGCCACCGGGCTGATAGTGCCCCGGGCCGGGTTCTTCCCGGCCGCGGCGGTAAATTATGAGACGTTTTCGAACCTTACGGGCCTGCCGATCCAACTGGTGCGGGGCCTGCTGGCGGTGTGGATCGCCGCCATGACCGCGGGCTATTTTCAAGTCTCCTGGCCCGCAACCTATGAACACTGCCACCGGTACCGAGCCCGCTACCTGTATGGCGTGGGCGCCGCCCTGGCAGCCATCATGGTCGCCGGCTGGCTCCTCACCCAATTTCTGGGCAACCTGGCCTGGCAGCAAGTGCGGAAAGACAGCCTAGCCGACAATCAATTCGCCATTCAACGCCTGGCTTTCGAAGTCCAGGAAGCCGAGGAAGTGGTCAAGGCCATATGCGGGTCTCCCTGGATCGCCCCGGCCCTGGAGTCGAGGTCCCCCCAGACCCTGGCCCAGGCCAACTCGGTGCTGGACCGGTATAAACAGAGCTTCGGGGCCTCGGTGGCCTACCTCCTGGATACCTCCGGCACCACTATCGCCTCCTCCAACCGGGGCGACCCGGATAGCTTCGTGGGACAAAACTACGCCTTCCGGCCCTACTTCCAGAAAGCCATGGCGGGCAAGGTGGGGTGCTATTTAGCCCTGGGGGTCACCTCGAAAAAGCGGGGGTTTTATGCCGCCCACCCGGTCCAGGCCCCGACGGGGAAGATCCTCGGAGTGGCGGTTTATAAAGTGAGCCTGAATCGTTTTCAACAAGACCTGCGGGGATATGACCCGGCCTTTCTCATCGATCCCCAGGGCATCGTGTTTGTGGCGAGCCGTTCCGACCTGGATTATCAAAGCCTGTGGCCGGTAGTGGTCACCGACCCGGGCGACTTCAAGGCCCAATACGGGATCGACCGCTTCACCCCCATCTTTTCCCAGCCCCTCGTTGACGGAGCCCGAGTGGAATTTGCCGGGAAGGGTTATGTAGTCACCCGGCAAAATCTCGATGCGGTCATCGCCCCGGGCTGGGCCCTGGTGAATTTGGAGCCATTCAACCCCATAGTGCACTACCGCTTCATGGGCATTACCACGGCTTTCTTCCTGGTGTTTTTAACCTTGGTCTCTGCTGGCACCAATCTGTCCATCCGGGAAGGGGCCAATCGCATCCTGGCCTCCGAGGCCCGTTTCCGGGCCATTTTTGCCGCGGCCCCCGAGGCGGTGTTTGTCTATGACCCGGAAACCCGCCGGATTCTCGATGCCAATCCCTTTATGGCCCAATGGCTGGGCTACGGTCCGGAAGAACTTGTCGGCCTGGACATCGACCAGGTCCGATCCTCGGATTCTCTGGGGCCCCAGGAGGAATGCGCCTGGGAAGGGTCAGACGGTCTACCCCTGTCATCGGACCTTCGTTATCGCAAAAGAGATGGGGCTTTGGTCGATGTGGAGTGCACTGCGGCCAAGATTCTCCACGGGGACCAGATCCGGGAGCTCGTGTTTGTCCGGGACATCACCGAGCGCAAGCGGGCCGAAAATGAGGTCCGGCAGGCCAAAGAATACCTGGAAAATATCATAGAAAACTCCGCCGACCCCATCGGCATCGTGGACCAGCGTGGCAGGATCATCCAATGGAATAAGGCTGCCGAGCAGGCCTTCGGCTATTCTTTCGGTGAAATTGAAGGAAAATCTTCCTTTGAGCTGTATGCCGACAATAATGAACTTCAAGGAATTTTGGCCCAATTACGCCGGGACGGCTCGGTCCGGGGATACGAGATCCATTTAAAGAAAAAGGATGGGGGAATTGCCCTGTTCGCCCTGTCCATCAGTCTCTTATACGACCGCAACCATAAGGCGATCGGCAGTATGTGCGTCGCCCGGGACCTGAGTGAGATCAAAAAGGCCCTGGATGATCTGGCCACCGTCAATCAGCAGTTGCAGCATGAGGTCACCGAGCGCAAGCAGATGGAGATAGCCCTCCAGGAGACCAACCGGAGTCTCCAGGAGATGGTGGCCCAGGTGGAGGAGCGCAATCGCACCATGAGCCTGTCCAATGAAATGGCGGATATGCTGCAAGCCTGCCAGGTCTCGGAAGAGGCCTACAAGACTATCGGCCTTTTCATGCCCAGTTTTTTCCCGGATGACGCCGGGGCCCTGTACATGCTCAATAACTCCCGGAACCTCTTTGAGGCGGTGGCCCGTTGGGGCGAGGTCCCACCTGCGGCTTCGGTTATTGCTCCGGATGAATGCTGGTCGGTGCGGCGCGGCCGGCTGCACCGGGCGATAAATCCCCAAGAGGGTCTGCTCTGCCGCCACGTTACCCAGGCTATACCCGGCGGCTATCTGTGCGTGCCCCTCATCGCCCAAGGGGAGACCCTGGGCATATTACATATCCAGTTGCCCCCCCCGACCACAGAACAGATAGCCGGCCTGGGGTTGGCCAAAGAACAGTTGGCCCTGACGGTGGCCGAAGATATGGCCCTGGCCCTGGCGAACTTGAGACTCCGGGAGAGCCTGCGCAGCCAGGCAATTCGCGACCCTCTCACCGGATTGTTCAACCGCCGCTACCTGGAGGAGACCATGGAACGGGAGCTGATCCGGGTCAAGCGGCTTGGGGCCCCTCTGGGGGTAATCATGATGGATCTGGACCATTTTAAAGAATACAACGACACCTTTGGCCACACTGCGGGGGATGCACTGCTGAGCGCCCTGGGAAATCTGGTGCGAAGCCATATCCGGGGGGAGGACATCGCCTGCCGCTATGGCGGCGAAGAATTCTTAGTAATTATGCCCGGAACCACCGTGGAGATTGCTCTGGAGCGGGCCGAAACCTTGCGTCAAGCCGTCAAAAAAATGTATCTGCTGCAACCGGGTCTGAAACCCACCACGCTCTCCTTGGGGGTGGCCGTGTATCCGAACCACGGCGATACCGATCGGCAAATCATCAACGCTGCCGATGTCGCCCTCTACCGCGCCAAGCAGACGGGCCGAGATCGGGTGGTGCTGGCCGAACCTGCCGGAGCAACCGATCTCCCCACCCCGCCACGTGCCCTCCAGGAGGCCGGCTAACTCTGGCCTTTAATGCCCCGTTTTTGCCATGCCCCCGGCGGGTTGATCCATCGGTCTACCACCGCTTATCCAATCAATGGCCCGGGAAAATGAGAAAATCATGGTTAAATCACCGAATTATTCCCCCAGTCCGGAATGATCCGGTTGCCCCGGCACATATTTAAGCAGACGGGCATTTCCTGCTTGATTTTCTGACAATACACCTGGTACATTGAGATAATTTTCACAGGTGTGCTGGACTCTTGGAATGAGCGCGCCAGGCCGCCTGGGCGGGCTGAACGCTAAGAGCTTCAGCCGATATGCTCCAAAGCCGAACCCAAAATGGAGGGCACGGGAACTATGCCTCCGTCGAATCTGACGATCAACGGCGAGACACTGAATTTCGAGGCAGGGCAGACAATTCTGGAAGTCGCCCGGGGGGCCGGCATCGCGGTGCCGACTTTATGCAATTATAAAGACACGATGCCTACGGGAGCCTGCCGGGTCTGCCTGGTGGAGGTGGCGGGGGCCCGCACCCTGCTCCCGGCCTGCGCCACCCAGGCGGCCCCGGGAATGGTGGTCCAGACCGAATCCCCCCGGGTGACGGCGGCTCGCAAGATGGTCATCGAACTGCTGCTGGCCTCGGGCAATCACAATTGCCTGGTCTGTGAGGCTAACGGCGAGTGCGAGCTCCAGGCCCTGGCCTATCGCTACCAGGTGACCACGCCCGATTTTGCCAATCCGCCGGATACCCCCTATTACTATGAAGACGACAACCGCATGATCGTACGGGATTTTTCCAAGTGCGTCATGTGCGGCCGGTGCGTCCGGGCCTGCAATGAACGGCAGGTCAACCAGGCCATCGCCATCGGCTACCGGGGAGCGCACAACAAGATTGTGGCCCGGGGGGATTTTCCCTATATCAACTCCGATTGCGTCTTCTGCGGGGAGTGCCTCCAGGCCTGTCCGGTGGGCGCCATCCTGGACAAGCATGCGAGAGGCCGGGGACGTCCCTGGGAACGCACCCAGGTTCAAACCACCTGCCCCTACTGCGGGGTCGGCTGTCAGGTGGACGTCCACGTCAAGGACAACCACATTGTGAAAGTCACTGGCGCCGACGCCATACCCAACCAGGGGAAGCTGTGCGTCAAGGGACGCTTCGGCTGGCACTTTGTGGATCATCCCGACCGGTTGAAGACGCCCTTGATCAAGGAGGACGGCGTCTTCCGGGAAGCCGGCTGGGACGAAGCCCTGGACCTGGTGGCTTCCCGCCTGCAAGGAATCCGGGATAAAGATGGCCCCGGGGTGATCGGCGGCTGGTGCTCGGCCCGGGTGACCAATGAAGAAAACTATCTGATGCAGAAGCTCATGCGCGCCGTGATCGGTACCAATCACGTCGATCACTGCGCCCGCCTCTGACACAGCTCCACGGTGGCCGGACTGGCCGCCTCCTTCGGCTCCGGTGCGATGACCAATTCCATCGCCGAACTGGAGAACTCAGATTGTATCCTGGTCACGGGCTCCAACACCACCGAGACCCATCCGGTGATCGCCACCCGCATCAAGCGGGCGGTGCGGTTGAATAATAAAGCCCTCATCGTTATCGAACCGCGCCGCATCGACCTGGTGCGCCACGCCACCCTGTGGCTGCGGCAGCGTCCCGGCACCGACATCGCGGTGTTCAACGGCTTGATGAACCTCATCATCCAGGATAATTTGCACGATCAGGCCTATATTGCCGAACGTACGGAAAACTTCGCGGCCCTCCGGGAAACCGTGGCCAAATATACCCCGGAATATGTGGAACAGATCAGCGGCGTGCCCGCCGCGGACCTGCGCCGCGCCGCCCGCCTGTATGGCCAGGCCAAGGCCGCGGCCATCGTCTATGCCATGGGGATCACCCAACACACCGTCGGCACCGATAACGTCAAGACCATGGCCAACCTGGCCATGCTGTGCGGCAACGTCGGGATTGAGGGCGGCGGGGTCAACCCCCTCAGGGGCCAGAACAACGTCCAGGGGGCCTGCGACATGGGCGGCCTGCCCAACGTCTTTTCCGGTTATCAGCCGGTGACGGATGCGAGCGCCCGGGCCAAGATGGAGGCGGCCTGGGGGGTCAAGAACCTGCCGGATTGGGTGGGCCTGACCATGACCGGTATGGTGCCGGCCATTCCTGAGGGCAAAATCAAGGCCTTGTATATCGTCGGGGAGAACCCGGTCATTTCCGATCCTGATTCCGACCACCTGGTCAAGGCCCTTAAACAGTTGGATTTCCTGGTAGTGCAAGATATTTTTCTCACCGAAACCGCGGTGCTGGCCGACGTGGTTTTACCCGCGACCACCTTTGCGGAAAAAGCCGGCACCTTCTCCAACACGGAGCGGCGGGTGGCCGCGGTGCGCCAGGTGATACCGCCCCTGGGCGACTCCCGGCCCGATTGGCAGATTATTGCCGAGATTTCCCGGCGCCTGGGTTACCCCATGGACTATGCCGACCCCGAAGCCATCTTCGAGGAGATTCGCCAGGTCACCCCGTCTTATGCCGGCATCACCTATGCCCGCCTGGAGGCCGAGGGCGGACTGCAATGGCCCTGTCCCACCACGGAACACCCCGGCACCGTCTATTTGCACCGGGGCCAGTTTTCCCGGGGTAAGGGGGCCTTCTTCGCCATTGACCATCGGGACCCGGCGGAAATGCCCGACGCCGACTATCCCCTGGTTTTGACCACCGGGCGGGTGCTTTACCAGTATCATACCGGCACCATGAGCCGCCGGGCTCCGGGCCTGGAGGAAAAAGCCCCGGAATGCCTGGTGGAAATTGCCGCCGGCGACGCCATTGACTATGGCATCGGGGATGGTGATGCAGTACGGGTTAAGACTCGCCGGGGAGAGCTGGTCGTCCGGGCCCAGGTGTCGCCCAAGGCCGTGCGGGGGACCATCTTCATGCCCTTCCACTTCCATGAGGCGGCGGTGAATAAGCTCACCAACGCCGCCCTGGACCCGGTGGCCAAAATCCCGGAATACAAAGTCTGCGCCGTGCATATCGAGAAGGCTTGACCCGTTACGTGGAGGCTCCCATGACAACCAATCTTGGCCCCAGCGCCATTGTGCCAACCGAGAAGATCACCCCGGAAATTTTAGACCGGCTGGAGGCCGTCATCGCCAGCCGCCGGGATACCCCCGGGAACCTGATGCCGGTCCTCCAGGAAGCCCAGGAGATCATGGGTTACCTGCCGGTGCCCATGCAAGAGGCCATTGCCGCGGGACTCAACGTCCCCGGCAGCGACGTCTTCGGCACCATGAGTTTCTATTCCATGTTCACCTGGAAACCCAAGGGGAAATACATCGTCAGGATGTGCCAGTCGCCGCCGTGCCACGTGAACGGCGCCGAGAATATGTTCGAGGCCTTGCAGGAGGAACTGGGCCTTACGGTGGGCCAAACCACCGGGGACGGCTTATTCACCCTGGAGTTGTCGGCCTGCCTGGGGGTCTGTGAAGTGGCCCCGGCCATGCAGATCAACGAAGTGGTGCACGGCAACCTGACCCGGGAGAAAATCCGGCAGGTCCTGGCCGATTACCGGGCCGGCAAAGCGCCGGATTTCCGCCAGTTGCCCTACTCCACCGGGGATTATCGCAAGTACAAGCAGAGTCCTGCTGAACCGGTGCTTATGGATAATGTGGGCCTGATCGATCCCATGGAGATTCAGGCTTACCTGGACCGGGGCGGCTACGGCGCCCTGAAGAAAGCCGTGACCACCATGACCCCGGAAGCCGTGGTCGAGGAAGTGAAGGCCTCGGGAATCCGGGGCCGGGGCGGCGCCGGGTTCCCCGCCGGCCTGAAGTGGTCGTTCACCCGGCCCCTGGCGGTTACTCCCAAATACCTCGTCTGCAATGCCGACGAAGGAGAGCCGGGGACCATCAAAGACCGCTACCTGATGGAGGGCGATCCTCATAAGGTCCTGGAAGGCATGGCCATTGCCGGCTACGCGGTGGGGGCCAGCCAGGGCTTTATCTACTGCCGGGGAGAATACTATCTTTCCAAGTACCGTCTGGAAACCGCCATTCAGCAGGCCACGGCCCGGGGCTTTTTGGGAGAAAAGCTCTTCGGCACCGACTTCTCCTTTACCATTGAGGTGCGCTCCGGCTTCGGCTGCTATATCTGCGGGGAAGAAACGGCCCTCATCGAATCCGTGGAAGGCAAGCGGGGCTACCCCCGGCTGAAGCCCCCTTTCCCCGGGGTCTCGGGCCTCTGGGGCCGTCCCACGGTGGTGAACAACGTCGAGACCCTGGCCAGCGTCCCGGCCATCATTAATCGGGGCGGGGCCTGGTATAAAGGCCTGGGCACCCCGGACACTTCGGGCACCAAGATCTACCAGATCATCGGCCACGTGCAGACCCCCCAGATCGTGGAAGCCCCGGTGGGCATGACCCTGCGGGAGTTGATCGACGCCTACGGCGGCGGTCTCTTACCCGGCCGCAGCTTCAAGATGTGCCAGACCGGCGGCGCTTCCGCCGGCCTGGTGACGGCCGCCTCCCTGGATGTGCCCATGGACTACGGCTCCCTGTCCAAAGCCGGCGGCGCCCTGGGCTCCGGCACCATGCTGGTGATGGACGAGTCCACCTGCGTGCTGGATTTCCTGCGCTCGGTCGCCATCTTCTTCGCGCACGAATCCTGCGGCCAGTGCACCCCGTGCCGGGAAGGGACGCCCCGCCTGCTCCAGACCCTCACCCGGATCTGCCAGGGCCAGGGCAAGGCTGAGGACCTGGCCTTCCTGGAACGGCTGGCGGCCACCTTACAAGATGCCTCTTTCTGCCCCCTGGGGCAATCCGCCGGGGTTCCCTTGATGAGCGCCTTGAAAAATTTCCGTGCGGAAATTGACGAACATATCCAGCAGAAAAAATGCCGGGCCGGCGTCTGCCGGTGTAAGCAAGGCAGTTAGGCCAAAAGCAGCCAGGCGTTATAGTTAGGCTAAAATAAGAACGTTTCCGGCCTCCAGCCCCTCAGGGCTGGAGGCCTTTTTACTTGGTCGGATCAGATAAATTGACATATTCTTTAATAAGAATTATTATCTATAAAGAAATCAACTCAGCAAAAGTTGGGGGCCGCAGGCTCCCGAAGGACAGACCTGGTGCCAGGCGGTTATCAAGATATGGCTGATCCCCAGAGCCGCTTAGACCAGATGCTGGCCAAGCTGAAAACCCGGAATTTCCGGATTACTCCGCAAAGGCTGGCTATCCTTAAGATTTTGGCGTCCAGCCAGGGGCACCCCAGCGTGGAGTGCATTTATGAGCAGGTGCGGGAGATTTTTCCCACCACCAGCCTGGCCACGATTTACAAGACGGTCATGCTGCTCAAGCAATTAAACGAGGTCTTGGAACTGGGCTTTGCGGATGGCAGCAACCGCTACGACGGCAACAAACCTTATCCGCATCCCCATGTCGTCTGCATCAGGTGCAAACGGATCCTGGACCCGGATCTGGGCAACATGCCCCAACTTGCGGCGGAAGCGGCCCTGACAACGGGTTTTAAGATCGTGGAGCATCGCCTTGATTTCTTCGGCATCTGTCCAGAATGCCAAAGAAAAGAGTAGATCGGCAATTTTTGTTGGGCATCCATAACGAATCGTAATTACTAGTTATGCACTGACCATAACTTGAGCTGTCGGGGGACCCCGATAGGCCCGGCGTGGCAACCAAAACCTGCGTCAATCAGGCAAGGAGGAAGAATATGACCGAGAAAAAAGATACGCTCACCACTGCCTTCGGCATCCCCGTGGCCGATGATCAAAACAGCCTCACCGCGGGGCCCCGCGGTCCGGTGTTAATGCAGGACGCCCATCTCCTGGAGAAGCTGGCCCACTTTGACCGGGAGCGCATTCCCGAACGGGTGGTGCACGCCAAGGGCGCCGGCGCTGGCGGCTACTTTGAAGTGACCGCGGACGTGACCCGGTACACCAGGGCCAAGTTCCTCTCCGCCATCGGCAAACGGACCGAGGTCTTCGCCCGGTTTTCTACGGTGGGCGGCGAAAAAGGCTCGGCCGACGCCGCCCGGGACCCCCGGGGATTTGCGGTCAAATTTTATACTGAAGAGGGCAATTACGATTTTGTCGGCAACAACACGCCGGTATTCTTCATCCGGGACCCCCTCAAGTTTGCTGACTTCATCCACACCCAGAAGCGGCATCCGGCCACCAATTGCAAGGACGCCGACATGTTCTGGGACTTTTTGTCGTTGACCCCGGAATCCATCCACCAGGTCACCATTCTCTTCTCGGACCGGGGCACGCCGGCCACCTACCGCAACATGAACGGTTACAGCAGCCACACCTATAAATGGTATAACGCCAAGGGCGACTATTTCTGGGTGCAGTACCATTTCAAGACCGACCAGGGCATCAAGAACCTGACCCGGCAGGAAGCCGGAGGCCTGAGCGGCGCCGATCCGGACCACGCCACCCGGGACCTCTACGCGGCCATCGCCCGGGGCGATTACCCTTCCTGGACCCTGGAGATGCAAATCCTGACCCCGGAGATGGCCAAGGACTTCCGCTGGGACATCTTCGATATCACCAAGGTTTGGCCCCACGCCGAGGTGCCGCCCATCAAAATCGGCAAACTGGTGCTGAACCGCAACCCGGAGAATTATTTCGCCGAGGTGGAGCAGGCCGCCTTCTGCCCCGGCAACGTGGTGCCGGGCATTGCCGTATCTCCGGATAAGATGCTCCAGGCCCGGGTGTTCTCCTATCATGACACCCACATTCACCGGCTGGGGCCCAACTACCATCTGATTCCCGTGAACGCCCCGAAATGCGCCCCGGAGATGAGCTACCAGCGGGACGGCTTTATGCGGGTGGACGCGGGCGGCGGCGGCGGCCCCAATTATTATCCCAATAGTTTCGGCGGGCCGGCTCCGGACCCCGGCGCGGGCGAGCCGCCCTTTGAGATTACCGGACCGGCGGGACGCCATCCCTTTACCTTCCCCAACGACGATTTCGTCCAGCCCGGGGACCTCTACCGCAAGGTCATGCGCGACCCGGATCGGGATCACCTCATCGGCAATATTGTCGATCACTTGGGGAACGCCGCCAAACGCATTCAGATGCGGCAGACCGCTCTGTTTTTTAAGGCTGATGCCGACTATGGGCGGCGGGTGGCTGCAGGGCTGGGTCTCGAGGTCGCCGCGGTGGAGCGCCTGGCCGCCATGTCTCACGAGGAACGGGCCGCGGCCACCGGACCGGGAACCTTCAGCTAAACACGATCAGGGGCGCCGGGCTCTATGGCAGGGGGCCGGCGCCCTCCCCGCAAGGGAGAGGGAGAAGAGCAAAGTTTTGCAATGGCAGCCTTGATCTGGCAGGCCCTCCAGCCGAAATCGGTGAGGCAGGCCACGTCTGCCTCGATAAAGTCCGCGTCATAAGGGTCGCGCAACAGGTCAACCACCAGCTCTTTGGCGGAATCTTGGATCGAATCCAGAAGTTTTTTATTAGAGGGATAGAGATGCGCGTCAAAGCAGAAGAAAATGGTCAGATCGGAGTTTTGTGCAAGGTTTACCGCCTGCTGAATTTCTGCATCCGCCGGCTCGATTGAGACAATTTGAATATCGGGATTCATGCCGAATTTCTTAAACTCATTCCGGACGAATTCATTTTCAGGCAAAACTTCCTTTTCAACCATGATTTTAGCATCGAACCATGAAAATTGCGGAAAGATAACGCCAATTCTTTTTTCGCCGCTCTTCAGCGGCATTAATTTTCTCTCATCTTGGAGAACTAGGACAGATTCACGGCAGATTCTTTCAGCCAAGATGGAACCTTCTTTTTCGGCGCAGGCTTCTCCCCCCTCAAATCTTTCTTCCCTCTTTAATTTCAATCTTTTGATCCGTGCCGCGCTCTCCTCCAGTTCTTTCAGGGGAAGTTGTTTGCTTTTATAGGCCTCGAGAAGTTTATAGTAAACCTCTTTCTGGGCCTTGAGGTCATGACAAACCAGCAGCAGATCATGTCCCGCTTGCGCAGCTAGAATCCCCGCTTCGCCGATAGGGCAGATCGCTTTAATCGCCCCCATTTCCAGATCGTCGCTGGCAATGATTCCTTTGAAGTTGAGCTCGCGTCTCAGGTAATCGTAAATAATTTTTCTGGAAAATGTGGCGATTTTTTTAGGATCAGGATCAAGTTTGGGATAGTAGGGATGAGAAGACATCACCAAATCAACTCCGGTTGCAATCGCTTCCACAAAAGGCTGCAGATGGACCTCTTCCATCTCTCTCCAGGTGGATTGGATGACCGGCAGTCCAACATGGGCATCTACGGGCGCATGACCCTTGCCGGGAAAATGCTTGGCGCAGGCTGATAGTCCGCCCGTTTGCATTCCTGAAATCCGCGCCGCGCCCATCTGCGCAACCAATCGCCAATCTTTTCCGTAAGCCCGTATCCCGATATTCGGGCTGTAAGCATCGGTCAAAACATCGAGCACCGGCGCCAGATTCACATCCAGCCCCAGTCTTCTCAGTTCTTTCGCCTCTATCTCGCCCTGCTGCCTAGCATAGTCGATTTTTCCGGCCGTTCCCACCGCAAGATTGTCCGGAAAAACGGTGCTGCCGTCCCTGAACATGATGACCCGCCCGCCTTCATGGTCTACCGTCACCAGCAGTTTTCTCCCGAGAGCCTCTTCCAGATCGGCAATCAGTTTTTTAATCTGCTGCGGAGAGTCAAAATTGATCCGGTAGAGAATCAGCCCGCCCGCATTCAATTCGTTAAAATGGCGAACAATCTCCGGAGTGATCTTGGTTCCGGGAATGCCGATGACCAGCCGTTCTCCCACAAATTCTGCTAATTTCATAGTGAGATCATTTTAACCATGCAAATATTTTTTTGATACGTTAGTTTGGTGCTTTATGGAAAGCTCAACCCTTTTTACCAGCGGCAGCAGTCTGACCTGGCAGGATTACTCCGTCCTGTTAGTGGGTCTCGTTTTGGTGATTTTTGTCGGCTTTTACACTGGCAGGGAAGAAAAATCAACCAATGACTTTTTCCTGGGCGGGAGAAAAATCCCCTGGTGGGCGGCTGGTCTGGCGTTTGTGGCGGCTGAAATCAGCGCCCTCACCCTGATTGCGGTGCCCGCTATCGCTTATATGGAAAACTGGGAATATGCCCAGTTTTTTATTGGCGATTTTCTGGCCCGGGTCGCCATCGCCTTTCTGTTTATCCCGGCCTTTTACCACTATAACTGCACCTCTATTTATGAATTTTTAAAATATCGCTTCGGACCGGAAACCCAAATCGCCGGCTCGATCCTGTTTTTCATTACGCGTCTGCTGGCTTCCGGCGTCCGGTTGATGGTGGCCTGTTTGGCGGTGAGCATCTTAATCGGCTGGCCTATCCTGCCGACAATTGTGCTATTTTCGGTCATCTGCATTCTCTATGTCGCCTGGGGCGGGATCAAGGCAATAGTTTGGACCAATGTGATTCAAGGCCTGACTTACATAACTGCTGGAACGGTCGCCATCGGTTTCCTTCTCACCCGCATTGACGGCGGCGCCGGGGCCGTGGTGGCGATTGCCGGCCACGCCGGCAAACTGAAAATCTTCAACTGGGGACCGGGGCTGGCGGCATCCGGACTGACAGGAGTCCTGAAGAGCCTGTTCACGGATCCCAATCTCTTTGTGCTGGCGACTTTGAACGGGTTTTTTGGCTCGATGGCGGCCTTTGGGACGGATCAGGAGTCCATGCAGCGACTCCTGACCGTGGAAACGAGAAAAGAAAGCCAGAAAACCATGCTGCTGACCCCCATCGGCAGTTTTCTGATGATGATCATCTTCCTCTCTGTTGGCGCTTGCCTTTATGCCTTCTATGCTCAACATCCCGGGATGCCGCTGCCGGCAAAATTGGACAAAATTTTTCCGCATTTTATCGAACAGGCGATGCCCCCCTTGATGAGAGGGCTGATGCTCGCGGCGCTTGTGATGGCGAGCTTTGATACGCCGTTAGGTTCCCTGACCACTTCATTTGTCACGGACATCTATCGTCCGGTGATTTTTAAGTCGGGAACTGACCGCCACTATCTGCTAATTTCCAGAGTTTGTGTGGTTCTTTTTGGCATTATTTTGGCGTTCATCGCCTACATTTTCAGCCATTTTGAAAAATTCCTCTGGCTCGCTTTTAAAATTGGTGGGGTCACCTACGGCTCTTTACTGGGAGTTTTTCTCCTGGGGCTCCTGACCAAAAGGCGCTGCAACCGGGTCAATGTCATCGCCATGGCCCTTTCCGCACTTGCCATGCTGGTTCTCTTGATTCTTTCCGAGAAGAATATATTCCCGCTGGGATGGACCTGGCTTTTGTTGATCGGCACATTTCTGACATTTGCGACAGGTTGGATTTTCGGAAAAAAAGAAGCCAGCGCAGCTGACCTGTCCCCCAAAAGCTGATCTACAAGTTATATTAGAGTAGGCCGGGGGTGGAGTTCATACCCGACAATTACGGGTAAACTGTAACCGTCTACAATTTTTTGGACACGGTTAGGGGGTGAATCAGGCGACCGGGGGCAAAGCCTGAGATTGTTCCAAGCGCACCTGGGCCGGGGTTTTGTAGCCATGGCGTCGGATGATCCAGTTTTCGTTATACGCGCCCTTAAACTCCAGGAGGGCCTGGCGCAATTCCTCCACGGTGTGGAAGGTCATTATCCAGAGCAGGTTTTCTTTGAGGATGCGGACAAAGCGCTCGGCGCAGCCGTTGCCCTCCGGGGCCCGGACAAAGGCCGGAGAGTTGGTGATTCCCAGAAAGGCATTTTCTTCTTGGAAATCGTGAAACGTATACTGGCTGCCCTGGGCATTGGATGAGGTCCTATCAGAGAGTCCTACACAGAGTCCCACAGAACTAAATGGAGGGAAGGCCTAGTTGCCTAACTCGTTGATATCACTGGAGCCGGCACGGGGGGTCGAACCCCGGGCCTGCTGATTACGAATCAGGACAAGTGACGTTTCTTTTTGATTTTTATCTCTCCAGAATATCTCCTCGTACTTCTTTAATTCATTGACAATCCTAATTGATCCTGGTATTTCTTGTTTCAAGAGACCCCTTTATGCTTCACCTATTGCCACCCTCAAAATGGTAGCCCAGATGGTAGCCCAGCCCAAAGGCGGTGCTGAGATGAAAAATGGGAAAAAGAAACTAACCGACTTTCAAATTAAGAACCTGAAGGGTAAGGACAAACGATACACAGAGTGGGGAGAGCGTGGTTTGGGAGTACGGGTGACGCCAAATGGAGTCAAGACCTTCATCTTCAAATACCGATTCGATGGTAAAGTCAGGTGGATGACTTTGGGGACATATCCGGAGCTGACCCTGGCCGACGCCCATGAAGCCCATGCAGATGCCTGGAAGGTGCTTCGTCATGGAATTAATCCTGGAGCTAAAGCCATTAACGAACGTAAGGAAGAACGTGACGCCCCCACCGCGGCTGCCCTGGCCGAGGAATACTTGGAGAAGTGGGCAAAGCCCCGCAAGCGCTCCTGGCGGGAAGACGCCCGCATCTTGCAAAAGGACGTTTTGCCGGCGTGGGGTCATCGCAAGGCCAAAGACATCACCCGGCGGGATGTTATCGGGCTGCTTGATGACATAGTTGACCGGGGCGCCAGCATCATGGCGAACCGAACCTTAGCGACTATTCGTAAGATGTTCAACTTCGCCGTGAGCCGGGATATTGTAGCCGTCTCCCCCTGCCTGGCGGTCAGGGCCCCGGCTCCGGAGCAGCGGCGGGACCGGGTGTTGACTACGGATGAAATCCGCGCCCTTTGGCATGCCATAGAAGGGGCGAAAATGATGTCAAAGGGAACAAAGCTGGCTCTCAAGCTGCAACTGGTAACCGGCCAGAGAAAGGCCGAAATTGTATCGGCGGCCTGGGATGAAATTGATTTGACTGACAGGTGGTGGACGATCCCGCCTGAGAAGGCCAAGAATAAGATGGCCCACCGAGTACCCCTCTCTCACCTGGCGATGGAGTTACTCCAAGCGGCGAAGAACATCACCGGCAACTCGCCTTGGATTTTTCCCTCACCCCAGACTGACAGGCACATCACCCCGGAGGCCATCGACCATGCCCTGAGGCGCCCCGGCCTGGAGGCCCTGGGGTTCAGCTTTGTTCCTCACGACCTGCGGCGCAGCGCGGCCAGCCATATGACCGGCATGGGCATTTCCCGGTTGGTGGTGAGCAAGATTCTGAATCATGTGGAGAAGGGCGTAACCGCCGTTTATGACCGCCATAGTTACGATCGGGAGAAAAGGCAAGCCCTGGAAGCCTGGGGGTGCAAGCTCAAGGGCATAATCAAAGGCGCGGAAACTAATGTTATCCCGATGGTTCGTGGAGTTTAAATAAGAAGATTCCCATGGATAAGGTCGCTCCCGACAAGGTGGCAATCCTGGGCCGCTTTCCCTGGAATCCAGGGCAGAACCGGAGTCGTCAAGATGAAAAATTCCACCCCTGATTTTCCTCCAATTACTCCAAGACAACGGAGCCTTCTCGAGGAAATCAAGGCAGAAAATGAAAAATTCAGAGCCCTCCCGCCAGGGGACCCCAAAACTGGTATTCAGGTCCCTGAATTTTATGAGATCCAAAAGAGGATTGACGAACTGTCCGTTAAAGCCCTCAGGTCCGGCCTGTTGAGGAGCCGTCCTGCCGAAACTCGGCGGCCCGGCTTCAGCCTTGTATTCGATTCCACCGGAGAATATGCAGAGGTTTTACCTCGGTTCGCCGATTTTCACCCGGAGCTTCCCCATTGGGTTAGGAACCATTTCGTCGAATGGATTCGGATGTTACGGCTCCGAAGGCACGATGCCCGCGAAGTCTTGCGAGAAACCAAGATAGTGGGTATTGAGACTGGCATGAAGCGCCCCAAAGATATAACCCTTATGATGAGGGTCCTGGAGCTTCGTGGGGTTATCACAGGTTCTGCCCTAGCCAAAGAATCCCCCCTGAATTATTTAGCTGAAATGAAGGTTCGGGAAAATTCATCTAATCCAGAAATTCCCTATACATTGGCAGAGTTGCAAGAACAGTTGCGAAATAGAATGCGAGTGACTGCTGAAACGCTCAAGAATACAAAACAGCAAAGCAAAACGCACACCGAGGAGAAAAGAAAGAGAACCAGGAAAAATTTCGCCCCCTGGAATCAAGTTATTGTCAAATTGGTTGAAGAAGGATTCCTTTCCAAAAAAATATCCTACCAAGCCCTTAAGAAGAGACTGCGGAATATTGATCCTGATTACCCATGGGATATGATATAATTAACACTTTGAACTAAGTAACCTTTTTTGCCCCGCCTTGTAACGCAAATCACAAATTCTCCTAACTTAAGTATTTTCTTACTATTCAACTCCTCCCTTTCGCTTAAGTAACCTTCCTTGCTATTATTCTCGCAAAGCACGCAACTTTATGGTTCAATTTGACCATGTTGAGCAATTAGCAGAAACAAGAGGGGTTTGCTATGGAACTATCAATGATATTGCGAGAAAAGGAAGTGATTAAGCTTGTGGGCCTGAGCAGGACTTCGCTTTGGCGAAGAGAACGGCTCGGCACTTTCCCACGTCGAGTGAAGCTTGGAGCTGGAGGCAGAGCCTCCGGTTGGCTGCGAAGTGACCTGGAGGCTTGGCTTCAGGGTCTGAAAGAGCAAGGACCCCACCAGAACAGCGACCAACGGAGGTGATGCCGGAAATAAACCCGAAAAGAACATCAAATCAACGGCCTATGACGAAGAAGCGCAACCCAAAAACGACCTGGAAAACCAACTGAAAAAGGAGAAGAAGCATGGATGATAAGGATGATAAGAAGGTAACGACAAACATTCCGGCCATCAAGGAAGAAAGAAAAGATTTGGTTACCCTCAAAATCTCCGACGAGAATCTTGAGGCGGCGGCGAGCGTTGCCCCAGAGGGGTACTTCGCATCGATCACAGAAATTGGCATTCATTACAAAGCGTTCGATCACACCGTCCCGTTCATTACTGGACGAATCGTCGGGATCGAGACCTACTTGGGCAAGTTTGAGGGCGTTGTCTTGTCGAAGATGCCGCTCACCCGTCAGCCCTATCCTGAGGGGTATCAGCCCCGGATGGAACTGGCCATAAAGGACCCTGAGAAGACGACGATCTTGTCATTGTCCCCAACTTCCGCCAGCGCCGCTGGGAGTTTCTTTCGGCATTTGAAGAATTCAGGCCTAAGACCGGAAGATGTCTGGGTGAAAATTAGCGTGGTACCGCGCACGAGTAAACAGGGAGGGCGCTACGGCGTGGCGGTATTCACCATCGTCATCGGGATGCCGCCAACCGATTCGGACCCGGATCCGACAATCATCCAGGCTGCTGTCGAGACGGTATCAGCAACTCAGCCGGCGAACGCTGGAAACCCGTGGACAGCGTAATTACCGATAGCGGGGGAAGCACCGACTTCCCCCGCAACTTTAGGACGACCAATGGTGAACAAAATCATTATCCACAACTATTTAGAGATATGTAAATCTGATAATCCGTACCTGAACGTGGCCGCATTGCAGAAGCGATTTACTTATCCAAATCCACGCCATGCCGAAGCTGAGCGTCTTGGTTTCAGTACCTTCGGAATCCCTAAAACCATCTGCCTGGTTGAAGAAACTGGTTCCTCGCTGATCTTACCTCGTGGCCTTATCGCTAATTTGTTCGTCAACAACCCTTTCCTGCAAATCGAGGACAGAACAGTCACCAGAACTGCTGAGTTCAGCGCATCACAAATCACCCTCAAAGATTATCAAGTCGAGCCGGTAAATCAACTGTCGGTGAAGTTTCAGGGTCTACTACACGCACCATCTGGTGCGGGGAAAACGGTCATGGGGATCGAACTAATTTTAAGACAAGCCCAACGCTCACTGATCCTCGTTCATACCAAGGATTTACTGCAACAGTGGGATGAAAGAGTCAGAACCTTCACCGATGTGGAAAGGGGGGTGATCAGCGCCGATAGGTTCGATATCAAACCGATCACCATAGGCATGGTCCAGTCACTCACCAAGCCTCTGGGCTCCCAATTCGTCAACCAATTTGGGTTGGTACTCTTAGATGAGTGCCACCATTGCCCAGCCACCACCTTCCAGACCCTGATTAGCCAGTTCCCGGCACTGTATCGCTATGGACTAACTGCCACGCCAGAGCGCCGGGATGCTTTGAGTTTTATTCTCCATGCCGTGATGGGACCCATCCAAGCAACGGTGGGGCAGGAGGAGTTGTTCAGCAATGGGCATATCCTGAAACCCACCATCAGAGTAATTCAAACTAACTGTTACCTTCCCGAATGTCGCGACTATGGACACCTGTTGGCTATGCTCACGAGGGACCGGGAACGGAATAATTTGATCATTAACCATGTCATCGCCGAGGCCTGGGAGGGTCATTCTTGCCTGGTGCTGAGCGAACGAATCAACCATATAAAGGAGCTCTACCGGCTGTTTATGAAGATGTTCCAGGATGGTAAGGCAGCAGTGATTACCGGAACGGACAGCAAATCTAAGCGGGGGCAGGCCATCGAGGCTATGACGACGGGCAAAATCAGCGTGTTGTTCGCCACCAAACTTGCAGATGAGGGCTTAGACATCCAAAGGCTGGACCGCCTGTTCCTGACGTGTCCGGCTCGAAGCAGCAATAAAGTCAGCCAGCAGGTCGGGAGAATTCTGCGGACCCATGAAGGGAAAAAAGACGCCATTGTCTACGACTTCGTAGATTCTTTGGTCGGATTAGCGGAGTCTCAATATTTTAGCCGGAAACAACAGGCGTATGGTGGTTATCAAATAGAAGAAGTCCCTTACGGATAAAAAGATGGAAGTGCAAATTACACGCAAGCAACTGACCGATATTGGCAGATTTTTTGACCTTGTTCAAACCGATACCGGAGTTATTGAAACATACTTCAGAAAACCTAGCGGAGCTCAGGCCACCAAGTATTTTGCTATGGGTGATAAACAGCCGTTCATTGAGAGCGTGGTCGCCTATAACCATCAGGGATTCACGTGTTACGCTGGCCTGCAGCCTAGGGACCAGAAACTCCTGGGAAGTTCAAGATCAGCTACTAATGAGGACATTGTCGGGCTAAGGTTTTTATATGCCGACCTGGATAGCATGGCGCCGGCGAAATTAAATGCTACTGATGCCGAAAAAGGACGAGTTTTTGAGATTGCTGTGGAGATTCAACGCACCATGAGTAACGGCTTGGGGTACGGGGAGGCAATTCTTGCCGATTCAGGGAATGGCTTCTGGGTCTTTATGCCGATCCCGGAGATATCTATTGATGCCAGTAATCGTAAAGAAGCCCAGGCCCGCCTCAAAAAGTGGGGGAGCAGGTTCTCTGAGAAGTTCGCAGCCGAAGGCGTGAAGATAGATCCTTCCGTCTTCGACATGCGCAGGCTTGTCAAGGTTTTCGGCACCAAGATTTTTAATAAGCCTCATTACGCTGACCGTCCTCAACGTTTATCTGCATTTGTAACTGATTCATTCCTTGTCAGCCCTGATGAGAAGCTGCGTGAGGACTTTCTTGCCATACCCGTGGAAATCGCAGAGATAGCCCCAGGCCCAAGTGCACTCACTGGAATTCCACTCAATGGCGACCGCATCTTTGAGCGTTGCTACCTGATGGAGTTCCTGAAACAGAAAGGCAAGGCAGGGAATCACCTCCCCCATGGGATCCGCCTGGCTCTGAGTTCCTTCTCCCTGGCCCTGGGTGACCTGGACCAAGATCTGGCCTTTATCCGGCAGATCATCGGCGGTTGCCCGGACTTTTCCGAGGAGAAGACCCGTTACTATCTCCAAAGGAACCAAGGGAAGGCGGCCCCATACGGCTGTGAGGCTCTGCGGAAGGTGGTGATGGAGCACTTCCAGGATTTCCAGGCTGAGTTGTGCAACTGCAACCTCACGCCCTCCCATGACCCAGGTACCGGGAAACTGCGGAAACCTTCACCTATCCGGTTTGCATACCTACTGGAGGAGGACCTGGAAGGGTTATTTCAAGACCTGTGCCTGGGGGAGGATGGGTTCAAGAATTTCCTGCAGTTGAAGAAATTCACCGGCAGCTGTTTGTCGGGTGTGGATGCCGGCACCGCGAAGAAATTCCTGGAGGCTAGGAAAAAGGCCCTGAAGCTGAAGAATGCAGATATCGGCAGTCTCCTGGCGTACCGTAAGCAAATCATTGAACTGCCCAAGGACGGCAAGCTGGAGCGGCAGCTCTCCAAGGAGGAGGTGGAGAAAGCCATTGAACTGTTAAAGAGCCCGTCCCTCCTCTATGACTACGGGAAATTTATTGGCCGGCTCGGGGTGGTGGGAGAGGAGCGGAACATCAGGCTGGTGCTGATAGCCCTGACATCCCGTCTGTTGGCAGACAATCTCATCAGCCTGGCCATCAAGGCAGATTCTTCATCCGGGAAAAGCTGGCTTCTAAAAATGTGCTTAAAAGTATTCCCCGCAGAATTTTTCTATGAATACAGCAGCATGTCGGATAAGGCCCTCATCTACTCGGACAGAGATTTCCGACATAAATTCATTATATTTTTTGAATTCGCAGGTCAGAGCGACGAGATCAACTACCTGGTCCGCACCCTGATGAGCGAAGGCCGCCTGCGGTATGAGTATACGGCCAAAGTGGACGGTAAATACGAAACTGTCGTCATCGACAAAGAAGGCCCCACGGGCTTCATCACCACCACCACGCAACCCCAGATATTTGATGAGAACGAAACCAGAATCTTCTCCCTGTTCATCGACGAGTCGGAGGGTCAAACCCAGGCCATCATCAAATTAATCGGTGACAAGTATGCCAAGGAAAATCCCGGGCTGCCGCAGGCTGAGATAGACCGGTGGACGAACATCCAGCGGGTTTTGAAGCCGTATCCCGTAATCATCCCTTACAGCAAGTGGTTAGCCCAGCACATGCCGGTCAAGAAGGTGCGGATCCGCCGGGACTTTGAACGCATTCTGATGGCCATCGAGGTTTGTGCGCTGCTGCACCAATACCAGAGGAAGATAGTCCGCAAGGATGGCCAGGAATACCTGGAGGCCTCGGTGGTTGATTACCTCATGGTCAAGGAGCTGCTGGAAGGCACCTTGATCGAGACGGTGGAGGGGACCTCACCGAAAACCGAGATGCTGGTGCAGATGGTCCGGGAGATTTATGCGGGGAAAGATGCTGCTTACACCAGCGAGAACGAAATGGACGCCATGGTGTCCATGACCGAGTTGGTGAATAAGGCGGGCAAAACCCGGCGCACCGTGGAGAGGTGGCTGGAACCAGCAGTGGAAAACGGGCTGCTCGACAAAAAGAAGCGTGGGCGGCAGGTGTTTTTCAAACCAGTGGAGGAAACCGCCAGCAACCCAATTTTCTCTAAAAAGTCAATGCTACCGGCTGGTGAAGCGCTCATCAACAATTTCCCTGAACTTTGCAAGGGGATCCAATTTGTGCACCCCATCTCTGGGGAGCAGATTGAGATCATCGATGATGGGTAATGAAGAATATACGACATACGACATATATACGACATTACCAATGTCGTATAATAACATGCGGTAATCATTGAATATATGTTCATTTACGACATACGACACGGGAAAGGTAGAAGACACGTTTTTTTCTGAAAGCCCAGAGAATTGGACTGATAAAAATTCTTGCTCTTAGTACCTTTAGGTTTGTCGTATATGGGCAATAAAATTAGGTAATTTAGTATGTTATCTACATTGGAGTGTTTGTCGTATGTATGTCGTATATCCATGAGGTTTATGGAAAAAAAGTGTGCTTCTTCTTCCCCCCTGTCGTGTGTGTCGTAAATGAGATTTTGAAGGATACATCTACATGAGAAATACGACAGGCCTTTTGTCGTATATATGTCGTATGTCGCATATTAAGAGGAGAAATCCATGCTTGTCTTGAGAACTACATCCACCAGTCATGAGGTCGCAGGAGAGGTCATGCCGGAGGTTGGGGGGGTGGCGGCGACTCCTCAGTCCGACGATGCCTTCAAGAAATCAATTCTTGACCGGGCCTTTGCCGGTCAACTTACAGAAATTGTGAGGATGGGTGTTTCTTTAGAATATCAAGACCTTCTGGGGGATAATGTCTGGCTGGCGCCAGATGAGGGAGCGGCTATAAAAAAGTGGCGTGAGAAGGGCGACCTGGTCTTTATACCGGAGGAACTGCCCATCATTATGCCCTTGATCCTGGAATCGTCCGATCAGGCCAAGGCGGTTATAGAATCTAAACGCTGGGATGGAACGTTCATCACTTCCGAATCCCCCCATCAAGACACCAGCCCGGAAGTCTTTCATATCCAGGCCGGCGAAGAACTTGAATTAATTGACTTATACGTCAAGGAAAATTCTGTCAGCAAGGTCTTCATTGACACTGAAACTACCGGCCTGGACCCTTATTCAGCCGAGTTGGTACTGGTGCAGATCATGGCCGGGGAAAAGGTTTTCGTCATCAATGTGAAAAGCGCTGGCCCAGATCAGCTCGGCTTCAGCATTCTCCGGCGCATCCTGGAGGATCAGGCGATTCTAAAAATAGGCCACAATCTCAAATTCGACATCAAGTTCCTCAAGCGGCACCTGTTCCCTGACCTAACCATCAGGAACCTCTTCGACACCTATCTGGCCGAGTCGCTGCTGACCGCCGGCTTGTCGGATAAAGGTGACCTTTCCTTAAAGGCTTTGGCGGAAAAGTATCTTGGGCTGGAGTTGGACAAGGCTCAGCAGAATTCATTCTCTGACAAAGAGATCAGCCGCTCACAGCTTGACTATGCCGTGAATGATGTGAAGGTTCTGGAGCCGATCTTTAGGCGGCAGGCTGATAAACTGGCCCAAGCGGGTCTGGCGGACGCGGCTCTTTTGGAATTCGCTATTGCCCCAGCCGTGGCCGACATGGAGTTGGCTGGGATGCTGCTAGATTTAGGCAAACTCAGGATCCTAAAAAAGACCCTTGAGGCAAGGTTGGCTCAACTGGAAACGGAGTTACATGAACTGGCAGGGGAAAAGGAGCCTACCCTTTTCGGAGACATGTCCAAGGTTAACTTTAACTCACCTGCCCAGGTGAAGGAGATATTTGCCAACCTGGGAATCAGCCTGGAAAGTACCGGCATTGGAGTTCTATCAAAGATAGACCATCCCCTCGCCAGGACTCTGGTGGAGCACCGTAAGGTATCAAAACTGCTGTCGTCCTTCGTCAAACCTCTGCCAGATCACATCAATAAGCACACCGGCAGAATCCACCCAGACTTTTACCAGACCGGCACCGAGGCTGGGAGGTTCACCTGTGAGAAACCCAATGCCCAGCAGATCCCCAAGGAACAGGAATGGAGGGATTTGTTCACGGCGCCGGCAGGGTACCAGATTATCACTGCTGACTACTCACAGATCGAACTCCGGATCCTGGCCGAGTATTCCCAGGATCCGGCTTTTCTTGACGCATATCACCATGGTCACGACCTGCACGCCCGGACAGCTTCAGAGATGTTTGGTGTACCCCTTGAGGAGATAACCAAGGAACAACGCAATGTGGCCAAGACCATTAACTTTGGCCTGTGTTATGGGATGACGGCCAAGGGCTTGGCTGCCCGGTTGGGTATTGGCTTGGAGCAAGCCGAGAAATTTATCCATGCCTACTTCCGGGCCTACCCCCGGGTCAAGGACACCCTGCAGCGTTTAGGGATGCAGGCGGTGCGTCGACATTATTCCGAGACCCTGTCTGGACGGAAGCGTTATTACCCACCCGTAGACAGCTTTTCAGGCCAAAAGTCACTGGAACGGAAAGGTCGCAACACTCCCATACAGGGCACTTGCGGGGATATCCTCAAGAAGGCCATCCATTATCTCATGGAGGCCTTGCGGCCATATGATGCCCAAATCATTAATCTGGTTCATGATGAGATAGTGATCGAGGTCGCGGAGCATCAGGCGGCGGCCGTGAAAGAGATCGTCAAAGCCGAGATGATACGGGCAGGTAAGGATTTCTTAAAAACGGTCCCAGTAGAAGTGGACCTTATGATTGATCAGACATGGAGGAAGTGATGATTATTCAGGCAATTGACAAATATCTGCAAACCAGGCCCAGGGCTGAAAGACCTCGGAGGTGCTTCCACCCCTCCAGCCTACACAAATCACCGCGGGAACTGTACCATCATTACCTCCAGGGCGATGCCAACCAGGAGTTTGAGCCTCGAGTTCTCCGGATCTTCGATAACGGCCACGCTGTCCATAGCCGGTTGCAGGGGTATTTGCAAGAAATCGGGGTTCTGCGGGAAACCGAGGTCGCCGTGGAACATGAGGAGTATGAGATCAGGGGGCATGCTGACGGCATCATAGAGATTAACGGCATTGACGGCATTCTGGAAATTAAATCTATGAATGCCAATCAATTCTATGGGTCTTATGAGCCGAAACCTGAGCATCTGATCCAGGCCAATGTCTATATGTTCTGCCTGGGCACCCCCCGCGGCTGCCTGCTGTATGAGTGTAAGGATACCCAGGAATTGAAGGAGTTCTACATTAAACAAGAACTATCTATCTTGCAGGAAATATTGGCAAAAATAAGCTATGTGCAACGGTGTATAGGGGCGGGGAAAGAACCTGATGAATTTGGGCATGGGTAACCCAATGTCCTACAATGATAAAGAAGATTTCAAATTCTTGCCGCGTCAGATCACGTTCTTGGAACTATATTTTTCCGGGTTTTCAATAAAAGATTCGGCCAGGGCTGCAGGCTACCGAGGGTCCAGTGACCAAGCCCTTTGCAACACCGGAAGGGCAATCTTGAATAAATTTAGCGCCAGCCCTAAAGCTTTTTTCCGCCGTGCGGGAGCTCGAGAGCTGAAGATTGCCCAGGCTATTGTAGACATGGCCGACAATAACAAATCTGAGCTTCAACAGCTAAAAGCACTGAGGATTTTGTCGAAGTGCATAGGAGGTTAGCCTATGGGCCGGGGACTATCGCTTGTTCAAAAGCGGATTCTGACGTATGTCCTGCAGGGAAAGTTGGTAACATGCCAAAACCTATTAACCCTATGGGAGGTTCAGCCTGGGGCCGTTTCTGATAAGTGTCGATATGCCGCAGCTCATAGTGCCTTATCCAGAAGCCTAACCCGCCTGTTCTGGCGTGGCTTGATTGAATACTGGCAGGAAAAACTTACCCATTATCGAACGGCTGTCACCTTGACCGATGCAGGGAAAAAGCTGGCCCAGGCTATTTCAGAGGAAGAAAAGGAAGACGCTGATAAGGGTTAAGAGCCTATAATGTCGAAGAATTTTACCATAAAAGTTACTGCTGAAAATTTATAAACCTGATTTGTCTTTTATATTAAATAAGTTCGTATTTACCAACCAATAAACCTCTGACTTTTTTCCTCCTCCCGCCCGTACCATTCATACTTTTTCGGCATTTTCTCCACATCCCCATCCCAAAACATAAATTATCTGAAAAACACTTTAATTTCAGTAAGATAACCTCTATCTTATCCTTGTTTATCTGCGCTTATCCTTCGGAGCTTAAAGTTAATTGTTTTTCGCCCATTTCACCGTCCCCGGCAAGTGCCCCCATTAAAAATTGTCCCGGCCATTAATTTCAGAGGCCAAACTCCCCCAAGAGTCTTAACCATTTCCTCTTCTTCGTGACATAACCTCATATATATCCCAATCCCCGAACCCTGACCGATCCCTATCCTTTCCGGTAACGCCCCACCATTTGGTCGTTGGGTTGCCCTCACGCCGAGATTTGTTGACTATGAGGTGCGTTTGGGAATATAGGTATAAATGAATGATATTACGGGTGAAGGGTGCCTTCGCTGTCAAGCCCCTCAGGCTCAGGCCACACCAGGCAAGGAGAATAGCGGCATGAATAAGTCCCAACTCATCGAGGCCCTGGCCAAAGCTGAAAATATCACTTTGAAAAAGGCTGAAATGGTCATCAACGCCTTGTTTGAGAATATCGCGGATGCCTTGGCACATGAGGAGCGCATCGAAATTCGAGGTTTTGGCAGTTTCAAAGTAAAAGGCTACAAAGGCTACAAAGGCCGAAACCCCAAGACCGGAGATCTCATCAAGGTAGAAGGCAAGAAATTGCCCTTCTTCAAAGTCGGGAAGGAACTGCGGGAACGGGTCGACCTCTGAACTTTTAACCCTGGTTGTGGTCTTGTTTGAATGGAAACTAAGGGTCCCCCGTCTAAAGTTATTCTAAGAAAACAACCTTGATTAGGGGAAAGGCTCGCAGATTTTTCTCATCTATCGAAGCACCAAGGATATGGTCAGTTCCCTTACCCCATTTTAATGAAATTCTAGATTAAATTCAGGGATAGCCTTATATTATTCGAATCATCATTGGAGGATCGTAATCATTAACAAATCTATAAAAAGATGACCCTGGGAGGCCCGAGAGTTTCTGATCACTGTCAGCAAAGGCGCACATGAGAAGCATCTATTTCGTGCTGGCATGGACGTGAGTGGCCTATCGGTCCCTATCGACGGTCTACGACTTTAGGTAGTCGGGCTTTATAAGTCGAACTGGACCAGCAAACTGTCGCTGGAATCTTTGGAGGATCGATCGACAGTGAGACTGTCAACCATGCTGCCTTAGATATCATATAAAGACCTTAAGGGATCCGACCATCAGGGGATAGGGTCTTAAGTTGTTCGCAGAATGTGAACTGTGAAGGTGGAATGAACTTGTCTCTCATATTGAAATTCAACCGCAATTGCAAATCATTGGATCTAATTGGGCCAATTCCTGTCGAAGCGAAGCAAAGGGTCATGCAAGTTATGACCTACAACCCGAATCTAAGATGCTTTCAGGGTGCAGTTAACCTACATGTCTTTAGTTTGGCCGACGATCTGCATGCAATTATTTCCCCCGAAGTGTTTGATGCCATTGAGAAGTTTACCGATCCTGTCCGGAAAGGTTCAGGCGGGGAGGAAAGTCCAACAGAGCGCTCAAAATCGACACGGGTAGAAGGAACTGGAGTGATCGGTTGCATTGTAAAACACTCAGGTCTAGGCCTCGGGCGATTATTGAATCTCGAAGGTAGGGTAGCAGTTGTAAACTTCTTTTTTCCACCATCACAAAAGCAGTTGAACCCTAATTACCTCCACCGAAGCCATATTCCCATTGGAACCACTTGCGAGACAAAGAATGGTAACTGCATCATTCAAGAGCGAAAACCGAGTCAGGGTCACGCACCACATATCTATCGGGTGGAATTTGAAAACGGCCTGGAAGACGAATTGCCCGAAACAGTACTTAGCCCAATCAAATTGGTAAAACCTCGCGATCCCTTGGAGGTTTTGGCCACCCTCCAGCAAGAAGGATATCCTATCTTCAAAACGAGGGAAGTTCTTGCCCAGACATACAATGCATTGCTTCGCCGGTGTGTTGGTGTAAAAAGCCTCTTATCAAGCCGTATCGATCTTTACCCCCACCAAGCATACGTCGCAGGAACTGTTATTCTTGATAGCAAACAGCGATATCTATTGGCCGACGAAGTGGGACTGGGAAAGACCATCGAAGCCGGAATTGTCATCCATGACCTCCTGGCGCGCAACCCTCGGGCTAACATCTTGATTATTTGTCCCGGATCACTGGTGCAGCAGTGGTTCACTGAGATGTACTCAAAGTTTAGCGGAGTCATCTTTCGCTTACCTGAACTAAGTGGCATCAATACGGTTATGATGGGCCAAGCAGTCCAAGTTATCCTGTCTTTTTATGCTGCGCTAATTCATCGGAAGGCATTGATGGACAAGCAATGGGATCTAATAGTGATCGATGAGGTTCATAACCTGCTGCGAGTGAAACCATTGTATGAGCTGGCAAAGAAACTTTCCCTGCAAGATCGTGGTCTATTATTACTCAGCGCGTTGCCAGCGCAACATCGCGACCATGAATATTATGATCTGCTCGCACTACTTGAACCCAAGAAATATAGGCATAATGATGTACAAGCGCGCGAACACTTCAGTATGTTATTTGAGCGTCAAAGAGAAATTGGAGGCAGAATCGGTGTGGTTAACCGTCGGTTGACCGAACTGCATGAGGGCGGTTCGGAACCTGACAGAGTCATTAAACAACTTGCAACGCTAATCGAGTTGCCTGTATTGCATGATGATCAATTCCTTAATACGGCCATTGCTAAGCTTGATCCAAAAAGCGAAATTTTTGCTGAAACAGTTCATCAAGTTCTCCATCACATATCAGATTACTATCGTATCAATCGCCGCATTCTTCGAAACCGAAGGGAAAAGCTTATTGAATCCGAACAAATTGAACGCTTGAAAAGAGTCCAAAACACACTGTTTTATAATCCCGATCAATATGAGTTAGATGCAGTGGTGAGTCTAGAGAGATTTTTACAGTCCTTACGTCAGACCAAATTGCCGGAAAAGATATTGTTACCCTTAACCAAAGAGTTGTTTCATGCAGCAGTTCATCCTAAAACATTATTGCAGACCCTCAAAATCAGCGAGCAAACCTTAACTGGAGCGTCAGAAGAGAAATATGGGGAACTTCACGATCTAGTATCCTATTCGGAATGGAACAATCAAATGAAGTATTGCTGGAGCAGTGCCAGGGAAGTGCTTAATCCAGACCTTCTACTGGAAGCAATTCGCTCCGTTGAGGCATGGGAAAGACAGGGGGAAGTTGAAAATCTTCGACTTCAGAGAATATTCTCAATGATAGAAGAGAAGCACCGTACTCAACCTAAAGATAAGTTCATTATTTTCGCTGGCTATCCAAAATTGGCTTCCATTTTAGACGAACAATTAGTTAAGTACTTTGGACAAAAATCGATCGCTCGTTTTTATTTCGGCCTGAATAAAGACCCTATCCGCGAGCGCAATCTCAAGGAGCAAGAAGTTAGAAGGTTTAGGATTGATCAACAAGCTTGGTTATTAATTTGTGACGAAACTGGAGGAGAGGGTCGCAATTTTCAATTTGCCGCCGAACTCATTCATTATGATCTACCATGGCAAGTTGCCAAAATCGAACAACGAATTGGGCGACTAGACCGGTTAGGTCGGAAACGGCCCGAGGTGGTGTCTAGTTTGGTCATTGCAAAGGGCAGCAAAGAAGAGGCTTGGGTAAAGTGCTTATCTGAAGGATTAGGGGTTTTCAGCCAATCAATAAGCGGTCTTGAGTTTGCTCTCAGAGATGTCGAATTAGACGTTGCCCAAAACCTCCTCAGCGACGATGATCAGGTCCTATGGGACATGCCGAAAAATATCAAAGAGCGAATGACAGAAGAAAGGGCGCGGGATGAGTCCCAAAGCCAAATGGATGAAGCCTCCTATGAGCGAACCAGGGCCGAACAATTTCGTAGGGTACAATCTAATAAGGAGCTAGATCGAGATCTTGAAATTAGATTCTGCCAATACTTTAAAATGATATCGGACAAAAATAGTATTCAGTTCCCAAGGCAAGCTGACTACCTCGAAGGCGTTATCGAGTTTTATCCAGAAGATGTGCGCCAAGTTCAATTAAATTTGCTTGACAATAAAAAAGTAAGAACAGGAACGTTTCGTCGTGAGATTGCGCAGAATCGCCCTGACTTGGAGTTTTTCAGTATAGGAAATGATTTCTTTGATTCAATATGCCATTCTCTATCTGATGACTCCAGTGGGCGAACTTATGCTGTTGAATGCATAGCAGATCAACCGGCGTGGCGGGGCTTTGAATTTTCATATCGAGTAAAACCGAGCAGCCAATTTACCGATCAGACTTCGGCATATCAAAATATCTTGGATTATTTATTTGCCGAACGCATTGAACACTGCTTTGTTCATGAAAATGGCAACGTGAAAGAGCCCCCCGGTGATTTACTAAGGCTGCGAAGGTCTTTTGATAAGCAAAACAAAGGAAAGATTTGGAAAAATCTTACCCATGAAAAGGCTGCCTTATTATCCGATCACTATTCCAATTGGGACGAACTGCTCAGAATAATTGAAAAAACGGCCCGGAAGCATGTATATCAGCGCTATAATCAGATATTGACTCCTAAAATTGAAGAGCAGCTTAAGTGTATAGACGAGCAAATTAGAAAGCTCCAGTTCGCCAAACCCGATGGTTGGGAGGATCAAGCACAAGATTTATGTCAACTTAAGGAGGCCTTGGGCTACTGGGATCTGGAATTAGATATCGCTGGGTTTCTATCCATAAACGGGGGAATTCTTGGTTTCTGACGCTATACAAAAGTTAAAAGTCTATATCAGGCAACCCCGGGTGGAGGCATTGCCTGATCAACTTTCTTGTTTCCCTAATATTGATTATTCGGTCAATCGTTTTGGCTTGGCGCGATGCTCAGTTGGAGATTTCGGCCCGGATCAAATTGTGCTTTTACGGCAAGCCATACGTTGGTCTGGTATGGACGAAGTTCGAGTAGATCGTCCCTTGCATCAACCCAAGCAAATGGATCAGTGGCTTAAAAATGCCGGGGTGAAATGGACCCCAGGCGGATATTTATCGGCAGAACCCTATGCTCCAATCTGGCTACGAGAGAAGTCAGTCATATTAGATTGCCCACCGCAAAAGCGGATTATTGATGAAAGCTTTGCTGGGGAACCTTACTTGCGACAGAGCCTTGCTTTTGAGAAATGGCTCTCCCCGGCCCAAAAAGAAGCAGTTTGGTTTGTCCTGAATTCTCACGAGGGATCAACTTGTACGGTGGTTTTACCGACCGGGTGCGGAAAAAGTGCATGCTTCTGGCTCCTACCAGTTTTTACGCCGGGATTAACTGTGGTAGTGGTGCCCACTGTGGCTTTAGCGATTGACCAACAGCAGAGTGCTGCGGATAGACTTAAGAATTTTCCGGGAGTGAATCCTTGCTTCTTTGCTTCTGACGATAATCCCGAAGTCACCGTGGCGAAAATTAAAAGTAAAGAATCGCGATTGGTTTTCCTTTCTCCAGAAACCTCTGTTTCTGGATATATGAGACCAGTTTTGAATCAATTTGCTCGAGAAGGTTGGCTTCAGAACTTGGTTATCGATGAAGCACACCTGATTGAAACCTGGGGGGCTCAGTTTCGGGTTGAGTTTCAAATACTTGCAGCTATTCGTCGCAAATGGATAGAAATCAGCGGAAATAGAATACGCACATTTCTATTTTCAGCAACTATGTCACCCCAGTGTCGAAAAACCTTGAGCGACATGTTTTCTGAACAATATCATTCCCAAGAATTTGTTTGCCAGCGACTACGTCCCGAGATGAGCTATTATGGTTTTCGGTTCCATGATGGTGACGAGAGGTGGCCTTGCCTGCGCGAAGCGGTCTGGAGGTTGCCTCGTCCGGCGATCCTGTACATGACAAAGCCGGATGACGCAAAAAGAATGCATGATAAATTAAAGCATGAAGAAGGTTTCATGCGGATTGGCTGTTTTACCGGCGAGACAAAGCGCCACGAACGTAAGGCCCTTTTGGAGCAATGGAAAGGTAACCAGATCGATCTAATGGTGGCCACCTCAGCCTTTGGAGTTGGGGTCGACAAGGCTGATGTTAGAGCAGTGATTCATTCTTGCTACCCAGAAAATTTGGACCGATATTACCAAGAAACCGGACGCAGCGGTCGCGATGGCTATAGTTCGGTTTGTTTGTTGATGCCAACAGAAGAAGATCGACAGACTGCAGAGTATCTTGGTACAAAAATGTTGAAAGATGAGGAGAAGATCCAACAACGCTGGGAATCAATGTATTCCAATCGCAGGTCAGTTCAAGGTGAGGAGTATATCTTCAAATTACCAGTTTCAGTCAAAAGGTTAGAGTTAAAGGGAGATCGAACTTACTCACAAAATATCATATGGAACAAGTCTCTCTTGTTACAATTGTTTCGAGCAAAACTCATTGAATTTCTAAACCTCGAACTCGAATCACCTGAAGACCTTATAGACGATAAAGAGGAATGGGCCACAGTGAAAGTCAAATTCCCTCCAGGCACTCCCAAGCTTGGCGAACTGATTCGTGCGAATCGGCAACAGGAATTAAATTACTTTAATGTTGGCTTTATTAAACTTAAGGAAATTCTTGACCCAAAACACTGCATCAGTCGTACCTTACGAGCACTGTATGAAGTCCCGTCAGAGCAAAGGGTGTGCGGGGGATGCAAATATTGCCGAGAAAATAACCGGGAAGTCGAATCATGCCCGCCATTACTTGTCCCTGAAAGTGGAATTGTTTTCAACAAATGCAAAGGAACGATTATTGAAGGTTGGCCAGATCCAACTCAATCGTCCACAAAAGACGATTTCATCGATAGGATTGAGGACTGCCTACGCAAACACAGTCTTAAACCGTTACATCTTTATTGCCCTGAAAAACAATTTGATGAGATTCTAAAGTTATTAGAAGGAGTTCTATGCCATTATCGTGAACCTTACCGATTAGACCCATTTACCAATGATGCTGTCCTAAGACCTTGTGGCGATCACGCGATTCTCTTTTTGCATATTGGTTCATACTCAGAAGCCATGTTGGAAAAGGCATGTTTCTGTAATTCCAAACATCTGTTTTGTGGCATCCAGAATCCATATGAACCCAGCGGTCGTCACATTAAAATCAAGTATTGTTGCGATTCATGGTCATCAGTGGAGGCTTGGTTGGACCAATTAACATAGAAAAGGGAGTACTTAAACTGTGTTTACCGATGGGCCAGCAACGCCAGTAAGACTTGAGGTATTGCTTGACGTATTAAATAAATACTCAAACGGATTAAAGCGAGAAGATAGTTATGAGTTGTTACAACCAAGCCCTTTGTCGGGAGGTAGTCAGGGTACGGCAAAGGATACGATACGTGCAGCACTACAAATTGGTCTGGTTGAAGAGAAGCAAAGTTCCATTAAGCTAAGCAATGAATATGAGAAGAAGAAACCAGCGAAAGAAAACATCCTAAGGGCGGTTGACCAGGCGGTTTTATCCAGTCTCCAAATAGAACCTTATTTAGCCCTGTTTTATGCGTACTACCTTGGTTTGGATAAAGAAGTGTATGATCGTTCTAACTTTAGTAGGGAAGAATGGGCTAGCCGCTTCAACCAAGATGTCTTTAATAACGAACCTCAGACTAACCCTTTTAATCGTGATAAGCACACTGGTTTAGATCGATGGCTTAGCTATTTAGGCTTGGGCTGGTATGATCCTAATGACCAGTTTCAGGCTAATCCCTATGGACGGCTTTACCGTGCTTTGCCTTCGATTTTTGGTGACAAAGTGAAACTTCTTGGAGATCAGTTCATGGTTCGGTTGGCGCAAGTATGTCCTGAATTGGATGGTGGTGAAATATTTCTACAAGCCAACAAATACAAAAACTACAAGACAGAAGATAAACAGTGTACCTTGGGCCTAAGCCATTGTCTGGTGGAACTACACGAGGACAAAATCATCCGGCTTGAATGCCCTATAGATAGTCGCGGCTGGAACATCGAACTGGTTCAACCACCTCGGGATGACACCATCAAGGCAGATCGCATAACTCTTATCGAGTATTTAGGATAATATTATGGGTTATCCTGAACAATTTGGCCAACCTTGCTGGGCAAAAGACCAGGCCGAAAAATGCATTAACACTGTCGCCCAGGTTACCCAAGAAAAGGTCCCCTTCTTCCTGGCAGTTCACTCACCAATAAGAAATATTAAAGATGCTAAAGCCGACGCACTAATTACCGAGGAACAAGCTTTTCAGAAGCTCTTTTCTCTAAAGGGGGAAATCAGGGGAGTTGTGCGGGGAAATGTCGGTACAGGCAAATCACATTTGATACGTTGGATTAATCTCCGTGCAGAATACGCTTCGAGGATTAAAGAACTGGGGTTAAACCAATTCAAGATGGTAATGGTTCAACGAGAGGTCGGAAGTCTCAAAGCGGCATTAAAACAGATTGTAGATCAGTTGGGGACAGAATTCGGCAAGTATATTGAAGACATAAAGAGTTCGGTAGATAGATTTTCAGCTAAGACGGCTCGCGAAGCACTAATCCAGGAACTTGCGCTGGAGATTAATAATAAATGGGAGCAACGCGGCAATAAGCCACTCAAAGGAAGTCTCAAACCTTTAGGTGACGTTCTGTTATCTCCGGGTTATAGGCGATGGTTAGGGCGAAATGAAGGTGTTATAGCTCAAAAAATCGCTCGCTTGACTGAGAGTAGTACACAGGAAGATCGTCTAAAAGATATTGTCTTTACTGCTGCCGAGTTAATTCCTGGACCCGAGTATCTTAATAGAAAGGAAGATGCCCCTCAAGTCCATGAGTTTGTTCAAGATTTAGAGTATGACAATGATACTTCTGAGGATACAGTCAAGGTATTAAATCTTGCACTTATTGAGGCACAGCGCGAGTTAACCGGAATTAAAGGAACTAAACTCAGTGAAATCTTCAGGTCAATACGTCGTGAACTCTATTCTCAAGGCAAACAATTGGCCGTTTTTATTGAAGACGTTACAGCCGCCTCAGGGGGTTTAGATCTGGATCTATTTCGAGCTTTTGAACCCCATGGGGGGGAAAATCTCTGCCGAATGATCGCATTGCTCGGCATGAGTAACGAAGGTTGGACAGTGTTACCGCAGAATGAACAAGACCGGGTAAGTTTTGAGTTTGATGTAGACGAAAATGCAAGTCAATGGGCAAACGATCAGAATGAAGTTGCAAAATTTGCTGCCCGTTATTTGAATGCCGTTCGTTGTGATGATGAGGAAATCGAAAACTTGGCCTCGGACCGGTTCGATTCAGACGTTCCGAGAAGTAAATGTGATAAATGTCCTCAAAAGGACGACTGCCATAAAACTTTTGGATCTGTGCAACTTGAGCACGATGTAACGATCGGATTGTTTCCCTTCTCACTGACTGCGCCTCATAAAATGCTCAAATCTCTGTTGCGAGAACACCTCCGCTCCTCACCACGCGGACTATTGGATTACGTGCTAAATGTTGCATTGGTTCAATCGTACGATCTGTTTGATAGAAATGTCTTTCCGGACCAGAGGAATTTTGGATTTAAAAGAGCGGTACTTACTTATTGGACAGAGATCGAAAATAAGTACTTGGGAGGGGATGCGTGGACATCAGGACATCAGGATCGAGCGCGTTTTCTTGCTGAGTTCTGGTTCGATGCGAGTTCAGCAGATGAGGCCTTAACTCGCTTATCTAACTACCTTCGACCTTTGTCTTTACCTGATTTCTCAGAAAAAGTCAGAGTTGTAGATCAGAAGCCGAAAAAACGGCAATCAGTTGATTTGAGACGAACTCAACCTCTTTCCGAAGATCCAGAACTGAAAAACCTGCTGACAATTCTCGATGATTGGAAACGCGGACAAGACCTTGGTTCCCATGCGACGTTTCGGGGTTATCTGTCGAAAATGGTCGGCAAATCGATGCGCTGGCAAGACCATCGGGATGTTCCGATTAAGTTTGCAAGTGACATGACCAGAGGAACTAGACCTATCCATATAGATGGTCAACCTGCCCACCCAGCGGGCCAACTCTATTTCTTAAACTTTCCTCGTGATGAAGAAACACGTCAACTCTTGGAAGCATTGGTGCGTTATGAGCGCGAGGGTAAAGGGTCATGGAATTTTAAAAATGGTGAACTCCATAAAAGGCGAGTTTCTTGCTGGCTAAGGAAAAATCAACAAAGGATCATCAAAAGTTTAGAGCCCGATCCTCCTTCGCTCACTCAAGATGGGGTGAGGGCTGCTTCCCAATTGCTGGCACTGGCAGCAATCTTCAGAACACGTTCTCCCTTGCCAAAAAAAGAGCCGCAAAAGCGCATATCTGAGGTATTCACTCCAATCTGGGAGGATGCGAACCGACCCCAAAACCTCACCGATTCGATGAACCGGTTTATTAGAGATATTGAAACAAAATGGAAAAACTCCAAAGAATTTCTCATTAGTGAACTAGGGGTGGGCCAGGGGACTGCTACGCCAAAGGATTTTATTGATCCATTACCGATTATAGAAGCTCTTGAGAAATTTGAAGAAAAACTGGCTATCGACCTGCCTCTTAAAGAAATTAACGAGAATTTTTGGCAGGTGCGGTTTGGTTCTGTCGCAAAATTAGGTGCGTATGCTGAATTCCATAAAGGTTTAGAAGGAGAAATAAAAGCGATCTCAGATTCCCTTGCCATGCTCAAGGAATTTCTGATCGCATGTGGTTTTGTAGATAATGATTTGAAAAAAGAATTAAGAACTTGCGTCGCAGAAATTGTTGAACTGATTGAGATTCAAAAAGAGAACTTAAGCTACCCCGACCTACCTTTTGACAACCTTTGGGAATCAAATCGTTTGATGAAGAACCGAGAAGACTGGAGCATCAGTGTGGGGAAGGCAGCTAAAGTTATCGCCAATCCTTCGAATATTGATATTTTGTGCTTTGATCCCTCTTCTCTCAAGGAAGCTCAGCACGATCTTGTGTATGTGACAAAGCAGCACCTGGAGTTGATTGAAAAGGAACTCAGTGGACAGGAAAAGCCTGGAGGCGGAGAAAACGCAGGTACCAAGGAGGATTTTCTCAATGAACTAAAACAGATTTCCGAAATCTTGATCACCCCCGAAAAGAAAAATTCTGAGGACTAGTCAATATGTCAAACCTAAGTCAGTTAAAAGAGCGTCTTGAGCAACTACCAGAGAAAAAATCTTTGCGAGAATTTGCAGAGAATTTTGGCGAGTATACGCAGAAGGTAGCAAAATCTCGAGAGAAACTGAAACAAGCTTTTATAAACATGGGCTATATCTCCAAAGCCTATCCAGATGCTGAATGTGCAAAGAAAATTCTCCCCTTGTTGAAATCTAGCGTAACTGAAGCCAAGCGACTACATAAAGAGATCGACGAGGATCCAAAAAAAGTTAAAGCTAGGGCAACGGAAAATAAAGTTATTCGGTTGGGAGATTATGCCGACAAGGCTACAAATCAATGCCGCGATATTTGGAACCTAAACATTAGCAATAGCGTTACCAAATGGGAGAAACTTGCTATCGTCGTCCAGAGTCTAGGTGCCAAAGGAGGAAAGGAATTCAAGGAGTCTGTTGACAATCTTAAACTGCAGGGAATCCCACAAAGCGATAAAGAAGTGCAACAGGTCAAAGCAATCAAAGAGAAACTGGAGAAGAGTATTGCGAAGTTGGGGCTTGAGGGACCTTTCGGACAGTTCCTTACATCTGCGGCAGCAGGAACTGCATCGCCACGTGACTTACTAAACGATGAAGTCAAGTCAAAAATTGATGAATATAACCTATGGGATTCGTTCCATGTCAGGCTTTGAGCAATGAATATTCAAGAGTTTGCCAGCAACTTCTTAACTTTTCTTGAAAGACGTGAAGAAAAGCTGCTTTCCTGGGGATTTCATAATGTTCAGTATTCTGAGACCGATATGCTACATGTCCTTCAGCATGAGGCACCTATTGAACTAAGAGACCAGTGGAACAACCTCCAGATTCAGGGAATTACTTTTAAGACTCTTATTAGGGAATTACGTAGGAGTCATCTGATCTATCAACTTCCCGATGTCTCGGATATGTATCGGACCAGAATGGCTGAGGGAATTCGACTTCTGGCCAATCTTCGACAAATGTTTAATCCGCAAGATTGGGCTACTGGTCCGCGACTAGTCTCAGATATTAAGATACACCTAAGATACCGCGTCTATCCTCGCCGAGACTTACCGAGTTTGGATATCTGGAGAGACAATTTAGAGAGGTTATGTTCTAAGAACTCCGAGCAACTGGTTAAGGAATGCTACGAAGCTCTATGTCGAGATGACCAAGGCAATGAATTGAAGTTTGCCGGGTTTCAAAAGCGTTCATTTGAGCACATTTTTAGAGAATATAACTCTGGCAATGGCTCCGCTTCTGTAATTTGTGCAGGTACGGGGTCTGGCAAGACGAAGGCTTTTTACGTACCCGCATTCCTCCGTGTTGCAGAGGAAATTTCTAAAGACCCCACCTTCTTCACTAAGGTTGTCGCTATATATCCGCGCAATGTCCTTCTGGCGGACCAGTTACGCGAAGCCTTGTCAGAATCGGCAAAACTGCGTCCTGTCCTACAGCGGCATGGACAGCGTCCCATCGTTTTCGGAGCTTTGTTGGGGAGTTCTCCAATGGATTACTGGTTCAAGCCAGTAACTCCGGGGAAGCGGCCACCAAAGTGGTATTGGGAACAAAGAGCAGAAGGTCATGTGATACCTTATCTTAGTTCTCCTAAAGATGGGCGGAGCGATCTAATCTGGAAGAATTGCGATCGAGAAAAAGGGAGGACGGTTCTTTATCGCCTGGGAGAATCCATTCCGGATGTTCCCGACGGAGTCTTGCGGATCACCAGGGAGCAACTTATACAGAATCCGCCGGATGTTCTCTTCATTTCTCTGGAGATGCTCAACCGCGAAATGGGCAACCCCCAATGGCGAAGAACGTTCGGGATCAGGCAAGGGAATCTGGCACCCCGGTTAGTTTTACTTGATGAAGTCCATACTCATGAGGGCATTGCCGGGGCTCAGACAGCTTGGGTGTTGAGGCGATGGAAATATTGGGTTCATGCAGGAGCAGGAGCGAAGCCTCCTCACTTTGTTGGCTTGTCTGCAACTTTGAGGGACGCTCCAGAGCATATGGGACGCATATGTGGGATTTTCCCAGACCGAGTTGCCGAATTTCCACCCAAGCCAGGTATCGGTCCAGAAGGCGAAATGCAGGCAGAAGGACAGGAATATAATTTGGCAATTAAGGGTGACCCCTCTTCGGGGACCGCCTTACTATCGACCTCGATTCAAACTGCAATGCTGCTTACCCGGATGTTGACCCCACGAAATTATGTGGTGCCCATGCCTGCCCCGCCCATCAGGGCAGATATTTTTCATCTCAAAAAGGCTTTTGGCTTCACCGATAATCTGGATTCTTTGAACCGCTGGTTTGCGAATATGCGTCATGCTGAAAGCCAGCGCTTGGCAGGCTTACGAAGTATGCCCAGTCCGCTTCCTAACCAGACCACTTTGCGAAGCATGCGGGCGGAGGGTCAGATTTGGGACCTGCCTCAAGAGATAGGGCATAACCTTACTCAGAGCCTAGATATATCCCGCTGCAGTTCTCAGGACCCGGGAGCCAATGCCAATTCAGATATTATCTTGGCCACTAGTTCACTGGAGGTAGGCTTCGATGATCCACATGTTGGGATTGTCCTGCACCATAAATCTCCTATTTCCATGTCTTCCTTTATCCAGAGAAAAGGGCGAGCTGGCCGAACCCGCGGAAGTCGGCCTTGGACAGTGGTGATACTATCCGATTACGGACGAGATCGATGGGCGTTTCAATCGGCAGAGCGTTTGTTTGATCCCGAAATAGATCGTATTCACCTTCCCATTGCTAACCCATATGTCCTACGCGTTCAAATGGCTTTATTTCTGGTCGATTGGTTGGGTCAGATGATAGATAAAGCAGATTCCCCTTTCTCGTATTTAAGCAAGCGAAGCACATGGAAAATATCTCAGCAAGCTCAAAGCGAAGCAAAAAGATATTTAAAAGACTTCTTGCAACAAGGTGCTCAGTGGAAAAGGTTTTTCTCCAGCGCATTTTCAATGTACTTTAACGGTCGGGGAGGTCTCTCCTGGAAAAATGAGGAAGATCGAGCTATTGCCATGAGTGAACTCAATGACATTTTTTGGGAAGAACCCAGGCCTTTGCTCACCGGAGGAATTCCCGCTCTACTAAGAAAGATAGAAGTTGAATGGAGGCAATCGGGACCCGGCAATCGACCTGATGAAGATGCGAATTCGGGTCGACCCATGCCGCTTGCAATTCCAAAAGCTACCTTTGAAGAATTGGACCTTAATGATGCAACCATTGTATTAGAATCCTTCCGAGGCCACGATAAGGACGACGAACTTCTGTCGCTTCCACAGTTTCTCCGAGAGAGTTGCCCTGGAAGGGTTTCCAAGCGCTTCTCAACCCTTGCTAATTTCGACCCTCCAGAACCGGGATATTGGCACGAATATTCCTCACAACTTAATGTCGGGCATAATATCGCTTCCATTGGCCAGCTTTATAATGAATACGTACCCTTAAGCGCTGCTGGCAGTACTCAAATCTACCGCCCCTTGGATGCCAAGCTAACTCATATACCAAATGGCGTCGTCGAATCCAGTTCGAGCGAATGGCAGTGGGAGACCATTGCATCCATACACAATAATGATTGCGGAGAGTCACTGCCGGTCAGGGGCAGCAAGCCTTGGAACCTGGTCTTATCTCAAGCAACAGCCCACCTTCATATCAACGGATCATGGATTGAACTGTTGCGTTATGCCAACAGTTGCCAATTTGAAATCCGTCACAAGAACAAAAATCCAATCCTTGGCGTATTGCATTTACAGGGTGATGATGGGATCCCAGAAGCAGTGGGCTTTCAGGTGAACGCCGACGGACTTCGATTTGTGGTGGGAAACTCTCACTTAAATGACCTACCATTAATCACTCAAAACATGCTTGGGCAACTACGCTATGAATATTTCCTACATAAGCTTAAAACATCTCCTGCGCTGCAGGACCACCTTAATGTATTCCGGGCAGTATGGATGGCAGAGATCTCAATGGCCATGATATGTGCCACCGCAATTCGAAAGAAGATATCGCTGCCTAAAGCGCAAGAACTGCTTAGCGAGAGGCGAATTGAGTCCGTTCGGCGAGTTCTGGATGTAATTTTTCAGGTAAGAGGAGTGGATCCAACCGGGCAAGAAGAGGAATCCAAGCTTAAGCAGGATATCATTGATTTATGGCAGGCCAGTAGTGTCATATCTGAAATTGAACGCTTAGAAAAAACCCTCTGGAATACTCCGCCAGGACCTGATTTCGATCATTGGGTTAGGCAGCGCTATTTGGCGACATTGGCCCAAGCTTTGCGGATAGCAGTAGCAACGGTATCAGACCAAGTTGATGAGGATGATCTTATTGTTGACGTGATTTCTTCCGATGAGAAGCATGAAATCCTGTTAACCGAAAAGAGTTCTGGGGGAGTGGGACAAATGGAGTCGGTTGTTCGCGAAATCAAGGGTGACCCGAGATTCTTCCTTGATGCCCTGGAGCACGCTGTGGCCAATTGTCCTCGTCAATCCTGGTGCGTCAATCTGAATGCTGTAACAAGGGAGGTGTATAAGGAGCATCGAGACGGTGCCGGTGCCTTAGTCGATGCCTTCAATGACGTACGCAATGCTCCAAATATGAGTTCCTTGGAGCAGGCAAAACAATCTCTTATAAATGCAATGCATGTTCGCGGACTGAATCCGCAGCGTAATAATATATCAGCAGTGAGTATGAAATTATTAAGGCCCGGAAGTTCCAGGAATACGGATATGCTAACCTTTTTACTCAATGAATTATGGGAGCGACATAGCAAGAAGATCGGTTTGAAAATTCCTATTCGCACCTTTGCTTACGTAGTTAGCTCTTTTCCTCCTAGTCAAAGACGATTGGTCGATCTATTTAGGCGGGCATACAATACTCCTCCAACATTACCCCAACTTTATGCGATCATTCAGCAATTGTTGTTTGATGGTTGTGAAGATAGCTGTCCAGATTGTTTGAACAATCCAAACTATTTCAACGACTTCGGTAAGCCTGCTCGCAACTTAGCCCTTCCGTGGCTGTCCCTCGAACAAATGATGGTAGCGGTAAGTGCAACAAGCAACAAATGGGTAACTAATGCTCGCGCCGCGCTTGAAAAGGAAGGGCGTGTTTCCTTAGTTGCGCCGATGAACCTTCAACAGCAATTAATCGAAAACCTGGTACCCCTTTTTTTTGAGGAGATAAATGTGCAAACTTATCGTGAATCAGTGCATATCAGTCGAATAGAAGTCACAGGTGGATACATCAAGGTTGCGCTTCAGATTCGAGATTTCGCAAATGTCTAGTCGTGATATTCATTCAAGAGATGGGGGGAAGAAAGTCCGGGATTTGCTAGCTTCTTTCTTTAGCACTTTATTGCTCGGGGTTCCCTGTAAGCGACCAATGTACCTGATTTCACCTTGGCTTTCCGATTTTAAGTTGCTCGATAATGCATTTGGAGAGTTTAAAGATCTGCTCAGATACCAGAATAATTTTGCTGAAAACCGGCATATCCTTTTTAGTGAGACTCTGATTGAGGTTTCAAATCGCTTACCGGTCCGCATCATCACCTGGCCTGATACGAAATCCAGAGCATTCGCAGTGAAATTCGATAAACAAAGACGAGTCCAAGTAAAATTCGAAAAAGCCCAGAAGGACCATCAGAAAGGATTATTGTCAGAGTTGTTCTATTTTGAGGGATCTATGAACTTCACTTACAGTGGACTTTACGTAAATCGCGAAAAGATCACTTGTAATGCTTCGCTCGATCCTGAAGGCAATCGGAAAATCAATGAAGCCTATCTTGAGTTCGAGCGTATTTGGGACAATTTAGAATTAAGTGCGGATCAAATCTAATGAAAATTACTAAGCCCCTCCTAGAAGTACTAAAGCAGTTCAATAGCAATTGGGAGAAATATCAGAAAAGGCTTTGCTTTGACTTATTAGAGGAAGAAATTCGTAACATCGAAGCCCACCCATTAAGTGGAGAGTTGATAAATCTTATTAATGGGAAAGGTGGCTCTTTTCCTTTTTTTACTGATAGGCATGTAATTTGGTGTACACTAGCCCCTCAACCTTTGCTGCTCCAAAAACAGATTGAAAAATTGCAGGCATGGATACTTCCTAGCTACGGATGGCAGGAAAGTGGCGATGGATATAAGATCCCTGATACCTCCCGGGATACCTTCCAACGAGTCATATCGGAAATTTCGCCAACCAATTATTTTCGCTGGCGATGTTCGATTGAGCAATATTCCATAGTCGAACATAAACTCGCCACATTTTATCAACTCGAAGAAAGACGTCCAGAGCGGAATCGTTTGAGGCGACCTTCTCTCTATGAACTCAGGACGCAATTTCAATCAGCCTTGTTACTGGGTGATCGCGACCTGGCTGAAAAGGCAATAGAATTAATTGATACCTACGAACTAGATAAAGCCCTGAATACTCAATTGATGCGCATTCGCCTGTGGCATCATTTCAGGGAATTTGAAAACATAAGAAACTGCCGCAATCTACCCTATCTGCAAACTCAACCTTACTTGCCGAACATAATAAATGAATGCATTAGGGAAGCACTGGGAGAGTTTCAACCTGAACCGGTTTTCATTGGGGAACCAGAAGTCATACCTATAGATATAAAAGATGAGTGGGAGCAATGGTTTTCGCTATTAATTGACCAAAACGACATAGAAAGCGCCCGGAATTGGTTGGAGGAGAAAGATGCGATTTTTGTTGAGCAACTAAACCAGAATCAAATCGAAGCCTATTCTGAACGCTGGGATTCTTTATTTGTAAGTAATGAACTCAAACAACAAAACAGACAACTAATTAATGAGGCCCTTGTTACTTTTCTTGGAGACTTTGTCCGTGAACCAGATTTTCCCAGAAGAGATTTTGCTGAACTTTATTCATCTTTGTTACGCCTTTGGGGTGAAATGAATGCCGGGATAGGGGGAGGGAGAGAAGAAGGTCATGTACTCCTCGAACTGGCTAACGCGCTTTTTGAACTCAACCATAATATTGATGAGGCAAAAAGTATTATCGAAGCATGGTGGAAGGCCCGCCCAGTACCTTCTCAGTTACCATTTGCCCTGGACGCAATTGAGTTGCTCGCGTATCAGCACCCGGATAGTGGGGCGGCAGGCAATTTGTGGATTGATGCGGCTGATCTAGCGAAAGAGGAACTCGCAGCAATTGCTGGAATCCGAGAAGGTCCTATGGCGCAGCACAGGATCTATAATAGGTCTAGAAGAGGAGACGATTCAAGAATACTTCCCTATTAAAAATGATGTACCTCCCGAAGATCTCTTAGTTAATGCCAACCTCAAAAAGGTTGCGATTGTTTGCATGCGCGAGCAACAAGCCCGGATGGCAGCCGAAATTATTCAAGACCGGGCCGGGGCTAAGGTCTCGATAGTATCTACTAAAGTGGTTGGTACCGACACTGACTTGGCGCGAACTTGTGATGTTGTTTTGTTTGTCTGGATAGCTACCTCTCATGCCGTCTTTCGCGCTTTTGACGGTTTTGATCGCAGAAAGTTATGCTACGTTCAGGGGACGGGAGCATCAAGTATAGTGCGCGCCCTCGAAAGGTGGAGTCGGGAACGATCATGAACTTCCCCCTTGAATCAGAAGCAAAGAAAATAATTTTGCTATGTTGGTGAATAGGACTTCCTAATAATCGACACAAACTGGCATTAGAAGAGTATTTTATCAAGAATATAACCGAAAATTGATTGTTTTATTACTCCGTAAACTTAACTTGTATGTCCGTGCCTTGCCATTCTTTTATACTGAGATAGTAAATAATTAGCCAACAACTGTATATCTCTTGGGGTATTCTGGATATCGTTCCATTTCCTTTGCATGCCAGGGGCAAAATCCCAATACCCATGAGTCCAGCGGCACAAAGGCGTGAGTTGGTCTAAGTCCACCTTGAAAAAATCCTCTGTTGGTATCGAATCGAAGGGACTCCGGTCACCAATTGCATCCATGATGAACCCTAAACTCACGATGCCGGCCCCATGCATTAGACGTGACCGGCGGGGAGGCAACCCCCAGGCGTCTTTGAAAACTTTTGCAACCGCGCTCCAGAAACATTTCAATACCCGCAGCATGTCCTCGGCATTCCACCCCCCGTTAGTAGAGTCCCTAAAGCGGTGGAGGACACCGTCATGCAAACTGTTTTCACACATCTTGAGGATGGAGGTATCTTTAACGATGCCCCCAGGATTGCTGGCCGTCATTATAATTTCTTTGAACGGCGAGTCCTCGTCGTGGTTGAGTCGTTCCATGAGGTAAGCGGGGAACCGCCGCTTTTGCAAAAAAGTGGGTAAGAAACCCTCGGTGGATGGCAGGAGTTCGTAGATTAAGCCCTTGGGCAAGGGCTTCGTGGAGTTGACCAAAATAAACTGGTTTTTCTGTTCGTGAAGGTCATCGGTAATAAAGCCGATCACACAAATAGGAAACTTCTCCAACTGGGCGTCACGAATGGTTGCGATGCGTTGTTGCCCATCCACGATCCACCCAGGCTTGTCTTCCTCTGGAAGGTTGGGGTCAAGGGGGATAATCAGCGTCCCCATCCGGGTCTCATGGGAATTTCCCGGTTCGGAGTCGGTTCTTTGAAAGCGTACTGTTCGATTTAAGGCCACCACCACGGCATTAGGGATCATGGGGTCCGCGGATTCAAGATATCTGCGGATCTCCGCAATGTGGGAGATCACTTCGGGTCTTTGATACCCTTGCAACTGGGATTCTGGGGTTCGCCTGAGGCGGGAGATGGTGGTGAAAGACGGCAGGAGTTTACCGTCCACGGCGAAGCAATACAGGGTCCGGTTTTCCCCCTGAAGGATTTCTAGGGCCGGTATCCTGAGTTCATAGTTTTGCTTCATGGGCAACCTCTATCGGTTCATTCCGGTTGATGGGTGGCTTTAGGGCGCGCCTCGAGTCCGCTCTTCAGACGGTTGTAAAATACAAAGATATTATGAAAACCGCGACGGCGATTGCGTTCGGAACCTCTAAAAATAATAACGTGGATCCCAAGCTCTCGGCAAATGGTGCACTGGCATTTTTTCCAGGGTTGATCGGTCAGCACTTCCCGATAAGCCTCGGTTCTCTTATGCTTACCATCATATAAAAATTCATAGTCCATGAGAACTTCTAAAACATTTTCTAATGAGACCATCCCATTATCATAGTCCATTAATAATTTCAGACAATCTTTCTCAAGCCTGACAGCCTCTTCCTGTTTAACTTTTCCTGCCTTAATGAGATTTCTTAGATTATTGTTCATATCCACTTGGGGAACTTTAATAGCTGAATAATTGCGTTCCAGGGTGTGATAATTATCTTTGATATCCTTGAAAGCTTGCAGTAACGGCGTAGTACTGTCAAAACTCACCACTCCGAATCGGGCAAATCGATCAATTTTTCCGAGTCTGGTAATCCCCAGGAGGTGGAAAAAAGTGGCAGCGTTCCGAATCTCTTGGGTTCTCTGCAAGCAGGCCAGAACCTCATGGGTTTTCAGGGGGACCATGCCTCCCATGGCAATCATGCGGTACCCCATCTTTTGAAGTTCCACCACCGAGGCTGCATAAGAGGCCGGACTCCACCCTTGGGCCACCCCGATAGGGGTGAAGCGGCAACGCCGAGCCTCATGGCGCCTCAGGAATTCACTGGCCCTTTGTAGGGTAATTTCCTGCCGCCGGCGCCATTCCGGGGGCACCGCCTCCAGATCAAAAAGAGTGCGGTCCAAATCTTCTTTATAGCCCAGGATAATGTGATCTACAGAAATACCATAGTCGAAGCCACATTCTTCATAAAAATCTATCGCTTCATCCACAGTAATCGGGGGGTCTTCTTCCCGGACGTAAGAAAAGGCGCCGCAATCACCCATGGTTTCAAGACGGCGACCGGTTTTGAGTTTATCCAGGCGCAGGAAACGACGCACCCCTTCGCGGTAAAGTCGGTGGCGTTGTCCCAACGAATATTTGCTGCTGTCCCCTTCGACAATGGCTTTGGAAATCAACATGCCATCATAGGGAGGGGTATCGAACACTTGGTGGGCGTAAAGATCATCCCTTTGCGTGATGCGAGTGGAAGACCGAGTTTCGGATTCAAAATCGAAAGACGGGTCGATGAGATCGTGGCTATCTGGAAAGAAATATTTCAAGGTGCGATAGTCCTTGCCTGCAAATGAGCCCTTATCAAATAATTGGAAAGGATACGGATGTGGCGGGGAACATTCTGCAGTTCGTTCCACTCAACCCCGCCCAAGTTCTCCCATCTTCCCTCGGTCCAATGACATTGATCTTTGATCAATCTCAGTTGCCGTTCAATTGCCTCTTGAGAGTTATTGTGAGCGGGATTGAAGGCTGACATCATTTTGTCCATTAACTTTCCCATCGCCCGGATGCCTACACCATGCATCAACCGACTCATCGTTGGTGGTTTGCCCCAAGCTTTGGGAAACACATTCCGAACGGCTGCCCAGAAGGTATTTATTAATAGCCAGACGCTCTGAAAATCGGTTTCGCCGGTGGCCAAATTGCGAAAAGGAAACAGGCACCCAGAAGCAGAAGAGAAACTCTCCTGTAACATCTTGACCACTGAGGTATCGGCCACTACGGCCTTAGCCCGTTCCTGGGAGGTTGAGGAAGCTCGATAAATCAGGCCATAAAATGGCGAAACTGGGTCTCGATTCAATAAATCACAAAGTGAGGAGGGAATTTTGCGTGCCGTGAGGTTTGCCGGAAGTGGCAAGGAGACCTCAGGCAATAGTTCCGTAATCAAACCTCGAGGGAGAGGTTTAGTATTGTTAATTCGCAAAAACTGATCCCGCTGAATTTCAACTTCATCAGCAATAAAGGCGTTGATGGGAATGGCTAGACCAGATTTTTTGGATTTTGATAAGGCCAAGGCTCTTTGTTGCCCATCCACGATCCACCCTGGTTTTGGCTCATTTGGGCCAGGCACCGGTATTTCAATGGTTCCACCGGTGGCAATACCATCATAGACGTTTGGTCCTCGACTAGAACGAAAAGTTACCAGCGAGGAGAGAGATAAGATAATAGAATTGGGGAATAATACTTCCTCACTATTTAGATAGTCTATTATATCTTGGATGTGTTTTTTCACTTCTGGCCGTTGATATCCTATTAATTTCCCAGCTTCGTCCCGGGAGATTTTGGAAATATCGGCAATAGTCAACAGTTCGTACCCTCTTAAACTGAATGTATAGAGAGAATGGGAACTGTTTTGCTCAATTTTAAGAGCACGCCTTACAATGACTTTTCTCTTAACCATTATTAATGAACTCCTCTCGAGCGGTCATAAATAATGATAAAAATCTATGTTGTTCACAGGCATATCCTGATTTACGGAATTCCGTAAGCAAAGGCGTTGGTTTTATTGCAGGATTACGTTTAATCTTTTTATAAATAAAATCTATTACGCTGCTATCGTTCATTGGTTTTCTTTGTGGTAGTTCAGGTTTTTTTTCACCTTCCAAAAACCTTGGTAGCCATTCCCTCATTTTTGCAAAATTCAATGGTTGGCCACCGCATTCCTGTAATACCCATCTGGCCATGCGTACATTGAGAGAATGACAACTGCCGCCTAGAACCGATCTCAATCGCAAATCACAGGGGAGAAGATATGGTCTTAACCATCCCTTTTGAGGAACTCCGGCTGAGATAATGCCGATTTTGTGGGCCGGGTGGCGCTGAACCACCTGTGTCAAATCCGGTGCAATGGCTTCGAGATAGGTGTTCGAGGCAACAATTAAGAGGAAAGCTTCCGGATCCTGTCCGATCACCTGAACGAAAGAACGAGGTTTGTGTGGTTCTGGTCCGGTCCATTCTGCCAGCAGACGCCACCACTCTGCCCGCATCTGTTTTGCTTTTGTTAAAGGGCAGTGAGAGAGGATGGAATCCGGGTTCCTAACGGAAAACGTGGCGGCATAAGGCTGCAATGGGGCATCGTAAGATATGAGCCCATAGCCTGCCGAGATAACCCAGATCCTCAAATCAAGAGGGGAATTGTTTGTCGCGTTTTTTATGGATCGGACTACCTGCCAGTGGTCACCGGCATAGAGTTCACTTGCGTGGACCAATTCCCCCTTCCGTTCCTGCAAGCGATCGATCCAGGCCACGCTGAGATCTTCCAACGTCTCATAGGCAGGAAGGAACCTGAACCGCAATTCAGAGGAAATTTCCCGACTCTTCCTCTGGGTACAGGTCACGAAGAGATTAATTACGTTAATCATAGAAATTTATTAAGGTAGTTAATGAAGATAGCGATATCCGGAAATTACCACAATAAGAATATTTATTTCAAGTAATTTCTTGTAAATCGAGGGATATTTCCAAGGAGGGATTTTGGTGGCCTGGTGTAATGGTCAGGGGGCTTTTGGTGCCCGAGGTTCGCCAGACTTTTTGAGACTTGGACAAAAGGTCTCAAAATCACAGGCGGTACAGGTCTTTTCCTCTGGTTTCTGAGGCCAAACAGTGAGGATGGAACCACAATTTTTTTCTTTTAGGACACAATGTTCAATGTTCTTCACGACTTCGTGAAATTTATTTAATGAATTCGTCGTAGTCTTCGGGCTTATTTTGACGATGCGGATGGCCCGACGAAACCGAAAATCCAGCGGCAGGCTGGGAACCTCAGCTTTTTTATCCCATGTCATAATGGTTTGAAATTCGGTTACATCCTTGGCCGGGATGACATCCGTCCTGCCCATTTTGATCTCTTGCTGGAGTTCTATGAGGTCTTCCTTGGAGGGTTGGAGTTCATTGATAAAGATGAGCACTCCCGCAATTACTGTTTGGCTTTCCGGTTGCATCATCCGTAGCCAGGCGTATGTATTAATCTGCCAATCCAGTTGAGCCCAAGTGTCATCCATAACGGATGGACGACGCATCCCCTTGTAATCCACGATGACCTCAAAATCATCACGGGGGATCTCAGGACCGAGTACCTCCCAGAGCATTTGCAATAGCAGGTTGTCACCCTGAAACTGGCTGAGTGAAACCCTGGTAAGGACGTCGATCACTCCCCGTATCTCAAAATGCTTTGACCGAAACTGGATACCTTGCTCCTGGGGCATTTCCCGTGTGGCACTCAGCCTAACCTCTGCAACGGCGATTAGGGGGAAGAGGTGAGGGCCAAGTTCATTGATAGCCAAATGCGCCCGGCTATATGCAATCTCCCGAAGGGTACGGTTCCGAGGGGATTTTCCCCTTACCCCCAGGCGTTTTTCAATCCTCTGGCAAATGGCCTGAATATCCTCGTTGGGCCAAGGTGGTAGGGCATTTCGTTCCCGAAAAGTCTTAAAGGCCTCCTCCATAACCCCGTGGATGAATTCTCCAAACCATTGCTGCACCGGACGGGAAGGCGGCAGGGCGCTGCCATTGAGATAGCGATACTGCAACCCACAACGCAGATAAGACAGGAGGTCTCCCGTTAGACTATACTGCGGAATGAGATAGTGAGAGGGACGTATCTCGAGTTTCATAGGAACCTCAAATAGTTAACCAAGGTAATTTATTCTGCCATGCCCAACTTTCGTCCCGGCGCCAACCCAAAGCCACATTCGGGATGTGGTGGTTCCGCAAGCCTACCAGCAGTAATACTATTTGAGCCCGACTATAGGCGACGAAATATTGTCTCACTAAGTCATCGAAGGCACGGTCAAGTTTGGAGCCGATGGGGAAATTTTGTAAAGGGGAAAAACGGCGTACCTCATCTTCCATGCTGTAAGTTTCGCCAACCCTTTTGGGATCAGGAAATCTCTTAAATCTTTGAGAATAATGATTACTTTTGAAATCCGAGGATACATCTACGATCACCATGGGGAATTCCAGGCCCTTGGCCTGATGAATCGATAAAATGGATAGGCGATTTCGGGGGAAGGTTTCGATGAGTTCTTCATTAAGTTCGATCACGCCGGTGGCTAAGGGGATAAAAATGTTCCAGTAGGCTTCTTTGATGCTTTCGAATTCTTTATTGCTCAAAAGCTTTGATTCGTACCGAGAGTAGGCGGCATTTTGAGCGATGGCCCGGCAGATGACCTCCAAGTACACCTGCCCTTCGGGATCGTCTTGGAAAAACGGAAGCCAGGTGACTAGTTTGTAGCAAAGGTCCAGGATAAGGGCTTCCTGGAGCCATTTCCGGCCCGGTTCTTGGGAGCGCCGGACGGCCCATGCGTCAATGAAATCTTTAAGGGGATGCGGTCGGTTTGGGACCGGATTAGTCGTGATGAACCTGCGGGCATGGTCCCGCCAGCATTGCATTTGGTGGACCGCTTCCTCGGGAAAGTTGCCCACGGCCTCTTCCACTTTCTTGTGCGGGTCGATGGCCTCCAAGAGTAGGCCGCAGAGAGTCATTACTTGATCGATGTCGGCATAAAATTCTCCTCGGGGGTTGAATAACTGGATGAAATCTTCATATTGATTCAACCCGTCCTGCAATAACCTGGGTAGTCGTTCCGCACCGCCACTAGCATATTCGGCCGGACTGCTCATTAAGAGTGCGCAATCGCCAACATCCCCGCCTTCGGGATCTTTCTGAATGGTTATTTTCTTATTCTGTAAAATTATTTCAAACCCGGGTCCCCTAAAAATGGCATGAATTAATTCAGCCAAATCCTGGGCCAGGGCTTCCCGGTTATCTCGGAACATACCCAACACGGGGAGACCCACCTCAGCGCCGGCGTGGGGCAAAACCTCGGGTTTATTTAAGACTCGCGGGGAAGATATGCGGGATCTAATTTGATAAAATGAGAAAAGAACGTGACGATCTGCTGACTAGAACGGTAATTGGTGCGTAGGTGAATCGTCTTCGCAGTTTTACCCCCTAGTACCCCCTTCAATCGATCAGGAAGTTCCCGAAAGAGGTCCACGGTGGCACCCCGAAAGCGGTAAAGCGATTGGTCATCATCCCCCACCACCGTAATGGCCCCCTGAATAGACTGGGCAATGGTGAAATAGATCTGCTCTTGGAGATAGTTGGTATCCTGGTATTCATCCACCAAGAGCACCTTGATCGTCTCTAAAAAAGCCGCCAGCCTATTATCGAGCAAACGAGAGCGAAACTCTTCTTCCAGGAGAGCGAAGTCCAGAGCTTCATCATCTCTGAGGGAGTCCCGATAGCCGCTTATGGCCTCTTTGGCCTGTTGCCGCCCGGGATCCTCCCTGGCGAAGGCCTCCATATCCACCTGATTCTGGGCAAATCGGTCGTGCAGGCCCCGAAGGAAATTCTTTTTAGTGGATAGGCTGCGAGCCTGATAAGATCCTCGTATCTGTTTGAGATAAGCCTCCAATTCTTTATTTTGGAACCGCCCCCCTTCAAATAAGCCCTTCTGCGCTAAACGCACATCTGCAAGAAACTGATCAAGGACGACCGGAGGAGGGTCACCTGCCATGCGGTATTCCCGCATAATGGTCTCAGATAGGCTGTCCAACGTCCCGGTATTGATTCGGTTGATGTCTATACTTTCCAGAAAAGTATGCTGTTCTGGGGTAAGTTTTTGTTTTTTAACCTCTTCCTTGATGAGTTCCCCCCAACTCAAAATGCGGGAGCGTAGTTCTGCTGCTGCTTTTTTGGTGAAGGTGGTGGCCACGATACTCTGGGGATAGATGCCGTCTACAAAAATAAACCGAAGGGTTCTCAACGTAAGGACCGTAGTTTTCCCTGAACCAGGACCTGCAACCAAGAAAAGAGGGTCACATGCGGGAAATGAAACGGCTTCTTTCTGAGCTTCGTCTAATTTCTTGTCATCGCGAATTTTAATCGCAATTTCGTGAAACAGGTCAAAAGTGATCATAGCCGCTTATCTCTGGTGATAAAGGCATATGCGTTATGATTGTGGATGCTTTCGTAATTGATAGACTTGACCGCAAACCAGGTGATTTTTTCGTCTTGCAAGAGTCCATTGGCGATGATCCTGACAATGTCTTCGACAAATCTCGGATTCTCATAAGCCCGTTCTGCAACATATTTTTCATCAGGCCTTTTCAGAAGGGCATAAAGGTCCGAACTTGCAGATTGCTCTGCCAAGGCGATGACATCCTCGATCCAGACAAAGTCTTTGAATCGCACCTGGACGGTCACCTCACTTCTTTGGTTATGGGCGGCGGTGCCACTGATCTCCTTGGAACAGGGACATAGATTCATCACCGGCACTTTAACTTCCAGAATAAAATCCTCGTCTTTGTCCTGGGTGTAGGAGGCGATAAAGCGGCAATCATATCCCATGAGGCTCCGGGCTTTGGAAACGGGTGCTTCTTTCTCAATAAAATATTTAAAGCTCAATTCCATGTGGGATGATCTGGCTTCCAGGCTCCGGGCGATTTCCCTCAGGATATTGCCCATATTTCTCACGGTGATCTCACCCCGGTATTTATTAAGTACCTCAATAAAGCGGTCTCATGTGGGTCCCCTTAAAATGGTGGGGGAGATCCACATACATATTAATCGTGGCGGTAGCGGCTTGCTTTTCCTGGTTCTTGTCTAAAACTTCGATGGGATAACTCACATCTGAGATGCCCACTTTGTCAATGTTGAGATTGTACAAACCAGGAAGGTTTTGGACATCTATCATGACACACCTCTTAGTGCTTACGAAATCAGATAGAGAGTCGGATCGGGAATTCCCGCTTCCCAAAAGCCTTTTTTCCTCAGCAGACAACTGTCGCAATTTCCGCAGGCCCGTCCATCCGGAGAGGGGTCATAGCAACTGTGGGTGAGGCTAAAATCCACCCCGAGTTTATTACCCGTGCGAATAATATCCGCTTTGGTCATATTGATGAGAGGAGCATGAATCCGAAACCGGGTGGTTCCTTCGACTCCTGCTTTGGTGGCTAGGTTTGCTAAGTTCTCGAAGGCTCGGATAAACTCGGGGCGGCAGTCCGGATAACCGCTATAATCGAGGGCGTTCACCCCGATGAAGATATCGGCGACGTTCAACACCTCGGCCCATGCTAAGGCAAAGGATAGGAATATGGTATTGCGGGCCGGCACATAAGTGATCGGGATTCCCTTCTGCATTTCGTGCTCAGAACGGGCTTTGGGTACCTCTAGATTGTCAGTGAGGGCGGACCCCCCAATTTTGGTCAAATCGATGTCAACTACCAAGTGTTCCTTAACTCCGAAGACCCTCGCCACATTTTCCGCTGCCTGAATTTCCAGGCTATGACGCTGACCATAACGAAAGCTTAGGCTAAAAATTTCAAATCCTTCCGCCTGAGCGATAGCCATGGTGGTGGTAGAATCAAGTCCGCCACTTGAAAGCACGATGGCTTTTCCCCTCACCATCACCTATACTCCTCGCTGTTCTGGAGCCCAGATTATTTTGTGCAGTTGCAGATGGAGTCTCACCGGGAGATGATCTTCCAGTAGCCATTGGGCTAAAGTCCGTGGTTCCAGCCTACCAAAAACCGGCGAGAAATGGATAAACCTTAATGGTTTTTTATCTAACTCAGTTAATGGAATGATATTTTTGGCAAATTCGTAGTCTTGGCGATTGCCAATAACAAACTTTATTTCATCTTCTTGGGTTAAGTGGTTCAGGTTGTCTAACTTATTCTGGTCCGCTTCACCGCTGGAGGGGCACTTGATATCAATGATTCTGACACAGCGCGGGTCAACCTGCCTGATATCTTGGCTGCCGTTAGTTTCTAATAAAACTTTATATCTTTTTTCCAGTAATTGCGTTATTAACTGGGGGGTTTTCTGTTGCAACAATGGTTCTCCTCCCGTTATTTCCACCAGTTTGCATTGATAAAGCTTAATTCGCTTCAAAATATCATCTATCTCTAACTGTTCTCCCTCAAAATAAGCATACTGGGTATCGCAATATGAGCAGCGCAGATTACAGCCAGTTAGTCTTATGAAAACACAAGGATACCCTCCATATGAAGATTCCCCTTGAATAGAATAGAAAATTTCATTTATTTGGAGAGGCATTCACTTGTTACCAAAGGCATTAATAATTAATCATTTTTTTAATTGTTGAATAGCTAACCAGCGAATCTCATCGGCCCGAATAAGTGGGTTCCTCATCTCTGGTACTATTTTCTTTTGCAAATGTAGGCATTCTTCTTTAGAGAAGCGTACTCCCAGCATGGCCTCGACCCAATGATCAGTCGGGGCTTGCGCGCTGATCCTCATAAAATCCAATAAGGTGTGTTCATCCCCATAGGCCAGGACTTGATCCAAGAGGATCCCTTTCTCGTCGTGCACAATGCGCACCCAGAGGCAGCGCTGTTCCTCAGGTAAATTTTGCATGAGGGAATTGAGGGTCCTGCGGCAAGGGTCATGCTCCAGACATTTCATGAAGCCATGCCACTCCCATTCGGGGGTGATGACATATTCGGGATGACTGGGGTGGCTTAAGAGACCCCTTTCCACATAATACCCCACATAAAGAAAGCCATTTCCTGACAAGATGGCAGGCTTGCCTAACCAGAAGGCCGGCCCCACATGCCCCACTGGTTCAAACTGGATCCATTGGGTCCAATTGGCCCGCCACACCCGGGCCTTGGGCAGTAGATCATCGATAATCTTGGCCTGATGCAAGAGTTTCGCTAGACCTCCGGCCCACTTGCCCGGCTCGAAACCACCGTCAAAAAAGATGGTCACGGGGTCCTCCGCAACGCAAATTTATCGCTAGGACTCTTACTCTTCATAGTAAAAGGCCCCGGCCCCCGGGGTTTCGCTCACTTTAACCTTGGAGACCTTCAAGGTGCGGGCATCCAATTTTTTGGATAGTTCTTCATAGAGGAATTTGGCAATATATTCTGAAGTGGGGTTGATCTGTTGAAAAGGTTCCAGGTCATTCAGGTTAAAATGATCCAGTCCTGAGAGGACCTCCTTCACCGCGACTTTGATGTCCCGAAAATCGATGCCGATCCCAATGTCATTCAAGGCCGAACATTTCACATAGACCTCGACGATCCAATTATGGCCGTGAGTACGGGCGCAGTCACCCGGATAGCCCTCTAAGCGATGGGCCGCTGAGAAATGGGTCTGGATATAGACTTCAAATACGCCGCCCATATGTCGCTCCTCATGGTGAAGGTTAGTTGCAAGCCTAAACACTGGTCCTAAAGGATTATCCCAATCCCTTAGGTGGTCAGTAAGTCTAAGGGCTGAACTTATTGGTCAAACTGCACCCCTTGTTGGATCCGCAAAGCCTCTTCCTCCGTGAGAGTGCTGAGATACCGCATGGTCATGAAGGGAGAAGCATGACCCAAATGCAATTGCAGGGCCCGGGGGTTGCCGGTCTGCCGCAGGCGCTCAATGGCCCCGGAGTGGCGAAACAGGTGGGGGTAAACCCTTTTGGCGACGCCGGCCTGCTCCGCGGCTGCCTTGACGATCTGCCAAGCGCGCTTGCGGTTGATCTTGAAGATCCGGTCATCGAGTTCCAGTTTTTTGTCGAAGGCGTAACTTTTGAGGCGATGGGCCAGGCTTGGCGGGCAGGCCACCAAGCGGGCCTTGCCCCCTTTTCCCAAGATGTGCAGGGCGGCGCCGCCTTCATAACTCTCGATCTTACGGGGGGTGAGGCGCAGGGCCTCGGAGATACGCAGACCCGTCTGGAAGAGGGTAAGGATGAGGAGTTCATCCCGAAGCCGATTTCGTCCTTGGCAGGCGACCGCCATGCGGGCGACCTCCTCCCGAGTCAAGTAGGGGACGATGCTCAGGGCCTGGGGCACCCAGGCCTTGGGGATGAGGGAGCGACCAACCATAGAAAATTGGACAAAAATGATTTTGGTCCAATCTTACTGCCGACTGCGGGGCAAAGTCAAGGGAAAGAATGGTCCCTGGAAGGGTTGGAAGGTGGAAAAATGGACAAAGGGGCTTCTTTGGTCTAACTATTGATATGAAGCGGATATCCTAAATATTATTTATTTTCAGAACATGTTGTTAAATAGCAGAAACCTTCAATCAAGTACCAATAGAAAACCAGCGTCAGTAGTATCCTTTGAAAGGCAGTAGTCTTTAATTACTCACTCTCATTTTCCATAAGTGACTCTCTTGGTTTAAAACTTTCTCCACCCGAAAAATACCCTGTAGGTTCTCCTGCAGAAATTGCTTCTTTTATTCTTTTATAAGACTCGGCAATAATATTTGTCGCTTTCTCAACATCACTATCGCTTTTGACTGTAAATACTACCCAACGAGGAGCATACTTTTCACTTGTTACTTTTGTTCCTGGAATATCCAATCCCCGAGAAAAGCATTCAAATCTAATAGAGGTTTTATTGATTTTTATGGAAACAAAAGCTCTTTCTGGAGAATACCATCCAATATAGGAAGTACCAATTTTTGCCCAGATTGCATCATTGATTTCAGTAACTTTTTCAAATGTTTTCTCATAACATTCTCTAATCTTTGGAAGAGCTGATACCTTAGTGAAAATTTCGTTCAAACTCTTTTCTATATCTTTCTCTTGTTTTTCAGTTGCTCCTGGTCTTCTAACTGGATTATTAGGAAGTTCTTGTATCTCAGATTTTAATTCGATTACCTCTAATGGGCACTCCTTCCAATCATGTTCCCAACAAATAATTATATCGCAGTTACTGGGGTCATGTCCGTGCTGGATAAAATTAGAACTTCTAAATTCAAATTCTATTGAAATTCTTTCCCATCCTTTTCCAACAAATCTTCTGCCTACGCAATCAGGAAATCCGGGCTTGATTTCTTCAATATACATATTAAGGTCGTCAGCAACCCTGCCGAATAGAAATATAACTCCATTTTCATTTACAGGAGCATAAACTAATCCACGAAAATTAATCAAATCTCCAACAATAGATTTCTCTTTCATTTCCAGCCTCTGCGATTAAATATTATATTTGAATATCAAATCGTTACCCTTATACCATGATATAAGGGAAAAACGAAAAAAATGATTTGGAAATCAGAGTACGTTGACATGCATACCCAAATGATTTAGTGGCGTGTCGGCCTATAAACCCTAGGCCAACACCGCCCTGTAATGGTGAACCGGAGGAAAGGCTGAGGCCACATGCACATACCACCGCCGAAACGTATAGATGCCTCAAGCCCTTGTCGCCCAGCAGATAACTCCCTTGTCACTTACGGCATAAGTGACACGGAGGCGGACCTTGCAGAAAGGGCAATTGCCGATGTAACTGCCGTTCTTTTCGTCAAGGGGAGCCAGGAACTTTGTTTTGCAGGCCGGGCAGTCAACATAGCCCCTTACGTCCATACCTCATCCCCGGTCTCTCGCGCAGTGACGCAGTTTTTGAATCAGCTCAACCATGGCTAAAGTGTCTTGCTTGCAATACTCGAGGAGGGCATTTCGTAATTTATCGATCTCATCATCGTCGGATTCCCCTCTGATTATGGCCTCATAAGCCAGGCCTGCCTCTGTCCCTCCAGATACTTCCATCCCTTCATAAGTCATGTGCGGGACAAGGGCTGGCAGCACCTGTTTAAGGGAAAAGGACCCATAAAATTCAGGGTGGTAGACGTAATCCTTGATAACCGGGTGCAAATCCCACAGGCGGCCTTTAATGTTTTCGATCCTGGCAGCGTATTGAGACAGCCAAACGGCCAAATCATTGAGGCGGCCTGTTTCAAAACTGGCATAGTAGGAGACGATATGGCCTTTCCCGCCACCATCTTCCAAAACTTCCAGCAAGCCACTGATAAAAGCTTCCCTGGGGTCATCGGCATTATCCGCGAGAAATTCATAATGCTCCGGGTCACTCCCAGGCTGCCTCTGCACATGGACCGACCACTGGAAGGGGATCTGATCAAACGGCCTCATCCCGGCATAACGGGGGATCGCCGGGTTATAGCTCTCAAAGTCCATAAAATAAAGCGGATACTCTAACTTATTCAGTTCCTTCGAGAGTTCCCCCCCAAAGTAGGGCTCGCCTTGTCGGACACAGAGGCAGACACGGCGTTGCAATTCGGTCAGGCCGAAATCATCGGGAATATCATGGATCAATTCGATCCCCTGATCCACAAGTTCTTGTCGCTTTCGTTTGCTCAACCGGGGCAGGCTTCTCACCGAGTACTCTGGAACTTCTAGATTGCAAAAACTATAAAACTCACATTCAAACGGGTCGGTGCACTGGTCACCGGGAGCAATATTGGGAGGTTCATCCTGGCTCAAGATTTCTTTTTCCTGGGCCACCTTATCGGGAATTTCAGCCATACGATCTGCCAAAACCTCGGTAAGGTCATCGATGAGGAATAATTCTTTCGGATCGAGATCGCGGCCATCATAAACATAATCCCGGTTTAGGTGCATCAGACAAGCCCCTGACAATGCAAGCCCGCAGCCCTCTAAAACATACTTTTGAATCGCGACATCCAAATGGTGATAGTCCTTCACTGAATTGGAGGCTTTGACCTCGATCAACCGCCACCGGTTTTTAGGTTGGCGCTCCAGGATATCGACCCGCACCCGAATGCCTTGATAGGTAAAAGCAGCTTCAAAAATGGCAGGAATGTTTTTATCCGCCATCAGATTTTGGGTTCGGGCCACCGCTTCAGCATGGTGCAGGTAGTCCTCTTGCACCGCCATCCCGTTCGGAAAGGCCCTGGTGGCCAACAAGCCAACCTCGTGGCCCTGGTCAAACTTGGCCTGTTGCGCGGCATTAATTTCAACCGGCACCAACTGATAATATTGGAGATACAACCTCTTCAGGCATTGACAACCAGCGACGAATTTCGATTTGGAAAGCTTTGGTCCGTTGGCGTAGTTGCCCATTTTTTATTCCTCGATAAAATTAATAAATCCGGGAAACCCTCATTATCTAATTTTAGATAATCATTAATCGACGGGAAGGGGAAATCATTGATGACCCACATCGTCCTTCTTGGTGATTCGATTTTTGACAACGCAGCCTACGTTAGCGGTGGGCCGGCGGTGATTGACCAACTCCGAGGGAAATTGCCTGATGGTTGTCAGGCATCACTTTTGGCCATCGATGGGCATATTACTATAAACGTCCTGACACAGCTCGATAATTTACCTCCAGATGCGACGAATTTGTTCGTGAGCGTAGGTGGAAATGACGCCCTGCATAAAAGTTATATTTTATCTGAAGGTGCTCGCTCGGTGGCAGAGGTTTTTGACCGCTTCGCCATTATCCTGAATGATTTTCGTAGAGATTACGCTGCCATGTTGGAAAAGGTGTTGAGCCATAAAAGACCAACGACTGTTTGTACTATCTACGATTCCGTGCCTGGGTTAAATCCTTCACTCGTTACGGCGTTATCGCTGTTCAACGACGTCATATTACGGGAGGCCTTCAGCGCCAGGATACCCGTAATAGATCTGCGACTCATTTGTAACCAACCTGCGGACTATTCCGATACTTCGCCCATCGAGCCATCCTCGCGGGGGGGCGACAAAATTACCACGGCAATTGTTGATGTGCTAACCACTTATGATTTTTCCGCAAGGCAGAGGCTGGTATATGCCTGACAAAGTGCTCCAACTGATATTTAAGGAGATATTGCAATGGGGCGTGAAGCCGATTTTCTTTTGCATCTGAGTGCTGAGTATTTACGGTTTTACCTCCCAGACGAGGCTCTGGCCGCACTGACTGAGATTCCTGACACGGCTGGCTTGGAGGCTAAACAGGCCACCTCGTTCATGAGAATTCAAGCTCTTCACCAAAAAAATGACCTTCCCAAATTGATCTTCTTGGCCGAGACCCTATCTCAAGATGCGGAAATGCCGCCGCATATTGCAGAAATGCTGGCCTCGGCCTGTTGGGACGTTGGCCTGAAGGATAATGCCCACCAATGGCTCCAGAAGGCCTTCACCTACATCCCCACCCTGATAGAGTTGCGGGAGCTATATAAAGAAAAGCCGAAAAAATCATCCAGGAGCAAGACACTTCCCACCCTGGAAGAAGTCCTTGAATTGGCAATAGGGGCCCGATTGGGCTACCATTTTGTCTTAGAAAATTTACTACCCATTGTCTGGCATTGTCGTCCAGCCACTTGCTGCTTTCAGGACCAAGTGAAGCTCCTTGAGGATGCGCGCGGAGAATCGGCGGAGATATTGAAAAAACTGCACGGGACTTTAGCTCAGGTTCTCTATCACGCTTTCGGTATACACACCGCCTTTTTTGTGCATCTGGCATCACCAAAGGGTGTCCCGCTGGTAAAACTCTATTTTGTAACTGACCCCGCCTTGTTGGATCGGCTGGAAGACCTTGAGGAACTTTACTGGAAGGCCGCCACTCCTTGGCAAAATGAACCTATCTGGCAGGAGATCATGGTCAGAGAAGGTGACCTGTTAGGTTATCCAGAATGCTGTAGCCGAGCGGCCTCTTCCTTGAGGGCTCAAGGTGGAAATTTTGAAAAAACCGCCTTGACACAACTGCTCCGTGAAACCCTGAAGTCCATGCACTGGCCTGAGGTGATACCCCCCAGCCAGGCTTATTATGCGTTTGAATTTTATCCATGTAGCCCCCGCTGCCCAGATGCAGAGGCCAGGGGACTCGCTCTGGAGAATTCCTACAAGGACCACTCGCCCTTGATGGCAAAAGTGTATGAGGAAATGTTACTCAAGTGTAACCAAGGTCCCATTTTCTGGCCCCATACCCCTTACGTTCAACGGATCGAAGGTTTTGATGAACAATTAGAGTCTCGCTTGGGAGATTTGGGGGAAAAATTAGCCCGACTACGCCAACAACAAAGACAGGAAGATCAGGGAAGGAAATAAATGGCCTATAAGACAAGGGGAGGCATCACCGCTTGGTGGAACCGCGGGAACGGCTGACCATTGATGGATGTTTGGGGCCGGGGGGCCGCCGCCAGCATAGGGCCGACCCCCCCCTTTTTTACCTCGGTTACGGGACCGGTTGTGGTCCTTTTTTGTTTAGCTTTTTAGCTGAGAAGCGATGATATGGTCTGAATATCAGGCACGTACAACCGCTTGTTGGCCGTTCATGCCTTTAGGAACGCATCGATCCTATGGGTGATCACCCCACATGGAACTCTCTTTGTAGCAAGAGTGATTCGACTCGTTTCTTCATCGCATTCATCGCCTTGCCCTGCTTTTTCGGCCTTTCCCCTAAGGGCTGTGCTATTATAGTTTCGTCAATATGTCTCTCCGCCTTCCTCAACAATTTCGAATTTAACGGTAGAGTAAAATTTATCGACAACTTTCTTTCGAATCTCTTCCCGATGGGTTGATAATGAAAGTCCTTCAACATCCATCACATATATATGTGATTGGTTGCCATATTCCACCGTAACATGGAATTCCATATTATGATGACCTCTTTTTTAAAGGTTTCTAAGTGTTCAACTTGCGCCGATGATTGCCACGCGTGTTTTCGTGTCCATCTTGAAGCTGTTGTTAGATCGAGTTCAGTCTTTTTCTTTTTGCTCAGATTCCTTCGCAGAAGATATCTTTGCAAGGATATTACGGCCTAATAAAGTCAGCCCCCATCGCCCTTTTTCACTTGCCCTAACAGTCAAACGGTTTAATGATAGCCAATCCAATGAGCTCAAGACGTTTTCTAGTGGCAACCCTATTTCTCGAGCAATTCCTCTCGGAGTTCTCCATGCATATCTGCTACTGCCAAGAGAATTTATGACTTTATTTGCGTCTTCATCTAGACTGAAACCGGTACCATTTATGAAAGAGTTTGCTAGTTCTTCTTGTGCTTCGCTTTCCTTAGAAATAATAGGTTCTATATCCTTTTTTATGTCTTCCAATTTTTCTTTCGTATCCTTGACCTCATTTATCAGACGATTAGAGATCGTCTCAATGAATGCTTTCGAAGAAAGTGATGCAATGAGACAAAATCCAAATAAAATAAACTGCCTTGAACTATCAAAAATGCTTCCATTAAGTAGATCGCTTGATATCATTTTTAGAAACAAAGGTATCAATAGGGATGCGGATACGCCCATTAAAACACTCTTTGAAAACGAGAACAAGCTCTTCTCTTCTTGCTCAATTCTAAAATAGTTAGTAATTCCTCCAAGCAAACCAGCTCCGATCATCAAAATTATGATCCAGTTATTCTGGTCCATAATAATCTCCTCTTGCGATCTCACAATAATTAGATTGATCCACATAAAATGCGGAGATTCGGTTTCCTGTCCGTATAAGACTGACACCGCCGGCTGACTGCAACAAGCGGTTTGGTACCAACTGCAGCAACTTGTTAGACCGCAGCCTCAAGACCCCGTTTTTTGGCGGCCCGGCAGGCGACCCAACCGAGCAGCAACCGCGGGTTGCCTGGCACCTTGGCCGCACTGAGTTCGCCCAAGTTGAGTTCAAGATCGAACAGGCGCCCAAACGCCTGAAAGTCTGAGAAACTCGCGGCATCGTTCTGGCCGCCGAATGACTGGATAAGAAGCACAGCGAAGTCAGCCATGAACCGTTCCGCCTCGAGCAGTGCCGATGCAGTCCGGTGTAGAAGTTGATAGCGGATGTGAGTGACCTCTACGTGAGATAAGCCGAGGCGTTCGCGCAAGAAGGCGAGCCGGCTTGGTTTCCCGCTTTTGGGCTTTGCGCTCGTCAGCCACTCGCCGACCGTCTTGTCGAATGACTCGCCCGACTTTCCCTCGACGGCGAGCGAAATGAGGTGGCCTTCATTGCGCAGGAGTGCCCAGAGATCCGTCTGAGAAGCATGTCCACCACCTGGAAGATAGACGCGATGTTCGGGAATACCCAGCAGCAGCTTGGCTCCGCGCAGGTCATCTTGCGTATCCAGGATCTGGCAAACTTGCAAGGGGAGACCACGAGGCGTTGTGCGAGCCGCCTCCCATGCCACGGCGGTCTCGTATGCGGACTTCCCACGAACCCACTGCGTTGACGGGTCTGTGAGCAAGCGACGCCAATCTGATGGGCCGAGCGTTGGGACGAGAAGGCGACTCATTTCTGATAGTCCTGTGGTCTCACAACCAAGCTCAGCGGCGGCCTAAAATCGAGGAATTGCTAATAGTTATTCTGCTATTTTAAGAAGAGTTAGAAACTTCCTTTTTGCATAAGTTTAAAATTGAAGGCAGGAAAAAATTATGAGAATACCAATAAAGCGAAAGGATTGTCGCCATTTTAGTTCTAAATTTTGTGTCGTATTCTTTTTTAGCATATAATATATTTTCCATTATCTTAAGAGGAATAAGGTGTGGATATTTAATTTCTTGATGTCCCAATATATCTCCCTTTACTTCTATTTTTTTAATCATTCTTTTGAATCTTGCCGAATGATATTCGCTTTTGAGTTCTTTCATAAACTTAACCACCGGAATAAAGTATTTTGAATAGTGGTCAATTAATTTTAAATAAGGGAAAGTTTCTAATACAATATCATTTGAAAATGCATTTTTATCAGAAATATTTTTTGAAAAATATTCCTTCACTTGATGAACCGATTCTAAATTTCTTAAAAGCATTTTACATTCTCTATTTAAAATATCGCGATCATCCAAGCTTTGTAAGTTAATTTTTTTGTTTAAATATGTTTTTTCAAAAATCCAGACAAAAAAATGTCTGGTAATATGACGCTTTAGAAATGAGTATGGTTGATCCTGCCTTTCAATGTTTTCTAAAAGGAATGGCCAGCAAACATTGAAATATAGATATCTATTGCATAGGAAACCTATTATAAAATCAAATGTATCAGCAAAGCAGTTGTCGGCTAAATTTTTAAATGGCTTAGGCAATATATTCGGCAATATGTTCATTGCATATTTAATTGCTGCATCATTTTCATCGAGTATATTCCATAAACCAGCTAACATATGTCCTATTTCGTGAATGATACACCACCAGTATTTCTCAGGATATAACGCATGGTCGAAAGGAATGTGCAGATTTTCCAAAAAATGCATTGGCTCTTCTTTTAAACCTATTGAAATAAACCCTTGCCAAGGAAAATCCCTATTAACAAGTTTATTCAAAATGCTATACGGGATAGACTCCATGGCCAATAATATTTTCTGAAGCCCTCCCCTAATGGGGGAAAAGGAATGTTCATCATCTTCTGTAAACAGATAAGCCCCCATTGCCCTCTCCCGAATTGCCCATTGAAATTCTACAAGCAACTGGTTAATTTCTTTATCGTTAAAGTTCCATTTTCCAGAACTATTCTTACCCAAAACACGGCTTATTAATTTGCTTGCCGGTATAAACAAATCTAAAAAACTGTCTTTAATAAGAGGATCTTGAAAGAAATTATTAAACCTATAAATAGTAGAGACTACATGTATTGTACCTGGCCTATCTAATATCTTTATCGTTTCATCTTCCCCCAAAATTAATTGTGGAAATATATCCTTTTGATGTTTCTTCTTTTTATAAGGAGAAGAAACATCGATAGGTGAAATATAAGCCCCGAGCTCTGTACGTGTATCCAATACGATTTCAGAATGAACTTTTCGGAAATCCATAATGCTTTGGAGGAATCTGCCCCATGTTCCTTTCTTAAAAGAGAGCGAAATATCATAAATTCCGGTCATAACTTGTGGTCTATCATAGTCAAAATGATTTTTTCCTTTTCTAAAAATCTTTGGAATATTCTTATTAACTAATTCAAAATTATGTGCAGGTACGGATATGAGGAGTCTTGGGCAAGGTCCTGTTGACGAATCATCAAAACTAGAAGGAAATGTATTTTCTAAATTGTCCATAACATCATAACTTACCCCTAAAAAAGAATATGTTTTGTGGATGAGTGGGTAATTCTTCCCATTTACAGGAAGGTAGAGTGATGAGGTGCCATATATAAACTTACTAAAAATGTATTCTAATTCTTCTTTTTGAAAATTATGAGGGTGTATAATTAATAACTCATTCCAGCCCAATCCTCCTAAGACTATCAAATCTCTCTTCTCTTCCATATATATAGCTAATGCATTTGTTATATCTATTCCAAAATCAAGAAGGGCCTCCAATCTAAGTTTAAGTAAACTAATAAATATCCCATCTTTTAGGTCATTATTAAGGTTAAATTGATTAGCTTTAGGCATATAAAGATTATAACAAAGAATTTCATTGCTTTGAATAACATGGTCAAAAGTCCCTCTTTCTAATAGATCGTGATGGAAATTCTTACAGCGCAATATAATCATTATGTCATATAATCCTAGTACCTTATAAATCTTAAACTCAATAATATTCGTCTTTTCATTAATTTCCTCTGTCAGATAATCATTCAGCATAGTTACAATATCTTTTTCGTATCCGGCTCGAACGCGAAATAAGATTATCTTAAACCCAAAATCTCCTAGGATAATGCTCTCACCTTTGCTTGTCATGGGTTACCCTCAAATTCACGTGGTCTTAAAAAAAGCCCTTTGTAAATCCAATTAAAAATATATTCTTCCTGGATAGATTTTGGATCAAGAACCGATCCTTTAAATGTCTTGAGAAACCACTCGTCTATATTTGGAGATACTTCTACGGATCCATATTGTTTCTTGGAAAGCTCCCGAATTAGCCAGCTTAGTTCGTCGCTGGTAGGCCCAGTGGGTATGCCTTGTTTGCTTTCCTCTGCTTGTGGCTCGGTTAGAACCATGAGGGTTGGAATTTTCTCAGCGGCATCCGCGATAGGCTCAGAGATTTCTTCATCCCATGTGGGCAATCTGGGACAATGGGTCCCTCTAAACCCTAATAAAAGTATGTGGCCATCCCTTTTGACCGCCCAATTAATTTCTCTTAGTGCTCCATCTATTTCTCGACGGAATGGCTCCCGCCCAACAAGCCAATCAATATAATGCTGAGCTTCCCCAGTGGGAAGCGGCTTATGCCCGAAGAGGGGATCGTAATCATGATATACAACACCTCCCCACTCTTTGGGCACACGCCAAAGGTTTGTCCCAACAACCCACGACGGAAGATTTACAATGCAATGGCAATTCTTGAATTGAGCCCAATCAAAACTACCGTGCAGAGAAAATATACGCAATATATTAGATTCATGGAACGACCTAAAACCCGAGTGATCAACTTCGGTATTTCGCAGGACCGGATTTATTACATAATTTGGGAGAGTTCTATCTTTTTTGAAAATTGACGTTAAATATGAATCATAATTTGTTGTAATAATACTTCTTACAAGTTTTAATGAACAAAGTTTGCCTATGAAATAATATGCAAAAGGGGGCAATACATTCCTAGAATACATTCTATTGTATTCATACCAAGACCAAATAGCTCTCTGTTCTTCATAATACCTTGAGCTATGATTGCATTCTATACATTGTGTAATTGGGTTTTCTTGAAGAACGACGCTGGGGTGACGAATTCGAGAAAGAGTGCTGATTCCTGCACCGAGGACGAGGATGAGCTTTCCTCTTTTGCGGGGGGGAAGTTTTAATAATTCATATATTCTTTCAGGAAAATTCACACGGAGGAAAAATGGAACTATCCTTAAGATATTTCGCCAAGAGTTGTGATTCTCAATTTATTAAAAATTTATTAATTATAATTTAACGCTACGCTTGATAACAGATTCATCCTCCTTGCTAATGGCTTGTCGAACTTCGTCTGGGCGGATTCCGATTATTTCAGCAGGATCAATAACAGCATTCTCTTCCCATCCGCAAAAACCAGTCCCGTGTACAAATTTTTGGGCCATCTGGGCGCGAACTAACCCATTATCGAAATCGTCTGAAGGCAGGAAAAGCCGCTTAGAGGTCTTCATCTTAGCTTCCTTTCGAAAATCTCAAATTGATTGATGAGTCTCTCCAAAGGTTATCGACATTCCACCGTGTGAGTTTAGAATATTATAATCGAATGAAAAGTGCTTTGGAATATCGTCAGTCTCCCAGGTGCCCTTAAAGTAAGCATTTCTCTGAGGCTATGCAAACCCAAGGACCCAAGAATTTAAGGAAACTTTTACCTAATCCAACATAAAGTTCGCCATAAGTCAAGTTTTTTGGTTGCCCTTGATTTCTTCCTATTTCCTGAAATTATGCGGTAACCTTGGCCACAGCAGTCAAAAATTGTTTTGGGAACTATCCCCGAGTTTAACCCCTAAAAAGAATTTCTTCTTCGTAGGCAAATTTTCTCGTGGGATAATATATTTATCAAGTAATCACTTTTTTAACAAATTCCAGACATAGGAGACCAGGCAAACACAGCCGGTTAAGGTACGCCAGGAGAAAACCAAAAGCCACGTCCACATTCCACTTCGGGCACGATATAGGGGCTGATCAAAGAATCGCAAATATCTTGCCACTATCCGCCCTTTGGTCAATTTTTCCATATCGTTCGTTTATCGTGACCTTGCAAATAGACCTTGAATTGGGAATCCTCCAGAAAAATCGGAAATCTTCTGGGGCGGTCATATCGACTGGGAGCAGCAGGCATTAAGAAATCACCACATGGTGCCGTCGCCCTTCTCCTGGCCGACACCGCCCGCCGGGGTAAAATGCATAGCCCAACCCTCCCCTAGGCCTGCCTTCCAATGCGTACAGACCCACCACGGCCCCGCCACGGCTCGCAAGAGGGGGGGGCGCCGGGGGCAAGGCGCCCCTCGACCTGCCTCATCCGCATGTGCTCAGGGCAAGGTCAAGGCGATCCATCCTAAAGCCCATGGAGGGTGGGGCAACCTCATGACACCGCCACCCCCCCCCTACAGGCTAGCCCCAGAGGCCCCACAGGGCCCTTCTAAGGGAGGCCAGAGGCACCTTTAAGGCGAACTCCAGGGAGTTTCCCCTGCGGGTAGCTCCTGGGCTTCGTGTTGCCCCTAGCCTTTGAAGGTGGGCAAGGGAGTGAAGCATATCCATCCAGGCCAGGAAAAGATTTTCGTATAAAAATTTTTGGGGATGGCTCCATAAGGGGGGGCATTCCTGCCAGTGGGAACCGGTATAAACGATTTTTTTGAGGTGGTGTCCGTACTGGTAATTGAGCATAGGGGGGGTTATGGGACCCACTCCTGGTTTCCATTTTGAGTTTTGGCAGGCAGGGCACCCCAGGGTGGGCGCCGGGGAGAGTATGGCCGGCGTCATAGTGGGGCACACATATAGTCGATGATCAACTCTTGCCTTGTTCCCCAGACCTGTGAGATAAGGGAGTGGAAAGGGATCCTCATCATGGAATTTAATGACCTGGTTGAATTTATCGAAAAACGAATGACCATGAGCCATATCTATCAACCGCTATTGATAAGAGCACTCATAGAATCTGATGGTTCTGCTACCCTGCGTCAATTAGCCCAGGCTTTTCTTCTCCAAGATGAAAGCCAGCTAACCTTTTATGAAAAGAAAATTAAGCATATGCCCTTGCCCGTGCTCTTAAAACATGGTGTCGTTTTGCGAGATGGAGAACTCATTTCGCTGACCACTCCGAAAATGACCTACGTCCAAAAAGCCCAGATAAAGATGGCATGTGAAAGGCGTCTACAAGATTTTATTCAAAAGAAAGGTCTTGGAATATGGGATTATCGTATGCTGGACACAGAACCGGTGCCAGATAGTATGCGGTTTAAGCTCCTTAAAGAGGCGGGAGGACGCTGTGCTCTCTGTGGGGCGACGAAGAATGAGCAACCTTTGGATATTGACCACATCAAACCAAGGTCCCGAAAGGGAAAAAACAATGAAGAAAACCTCCAGGTTTTATGCGCCAAATGCAACCGATCAAAAGGGAACAAGGACGAAACCGACTTTAGAAAATTTGGGGTTCGGGAGACAGATCCCAGGTGCCCATTTTGCTCAGATGACATCAAATCTCGAAAAATTGAAGAATTCGATTCCGTCTTTGCCATAGAAGACAATTTCCCAGTATCCCCAGGACATCATCTCATAATCCCTTTCAGGCACACAGCAGATTTTTTCACGATGACTGCCAAAGAGAGAGAAGATGCCGAAGGTTTGCTAAGATTACTACGGAAAAGAATCTTACAAGATGACAGATTAGTTTCTGGATTCAACGTTGGTGCAAATTGTGGGATTTCTGCAGGGCAAACCATAGACCATGCACATTTACACTTAATTCCCCGAAGGGATGGTGATACTCCTAATCCGAGAGGCGGAGTTAGAGGCGTGATCCCTGCAAAAATGAATTATTGACCAAGATTGGAGTATAAGCTTCTTAGAATTATTTTAGATCTATAATGATTACCAAGCCTGAGATATTATTATTAAGCTATTAGCGTTTCTAACTTCTTTTGTAAGCTTTCTATTTTAAACTTTAATTCTTGAATTTTATGTTTTCTGCCATACTCCATCAATTTCTTTCTCATTAATTTATCCTTATCTTTTTCCTCTTCATATCTTTCACCAAGTATTCTGCGCTTATGAGTTTCTTTTATCAATTTGTATGCCTTTACATAACTAAGCTCTTTCTTATCCAAAAGTTCTTTTGCTAACATTTCGATTTCAGGCCACCATTTCTTCACTAAATCGTGTGTATAATGGAATATATAATTTAAAAAAGCATCGAGAGTTTCGCCTGGATCGTAAAATCCAACACCATAATCTGCGGCATCCATTATACAGCCAGAAAAATCAATTTCTTCTGCCCTATATATACTTTCAGCTATTCTACCAGCCATCATTATAATTGCCTCTCGATAGTGATTATAGCTTAGACTATGAGTGTCGATCGGAGCCTCTTTAACAATACCCAAATTGCTTCCATCTGGTATTATTGACACACCCATATGTTTCTTTTTTGTTACATAATACATAACAGCATGGCCCGCCTCGTGATAAGCTATAATCGTCAGCTCATTTTTTTCCATCGCCTTAATCCCCCTAAAACTGCATATCAAAACTAAGATTATGCGGCATCCATGCTATTTCTTTCGCAACGAGGTCTTGAAACCTCTTTGCCCGAGTAAAATCTCCCAAGCGGTCCTCTTCTCGAAGCCAATTCTTCTCACAGGTGACAAAATAGCACAAATTTGGGCGGAAAATCAATTTCCCCCAAATGTCAATCATACCGATCCCTCGGCGACCAGATGCTATCTGGCTGGTAAGCCTAAGGACGTCAAGTCAGCACCGCCCGTTAATGGTGCACCAGTGGGCCCCTCAAAGAGTCCGTCGCCTCGCTCCTGACCGAACCCGCCCGGTGAAGGCACCTACACCAAAACGCACCCTTAAACCGTCCCCGGGAACGATAAATCAACTGCTCTCAGGACCACTCACAGCCCCACCACGGTCCACAAAGGGGGCACCCAAGGGAAGAAAGGGGCATGAGTAGCCTTGCCACGCGGCCAGGGGTCCGCCGGAACCATCCCCCAGACCAACGCCGCCCGGTACCCAGGCCGGATTTTGGGTTTTAAAAATTTTGGGGAACCGGAAGAAAGGGGGAGGTGATTTCTGCCGGGGTTTTCCTGAGATGAAAACGGCTTGAATGGTTTTGTCAAGTCAGGTGCCACCGTGGCATTTATAGTATGGGGGGGGGGAGTCCCGGGTCCCGGGGTTTGGGTTTCGGGGTTGGAGCTGGGTGCGATTCGGGGAAGGGACGCGGGCAGGCGGCAGTCCCGGTTAGAGGCATGAGCGTGGGCGCCGAGGGGCGGCGGCCATAAGAAAGGAATGTCCTTCGCCATGCTCGGGTCCAGATGCTCTGACCTGGCTCTGGCCCACGGGGCCAGGTCGAGAGGCCTGGGGTAGAAAGGAGGGCTACTTGTACCTGGCGCCCATCCCAACCTTCCGGGCCGTATGATTATGAAACGGGGCCAGGGACGGGGCGTTAGAGGGTTGCGGTCTGGGGGGATACCTCTATTATCTTCCTGCCCTTTTTTATTTCAGGCTCCCAGCCCCCACATTTTTGGTAGCCCGATTGGTAGCCCAGAATAATTATAGGGTTAGCCGCTTCAGCTAACCCATTGATTTCATTGGAGCCGGCACGGGGGGTCGAACCCCGGGCCTGCTGATTACGAATCAGCTGCTCTACCACTGAGCTATGCCGGCTTTATCGTTAAAATTTTACACTTCTTACCCAAATTTGCCAACCTTTCACTACAGTTCCCCGGGAGAATCTTCATCGGGAATCGATTGCTAAGCTCACGATGATTTCTGCCACCCATACTTCCCGTAAGATTGTCACACCGGATGACCGTCGAATCACTGGCGCCGCGCCGGCCGCAGAGCGCCGTAGAAGCAGGCGATTACACCAGGAGAGCCAGAGCCAGCTTTGCAATGAGGTCTTGGTTTTCCAGTTTTTCCCGCCAGAGCGCGGTGATGGCCGCCGCGCCCAAGTAAGCGCCGGATATAGCCCCCGCCATGGCGCCCAGGGTGTCCCGGTCCCCGCCGCTCAGCACTGCGTTCAGGAGGCAGTTTTCAAAGGAATGGGGCCAGGCCAGAAAAGCATAGAGGGCAAAAGGCAGGGACTCGTGGATCATGACCGACTTGCCCAAGATTCTAGCCGCCTCCGGACCGGGAACCCTACTCTTCAACAATGCTCTGACCAGGGATAATTTCTCTTTGAGCTCCGGAGTTTTGGCCAGCAAGAGCATCCGCTTCACGAAGGCGGCTCGGGGGAAGGGGTCCCCCGGGTCCAGGTGAACCGCCATGGCCACGGCGTCGGCCTGGACTGCGGCCCCATCCTGGGCCAGGGGATGGGCGTGGGTGACCGCGGCGGATGCCACGGCCTTAGTATACAGGTCCGGAGCGTCGTGATAGAACAACCCCAGGGGGGCCACCCGCATGGCCGCCCCGTTACCCAGGGAGCCCTGGCCCCCGAACAGATGCCGGGCCGCCTCCTCGTAAGTGAGACCAGAGGTTTCCACCTGTTGAAAGATGCTGGGGGGACCGGAAGCGTACCCTCTCCAAGGTTCCCGGTTGAAATGGCGGTGAAAGGTCCGGCCCAGGTGGGGAGGATCCAAGTCCCCCCTCTCGATCAGGGATTCGGCCACACCAATGGCCATGGCCGTGTCGTCGGTGTAGCGCAACAGGGGGGTGGCGGCAATGGCGGCCCGGAGCCGGCCCTCTTCCGCAAAGCGGAAGGCCAGTTCGCCGATGGCATCTCCCAGGGCGCCGCCCAGCATACAACCCAGGTATTTGCCCCACATCTGGTGTTTTTCCGCTTGCATAGAACTGGTGCTCCCTCAAAAGGCCCCGGCGTTCCTCAAGATATCCGGGTTTGAAGAAAATCCTTCAGAGAACGGTCCAACCTGAAACCGGCGGGCGCCGGCGCCAAGAGCTTTCAGTCTGAGCGCGGTATCGCTTCGGAAATCCCCAGTCCTAACAATTACACTTCATGGCTGTCGCCCTGATGGCTGGCCCACCGCCGGCCAGCCGGCCCCATCCGAATTTTATCCATCAGAGCACCTCGGCAGCGCCTGGTCTTTGCCCCTTTTCACCCGGCAGAGTTCCCGGATGACTACCTCCATGATGGCGTCCCGGCTGCGGCGATAAACCGTCAGGCTGCCACCGAAGGGGTCAAGCACCGGGCGGTGGATCAATCGGTCAGGGGAAACGGGCGAGAGGCGCCCTCCCAGGGAATGGTCGGAAAGGTTGACCAGGAGATGAAACTCCCCAAGGTCGAACTCTTCCAGGCCCTTGGAGCGCAGCCCCGCGGTGCTCACCCCCATCTCCGTCAAAACCTCCAGGGTCTCCGGGGCCACCCACCCCAGGGGGTTGAGACCGGCGGAAGCCGGGGCCCAGCGATCCCCGCACCGGTGCCGGGTCAGGGCCTCGGCCATGATGCTGCGGCAGGAGTTTCCCAAACAGATGAACAGGACCTTGGGTGTCGGCATGACGCTGGTTTCCTGCACAGGCGAGACGCCTGCGCCACCAATCTTCCTTTACAGGCGACTGGGAGATGAGTTTGAGGGGAGGGTGGGGAAACTGGTTCCCCCAGCCCTCTCCTCAACTATTCTTTTTCCCCCACCACCAACACCGCCGCCCCCTGGATCCGGCCCCGGCGCAACTGATCTAGGGCCTCATTGGCCTGCTCCAGGGGAAAGGTCTGCACTTCGGTCTTGACCGGCACCTGGGGAGCGAGCTGAAGAAACTCCTCGCCGTCGCGGCGGGTCAGGTTGGCCACCGAACGCACCATCCGCTCCCCCCAGAGAATGTCGTAGGGGAACGACGGGATGTCGCTCATGTGGATGCCGCCGCTGACCACGACCCCACCTTTGGCCGAAGCCCTGAGGGCCGCGGGGATAAGGGAGCCCACCGGCGCAAAGATGATGGCGGCGTCAAGTTCCTCCGGGGGCCGCACTTCGGAGCTCCCGGCCCACACCGCCCCCAGCCGGCGGGCAAACTCCTGGGTCTCGGCGTCCCCCGCCCGGGTGAAGGCATAGACCTTTTTCCCCTGGTACACCGCGATCTGGATGGCGATGTGGGCCGCGGCCCCAAACCCGTAAATCCCCAACCGCTCCCCGGCGTCCCGGGCCATGCGGTAGGAGCGGTAGCCGATGAGCCCGGCGCACAGCAGCGGCGCCGCCTCAGCGTCGCCGTAGGCCGGCGGCAGGGAGAAACTGTAGCGCTGGTCGGCCACGGCGTATTCGGCGTATCCCCCGTCCAGGGTGTAACCGGTGAACCGGGGGTGATCGCACAGGTTCTCCCGGCCCCGGCGACAGTAACGGCACCGGCCGCAGGTATAACCCAGCCACGGCACCCCGAGGCGCTCCCCGATCTGAAACTGCCGGACCGCACTGCCGGTCTCCACCACCGTGCCCACAATTTCATGGCCCAGGATCAGGGGCAGTTTGGGATGGGGCAGTTCGCCGTCCACCACGTGGAGGTCGGTGCGGCAGACCCCGCAGGTATGGACGCGAATAAGCACCTGCTCCGGCCCCGGCGTCGGCACCGGCACTTCCAACCACTTAAGGGGCTGCCCAGGCTGCTCCAGCACCATGGCCCGCATCGTTTTTGGCGTTGCCATCCTTTACCCCCGCTGCTTCGCCCTTCGTTGGCCGGTTACCTGAGATAAGCTATTCTCACCATATGATTTTCAGCGAAGCCGTCAAGATGAAAAAACCCCCGCCAAGAAGAAATGCGGGGAATTCAGCCCGACCCTCAGGAGACCGGCCCCATAATCCTGGGGCGCAGAGTGAGCCGCCCTCGGTCAGCCCCGGCCGGTTGCCCGGTTGGGAAAATTGTGCTACAAGGGACCCACAAACTCTGAGTATCTTGACAAGATGGAGTGCCTTATGAGCCCTTTCAAGGCCATGTCCCATGACCTGGTGGCCGGCCTGGACCTCACCTATGAACCCGTGGGCGTCACCCTCTACCGGGAAACCGACCCCCTCCCGCCCGATCTGCCCTTCGCCACGGATAAGCTGAAGAGCTATTGCCAGGCCCTGGTCCTGGCCGGGAAAGGCCGCACCCTGCTCTTAAAGAAAGACCAGATGGGCTGCAAGCTGGGCACCTCGGTGCTGGGGCTCGAGACCGACCCGGAGGCCTTTTTGGATGACGGCGTCCTGGAAAAATACGGCGTGGGCCTCTATGGCTCCGAAGAGGCTTCCGCCGCCACCATCCTCAACTCCACCTACCTGGAAAAGGGCAAGACCCGGGCGGTCCTGATTGCACCCCTATCCGCCTTCCGGGACCAGCCCCAGGTCGTGGTGTTCGCGGCCGACAGCGAGCAGGTCATGTGGCTCCTCTATGCGGTGAACTACGAGCGAGGCGGGAGAATGGACCTGCCCCAGTCGGGGGGGGCCCTGGGGGGCTGTGCGGATATCACCGCTCTGCCCCTGCTGCAGGGGGTCCCCAACGTCACCTTTCTGGGCCTGGGGTGCCGCCTGAAGTCGGCCCTGGACGCCTGCCACCTCATGATGGGCGTCCCCGGTAACCTCCTGGCCGCGATTCATCAACACATCCTCGATATGGCCAAGCCCATCGCCATGCTCAAAAACGCCCGGGGCGGCGGACCTTAGGGTTATATTCCGGAAGTATCTTGCCAAATTATTTTAGAGGCGCACCCTCCGCCCGGGTTCAGGCTGACAAGGCGACGATAAAACTGTCCCGCCGGTGAAAGTCGGGCTGGAGGCCGCCATGGGTCAAGGCCCAGTAAGTCAGCCCGCCGCCGGCGAGCTGGATGACTGCCGCAATGCCAACCTCCAGGGGCTGGTCCGCCGGGATGATGCTGCCCAAATCCACTTCCAGGGCCAGCCGCACCGAGTCCGGTTCGGGCCGGAGGCTCACTGGGAGTGAGGTAAAGGCCATTTCCTCTTTAACCCCCTGTCGATACGCGGCAAAGCGATAGACGTTCCAATCCCCGGCGGGGGACAGGTTGAATTCCCAATATCGCCGCGCCTGCTTGACCCCAAGAAAAAACTCGAAACAAGTTGCTTGCCAAAGCCCGTGCCGGCGGGCCGGCGTGGAGGCCGGGGCCGGAATGACGAGTTTCCCCAACTGGCCGCTGAGTTCATAGCGGATGGCAAGTTTATGGGCGCGCCGAATGATGCTGCCGCTCATCGTAATATCGAGGCGCGGGCTGATTGGGGAAAATGGCTGGAGGGAAAAGTTGCGGCCGTTCATTTCAGTTCCCGGATAATGGCATGAATGGCGGCGGCCTGGGCTTCAATGCTCTCGGTCAGCTTGAATTGGACCAGGGCCCGGGCCAGATTGTGTTCCGGGCGCCTGGCCTTGAAGTAGACATTGCCGGCCAGATAGTCGGTAAAAAACCTCAGCCCCAACTCGAAGGTGATGAGGCGGATGGCATCGTACAGATGGGCATAGTCGTCCTCGGTGAGGAAGCCTTTCGCCAGGGAGAGATAGCCTGTCAGGATAGCCCGGCAGAGTTCCGCCTCGAAGCGCACCCACTCCCAGTCCCCGGTTTCTTCGCCCAGGGGATTGCCGCCCGACCGGAGGCAGTCGCCGATATCATAATGCACCAGGCCGGGCTTGACGGTGTCCAGGTCCACCATGCTGACGGCCTGCCCGGTGGCGATGTCCATCATGACGTTGTTGACCTTGGGGTCGCCGTGGATCGGGCGGAGTGCGAGCCGACCTTGGGCCCGGGCCTGCTCCAGGACGGCCGCGCAGGTTCTGCGCTCCTCAACAAACCGTAAAGCATAATTCACTTCGGGGGATTGGCGGGGCCCAGGTTGCGCCAGGACCTCGTCATAGTGCTTAAGATACCCCGGCGTCTGGTGGAACCCGGGCAGGGTGTCGGCCAGTCTTTCCGGGGGCAAATCGCTCAAGAAGCCATGGAACATGCCCAGAGCATAGCCGACTTCCTTCGCCTGCCCCACATCTTTGATGATGTCAAAGGTTTCGGCGGCCTCAATAAAGCTGAGGGCCCGCCAGAACGACCCTTCGGGATCAATAAAATGGTCCTGGCCGTCCCGGGTCAACCTAACCTGCGGCACCTCCCAGCGGCGTCCGGGGCTGAGGGGGGCAACTGCTAAACGCCGGCGCACATGGTCGCTCACGGTGCGAAGGTTTCCCATGACCAGTTCGGGCCGGCGAAATACCCGGGGATTGAGGCGTTGCAGGATAAAGTACGGTTCTGCCGCGCCCTCCAGGGTTACCAGGAAGGTGTCATTGACATTGCCGGAGCCATATTCCCGGAGGCCCAGGACCTGCCCCGGCGGGGTAAACTGCTCGGCTACGGCAAGAAGCTGGTCCAAGGTTTTGTCTCTGTTCCGAAAAGTTCCAGGTTCAAGGTTCAAAGTCAGGGGTATGCAAATCATAAACTTTTCATAATTTACGGGTGGGCCAAAGGCCCATGAATAACTGCCCTGAAGCATTATGATGCATTGGTGGCACAGGCGTCCGGCCTGGGCTTGGTGTCGGGTGCACACGGCGCACCATATATGGCAGGCAAGGCCCGCCCTCCATTACTTAAGCCGGGGATCGCCAACCATGCGGTCAGCGGCCGGACTCTTCACGCCATATCCGCAGCTCCCGCTCGGACTCGGTCTCGGGGTTTTGATGCCACATCCCGGTATCCCGAAAAGCGGGAGCCTCGGTTGGGTAGGCCGGCTTTGGGGCCTCGTATCCCGGAGCGCAGCCCACCATAAGCGCAAGCATGGCCAAGAGCAACCAAGACCAGGTTTTCATGGTGGTCCTCTCAGAATAAAATGAGATAAGTTACTTGAAAAATCAATAGGTTGATGTCTTTCACCCCTCCGTCATCCCTGGTCCGGCGTCGCCGACCGTAGTCGCCGGGCGACCTGCTCTTCAAAATCTTGGGTGATACTTTGCAGATTGCGGCTTTCCTGAATGGGGCCGGAATCGCCCCAGCCTTTGTGCAAGGCCTCCTGCTTCTTCAGTCGGAATTCCTCCACACTGGCAGCCATGTCTCTCCATAAAAACAACTTCTGGAGGATGTGGCGTTCCGGCGAGGAAAAATCTTTTCCCACGTCAAATGATTCGCCTCTGCGGGTGGTATAGAGCATATTTTCCGGTTCTCACCGAATTCAATGAATTGAGCTCAACTCATTTCCAAGCTCCTGCCTGGGAACGAAAAAACCATGTGGTGGGCAGGGCCCACCCTACCTTTACTGCCTAATCCCCTGACGTGCCCTGGGCGATGGCCGCGGCGGTGATGTCACACAGGGTGTCCAGTTCTCTCGCGGTGATGCACAGGGGCGGCAGCAGCACGATGACATCCCCCAGGGGGCGCAAGATGGCCCCCAGCTCCCGGGCCGCCAGAATCACCCGGTGCCCGGTGCGCCGCGCCATGGGGAAGGGTTCCCGGGTGCCCTTATCGGCCACCAACTCGAGGCCCACCATCAGGCCCCGCTGCCGGATATCCCCCACGTGGGGCTGGCCGGCCATCTGGGCCAGACGTTGGGCCAGGAGCTCGATCTTGGCCGGGAGCCCCTCCAGCACCCGGTCTTGTACGAAGATATCCAGGCTGGCCAGGCCCACTGCGGCGCCCAGGGGGTTGCCGGTATAGGTGTGCCCGTGGAAGAACGCCTTGAATTCCTGGTATTCCCCCAAAAAAGCCTGGTAGATGTCGTCGGTAGCCAGGGTGGCGGCCAGGGGCAGGTAGCCCCCGGTGATGCCTTTGGCCAGACAGAGCAGATCGGGGCTCACCCCTTCATGTTCGCAGGCGAACATCTTCCCGGTGCGGCCGAAGCCCACGGCCACCTCATCGGCGATGAGGAGCACGTCATGGCGCCGGGTCACGTCCCTGACCTTCGCCAGATAACCGGGGGGCTGGGGGATCATGCCCGCGGCGCCCTGCATCACCGGCTCGACGATCACCGCGGCCAGTTCCTGGTGGTGCGCGGCCACCAGTTCTTCCAGCCCGGCGAGACACTGCTCCCGACAATCTTGTCCGTGGGGACACCGGTAGCAGTAGGGCGCCGGGGCCTCCAGGGTGTCAAACAAGAGCGGCTGGTAAATCTCATGGAATAAGGGGATGCCGCCCACCGACACCGCCCCCAGGGTGTCGCCGTGATAGGCGCCGCTGAGCTTCAGGAAGCGCTGTTTCCGGCTCTGGCCCCGGTTCCGCCAGAATTGGAAGGCCACCTTCAGGGCCACCTCCACCGCGGTGGAGCCGTTGTCCGAAAAGAACACCTTGTTCAGGCCCGGCGGGGCGATTTCCACCAGGCGGCGGGCCAGGAGGATGGCGGGGGGATGGGCGATCCCCAACATGGTGCTGTGGGCCACCAGGGAAACCTGCGCCACCAGGGCCCGGTCCAATTCTGGGCGCCGGTGCCCATGGAGATTGGCCCACAGGGAAGAAACCCCGTCCAGGTAGCGGTTGCCCTGGAGGTCATAGAGGTAAACCCCTTCTCCCCGGCTGATAATCAGGGGGGCTTCTTCTTTAAAGCCCCGCATCTGGGTAAAGGGATGCCAGAGATGCTCCCGGTCCCACTGCACCAAAGTCTCGGGGTCGTAACCCATAATGTCCCTCGCGTACCTGGCGGCGACCGGGCGCCGCAAACTCACGGCGGCCTTCCGGCCTCACCGCTCCTCTCTGCAAAAAGCAGCCGGGAAGGAAAATCATCCCCCCGACATTTTATCAGACCGGCGGGGAGCACGGCCGGCCGTGGCCTTAAGCCAGGCCATCGCCATGCCTGGCGGGGCTGATGCATCGTGCCCGCGTCCCGAAGGCCTTAAGGAAGGTTAAGTGGAGGCGAATTCGCTAAAGCTGTTCGACGCCGACCGCCGGGGATCGACCAGTTGAAACCGCCGCATCTTGTTGAACAGGGTGGTGCGGCTGATTCCCAGGGTCCGGGCGCTGAGCTTGCGGTTCCAGCTAAACGCATGGAGGGTCTCCAGGATGATCTGCTTCTCGGCCCGGTCCATGGCTTCTTCCAGGGTCAGGTGCTTGAGATCTTCCCGGAAGGTGGCCGCCTGGTTTTCCCGGATATTGGCTGGCAGGGATTCCGGGACGATGAACTCTCCCTGGCTCAGGATGACGGCGCGTTCCATGACATTCTCCAACTCCCGGACATTTCCCGGCCAGGGGTATTGGAGACAGAATTGCAGGGCGCTCTTGGAGATGCCCTTGATCTCCCGATGGTGGATCTGATTGAATTGTTTGATGAAAAAGGTTGCCAGGGGTTCAATGTCACTCAATCGGTCCCGCAAGGGCGGAATAGTGAACGAGACCACGTTGACGCGGTAGTACAGGTCTTCCCGGAAGCTCTGCTTGGCTACCTCTTCTTGGAGGGAGGCATTGGTAGCCGTGATGATCCGCACATCCGTATGGATGGGGACATTTCCCCCCACGCGTTCAATGACCTTTTCCTGGAGGACGCGCAGAAGTTTAATCTGTAAATTGGGGGAGGCCGAGTTGATGTCGTCCAGAAAGATGGTGCCGCCGCTGGCTTCTTCGAATTTCCCCTTTTTATCCCGGATGGCCCCGGTAAAAGAACCCCGGACATGGCCGAACAGCTCGCTCTCCAGAAGGGTTTCGGACAGGGACCCGCAGCTGATTTTGACAAAGGGCTTGTCCCGGCGATGCGAGTGCAGGTGAATGTAGTGGGCCAGCATGGATTTGCCGGTCCCCGATTCCCCGGTGATCAGCACCGTGGCCATGGTGTCGGCGATGGTGTGGACCAGTTCCAGGAGCTGGTCCATCTTCCGGTCCCCGACCACCAGGGTCTCATCCAGGCTCCAGGGCTTGATGCGCTGTTTCAGGGAGTCGTAAGAAGCCCGCAGCTTTTTCTGCTCCAGGGCGTGGCCGATGGTGAGTTTGAGACGCAGATCGTCGATGGGCTTGGTAATGTAGTCGTAAGCCCCCAGTTTGATGGCCTCCACGGCCCCGGCAATGTGGCCGTGGCCGGTGATGAAAATGACTGCCGTATCGGGAGACCGGCCTTTCAACTCCTTGAGTAACTCGATGCCGTTGAGGTCGGGCATCTGGATATCGGAGAGAATCAAATCGTAGTGATCGTCCTTGATCTTGGCCAAGGCGGCCTGGCCATCCAGCACCGCATCGGCGCTGAAACCTTCCAGGGTGAGCATCTCTTTGAGGGACTCACCTACCAGAGCCTCGTCATCCACGATCAGGATGTCTTTATTGGCCATGGGATACTCCCGATTCACCATAGGGCAACAGCACCCGGACAGTGGTGCCCTGGCCGGGCTGGCTTTCCACCGCTAAGCGGCCACCGTAGCGCTCCAGGATCTTCTGGCAAATGGGTAAACCCAACCCCAAGCCCTGGATCCCCTCTTTGGTGGAATAGAACGGCTGGAAGATGTGGTTCATCTCCTCGGAGGTGAGGCCGGCTCCGGTGTCATGAAAGGAAATCTCCAAACCGGGCGCATTCAGCGTGCCGCTCATCTCCAGGCGGCCTCCCTGAGGCATGGCCTGGAGGGCATTCTTGATAAGATTGATGAACACGTAATAGAGGTCGGCCTCGGTGACAATTTTTTCAAACTCCGGGGGCGGATGGAAATCGATCTGCACCCGTTGGTCGCTGGCCTGGAACATCATGATCTTGATGGCGTCCTGGAGAAGGTTGAGGAGCGTGTCGCTGGCTCGGGGCGGCGCTTTAAACGGATTGGCCGAAAACATCAATGACTTGAGGCTCATGGACATTTTCTGGAGCCCTTTCTGGGCCTCGGTGAGGTAGCGTTCCACACTCGAGGCGTCCTCTTTCTTCAAAATAGCCAGGGACAGGTAGCGTCGGATGCCGTCCAGGGGATTGTTCAGCTCGTGGGCTACGCAGAGGGTGAGCTTGCCCATGATGGCCAGATGCTCGTAAAGTTCCAGCCGCTGTTTGAGCTGTTCCGATTCGGTCACATCCTCAACCAGCAGCAATCCCCGGCGGGGGGTGCGTTCATCCGGCACCGTTAACATTTTGATACCGAGGTAACGGATTTCGTTATTCTTGCCAGTCGATTTCAGGGAAGACAATTCCCGGGGCTCCTGGCTGGCCAGGACTTGTTGGAAGGCTTGCCCGAGAAGATCCTGGTCGGCGAGGCTTAATCTCAGGCAGGATAAAAGATTCCGTCCCACCAGACTCCCTTTGGTTAAATGCACCATCCGCTCCAGGGCCGGGTTGGCCTGGATGACGGAGAGATCCTGGTCCAGAACCGCCATGCCCATGGGGATCTCTTTGGTGATCCAGGTTGTCAGGGACGGGACGCTCATCTCCTCGGGGGCTTCCCTGGCCTCTAAAATCTCCACCAGCAACCGGCCTATCAGCCAGCCCAGGAAGAGATCCCGGGAGCCAAAAGGATTTTTGTCCTGCCGATCGGCGAGGTTGATCACCCCCCAGAATTTATATCCCGTGAGGGGGATAACCATGAAGCTGTTAGTCCGGTAGGTGGTGCGCCGGGGCATCAGGGCTAAGTGGGAGTCCCGGCTGAGATCGGGGACCAGCAAAGGACGCCGGTGCGTGGCCACGTAACCCATGACCCCTGAGGCGGTGATCATGGCCCCGGCCTTCCCTTCGGAGTCGTGACCCAAAGCCGCCAGGCCGGAAAACTGGCCCCGGACGGGGTCATAGAGGAAAATGGAGCTGTTCGTCACGTGCAGCAATGCCTGGGCGGCTTCCAGGAAAAGGCCCCCCACCTCTTTGAGGTCTTTCTGCTGCCAGGCCTGCTCTCGCAACTCTCCCAGGATGGCGGCCTCGGGAGTGGTGGAAACTAGTTCCAGGGCCTGCCAACCCAAGGCTTCGGCCCCCTGGAACACCGTCTCCAAATCCCGTTGCGACCGGCACACCCGTTGATAATCCAGGGCCCGCTCGATGGCATGGCGCAAGATTTCGGGCTGCAAGGGCTTGGGGAGGTAGTCAAACGCCCCGAGCTTCACGGCATCCACCGCGTCCTGGTAACTGGCAAAACCGGTGAACACGAGAACCAGGGTCTCAGGATGGTTCAGACGCAGGTATTGCACTAATTCCATGCCCCCCATCTGGGGCATGATCATATCGGTGAGGACCAGATCATAGGGATGGGCCTGGAGGGCCGCCAAGGCTTCCTTCCCGTTGGCGGCGGTGTTCACCAGGTAACCGGATGGCTGCAGAATATCTGTTACCAGCTCCAGAATGGCAGGGTCATCGTCCACTACCAGAATAATCGGTTGCTCTTGCATGCCTAACCTTTGGCCTGTTCCATGGCTCTACGACAGCCTGGCGTCCCTTTTGGACTTGTTCGGGCATTCTTATCAATAACTTGATTTTTTCATAACCCGGATGAAATACCCCCTTATGCCTCATCGAAGTATCTCACCGCTTTGCCCCCCTTTCACCAGAGAAGGGAAAGGGGAACCGGGCCGGCGGGTCAGGAATTTCCGGCCCGCAGCCACCCTTGCCTTTGAGCCTCCGGGGTTGGCGCCGATCGCCCCCCTAAAGGCTTGGGCTCTCCAGGGGCGAACCTGAGCCCACCACCCCGGCGCCATATTGTTCCTTCATAAAGGTGCGGTAGGCCTGGGACCGTACCCGGTTTAACCAGTCCTGATGGGTGAGATACCAGGAGATGGTGCGCCTCAGCCCCTCGTCCAGACCCACCTGGGGACGCCAACCGAGTTCAGCCTCAATTTTACCGATATTCAGCGCATAACGCCAGTCGTGGCCGGGACGGTCCGGAACCAAGGTGATTAACTGGTCCAGGTCGCCCAAATCCGGCCGCATCTCCCGGAGCAGGCGCAGCAACCGGCGCACCAGCTCCAGGTTGGGGACCTCCTGGCGGCCGCCGATATTATAGGTCTCCCCGGGGCGGCCCTGCTCCAACACTTGCAGCAGCGCCTGGCAATGATCCGCCACAAAGATCCAGTCCCGCACATTGGCGCCCTGCCCGTAGATGGGGATGGGCTTACCTTCCAGGGCCTGGCTGAGGCTGAAGGGAATCAGCTTTTCCGGGAACTGGTAAGGGCCATAATTGTTGGAACAGTTGGTGATGAGCACCGGCATCTGATACGTGTGAAAATAGGAGCGCACCAGAAAGTCGGCTCCGGCCTTGGAGGCCGCATAGGGGCTCCGGGGGGCGTAGGGCGCCGCCTCGGTGACCGGCGGCTCGTGGGATCCCAACGAGCCGTACACTTCATCCGTACTAACATGCAAAAACCGGGGGGCCGCTTCCTCGGCCGGCGGTTTCCAGGCCTGGCGGGCCGCTTCCAGCAGAGTGAAGGTCCCCACCACGTTGGTGCGGACAAAGACGCCCGGGTCCAAAATTGAGCGGTCCACATGGGATTCGGCCGCAAAGTGCACCACCCGGTTAATGGGATACCGAGAAAACAAGCCCTGGACCAGATCCCGGTCGGCCACGTCCCCCTGGATAAACGTATAATGGGTATCGCCCTGAAAACCGCTGAGGCTTTCCGGGTTGCCGGCGTAGGTCAGCAGGTCCAGGTTGAGGATGTGCCAGTCCGGCCGGGCCTGCCGCAGAAAATAGAGGAAGTTGGCGCCGATGAACCCCGCCCCGCCGGTTACCAAGACATAACTCATAATCGGTCCCTATAGGCTGCCCAAAACTCCTGGAAGGCTACCTGCCAGGTGGGCATGAGGTCCAGTCCGGCCACCTGGAGCAGCCGGTTTGCCAATACCGAGTTGGCCGGCCGGGGGGCAGGACGGGGAAATTCCTCGGTGGTGCAAGGAGTTAGCCGCACCGGGATCCCGGCCGCCGCAAGGATCAGGCCGGCAAATTCATACCAGGTGGTCTCCCCCTGGCAGGTGGCATGATAGGTGCCGAAGGCCTCGGTCGCGGCCAGGGCCAGGAGCTGGGGCGCCAGGGCCAGAGCGCTGGTGGGGGTCCCCCGCTGATCCTGCACCACCTTCAGTTCCCCGGCCGGGGTCAGACTGCGGCCCCGGGCCAGAATGGCCGTGACGAAATTGGGGCCGGGAAGGCCATAGAGCCAGGCCGTGCGCACAATGAAGTGGTCAGGGCACTGCTGCCGCACCCACTCTTCGCCCAGGAGCTTGCTCCGGCCATAGACCGACAGGGGGCCCGTGGCGTCCCATTCCACGTAAGGCTCCGCTTTGGCCCCATCGAAGACATAGTCCGTGGACAGGTGAATCAATTTCATTCCCAGGCGCCGGCAGGCCACCGCCAGGTTCCGGGGTCCCAGGCCGTTGACCCGCAGCGCCCCGTCCTGGTCCGACTCCAACTCGTCCACCCGGGTGGCCGCGGCGGCATTGATCACCACCTCCGGACGCTGCCGGGCCAGCTCGCGCCGCACCACCTGGGAATCGGTGATGTCCAGGTCATGGGCATCGGTGGGCACCACCTCCCAGCCCTGCCGGCCGGCCTCCATAACCAGGGCCTGACCCAATTGCCCAGCCGCGCCGGTAATCAAGAGTTTCCCGGCCACGGCGACCTCCCTGCCCTGCCCGTCATCCTATTCCAGCCGGAAGGGGGAATCAGGGTCGTTCTCAAAACGCACCTCGTCCACCGCCTCGGCGCGCCCGGGGCCACGGTAAAGGCGGTTGGCAAAGTTGCAGACGAAACCAGGCCCGGCGCCCACATTCCGATAACCATGCACCACTCCCGGCGGCACGATAAGCACCGCCGGGCAAGATTCGCCCAGGTGGAAATCCTGGCGGAGCCCGAACGTGGGGCTGTCGGCCCGGTTATCCCACAGGACCACCCGGAAGTCGCCCGGCCCGGCAAAACAGAACATATCGGTCTGATCCCGGTGGGCATGGGGGCCACGACCCACGCCCGGTTTGGTCACGGACATATAGGCCATCACCGGGATATGTTCCGGCGCCACTTCATCCTGGCGGAAAATTTCCGCCAGCCAGCCGCGTTGATCGTTATAAAGCTCCAAGGGTCGGCAAATCACGCCTAAAATCTTAATTTCCAAATCGATTCCTTTTAAATTCACGAACATATAATGTAGCAAATTCAAAACATATATTCAGTAACAAAAACGCCGGGAGCGCCCTGGCTCTTTTTTACCGGATAATTTTACCATAAGTCCATCGCTTCGTGAAATCAATAAAGAAATGTTCCGATCTTTGAACTACCCGAAGCCCGGCGCAGTGGCGCGGCCACCTCGTCCGGCCGGAGACCCCTCCGGGCCAGTCCGGCGCTTTTGCCTGGTGTAACCTTTATTCCCCAGGGCGCCTGACAACAAGTCGCCATCAAAAAAGTGGCGCCGGCTTTCGCCCAGCCATCCGCCCTGGGTAATGGGTAACGCCCTGCCCTTGCAGCAGTAGTATGGGTTGTCCGATCGCGGGCTGGAAGAGACCATCGGTGGCCGCTGTTCGTTTCAGCGTTTTTGGGTCTGTCGCGGCAAGACCAGGTTCCAGATGGGACCGGCTTGCTACAGAGTAAGGTCTTATCATTCCCGCCTTTCCCCCCTCGTCCCTCCGTCAGTTACCATGACGCTTTGCTTTTGCCAACCCATAGGTTAAATTTATAATTTTAATCCACCGACAAAAACCAAGACGGCCTGGGGCCAGGGGAAAGAGAGCCGATAAAACTGAATTGAGGTGCATAGAGAATAACCAGTCGCTGGCGGTGGGCGAATCACTGAGAGGTCCGTTCCACTTTCCGAGCCGCTTTTTTTCTTCGACTTCCGGCGACTCTTTCCAATCCGGGTTACGATTCTTGCTATGCGGCTCCAATCGGCGGATCCATTGAGCTCCGCCGCCCATCAGGTTAAATAAATTGTTGGCTTTCTTTCTTCTATCGATCAATCATGCAACCAGCCAAAACCCTTAAAGAGAGGATCAGGCACAGCCTGCACCTGGAGCGGGCCTTGCGCCTAGTCTGGCAAAGCGCCCCGGGATGGACGGTCGCAAATTTCGGGCTCATTCTGATCCAGGGCTTGCTCCCCCTGGTCTCCCTCTACCTGATGAAACTGATTGTCGATGCGGTCACCTCTGGTCTGCTCTCGCCAGACAAAACCGACTCCCTCAAAAAAGTAACCCTGCTCATCGTTCTGGCGGCTGCCGTGGCCTTGTTTGCCGCCTGTTGCCGCTCTCTCACTGAGATTGCCAAGGAAGCCCAGACCCAGGTGGTCACCGATCATGTTGCCGATGTCATCCATGGCAAGTCGGTGGCGGTAGACCTGGAATATTATGAAGACCCCAAGTACTATGACACCCTGCACCGGGCCCAGCAGGAGGCCACCTACAGGCCGACGAGGATAATGGACAGCCTGATGCAACTGGGGCAAAGCGGCATCTCGCTTTTAGCCCTGGCCGGTTTGCTGGTCTCATTTCGCTGGTGGGTTGCCGCCATGCTGTTTGTGGCTACGGTCCCCGGGGTTTTGATGCGCTTGAAATACGCCAGGCAGATGTACGATTGGCAGAGCCAGCACACCCAGGCTGAAAGGCGGGCCCATTATTATCATTGGATGCTCACCGACGGCGGCCATGCTCAGGAGATCCGGCTCTTTGGCCTGGGTCCGCTCTTCATGGGTTGGTTCCGGGAGTTAAGAAAGAAGCTCCGGATCGAAAAGCTGCACATTTCGGCCAAACGGTCCCTGGCGGATTTGGTCACCCAAGCCAGCGCCACGTTGGCAATTTTTGGGGCCCTCGCTTTCGTTGCCTACCAGACGGTCGAGGGGATGATTACCATCGGGGATATGGTCATGTATTACGGGGCCTTTCAGCGGGGTCAGGGGGCTCTCCAGGAGATCTGGACCGGCCTGACCAGTCTCTACGAGGATAACCTCTTTCTCGCCAACTTTAACGAGTTCCTCGATCTCAAGCCTAAGCTGGTGGAGCCTCGCACGCCGGCAGCTTTCCCGCGGCCCATAAAGGAAGGCATCTTGCTAGAACGGGTCAATTTTCACTACCCCACAGCGGAGAGAACCGTCCTGGAGGATATCAACCTTCAGATTTTGCCGGGCCAGATGGTAGCGCTGGTGGGAGAGAATGGGTCGGGAAAAACGACTCTTATCAAGCTCCTCTGCCGTCTCTATGATCCGGTAAGCGGCAATATAGCCATTGACGGTATTGACTTGCGCCAGTTTGATCCCGATGCCATAAGGCGAGAGATCAGCGTTATCCTTCAAGATTACGCCCGCTACTGCCTGACGGCGCGGGAAAATATCTGGCTGGGAGACATCAGTTTACCTGCTCACGACAATAAGATTATCAGTGCCGCCCGACAGACCCAAGCCGATATTTTTATTCAGAAGCTGCCCCGGGGCTACGAGACCGTTTTGGGCCATGAGTTTGAGGACCAGGGAGAACTCAGCCAGGGCGAATGGCAAAAAGTGGCTCTGGCCCGGGCCTTCTTGCGCAAAGCCCAATTGATCATTTTGGATGAACCCACCAGCTGGATGGATGCCCGGGCGGAATACGAGGTTTTTCAATCCTTCCGGAAAATGTTTATAGACCGCATGGTTCTGCTCATCAGCCATCGTTTTTCGACGGTCAGGCTGGCGGATTATATTTTTGTCATGGAAAATGGGCGGATACTCGAAAGCGGCACGCATAACGAGTTGATTCAGATGGCCGGTAAGTATGCGCGGTTATTTGAAATGCAGGCGAGTTCTTATCGATAAAAGAGATTACCAAGGGTAACAAATCATCAGAAAGTAGTATTCAATTATATGATTTTACAATGAATACGGAAGGATAAATGAGATGATTTTCGTTACCACCGGAAATTATTTTTAATTTGCGATTTTAACGGGAAATCTTATAAAAAGATTTTTGGTTTTGAGTTTATAAAGATACTAATATGATATCCAATGTCCATTGCCATAATTTCCGGTGAGACCGGAAGACTTTTTGGCTAAAATGATGAAATATTTAAATTTAAATTCGATTAATTAAATTAAAATTAAATTATCCATTAATATCAATATATTATGTTATTAAATTATTTCCCATAATTTTAATTAGGTGAATTTATAATTTCTCAAAAATTAATTCTAAAATATCCAATTTTCAACAGGTTATTCGCTACAAAATTGATTATTCCTTTTTAACCCAATTCTTATAATTTATTATGAGACTTCTGTAAACTTGGAGTGGAGTATGTCCTGCCTGCTGACAAGCGGCGCGAAAGCTTTTAAGGAAAGAGGTGTCAACGAATTTAAGCCATAAGAGCTCACAAACCTCAATTGGGTCAAGCTCATATATCTCGCAAAGCTTCTTAAGTTGATGCAGTTGAGGCACTATGAGGCCACATTCATAATCGCTGAGGGACGAAGTGGAGATGCTTGTCATTTCAGACACCTGACTTAACGAAAGCTTAGCTCGTCGCCGGAAGATCCTCAGCTTGCTCCCGTTAAATCGAAGGCGGACACTAGCTTTTCCACGATTCCGGGCATTCATTGCGAGGTTTCCAGTCCCTCAGGTCTGCATTAATGTTACATTATCATTAGGGAACGAAACTTTTTAGCAGGAAGCCACTCCCATACAATCGCTTGTCTTTCTCTGTGAAGAGCCTTGGCCTCCATTTCGACAACCAATCATACTATTACATAATTAGTATCCAATTATGGCAGTTTTGTCCAGGACATAATCATGAACATTGTTTTTTTCTTAGTCCGTGCCCTTTCTTCATTAGCTTTTGGACATCTCCTTATTAATATTTGGACATTCAATGAAGTTTCTTAGCCTACGCCGGTTTGCGGTAGCAGAATATCCTAACAGGCCAAATAGGGATGACCATGGTCTGTGAAGAAAAGAGGGGGTGATGCCGCAAAAAATTTAAGATGAATTTTTCTTTCGGTTATGGCATTAAATAGTTATGCCTCGGCGAAGAACGGAGAATCGGTCATCTGATCAAGATAATATGGGGTCCGGTGCACCCGACCCCATTCCGGAAGGCGAGCTTGATAAAGAAGAAAAGGTCAAGAACCCACATGCTGTGGCGTTAGGTCGCCTTGGGGGAAAAAAAGGCGGCAAAGCTCGAGCCGAAAAATTGACTCCCGAACAGCGTAGCGAGATTGCCCGCAAAGCTGTCCAGGCTAGATGGGCAAAGAGATCAAAGCCTTGACAATAAATCCGCTATGACTTTTCTAAGAATTCCCAAAGTCTCTCCCTCTGAAATTTAGATAGTTTTAACCTGGATTATTCGGCAAAAACTGATAGAAATCAACCTAACTATATGATATAAGCAGCAAATATTAGCAAATCGGGGGTCGCAAAGATGCTCGATAGTGGTGAAAGCCGGAATGAGGTGATCCGGCCGGATTTTAACCGAGCCATCATGATAGATTTCCAGGGCGCCACCATATCCTCCCACACTGGGTTCATCCTACTGCGTGAGGTAGATGAACGTTTCATGATCATTGACCCCATGAAAGATTATCTGGAAGATTTGAGATCACCTACTCATACGAAACACTCATTGGTTTAGATGGTGCGTCAAAGAGTCTACCAAATAGCTGCGGGCTATGAAGATTGTAACGATGCAGATTTTCTCCGCATCGATCCAGCCCTCAGGCTTACTCTTGATAAGGGCCATGAGACTGGAGCCAGCCAGTCCATGCTCTCCCGGTTGGAGAATGACATCCTGGGTAACGAGGCTGGGCTTCAGGTCTTGGAAGCCGCCCTGCCCCGGTCCACTGATACCTTGTTAAGGAGGAAGAACAAAAAGCGGTTGATCATCGACCTGGATTCCACCGAGGACCCGGTGCATGGCAATCAGGAGGGCGTCGCCTACAATGGCCACTTTGGCAAGAACTGTTTCCATCCGCTTTTTTGCTTTGCCAGCGAGGGCGTTTGTCTGATGGCAAAGCTGAGATCGGGGAACGTCCATTCCGCCGACGGCACTCTGCCATTTATTACTCCCCTGGTGGAGCGTTACCCCCCCTGGTTCCGGCTCTTTTGGCTGCGTAGCGATGCTGCCTTTGCCAACCCGGAGGCCTACGAGTATTGCGAAGAACACCGTATGACATATTTCATTCGGTTGCCGTCAAATAAGAACCTGGATAGGTTGGTGGCGCCTCATCTTGGTCGTCCGGTCGGGCGACCGCCCCAGAGCGGCATTCAGGTCAAAATCGTTGACCTCCACTACCAGGCCAAGAGTTGGAGCCGGCCTCGCCGGGTAGTGGCCAAGATCGAGTGGCACCGGGGCGAGCTTTTCCCCAGGATCGGCTTTGTGATCAACAACTCCAGGCTACCTGCCGGCAAGGTGATCAAGGTCTATAATGGCCGGGCCGAGATAGAAAACCGTATCAAGGAAGGGAAGAACATTCTTCGGCGGGACAAAACCAGCTGCCAAGGGTTCGAGGCCAACCAGGCCAGGCTACAGATGGGGGTTCTGGTCTACAACCTTCTGCATATGATCCGGCAGTCCTAATGTTTGGGGTGAAGAAGTGAAACGGTCCATGGAGTGGCTGATCAAGCGATTAATCAAAGTGGGCGCCAGGCTTTCTTACCATGCCCGGAGATGGTATGTCCATGTGGCCTCCGCCTTTCCTCTGGCACACTATTGTCGGGCAGTGCTGGCCTGGGGTCCTTAGGCTTCCCAGCCAGTTAGCATCTGGTCGCCGAGGGATTAGTATGCCCGAAATCTGGGGAAAATTGACTTTCCGCCCAAATTTGTGCTATTTTCCCACCTCTGAGAAGAATTGGCCTCGAGAAGAGGACCGTTTGGGAGATTTTGCTCGGCCAAAGAGGCTCCAAAACCTCGTTGAGACAGAAACAGCTATGTATGCGGCATAATCTCGGATTAAGGCATCGAAAAAGGAAAAGTATGCATATCCTAGGAATAAATCTAAGTCATGATCGGAGCGCCTGCCTGCTCAAGGACGGCAGGATCTTATTTGCCATTGCTGAAGAGCGGCTGGATGGAGTCAAGAACTCAACCTTATATTTTCAGGTACGCAAGAAAGACCAGAATAGCAGAATACCCCCCATGCGCTCCATAACCTACTGCCTGAACTCGGCAAATATCGGTCTGGATGATGTGGATTTAATCGTAGCTGATAATGCCGTTGAACCTGTCAATTTAGAGAGCCTTAAATCTCTCTTACCGATTAAAGATAAATCTAAAATTAAATGCCTGCCCCACCCGTCACATCATCTGGCCCATGCCTATAGTTCTTATTTTTGCTCTCCTTTTCGTGAAAGTGCGGTGCTAGTTGCTGACGTATTCGGTAGTGAAACATCGAATGGGACAGAGGCGGAAAGCGGTTTCTACGCCAAAGGCAGTAACATAGAACAGATACTAAAAAATTATCAGAAGTTATGGTCGGCCAAAAATCCTCAAATGAAAGCCTATTATTCGCTAGCTTATATATATAATTTCATCTCTATTGTATTAGGTTTTTCAATGGAAAAATACCATCCGTCATCGGGCATTATTGTTACCGAGGCGGGCAAAACTATGGGACTGGCCGCCTACGGCAAACCTGTGAAAGATTGGCCGGATATCATTGAAATTACTGATCACCATATAGAAAATAGCCGATTTGCCCAGCTGGCGTTAGACCTCAAAATTGCCAAGCCCAACAAAGGCTACTTGGTGCCAATCGTAAAGCCGAAAAACGATAACTTTACTCAATTTTACAAAAATCTGGCCTACAAAGCACAGGAAGAACTGGAAAAAGGCATGATTTGCCTGGCGAATAGGCTGTTTGAAATGACGGGATCAGAGAATCTTTGTATAGCCGGAGGTGCCGGCCTGAATTCGGTTGCGAATAAGAAGATATTGGATAGTACTCCATTTAAAAATATTTTTATTCAGCCGGCCGCAACGGATGATGGGATAGCCATCGGTTGCGCCTTATACGGCTGGCATAAATTAGCCGATGGAAAGAGTAGATTTCCTCTGAAAAATGTTTATCTTGGGAGAAAATACAAGAAAGGAGAGATTCGGGCCGCTTTGCGCAAGCATAAGATAGTAAAAAACCCTTTGACCAGAAACGAACTCCTCAGCAGAACCGCTCAGTATATTGCGGCCGGCAAGATCGTTGGCTGGTTTCAAGGAGGTGCTGAATTCGGCCCCAGGGCATTAGGTCACCGAAGCATTCTGGCCGACCCCAGGCAGACCGGGATAAAAGAGTCGGTAACCAAAAAGGTGAAGCACCGGGAGAGTTTTCGCCCCTATGCCCCCAGCATCCTTTTGGAATGTGCCACCGAATTCTTTGATCTTTCTTGCCCCAGCCCTTTTATGTTGCTGGTGGCGACCACAAAAGAGGATAAAGGCAAAGAGATACCTGCGGTTATTCATGTAGACGGCACCGCCAGGGTGCAGACCGTAACCAGAGCTGATGATGAACTTTATTATGATTTGATAAATGAATTCTATCAAATAACCGGTGTGCCTGTCATTTTAAATACTTCATTTAATATCCGTGGGATGCCGATTGTCGAAACACCTGCTGACGCGATCGAGGTTTTTTTAAGCACGGAAATGGATATATTAGTTTTGGGTAATTATCTATTAGATAAAGATGGTCAAGAAGAAATGAGGGGATTGGTTTCCTATTATGAAGAAAAGAAAAAGAGCCGTCAGGCCCTGGCTATTATTCGGAAAGCCTTAAAGAAAGTTCCCCATGACGGCCGCTTTCATCTCTTCATGGCCAGGTATCAATTCGAAAAGAAACACTACCGGCAAGCCATCAAGGCGGTCTATAAGTCCTTGGAACTGAATTGTCAGGAAGATGATATCAATGTCCATGCGATATTAGGAATGAGCTTCGAAAAGACCCATGAATATTTGCGGGCCATCCCTGAACTGAAAAAAGCCGAAAAAATCAGCCCGGAAGACGAGAAGATCAATATTTCTCTCTGCCGATGTTATCAAAAAACCAATCAAATCCAGCTCATGAATCAAGAATTGGAAAAAGGTTATCAGAAATTAAATCCTAAATTTAACTGATAATGAAAGGAGTTGATAATATCCCTGCCAGGGACTCAGGTCAGGTGCCAAGGATTGATAGAATGGCAGAAATATGGGAACTGATTAACTCTTATAGAGATGCTTCGGCCCTCGGCCGGGCCTGCGGGCCAGCCCCGGTTAATATCTCCCTCCCGTTCGTTCTGCACCTTCTTGACGGGTGAGGTATGCCCAAAATCAGAGTGTCTTTGGGCCGGAAACTCTTCAGGGAAGCCCAGGCCTCAATGAGGGTGCCGTCCACGGTGAAATGCTCGTCCGACAACAGTCCGGCCTGGGCCGCCTGCTCGTGGATGCGTCCGAAAAAGGCCGCGGCCAGGTCCGAACGGAGAAAGCGCTCCCGATTCTTAGAGAAGACGGAATGGTCCCAGACATTGTCGTCCATGGACAGGCCAACGAACCAGCGAAACAGGAGATTTTAATCCAACTGCTCCATCAAGAGCCGTTCGCTGCGAATGGTGTAAAGGACCTGGAGCAATAAGGCGCGCAGCAGCTTCTCCGGGGCGATGGAAGGGCGACCCTCCCGGGAATACATGGCCTGGAACTCCCCGGCCAGCTCAGCCAAAGCTTGATTCACCATGTTCCGGATGGGTCTGAGGGGATGATCCTGGGGCACTCGAGCTTCAGGGGAAAGGTAGCTGAACATGGCTTGCTGCTGCATATCGTCACCGCGCATAATCGCTGCCTCCAGATAACCTTTTGTTATCATTAACTATAAAAGCTTTATGGTTTTATAGACAGCGATTCTTTGGGGTTCTTAACAAACGAGTTTTTCAACATCCTGTTAGACCGGTTCACGTTAAGAGGTAAGATCAAGGTGAATATCCACTGGCTGCTTGTACTGCCTGGTTCATAATATAGCAAAGGTCCTGAACTATGGGCTTGCATATGTGTAGGCTGGGGGCAGGTGAGACTCAGGGAAGCCACCGATGATAAGAGAAGATAGAGATCAGAAAGGTCGTAGGGATTTTTCGCCTAAAAACTCTCTCAAAAGTAAATCACAATAGATTCAAAGAGGTTTTTCGACGGCCTCGCTAAGTAGTCCAAATGACCTGCCCCAAGCCCTTGCCACACTAAAAAAATCCACACCAGACTGTAATGGCCATTACTATCTGAGCGTACGAGAAATTAAGAAGAAAGAATTTAATGCGGCCCCCAGTTTTTGGCGTAGGAAAACAGGTGGGCCAGGATTTGTTGAAAAAAACGAATGCGGTCAGGCATTCCATACATTGCTGTCAGGTATTCTTCTTGCGGCCAGGTTAAAGCCTTCAGGTAAAAAAACCAGTCTGAGAGTCGCCTATGGTGGTACAGGGTGGCGGCATGAACAGTCAGGTAGCCCAGGGACTCTCGGAGGACCAGTTTTTCAACCCACGCGGGCCGGGATTGGCCCAGGTGATCAAGGATAAAGGGAGGCACTTTTTGGGGAAAAAGCCGGGATATCCCCAGGAGGATAATATACAGAGGCCTCTGGCAGTTGAAACGAGCAACTTCTTCCAGGAAAAAGGGCCAGTCTAGGGGAAGGGAAAGTGCCCCTTCTAGATCAATGATTTTTAGGACGCTGTCGGGTTCGGCGTAGGTGTGGAGGGCAAGGTGGATCACTAGGTGTTCTGGGCAAAGTAGCTTTACGAGGTATCCCTGGTACTCAGAAGTGATGGCTTTTTCCTGCAAGCGGGTATAAGGCAAGTGATAAAAGCGGAAGATATAATATAATTGCCAGTGCAGGTCGATCAGGAGAGGCCAACCCGGGGGGGGAGCGAAGTGAAGTTCGTTGCGAAAGCGAGCCCGCCAGCCGGGACGTGGATCAAAGCACTGGGCCTGCAGCCTGAACTCCATGGATTCGAGCACCCCCCGAGCCCGGTCGACTTGGCTCGGCGACACCAGGATATCCAGGTCAGCCATGGGCCGAACAGCAGGGTCGCCGTAAACTCGCAGGCGCAGATCGGCGCCTTTAAGAAGAATCGGGGTGACCCCCGCTTTGGTTAGGGCTCGCAGGAGTTCCTTGATCTCTTCTTCTTCTTGGAAGGCAGACTGTAAGGCCAGGACGTAGCCATCCCGGAGGGTGGACCACCATGGGGGCGCAATCTGCGCATCCCAGCCTCGGCGCGCCAGTTCGCGGTACAGCAACGGGGTGAGTTGCAAGGCACGCCAATGTTCTACCCACGTGGCATCCAGAGTCCGCAGGGTGGTTACCCCCCCCGGAGGATCCCTCTCCTCTATCACTGGCAACAAGGGGCGGAGAAGAGTAAATGCCGCCAGCCAAGACTCTGGGAGACTGCCCATGGGTAGAAACATGTTGAGGTGGCCTTAAATCTGTAGTATAAAGCATTATAAAAAACTTGTTTGAATATCCCAAATTTATTATTAAAATCAAGCAATATTAAATACTTAGATAATATAATTAACGCCCTGACCTAAGGCAATATTTTAGATAGCCTTTTTGGAGAAAAGGGGAAAAATTTAAAAAACAGCAATTATACATCAAGCATAATATATATAAGGAATTGACACCATGCCTTTTTCCATGAGCATGCGGGTTACCTTCCCCGTGAATGTTTTAATGCGCACCTTCGAAAACGAATCTGTGCTCCTCAATCTCGACACCGAATGCTACCACGGTCTGGATGGCGTGGGGACGCGCATGTGCCAGGCTCTGACCTCCAGCGAGAATATCGAGGCGGCCTACCAGAAGTTGCTGGCAGACTATGAGGTTGACCCACCTTTGCTGCGGCAAGACCTAGATGATTTTGTGTCCAAGATGGTGCAGCGTGGATTACTGGAACTCCACGAAAATTAATCTAAAGAAAGCATGGCAGCTTTCCGGGGCCGAGCGGTGGTTGTTGGTCCAGGCTTCCCTGGCGCTCCCCCTGGTGGCCTTAGGACTGCGCTGCTGGGGACTCTGCCGGCTCCAGGCCAGGTTGAACCAGGGAGAGGCCCTGGCCCCGCACCTGTCTGCCCTAAAGTCGGACTTGGATCAGGCTCGGGCCACCGCCCGCCTGGTGCAGGTTGCAGCCCGTTACGGCCTCTTTCGGCCCACCTGTCTCCCCCGATCCCTGGTCCTCTGGTGGCTGTTGCGCCGCCAGGGGCTTGCCGGAGAGCTGCGCATCGGCGTTAAGCCTGAGCCGAGCCGCCTGGAAGCCCACGCCTGGGTGGAGTTCCAGGGCCAGCCGCTGAATGACGGTGCGAACGTGGCCGGGCGGTTTCCCCCTTTCCCTCGGGAAATAATCCCCCCGGCGGCTCCTTAAGTTCGCCCTTTGGAGGCTTGACAGTCGCCGGAGCTTTGCCAATTACTTGGGGCCGGTCATTATGCAGCCACAATTATCGGGGCAGCAGACCAGTAAAGATATGCAAAAGTCAGCCTTAAGCCAGGTAGAACCCTTTCTGAAGCGTGTCCATCTCATGGAAAACCATGACCAGGCCTATTTTGTTTGGAAGGATGCCGGAGTCCGTGAGAAAATTCTGGTCCACGTGGACGCCCATGATGACCTGAGCTGGTGCGCAGACCGGTCTTCCCTCAATATTGGCAACTTTATCTGCCAGGCCTTGAAGGAAGGCATGGTCAGAGAAATCTTTTGGGTGGTCCCTGATCGGACCTTGGGGGATGCCGGAAGCCGCAAGCCTTTGGTACGGAGTTTGCAAAAAATTTTGGCAAAATATCCCGGCAAGCCGCATCCCCTCAAGGCGGAAAGAGATCTGATTGCCGGCGCAATTTTGGGGAGGCCCTTGCGGGTGTGCACGTTGCAGGGCCTGCCCCTGATAACCGAAAAGGTCCTATTAGATATCGACGTGGATTATATGGTGATTCCCAAGGCCTGCCACTCCAGCGACCAACATCGGGGACTTCCCTGGTGCTGGCCCGACGCTTTGGCGACCGGCCTCAAGGACATGGGCATCCAGGCCGAACTGGTGACCATCGCCTATTCGGTGGAAGGAGGCTTTACCCCATTGCAGTGGAAATATCTGGGCGATGAATTGGCCCGGCGCCTGGATGGGGTTCGAGATCACGAGCCATTTCTGCGAGGGATGACCCTGCTGCGGGAGGGAGCCCGAGCCAAGACTGGGGGGAACCTGCCCCAGGCTGTGCAAACCTATCTTCAGGCCAGAGAGTTTCTCCCGGACAATCCTGCCCTCGAATTCCTCCTGGCAGGCGCTTACGCCGATATGGGGAGACCAACCGACGCCCGGGAGTGCCACCGGCGGGCTCGGGAACTTGACCCTGCTTACGGCACCGCTTATGGCAGCGGCGGGTTCTGGTATTACTGGGACCGGCGCTACCCAGAGGCCGAGCAGGAGCACCGGCGCACCCTAACTTTGAATCCGGAAGACGCTTACGCCCATTTCGGCCTGGGACAACTGGCGACCCGTTTCACGCGGTGGCAGGAGGCAGAGGCCTGGCTGCGCAAGTCCTTGGAACTTGACGACCATCTGGTGGATGCCTGGCGCACCTTGGGAAAGGTTCTGTCGAAGCGAGGTCGAGGTCCTGAGGCTATTGAGGCGTACGAAAGATCGCTGCACTTGAGCCTGCGGGGCTATCTGCCCATAGGGGCTCCCATCTTTTCCCACAATGACCGCGCCCTCCTCATGGACCCCGATCATTTCCGGATACATACGATTTTAGGTAGGCTTTATGCTGCACAAGGACAGATTGATACTGCTATAATATCGCTGCGTATGGGTATCGCTGCCGGTGATGACGGCTGTGTGGTCCGCAGCCGCTTGGCCCGGCTCTTCTTGAAAAAGCGGCAAGGGGCCGAGGTTAGACAGGAAGTCTGGGCCGCCATTAAGATGATCCCTCGGGATATCGGGAACGCAGTTCAGCGGGCCTGGTATCACATACGTCTCGCTTTTAAAGCTAAATACCGGGCGATAAAGGGCACAAAATGAGCGGCATCGTGGGCCTCATCAATCTGGACGGGCAACCGGTGGATCGGGAGTTGCTGGGGCGCCTGACGGAATTCCTGGCCTTCCGCGGCCCCGATGCCCAGGAGACCTGGAGCCAGGGCACAGTAGGCCTCGGGCATGCCCTGCTGCGCACGGTGGATGACACCCGGCCGGATTGTCAGCCCTTGACCCTGGACGGCCAGGTGTGGATCACCGCGGACGCCCGTATCGACGGCCGCGCCGATCTCGTCAAACAGCTTGCCGCCCGGGGCTGCGCCGTTCCCAAAAATTCCCCCGATGTCGAATTGATCCTTCATGCCTACCAGGTCTGGGGGGACGACTGTCTCCAACATCTGATCGGAGATTTTGCCTTCGCCCTCTGGGATGGACGCCACCGGCGGCTGTTCTGCGCCCGGGATCATTTCGGTGTCAAGCCCTTCTATTATGCCGAAACGGGCCGTAGCCTGGTTTTCAGCAATACCCTGAACTGCATCCGGCAGCACCCGGACGTTTCCGACCGGCTCAATGACCTGGTCATCGCCGATTTCCTCCTCTTTGAATTCAACCAGGACCCGGCTACCACGAGCTTTGTCGACATCCGGCGCCTGCCCGCGGCCCACTCCCAGACCTGGGAGGCAGGGGGCGCCGTAAAGGTGCAGCGCTACTGGCGCCTGCCTCAGGAAGGCCCCGTGCACTACCGGCGCCAGCGGGACTATGTGGACCGGTTCCAGGAGTTGCTGCGGGAGGCGGTTGCGGACCGCTTACGCACCGACAGGGTAGGGGTATATCTCAGCGGCGGGCTGGATTCTCCTCTGGTGACGGCTGTGGCCCGGGAACTGCTGATTGAACGGTCACCCCGCTTCGACCTGCACTGCCAGACGGCAGTGTTCGATCGGTTGATCCCAGATGAAGAGCGCTTCTTTGCCGGGGCGGTGGCCAGGCATTTGCAAGTCCCTATCGAGTTTCTGCCCCAGGATGATTATGCTCTGTTTGAGCGCCAGGCCGACCTGAGCGAACCGGAGCCCTGCCACGATCCCCGTGGAGCAGCAGCCGGGTTGGACATGATCAAGCTGGCCGCTATCCACAGCCGGGTAGTCCTCACCGGCCATGGCGGCGACGAGATTCTTTACCCCTCCAAATCGTATATCTACAAGTTGGCCCGGAGCCTGCATCTGGCCCCACTGGTAACGGGAATGGGGCGCAGTCTCTTCCTTTACGGCCATATGCCGCAAGTTGGTTTCAGGACCGCCCTGGATCGCTGGCGCACTCGCAACAGCCGGAGCCAGCCTGAGGACGGGTTCCCCCAGTGGCTTGACCCGGACCTGAGCGCCCGGCTGGACCTGCCTGCCCGGTGGCAACTTTTCAAGCGAAGGTCGGCGCCCCAGCCCCCGGTGCGCCCCGAAGCCTGCGCCTTTCTGGCCGGGTCTTTTTTGCAAGGGTGTTTCGAAATGGAGTATGACGCCGGGGTTATGGGGGGGCCGCTGGAGTTTCGCCATCCCCTGCTGGATGTGCGGCTTCTCACCTACGCCCTGAGCCTGCCGCCACTGCCCTGGTGCGTGGATAAGATCATGCTCCGGGAACTGGCCAAGGAGCGTCTGCCGGATCTTATCCGCCGCCGTCCCAAAACGCCCATGGTCGACCATCCCGAACTGGCCCTGGTCCGCCGCCCCGATTCCCGGTGGCTGGATAACTTTGAGCCATGCGACGGGCTGGCCGCCTATGTCCGGCGCGCCGCGGTTCCCCCGGCGACGACCGAGACCGACCCGGGTCGGCTGTGGATAAACCTGCGCCCCTTAAGCCTCAATTACTGGCTGGCAAAATTTGAGTGTTGATTATCCTGATCTAGTTGGAGACCATAAAAAGACTAATTGAGCTCCGGTGGCACTTTATTTAACAGCCCATGTTGCAAAAAGATTCAATGCAATTTAAATAGAAAAGGTAACTGAATGTCCCACGAAATTAGGAAACTATCACCTGATATAAGAGAAAGATTAAAAAAAGCTCTGCAAGACTGCCGATCCGGAAACTTTCGAGAAGCTGAGAAAACTTACCGCGAAGTAATTGAAATAGAACCAACCTATGATACCTTTGTTCGTCTGGGCGATGTTTTAATGGAGCTGGCAAAATTATCTGAGGCTATGCGTTGTTATAGCCAAGCTATTAAAATTAAACCGAAGAAGGTTTCTGCCCACTGTAAACTAGGGGAGGCTCTTTTGGCAACCGAAGATCCAAAGTTAGCCAGCTTATCCATCGCTTGCTATAGAAAGGCGATAGAACTTGATCCTCATAATGCCAAGCATTACAATAGATTGGGGGCAATTCTCTCTAACCTAGGAGAACAGCAAGAGGCACTCGACTGTTTAAAAAAGGCCCTGGCTATAAAACCTGACTCGGTGAGAGCCCGGCTCAATCTTTGTATAGCTCAAACTCCTATTCTTTACGGTCAGGCGAGCGAGATTGCGCAAACCCGGAGATGCTATCAAAAGGAACTGGAGCATCTGTGCCAAACCATCAGGCTAGATAGTTCGGCCGAGATTAAGGAGGCGGCCCAGGCTGTGGGGAGTTGCTTTCCTTTTTACTTGGCATATCAGGGACTCAATGACCGCGATCTTCAGAGTCTCTATGGTAAATTGGTTTGTCGCATTCAGGCAGCCAGATACCCGAAATGGGCCCAAGCCCCTTCGATGCCGCCCTCCAATCCGGTCGAACCTTGCCGAGTCGGGATTGTCTCAGGTTTCTTATGGGAACACTCCGTTTGGAAGATTCTCGCAAAGGGTTGGGGGGAGAATTTAGATAAACGGCGGTTTCAGCTATACGGCTACCACACAGGAACTAGAAAGGACAATGAAACCGGGCAGGCGAGGCAGAGTTTTGTCCGCCTGGTGGAAGACGTTTTTTCATTACCAAAACTGGCACGGATGATCCGCGGGGACCGGCTGCACATATTGATCTATCCTGAAGTGGGAATGGATTACCTGACTCTCAGGCTGGCTTCATTAAAGCTTGCGCCTATCCAGTGCGTGTCCTGGGGCCACCCGGTTACCTCAGGCTTACCTACCATGGACTACTATCTGAGTAGCGAGCTGATGGAGCCTCCGGGAGCTGAAGCGCATTACACCGAAAAACTGGTGAAATTGCCCAATCTCTCCACATTTTACAGCCCCCGGGAATTCCCGGAGACTGGGCTGAGCCGGGCCAGTTTCGACCTTAAGTCGAATGGTATTTTATTTTTTTGCCCACAGTCCCTATTCAAGTATCTGCCGCAATACGATGCCGTCTTCCCGCAACTCGCCAAAGCAGTAGGCAACTGTCAATTCGCCTTTATTCAAGGAGACTCGGTTTTCGTAAATAACCAATTTCAGCGGCGTCTGCATCAGGCATTCGGGAATTATGGCTTAAATTCCGAAGATTATGTTACCCTTTTACCGCGGCTGGATTCAACGCAATATCACGCCCTGAATTGCCTGTCCGACATCTTCCTGGACAGCATTGGATGGTCCGGAGGCAACACCACCTTAGAAGCCCTTGCCTGTGACCTGCCCGTGGTTACGCTGCCCGGGAATCTTATGCGGGGAAGGCACAGTATGGCTTTTTTGACCATGATGGGCGTCACGGAGACCATCGTCACCAGCTTGGAAGAATACGTGGCGGTGGCCGCGCGTCTTGCCCTGGACGAGAGCTGGCGGGAGCAAATAAGCCAGAAAATTGCAGCAACTAAGGGCAGGCTCTACCGCGATATGACTTGCATCAAGGGTCTGGAGGAATTTCTGCAATCAGTGATTCGCTCCTAAACTTAGGATAACAGCCACCACCATTAAGACTTGCTTTTTTCAAGGCAATTAGGTAATAAAAAGGAGAGGCTTTGGGGGGTTAAACTCGGGAAGAGGTTTTTTTCATCTGGCCCGTGAAATCATCATAAATTTTACGGCAGATGCGGAATGTTAACATATCAACTCACAGGACTAAACCCCAAAATCATGTCACGACAGGAGGACCATCATGAAATCCACGAAAAAAGAACGGCTGGCTTATCACCCCCCCCAGGTGATGGATTACGGCAATGTCAAGCAGATTACCATGGCTACAGGTAGAAATGGTAATACTGACACTGGCGGTTGGACTGGTCGTAATAAAACTGCAGCTTAGCATTACAAAGGGCCGAATCATCGCTTTTCATGGTTGCGTCTTTGTTTTATAACATCTTCGGCTTGCGGCTAAGGTCCGACCGGCCTATTCCCGGTCTAGTGGCCCAGGCGGAGCCAGCGGCGGTAGATGTGGAAATATGCCATGAGGGCACGGCGGAATGGTGGCGCCGGTTCCTGGAGATGCCCCAGGAATTGTGGCAAACCGGCTTCGAGGATGACCAGGGCGGCGAACCCGTCTATAGAGCCTGGCAGGTGGCCGGAGGCCGATACTTCCGGCTGAGATACAGCGACGGCTGCCAGTTCGTCATGGACTCTGCGGGGTCGCGTCTTTGGGTCTCGGGGCCCGAAGGCGCGACCCAGGAATATCTCTCCACCTACCTGTTGGGCCCGGTCCTGGGGATTCTCCTGCGTTGGCGGGGGACGCCCTGTCTGCACGGCAGCGCCGTGGCCGCGGGAGGACACGCCCTAACGGTGCTGGGGTTTCCGGGCGCCGGCAAATCCACCACCGCCGCGGCCTTTGCCCGCCTGGGCTACCCGGTGCTCACCGATGACCTCACGGTTCTTAAGGAGGAGGATGATACCTTTTGGGTGCTCCCGGGGGACCCCAATGTCTGTCTCTGGCCCCAATCGGTGGTGTATCTCTATGGCTCCCCCACCGCCCTGCCTCCGGTCATCTCGGATAATACCTTGGATCCCGAATGGGACAAGCGGTGGCTCAACCTTACCGCCCCCGGCTACTGCTTTCAGTCTAGGCCTCTCCCCTTAGGGGCCATTTATATCCTGGGGGCGCGGCAGGAGGATGCCGGTCCCCGGGTGGAAGAGGTCCCGGGGAAGGAAAGGCTGCTGCTGCTGATAGCCAACACCTATGGGTCGAAGTTTTTGGATAAGGAGCTGCGGGCCCGTGAGTTCGAGGTCCTGGGCCGCCTGCTGGAGCGGGTGCCGGTGCGCCGCCTGATTCCCCGGGCCGGACCCGCCTACCTGAACCAACTCTGCGAGAGCATCCTGGAGGATTTTTCCCATCTCCAAGCCGGCGGCGACTATCGGGCGGAAAAATCAAGCCTGTCAATATGACCCATACTTATTCCCTCGATGGCTACGGCCAGATGATCCTCGATGCCAAGCGGACGGCCGGTTACCGGGAGGCGCTGCGCTCAGCCGTCAGCCCCGGGGCGGTGGTGCTGGACATCGGCACCGGCATCGGAATGTTCGCCCTGTTGGCCTGCCAGTGCGGCGCGGCCCGGGTTTATGCCATCGACCCCAGCGATCTCCTCGATCTGGCCCGGGACCTGGCGGCCGCCAACGGCTACGCGGAGCGGATTCATTTCATCCAGGACGTTTCCACCCGGATTACCCTGCCGGAACCGGTGGACGTCATCGTTTCCGACCTGCACGGGTCGCTGCCTTTTTTTCAACAAATAATCCCGACTATTGTGGATGCCCGGCAGCGTTTTCTGGCTCCCGGAGGGCGTTTGATTCCCCAAGAGGATACCCTCTGGGCCGCGGTGGTGGCATTGCCGGAGGTGTATGAGAAACATACCTCCGCCTGGAAGGAAGATGTTTACGGGCTGGATCTGCGGGCGGCGTGGCCACTGGCCATTAATCAAAGTTACTCGGCCCGGGTAACGCCGGAGGATATGTTGGCCCCGGCCCAATGCTGGTGGACCTTAAATTTTTATACGGTGGCGGAGCCCGATGCCCGGTGCGAATTAGCGTGGACCACGGACCGGGCCGGCACGGCCCACGGCATCGTTCTCTGGTTCGACGCCCTTCTGGCTCCGGGCGTATCCTTTTCCAACCGCCCCGGCGAAAGCCCCGGGGTTTATGCCAAATATTTTTTCCCCTGGCCGGAACCCATGAACTTGGAAGCGGGGGATGTGGTATCGGTAGACCTGGCCGCCAACCTGGTGGGAGATGATTATCTCTGGCGCTGGGATACCCGCATCCTGGACGAGAGCCAGCCGGGGCGGCTAAAGGCCGAGTTCCGGCAATCCACTTTTTTAGGCGCCCCCGTATCTCCAGCTAGCCTGAAGCAACGGGCCTCTACCCATGTGCCGGTTCTGACAGAGGATGGCCGCATCGACCGGTTCATCCTGGAGTTGATGGACGGCCAAAGCTCCCTGGGGGAGATTTCCCGGCGGCTGTCGGTGGAGTTCCCAGCCCGCTTTGCCGGCGAGAATGAGGCCATGGCCCGGGTAGGGGATTTGTCTCTCAATTATGGGCGGCCGCCGGACAATAAATATTTGCGGAATACTTAAGTCCTCAATTCTTTCTTGTCATTCTGAGCTGCTGGGCCAAGATTTCTGAGGCTCATTGTCCTGCCGGGGGCATCAGTGGTGATTATTGAAAGAGCGGCGCATCACCTCCCGGTAGAGCAGGGGGTTAGCCGGTGAAGCCATAGTCGCTCCAGGGTTGGGGGGGCAAAACCGGGGAGGGCGACTTTTCCGATAGGGGTTTCGGGGAGGTCATCGGGGCCGAACGTTATGGTTTGAGCCATAACATATTAAATTATTGAGGTAATTGGTAAACTACTTATGTAATTTACGGGACGGCAATTTGTTTGGAAAATGGCTGAATACAAATCGAAGCGAGTGTCCAAGGTGCCTATTGAGAGCAGTGCAGTTACCCACGGAGACCTTGCCTGGTATTGTGATCCACACTTACAGCCGCCAGGAAACTAAGGTGGAGAGGCACCTGCAAAATCAGGGTCTGGAGGTCTTTCTCCCCCGCATCACCGCGCGCAGTCACCGCCAGGACCGGGTCCGCCTCCTGGAAGTCCCCCTCTTCCCGGGCTATCTCTTCGTCCATGCCGACCTCAGCACCCCGGTCTATTACGATATTCTTAAAAATACTGGCGTGATCGCATTTTGGGACTTAAGCGACAGTGCACCCCGGTACCGGCGGAGACGGTATACTCACTCCAAAGGATGGTGACCAGCAACCTGACGCTTGATCCTTGTGGTCCCAGTTGGTGAAGGGGAGGCGGGTGACCATCCTCGGGGGCCCCCTGGCCGGGGCCACAGGCTTCATCCTGCGGAAAAAAGACGGCCAGCGTCGCCTCGTGGTGGCAGTGGACTTGCGGGGCGGTGGCGGTGGATTTGACCGAGGAGGCTTTGGAACCATACCACTAAGCGTTTTCAGGGCCTTTATGGCGGTAGCCAGCCGCCAGTGTTTCCGGATTTAAGCTTCAGAATAAGATAATCCAGATAGCTCTTTTAGACAGAAGCAACCACGGCGGCCGCATAATCTCTGTTAAAAAAACTTAAATTATAGGGAATTTATCATGGATCGTTGTCGATATCTGCTCATGCCTTTAGTGGCCCTTTTCTGGTTGGCCGGCTGTAGTTCTTCCGGAACCATCACCCCGCAAAAAGCATCAGCGCAACTTCAGACCAAAGACAAAAAAGATGATCTCAACCAGCAAATTTTAGCTCAGGGGGCTGCCGCCAACCTGAGAACTCCGCGTGACTACACGGTGGGCCCTGAGGATCTCCTGGAAATCGGCGTTTATGGGCAGAAGGAGCTCCAGCGCTTCGTCCGAGTGAATGGCTCGGGGGATATTACCATGCCCCTTATTGGGCTCGTCCAGGTAGCCGGGCTGACACCCCAGCAGGTGGAAAGCCACCTCCAGGAATTATACGGTACTAATTATTTAAGGAACCCCCAGGTCAGCGTCTTCGTCAAAGAATATCGCCACCAGCAAGTGGCAGTGACCGGTGCCGTAAAAAAACCGGGCAGCTATGAGATGATCGGGCCGCGCACGCTCCTGGAGATGCTGGCCTTGGCCGGAGGCTTGGATGAAAAAGCCGGCGATTATGTGCATATCATCCGCTCCCAGCGTACCGGGCGGGAGGGCGGAAAATTAAAGCCTGGAACTGACGTTCCTCAATCCTTTGCCCTTAACTCCGAGACCATCGTCCTTGATCTGCGGCGTCTTTCCCAGGACGGGAGGCTTAATGTGCCCATCCAGGCTGGAGATGTTATCAATGTGCCGATCGGCGGCCTGGCATATGTGCTGGGCTCGGTGAATAAGCCGGGTACCGTTCCAGTCAAAGGTAAATTGACGGTCTCCCAGGCCGTCGCCGTGGCGGGTAGCCCTGTAGCAGGGCTGGCCAAGCCCCAGATATCGTCCATCCTACGAATCGATGAGCAAGGTAACCCGACGACCATTCCTTTTGACCTGTATGCCATCTTAGCAAAGAAAGAGCTGGATATCCCCCTCAAAGAGAATGACGTGGTCTATGTTCCAGAAAGCATCTTAAGAAGGCTCTTGTTGGATGTGAAACAGTTGGTGGGCGGCGGAATCAGCTATTCCGCGGGAAGCGCAATTTGAACAATCTGTCAGGATATAGCAAACCCTTTCAAGCCACCCGTATCTGAGCCTAGATGACGATAAAGACTTTCAGGTGGGGCCGTGAGACCAACTTGTAGCCGAGATCCTCGGCCAGAAAACCCTGGACCGACGCTTTGGATCAACGGGCAGGGAGAGATCGGCATGCCGCTGGTGGGCGAGGTAAAAATCAGGATCTTGATATCCCCATTCCCAGGGGCGGATACACTATAGCATTTTTTTTACACAATAATAAAGTAACTAGGCGGTATAACTGATGTCAAATCATGATCAGCCTCTTGTAGCAGTAGGACAATCCCCTATTCCGCAATCATCTCTATCTACGCCTTTATCGCTAGGCTATGATAATTTTAATACCTATGGTAGATTAACAGCCCGGGACTATGTCTACGTTCTGTTGAAGCACAAGTGGTTGATTATTATCACCTTTCTCAGTATAGTCTTCTTTACTGGGTTTTATACTTACACGCGGACGCCAATATTCAGTACCTCCGCGATGTTGCAGATCACCCAAGATAACCCCGGCTCCCAGGTGAGCGTGGATCCAGTGTCCAGATATCTGGATTACGATTCCTTAGAGAAGTTCCAGATGACTCAGTACAAGATCCTGCAGAGCCGCTCCCTGGCCCTTCGCGTCATCCAGGCTTTGAAGCTGCAGGAGCATCCGGATTTCAAACCCGCTAGGGTGAAAAACCATGACATAAGCGAAACGGACATTGAAGAGGGCATGGTGAACTCCTTTCTAAGCAAATTAAAAGTCACCCCAATACGCAATTCTTATCTATTGGAAGTCTCATTTCAATCTCCGGACAAGTTTCTAACGCAAAGGGTGGTCAATGCCATCGCCAATGAATATATGTACCTGTCCATCGACCGGCGCGGTGAGTCTTTTGCCCTGGTGAGAAAGTGGCTGGATAAACAACTCCAGGAAATGGCGGCCAAAGTGTACGCGGGTCAGAAGGAGCTCTATAAATTTGGCCAACAAACCGATATTTATACTTCAGAGGACAAAGACAATGTAATTGTCCATAAATTCATCGATCTGAACGCTCTGCTCACCAAAGCTCAAGCCGAGGAAATGGCGAAGGAGGCGCAATATCAGGAGATTAAGGATAAGGGCCCCAATGCCCCGCTGATTGTCAATAATGCTTTAGTTTCCTCGCTGCGTCTGCAGTTGGTGGCCCAACAGGCCAAAGTTTCATCTATGCAGAAAGTTTTTCTTAGCGGCCATCCGGAAATGCAGGCAGCAAAGGCTCACCTGGCCGAATTGCAGAGCCGCTTGCAATCTGAGATTCAGCGCCTGACGGAGAGTGTAAAGGCTGATTATGAAGCGGCCAAGCGGACCAAAAACCTCTTGAGTGACAGTTTCTCGGCCCAAAAAGAACAGATGTCCAAGTTGCAGAATAATCTTACTGAATATCAGATGCTGAAACGGAATTCGCAGACTAATGAGCAATTCTACCTGGCGCTGTTGTCCAGAGTCAAAGAGACCAACATAGCCAGCAGCATGGTGCCTTCCAACATTTCGGTCATCGATTCGGCGCCACTTCCGGATGTACCGATTTCGCCCAAGACGAGGCGCGACCTCATGATGGGTGCGTTTCTTGGTTTGATGTTAGGCGTTGGCTTGGCCCTGCTGAGAGAACATTTAGATGACTCCATCAAATCCCCCGATGACTTGGAACGAGCCTGTAATTTATTTTCACTGGGGAATTTGCCCAAGATAGACGGCAGCCACAGAATAATGGTCAGCTATCAGGGAAAGCCCGATTCTTCGGCAATATTTCGTTATTTTCCCCGCTTGCAGCGCGGTAACCAGAGCCCCATGGATGTGGTAGATTTAGACTTAGTTGTCTATAAACATCCCAGGCATCGGATCGCCGAAGCCCTTCGCCACACGCATACTTCTATCATGTTCTCTATGTCAGGAAGGCCCCCATCTGCCATCATGATTTCCAGCCCCAATCCTGCAGAAGGGAAGACCATGGTCGCCTCTAATCTGGCCCTGTCCTTTGCGATGACTGGACATCAGGTGGTCCTGATCGATTGTGACACGAGGAAACCCAGGGTGCACCAAATTTTCCAACTTGATTTAAAGCCGGGCCTAACCAATTATCTAACCGGCAACGCCACTCTTGAAGAGGTCCTGCGCTTAACCTCTATTCCCAATCTGACGATCATAAGCGCTGGAACCCACCCCCCCAACCCCGTTAATCTATTGAATTCCGAGGTCTTCAAGGATTTTATCAAGCAACTCCGAAAGCAATTTAACCACATTATTATCGATACGCCCCCTATTCTGGCATTTGCCGATGCCCGAATAATATCTGTCCTGGTCGATGGAGTTATACTGGTAACTAAGAATAATTGCACCGCTAAGAGAGCCGTGATCCAGTCCCACCATCTTCTCAGTCAGATTAATGCCCCAATAATGGGTGCAGTATTAAATGGCATCAACACCGCTGATGGCTACGCAGGATATTATTACTACAATAATAAAACTCATTCCACATATTATCCGGATGAGACGAAATAGGTATTTTCTCAACTTACCGGACACATAGGTTGGGTAAAAGATCGGCTGCATAACTTTAGGCAAAATATTTAAAGAGGCTTCAAATGCACTCTTCCTGTGTTTTTCTCCGGATATATCGAGTTGCATATTATGGCCCTTTGTCACATGTGCATTCCATTAAAGATAATCGACTCTCCAAATCAGTTTTGGACGAAAATATTTTACAAATAAAGTATAATTATGATTAATAATTGTAAATAAGCAGCAAGATCATCGAAATCTGGGTAATACCTAAGGGGAATGTTGTGGACGTTTTTCCGGCGCTTCGCAAGGGAACTTCGAGAAAAACTAAGTTACTGGCTTGATCCATCACGTGACGCAGCTCGCCGGCAAATCGCCGCGGCAGCCCGGGACCGCTGACTCAAGGAAGACTCTTCCTATATCCCCGTTGTCAAGAGCTATCTGGAATTTTTTGGATTGCCAATCTCTCAACAATAACCTTAGGTATGTATATCATGCTGGAATTTGCAGTTAAGCATTGGGAAAAACAGCTCGAAAGATAGTATTTATTACTCAACGCAATAAATAGATTAACTATTTAGGGGCTTATGCTATAGATATTGCATGCAAAAAGTCGATGCTCGCTCCATTCCATCATCTGCGCAAGAACATCTACGCCAATTAGCCGTTAAAGCGGTATTGGACGGTAAAAAACAGAGAGAAGTTGCCAGGCTCTGTGGAGTTGCACCGCAAATCATCTGTGGATGGGTGAAAGGGTATGGCCTTCAGGGCCAAGGAGCGCTTAAATCGAAACGGAAAGGCCGTCCGAAAGGAGGAAAGCTCCTGCCTTGGCAGGCTGCACAAATTGCCAAGACGGTCATTGATCATCATGCGGAACAACTCAAATTGCCTTTTTACCTCTGGACCCGGGAAGCGGTAGCGCTCCTCATTAAACGCCGGTTTGGCTTACAGGTGTCAGTCTGGACCGTAGGCCGTTATCTCAAACGCTGGGGCTTCACCCCGCAAAAACCGGCGCGGCGGGCCTGGGAACAAAATCCGGAGCAGGTCCGGCAATGGCTTGAGAAAGAGTATCCCAGTATTCGCCGCCAGGCACAGAGAGAGAAGACCCAAATATACTGGGGCGATGAAATGGGGCTGCGGTCAGACCATGCCGTGGGGCGCTCTTATGGCCTCAAGGGACAGACGCCCGTGATCTTGGCCACGGGTCAGCGCTTCGGCTGCAACATGATTTCTGCCATTACCAATCAGGGGCGCTTAAACTTCATAGTTTGCAAAGAGCGTTTTACTGCCCCAGTTTTCTTAGAGTTTCTCCGGCGCTTGCTCCGTCAGAGTGATCGCCGGGTATATCTCATCATCGACCGTCACCCGGTCCACCGCTCCCTCAAGGTGAAAAACTGGGTCAAAGAAAATGAGGAGCGCCGTCGGTTAGTTTTTCTACCTAGCTATAGTCCGGAGATCAACCCGGACGAATTGCTCAATCATGATGTCAAAACCAATGCCCTGGGGCGTCAACGGCCTAATAATCAAACGGAGTTGATGGGGAAGGTCAGGAGCTACCTACGGAGTCGCCAATGTAAACCGGACATAGTCGCCAACTTTTTCCAAGGGAAACATGTCCAATATGCAGCATAAAAAGTTAATCAGTTATATGCTCTGAGTAATAAATGGATGGAAAATTGCCTATAAGGAACAAAATTTAATCGGAGATTTTATGAGTGGCGATCATTTGATGGAAACTATCATCCACGGCTTGGAGCCAATTGCTCTGATCATCCGGGCCAAATATGATGAACCCGGGGTTCACTTTTTTACCCCTATCAATTTTTCGCAACAAGTTGGATTCATGCGTCACCCCAAAGGAACAAAGATTGCACCCCATGTCCATAATCTGGTATCCCGGCAAGTCCTTTATACGCAAGAAGTCTTACTTATTCGTCACGGTCGCACAAAAGTGAATCTCTATTCTTCAGAAAAACAATTCATCGACTCTTACATCCTGACAACCGGGGACGTCATCCTGCTCTGCGGCGGTGGCCACTCTTTTGAGATGCTGGAAGATACGGCTATGATCGAAATCAAGCAAGGGCCCTATGCCGGGTATGATGACAAAGCGCGATTCGAAGAAAGTGAGCAGGCAAATGATCCCAGTAAATGAGCCTCTCCTGGGTAACCGTGAACTGCAATATGTCACAGAATGCCTCCGCACCGGATGGATTTCTTCCGCGGGGCGCTTCATCCAAGAATTCGAAGAAAAATGGGCCGCCTACTGCGGCATGAAATACGGTATCGCTCTTAGCAACGGCACCACCGCCCTCCAGGTAGCCGTGGCCTGCCTCAGTCTCAAGCCGGGCGACGAAGTGATCATCCCCACCTTTACCATTATCTCCTGCGCCCTGGCGGTGGTCTATAATGGCGGCATGCCGGTGCTGGTGGATGCCGACCCTCGCACCTGGTGCATGGATGTGCATCAAATCGAAGCCAGAATAACCCATAGAACCAGGGCCCTCATGCCAGTGCACATCTACGGCCATCCCGTGGATATGGATGCCGTGAGGGACCTGGCCCACCGGTATAACCTCATGGTCATTGAGGACGCAGCCGAAGTGCACGGCGCCGAATATCTTGCTGGCCGCCATGATCACCAGCCTACCTGGCGCCGTTGCGGAGGATTAGGGGATCTGAGCGTCTTCAGCTTCTACGCCAACAAGCTAATCACCATGGGCGAGGGGGGGATGCTCCTGACCCGCGACCCTGATCTGGCAGCCAAGGCCCGTAGTTTGCGCAATCTCTGTTTTCGTCCGGAGCAGCGCTTCTTGCACACCGAAATGGGCCACAATTTTCGTCTGACCAACCTCCAGGCCGCCATCGGCCTGGCTCAACTGGAGCGTTTGGCCGAAATTATCTCCCATAAACGCTGGATGGGGCAGGCCTATACGGAAAATCTGCGGGATCTGCCTGCCTTACAGTTACCCGTGGAAGAGTCCTGGGCCCGGCAGGTTTACTGGATGTACGGCGTGGTTCTGGATGAGGCCACCGGCCTTACCGCTCTCGACCTGGCCCAGCGCCTAAAGGCATCGGGGGTGGAGACCCGTCCCTTCTTCCTGGGGATGCACGAACAACCGGTTTTTCTGGAGCGCGGCTGGTTTAAAGGCGAGCGCTACCCGGTAGCTGAACGTCTATCGCGCCAGGGGCTCTACCTCCCCTCTGGCCTTACCCTGACCAAGGACCAGCTTGAACAGGTCTGCCAGGCGGTGAGGCGGGCTCTATCATGACGGAGCGCGTCTTCCAAGGCCATTACGCCGAACTTTATGACCAGTTTTATAGAGACAAGGATTATGAGGCTGAGTGCGACCTCCTGGAGGAAGTCTTTCGCCGATACGGTAATGGGTCGGTTCGCAGCATCCTGGACCTGGGCTGCGGCACCGGCAACCACGCTTTCCCGCTGGCCCGCCGGGGCTACCGGGTCACCGGGGTGGACCGCTCCCTGGAAATGCTGGCCGGAGCCCGGCAAAAGGCCGAGTTCTTCCCCAAAGGACCAAGTGGTCATCTCCCTGCTTTCCATCAGGGAGATGTCCGCACATTTGCTTTGGGCCGCAAATTTGATGCTGTATTAATGATGTTTGCCGTGTTGAGTTACCAGCTGTCCAACGAAGAGGTGCTTGCGGCTTTGGCCGGAGTACGCCGCCACCTGTGCCCCGGCGGGCTGTTCGTGGCCGATGTCTGGTACGGCCCGGCGGTCTTGGCCCTGCGTCCCGGCGACCGCCTCAAGGTCATTGCCACCACCGAAGGTCAAATCCTCCGGGCCACTTCTGCCTCTCTGGACACCTTCAGGCAAGTTTGCGAAGTCAATTACCGCGTCTGGCAGCTTGCGGGCGACCGCCTGGTCCGTGCGACCCAGGAAAGCCACCACGTCCGCTATTTCTTTCCCCAGGAATTGTTTCTCTTTCTCAGTCTGAACGCCCTGGAGCCACTGATCGTCTCCGCTTTCCCGGACCTTTCCCGAAGCCCGTCCGAGGACACCTGGAATGTTCTGGTGGTCGGTCGTTCCGGGCCTGAGGCAACTGCATGACCTCGAACAAGCCCACTTCGGATTCTGTCCTCCAGAAGGCCGTGGGCTCCTTCAAGTGGCTGGGGCTGATGCAGCTGGTGTCCCGCTCCGCCCAGCCCCTAATCTTCCTCATCCTGGCCCGGCTCCTCACCCCCAATGATTTCGGGGTTATGGCCACCGCCATGGTCGTGGTCAGCTTCTCCCAACATTTCTGGGATGCCGGCCTGGGGCGGGCCTTGATCCAGACCCAAGAAGCGCCGGAGCAGGCCGCTAACGTGATCTTCTGGGCCAACGTGGCCCTGAGCCTGCCGCTTTATGCGGGGCTCTTCCTGGCTGCTCCCTGGGTCGCCGCCTTCTTTCACAGCCCCGCCTCCCTGCCGGTGCTCAGGGTTCTCGGCCTCCTAATCGTGATCAACTCCTTCGTGGCGGCGCAACAAAACCTCTTTGTCCGAGAGCTGGATTTTCGCTGGCTCTTTTGGGTCAACCTGGCCACCGCGGTCCTCCCCGCCGGTCTTTCCATCCCCCTGGCCTATGCCGGCTACGGCGTCTGGGCCCTGGTGGCCGGCTCTCTATGCGCCTCCCTCTTGAACCTGCTCCTGTTGTGGCTCAAAAGCCCCTGGCGGCCCCGGCTTGCTTTCGACCGGCCTCTGGCCCGCCGCCTCTTCGGCTTTGGCCTCTGGGTGATGCTGGAAAATCTCCTGGGATGGTTCTTCGTCTGGGGGGACAAGCTGGTGGTGGGCCGCGTTCTCGGCCCCGAGGCCCTGGGGCTTTACACCGTGGGCTGGAACCTCTGCGCCGTTACCATCGGCCTTATCCTCAACCCCTTTCTCCCGGCGCTCTACCCAACTTTTTCCCGCCTCCAGGACGACCTCGAAGTTCTTAAGGCCACCTTTCACAAGGTGAACCGGGTGATTATTTCCCTGGCCTTGCCCATGGGCGCCGGGCTCTTCCTGGTGGGACCGCAGATCGCCACGGTGCTCTTCGGCCAGAAGTGGGAAGGCCTGGGCCCGGTACTCAGCCTCCTGGGTCTGGCTCAAGGCATCTCCTGGCTGGTGGGGATCAATACCGAAGTCTATCGGGCCCTGGGCCGCCCCGATCTCAATACAAAACTGCTATTCATATCAATCCTTTTCTATCTGCCGGTCTATTTACTTACCGCTCCCATGGGGTTATTGGTCTTCATTGGTTGTCAGATCATCTTGCACTTGCTGGGAATTCCCTTGCACGGCTATCTCAGCGCCCGCCTGCTGGACGTCTCCCCTTATTACTTGTGGCAAGATGGCAGGCGACTAATCATTTCGACCCTTACAATGTCACTGGCTGTCGCAGGGACTAAGTATCTCTTTTTACTAACATCTACTGGCCTTGGGCAGACCTTTACGTTGATTATTCTGATGGGACTTGGTGTTATCACTTATGGCTTATCTCTTTGGCTCCTGGATTGCTCGCATATATTGCAAACTGCACGCCTGGTAAAAAGAGCTGCGTTTAATTGATATGTGTCATTACTATAATAAAACTAACTTAGATGGTCTATTAATTATGCATTTTGATAAAGATTATTAGGAATAGGCTATGGGTCTTAAAGTAAAGGTGTTGTTCTGGATATCTCGGTAATTATCCCCACTTACAACCGTCGAGCAACGCTGAAGCAGGGACTCCTCAGCCTACAGAGGCAAAGCCTCTCCAGGTTTGAAATCTTAGTAGTGGATAATGCCGCCGACCCTGAAATCGATAAAATGGTCGACAAGTTAAATCGCAGTGCCAAAATCCCTATCCGCTATCTGGCAGAGCCAGAATGTGGGCTGCATTACGCCAGACATGCAGGAGGGAGAGCAGCGACTGGAGAAATCTTAGTATTTACCGACGACGACGCGACCTTTTCCCCTGATTGGCTTTCAGCTTATGCTCGCGCGTTTGCTGACTATCCAGAGATGGCCGCGGCCGGAGGCCCGGTGCGGCCGGTGTGGGCAGCTCCGCCTCCCCGCTGGCTGCTCGATTTCATGGGAACAAACTCCGGCTTCGGTATCTTGAGTCTCATGGAACCCTACCAGGAATTTCACCTGGACCGGGGCATATCCTTTTTTGGCGTGAATATGGCCATCAGAAGCCGGGTGCTCTTCGAAATGGGAGGGTTTCATCCCGAATCCATCGGAGATTTATGGATAGGCGACGGAGAAAGCGGCCTGAACCGCAAAATCAGCAATCACGGTCTGCTCATCGGTTATGTTCCACAAGCCTTGGTCTATCACCACATTCCCCCGGAAAGGATGACGGTCCCCTATTTCTGTCGACGCATGGCCAATCAAGGCGCCAGTGCGGAATATTCCCACTTTTCCGGAAGAGTGCCCGAATCCTCGGAGCTACTCATCAGGCTGGGAAGGATCGGCCTGTCGATGATCAAGCTGGGATGGTTGAGCGCCAAGCAGATGGCTGAGGGCGCGGATAAATCTGCCTCCTTGAGATTCCGCCTCGGCTTGGCATTACACCTCTCACGGCTGCGTTATGTTATCCTACTGGCAAAGGACCTGAAATTTCGCCGGCTGCTGGCCAAGACGGACTGGCTGAACAGTTAACCTGACCCTGATTTAGGACAGTTCATGAACTTAGCCATCTTTTTTCCCTTCGGTCACTTCATGACCATCCCTTCCCTGATCGCCCTGGTTGATTTTTTGGCGGCCAAAGGAGCTAATATCGATTTTTACCACGTTTACAATAATTATTTTCCTCGTGACCTGTACCATTTTCAGCAGCCCAACGTCCAGATGTACAGTTTTAGGGTGGAAGATGGTCAGAGCATTTACGGCCGCGGGGCGCCATTGCCGGTATTATTTGTATTAAAACACTGGAAACACTTTAAAAGGAAAAAATATGATGCGGTCATTGCGGCAGATGCAGCGGGACTGGTGGCCGCGGCCCTGGCGCAGCCATCCTTGCGGGCCCCCATGATCTATCTCTCTTTGGAAATCTACACCTGGGACGACCTGCACTCTCCGCAAGCCAAGGCCCTAAAACTTCTGGAACGCTGGGCCCATGCCTGGGTGGCGCTCACCATCGTCCAGGATGAAACGCGCCTGGGTCTCCTCTTTGCCAGCAATGGCCTAAGGCCTGATCCGGCCAAGGTCTGCCTGATCCCCAATTCCCCTTTAGGGGAGGCGAGAATTCAGAGGTCGTCATTTTTCCGGGAAAAATTTGGCATCCCGCCAGAGCACACCATCATCTTGCATGCCGGGGCTTTGGGGGGATATACGCTATCCCGGGAACTGGCAGACGCCGTTTCCCAATGGCCGGATGATTGGGTGCTCATCTTTCATGTCAAACGCGATGAATCTGATGAGAAGTACTATGCTGTCCAGGAAATACTGCAACATGAAAATTATAAAAATGGCAGGATAAAGCTTTCTCTCAACCCCGTGCCCTTTGATAAGGTCGATTTGGTTTATAGTTCGGCGGATATCGGCCTGGTATTGTATGATCCCTTCATGCCAAATGTGGAAACGATTGGCCTGTCATCAGGTAAATTGGCCCATTATCTCCAATGTGGCGTTCCAGTGATAGCCTCCAATTTGGCAAGTTTGAGGTCCCTAATTGAAAAATATCATTGTGGGGCTTGCATAAATCATGTGACCCAGATAAAAGACAAAATTGATGATCTATTAAATAACTATTCATATTATCAATCCAGAGCCATAAATCTATTTAATGATAATTACAAGATTTATAGATATTTAGATAATTTATTTATACACATAAATAATTTATACAATAAGACATAATTAGAGATATCCTCTAATCCGGGTGATCCTAATGTTATTGTTATTTTAAAAAAGTGATAGTTCGAAAGACGTTTATAGCGTGGTTAATTTTGGGAGCAGTATCAAGTGGACTCTGTGGCTGGCAATAAATTAAAAGAATACACTCCTGCAAAAAGGGCAAACGATAACAATTGAGACCTTTAAAAAATAATAATGTTTTAACCATTAACTACCGGTCCTTGGTATTTACTGGGGTTGTGGCTATAATTATTACATTCTATGCCATGTTGGTTTCCCCCTTTAATATTTTCCAAACTTTATGTCTTGGAAGCGGGGTTCTGTTCTCCACAGTTCTGGCGTTTCGTTGGATGTGGAGCAACCGCTACGCGTGGGAACAATATTTAATAAGTCTGAGGCCAATATTTCAGACCACGGCGTTTGTTTGGATTATTATCGGCTCCTTGCCGACCTTAAGCGGGGGGACTCAATTATATTTTAATTGGGGAGCTCTGGATTATTACTGGATAATCTATCTGGTCGCCCCCCTAGCCTTCCTCGGCTATGAATTAGGCTATGGCCGGGGTATTGGACATATTCCCCTACAATTAAGACTTCCAAAAGTCACTGAGTTACAGCATTATTCTCATATCTTATTAATTGTATTATTTCCAATGGTGGCTGGGGTATATTTATATACTTCGATAAAATTTGGCATTTCTGCGATTGGTCTTAACGCAGAAGCCATGATGAGTTATAGTTATCCGATGAAAGCAATATTTTTTCTTTGGTATAATTTATTTGGCTTATGCATAGGTTGTATTGTACTGACTTATTATAAAGGTGATTATCGCTATAAAATAATTGCGATTGTAGCAGCGTCTATAGCAGTGATGATATTATTCCTGATAAATTCGCGAATTTTCGGCGTGGATATGGGAATTATTGCAATCTTAACGTATCAATTGATAAATAAAAGAAATCTAATGGATTTATTTAAATGGTCAATAATTATCTTATCTGGTCTCTTTTTAATAATAACTGGTGTCAGAACAGCTTATCAGTCAAATAAGGATCTGCAGGGAACAGGCATATCTATTAATGAAAGAATGGAGTTGACCGCCAATATATTAAAAGATCGGGCCACGTTGACAAAAACATCCGATCGGATCGAAAATGATTTTGGTTATAGATTCAATGCCATTGAAGTGCCAGCGGCCATCTTTGCCCTACACGAACAGAAAGGGATTCCGTATATGTGGGGGGAAGAATTTTTTTGGGGAGCATATACCGCCATCCCCGAACCAATTCTGCCGTTTCCGAAGGAACACCCTGGATTGGTAACTATAAGACACTTCCATATGGAAAACTTTAATCAAAATACTACTATGATTGGATCAGCCTTAGCTGATGCCGGAATTTGGGGAATTTTTTTGGCCTTTTGGATGATCGGCTTCAGTCATGGCCTTTTATGGCGCTATATGGCCACGGGAACTTCCCTGGCCTTCAAATTTTCCTTCTTTTCAATACTAGACGGACTGATTTGTTTTAATGGCTTCATGGGTATGTACTTCGCCCTGAATTTACGTCAAGGTCTGATCGTATTTTTTATTGTTTGGGTTATTGTTAAAATATCAAACATAGTTAGCCCGCATTATTCATGAGATGTGAGAGGGCCAGGTTCGAAGCGGTTTTTTGAAGGGGAGGAGGGTCGAGGGTGGCTGAGAGAAGGCGGAAATAGTTCGGAGAGATTATTTGCTGACAAAAGTGCCACCGAAGGCTGACCTGACCTGTCCTTCAAAAACTGATCCACATGTTATCGGACATTACTCCCCTTGTGTATCGGACAGCAACCGACAAAGTTGCCAGCCGACAGCTTTAGATTGTCAAACAACTGATAATGTATCAAAAGCATTTCCATTGACATCTTGCCTTTCAATTCCTTGAAATCGACTAAATAGCCTTTAGACATAAAGAACACCCCCTTATTAGTTGTCGTGATAATGTTATCATTAAGGGATGTTAATTTATTGTCAAGTATAGTTGCAACACAACTATAGGTATAAAATATATATTAACATTAAAGGCGAATTTAATGGCAAGTGAAATGAGGGGGGATATTATAGATTTTAGCACAAATAAACAATAATGCTTATTTTGTTTATCTGTTATCGAGTGGGTGAGGGGGTAGCTACAAGGCTCTGTTGTGTATAATTGATATCTTTCTTCTCACAATAAAACGTGAAAAAGCAGTATATCCTTTGATTACCGAAATATTTAATTACATCTGCAATGTTTTGTATATATATTACTTTTGCATTTATGTCACTTGGAATTACTGAAAAGATTCTTCTCTTAAAGGCTTCTGGAGAATAGTGACGGGAGAAAGGTACAATATATTTATCATCTCGCCAAACCTTCAATGCTTCATCTTCTATTGTAATTTCCTTTTGATTACAAAACGGACTTGTCGCCACAAAACATACATCATCCATATAAAGTGGAACGATTAAATAACGGCCTTTTGGGGCCAATATTCTTGAAGCCTCTTTTATAAATCTGATATCAGCATCTCCCATGAAACATTCATATGCACAATGAAGAGAAAGAACGTTAGCAAATTTATCAGGCAACTTCGTGGCTCCCGCATCAGCACCGATTTTGTTGCCATGTACACCTTCCGGGTAAGTTAAATCAAGAACGTATGATTTCACCCCCATACTTCTATGTAAAATATCTGCAAAGTCGCTTCCCGCAGCTGCTATATCGATATAAACATCATTATTCTTTATATTTAGAAGACGATAAGATAAATAATGCTCCAGACATTTTTCTATAAATACATCCCCCATGCCTCTATAACTATTCGCAACTTCAGGAAATGATTTTAACCAATTTTCAAAATCAGATATATCTATGCTAAAATCTTCTACGGGAACATTAAGGGCAACTAATCTTTGCTTTAAATTTTCATATACTTGCAGGTTATCGAGAGGATTTTTTGTGTGGTCGTAGTAGGACTGTTTATCCTTATCTGAACTATTATAGAACTCAATTAATGGTGGTATAAATTGAATAACCTCATAAGTTACCCGTTTTGTTAAAAATGTAACAATAGGGTCAGCCAAAAGCTTAATTATTTTTATAAAATAGTTCTTAATAACGGTTTTGGACTTTGCAATGATTTCCACTTGATAGCTCCCTATGTCTCTCGAATTAGATATCGAGGTTGTCCATTCCGTAGTTGAAATGGGGTGGCTATGGGCATAGGATATCGAAGAATATTTGAAAAAGAAACATATCTTTTCTTCGCAAGAAAACGTTCTGTCAATTTATAAATATGCTTATTGCTTTTGCTCCGGTCCATATGCTATAATTAAATAGAATAACAAATTTGAGCAAAATCATGCAACAGAAAACTCTCAGTCTGCTGCAATTTCAGAAAAAGTTTGGTACTGGGAAAGCCTGTCAGAAACAATTGTTTCGGTTGCGTTGGCCCGAAGGCTTCAAGTGCCCTCGCTGTGGTCAAGCCGAAGCTTATTTTCACAGTAAGCGCCACTTATATCAGTGCAAATCCTGCGGTTACCAAGCTTCATTGACCGCAGGCACAGTGTTTCACAAGACCAGAACCCCCTTAACCAAATGGTTTTGGCTGATCTGGCTGATGGGACGCCAGAAAAGCGGCATCTCCATGCTGTCGATGCAACGGATGTTGGAGATCAAGACCTACAAAACCGTGTGGACCATGGGCCACAAGATTCGCAAAGCCCTGGCCGACCGGGATGCTAATTATAAACTCGCCGGCTTAATTGAGATGAACGACACTTACTTCGGGGCTCCCAAGCCCGAGAAGCGCGGCCGCGGCGCCGCCGGCAAGGCCAAAGTGGTAGTGGCGGTGGAAACCCCGAAAAATAAGCCCAGATTTGCCGTTATGCACATCGTCCCGAGAGTCAGCGCCCAGGAGATTCAGGCCCTGGTAAGGGAGCGTCTGGTGGAAGAAGTGGTGGTCAAAACCGACGGTTGGCAAGGATATGGCTTTCTGGATGCTTTGCCCTACCGCCATGAGTGGTGACCTGCCCCCCAAAAACTGATCCACATGTTAAGTTAGAGTAGTGGATCGAAGGGAGGCAGGGAGATGAGCAGGAAGCGTTATACGCCGGAGCAGATCATTGGGAAGTTGCGGGAAGCAGAGGTGGCCTTGGCCCAGGGGGAGACGGTGGGCCAGGTTTGCCGAACCCTGGGTATTGCCGAACAGACCTTCTATCGCTGGCGCCGGGAGTATGGTGGTTTAAAGATAGAGCAGGCCAAGCGCCTCAAGGCCCTGGAGCAAGAGAATACCCGGCTGAGGCGGGCGGTATCGGATCTCACACTGGATAAACTGATCCTCCAGGAGGCGGTAAGGGGAAACTTCTAAGCCCGACCCGTCGGCGGCAATGCATTGAGCATATCCGGAAGGCTCTGCCGGTGTCGGAACGCCGTGTCTGCGGGGTGATTGGGCAACCGCGTGCGACCCAGCGTTACCAAGCCACCGAGCCTGATGACGAGGTGGGGCTGACTGCGGCCATCATTGGCCATGCCAGCAGGTATGGGCGATACGGCTATCGCCGTATCCTGGCGTTGCTGCGAAGTGACGGCTGGGTGGTGAACCATAAAAGAATGGAACGGATCTGGCGACAGGAAGGGCTGAAGGTGCCCCAGAAGCAGCCAAAGCGGGGCAGGTTGTGGTTAAGCGACGGATCTTGTGTTCGTCTCCGGCCCTGCTGGCCGAACCATGTATGGTCCTATGACTTCGTGATGGCGCGGACTCACGATGGCAAAGCTTTCCGAATGCTCACCATCATTGATGAGTACACCAGGGAATGCCTGGCCATCGAGGTGTCCCGGCGTTTTGATGCAGATGCGGTGTTGTATCGGTTGACAGAGCTGTTTGTGTCACGGCGCCCACCAGACTATATCCGATCAGACAACGGGCCGGAGTTTACGGCCAGGGCGGTTCGGGAGTGGTTAAGCCGAGTAGGAGTCAAAACGCTCTACATTGAACCTGGCAGTCCCTGGGAGAATGGCTACAACGAGAGCTTCAATGGAAAACTGCGGGATGAGTTGCTCAACGGGGAGATTTTCACCACCCTGAAGGAGGCCCAGATCCTTATAGAACGCTGGCGGCGGGAATACAATACGGCAAGGCCTCACAGCGCCTTGGGTTATCGGCCACCCGCACCCGAGGCCATCCAGGTGATTTCCAGAGATCCTGGCTACGCTATGCTCCGCCAGGATCTCTGGCTTGACTTGACCCCAATTCTAACTTAAAACTTGGTACAACTATCGGGGGCAGGTCATTGGGGGCTAGTCCAAAAAGCGAAATTTTCTCACTCAAAATGGTCCAAAAAAGGGGGCAGCTCCAGTCCAAATTTGGGGGCTAGTCAAATCTTAGACCCCCTTCTTACTAAATATATCTCTTTATATCAGTTAGTTATATGTATTTCCATTATATTCTGTTGCATAATCCAGGGTTATTACTCAAAGCATTTATTACCCAGTTCATTAAATAGTTCTCATTTAGCGGAAATTATTGTAAACTAATTTTCATGGAACAGGTTGATGCCCGTTCGCTTTCACCGAAAGTTCATGAGAGAATCCGTCAACTTGGCGAACAGGAGGCGCATAACATTGGCGACGCTTATCGGAATACTCCCGAAGCGTATAAAATTACTCAGCTTTATGGTGATTCCCAGACCCTCGATTTCTCGCCCTGGTATCAGCAGTGTAACTTTGTCTGGGTGGATGCCTGCCATGACTATGCCTACGTGTTGAAGGACACCCAGGAAGACCTGAAATTATGGCGGCCCGGCGGCTGGACCGGTTGGCATGATTCCCGACACACCGCCTGGTGGTTCGGGGTGATCCGGGCAATTCGGGAGTTTGCTTTGACCCATCCTGGGGTGCGGCGCCGGCGGGGAACCACTATTGCCCTTTTTCAGACCTGAACTGTTATAAAATCCAACGATCTAGAGAAATCATGAGCCTCTCTTTCCAAGGTTAGGGTCGGTCTACGACAGGTCAGTTCCTATTCGTATTGAAGGGCAAGGCCTTTTGACCCGGGGGTATGCTCAAACCAGATATTCACGCGATTTTCGGTAAATTGCGAATCCAACCCTTTTACGAACTATCCATCCAGAAACAAAGCAGGAAGAACCATAGAATTATCCCTAACGCCAGAGATTTACTTTACTTTTAAGAAATATTAGAGTTTTTATAAAATGCTGAACCGATCAGTAATTCAACAATTAAAAGGTTTGGCGCTATTTAATTACTTTTGGAGCATAATAAAGGCAAAAAATCAGGAAAAACGAATAAAAAAAGAACAAGTATTTTATGAGAGGTTGGCACATCAACGAAAAATAATAATCTTAGATAAAGAGCAAGTGAAATTAGAGCTGCAATATCGTCTACAGCAACGCGGTATCAAGCCTTTTCATCGCGTGCTGGGCCAATTACGCACTATTTATGCTTCAGAAATGTCCAATTGGGAGCCGCATCAGATTCCGCCTGCTTTGGGAAAATTTGGACCAAATGTGGTTTATTCCTTAAAAGAACATGGCTTTTTGACGGGAAAGGATGGCTGGCTGGCGCAAAGAGATAATTTTGATAAAGACTTGCTGTCTTTTGTTAAGGCTGAGCATAAGAAGCAACCGGTGGATGTGTTCATCTCTTATCTTAGCGGCTGGCATGTGGCCCCGGAAACCATCCGGGCCATCACCCATATGGGCATCATCACCTGCGCCTTCCATTGGGATGACCGCCTGAGCTTTCGCGGCAGGCAGGCGGGGGGCCGCTGGAGTGGTCCAGCATCATTGGCTGCTGCCTATGACCTGAACCTGACCAACGCTCCGGCGTCGCTAATCAAATATTTTGCGGAAGGGGGGTTGGCAATCTTTTGGCCTGAGGGTGCCAATCCAGACCATTTCCGCCCCTTGCTGCGGCCCTTCGAATTCGACGTAACCTTTGTGGGAGCCTGCTATGGCCAGCGACCCGATTATATAAAGTATCTAAGAAAGAACGGGGTAAAGATCGAGGCCTTCGGTCCTGGCTGGCCCCGGGGATCGGTGACCGAACAGGAGATGGTGGAGATTTACGCTCGTTCCCGGATCAATCTGGGGTTTTCCGGGATTGGCTACTCCATGAAGGAGATGTGCTTGAAGGGGAGGGATTTTGAGGTGCCCATGTGCGGGCATCTCTATCTCACTAGTGATCAACCCGATCTCTATAGAGTTTACGAAGTGGGTAAGGAGATAATAACATACCGCAGCAAAGTTGATTGTTTATCAAAAATTAGATACTTTTTGGAACAACCGGAGGAGGGAGCCCTCATTCGTCAAAGGGTTCGGGAACGCTGCCTTCGGGATCACACCTGGGAGCACCGTTTTGCCGACCTGTTCAAACTCTTGGGAGTCTTACATGACTGACTGGTACCAAAAAGCAGGATACCAACAGCAATTATATGAAAACCGGGTGTCCTACAAAAACAGTGGGGCCGGCGTGGAGTGGGGCGAAAGGGAATATCAGCGTTGGGCCGCGGCCACTAGGGGGCGACTGCGCGGCTGGCTGCCGGAAGATCGGGGCACACCTATTCTGGATATGGGGTGCGGGCCGGGAAACTTTCTCTACCTATTGGAACAGCAGGGATACTCCGACATTGTCGGAGTGGATTTAAGCCCCAAGAAAATCCACTTGGCCCAGCAATGGTGCCCTCAGGCCAAGGTTATTCAGGGGGATGTCCGGGATACGCTCATAGAAAACCCCGGACATTTCGGCCTGATCACCGGTTTTGATCTGATCGAACATTTTCAAAAGGAAGAAATACTGCCTTTTCTGACCCTGGTGGTCCAGGCCTTAAAAGCAGGTGGACGGGTCATTTTCCAGACTCCCAATGCCGGTAGTCCATGGGCGGGGGCCTTGGCCTACGGAGATTTTTCCCACGAATGGTTCTTTACCCCAGTAAGCTTGGCGACTTTGCTGGATCAGGTCGGACTGGCAGGATATGAGGCCCGGCCCTGCGGTCCTCATATCCATGGACTGAAGAGTTTAGTAAGGGTAGTGCTCTGGAAAATCATAAGCTTGGGCACGGACTTAGTAATTTTAGCCGAAGCCGGCGGCCGCAGCACGGGGATCTACACTCGAGTTTTCTTAGGGACGGCCATCAAACAGTGATGCGCATCTTATACGTGGGCCCGCTATGGCAGGGGAGCACAGCCAAACACCGGATGACAGCCCTGCAAGAAATGGGTTATACGGTTGTAGCAGTGGACACCACGCCGCCGGAACCGCGCCAGGTACGCCGGCTATTTTCGCGAATAATCCGTCGCTTGGGTTATTCTCCGGATTTGGCTGGGGTGAACCGTCAGATTATTGACCTGATATCCCGGAGTTCTTTTGATATACTTTGGATAGATAAAGGGTTAACTATTTTGCCGCTAACTTTAACGGCAGTTAAAAAATTATATCCCGAATGTCGGATGATATCATATAGTCCAGACGATATGTTAAATACGCAAAATCAATCACCCCATTATTTAGCTTGTCTATCTTTATATGATCTCCATGTTACAACTAAAAGCTATAACGTGAACGAGCTTAAGGAACTGGGAGCACAAAATGTTTTATTTAATAAAAGTGGATTTAACCCACTTACTCATCGCCCTATAAATCTAACGGCTAAAGATAAATACCAATTGGGAAGTAATATTGGATTTATTGGCGCGTTTGAACAAGATCGTTACTTAATGATGCGGGTTGCATCTCAGGCTGGCTTTAAGATTACTGTACGCGGTCCAGGCTGGAATTCATATATAAGAAAAATTGATAATCTTACTATCAAACCTGGATGGATCTTTGAAGAAGATTATGCCAAAGCGATTTGTGCAACTAAAATTAATCTAGCGTTCTTAAGAAAGGCCAACCGCGACTTACACACGACCCGCAGTTTGGAAATCCCGGCTTGTGCGGCCTTTATGCTGGCCGAAAGAACCGAAGAACACCTGGAACTTTTTGAAGAAGGCAAGGAGGCCGAGTTTTTTGGTTCAGAGGAAGAACTAACGGATAAAATAAAATATTACCTGGCTCACAGCGAGGAGTGTGTTCGTATTGGTTTTGCTGGCCGGGAACGGTGCATAAGAAGTGGTTACAGCAATCATGATAGGCTTAAAGAAGTTATTCATTTTATACGGCATCTATGAAGAAAAATTACCGAATCTTAATTTATCGCATAGGTAATCTGGGGGATATCATCTGTTCCCTTCCGGCCATGATGGCGGTGAGGCGGAATTTTCCCCATGCCTGGATTGGCCTTTTGACCAATAATGGAGAGGATGGCTGCGATGATGCCCAAGCAATTCTGGCGGATAACGAGTTTCTTGACGCGATTATGAGTTATTCCTCGGGCAAGATTAGGCAAGGGAGATATATCTTACATCTGGCCCGTGATTTGCGTCGCCTAAACATCGATCTCTTAATTTATTTCGGGCACTCTAAAAATACCCGGAGAAGGCTCCTCCGAGACTGGCTGTTTTTTCGCTTGGTAGTGGGAGGAAAATTGCTCGGGTTCAGGCTAACCCAGCCCGTCAGGATGCAGGTAAAAGACGGCCTGAAGTTCCCAGTTTATCCCCAAGAAGTCGATCGCTTGTTGTCGTTGTTAACCCCAGAGGTCAAGGTCCACGAAGTAGATTTCTGCCTGCCCATCCGAGATCAGCACCGAAAGGCAGTGGATGCCATTTGGGACCGGTATAATTTGTGGGGCAAATCGCCCTTGGTGGCCATTTGCCCGGGGGGAAAATTTCCGGTCAAACTTTGGGACAAGAGTAACTTCCTTAGCGTAGCATCTCTTCTGATAGAAAATTTCCAGGCGCACATTTTATTTATTGGGGGTCCGAATGAGCGAGAAGCCTGGATAGATTTATTAACCAGCAGGGAGAATGCGCTAATAAATTTAATAGGGTTGACCAGTTACATGGAATCGGCTGAGTTGCTCCGGCGCTGTGATCTGTTGGTTGCAAACGATTGCGGCCCAGTTCATTTGGCCGCAGCGGTTAAGACCCCGGTCGTGGGAATATATTCTTCCCGGGATTTTTATGGTGCCTGGCACCCCTGGGGAGAATGCCACACCGTCTTGAGAAATGACACCCTGCCATGCCGATTCTGTTTTAAAATGGAGTGTGACTCGAAGGAATGCATTAATACCATAACCCCGGAACAAGTAATTAACGCCTGTCTCCCGTATTTTCAGAGGACCTCTGCCTAGATGAAGATCCTCCACATAACTCCTTTTTTTGAACCGGCCTGGCATTTGGGAGGAGTGGTCCACAGTATCAGCCATCTCTGCCGAGGCTTAGTTCAGCAAGGACATGAGGTGACAGTTTTCAGTACTGATAGCGGCGGGAACCGAAGATTGCCGGTTCCGAATAATCAGCCGGTAGATGTGGGAGGAATCAAAGTTTACTATTTCAAAACTGATTTCAGCTTCAAGTATTGCTATTCGCGAGACCTGCGTGAGGCTTGTCACCGTTTAATGAAAGATTTCGAGATAGTGCATCTGACTTCATTTTGGTGTTATCCAGGGATTCCGGCAGCAAATAACGCCAGAAAAAAGGGCATTCCTTATGTGCTTTCAGTCAAAGGCACTTTAAGAAAGTCAGCTTTGCGGCAAAAGGCTATAAAAAAATGGATTTATTTTCAAACAATAGAAAGGAGGATAATTAGACATGCTGCTGCCATTCATTACACCACTCAGATGGAAAAAGAATTGGACGCGCTACATAAATTTAAAAATCCGAGTTTTATAGTGCCCAATGGTTTTGATATTAGTGAATTTTCTTCCTCGAAAAACGACTTCAAAAACAATCTTGAAAATGATAAAATATTAATAACATTTTTAGGTAGATTGCATAAGGTAAAAAAGCTTGATTTACTCATAAAGGCTATATCAACAGAAGCGTTAAAAGATAAAATTTTTGTCCTAATGTTAGCCGGCCCAGATGGTGGAGAAGAAAGGTATTTAAGGCAGTTGGCGATTTCCTTGGGGGTAGATCGGAAAATCCGATTTTTGGGAATGATAGATGCAAAGGAGCGAAACAATCTTTTAGCAGCGAGTAATCTATTAGTACTCACAAGTGAAGATGAAAACTTTGGAAATGCGGCGGTGGAGGCTATGCTATCGGGTGTGCCGGTGCTGGTCTCAGATCATGTTGGTATTTGTCGGGAAATTCTGGCCGACGGTGCAGGAGTAGTGGTGCCCATAGAGGTGGAAGCCGTAGCGGGGGCGCTTGTTAAATTACTTTCCGATCCAGAGGGGCTTAGGGTCATGGGAGAGGCCGCGGTGGAGTCGGCCCGGCGGCGGTATGATATCGATCTGGTGGCCCGGCAGATGGCCACCGCCTATGAAGACATTCTCGTCGGCAGACGCAGTCCCGGCTTATCCTGGTCGGATGAGTGAATAAAGAAAGTTTGGAAAAGGAAATAATGGAAACGCTTATTGCTTATGCTCCTAAAATTAGCTGTAATTTACTAAAATAATTAGCTAAATGGAGCAAATATTGTGCAACAAGAAAGCCTGAGTCTCCTGGCATTTCAAAAAAGGTTTAGGACCCAAAAGCTTGTCAGAAACATCTTTTTGAGTTGCGTTGGCCTCAGGGTTATCGGTACCCCCGCTGTCAGCACGACCAAGCTTACTTTCATCGGACGCGTCATTTATATGCCTGCAAAGCTTGTGGTTACCAGACCTCGCTGACGGCCGGCACGATTTTTCATAAGACCAAAACACCCTTGAGAAAATGGTTCTGGATGATCTTCCTGGTGGGGCAACAGAAAAGCGGCGCGTCCATGTTGTCTTTGCAACGGATCTTGGAGATCCAGACTTATAAAGCGGTGTGGGTCATGGGGCATAAGATCCGCAAGGCCATGGCGCAGCGCGATGCCTCTTGCCAACTGGCCGGGCTGATCGAACTGGATGATACCTATGTCGGCAGCCCCCAACCAGGCAAACGTGGCCGTGGCGCCGCGGTAAATACAAAGTCGTGGTGGCGGTGGAAAACCCAGGAGATAAACCACGGTTTGCCGCCATGCGCCAGGTACCCAGGGTAAGTGGCGACGAGATTAAAGCGATGGCTCAGGCTTGCCTGGCACCAGAGTTGGTGGCCCGCACGGATGGTTGGCAGGCCTGTCGGGTCTTGAACTCTGAGGTCGAGCTTTCATCTACCCATCGTGACTGGTTCGGGGAAAAACGCTGTCAGATTGTTTCCCTGGGTCCATACCCTGATCGCCAACGTCAAAGGCAATATCCGTGGAGTGTATCATGGAGTCAGTGATAAGCACCTGCCCCGGTATCTGGCGGAATTTTGTTACCGGTTCAATCGGCGCTTCTGGGAACCCCAAATGTTTAACCGGATGCTGAACGCTTGTCTTAATGCTCAAACCGTTACCTTTTCGGAGCTAAGGAAATAAGCGTATAATGGGAAAGGCACTGGTTTCCGTAATTATCCTGACATATAACGAAGAGGCCAACATAAGGGCCTGTTTGGAGAGTTGCCGAGATCTGACCGAAGAAATTTTTATCGTAGATTCCTTCAGCTCTGACAAGACCCTGGGAATCGGTCGAGAATACACCGATAAAATTTATCAGAATGCTTGGGTGCATTGGGCGCATCAACGAAACTGGGCCTTGGATAACTTGCCGATATCTTATGAATGGGTGCTTTTCCTGGATGCGGATGAACGTTTGACCGATGGATTAAAGCAAGAGATTGTGAATATTTTTGCTGGGAACAACCCGTCAGTTGAAGGATACCATATCAAGAGAAACTTTTATTTCTTGGGAAGATGGCTCAAACATGGAGGTTATCAGGCAGACTACATCTTGCGTCTGATAAAGAGGAAGCAAGCTCGCAGCATTGGTAGTGGGGCTCGGGAATATGTAACAGTTCTGGGAAAATTAGGGCGGCTTAAAAATCCTATGATTCATGAGGATAAAAAAGACCTTGCTTTCTGGATTGATAAACATAATAAATTGGCAAGGTTAGAGGCGGAAGAATCCATTAGGCTCGAATCGCAGCAAGGCCTTATGAAACAATTAGATTATCTGGAAAAACCTAAAATAGAACATAGTTATAGGATATGGCTACGTGACAACGTTTGGGCTATGATGCCACTGTTTATTCGACCTCTATTCTACTTTTTCTATCGTTATATATATCAACTTGGTTTTCTTGACGGCAAAGAAGGCCTCATATACTGTTTTTTGCATGGGCTTTGGTATCCGTTCTTGGGTGATGCAAAATATTTTGAGTTAAAAAAGGGGTTGCAGAAAAATATTAAAAAATAATTTGACATAGATGGTGAACGCAAATATAGCCTCACAGAGATTCCTTCTGAGATTAGAATTAGTTTTTCAGAAGAAGTTGATTCATTGATGAGATTTTGTACAGGATTAAAAGATTTGACCAAATTAAATCCCGATCTCAAGGAAAGATATTAATGTTGCATTTAGAGCAACTGTGATGAGTATTGTTTACTTAAATCGCTTTTGGTTACGATTCCCATGGTTGCCAGCCGGCCCCTGGTCGGTTAACCTTGGCGGAGTGGCCCGGAGAATATAGGCATGAAACAAATCATTCAGTCGTATAAAAACGGTAAGATTAGCCTATCCGAATTGCCCGAATCATATTGCAAAGCTGGCGGGGTTTTGGTGCAGAATATGGCCTCTCTTATCAGCCCCGGGACTGATAAGCTGATGATCGAGATGGGGCAGAAGAGTCTGCTGGGAAAGGCCCGGGCACGGCCTGATTTGGTGCGGCAGGTCTGGGCTAAGGCTCAGAAAGAGGGTTTTATCAGCGTCTTAAAGGAGGCCATGAACCGGATGGATGAGCCGTTGCCGCTGGGGTATAGTGCGGCGGGCGAGGTTCTGGAAGTGGGGGCCGGGGTGCAGGGGTTCAAGCCCGGAGACCGGGTGGCCGCGGCTGGGGCGGGGTTTGCCTCCCATGCGGAAATGATCTGGGTGCCCGAAAATCTCTGTGTGCCTATTCCAGAAGGAGTGGACTTTGAAGCCGCCGCTTTCGTCATGTTGGGAGGCATTGCCCTCCATGGGGTGCGGGAAGCCGGCCTGACCCTGGGAGAGACGGCGGTGGTCATTGGCCTGGGGCTCCTGGGATTACTCAGCGTGCAATTGCTGGCGGCCCAAGGCTGCAGGGTCATCGGGGTGGACCTGGATCGGCAAAAATGCGAGCTTGCCCGGGAACTGGGCGCGGACCTGGCCCTGATTCCCGGCCAAGATGATGTGGAAGAAGCCGTCGCCAATTCGACTCACGGCCGGGGAGCGGATGCGGTGATCATTACCGCGGCCAGCAGTGATCCTCGCCCGGTGCGACTGGCGGAGGCGGTAGCCCGGGAGCGGGCCCGGCTGGTGCTGGTGGGAGTGGCGGAACTGAGCCTCACCCGGAAGGCTTTCTGGGACAAGGAGTTAACCTTTACGGTGTCCAAGGCCGCCGGCCCGGGCAGCCTGCAGCCGCTCTATGAGGCCAAGGGATTTGATTATCCCCTATCTTTAGTGCGCTGGACCGAGCGGCGCAATCTGGCAGCCTTCCTGGACCTGGTGGCCCGGGGGCGGGTGCAGGTCGACCGGCTGATAACGCACCGCTTTCCAATTGATCAAGCACTGGAGGCCTATGACCTGATCCTGAAAAATCGGGAGACGTATATCGGCGTGGTCCTGACCTATCCTCAGCCGGAGAACCAGGAAACAGGGGAAGCCTTGGCCGATGCCGACCAAGCCACGCTGCTTCGGAAGGTGTGGCTGAAACCGGTCGCCTCTCCAAGCCAATCGGCTAATCCCCAGGCGATCGGTCTCATCGGCGGTGGCATGTTTACCAAGAATATTCTCCTGCCAGCCTTGAAAAAGGTCCCGGGGCTAACACTAATGGGGGCGGCTACCACCACCGGCGTGACGGTCCAGCATATCGCCAAGAAGTTCGGCTTTGCCTATGCCACCACGGATTACCAAGAAATTCTCAAGGATAAGGCCATCGGCAGTATCATCATTACTACCAGACATAATTCTCATGCCACCCTGGTGTTGGAAGCCCTGGCGGCAGGCAAGCACGTCTTGGTGGAAAAACCCTTATGCCTGACGTCAGACGAGTTGGAAGAAATTGAGGCGGCCTATGATGGGTCCCGGCTGTTGATGGTGGGGTTCAACCGGCGGTTTGCGCCGTTGACTCGGCAGGTCAAGGCCATGGTGGCGGGTCGCACCACTCCCCTGATGATGACTTATCGGGTCAATGCCGGCTATATCCCAGGGGACCACTGGGTGCACGACCCGGAAGTGGGCGGCGGTCGTCTTCGGGGGGAAGTCTGTCATTTCATCGATTTCCTACATTTCATGACCAGCTCGGAGACGGCATCGCTAAATGTGGAGACCATTTCCGGAGCCACTGGCAAATACAGATATGACGATAATCTGATCATTAATCTGACTTTCAAAGATGGTTCAATCGGCACCATTCTTTACACCGCCAAAGGACCCAAGGCCTTTTCCCGGGAGCGTTTTGAGCTCTTCTGCGAAGATTCGGCGGCAGTTCTCGATGATTTTCGCCGAGCCCAGCTTATTCAGGGCGGGAGGACTATAAAAATCAGGAAGCTTTCCATGGACATGGGATATCAGGCGGAATTGGAATTTTTTAATAAGGCGGTTGGAGAGCCGGAAAATTTCCCCAAGCTTTTTATAGATTATGCTGCGTCCACTCGGGCAACCCTGAAGGCCGCCGCAGCTTTGAGAGCTGGACAAACTCAAGGGATGTAAGAGCTAATTCCTAATACGGTTTCCCGTTTTCTATTAATAAATAACCTTGTGGTTAAAAGTTGATCTATTTTGTTCAGAAGACCGAACATTCAAAGGATCTCAGTGGTTATTATATGTAAAATATCAGCAACTTACCTTTAGGTAAAGATTTTGCAAGTCAAACAAATATGATTAATATTATTTGGAACCGGAATGGGGGTGGCCGGCACAGGCCAACCTATTGGTTTTCCTAAGATTTACTCCAAAGGCAACATTTTACTATGAAGATCTTACTAATCACCCCTTATTTCCCACCGGAGGTTGGATCGGCAGCTCATCTTTATTATGAGTTGGGGCAGGCTCTTCGGGAGCTGGGCCATGAGATTACCATCCTTACCGGCCTGCCCCGTTATCATGTGGCCGGAAAACAAAAGGATTACCGGCAAAGTCCTTGCATTTACGAGACCTATCACGGTCTGAAAGTACTACGGGTCTTCAACCTGGATATTCCCTGGAACATTCCCATCATCCGAGGAATGGATCAATTTGTCTCCGCCCTCTTTGCCGGGATGGCGGGGGTTTGGCTGCCGGCCTTTGACGCGGCCCTGGTCTATTCGCCCCCTCTGCCCCTGGCCCTGGCCGCCCTGGCCCTGTGCCGGGCACGACGACGCCCCTTGATAGTGAATATCCAAGATCTCTTTCCCCAAAGTGCCATTGATTTGGGGGTGCTGAAAAACCCCTCCCTTATCCGAATTTTTAAGAGGTTGGAATCCTTTCTATACCGTCATGCCGATCTTGTTGCGGTCCATTCCGAAGGTAACCGCCAGCATGTCTTAAATGCAGGTGGAAAGTTCGGAAAAGTCAACGTTGTACCTAATTGGATAGACACTAAGGCAATCCAACCCGGTTCTCGAGAAAACGGATTAAGGGCTTCTCTCGGCCTCGATCATCATTTTGTGGTCTCCTTCGCCGGCATTATGGGTTACTCCCAGGATCTGGAAACCGTGCTGCACAGTGCCAGGATATTAAAAGAGCAAAGAGACATAGTCTTCCTCATGGTAGGCGATGGGGTTGAAAAATTTAAACTCCTAAAACTTGCCCAGGAGAACCAACTCGGCAACGTCTTATTCCTTCCCATGCAGCCCAAAGATAAATACCCGGGGGTCTTGATAGCCTCTGATCTCTGCCTGGCCACCCTGCGCCAAGAAGTTAAAACCCCGGTAGTCCCTTCCAAGATTTTAAGCATAATGGCCGCGGGGCGGCCGGTGCTGGCCAGTCTCCCTTTGGACGGCGACGCCCCCCGGTTGATCGCCGAGGCGGGGTGCGGCCTCTGCGTGCCGCCCGGCGATCCGGACGCCATGGCCAGGGCTATCCGTCAGCTTGCTGACCGACCGGAACTGCGCGAGCGGCTGGGGGCCAGTGGTAGACTATACGCCGAGCGCCACCTGTCACTATCCAGGGGTGCGGAGATCTTGGAAGCATACTTTCAGCAGATCACTCCCTGAATGGGGTTTCCGGTCCGGTAGCCCCGATGCCTGGTTTTCTTGCTATGATTAGATTTTGTGGCGTCCAAATTTCAAAGTGGCAATTCCTTCTCTTGGGAGGGGATGCCGCAATGTATGTCCTTGCCGTTTTCCTCTCCCTGTATTTCAACCCACTGGTCGACCGTAACCCATTTTCCTTTTTAGGTGCTCATCTTTTTGCTTTCCTGATGATGGGGCTCGCCTATCTGGTGGTTTTCTTTATTTTCAGCAACTATGACTACCAGATGGATTACCGACGCTGGAGTAATATCGGCCAGCTGTTGTTCTCGGTGGCAATGGGCTCGGTGGGTATCATCATCTTTTTTTACTTCCCGAAGGGAGTTTTCGTCGGTCGGGTGCAGCTCCTGGTTCAGAGCGCCACCTTTGCCGGGCTGGTGCTGCTGTGGCGGCTGGCCTTCTCGGCGATGGCCTTGCCCCAGCGTCTCAGGCAGAGGCTGCTTATTATCGGCGCTGGGGGGAGCGGACGGCGCCTCTTGGAGGCTTTGCGGAATCGCTCCCGCAGTGGCCTGGACCCAGTGGGTTTTGTCGACGATGATCCGCGTAAAGTCGGCACCGTTATTGACGGCCTGCCGGTGCTGGGAAGTTGTGGAGAGTTGGTGGAAATTATCCGGGAGCGCATGGTGGACCTGGCGGTGGTGGCCATCACCCACGACAAGTCCCCTGCCATGATCAACGTCCTGACCCGGATCAGCTGGAACGGCTGCCATCTTCAAGACATGCCTTCCTTTTTTGAGTTCCTGACGGGGAAAATTCCCATTGATCATATTTCCGACCTCTGGCTTTATCTAGTTATGCTGCAAAAAAATAGGCTTTACTACCACCGTGTCAAACGGCTGATCGACTTGGGGCTGGCCTCGTTTGCCCTGGCTATAGCCTCCCCCCTACTGGTCCTCATTGCCATTGCCATTAAACTGGACAGCGCCGGCCCTGTGTTCTTCCGGCAGGAACGGCTGGGAAAGGACGGCAAGGCCTTCCAGATCATCAAGTTCCGCACGATGCAGCTGGATGCCGAATATAACGGCCCCCAGTGGGCTTCGTTTAGGGATCCCCGTATCACCTGGGTGGGACGGGTCCTGCGCCGTTCCCGCCTGGATGAATTTCCCCAGTTTATCAATATCCTAAGGGGTGAGATGAGCTGCATCGGCCCACGGCCGGAACGGGAAATTTTCGTTAATATATTCCAGGAACTAGTGCCCAGAGTCCGGCGCGGACGCCGGATTAAGAATCCGCCCGCGTGTGAGATTCACTACAACTATTATGAACGAATTCCTTATTACAGCCACAGGCTGCTGATGAGGCCTGGGCTTACGGGCTGGGCCCAGGTCATGTTTCCATATGCATCTTCCCTGGAACAGACCAAGGAAAAACTTGAATATGACCTCTTCTACATTAAAAATATGAGCTTCTTTTTAGACTTAGCTATCCTGCTCAAGACGGTGCGGATCACTCTATTCGGGAGAGGTATATAAAACAATCTGGGAGGCTTTATGGAGACTGGGAAATACCTGGATTTTTATAGAGGCAAAACTGTCCTGGTGAGCGGCGGGGCCGGGGCTATCGGGAGTAATTTGATTAGGGCCTTAGGCGAACTGGGGGTCAAGCTGGTTATCGTCCTTGATGACCTGTCTTCGGCGGTGCGCTGGAATGTGCCGAGCCTTGCCAATGTTTTGTTTGTGGAAGGCAGCATCCTCGACGAAGTTGAGCTGAAACGGGTCTTTTTTGAGGGGCCGGAGGTCGTTTTCCACCTGGCCGCCTTGTTCGCCAACCAGAACTCCATTGATCACCCCGAAACCGATCTCTTGGTGAACGGCCTGGGTACCCTGAAACTCGCCCAATATTCCCGCCTGGCTGGGGTGCAGCGTTTTGTCTATGCCTCCTCGGGTTGCTCCATCTACGGCAGCAACGCCCCCCTACCCCTCACCGAAGAATTTATGTCTCTGCATCTCAGCTCCCCTTATCAAATCACCAAGATGCTGGGGGAGCTTTATTGCAACTTTTTCCAGCACCACTACGACTTGCCGGTCGTCAAGGCCCGGTTTTTCAATTCCTATGGGCCGGGAGAATTGCCTGGCCAGTACCGTAATGTCATCCCCAACTTCATCTATTGGGCTATGAGGACCGAGCCCCTCCCCATCACGGGCAGCGGCGAGGAAACCCGGGATTTCACTTATGTGGGAGATATCGTGGATGGGCTGCTGCGGGCCGGCTATTTTGAGGCCGCGGTGGGACAGGAGTTTAATTTAGCCTCGGGAAAAGAGACCCGCATCATCGACCTGGCCCAGATGATTAATGCTCAGGTGGGGAATAAAGCCGGCATCCTTTACGCCGAGCGGCGCAAATGGGATACGAAGTCGCGCCTACTGGCCTCGGTGGACCGGGCCCGGCAACTTATTGGCTATGAACCTCATACGTCTTTAGAAGCAGGGTTAAAGAACACCACAGCCTGGTTCCGGGAAAATTGGGACAGAATTCAGACCGCAGCTAGGTTTGGACCAGGAATATCTTCTGCAGTTAGAACAGTTGTTAAAAATGACAGGTAAAACTGATAAATTTATCGGGATTAAATGCCAATTCAAGGATCGGAAAAATCTTAAGGAAAATTCTAAAGCTGACTCCTAAGGGGTTTGTCTTTCCTATACTTCAATGGCCATCTAAAACGATGAAATGGGTAGTTGGCTCTTCAGATTACGGTTGCTGGTCGGGATCTTATGAATTAAAAAAATAAAAGCAAATAGTAAAATGCCTAAAGCCAGGCATGGTTGTTTATGATGTCGGTGCTCATGTGGGCTTCTATACCTTATTATTTTCAAGAGCAGTTGGCCCAGATGGGATGGTTTACGCTTTTGAGCCTTTCCCTGATAATTTTCTTTTTTTAAAAAAGTATAGCTGCTTAAATAAATTAGAAAATGCACTAATTGAACAATATATTATAAGTGCTTCTAATGGTTAGTTTATCTTTTATTCTCATCATGCATCAAATTATACTGGAAGTATAATACGGATAAATCAAAGCGATAATTTAAGGAGGACAATAGTAGATACTGTTATGATAGATAAATATGTTTACCATGAAAATAATATTCCGCCTGATTTAATTAAAATTGATATTGAGGGGGTGGAATATCATGCCCCTTCAGGGATAGAAAATATAATAAAAAATGAGAACGTTATATTGTTTTTATCTTTATATGGGCCAGAAGTTGCCAGAGAATATAGTGATTTTATCAGAAAGTATAATTACAAAATTGATAATTTTGATGGTTGCTTGATCAGGAATTATGATCATAAACTCCCAGATGAAATTGTAGCCTTGCCTTCAAGTTTATAAAATGAAAATTTTGACCATTTTCGGCACCCGCCCGGAAGCTATCAAGATGGCCCCGGTGGTTTTACGGCTAAAGGAAGAGGAAAGGTTTCAGGTCAAGGTTGCAGTCACCGCCCAGCACCGCCAGATGCTGGACCAGGTGCTGGGTCTCTTTGGGATTGTTCCGGATTATGATCTTAATTTGATGAGGCCGGATCAGGACCTTTTTGACATCACCATCCGGGTTCTTGAAGGGCTTAAGGAGGTGCTGGTGCAGGAGAGGCCGGATCTGGTACTGGTGCACGGGGACACCACCACCACCTTGGCCGCCGCGCTGGCGGCTTATTATTTTCGCATTCCGGTGGGTCATGTGGAGGCGGGGCTCCGTACCCGGGACAAATACCGGCCCTATCCCGAGGAAATGAACCGGTGCCTGACCAGTGTCTTGGCCGATTATCACTTCGCCCCCACCCCCTGGGCGAGGGACAATTTGCTGGCCGAAGGCGTGCCAGCCGAAAACATTTGGGTTACCGGCAACACAGTGATTGACGCGCTACAAATAGTGGCCTCCCAAGTCGCAAAAGAAAAAGATTTATGGGAACAATATTTCTTTAATCACCATGGAATATCCTTCGATGATCGGCGAATCATTCTGGTGACCGGCCATCGCCGGGAAAACTTTGGCCCGGGATTTGAAAACATCTGTCTGGCCTTGCGCGACATAGTGGAGCACTGCCCCGATGTGCATTTAATTTACCCGGTTCACCTCAACCCCAATGTGCAGCAACCGGTTTACGATATCCTTTCCCGGGGTTCCAGACCCATTAAGCGGCAGGGGGCTCCAGCTTCGCTCCTGGCTGGCGGCGGAGGTCGTCTGTCCCTTCTTCCTCCGTTAGATTATGCCCCCTTCCTCTTTCTCATGACTCAGAGCTATCTGGTTTTGACCGACTCCGGTGGCATCCAGGAAGAGGCCCCAGGTCTGGGGAAGCCGGTTTTGGTAATGAGGGATGTTACGGAAAGGCCCGAAGGGGTATGGGCCGGGACAGTTAAATTGGTGGGCGCCAGCAGGGAAAAAATATTTCGGGCGGCACAAGAACTTTTGAATAATCCTGATTGCTACCAAGCCATGGCTCAGGCGAAAAACCCTTATGGCGACGGGCGGGCTGCGGAAAAAATTATGGCAATCTTAAATCACCACTTAGAGGTGAAACAAGGCTAAATTTATCCCCTTGGGACAGAAGAAACTTTCCCTCCTTCATTCAGGAGGCGCTCCAGATTCCGACGCTTTTCTGCTAACGTTCCCTTCCACTCCACTCCCTAAAAATTTTTCCATCAATTTTTCAACAGAAATTTACAGATTACCAATTATCTTTAAAACCTTTGATCCGCCAGCTATTATTGCTTCCGTAAGAACATGACAGGAGCAAAAGCAAAAAGCGTAATATTTTATTTATATTTTGTTTTTATGCTCTGTAGAGCTTTTTCCAAATCCTCTTTTGTCGCATAACCGCCCAATATAACCCTGTTAACATTCCTACTTTTCGAATCTTTAGTGGTCCTTACCAAAAATCGTACTTTCTTTTTGTTTAACCAAAGCGTGTCTCTTTTTAAATCTGTATCAGAATAGTAGCGACCATAAAGGATATAAAAAAGATTGTCCTCTAACTGGATTGTCTTGTCTGTGGAATCTAACTTGGGCAACTTTAAAACTTGTCCAGAATAAATAAAATCATCTTTATAAATTTCGGGGTTTGCTAAAATGATCGCCACTAAACTAATCTGTTCGTTTTCTGGATAATGTTGCGCTATTATCCTGGCCAGACTCTCTCCCCTCTTTATCTCTATTTGGAACGACCGGGTAGCGCTTGCCAACGACTCTTGTTCAGGCGAAGGCGCCACTCCAAAGGGGATATTGGCGGGAGGGGATTTCCCGCCATCCGGCAGAACGGAAGGTGCTTCTTTATGTTCTTCGGGTTTTGGGAGGTTCGCTCTATCCGGAAACAATTCTCCCTCCGGGAAATTCTTGGGTCCCGACATTACCAGTCCATCCTGGGGATTTGACCCTATGGGCAGAAGTTGTAGAAATCTGAGAGAAATTCGTTGCACCGCCTTTCCCCCCAAACCCTGATAACTAATAAAGCAACTCAGGGCAAGAATGACCAAACCTGCTATCACGAGAGTTAAGGATTTGCAAAATTTTCCAAACCGACGCGCCCTCTCCTTCTTAGGCGATTGGATTGAAGAGATTAAATTGGCTTGCGAAACACTCTGGGCTTCGTTTAAACGAGTTAGGGGCAATTTCATAATCCCGCCAAATATGCTTAGAAATCTGGCGGCACATTTGCCGCATGCAAAGTGCTTGCTACAGGGTATGAGACGCATCCAAGATTTTCGGCGCCAGCGGGATAACCTCCCTTGTTTGCACTTGGGGCAGATGGCTCCATGACCAGACATATGCGTTTCTCTCTTTTTATTCTAAGTTGGCAACTTATTGGCGAAGAATACTATTCAAAAATGTGCAAGACCCTTAAATCGCAATCCTTTATGAACCGAGATTATGCAGCAGTGTTTCTACTTTGATGATTGAACTCGGTTATCGAAAAATTCCTTCCTCAATCAATCATTTATGGAATATTTTGTAAATAATCAAATATTTTTTACTTTCGAGGGAAAAGATCCTTCCCTTGATGGTGACCGCACCCTCCCAGTTTCATTATCAAGATACGATCTAAAAACCACAGGCCTATCGCTCTGGGCTCGCTTGCCCCGGCCTGCGGCTGGCTTGTCCTATCGGTGTTCCAATCAACAAGGGTGGGTCCATTTTGAATGGCCGTTACTGGTACCATATTGCTTTTCCATTCACACCGGCACATTGTTGAAAAATCTCGCCGAATTATATGTAAAGCAATGTATGATTCAATACACTATCATGGATAATTCACCCAAAATCATCCATTAACGAAGGACACATTGTTTGGGAGTGCCTAATAATAGACTTTTCTTTTGGGGCTAAATCAATTAATGTAATAATATCAATGAGCTGAAATATTTTTTCGGAAATCACTAAATAAACCGGGACAGAGGAAATCTGGGAAGGAATTTCGCCAACAGAAAGGCAGGGGGTAACTGGGGTAAGTTAAAAAAATTTCCTGGATGACCTGGCGGCTGCAAAAAGCCGGCAAAGTAGAAGGCCGTCAACCTTTTGCAATCCTGACTATCACTATTCATCCCCTGTTTTCTTCCCTCCTGGGATAGAACGCAATAATTCTCGAATGGAGCGGACATCCCGATCAACCAACTCCCGGAGAATTTTAAGGATGGCGGTGCGCTGCTCCGGCGTGAGGGTGATATCGGCTCTCTCCTGCTCCTCATCGAGGAGTTGCACCACCGGGTCGATGGTTGCAACTTTGCTCTGTTTAGAAGATTCCTCTTCTGGAATCCTCTCCCTGATAAACGGTTCACCCTCCCCAAGCAAGAGCCAAGCAGGATTAACTCTATAAATCTCACATAAAGTTTTCAAAAATGAACCGCCAGGGCTGCGATCATTTTTTTGATATAGGATAAGAGATCCTTTAGAAACACCCAATGATTGAGCAAAATCAACCTGATTCATGCCACTATTTTTCTGTAGATATTTTATGCGCTCGCCGAGAGTTTCCAAAAGCAATCCCTTAAAGTTCACTTTAATGAATTTATGCTTGACAAAAGTATATTATAGTGATCTATTAACTGTACGAGGCAGTTACAAGTTACCGCGAAACAGTTGGTAAGTCAAACGGAGATCTCGGACGGAAAGGTGCTGAAAGAGGGTATATGACCTGGGCGCGCCAAGAAACCCTCTTTAATGAGACACGAGTTTATCCCGGGCATAGTACTGACTCAGTAAGCATGTGCGTTTGAGTTTGATAAATCATAGCGAGTCCAAATGATATGGAAACGATAACCCAATCGATGCTGGGGATGTTCTTACGGTGTCCCCACCAGTTCGAGCGCCGCTACCTCCGGGGCGAAATCATCCCTCCCGGGATTGCCGCCCGGCGCGGTTCGGCCACCCACAAAGCCGCCCAAATCAATCATGAACAAAAACTGCACTCCCAAGAAGATCTGCCCGTGGGAGACCTCCAGGACGCCGCCCGGGATCATTACGTCAGACTGATCACCGATGAAGGGGTTTTCATTCCCAAAGACCAGATAGCCGAGAAAGACACCCTCCTGGCCAAGGGCCTGGACGCGGCCATCCGACTCACCAAACTCTACCGAGTCTCCTTGGCCCCGGCCATCCACCCCCTCCTGGTGGAAGAGAAGATGACTCTGGATGCCGGCTTAGACTTGCCCCTCCGGGGCACCATTGATGTCCTCACGGCCGACCACTGGCTCCCGGACCTCAAGACTTCCGACAAGAGCAAGGGGCCCAAGGAGGCGGACCACTCCCTCCAGCTCACCTTTTATGCCGGCCTAGTGGCCCACCAGACGGGGAAGTGGCCGGAAAAGGTGAGCCTGGAAATCTTGGTGAACAACAAAGAACCAAAATTGCAAAGCCTACCCACCCGGCGGGGGCCGGAGGATTGGACCAACCTCTTACTGAGAATCCACTTGATGCTGAACCAGATCCACACGGGGCTGTTTCCCCCTTGCGACCCCAGCGCCTGGATCTGCAGCCCCCAATGGTGCGGTTACTTTTGGACCTGCAAATACTCCATCAAAAGGAGATAAGACCCATGGAAGCTAATCAAAACATAGCCCCGCCCCCCTTTGCGGGGGTGGAGCCTTTTACCGGGGAACCGGGAACCTATCCGACCGGTACCGTCAATCCCCCTGTCCCCCTGATGCGCTCCCAAACCCAGTTTCACACCGCGGTGGCGGTCCAGCGGCCCCGCAATCTGGATAAGGTTGTGGCCGCGGTTCTGCGAGAAGCCGAATTCGCCGGGGATGCCTTCTACTATTCCTTTCCCATGGGGGGCAAGAAAATTGAGGGCCCCAGCATCGGCTTGGCCATGGCCGTGGCCCGGGAATGGAGCAACTGTGCGGTGCCGGTGGAATACTACGAGACCCTGACTGAATGGGTGTTCAATGCCCATTTCGTGGATCTGGAGCGGGGTTTTACGGTCTCCCGGGTCTTTCGCAAAAAGAAAGGCAAGGGCGTGTTCAAGAAACTGGAGGACGACCGGGCCGAGGACATGACCTTCCAGGCGGCTCAGAGCCGGGCCATCCGCAATGTGGTTTTGGCGGGGGTCCCCCGCTGGCTCACGGACCAGGCTAAAGAACGGGCCAAAGAAGCGGTGTTACAGGGGATCAGCAAAGAAGGGTTGGCCGTGGCCACGGACAAGGCCCTGAAATTCCTGGCAGGTTACGGTATCAGCGAAGCGCGCGTGATGGCGGTTTTAGGAAAACCAAAAAATGAATGGGCCTCGGAGGACATCGCCAGCTTGCGGGGTATGGCTTCCCAACTTAAAGACGGCCAGGCCACGGCGGAGCAGTTATTCCCTGCCACTGAGGCCAAGGAAGAGCGGCCCAAAGCAGCAACCCCCAAAGAAGAAAACAAAGGTAAAAGGGGCCGGGCCCCCAAGGCCGAGGCCCCCGTGACTCCCTCTTCGCCTGCCAGTCTCCTGCCCCGGGGCGCCACCCCGGAGGACCTGGAGGCGATTCGTTTGGGTTGCCTGGATAAGGGGATTGACCTCGAACTCATCCTCCATCAGTGGCAGGTGAGCCAGTTGGAAGAGTTAGATGCGGAAAGCGCCCAACAGGTGCGGAAGTGGATGGAGGACCAGTAAACTTGGCGGAGAGATTTCATGAAAAATTTTTAACCGCATAGCCAAGTTGTCTCAGGGACCTGCCTGGGGCAGACCCATGAGAGCATACCTGGCGAAGGGGAAAACTTGGCCGCAGGGGGCCGAGGATGAATTTTCTGGACATTTTGAGACGGCAGGAATTTACCGGAAATAAGGGGAAATGGGAGTCATCATCTCTTCTCCCTTTGACCCCTCTCGTTTCACGCAAACCCGCTCACGTCCCCCTTCCCCACCCGGATGACCTCGGGCACGTCGTCGATCATCGCAATGATGCTGGACGGCTCCGGCAAGATGATGCCGCCATCGATGACCAGGCCCAGGTGCGGCTTGAACTTGTCCTCGATCTCGTAGGGGTCGCTCTCCACCGGGGAATCCGGCAGGGCCGCGGTGGTGGTGATGATGGGGTGCCCTAACAGACCCACCAACCCCAGGGCGATGGGGTGGTCCGGGACCCGGATGCCCACGGTGCGCCGCTTGGTCTGGAGGATCTTGGGCACCTGCCGGGAGGCCTGTAGCACGAAGGTGTAGGGGCCGGGTAAGAGGCGCTTCATGGCTTTGTAGGCGTAATTGCCCACCCGGGCGTATTCGCTGATGTTCTTTAAATCCTGGCAGATGATGCTGAAGGGTTTGCTCAAGGGCTGGCGCTTGAGGTGGTATATCCGGCTGATACCCTTGAGGTTATACAGGTCGCAGCCGATGGCGTAGCAGGTGTCGGTGGGATAGGCGATGAGACCGCCCCCGGTGAGCACTTCCACGGCCTTGTGCAGCAGGCGCTCCTGGGGGTTATCGGGATTGATCTTGATAATCATGACGAGCTTCTCGCAGATCGTTACGCCGGCAGGGGCGCAATGCCCCTGACGCACCGAGGGCCGTGTTCCATCACGGCCCGGTCAACATGATTGCAGCCAGGGGAGTTTTCTCCGGGTGCGCCTTGCCCACCCAGAGCGGCCATCCTGATCCGCTTACCACCTTTTCATGGCGTTTGGAGTCCCAACGGGGCCTTCTGGCCAGATAACCGGCAAGGCCCCAGGACTCCCGGGATGCTCCGTGCGTCTCCCCCGCGGTCCTGGGGCCCTGATTGAGTCAGGTCCTTAGTTGTGCGGCTTTTTGCCTTTGGCGGCCTTGCCTCTTGCCTTGCCGGGCTTTTTCTTGCCCTGCTCCGATGTGGGTTTGTCGGGACTCGCAGCCGCAGCCGCCGGGGCCCCGGCCTGGGCCCAAACCTTTTCCACCTGGTCCTTGAGCCAGTGAGGGTCCCACCATTCCAGGGGGTCAACAAATTCGCCCTGGAGGTTGATGGCGAAATGGAGATGGTCGCCCACCGCCAGGCCCGTGGTGCCGGTGCGGCCCAGGACCGCGCCCTTGGCCACTTTGTCTCCCACTTTGGCGTCAATCTGGCTCAGGTGGCTGTAGCTGGAGAAGACCCCCAGGCCATGATCCAGGATTACCGTCTGGCCGTAAATCCCCAGGGGCTCAGCCAGGACCACCACCCCGTTATTGCCGGCGTACACCTGGCTGTTAATCAGGGAGGCCAGGTCCTCGCCCAGGTGCGTCTGCTGGTCCACGGCTTTGCCCTGGTACAGGTAGGTGCGCCGGTCCCCGAAGCGGGCCATGGGCTTGCCGAAAAACCGCTGGAAGGCCCCGGCCCACAAAGGTTGCGGGCTGCTCTGGGAACTGACTTTCCGGAACAACTCGTGATTCTGGCCCCTTACCTTCCGGTTGACCTCCAGGTAGGTCCCCAGGAGGTCGTTGGGGTTGGCCGCCGGAAAGCTGGAAGCCACCTTGCGCAGAAACCCGTCCGAGAGGCTGATGCTATCGTGGCGCCACCGCCGCGGCTTGGCATGCAGGGACACCACCTGCTTTACTTCAGTGCCCAGAGGCGGTCGGGCCACCAGATCCACCCGGAACCCCGTCGGTCCTTCCTGGGGCACGGGGAACAACACCACGTAATCCCCCTTGGTCCCCTTGGGGTTGGGAAAACCCTGGTAAAACCGGTCTCCCACCAGAATCCCCGACTCCTTGACCTCTTTGTTGAGGCGGTAGCAGATGGTCCCGGTGCCCCCGGCATGGAGGAGATGGCTCACCCCCTGGTAGGTCAAGGTGACGGGCACCAGGTCGATGACCACCTCCCGAGTAAGGCTCGCGGTGCGCCCCCGAAACATGTTCCGCCAGGAACGGTCCCGGGCCTCGACGGTGAGGATGGCTTTGCCCTCTTTAAACCCTAACGCCTTGGGCTCCAGGGTCACCGGGATCTCCACGATCTCACCCCGGCCCCCTCCCGGAGGAAAGGTGCGCTCCAGCACCACCTTGCCCTGGTCTCCCTGGGACAAGCTGACCTTGACCTCTCTTAAGCCGCTGTCCTGGTCTCCGGCCTCCACCGTCAGGGCGGTTTTCGCCCCCACCACCTCCACCGGGGTCTTCAGCGCCACCGTGGGGTCGTCAAAGTCCAGGTGCCCCACCGCCAGCCACACCAGGACAGCCAACAGACCTATCCCTGCCGCGCCCCAGAAGACGTAGCTGACCTTTCGTCCCCAGCGCGGTGTTAAGCTCTTTCCCATGGGGGTATAGTATCAATTCCCGCGGCCGGTAGCAAGACGGGAAAGACCTGACGACTCGGACCCGATGCGGCAATTTTCGGTGGCTATCTTTTGATGGTTCCCAGGTGGCCGGAACGGCGCCACAGCCCCAACCGGGTATCGGCAATTTGTCATCCTTTCGGATCACTTGCCTTTTCCCTTTGGCGTATTTATCTATAATGAAGGAATATCTGGTTCATCTGGGGATAACCTAGGCCTAATCTGCACCCGAGGAGATCAAGACAATTTCCGCCCAGACCGAAAAAATCATTCTCTCCGTGGGGGACATGCACTGCGCCGCCTGCGTGGCCCGGGTGGAACGGGCCCTGACGGCCGCCCCCGGGGTGGAACTGGCCACGGTCAACCTGGCCACCCGCCAGGCCAAGGTCAAATATAATCCTGGCCTTACCAACCCCGAGGCCCTGGCCCAGGTGGTCATCGATGCGGGCTACATCGTTGAAGCCTCCTCCAAGGAGCAGCGGGCCCCCCGCTCCCCGGAGGCCGAGGTCCGGGAATTTCGCCGGCGTTTCCTCCTGGCCCTGGCATTGAGCCTGCCGGTCTGGCTCTTGATGATTCCCCCGGTCACCCATGCCATCGGCCTCAGCCACCGCGCCCTGGCCTTCATCCTGCTCGTCTTCGCCACCCCGGTGATGTTTTACTCCGGCGCCTCCTTCTTTACCGGGGCCGCGAACGCCGCCCGACACCTGTCCACCAACATGGACACCCTGGTGGCCCTGGGGACCTCCGCCGCCTATTTCTACTCCGCCTGGGTCACCTTCTTCCCGGATACCGTGGCCGCGGCCGGCCATGCCCCGGCGGTGTACTACGACACCGCGGTGATGATCATTACCTTCATCCTCCTGGGCCGCTGGCTGGAAGCCCGCACCCGGGGCCGGGCCTCCGAGGCCCTGCGCCGCCTTTTCGCCCTGGCCCCCCCCACCGCCCGGGTGCGCCGGGACGATAAGGAGCAGGAAATCCCCTTGGCGGAAGTCCTGGTGGGCGACCTGGTGGTGGTGCGGCCGGGGGAAAAGATCCCCGTGGACGGCGTCGTGGCCGAGGGCGTGAGCAGCGTCGACGAGTCCATGCTCACCGGCGAAAGCATGCCCGTGCCCAAGGAACCGGGGGCCGAAGTCTGGGGGGCCACCTTGAACCAACGCGGCTTTCTGGTCTTCAAGGCCACCCGGGTGGGCCAGGACATGGTGCTCTCCCAGATCATCCGCCTGGTGGAAGAGGCCCAAACCGGCAAAGCCCCCATCGAGCGCCTGGTGGATAAAGTGGCGTCCATCTTCGTGCCGGTGGTCATGGGCCTGGCCGCAGTAACCTTCCTGGCCTGGCTCAATTGGGGGCCGCCGCCCACCTTTAGCCGGGCCGTCATCAGCATGGTGGCGGTGCTCATCATCGCCTGCCCCTGCGCCATGGGCCTGGCCACCCCCACCGCGGTCATGGTGGGGTCGGGCCGGGGCGCCGAGCTCGGCATCCTCATGCGGGGCGGCGAACCCCTGGAGCGGGCCTACCGCCTCACCACCGTGGTTTTTGACAAAACCGGCACCCTCACCCGGGGCGCCCCCCAGGTAACGGACGTCCATACCTGGGAACACTGGAGCGCCGAGGCGGTCCTGGCCCATGCCGCAGCCCTGGAGGAGAAATCCGAGCACCCCCTGGCCGAAGCCGTCACCCGAGCCGCTCAAGCCCAACATTTGGCCCTGCCCCAGGTGCATGACTTCCAGGCCGTGCCGGGCCTGGGCGTGGAGGCCAGGATCGACGGCCAGGCAGTGCTCCTGGGGAACCTGGCCTTTCTCGCCCAACAGGGGGTCGCCGCCGAACCCCTCGCCGCCCACCAGGCCCAACTGTCCCGGGAGGGCAAGACCGCCATCTTCCTGGCCGTGGCCGGTAAACCCGTGGGGGTGATCGCCGCGGCCGATACCCTCAAACCCCGGGCCGCCCAGACCGTGGCCGCCTTGAAGGCCATGGGCCTGAAAATCCTCCTCTTGAGCGGCGATAATAAAATGACCGCCATGGCGGTGGCCGGCAGCATCGGCATCGAGGACGTGCTGGCCGAAGTCCTCCCCGGCGATAAGGCCAAAAAAGTGGCGGAACTCCAGGCCAATGGTGAAGTGGTGGCCATGGTGGGAGACGGCATCAACGACGCCCCGGCCCTGGCCCAGGCCGACGTCGGCATCGCCCTGGGCACCGGGGCCGACGTGGCCCTGGAGGCCGCGGACTTGACCCTCATCCGGGACGACCTGGACCTCATCCCCCAGGCCATCCAACTCTCCCGGCAGATGATGCGCATCATCCGCCAGAACCTCTTCTGGGCCTTTTGCTACAATATCGTGGCCATCCCCGTGGCCGCCGGGGCCTTCTACCCCCTCTGGGGCTGGACCCTCAACCCGGCCCTGGCCGCCGCGGCCATGGCCATGAGCTCAGTGTCCGTCGTGACCAATTCTTTGCGCCTGCGGCGCTTCAAGGGGTGATATGTAGGGGCGGGTTTGAAACCCGCCCCTACGAGGCGTGTTTTTTTGGGGGGCCAGGGGCTTTTTCGTAAGTGCCCTTTCCCCCTCCTCCAAACCTCCACCCCCAATCACATAAGAAAAAAAGGGGCGACCCGGCGGGTCGCCCCTACTTATGGGGGTTGGGGGATGGGGCCTGGGGAAGGGCGGCAGGGGCCACTTACAAAAAAGCCCCTGCCCCCCTTCCCCAGCTCATCACATCAAACTCTTATACAGTTCCAGGTACGCCCGGGCTGACACCTTCCAGGAGAAGTCCTGGCCCATGGCGTGGATCATGATGCGCTGCCACAAGTCCTTATTGGCGAAGGCGTCCAGGGCGGTATGGATGGCCTTGAGGAAGGCCTCGGGGGTATAGTCGGTGAACACGAAGCCGGTGCCCGGCGTCTTGGGGTCCCCCACCGCGGTCACCGTGTCAGCCAGGCCGCCGGTGGCCCGGACGATGGGGATGGTGCCGTACTTCATGGAGTAGATTTGGTTCAGGCCGCAGGGTTCGTAGCGGGACGGCATGAGGAACATATCGGCCCCGGCTTCCATGAGGTGGGCCAGCTTGTTGTCAAAGGCGATCTTCACTCCCAGCTTGCCCTGGTATTTGGGGGCCTCGGCCTCCAGCCAGCGGTGGTATTTCTCCTCCCCGGTGCCCAGGATGACCACCATCAGTCTCTGTTTCATGAGCTGGGGCAAGACCTGCTCCACCAGGTCAAAGCCCTTCTGGTCCGCCAGCCGGGAGATGATGGCCAGGATGGGGGCGTCGGCCAGGTCCTTGGACAGCCCGAAGGCCTCCATCAGGGCCGCCTTGTCCGCAGCCTTACCCTTCAAATCCTTCCGGCCGAATTTGGCCGGGATCAGGGAGTCGGTCTCGGGGCTCCAGTCCTGATAATCCACGCCGTTCAGGATGCCGTGCAGATTCTCCGCCCGGGTGCCCAGCACTCCCTCCAGGCCGTAGCCGAACTCCGGGGTCTGAATCTCGACGCTGTAGCGCGGGCTCACCGTGGTGACTGCGTCGGCGCAGATGATGCCGCCTTTGAGCAGGTTGATCTGGTCGTAGTACTCCAGGCCGTCGATGGAGTAATAAGACCAGTCCAAACCCAGCAGGGGGTACTTCTCTTTGGGAAAAAGGCCCTGGTAGGCCAGGTTGTGGATGGTGAACACCGTCTTGGCCCCGGCCAGGATGTCCTCGCCGCCCCAGCGCTGGCGGAGGTACACCGGCGCCAGAGCGCTCTGCCAGTCGTGGCAGTGAATCAGGTCGGGGGCAAAGTCCAAGGCCCGGCAAAAAGGCAGAACCGCGCCGCTGAAAAAGGCGAAGCGCTCCAGGTTGTCGAAGTAATCCCCCCGGGGGGTGCCGTAGAGCTGGCTCCGTTCGTAAAACTCGTCCCGCTCCACGAAATAGAACGGGGAACCCGGGGTGGCGGGGGCCATGAGATTGAAGGTGTGGTTGATCAGCCCCAGGTTCACCTCCAGGTCCTCGGCGATGAGCGTGGTGGGCACCTTCCCCTGCTTCACCATGCCGTAATAGGGCATAAGGACCTTGATTTCGACCCCGTGTTCCTCCAGGGCCTGGGGCAGGGTGCCCACCACATCGGCCAGACCGCCGGTCTTGGCAAAGGGCACCCCTTCCGAAGCAACAAACAGCACGCGCAGTTTCTGGCCCATGGGCTCTCCTTTGTTGAAGCTTTGAGCTTTCAGCTATCAGCGGTCAGCCAAAAACTCTGCCGGTCCAGTTGAAAGCCTACAGCGACCATGAAATCCATAGTCATTTCTAGTACCATGGAAAAGGCCGACTTTTGGTTTTTTCTTTTAGCTGAAAACCGACCGCTGAAAGCTGCTGGCTAATACTTATAATTCAAATCGATATCCGCGGCCACAAACCCTTTATCCCCCTCACTCAGGGTGAACTCGAAGATGTAATCCCGGCTGGGCAGGTTCTCGGGATGCACCCCCGACGGCAGGTCCTTTTCCATGAAAAACACCGAAGTATAGGGGGATTCCTCCAGACGAGTGTCGGTGATCCAGACCTTGCCGAAGCTGTGCATGAACCGGAAAAACCCGTAGGAGCGGTCCAAAAAGTATTTGGTGCACACCCCCCGGACCCGGCTGCCCACTTCCCCCCAGGCCGGAGCCCCGGCAAAGGGCGGGGTGGTGGGCAACAGCCCCGGCACCAGGTAGCCGGGTACGAACAGGTCCACCTCCCGGCGCAGCCGCCCCGACACATTAGCAAAGGCTATCAGTTCCACCCGGCAACCCTTGTTCTGCGCCATGGTGACCACGCTGCAGAAATCGCCGTCACCGGTTAGCAGATAGATCAGGTCCAACCGGTCGGATTGGGCGACGATGTCCAGGCCCATTTCCATGTCCAGGTTGGCCTTGCCGTAGGTCCGGCCGGATTCATCGGTGTACCACCTGATGGGCTTCTCAATGGCTTTGAACCCTAAATCCCGCAGGGTAAGGATGAAATTCAAGGTCGTTTTGTAATTGGGATCAGAAATGGCGCGCTCTTCGTCAATGGCGACGTAGGCATTCAGGCGCATTACTTGATCGCCATCCCGGCCGACAAAGCGCCGAATCACTTCATAGCGCATCCCGTAGCCGCCGCAACGCATGATATTCATGGAGTCCACGTAGACCCCGACTCGCCGCTGTGCCATAATACTCCAACTCCTTTCATTGCTGCGACTAATATCCGCAAGGATCTTCAAAGCGCCCTGGCGCGGCTCAGGAAAGGGCCGGCCGGGGCCTGACCTCCGGCCCCTGGCTGCCGGTCCGGGAGCGCGTCGCGTGAAGGGTGACTGTTAATAAACCGCCGGCGATTGCTCTATAACCATCACTAGTAAAAAGTCAGTTCTCCGAACCGCGGCCTAAACGGCCGGGCCTCGGTCAACGCCCTGCCTGCCTTGCCTTTCTCCTGCCTTTAACCATGAGAGTTTAGAGAAAAAAGGTCCGGCCCGCAAGCTAGTTCTCCCTGGGGATGGCTTGACGGGACCCTTGGCCAAGCCCCGGAAATCCGGTTTGGGCCCGGCTGCGGGAGGTGCCGACTTCCTTATATGGGGTCCGGGCGCATCGATTTTTAAAGCCCCGCTCAACATTCCCTAACCGGTCCAATCCGGATCGCCCCCTCCCACGGCCTCATTGCCCCGTTGGCTCCAATGCGGTAGAATGGGCCTCTGGGAGCTTAAGCGGATGCGGGAAGTCTGGCGCATGTGGAATTATTCCACCATGGTGGTCCTGACGGTGCTCACCGCCGGGATCTTTGCCGCCATCCTCATCCCCTTCAAAGGCATCCCCCTGATCCCGGGGCTCACCGAACTGCGCCCTGCCAATGTCATTCCCGTGGTCTTCGGCCTCCTTTTCGGCCCGGCGGGGGCCTGGGGCGCCGCCTTCGGCAATCTCATCGGCGACTTCTTCGGCACCTTGGGGGTGGGCAGTTTCTTCGGCTTTTGGGGAAATTTCCTGGCCGCCTACCTGACCTACAAACTTTGGGGCGACCGTCCCCTGGCCGATCTGGGGAATCACCTGCCTCGCTTTATCGCCGCCGTGGTTCTGGGCGCCTGGGCCTGCGCCCTGGTGATCGGCTTCGGGGTGGAAATCTTTAAACTCCTGCCCTTCTCCGTCATCGCGGTGGCGGTCTTCATCAACAACGCGGTCATCGCCCTCATCCTGGGCCCCGTTCTCCTCCGCTTGCTTACGCCCCGGGTGAGCCGCTGGGACCTGGACTGGACCGAACAGATGGACCCCGATGACCGTATCCCCGGCCCGGCCCGCCGCCTGGGCCTGGTCCTGGTATGGCTGGGGGCCGGGGGCGGTTTTTTGTCCGGGCTGGTCCTGGGGCTGGGACTGATCACCGTTCCCGGCCTGCCAGCCCTGTCCCTCACCCTGATCCCTTTCCTGGCCGTACTTCTGGTCGGGTGCTGGCTGTTGTGAAGTATCATTGGTAGCCGCAGGCTTTAGCCTGCGTGGGAAATGCAATTCCCGCCTATAATCACCGGATTATAGACATAGAAAAGGGGGAGAAATGAGATGGCAAAATTGGAATGGGAGAAGATATAAGCTAAAGACAACCCTAATTGGTGGACGGACAGGGCAAGGGTTCCTGGTGGCTGGCTTGTCAGAGCCATGTTTCTGGGTTGTGGTGTCGGTCTAACCTTTATTCCTGACCCAAAGCCCGAGTGGAACTAACTCAAATGCTATGGGGTTTTTATAAGCCCCGAGTGGAAGCTAAACGTTCATGAACCACAAATATTTTATCCCTAATGATAAAAAATCCCCCCTGCCCCCCTTTTTCAAAGGGGATGGTATACTTGAAGAATGCTATGTTTTGGAAAACTTTACAAGAAAGACACGAAGAATAGGCAAAACGGTTACTTAGCTTCTTTCTCTGCCTTTTTCTGCGCCTTTTTGCGTGGCTGGGGCGGGGTTGTAAGCATCCTGCGAAGCACGTCGATTTCGTCAGGATGGATTTTCCCCTTTTGGGGCTTGTCCTTCATGGGCTGGTCCATGGTTACAGAATAGGCCAGCCGATGGGAAAAGGCAAGGCCAAAATCGGCTTAGGCAACCCCCAATGTCTGTGCCGCCCCTTCAAGAGCTTTCAAGATGTTCTCGACTTTATCAGCCAAGGCGTTAAGCGTAGTAGTGACTGGCTTCTGTCCCACGACATCAATAGATTTATCAAAGGATATTACAAAGGTAACGTGTATATTGCAATCAGTCCATATCTCACCATGGGTACGGAAAAATATGATCTCATTTTTTGTGTGATCCCACCTCATGTCAGAAGGAACCTCTCCGGGACCCCACTTTGTAATTCCTCCCTCAATCTTGTGAAAACCAATAAATTGGGTAGTAAGCAGGCGGTGCTTATTTGCAGCACATATCCTGTTCAGTGCCCAGAGCAGATCGTCCCCTCCTTTGTATGGCTTGAACCCCATCGCAAGCGCGACAATCTCTGGCGAGAAATTCTTGAATCCTCTGTCCAGCATACCATTAAACTTCGTGACATTATCAGCAAAAGGAAACTTCGCTTCGAATTGGGGACTGACAAACCCACCGGTAACGGCAAGATTATGCCAAGCAATGTCAAGGGCTGCCCTGAGATTGTCAATAATATCAGTAGTAAAGGCTACGATTTCTTGAGAAGGTCTCTCTGTAATTTTGATTTTATGCAAATAGCAATCAGAATCAGAGGGATCGGTTTAAATAACGTAGGTCTTTTTTGCATACTTTTCGAGGAAAGCCCTAATCTCTTTCTTAAGTGTAAGGATATGTCTCTTTGCTTGTGCGAGACGGATTTTTGAATCGGCAAATATATCAGTCATCTTAAGGAGGTGGTAAAATGGTAGAGCAAAGCAAAAAGCAAATCCTCCAAGACAAAGTGGTTGCCTTGGTTAAGGATTTCATCAAAGTTGAGGGTGGTATAACTCTATCAGATTTAGAGGCCCTTTTTGGGCTTTATCCTCATCAAGGAATTATTACTGCCCTATACAATACCTTGACCTTACAATAAAATTAATCAGTAATTTGGATTGGTGGGTTTTTAAAATCATGATAAAATCGCTGCAAAAGGTTCTCAATTCTTACAAGAGAATTTGCAGTAAAAACGAAAGCGCATTCGTGTGCCAATTCAATATAAAAATGGCAATTTTCAATAGGACAATCTTTTTTGGGCTGAAAGGGGCATTTATTCATGACTTCTCGTCTCCTTAGATATGGTCATTCTCGCAAAGTCACCATAGCACAAAGGTAGACGAGAAGTCATGGAGTTTTAAAGCGAAATCGCGTAATTAGCGCGCATTCCGGTTTGTTCTTGGGGCGGATTTGAAAGGGGCAGCGTCTAGTGCATTTCTTCCCCTTCTTGAAGGGACAAAGAAGTTTGGTCAGTCCGCCGATAGGTCAGACGTTTGCCGGAAATGCCCTTGAGGGCTTGGGCTTCTCTCTCAGTATCATCAAAGCCCAGCTTCTCACGATGGTTATAGCGGAAGTCAAACTCCGTGGTATAGCGGTGCAGATGGAAGGGGCTAACGTGCTGGTAAACCCCGTAGATGCCGCGCTTAAAGATACTGAAAAACCCCTCAGCCGTATTCGTGTGCGCCTTACCTCTCACATACTCCCCAGCACTATGACAAACAACATCATGCCTGGCAAACTCAGGGCCTATAAGCCTATATTGCCCTGCATCATCGGTCATAAGGTGAGCATCCGGGGTGATGTTGGCCTTGAGATAGGGCTTCAAGGTATCGGCATTGACGCTGGGGACATGGAAAGAGCGGACGGCGCCGTTTCTCTCAACAAGCGAGAGGACGGCGTTTTTATGTGCATAACCACGGCGCTTTTTTCTCCCCGGCTTACTTCCCACAAAAGTTTCATCGGCTTCAACCGGATTATTCCCGCCGCCCAACATTCCAGGGTTAACAGGCTTCATCGCTTCGCGGATGCGGTGCGACATGAACCAAGCCGTTTTATAGGTCACTTTCAAGGTGCGGCCTAACTGGTGGCTTGATATGCCTTTCTTGCTTGAGCAGATCAAATGTGTAGCCAATAGCCATTTATGGAGAGGAACCTTGCTGCGTTCAAAGACGGTGCCGACAGTGACAGTGAACTGTTTGCGACAATCGCCACAGGCACGCAGGCCAGGGCGCGCACCCTTGCCTTTCTCTTTGCTCTGTGCTTCAATGCGGCAAATACGGCCACTTGCGCCACAATGGGGGCATACCGGGCCGTTAGGCCAGATAATCGCCTCAAGAAATTGGCGGGCCGCGTTCTCATCATGGAACCTTTTTTCATCAAAGGTGGCATCGTGCATCTTCATGGCTGATTCCCTTAAAATGGGTTTTTTATTGTTGCCCTCCGGTATATTGCCCGGAGAGCAATATTTATTTTTTTCCAAATATCAACCAAAATCGAGAGCTATCTGCGGATACTCCGGCGCAGAGGAAGGCCGTCAAACCGCTTGAAATAGAATATAAATTAGCGATATGTATTTGTCAAGTAAATAATCGCCTTTTCAAAGGGGGGTATTAAAGTCCCCCTTTGGAAAAGGGGGATTTAGGGGGATTTGAAGTTGTTCACGGTAAAGCCTGCGGCTATTATTCACCATGACGGGTAAGCATGTGCAGCCAATCGATCCTATCGTCAAGATCACTGATCTCTATTTCCGCTACAAGAAAGCCGCCCGTCCTGTATTCCAGGGGCTTAGCCTGGAGATCAAGGCCGGCGAGCGCCTGGCTATCCTGGGCCCCAGCGAAGCCGGGAAATCCACCCTGGCCCTCTGCCTCCAGGGTCTCATCCCCCGGATGATTAAGGGGGATTTCCGGGGTGAGATCGAGGTGGACGGATGTCTTACCACAACCTGCCGGCCCCGCCAGTTAGCGGGACGGGTGGGGATTCTGCTCCAGGATTTCGAGGCCCAGCTCTTCTCCACCCGGGTGGACCAGGAGGTGGCCTTCGGTCCGGAAAACCTGGCGCTGCCCCGGGAGGAGCTGCGGCAACGGGTCGGGGAGTGCCTGGCCCTTATGGGGCTGGCCGGCCTGGATGACCGGGACCCCGCCACCCTCTCCGGCGGGCAGAAGCAGCTTTTGGCCCTGGCCGCGGTCCTGGCGTCGGCGCCCCGCCTGCTGGTCCTGGATGAACCCACCACCGATCTCGACCCCGTGCGGGTGGAGGAACTGCTGGCCACCCTGGACCGCCTCGGCCGGGCCCGGGACCTCACCCTGGTCCTCCTGGGAGAAGATTTGCGCCTGGCCCGCCTCTGCTCCCGCATCGTCCTCCTTAACCGGGGGGCAATCCTGGCCGACGGCCCCCCGGACCGGATCTTGCGGGAAGTGGAACTCCTGCGCACCCTCGGCCTCAACCCGCCGGAACTGCCCGCCCTGTTCCACGATCTGGGCCAGGCGACCCTCCCCCTCACCCTAACCGAGGCGATGGTCCAGGCCCGCAGCCTGGGGTGGACCGGCCGCCCGGCCCCCGGCCCTGCTGCCGAAGCCCCGGACCAGGAGGCCCCGGCACCAGAAATTCTGGCCCTGCGTCGGGTGACCTTTGCCTATCCGGGCGCCCCGCCGGTCTTCCAAGACTTCTCCCTCGCCTGCCGGGCCGGGGAGCTCACCGCCATCCTGGGGCCCAACGGCAGCGGCAAGACCACCGTGCTGAAGCTCCTCCGGGGCTTATTGACGCCTCAGGACGGGGAAGTGTGGCAGCAGCCGGGCGAAAATTTCCGGGTGGGCTATGTCTTTCAGAACCCGGACCACCAACTTTTCGCCACCGAGGTCTGGGAAGAGGTGGCCTTCGGGGTTCGCCTCCTGGGCCTGGCGCCCCCGGAGGTGGAGCGCCGGGTTGAGGCCGCCCTGATGCGGGTGCATCTCCTGGACCGGGCCCGGGACGACCCTTTCTCCCTCACCAAGGGTCAGCGCCAGCGCCTGGCCGTGGCCGGGGTCCTGGCCCTGGCCCCCCAGGTGATCATCCTGGATGAGCCCACCACCGGCCTGGACCACCGGGAGCAGCAGGACCTCCTGGGGTTGGTCCGGGAACTCCACGCCCAGGGCCACACGGTGATCATGGTGACCCACTCCATGTGGGCCGCCGCCACCTATGCCAGGCGCCTGGTGGTCCTGCTGGACGGCCGGGTCCTCCTGGACGGCCCCACCCGGCAGGTGCTGGCCGCAGCCGAGGCATTGACCCGGGCGCACCTGGTGCCCCCGGCGGTGGTGCAGCTCAGCCGGGCCCTGGGCTTCATGGCCCTGACCCCGGCCGAGTTTCAAGACCGGGTGGCCGGCCCGACGTAAATCCCCGCTTGCAGATGGCGTAAGGATTCCTTATGTTAGGTGAAAGGGAGACCCATCGGCCCAGGCGCTAAGGTTATAGCGTTTGCCAAAAATTCTTCTCAGTGATGGTTTTTAAATCCCCCTAAATCCCCCTTTTTCAAAGGGGGACTTTAAAAGGAATTCCGCTAAGTTCCCCCCTTTGGAAAAGGGGGGTAGGGGGGATTTAGGTTCCTGGAGCATGTTCCATAACGGAAAGAACTTTTGGCAATTGCTATAATATCTTAAATAACGCGCTGGAATCCTCATGACGACCCTTCGCACCCATCATGTTGACCCGCACCTGTTCGTGGTTCTGGGGGCCACCAGCGACCTGATGCGGCGCAAACTCCTCCCGGCCCTTTATCGCCTCCGGGCCAATCAGGCCGTGCCCGCCCCCCTCATCATCCTGGGGGTCTCCCGGCAGGCGGGGCTCACCGACGAGGGCTTCCGGGACCTGGCCCAGGCAGCCCTGGCGGCTGAGGGCCCGGGGAAGGATACAGCCGGCCACTGGTGCCGCGAGTGTCTCTACTTCCAGAGCCTGGGGGCTGGGACGCCCGAGGACTTTCTGGCCCTGGCGGCCCGCATCCGAGCCCTGGAGCAGGAGCACCACCTGCCCGGCAACCGCGTCTTTTACCTGGCCTTGCCGCCCACGGCCTTTATGGCGAGCATCGCCGGTCTCGGCCAGGCCGGCCTCAACCGGACCCAGGGCTGGACCCGGTTGGTGGTGGAAAAACCCTTCGGCAAAGACCTGGCTTCGGCCACCGCCCTCAATGCGCAGATCCACCGTTATTTCGACGAATCCCAGATCTACCGCATCGACCATTACCTGGGCAAAGAAACCGTTCAGAATCTCTTGATCTTTCGATTCGCCAACGCCATCTTCGAGCCCCTGTGGCACCGGAATCTGGTGAAGAGCGTCCAGATCACCGTGGCGGAAAGCCTGGGGGTGGGAGGTCGGGCCGGATACTACGACCAGACCGGGGCCCTCCGGGACATGGTCCAGAACCACCTCACCCAGCTCCTCACCCTCACCGCCATGGAGGTGCCGGTGGCCTTCGACGCCGAGAGCATCCGCACTGAAAAAGCCAAGGTCCTCCGGGCCATCCCCCCGGTTCTGCCCGAACACGTGGTCTTCGGCCAGTACGCCCGGGGCACGATCAACGGCCAGGAGGTGCCGGCCTACCGGGAAGAGCCGGGGGTTGACCCTGACTCCCATACCGACACCTTTGTGGCCATGAAGCTCCACATCGAAAATTGGCGCTGGCAGGGGGTGCCCTTTTACCTGGTGACCGGCAAGCGCCTGCCCACGCGGTTCACCCAGATCGCCGTGACCTTCCGCTGCCCGCCGGTGTGGGTCTTCGAACCCCACTATGCCGGCACCTGCAGCCCCAACGTCCTGGTGTTTACGGTGCAGCCCGACGAAGGCTTTGACCTCCACTTCGAAGTCAAGGCCCCGGGGGAACCCCTCCAACTCAAGACCCAGAGCCTCAGGTATCGCTACGCCGAAGCCTTTGCGCCGCTACCCGAGGCCTATGAGACCCTGCTTTTGGACATCATGGCCGGCGACCAGACCCTGTTTGTCCGGGCCGACGAAGTGGAGTGGGCCTGGCGCATCTACGCCCCCGCCCTGGACCCGCCGGCGCCGAACGTGCGGCCGTATCCCGCCGGCGCCTGGGGCCCCCCGGGGACGGCGCCCTTTATAGAGTGGCCGGACCCGACTTTGCTTTATCGGTAGCCCTGTGATAATTATCTGAGGGAGAAAGTGCAAGTTGTAGGTTTTAGGTTTTGGCTTTCAGCGCTTAGCCTTCAGCAAACATAACGTACCCGGAATCTTGGAATATCTGCTGACTGCTCATACCGAGCAACAATCAAACAGGTGGCACAGGCGTCTCACCTGTGCAGGCGCAGGCTAAACGTTCATGAACCACCAATGTTTCACCCCCGAGGATGAAAAATCCCCCCTGCCCCCCTTTTTCAAAGGGAGGTATTAAAGTCCCCCTTTGGAAAAGGGGGATTCAAGGGGATTTGAAGTTTTGCACGGTAAAGCCTGCGGCTACAAAAAATAGCTCTTCGAACGAAACTTGGTATCACTGCTTACTGCTTATGTGGGTTGCCGCCGTACAACTCAATTCCACGCCGGATATGGAGGCCAACCTGGCCCGGGCCCAGGCCCTGGTTGAGGAGGCCGCCTCCCGGGGCGTCCGGCTGGTGGCCTTGCCGGAGCATTTCGCCTGTTTGGGGGGCCCGGCCGACACTGCGGCCGTGGCCCAGCCACTGGACGGCCCCCTGGTGAGCCGTTTCCGGGAACTGGCCGGGAAACTGGGAATCCTGCTCCTCCTGGGCTCCTTCCCCGAGCACGCCCCGGGCAAGGCCCGGCCCTACAACACCAGCCTCCTCTTGGGTCCCCGGGGCCAGATCCTGGCCTCCTACCGCAAGCTGCACCTCTTCGACGTGGACTTGCCCGGCGCCCCGCCCTCCCGGGAGTCGGAGTGCACCCAGCCGGGGGACGAGGTGGTGACCGCGGCGCTGCCGGGCGCGCCCTTTACCGCCGGGCTGGCCATCTGCTATGACCTGCGTTTTCCCGAACTCTTCCGGGCCCAGGTCAGCCGGGGGGCCAACCTCTTCCTGCTCCCCGCGGCCTTCACGGTGGCCACCGGCCGGGATCACTGGGAAGTGCTGCTCCGGGCCCGGGCCATTGAAAATTTGGCGTATGTGGTGGCCCCGGCCCAATGCGGACAACACGTGCCGGGACGTTGCACCTATGGGCGCTCCCTCATCATTGACCCCTGGGGGCTGGTGCTGGCCCAGGCCCCGGACGGCGAAGGGGTGATCCTGGCCCGGCTGGACTATGAACGCCTCCAGCGCCTGCGCCGGGAACTGCCCTGCCTGCGCCACCGGCGCCTGCCGTGAGATAAGCAGGCAGATTTCTCTAAATTCTAGATGGGTTATGATTTTGCTGAAAGCTGATCGCTGCCAGCTGAAAGCTAAAAGGAGCCATATGCCTGATTCCTGGCCCAAGTCGGCCTTCCGGGGTATTTTCCGCTGGTACCTCAGCAAATTTCCCCTGCGGGACGGCAAGGCTTTTCTGTATGAGCGGCTCCATGCCGCTCTTAAGCCGGGGAACCGGTATGCCGTCGTCCGGCTGGACAAGGGTTTTCGCATGAAGCTGGATTTACAAGACCCGGAGCAGATGAAGGTCTATTTCTACGGGCATTATCACGAACGCTATGAAGCCGATCTGGTGCAGCGGCTCATGGAGGGGGACGAGGTGTTCTGGGATGTGGGCGCCAACGTGGGCTACTTTACCCTGGTGGCGGCCACGGCCCTGACCAACCGCGGCCAAATCGTGGCCTTTGAACCGGGACGGAACGCCTATGCCCGGCTGACCGAGAACCTCGCCTTGAATGCCTACCGGAATATCAAGGCCTACCCCGTGGCCGTCGCCGACCGGGAGGGTGAGGCGGTGCTCCATGTCGCCGGGGACATTGCCGACAGCAGCGCCAGCCTCTACCCGGCGGGCCGGGGTCAGGCCGGCCGGGAGGTCTGCCGGACGGTGGCCCTGGACCACTTCCTGAGGTCCGAGGGCCTGCGCCCCCCCGACCTCATCAAGCTGGACGCGGAGGGGGCGGAGCTGGCCGTGCTGCAGGGGGCCGAAGGGCTCATCCAGGACTCACCCCCGCTGTGGCTGATGGAAATGGAGGAAAAGAACCTGAAAGCCGCGGGGGCCAGCAAAGCGGCCATTGCGGACTTTCTTACCGGCTACGGCTACCGGGCGGCGCATCTGAGCAAGGGGCGGTGGTACGAAACTCCTGACCTTGAGGGCGTCAAGGGCCGGAATATCTTCTGGTTCAACCCCAGCGTTGCGGCCCACCGTCGCAAGGCGGCGATTCTGCCGATAAGCGGATCTGCTGGAGCAGTGCCCCCGGCCTGTCGGCGCACGACGCTGAACCCCTAGTAATGGGTCGCCTTGGGGACGGATTTTCGCCAGTGCCTATGAACCGGCCAGCTCGGAGTTCTCCGGCCTAAAACAGGCCGATGAGCATTTTGGTCCCCATAACGAAGAGAAAGATTGCGAAGATCCGCTTGAGCTTGGCGACGGGCAGGCTATGGGCCAGACGCACCCCGAGAGGCGCGGTGAGGACGCTGGCGACGACAATGCCGGCCAGGGCCGGCAGGTACACGTACCCCAGGGAATAAGCCGGCAAACCTGCAACCTGCAGCCCGTTGACGATATAGCCCACCGCCCCGGCGATGGCGATGGGGAAGCCGATAGCCGCCGAGGTCCCGATGGCCTCGTGGACCGTCATATTGCACCACACCATGAAGGGTACCGACAGCATCCCGCCGCCGATCCCCACGAGACTGGACACCGCCCCGATGCCGTTGCCCACCCCGAACATGCCCAGCGGCCCGGGCAGGGTGCGTGTCGGCTTGGGCTTTATATTGGTCAGCATCTGAAACGCCATGTAGTAGATAAAGATCACGAAAATGCCTTTCAGGGCGTTGGTGGACAGCCGTGAGGCCAGGCACGAACCGAGAAAGGTCCCTACCAGGATGCCCAGGACGATCCGGCGCACCACCAGCCAATGCACCGCGCCCCGCTTGTGGTGGGCCCAAAAACTCGATACCGAGGTAAAGATGATGCTGGCCATGGAGGTGCCCAGGGCCAGGTGCATCAGGTATTCGCTTGGCACCCCCTGCCAGGTCAGGGTGAAGACCACTATGGGTACAATGACCAGCCCCCCGCCCACCCCGAGTAAGCCGGCCAGCATCCCCACCACGGCCCCCAGCCCCAGATAAATCAGCATAATTGTCAACATGGTTGATTCTTGACCTCGCGTCCTTTAGCCAGGTGGGAAAGGTTGATCGGCTCTCCGGGAGAGTGATAATCCCGACGGTCTTTAGCCCTCGCCGCCGCGCCGGGTCGCGGTATCCGGGGCTGCCCCCGCCCCCCACAAAAAACGGGCGGGAGGATTACCCCCGCCCGTCGGCATCCGGAAGAATTGCCGCAATCAGCGTGCCGTGGCCTTGGCCAGCTTTTCCCGATGGGACATGCAATTGCGGCAGAGAAGCGCCTCCGGCATGATCTCCAGTCGACGCGGCTCGATGGGTTGGCCGCAGACCTCGCAGAGACCGTACACGCCGTTTTCCAGCCGGTTCAGGGCCTCTTCGATGGCCTCCAATTCCTGCCGTTTCGGTCCCAAGAGGGTGAGATTGGTTTCGGCCATCAAACTGACGGTGGCCTGGTCCTCTTCATCCCGGGCCGCAGCCAGCATCTCCTGATAGCCGTCGCCGATGTTGCTCTTGAGCTGTTGCTTGACCTCCTGCCAAAGGCGCCGTTTCCGATCCAGCAAGCGCGCTTTTGTCTCATCCAGCTTCTCAGGGCTCAGTCCTGCCATCGTTCAATCCCTCCCAAGATCGATGCCGGGGCCGTTTATAACCCCCGGACCTTATTCCAGAAAATCTTCCAGCGCCGCTTTGCGGGTGGGATGCTTTAAGCGTTTGAGAGCCTTTTTCTCAATCTGCCGGATGCGTTCCCGGGACACCTTAAAAGCCCGCCCGATTTCTTCCAGGGTGTGCTCCACTTCCTCGCCGATCCCAAACCGCATCTTCATGATCTTTTCTTCCCGGGCGGTGAGGGTGGTCAGGATGGTGTCGGTCTTTTCGCCGAGTTGGGACTCAAGAATAGCCTCGTAGGGAGACACCGCCTTGTCATTGCGGATGAAGTCCCCCAGGCGGTCCCCTTCGTCGCCCACCGGGGTCTCCAGGGAGATGAGTTCGTCCGCCAGATTGGTGACCAGGAGGATCTTTTCCTCGGCCACCCCTGAGCGTTCGGCAATCTCTTTCAGGCTCGGGTCCCGGCCCAGTTCCTTGAGCAGATCATAGAAGGCCCGGTAGCACCGGTTCCGGATCTCCTGCAGGTGCACCGGGATCCGGATAGTCCGGGTCTTGTCGTAAATGGCCCGGGTTATGGTCTGCCGGATCCACCAGGAAGCAAAGGTGCTGAGGCGGTAACCGGTAGTGTAGTCATAGCGAGTCACCGCTTTCATCAAACCCAGGTTGCCTTCCTGGATCAGATCCGAGAAGGTCAGGCCCCGGTGGAGATACTTCTTGGCGATGCTCACCACCAGGCGCAGGTTGGCTTTGATCATCTGGTCCCGGGCCTGATTGACCTCATCTTCCGTCACCCTGATGTTCTGGGCCAGATCCTTGACCTCAGTGGCTTCCGGATGGTGTTTCTGCACCTGGGAGAGCCTCTGGTGGATCACCTTAAAGAGCTTTTCCTTCCCCTGGGCGCTCTTGTCCGGGGCCTGGAACCATTGCTGGATTTTCTTCTGGAGATAATGGACTTCCTCCAGGTCGGATTGGGCGATGGACACCAGATCCAGGATGGCATCCTGCCCTTCTTTGATAATGCGCCCTAAAGTCCTCTCCTCTTCCGGGGACAGGATGGAATATCGCAGCATCTCACGGAAGTAGGCGGCCACCAAGCCCTCGTGTTCAGGGATCTCGTCGGCTTCGATGGGTTCTTCCAGCTCCTCGTCAACCCCCTCTTCCGCTATAGGGCCGTAGCCCGTCGCATCCAGATGCTCGGAGACGTCCAGATCCTCGTCTGCCGGTCCATCAAACGGGGCGCGCAGGGATTCCCGCTCCTCGTCGGAGAGATTGAACTTGTCGTAGGCCAAAAACTCATTGCCGCCCAATTCGATAAATTTCTTCAGGTAATCTTTTTCCATGGATTTTTGTCCTGTATTGCTACCCCAACTCATCAAAAGTTTAAAGAGGTTAGTTTACCCTTAATTAGACCGATGTCAAGAAAAAAAGTTAATCACCCATGGCGCTTTTTTTTTCATGTCGGCATTGTTCCGGGAAATTCTTAGAGATTTTAAGATAATTATCTTCAGGCGAATGTCAACGATTATCTGCACCAAATCTCTTCCATATCTTTAAAAAACCGCCAAAACCTCTCCTTGACCCCTTCCGGCCTTGAGAGTATCATACCCCCATCTCACCATCTCACCCTCAGAGGCCCGAGTCATGCCCCATGAGCTAATTTCTCACCTGAAGGAAGGGGCCGCGGTGCAGCAATATTTCTTGGTGCGCCAGGCGGAGAGCCGCACCGACAAGTCCGGTAAACCCTACCTCTCCCTGGTTTTGGGGGACAAAAGCGGCGCCGTGGTGGCCCGGGTCTGGAACAAAGTGCTGGCCAAATGCCCCGGCCCCTTCGCCCCGGGGGATCATGTGGCAGTCCAGGCCCAGGTTGAGTCCTACAAGGGCGAATTGCAGCTCAATATCGGTTATATCAATACCGTAGACGCCCTCCGGGAGCTGGGCCGGGACCTTAAGGAGTATGACCCGGAACTGCTCTTCCAGGCCACCCCCTACGACCGCCAAGCTTTGTGGCAGGAGCTGTGGCACCTGGCCGAAAGCCAGATCAGCCCCCCCCTCCAGCAGTTGGTCCTCAAGCTCTTGGACCGTTACCGAGACGAGTTCCTGGTCTGCCCCGCCGCCCGCCTCTATCACCACCCCTATCTGGGCGGTCTCCTGGAGCACACCTGGTTCGTGGCCCGCCACGCCCTGGCCTCCCTCAATATCTATCCCGAACTGAACCGGGACCTGGTCCTGGCCGGGGCCATCCTCCACGACCTGGGCAAAGTCAAAGAACTGGCCAATCCCACGGCCCCGGAAGCCACCGTGCCGGGCCGGCTCCTGGGCCACATCGTCCTGGGCTGGGACCTGGTGCGCTCCGAAGCCCAGGCCCTGGAGTTCCCCGACCCCACCGTGCTCCTGCAGTTGGAACACATCATCTTATCCCACCACGGCTCCCTGGAGTTCGGCTCTCCCATCCCCCCCAAGACCCGGGAGGCCCTGCTGGTAAATTTCCTGGATGACCTGGACGCCAAGCTGAAAATGATGAGTCAACATCTGGAAGGTGACACCGGGGCAGGCGATTTCACCAGTTATCACCGGGTGTTGCAGCGCGATCTTTACAAAGGCGGCCCTCACGCCCCCGAAGACCCCGAACCGGACCGGGAACCAGACCCCGATAATGAAAATAGGTAAAGATTTCCACTAGCTCAGTTGACAACCTTACAAAACTGTCTTACCTTGAGAAATAAGGAGCATGGGCTGTCAGGCGATTGGTCGGCGGACCCGGTTCACCTTAATCAGGAGGGCGGTCATGTTTAAAAAGATGTTGGTTCCTCTGGATGGCTCGGAAATTGCGGCGAAAGTTCTCCCCAAAGTAGTGGAACTGGCCAAAACCTTCAAGGCCAAGGTAACCCTTTTCCACGCCTGCTACAGCGGCGTCGGCGCTTTCGCCGGGGAAGGCACCCCTGGCACCATCAAAGCGGAAGCAGCCCAAGAGCAGAAATTCTGCGACACCTTCCTGGCCAAGGCCGGCAACGACCTGAAGGACCAGGGCCTGGACGCCGACTGGGCCTGCCAGGATGGGGTGCCGGCTCGGGAAATCATCGCTTTTGCCCAAGACAAAGGCTATGACCTTATCGTTTTAGGGACGCACGGCGCCGGCGAAGTGGCCTGGTACATGGGCGGCGTGGCAGACAAAGTCGCCTCCCACGCCACCGTCCCGGTATTGTTGTTCAGGACCTTAGAATTCAAGCCGCCTCTATTGAAAGAAGTCTATTTCACGGTGCCCGGAGTAGGTTAAGCTTCACCGTTAGTCCTGATCTTTTTCCTTAAGTGCCTTAAGCCCGAAGGGGATCACGGGGTTTGCCCCAATGATCCCCTTCGATTCCTTGAGACCCTGGCCCCCTGATTACCGCCACGACTACTCATACCGTCGATTCAGGCAATTTTAAGGGTGGCGGTCAGAGGCAGCCGCCCCGCCATCCGGATTTTTGGGGATAGCCTCTGGTCCCCCCTGGCCCAACCTTTACTCCGTCTCAAAGATAAAATATTCGGCTGGGTCCGGCGGCCGTCCCGCGTCCGTCAACTTCTGGGCGCAACTCCGGCACAGGTAGTGGTTGGGCGCCTGATGCCATATGATTATCGGTTTAAGCTTAAGCTGCACTAATCTCCGGGAGGGTATCCCCTTGCCCGTCAACTCCGATTCCACCTCCACCACCCGCCAGCCGACGATTTCCAGGTGCGTGGGAATCGCCCTATCCACCGCCAGGCGCTCCACCTTGGTAATCCGTAAAGGCACGGCCCGCCTGCCCTGGCAGAGGCCACACTCATAGATAGCCTGGTCTCCCCACCAAATGTTGTTATAGCCGTCTTTGGGGAGTTTCCGGCCGGTGAACCAATCCACCGCCTCCTGCAAGGAGGGAGCGAAATGCGGTTTCGGCGGGTGTTCATTGAGCGGAAAAAACCTGCTGAAATTAAGATCCACGGGTTTTTTCGCCGTCTGGAAGAGGTCCTCGGCAAAGAATTCCCGCCCTGCCTTGATGATCCGCACCTGGTAATGGCGCTCGTCGATGGACAGGCGCCGTTCGACAATCTCGTAGGTCGGCTCCTCGGGGGGTGGTTTTGATTTAAACCAAGACCTTAAGATGCCCATAACCTTACCTCTCTCAACGGGGTCAATGGGAGATAGTCGGCGCTCGACAGCCCCTCTCGCACTTTATGGGGGGCTGGGAGGGGAGGAGGGGCGACCCGCCGAGTCGCCCCTACGCGGCCCTACCCTACGCCTCTCTGGCCAGATTCAACGCCCCGCCCACCGCCAGGAGGCGGCGCTGCCGCGCCGACAGGTCCACCCGCACCCAGATTTCTTTACCACCCACCTTCAGGGGCAGGCGTTCCGCCCCGTCCAAAAGCCGCTGGCGCACCCCGGGCAATTCCAGGGTTTGCCCCTGGGCCAGGAGATCGTAATCCCCGGGATTCTCAAAGGTCAGGGGCAAAATGCCGAAATTGATCAGGTTGGCCAGGTGGATGCGGGCAAAGCTTTTCACCAGTTTGACCCTCACCCCCAGGTACCGGGGCGCCAGGGCGGCGTGCTCCCGGGACGACCCCTGGCCGTAGTTCTCCCCGCCCACCACCGCGCCTTCCCCCCGGCCCGCCACCCGCTGGGGAAATTCCGGGTCCAGGCGGGTGAAGGCGTACTGGCTGATGGCCGGCAGGTTGCTGCGCAACGGCAGAATCTGGCTGCCCGCCGGCATGATATCGTCGGTGGTGACATTATCCCCCACTTTGAGCCACACTTCTCCACGCCAGGTCTCGGCCAGGGGCGTCAGGTGGGGAAAGGGCACGATGTTGGGGCCCCGGATCACTTCCCCGGCCTCCCCTTTGGGCGGCGGCGGGATGATGTTGCTCCCGTTCGCCACAAAAAGCCGGGGCCCGCCTACCCGGGGGTAATTCCCCAGGTCCCGGGGGTCCCGCAGTTCCCCGAAGATGGCCGCGGCCACCGCGGTTTCGGGGCTGGCCAGATACACCCGGTCGTCCTTGGTGCCGCTCCGCCCCGGGAAGTTCCGGGGAAAGGTGCGCACGCTCACGGCCTCGGTGGGCGGGGCCTGGCCCATGCCGATGCACCCCCAACAGCCCGGCGGCATCACCCGGGCCCCGGCTTCCAGAAGCGGCAGCAGGCCCCCGGCCAGGATGAGGTTTTCCAGGACCTGCCGGGACCCCGGGTTGATCTCCAGGCTCACCCGGGGATGCACCCGCCGGCCCCGCAAGGCCCGGGAGGCGATCATTAAATCCCGAAAAGACGAGTTGGCGCAGGAGCCGATGAGCACCTGTTCCACCGGGGTGCCCGCCAGGTCTTTGACCGGCGCCACCCGGTCCGGGGAACTGGGCTGGGCCGTGAGGGACACCAGCGTATCCAGGTTCACCTCCTGCACTTCGGCGTAATCCGGGCGCCCCTGGGCCTCGAGGGGCCGAAAATCCACCTCCCGCCCCTGCATTTTCAGGAACTTATGGGTCTGGGCATCCGCCGGGAAGATGGAGGTGGTGGCCCCCAGTTCCGCCCCCATGTTAGTGATGGCCGCCCGTTCGGGTACGCTGAGATAGCGCAGGGCCGGGCCGAAGAATTCCAGGATCTTGCCCCGCCCCCCTTTGACCGTCAGGCGGCGCAGCAACTCCAGGATGACGTCCTTGGCCGACACCCAGGGCCGGAACCGTCCCGTCAGGCGAACCCCCAGGATCTCGGGCATGACCAGATAGAAGGGCTGCCCGGCCAACGCCAGGGCCACGTCCAGACCCCCGGCCCCAAAGGCCAGCATCCCGGCGCCCCCGGCCGTGGGCGTGTGGCTGTCGGACCCCAGCAAGGTCTTACCCGGAGCGCTGAACCGCTCCAGGTGCACCTGGTGGCTGATGCCGTTGCCCGGCGGCGAAAAATAGAGGCCGTAGCGGGCCGCCACCGTCCTCAGAAACCGGTGGTCGTCGGCGTTGCGAAAATCCGTCTGGGGCAGGTTGTGGTCCACATAACTCACCGCCACCTCGGGCCGGGCCCTCTCCACCCCCATGGCCTCGAACTCCAGATAGGCCAACGTGCCGGTGGCATCCTGGGTCAAGGTGTGGTCAATCTTGAGCGCCACTTCGGCCCCGGGGGCCAACTCCCCGGACACCAGATGCGCCGCCATCACTTGCTCAACTATCGTTTTTGCCATGGTTAATCCCTTCGGGAGGATTGTCGTGGGGAAAGAGCCAGGGGCACCCGCCCCGGCCCTTGCCTCAATAATTCTATCTCAAGTCTGCCGATATGGAACCTATTTTCCCCCTAAGACCTCTTTAAGCCTCAATACTTCCTCCCGCAGGCCCAGTCGGATGGCGTCATAGTCCGCCGCGTCCGGGGCAACCTCCAGGCCCCGGTCTTTAAGCTCCTTCCAGGCATGCTCCCGCCCGAAAATCACTTGGATGGGACGGGGGCGGGGCAGGGTTGCCCCCGGCGGCCAGGCTTCATAGGAGCCTTGAATATAAACCGGGACCAGCTTCACCTCCAGTTCCTTGGCCAGGATGGCTACGCCCTTCTTAAATTGGCCCACCTCCCCGGAGGGGGTTCGGAAGCCTTCGGGGAAGATGGACAGGAGCCGGCCATTCCTGAGAATATACGACGACACCTGCATGGCCGCCACCACATTCCGGGCTGAGTCTACCGGGATTACCCGAATAAGTTTGAGGAGGTCTCGAAGCACCGGCACGTCGAAATACCCGCTGTATCCCAGGGAAAACAGGCGGTGGCGCAGGGGGCCGGGGACCGCATAAGCCAAGATGAAGCCATCCAAAAAGCTGGCGTGGTTGGAGCAGAGGATATACCCCTGGTCCGTTAGCCTCTCCCGGCCATACACCTTGAGGTCGAACATCCATTTAAACCAGGAACCTAATGCCGACGCCAGCCCCTGGGTGGCCATCCGGGCTGTGAACCCTCCTTCCATACCGAGGCGCCGGAGCAAGTCCGGACGCGGATCGGTCATCAGCATGCTGCTCCAAGCCGCCATTTCTTCTTCAGGCTCCTTTGCTGCTTCAGGATTTTTCGCTTCGATAAGGCCGATGAGCTCTCTGACCGTGAAAATTCCGGTAAAGTCTTCGTCCCGGATCTTGAGGTTGAACTGACTTTCCAGGGCTGCCAGCAGTTCCACCAGCCCCAGAGAATCCAGACCCAAATCCAACGCCAAATGGTCGTCCAGGAAGATGCGGACGTCCCCAAGCTGGCGGGCCAAAACCGCCACCACGGTCTCGCCCACCGGAGACAACCCTTCTTCCACGGCCGGCTTTCTCCGGTCGTACCGTCGGCCGGCCCGCTCCCGGTAGAGGCGCTGGGCCTCGTGGATCTTGACCTTTCCTAAACGAGTCTTGGGCAGCTCTTCGTTGATCAGGACAACATCCCGCACCCGCTCATAGGGCTCCAGGTCTTGAGACAGCATCTCCAGGTCCCACTTCACCTTGTCATAAATATCCGTTTCCCCGGTTTTCCGGAAAAAATCCAGATCCGGCACCACCAATGCGGCCAGCTTTTCGGCGCGGTCGTCGGCGGTTACGAAAATCTCTTTGAGGGAAGGAGCCTTCAGGTAGTGCTGGCCCACCTCCTCGGCGGATACTTTCTTGCCTGAGGCGAGGACGATAATATCCTTGATCCGTCCCTGGATGTAAAGGTAACCGTCCCGGTCGAAATAACCCAGATCGCCGCTGTGGAACCAACCGTCTTCGAGGGCTTCCCGGGTGGCGGCCTCATTTTGGAAATACCCGGCCATGAGGTTGTCGCCCCGGATGAGGACCTCGCCGACGCCGGTCGCGTCCGGGTGGAGAATCATGACTTCCACCCCCGGAAGACACCGACCCGCAGACCCCAAGCGGGGGGCTTCCGGAGGATTGAAGGAAACCACCGGCGCGGTCTCCGTGAGGCCGTAGCCTTCCAGCACCGTAAATCCCAACCGGGCCAGATTCTCCCCCAGGGACTCGGGCAGTTTTGCCCCACCACTGACAAAAAAGCGAAACTGCTCCCCCAGGACACTGCGGAATTTCTGGAGGAGGGGCCTGGCGGGATTTACTCCCAGAAATTCGGACAACCGCCAGGAAAGATTGAGATAGGCCAGGAGCAGAGGCCGCCATGGCCAGGGGATGAGCTCCAACTGCCGCTGCATCCCTTGATAAAAATGCTGGAGAACCTGGGGGGTGACCACCAGGATGGTGATCTTCTGCTCTTTGATGCACTTTAAGATGGCTTCGGCCTTCAAGGTATCCAGATAGGTGATTTTCACCCGGGAAAAAAGGGGCAGCAGTAGCGTGGCAGTAAAAGGAAAAGCATGGTGCAAGGGGAGGATGGAGAGAAAATTGTCATCCGGCCGGATGACGTTTAATTTAAGGATTCCCCGGTAATTGGCATAAAAATTCCGGTGCGTGAGCATCACCCCTTTGGGAATCCCGGTGGTGCCGGAGGTATAGATGATGGAGGCCAGGTCCTCGGGGCGCATCCCGGGAAGACTTGCCTCACTCCCGGATGATTGCAAGACTTCGGCGAACTTGATGATTTTACTGCCTGATTCTCCAGTTTCGCCCACCACCACGACCTTTTCCAGGAACGGCAGCTGCTGCAACTGGGGGAGGGGGGCCTTGGGAAAGGTGAAGATGATCTTGGCCCGGGTCTGATCCAGGGCGTAATGAATATGGTCCCAGCGAGAGGCCGGATCCAGGGGGACTGCCACCGCACCCGCCAACAGCGCGCCGAAATAGCTCAGGGGCCACTGGGGCCGGTTCTCCAGGAGAATGGCCACCCGCTCCCCCCTTTCCACCCCTTGGGCCTGAAGCCACCCGGCCACAACCAGGCTGCGCCGGTAAAGTTGGCCGTAGGAGTACTCCCGTATCGTGTCCCCTTCCCGGTAATTGAGGGCCACTGCATCGGCAGCCTCCCGAAACACCACCGCGAATTGGCCGGTCAAGGTTTGTGGGGTTGCTTCCATAATTTTTCGTTTGCAATGGCGGGCCCGGAGGCTCGCCCCGCCGACTTTTTCAATGACTGTTCACATAATTGATAATCTCTTGGGGCCGGTTGGTGCAAATGGCGTACAGGTTCATGGCCAGGTAGGGCTTCAGGATGCCTGGATCGTCGATATTCCAGACGATGACCTTAATATCCTGCCGGCAGGCGGCGTCCACCAGTTCCCGGTTGACGTAACGATAATTCAGGACCAGGGTGTCGGCCCGGGCGGCTTGGGCCAGGCCCACCGGGTCCGCCGGGCATCCCACCATGAGGACGCCGGTGTCGAGGCGCGGCTCTTGTTCCTTGAGGGCTTTGACGGCCGGGTGCCAGAAGGAGATGACGCGGGCGGCGTCGAAGGCCTGGTGCTGGCGAAAAAACTCCAGCAGGGCCGGGGCCGCCTCGGTTTGTTTCAATTCCACCATCAGGCGGGCTTTGCCCTGCACCAGGTCAAAGACTTCTTCCAGAGAAGGGATCGGCTCTCCCCGGCCGGCATCGAGGCGCTGCATTTCCGCCAGGGTGCAATTCTTGACCAGCCCTTTGCCGTTGGTGGTCCGGTCCAGGGTCTCGTCGTGGATTACGGCCAGCCGGCCATCTTTGGTGAGCTGGACGTCCAACTCCACGGCGGCCACTCCCATGGCCAGGGCTCGCCTGAACGAGCGCAGGGTGTTTTCCGGCTCATAGGCCGGGGCTCCCCGGTGCCCGATGATATCTGCCATAGCTGCCTTTCTTCAGGTGATCGTTCGGTTTCTAGCTGATTTTACCAGGAGTTTGCGGATTAAGATATCCGGTCGGAAGCCTTTTTTGACCTCCAACAGGGAGCGGTCGCCCCGCATGACGCGGCAGAATGCTTCCCAGGGATAATCATAGTGCTCCAGGCATCTGAAGGCCAGTGAGCCCAGGTAGTTGCAGAGCTTGGAAAATTGGTAGGAGGCCCTCAGCCCCGGGGTTATCTCCCGGTCTACCCTGGCCTGGTATTCGGGGAGCGCCCCCGCCTCCCCCCGGAAAAACCTGAGGATCTGCCGGGCCGCCAGGTCGGCGCTTTGTAAAGCCGAAAAGATCCCTTCCCCGGTCCAGTAATCCGCCAGGCCGGCGGCGTCCCCCACCAGGAGGACCCGGCCCCTCATGATTGGCCGGGGGGTCACCCGGTGGGGGATGAGGTGGGCCGCCAGGGGGAAGGCCTGGTCCCCCAGGCCCAGGCGAGACAGCAGACGGGCATGATACCGCTTGAGCTGCCGCCCCTGGTGGATTGGGCCCCCCACCCCGATGACCAGGGTCTCGCCCCGGGGAAAGCCCCAGCCATAGCCGTCGGCCATGGTGCCCAGGTCCAAAAAGATCGTCCGGGAAAACTCCGGGTCGATGGTTTTTACCAGCTGCCGGGGGATTTCCACCTGGAGCCCCAGGTGCCAGAACTCCACCGGCTGCAAGCCGCTGCATCTCGCCACCAGGCTCCGGGCGCCGTCGGCTCCCACCACCACCCGAGCCTTAATCAGCCGCCTGGAGGTGACAATGGTGGAGAAGTCTCCCGGTCCCGGAGTTATGTGCTCGACCCGTTCCCCGTCCCCGAAGTCCCCCCCGGCTTGCCGCACCCGTTCCATCAGGAAGGCGTCGAACCGTTGCCGCGCCACGGTATAGAGCAGAACCTGAGGCGAGGCTTTGGTGAAGGCGCCGTCCAGGTTGAAGCTCAAATGCACCCGGCGGATCTCATTTTCCAGGATTGCGCCCAGATCCGGAGGCAGGAACTTGAGGGCTTTGACCGTCAGGCCCCCGGCACAGACTTTGACCCGGGGAAAAGCCGCCTGATCGAGGACCAGGGGCTTCACCCCCCCCTGAAGCAGGGCGTAAGCCAGGGTGGCCCCGGCCGGGCCGGCGCCGATGATGACGATCTCGCGACTGGCCGAAGGACAGGTCATGGTCCACCCGTGCCGGGGGCTGCGCTCCTGTGGAGGCGGAATCGGGGCAAAAAGCAGTTGATCCTTGTACCGTGGCGTACTTTCGTATATTAGATGAAAGACCGTTAGCTGGCAAGACCGGGGGCGAGGATATGAACTGGCTGGGCTTTTCCTTAGTGGCTTTGGGACTGTGGGGCGTGTGGGCCTTTTTGGGCAAGGTGGCCTCCCAGCACCTGCCCTCCCAGGTGGTCTATCTCTTGGCCATTTCCGGGCACCTGCTCGTGGCGGTCTATATCCTGGTGGGGGGGTTGGGGGCGGTTGCCTGGCAACCCTGGGGAGTCGGGGCCGCTTTGGGTTCCGGTATTGCCATGGCCGTGGCCCTGCTCTTTTTCTACGAAGCCCTGGCCCGGGGCCCGGCCACGCTGGTGGTGCCCCTCACGGCCCTCTATCCGGCTGTCGCCGTGGTCTTGAGCCGGATTTTCCTCCAGGAGGCCTTGACCCTGCGCCATCTGGCCGGCCTCGCCCTGGCGTTGGCGGCCGCCTGGCTGTTGTCCAAATAGCGCAGCCAAGCAAAGCCGGGCCAATGCTTGCCTGGTTCTTTAAAAAAAGTGGAAATCTCACGGGGAATGACTTAAGATGAAGCGGTCTTGCTTCAGCACCCGTTCTTTATGCGCCTAGTGTAAAGACCGCCTCCCTGGTACCCCCCAAGATAAAAGTTATGGCTGAGTCCTCCAACCGGGTGTATCAATCATATTACCCCCTCATCCTGATTTTGGCCCTGGGGGCCTTTCTCCTGCTGTTTCACCTGGACCACCGGCCTTTCTGGCAGGATGAAGCCGAGACCGCCGGCTTGGCCAAAAATGTCTTAAAATATGGCGTGCCCCAGGCGTATGACGGGACCAATATCATCTCCCAGGAACAGGGGCACGAGTTTGACGAAAACTTTTTATGGCGCTGGTCCCCCTGGCTGCAAATTTATGTGGCCGCGGCCGCGTTTCGCCTGGGCGGTCTCACCACCTACGCCGGCCGTCTCCCCTTTGCGGTGCTGGGCCTGGCGTGTATTTTCCTGGTCTATCGGTTGGTGCGCCATAATTTTGGCGACCGCGCCTGGGCCTGGGTGGCCGCGGCCCTGTTAACCTGTTCCGTGCCCTTTCTCCTGTATGCCCGCCAATGCCGCTATTACAGCTTGGGGGCTTTATTCACCCTGCTGAGTCTTTATGCCTTTAAGGCAGACTGGCAAGCCAAAACGGGGCCGGCTCTCTTATTGTGTTGCTCCTTGGGATTATTGTTCTATACGAATTATCTCCTCTTCCTCAGTTTTACCGGTCCCGCTTTTCTGGCCGCGGTTTTGCTTTACCACGCCGACATGCCGTTGGCCAGAAGCTTAAAACTGATCATCGGCACGGGAATCATCATTTTCCCGGGGTGTTTTTTGTTTCGCCTCCAGCAGCAGGCCACGATGGTGAGCTTGGGGGCAATTCATGCTAATCTGGTAACCTATTTTGGTGATTTTTTTCAATTTATGTTCCCCCTGCCACTGGCCTTATACCTGGCGTGGCGATGGGGACGGATGCTCTGGAGCCGCTCAGGCCTTTCGGAAGCCCCTCAAGAAAGATATATCTTGTTCCTGGGCTTGGTGATGCTCGGCAACATCTTGATTTTGACTCCCGCCCCCCAGGGTGAATTTCGCTATTTGGTTCACCTTTATCCTTTGTGCGCCATAGTCCTGGGGTGGATCGTTTGCCGGGCCTGGCGCTATCACAAATTTTCCGGCGCCCTCCTGGCGGTTTTCCTGCTGGGTACCAACTGGCTCTGCGTGCTGCCCATGGGTTGGTTGGGGCTGATAAACCGCCCGATTCACAATGACCCGCATATGCTTATCTATCCCAACTTCCCCTTAAAACTTTACCTCACCGAATTGAGCTCGCCCTATCCGGATGTGAATGCAAACCTTATTCAGTTCTTTCAGACTCACGCTCAGCCGGGAGATACTATTTTGACGACTTACGGTGATCTCCCCCTGCAGTTTTATACTTCCTTCAAGGTCTTAGGGGGTCTTGAAGGGCAAACCCTCCTCACCTGGCCCCCGGACTGGATGGTCCTGCGTTGGGACACTCGCTGGAATCGCCATTATGACCTCAATGAACCCGAGATACTGATCAGGCAACTCCTCTCGCAGGGGAACGATTATCGGCCGGTGATCCTGCCGGGCCAAGACGAGGTTTTCGGCAATCAACCCGACCCTCTGTATCACCGCTTTATTCCTCCCATGGAATTATTAGCGCCATTGGTCGTTTATGAAAAAAATGGAAAAAATCCACCAGCCCGGCATACACCTTAATCGCTCTCGATGCGGGAAAGCGCTGCTCGCCATGGGGCTTCTCCTGGTCTTTGTCCTGGGGTTGTCCCAAGTTTATGAAGTGCAAAACTTTTTCTTCCCCGGCCGATACCAGGAACAAAAGCTTCATTTGATCGAAGGGGAATGCTTAAAGGTAAAAAAGGAGCTTACATCTTTCCGGGCTGAAATTGACAAACTGAAAACGCTGCGGGAAAATCGAGCCCAGCTTCCGGCGGCACCACCGGGGCGGAAATTATCCCTCTCACCGTCATCCCAGGCTGCCGCCAGTGTCCGGCTCACGCCGGAGTTACCCTGGCAATCCACGCTCCAGACGGCCAAAAAAGCCCGGGTGTATGTGGCCAGAAAGCTGCCCCTGATAGACACACAGCTAAAATCCCTGCAGCGGTCTTTAGAGCTGCAAGGGGCGGATATCGGCGCAGCATCGCCAGCTAAGTCGGAGATCGACCAAACGTTGCAGCGAGTCCAGGAGAACCGGGCATGCTGGCAGGCATACCACGACAGGCTGGATGAATTATCGGACCAGTTAAATAAATTGGTGCGGGAGACTCAAGTCAATGAATAAAGGGGAATTATGGTAAACCGGCCGAGCGGATTATTTTTAACTTATCAAAATGATACGTTATTCATACTGAGCAGCAATTACAGTATAGTTTAAGAAGGTTATGAAATATTTTTCAGGTATCATCACTCCCACTCGCCTCAATCAACTCGCCCTTTATTGCCTACTTGGCTCCGGAGCTTACATTATCTTCTTATGGTCCCCCAATGTATTGGGCAACTATTTTAGTCGCTTGACTAAAGTCATTATTTATTTATTCCCCTGGCTGATGTTATGGTTGGTTTATTCCTGGCAGGTGGTTACCACTAGAGAACATCGCCTGGAAATCATCCTGATAGTCTCGATATTAATTCTCGGGGTGCTCAACACGTATTTCAGCGATTCCCTAGCCAACTCCATATCTCCCATGCGCAGCTTTCTGCTTACCGGGATATTCGCCCTATGGACTTCGATGTTATTATTAACGGATCAACGCCGACGCCAAATCTTCGACTGGTCCTGTGCCGGCGCTCTGGCCGTTATTGTCCTGGTGGAAATTATCGTTTATCTGGTCCAAGGCAACCATGGCCCGGGGATCTTCCAGACCTTTACCGCGCATCCGATCCCCTTGGGAACCGTGATACTCCTCCTGTCTTCCGGCCCGGTGCGCCTGATCCTCGGGCAACATTCCCCCACCAAGCTCCTTGGCTGGCTGTTGGTCCTGTCGGGCGTTATCCTGATTTTTCTTACCCACAAGCGGGGGACCTGGCTGGCCCTGGCCGCCATGCTGGTGGGGTGGATGATTTACCACGGCCGTCGACACCGCTACCTTATCTTAGCCGGGCTTTTGGCTATTGCCCTGATCCTGCCTCTGGAAGCCAGGCGCCAGGTGGCCCGCCTGGACCCGAAAATTCCTCATGATGTGAGCATCCTGCATCGCCTGGAGTTATATAATTTTGCCCTGCACATCTGGGAAACCCGCCCGATCATGGGAATCGGCTTGCGTTCTTTTACCCAGAATCGCTATCTATCCGGTTACCGACTCCATGATCAGGCGCTCCATAATTTCCCTCAAGTGGTCGCCAGCATCCACACCTTCGATAATATGGCGCTTACCGCCCTGGTGGAGATGGGGGGGTTGATGACCCTCTTATATTTTGGCCTGGTCATTGGCATTGTAATAAGATATTGTCGAAAATTGAGGTCTTCACCGGAATCCTCCACCCTGGGGTGGTACCGGGTGCTCATTGTGCTCGGCTTCGCTATCCACTCCCTGAGCTACGATTCCCTCCTCATCCCCCCGGTCAACTGGCTCTTTCACGTGCAGGTGGGGATCATGGCAGGCTACCATGCCTCCGAGACGGGGCGCGGCTGAGTCATCAATCCAACGCATGAGTGATGTCTGAGACCTTATTATGGAAACCGATCAGTCTTTCCCCAAGCGCGAGGCCAGACGCATTCTCGGTCTGGATATGGGCGCTAAGCGCATCGGCCTGGCGGTGAGCGACCCTTTGGGAATCACGGCCCAGGGGCTGGAAGTTTGGGTCCGCCGGGGCCGGGAGGCGGACCTGGACCACCTCCTTCAGGTGGCTCGAGACTATAACGTGCAACAGATTGTGGTGGGCCTGCCCCGCCACATGAACGGTCAGCCGGGGGCCGCGGCCCCGGAAATCGAGGAGTTCGCCGGGGCCCTGGGCGAGGCCCTGGGAGGAGAGGTCATCTTTTGGGATGAACGCCTCACCACCGTGGCGGCCGAACGGCTGCTGATTCAGGCGGACGTCAGCCGCCGACGCCGGCGCCAGGTGGTGGATCAACTGGCCGCGGTCCTCATTTTGCAAAGCTATCTGGACAGTCTGGAGCCGACCCTTTAACAGAACTCCGGAAAAATGCCCAAGCACATCGGGGCTCTTAAGACAGCCCCCAGCCGTGACTTCGCAGTCCACTCCCCGCCTGGGTGAACCTGGGCCACCCTCCCACTTATTTATATATCTCATTGATATTATTATCTAATCTATTCAATTAGGCCAACCTCTTCCGTAATTGCCGGCGCCACCGCGCCCGGCTCCGCATCCCTGAAACAGGGGTCCACGATCCCCCTTCCCACGCCCTCCTATAAAATACGCGGCCCACAGGAGATTTTTCCCGGGGATGGAGTGCTTTTTTTGTGATTATTTTTCTTGACATCGCCCTAAGGGAAGGCGTATTTTAGCTCCATGTGGGAAAAAGTGGAATAGAGTGGGGATTAATGGGGGAATATGTTCACCGGTAGCTACTTCCATACTATGGATAACAAAGGTCGGGTCAGCATCCCGTCCCGCTACCGCGAGATCCTTAAGGACCGCAAGGATCGTCAGATCATCCTCACTAATTTCGGCGGTTACGTCCTGGCCTTCCCACAAACCGAATGGAGCAAAATCGAGGCCAAATTTGCCGAGCAGCCCCTCTTTCGCAAAGACCTGAGGGCATTCCAGCGGTTCCTGATTTCCGGGGTCGAGGAATGCGTCCTGGATCGCCAGGGCCGCATCCTGGTGCCCCCCAACCTGAGGGATTATGCCAGCCTCAGCCGGGAAGTCTGCCTGGTGGGGGCCATCCGTTGCTTTGAAATTTGGGACCGCGCCACCTTTGAGTCCCATCGTAAAGAGTTGGAAGAATCCATCGATGAAGGGATGTTGCACGAATTGCTAATCTAATCACAGACCACAATCCGGTTCATGCTCCGGTGATGGTGGGGGAGGTGTTGGTGGGCCTGAACTGCCGGTCCGGCCGCCTGTATGTGGATGGCACCGTGGGTGAGGGGGGGCATGCCGCGGCCATTCTGGACCACAGCGGCCCGGAGGGGGAGCTCTGGGGCCTGGATCGGGACCCAAACGCCCTACAGGTGGCCGCCGCCCGGCTGGCTCACCACGCCTCCAAGTTTCACCTGTTTCATCGTTCTTACGCCCAATTGGGGGAACTGCTGGAATCGGCCCGGCTCCCCGGGGTTGCGGGGATTCTGCTGGACCTGGGCCTGTCGACTTTCCAGTTGCAAGGATCTCAACGGGGCTTCTCCTTCCAGGGGGATGAGCCTCTGGACATGCGCTTTAACCCTGAGGGGCCGCAGCCCACCGCGGCCATGTTGTTAAACCGCGCCCCCCAGGCAGAGTTGGAAAGGATTTTCCGGGAATATGGCGAGGAGCCCCGAGCCCGGCGCATCGCCCGCCAGGTGGTGCAGGATCGGCGCCGGCATCCCTTCCACACTACCCGGCAGTTAGTCAAAGTCATAGAACAGGCCCTGGGACCCGGGGGAAGCAGGGGGAGACTGCATCCAGCTACCCGGGTCTTCCAGGCCTTACGGATTGCCGTGAACCTGGAGTTGGCAGAGCTGACCACTTTTCTGGAGCACGCCCCAGCCTGGCTGGAGCCCGGGGGGCGCCTGGTGGTCATCTCCTACCACTCCCTGGAAGACCGGCTGGTCAAACATCGCCTGATGGCCTGGGAGCGGGCCGGAGTGATGGTGCGCCTCACCCGCAAACCTCTCACCCCGACCCCGGCCGAAGTCGCCGCCAATCCCCGGGCCCGGAGTGCCAAGCTGCGTATTGCCGAGAAAACGGCCACTAACTGTGGAGGTATGGGGGATGCCTAACAATCTGACCCTCCGATTGGCTGCCGCCGGGCAGGTGTTCATTTCCAAGAACCGCAAGGTCGGCCGCCCCTGGCGCTGGAGCAAAATCGTGGTGACCGTGGTGGTCCTGGCTACTGCCGGGGTCTTCTTCACCTCCCTGTTCCTGGCCTGGGCCGACTTGCAGTACATCACCCAGAGCTACCAGATTGCCCAGTCCCAGGAGACGCAGAAGCAGCATCTGGATCTGAACCGCAAGCTCCGGATTGAACTGGCCTGCCTCACCTCCATCCACCGTTTGGAGCAACTGGCAGCCGAGTATGACATGGGGGCTCCCCAGCCCACCCAGGTCGTGAATCTCCCGTGAATCCTGCGGTCGGCAAATGGGTCCGGCTGCGCATCGGCCTGGTGGCCCTGGCGCTGTTCGCCTTCGGCCTGTGGGTCTGCGGCAGGTTTTTTTACCTCCAGGCCATTCGGGGTCCGGAACTCCGGGAAGAAGCCACCCGGGAGGTCCAGAAATTCTGCCCCATCCTGCCGGTACGGGGCATGATCCTGGACCGCAACGGCACCGAACTGGCCGTCAGCACCCGGGTCGCCTCCGTGGTGGCCCATCCCAGCCAGATCAAGCAAGCCACCCGCCTGACCCGGGAACTCGCCCCCATCTTGGGGTTTAACCCCCGGGACTTGAAAGAGTTCCTCACTCGGCCCCGTCCCTTTATCTTTGTGAAACGCCATCTCACCCCCGAGCGCGAAGAGGCGTTCCGGGCCTGGGCGGCCGCTGAAGAAAACCAGGCCCGGGCGGCCAAGATCACCGGCCGCACCGACCTGGACGCCATTTACCTGGTCCCCGAGGCCAAGCGCTACTATCCCCAGATGACCCTGGCCGGCCAGATCCTGGGGTTCTGCAACATCGATGGTCAGGGTCTGGAAGGCCTGGAAATCCAGTTTGATAACCAGCTCTACGGCAAGCCCAAGAAGTGCTTTAATATGACCGACGCCAAGGGCCACATCGTCGTCTCCGGGGAAAAGGCCTGGGATCCCGAGGTCATGGGCAACAACGTGGTCCTCACCCTGGACCGCACCCTTCAGTATATCGCCGAAAAGGAACTGGCCAGTGGGGTGGAAAAATACCATGCCGCCGGGGGCCTGGCCCTGGTGATGCGGCCCCAAACCGGGGAAATCCTGGCCATGGCCCAGACCCCGTCCATGGATCCCAACCGTTATGCCCAATGCCCGGAATCGGGCCGGCGCAACCGCATAGTGACCGATTGCCTGGAGCCGGGGTCCACCTTCAAAATCTTCGTGGCCGCCGCCGCCCTGGACGCCCAGGTGGTCAAGCCCACGGATAAGTTACATTGCGAAAACGGCGTCTGGCACCTGGGAGCCACAGAGGTGATTCACGATGTCCATCCTTATGGCACCCTGACGGTGCAGCAGGTCATTCAGAAATCTAGCAACATCGGCGCCGCCAAAATCGCCGCCAAGGTGGGCCCGAAGCGCCTGGATCACTATCTCCGTGACTTTGGCTACGGCCGCCGCACCGATATCCTTTTTCCCGGGGAGACTGCCGGATTGGTGAAAAACCTGCTCCATACCCGCTCCCTCATCGACCGGACCACCGTGGCGTTCGGCCAGGGCGTGTCGGTGACGCTGCTCCAAATGACCATGGCCCTGGCGGCCATGGGCAACGGCGGCGTGCTTATGGAGCCCCATCTGGTCAAGGAGGTCGTCAGTCCCCAGGGGGAAATAGTTAAAGAGTATCCACCTAACCCGATCCGGCGGGTCCTCTCCCAGCAAACCGCCAGCCAGATGCTGGCGATCATGGAGACGGTGACCCAAACCGGCGGCACCGCCAAGGAAGCGGCGCCGCCCGGGTTCACGGTGGCCGGCAAGACCGGCACCGCCCAGAAATTGATCGGCCGGGCCTATTCCCACAGCAAATTTAACGCCCTGTTCATCGGCCTGATCCCGGCCGAAAATCCAGTCCTGGCCATCTCGGTCGTCGTGGACGAACCCAAAGGGGCCATCTTCGGGGGGGTAGTGGCGGCCCCCATCTTCCGGGAGATCGCCGCCCAATCCCTGCGGGTTTTGGGCTATTATCCCAAGGAACCTCCCAAAGACAAAAACGAGCCGGTACTGGCGAGCCTCCTGTCCACCCCGGCCATCGCCGCCACCAACCCGGAGGTCAAGGTTACTCCCGCCAAACCGGAGATTTCCCAGGGGCCTCTGACCGTCATGCCTGATCTGCGGGGGTACACCATCCGCCAGGTTCTCAATCTGTTGAATCCTTCGGGCCTGCACTGCCGCTTCGAAGGCAGCGGCATGGCCGTCAGCCAAGAGCCGGCGCCCGGGACCACCATCACCCCCGGCGCCACCTGCGTGGTCAAATTCAAGTCCGGCGCCTGAACGGGCCGGCATTGGTCCTTGCCAAGTTTCATGAGTTTTTATACTATTAATGAATCAGGCGGTGAGTCTTGATAGCGAGCGGGCGCCAGTCACAACTTGACGGCAATGACAAGGGTAGGCCTCTGTGCCTGCCCTTCTTTGCTGATTGATAATCAATCCGGTTCCGTAATTATTCAAGGTTAATTTTCTGAGTTTATTCCCAGCCCGGCATCGTCCTCAGAGGCGGGGAGAGGGGGAAAGACTCCCCAAACGCAGTAAGCAAAGCCTTTGCTGCTGTTATGCATAATCCCGATGGGTCAGGTGGAACATCCCGGTGACGCGAGATATGGTGACCCCCAAGACATTGAGAGAGCTCCTTGACGGGCTGGCCGGCTGCCAGGTGCTGGGCGAGGTTGACGTGCCGGTGACCGGCGTGGCCTACCATTCCGGCGAGGTCGTCCCCGGCGGGCTCTTCGTGGCTTTGCAAGGCTGCCGCACCGACGGCCACCTCTATCTGGACGCGTCTCTGGCCCAGGGGGCCCGGGTGGTGGTCACCGAGCAGGAGTTGGCCCCGCCCCCGGGGGTTACGGTCGTCCGGGTGGAACAGGCCCGGCTGGCCCTGGCCCATATCAGCGCCGCCTTTTATGACCATCCCAGCCGGGAGCTGACCCTGGTGGGGATTACCGGCACCAACGGCAAGACCAGCACCACCTATCTTTTGGAAGCCATCCTGGGCGCCGCCGGCTACCGGGTGGGGGTGGTGGGCACGGTGAATTACCGGGTGGGTGATCAGACCTGGCCGGCCCCGGTGACCACCCCCGAGTCCCTGGACCTCCAGCGCCTCCTCCGGGAGATGCGCACCCGGGGCGTCACCCACGTCTTCTTGGAGGTTTCCTCCCATGCCCTGGATTTAAGGCGGGTGGATTGCGCCGCCTTCGACGCCGGCGTCTTCACCAACCTCTCCCAGGATCACCTGGACTACCACCGGAACCTGGACGAGTATTTTGCCGCCAAAGCCCGGCTCTTTTTGGAAATCCTGGCCAACGGCTGCGGCTCCCGGGGGCTGTCAGTTCTCAATCTGGACGACCCCCGGGGACTTGATCTTAAAGATGCCGTCCCAGTGCCGGTGCTCACCTATGGCGTCCATCCGGACAGCCAGGTCCGGCCCCGCACCGTGCATTTCCGCCATGACGGCCTGGAGGCCACCCTGACCACGCCCGCAGGGGAAGTTAAGATCACCTCTCGCCTGGTGGGGCCCTTCAACCTGGCCAATATCCTGGCGGCCGCCGCCACCGCACTGGGCCTGGGGATCGACCCGGAGGCGGTGGCCCGGGGCATCGCCTCCCTGCCCGGCGTGCCGGGCCGCCTGGAGCGCTTCGCCCCCCCCGAGGGTCCCGGGGTGTTCGTGGATTATGCCCACACCCCGGCGGCCATCACCCAGGCCCTGGCGGCCTTAGAGACCCTTAATTTTTCCCGGCTGATCACGGTGTTCGGCTGTGGCGGCGACCGGGACCGCACCAAGCGGCCTCTCATGGGTCAGGTGGCGGCGGAGAAGTCCCAACTGGTTATCGTTACCAGCGACAATCCCCGCACCGAAGACCCCCTGGCCATTATCCGGGAGATCGAGCCCGGCTTGGAGACCAGCGGTCTGCCCCGCCTCACCGCGGCCGAGGCCCAAAGAGGCGAGGCGGGCTACCTGGTGGTCCCCGATCGCCGGGAGGCCATCCGCCTGGCCGTGTCCCTGGCCCGCCCCGGCGAGGCCGTGCTGGTGGCCGGCAAGGGCCATGAAAACTATCAGATCTGGGGCGCCGAGCGCCGCCACTTCGACGATCGAGAGGAAGTGGCGCGGGCCCTCAAGGAGTACCACGGCTGATGCGGGCCACCTTTACCACCCCGGAGATTCTGGCCGCCACCGGCGGCGCCCTGGTGCAATCGGGGGCCTGGAACGCCTTTTGCGGCATCAGCACCGACTCCCGCACCTGCCAGACCGGGGAGCTGTTCATCCCCCTCACCGGGGAGCGCCACGACGGCCATGAATTCATCCCCGCCGCCCTGCGCCGGGGCGTCCGGGGGGTTTTAGTTGAGAAAAGAATATTGAGGCCTGCCGGTGTAGGGGCGGGTTTAAAACCCGCCCCTACAGTCCCCGCCGAAGTGACCGTCATCGCGGTGCGGGACGCCCTGACCGCCCTGGGGGATCTGGCCCAGGCCTGGCGGGCCCGCTTTTCGGTGCCGGTGGTGGGCATCACCGGCAGTTGCGGCAAGACCACCACCAAGGAGATGATCGCCGCGGCGCTTTCGCCGGCCTTCCGGGTCTTGAAAAACCGGCTGAACCTCAACAACCTCATCGGCATGCCCCTCACCCTCCTGGGGTTGGAGGGGACCCACGAAGCCGCGGTGGTGGAGATGGGCATGAACGCCTTTGGCGAAATCCACCGCCTCACCCGGATCGCCTCACCCACCATCGGCGTGCTCACCAACGTCCATCCGGCCCACACCGAAGGCGTGGGGGATATCGCCGGGGTGGCCCGGGCCAAGGGGGAGCTGATCCGGGCCCTGGATCATGGCGCCCGCCTGATTTACAATGCCGATGACCCCTGGGTGGCCCGCCTGGCCCAGGATTTCCGCGGCCCTAAGCTGGGTTTCGGCCTCAACGCCGCGGCCCGCCTCCGGGCGAAGGATAGGCAGACCCAGGGACGGGACGGCCAGACCGCCAGCCTCTCCTATGAGGGCCAGGTTTGGCCCCTGAGCCTCCCCGCCCCGGGGCTGCACATGCTCTATAATGCCCTGGCCGCCACCGCCGTGGGCCTCTGTCTGGGGCTGGCCCCCGGAGAGACCGCCGCCGCCCTGGAACAGTTTCGCGCCATTCATCGGCGCTCCCAGGTCATCACCCTGGACTCCGGGGTGCACCTCATCAATGATTGCTACAACGCCAATCCCGGCTCCATGGCCATGGCGCTGGGGACCCTGATGGAACTCAAGGACCACGGCCGGGCCGCCGCGGCCCTGGGGGACATGCTGGAGTTGGGCGTTGGGGCCGCGTCCGACCACCGGGAGCTGGGTCGGCTGGCCGGCCGCCTGGGCTTGGACCTGTTGGTGTTTTATGGCAGTTTTCGCCAGGAGGTGGCCGAAGGCGCCCGGGAAGCGGGCCTCGCCCCGAACCGCATCTTTCCGGTGGAGCGCCGGATTGACGCCGCCCGGATTTTACAGGAACTCCTGGTCCCCGGGGACTGGCTCCTGGTGAAAGGCTCCCGGAGCATGCACATGGAAGGGCTCATTGACCGGTTGGAGGAGGCGCCTTCCCGGTAAGGTGGCCGGGTTTGGCCCTTGGGCGTGCCGGGAAAACCCGGTTTCGTTGCCTCAGTGGACTTAAAAGGATTTTTAAGGGAGAATGGCTTAGGTGCTCTATCATCTTCTCTATCCATTAAAAACGGTTTTCGGCGGGTTTAATGTCTTCCGGTACATTACCTTCCGGACCATCTTCGCCATCCTCACGGCCCTGATCATCTCCATGGTGGTTGGGTCCTGGTTTATTCGCAAGCTCAAGGCGCTGCAAATCGGCCAGACCGTCCGGGAAGAAGGCCCCAAGTCCCACTTCGCCAAGAACGGCACGCCCACCATGGGCGGGCTGATGATCATTTTCGCCACCCTGACCGCCACCGTCTTGTGGGCCGAGTTGAACAATCCCTACATCTGGCTTCTGGTTCTGGTGACCCTGGGTTTCGGCCTTATCGGCTTTTATGACGACTATCTCAAGGTCATCAAGAAACACAACCAGGGCTTGAGCGGGCGGGCCAAGCTGGTGAGCCAAATCATCGTGGCCCTGGTGCCGGCCATCTGGTTCTACGTCAACCCCGGGTTTGACACCACTCTGACGATCCCCTTTTTCAAGCAGGTCCAGCCGGACCTGGGCATCCTGTTCATCCCCTTCGCGGTCTTTGTTATTGTGGGCACCGCCAACGCGGTGAACCTCACCGACGGCCTGGACGGCCTGGCCATCGGCCCGGTAACTATCGCCGCCGCCTTCTACATGATTTTTTGCTACCTGGCGGGCAATATCAAGATCGCCGCTTATCTGCAAATCCCCTATGTCCGGGGCGTGGGGGAACTCTCCATCTATCTGGGGGCCCTTATGGGCGCCGGGGTGGGTTTTCTCTGGTTTAACGCCTACCCGGCCCAGGTGTTTATGGGGGACGTGGGCGCCCTGGCCCTGGGCGGCGTCCTGGGCACCGTGGCCCTGGCCACTAAGCAGGAAATCCTCCTGGCCCTCGTGGGCGGCATTTTCGTGGTGGAAGCCCTGTCCGTCATCCTCCAGGTGGGCTTTTTTAAAGTCTCCAACGGCAAGCGCATCTTTCGCATGGCGCCGCTGCACCATCATTTTGAACTGAAGGGCTGGCCCGAACCCAAGGTCATCGTGCGCTTCTGGATCATCGCCATTATTTTGGGATTGGTGTCATTAAGCGCCCTTAAACTGAGATAGCGCAAAGTCATTTAGGTTCAACGAGTTCGATGGTTTCTTGGCCCTTGGGGGAAAAGCGCAAAAGGAGAAAAGGGGAAAAGGAAAAACAAAAGCCTGGATTCGGTGATCCTGTTAACTCCTTTTCGCCTTTTGCCCCCCAAAGTCCCAAACATCTTTGTGGCTTATATGATCAATGGACTTACTTAATCAGAAAATTTTGGTAGTGGGTCTGGCCCGGACCGGCGTGGCCCTGTGCCGTTTTCTGGTGGAACACGGGGCGAAGGTGACGGTCACCGACCAGGCCGATCCTTCGGCCCTGGCCGAGGCCCGCCGGGACATCCACAGTCTGGGGGTGACGGAGGCCCTGGGCGTGGCCCAACCTGATTGGCAGGGATACGATGCCATCGTCCTCTCCCCCGGGGTGCCCCCGGAACTCCCCTGGCTCATGGCGGCCCGGGCCGCGGGCGTGCCGGTGGTGGGCGAACTCGAAGTAGCCGGCCCCTACATCCGTCGGCGACTCATCGCGGTGAGCGGCACCAATGGCAAGACCACCACCACCACCCTGCTGGGGGAGTTGCTCACCGCCTCGGGGCAAAAACCCCTGGTGGGCGGCAATATCGGCACCCCCGTGGTTTCGCTTCTGTCCCGGCAGGATGAGGCGGATTGCCTGGTGCTGGAGGTGAGCAGCTTCCAGTTGGACACCGCTCCCCACTTCCATCCCCAGGCTGCGGCGCTCTTGAACGTCACCCAGGACCACCTGGACCGCTACCCCGGCTTCGACGCCTATCTCGCTTCCAAGGCCGGCCTGTTCCGCTGCCAGGAGCCGGGCGATCTTCAGGTCCTCAACGCCGACGACCCCGCGGTGGCGGCCCTTGGCCGGGGCGAGAGCCGGGTCTATTACTTTTCCGCCGCCCGGCCCCTCACCACCGGGGCCTGGCTGCACCACGCCGCCATCCAGGTGAGGCTGGCCGACAGCCGGGAAGCAACTTTTCCCCTGGAGCACATCCGGCTAAAAGGTAGGCACAACCTGGAGAACATCATGGCGGCCCTGCTCCTGGCCCTGGATGCGGGGGCCGACCCCGGGGCCTGCCGGGAAGTGCTGGCGAATTTTGGCGGCCTGCCTCACCGCCTGGAATGGGTGGCCGACCGCCGGGGGGTTTCCTTCTACGATGACTCCAAAGGCACCAACGTGGGCGCGGTAGCCTGCTCCCTGGCCCACTTTGACCGGCCGGTGGTCCTCATTGCCGGCGGCCGGGACAAGGACAGCGACTTCTCCCTCTTGAACGACCTCATTCGGACCCGGGTCAAGGCCCTGGTCCTGATCGGGGAAACCCGGGAGCACCTGGCCCGGGTGTGGGGGGGGCTCACTCCGGCCTACCTGGCCGACGACATGGCCGCGGCGGTGGCTCGGGCCTGGGACCTGGCCCGCCCCGGGGAGGTGGTGCTCCTGTCTCCCGGCTGCGCCAGCTTTGATATGTACAAAGATTACGTTCACCGTGGGCAAACCTTTCAAAAACAGGTAAGGGAGCTCTCGTATGAAGCATGAAGCTGCCGCTCCGGCAATGGCCTCGGTCCATTACGACCAGACTCTCCAGATCACCGCCTACTCTTTGCTGGCCCTGGGAATGGCCATGATTTTCACCTCCAGCACCCTCATGGCCCAGTCCGAGTACAGCGACGCCTACTACTTCGTCAAGCGCCAGGGGATCTACGCCTTCCTGGGCGTGGGGGCCCTCTTCCTGGGGCGCAGCATCAACTATCACCGTTACAAGCGCTGGATTTACCACATCCTGGTGCTTTCCCTCCTCACCCTGGTTCTGGTCTTTGTCCCGGGCATCGGCGGCAAGGTCCGGGGCGCGGCCCGCTGGCTGCGCCTGGGGCCCCTGACCCTCCAGCCCTCGGAGTTCGCCAAGCTGGCCATGGTCTTGTTCATGGCCTATTCCCTGGCCCGGAAGCAGGAGAAAATGAAGTATTTCGCCATCGGCTTTTTGCCCCACATGCTGATGGCCGGCCTCTTTATCGCCCTGATCCTCAAGGAACCGGATTTCGGCACCTCCGTCACCCTGGGGGCCATCGTCTTCACCATGCTCTTTGTGGGCGGCACCCGGGTCACGCACATCCTCCTGGCCATGGCCGCCGTCATCCCCCTGGGCATTTTGATGGTGCTCCGGGACCCCAAAAAGTTCGCCCGCATCCTGTCGTTCCTGGACCCCTGGAAGCACGGCCAGGACGTGGGCTACCAGCTCAAGCAGGCCTTGCTCGCCATCGGCTCCGGGGGGCTGTCGGGCCTGGGACTCGGCCAGAGCCGGGCCAAACTCTTTTACCTGCCTGACTGCCACACTGATTTCATCCTGGCCATCTTCAGCGAAGAACTGGGCTTTTTGGGGGTTCTGCTGGTGCTGGCCCTGTTTACCATCTTGATCTGCCGGGGCATTCGCCTGAGCCTTAAGGCCCCGGACAGCTTCGGCTCGTATCTGGCCTTGGGGCTCACCCTCATGATCGGCCTGCCGGCCCTCATCAACATGGGGGTGGTGAGCGGCATCCTCCCCACCAAGGGGCTGTCCCTGCCCTTCCTCAGCTACGGGGGTTCGGGGCTGCTGGTCAATTTACTGGCCGTGGGCATCCTGTTGAATATCAGCAGCCAGGTCAAGTTTCCCCAGGGGGCTTCGCCCAAAGCGCCCAAACCGCCGGTGGAGGGAGAAAAATAACCGGACGAGGGCGGAACGCCCGGCGCCCTGCCGGGATAAGTTTCCCATGATGATTCCGGCCACCGCGGCCGCAAAACCGGGGATTTAGGTTGAGGTAAGCCATTCATAGCATTGGCCCAGGGAGGGGCCGATGGCCATCGGGGGGGGAGAATGGAGGGCCCCAGAGAGCTCAGGGTGGTAATCGCCGCGGGCGGCACCGGCGGGCACCTGTTCCCCGGCATTGCCGTGGCCCGGGAATTCCAGGAGTGCCACCGGGCGACGGTCACCTTCCTCACCACCCCCAAGGCGGTCACCACCCAGATCCTGGAGCGCTACGGCTTTGCCTGGGAGGCCGTCTCCGCCCGGGCCCTCAAGGGTGAGGGGCTCTTGAGCCGCATCCGCACCCTCCTGGGGGTGCCGGGAGCCGTGCTGGCGGCCCGGTCCCGGCTGCAAGCCCTCAATCCCCACCTGGTCCTGGGCATGGGCGGCCATTCCTCCGGTCCCGCGGGGGTGGCGGCCTGGCTCCTGGGTATTCCCCTGGCGCTCCACGAACAAAACGCTATCCCCGGGGCCACCAACCGCTATTTGTCCCGGCTGGCCCGGAAGATCTTCGTATCCTTTCCCGCCAGCCAGGATTTTTTCCCTCCGGGGCGCTGCCTCTGGACCGGCAATCCCATCCGGCCGGAGTTTTTTGAGCCCGGGGAGCCCAGGGCCGACTCGCCCTTCACGGTGATGATCACCGGCGGCAGCCAGGGGGCCCACCACCTCAATATGGGGGTGCTGGCGGGGCTGCCGGGGCTGGCGGGTTGTAAAGACCGTCTGGCCTTTCTCCACCTCACCGGCGAAGCCGACCGGGAGACGGTGGCCGGGGGCTACCGGGCGCACGGTTTCTCGGCGGAAGTGGCGGCATTCACCCCGGAGGTGGCCGCCTGGATGCGCCGGGCCCACCTCCTGGTCTGCCGGGCCGGGGCCTCCACTCTGGCGGAACTCACCGCGGTGGGCCGGGCCGCCATCCTGGTGCCCTACCCCTTCGCGGCTAACAACCACCAGGAGTTCAACGCCCGGTTCCTGGCCGCGGCTGGGGCCGCCGAGATAATCTTAAATAAAGATTTTACCGGAGAAGCTTTCGCTGGTAAGATAAACCAGTTTCTCACCGATCCCGAACCCCTGGCTAATATGGAAGCATCCAGCCGCAAACTGGCCCGGCCCGATGCGGCGAAAGAGATTGTAGAGGGGTGTTTGGAGTTGATCCGATCCGACTAATTTTGGGATCATTAATGTAGGGCGGGCATTGCCCGCCGGCATTTACCTTGATATGCGAACATGCCTCGTTATAAAAGAGCACAACAACCAGGAGGGACCTTCTTCTTTACGGTGGTGACGCATCGGCGCAGGAAACTTTTCTACGAGATTAATAATCGATTGATTTTAAAAAAGGCCATTATGGAGGTGCAATCAACCTATCCGTTTAACATCGACGCCTGGGTATTATTACCGGAACATCTCCACTGTATATGGACGCTTCCTGAAGGAGACGCCGACTTTTCCAAACGCTGGGGGCTAATCAAGGCAAAATTTACCAAGGCATTGAGCCGTCCAACCACGCCGGTCTGGCAAAACCGTTTTTGGGAGCATCTTATCCGTGACGACCGGGATTTGCAAACACACCTTGATTATATCCATTATAATCCGGTGAAACATGGGTTGGTCGAGAGTCCCAAAGATTGGCCTTCTTCCACCTTTCATCGTTACTTAGAGGAAGGGTTATATCCGGCAAATTGGGGTGAAGGAGTTTGTTTTGATTCGAATGATATTTTTGGTGAATAAAAAAATGGCGGGCAGTGCCCGCCCTACATGTTACATTGATTATATAAAGTCAGAATATGAGGCAGAGGATAAGATCATGGATCGCGCCGAATACGAAAAAACATACCCAAACTATTGTAAATCCTGTGAAGGGTGGGGGAGATTCAAAAAGCAGGATCGTCCTCCATATATTTCTGATTGTGATGATTGCATCAAGAAGGGTCGATGCCCCCGTTGTGGAGGAGCTTCATTAAACAACTTGTTTAATTGCACCAAGTGCGGTTGGGATAATGATGACAATGACCGCGGCTTACCTGAAAGTAATGTTGTTTGAGAAATATAAAAATATGTAGGGTGGGCACTGCCCACCATAATTCCTTAATATGACTAATATCACCACCTACCACTTCATCGGCGTCGGCGGCATCGGCATGAGCGGCCTGGCGGAGCTGTTGGTGCGCCAGGGCTACCGGGTGAGCGGCTCGGATCTGGCCGAGGGCGCCATCACCCAGCGCCTTCAAACCCTGGGGGTGCGCGTCCATTTAGGCCACCAGGCCGAAAACCTGGGCGACGCCGACGTGGTGGTCCACTCTACCGCGGTGAAAGAGGACAACCCGGAACTCGCCGCGGCCCGGGCCCGAGGCTTAAAGGTGCTCCGGCGGGGCGAAATGTTAGCCGCCCTGATGCAAAACCATTTTCAGGTGGCGGTCACGGGGGCCCACGGCAAGACCTCCACCACCGCCATGACCGCGGCGGTGCTCCGGGCCGGCTACCTCGACCCCACCGTGGTGGTGGGGGCCCTGTGGGACTGCCTGGGGTCCAACGCCATCCTGGGCCGGGGCGACTACTTCGTGGCCGAAGCCGACGAGTCCGACGGCTCCTTTACGTATCTGGCCCCCCAGATCAGCATCATCACCAACCTGGATAAAGAACACCTGGACCACTACCGGGACCTGGCCCACATCCAGGAGACCTTTGCCGGGTATCTGGCGGGCCTGCCCCCGGGCGCCCGGCTGGTGGCCTGGGCCGACGACCCCCACCTGGCCCCGGTCCTCAAAGGCTGCCCCCACGAGATGCTTACTTACAGCCTGAAGCCGGGTACGGCCGATTTCTACGCCACCGATCTTTCCCCCCAGGGTTTGGGCTACCGCTTCCGCCTCTGGCGCCGGGGGCAGGCCCTGGGGACCGTCACCGTGCCCCTGGCCGGGTCCCATTACGTCCTCAACGCCATGGCCGCCTGCGCCGTGGGCCATCTGTTGGGCCTGGAGTTCCCGGCCTGGCAGCAGGGCCTCCGGGACCTGGGCCAGATCCACCGCCGCTGCCAGGTCAAGGGGGAAGCCCGGGGCATCCTGGTGGTGGATGATTACGGCCATCACCCCACCGAAATCCGCTCCACCTTAACCGGCCTGGCCCAGGCCTTTCCCCACCGCCGCCTGGTGGTGGCCTTCCAGCCCCACCGCTACAGCCGCACCCGGGCCCTGCTGCCGGAATTTTTTCCCGTCTTCGCTGAGGCCGGGGTGGTCTTCATCACCGAGATCTACGGCGCCGGCGAAAGCCGCCCCAATGGTCTCTCCGGCCGGTCCGTCTATGAGGGCGTCCGTCGCACCGGCCACCCCGGAGTTCATTTTATTGAAGAAAACGGCTCAAAGGCCGATTATATTTTTAATCACCTCAATGCCGGTGACATGGTTCTCACCCTGGGGGCCGGGGATATCTGGAAGACCGGCGAAGAGCTGCTGGCCCGCCTGCAAAGCCAGGCGGCGGGGCTAGACACGGGGCGCCCATGAAGAAAAGCACCGAGCAACGGCCCTCCCGTCTCGTACCCCAGCGCCCGGTGCGCAAGACCCGGCTCCTCCCCCGAGGGCGCTCCCAGAACAGTTATCGCCGCAATCGTTTCAAGGGAGAGTCCCGGAAAAGCTGGCTCCGGGGCGTGGCCTGGGTCTTCGGGTTGTTGACCCTGGCGGGTCTCTGTCTGGGTTTGGTGGTGCTCTACCATCAACTCTTGACCTGTTCCGCGTTTTGCATTAAAGATATCAACAATATCGAGATTGAGGGGACCAAGCGTCTGTCCCCCAGCGTCCTGCTCCAACAGGCCAGGCTGGGACCCGGCGTCAACCTTCTGGCCATCCGGCCCGGCCAGGTGGAGCGGGCCCTGATGACCCATCCCTGGATCGCCAAGGCCGAAGTGTCCAGGAAGTGGCCTCACAGCCTCCACCTGAAGATTCAGGAGCGGGACCCGGTGGCCCTGGCCCAGATCGGCGAAGAGTTGCTCTATATGGATCGCCAGGGGATGATCTTTAAACCCCTGTCTCCCGGTGATCCTCATAATTTTCCCGTTATCACGGGCTTGACGCCGGAGCAGTTCCGGCATGGGGCCGGTGATTTGCCCGAGGTGGTGGCCCAGGCCTTCAACTTGATGGAAGTGCTGAAGAAAATGCCGCCGCCTCTTAATCTGGAGAATATCTCCGAGATTCACGCGGACCTGGAACAGGGCTTCACCCTCTATGCCAACGGCGTGGGGGTCGCCCTGGACGTCGGCTTCAAAGACTATTCGGAAAAATTGCAGAAATTCGCGCAATTATGGCCCGTATTAGTGCAAAAGGGATTAGTGGCCAAGACTGGGCGTATCAACCTCAACTATCCCCGTCGGGCGCTGGTTACCCTGAAGGGGATGGAAGCTAACCCATAGGATAGAACTGTGCCTCAAGACCTCATCGTCGGTTTGGACATCGGCACCACCAAGATTTGCGCCGTGGTGGGCGAAGTGCGGGACCAGCAGTTGGATATCGTGGGACTGGGTTCGTCGCCCACCGCCGGTGGATTGCGCAAAGGGGTGGTGGTAAATATTGAAAACACCGTGAGGGCTATCCGCCGCGCCGTGGAGGAAGCCGAAACCATGGCCGGCTGTGAAATCCGTTCGGTTTACGCCGGGGTCGGCGGCGGCCAGACCAAGGTCATCAACAGCCAGGGCATCATCGCCATCAAGGACCGGGAGGTGACCCCGGCCGACATGGAGCGGGTCATCGAGACCGCCCGCACCGTGGCCATCCCCTCCGACCGGGAGGTAATCCATACCCTGGTCCAGGACTTTTTGATCGACGGGCAAGACGGCATCAAGGACCCGGTGGGCATCAACGGGGTGCGCCTGGAGTGCAAGGTCCACATCGTCACCGGGGCCGTGACCTCCCTCAATAATATTCTCAAGTGCGCCAATCGGGCCGGCCTGGAAGTGAACGGCATCGCCCTCCAAAGCCTGGCCGCCGGGGAGGCGGTCCTCACCGACGAAGAGAAGGAAATGGGCGTGGCCCTGGTCGACTTCGGCGGCGGCGTCACGAACCTGGCCATCTTTGCCGAAAACGCCCTCCGGCACAACTTCGTCCTGCCGGTGGGGGGCAACAACCTGACCAACGACATTGCCGTGGGACTGCCCACTTCACTGAACCATGCCGAAGAACTGAAGAAACAATACGGCGCTTGTCTCAACGCCCTCTCGGACCCGGATGAACTCATCGAAGTGGCGGGCCTCACCGGCCGGGAGACCCAGAGCATGCCCCGCAGCCGCCTGGCGGAGATCATCCACATGCGGGTGGCGGAAATTTTGAACCTGCTGGGCAAAGAGGTGCAGCGGGCCCGGTTCACCCATCCCCTCCACTCCGGCGCGGTGCTGGTGGGCGGCACGGCCCTGGTGGACGGTCTGGCGGAGTTGGCCGGCGAAACCTTTAACATGCACACCCGCATCGGCTATCCCATGGGGGTCAGCGGCCTCATCGATGTGATCCACGACCCGTCCTACGCCACCGGGGTGGGATTGGCGCTGTACGGTTACCGGGCCCAGCAAAAGGCCCAGCGCGCCCCCGACCGCTGGTCCGGCGGCGGCCGCTGGCCCTCGTCACGCTCCTCCGGCGGCTTCTTGTCCAAGCTCAAAAAATGGTTTCGCGAAGTGGTATGAATGATTGAAACGTGCTATGATGGTCCCAAGGGGGTCCCTTATGAAGATACAATTAGTCCCCAACGAATTGTCGGCTAAGATCAAGGTGTTAGGAATAGGAGGGGCCGGCGGCAATGCCATTAATGATATGATCTCCTCCCAGATGGTGGGAGTGGATTTCATCGCCGCCAACACCGACGCCCAGGCCCTGGAGCGGAGTATGGCCCCGGTCAAGATCCAGTTGGGTCCCAATGTGACCCGGGGGTTGGGGGCCGGCGGCGATCCCGAGGTGGGTCGGAACGCCGCCCTGGAAGAAGCCGAGCACCTCAAGCAGGTCCTCCAGGGGGCCGACATGGTCTTCATTGCCGCGGGCATGGGCGGCGGCACCGGTACCGGCGGGGCCCCGGTGGTGGCCGAACTCAGCCGGGACCTGGGGGCCCTCACCGTGGCCGTGGTGAGCAAACCCTTCGAATTCGAAGGCAAGATGAAGCGTCGCCTCGCCGACAACGGCATCGAGGAGCTGCGCAAGGTGGTGGATACCATCATCACCATCCCCAACGACCGTCTCTTCTCCCTGAGTTCCAAGAACTCCCGGATCAAGGATGTCTTTGGCATGGCCAATGAAGTCCTGGGCTTTGCCGTGCGGGGGATTTCCGACCTCATCATGGTGCCCGGATTTATCAACGTGGATTTTGCCGACGTGCGCACGGTGATGAAAGAGCGGGGCATGGCCCTCATGGGCACCGGCATCGCCAACGGCGGCAACCGGGCCGCCGACGCCGCTCACAAGGCCATCTCCAGTCCCCTCCTGGAAGATATTTCCATTCGCGGCGCCCGGGGCATCCTCATCAACATCACCTCCGCCCCTGACATCTCCATGGAAGAACTGAAGGAGATCTGCGGCATCGTCCAGGAAGAAGCCCACGAAGAGGCCATCATCAAATGGGGCCTGGTCTGGGACGAGAGCCTGGTGGAAGAGATCCGGGTCACGGTCATCGCCACCGGCATCGGCAAGCGGGGCGAAGCCGAACGGGCCGCCTGGTCCCAGGCCGCAGCTACGGGCACCCAGCCGGAGGACCTGGAAATCCCCACCTTTGCGCGAGCGCCGGAACCGCCCGTCGCCCGAGGGGCCGAAGCCGCCAAAAATGGCGTCAAAAAACCCCTGGGGGTGGTGGCCGCCAAGAAATTCATCGTCCACCCCGACCTGCAATACGAGGAAAACGAACTGGACACCCCGCCCTTCCTCAGGAAGGCGGATTGAAGACGGGTTCTGGGTTTTAGGTTCTGGGTTTTAGGTAGGGGCGTGAATTATCACGCCCCGCCTTTTTTCAGGGGGGCTTATAACCCTCGTTCCCAAGCTGGAGCTTGGGAACCAGAAAATAATTGCTTAGATTTAAGAATATATAATGGTTCGTTTACACAAAAGAATAGTTGCCCGAGAGTTACTTATTTTTTGGGGATGTATTATCATTGGAATAGTTTTTTCAAAAATTCATTGGGCCAGAGATGTAATGGACAATATGCCATGGTTCATTAAAATTTGGTTTCCTTATTTATTTGTTTTGTTCAAATTATGAGATCAATAATTTGGGCGCTAAAGATATTAAAATGTCCTTATGAATCTTAATTGATATGGAATAACTCAATGATAGATGATAATCTTATAAAAAAATGGGAATTAGAATGGCAACATTATAAACTTCAGAATGAGCCCGTAGGGCGGGAAAGCGAAGCGCATCCCGCCTTTTTCATCTGAAAGGTCATGTAGGGCGGGCACTGCCCGCCATATCCTCACCTCTCTAACCCGACTCCCATGTCCGCCAAAATCAAAGCTCGCTTGCAACAACTCCTGGCCCAAGAACAGGGCGCGGTAGTGCGGGAGTGGGGCGCCCGCTTTCCCGTCGCCCTGGTCTACCCCCAGGTCTACCCCGTGGCCATGGGCAACCTGGGCTTCCAAGCCATCTATCATCTGCTCAACGCCCACCCCGGGTTCGCCTGCGAACGGGCCTTTTTGCCCTCCCCGGAGGAGTGGGACGAGCACCGCCGCACCGGCGCCCCCATCCTCACCCTGGAGTCCCAGCGGCCCCTGACGGATTTTGCCGCGGTGGCCTTCTCCATCTCCTTTGAGGCCGACTATCCTTACGTCTTGGACCTCCTGGCCGGGGCCGGCCTCCCCTTGCTCGCCGCCCACCGGGGCCCCGAAGCCCCCCTGGTCCTGGCCGGCGGGGTGGCCACCTTCCTCAACCCTGAACCCCTGGCTCCTTTCGTGGACTCCTTCTTCCTGGGGGAGGGCGAGGCCGGCGCAATCCCCTTCTTCGAGTTCCTGGCCGCCGGCTCCCCGGCCCCGGACCGGGCCGCCCTGCTCCAGGACCTGGCCCGCACCGTCCCCGGCGCTTACGTCCCCGGGGGGTACACTCCCCGCTACCACCCCGACGGCGCCCTGGAAGCCTTTGAGGCAGCTCCCGGCTACCCCCACCGGGTTACCTCCCCCCACCTGCCGGAGTTGGCCCTCTACCCTACCCACAGCCATCTCCTGGCCCCCCAGAGCGAGTGGGGCGAGATGTTCCTGGTGGAGACCGGCCGGGGTTGCTCCCGGGGCTGCCGCTTCTGCGCCGCCGGGTTTGTTTACCGCCCGCCCCGGGAGCGCCCTGTGGAAGAGTTGTGGGCGCAGATAGCCCAGGCCGTCATGGACCGGCGCAAGATCGGCCTGGTGGGCGCCGCGGTGAGCGACCATCCCGGGGTCAAGGACCTCTGCCGGAAAATCCTGGCCGCCGGCGGGACTATGGGCATCAGCTCCCTGAGGGCCGATTCCGCCGACGCCGAACTCTTCCAACTCCTGGCCCAGGGAGGCGTGCGCAGCGTCGCCCTGGCCCCGGAGGCCGGCAGCGACCGCCTGCGCCGCGTCCTGAACAAGGGCCTCACCCGGGACGACCTGGCCCGGGCCGCGCTGGACGTAAGCCGCGCCGGCATCCCCCAGCTCCGCCTCTACTTCATGGTGGGCCTGCCCACCGAGACCGTGGACGACGTGGCCGAAATCCCCCGCCTGGTGAAATACCTGGAACATACGGTCATCAAGGCCAGCCAGGGCAAAAAGCGCCTAGGCCTCATCACCCTGAGTATCTCGTCCTTCGTGCCCAAGCCCTTCACCCCCTTTCAGTGGGTGCCGTTTACGGAAGTGGCTGAGTTAAAAAAGCGCCTGAAACTGGTGGCCCGGGAGTTCCACGGGGTCAAGGCGGTGCGGGTCCACACCGATCTGCCCAAGTGGGCCTACGTCCAGGCCTTGCTGGCCCGGGGGGACCGCCGGGTGGCCGATATCCTTCTGGCCGCGCATGAGCGCGGCTGGAGCCGGGCTTTCAGGGAGAGCCCCATCAACCCGGACTTTTTCACCCTGCGGGAGCGGCGCCCGGACGAACTCTTCCCTTGGGACTTCATCGATCACGGCCTCAAGAAAGATTACCTCTGGGAGGAATACCAGCGGGCCCTGGAGGGCAAGGATACCCCGCCCTGCCGGCCCCGGGTGTGCAGGAAGTGCGGAGTCTGTGGGGAAGAAGAAGGTGAAAAGACTTTTTAGGGGAGGGGGCTAAGGGCAGACGCCCTTACCCCCTCCCCTAAGACCCCTCCCCCAATCCCTTAAAATGGTGGCACCGGCGTCCCGCCCGTGCTTAAATTCAGAAAACCTGCCTCTTTTAATCCTGGCTCGACTCAGCCGGATAAGACAGGGGTATAAAAAATGGGACAAGAACCTACTCTGAGGTTACCATGAAATTCCTCACCTGGAAAATCCAACTGGCCCTGGCTCTCGTCGCCGCCTCGGCAGGGCTTTATGGCCTCAACTACCTGATCTTTAAGGACGTCAATTACATGCTGCGCCTGTTCCTGGCCCAGTTGGGGTTCCTGCCCATCTCCGTCCTGTTGGTGACCATCATCCTCAACCAGCTCCTGGGGCAGCGGGCCAGGCTCGCCAAGCTCGCCAAGCTCAACATGGTCATCGGCGCCTTTTTCAGCGAGGTAGGGGGGGCGCTATTAAAAACCCTATCGGCCTACGACCGGCATTTGCCGGACTTTCAGCAGCAGGTGGCCCATATCAGCCACTGGACCGCCCCGGATTTTGCCGGTTTCAGCCAGGGCCTGGCGGAAAACGATTTTGGTATCGAACTCAAGGAAGGGAATTTAGAATCCTTACGAGATTTTCTGCTCCAGAAGCGGGACTTCCTCCTGCGCCTCCTGGAAAACCCCAACCTGCTGGAACACGACTCCTTTTCCAGCCTGCTCCTGGCGGTCTTCCACCTGACGGAGGAACTGGCCCAGCGCACCGACCTGCACCACTTGACCCCATCCGATGGGGAGCATCTGGCGGGGGACGTGCAGCGGGGCTATGTCCTGCTCATCAAAGAGTGGCTGGCCTACATGGCCCATCTTAAGACCCGCTACCCCTATCTCTTCTCCCTGGCCCTGCGCACCAACCCGTTTGACCCCTTCGCCACCCCGGAAATCCAGTAAGAAGTGATCCGGCGGTAAAACTTTCTTGAAGGGAGGCCCGGGGGAAGCCCTTACGAAAAATACGAAAAATTCCCCCGCCCTCCCCCTGTATGGGGTTGGGGGAGGGAGCCTGAGGGAGGGGGGCAGGGGCACTTACAAAAAAGCCCCTGGCCCCCTCCCTCAGAACTCTACACCACCTTCGCGCCAAAGACCCGCGGCATCTGTTTCAGGGCAAAGGCGTGGGCCTCGGGGTCCGAGTCCGCCACCCCTTGTTGGTACACCAGGGCCGGTAGATCCCGGTCGAAGAGTTCCTTGACCGTCTCCATGACGCAGATGGAGGTCATCACCCCCACCACGTGCACCGCCTCCACCCGCTCCCGTTGGAGAATAGCCTCCAGGTTGGTGTGAGCAAAGGCGCTGTACCGGGTCTTTTCCACCCGGTGGTCGCCGGGTCCAGGAGTCAGCTCGGGGATGATTTCGCCCCCCCAGCTCCCCTTGACCGCGTGGGCCGGGAAGTATCTGAATTCCCGGTCATCGGGGGCGTGGGCGTCGCAGACAAAGATCACCACCCCTTCCTGCGCCCGGAACTCGGCGATCTTCTGCGCCACAAAGGGGATGATCTCCCGGGCCTGGGGCCCCACATACAGGGCTCCCTGGGGGTCCAGAAAATCATTGAGCATGTCCGCCACGATTAACGCCGCCTTGCCCATGCGCGCCTCCTGACTTGAGAACTCTACAGCAGGCATCGTGGGGCGGGCCGAGCAATTTTTTACCATGTTTCCCGCCCTCCCCTCAATCTCCCCTCCGGGGTGCCCTGACCTCAGAGCGTTCTCTTAGATAAACAAGCAGATCTTGCAGTCTTTAGCGAATTTGATAAACTCCTCGGCCGTCCACACCACGGAACCCTCCACCAGGTCGTCTTCATTTAATTCCATCATATCGATGGTCATCTTGCAGACGATCAACTCCACGCCTTCCAGTTGAGCCATCTCCATCAGTTCCGGCAGGGAGGGGATGTGGGCCTTGTCGATCTTCTTCTTCATCATGCCGGTGGCAATTGCGGACATCCCCGGCACCGCCCCCATGACTCCGGGCGGAATAAACCTGGCCTTTTCAATGCCACCTTTGCAGGCCAGGTTGATGCCCATAAAGGTGAAAAACACCTTGGATTCCATGCCGGCCCGGGCGGCATTGATGCCCAGAATAAGCGGCGGATAGGCGCCGTCCAACGTGTCTCTCGAGCAGATAAACGCGGCCTTATCTTTTTGCGGTGCGGCAGACATAATGGTTTTCTCCTTAAGATTATCCTGAAATTCACTCAGCGGAATTTCAGGAAAGTGTTCCCCGTGTAACCTGCCCGGCGCCGCGGCCCTCGCCTCAGCCTACCTTGCAGAACAGCTCCCGGGTAAGGGCCGTCAGTTGCAGCACTCGGGGATCCCGCAGCCGGTAGAACACCTGCTGGGCCACCCGCCGGGATTCCAGGATCTCCTTGTCCCTGAGCAGGCCCAGGTGCTGGGACACGCTGGATTGGCTGACCCCCACCGCCTTTTCCAGCTCCTGCACCGATAGCTCGCCATCGCCCAGGAGATGGATGATCAACAGGCGGGTGGGGTGGGCCAGCACCTTGAGGCATCGGGCCGCTCTCTCCAACCATTCCTTCAAATATTCATCTTCCATAATATTCATATATATTAATATATATGGATTTGTCAAGAAATTGTCTTCACCCGGAAAAATTTTTTCCCCGGAAGCTTGGCCATGGATATAATAGTGATTAGCTCTAGATGAGGGGATCGATCAATCACCCTGCCATGGTGAACCTGAACCGGCGGGAGGTAGGAACATGCCCAAAAAGGCCTTGTGGCTCATCATCATCTTCACCATCTTATTTGTTATCGGGGTCAACAGTGGTGAATTAGGATACCTGATGAATCTGGGAAACACTATCTGACTATCCTGTATCGGGGTGGGGTGATGGCCAGGCTCTGGTCACTCATCCAACCCCTGATGGCGTTGGGTGCCAACGCCAAAGTCCTGTTTCCCTTCGGCGGCGCGGCGATTTATCAGGGGCCATTTCCACTGGGAGGTTGTTTATGCCGAAGAAATCCTTTTGGCTTATCATTCTCTTTACCGCCTTATTCATCCTGGGGGTTAACACCGGTGACCTGACCTATCTACTCAACCTGGGCACTACCATCTGCCTGTCTTGCATCGGAGTCGGTTGATGAACCGCCTCAGGTGGTTGGTCCAGACCCTGGTCGCCTTTGGGACTAACGCTTACCTGCTGTTCCCCTTCGGCGGCTCGGTTATCTATCAGGGGCCGTTGAAGGCGGTGTGTCATCCCGGCCTTAACTGCTATTCCTGCCCCGGGGCTCTGCTATCCTGTCCGGTGGGGGCCTTCCAGAATTTCATGGCCAGCCTGCGGTTCAATACGGGGGGATTCCCCCTGACTGGCGCCATCGTCTTGGGTTATGTAGGCTTTATCGGCACCGTGGTGGGTCGGTTGACCTGCGGCTGGATCTGCCCTTTCGGGTTCATCCAGGATCTGCTTCACAAGATCCCCACCCGGAAGTTTTTCTTGTGGAAACCCCTGCGCTGGGTGAAGTACGCGGTGCTGGGGGTGCTGGTGGTGGCCATGCCCGTCTTTTTTGTGGATAGCTCCGGGTTGGGGCACCCCTGGTTCTGCAAGCTCATCTGTCCCGCCGGCACCCTGGAGGGGGCCATGCCCCTCCTCTTGCTGAAACCCGGCTTGTGGGCCACCGTGACCTTTTTCTTCTGGAACAAGCTCGCCATCCTCATCCTCATCCTCGTCGCGGCCGTGCTCATCAGCCGGTTTTTTTGCCGGACCATCTGCCCCCTGGGCGCCTTTTACAGCCTCTTCAGCCGGATAAGCCTGGTGCAGTTAGAGTTCATCGAAGGCAACTGCGTGGAATGCGGGGCCTGCGCCCGCAAGTGTCCCACCGGGGTCGTGCCCAACCAGGAATTCGACAGCCGGGAGTGCATCATGTGCCTGCGCTGCGTGGACGCCTGCCACTTCAGCGCCCTGGATTTTGGCATCCGCCGGCCACCGCGTAAACCGGTCAAAATCAAGCGCGCCGCCTCCCCCGTCTAGGCCTTGAGAAAAAAAACCTTGACACCTCTCGGATTTCCTTCATAATTAATTAAGTAATTTCACCGGGATAGCCGGAGGAGATCAGGTTATGGCCCTCACCAAGGAAAAATTGATCAGCCGCTTACAGACGCAGGTGGGTTTGAGCAAGCAAGAATCACGTTCGACGGTGGAACGGGTCCTGGATATTATGAAGGAGTCCCTGGCCCAGGGAGACGACCTGCTCATCAGCGGCTTTGGAAAATTCTCGGTCAGGCAAAAAAACGCCCGCCGGGGACGCAACCCCCAAACCAAGGAGAACCTTATCCTCCGGGCCCGCAAGGTAGTGGTCTTTAAAACTTCCGGCGTGCTGCGCAATCGCATCAACGGTGACTGATCGACCCAACCGCTCCGACCGCATCCAGCCTTAGTGGTGCGAGGTTTAGGCCGCCCCAGCCTCAGGCCTGATGCCATCCACTAAGGCGCCGCAGCCGTTCACGTCGTAACCGACACTCAGGTCATGGCAGGCAACGCCAAATGAAGTCCGGGTTGCAAGGTTTAGGTGACTGGCGGTGCAGCCGCCGGACGTTTATCCGGAGCAGCGCCGGGGCCCTGGCGCTCTTGTCCCTTCCCCTCCGGCCGGCGCCGGTCCGCGCCCAGAGGATGCAGTACGGCTTCATCGCGCCGCATCCGGCCGCCTTCTACCGCCAAATGGACCAGGGCCTGGTGCAGTGCCAGCTCTGCCCCAGGAACTGCGAGGTCATGCCCGGAGACCGGGGGGAATGCGGCGTCCGGGAGAACCGGGAGGGCAAATATTACAGTCTGGTGTACGGCAACCCTTGCGCCGTCCACCTGGACCCCATCGAAAAAAAGCCCTTGTTCCACGTCCTCCCCGGCACTTCCTCCTTTTCCATCGCCACCGCCGGCTGCAACCTGCACTGCAAGTTCTGCCAGAATTGGGAAATCTCCCAGACCCGTCCGGAAAAGACCTACAACTTCGATCTGCCCCCGGCCAAAGTGGTGGCCGCGGCCCGGGATAACGGCTGCCCCTCCATTGCCCACACCTATGTGGAGCCCATCATCTTTTACGAGTATATGCGGGATGTGGGCCGCCTGGCCAAAGCCGCGGGCATCCTGAACGTCTGCCATTCGGCGGGCTACGTCAATGGCCCACCCCTGGAAGAACTGGCCGGGCTCCTGGACGCCGCCTGCATCGATCTCAAGGCCTTTGACGCCAAATTCTACCGTGATCTGGTGGGGGGCGAGCTAGAACCGGTGCTCAACACCCTGAAAATCCTGCGCCGCCATAAGGTCCACCTGGAAATCGTCAACCTCATCATCCCCCAGTTCAACGATGCCCCGGACCAACTCAGCCGCATGTGCGCCTGGATCAAGGATGAACTGGGCCCCCTGACGCCGCTGCATTTCTCCCGGTTTTATCCCCTCTACAAGATGCTCAATCATTATCCCACCCCGGTGAGCACCTTGGAGCGGGCCCGGGACCTGGCCCTGAAAGCGGGCCTCCAGTATGTCTACCTCGGCAATATCCCCGGCCACGAGGCCGAAAATACTTTCTGCCATAACTGCCGAAAAATGATCATCGCCCGCCAGGGCTACAAGATCGGCGAAATCAGCCTCAAGGACGGCAACTGCGCTTTTTGCGGCACGGCCATCCCCGGCATCTGGGCCAAGCCGGCGTAGAAGAGGGTTTTCGGTTTTCTGTTTTCGGTTTTCGGTTAAATACCGTCGGAAATAATCATGTCCGATCAAGCCGCGTAGGGTGCGCACTGCGCACCACTTCCACTCAGCCGCCGCGCAACGCCTTTTCGGCCTTGGGGACCGTGTCTTCCGGCTTGACCCCGTACCAGGCCTGGATAACCTTACCCGCCGCGTCGATTCAAACCGACGAGCGGATGATCCCCAGGGTTTTTTTCCCATACAGGGTCTTTTCGCCCCAGGCGCCGTAGGCCTCCGCCACCCGGTGGTCCGGGTCCGCCAGGAGGGGGAAGGAAAGATGGTGCTTGGCATTGAACTTCTGCTGTTTGGCCGGCTGATCGGGGCTGATCCCCACCACCGCCAGGCCCAGGTCTTGTAAGTCCTTCCGGGCGTCCCTGATGCTGCACGCCTGCCGGGTGCACCCCGGGGTATCGGCCCGGGGGTAGAAGTAGATCAGCAGCTTGCCGCCGCGCCAATCCGCCAGGCTTACCGTCTTACCGTGCTGATCCAGCAACTGAAACTCCGGGGCTGCCTCCCCGGGAGTAAGTCTTGCCATGGCTGACCACCTTTCTCCCGTAATGAAATTTTTTTTGATAACATTAATCATTCAGGCCAGAAAATCCAGATGGTGCCGGAAGCAGTCCTTCATGGGGCCTGTGGCTCATCGAAAAACCTAAAAAGTTCATACTTGGCCTTGGTCTTGACTTTGAACTTTGAACCTTGAACCTTGAATTTTTCATGGAGGACAGCACAATGAAACCAAAGATAGGATTCATGGGTTTGGGCATCATGGGGACCCCCATGGCCGCCAATCTCCTGAAGGCCGGCTACCCCGTTATGGTTTACAACCGCAGCCCCGAGAAGGCCGCGCCCCTGGTGAAGCAAGGGGCCGGCCTGGCTTCCAGCCCCAAGGCCTTGGCCAAGGCCGCGGACGTCGTCATCGCCATGGTCACCGGGCCCGAGGCCCTCAGCGATCTCCTCTGGGGGCCGGACGGGGCCGGCGGGGCCTTCAACCACAGCAAGGTCTTCATCAACATGAGTTCCGTCTCCCCCCGCTGCACCCGGGATCTGGCCCGGGAGCTGGAACCCACCGGCGTCACCTTCATCGACGCCCCGGTGTCCGGCACCAAGAAGCCCGCCGAGGACGGCGCCCTCCTGATCCTGGCCGGCGGCCCCCAGGATAAGGTGGAGGAGCTTTCCCCCGTGCTCCTGGCTATGGGCAAAAAGGTGGTTTACTGCGGGGTGGCCGGTCAGGGTTCCATGATGAAGATGTTCATCAACCTGCTGTTGGGCCTGATGATGGAAGGTTTTGCCGAGGTCCTGAACTTCGGTAAGTTAGGCGGGCTTTCCCTGGAGGCCATGCTGGACACGGTGTTCTCCGGCCCCCTGAACTGCGGCATGTTCCAGATGAAGGCCGCCAATTTGCAAAATAACACCTATCCTACGGCCTTCCCCTTGAAGCACATGACCAAGGACGCCAAGTTCGTGGTGGACACGGCCTTCGAGCTGGGGGCGCCGGTGCCCGCGGCCCACACCCTCCTCCACCTCTATCGCACCGGGGTGGCCCAGGGCTGGGGCGACGAGGACGTCAGCGCCATCGCCCGGGTGCTGGAGTATTTGAATCCGAGATGATAATTTGGGGAGGGGGCCAGGGACCGACGGCCCCTGCCCCTTCCCCAAACCCCTCCCCCCACCCCCATAAGTTTTTGTAGGGGGTGTCATACGCACGATTGCTTAAATTTATTATATCACCCATACTTCCCGGTAATGTAGTCCTCCGTCCGGGAGTCCTGGGGCCGGGTGAAGATCTCGCCTGTGGGGCCGATTTCGATGAGTTCCCCCAGGTACATGAAGCCGGAGGTGTCCGAGGCCCGGGCCGCCTGCTGCATGTTGTGGGTGACAATGATAATGGTGTAGTCCTTGGCCAACTCCCGCATCAGCTCTTCGATGCGCAGGGTGGCCACGGGGTCCAGGGCCGAGCAGGGCTCGTCCATCAGCAGGATCTCGGATTCCACCGCCAACACCCGGGCGATGCACAGGCGCTGCTGCTGCTCTTCCGTAAGTTCCAGGGCCGATACTTTCAGGCGGTCCTTGACTTCGTCCCACATCTGCACCGCGGTGAGGGAGCGCTCCAGGATCTCCCCCAGCTCGGCTTTCCCGGGCTGACCATGGAGGCGGGGGCCGAAGACCACGTTGTCGAAGATGGACAGGGGAAAAGGATTGGGACGCTGGAAGACCATGCCCACCTTTTTGCGCAGTTGGGTGAGGACGACATCGGGGCCGAAAATATCCTGGCCGTCAATGATGACTTCGCCTTCGATCCGCACCCCCTCGATGAGATCGTTCATTCGGTTGAGGGTGCGGAGCAGGGTGGATTTGCCGCAGCCCGAGGGCCCGATCAGGGCCGTGATGGTCTGCCGGGCAAAGGCCGCGTTGACTTCCTTCAGGGCCTGAAAAGAGCCGTAAAAGAGATTGAGATCCCGGATCACAATGATCTCCGGGGCCGGAACCGAGTCCCCTTTCATCGGATTATCCGAAGCGGCCTGAGATATAGTCATCGGTGCGTCGGTCGGCGGGGACGGTAAAAACCCGGTTGGTATCCCCGATCTCGATGATCCGGCTCATCAACAGGAAGGCCACCCGATCGGTGGCCCGGGCGATCTGCTTGGTGTTGTTGCTCACCAGGACGATAGTATAATCATTTTTCAGCAGGAGCAAGGTCTCCTCGATTTTGGCGGTGGAAATGGGGTCCAAACCGCTGGTGGGCTCATCCAACAGGATGACTTCGGGCTCCATGGCCAGGGTGCGCGCCAGGCAGAGGCGCTGCTGCTGGCCGCCGGAGAGTTTCAGGGCCGAATCCCGGAGGCGGTCCTTGACTTCATCCCACAACTGGGCCGCCTTGAGGCTGGCCTCCACCAGGTTGTCCAATTCCCCCCGGCTCTTCTGCCCGGCCAGGCGGGGGGCCAGGGCCAGATTTTCGTAAATGGAGCGGGGCAGGGGCGTCGGCCGGCTGAGCACCAACCCCACCCGCCGACGCAATCCTACCACGTCACAGTCCGGGGCCAGGATATCTTCCCCGTCCAGCCAGACCCCACCCGTCATCCGGACCCCGACCAAAAGATCGCACATACGGTTCAACACCCGGAGCAGGGTGCTCTTGCCGCTCTTCGACGGACCCATAAGACCGAAGACCTCGTGCGGCTGGATGGCCAGAGTGACCCGGTCCAGGGCCTGAAAAGCCCCGTAGAAGAAGGACAGGTCCTCAATCCGGATTTTGTCTTGGGATTCTTCGGTCATGAACCTATAATCCGTCCGACCTCAAGAGTAGCGCCGCATCAGCCGCTGCATCAGGGTATACGCCCCCACGTTGATCACCAGGATGGAGATCACCAGGACTGCGGCCGTGCCGTAGGCGTTGGGCATGGAGATGCCTTCCCGGGCCAGTATGTAAAAGTGCACCGCCATGGTGCGGCCGGAGTCAAAGAGGGACACGGGAGTGCGGAGCGCCGCCCCGGCGGTGAACAGCAGCACCGCGGTCTCCCCCAGGGACCGGCCGATGCTGAGCATGATGCCGGTAGTGATCCCCGGCAGGGCGCTGGGGAGCACGATGCGGGTGACGGTCTGCCACTGGCTCATCCCCAGGGAATAACAGGCGGTGCGGTAATCCTGGGGCACGGACTTGATGGCCTCTTCAGACGTGCGGATGATGATGGGCAGCACCATGATGGCCAGGGACAGGCCCCCGGATAGCACCGACCAGCCGAAGCCCAGCTTCATGACAAACAGGACGAAGCCGAAGAGCCCCAGGATAATGGAGGGCACCCCCGCCAGACATTCGGACCCGAAGCGGATGATCCGGGTGGCCCAGCCTTCCCGGGTATACTCCGTGAGGTAAATGGCAGTCCCCACCCCCAAAGGCGAGGCCAGGAGGATGGCCAGGGCGGTGATGTAGGCGGTGGCCACGATGGTGGGGAAGATGCCGCCGGCCCGTCCCATATCCGTGGAGTCATGGAGGAGGAACCCCGCGGTGACCTGGGGTAGCCCCTTCACGGAAATGTCCACGATGATAAAGACCAGGATCAGCAGGGTGAAGCCGGTAAAGGTCCAGAGCAGGGCTTTGACCAGGCGCTGGGTGAGTTGGGGATCGAGTCGCACGAACTTATACCATTTTGCCTTTTATCTACTGCGAATCAAATATCTCACTCATTGAGATTCCATCTGCTTTTGCCGAAAACCAAAAACTGGGAACCGTCCTCCCTACCGCCGCCGGGTGATGAGGGTGGCGCTCAGATTCAGGATCATGATGATGACGAACAACACGATGCCGGTGGCGAACAGGGCCTCCCGGTGCCGGCCGGCGGCGTAGCCCAGCTCCAGGGCGATATTGCTGGTCAGAGTGCGCACCGGGTCCAGAACGGAAGTGGGGATCTGGAGGGCGTTGCCGGCTACCATGATCACCGCCATGGTCTCACCGATGGCCCGGCCCATCCCCAGAATGATGGCGGTGATGATCCCGGAGGAGGCCGCGGGCAGCACCACCCGGCTCACCGTCTGCCACCGGGTGGCCCCCAGGGCCAGGGAGCCGTCCCGGTAGAGGTCCGGGACCGCGGTGAGGGCGTCGATGGAGATGCTGATAATCGTGGGGAGAATCATGATGCCCAGGATGATGGACGCGGCCAGCAGCGACAGCCCGGGGCCGCCCAGGTAGTTGCGAATGAGGGGCACCAGGAAGATGACCCCCAGAAAACCATACACCACCGAAGGAATGCCGGCCAAAAGTTCCAGGGTGGGCTTCAACACCATCTTGAGGCGCTTGGGGGAAAACTCCGCCAGTACAATGGCGCAGGACAGGCCCAGGGGCACCCCGATGACCATGGCCCCCAGGGTGACCAGGACCGAGGAGATGATCATGGCCAGGATGCCGAAGTGGCCCTTGGTGGGGGCCCAGTGGCTTGACAAAATGAAGTTTTTCAGCCCCACGGAGAGGATGAGGGGGAAACCCTCCAGGAAGATGAAGATGGTGATGAGGGCCAGAGAGCCGATGGAAGACAGGGCCAGGAGCAGGAGGACGCGTTCGATGAATTTCTCCCGGTGCATCAATCCACCCCCACCAGGCCTTCGGATTCGAGGATCTTCTGGCCATTGGGGCCCAGGACGAAATCCACGAAGGCCTGGCACGAACCCGCCGGCGCCAGCCGAGCCACCAGCAGGAAGCGGCGCACCAGTTTATAGGCATGGGTTTTGATGTTTTCCCGGGTGGGGAGGACGCCGTCGATGGCCAACGCCTTGACCCGATGGTCCACCAGGCCGGCCGAGATGTAGCCCAGGGAATGGGGGTCGCCGGCGACAATCTCCCGCACCGAACCGTTGGAGTCCTGGACCAGGGCGGCGGGGGTGATCTCCTGTTTGCCCATGACCAGGTGTTCGAAGGCCTCCCGGGTGCCGGAGCCCTCTTCCCGGGTGATCAGGTCGATGCCATGGGGCGGCAATCCCAGGGCGCGCCAATTATTCACGGCCCCGCTGAAGATGGCGCGGATCTCCGCCAGGGTGATATTAGTCAGGGGATTGCTGGGGTGGACGATGACCGCAATGCCGTCAAAGGCGATGGGGATCTCTGTGAGTTTTCTTTCCTCGCCCAACAGCTCCCGGGACGAAGCCCCCAGGTCCGCGGCCCCATGGGTGGCGGCATAGATGCCGGCACTGGAACCGCCGCCCTGCACATCGATGCGGGCCCCGGGGTGCCGCTGCATGTAGATCTCCGCCAATTTTTCCGCGAAGGGCTGCACCGAGGTGGACCCGGCGATGCACAAGGGGCGGCCGGTGGTCTGGGAGGAGTTGCAGCCCCCGCCCCCCAGGATGATGCCCAGTAGAATAATGAGGAGGGCCGCAATCCGGGCCGGTCCCCTCCACCGGCGTCGGCCACAAGGCCCCGAAGCCGCGTGACCCCCGGGGCCCGCGGCGGCCCCGTAACCCTTCAAGGTTTTGGCAGGGCTGGAGCCCTGAGGTTCTGTCGGTGCCTGAGCGGGATGCGGCATGGTTTCGCTAGGTGATGTTCAGTTAGAATCTAACCCTAGAAATCATTTGGCAGGATCATTCCTATTATTGCTAAAATGTTAGAAACTTCAAGTGAAAAGCGGCTGGCCCTTTATTTACGCGCCTGCATGGTTAGCATTTTGTTAGGCAGTCCCTGGCTCCCCATTATTTTCAGGCCAATACCCGACCGGCGATGGATATTCAGTGGGCGAAAACGCTGCGCCGGGGTAATATATTATGGTTACAGGGCCCATGGAGCCGTCCCGGCCCGCCACCGGCGGCGGGGGTTGATTCTGATGGTTCCGAGGTCTTAAATCGAGGTGTAATCAAAAGGTTGTTTTTTGCAGCCGCAGGCCTTAGTCTGTGCCGCTGGTTCGATTGCGATCTAGTCTGAGGTGGAGACCATGGGTTTGCGTGGGCAGAACACCGGGCAATCCGGCCTAAGCTTTCGGGAACACCAGACGTTCGAGCAGTTTGCCCGGGGCCTGGTGCACCTGCCGGACCCGGGGGCAGGCCCCCTGGACCACCTCCTCCCGGAGGCCCGCTGGCAGGAGCTCACCGCCGGGGTCCCGGACGAAGCGGCCTGGCTCATGGCCCTGTCCTGGGCCACCGGGGTCTATTTCTTCCCGTCCCGGGAGTGGGTCGCGATCCTGATGCGTTACCTCAAACGCTTACGGGTGACCCGGTTCCTGGAGGTCGGGGCCGGCCGGGGCTACCTCACCGCCGCCCTGGCCCCCTGGTGCGCCGCCGCCGGCATCGCCTTCCGGGCCGTGGACCGGGGGGAGGGCGAGTTCGTCTCGGGCCTGCCGATCTATCCCGGGGTTGAGCGGGGCGACGCCCTGGCCGCCCTCCGTGAATTCCGGCCGCAAGTGGGGCTCTATGCCTGGCCCCCGCCGGGACAATCCGTGGCGCCCCTTTGCCAAACGCCATTTCTGCATTATCTTATCATCATTGGTGAAGCCGGCGGCGGCGCCACCGGGGCCCGGGAGGACTGGGAGACCCTGCCTCACCGGGTTTCCCCGGCCCTATCCCGGTATGGCCGGGGGCGGACCGGCTCCCGGCGCCACCAAGTAACGGTCTTTTACGGTGACGGACACCCCTGCCCTGGGCGGCAGCGAACCCTGCCATTGACTATTTTAACCGACAAAGGATAAGGCCATGCGCAAGTCTACCCTGGATCCATTTTTTAAACCGGAATCGGTGGCGGTGATCGGGGCCAGCGAGAAGGAAAAGACTATCGGCGAGGCCCTGGTGCGCAATCTCCTCCGGGACGGCTTTCCGGGCCAGATTTATGCGGTTAACCGCAAGTACCAGGAAATCCAGGGGCTGCGCGCTTATCCCCTGGTCACCGAAGTCAAGGAGCCCATCGATCTGGCCATCATTGCCATTCCCATCAAGGACGTGCCCAGCGCCATGCGGGAGTGCGGCCAGGCCGGGATAGGCGCCGCCATCATCATCTCCGCCGGCGGCAAAGAGGCGGGGCCGCCGGGCAAAGAGATCGAAGCCGCCATCAAAGAAGAGGCCACCAAAGCAGGCATACGCTATCTGGGGCCCAATTGTATGGGCCTCCTCTGCCCGTCCTCCAAGTTACACGCCAGTTTTGCGCCCCTCTGCGCCCAACCGGGCAACCTGGCCTTCATCTCCCAGAGCGGCGCCCTGTGCAGATCCATCCTGGGATGGGCCATCCCCAAGAAGATCGGCTTCAGCCACTTCATCAGCGTGGGGTCCATGGCCGATATAGATTTCGGCGACCTGATCGATTACCTGGGCAATGAGGAACGGGCCAAGAGCATCGTTATTTACATGGAGAACCTGACCCAGCACCGTAAATTTATGAGCGCGGCCCGCTCCGTGTCCCGGGTCAAACCCATCATCGTCATTAAGGCCGGACGCAGCCAGGCCGGGGCCCAGGCGGCGGCCTCCCACACTGGGGCCATGGCCGGGTCGGACCGGGCTTACTCCGCCGCCTTCCGGCGGGCCGGGATCATCCGGGTGGACACCATCAGCCAGCTCTTCGATTGCGCCGAAGCCCTGGGGAAGGTGAAGCGCCCCACCGGCGGGAACCTGGGCATCATCAGCAACGCCGGCGGCCCGGGAGTCATGGCGGTGGATGCCCTGGGGCGTTGGAACCTGGAACCGGCGACCCTGTCCCCGGAGACCCTTAAAAAATTGGATGAATTCCTGCCGCCCTATTGGAGCCGGGGCAATCCCATCGACATCCAGGGCGACGCCTCGCCGGAACGTTACCTGAAGGCGGTGCAGGTGGCCATGGCGGCCCCGGAACTCTCGGGTCTGGTGATCATATTGTCCCCCCAGGTTATGATCGACCCCACCGAGGTGGCCCAGGCCCTGGCGCCGGAGATCCGCGCCAAGGGGCGGCCGGTGTTCGCGGTGTGGATGGGGGGCGCCGACGTGGAAGACGGGCGCCAGATCCTCAATGATGCCGGCATCCCCACCTTTGAGACCCCAGAGCAGGCGGTGGACACCTTCATGGAAATGTATTTCTACTCCCGGCACCTGCAGCTCTTGCAGGAAACCCCGCCCCGGTTGACCCAAGACGTGAGCGTGAATACCCGGCAGGCCAGGACTTTTCTCTCCCAGTGCCTGGAGCGCCAGGGGGGAATTTTGACGGAACTGGAATCCAAGGCTATTTTGAGCGCCTACGGCATCCCGGTAAACCCCACGGTGGCGGCGTCTTCCGGCGCCGATGCCGCCAAGGTGGCCCAGGTCATGGGCTTTCCCGTGGCGCTGAAGATAAATTCCCCGGAGGTCAGCCACAAGTCCGACGTCAACGGGGTGCGCTTCAATCTCCAGAACGAGCGGGAGGTGGCGGCGGCCTACGCAGAGATCGTCACGGCGGTCCGGGCCTCCAGGCCCGACGCCACCATCTTAGGGGTCACGGTCCAGACCCAGGAACCGAAACCCACCTGCGAACTGATCATCGGCAGCAAACGGGACCCGGATTTCGGTCCCCTTATCCTCTTCGGGGCCGGCGGGGTCTTCACCGAGGTGATCGAGGACTCGGCCGTGGACCTGCCCCCCTTGAACTTCCTCCTGGCCCGGCGGTTGATTGAAAAAACCCGGGTGTCCCAGGTGCTCCGGGGCTATCGCAACGCCCCCCCCGCCGACCTGGATATGCTGGCGGAGATTTTGGTGCGTATTTCCCAACTGGTCACGGATTTCCCGGAGATCGTGGAGCTGGACATCAACCCCCTGTTAGTCGTTAATGGCCGGTTTGTGGCGGTGGACGCCCGCCTCATCGTCAACCCCACTGACGTCCCGCCGCCCCGCCACCTCATCATCGCCCCCTATCCCAACCAGTACGAAAGCCATTGGATGCTCCGGGACGGCACTCCGGTGCTGCTGCGTCCCATGAAACCGGAAGACGAACCCCTGGTATCCGATTTTCTCGGCAAATGTTCGGAAGAGACCATTTTTTTCCGTTACTTCAAGCTGATCAAAAAGTGGACCCATGAAATGCTCATCCGCTTCACCCAGAACGATTACGACCGGGAACTCGGCTTGATGGCCATCGGCCAGCCGCCAGGTCCGGAAATCATGATGGGGGTGAGCCGCATGGTGATGACGACGGACCGGTCCATGGCGGAATTCGCGGTGATCGTGGCGGACCCCTGGCAGGGCAAGGGGCTGGGCCCCAAACTGGTGGAGCGGATCACCGAAATCGCCCGGGAGCAGGGGGTGAAGCGCCTCCAGGGCGATGTCCTGGCCCAGAATCAGCCGATGTTGGAGATGGTGAAGCGCCTGGGCTTTACTCTGCGGAAAGATATCGAGGGCGGGACCTATCGGGTCGAGATGGCCCTCCAGGGAGCCGAGTTGCGGCCGGCCTGCAGTGCCGCGGCCGCCACCGGTTGATCATCATCATGCTCCTTTCCTGGTGAAGGAGCGCGAGAAGGGGAGGATAAAAAAAGTTGGCAGACCACGTCCCTTACGTCGTGGAAGACGAATGCATCGCCTGCGGGACCTGTGAGGAACTATGCCCTGAGGTCTTTTCGGTGAACGAGACCCTGGGATTCGCCCAGGTGATGAACCCCTCGGGAGCGCCGGATGACAAGATCCAGGAGGCCATGGACGCCTGCCCGGTCCAGTGTATCCACTGGGCCGACGAGCCGGCCTAACCCGGGGCTACCGATGAGCCAGGAGTCATGATGAAAAAGATCAACCTCTTTGAAGCCGGGGAGTTTAGCGACAAGGCCTTAAAAAAATTACTGGTGCACGACTCTCCCTACTTTAAAATCATCAACTTCAACTTCAAAGCCGGCCAGGAATTGCCGGTGCATGCCCATGACATCGAAGGTCAGTTGAGTTTGGTGATCATCGAAGGGGAAGGGGAGTTTCTGGGCAAGGATGGCGCCTCCTTTCCGGCCAAACCGGGAGATGTGGTGATCTCAGACATCGCTGAACCCCATGGGTTGAGGGCCAGAACCGATTTGCGCCTCCTGGTCACCATCGCGCCGCCTATCTAACCTCCACTGCCGAAAAGGTCATTGTCATCCAATCAAGAAAGGATTTACCATGGCAAACCAGGTTCCGGTGATCGATACCGACGCGTGCATCGCCTGCGGCAACTGCGAGGCGGTCTGCCCCGGGGTTTTCCGCCTCAATGAGTCTTTAGGGCATTCCGAAGTCATTAACCCCAAGGGCGCCCCGGAAGACCAGATCCAGCTGGCCATTGACCAGTGTCCGGCCCAGTGCATCCACTGGGAGGAGGCGGACTGAGGGGCCCTGGAGTTTACCGGCGTAACGGCCCGGTTAGCCTGAGAAGGGGCGCGGATAGTGTTATTTGCCGTAAATTGTGGTAAAAAATGACGAATCAAGTAAGACGCTCTCAAGCTGCGTTAACTGGAGCAACCCAAGCATGACGGAGACACGTAAACTTTTCGGCACCGACGGCGTGCGGGGGGTGGCCAATGTCTATCCCATGACCGCCGAAGTGGCCCTGCAATTAGGAAGGGCCCTGGCCTACGTCATCAAGTTCGGGACGGGGCGGCACCGCATCGTCGTGGGCAAAGACACCCGGATTTCGGGCTATCTTTTGGAATACGCCACGGTGGCGGGCATCTGCTCCATGGGGGTGGATGTCTTGCTGCTCGGACCGTTTCCTACTCCCGGCATCGCCTATATCACTTCCTCCATGCGGGCCGACGCCGGGGTGGTCATTTCCGCCTCCCACAACCCTTACCAGGACAACGGCATCAAGTTTTTTTCCGCCAACGGCTTCAAGCTCCCCGACGAGTTGGAGGCCCGCATCGAGGACCTCATGACCCAACCGGAGGTGGAGGGGGCCTGTCCCACCGCCACCGAGGTGGGCCAGGCCTTTCGCATCGACGATGCCCGGGGCCGCTATATCTCGTTTCTGAAATCCACCTTTCCCAAGGAAATGGAGCTGGATGGATTGCAGATCGTGGTGGACTGCGCCCACGGGGCCACCTACCGGATTGCCCCGGAGATCTTCACCGAGTTGGGGGCCGAGGTGATCCCCATGGGGGTAAGGCCCAACGGCAGGAACATCAACCATAAGTGCGGCGCCACCCATCCCGAGACCATGGCCACCCTGGTAAAACGCCACGGGGCCGATCTGGGCATCGCCTTTGACGGGGATGGCGACCGCGTCATCATGGTGGATCATCGGGGCGCAATCGTGGACGGCGACCACATCCTGGGGATCTGCGCCCTGGATCTGATGGAGCGGGAAAAGTTGCGGCGCAAGACCGTGGTGGGCACCGTCATGTCTAACCTGGGGCTGGAGCTGGCTTTGAAAGCCAGGGGGATTCGCCTTCTCCGGACCCCCGTGGGTGACCGCTACGTGGTGGAAGCCATGCTCAAAGGCGGCTATAATCTCGGGGGGGAGCAGTCCGGCCACGTGGTGTTCCTGAACCACACCACCACGGGGGACGGCATACTCACGGCTCTCAGGCTGCTGGCCGTGATGCTGCGCAAAGAAAGGCCCCTGGCCGAACTGGCCGCCTTTGTCCAGAAATGCCCCCAGACCCTCATCAATGTCATGGTCAAGGAGAGAAAAGACCTGAAGACCCTGCCCCAGGCCCGCCATGCCATTCAGGAGGCCGAAAAACGCCTGGGGGCCAAAGGCAGGCTGCTGGTGCGCTACTCCGGAACGGAGCCCAAATTGCGCATCATGACCGAAGGTGAGGATGAGCAGTTGATCCATCAGGTGGCCCAGGATTTGGCCCAGGGGCTCCGGACTATGTTGAGCTGAGAGGGGGACGCGCCCATGCTGCTGGTGATGGATGTGGGGAATACCAATACGGTGATCGGGGTCTATCAGGATGACCAGATCGTGAGCCACTGGCGGATCCGAACCGAAAAAGAAGCCACCGTGGACGAGTATGGCATCCTGCTGCGCAATCTCTTTCAGGCCCAGGGCATGACCCTGGAACCGGGCACCGACTTGATAATTTCCTGCGTGGTCCCTCCCATGAACAATACCCTGGACGGGTTTGCCCAGCGTTACTTGCAGGTCCACCCCTTGTGGGTGGGTCCCGGGATCAAGACCGGCATGCCGATCCATTATGACAACCCCCGGGAAGTGGGGGCTGACCGCATCGTCAACGCGGTGGCCGCTTTTGAGCAGGTCCACGGCGCGGTTGTGGTGGTGGATTTCGGCACCGCCACCACCTTTGACGTGGTGTCCCGCCAGGGAGAGTATCTGGGCGGGGTCATCGCCCCGGGAGTGATGATCTCCTGTGAGGCCCTCTTCCTCAAGGCCTCCAAGCTGCCCCGGGTGGAAATCTTCGCCAAGCCCAAGAGCATCATCGCCAAAGACACCATCAGCAGCATGAACGCCGGGATTATTTTCGGCTATGCCGGCCTGGTGGACGGCATTGTCGGCCGCATCAAGGAGGCCCTGGGAACCAAGACCTGGGTGATCGCCACCGGCGGCCTGGCCTGCCTCATCGCTTCGGAAAGCCGGAGCATCGATGCGGTGGACGATTACCTGACCCTGAAGGGCCTGAAGATCATCTACGAAAGAAACCGCCCCCGTCGGGAAGAACGAGGTAAGGGGGGATCGGCATGAATCAGCCGGAAACGGGGATTGCCCGCCGTTACCTCGAGGAGACCCGCTATCAGCGGCGCACCCTGGGAGAAAGGTCCCTGGCTTATCCCCGGGCGCCCCTCTATAAAGAATATCCCGACGCGGCCCAGCGCCTCGGCCTGGCGCCGGAGTCCGGCCGCCGGGGGGCCGACCTGTGGGCCTGCCTGGCCGGGCGCCGTTCCCGGCGCGACTATCTGGACCGGCCCCTGACCCAGGCGGAACTGGCCGCCCTGCTCTGGGCCACCCAGGGGATCACCGGCTCCATGGGCGGGTATCATTTCCGGGCCTCACCCTCCGCCGGGGCACTGTATCCGGTGGAGACCTACCTGGCGGTGCACCGGGTCGAGGGGGTGGCCCCGGGTATCTGGCATTTCCAGGTCCTGGATTTTGCCCTGGAATTGGTGGCCGCCGGCGATTTTCGCCAGCCCCTGGTCCAGGCCGGACTGGCCCAGAGCTTCCTGAGTGAAGCGGGGGCGGTGTTTATCTGGACCGGGGTGTTGAACCGGGCCCGGTGGAAATACCGGGAGCGGGCCGTGCGCTACCTGTTCCTGGATGCCGGCCACATCTGCCAGAATCTGATGCTGGCCGCCACGGCCCTGGGACTGGGGGTCTGCCCGGTGGGGGCCTTCTTCGACGAGGAAGTGGAGAGCATTGTCGGCGTGGACAAATCCCAAGAGGTGCCCCTGTATCTGGCAGCCGTGGGACCACTGGCCTGAGGCCCAATGGCGCCGGGGTCTGGCCTGATGCCAAGTTGCGCTCATACAGGTAATATTGTTTTGTAGGGGCGGACCCATGTGTCCGCCCTGATCGAGTGCGCATACACAGGTGCGCCCCTACAGGAAGACGTTTTTCTTACTTCTATGAGAGCAACATGGTATGAGAACTCGGCGCCCTGAAGCTTCAAGGGCGGCGTCCGGGGCGCTCGCTCCGGCCCTCCCCTCAACCGAAATTTTCTGGAGTTTTTACCTTACCCATGGAGGAAAATCTATGAAGCGATGGATGGTTATAGTGCTGGTAATGATTGCCCTGGCCCTGGGCGCCGGCGCCCAGGTGTTCGCCGACAGCGGCTCCGACAAGGTTAAAGCCGCGAATGAGCGGGCCGCCCAGGATTATCTCAAATCCGGGCTCCTTCTGGCGGGAGAAGGCCAGGATACCGAAGCCGTAAAATCCTTCCGCCAGGCGCTGGGCATGCGGCCGGACTGGGCCGAGGTGCACAGTTTGCTGGGCAGCGCCCTGGCCCGGATCGGTAACTATTCCGAGGCGGAAGCCGAACTGCGCAAGGCCGTGGCCCTGAAGCCCGACTACGCCGAAGGCTGGAATTTTCTGGGAGAATTTCTCAAGCAGCGGGGCAAGGAGCAGGAAGCCCAAGAGGCCTTCCGCAAGGCCCAGCAATACGCCCGTTGATCAGAACCGGGGGGGTGAGGGCTGGGGAATCCCCCGGCCCCTACAGCGTCCAGGTCGGACGCGATCCCGCCTCCACCCGGACGCCGGCCTGCCCCGCATTGCATCCCTTAGGCCAGAAAGACCGCCATTCGATTCTTGCGGTCCGCGGTGCGGTAATAGACCAGACTTTCGGCCAGTTGTTGCAGCCCGTTGTAGAGGGAACAACTGGCCGGGGCAGACCCGTCCGGCGCCGGGAGGCCGGTAAGGCCGCTGGGATTGTGGGGGGCGGCGTCGTCTTCGAACATCAGGCGCAACCGGGGTCCCCTTTCCTCCAGGGAAACCGCGATGGAGCCGGGCTGATCGGGCCGATAGGCATGGGTCACCAGGTGGCGAAAGATTTCCTCGGCCGCCTTCTCCAGGCTGAGCCGGCGATTCGGCGATAAACCCCGCTCCTCGGCCCACTTCCTGATATAATCCAGTAACAGCTTGAGATTTTCCTGACGGTTGCTCAGCGTCAGCCACGAAGTCATCATAGTAATCTTATCGAAATAAACCCGGTTATTCCTTAGTCTTTTTGCAGCCCCTGGCCTTTCGCCCCTTGCCCCCTGCCCTGACGGTAGATCGCGGCGGCCTGGCCTTAAGCTGCAGGCGGGTGGGATGCCCCCCTCCCGGATTTACCGCTTGGCCAGTCCTTCACCCTGACTGGCCTGGGCGCGAGGCTCGAAGCGGTCCCGTTCACTGAAGATGCAGCCGCAGTATTGCTGCTTGTAGAGGCCCATCTTATTGGCCTTCGCCCTGCCTGAAGACCACCCTTTGCGAAAGTCCAGGTAATAAAACGGCACGCCCACCTCCTGCACCACCTGTTCCCCCAACTCCCGGATCACCTCATGGTTCTGGAATTTACTGTAGAGGAGGGTGGAGGTGAAGGCGTCGAACTTGCCGGCCTTGGCCACCCGGGCCGTGGCCTTGAGCCTCAGGTAGTAGCAGAACCGGCACCGTTCCTGCTCCCGGAAAACAATATTCCGCAAAAAATCTTCCAACTGATAACTGCGGTCCCAGATGATGGGCAGCTTGGTTTTGGCCGCATAGTCCTCCAGGGTGGCAATCCGGCGGGCAAACTCCTGGTACGGATGAATATTGGGATTAAAGAAAAAGCCCCGCACCTGATGCCCCAAAATCTTCAGAGATTCTACCGGATAGATCGCACAGGGGGCACAGCAGATGTGGAGCAGGATCTTCATGGTTCAGTCGCGCTATCTCATCACTCTCTTGACCGCCTGTCCCAGGTCGCCGATATTGGCCACCACGGTCACCCCGACGCTGGTGAGGGCAGCCATTTTGTCGGAGGCCTTGCCGCTGCCGCCGGAGATAATGGCCCCGGCATGGCCCATGCGTTTGCCCGGAGGTGCGGTCTGGCCGGCAATGAAACTCACCACCGGTTTCGACACGTACCGGGAGATGAAAGAGGCCGCCTCTTCTTCCGCGGTGCCGCCGATCTCGCCGATGAGCACGATGCCCTCGGTCTGGGGGTCGGCCTCGAACAGTTGCAGCATGTCGATGAAGGTGGTGCCGATAATGGGGTCGCCGCCGATGCCCACGCAGGTGCTCTGGCCGATCCCCAGCAGGGTGAGTTGATGCACCGCTTCATAGGTCAACGTGCCGCTGCGGGACACCAGGCCCATGGGCCCCGGCCGGTGGATGTGGCCGGGCATAATCCCCACCTTGGCCTGGCCCGGCGAGATGATCCCCGGGCAGTTGGGGCCGATGAGGCGGCAGTCCGTACCCCTCAGGGCGGCCATCACCCGCACCATATCCAGGGTGGGGATGCCCTCGGTGATGCACACCGCCACCTTGATGCCCGCCGCGGCGGACTCCAGGATGGCGTCGGCGGCAAAGGCCGGGGGCACGAAGATCATGGAGGTATTGGCCCCCGTGTCTTTCACTGCCTGGGCCACGGTGTTGAACACCGGCACCTCGTCCATCTTCTGGCCGCCTTTGCCCGGGGTCACCCCGGCCACCAGCTTGGTGCCGTATTCGGCGCAGGCCCGGGCATGGAAAGAGCCCTCCTTGCCGGTAATCCCTTGCACCACTAACCGGGTATCGTTATTTACCAGAACGCTCATACGTCACCTTTCATTAACGTGAATTTCGTTATAACCGGAAACCCTCGTTTCAGGTTATCAGCAATAACGGGAAATAATTCTCACCGGCCCGGCCTGTGCCCGTTGCGGCCTAAACCAGGCGGTTTTTTGAGTTTCGCATATCTCCCAAACTTGGTCAATTTTTATCTAGAAACGGTAATGGCCCCCAAGGGTCAATATTAACCATGCCCGGGGGGACCAGTGCCAGAAAGGCTGAAAATTGCGGCTAAATCCCTTAAAGGAAAGGAAGAAATGATGGGCGGGGCCTGCCTTATCTGGAGGTGGTCTTCCGATGATCGGTGGTTTGGCTGAAAGCTGACTGCTGATAGCTCAAAATTCTCAGCACCCCACGATCTCCACCCGAGGGTTTTTGGCCTTCACGGCGCCGATCAGTTCATAAAGGCCGGTGATCTGGCACAATAGCCTGAGGCTGCCCCCCTGGTAGGTTATCTTGATAAAGCCCCAGCTCAGGGGCGTGGCTTTGATGGCGATGACGTCCTCCACCGGCACCTGCGTGGTGGCAATGAGGCTCTTGAACTCCAGGACCCCCTCATCCCGCCAGGTGATGGTCAACGGGATTCTTGCATAGCTAAACCAGACCCAGGCCAGCACCCCCAGCCAGAGGAGGAAAAAAGGTTGGGCCGGGCCCAGGGTGAGGCCGCCCCTGAAGCCCTGGAAAATTATGATTACCCCAATGAGCGAGACAAAGCCCAAGAGGCCATAAATAAAAATTAGGATCGACCGGGATAATTTATAGATCTTCACCAGGCCTCCTGGGCCAGGGGTCAGCAGCGGAAAATATACGGGGCAGGCGCCATGCCTGCCCCAACTCATACTTTACGGCCTGGCCCGGGATCACATGGCCCCGCCAGGATTTTTCCCCTTAAACCACAAGGGCCGCCCGGTGGCGTCGTCCCGGAGCTTCAAAACCTGGTCGCCCTTTTTCACCTCGCCGGCAATAAACATGGTTACACGGGGGCGGGTGATCCGCACGCCTTTGACCTCCACCTGGTCGCCTACGGCCAGTATCATCTGTTGGTCGATAAAGTCGGCGGGCCCCAGGTGGACCTTAACGGCTCCCTGGTCGGTCTGGAGGACCATCGTCACTCGCACGGGCCGGCCGGCCTTCTTGGGGGCAAGGCGGTTGATGGCCACCACTCTTCCCGCCAGGATCTCCACAGTCTGGGGATTGTAAAGCCTGGCCGCTTGCCGGGCGGCCGGCTGCCCCGGGACTGCCGCCGGGGGGGCCTGCTGCTGGGCCCCGGACGGCGGGGCCGTGAGGAAGGCCAACACACCCAAAGCGGCCACCATCATGCTCAGTTTCTTGATCATCGTCAAACCTCTCTTCCGGCGTTTCCCCCTCAGGGGGGATTTCTGCCTAATAAGACCGTGGCGAGGGCTTAAATGTTATCCCGGTGCGAACAAATTTTACCAGATTCCCGGTAGTGCCGCCCCGCAAGATGAACCGGCATCCCCATCCCGGCCGGGTGGCTTACCCGACCAGCGCCGCCACTTTCTTGGCGGCGTCCAGCATATCGGTGGCCACGGTGAAGGTGAGGCCGGATTTGTCCAGGATCTCCCGGCCCTGCTCCACGTTGGTGCCTTCCAAGCGCACGATGATGGGCACCTTGACCTGCACCTGTTTCACCGCCTCCACCACCCCGTTGGCCAAAACGTCGCACCGGAGGATGCCACCGAAAATGTTGATGAGCACCCCTTTAACGTTGGGGTCTCCCAGGATGATCCGGAAGCCGTTGGCCACCATTTCGGCCGAGGCCCCGCCGCCCACGTCCAAAAAGTTGGCGGGTTCGGCCCCGGCGGCCTTGATCAGGTCCATGGTGGCCATGGCCAGACCGGCCCCGTTCACCATGGCCCCCACATTCCCGGTGAGGCGAATGTAGTTGAGGTGGTGCTTCCGGGCTTCATGCTCCAGGGGGTCCATTTCGTCCGGGTCTTCCATGGCCGCCAGGTCGTGGTGCCGGAACATGGCGTTGTCATCCAGGTTGAGCTTGGCGTCCAGGGCCAGCATGGCCCCGCCCTTGGTGACCACCAGGGGGTTGATCTCCGCCAGGGAGCAGTCCAGGCTGGTGAACATGCGATAGAGATTCTCGATGAAACTCGTGGCCGGGCGGATCAGGGTGGGGCTCAGCCCAATCCCAAAGGCCAGGTTCCGGGCCTGGTAGGCCATGCAGCCCGTGGCCGGGTCCACCGCCTCCTTGAAGATCAGCGAAGGGGTCCGGGCCGCCACTTCCTCGATCTCCATGCCGCCCTCGGCGCTCATCATGATCACCGGCCGGCCCGAGGCCCGGTCCACTACCATCCCCAGGTAAAGTTCCTGGGCGATGTCCTGGGCCTGCTCTACCAGGACCTTGTTGACCACCTTGCCTTCGGGGCCCGTCTGGGGCGTGACCAGGGTCATGCCCAGGATCTGGTCGGCCACCCCCTCCACTTCCTCAAAGGTGGCCGCGACCTTGATGCCCCCGCCCTTGCCCCGGCCCCCGGCGTGAATCTGGGCCTTGACCACAAAGGGGCCTTCGGACAATTCTTCCGCCACCTGCCGGGCTTCCCGGGAGGTCGTGGCCACGTTGCCCTGGGGCACCGGCACGTTAAATTGCTTCAGCAAATCTTTGGCTTGATATTCGTGAATTTTCATGGGAGGTCCTTTTTTCGGTTATTTCATAAAACGGGGTATCGTTATTATTTAAACCAGCAGGGCAGGTTTATCAATGGAAAAACATGCCGATTTCGCCTTCCCCCCTCTCAGCGGACGCCGGGGCCGGGACCGGCAGGTCTTTGGCTCTCAAGGTCTGTCTGAACCCGGCTCAAAACTTAAAAATTCAGGTTCAGGGTGTACACCTGGCCGGTGGCCTGGTCTTGCAGTTGCAGCCTGAGGGACTGGGGTTGGCCTGCCTCCCCGGGAAAGAGGATGCGGCCGTAGGCCAGCTCCCCGGGCTTGATGGGCCGGTTCTTCAGGTCATGGCGGGTGAGGTCGTCGGTGATGGTCCGGAGCACCTGGGTCTCGCCGGCGCCTCCCAGCCCTCCCAGGATGCCGCCCCCCGACCCCATTAAGCCTCAAGACAACGCCATGACGACGGCGAAGCGAGCCGTAATCATCTCCCCTGCACGGTGTCGGCCAGGTTCGCAAGATCCCATGGGCTGGTGGCCGACTTGGCAAAGATCACCACCGGCAAGGCCACCTCGGTCAACAACTGCCCAAAGACCGAGCCGGGTTCCTCCCGGATGACTCCCCGATTTTACAGGAAAACGCACCGCAAGACCATGAAGGTGAAGGCCAGGACGGCCTGGAATACTTGGAAGGTGTGGCCCATGCCGGGTTTCAGGATTTTAGCGGCATTTGCACCCGGATGACTTCCTGACAGCGGCCCTGAGCGTCGATTTTCAGCACCACGCCCTGAAGTTGCATGTTCTGGGTGGCCACTTTAAAGGGGTGGGGCCGCTGGGTCAGGAAGCGCTCCAGGATGATCTCCCGCTTCATACCGATGACCGAATCCACCGGGCCCGTCATGCCGATGTCGCTGATATAACCGGTGCCCCCCGGCAGGATGCGCTCGTCGGCGGTCTGGACGTGGGTGTGGGTCCCCACCATGGCGCTCACCCGGCCGTCCAGGTGCCAGCCCATGGCCTGCTTCTCGCTGGTGGCCTCGGCGTGCATGTCCACCAGGATGACCTTCACTTCCGGGGACAGGGTTTCCAGGAGCCGATCCACCGTGCGGAAGGGGCACTCAATGGCGTTCATGAAGACCCGGCCTTCCAGATTGATGATGGCCACAGGCTCGCCGGCGGCGGTCTCCACCGTGACCAGCCCCCGCCCGGGAGCCCCCGGGGGGTAATTGGCCGGGCGCAGCAGGCGGTCGGTGTCCTCCAGATAGGGAAGAATCTCTTTGTGTTTCCAGATGTGGTTGCCGCTGGTGAGGACGTCCACCCCCTGGCTCAGGAACTGGTCGGCCACCTGGGGGGTGATGCCGAGGCCGCCGGAGGCGTTTTCACCGTTGGCCACCACCAAATCGATGCAATAGTGATCCACCGCCCGGGGCAAGAGTTCTTCCATCACCCGCCGTCCCGGGGCCCCCACGATATCGCCGATGAACAAGATATTCATGGATTCACCGGGCCTCAGCGGGCGTATTCCACCGACCGGGTCTCCCGGATGACGGTGACCTTGATCTGCCCGGGATAGGTGAGGTCCTGTTCGATCTTCTTGGCCACCTCCCGGCTGAGCAGGGCCGCTTCTTCGTCGTTGACCTTCTCGCTTTCCACGATGAGGCGGATCTCCCGGCCGGCCTGGATGGCGTAGGTTTTGCTGATGCCGCCGAACGACAGGGCCACCCTTTCCAGGTCTTCCAGGCGTTTGACGTAGGTCTCCAGCATCTCCCGCCGGGCCCCCGGCCGGGCCCCCGAGAGGGTGTCGGCCGCCTGCACCAGGACCGCCAGGATGTTCTCAGGCTGGACGTCTTCGTGGTGCGCGGCGATGGCATGCACCACCTTGGGAGACTCGCCGTGGCGTTTGGCCAGATCAGCGCCGATGAGGGCATGGACGCCCTCGGCCTCCTGGTCCACGGCCTTGCCGATGTCATGGAGCAATCCGGCCCGCTTGGCGTGCTTGACGTTGAGACCCAGTTCGGCGGCCATAATGCCGCAGAGGTAGCAGACTTCCACCGAATGTTGCAAGACGTTTTGGGCGTAGCTGGTGCGGAACTTCAGCTTGCCCAGGAGCTTGACCAACTCCGGGTGGAGCCCGTGCACCCCGGCGTCAAAGGCGGCTTCCTCCCCCGCCTCCCGGATATTCACCTCCAGTTCCTGGGTGACCTTCTCCACGATCTCTTCGATGCGTCCGGGATGGATGCGGCCGTCGGAGATGAGGCGTTCCAGGCTCCGCCGGGCCACCTCCCGGCGCACCGGGTTGAAGGCGCTCAAGATGACCGCTTCCGGGGTGTCGTCGATAATGATGTCCACTCCGGTGGCGGCTTCCAGGGCGCGGATGTTTCGGCCTTCCCGGCCGATGATGCGCCCTTTCATCTCTTCGTTGGGCAAGGCCACCACCGAGACGGTCTGCTCGGCCACATAGTCCGAAGCATAGCGTTTGATGGCCAGCCCGATAATCTCTTTGGCCTTGCGGTCGGCGTGCTCCTTGGCTTCGGTCTCGATGCGCTTCACCAGGCGGGCGGCGTCGGCCCGGATTTCCCGCTCCATGGAATGGAGGAGATGGTCTTTGGCCTCCTGGGCGCTCATGCCGGCCAGGTGCTCCAGGCGGGTATTCTGTTCCGTCACCAATTGCTGGTACCGTTCCGCCTGGGCCTTGAGGTCCTCTTCCAGTTTGGCTGCCAGTTTGTGCTTCTTGATCAGCTCGGTGTCCCGTTCGTCCACCAGAGCCCCTTTCTTCTCCAGGTTTTCCTCTTTCTGGAGAAGGCGGCGCTCCAGCTGGTTGAGTTCGTGGCGCCGCTCGTGAGTTTCTTTTTCGAAGTCCGTCTTCATCTGCAAGAGCTGGTCTTTGGCCTGGAGTTTAGCCTCCTTCCTGATGCTCTCGCCATCCTTGCGGGCTTCATCCAGGATCTTCTTGCCCAGCGCCTCCAAAGACTGCTGGTGGCTGTCCATCACATACTTGCGGTAGAAAAAGCCAGCCACGAAGCCGAGGCCCACCAGAAGAATCTCTACAAAAAAATACCATATGGTCATGTAAATTCCCTTGAGCGAAATTACTGCCCTGATAGCGCTACAGGCCCCGGCCATGGCCGGGACGGATCAAATTTCACACTAATAAACCCGGGCGGGGTCGAGACGGCGGGCGGTGGCAGGAGGGGCCACGGCGGATTCTTCTAGGGCGGAAGAGGATTAAGGGCGATGCCGGTGGTTCATTACTATCAAGTTAAATCATACTTTGCACGCTATTCGTCATGCCATGGTTGCGAGGCTCAGGTCTGCTTTGACGCTATCCCCCCTATATATGAATGGAATCCCGCCGAACCTCCCGGGATCTTATGCCTGTTAACCTTTCCCCGCCGGGGTCAATATTTCTGACCGGACCGTCATTGTGCTGCCGCCCGGAATACTTTCCTGTCGTCCCGTCCGTTCCCTCACCCAGTTCTTTTCTGCCATGACTGCGGCGCCTCTCCGAGCCGGATGGCTCATCAACGGCGTCACGGACCGGGGAGAAAAGATATATCGCTTGCCTCCAGTATTTGGATTAACTGTCTGGACCGCTTCTCGATTTCCCCATGGAGCTGGTGATAGTCCTCCTTACTCTCCAGGCATTCATATGCCAGGTTCAATGCCGCCAGGATTGCCAGGTCACTTAAGGGCCTGGTGGGAAAGGCCCGCTGCAACTCACGGAGCTGCGTATCCACCTCCCGCGCCACGGCGTGCAGGCTCTCCGCAGTCATGCTCCCCTTCAAGGTGAAGGTGCGGCCCAATATTTCCACGGTTACCGGCGTGGTCTCCTGGACCGTATCTATGCCGATTCTCCCGTATCAATAAATTTTAAACGGTTGAGGATCTTGTCGATCCGCTGCCTGACCATCTCCCGTTCCCGGGAGACCCGGGCCAGCTCCGCCTCGCCTACCTTGAGGACCTCTTCCTTTTCGGCCAGGCTTTTGGTAAGCGCGGCGTTGGCTTCTTGCAATTCGGCCACTTTACTCAGAACTCGTTCCAGTTTTTGTTCCAGGGTAGTAAACAGATCAGTTACCACGCGTAACCCCCATCATATTTTGATTGTGCTCTTGCGAGGCGTAATTGTCAAGCATTTTTACCCCGTTGGCCGGATCAGGGTTTCCTGTAAACGGGCCGCCAGATGGGTGTACCGTCGGATGGGCCGGTCGTTCCTGATGGCCATGCCGATGGCCCGTTTGCTGCCCAGCACCACCACCAGACGCCGTCCCCGGGTGAGGGCGGTGTACAAGAGATTCCGCTGCAACATCATGTAGTGGTGGGTGGTGAGCACCAGGAGGACCGCGGGAAATTCACTCCCCTGGGCCTTGTGGACCGTGACGGCATACGCCAGGGTAAGGTCTTCCCGTTCCCCGGCATCATAGGTGATCACCCGCCCCTCAAAATCCACCTGGAGCTGGCCGGTGGCGCCGAGAAAACCGCAGACCTGGCCGATATCGCCGTTGAACACCTCTTTGTAGTAATTGTTCCGGAGTTGCATGACCTTGTCATGCCGGCGGTAAACCCGGCCCCCCCAGGACCAGCGTTCGCTATCGGGGTTGAGGCGCTGCTGCAGCTCAACGTTCAGGGTCTGGATGCCCACCGGCCCCCGGTGCATCGGGGTAATCACCTGAAGGTCCCGCACGGGGTCCAGGCCATAACGCCGGGGCAATTCCTCGGACACCAGGTCCAAGAGCTTGGCCTTGATGGCCTCGGGGTCATCCAGTTCCAGGAAGACGAAGTCGTCCTTGCCGAACGTCTGGGGCAGGAAGGGGTAGTCCCCCTGGTTGATGCGGTGGGCGTTGACCACGATGAGGCTCTCTTTGGCCTGGCGGTAGATCTGGGTGAGACGGGCCACCTTGATCACCCCGGAATCCATCAGGTCTTTGAGGATGTTCCCCGGCCCCACCGCCGGAAGCTGGTGCGCGTCCCCCACCAGAATGAGGTGGGCCGCCAGGGGAATCGCCCGGAGCAGATGATACATCAGGTAAGTGTCCACCATGGAGGTCTCATCCACCACCACCACCTCCGCCTTCAAAGGGTCGGCGGGACTGCGGCGGAAGCCGCCGGTCTGGGGGGAAAACTCCAGGGCCCGGTGGATGGTGGTAGCGGCCATACCGGTGGTCTCGCTCAGGCGCTTGGCGGCCCGGCCGGTGGGGGCCATGAGCAGGACCCGGGCCCCCAGACCCTGGTAGAGGTCCAGGATGCAGCTGACAATGGTGGTCTTGCCGGTGCCGGGGCCGCCGGTAATGATGAGCACCTTGTCCGTGAGGGCCGCGGCCACGGCCGCTGACTGCTCCGGCGCCAGGGTGAGGCCCAAGGCCTGTTGGACCCGGACGATGAGGTCCTCGAGGTGGAGCGGCGGGTGGCCCCCGGCGGCCGTGAGCAGGCTCCCCAAGGACCGGGCCACTCCGGTTTCCGCCACCCAGGCGGGCTTTTTGTACACGCCCCGGCCGTCCGGCAACTCCGGCAGCACCACCCGCCCTTCCCGGGCCAGGCCTTCCAGGGCCGCCAATAGGGGTGGGCGGGGGACCTGGAGCAATTCCTCGGTCCGGTGCAGGAGCACGTCTTCCGGGACGTAGACATGGCCCTCCCCTGCCATGCTGTCCAGGATGTGCAGCAGCCCCGCGGCTAGACGGGCCGGGGTCAGGGGGTCCAGGTTGAGGCGGCCGGCCAGGCGATCGGCGGTGAGAAAGCCCAGGCCGTGGATATCCAGGGCCAACTGGTAAGGGTTGGTGGTCACTACTTCCACCGCCTGGTCGCCATATTGCTGAAAGATCTTGGTGGCCTGAGCCATGCCGACTCCCAGGCCTTGCAGGGCCACCAGGACCTCCCGGGCCGCTTTCTGGCTCTGCCAGTCCCCGCGAATCTGTTCCAACCGTTTAGGACCGATCCCGGACACCTCCGCCAGGCGCTCCGGGTGGTCGTCAATGACCGTCAGGGTATCAGGACCGAAATGAGCCACCAGGCGCTGGGCCAGTTCCGGGCCGATGCCCTTGATGAGCCCCGAGGCCAGGTATTTTTCGATGCCCGCCACCGTGGCGGGAAGCACCGCGTACCACCAGACCACCCGGAACTGCTCTCCCCACTTGGGATGCACCTCGTAGCGGCCCTTGAGGTGGAGCTGTTCCCCTTCCTTGACGGCCGCCAGAGGGCCCACGACCGTGGCGGGCTGGCGGCGCCCCCTGACCTTGAGGCGCACGACGGCGTAGTGGCTGTCCGGATCGGCGAAGGTGAGGCGCTCCACCGTTCCCTCCAGGGTGTCCAGGGGAGGAGAGTTCAGGTCCGGGGATTGGGGAAGTTTGGGTTGTGCCAAGGAACCGCCGAAATTTCCTCTAAATTGGTCTGGTCGAGAGCCGTCGACCTCCGATTCCGGGAGTGATTGCCTCACGCCGCCGAACCGGAGGGCTGCTTATCCTGATCAAGGCACTCACCGGACCCCGCCCTTTTCTCAAGAGGGGCAGGTGAAAGCCAGCTGGCACCTCATTTAAATTTTCATCATAAACCGGGCGGCCTCAGCCCGTCAATGGGAATCCGCCGCCGCCTTAAGGGACATTTGGTCGGCCCGGGGCCGCCACCCAAGTTAGTTCTTGGTTAAGGTGCCCAGGAATCTGAGAATTTACTTGACTTCTGCCAGAAATAAGATATTATTGATATTCATTCTCAATAAATGTAACTGACCAATCCGAGCTTGATGATGAAATCGGAAATCCAGGTTTTCCGGGATTATATCCGCCAGCGGAGTCTGAGGCGCACCCCGGAACGGGAACAGATATTGCAAAAAATTTTTGAGATTCATGGGCATTTTGACGTGGACGAACTCCACTTTAGACTCAGGGACACGGGCTCCAAGGTGTCCAAGGCCTCCATTTACCGCGCCCTGCCGTTGTTCATTGACTGCGGCCTGGTCCGGGAGGTGGATTTCAGCGACGGCCACTGGCACTACGAGCACATTTACGGCCACGCCCACCACAGCCACTTGCGGTGCCTGGGCTGCGGCGAGATCCTGGAGTTCGAGGAGCCGAGGTTGGGGTTTCTGGAGGAACACCTAGCCCAAGAATACGGCTACCGCATTAAAGGCCACCAGTTACAGGTGCAAGGGCTGTGCGCCACCTGCCAGGAGGCGGAGTAACATGACTGACTTTCCAAAGGACCTCAAGGTCATGGTGGATGCGGTCGGACCCGGAGAACACTTCCTGGCGGAAATGCCGGCCGGCCAGCGGGTGATAATTACCGGGCATCGCGGCGGCCGCATGTTGCGGGCCCGGTTGCTGGCCATGGGCCTCAACCTGGGCCGGGAAGTGGAAGTTTTGCAGAATAATCGCGGCCTCATTATCGTGGGGGTCAACGGCGGCCGGGTAGCCCTGGGACGGGGCATCAGCCATAAGATCCTGGCCGAACCGGTGGTGCCGCTCCTTACCGACCAGGGCTCAGACTAGCCAGGCAGACTTATACCACGATGGCGCCTAACCGGCGTCCCGCAGTGGGCCGCTCCGCTAAAAACAGGAATTATCGGCCTCCTGCTATGCACCGGCGAATTTTGGCGAGGAAGGGTCGGCGCACCCTGACGGTTGGCCGGATGGGGCATAGATCGACGGGGCTTTGGTTTAAGCTGATCTTGGACCTAGTAGCCTCTGAAAGATGACATGATCAAAAACCCCACCAAGGAGGCCGTGCCCAGGTGCACCCAGGCGCGATGCCCCTTGGCGAGCCACTTGGCCCAACCGCCCGGTTTGAATCCGCTTTTCTGATGCAAAGGGCTCACGTGGATAAATTTGCCCTGAGCTTGGGCTAAGTCTCCCAAGGGAACCAGAAGTCGTAATGGGCTGACCGACATGGGGGATCTGACCGAGGTCCCGGCGCTCAAGGCCGGCAGATCTTGCCCATAGAGTTCCAGGCAGGTCTCCACGACGGCTGCATCATAGAGAATCCCTTTGTTCCGGGCAAGTTCATCCAGGGTTTCCGCCAGGCCCAGGGAGGCGCGGTAAGGACGATGGGAGCACATGGACTCCATCACATCGGCCACGCCCAGTATCCTGGCTTCCAGAAGGATTTCATCCCCTTTTAGACCCTGGGGATAGCCGGAGCCATTCACCCGTTCGTGATGTTGCAGAATAATCATGGCAGTGTGGCCCGGCAGGGTGATGGGTTCCAGGATGTTGAAGGCCACCTGGGGATGGGTTTTAATCAGGGCGAACTCCAGGGGAGTGAGTTTCCCTGACTTGGAAAGCAGTTCAGTGGGGATGGCGATCTTGCCCAGGTCGTGAAGCATGCCGGCCATCCGCAGATCACGGAGGCGGTCCTCGGACAGTCTCATCTCCCTGCCGATGTTACAGGCTATCTGGCTTACCCGCCGCTGATGGCCAACCGTATATGGGTCCCGGGTCGCCATCGTGGACTCCAGCACCTGAATGAGGGCCTCCATGATATCTCCTTTCCCACCGAAATTTCACCCCACCCGCCTTGAGGTCGTCAGCCGCAGCAAACTGAACCCGGTGAGATTATTGATAAGCTACCGTCTCTTGCGGTTCCCGGCAATTAGGGTTTTCCTTATTTTGTCTACCGAAATTCCTTATTTCTGCCAAGAATATGGCATCGAATTGAACCATTTGAGAATTTTCGTGAATGTTTCAGCTGGTTTCGAGGTGAGGAGCTGATGACCCCGGGGAAAGCCGGCCTGGCCCCGGAGAGAAGGCAAGAACTGGAAAGCCTGGAGCAGCGCCTGGGGCACCGGTTCGAGGACCTGGAGTTGCTGGACCAGGCCTTGCGGCATAGTTCGTATGCCCATGAAAATCCGGCGAGCGGCCCCAGCAATGAACAACTGGAGTTTTTGGGAGACGCGGTCCTGGCCCTCACCGTGAGCACGCTTTTACTGGCGCGGTTTCCCGGAAATTCCGAGGGGGATCTGTCCCGGGGACGGGCCGCCCTGGTGAATGCCAGGCAGCTGGCCGGGCTAGCCCGGCGCCTGGGTCTGGGGGCCCACCTCTGGCTGGGGCGGGGAGAAGAACGGCAGGAAGGCCGGGAGAAGCCGTCACTCCTGGCTGATGCCCTGGAGGCGGTGCTGGCGGCGGTCTATCTGGACGGGGGCCTGGAGGCGGCGGCGAACCTGACGGAACGCTGGTTCAGCCCCCTGATGGAGACGGCCCTGCCCTGGCAGGATTATAAGACCTCACTGCAGGAACTCACCCAGGCCCGCTACAAGGCCTCCCCCTCGTATCATCTCTTGGCCGAAAGCGGGCCCGGACACGCCCGGCATTTCCAGGTCGAGGTTCGCCTCAAAGAAGCCCCTCTGGCCCAGGGGGAAGGCCCCACCAAAAAACAGGCGGCCCAAGTGGCCGCCCGCCGGGCCCTGGAGGTCTTGCAGTCCCAGGGGGCTGACCCTGGCAATGGCGCCACTCCCGGGTAAGGGTGCTGAAAGGTGAGATTGGGGACTGAGGCCGCGCAAGCCAGATAGGTGCGATTGGGTTAGGACTCTCCGGCAAGAGCCGCCTTGAGACTGGCAAGGCCCTTGTCCATGCCGCCGTCTTCAGCCTAGTGGGCACTTTGCAACTTCAGGGCGCGCCGCAGCAGACCAGCACGCCGCCCCCGGCCTCCACTACCTTCACCCGGCTTCCGCAGATAGTACAGCGATGCACCTGTCCTGCTTCCGCGGCCACGCTAGGCCTCCCGGCGGGACTCTCCTGGCTGACATCGGGGGCAGAGGCCCCAGAAGGTCAGGGAGGAATGGTCAATCTGGAAACCCTGGAGGTCCTCCGGCGCTAAGGGCGGAACCGCCGAAGGCTCCCAGTCCAGGTCGATGATATGGTGGCACTGCCGGCAGATGATGTGGGCATGGCACCCCGTGGCGCCGTCATAACGGGCCACTTCGTGCAAGGGGTTGACCTTGATCGCCATGCCTTTCTGGCAGAGGATTTCAAGGGCCTTGTACACGGTGTTAAAGGAAATGGCCGGAAGCTGCCGCCGCACCTCTTGATAGATGTGCTCGGCGCTGGGATGGTCCCGCCGCTTCTGCAAAACGGCCATCACCGCCAGGCGTTGCGGGGTCACCGCAATCCCGCGGTCCCGCAATTGATGGATGAGATCTTCCATATATGGTTATTAGTTAATAGTTATTACTGAAATGTCAAGGGCAATGTGGCGTGGCCCGGTGTCCGGCGGGTTTTCCGGGACGGAAACCAGGGACAAGGCGGAAGACGTTCCAGGCAGAAGTCAATGCTCCCGGGACCCAATCCGGTTCCTGCGGCCGGATGGCGGCCCCTCCTGACACGGCGAGACCCGGCAGCCCTGATCATGCGGTTTGAGCTGCCTGCTATCCAGCCGGAGCTGGCGCATCGCGCCGTGTGGTCCGGCTCGGCCCGACCCAATGGTGAAACCGCTTTGGGTGGCGATTAAGGGGTGGCGCTACAGAGATTTAACTTTGGAAAGGCGGGCGGGAAAAGAGTAACGGAACCACCACGGCTCCGTGAGGTGCAGGCCGGGTGGTAGGTATGTCCCCGGGCAGGCGACGCCGCGCCGGCCCCGGAGGTTCGGCGCCGCGTCATCCGGTCATCGTGGGCCTAATAGTAGTAAGCCAGGCCGCTCTGAAAAAAATGGACGTTAAAGGCGGGGTTTTCATTATAGATGCCGGCATTGGAAGAATGTCGGAAGCGATACGCCACCGACAGGGCCACTTGGGTGGTCAGGGCGATGTCGAAGCCGACCCCCACCTGGGGGGTGAAGTTAAAGGCATGGGCGATGGCCGGGCTGTCAATGCTTTCGCTGATGAGCCCGGCGCCCCCCTCGATATAGGCCAGGACCGAGGGAAAGACCAGACAGCTGAGCTTCAGGAGGGGCGTGATCCCCATTTCGAAGCCCGTCTGATCGGCTCCGGCAATGCTGGCGATGCCTTCCACCACGAACTCAGCCCCGAAGGGGCCCAATTTTTGGCCCGGGGGCAAGAAGAAGATGCCCCAGCGGGGCAGCAAGCTGTAGAGGTGGACGGAGGCCGTCTTGGTGTTTTTCCCGTAGGCGAAGCGCAACCCCACTTCCTGGTCGAACTTGCTGACGTCGAATTCCGCTCCCTGCACCAATCCCGGCAGCAAGACGAACGCCGCCAATACCATGGCCATCAGGCTAGTGCCCAATATGCGCCGCACCATTTCCTCCCCCTTTTGATGCAGGCTTGGATTATCCTGAAAATTGGTCCACGATAACACTGCCGCAGCAAAATGTCAAAAATAAAAAATACTGGCAATCCTTTATAATAAAAGGCTTCCAGTCAATAACAGAGGAATTTTTATTACTGTTGCGCCTGCGGTTAATAAAAGTAATGGCACGGATTAAGCAAAAAAGTTTTTGGGTCCCGATCCTTTATTAAGAATCCCGGCGCAACCACCCCGGTTTCCAGTGAAGCGGGGTGGCGCTGTTCAGAAAATGGCCCGGAGGAGCGGCCCGCGGGCCTGCTCCTCCCCCAAGACCGGGCTTCTCAGCTCCGGTTTAGCCAATACGGGTCTTCCCGGAACCGGGCCGTCGCCCCCAACTCGGCCTCGATGATTAGAAGCCGGTTGTACTTGGCGATGCGCTCGGACCGGGACACGGAGCCGGTCTTGATCTGCCCGACGCCGGTGGCCACCGCCAGGTCGGCGATGAAGGTGTCCTCGGTCTCACCGGAGCGGTGGGAAATGACGGCGCGATAACCGTGACGCCGGGCTAGGCCGATGGCGTCCAGGGTCTCGGTGACGGTGCCGATCTGGTTGAGCTTGATCAGGATGGCATTGGCCGCGCCCACCTCGATGCCGCGCTTGAGATACTGGATATTGGTGACGAAAATATCGTCACCCACCAGTTGCAGCCGGCCGCCCAATTCTTTGGTCAGATGCACCCAGCCGTCCCAGTCGTCTTCGCCCAGCCCGTCTTCCAGGGAGACGATGGGGTAGCGGGCGGCCAACTCCCGGTAGTACTCCGTCATGGCCGCGGCATTGCGCCGGGAGCCATCCCCTTTCTTAAAGACGTATTCCTGCGCGGTCTTGTCGAAAAACTCCGAGGCGGCGGGATCCAGGGCCAGGACCACGTCGATGCCGGGGCGGTACCCCGCCTGTTCCACAGCCGCCAGGATCAGGTCCAAGGCGGCCTCATGGGTGGGCAGGTCCGGGGCGAATCCCCCTTCATCCCCCACGCCCGTGCCCAGCTTCCGGGAGGCTAGGACCTTTTTCAGGGTCTGGAACACCTCCGCGGCGATTCGCAGGGCTTCCCTAAAGGAGGCGCCGCCCACCGGCATGATCATAAATTCTTGAATATCCAGGTTGTTCCCGGCATGGGCCCCGCCGTTGATGATGTTCAGCATGGGCATGGGCAGACTGGCGGCCCCGGCGCCTCCCAGGTAGCGGTACAGGGGCAGGCCGGTGACCGCGGCCCCGGCCCGGGCCACCGCCATGGAGACGGCCAGGATGGCGTTGGCTCCCAGTTTGCTCTTGGTGGGGGTGCCGTCCAGCTGGCACATGGTCTGGTCGATCAGCCCCTGCTCCAGGGGGTTGCGGCCTTTCAGGGCCGGCTGGATGATCTCCTGGACGTTCTTGACGGCCTGGAGCACCCCCTTGCCCAGATAGCGGGGGCCGCCGTCCCTCAGTTCCAGGGCCTCGTTCTCGCCGGTGGACGCCCCCGAGGGCACCATCGCCTGGGTAAGGATGCCGTTGTCCAATAAGAGTTCGGCCAGCACGGTGGGCTGGCCGCGAGAGTCCAGGATTTCTTGGGCACGGATGGCTTCGATGTGGGGCATATGTCCTCCTGTCAGGCAAAATAGCTGCGGCTCCGCCGGGAGCCGTGCTTAGGCGGCCGCCCTTTTAAGGGGCGCGATGCAGCCCAGGCCCCGTCCCGAAAGGGGCGGGACCTGGAGTTATTTGACGTTGGATCGCGTCGCGGTGATTATGGTTATTGCGGCGGCTTCTTCTTCGGTTCTTCCTTTTTTGGCTGCTGATGCTGCTGTGGCGGCGCCTTTTGACGCTGCTGCTGAATCTGTTGCTGTCTTTGACGCTGCTGCTGCTGTTGTTGCTGGCTTTGCAGCTGCTTTTGGCGTTGCTGCTGTTGAAGCTGCTGTTGCTTTATCTTTTGTTGCTGCTCCAGCTGCTTCTGCCGCATCTGCTGTTGCTGCTGTTGTTGTAGTTTTTGCTGCTGCAACTGCTTTTGGTGTTGCTGCTGTTGAAGCTCCTGCTGCTTCTGGAGCTGCTGCTGCTGGGTTTGGGGCTGGCCCTGGGCGCCGCCGTGCTGCAGCTTCTGGTGTTCGATTTCCTGCTGTCGCCGTTGCTCCGGCGTCAGTCCCTTGTAGCCGGGGGGCAGGGGTACGGTGCCGGTCTTGGCGCCCCCAGCAGGGCCCGGTGTGGTCCCGGTCCCGGCGGGAGTGGCGCCTGAGGGGCTGGTTCCCGGATGAAATTCCCCCCGCTTGACCGGTCCGGTTTGAGGGCCGCCGGGCTGAGTCTGAACTCCAGGTTGCCCCTGGGCCGGTCCGGTTTGGCCCGCCCCCGGGGTTAAGGGTGAGCCCTTGCCCGGGCCAACCTGCTGCCTGGGGGGCAGGTTCTGAATCTGCTGCGTCATTTGGGGGGTCAGAGGCATGGTGGCCCGGGCGGGCAAGGCCATGCCCGGCAGACCCCGGCCCGGTTGCAGCGCCGCGGGTTGGACCCGGGGGATCTGGGCGGTAATCCGGGGCATATTTTGGGGCGGTGGCACCATATTGGGCTTATTCAGGTTTCCCTGAGCCATTCGAAAATCTTTCACCGGGTTAGGCGGCGGCAGGCGGTGGCCTTGGACCAAGGCCGGGGGCATGATCTTCTTGATATAACCATCCCGGGTCATTACCCGGTCCGGGGGCATGACATTGCGGATCGTGGCGAAACGGTTTGAATTGTTGATGATGGTCCGGTTGATGATCGTCCGGTTGATGTTGGTGACCCGGGAGATGTACGTTGCCGAAGGACCCATATTATAGTAGCCGGCGCCGAATCGCCGACCGTGGAAAAAACCCGGCGGGTAATAGGTAGGGGAGGCGTAAGCCGGGACAAACACCGTCCGGGAAAAGAACACCGGTACATAGGCCGGGGGCATGAAGACCGGGTAAGCCATGTAAGAATAGGCCGGCGTATAGGGCTGCCCAAAGCCCAACAGGAAGCTGGCCGCCTTGACAAAAGTCCACAGGGGCTCGCTCAGCGAATCTGTAACCGGGGCGCCCTGGGAATAGGACGGCGGTGCATAAGATGGAGGCGGCACATAGTCCGGGGGCGGGGTGGGGGCCCAGCCGACATACGAGTTGTCCACCGGCTCGCTTTCCGCACTGGTGCGCCACTCCACGGTGGAGGGGTACCAGGTGCTCCCCGGCACCCAGACCCAGCCGTTGCCCTCGGTGGGCATCCAGTTGCCGTAGTGGTAGGTGGCCCAGCCCCACGGTTCGTCGCTCTCGAAGACATTGCCATCGTTGGTGGGCACCCAGCGGCCGTTGGTATAGGGCCGCCAGTCCTCGGCCACCTGATTGGGACGCCAGACCGGCCCATACTTGTCATATTCTACCCATTGCCCGTATTGGGATAGGTCGTCGTAAAACATGGCCACATCTTCCGACGCAGCTTTGGCGGTGCCGGCGAATCCGGCACTTAGACCCAAGGCGAACATCAGGGCCAGGACGACCATGAACCCCCAAGGCCGTTGTCTTGATATCATTTACCTGCTCCTTCATGAATAACGAGGTTCACACTGCAAAGAGGCCGGAGACGGCCTTGTCTAACTGTCATAAAACCGCACGTCGCTTAGGTTGCTCCCAAAAATCCGGCACCTCCTGAGCAAATCCGAGTCCCCAGGTTTTCCCCTCATTCTGGCTGGGGGGCTGGTGGCCAACCGATCTGCGCCTGCAGCAGCCTCATCGGTCCGCTCCTGGCCGCCACCGACTAGCGCGGCTGGCCGGGGCTGAGGCAACCTTAGCGAGGCCAATCACCTTCCCACCCTGCCCTCTGCCAACCTGCCGGGCTTTTGCCTCCCTCCGGGCTCAGGGGGCTCAAGCCGGGGACATCAATTCCGGGGATCGCCATTTACACTATATTAGACGGACATCCCTTTCAATATATTAATTTTTTTTTGCAAATTCTTGGCAAGGCCCGGGGATGGCACGCGTCAGGCGGGGCAGGTCAACCCCTGATGCTTCAGGGGCGCAGGTCTTCCGACAGGATCAGATCGCCCCCGGCAATGAGCAGCAGCCGGCCCAAACTACCCTCCCCGGCTGCCAGCCTCTGCCAGTTTTCCGAGCTGAGGCCCTCCTCGATGGTGGTGAGGAGCAAAGCGTCTTCCAGCTTCTCACTGCCCTTGAGCATCATGAATTGCCGGTGGTTGGTGAAAGCCCAGATCACCCGGCCGTTGGTGAGGAGAAAATTGTAGCCGCCGGGATAGTTCTTGAGCAGGAGAACCAGGGCCTCTTTGAGGATAACTCCGAAGGGGGTGTGGGGGCGCCGGGGTTCGGCCTCCCAAAAATAATCCCGCAAGAATTCGAAGGTCCGGGCCGAGTCGCTGGCCGCCTCCAGGAGCGGGGTGTTGGGGCTGACATAGGGCTCGATGATCGGGGCCTTGCCGTTATGGGCGAAGATCCAGGCTTGGTCCCAAAAATCCAGCACAAAGGGGTGGGCGTGGCACTCGTCCACCTCGCCGCTGGATTTGTAACGGATGTGGGCCAGGATGATGGGGCTGTTCACCACCCGGGCCAGCCGCTGGAAAGAGACGTGGAGTCGGCCGTCGGCGAAAACCTGGTCCCCGGATTTCTCCACCACCGGAGTGCGGTGGCGGAAAAACCCGATCCCCCAGCCATGCACGTTTTGCCGCCCCCGGACCGCGAACAGCGGCAGGGAAGTGGAGGCAATGTGATGGTGTGAGGCTGACAGGGCGAAAAGATCGCACATTAGATATGCCCCAGGTGGAGGAGATCGGCCCCGGAAATGATGAGGACCTGGCCGCGCTTCGGGTCTTTATTGGGGTAGGCGAACCAATGGTCCGGGTCTCGGGTCAGGCCGCCGGACACTGTGGTCAGCAGCAGTGATTCCCCCCGGGCCTCCGGCGGGCGAAAGGTGAGGACTTGCCCGTGGTTGAGAAAGGCGAAGAGCACCGTCTCATTGGCCAGGAAAAACGCATATTCGCCGGGGTAGCGGCTGATGAGATCCTTGCAGGCCACCGCCAGGCCCTGGTAGAGACCCAGTCCCGGCCAGGCCGCCTGGTGGGTTTCCATCCCGTCCCGGATGAACTCGAAGACCCGGGCGGCCAGGAGCCGCTCCCGCATCAGGGGGCGGGGACTCTCGTAGCCGTGGCTTCCCCGGGCTTCCCCGGTAAAGCTGAAGAGCCAGTGATGGTCCAGGAAGAAGTCGGTAAGGGGCTGGGCCTGGGATTCCGCCTGGTGGCCGGCCTTGGGGCAGCGGATATGGGAGATGATGGTGCGGCTGCCAATCACCCGGGCCAGGCGCTGAAAGCTGTCGTGCACCATGTCGCCCTCGTAGATGCCCTCACAGGATTTTTCGATGTGCACCTGCCCTTCCCGGAAAAACCCGATACCCCAGCCGCTCATGTTGTCCCGGGCCTTGTCGGCAAAAAGCGGCAGGTATTCCTGGGCCGTATAGTGCTGGCCCGCCGACATGGCAAAGAGTTCACACATGGCTTAACTCCACCCGCAGAGGTTAAACCTCTACGATTTGATGAATAGCCTGGCTATTCTTAATTCTTCGTATGAAAATTGCTCGCCTAGTATTTCCTGAACGGGCCACAAAGCTGTCCCACCGGATTCTTGAAATGCGGCTTTTATTGTTTCGAATTGCTCGACCGGCGGCCTTAAATAGCCAATATCAATTTTATCGCCGGTGCTGACCAACTTTTCAATATGAGAAGTTATGGTCCCGGACGCGAGACCTCTCATACTCGCCATTTTCTCAACTGACATTTTCTGTAGAACCAGTTTTTGGGTTTCCCGATAGGTCGGTCCCAGACGAATTGGCCGGTGCGGCCTTGCCGATCTTTTCACGGGAACATCTTTTTCGCTGAGATTATTTTCCTTGGCGTAAGTCTGAATAAACTCCGTAAATATTTTGCCGTATTGTTTAAGCTTTTCCTGGCCCACGCCACTGATTCTTGAAAAGTTCTCCTCGCTTTGCGGCAGATATGAAGCCATCTGGCGCAGAGCCAGATCGCCAAAAACGACAAAAGGTGGAACCGCTTTTGCATCGGCGATTTTTTTGCGCAAGAGACGCAGTTTCTCAAAGAGGTCCCTATCGTATTCGGCGTCAACCGCATCACTCGGTTGAGACAATTTGGCGATAGATTTAAACTTGAGTAAATGAATTTCTTCCCGTTTTTTCAAAAAATCATTGCCACGCTGGCTTAATTGCAGAATCGGATATTCATCGCCGCTTTTTATGATCAGTTTTCTGGAAAGCAATTGACCGATAATGCGTCTCAAATCTTCCTTGGAAAAATCATCAACAATACCGTATACCGATAAATTATGATGATTACGTTCAATGATTTTCTTATTCTTTGCCCCGTTTAGTATATCGATAATATAATTTATCCCAAACTGTTGCCCCGTTCGTATAATAGCCGACATAATTTTTTGGCTAATTATGGTTGCGTCAAAATTTTCTTTCGGGGAAAAACAAACATCGCATCCGTCGCATTTTTCTTGTTGAAAATCTTCTCCGAAATATGAAAGTAAATAATGGCGGCGGCAGGTTGCCAGTTCACAATATTCAACCATCTGGTCGAGCTTCCCATAGGCATTTTTCCGCTCGGACTCATTTTCTATCTGCCGGAGAAAATACTGCTGCTTAATGGTATCGGCGTAAGAGAAAAAAAGAATGCACTGGCTCGGAAGTCCGTCGCGTCCGGCGCGCCCCGTTTCCTGGTAGTAGCCTTCAATTGATTTGGGTAGATGATAATGAATAACCAAGCGGACATCCGGCTTGTCAATCCCCATCCCGAAAGCTATCGTCGCCACGATAATTTGCGCTTCGTCTCGAATGAATTTCTCTTGATTAGTTCTGCGCTCATCGCTTTCCAGCCCGGCGTGATAAGGCAGCGCCTTAAACCCCTCCTGGCGCAAATCCGCCGCCAGATGCTCGGTGTCTTTTCTCGAAAAACCATAAATGATCGCTGATTCATTCTGATGTTCCCGCAATATATTAATCAGTTGGTCATAAGAATCTTTTTTGGGAAGCACTGCATACGTTAGATTGGGGCGGTTGAAGCTGGAGATAAATATTTTCGCTTTATCGAGTGACAATTGACAAATGATATCTTCCCGCACCTTTTGGGTGGCAGTGGCTGTAAGAGCCATCGCCGGAACCTCGGGAAAAATATTTCTCAGCATTTTAAGATTACGATAATCGGGACGAAAATCATGCCCCCATTCGCTGATACAGTGTGATTCGTCAATAGCAATCAGACTGACGTTAATTTTTTGCAAGAAAAGTTGAAATTCAGGCATAGTCAATCGTTCCGGCGCCGCGTACAGAATTTTTATTTTCCCCCTGCGCGCCTCCTTCTGAATTTTTTCAATTTCAGCGTGAGTTAACGTGCTATTAATGAATTCAGCCGGAATACCATCAGCCTTGAGACCGTCCACCTGGTCTTTCATAAGCGCGATGAGAGGTGAAATAACCAAGGTTATTCCCGGCATCATGAGCGCCGGTAATTGATAGCACAGCGACTTTCCTCCCCCGGTAGGCATCAGCACAAAGGCATCCTGTTGTGCCATCACACAACGAATAATCTCCTCCTGCAAAGGGCGGAATTGATCAAAGCCGAAATGCGTTTTAAGAAAATTTAACATAGTGGTATGGGCAGAAGTTTAATCTCTCCTACTTTATTACATACAATATTAATATTATTTCGCCGTTACTTGATACGAAACTTGAGTTCTTAAGTAATTTGCAGCCGCGCCGCGAAGTGGGGATAAGCCCGGGCCAGCTTCTCTTTGACCGGGCCGTAGAGGAGGCGGCGGGCCTCCGGCGCCAGGCGCGCGGTTACCGGAATATCGCCGGCCGCTTTGAAGGGAAAGCCCGTGAGCCCCCGCACCTCCTCCAAGCTCACGCCGGGGTGGAGGCTGGCTAAATGCGGCGCCTGGGGCGGCGCCAGGTTAAAGACACACTTGGGGGTGATGAGGCGGGTGACCCGGCCGGGGCGCTGCCAGGGGGTCAGCTCCGGAGTGTAGCCCGGCGCCGTGATGGCGTCCACGGCGGCCACCAGCCCCCGGGCCGAATGCTCCGTCTTGAACAGCACCACCCGCTCCACCACGTAGGCCAGGATGGCCGACCCCGCCCCTCCCGGCAGGCGCACCTGCGGTTGGTCGTAAGGGCCGATGGCCATAAGGTTGATTGTGCCCTGCCCATCAATTTGGGCCCCGCTCAAGTAAAAAACGTTCAGCCTTCCTGCCTGGGCCAGGTCGAAGAACCCCTGCCACTCCCCCTCAAAGGGCCAATCCGAGCTCCCCGCCACAAAGACCTCCGCCCGAGGCGCGTGGGTGAGCTGCGCCAGCCACAACGCCGCGGCCGGCATGGGCGACAGCGTCCCGCAGGCAGCCCAATCCCCGTCCCGCACCTGCCGGGCCAGGGCGCCGATCATGGTTTCTTCGCCGGGGGTCAGATGGTCCATGGATTATCCTTTGGGGAAGGGGGCAAAGGGCACCCGCCCTTTCCCCCTCCCCCAAACCCCCACCCCCAATCCCTTATGTTTTATTTGCCCGGGTTAGTCCGGCCCCTAAGCGGGTTGGGTGGGGGGTGTGGGGGGAGGGCAGGGACGAAGTTCCTGGCCCTCCCTCCACAATCATCCTTACCCCCCCACCACCATGACCTTGGTGCCCACGCAGCTGACCATGAAGTTATCGGGGAAGGCGACGGCGAGCTTGGTGAGGGCCCGAAAGCCGGTGCAGTGGCCGGCCATGATCAGTTCCGGGTTGAGTTCTTTCAGTCCTTGGATGGTGTGTTGGATGAGCACATCGCCCCCGGGGGTGAGGTGGAAGCCCCCCATGATGAGGGAGACTTTTTGCACTCCCGTGAGTTTCTGGGCGTATTTCACCATGTTGACGATGCCGGGGTGGCTGCAGCCGCCGATCACCACCAGGCCCCGGCCCTCGACGTTGGCCACCAGGGCCTGCTCGTCGGGGAAAAGGTCCTGTTCTTCCTGGCCGGCCACCTTACGCCGGAAGCTGACCAGGGGTTTTTCATAGTCGGTGGTGGCCTCCACCGTGCCGGTGAGGAGGGCCTGATCCATGACCAGTTGGGGTCCCTGGTTTTCATAAAGCTTGACGCCCGCGGCCACCAATTGGTCCAGTTCCAGGACCCAGGGACCGATGCGGCCCCGGGGCGTCACCAGGAGCTTGGGCAGAAACACCTCCTGGTGGAGATAAATGGGGATGGGGGGACCGGTGCGTTTGGCCAGAAATTCCAGCAGCCCCCCGTAGTGATCCGGGTGGCCGTGGCTGAGGACCACTGCGTCAATCTCGTCGATATTGTGTTCCAAAGCTTCCAGGTTGTTGAACAGGGGCAGGGGGGCGTTGGCGGCGTCCATCAGGATACGGGTGAGCTTGCCCCGGCGGTTGAGGGTGACCAGGTAAGCCAGGCCGTGGGCCGCCACCAGGGGTTTTTTGAGGCGGCCGGGGACCACCCGTTCCACGATGCCGGGCCGGGAAGGCTCAAACACGTCGAAGAAATTATCCACCAGGATTTCTACGGTGACGGCCTGAAGGACGGGGATTTCCATGGGAGCCTCCTGTCAAGATCAAGAGAATAAGACCTGGCCGCCAGGAGTATGGTGCCGCAGCGCGGCTGGCCAGGGTCGAAAGGCGCGGCCTGAACCGGCCAAAACGTCACCCGGGACCAGGACGGGCCTAATCCGCGCTTGGCCTCCGGGGAAAAATCTGTTAATAAATAGATAACTTCTCCTAAAATTAGCGCCCCGGGGAGTGTCTGTCAAGTTATTAGCTAAGACGGTAAAGGAGTGCCGCATGCCCACCTATGAGTATAAGTGCAAGGAACACGGCCACATTTTTGAAGTCGAGCAGAAGATGAGCGACCCGCCCCTGACCACCTGCGAGATCTGCGGCGCAGAAGTGGAGCGCCTCATCGGCATGCCCACCATCTTCTGCAAGGATTCGACCAATAGTCCTTATAAGAAAGACTTCCGCTCCGACCCTCACAAGTGGGAGGCCACCTGCGAGTCCGCGTTTGGGGCCACCAAGAAGGACAAAGAAGAGATCCGGAAAAACTGGAACAAAAAGCCCAATACCTGGGTGTAGGGTTGCTTGGGGGCAGATAGCGCCGTCCCCTTAATGAGTTGCCTTGGGTTGCAGTTTTTACCAGGAGGCCTTGCCATAAAGCAAAGGGCGCACCGCGGTGCGCCCTTTTTTGTGCAGCCCCTTGAGGCGGGATACTTAGCGGTTCATGGCCCCCAAAAACTCGCCGTTGTTCTTGGTCCCCCGGAGTTTTTCCAGCAAAAATTCCATGCTGTCCACCGGGGAGAGCGGCGACAAGAGCTTGCGCAGGATCCAGATGCGGTTGAGGTCCTCGGGGACCAGCAGCAGCTCTTCCTTCCGGGTGCCGGAGCGGTTGATGTCGATGGATGGAAAGATGCGCTTTTCCACGAGCTTGCGTTCCAGGTGAATCTCCATGTTGCCGGTGCCCTTGAATTCCTCGAAAATGACCTCATCCATGCGGCTGCCGGTCTCGATGAGGGCGGTGGCGATGATGGTGAGGCTGCCCCCTTCCTCGATGTTCCGGGCGGCCCCGAAAAACCGTTTGGGGCGCTGCAGGGCGTTGGCATCCAACCCACCGGAGAGGATCTTGCCGCTGGCCGGCACCACCGTGTTGTAAGCCCGGGCCAGGCGGGTGATGGAATCCAGCAGGATGACCACATCCCGCTTGTGCTCTACCAGGCGCTTGGCCTTTTCCAGGACCATCTCCGCCACCTGGATGTGCCGCTGGGGCGGCTCGTCAAAGGTGGAACTGACCACTTCGGCCTTGACGCTGCGCTGCATGTCCGTAACTTCTTCAGGCCGTTCGTCGATGAGCAGCACGATGAGCACTACTTCGGGATGGTTCGTGGCGATACTGTTGGCCAGGTTCTGGAGGAGCATGGTCTTGCCGGTGCGGGGGGCGGCGACGATGAGACCCCGCTGGCCCATACCCACGGGGGTCATCAGGTCCATGACCCGGGCGGAGTAGTTGTCCGGGTCCGTCTCCAGCTTGAGACGCTGGTCGGGATACAGGGGCGTCAAGTTGTCAAAGAGAATCTTGTCCCGGGCCACCGCGGGGTCCTCAAAGTTGACCGTCTCCACCTTGAGGAGGGCGAAATAACGCTCCCCCTCCTTGGGGGGGCGAATCTGCCCGGCGATGGTGTCCCCGGTGCGCAGATTGAAGCGGCGGATCTGGGAGGGCGAAACATAGATGTCGTCGGGCCCGGGGAGATAATTGTAGTCCTGGGCCCGGAGGAACCCGAAGCCGTCCGGGAGGATTTCCAGCACGCCCCCGCCGGAGATGACCCCGTTCTTTTCCACCTGAGCCTGCAAGATGGCGAAAATAAGATCCTGCTTGCGCATCCCCGCCGCGCCTTCCACACTGAGGTCCCGGGCCAGGGAAGTCAGGTCGTTGATTTTCTTGTGTTTCAATTCCGATAAATTCATTATTACCTCTTGATCATGCATACCAATACTTCCTGCACCGGGTGATAGATTAATTGTCGATAAGCTGAAAGCCTACTCTCTATGCGGTTTTATGATCCACAGCTGGCCGGGGGCCACGAGGGGCCCGGACCGTTGATTCGGGATAGGCGTGCGGACAAGTTCCAACTAATGCCAAAGGGGATATTCGGGATTTTTCCTTAAATTTCTTCTTGCTATCGGGTCAGTAGATTGCTTGAAGGTAGGTTATTTGCGACGCTAACCTTTTTAGGCGCCGCTGTCAAGCTGATTTTTCAGGTCCCCCCAGATGTTTTTCACCTGCTGCTCCGTGCGGCGCCGCGATCCCCCGTTGTCCACCACGTAGTCGGCCCGGGCCAGCTTGTCCGCCAGGGGCCACTGGGCCGCCAGGATGCCCCGGATCTCCGCCTCCCCCCTGCCGTCCCGCCCCCTGAGACGCCGGATTTGATCGGCTTCCGGGGCCGCCACCACGATAACCCGGTCGAAGGCCGCCTCCCGGCCGGTTTCGAACAGGAGCGGCACCTCCACCAGCACCAACCGTGCGCCCCGGCCTTCCAACTCCGCCACCCGGGCCCTAAGCTCCGCCTCCACCCGGGGGTGGATGAGGCCGTCCAGGCGGCGGCGCGCCTCGGGGTCGGCGAACACCAGTTGTGCCAGCTTAGATCGGTTCAACCCGCCGTTTTCATGAAAATATTCCTCGCCATAAAGACGGCGCAGCTCCTGCCAGGCAGGTGCGCCCACCGCCACTGCGTCCCGGGCCATCTGGTCGGCGTCCAGAACCTCGGCCCCCAGTGCGGCAAACATCCGGGCCACGGTGCTCTTCCCCGTCCCGGCCCCCCCAGTAATGGCGATTTTGAGCATATTGAGAAGTTATTTTTGAGGGAAGGGGCCAGGGACTTTTTCGTAAGTAGCCCCTGCCCCCTCCCTCAAACTCCCTCCCCCAACCCCTTAAGATTTTATGTGGGGTGGGCACGGCCCACATTCGCAGTTAATTTTTAGTGGGCTGTGCCCAAGCCATATTACTTATTCGCGATAGGGTATCTGACAATATGTGATCCCTTTTTTCGGATTAACCATTTTCTTAGACAAATAATTAGATAATGAATGCATTGATAGACCAGAGTTCGATGTTGGACCTAAAAAGATGTGCTCAAAATCTACGAGGTCTTCATCTCTTTTTACCAAACCGAAATTGATGTATGGAATAAGCATTGCCGAACCATTACGATATGAGATTGGCGCTTGCACGTAGTTTGTTATTATTATAGAAACAGCCCGCCATTCCTGTTCTTCTTTAAAAGAATTATGTTTAATAGCCGCGGCAATTCGAAGTAAATCACCTTCAACCTCTTCGAATACATCATAAAATGACTGGGAAGGGTGTCTTTTCGATGCATCTTTGTTCTCGCCTCGTTGCTGAGCCAATGCCTCAATGGCATCAATAATCTGGGCCACAATCTGTCGTTTTTCGTCACTGTCGTAGATACAGCGTGTCATCTGGAATGATTGTTTTTCCGCGCATTTGGAAACGTGATTCGGATCAAATCCAAGACTAATTCCTTTCCCGTGCGAACAGTAACCTCGCCACTGGCTAAGTAAATTACCGTCAGCAGTGAACGATACCACAAACAACATGTGCCCGGAGGTTAAGCGGTGAGACAGCCATTCTCGAAATTGTCCCAAGAGATTCGCATTGGTGGCTTTTCGCTCTATTCGCTGACCAATCTCAAATCGTAGCCATTCAGCGGTATGCCTCATTTCCGCAGCGTCTTTGAAGTACCGTATATCAGTCGCCCATAGGGATTTACTCTCAACGATTCCATTGATTGCATCCAAAGAGGTGTAATGATAAAGAACCTCCGTCGGATTCTCGGCATAAAGTTGCTTTGCTATGCCTCCAATAGTCATATTGCTCATTAGAGGAACCCCAAATATGTATTCAATTAGACATCACCTCAAGGTTTTCCACCACTGCCTGAAAATCCTCCGGGAGCGGCGCTTCCCAGGTCATCGGTTCTCCGGTGCGGGGGTGGGTTATGCCCAGGCGCCAGGCGTGGAGGAGCTGGCGGTGCACCAGGGGTTTGAGGCCGTCAAGCTCCGGGTGGCCCGCCAGGCGGCTCACCCCGCCCCCGTAGGTGGCGTCCCCCAGCACCGGGTGGCCCAAGGAGGCCAGGTGCACCCTGAGTTGATGGGTGCGCCCGGTCCGGGGGGTGAGTTCCACCAGGCTCAAGGGGCCGGGAAATTCCTGCAAGACCCGCCAGAAGGTTATGGCGCGTTTGCCCCGACGGGCGTGGACGCTCATCTTCTGGCGCGCCGTGGGGTGGCGGCCCACCTCCCGGTCGATCTCGCCCTCCTGCTCCGGCAGGCGCCCCCACACCAGGGCCTGGTACTGCTTATGGATGGCGTGGGCCTGGAACTGGGCCACCAGGGCGGCGTGGGCCAACCCGGTCTTGGCCACCACGATGAGGCCGCTGGTGTCTTTGTCCAGCCGGTGCACCAGGCCGGGGCGGCTCACCTCGCCGATGTCCTTGAGGTCAGGGCAGTGGTGGACCAGGGCGTTGAGCAGGGTGCCGGCGCGATGCCCGGCCCCGGGATGGACCACCAGCCCCGGGGGCTTGTTCACCACCAGGAGGTCCTGGTCTTCAAAGAGGATCGTCAGGGGCAAGGCTTCGGGGGTGAGAAAGCTGGGGGCCGGCTCCGGCACCGAGACCGCCACGGCGTCCCCCGGCCGCACCCGGTAGGAGGCCGGCCTCGCCTCGCCGTTGACCAGGACCCGACCGGACTTCAGCAGCTTTTGCAGCCGGGCCCGGGAGAAACCCAATTGGCCCGCCAAAAACTGGTCCAGGCGTCCCCCGGCTTCCGGCGGCTCCGCGGTGAGCCTCAGGGTTTCAGCTACCGGTAATTGGCTGGACGCGCCCACTTCTAACGACATGAGTTACCACGGTGCCATGGCGCCCCTGGTACGGCGGGCAGTGCCCGCCCTACATTACTTAAGGGGTTGGGGGAGAGGGTTTGGCAGAGGGGGCCGGGGCCCTTATGAAAAAGCCCCTGGCCCCCTCTCCCAAAATTATACTTTCCGGATGGCGCCGCCGCCATTCTTGATTTCGCTGAAGATCATGCGCCCGGCGGTGGTCTGCAGGACGCTGGTGACGGCCACCTCCACTTCCCGGCCGATGAACCGCCGGGCATTTTCGATCACCACCATGGTGCCGTCGTCGAGATAGGCGATCCCCTGGCCCTGGGATTTGCCCTCCCGGAGGATCTGAACGTGCAGGCTCTCGCCGGGCAGGACCGCGGGCTTCATGGCGTTGGCCAGCTGGTTGATGTTCAGGACCTCGATCCCCTGCAGTTCCGCCACCTTGTGCAGGTTGAAATCATTGGTCACGACCTTGGCCCTCAACTTCAAAGCCAGGGCCACCAGTTTGGAGTCCACCCCGGCGGCCCCGGGGATATCGTCATCGATGAACTCCACCCGCAAGGGATTCTGCTGCTGGAGCCGTTTGAGGATATCCAGACCCCGGCGGCCTCGGGTCCGCCTGAGATCGTCGGAGGAATCGGCCACATATTGCAGTTCTTCCAAAACAAATTTCGGGACGATGAGGGTGCCTTCCACGAACCCGGTTTCGGCGATATCCGCAATGCGGCCGTCGATGATGACGCTGGTATCCAGGATTTTCACTAGATGGCGCGGCGCCTTGCCGGCGGGCTCCAGGAAATAGGGAGTACTGACCTCGGACATCTTCTTGCCCCCCAACACCAGGCCGATATAACCGAAAATTGCTGAAAAAAAGATATATAAGGGAATTTGCAGGTTGGGGAGTTCCAGGTATTTATCAAAGGGGTAGCTGGCCAGCTTGCCGATCCCCAGGCCGACGAACAGACCCAGGGTGCTGCCCAGGATGGTTTTCAAGGGGATGCGCTTGATGACCTGCTCCAGCCCCAGGGTCAGGCAGGCCATCGCCAAACCCGCGGCCACGCCGGCATAACCAGCCCACCACAGGTGCTCTAATTGGGGAATCTGCGAGGCAATGAGATACCCGCTGATCGCACAAATAGTCCCTAGGATGGCCCCGGTGACTATCTTTTGTAGCACCGAGTTTCCACCTCCTTTCTCAGGAAAAATTAAAGGCGGGACGAAAGACCCCCGACGTCGCCACCGTGAGGGGTCGCAGCCGACGTCGGTAAGAAAGCATGGTCCCGGCACTCCTTGCCGTGGTTACATCAGTAAAGGTACGGGTGTGGCGGTGCAATCTTTGGTAGTCGAGATACTCCAAAAGGTAAATCACTCGGTGACTTCGGTGGCTTCTAATAACGCCAGGAGTTCTGCCTCAATTTCGTCTGCATTAATGTTGTTAACCAGGGAAAGTTCCTTAACCAGGAGGTTCTTGGCGGTATCCAACATCTTGCGCTCGCCAAAGGAGAGATCCTTTTCCGTTTTGAGGAGGGTCAGATCCCGCAGAACTTCCGCCACCCGGAACGGGGAGCCGGTCTTAATCTTATCCATGTAGTCCCGGTATCGGCGATTCCAGGTCTGGTTGTTCAGGCGGGAGGGTCGGTGTCTCAGGATTTCGTAGACTTCAGTGACCGCCTGGAGGTCGATAATGTCTCGGAGTCCGATGTTCCGGGCATTGCCGATGGGGATCATGATAATCATATCACTATCCAGGAGGCGCATGATGTAGAATTGCTCCTGATTGCCCGATGAGACGGCGCGTTCTTGGACCGATTCGATCACCCCAACCCCGTGGGCCGGGTACACGGCCAACTGGCCAACTTCGAACATTCTTATCCACCTCCTTCCGTTATTCTTTTATCACAAAGTTGCATTAAAAGCAATGCTCAGGACGAAGGGATTTCAGCGCTGGAAGTGAAACAGGAGGATGTCCCCATGGGCGACGAGATAATCCCGGCCTTTCACCTTTTACCAGAATTACCCGAAAAACTCGGCCAGCACCGCGGCCATCGCCTCGATCTGGTCAGGGTGAAACCACCGAATCTCCGGATCGGACGAAAACCAGGTGAGCTGGCGCTTGGCGTAGCGCCGGGTGTCCCGGGTAAGCAGGGTTAGGGCCTCCTCCAAACTCCAGCGCCCGGTGAGGTGGTTGATGAGGTGGCGGTAGCCCAGGGCCTGCAAAGGTTTCAAGTCCGGAGGGTAGCGGCTCAGCAGCCCTGCCACTTCCTCCAGCCACCCTTGGGCCAGCATGACCTCCACCCGGAGCTCGATGCGCCGGTTGAGTTCCTCCCGGGGCAGAGCCAGACCCAGCTTCAGCACCGTGAAGGGGGCGTCGGCAAAACGGTGGGCCGCGATGAATTCCGACAGCGGCCGGCCGGTGGCCTCCAGCACCTCCAGGGCCCGGATAATCCGGTAGGTATCGTGGGGATGGAGCCGGGCGGCGGTGGCCGGGTCCAGGTGGAGGAGGCGCTGATAAAGGGCGGGCAGCCCCAGGACCCCCAACTCCCGGCGCAGCCGGTCCCTGACCCCCGCCGGTGGTTCGCCCTCGGCAAACAGGCCCGAAAGCAGGGCCTTGAGGTAGAGGCCGGTGCCCCCCACCACCAGGGGCGGCACCCCCCGGCGGTGGAGATCGCCCAGGATTTGTCGCCCTTCCTGGCAGTAGCGGGCCGCGTCATAAGGCTCCGGGGGGGCCACCACGTCGATGAGGTGGTGGGTGACCTGGGCCCGCTCCGCCGGGGTGGGCTTGGCGGTGCCGATCTCCAGTTCCCGGTAGACCTGGAGGGAGTCGGCATTGACGATCTCGGCGCCCAGGCGCGCCGCCAGTTCCAGGGCCACCGCAGTCTTGCCCACCGCGGTGGGGCCCACCAGGGCCGCCACCCGGGGCTTTTGGCCGGATTGGGGAGGGGTTAGTTCCATTCAACCATGTAAGCGGCCCGAGCCTCCTCCTGGCCATACTCCTTGGGGGAAAAGGCGAAAAGGCGAAGCGGCGAAAAGGAAAGAAAAGGCAGGAACCGGAAACCTTCTTTCATTTTTTTTCCCTTTTTCCCTTTTTACCCCAATCTGTTATCGGCGAAAGCTCTGCCGGATATCGTGGTAGCTCATGAGGCGCCAGAGGGGCCGCCCATGGGGGCAGTGGGAGGAGACCGGAATCTCATCCAACTGGACCAGCAGGGCGGCGATGGCCTCCGGGGCCAGGGTCTCCCCGGCCTTGACCGCCCCCCGGCAGGCCATGAACTGGAGGGCCTGCTCCCTCACCTCCTGGGGATGGGTGAAACTTTTGCACGGCGCCAGGGCCTCCACCGCCTCAGCCACCACCGCCTCCAGGTCGGCCCCCGCCAGACAGGCCGGCACCGCGGTGATGAGAAAGCTCGCCCCTCCGAAGGGCTCGAGCTTCAGGCCCGCCTGGGCCAGGAGGTCCAGGTGTTCGTTGACCCAATCCGCCTGGGCCGGGTTCACTTCCACCACCCGGGGAAAGAGCAGGGTCTGGGCCGCCGCGGCCGGCCCTTTGGCCTTGAGGGCCTCGTAGAGAACGCGTTCATGGGCCGCGTGCTGGTCGATGAGGATGAGGCCGTCGGGCCCCTGGGCCAGGATGTAGGTCTGGGCCAGGGTGCCCAAGACGGTGAGGTCTTGGAACCGCCAGCTCCGGGGACCGGGGTGCGCCCCGGGAGTCGGCATCGTCGCCGGTTCGCCTCCGAAGAAGACCGTTGGCCCCGCCCCCGCCGGCGCCGTTCCCCTGGAGGACCACAGGTCGGGGAGGGGGCTTTCGGCTACCCGGGGGGCCGCCTCCGGCTGCCAGCTCACCCCGGGCCGGGGGCGCTCCCCATACAGGGGGCCCAGGCCCTGGCGCAGAGCGCTCAACAACAGGGGGTAGACCCGGCCCCGCTCGTGAAAACGAATCTCGGTTTTGGCGGGATGGACGTTGACATCCACGGCCTCGGGGGGAAGCGTCAGATTCACCACCGCCGCCGGGTGCCGGCCCCGGGGCAAAAGCCCGGCGTAGACCTCCCGCAAGACCCCCCCCAGGATGCGGTCGGCCACCACCCGGCCGTTCACCAGGAAGACCTGAAAACGGGTGGTGGCCAGGGTGAAATCCGGCTCGGTCACCAGGCCGGTCACCTGCCAGGCCCCCTGGGCCAGGGACAGGGGAAGCATGTGGGCCGCCAGCTCCGGGCTGAAGACCGCCGCCACCCGCTCCATGAGGTTCGCCGCGGCCGGGGCCTTAAGCAAGGTCCGGGCCGGGGTGCTCAGGGTGAAGTGGACCCCCGGGTAGCCCAGGGCCAGGTGGCGGAGCACCTCCAGGATCTGGGCCTGCTCCGCTTCCTTGCTCTTGAGGAATTTCTGCCGGACCGGGGTGTTGAAAAAGAGGTCCGCCACCTCCACCTGGGTGCCCGCCGCCGCGGCCCAGGGGGAAGCTGAAAGGATCTCGCCGGCCTGGGCCACCAGACGGAACCCGCCCGACGCCCCCGGGGGGCAGCTGATGAGGGTGAGGCGGCTCACTGCCGCGATGGACGGCAGGGCCTCGCCCCTAAACCCCAGGGTGGTGATGCCCAACAGGTCGGTTTCCGCACTCAGCTTGCTGGTGGCGTGGCGCAGCAGGCTCAGGGGCACTTCTTCGGGGCTCATGCCGCCGCCGTCGTCCACCACCCGGATGAGCTTACGCCCCCCATCCTCCACCGCCACCGCGATGGTGCGGGCCCCGGCGTCCAGGGCGTTTTCCACCAGCTCCTTGACCGCCGCGGCGGGGCGGATGATGACCTCCCCGGCGGCGATTCTTGCCGCCACCTGGGCGTCCAGAATGCGGATGCGGCTCACGGATTCCCCCTTGCCTTGCGGGTGCCCCTGGTTTATCATGTGCCTTAAGGAGGGCTGTTCCGGTTCTTCTTACCCGCCCGTCGGCCATTTGAACTGGCCTTCTTCTGGCCGGCGGGGAAATTTTTCAGTTAGCGGTTAGGGAGGCAGTGGTCACATGGGCCGTCGAGGATCCCGCGGCCAAGGGCTTACTGCTCACTAACTCACTATACCAAAAAAACGCCTGCACAGGGAGCCGTACTCATGGCCCGGGACAAAGAATCCCCGCCACCCCTGACCCCCCGGGAAGAACTCCTCCTTAAGGTGGCCAAGGAGATCGTGGTCAAGTTCATCGAAGTGGGGCGCGTCTCCCCGGCGTCCTTTACCGACACCTTTAACCAGGTCATCGACACCTTGCGCCAATCTCTTAAGGCCTAAATCCCGGAACCATGCGGCGCCCCCAAACTCGCGACTTCAATCAACTGCGGCAGATAGCCATCACCCCGGGTTATCTGGATTTCGCCGAAGGCTCCTGCCTCATCACTTGGGGGCGCACCCGGGTCATCTGCGCCGCCACCGTGAGCGAGGTGGTGCCGCCCTTCCGCCTTGCTTCCGGGGGCGGCTGGGTCACCGGCGAATACGCCATGCTGCCCCGAGCCACCCATCCCCGGGGTGACCGGGAGTCCCTCAAGGGCCGGGTGGGGGGCCGCACCCTGGAGATTCAGCGCCTCATCGGCCGGTCCCTCCGGGCGGTGGTGGACCTTGTCGCCCTGGGCCCCCGCACCGTCATCGTCGACTGCGACGTCATCCAGGCCGACGGCGGCACCCGCACCGCCAGCATCACCGGCGCCTTCGTGGCCCTGTGCCTAGCCCTGGAGAAGCTCCGGCGCCGGGGGGTGGTGGAGGACTCTCCGGTCCGGGACCAGGTGGCCGCGGTGAGCGTCGGGCTTTTAGGGGAGCGGCTGCTCCTGGACCTCGATTACGACGAGGACTCCCACGCCCAGGTGGACGCTAATTTCGTGGCCACCGGCCAGGGCGACCTGGTGGAGGTGCAGTTAACCGGGGAGGGTGGGCCCTTCCCCGCCGCCCAGCTTCCCCGCATGCTGGAGCTGGCCCAGGTGGGGATCAGCGAGCTCACCCGAATTCAGGCAGAGGTGTTGGCGCCGTGGCTCCCCTTACCCTGGTGATGGCCACCCGCAATCCCGGCAAGGTCCGGGAGCTTCAGGCGCTCCTCGAAGACTCCGGGGTCGTTCTCCTGAGCCTGGCCGATTATCCCCACCTCCCCGAGATCCCGGAAGATGGCGCCACCTTTGCCGAGAACGCCGCGGCCAAGGCCCTGGCGGTGGCCCGGCTCACCGGAGTCGCCGCCCTGGCCGACGACTCCGGTCTGGTGGTGGACGCCCTGGGGGGCGCCCCGGGGGTCTTCTCGGCCCGCTATGCCCTGGACCGGACCTCCCCCGCTACCCCCACTGATGCCGACAACTGGGGCAAACTCCTGGAGGAGCTCAAAGACGTCCCCTGGAGTGAGCGGCGCGCCCGCTTCGTCTGCGAGATCGCCCTGGCCCTGCCCGACGGGCGGCTCTTCCGGGCCCGGGGCGAGTGCCCAGGGAGTATCGCCTTGGAACCCCGGGGCGAAACAGGCTTCGGCTACGACCCGGTCTTCTGGGTGCCGGAGTATGGCGCCACCATGGCCCAACTGGGGCCGGAGATCAAGAACCGGATCAGCCACCGGGCCCGGGCCCTGGCGGCCTTCAAGAACCTGTTGGCCGCCTTGCCGGAAGAACTCTCCTGAGGTATACCCAAAGGGGCGTCCGACGTTTATTTTCGGATTATGTTGGCACGATCATCCTGCCTCATCGGGGCGTGGCGCAACCTGGTAGCGCGCTTGGTTTGGGACCAAGAGGCCGCGGGTTCAAATCCCGCCGCCCCGACCAATTAATTAGTTAGATATTTAAAGTAGTTATCTCATTAGAGTGACCCGGATTTTGGTCATTGTGCCTAAAATTGTGCCTATCCAGGTTGACTTATTCTCCTCTCGCCCCAGCCCATAAACCTTCGATAGCCGAGCCGTCCTGTCTGGTCAGGTTGGGGATGTAGCGCCCGTAGGTATTATAGACCATTGAAGTATTTACGTGTCCCAGGGTCCTGGCCACCCACTCCGGGGACTCCCCCGCCGCCAATGCCCAGGAAGCAAAGGTATGGCGGGTCTCATACATCCTCCGGTAAAGCAGTTGGCTCCTTCTGACAGTCCGTCTCCACAGTTCCCGCAGTTTGTCCTGGAGGATCGGCCTTCCTGCGGTATTGATAAAGACATAGGGAGTTTGAAATCCCTCGGTTTGCTTTTTTTGCTGCTCCAGGATCTTCTTCATGGATGGCCGGATTTCAATCCGGCGATTGCTGGCGGCTGTTTTCAGCTCAGCCTTTTCCTGGTTTCTTACACGGCTTAATTCGATGTGGATAAACTGATCGTCAACCGCTGACCATTTTAATGCCACCTGCTCCGACGGCCTCATTCCCGTCAGCACCGCCAGTTCGAAGTACGGCCTGTACCACGCCGGGATGAACTCCATCAGGATAGCCCACTCCTCGATGGTGAAAGGGTGAATGCGAATTTTCTTGACGTTGGGTAACTTGAGCCCAGCAAAAGGGTCCGCCAGATCATTCCAGCCGTATTCCCCGCATGCATCGGTAAAGATCACCCGCAAGGGAATCAAAATATTGTGGATGCGCTTGCCAGACAAGGGCTTTCCCCCAGGCGTCCTTTTTGTCTGCAGGTGGGCCAGAAATTTCTTCATGAGCACTGGCCGGAACTCGCAGAAGGGCAGCTGCCCGAAGTAAGGCATGAGATGGACCTTCAAAATGCTGGTGTAGTCCCTTGCCTGGCTGGCGCTCATGCCTGGGTGCATCTCTGTCCACCATTGCTCCGCATATTTATTGAAGGTGATATCCTTCGGGTCCTTCCGGAAGGTTCTTCCCTCCAGGCTGGTGAAATGCGCCACCTTTTTGCTGTGTGAAAAGCTTTTGCCAAATTCAAAGATCCCATTATCAATCTGGGATACGATAAGGTCCAACCTCTTCCGGAGGAATTCCCGATTAGCTCGGGTGTCATCGAGCCCTGAACGCTCCCGGACCCGTTCGCCCAGATAATAAAAGTCTACCCAGAGCTTGCCTCCCCGGCTGTACACCCTGCCGGTTTTCCCGGCATTTAGCCGGTCTGGGGTTTTCGGTTGGTGGTTATCCGCTTTTCCCTTGGGAAAATCGATGATCTGCGCATGTTCCATTAACAAGCCCTCCGCCTTTCCAACCACCTCCCTTTTGTTTGGATGTCACCACGTTCATGGTAACTTGAAACAGTGGCCGATGTCAAATGAATGCTCTTTATATATTGATCAAACAATTACCATTACCTCCTATCATTTCAGGGCAACAATCACTGGTGCCATGGAGCCATCCCTCTATTCCACTCCAAATAAATAACAACTTTCTTGGTGTCGGTTTCACATAGTGTTTGCCTTTTACAAACACTCCCTTGCACACGAGGTTGCGGATAGTTCCATCAGCCATCTTTATGCGTTTGCTCAATTCTTTTGCTGTGAGATATTCTTCCATCTATAGTTTCCTCGTGCCCGGGCCAGCTTCCAACTTTTAATATTGCCAGATGGAGTACAACTGGGATTATCATTTCTGGTCATTTCCAGATGACGGTTGTTTTATTTGATTTATGAACCACATCATCACCGGCAACGGGTTCTTTTTTGTCGGTCACGCCCGGCAAGGCTTGTACCAACATCAAGTCGGCCCCGGTCTGTTTAACTGAGATCTTGCCACCTGGAGCTGGTGTTGCTCTAGTGGCAGTCCCGTTGCCAGGATTTTTGTGGTCTGTCTTCGGAGGGAAAATTCGGGCACTGTCCGTTCAACCTCCGCCGGGACCAGTCTAAAGAGGCCGGTCGCCGGAATTAACATTTTCCCCAACAGTGCTTCTTCCAGAATCAGTGCTGATCTGAAATTGTCGATCCTGTTGGTGATCCAGTTCCGTGATACCCGTTTTCCGGGCGGATGATCTCCAGACAGGCGTTATAAGAAGCCGAGCCCAGTGATCATGTCTTTGGTGGCTTGGTGGAGTCGTCGGCGTCATACAATACTGCCGCCGTGGTCGTGCTCCAACTCCACAACTCAAGCCCTCCAGGTTGTAGATTTTCTGGCAGCCCCGAAGAGGCGGCACCGGATAATCATTTTCAAGACCAGCATCTGCTCATCATCTTCAACACCCCTCGCCGGGGTTGGTAAGGCCGAAGAGCAAGGCTGCTGGTGATCAGTACTGCCGCCGATATCGGTCAGCAGGTTAGTGGTTAATAGATTACCTTTCCCAGTTGGAGCCGGGCTTATGATCATGATAACTATCGCTGGTTCCTCCAGAGGAACTCCCAGCTCATCAACTCCGGTTCAGTTCCAGTCCCTGGAAGCCATCCGGTCGTGGGCATTACCTAAGGAAAAGAGCCCTTGGTCGTTGAAACGGGCATCCGGCCAGAGAGTCTGGCAGCGTGTTCTTCCTGAGACAAACCGCCAGCGCATTACATTACGCAACCTGCCGGCCACCCACACATCCAGATCTTGGAAGACCTGGGCCTCTGTGCTGTGCCGGAAATACTCAAACCAGCCTATCAGCACTTGGTTGATGTCCTGGATGACCTCCACCAGGCTACCCCGCCGACGGCGAGTGGTCTTTGCCCTGACAGATTCCTTCAGCTTCTCAACGCTCTTCTCCCGGGGACTGCGACGATCCTCCTCGAAGCGGTAGCCCAAGAATTCGAAGTTATCACCGGGTTGATACACATCCACTATCTTGGTCTTGGTTGGATGCAGAGTAAGCCCCGCCGCCGCCATCCATTCCATCACCATATCCAAAGCCATCCCTGCTTCATTACGGCTATGGCACGGAATAACGAAGTCATCGGCGTACCGGATCATTGCCAAGCCCTGTCTCACCATTGCGTGATCCAAGGGATCTAGGTAAATATTAGCCAGCAGGGGACTGATGACTCCCCCCTGTGGTGTACCCTCCTCCGGCAGGTACAGTGACGCCCCATCCTCCATGACTCCGGCTTCCAGGAAGGCCCGGATGAGCCGGATAACTCTTTCATCATGGACCCTCCTCCTCACCAGCTCCAGTAGTGCCTCATGCGGTATCGTGTCGAAGTATGCCTTGATATCCGCATCCACCACATGCCAATAGCCGTCCTTTAGCAAGGTGTCTACCCGCCGTAAGGCGCCTGTGGCTCCCCGGTCTGGCCGGAACCCATAGCTGTTATCCGCAAAGCAGCTTTCAAATATGGGTTCAATCTCATGGAGCACAGCAGCCTGAACCACACGATCTCGGACTGTGGGGATTCCTAACGGTCTCCTTTCCGTGCTGCCGGGCTTAGGGATCCATACCCGCTTTACGGATTGTGGCTGATACTGGCCTGACAGTAGTTCCTTGGCCAGCGTGGTCAGGTTGACATTTAGGGAGGAACCAAACTCCTGAGTGGTCACGCCGTCGATCCCGGAACTTCCTTTGTTCTTTGCGACCTTCCGGAAGGCATTCCGCAGGTTATCCTGGGAGCAGATCTTATTCATCATTTGATTGCATCGATCACCTCCTTCGTCCCGGCCCTCATGAACCGGCGATTTAATGCCAGGGGGAATAGATTCCCTAGGGTAATACCGTTGCCCCGGTAACCACGGACCACTTTCCTGGGACTCCACCATGGTCGGCCGGGAGAACAGCGCTTTTGCCAACGAGACCAGGGCAGATGATCTTTCTTCCCGTGCCATAAGAGCCATGGTAAACCCAGTTATTTTCACGTCAATGGAGGTGACTTCTGGCCGCAAAAAGTCCCAAAACCCTTACTGGGCCTGAACTTACTAGCTGAGCTTTGTTATAAGCGCCCCCCCCGGTGTCAAATTTATTTTATTTTTTTGAGGGGGTAGGAGTAGGGCAGCTAAGCCCGGCCCCCTTCTTCCTCCACGCCCTTGGCTTGACATCCGCTCTGTTAGCGCATTCATGGCCGTTACAACTTTCCCTTAGGGTATGAAAGCACAGGTCTCTAAGTCTGCAATAGGAGTGGCGTACCCTTAGGGAAAGGAGAGAACCACCAGACTGGTTCCCGGCGATCATCGACATCCATCTGTTTTTTACGCATGCAAGATTAACCTCCAGGGCCTCAAAGTCGCTCTCCTATGACCAGGTATGTTTTGGTTGGCAATTCTCTCGGACACGGATTGGGGCCGCAGCCTGGACCATCAGGGAGAGCTTTAGGAAGACCAGAAATGGCAATGGGGAATTGGTTAATTAAGGACTAGGAAGATATCTGTTATTGGAGAAATGGCCCATAGCATAGGACTCTGGCTTGTCAAGCGAGGGGGCGTTTGGGGCAGGGGACTCCAAAATTGGTGAGCCACATGTCCCGGACCAACACCATGTGCAAGGGATCATTGGGGTCTTTAAATTGCAGCGCCGGGAATGGTGCGGAGAAGCTTTAAGAAATCGACTCTGGCAGGTCCAACCTCATGGAAAGTATAGGGTTGGCACTCACCGTCACCTTACTGGGGTCGCCTGCTTTGTCGGCGGCGGACTTAGTGATCTTCAAACGGATATCATCCGAGATTTGTTGACTATTAAGTCCAGTTGGGAATATAGGTATAAGTTAAAGCTTCTTTCAGGTTGATGGCAGGCGCCTCATGTCGAAGAGAGGCAGCGGCTGGGCGGCAATATCTTCTCCTTGCTCCCACCTGGGCCATGGTCAAGGGGAATTTTAATCCTCCGGCCTTCACACCATGGTGGCCGACGAGAGAGTCAGCAAATACTTCAACACATCAGGGCTCTGAGAACCCTACGGAGGCATGCATGTCAAACGGAGACGTCAATTGGATTGCCGGATTCATCTGGAACATTGCCGATGATGTCCTCCGGGATGTGTATGTCCGGGGCAAGTACCGGGATGTGATCCTGCCCATGACCGTCATCCGCCGGCTTGACGCGGTGTTGGAGCCAACCAAGGAAGCCGTCCTCAAACTCAATAAACAGCTCGACGCAGCAGGCGTCGCCAACAAAGGCGACGCGCTCTGTCAGACTGCCGGGAACGCCTTCTACAACATCTCCCCGTTCACCCTTAAAGACCTCCGGGCCCGGGCCAAGCAGCAGCAACTCAAGGCCGACTTCGAGGCCTACCTGGACGGCTTTTCGCCCAACGTCCAGGAGATCCTGGAAAAATTCAAGTTCCGTAACCAGATCCAGACGCTCGTCGATGCTGATATCGTTGGCAGTCTCATCGAGAAGTTCACCTCCAACGATATCAACCTCAGCCCCAACCCCGTGTTCAACCAGGACGGGAACCTGCGCCTGCCCGGCCTGGACAACCATGCCATGGGCACGATCTTTGAGGAGCTGATCCGCCGGTTCAACGAAGAAAACAACGAGGAGGCCGGCGAGCACTTCACGCCTCGGGATGTGGTGAAGCTCATGGCTAACCTGATCTTCAGGCCCATTGCCGGGGACATCCTCGACGCCACCTACCGGGTATACGACGGCGCCTGCGGCACCGGTGGGATGCTCACCGTGGCTGAGGAAACTCTGGACCAACTCGCCCGGGAACACGGCAAGGAAGTCTCCATTCACCTGTTCGGCCAGGAGGTCAACGCCGAAACCTACGCCATCTGCAAAGCCGACCTACTGCTAAAAGGCGAAGGCCAGGCCGCCGAGAACATCAAATTCGGCTCGACGCTCTCCACGGACGACTTTTTGGCCAGAGAGTTCGACTTCATGCTCTCCAATCCACCGTACGGCAAGAGCTGGAAGACCGACCTGGAACGCATGGGGGGCAAGAAGGACCTGGCCGACCCCCGTTTTGTAGTTCAGCTTAAGGGCGAGGAGCTCTCCCTCATCACCCGCTCCAGCGACGGCCAGCTTATGTTCCTGGTGAACAAGGTGGCCAAGATGAACCACCATACGCCCCTGGGCAGCCGCATCGCCGAGGTTCACAACGGCTCCTCCCTGTTCACCGGCGACGCCGGCCAGGGGGAGAGCAATATCCGCCGCTGGATCATCGAGAATGACTGGCTGGAGGCCATTATCGCCCTGCCCCTGAACATGTTCTACAACACCGGCATCGCCACCTATATCTGGGTGCTCACCAACCGCAAGCCCGAGCCCCGCCGAGGCCAGGTCCAGCTCATCGACGCGACCTCCATCTTCCAGCCGCTGCGCAAAAACTTGGGCAAGAAGAACTGCGAACTGTCCGACGACCAGATTAAGCAAATCACCGACATGTTCCTGGCTTTTGAAGAGACCGACCAGTCCAAGATCTTTCCCAACGAGGCCTTCGGCTACTGGAAGATTACCGTGGAGCGTCCCTTGCGCCTGGCCACCGACCTGAGCGCCCCCTTGCTGGAGCGATTTGATAGAGCCTGCCAGGCAGCCAAGGAGGAGCCCCTGGCCCACCTGGTGCGGCGGGTGACAAAGCGTCTCGGCTCGGGGCCGCATTTGGATTTCAACCGAGTCCTGGCCGCGTGCGAAGCGGATGCCGACCACCAAGGCGTCAACCTGACCGCCAAGCGCCTGAAGCTTTTTCAATCCGAACTCACCAGCATCGATCCAACCGCCTCGCCGGTCATCCGGAAGATCAGCAAACCGGGGAAGGTGGAGGCGGCCCCCTTATATGGCCGCTACGGAGGGGAAATCGGTGGCAAGCCCAGGGTGGCGGAGTATGAGCCGGACAGCAGCCTCAGGGATACGGAGCAGGTGCCACTCCTGGAGGCGGGCGGCATTGAGGCCTTCTTCCGGCGGGAGGTCCTGCCACACGTGCCGGACGCCTGGATCGACCCCGCCAAGACCCAGATCGGCTAAGAGATTTCCTTTACCCGGCACTTTTACAAGCCCCAGCCGCTGCGCTCACTTACGGAGATCAGGGCCGATCTGGAAGCCCTTCAGGCCGAAGGTGAGGGCCTGTTGGAACAGATTGTGGGGGCGGCGGGGGCATGACGGGCAGTCTGAAACCATATCCAGAATACAAGGACTCCGGCCTACCATGGATTGGTCAAGTGCCGACGCATTGGGAGGTTCGTCGGCTCAAGACATTGCTGCGTGAAGTTGATCGTCGATCCACAACCGCAGAGGAACCGCTTCTGTCGATGACCAGAAAACGTGGTCTCATCCGTCATGCGGAGGCAACAGATAAGATGCACGCCGCATCGACACTCGTCGGCTATAAAATTTGCCGTTCTGGTGAAGTCGGAATGAATCGGATGCAGGCTTGGAGTGGAATGTTCCACATTGCGCCAGAGCAGGGTCTCGTGAGCCCCGATTATGCGGTGTTAACGCCTCTGAACGGCATAAATCCATGGTTCCTTGGCTACCTTCTTCGTTCTCCTGGAATGGTGGCGAAATTCCTCGCTGAATCCAAGGGCGTTGGCTCGGGTTTCCTGCGATTGTATGGGGACCGGTTTGGGGCGATTCACGTAGCTGCCCCCCCAAGTGATGAAGTGGATACCATAGTCCGCTTCATTGACTCCATGGACCGCAAGGTTCGCCGGCTCATCCGCAACCGGCGGCGGCTAATCGAGGTGTTAGACGAGCAGAAGCAGGCCATCATTAACCGGGCCGTGACCCGCGGTCTCGATCCCAACGTCCCCCTCAAACCCTCTGGCATCGACTGGCTCGGCGACATCCCAGGGCACTGGGAACAGCGACGGCTCAAGTTCCTCGTCAGGAATGTGAACGAGCAGACAGGCTCCAAACTGCCTGATGATGTGTACGTTGCCCTCGAGCATATTGAAAGCTGGACCGGACGAATCATGCTCCCGGACGGTGAGGTCGCCTTCGACAGTCAGGTAAAGCGGTTTCAGTCCAATGACGTCTTGTTCGGAAAGCTGCGGCCTTACCTCGCCAAGGTAGCGAGGCCACAGATGCGAGGAGTATGTGTTGGCGAGTTTCTGGTTCTGCGGATCGTCAAACCAGGCATTCTCCCTGAGTTTCTGGAACAGAAGCTGCGTTCAAAGCAGTTCATCAACCTGATCAACAGCTCGACCTTTGGTGCGAAGATGCCGCGTGCGGACTGGACCTTCATTGGCAACCTGGCCGTTACGTATCCACCGACGTACGATGAACAGAGAGCAATCATTGCCCAGATCGGCGAGCAAACGGCGACTCTGCAGGCGGCAATCGACAAGGCAAGCCGCGAGATCGACCTGATCCGGGAGTACCGGACGCGATTGATTGCCGACGTGGTGACCGGCAAGGTGGACGTGCGGCACCTAGCCCCGCCCCTGAAGGCCATGGAAGCCGAGGCCGAGCCGGAGGAACTGGACGAAGGCCTGGACGACGAGGTGGTCGGAGAGGACGAGGGGGAACTCGGCGAGGAGGTGACCGATGCCGACGACTGACACCAGTGAAAAAGGCCTGGAGACCCTGATCGTCGCCTGCCTGGTGGATGAGGCCGGCTATCAGCAGGGCCGAAGCGAAGACTACGACCGGGATCACGCAGTGGACTTGGCCAAGCTCACGGCCTTTCTGGAGGCCACCCAGCCCAAGGCAGCCGCGGCCCTGGACCTAACCCAGGAGGGCCCCAAGCAGACCCAGTTCCTCCACCGGCTCCAGGGGGAGATCGCCCGGCGGGGCGTCATCGACGTGCTGCGTAACGGGGTCAAGCATGGGCCGGTGAGCCTGGACCTGTTCTACGGCACGCCCACCCCGGCCAACCTCAAGGCCGAGAAACGCTTCGCGGCCAACCTCTTCAGCGTCACCCGGCAACTTCGCTACAGCAAGGACGAGACCCAGCTCGCCCTGGACCTGGGCCTCTTCATCAACGGCCTGCCGGTCGCCACCTTTGAGCTCAAAAACCGTCTGACCAAACAGACCGTGCACGATGCGGTGCAGCAGTATAAGCGGGACCGGGAACCCAAGGAACTGTTGTTTCAGTTTGGCCGCTGCATGGTGCACTTCGCCCTGGACGACCAGGAAGTGCGGATGTGCACGCACCTGAGGGGGAAGGATTCGTGGTTTCTGCCTTTCAACAAAGGCGTTAACGACGGGGCCGGCAACCCGCCCAACGAAAGCGGCATCAAGACGGACTACCTTTGGAAGCAGATTTTGACCAAGGCTGGGCTTACGGACATCATCGAGAACTACGCCCAGGTGGTGGAGGAAAAGGACGACAAGGGGAAAAAGAAACACAAGCAGATCTTTCCACGGTACCATCAGCTCGACGTGGTGCATAAGCTCTTGGCCGACGCCCAGGCAAGAGGAGTTGGCCATCGGTATCTGATCCAGCACTCGGCCGGCAGCGGCAAGAGCAACTCCATCGCCTGGCTGGCGCACCAACTCATCGGCCTGAAAGAGGGCGGAAAACCCCGGTTCGACTCAGTGATCGTGGTCACCGACCGCCAGGTGCTGGACAAGCAGATTCGTGAAACCATAAGGCAATTTGCCCAAGTATCGGCCACCATTGGCGCTGTTAAAGAGGGCACGGGAAGTTCAAAGGCGAAGCAACTGACTAACTATCTCAGCGGTGGCAAAAAGATCATCATTTCGACGATCCAGACATTTCCCTTCGTCCTGGAAAAGATCGGCGATGAGCACCGGGGCCGGAAGTTCGCCATTATCATCGATGAAGCCCACTCCGGACAGGGTGGACAAACGTCAGCGAAGATGAGTATAGCGCTGGCCGAACAAGGCGGCAAGGACGACGACGACACCTTTGAGGACCGGATCAACCGGATCATGGAAGCCAGGAAGATGCTGCCCAACGCCAGCTACTTCGCCTTCACAGCCACGCCCAAAAACAAGACATTGGAGATCTTCGGCGAGCCGGTGCCGGAGGGAGACAAGGTCAGACATCGGCCCTTCCATAGCTACACCATGAAGCAGGCCATACAAGAGGGGTTTATACTGGACGTGGTGGCCAACTATACCCCGGTTGAGAGCTACTACCGGCTGATGAAGAAGGTGGAAGACGACCCGGAGTTTGACACGAAGAGGGCCAGGAAAAAGCTGCGGCGTTACGTCGAATCACACGACTATGCGATCCGCCAGAAGGCTGAGATCATGATCGACCACTTCCATGAGCAGGTTATCGCCAGGCGAAAAATCGGCGGGCAAGCCCGCGCCATGGTGGTCACCAGCGGTGTCGCCCGGGCAATCCAGTATTACCATGCCTTTAAGGCCTACCTGCAAGAGCGCAAGAGCCCATACGAGGCCATCGTGGCCTTCTCAGGTGAGCATGAAGACGGCGGCCGGAAGGTGACCGAGGCAAAGCTTAACGGCTTTCCAAGCGCCCAGATCGAAAAGAAGTTCCAGCAGGACCCTTACCGGTTCCTGATCGTGGCGGACAAGTTCCAGACCGGCTACGACGAGCCACTGCTGCACACGATGTACGTGGACAAGCAGCTGGCGGGCATCAAGGCGGTGCAGACGCTGTCGCGGCTAAACCGGGCCCGTCCCCAGAAGACGGACACCTTTGTGCTGGACTTCCTGAACGATGCCGACACCATCACGCAGGCCTTCGCCGACTACTACCGCACAACGATACTCAGCGAGGAGACCGACCCGAACAAACTGCATGATTTGAAGGCGACCCTGGACGGTTACCAAGTCTATGCGTGGCCGCAGGTGGAGTATTTGGTAGAGCTGTTCCTCGGCGGCGCCGATCGGGACAAGCTGGACCCCATCCTCGACGCCTGCGTGGCCGTCTACAAGAGCGATCTGGACGAGGACGGTCAGGTGGACTTCAAGGGCAAAGCGAAGGCATTTGTGCGGACCTATCAGTTCCTGGCCTCGATCCTGCCGTACACCAACGCGGAGTGGGAGAAGCTGGCGACCTTCCTGAACTTCCTCATCCCTAAACTGCCAGCTCCGAAGGAGGATGACCTGTCCAAAGGCATCCTCGAAACTATCGACATGGACAGTTACCGAGTCGAGGTGCAGGAGGCCTTGACGCTGGCGCTGCCTGACCAGAACGCAGAGATCGGACCCGTACCCACCAGCGGCGGTGGGGGGAAGCCCGAACCGGAACTTGACAGGCTCAGCAACATCATCAAGGCCTTCAACGATCAGTTCGGTAACATCAATTGGAAGGACGCAGACCGGATTCGCCAGGTCATCTCTGAGGAAATCCCTGCAAAGGTGGCGGCCGACAAGGCTTACCAAAATGCCATGAGAAACTCCGACAAGGCGGCGGCGCGGCTAGAGCACGACCGGGCGCTCCAGAAGGTGGTCATCGGCATGCTGGCAGATGATACCGAGCTGTTCAAGCAGTTCAGCGACAACCCCAGCTTCAAGAAGTGGCTGTCGGACACTATCTTCGGGGCCACTTATGAGGGAGCCGGGGTGTAGCGCCATCATTCACGCGTATGGAGTGCAGAAAGAAACTCTCCCCGCACTCCTTGGTTGTAACGATATAATCGTTTAATCCTCCGGTCCGTTGTCGGGTTCATCACCGCCGCTGCCGCCGATGACCGTTAACCCGCCCCGGTCCTTATCTACCCGGCAAATGATCAGGAAGGCGGGTATGATCACGCTGCGGGTGAACTTGAGGCCGTCCTGCTTCAAGATGCTCATGAACTTGTCCAGCATTTCCATGCTGGCTTGAAAGTTGAGACTCACTTGCTCGCCTGGCAGCCGGTCCTCGATGGTAACATACACCAGGAGGGTATGGGGAGGTACCCCGCCCTCCATGGTCCAGAACCGGTCCCAGGCATGATATAGGAACCTGGCGTCCGCCAGACAATTAATACCAAACTCCAGCCTGCAAATACGAGTTTTCATGGTGTCACTCCTTCTCTTGTAAATTTAAAATCTTTGCCCAGCCCACAAAAGACAACTCCATGGACCTTGAGCCCGCCCCGACCTCTTTGCAATAGCCCCGGGCGTACCCGACAAAAAAGGGGCGGCGTCAATTTCGCCGCCCCCTAACATCTTGTACCGCCATCAAGAGAAACAGACAGTTCATCTGATGGGCGGGTTAGGCCTCCATGGCATGATGCTCCGGCGCCTCAAGTTGCAGGCCTCGCCTCAGGGCCACCTGGCGGATTTCCTCCTTTCGGTCCCGGGGCACCCTGGACAGGGTTTCCGGTCTCCCGGGTGCGACTGACGCTGTTGCAGGTTTAGTCTTGGGCGTGGCTTAGTCTGCCGTGCCCGCCATGATGGATTAAATCTGATGGTACGCTGTGCCAATGATTCTCCTCCTCTCAGGTTTTAGGTAATTCGCCCCGGATCGGGTCCAACCCGGGGCGCCAACATAGTGTTCCTCCTTGCCCCGCTTGGGCCTGCCTTATCCCTGGTTGTGATCGTCCCCCTTGATCAGTTCCAGGTCCATAGCGGTCAGCGTGGCATCGTTGTGCCATTCCCCTGCATCGCTTTGCCACTCCCTCATGGACAGAAAGCCCATTACCGCCACCCGGTCGCCTAACCGCAGATACTTGGCGGCCAGGAAGGTCAAGTGGTTGGAACCGAGGACCTCAATCTTGCCGACTGGTTTATCCAAAAATTGGATGGCCAGCTGAAAGGTGATGCGGATATGACCATCCCTGTCGCGGGCCAAGTCCACATCACCGCAGACGACGCCGATGAACACACACCAATTAAACATATGGTCTTCTCCTTTTATGAATTTACCTATTGAGAAAAGCCCAGGTTTTTATAGGGTCCGGCAGACGCTTCGTTTGATGTCTGAACTTGGTGGTGTGAAGGTCTTGGGTGCTGGATGAAAGACATGCCGGGCGGGTTGCATACAACCCCTAACTGAGGTGGTGGTCGGGCCAACCCCTCCTTGCCGAGTTAATCAAGGGCAGCGGCCATTCCTCCGACAAAATCAGCCAAGCCGGAGATCAGCGGAGTTAAGCCGTCAATCACAGTCCACGTACCGGAATACTTGGTACCAGCAAAGTCATCCTGGCGATTAAGACCTATGGGGGCCTGAATACTTCGGCGGAGTCCATGAACGCCATAAACACGGCTGCCGGGAATCTTCGGCTTCCCGGAAAGTCCAAGTCATCCTGCAACAGCAAATTTCTTCCCTCCGTCATCTGCAGGTGACGGGATAGCCAAAAAGATCGGCCCCATAACCCCGGCCCAGGGTTATAGAGGCCGATCTCTGCTAACTACCATTGCTACGACGGCCAAACGCATAATCTTGGCACATGACCATCGACAAATGCAGCATGGCGTTCAGCACCATTCCGACACTTACACGGCGATAGCGCGGTCCGGCTCCTGACAAAACCAGTGGGCGGTATAGGCGCATACCTGCTCGTCGGTCATGGCCTTGACCACGGACTTCGCCTCGGCCAGGGCCTGATCGAAGGGCATCGACTGCCGTCTTTCCACGGTCTCAATACCGATCACCAAACCCCTTTCGAAGGCCACCACGATTTGACGAATTTGAGTCATCGCCACTTCGTAAGCCCTCCGGATCATCTCCTCGGCCTTGGCGGTAATCGCCGGCCAGTTATCCCTGACCCAGTCAATCCCGGCCTCGACCTGAGAAACTGCCCAAGAGCACGCCTTCTCTACGTTCTTCAACATGAGAATCACCTCCTTTCAGTAGGGAATTACGCTTGAGGAGGGCCGGGCCAGCCCTCCTCCCGTCATCAGACCGGTTGCTGGTTACTTCCGGTACCTGAGCACCGGCAAATTGCTGGACCTAAGGGTCCAGAACTCATCACTATTCGTTGCACGCAGCTCTCAGCCCATCAATTTAACGTCCATTATCCCCGAAGCAGAGGGTTGTGATCCCCATAGCGGGGTTCCCTGTCGGTTGGCGGGATAGGACGATAGGCGGATGATTTGGCTTGATAGCCTCAGGAGTCGCCTACAACTCCCCCCGATGTTTTTACCTGCCTCACGGACTTGGCCGCATTATCTACCCTGCATCAGCTGCCTGTAGCTAACTCTCTACGCATACAGGGCGCCTGGTCTCATGCGATCGAGTATCCAGGCAATCACCTCCCTCTTTGGGGGGTGGGGGCACGCATCTGAAAGGGGTCCCAGAGATGGGGCCCAATATCCATCCAGGAGCCCAAGCAGGAAGTTTAGTTTTTAGGTGCGGGGGGAGTGCCTTTTGCAGAGGGGTACCTGGAAATCGGCTTTTGCATTTTCGACCTTGGAAATTTTATTTCAGATTTGTCCACGTATGGGCCTTCAAATTGGCCTAATTTGGGAGCTCATGGGCGGGTGAATGGTAAGAGCAGGGCTGGGGACTTATCGTTCAAAATCGGGGCTAAAAACGGTTCATACCTTGGCAAAAACTACCAGATGGTCGGAGTAAGGGGGGTCTTCAAGACTTTGAGGGTTGTTTCACTGTCATTTAGAAATGGAACTCCGGCAGTTGAAATAGTTCAATGTTTAGATATCATACAGATATCAAAGCACTTTCATGGATTTGAGAGTAGTTGATTTATAGCAGTACTTCGCTTCGCTATGGGACTTAGTCGAAATTAGCCGGTTTTGCTATCAAGAATGCCTGCCTTTTGAGCCAGTTCATGCTCCACAAATCCGGGAACATTGTAGTCTTCGCCTTTGGCCAAACAGCAATCCCGCAAGGCAAGCAGAAAACCTTCTATAGATTTGGGGGCGCCTTCCTTGTTATCAGCCGCCTCCAGAAACGCCCGCCACTGTGCCTCCTCGGCGCCATACAATTCCAACAGGCATAGGCCAGCCAAATACTCGGCCACGGGGTCTAGGGAAACTCGGACCTTGTCTTCAGACGGACCGACAATCTGGAAAATCCCCAGGTCGCGGCTGAGGTAGTCCAATTTCTGGTCCAGGTTCGGTTCATCAGCCAGGGCGGTGTGAATGGCAGCTAGGTTGGCATCTGTGGGCCGGAAGGTAGGCTCAAGACTCACCCAGGAGATGGCCTTGGCGATACGCTGAACCGTCCTATTTCCCGGATTTTTGTCAGATTCGTGACGGTTTATCCAATTCAGGTAAATGAGAATTAGGTCGGGGATGTTTTTTGGGAGGCCCTCAAATATAGGATCTTCCTTGGTGGCAATCATCTGATCGGCAAACATCCGGGCCAGCAAGACGGTGAGGTTACGATCGCCCACCATCTCGGTCAAGCGGCCGCAGGCGGCAAAAAATTCTGTGTCATCATAGAGTTCCCGTTTGCCGAGCTGGGTTAGATAAGCCTCCAGGAAAGAGGAAAGACGGTTACCTCGGATCCGCAAAGGATTGAGTGTATCGGTAACTACCCCCCGAAACTCTTCCTTTTGTCGTGAAGTGACAATCATAGCGTGCAGTGGGAGTTGGGGATCGTATCCTGGTTGTAAGCGCTCCCGAGTTTCCAAGTTCATTTCCGAATAATGGTCCACGAACACCAGGAGGCGCTGCCGCCTGAGCAGGTGATCGATCAAAGATGGTGCGATTTTCTCGCCTCCGGTCATTATTTCAATCTGTTTGCTTATGGCTTCCAGCGGGGTATGCTGGCCCAAATCGTATTCTAACAAGACGGGAAGCATGGGGTGTCTGGCTAAGGCTGATTCTGGTTCCCCAGCCAAGGCCCAGTGGGCCAATTGGCAGGCCAGGCTGGTCTTTCCCGAGCCACCCTCACCCCAAATAAGCATACAGAACGGAATTTTTCGGAAGACCTCACAGAAATCCTTAGGGGATGGCAGGGCCATTATGTGGCCGTTTAGGGTGACAGGGACGGGCACGTGCACGGCTCTGTCCCGGACGGTTTTCAGTGCGGCAAAGTTTGCCTTCGTATTGCTCAGATGGTCCTGCACCCAAGCATCCAGGATCCGGTTGCAGTAATAGAACGGTGAAAGAATTAATATTTGGTTTAGTCCCAGTGGCCGGTCAAGAGGCTTAATCTTGATACTAAGAGGAGATAACAATTCATTGATCCGATATAACCATAGGGGATTAAGCCAAAAGAGCAGGAGCCATGTGGGAAGCACTACCACAAGTAACGCCACATAACCGGCCATGGCCCGGGCCCAGCTTTTACTCTTGTATTCGTCAAACAATTCGCGCAAGACAGAAGGCTTTATTTCATATTCTGCCTTCACTGTCCTGAGCATCAGGTTTAATTTGTCCACCAATTCTTTTTGTTTGTAATCATCGGATTCTGGGGATTCATTGAAGTCTTTGAAAATGGTTTCTCGGAGATTCTCCAGCAAGGAGATTTTCTCCTTCAAGGCGGCGCTGCTCAGATTTTTCTCCAATTCCACTATTTGTAAGAGATCAGTGGCAACATCCTCGCGTTCCTTTATATAATCATTTTTGAAGGCCGCTACTAATGCCGGAATTGCCTCTTTTGCCGCCGGACCCATTCGTCCCAGGGCAAGGGCAGCATTATATCGAAGCCCCGAGTCCCTATCCCACAGGGCTGTGATGAGTGTGGGAATCCCTTCTTTGGCCGCCGGACCTATATGTCCCAAGGCACCAGCAGCTGCCCTCCTATGATCGATATTAGTATCTTTATTCTTCAGAACCTTGATGAGGGCAGGAACGGCCGGTTGGCCAATATCCTGCAATCTGTCTATAACGGCTTCCCTATCTTTATAGGAAGAGTTCGGATTTTCTAAAACCGCAATCAATCCCATGATTTCATATTGTTGATCAGTTATGGCTAAGCTGACGAATGTGAACCAAAGGGGTATAAGAAGAAGCAGAGTAAACCCGAGGAACAACTGCTTTCCAGACCGCATCTTCATGCCCTCCTTTTCAGATCGGTGCTTCAGGGATGCAAAATGGCACAAAAGCTGAGATAATAGAAAGTATTGTCTTTCCTAATATTAGATATCTTTTTTATTATTTCAACATAAGGGTGTTTAGATAATTTAAAAATTCAAGCCGAAGAAGAAAAGCAATTCTACCTCCAATCCTCTAAGGACCCGGATTTGCCCTAAAAGCCCAATCGCGGATGGGCCTTGATCCCACCACAGCCGTTACCGGTCGCCCCAGTGGCCTCGGCCTTCACGCCGGACGAGCACGCCGCGTGGAGTGGCTCCGTCATGATCCTATCCGAGTCAACCTCCGAGATCGTGCTGTTACCCCCCGGATTCGTCCTTTTCGGCTCCGGCCTCCTGGGATTGGCTGGCTGGAGGAAGTTCAGGAAAGGTTAACCATTCTTAACTCCGAAGGCAAACAAGGCAGAGTCCTCCATGGCCCTGCCTTGTTTGCCGAGTGAATATACCTTGCCAGGACCTTCACTTATTCCCGAGCCAGAGAAAACTGCAGATATGATCTTCTTATCTGGCGTGGACATCTGTGAAGAGGATGATTTCAGATGTCGGTGATAGATGAACCCCAGGTTACCAGCGGGAATGGCAGGGAGCTATCAGGGCAAAAAGACCGATTACCTGGGCGCCATTCAGGAAGTCCGGTCATATCCGAGGCCAAGTTGCCCAGCATTCTGGTTTTCCTCTCCGGCTTCGCCAAGATGGTAAACTCCCTTTCCCTTGAGCGCCGGCGCGGCTTCAAGGCCACCGAAGCCATGCAAGGGCGCGCTGAGGAGCTGCGCCGCAGCCAGGGATAGGCCCTAAGTTAGAACGAGGATGCCAAACAGGCCCGCCGCGAGATCCTACGCTCCAAGGAACCCATGGTAAGGATAGGTTGAATTCTTAACAGCTTTATAAGATTAAATTATTTCCCTTTTAGCATTCGAAATCACTACCCCAATTATTATTTGAGCTCGTAGCCTCGGGTTAAAAAAGAAACGCCGCGATTCAACACTTGTCCCACCATTAACACTTCTACCATGGGGGTATTAGCAGGTTGGTCTGATTTCCAGCGAACTATGAGGTGGGCTCCGCATTCCTCTGGCTCAGTCCTGGGTTCGATAGTAATCTCCCTACTATTTTGGGGTCTGATCAAGAGGGAGCCATCGAGCAATTTTTTAAGCAGTTTACCCGACGAGTCATAAAAATCGATGGAAAGAACTTCAATTGCCTGTTTGGCATCGATATTATAGAAAAAGGCGGTACCAGTGAGGGCATAAGAATCCCTTGTAGAACCGTAAAATTGATAGAACCCCCGATACACAGGGACAAAAATGGTCCCGCCGCTTGAAAATTCCGTAGCTGCGAGTTGGAAAGGAGGCAATATATTTAATAATAAAAACATAAAAGCTATAAACAATAATCTTTTCATTGCTCATCTCCTTATAGTGCGATATTATGCGGCAGATTTAGTCACCGCAGTTAAAAAATGATTTTGTAGACCTCTCTCTCCAAATCTAAACGCTAAAACGATCCTCTTTGCCAAGGGAGTCCTTCTCTGGGAGGCAGATTAACTGTAATCACTTTTTCTAAAAATTCCAGGCATAGAAGACATGGCCAGCATTCGGCCGGTAATCGTGCACCGGAGGAAAAGCTTAGGCGACATGCACATATTAATAGCGGGCAAAGGTATGAGCCAATGTCTCAACCCCTTATATGCTTATACAAGACGATAATCTCGCGTAGGAAAAGGGGAAGTAAAGATAGAAGCTAGCTTGCCACTAGCAAAGCTTCTCAAAAATTCCAGAGAGATGAAGATATGATCGCCATATCAAAACGGGTCATGCGCTCATAGTTCCACACTAAACCTGGTCCCCTTTAGGTTGGCTTCAATATTTATTCTGGTTTCTGACGGTTTAGGGATAGGCGGCGTTCAGGTTGATGGCGGCAGTGGCCAAAAACACCAGGTACGGTCCTTTTTTTGGCCTAAATTTTAACGATCGCCCGCCGACTCATGGTCAGGGTAGGGTTGAGGGTTCTTGATGCCTTTGGGAGTCGTTTCAGGGCCTTTTAGCAATCTACGGGGCACCACTTCAGGGAAAATTATGGAGATTTAAGAACCTTCGTTGATCCTCTCCCGCAAAACTCCAGATGTCTTAAACACCAGAACCTTCCTCGCTGGCAGGATCAGACTCTCCTTCGTTTGAGGGTTTCGCCCCCGACGCTCATATTTCTGTCTGACCACGAATTTCCCAAAACCGCTGACGAGCAAATCTTCTCCATTGGTGAGGGTGTCTTTTATTAAGCCGAAAAGCCGTTCCACCATCTGACGAGATTCCGGCTTGGTTAAGCCCAGTTGAATCTGCAGACGGATTACTAATTTATCTTTGGTGAGCGCCATGATTTACCTCTCTTCCGGCATGAATAGTTTGGCTAGAGCTAAGTGGTGACCGCCTGGGAATATAACAGATTGAGCAGGAAAAGATAACTCCTCTGAGCCTAATGACCTATCTTAAATTGGGCAGATCGCGGCATCTGCCTCAGGCTATTTTATGGTATAGGTATTCCCATAACAGTCAAACATACAGGTTTGAAAAGATGCTCGCCGACCTCCAGGGCCAAATCGAAAGGATCACCTATACCAATGAAGAGAACGGCTATACTATCGCCAAGATCAAGGTTTATGGCCGCCGGGATCTGGTGACCGTGGTGGGGAACTTCATGGCCCCAATGCCTGGCGAAATTTTAAAGATGCAGGGGGAGTGGGCTAATCATCCAAAATTTGGTGAGCAATTCAAGGTCGTCCATTACAAATCCCTGGTGCCGGCCTCAGTGGCTGGCATTGAAAAATATCTGGGGTCCGGGCTTATCAAGGGCATCGGGCCGGTCATGGCCAAGCGGATCGTCAAGAAATTCGAGACAGAGACCCTTGACGTCATAGAACTGGAGGTCGAAAAGCTCACTGAAATCGAGGGCATTGGCAGAAAACGGATTGAGATGATCAAAAAAGCCTGGGCCGATCAGAAGGAGATCCGCCAGGTAATGATCTTCCTCCAGTCCCATGGGGTCAGTTCCGCTTATGCCACCAAGATTTTCAAGACTTACGGCAACGAGTCCATCGAGGTTGTTCAAGAGAATCCTTACCGCCTGGCCACGGATATTTTTGGCATCGGCTTCCTCACCGCTGACCGAATTGCCGAAAAGTTGGGGTTTGCCAAAGACTCAGAACTCCGAGCGGAAGCAGGCATCCTCTATGTTTTCCATCAACTTGCCGATGAAGGCCATGTCTATTATCCTTTCCAAGCCCTCGTCAATAAGTGCCAGGAGATCCTGGAGGCTGACCAGGAGGTCCTGTCAAGGGCTTTAACCTCTTTAAATGCAGAGAAAAAGATAGTGATCGATGACCTTCAGGGGCAGGAATCTAAAGCTGATTACCAAGCGGTTTACCTGGCAAAATTCCATTTAAGCGAAACCAACATCGCCGCCCGGTTGAAGGCCTTGATTAACGCCCCAAAGTCCATCAGGCCCATCGACCCCGACAAGGCACTCAAATGGGTACAACAACAGTTGGATATCACCTTGGCATCCAAGCAGGTAGACGCAGTAAGGCGGGCTGTTACGGATAAAGTCTTGGTCATCACCGGCGGGCCTGGCACCGGGAAAACGACCATTGTCAATGCCATTCTGAAAATCTTTGTCAAAAGTGGGGTCAAATTATTGCTGGCTGCTCCTACGGGCAGAGCCGCGAAACGGATGAGCGAGGCTACCGGTTACGAGGCCAAGGCCATCCACCGCTTGCTGGAATACAGTATCCAGAAAGGAGGCTTTCAGAAAAACGATCAGACCCCTTTGAGGTGTGATCTCCTGATTGTAGATGAAGCCTCCATGATCGACACCATCCTGATGCATCACCTCCTGAAAGCCATTCCACCCAGGGCTACCTTTATCCTGGTGGGTGATGTCAATCAGCTGCCCTCGGTTGGTGCCGGCAATGTACTCCATGACATCATTGCCTCCGGGGCCGTGCCAGTCATGGAATTAAATGAGATCTTCCGCCAAGCCAGGGAGAGCTTGATCATCGTTAATGCCCACAAGATCAACCAGGGTCTGATGCCTGCATTTAAACCTTCCGGCCATAAACTGGCAGATTTTTATTTTATCGAGCAGGAAGAATCTGAAAAAGTCCTCGGCATTATATTGGAGCTGGTCAAGGAACGTTTTCCAAAGCGATTTGGGTTTGATCCCATTAACGACATCCAGGTGCTCACCCCCATGCACAAAGGGATGGTTGGGGCGGAAAACCTCAATCTGGAACTGCAAAATGCCCTTAACCCGGGACCAGACAGTCTATCCCGGGGTGGCAAGAATTTCCGGATCAACGACAAGGTCATGCAGATCCAGAACGATTATGAGAAGGAAGTCTTTAACGGTGATCTCGGCAGGATCGGCAGGATTGACCTTGAGGCCCAGGAAGTGAACATCGACTTCGATGGCAAAAAAGTGCCATATGATTACCCCGACTTGGATGAGGTTGTCCTGGCCTACGCCATCTCCATCCACAAATCCCAGGGCTCCGAATACCCGGCCGTGGTTATTCCTATTCTGACCCAACATTATGTGCTCCTGCAGCGCAATCTGATTTATACGGCGGTTACCAGGGGAAAGAAATTGGTGGTCATGGTGGGTTCCAAAAGGGCCTTGGCCATAGGGATCGGGAATGACAAGACGAGAAAGCGCTATACGTATCTGCGGAATAGGTTGAGTTTGTAGAATGCTTGGATCATCGGAAAGCTGAAACGACCGGTCGGCTTTGATTGTTTCTGGTATCTGACGGTACAAGGCCAGTCGGCGTTCAAGTTGATGGTGGCAATGACTAAAACACCAACGTATGGCCCTTGGATCGGCCCAATTTCCAATGATCGCCAGCCGACAGCGGGGGAACGTCCTTGAAGCCTAAGCCCCATTTAGAAAACTATCAACGCTATTTAAGGATATACATAATCGGAGAAGGCTCGAAAAAGGTTTATTGAAAGAGCATCTGACCACCTTCCTTTATCCATAACCCCATTATCTATTTGGGTTTCTTGACAAATCTTGCCCCCATGGCAAAGGCCTTCTCGCAATCCTTGGGAAAGACCTCCTGGCGCCTCTTGGCCTTCTGCTCCGGATCAAAGCGGTCCGCTACTACTTTGCTGTAATCCTTGAACTGGTAAGTATCAAAACTGCAGAGAGACTCTGAAGCGCCGAACACCATCTGCAACAGCCTTTGATTGTTATCAAAGAACTGCTGATATCCCCATTCTTTCATCTGCTCTTCCGTGACACCCATCGTATAGATAAACCCGGTGGGTATATTTTTGAGAAAAAGCGACTGCGGGGGATCGGTATAGGTGAAATAGGGAAAGAGCAAACGCTCCATAAACGATCGCATCTCTCCGGAAACGATGCCGAAATAGATGGGGGAGCCCAAAATCAGCGCATCGGCCACCTCAATTTTTTTAAAGATGGGCCGCAGATCATCCTTGACGACACACCTGCCGTAACTTTTGCTGCCTTTGGTTTTGCAGGCAAAACAGCTGATGCACCCCTTAAAATTGAGATCATACAGATAGATGAGTTCGGTTGCAGCACCCTGAGAGGCAGCTCCTTTAAGAGCTTTTTTGAGCAGGGTGGCCGTATTCCAGGTTTTTCTGGGGCTGCCGTTAATTGCCATGACCTTCATAAGTCATCCCTCCATCCTTCGCTCTTGCCGATCGGCTTGATATAAGCAGCATATCAACTAATCATTATCCGAGATTATGTGGCACCTGGCTACCAGCCATTGGTATGCACCCGGGACGCGTCATAGCGGTTCTCCCGCATCTTCATCTCCGCCAGGTATCCGATGGGAATGATGTTCAAGGGGATGACCTGTTCCGGCAGATTCAGCATCTTCTGCACCTTGGGGATCCGGTCCTGGAACGGATAAATCGCGGTCCATACCGCCCCCAGGCCCAGGGCGTTGGCGGCGATGAGGATGTTCTCAGAAGCCACCGCTCCATCCAGCTGCCAAAACCCCTGCCCTTTATTCTTCTCTTTGGCCTGGTTGCCACACACTAGGATGGCCACCGTGGCCTTCTTGAGCTGCAAGCGCTTGGGATTGAATTTATGAATTTCGTCCAAGATTTTGCGGTCATTAATCACGATGAACTCCGTGGACCGCTCGTCCATGGCCGAAGGGGCACTCATGCCCGCTTCCAGCAGCAGCTTGACCATCTCTTCGGGGACCGGGTGAGGTGTATAATCCCGAATACTGCGCCGGGTGAGGATGGCAGTAATGGCATCCAAAGTTCCCGAGGGGACTTTGATTTCTGCCCGGGGGCCCGGGGCAGGGGCACCCTCGGGAGCCTTGCCTTGCGCCCAGCCCCCGCAGTTCGTTAAAAAAGGCTGCGCCATGAGGGCTAAGAGGGCTAACGCCAGAATCCCAAGGCATGCGTATGATCTATTGCCTAGCTTCATTGTTCTCCTCCTTTGCTCCTAATCATTTAGCAAAAAATTAATTTCATGCCGCGTTTAAAGTTGTAATTTTGGATACACCACACCCTGCGAAGGAAGTCTGAGGGAACTTTTGGTAAGGGGAAGTGCTATGCGCCCCTCGCTTCCTCCCTCAGATCCTCATTCCACCGCTTGCCGATGGGGGAAGGCTTGGGGCCAACGGGAGGGGTGGCAGCGCCGATACTGGGGCGGGTACTCCAGGTCCACCCAGAGTTCTTCGGCGGCATGCCAGGTCCAGCGGGGGTCATAAAGCATGCCCCGGGCCAGAGCCACCAGGTCGGCCTGCCCCCGGGCGATAATCTCTTCCGCCTGGCTGGCTTGATTGATCATACCCACCGCCATGGTGATGATCCTCACTTCCTGCCGGATGCGGGCCGCGAATGGCACCTGGTAGCCTGGTCCTACTGCCAGGGTTTGCCAGGGGACCAGCCCGCCACCGGACACATCGATATAATCGCAGCCCCGTGCCTGGAGGGCGGCGGCAAACACCAGGGAATCCTCCACACTCCAGCCGCCCTCGGCATAATCCGTCGCAGATATCCGCACTCCCAAGGGCTTCGCTTCCGGCCAGACCGCCCGCAGTGCTGCAAAGACCTCCAAGGGGAAGCGCATACGGTTTTCCAGGTTCCCTCCATAATTGTCGGTGCGCTGGTTGCTCAGAGGCGACAAAAACTCGTGCAGGAGATAACCATGGGCGGCGTGCAGCTCCACCAGGTCAAAGTCTAAGCGGGCGGCTCGCCGGGTGGATTCGACAAAGGCCTGCTTGACTGCCGAAAGGCCCTCCAGGTCCAGGGCCTGAGGAGGCGGCCAGGCTTCCCCATAGCTCATCGCGGATGGCCCCAACGTGGCCCAGGCCCCTTCATCCGGGGCCAGGGGCCGGCCGTGTTCCTCCCAGGGAAGGTGGTCCGAGGCCTTGCGCCCGGCGTGGGCCAGTTGAATGCCGAGTTTGGCCTCGCCGTACTCCCGGAAAAATGCCACAATCCGAGCCAAAGCCGCTTCATTATCATCCGAATATAATCCCAGGTCGCCGTAAGTGATACGGCCCCGGGGTTCCACCGCCGTGGCTTCCATGATCACCAGGCCCGGACCTGCAACGCTGAATTGGCCCAGATGCATGAGATGCCAGTCATTGGCGCTGCCGTCCCTGGCGGAATACTGGCACATGGGGGAGACCACGATGCGGTTGGCCAAGGTCAACTTCCTCAAGGTGATCGGCGAAAATAGAGCGCTGCTCATGGGATTCTCCGGATATGACTTAGGAGATCACGTCTTGCTTTACAAAGATAGACACTCTTCAGGCCCGTCGCCATATGGGGGATAACCGTATTAGTAAAAAGCAATAATTCACATATGTTAAGCGCTTTTTGAGGATCGGCAGGTCCGGAAGATCACCAATTGGGGTTACAACATTCCCAAAGAGGAGATGAAGGCCAGCCACACTAAACCTGGTCCCCTTTAGGTTGGCTGCATTATTTTTTCTAGCTTCTGACGGTATAAGGCCAGGAGGCGTTCAGGTTGATGGCGGCGATGGCCAAAAACAGCAACGTACGGTCCTTTTATCGAGCCAAATTTCAACGCAAGCCAGCCGACTAATGGTCAGAGTAAGGGTAGGGGTTCTTTAAGCCTTTTGGGGTCGTTTCAGGGCCTCTTACCTGGGTGACTTCAGCTGCAGAGATAGTTCGTGTGGAGATATGATATGGATATCAAAGCACTTCCATCAATATGATGGGTAGTTGATTTAGGGCAGAGAATGACATCCGGGGAAAAATGCCAAAATTTTCCTAAGGCACAGTTTACTTCTTTTACTTGGATATAGTTAAGCGCTGCGATGTGCCAGGGTCATCCTGAGTTTGCCAGCCGCCTCCCAGGGCCCGGTAGAGAGCGATGACGGCCAGGAGCTCGTTGGCGCGGTCCTGGGTTAACTTGAGCTCGGACTCAAATAACTGCCGGTCTGAATCCAGAACTTCCAGGTAAGGAGTTACTCCCCCATAATATCGCTGATAGGCCAGATCGGTTTGCTGGCTCAAGGCTTTAACCTGTTTCCCTGATTCGAGGCGCACTTCCTTAAGCATACGGACCCCCACGAGGGAGTCGGACACTTCCTGGAAGGCTTGCTGAATGGACTTTTTGTAGGTAAGAAGGGCTTCCTGTGTCACGGCCTCCGCCGTCCGGACCCCGGCCCGGAGCCGACCCGCATTAAAGATGGGCTGGGTTATTCCCGGCGCCACAATATCCCAGAAATTGGCCGGCCCGGTGAACAGGCTTTTCAGAGCCGCAGACTCCCAGCCGGAGGCCCCGGTAATCCTGATATTAGGAAAGAGCAGCGCCTTTGCTTCGCCGATGCGGGCGTTGGCCGCCACCAGGGTCTGTTCGGCAAAGCGGATGTCGGGGCGCCGCTCCAAAAGGGTTGAAGTCAGTCCTGGAGGGACGGTAACGGTTAAATCCTGCTCCAGCAGAGATTTACCCCGGCTGATGGGTCCCGGGTTCCGCCCCAGCAAAATGCTGATCTGGTTTTCTTTCTGTTCGATAGCCCGCTTCAGGTCGGGAACCACAGCCCGGGCCCCATATACCAGATTTTCCGTCATAAGCACGGGGGTCTGGGAATCCCAACCATAGTCGAAGCGGGCTTTTACCAGCTTAAGGGACTCTTCACGGGTCTTGACTGTGCGGTGGCTGATTTCAAGCTGCTGGTCCAGAGCCCTGAGCTCGATATAGGCCCGGGCCAGGTCGGTCACCAGAGTCTGGATGACGAAATTGCGATTCTCTTCGGAGGCGAAAAACTCGGCCCGGGCGGCTTCGGTAGCCCGGCGGATGCGACCGAAGAAGTCGATCTCCCAGGAGAGGTCGCCGAAGACTATGCCGGCCATGCGCTCCCTCAGGGTGACATTGAACGGCGTGAAGCCCCGGGTGGATGTGCGGGCGGTCTCCGTCTGGTAATTGGCATTCACCGAGGGAAAGAGAAAAGACCGCTGGATGGTCACCTGCTCCCGGGCCTGGAGGACCCGCTGGGCCGCGATCTGCACGTCGTAGTTTTCCTGGAGGGCGATCTTGATCAGCTCCTGGAGCTTCTCGTCCTTGAAAACCTCAAACCACTTCAGATCCCCGAAGGAAACTTCGGCCGGCTGCGTGGGGATATCCGGCCCTTGGCCCCGGAAATTTTCCGGCACCGGATATGCGGGCCGCTGGTAGTCCGGGCCGACGGCGCAGCCGTAAAGCAGCAAGAAGGTCAGAAGGATGGACAGGAAGGCCCTCATGACTTTTCTCCTTGATCGCCGGGGGGATCGGCCAGGGCAGCGCCAGGCTTGGGGGGTTCCTTGCCTTTGCGGTGAGAAAATTTTTCCACCACATAGAAGGTCACCGGGATAAGGAAGATGGCGATGACTGTTGCCGCAGCCATGCCGCCAATCACCGCGGTGCCCATGACTTTCCGGGCGATGGCCCCGGAGCCCGAGGCCAGGGCCAGAGGTATACACCCCAGGATAAAGGCGAAGCTCGTCATGAGAATGGGGCGGAGCCGGAGGCGCGCCCCCTCCAGGGCCGCATCGGCGAAACCCTTGCCTTTCTCGTATTCCACCTTGGCGAACTCGACGATAAGGATGGCGTTTTTCGCCGCCAGGCCTATGAGCAGGATCAAGCCGATCTGAGCATAGAGGTTAAGCTCCATACCCCGCAGGAATATCGCCAAAAAGGCCCCACAGACCGCAACTGGAGTACCCAAAAGCACGCTGAAGGGGAGGGACCAGCTTTCGTACTGGGCCGCCAGGATCAAGAATACAAACAATATCGACAGGGCGAAGATGACCCAGGCGGGCACGCCTTCCTGGGCCTTCTTCTCCTGATAGGACATACCCAGATAATCGTAGCCCATTTCAGCGGGCATGGTCTCTTTGAAGACTTCCTCCAGGGCCTTCATCCCCTGGGTGGAACTGTACCCGGGGGCGGTGACGGCATTGATCTGAACGGAGCGGTAGAGATTGTAGCGCATAGTAAACTCCGGCCCGGAGCGCTGTTCCAAACTGGTGAGGGCGCTCAAGGGCACGGAGTCGCCGTTCTTGTTGCGCACATAGAACTGGCCTAGCTGTTCGGCTGCGGCCCGGTATTCCCCCTCGGCCTGGACGTATACCTGCCACTGGCGGCCGAACCGGTTGAAGTAATTGACGAAGTAGCCGCCCATGAAGGCCTGCAGGACTCGGTAGACCTCGCCGATGTCCACCCCTTGCTTGAGCACCTTATCCCGGTCCACTTTGACGAAGATTTGGGGCACCGTGGGGATGAAGGTGGTGGTGACCCTGGAGACTTCCGGGCGTTTCTGCGCGGCGGCCAGGAACTTCTGGGTGTTCTCCCAGAGAAACTTGACATCTTTGCCGGCGCGATCCTCGAGGATGAAGGTGACCCCGCCGGCAGTGCCGATGCCCGGGATGGCCGGGGGCGAGAAGGCAAAGGCAATCCCTTGGGGAAGTTTACTCAATCTCTGGTTGAGGCTGGCCATGATGGCTTCGTATTTCTCCTCCGGCTTGTTTCGTTCGTGCCAAGGCTTCAGGGTAACAAAGAAAAAACCGCTATAGGTGTTGGTGACGCCGCTTAGCATGTTCATGCCCACCACGGTGGTGACGTACTCTATCCCCGGGGTGTTGTTCATGATTTCCTCGATCTGGCGGCAGACTTCGCTGGTGCGTTGCAGGGAGGAGGCGTCGGGCAACTGAACCCCGGCATACATATAGCCCTGGTCCTCTTCCGGGAGGAAACCGCCGGGCAGTCTCCCCCCCAAAAGGCCGGCGAGCCCCGCCACCAGGGCCAGAAAGAGGAGGCTCATCCCCGCCTTCCTGATAAAACCCCCGCACCAGCTGACATAGCCGTTGGTGGTGCGGCCGAAGGCGTCATTGAACCACCGGTAGAAGCGGCTCAACGGGCCCCGGGATTCCTTTTTAGGCTTGAGAAGCAGGGCCGACAGGGCTGGGGTCAGAGTCAGGGCATTGAAGGAGGAAATGATGACGGAGACGGCGATGGTGATGGCAAACTGCTGATAAAGCCGTCCGGTGATGCCGGGAATGAAGATGGTGGGAATGAAGACTGCGGCCAAAGACAGGGTCGTGGCCACCACCGGCCCGGTGACCTCCTCCATGGCCTTCAGGGTGGCCTCTTTGGGCGTCATGCCCTGGTCGATGTGATGCTCCACGGCCTCCACCACCACGATGGCGTCGTCCACCACGATGCCGATGGCCAGGACCAACCCCATAAGGGCAATGGTATTGAGGGAGAAGCCCAGAATGGGGAAAAACGCGAAGGTGCCCACCAGGGAGACGGGCACTGCCAGCGCCGGGATGAGGGTGGACCGCCAGCCCTGGAGGAAGATGAAGACCACGAGGATGACGAGAATGAGGGCTTCATAGAGGGTTTTGACGATCTCTTTTAAGCCTTCCCGCACCGCCTGGGTGGTATCCAGGGCAATGACGTAGTCCATATCCGGCGGAAAGGACTTCTTGGCCTGCTCCATGAGTTTTTTTACCCCATCCACCGCCTGGATGGCATTGGTGCCCGGGAGCTGGTAGAGGGCCAGGACCGCGCCAGCCTTGCCATTTAAACGCCCTTGGAGGGCATACGTCTGGGACCCCAGTTCGATGCGGGCCACGTCTTTCAGGCGGACCAGCGACCCGTCGGGATTGGCCCGGAGGACTATCTTTTCAAACTCCTCCGGACTCTCCAGCCGGCCCTGGGAGCGGATGGCGTAGGTGTATTCCTGGCCTTTGGGGGCCGGCTCCGCCCCCACCTGGCCGGAGGGGTTCACGGTATTCTGTTTCTGAATGGCGTCGACAATCTCCGGGATGGTGATATTGAGCTTGGCCAATTGGTCGGGCTTGACCCAGAAGCGCATGGCATATTGGCCGGCCCCAAAGACGGTGACACTGGCGATGCCGGCCACCCGGGTCATCTGGTCGTTCAAGTTGATATAGGCATAATTGGCCAGGAAAGTGGCGTCATAGGTGCCCTTTGGAGAAATGAGGTCCACCACCATCAGGGGCGCGGCCGTGGACTTTTTGACGGTGACGCCGTAATTGCGCACGTCCGCCGGCAACTTGGCTTCGGCCTGGCTCTCCCGCATCTGGGTCAGCACCTGGTCGATGTTGGGGTCGGTTTTGACATCAAAGTTCACGTACATCTTCAACTCGCCATTGTTGGCGTTCAAAGAGTACATGTAGTTCATGTTGTCCACGCCGCTCATCTCCTGCTCGATGGGCGTGGCCACGGACTGCTCCACCGTCTGGGCGTCGGCGCCCACATAGGTGGTGTTGATGAAGATTTCCGGCGGGACGATGTTAGGGTATTGGGAAATGGGCAGGCCCAGGAGCGCCACCACCCCCACGATCACCATGACGATGGCGATGACGATGGCCACGATGGGGCGGTTGATGAAGAATCGCGCCATGACCCATTACCTCGGCTGTTTCTCAGCGGTTGGAGTTGGCCCAGTGCTGGCTGGCGGTCCTTCCTGAAATGGCTTAGGGGTGACTGGCATACCGGCTTTGACCTTTTGGATGCCTTCCACAATTACGCGCTCCCCTGGTTTAAGACCCTCGTCGATCACCCACAAGGAGCCGGTGCGTTCGCCCACCTTGACCCAGCGGAGATCCACCTTGTTGTCCGGACCGACCACGGCCACCTGGAACCTGCCCTGCAACTCATTAACTGCCCGCTGGGGGACCAGCAACGCCCCTTTCTGAGTCTCGATCAACGCCCGGATTTTGGCGAACTGCCCGGGGCGCAGAAGATTGCCGGGATTGGGAAAGAGAGTGGCCACTTTGATGGTGCCGGTGCGCTCGTCCACCTGGCGGTCAGCAAAGTAAACTTTGCCCTTATAGGGAAAAACCTTGCCGTCGGCCAGGACCAATTCAAGGGTGGGTCCTTCCGGCTCGGTTTTCCCTCTGGCCTCTGCCGTCTGGGTAAAGCGCATATATTCCTGCTCGCTGAGGGGAATGAACACTTTAATGGGATCCACCGTGGATACGGTGGTCAGCTCCGGACTTCCCGAGTTCCCCACCAAATCTCCCAGTTGGGCCTTAGAGATGCCGGCGATGCCGTCGATGGGGGAGGTGATCCTGGTGAAGCTGAGATCGATTTCGGTTTTGCGCACCGCCGCCTTGGCGGCCAGCACCGCGGCACGGGCCGAAGCTTCCCGCCCGATGGCGTCATCCAGGTCTTTTCGGCTCACCGCGTTCACTGCGGCCAGGGGCCGAATTTTTTCCAGATTGGCGTTATTCGTGTAGAGAACCCCTTCGTCCTTGGCCAACTCGCCTTTGGCCTGCTCCAGGGCCGCCTGGAAGGGCCGGGGGTCGATCTCAAAAAGGACCTGTCCCTTCTTGACGAAAGAGCCTTCCTGATAATTTTGCTTGATGAGGTACCCCTGGACCTGGGCGTTGATTTTGGCGTTCACCAGGCCGTCGGTGGTGCCCACCCACTCCCGCACGATGGGCACGTCTTTGACGACCACCTCCACGATTTCCACGGGGGGCGCGGCCGGCCCGGCCGCCTTCTGTTCGCCGCAGCCCGTTAGGAGAAACGCAGATAAGCAGGCTGCCGCCACCACAGGAGCCAGAGCCAATATTCGGGGAAGCCAATCATTACGGTGCGGATTCATAAGCAGAAACCTCGATCTCAGAAATACATTTATTAAAAAGCCCCAGGGATTATCGCCGTCAAAGAAGACTCCATTCATTAGCGCCTTTTCTGATCTTGAAAATTTCTGGGTTTTTCTTTCCGGTGCATAATTGCCAAAGACACCAGCCAAGCCAGGACAATGGCCGGGTAGAGCTGCCCCACCAGGGTCTCCAGCATAACCAGGGTGCGGGCCACCGGGTGAACCGCCGTGATATCGCCGTATCCGGTAGTAGTAAGAGTGACGACACTGAAGTACGTCAACTCTCGCCGGAGCGCGTCCGGCTCGCCGGCGATCAGGCCTTCCGGCAGGCGGAAAGCTTGGGGGATGGTCAAGGCTACCACCTGATAAGTGAAGGCCCACATCACCCCTAAGAGGAGGTAGATCAAGATGGCGCCACGAATCCGGTGGGCCGTCACCGGACCGTCCCGAAAAACTTGGGCGATTACCAGGGCCAACAGGATCCCCAAATAAATCAAGCTGAGACTGGTTGTCAGGACAGCCAGACCTTCTACTATCCGGAATTCCTCCGCCCAATTGAGGGCCAGGCTGGCGACCGCCAGGACGATAACAAAAAAGCTCAACCACCTCTGTTTGAATGTGGTCAATACCCCGGCGACAATAATGAGAGAGAAAAAGATATGGGCCACCAATCTGCCGAACCAGAACTCGCCCATGGAGTTCAGGACGATGAAATAGCCCAGGGAAAAAATAAGGAGGCCCGTGAGGCCGCTTTCATCGGACCAAAAATGCCGGGGATGTAGTCTTGACGGATTCATGCGCCGGGTTTTTTCACTCGATAGCTATAAGGATAGAATATCAATCATTGCAACTGGCTCTAAACAATGGGCAGATGACGGTCATGATACCATCCCCCTGACTTTTGCCATTCTCTTCTGTCGCAAACTGTCCTGACTTTCCACTAAAATCATACCTCAAACGGGCATGGAAAAACGCCATCGCCATAATCAGGCGGACCATTAGGAGGAGCAGGCCGGTGAAACGGATATTCAGGTCAAAATGTATGAGGCCCGAACTCGGACATCCTTTCTCCTAGTGAGAGCTAGGCAGAAAGTAAAACATGACAGCCATGATAACGTAAACTGTGATTAACTGCACCCCCTTAAACCAGTTGGCTTTGCCGTCTCCTGCCACCATGATGCCGATCAAAACGGTCAAGAATACGGCGCCCAACAGGCCCCGGCTAAACACAAGGTTCAGGGGCTGGGGGGCTATGAAGTAACTTGCCAGCACCAAGACCGGGGCCACGAACAGGGCAATTTGGATGGAGCTGCCGATGGCTATGGAAACGCTGAGGTCCATGCGGTTTTTCACCCCCATGACCACAGCGGAACTGCTCTCAGCGGCCCCGCCGATAACGGCCAGCACGACAATGCCGATAAAGGCCTGAGACATGTCCAGGGCCTTGGCGGTCTCCTCCACCGCTCCCACCAGGATCTCGCTCATGAAGGCCACGAAGATCGACGTCAAGAGAAGGGTGACCACGGCCCGGGACAGGCTCCACCTCGCTTCGGTACTGTGTTCTCCCACCTGCCCCATGCTCTCAAAGAATTCGGGATGGGTTTTCAACATGAAGACCAGGCTCAAGAAATAGGTGGATAACAGCACCACCGCCACTGCCAGATTGACATACTGCTCGTGCTTAATGGTGTCGGCGGTGACAAAGTTATGGAACGTGCTGGGAATGGCCAGGCTGATAACCGCCAGCAGCATCATCGTCATGTAATTGCGGGCGGCTGCCGGGTTGAACTCCTGGATGTGGCGCTTCAACCCTCCTGCAAGAAAGGCCGCCCCCAGGCCCAGGAGCATGTTTGCCAAAATAGCGCCAATAATGGAAGCTTTGACCATGTCATACAGCCCGGCCTTGAGGGCCACCAGCGCAATGATCAACTCCGGGGCATTGCCGAACGTGGCGTTCAGGAGCCCTCCAATGGTATCCCCGGTGTAGGTGGCCAGCTGTTCGGTGGCATGCACCAGCAGCGCGGCCAGCGGGAAAATGGCCACTGCGGCCAGAAAAAATAGCAGAGGCTGGGGAACACCCTTGATCTTGTCGAGGATGATGGCCAGGGGGATGAAGAGCAGGGCCAGCCCATAAAATATTTTCTGCAGGATTTTCAAAGGATTCTCCTTTCAACAGGCTCTTCAGCCCGGAGCCTCAGCGCCAAGTTCCAGGATGCGCTTGGCGTTGGCGCCTTTCAGGGCAGAGAGAAACTCTGCATCGAGCTTGCCCTTCCAGGTAAAGATCTCGATGACACCTTTGGGGGTCGCAGCGTGAGCTACTGAAACCCCGACCTTATGCGCCCCAGCCAGGTCAGAGGCTGCCAGAAAGCCGGCACACACCGCGGCCAGCAGGGGGAAGAGAATCAAATATCGGGACATCCCGTTAATCATAATGGCTTGGCCCTCCAGATATGCTCGCAGTATTCCCGGATGGCGCGGTCCGAGGAAAACCGACCCAGGCGGGCCACGTTGAGGATGGACATCCGGGTCCAGCGCTCTTGGTCCCGAAAGGCTCGGTCCACCTCTCCCTGGCAATCAACGTAGGCCTGGTAGTCGGCCAGGACCAAATACTCATCATGGTAAAGGAGCGAGGCCATCAGGGGCTGAAAAAGCCGGGTATCGCCGTGGGAAAAGTAACCGGAGCTGATGAGATCGATTACTTCCCGCAGCTCATCATTGTTTTCGTAATACGACAGTGAGTGGTAACCCCTAGCCTTGAGGTCGGATACTTCTGGCGCGGTCAGGCCGAAGAGGAAGAAATTTTCCGGTCCCACGGCCTCCCGCATCTCCACGTTAGCCCCATCCAGGGTGCCGATGGTGAGAGACCCATTTAAGCCGAACTTCATGTTGCCCGTACCCGAAGCTTCTTTGCCGGCAGTGGAGATCTGCTCCGAGAGGTCGGCGGCGGGGTAAATCCGCTGGCCGTTCTTGACGTTGAAGTCTGGAAAATACACTATCTTGAGGCGGTCCCGTACGTCGGGGTCGTTATTGACCACGTCCGCCACCGCATTGATAAGTTTGATGATGAGCTTGGCCATGAAGTAGCCGGGCGCGGCCTTGCCACCGAAGATACAGGTGCGTGGAGTGATTTCTAGATCAGGGTTTTTTTTCAGGCGATTATAAACGGTAATAATGTGCAAGAGGTTAAGGTGCTGGCGCTTGTATTCGTGCAGGCGCTTCACCTGGATGTCAAACATGGTGTCGGGGTTAAGGGTCACGCCGGTGCGCTCCCGGATGACGGCCGCCAGCTCCTCTTTGTTGGCCAGTTTTACTTCTCTCCAGGCCCGGTGAAATTCCAGGTCATCGGCCAGAGGCTCTAGGCGGGGAAGGTCCTCTTCCAGATGACTCACCCACCGGTCCCCGAGGCGGCTCGAGATCAGGTCCGCCAGCCTCGGATTGCTGAGCACCAGCCAGCGCCGGGGCGTTACCCCGTTGGTGATGTTCAAGAACTTTTCGGGAAAGAGGGTGTGGAAGTCTTTGAGCACGGTGGTTTTCAGCAGTTCGGTATGCAAGGCGGCCACGCCGTTGATGGTCTGGCTGCCCAGACTGGCCAAATTCGCCATGCGCACGTATTTGGGACCGCTTTCCTCGATGATGGAGACTCGCTCCACCAAACCTTCGTCCTCAGGGTACCTCAGCCGCACCTCATCCAAAAACCGGCGGTTGAGTTCAAAGATGATTTCCAGATGCCGGGGCAGGAGCTCGGCAAAGAGCGGCAGCGGCCACTTCTCCAGGGCCTCCGGGAGCAGAGTGTGATTCGTATAAGCCAAGGTTTTCCGGGTAATCTCCCAGGCCTGCTCCCAGGGCAGGTGATGTTCGTCCATCAGGAGCCGCATCAGTTCCGCCACGGCGATGGCCGGATGGGTATCATTGAGCTGCACCGCATAGGTTTTATGGAAGGCGTCCAGGCTATGGCCGCGCAAGAGGTGAATGCGCAGCATGTCCTGAAGGGAGCAGGAAACGAAAAAGTGCTGCTGGGCTAATCGGATTCTCTTGCCGACCTCCGGTTCATCATTGGGGTAGAGCACCTTGGTGACCGTCTCCGAGATCACTTTCTCCTGCACGGCGCCGTAGTAGTCGCCCACGTTGAAGTCCTGGAAGTCGAAGGACTCCACGGCCTCCGACTTCCACAGGCGGAGGAGATTGGTGAACTTGGTCCGATAGCCGGGTACGGGATAGTCGTAGGCCACACCTTTAACCATCATGCCCGGGACCCAGCGCACCCGTTGGAATCCCGCAGCATCGCTATAGGTTTCGGTGTGCCCCTTCCAGCCTACCCGATAGGTGATTTCGGGGCGGCAGAGCTCCCAGGGGTTGCCCAGGGCCAGCCACTGGTCCGTTATCTCCACCTGCCAGCCGTCCCGGATTTCCTGGTCGAAAATGCCGAACTCGTAGCGGATGCCGTAGCCAATGGCGGGAACCTCCAGAGTAGCCAGGGAGTCCAGGTAGCAGGCGGCCAGCCTCCCCAGGCCGCCGTTGCCCAATCCAGGCTCCTCCTCCTGTTCCAGGAGATCCTCCAGGTTCAGCCCTTGCCGGGCCACAGCTTCCCGGACCGGCTTCCAGATGCCCAGACTGATGAGGCTGTTCCCCAACTGCGGCCCCAGCAAGAATTCGGCCGAAAGGTAGCTGACGATTCTGGCCTCTCGCCCCAGGGCACTGATGGTCTCGAGCCAGCTCTGCAACAGCCGGTCACGCACCGTATAGGCCAGGGCCATATACCAGTCGTTCCTAGTGGCTAGTTCGGGGAGACGCCCCTGGACATAGTAGAGGTTGTCCAGGAGGGCCTGGGCCAGAATCTCCGGGCTGGTTCCCGTGCGAATGCTTTCTTTTCCTTGAGAATTTTGTTTCCCTTTCATGTTTCTCCCCTTGACCTGCCCCCAGCAAATTTACCAATTTTTAAGTTAGGATGGGGGTCAAGTCAAGCCATAGATGATTTGCCAAAGAGAAAGCGGAAACTTAGGATACAAAAGTTTCTAGAGCTTGCCACTAGCATAACTTCTTTAAAATTCCAGTGAGTTATATATATGATCGCCATATCGAAACGAAGGATACCGTCCATGCCCCCACACTAAACGTTTTGAAGGCGGAAAAACTACATACCTCTACCGGCGCCGCCAGAGTTGAAATTCCCTTGGTAAAGTGCCCTCTCAAGCCCCAAATTTGAACGATCAGCGTCTACCCCTGGGATACCCACAGGGTATGCCTCTCGATGGCGTTTTGGGGTCGCTTGAGGCAAGTTTATGTGGGAAAACTGGAGTAGGTGATTATCTGTGGGATAAATGGCAAGTGGGCAAGTCGATATACCGTGATTGTTCGATTGCTCACCGCAAGGAATCGGTCGGTAATGATGCCCTTTAAAAAGGGAATTATATACTTTAGTCCCTTTTTGGTTCTGATACATTGGCTAAAATCCTTTTCCCGACTGCGATTAGCCTTTCATCATCCCTTCTCTGGCGTTTTTTGGCTGATTCAGTTTTGGGTTCAGGACGATAGGATAAGACTTTATCGACAATTTTAGTTAGGATTTTGGGAGGTCTTTTTGTCATTTTCAACCTTTACATACCGGATATTCTCTTTCATCCCGTTTGCCGAAATGGTCTGCGGCCGTATCTTGATCCATGAAAGATTGACCACAATGGAAACATCTATAAGTTGCCCGTTCCTTTGCAGCCCTGCGGGTCATCACCAGGGGGTTATGATGACACTCCCATGCTTGATGTCCTCCATCGCCACAAACAGAGCAGGACTTCCCATCAGGTGTAAGTTGTTCTTTGGCACACATAAGATCATAAATAGCCTGGTCATAATCAAATGCCGTGATAAAACTGTCCTCTCTTGCTTTATAACAAACGCCGATTTTCATAAATCACCCCTTAGAAATGCCAAATTAGATTATATAAGTTGTCAAAAGTTCTATTGCTTAGAAGATGATTGTTTTTTATATGTCTCCATATTAATTGAGTTATTGGATTTAAGTCCCCTACAGCCTGTGATTGCCGATGTACATGCATGTTAGAGTGAAACCATAAAGTGAAAGTCATAAATTATCCTTTAGTTTCAATAGGTTTAGAGAAGTAGGTATCCATAGTCTGTTTACAGTTAGGACAAGCCCCGGAATAGAAAATTTGGGGAGTTAAGTAGATAATTCCCTTTAAAAAGCTTGAGGCATAAAGAAGTTCATCTTCGGTGGTCCGCCGGATTATCACCCGCTTTCCAAGCCGCTTCAACAAGTCCTGAAAGCTCTTGGTTGCCGGATTGTGCACCTGGAAATTTTCGGGCTGTTCGATTTTATTATGACGGCGCTGGCTCCCTTGCCCCTGGCCGTCAGGGCCATCCGCCGAAGCCGTGGCCCACCGACCCCACCCAGCCGAAATTTATCACCACCCAGACCCTGGCCATCCAGATTCACTTCTGCACGGGCATGACCCTGGTCCGGACTTTGCTCTACGCCGCCTGGTGGCGGTGACCCGGAACTCCAGCCCTCAGCAATTTCCCTCAATAATTCCTCAGCAAATGGCTAGGCAGGGTTTGCCTCTGTTCGCCGCACCTGGCTCGACTATTGCTCTTTGCTCTCGAGATGATACATACTTAAAGCTTATATAGGGGGTGCAGGCTAAGCCCCCTGCCCAGCAAAGCCCTGCAGCCTTCGAGGAGGAAACTGGCGTTACATGCAGTCGAGCAAAAGGCAACCCTTGGCTATTCCTGCCTTCAAGCGGTTTCTGCTTGGGCAGACCGCTTCCTTTCTCGCCTATCAGATGCTTGCGGTGGCAGTGGGTTGGCAGATTTACGACCTGACTCACAGCGCCTTCACCCTTGGTCTCGTCGGACTGGCGCAGTTCCTGCCCCAATTCCTGCTGACCCTGGTGGTAGGCCATGTCGCCGACCGCTATGAGCGGCGGCGCATTCTTTTAATCTGCCTGTCGATTGAAGGCGTTATGGCAACGGCGCTGGCTGTCGGCAGCTTCACCCACTGTCTTAATCGGGAGCTCATCCTGGCCTGCGTTTTTCTGATCGGTGCGGCGCGGGCCTTCGAGTCGCCGACCATGCAGGCTTTTCTGCCTTCGCTGATAGAGCCGGAGCTGTTACCCCAATGTCTCACCTGGAGTGCCACGGGCCGGCAGGTCGGAATCATCCTCGGGCCGGCCTTGGGCGGTATTGTCTACATCGCCAGCGCCGGCTTCACCTATGCCAGTAGCACCGCCTGCTATTTCTTGGCGGTCCTGTCTTGTCTAACAATATCCGCTCCTTTGGTGGCGCTACGCCGAGAGCCGCCGACGTTGAGATCAGTGTTCGGGGGGATCGCCTATATCCGCAGCAAGCCCGATATCCTGGGGGCCATCTCGCTGGATCTGTTCTCGGTGCTGCTGGGGGGGGCTACGGCGCTTTTGCCCATCTATGCCCGGGACATTCTCTTCACCGGTCCCTGGGGACTGGGGTTGCTACGGGCCGCGCCGGCCGTAGGGGCGCTGGCAATGTCAGTCTATCTCGCCCGGAGACCACTCCAGCGCCGCGTGGGGAGAACTATGTTCGCTGCGGTGATCGGATTTGGGATTGCCACTATCGTCTTCGGTCTTTCCCGCTCCTTTTTGCTGTCCCTGGCCGCACTCGCGACGCTGGGCGGTAGCGATATGATCAGCGTAGTGATTCGCTCGTCATTGGTGCAGTTGGAGACGCCGGATGCGAAACGGGGCCGGGTGAGCGCCGTCAATTTTATCTTTATCGGCACCTCCAACCAGCTCGGTGAATTCGAGTCCGGAGTCACCGCCGCCTGGCTTGGCACCGTACCGTCGGTGGTGCTCGGCGGTATTTGTACCTTAGTCGTGGTGGCCCTATGGATCCCCTTGTTTCCAAGTCTGGCCAGACGTGAGGTTTTGGTCAAGGAAACCTCGTAGTTGACGAGTTCCGGGGATGCCATTGTTAGCCAACCATGCCCTGGGTGATGCGATAGTGATGCAAATCCTACGTTCCGGACAACCTTCTCATCTGACGAAATCGAGTCCAGAGCGGTATTGGCCATCGCAGTCAGGCCCTCATCGATGCCAAGCACCAGGTCATCATCCACGCCGAAGCCGTTGGCCGGGGTTAGGATCATGCCCATAGGCCGAGGCTCACGCTTGGCTGTACGCCATTAACTTAATCCATATAGCTTGGCTCTCAGCCACGAGAGGCTTGACCTGGGCGAATCGCTGAGGCCGGGGTGCCAGGGTTTTGGAAGTCGCCAATCAATTCATCGCTGAACCGCACCGACATGAGGATGAACAAATGGATACCATCAACCGCTCCATAGCGGTGGTAAAACCCAAACAACCCTTTCTGGACTGGCTCAATGCCCTGCCAGATAATGAGGAGTTCTTTACGCTGGCCGATCTCCAGACCGACTGCACCGTGCTTCTGTTACCCGAGTTCGGTAATGATCTCCAGGCCCAAAAATTTATCAAGAGGATACACGCGGACATTTTTGAGAGAGAGTTAGATGCCTTCTGTACTGATCCTGATTGGTGGCCCTCAAAACGCGACTATAAAACCTTTATGCGGTGGTTTGAAATAGAGCATCATTCCGAGGTGTTTGACACCGTGAATACAGAAATTATCAAGGAACGGTGGGAGTAGGAGGCTGAGATCGGCGATTGCTTAACCTCGCTTTTCCGGGGAAAGTCCCCGCGCCGCTTGGCCACCCACCCCTCCCCCTTGGTGAACCCAGATCGTCCACCCTACGAGCCTATCATCAATCTGTACGACGGTGAGATAACTTCTTTTCCGGCAAAGAAATTACTCATCCCCTAATTTTCTTGACAGCAACCAGTTTTGAAGTATAGTGCAAATTGATACGTTCCATGTTTCTCTTGTCTGGCCTGGGCTCCTTCGGGGATCCAGGCCAGATATTTCGTATAAGAATTGAATAGATATCGAAAACTTGCCGACCTCTCAATCGCCTGATTCCTTCCGGTAGAACTGGTGACCACCTCTAGGCCCCCCTCCCAGGATCCTGTCAACCTCGTCTGGCCCCGTTATGGCTGGTACTTCCGGGTGTCCTACCTGTATATACAGACATCCCTCCATTAAGACCCCTTTAATCTGAAGGCTAAAATCCGGGTATGTCCTTATTCCCAGATTGGCCCTGGTCAGGCATATTACAATCAAAGCATCTTACGGCGGGTCAAGCCAATGACCTGCCCCCCAAAAACTGATCCACATGTTAAGTTAGAGTAGTGGATCGAAGGGAGGCAGGGAGATGAGCAGGAAGCGTTATACGCCGGAGCAGATCATTGGGAAGTTGCGGGAAGCAGAGGTGGCCTTGGCCCAGGGGGAGACGGTGGGCCAGGTTTGCCGAACCCTGGGTATTGCCGAACAGACCTTCTATCGCTGGCGCCGGGAGTATGGTGGTTTAAAGATAGAGCAGGCCAAGCGCCTCAAGGCCCTGGAGCAAGAGAATACCCGGCTGAGGCGGGCGGTATCGGATCTCACACTGGATAAACTGATCCTCCAGGAGGCGGTAAGGGGAAACTTCTAAGCCCGACCCGTCGGCGGCAATGCATTGAGCATATCCGGAAGGCTCTGCCGGTGTCGGAACGCCGTGTCTGCGGGGTGATTGGGCAACCGCGTGCGACCCAGCGTTACCAAGCCACCGAGCCTGATGACGAGGTGGGGCTGACTGCGGCCATCATTGGCCATGCCAGCAGGTATGGGCGATACGGCTATCGCCGTATCCTGGCGTTGCTGCGAAGTGACGGCTGGGTGGTGAACCATAAAAGAATGGAACGGATCTGGCGACAGGAAGGGCTGAAGGTGCCCCAGAAGCAGCCAAAGCGGGGCAGGTTGTGGTTAAGCGACGGATCTTGTGTTCGTCTCCGGCCCTGCTGGCCGAACCATGTATGGTCCTATGACTTCGTGATGGCGCGGACTCACGATGGCAAAGCTTTCCGAATGCTCACCATCATTGATGAGTACACCAGGGAATGCCTGGCCATCGAGGTGTCCCGGCGTTTTGATGCAGATGCGGTGTTGTATCGGTTGACAGAGCTGTTTGTGTCACGGCGCCCACCAGACTATATCCGATCAGACAACGGGCCGGAGTTTACGGCCAGGGCGGTTCGGGAGTGGTTAAGCCGAGTAGGAGTCAAAACGCTCTACATTGAACCTGGCAGTCCCTGGGAGAATGGCTACAACGAGAGCTTCAATGGAAAACTGCGGGATGAGTTGCTCAACGGGGAGATTTTCACCACCCTGAAGGAGGCCCAGATCCTTATAGAACGCTGGCGGCGGGAATACAATACGGCAAGGCCTCACAGCGCCTTGGGTTATCGGCCACCCGCACCCGAGGCCATCCAGGTGATTTCCAGAGATCCTGGCTACGCTATGCTCCGCCAGGATCTCTGGCTTGACTTGACCCCAATTCTAACTTAAAACTTGGTACAACTATCGGGGGCAGGTCAGACGCACCACGTGTTCGGGAGCCCGGGAGAAGAAGTTCCCTTTGCCGTACATGGCGCCGTCCGCAAAGACTTTCATGGCGATGAGGCCCGCATTCTTGGCCACCGCCACGGGAATCACATTGTATTGATGGTTAAAGTATCGGCGGTCGTTGGCATTCAAGGCCACGAGCAGGGTGTCAATCAGGTTTTTCTCGTCCCGCTGGAGGCATTCCATCAACACCGGGGAGGAGAGGTGGCCCGTGATGCCGATGTGTCGGATTAATTTTTCATTCTTGGGGTTCAAGCCGGTGAGGTTGGTTCCGTCCCGGTAATCTCTGAGTGCCGCCAATGCGCCAATCCTTTCCGCCTTGGGGTCCGGGTTCTCCAACCCTTCATAAATTGCGTCCACATCATCGATGGTTTGCAGGCTGTGGATTTGAAATAGGTCGGCGTAGGCTCCGGGAGGATAGTTGCCTTGCCCATCTCCGAAGATTTGGGACAGGGTGCGCTTCACGTCATCGATGGTTTTTGAGCCTGGTAGCCCATTGGTAAAGTCTTTAACAGGCCTCTCGGTGGTGGGTTCACCTTTCGCGTAACGCAGGCGGGTTTTGCTCGCCAGATAAATAGAGCGCCGCTTGACTTCATCGTACCCAGGGTTGCCCGGAATGAGGTTCAAGGTGCGAAAGGCCTTACCATAATTCAACTGGCTGGGCCCGTACAGGTTAGAGGTATCAAAGTAATTGATGCCCAGGCTTAGGGCTTTGATGATGATGTGCTCGGGATTCTCTCCCTCTGGGGTCCATTGCAGTGACGCCTGCCCGCCAAGGCCCAGGGTTGTGGTCTCAAAGCCTGTCCGCCCCAGTACCCGGGTGGTCGGCTTGCCAGCGGGAGGAGCGCCCAGAGAGATATATGGCGCCGCCATGATGCTAAGGCCGGCCACAGCCGTGACGCGCGCGAAATCCCGGCGGGTCATTAACCCGAAGTCGGTCTCCTTTTTCATAGCGCACCATCCTTTCTCAACTCGATTCTGGAAGCTTGAAGGATCGCATAAAAATATAGCCATTGACGCAGCTTGTTGGGGCTGATGTATTAAGATAGGTATTCTATGGTTCCATCTCAAGGCAAGGCTCCCATCGTGAGCGAAAACAACGAGCTCTGGTACATTCCTGGTATCCTGGCAGGAAACCACCAAACATCCTCTATTACCCCTCCCGGGGCTGCTTATGATGAGCAGCAAGCGACAAAATTATTTCAGCAGCCGCTATTGAAGGCCTCATGCACCTGCGAAAGCTGATAGGGATAAGAAGATAGTCTTCTACCTTATGCCTGGCCACTGGAAGCTTCAGTAAACGCTGTCATTGCCTTGAAGGCTCCATGGAATATGCTTAGATGCGATCGGGAGGGTTATGGATATATGAAAATACGGTTGGTTGAGGGGAAACAGATAGTGTGTTTCGTGAAAAGGTGTCGACATTGACCTGGGACCCCACCGAACCAGGTTTCTCCTTCAAGGCAGAAGAGCTATTCAGCCTGGCGTCTACAAATTTAATTTGGGCCTGCCTACAAAGGGCACTCAAACGGGGCCAACTTGAGTACGGACCCATGCATGAGGGGTAAGTGTCAGGGGAGGAAGTCAGCGTTTGAAATTGGGGCTGCAAACGGCCCTGACCTGGGCAAAAAATAGAAAAGACTGACATGGTTCCCGGGTAGAAGGCGCACAATCAGGTTACAGCCCGAAGACGCCACCATCAGAGCGCGGATCGCTGGGACCTCCGTAAAACCCATCGCTGCATTTCAAGATGGTCTGGCCGCGCCCAAACAGCTTGCGGGCATACCCGGTCACTACAGACGTGGAATGACCCATGGCGGTTTGGCCGCCACAGTCTCTTCCGACATGCCCTCCTCAAGAGAAAATGATCGCCTGGGTTCACGTGAAGCGGAGCGGTCGAGCGCCGCCTGCGGATCGAGGCCTTCTTCCAAAACATGGCACTGAGAAATTGCACGTGCCTGCGGCTGCATGAAGCCGCCCATGACGCCGGGCACAACGTGTAGGTAGCCATCCGGGTTGGGGGTCAGGCAGGGGATGATGGTTTGGTCCCGGCGTTGCTGGGGCCAGTGCAGGTGGGGTAGGTCCGCCACAAACGTAAAGTTGCACCCCCGGTTCTGGAGGACGAAGCCAAGGCCCTCGGGTACGATGCCGCTACCGAAGTTGGTGTATATCGAGTTGACCATGGAAACAGAGTTGCCGTTCCGATCTCCGGCGCAGAACTGCACGGTGTCGCTACTTGCTACGGGGGTGCCGTGCCTGATATTAGCATTGCGGCGTTTGCGGTTGATGAGGGCGGCACACGCTGGGGCGCACTCTTCGGAGAACAGGGTGCGCCAATCCAGTTCGGCTTTAGCGGGGGCGCAGACATAACAGCGAGCGTCTGCAAAGGCGAAACGCAGAGCCTCTGGCCCGCCCGGGAAAAATCTTAATCATCTCTGAACCCGGTTATTCATTTCAGGAATCTGTGCCTAAAACTGTGCCCAATTCAAATGAAATCCTGTGACCGAAAATGATAATAGGTGACATCCGGCCCAAAAGGGGGAGATTAGAAAAGCCTTTTAAGTTATCATCTTACGTCATTGGTAATCATTATACGCCATTGATATAATTGATGATTAAGCGGGTTCAAATCCCGCCGCCCCGACCAATTAATCAGTTAATCAATTTCATCAGTTATCCCATCAAGGCCACCTGCATTTTGGCCATTGCTCCTAAGATTGCCCCTATCCCGGTGGCCTTGTTCGTCTCAAGCTCCAACCCATAAGCCTTCGAGAGCCGAACCTCTTGCCGTTCTCTTCGATCCATCCGACGTGAGGCTCATACAGGTGCTCGGATTGTTACGAAATTTTTACGGCCGGCTGGAGAATTTTTACTATTTTTTGACATTTTATGATTTAGACTTTAAGGGAAGCATCAATCGGCGTCAGACCAAGGGAGGGCAATGATGGCAGACAGGTTACCACTCACAAAAGCCAGAATCCTGGTGTGCGTCGGCCCCAGCCCTGCCTGCGCCGATCTGATCAGGGCCGCCAAAAACCTGGCCACCGAGTTGCAGGCTGAATGGTTTGCGGTCTACGTCGAGAACCCCAAGATGCTGCGGTTGCCGGAGGCGGAGCGGAACCGGGCCGTCTATAACCTGCGGCTGGCGGAGCAATTGGGCGCCGAAACCATCACCTTGAGGGGCATTCGCATTGCCGCCGAGATTGTCAACTTCGCCCGCCGGCGGCAGGTTACCAAAATTGTGGCCGGTAAGCCCCCTAGTCCCCGCTGGCGTGATTTCCTCTCCAAGAGTCCGGTGGACGAATTGGTGCGCCTGAGCGGCGAGATTGATGTTTATGTCATCACCGGGGAGTCGGGGGAACAAAAAGAGGCGCCCGTTTTGGTGCAACCGAAACCCATCCGGTTGCCTGACTATGAAGTGGGCCTCATCTATGTCTCCCTGGCTACCGGCCTCTGCTTCTTGATGTATCCTTACTTCGACCTCCCCAACCTGATTATGGTGTATTTGCTGGCGGTGATGGTCACCGCCGTGCAGTGTGGGCGGGGGCCGGCTATCCTCAATGCTCTCCTGAGCGTTCTGGCCTTTGATTTCTGTTTTGTGCCGCCCCGATGGTCGTTCACCGTTGAAGATGCCAAATACCTCGTGACCTTCGTGGTGATGTTTCTGGTGGCCGTGGTAATCGGTCATTTGGCCGGCCTGATAAGACGGCAGGCCGAGGCCGCCCGTTTGCAAGAGCGCCAGACCGCGGCCATGCAGGCCCTCAGCCAGCAGCTCGCCGGCACCCGGGGGCTGGAGAAAATTTTGCAGGTGGCGGTGCAGCACATCTCGGAGATTTTAGGGTGCCAGGTGGTGGCGCTGCTGCCGGACGACAATAAGCGGTTGCACGTGTCTGCCGGAGATATCGCGTCGGTCTTTCACAAAGATATCATCAAAGAAATGGGTGTGGCCCAATGGACTTACCAGGCCGGCCAGATGGCCGGGTGGGGGACGCAAAACTCACCAACTTCTGAGATTCTCTATGTGCCCCTGCAAACCGCCGATGCCACCTTAGGGGTCCTGGCCATGCGGCCCAAAGATCCTGAATCGGTACAATGGCTATTACCGGAACAACTGCGCCTCCGCTTCCTCGAATCCCTGGCCAAGCAAGTCGCCCTGGCCCTAGGAGTGGAGCGTCTGCAAAAGGCCGCCTTGGAAGCGCAGGTGGCGGCGGAAACCGAACGTTTGCGCGCCTCTCTGCTCGGCTCGGTCACCCATGATTTTCAAACGCCCCTGGCGGCTATCATGGGATCCTCCAGCAGCTTGTTGGATTTGCAGAGCCAGCTTGATACCCAGCAGGCGCAAGAAATGCTGACCAACATCTATGATGAGGCTGACCGGCTGAGCCGATTGGTCAACAACCTCCTGGATATTGCCATGCTGGAGTCAGGCTCTCTCAAGCTTCACCAGGAGTTGCAACCGTTAGAAGAAGTCGTCGGGGCCGCCTTAAATCGTTTAGAGAAAAAGCTGGCGGACCGACCGATCACGACTTCGCTGCCTGCTGATCTCCCCATGGTCCCGCTGGATTCGGCTCTGGCGGAGCACATCTTCATTAATTTGCTGGAAAACTCGCTGAAGTACTCACCCCCAGGCTCTCCCCTGGCCATTGCGGCCGTACGGAAGGACCATGAGATTGAAGTGGAAGTAGCCGACCACGGCCCGGGATTTCCCCCGGAGGATCTGGAAAGGATTTTTGAGATGTTTGATCGAGGCACCAAGGACCTGGGCCAAAGGGGTTACGGTCTGGGGCTGTCAATCTGCCGAGCCATCGTGGAGGCCCACGGGGGCCGGATATGGGCGGAGAACCGCACCGGCGGCGGCGCCGCGGTGCGATTCACCTTCCCCTTAAAAGGCCGAAACAACCAATGACTTTTTCGTCATAATTTTGCATTTGGTTGCAGGAAGGGAAATCCGTGTCCGATGCCGATTGGATTGTGCTGGTGGTGGAAGATGAGGCGCCAATTCGCCGGTTCCTCAAGGCGGCCCTGGAAGCCCAGAGATTTAAACTGCTGGAGGCCACCACCGGGGCCCAGGCAATTACCATGGCGGCCACCCATAATCCCGATATCATCCTTCTGGATTTAGGGCTCCCCGATATCGATGGTCTGGAAGTTATCAAACGCATCCGGGAGTGGTCCAATACTCCCATCATCGTGATCTCGGCCCGGGGCAAAGACACCGAGAAGGTTGACGGCCTGGACGCCGGCGCGGATGATTATTTGGCCAAGCCCTTCAGCGTTGAGGAACTTTCCGCCCGGATGCGAGTCGCCATACGTCGCATCTCCCAATCCCGGGTTGGCAAAGAGGGACCGATTTTTCAAACCGGTGACCTCAAGGTTGACCTGGCCAGGAGAATGGTTTGGGTGGGCCCCAAAGAGATCCATCTTACCCCCATCGAGTTTAAATTATTGGCCGTATTGGTGCGTCATAGCGGGAAAGTCATAACCCAAAGGCAGCTGCTGCAGGAAGTATGGGGCTATCGAAGCGATGAGCAGGCGCATTATTTAAGGAATTATATCCACCACCTGCGCCATAAATTGGAAGCCGACCCGGCGCGCCCGGTATATCTCAGCACCGAACCCGGGGTTGGTTATCGCCTGAGGTATAAAGAATAAAATATATTCTCATTTTACTGAAGAAGGTTATTGAGCCCTCTCTTATCTATCCTGGACACAATGCGAGCTGGTCTTATCCTATTGGGTTGATGGCTCGCCAACCCTGCCACCAGCCAGGTTCGGGTTTACGGGGCCTTCACGGTGGTCTTGGCGGTTCGACGCCTGACCGCTTGGGCTCGAATCCAGCGAGCCATTAGCGACAGCAGTCAAGTCGGAGGATTTCCAGCCCCCGCCCAGGGCTTTTATCAGGAGCACGCTGGCGCTCATCCGGCTGCCCAGGATGGTGACGGAGGTCCTTTCGATGTTCCGGGCGTTGGTCACCACCAGCAGGAGGTCGAGGGTGCTGATGGTACCGGCCTGATACTGGTTAGTGCTTAAGGTGACCGATAATCTCGCCGCCTTTGCCGCCTCGTCTTGGACCTTCGCCTCCTGCTCCAGAATGCGCAGGGCCGCCAGATTGTCTTCTACCTCCTGAAAGCCGGTGAGCACCGTCTGGCGATAGGTGGCCACGGTGGCATCGTAAGCCGCTCGGGCCGCGTCGGTCTGGGCTACCAGCGCCCCGCCTTGGAATATGGTCTGCGCCGCGGCCGCCCCCAGCGACCAGAAGCGGCTGGGCCAGGTAAACCACAGCGGCGTGGTGGCGGCCTCGAAGCCTCCGGTGGCGCTCAGAGTAATGGAGGGGTAATAGGCCGCGATGGCAACGCCGACCTGGGCGTTGGCCGCGGCCATGTTCCTTTCGGCGGCGGCGACGTCGGGGCGGCGTTCCAGGAGTTCCGAAGGCACCCCGGCGGGAATGGCCGGGACCTTCAGGGCCACCGGCGCCGGCGGAATGGCGAAGGTGGCGGGCGGCTTACCCATGAGGATGGCGATGGCGTGCTCCAGTTGGGCCCGTTGCACCCCGAGGTCGATGGCCTGGGCCTGGGTGGTCTTGAGCTGGGTCTCCGCCAGGGCCACGTCGTTCCGGCTGGCGACGCCGCTGTTGTAGCGGTTTATGGTCCGGTCGAAAATCGTTTGGAAGGCGAGGGCGATGTCGTCCAAGAGGCGCTTTTGCTCGTCCGAGGCGCGCAAGAGAAAATAGCTTTGGGCCAGGGTGGCCTGGGCGCTCAGCCGCGCCACCTCAATATTGGCGGCGCTGGCCTGGGCGCTGGCTTGGCTCGACTCCACGCTGCGGCGCACTTTGCCCCAAATGTCCAATTCCCAGGCGGCGTTGAAATTCAGCAAGTAGTCCGGTAAAGTAGCCCCCGGGAAGGAGCCAATGGCGGCGCCACCTCCTGCGCCTGAGGTTCCCGAGGCTCCGGCAAGATTAGAATTAGCGCTGCCGATGTTCTCCGATCTCTTGAACCGCGACCAGGAAGGGCCGCCGGTGACCGTGGGGAAATAGGCGGCCCGGGCGACTCGAATCAACGCCAGAGCCTGGCGGAAATTCGCTTCCGCCGCGGCGATGTTCTGGTTGGTGATGTCGACCTGCGCTACCAGGGCGTTCAACTTGGGGTCATTATAGATCTCCCACCAGGCTCCCCGGGACATCTCGTCCCGGGGCTGGGCCACCTTCCAACCGGCATTTTCCTTGTAAGTCGCGGGGGTTTCGGCCGGCGGCCTCACATAATCCGGACCGACCGTACAGCCTGAGACCAGGACCAGCGCCCCGGCGACCACTGCCAGGGTAATCCTGCCGGGCGCCATGCATCTCCCAAAGACTGTCCTTAAATGAAGCAACATAAATGATTTCCTCAAAGCCTTTCCCGGGTGGCGGTCCGGGGTCCCAACTATATTTATTACCACATTTTTTACCCCCCCTTTTCTCCAGGGGGGCAGGGGGGATTATAATAACCACTTGAAAAACCTAATAAATAACTCTAAATCCCCCTTTTACCAAGGGGGACTTCAGTACCCCTCTCTCCCGGATTGCGGACAATTTATGCATTACCCCGCTAATTTTCCATCGCCCCCGCATTTGCTGGCTCCCCCCGGCGCCCGCGGCGGAGGCGATTAAACCAGAGCCTGAAGCGGTCCAGATAAAGGTAGATCACCGGGGTGGTATAGAGGGTGAGCATCTGGCTGAAGATCAGCCCCCCCACGATGGAGATGCCCAGGGGGCGGCGCAGCTCGGACCCCGCTCCAGATCCCAGCGCCAGCGGCAGTGCTCCCAACAGGGCCGCCATGGTCGTCATCATAATCGGGCGGAATCGCAGCAGACACGCCTCGTAGATCGCCTCCCGAGAACTCTTGCCCTCTTTGCGTTCCACGTCCAGGGCAAAGTCAACCATCATGATGCCGTTCTTCTTGACGATGCCGATCAGCAGGATAATACCGATTACGGCAATGAGGCTCAAATCCGTCCCACAGACTATCAAAGTAAAAAGTGCCCCCACCCCCGCCGATGGCAGGGTGGAGAGGATCGTGATCGGGTGGACGTAGCTCTCGTACAGCACCCCCAGCACGATGTAGACCGCCAGGAGCGCCGCCAGGATCAGATACGGTTCGTTGGCCAAGGAGGCCTTGAAGGCCTCGGCCGTCCCCAGGAAGGTCCCCCGGATGCCGGCCGGTAGCCCCAACTGCCTGGTGGCCGTCTCGATGGCCGCCACCGCATCCCCGAGGGCTGCCCCCCGGGCCAGATTGAATGAGATGGTGACCGCCGGAAACTGCCCCAGGTGGTTCACCGAGAGAGAGGTGGCGGTGGGCTCGTAATGCGTGAAGGCGCTCAGCGGCACCATGGCGCCATTGGGCGAATGCACGTAGATCTGTCGCAGCGTTTCGGGGCGCTGCCAATAGGGTGGGGCCACCTCCATTACTACATGATACTGGTTGAGCGGGGTGTAGGTGATGGCCACCTGGCGCTGCCCGAAGGCGTCGTACAAGGTGTCGTCAATGAGCTGCGCGGTAATGCCGAACCGGGAGGCCGTGTCGCGGTCGATTACCAGAGTGGACTGCAACCCTCTATCCTGTTGATCGCTGTTAACATCCACCAGTTGAGGCAAGGGGCGCAGTTTCTCTAGCACGCGGGGGCCCCAGGTATTGAGCTCTTCGAGGTTGTCTCCCCGAAGGGTAAATTGATAAAGGGCCGCACTTCCCAGGCCGCCGATCCGCAAATCCTGAACCACCTGAAAGTAAGTGGGGGCCCCCGGCACTTGCGCGAGCTGGCGGCGCAGCCTGGCGATCACCTGACGCGCACTGGCCTTGCGCTGCTCGAAGGGCTTGAGGGAAATGAACATGCGCGCCGTATTGACGGTGGCGCCGGTGCCGCCGCCACTGACCCCGCCGGTGAAACCCAACACGTCAGTCACGTCCGGGTCAGTCTTGATGATATCCACCACTTCCGGCAGCTTCTGCCGCATGGCCTGAAACGAGATGTCCTGGGAGGCCTGGATCATGCCGGTGATGCGACCGGTATCCTGCTCGGGGAAGAAACCCTTGGGAATGTAAAGGAACAGGCCGATATTCAATCCCACCGTGAGCAGCATCAGAGAGAGCATAAAGCGAGGGTGCCGCAAGGCCCAGCCCAGGCTGATATCGTAGGTGTGGCGCAGCAGTTCGAACATCCACTCGCTGGCCCGGTAGATGCGCCCGTGAGCCCGGCCTTTCTCTGACCTGAGGAGGGCGGCGCACATCATGGGGGTGGTCGTCAGGGACACTAGCAGAGAAATCAAGATAGCCGCGGAAAGCGTCACGGAGAACTCGCGAAACAGACGGCCGACCATACCGCCCATCAACAGGAGCGGGATGAACACCGCCACCAGAGAGGCGCTCATGGATACGACCGTAAAGGTGATCTCCTTTGCTCCCAGGAACGCCGCCTCCCGGGGGGAATCTCCTTTTTCGATGTAACGGGTGATGTTCTCTATCACCACAATGGCGTCGTCCACCACAAAGCCCGTCGCAATCGTGAGGGCCATGAGGGAGAGGTTGTCCACGCTGTAGCCCAGCAGATACATCACCCCGAAGGTGCTGATGAGGGACACCGGCACCGCCACCCCCGGGATGAGGGTGGCCCGGATATTCCGCAGGAAGGCGAACACCACCAGAATGACGAGGGTGCCCGAAATCACCAGGGTGAATTCGACATCCTTGAGTGAACTGCGGATGGGCGGACTTCGGTCCACCACGACCGACAGATTGATCCCCTGGGGAATGGAGGCTTGCAACTGCGGCATCAGGCCGCGAATCCGATCCACCGTGTCGATAATGTTGGCCCCGGGGCTTCTAAAAATGACCAGCATCACCGCGGTCTTGCCGTTCATCAGCCCCTCGGCTCGCACATCCTCAACTGAGTCATCGACCTCGCCCAGATCCGCCAACCGGACCGGCGCCCCGGAGCTGTAAGTTACGATCAGATCCCGGTACTGCTCGGCCTTGAAGAGTTGATCGTTGGTCCTGATCTCCCGGCTTTTGGTTCCATCCGCCAGTTGTCCCTTGGGCCGGTTGACGTTGGTGTTACCCAACAGACTGCGCACATCCTCAAGGCCGATCCCGTATTTGTGCACCGCCGTAGGGTTCAGTTCCACCCGGACCGCCGGCAAAGAACCGCCTCCCGCGAACACCGTGCCGACTCCCTCCACCTGGGAGATTTTTTGCTGGAGAATGGTGGAAGCCGCATCATACATGCGCGCCCTGTCCACCGTGTCGGAGGTGAGAGACACGATGAGAATCGGGGCATCGGCCGGGTTGACCTTGCGGTAGGTGGGGAGGTTGGGCAGCGTCGACGGCAGATAACTTTGCGCCGCATTGATGGCGGCCTGGACGTCCCGGGCGGCCCCGTCGATGTTGCGGTTCAAATCGAACTGCAACACGACATTGGTTATCCCCCGGTAACTGGACGAGGTCATCTCGGTCACCCCGGCAATGTGTCCGAATTGCCGTTCCAAAGGCGCCGCCACCGAAGTAGCCATGGTTTCGGGGTCGGCCCCCGGCAGGCTTGCCGAGACCTGGATCGTCGGGAAATCCACCTGGGGCAGGGGAGATACGGGCAAGAAATGAAAGGCTATGATCCCGGCCAGCGCCATGCCGACGGTGAGCAGGGTCGTGGCCACCGGCCTTTTGATGAAGGGGGCCGTGATGTTCATGCCGGTTCCGTGAAGTCCCCTTGCTGCGAGTCTGCCGAGCGACCCTTGCCCAGGCGTCCTGCCAGCCGATCAAACCAGAGGTAGATGACCGGAGTCGTGTAGAGGGTGAGCACCTGGCTGAAAATCAGCCCGCCGACGATGGAGATGCCCAGGGGATGACGCAGCTCGGACCCCAATCCGGTCCCTATGGCCAGGGGCAGCGCCCCCAAAAGGGCCGCCATGGTCGTCATCATGATCGGCCGGAATCTCAACAGGCAGGCCTGATAGATCGCCTCCTCCGGAGGCTTCCCTCCCTTGCGCTCGGCATCCAGGGCAAAGTCCACTATCATGATGCCGTTTTTCTTGACGATGCCGATCAACAAAATGATGCCGATGAGGGCGATGACGCTGAACTCGGTGCGGCAGAGGAGAAGCGCGAGAATCGCCCCGACTCCGGCCGAAGGGAGGGTCGAGATGATGGTGATGGGGTGGATATAGCTCTCGTACAACACTCCCAAGACGATGTAGACCGTCACCAGGGCTGCCAGGATCAACAGCGGTTCGTTGGCCAGGGAGGCCTGGAAGGCCCGGGCCGTGCCCTGAAAACTGCCCCGGATGCTGGGCGGCAGTCCCAGCTGCTTCGTAGTCGCCTCCATGAGCTCCACCGCTCCACCCAGGGAAACCCCCGGAGCCAGATTGAACGACAGGGTCGTGGCCGGAAACTGCCCCTGGTGGCTGATGACGAGGGGGCCGGTCGTCTCTTCGGCCCGGGTGATGGCGCTCAACGGCACTTTGCCGCCGCCGATACTGCGGATATAAATCGCCTCCAGTTTGTCGGGGGTTCGCTGAAAGTCGGGCTTGACCTCTAAAACGACGCGATACTGGTTCAACTGGGTGAAGATCGTGGACACCTGGCGCTGGCCGAAGGCGTCGTAGAGGGTGTCATCGATGAGCTGGGGCGTGATGCCGAGGCGCGACGCGGTGCTGCGGTCGATGGTCAGGTAAACCTGCAGCCCCTCGTCCTGTTGATCGCTGCTCACCTCCCGAAGTTCGGGCCGTTTCCGGAGAGCTTCAACCAACCTGGGAGCCCAGCGGTTCAATTCGTTGCTATCAGGATCCTCGAGGCTATACTGGTATTGCGTCCGGCTGACGCGATCCTCCACCGAGAGGTCTTGCACCGGCTGCATGAAGAGGGTGATGCCCTCGAGCTTGGCGAGCCGCGGCTGCAGGCGGCGGATGATCTCGCTGGCGCTTATGCGGCGCTCTTCCAAGGGCTTAAGGTTGATGAGCACCCGCCCGCTGTTGAGGGTGGTATTGGTTCCGTCCACGCCGATGAAGGTGGAGAGGCTTTCGACGGCCGGGTCCTGGAGGATTTCCTTCGCCAGGACCTGCTGGCGCTCCGCCATGGCCGCAAACGAGATCCTTTGCGGGGCCTCGGAAATGCCCAGGATGATGCCGGTGTCTTGAACCGGAAAAAAGCCCTTGGGAACGATGACGTACAGAAGCACCGTCATGACCAGGGTTGCCACCGCGACCAGGAGCGTCCCCGTCTGGTGCTTCAGCACCCAGCGCAGCGTCGAGGCGTAGAACTCGATAATCCGGTCGTAGACCCGCTGGGAGGAGAGAAAGAGCCGACTCTGCTGTTCTTCCGGCGTATGCCGCAGTAGCCGGGCGCACATCATCGGGGTCAGGGTGAGGGACACCACGGCAGAGAGGAGAATCGTCACGCCGAGGGTAATGGCAAACTCCCGGAATAACCGGCCCACCACCTCGCCCATGAACAGGACCGGAATCAGCACGGCGATCAGCGACACAGTCAGGGACAGGATGGTGAAGGCGATTTGCTCCGAGCCTTTGAGGGCCGCCTGCAGGGGTGGATCTCCCTGTTCGAGGTATCGAGAGACATTTTCGATCATGACGATGGCGTCGTCCACCACGAAGCCGGTGGCAATGGTGAGGGCCATCAACGACAGATTGTTCAGGCTGAATCCCAGCAGATACATCACCCCGAAGGTGCCCACCAGGGAGAGCGGCACGGCCACGCTCGGAATGATCGTGGCCCGGAGGTTCCGCAGAAATAAAAAGATCACCAGCACCACCAGGGCCACTGCCAGCATCATCTCGAACTGGACTCCATGGACAGAAGCGCGGATGGTCACGGTGCGGTCGGTGAGCACGGAGACGTGCACCGCAGGCGGCAGAGCACTTTGCAACTGCGGCAGCAGGCTTTTTACGCGGTCGACGACCTCGATGACGTTGGAGCCCGGTTGCCGCTGAACGTTGACGATCACCGCCGGCACATCGTTCATCCAGGCTGCCTGCCGCACGTTTTCGGCGTCGTCGATGGCGTCGGCCACGTCGCCTAGCTTCACGGGGGCGCCATTGACATAGGCGATGATCAGCGGCAGATACTCCTTGCCGGTAAAGAGCTGATCGTTCGCCCCGATGATGGATGACTGGCGTAGACCGTCAAAGCCACCTTTCGCCTGGTTGGTGTTGGCCACCCCAATAGCGGTGCGCAGGTCTTCCAGGGTGAGGCCGTAAGCAGCCAGAGCCGTGGGGTTGGCCTGAATCCGCACCGCCGGCCGCTGTCCGCCGCTGATACTGACGAGGCCCACCCCCGGCAGTTGGGAGATCTTCTGGGCGAGTCGGGTATCCGCCAGGTCTTCGATTTTGGGCAGCGGCAGAGTCTCTGAAGTGAGAGCCAGCGTCAGGATCGGCGCATCCGCCGGATTGACCTTGCTGTAGACCGGTGGATTGGGCAGGTCTTTCGGCAAAAAGGTCGCGGCCGCATTGATAGCCGCCTGGACCTCCTGTTCGGCCACGTCCAGACTGAGGGCCAGACCGAATTGCAGGATGATGACCGAACTGCCCCCGGAACTGTTGGACGTCATCTGCTTGAGCCCCGGCATTTGGCCGAACTGACGCTCCAGAGGGGCGGTGATGGATGAAGCCATGACATCGGGGCTGGCGCCCGGGAAAAAGGTGAGCACCTGGATAGTCGGGTAATCCACCTGGGGCAGGGCCGAAACCGGCAACTGGTAGTAGGCCACCGCCCCGGCCAGAATGATGGCCGCCATCAGCAGGGTGGTCGCCACCGGACGCAGGATGAAAGTGCGGGAAGGGTTCATTACTTGGCTTTCCCCGAGTTCCCGGGGCTTTTTAACTCGATCTTGCTCCCCTCACGCAGCCTCTCTGCGCCCTCCACCACCACGAGATCACCGGGTGAGAGGCCCTCGTCGACGGAGACCTGATCCCCTGCCGTGGGTCCGAGGCGCACCTGGCGGACCGTGACGGTCTGATCGGCCTTGACCAGAAAGACGAAAGTCGCCTGGGGGCTTCGCTGGATGGCGGCGGTGGGTATCACCGTGGTTCCCCGCCTGGTGTCCAGAAGCAGGCGGGCATTGACGAACTGGTTGGGGAAAAGCCCATGATCTTTGTTGGGGAACTCCGCCTTGAGTCGGACCGTGCCGGAGTTCGGATCGATCTGGTTATCGACCGTCAGCAAAGACCCCGTGGCGAGTTTTTTGCTTTGCTCGCGGTTATAGGCATCCACTGCCAGGCGGTCTCCGGCTCTGAGCTTGGCGAGCACCTCGGGCAGGTTGTCCTCGGGGATGGTAAAGATGACCGTGATGGGTTCGAGTTGCGTGATCACGGCGAGCCCAGTGGTATCGGTGGCGTGAATGATGTTGCCCGGGTCCACGGCCCGCAGGCCGATGCGCCCGCTGACGGGGGCGGTGATCCGTGCATAAATGAGCTGCAGTTTGGCATTGTCGATCTGGCCCTGATCGAACTTGACGGTGCCCTCAAGCTGACGCACCAGGGATTTTTGGGTATCGTATATCTGTTTGGCGACGGAATCCTGGCCGGATAGGACCCGGTAGCGCTCCAGGTCCACTCTGGCGTTCTTCAGTAAGGCCTGGTCGCGGACCATCTGACCCTGGGTCTGGGTCAATTGGGCTTCGTATGGTCGGGGGTCGATTTCCGCCAAGAGATAGCCCTTGCCGACAATCTGTCCCTCCTTGTACGAGACCCGCATCAGCTCTCCATCCACCCGGCTCTTTACGGTGACGGTACGGAGCGGGGTGACGGAGCCGAGCCCAGTGAGATATATGGGGATATCTCCCCGCTTCGCCGCTGCTGCTGTAACCGGAACACTTTGGGGCGCCGGGGAAACCCCTTGCTTGGCTAAGCCTCCGGTCAGCTTGGCCGGCTTGCTTAACTGGGTGTAGGCCACGATCCCTAAAAGACTGGCCGCCAGGAGCCAAATCCACCAGCGATTGAGCCAACCCCCCGGGGTAAGGCGCTCCGATAGAGCATTTTTCTCGGTGTATGGTCTGAACGTCATAGTGATGGTCTCACTTCGAATCCCTTAGATGATCTGCAATGAGCCAACTAGCCCGACTGGCCGTTGAAAAATAGTGTCGCTGTTCCCGCGCCAGGCGTAGGATACATAAATTATAAACATAACGATATTCTTAAGGTTAGGGAAGAAGATAGTTCCCAAGACTCGACTGCCAAGGGCATTCTGGCTGTAACCGAACGAATTTTCACCCTGAAAAGGCTCTAGCCAACCCTATTTGTGGGTTGGGTTTCCCTAAAAAGTGGGCTTCGTTAATGTGGGAGCCAAGGGCGCCCCCAAGTATCCAAACTGACCAGAAACTTAAAGAATCATTTAGCCCCAGGGGGGCATCTTGAGGATTAGGTTACAAATCACCAAGTGCTGATCGTACGGAATACCCTTGACCTCTTGATCGCCGCGAACCTGTTGGGATTCAATGATGATCCCGCCTTGCTTTATAGAACCCCAAAAGGGAGAAAAATCGCCGCCGGGAAATAAATTTTTTTGGGAATAGATTTTCGCCATTTGGGGAACCGCGCCTAGAGAATTCGCCGAGACCCAGGAATTTTCCCCCCAGAGTCCGGGCCTAAATTTGAACCATCAGCCCCCACCCCGTTTCGCCGGGGTTTTGGGGGAGTTTTCTCTTGCTCCCCTTGAGGCGGAGACCAGGCTGGCATCAAGTCCAGGCCAGCGGGGTGGGGGGCCCATGACCGCTGAAGCCGACTGGACCACCGGAGAATATCGGGGCGGTCTATTATTCACTTGACAAGCGTTAATTCTTTGATAAAATTTAATGAAGTTTAGCATGTCAGACTGAAAGCAGGGCCATAAGTCCTGGACGGAAATCGGACGGGGATGCTAAGTCCTCTGCCGATTTTTTTTTGCCTGACTGCTGGCTCCCTGCTTTTTTAGCGGGAAAATTACTGTAGCATCCGTAGGAGGTTTTTCAGCAATGAAGGAAACTGGCAGAGTAAAATGGTTTAATGACTCCAAGGGCTTTGGCTTCATCACCCGGGAGAGCGGTCCGGATGTATTTGTGCATCACAGTGCCATCCAGGGCGACGGCTTCCGCTCCCTGGCGGAAGACCAGGAAGTGGAGTTTGAGGTGGTCCAGGGTCCCAAAGGGGCTCAGGCCCAAAACGTGGTAAAACTCTAGACTGCAAAGCCTGAGAGTCAGAACTCCGGCGGTCTCCGGACTTCCGGAGTTCTGGCATTTTAAGCCCCAGGGAGGATCAATTTGGCCCGAAATCGTTACGGCTGGCAAAAAGCGCGCCAAAGAATTAGCCCGGAAACAGAAGAACGACGACAAGATGAAACGCCGCCAGGGCAAAGCCCCGTTGTCGGAAGCCGAGGAGGGGATGCCCGGGTCGGAAGAGATGCTGGGGGCCGAAGAGATACTGGGGACTGACGCCTCAGACCTGGATAGCCTGCCCGAGACCGACCCGGCCGGTCCGGCCCAACCCCACTGATCCAAAAAAGCGGCCTTGCGGCCGCTTTTTGCTGGTCTGAGGTACGATGGGGCCTGAACCTGCCGGTCGCGCCCCGATTTACCACCCTCCCCCCGCCCCCCGGTTCATCAGCTCTCCGGCTCAATGCCGAAACAATCCAGGTAGGCTTGAAAGCGACGTCTTTCCTCCTCGCGGTTAAACCCGAATTCTTCCAGGGAATAGCGGTGCACCCCGCCTTTGTTCTGGGGGTTCTCCGCCAGAAACCGCTGCATAGCCGTTTCCGCCGCCGCGGTCAACTCCAGGTCGAAATGTTCATAAATGCGCCGCGCCATGGAGATGGGGTCCCGCACCAATTCTAAGTACTGGACGTCAAACAACTGGCCCCCCAGGTTCCCTGCCTGCCGATACTTCACCGCCAGCCCGGCGCCTTCTTCCCACCGTTGCCCCACTTGCCGGGCCATCGACACCTTGTCCACCCGATCGCTGAAGGCGCTCCGCAATACCTCGGTGAAGCTGGCGCACGAAGCCAGGACCTTAAGGGGGTCGCGATGCGTCATCAGGACGCAGGCATCGGGATAGACCTGCAACAGCGCCTCCAGGGCCAGCAGGTGGCCGGGCGCCTTGAGCACCCACCTTTGGCCGGGGCAGCGCCACTGCAAGTGTTGCAGGAATTGCCGGTGAAACTCATATTCGGGGCGCTTGTCCTGGCGGTCGTGCCAGGCCCGGTAGGAATGCACCGCCGCCATGGTTTCGAAGGAATAACTGCGGAAGTCGTGGCTGGTAATGGCGATGCACTCTTGGGGCAGCCTGGCGCCGATCATGTGCACCTTTTTGAAATCCGGCATCAGGATGTCGACCCACTTCAGTTGCCTATCCGTGGTGGCGATGCGGGGATCGGTGGCGTAGGACGCTTTTTCGGGCGGGGGGGACGGGTGCATCACTTCCCAAACCTGGGGGGCGCGATGGGCCGGGTCCTGGGCCAGCAGGGCGTGCAAAAAGGTCGTGCCGCTACGGGGCAGCCCGGTAATGAACAGCGGCCGTCGGATGACTTCAGCCGCAATGCCCGGATGGCGCCGGCGGTCCGCCACCAGCCGGAGCCGGTTGCTCAGCAACCGGACCGTGTCGCCGTTGACGCAGATGCGGCCCACAAAGCTGAACTCGGCGTCGAGTTCATATGACCGTAACAAGACCCTCAAGCCTTCCCGGAACGAGTCGTCTCCGAAGTCATCCAGGCCGGTGCCTTCGCAGGCCCTGTCCAGCAGGAGCTGTTCATCCAGGCTCAGCCATTTGAGCCCATTTCCCACAAACCGACGGCCGGCGGCATTGATCAGGTGCAATATCATCGAACCATTGAGGCGGTCAGGCGGTTTCGTCATGGGCGAAATCATGGTCGGCGGTGGTTTGAGGCCGGTTATCCGAGGCCTTACTCCGATGTTTTTTGATTGTAACCGTGCCTGGGGTATTCTACAACCTGGTTCAGAAAAAATCGAGAAAATCTCAGCCGGCTTTAAGCAACCGGATGATGCTGCTGGGGCTGCCCGCCACCCCGGGCCGCGGGGTCGGTGGGTCTCCCACCGCTCAAGGTGTCCCGACCGGAGTAAAAAACTTGATTTTTGGCAGATGATGCGGCTAAATCAACGGGTGGCAGGAGGGAACCCCGTGAAGTGGTGTGACTTATCTTGTGAGCATGCCTCATTTCCCCGGACTGAGGCGGTTGATGGGTCCGGGTCCTGCAGAACCTTTGCGGCGCTTTATTGCGCCAGGCTCAACCGACTGGTCCACAAGCACGGACCGTGTCAATGCGAAGACCGGAGCGGCTCCCCGGAGGGCCAGGCCCCGGGGCGGTCCCCGGCTTGAGGCCGTCTTTTTGCAAGCCGCCTATCTTTGCCAAAAGCCAAAACCAAGAACCTGTGTATGGGAGGGTTAGAGATAACGATTATACGGGTGGTTCACTTCAATTCAGGGGGATTTTTTATAATAAATAACCATTTCCCTTTTCAGGGTGGTGGCCCGTCCTTTAAACCAGTTTCTCCAGGATAAGTCACGAACCGTAACGACGATGGTGGCCTTCCCTTCGTGCAGTCCTAAGGCCTGGGCATCCACCTCCAAAGGGAAATCTGCTTTTTTGACCGCATGGCTTGTGCCGGCCCAAATCCCCCCTGGAGGTTCAAGGTCTTTGGACAGCACTTCCGCTCGCACTTCCTTCTGGACAACGATCACCTTGACGCTCCTTAACCCGCTATCTATATCTCCGGCTTCCAGCCAGAACGCCCCGTGGGATTCCAGAGCGGCCAGGTCTGGTTTCAAAGTGATCCAGGGATCATACCAGTCCAGGTTTGCCAGGATCAGCCACCCCACGATGGCGGCCAGGGCCACCCCGGCAAGGACCCCGATTCTCCTGGGGATCATGGTCCTGATCTTCTTTTCTTGGGGAAAAGCCGTGGGCCCGGCCATCGAACTGATATCCTGCATCACCTGTTGCCGCCAGTCCGGAGGGAATTGGGGATCCTCCTGCTTACGGTAAACCGCAATCAGCGCTTCTTCTATTTTATCCAGGTGTTTTTTGGAGGGCTTCATGCTATCCCTTGGGGGAGAATTTTCCCAAGAATCTTCCGGAGCTTCTTCCGGGCCCGGTAAGATTGGACCTTTATCCTGATGACGCTCCAATCCAGAAGTTCCGCCGCCTCGGTCGCCGAGTATTCATTCAGGTGGGTCAGGGTCAGCACCGTTCTTTCCGAAGCCGACAATTGACCCAAGCCCCACTCCAACAGATCCCTGGCCTCCACCCTCTCCGCGTCCCGCTCCGCCGATTGATCCGATAGAAGATGGTCAACCCAGTCTCGGCAATCATCGGGGAGGGGACACACCCGGTTCTCCTGTTTTTGATAATAACCACGCCAGAAATCATGGCAACACCTTATGGCAATTTTGGAAAGCCAGTGTTTAAACGGACCGGTTTCTTTAAAACCTCCTAAAGATTGGTAGGCCTGGACAAAGGTTTCGTGGGCCACTTCCGGCGCGTAATCCCTGGGTACATGGTTCCTGACGATTCGAGACACATGGTCTTGGTATCTGTCCATCAAAATTTCAAAGGAGTTAATATTCCCCCTAAGGATATTATCGATAACCAAGGCATCGTCAGGAGCATTGTCTGTGAAGTTCATCTCGACAGGGGAAAAAATAAGATTGTGGCCCCACTTGGAAAAGACGGACCACAATAAGGCCGGATACTCTCGCTTACCAAAAAGAGTCTGATTTCGAACCAACCCTATCTTTTCCCAACCATAATGCACTAATTCATGCAGAAGTCAATCCCTCCCGAATGGCATATTTGGTGAGCCCGGCAATGCCTTTGGCATTTATTTTTGCGATAAGTTTTTGCCGATGAGTCTCTATGGTCTTTACGCTCAAATGCAGACGCTTGGCAATTTGAGAGGTAGAATGCCCTTCAGCGACCATCTGCAACACTTCACTTTCGCGGATAGTTAAATTGGAGGAAGATGGCGAATCGGAATAGGCCGAAGGCTTCACGTAGTCTTTCACTACCACATCCATTATTCCAGGGCTGAGGTAAGTTCTATTTGCCATCACCACGCGAATGGCTCGGACCAACTCCTTGAAAGAACAATCCTTGATCAGATACCCTGACGCACCAGCCCGCAACATATTATAGACAAATCGCCTATCTGCGAGCATAGAGAGGGCGAGCACCTTTATCTTGGGGGACTCGGCAATGATTACGCTCGTGGCCAAGATGCCGTTCATCTCAGGCATACATACATCCATCACTATGATGTCCGGGCCTAATTCCCTTGCCATTCTCGTGGCAGAGCGACCATCCTCAGCCTCTCCCAAAACTTTCATGTCTGGTTCTCGTTCCAGCATGCTGCGAATGCCCTCTCTGGTGATCTGGTGATCATCGACAATCAGAATCTTGATGCTCATTCTGTTTCCTCCCTGAAGGTCATGATCCTTGATCCGTGCAGGTTCCGGTTTGCATCACCGGGGTTACGGATGGCGCGCGGGTATCAAGCATCCTTACCTTTAGTGTCGCCACCGCGGCCCGGAAGGTTACAAAAATAATTAATATAATTAAAATAGTTTTTAACCAAATGAGATGGCGCCTGGCCCCCTTGAAGCTCGTTGCCTATGCCCCGGCCAGCGATCTCCCTCCGGCTGGCCGGTTACAGCCTGCCAGCGGGTGATCATGCCGCCATGCCGCCGGGCTTGGGAAGCCCTGGCCCTGGCGACTTCAGCGCCCTGCCGGGGAAATGGTGCGAAAACAGCGCCTTAAGGGCTGAATCGCCGCCGGCCCTTTTGCCGCCGGCCGAACTGAGGTATCATCTGGCAAGAGAGTTCCCTGTTAAGAAAAGTTCCTCGGGCGATTTTCCGGGGGCACCGCGCCCGGTGCTCCTACGCCGGGATCGACGTTACGAGGGGGCACGGCAGGCCCTGCCCTGAGCAGCTTTTCATGATTTACGGGTGAGCCCCAGGCTCATGAGCGACTGCGCTTTCAGGGCCGGGCCCCTGCGAAAACCAGCCTCACCGGAGAACCTTAAGCGTGGAGCCCTTTGCCGAGACCTTCGAGGCGAGCCGGGTCACTCCCGCCGCCGTCCGCCGCTTCCGCCGGCACATATACCGGTTTTTTCATGACCAGGGGCGCCGGATGCCCTGGCGGGACACGGCTGACCCTTATCACATCCTCGTCTCCGAAATCATGCTGCAACAGACCCAGGTGGAGCGCGTCGCCCTCAAGTATGAGCCCTTTATCAAGGCCTTCCCCGACCTGCTGTCCCTGGCCCGGGCCCCCCTGCGGGAGATCATGGGCAGGTGGCAGGGGCTGGGTTACAACCGCCGGGCCCTGGCCCTGCAGCGCCTCGCCCAACGGGTGGTGGCGGAGTTCGGCGGGCGCCTCCCCGCCGCGGTTGCGACCCTCCGCACCTTTCCCGGGATTGGCGAGGCCACCGCCGGGGCCCTGGCCGCCTTCGCCTTCAACCAGCCGGTGGTGTTCATCGAGACCAACATTCGCCGGGTCTTCCTCCACTGCTTCTTTCCCGGCCGCACCGGGGTGAAGGATCGGGAGATCCTGCCCCTGGTGGACCAGATCTTGGACCGGGAGCAGCCGCGCCTCTGGTACTATGCCCTGATGGATTACGGGGCCATGCTCAAGCGCGCCGCCCCCAACCCCAACCGGAGGAGTGCCCACCACCAACGCCAGGCCCCCTTTGCCGATTCCGATCGCCAGATCCGGGGCCTGATCCTCAAAACCCTCCTGGCAACCCCAGCTCTCTCCGTCGAGGCCCTGGTGGACACCCTGGGGAAAAGCCCGGCTCGCACCACCGGGCTCATCCACACCCTGATTCAGGAGGGTTTCCTGGAGCAGGCCGGCGCCGGTTTGCGCATCGCCGTCGGCCCCACCCTGGACAAGCCGGAGGGCGCGGCCGGAGGATAGGGCAATGCCGCTGAACCGGAGCGGACCAGAGAAAACCTCGCGGCCGCGCAAAAAAAACGGGCGATGTTCTCCATCGCCCGCCGCCAAGCCCCTGGCCTGACAAGATTGGGTGTGCCCGTAATCGGTGAGAGCCCTATTTCATCTCGATGACGAAGCCATCCACCCCCAGATTCAGTTGCACCCCCTGCTGGGCCGCCCTCAGGTTGATGACCACCCCTTGGTTGTTCCTCATGCTCAAGCCGGAGGCGCCCTTGGCCAGGCTCAGGCCGGCGCTCACCGACACATATTTACCGGCCAAATCCCCGGCCGTTTTCAGATTGTAGACGTCCCCGACGGCGTTGATCTTCGCAATCCCCACTGCCGCGACATTGAGGCCCTTGACGGTGAAACGATACTCTTTGCCCTGGAATTTCATCACGCCGTCACCCCAACTATAGCCCACCCCGGCGGCCACCTGCCTGGCTTCAATGGTCACTTCACCGATGGGATAGATGGGGTTGTCATCGGCCTGGGCCGCGGCCGCCGCGCACAGCAAGATGCCTGCCATGACCAGACTCAAAAACCTACAGTGCTTGCGCATAAGCTTCGACTCCTTCCTGGTGTTTTTAGACATTTATGAGCTCACTCATAGAAAATAGGTAAGATTGCGGGTAAGAGATGTCAACCCGGAGAAAATTTCGGGCAGGCCATTTCTGAGGGCCAGAGGGGCGAAGGCCGCCGGTTTTCTCCTCCGAGTAAAAAATTGCAGGCTGGGGGCCTTTTTGATATGGTTAAGGCAGAAAAGAGGCACTTTATCCTCAGAGCAAGGAGGGTTGTAATGGCTCAAAAGTCATTTCGCATTTCCTGGACCACCGCTCGGATGCTGCTGGTAGCCGTCTGCGTCCTGGCCTTGGCGTCTCCAGGCTGGGGGGCCGAAAAATCTGCCCCTGACTTTACCCTAAAAGACGTGCTCACGGGCAAAGATTACTCCCTCAGCCAGTTCAAAGGCAAGGTGGTCGTGCTCAACTTTTTCACCTTTTTTTGCGGTCCGTGTCGGGATGAGATGCCGGACCTGAGCAAGATCAATGACGAACTCAAGGGCAAGGGCCTGCAAACCTTCGGGATCGCCCTGAGCTCCGACCCTACCCAAATCCGGTTCCTGGTGAAACAATTGGGCCTGCAATACCCGGTGCTCATCGGCAATGACAAGGTGAGCGATGCCTATGGGAGCATCGCGGTCGTGCCCACCACCGTAATCATCGACAAGCAGGGCAACATCGCCCAAAGGATCGAGGGCACCCGGAAAAAAGCCGTTTTCATGAAATTGATCGAACCCTTGCTGTAATAGGCCCTAAGTCTATTCACCTTAATTACCATCCCCACTAGGCAATCGAGCCGGCCTTGACGGTAGGTGTCCAAAATATGCGACGGGGCGGGAGCAGCGGCCTGAGCAGGTAACGATCGCTCTCCTCCCCCACTCCAGGCCATTCAACCAGCGAGGAGCATCTATGGGGCCCTGGCAAAACCTCCCGGAATGGGCCCAAGAATTGGCGGAGCACCTTCAGGAAGGCGAATCGGCCCTCTTTATCCTCCATGGGCAGGTCTTCGATTATATCCGGGTGAATGGGGCTTACCTGCCGTTTCGCCATTTTCTGGGTCAATGGCTGGCCCAGACCCACCATGTGGTCTCCTATAATCTCGGCCTGGGGCTGGAGTTCTGGGACGCCCCGGGGGAAAATGCCTTCAGACTGGCCCTCGAGGAGCCTCCCCCCCGGGAAGCGGACGACGCCGAAGAGGTTTCCCGGGTCCGGGCCCGGGCCTTGCGGGCCCTGGGGCAACCGCCCTCTGCCAAACCCCTGCCCCAAAGTCCCCGGGAAGTGCTCCAACTGGCGGAGCGGGTCATGACCGCGCCGTGCCAGCAGGGCGGCCTGACCCAGCCCCTGGCCCTGATCCTGGAGTACGCCGAGACCATCGTGCCGGCGGTGGACCTGGGCTCCATGGGGGAGCCGGACCGGGCCTCCCTGGTGACCTTGCTGCGCTGGGCCCGGCAGCGGGAACTGGTGGAGCAGGGCCATCTCATTTTCCTGACCACCGGCAATCTGGCCGAGTTGAACCCCAATCTGCTGCTCAGCCGCCATGGGGCCCAAATCATCGAAGTGCCGCCGCCGGACCAGACGGACCGCCTCCATTTTATCGAATATCTCTTGTCTTCCGGCGCCTACCGCCTGGAACTGACCACCCAGGGATTGGCCAACCTGGCGGCCGGCCTCAGCCTGAGGGTGCTGCAGGCCCTCTTGCGCCAGTCCCGGCGCGCCCCCCTCACCCCGGAGATGGTCCGCCGCAAAAAGAAGGATCTGCTCCGCCAGGAACTGGTGGGGCTCATCGAAGTCATCGAACCCCGCTTCGGCCTCGAGGAAATCGGCGGGTTGGAACCCATCAAGGCCTACTTCAGCCAGATTGCCCAGGCCATCCATGCCGGCGACCACAAACTGGTCCCCCGGGGCATCACCCTGATGGGGCCCCCGGGAGTGGGCAAAACCGCCCTGGCGGAAGCCCTGGCCCGGGATGCGGGCTTTAATTTCGTCAAGCTGCTCAATCCCCGGACTAAGTGGGTGGGAGAAAGCGAACGCAATTTTTTTAAGGCCCTCGCCACTCTCCGCAGTCTCACCCCCGTGGTGGTCCTGGAAGACGAAGCCGACCAGAGCGAGCACAGCCGGGATGAGTACTCCGGCGATACGGGGGTGGGTAACCGCCTCCGGCAGATGCGTTTTGACTTTATGGGCGACCCCGCCATCCAGGGCAAGGTCCTGTGGATCAGGATTACCAACCGCCCGGATCGCCTGGACAAAGCGGACCTGCGCTCAGGCCGTTCCAGCGAACGCATCCCCTTCTTCATGCCGGATTTCACCGAAAAGTGTCACATTTTCACGGTGGTGGCGAAGCGTAGCCACATTGCCTGCGATTTTCCGGATTTTGCCGACGTCACCCGCTACTTGGAGGCTCGGCACCCGGAGCTGATCACCGGCGGGGACATCGAGGAGCTGGTCTTCCGGGCCTACCGCGAGGCGCGCCTGGCGGGCCGGGAAGCAGTCAGCCAGGCAGATTTCCACCGGGTGATTGACGACTTTCTGCCTCCCCACCAGATGGAGGTGCTGCGGCACATGGAGCGGCTGGCCCTGAACCAGTGCTCCTCCCGGCGCTTTGTGCCGGACCGGGTCTGGGCCTGGGCCGCACCGGGGGAAGAGAGGGAGGAAGATTAATCTGGATCAATTATGAAAAAGAGATAGGTACAAAACAAAAATGAATGAAGATTTAAATGAAAAAATTTGTCCTATAGGCCAATTTGCGGCGCGGAGTATACTTTGAAGCAGGATATGCCCTTGGTTTGGGATTGCCGGTAATATGGTGCGTGAGAAAGGACGACCTTAAAGACGTTCACTTCGATACGCGTCAATATAACCATATCGTTTGGGAAACAATGGAAGACCTCGAAAACCAGCTTTATAACTTCATTTGTGCGATCATCGGCAAAGGGAAAAAAGCCTAATATTGCATACAATGCAGCGGGTTTTTCCCCCCCTTTGAAAAAGGGGGGAATCAAGAAGCAAGGAAAAAAATAGCCATCCGAGACAAGATCGTCATTGAGGGCAGTGAGATAATCCTTCAGGAGGAGGCTGGGGCCGGGCCGGGGCGGGTGAGCCGCCGGGCGCCCCTGGACGCGGTGTTGCGTTACGTGGCCCGAGTCATGCCGCCGCCGTTGCCGCTCTTACCCCCGGGCACCCGCTGGCTCTGCCGGAAGAAAGACCTGCTTTACCTGGTGGTGGAACATCCCCCCCAATGCCGCACTCTCCGGGTCAGCGGCGGCAAAAAAGGGGCGAACGATTACCAGGCCCACCGCCTGGCCTTCCCTTACATCATCTATGTCTTGACCTTTTACCGGGACGGCTTCGAGGAAATGAAGATGTTCTTCCGGAACCGCGCCCTGAGTTCGCTGGAAGATACCCTGTACCATACCAACCTGCCCAACGTCCGGGGGGAGCCGGGTCACCACGGCAGCCAACGGGTTTGCCTGCGCTACCGCCCGGAGATGCTGGAAGGTGTGCCCCTGGCCGAGTCGGTGCCGGGCCTCATCGAGTTCTTCTGGAGCACCGGTTTCAACCAAGATATTGCCCACAGCGCCTTCGAACGGGCCCAGGGCCTGGACCCCCGGTTCGCCGACTTTGCCGCCTGGGAGGCGGCCAGCCAGGCAAATCCCCTTTTTCCCCTGGACGTGGACTGGGAACCGGCCGGCCGGGATTTGCCGGGCTTGTGGTCCGAATGCTTGCAGCTGCATGGCGAAACCGCGCAGCCCCTCCAATGCGCCGAGGAACTGGCGGATATCCTCTTCCGGCTACCGGTGGGCTACTGAGATCGGCCGGGGGGGACGAAGGCACCGGCGCCCCGGCAACCGCACCTGGCTGGATGCCGAGGCGCCCCCGGCCCAAGCCCCTTGCCGTGCCCGGCTTATGCCCGCACGGGTCCGGTCGAGTTCAGCGCCCCCCGGAGCGCCTGATCCTCAAGCCATCATTGCTTAAAATTGTCAAGAGAGAATTTATTGGCCAGATCCGCGACCAGCAGGTTAGATAAGCTGTGGCTGAGATAGATTTTCCGGGTTACCACCGTCCGAATGGCCTTGACCAGTTCTTCCAGGGCGCAATCCTTCAGCAGGTAGCCTGAGGCTCCGGCGTTGAGCATATTGAGGACAAAAAGACTATCGGAGTGCATGGACAGGGCGATTACTTTGACCTGGGGATAGTGAGACAAGATCTGGCGAGTCGCTTCAACCCCGTTTAAGTCGGGCATGGAAATATCCATGATCACCACGTCCGGGGCAAGTTCTTGGGTGAGCTTTATGGTGGCGCCGCCATCTTCTGCTTCACCCACCACGCACATATCAGGTTCCCCGGCCAGGAGCAAGGACAGGCCATGGCGTACGATGGGGTGATTATCCGCCAAAACAATCTTGATGGTCATTCGGCCTCCAAGGCAACCTGTCGACCTGGTGGCGCCGGGATATGATCGAGGCGGCAACTTTCCGGCCATCAGGCCAACACCCTCAGCTTGCACAACACTCTGGGCATAAAAATATAGGGATTCCCCTAAAATACACTTAGGGAATCCCTAATTTTTATTTCCGAAAAACCTTATTTTTGAAATTACAAGAAAGGTACTGCTTCGGCCTGGGATCCTCAGGCAGGTTTAGACCTCCAAAGAGGTCAATCCTTGGCGGATGGCGTACTTGGTAAGTTCAGCCACACTGTGAATCCCCAATTTAGTCATAACCTGTTTGCGGTGGGCTTCTATGGTCTTGACGCTGACACAGAGGCCATCGGCAATTTGGTTGGTCGTTTTGCCTTCCGCCATGAGTTGCAGCACTTCCCGTTCTCGGGGCGACAGGACGGAAAAGGCCGAGGTGCCCGTAGTCTGCCATCCGGTCACGAAATCCCGGATCACGATGTCCGAGACCCCGGGACTCAAGTAGGTTTTGTGATTGACCACGGTACGGATGGCTTTGACCAGTTCTTCCAGGGCGCAGTCTTTCAGCAGATAGCCCGAGGCGCCGGCCTTGATCATGTTGAGCACGAAGAGGCTGTCGGAATGCATCGATAGGGCCACCACCTTGACATCAGGAGCCCCGGACAAGATCTGCCGAGTCGCCTCAATGCCATTCAGCTCGGGCATGGACAGATCCATAATGATAACATCGGGCAACAATTCCTGGGCCAGTTTGAGCACCTTGCGCCCGTTATCGGCTTCGGCGATGATCTCCATGTCAGACTCCGCATGCAGGAGAATGCGCAGCCCCTGACGCACAATCTGGTGGTCATCCGCCAGGATGATCCTAATAGGTCTGTTCATGCCATGAAATGGACTTTTTCTTTGGCCCATGGTAATTCCCTCGATGCTTTCCTGGCGCCAACGTCGGCCGCCTTGGGGTTGGTGAAGTCGCTTTTAGGCCTCTCCCTGGCCGGGACCGAGGGATACCTCTCCCCCGATTCGCCCCCTCAGCACTCACCTAAGATTTTCTTCATTATCTTATACACTTAGTGCCAGGGCTCTTCTAGTCGGGGATTCCCTGATTTTGCGGTTCGCAATGCCTGATTTTTTACCTTCTAGAGATGAGAAATTCCTAACGCCGCGCTGGGGACGGGCTCAAACTTCCAGGGAAGTCAGTCCTTGGCGTATGGCGTACTTGGTGAGTTCGGCCACGCTGTGGATATCCAGCTTGTTCATCATTTGTTTGCGATGGGCCTCCACCGTCTTGACACTGACGCACAGGTTTTCGGCGATCTGATTGGTGGTCTTGCCTTCGGCCATTAACTGCAGCACTTCCCGTTCCCTGGCGGTCAGGATCGAATAGGCTGAGGAGTCGGTTGAAGACCACCCGAGGACGAAGTCTTTGATCACGATATCGGAAATACCGGGGCTGAGATAGATCTTGCGGTTCATGACCGTGCGCACGGCCTTGACCAACTCCTCCAGGGCGCAATCTTTCAATAGGTACCCCGAAGCTCCCGCTTGGAACATGTTCAATACGAAGAGACTGTCGGAATGCATCGACAGGGCAATAACCTTGACCCCGGTAGTATCGCTCAATATCTGGCGGGTGGCTTCAATGCCATTCAGGTCGGGCATGGAAATGTCCATGATCACCACCTGAGGCGAGAGTTCCTGGACCATCCGGACCACGGCTCGCCCATTGTCAGCTTCCCCCACGACCTCGATGTCGGGTTCCGCGGACAGTAGACTGCGGAGCCCGTGACGCACAATCTGGTGGTCGTCCGCCAATATGACCTTGATCATCTCGCAATCTCCAATTGGGCCTTCCTGGCATGTTGGAGGGGTACTATCAGAGTAATCCTGGTTCCCTGGGTCTTCCCGGATTCCACCTGCACCTGGCCTCCAAGATAATGCAAGCGCTCTCTAATGCTGAACAGTCCAAAGCCGCCGTTGCTTTTGAGCCTTTGATCTCGCCGGACGTCTTTAATTCCCACCCCGTCGTCTTCCACTTCGATGTTGACGTCGTCCCCTGCCCTCCTTATGGTGACCCGGGCATTGCGGGCCTGGGCATGCTTAACAATATTAATCATCAACTCTCGCACCGAACGGAAAAGCAGGACTTTGATTTCATCATCCATGGGAATGGGCAGCATGTCTTGCTGGACGTCCACCTTGATGCCGTGCTGCGCCCGGACATGCTTGGCGTACCACTCCACTGCCGCTTCAAAGCCAAGCTCGTAAAGCACCGGGAGGCTCAGTTCAAAGGTTAAGGATCTGGTGTCCTGGATCATCTGCTCGATGAGCTCCCGCACCTCGCCCAAAGAGTTAGCCTGGTTCTCCACAATGACGGTTTTTTGGAGTACCCCCAGTTTGATCTTGGAGAGGGCCAGGGCTTGACCGATATGATCGTGCAGATCTGTAGCCAGGCGCCGCCGTTCGCGCTCTTCGGTCAGGGACAATTCCGAGGCCAATGATTGGAGCTGCACCTGATAGGTGCGAATGTCTTCCTCTGCCTGTTTCCGATCGGTAATATCGGCGATCATGGCGATGGCAAACTGCGGTACGCCTCCAGCGCCCCGGAGCACGGACACGGTCGCCTGGCCCCAGACCACCCGGTTCTCTTTATGCAGGTAACGATTCTCCCGGGAGTAGGAATCTCGTTTACCCTCCCCCAATTCCCTGAACAGCCTGCCGCTTATCCGGATATCTTCCGGATGAATGAAATCCTTAAAAGATTTCCGGATTACTTCACTCTTATTATATCCCAGCATGTTGAGGAAAGCCGGGTTGGCATCCAAGAGGTGGCCGGTCAAATCCACCAGAGCCATGCCGATGCCAGCTTCTTCAAAGATTTTCTGAAATCGCTCCTCCGTTTCCCGCAATGCCGTGATGTCACTAAACATGGCAAAAGCGCCCACGAACTGGCCGTCTTCAAACAATGGCACCGAACTCATGATAACCGAGGCCGATCCCCCGTCCTTGCACATGATATCCAATTCCTGTTGCGCCACATTGTTCATCCGGTTCTGAACCATGATGTCTGCTAACCGCTTCTGATTGTCCCGGTCCGCCAGGTCGGAAATATGGTGATTTTCCAGGGTGTCGTGGCCGGTAATCTCTCGCATCCTGCGGTTGGCAAATTTGATCCGGCCTTTATCATCGATAATCCAGATCCCCTCGTGAGCATTTTCCACCAATTCACGGTATTTCCGTTCCGACACCTCCAGCTTGTGATAGAGCACGGCATTTTCCAGGGCTATGGCAATCTGGTTGGCGAAACTCACAATAAACTCCCGGTCGCCATCGGTGATCATCGCATCCTCGTGGACTCGATCGGCCATGAGCACCCCGATCACCTTGCCCCTTACCGTGAGGGGGACCAAAATGAAGGCCTTGGGCTTGAAAAATCGGATCAAGGCGTTGTTCATGTTTAGTTTGCTGCGGGCTACATCTTGGATCACCACCGGGATGCCGGTCATGGCTACCCGGGCAATGACGTTATCCACTTTCGTAATGGAAATTTTATAGTTCCGCACCTGTTCAAAAAGTTCCGGGGCGATTCCCTCCGCATAGTTCAGCTCCAGCACCTCCCCTTTTTCGTCCAGGAGCAGAATCCCGGCCCGATCCAGTTTGGCCGAGTTGATGAGCAGTCGCAACGTTACTTGGAGCAATTTCTCCAGGTTAAGGACCGAGAGCGCCGCGGTGCTGGTTTCCTGCATGCAGATGAGCTGATCGATCTTTTCTTTTAATTGAATATTTAATCGGTGAATTTCATCAAACTTCTTTTTCAGGAGTTCTTTATCACGCTCCAGTTCCTCAATGGTATAATTGAGCGCCCGCCAGGGCACCAGCAGCCTCAACAAGCCTTCCCTTAAAGAAAAATTTCTCTGCCATTTAAAATGGTATTCGCAATAATCATCCCCTTTGAAATAACATTTGGTTTCTTCCAGATCAGCAGGCGGCAGGTTCCAGATAGTGGGAATCCCTGAGTATATCCCTTTATTAAAAAAACAATAATCTATGGTGCCGGGGATTTCTTTGAACCAATGCAGCCGAATAACCGCATTGTCACCTCTGGCTTCTATTAATTCAATAATTTTATTTTTATTAAATTTATCATTAATAGCTTGAACTCTTTTCAAAGTACGTCTGGGGTTTTTATGAGCAAACATAATAATTCTCTGAACATAGCCTAACTTTTTTCTTGCCGCCGATTCGAACCCTATTTTAAATGCAACTTCATCATCCTTGGTTATGGCTTTGGCATTATCAAACATCTTGGTGACCACATCGCTGGACACCCAATTATTAATCTCCATCAAAAATTCTTGGGGGTTGGCCAGGTCTTCAATTTCCGGGCCCAGACCCGTAAAGAGCCGATACACTTCTCCCGGCGCATTTTCTTGGAAATACTCAATTATCGCCCGGGTATTAAGGCAGCTATGATGCTTCTCCATCTCGGTATCGGACCCCACTCTTCAGGCTTCGCTTTTTAGTCTCACCTGGTGCCGGCCAAGCCTCTTGCCTTTACTCGTATTGACCCTTGGAATCGTCCCTGGCGCCCGGATAAAACCTGCCAGGGAACCGGTGATCCCCGGGGCTGCTTCCCTCCTAGCCCCTTGCCGTCGGACCGGGAAGGCCGGAAGCTATAACCTTAATTACCCGTAATTACGTTCAAACTGGATTTTTACCTGATACCCCATAGGCGCATAATAAAGAACTAGGTGCAAAAGTCAAGAGAAAGCCCAATGGTCTATCCTTATTACCAGGTTACGATTGCACCTCTCCCCCTTCCATTTCAAACACCCGCCGGCTTGCAGCTTGCCTGACTCAGGCCTCAACAACCCGACCACGGCGACGCCAAACCATTTTACCAAGAGACCCAGCCCGATTACCTCTCAGCGGCTTAATCCATTTTCCCAAAGCAAATTAGGGTTTTCCCCTATGCAATCAAGATGTTTCCTGATTGTCCTGATTGCTCAACTTAGCTATCGTTGGGCGTCTGGGTTTTTACTGGGACAGGTGCTGGCTGAGTGAGGAAATCAACCCCGCAATCAGGTTTTTGTAGGGGAAAAATTAATGCAGATCTTGTAATTCTCACATAAAAGGCGGTTATAGTGAATATTTCTCCATTTTCTTAAAGCTTGAGAGGGAAAGGTGTGGGCTCGGAAACTGTTTAGATAACATATTGATATTATTTATTTAATAGTGTTTCCACTTTCGGGGGACTGGGGGACGCCTGCCTCTTTCCCCCATAAAATTAGGAATTTAGACGCCAAAAATAGGAGATTGGGAAACTCCTATTAGGGAAACCCTGATTCTATTTTATTCTAGATGTTAATATTTTAGAAGATTTACCTAATTTTCTTGAAAGGAGCACGGTCATGGTTTCCGCAAGGTTCCGGCTTCCCAAGCTCTCTCTCAGCCTGAGTAAATTTCTCCAAATGAAATTAAACAGCTTCCTGTTTCGCTTTTTGCCTTTCGCAGTCTCCCGAGGTTATCTCATGGCCCTGGGAAGGCTTTACTTTCTCCTGAACTGGGGGGAAAAAGCCCTGATTCGGAACACCATTAAGCATGTTTTCAAAAGAAAGTTTCCGGCTGCCCAGCTGAACCAAAAAATCAACGCCGCCTTCAAAGGGATCTTGGACCATTACCATGAGAAACTGTTCGTTGGGTATTCTCATTTCCCCAAGCTGCTGAAGTTCTTGAGAACCCACGTCAGGTTTGCCGGTGTGGATCATCTCCAGTCAGCCTTAGAGGACGGCAAGGGGGTCATCCTGGTCACCGGTCACTTCGGCGCAGTGGAGTTTTTGCCCGGGGCCCTGGCGTTGAATGGTTATCCCACTTCCATGATCTGCCGTTTCCAGACCACTCGCCTGCGGGAATCCATGGGGAAGCGGGCCGAAGCGGTCGGCCTGCAACTCATTGACGCGGATGAGGGCAATATCATTCTGGCCGCCATGAAGGCGCTTAAGCAAGGCCGGATTCTCATCACCGAGTGCGACGAATTCGATGCATGGCGGCCTGATCCCCACCGGGATAGCTCCTTTCTGAACTGCCGGCTGCCTTCGGACCGGACCCTGGAGCTGTTGCGGAAACGCTCGGGCGCCCAGATCATCACGGCCTTGATGAAACGGGAAGGCCAGAAGGCTTATACCTGCAACCTGACTGCGGTGGGGAATGGGGCCGCCGCACTGCACCCGCCCATTCACGAGCAATGCTTAAGCGTGCTCGAGACGGCGGTGGAAGATGCCCCGGAGCAATGGTACCAATGGAAGAAGTTTGGTAAGATGATAAAATCTCACTTTGAGGTCGAGCATGATCGTCAAGAAACTGGATATCTGGCACCTGAAATTGGGCTTTCAGTCCCCAATCAAGCATAACCTGGCGACTCACGAGGGTTCCGACAACATCGTCCTCAGAGTAACCACTGATGATGCGATCACCGGGTATGGAGAGGGCGTCCCCCGGGTCTTTGTCACCGGCGAGGTGCTCCACGACAGCCTCGTCTTCCTCCGAGAGGTTCTGGCCCCGGCAATCCTATCCCGGGGTTTTCCTTCTCCCGCGGCGCTGGTCAAAGCCGTGGCGGACCTCTATCAATCCCTGCCAGCCCCGCGTCACCCTGCCGCCTTTTGTGCCATGGAAACGGCCCTCCTGGATGCCGCCAGCCGGACCTGGAAGGTGCCGATGGTCGGGCTCATCGCACCTAAGCTGAGAACCAGCCTGGAGTATAGCGCCGTTATCCCCCTGATGTCTCCGGAGCCGATGCGGCACCTTTTGAACCTGGTCAAAATGAACCGCATGCACTTTGTCAAACTTAAGGTGGGAACCGACTCCGACCTGGAGACCTTGCGACTGGCCCGGGACCTCTTGGGCTTCGAGGTCGATATCCGGGTGGATGCCAACTCGGCTTGGACGCCCACCGAGGCGATCGCGCGCCTGAGGGAAATGCAACCTTACCGCATCAGCGCCGTGGAGCAGCCGGTGGCTAAGGCCGACTTTGCCGGAATGCAGCAGGTGAGTGAGGCGGTGCCGATCCCGGTTATCGCCGATGAATCCTTATGCACCGAAGAGGATGCCCGCCGCTTGATCGACCTCAAGGCCTGCCGGATTTTTAATATCCGTCTGTCCAAATGTGGCGGCCTGGGTGCCGCCACCCGCATCAGACACATGGCCGAAGCAGCCGGGATTTTATGCCAGGTGGGTTGTCAGGTGGGGGAAACCAGCATCCTCTCGGCCGCCGGCCGCCAGTTCGGTTTAACCGTTCCGCAGTTATCCTACGTGGAGGGCTCATTCTCTCCGTACCTGCTGGTCCGGGACGTCGTCTCCCAGCCGGTGGCCTTTAATGGCGGCGGCCTGGCCTACGAGCTGCCCGGCCCTGGTTTGGGGATTGAAGTCGTGGTGAGCGCCCTGGATGAGCTGGCCGTTTCCCACTCCGTGGAGACCACTCACTAGGAGCGTGGGCCTGAGTTTATGAGAGATTATTTTAAGCCGTTTTACCCGGTGGGTTATCTAGAGCCTAAGGTTTGGATGCGGCGCAGCGGCCCGCGGCGCACAATGATGAGATTAAATCGGAGAACTTATTGCCTGCCATCCTGGACGTAGTGACGGATCTCAATGCGATAAAATTTTGAGATGCTTCCCCATGCTCAGCATGACCATGCTGCGATGCGAGGTTTTGCCCTAGCTGGTAAAGTTTTGGGGAAACCGAAGACGAGCGGGAAGCTTGACCTTCCCCCCTCTCAATCCCTGCCGTAATCAGCCGCTAAAATTGAAACGACCAGCTCAGTCCGAGGGATTGGGTATCGCTGTTATAGCGCCCGTTGGCTTGGAAGGGGGACGCAACCCCGTTGACCGGAATGGTGTTGTTTTTGATGCGGCTTTCGCACAAAACGTAATTGTAGGCGATGCCCAGGGTAAATCGCATGATCTTAATGTCTCCGCCCACCGTAAAGACGTGACGGTTAGCGTCGGGCACCTGGGGGTCAAAGCTGGAATTCGGCACCGGGGTAAGGTCATAGATATATCCGGCCCGGATCTTCAGCCCTTCCTTGATTTCATAATTGCCCCCGAAGCGGAAGGCCCAACTATCATGCCAGCTCTTGGGGGTGGTGATGGTTGAGTTCAGGACCCCGTTGACCAAAAGCGGGGCGTCTAAATTGACCTTCAGCGCCTTATACGAGGACCAGTTCGTCCAGGTAGTATCAAACTCGAACGTGAAGGGTTTGAACCGGCTGTAGGAGGCGCCCGTGGTCAACGACGCGGGATAGACAATGGTGGCCGAACCCGTGGTGCTGGGGGAATACGGTAGCGGCGCCGGCAGAGTGGTGGTCAAGTCACCCGAGTGATCCACTTTGATTTGACTGCGGTAAGAAGCCCCCAGTTTAACCCCAGTCACCGCTTCGTAAAGGAGCCCGAAGTTGTAGCCCACCCCATGGCCATCGCCGCTCAGGTCGATTTCGCCATCCGGGAGGCTCGTACCCCGGAAAGTCACGGGGGTCTTGCGCTTGAGGTCCACTTTGGACCACATGGCATCGAACCCCGCCGCCACCGAGAGGTTTTCCAGAAGTTTGACGGAGATCGCCGGATTGAGAGTGTAGGTTTGCATACTGGAATAGGTGGTGAGATAGCGTCCGGCCCAGCCTGGCGGCCAAGCCGTTCCCATCCCGAAAGGCGAAAAAAAGCCGATGCCCACGGCTACCCGATCATGCAAGGGAATGGCGATATAGGCCGTCAGGCTCTTGTATATACGGTGATAGGTTTGCGAGTCCTGGCCGTCGCTACTATATTCCCGATTGGGATAATTTAAAAAAACTCCCTGATAAACTTGGGCCCGTTTGAGCTGATTGAGGCCGGCGGGGTTATAAAAGATGGCCGAGGCGTCGCTGGCATCGGCCACGAAGGCGTTAGCTTGCCCCATGGCCGCCGTCCCCTGCTGCATCAGGGCAAAACCGGACCCCCAGGCCGGGGAAGTGCACCAATACAAAATCGACAGTGCGAGCACTAATATCAACATAGCACTATTCCCATGCCCGGATACTTTACCGGGGCTACACATCAATGACATTACCAAGAAGCGCAGCATATCGGACTCGCCAAACTAAGTTGACCGATTTAAATAGCATTTTCATAAAAAATCAACTCTTTTTTATTGTCTCCTCCCTTATTGTCTATTATTTTTGATATTTTTTTGTTCAATGAGATCACGTTAGTCGAGTTGGGTTCTACTCTTGACCATGAGAGCGAGATTAGGCCAAATGGTTTTTTTAAGCATTTGCGCATCAATCTCAAACGTGCAGCAGAACAATCCCCCTCAGGACCAGGTGGCGCCGGGCCTGGACCTCATCACCATTACTGGGTAGGCCCGGGCAACGCCGCCGGGGGTTGAGCTGCGCTGCCTTGGCCCGTTGGGAGTTGATTTTCTCCCCAGGCCAGGATATTTTATCAGGGGCCAAACCGATGATGCCCGCTCCAGAATTTAGATTTCTGCTCAACGGCTTCCCGGGCTGTCACGGAAACCGAAAACTCCCTGGAAATACCCTTTCCCAGCAAAACCTGATATTATTCCGCAAAGAAACTACCCGGGGGGTCTTTCAGGAACGCCATGGAGGAGATCCCTTGCAGGGGCCACCCCGCCCGGACCTCAAAGCCGCCATGGATAATGGCAAGGAATGCCGCTAACAGGCGGTTGAAAAATCGGCTTTTTTGTCATCCTGAGCGCCGCGCAGGATCTCATCTACCTGAAAATACGAGATTCTTCCCTTCGGTCAGAATGACAAACTGGGGAAATTGTGGTTTTTCAACAGCCTGCCAATCGCCTTGATCGTGAACGGAACCTACTGACCATGATTGATATTCATGCCCATATCCTGCCTGGTTTGGACGACGGGGCCAAAACCTGGAAACAATCCCTGCAAATGGCGCGCCTGGCGATGGAGGATGGCATCAAGACCATGGTGGCCACTCCCCACCTCTTTAAAACGAGAAGTATCGATCTGAAACAGATTAACCATAAAAAAATGATCCTCCAGCATATTGATGAATTGAGACAAAAGTTGTTGGAAGAAAAAATCCCTTTGGAAATCATCCCGGGTTGTGATTTTCCCCTGGGTTTCGAATCACTGCAGCTTTTAGAAAACGGCCAGGTGTTAACCATTAATGACGCCAACCGCTATCTCCTCTTGGAGTTGCCTGACACCTCCCTACCCCCGGCGACGGAGGAAATCTGTTTTCGGTTGCTATCCAAGGGCATAACTCCCATCCTTACCCATCCTGAGCGGCACATGATTATTCAACAGATGCCCCATAAGCTCAAACGTTTGATTGACCTGGGCTGCCTGGCCCAAATGACCGGCAACAGCTTAACCGGTTGGTTTGGCCGCGGCGTCAAAAAGCTGGCTCGACAATTGGTCAAGTTGGGGTACATTCACCTCTTGGCCACGGATACCCACAACCTTAGGAATCGCCCCCCCGTGCTGAGCCCGGCGCTCATTGAATTAACCCGACTGGTGGGAGAAAAACGCGCCCGGGCCATGGTCCACGACATACCTGAGAAAATCATCCAAGGGGAACCATGCTTCTAAGCCACCGGGACGTTGGCCGCGGTTCTCCTATCCTGAAACTCTTGGCCGCAAAAAGTTTCCATTTCCCTTTCTCGCCTTGCTGTACTATTATCAAGGGCGTCATGTCGAGCCGGAAGGATGCTTCTCAAGCCGCGTTTATGAATTGGGCCTCACCGAAAAATTTCTCCCCTGACCTCGCGTATGCCCTGAGGCTTTTTTTGTTCCTGGCCACGGCCGGCATGGTTTTCTCCGGGTGTGCCGAATACAGTTTGAAGTCTCCAGCCCCAGAGGTTAAAACTTTTTTTGTGGCTGGCCACGAAGCGGATATGTTAGGCGCCCTCTGTCTCTCCCCCGGTTCCGCCGACCTGTCCGCCTATGCCCATTTGGCCGGCGTTCAATATCCACCCACCCTCAAGGTGGATGTCCTGAAGCAACCGCCCGCTGTGCCCTATAAATCCTTTGCGGTGCTGGAATGTGCATCTGGGGCGAACGCCACCCCGGACGCGGTGATGGCAGGCTTGCAGAGTAAAGCCCGGGAGATTGGCGCCGATGCCATCATCATCTGTCAGCCGGGGCTGAATCCAGGGCTCCCCGGCTTGGCCCCATCTGCAAACACGCAAGCCGTGGCCATCAAGTATAAGACTCTCGGCTGGTCAAATCGGTAAAATAATCCTTAATCCTTAAGGGTCCCCCACGCCACCGTGAGGATCACGGCCTCTAGCGGTGGGCTTGGCCCAGGAGTGTAAAAATTTATGCTATCAGAATTGTTCGAGAAACCTGTCTTGATCTTTGGCTGCGGCAACATCCTGTGGGGCGATGACGGGTTTGGGCCCGCCGTCATTCAGGCTTTGCAAGAACGCTACCACCTGTCAGACGACGTCCTGGCGATGGATGTGGGGACCAGCATCCGGGATATTCTTTTCGACCTGGTTTTGAGTGAAAAGAAGCCCAAGAAGATTTTCATCGTCGACGCGGTGGAATATCCTGACCGGAAGCCGGGTGAGGTCTTCGAAATCCCGGTGGAAGGCATCCCGGACAAAAAGACCTCCGACTTTTCCCTGCACCAATTTCCCACGGTCAATATGCTCCAGGAGCTCAAGGAGCACAGCCGGATCGACATCAAGATCCTTGTGGCCCAGGTTGAGGCCATCCCCGACGAGGTGAAGCCGGGTTTGTCTGCGGCCATGCTGAGCGCCATCGACCCCGCCTGTGAGCGCCTCCTGGCGGCCATCCGGGAGGAGGGATCGGGTTGAGCCGTCGCCGCGGTCTTTCGGGGCCGCCCTCTCTTGGCCCGGGCAACCTCGGCTGGCCTCTCAACCCCGGCCCTTGATAGAGGGGAGAGGGTCGGCGGGCGCCTTCCAGCCTTAAGGCCTTATTCCCACCTGAGTTCGATGGACTCCACCCCGCGGCCTCCCTGCACCGGGCACACGGCCCCACACCGGGGGCACTCCACCAGGGGGGACTGGTCGTGGGGATCGACGGCGTCCATCGGCAAAGGTCCCTGGTAGCTGCAGCTTGCGCAGGTCAAGGTCACCGGTTCAATCCTCAGGTCCAGCCGGGAATTCTCCAGGGGCGTCCCTTTGACCAAAACCTGGTAGGCCTGCCGGGTGGCGGCCTCGGAGTGCACCGCCAGGGCCCCCACTTTCAGGGCCACCTCCAGTGAGCTGCCGGGGGGCGGGCCTTCCTGCTTTTTGAGTTCTGCCAGGATATGGGCGATCACCTGCTCCATGAGTGAATATTCATGCACTTTTACCGATACCTCCGCTTAGTGCCTCAGGTTCCGCAAGGAACCCCGGGGATGCGCTTCCCATCCGGCTCAGAAATACCATAATTAACCCCGGGACGCCAAAGATTTCCCCTTGCTGCCCCCAAGACCTGCGCACCCGGGGCGACCGGGCATCGGCCCCGGCTATGGCCTTGCCAAACCAGGGGTCCGTTCATATACTAAAAAAATACTTTGCGGAGCCCAGTGCTCACCATTACCATGGCGTAACGTCAGCGCCGGAGGAGCCATGCCCGACGACATCCAGATTATCCCGTCCCGCAAACAGGTGGCGATTCGTTTGCTCTACACTCTCCTCTATGTGGCCATCTTTGAGGTGGTAAAAACCATCATCCTGCTGATCACCGTGTTTGAATATTTCTTCCTGTTGGTCACGTTGCGGCACAATGAGGCCGCCAGAACCTTCGCCAACCAGGTGGCCACCTATGGCTACCGGCTCATGCGCTACCTGACCCTCAATGAAAACCAGCGTCCCTTTCCATTCTCCGAGTTCCCCGCCGAGATCGAACTCCCCGACGAGGCGGTCAGGTTTGAGTAAAGCCCGGCCCCAAGCCGCCCCCATGCCCATAAGAATCCTACTCTCCCTGGCGCTCCTCTTTCCAGGCCTCATCTTTGGGGTCATCCCCCTCCGGGCCGAAGAAGCCTCGGTCAAGGCCAAAAATTTCCCCACCAGCTATTTTTATCAGTACCAGAAGATCCCCATCCCGGAAAAAGAGAAGATCCTGGCCAAGATCGACGCCACCCTCCAAAAGCTCAACCGGGACAAGTGCGGCCTTATTGCCAAAGGCGCGGTCATCGAAGCACCTGACCCCGGGATCAAGATTTACCCGAAGCTGACCATCCTGGATGAAAGCGGCCTGGTCATCATCGCCCGCCAGGTCCCCAACCTCTACTACCAGTACCCCGGCCGGAGCGGCATCAACCCCAACATCTATCTCATCATCAAGAATGTCCGGGTGAATTTCCCCGAAAGTTACATCAGGTATAGCTACGTGGTGGAAGGCGACTACGTGGCGTACGCCCACAAGTTTGTGAGCGCCATTTTGGAAGGTCTCGAGCGGACCGACGAACCCCAGGAGCGGCAACCGGCCCCGCCGCCCCGGTGAGCCTCCGGCCCCGGCTAGGGGCGGGGCGGCCGGTTAGGTTTGAGGGCGGGGCATCCCCCCAAGGAAATCAAGAAAAAGCGTAACCGCTCCCGGCCCTGCCCCCGGAATTACACCCCTTCCAGGGCGCTGGTCACGCCCGCCACGATGGCTTCGGTCACCCCTTCTTCCACCGCCCCCTCACTGGCGGCGGCCACGGCCTCCTCAACCCCGGCGGTCGCGACTTCCTCCACTCCGGCGGTCAGCAGATGACCCACCACGGGGGTGATTTTTTTCTCGTCGTCCGCCGTCAGGGACTTCAGCCAGTCCATCAGGTCAAAATAACCGTGGAGGGCGGCTTTCGCCAGGGGGCGGGCAGCCCGGGCCGCCGCCGGCAGCACGATGGGCGCCAGGAGCACCACCCCGGCCCCCACCAAAATCCCGGTAACCGACCGTTTGAGCAGATCCTTGAACATGAGCCCTCCGTTTCACCCCTTCAGCAAGATAACCCCTTCATTTCTTTATACTCTGGCCCGGCCCCGGTGTCAATGCGCCTGGGGCCGAGCTTCGCCCCTTCCGACCATAGCTTTAGGGGCAACCCCGCCTATCCGCCCTTACCGGCGCCATACTCAGGCGGGAGAAGTCCATAACCCGATCCTCTAACCGGGGCTGCCGGTGAGCCGCGGCAATCTAAAGGTAGACGCCAGGAAGCAGTCGTAGTATAATAAAAAATTACCATTGAAGCTATATCCTTGAGAAACCAATGTTCTAAAAAAATTTATGTCCAACATCCGCAATTTTAGCATCATCGCCCATATCGACCACGGCAAGTCCACCCTGGCGGACCGCCTCATCCAGTGGACCGGCATGGTGGAGGACCGCCAGTTTCGGGACCAGATCCTGGACACCATGGACCTGGAACGGGAGCGGGGCATCACCATCAAGAGCAACACCATTTCCCTGCCCTACACCGCCGCCGACGGCGTCGAATACGAACTCAACCTCATCGACACCCCGGGCCACGTGGATTTCTCCTACGAGGTCTCCCGGGCCCTGGCTTCCTGCGAGGGGGTGCTGCTGTTGGTGGACGCCTCCCAGGGGGTGGAGGCCCAGACCGTGGCCAACCTCTATCTGGCCATGGAGCACGACCTCACCATCATCCCGGTGATCAACAAGATCGACCTGCCCGCCGCTGATATTCCGGGGGTCAAGGAGCAGATCGAACGGGAGCTGGGCCTGGATGCAGACCACGTCATCCTGTGTTCCGCCAAGGAAGGCATCGGCATCGACGAGGTCCTGGAGGCCATCGTCACCCGGATCCCGCCGCCCACCGGCAGCCCGGCCCAACCCCTTTCGGCCCTCATCTTCGACGCCCATTACGACTCCTTCCGGGGGACCGTGGTCTCCTGCCGGGTCTTCGACGGCGCGGTCAAGCCCGGGGACATCATCCGCTTGATGTATAACAAGACCACCCACAAGGTGGAGGAGACCGGCATCTTCCGGCTGACCCGCGAGCCCCGGAAAGAGCTCTCCGCCGGCATGGTGGGCTATCTCATCGCCGGCATCAAGACGGTGAGCGACACCCGCATCGGCGATACCGTCACCCTGGAGGCCAATCCCGCGGCCGGGCCGTTGCCCGGCTTCAAGGAAGTGAAGCCCGTAGTTTTCGCCTCCATCTACCCGGTGGGGAACGACGATTACCAGGACCTGGCCGACGCCCTGGAAAAGTTTAAGCTCAACGACGCCTCCCTGGTCTACCAGAAGGACTCCTCCGCCGCCCTGGGCCAGGGCTTCCGCTGCGGCTTCCTGGGGCTGCTGCACCTGGAGATCGTCCAGGAGCGCCTGGAACGGGAGTACAACCAGTCCATCATTATGACCGTGCCCGGGGTCCGGTACCGCTTCACCCTCATGGACGGCCACGTCATCACCGTAGACAATCCCCTATACTACCCCGACCCCAGCAGCATCAAGCTTGAGGAGGAGCCGTTTATCCGGACCTCCATCCTCATCCCCGAACGCTTCGTGGGCGCGATGATGAAGCTCTGCCTGGAGCGCCGGGGGAGCAACTCCCGCTTCAACTACCCCTCCCCGGGCCGGGTGGAGATCAACTTCGACATGCCCCTGGCCGAAGTCATCATCGACTTCTACGACCGCCTCAAGACCATCACCCAGGGCTACGGCTCCTTCGATTACGAACTGCTGGACTACCGGGAGACCAATCTGCTGAAGCTGGATATCCTGGTGAACGGCGAGAAGCTGGACGCCCTTTCCATGATCGTCCACCGGGACCGGGTCCGGGAATGGGGGGTCAGGGTGTGCGACCGCCTCAAGGACGAAATTCCCCGGCAGCAGTTCAAGATCGCCATCCAGGGGGCCGTGGGGGGCCAGATCATCTCCCGCTCCACCATCTCGGCCTTCCGGAAGGACGTCACCGCCAAGTGCTACGGCGGCGACATCACCCGGAAACGCAAACTCCTGGAAAAACAGCGGGCCGGCAAGAAGCGCATGAAGATGGTGGGCGCGGTCCAAATCCCCCAGAGCGCCTTCGTGGCGGTGCTCAAGACGGAAAATGAGTGATTTTGATATTTTTGAGGGGAGGGCCGGGGGAGGGCAACTCCCCCGCCCTCCCCTCAGACCCCTCCCAACCCCCTGTCAGAGGTTGGGGGAGGGGCCACATACGAAAAAACCCCTCGCCCCTGTCCCCAGTCAGCCCGGCCTCTATATCCACATTCCCTTCTGCAAAACAAAGTGCCCCTACTGCGATTTTTACTCAATTAATGCGACGAGCCAGATTCCGGATTTTCTGGTGGCCCTGGACGCCGAAGCCCGGCTCTACCGGGACCAATTCTCTGCCTTCGACTCCCTCTTTCTGGGGGGCGGCACCCCCTCGTGGCTCGGTGAGGCGCACCTTGCCGACCTGATGAAAAACCTGCGGCGGCATTTCCCCTTTGCCCCGGACTCCGAGGTCACCATCGAAGCCAACCCGGACGACCTCACCGCCGACAAGCTAGCGCTCTTACAAGACCTGGGCATCAACCGCCTGAGCCTCGGAGTCCAGTCCTTCGACGAGGCGGAGCTTATCTTCCTGCAGCGCCGCCACACCGCCCGCCAGACCGAGGCAGGCATAGAGCTGATCCGGGCCGCGGGGTTCACCAACCTGGGGTTGGACCTGATCTACGGGCTGCCGGGTCAGAGACCCGACGCCTGGATTAACACCCTGAAAACGGCCTTACGCTTCAACCCCGAACACCTCTCCTGTTACCAGCTCACCGTGGCCGATGCCACCCCCCTGGAGCAAAGGGTGGCCGCGGGCCAGGTGCTACTTCCGGACGAAGAAACCCAGCGGGAGTTTTTCCTGCTCACCGGACAATTCCTTAAAGCGCAAGGGTATCTCCACTACGAAGTCGCCAATTTCGCCCGGGGGCAAGAGTATCGGTGCCGCCACAACCTGAAGTACTGGACCCACGTCCCTTACCTGGGGCTGGGCCCGGCGGCCCACTCCTTTCAGGGCGGGCGCCGCTGGTGGAATGTTTCGTCCGTGGAGGCCTATTGCGCCTCCCTGAAGGGGGGTGGGGTCCCGGTGGCGGGGGCCGAAAGCCTCACCCCGGCCCAACTCTGGCTGGAGGCCCTCTACCTGGGGTTCCGGACCCAAGCGGGGGTCAGTCTCGAGACCATCCGGGCCCACCCCCAGGGAGAGGCCATCGTTGCCGAGCTTACCCACGCGGGGCTGGTACGGCTAGAGGCGGGCCGGGTCCGAGCCACCGCCCAGGGCCTGGTGGTGGCCGATGGCCTGCCCCTGTGGTTTGGGGAGGAAGTGGGCGACTAGGGTTGCGTCCCAGGTATATCTTTCAAAAATTTTTCCCCATGTTTGGGAGGTTTTTGTAGGTCGGTTCGCGAACCGCCCCTATAACAGCCTCCGGGGATGCCACCAGCCCCGGTCTATCTGGGTAACTATCTTAATATACTGTTTATTTAAAGAGCCCCCATCGGCACTTTCCCTACACAATAGTACCCATAATTGAAAATATATTTGCCTTTACGCGGGGGGTGCAGTATCCTGCTTCCACCTGAGAGGGTCTCCCGGTATCTTCTTCCGTGGCCGATCATCAGGCCCGATAAGGGATATCCCGGCTGACCGATTCATGGATGGCTGGCCGGAGAGGCGTCTCAGGCCTCTAACCGCCGGTCCGGCTCTCCCGACTCAACTGAAGGAATTCTCATGGCCCTTTCTCAAAAAAAATTCCTTCTCTCGGTGCTGGCCGCCGTGGTGGCCATGGCGGTTGTCGGCGCCTACGTGGCCTTTGGCTCCCCAGGCCTCTATGCCAAATCCGAGAGTCCGGAGTTCTGCGGCAGTTGCCACGTGTTGCAGCCGGAATACGAGTCCTGGTTTCACTCCGGCGCCCATCAAAACATCAAGTGCATTGATTGCCACCTGCCTAACAACAATCTGGCGAACCACCTGTTTTGGAAGTCGGTGGAAGGCGTCCAGGACACCCTGGCTTTTCATACGGGCCGCATCTCCGAAACCATCCGCATCTCCGAGCGCGGCGCCGCGGTGGTGGAGGCTAATTGCCGCCGCTGCCATGCCGAACTCCTGGCCCGGATCAACGAAAACCGTCGCTGTTGGGATTGCCATCGCCGCATGTCCCACAAGCTTACCGGCACCATAGAGACTCGAAACCCCTAAGCATGAGGATGGAAAAGGCTATGAAACGGAAGGCCGTTAGCTTGGCTATCTGGGTAGTGATCCTGGCTGGCATGGTAGTCCTGGCGGGCACGTGCTCGCCGCCCAAGTCCGAGCCGGTGAAGACGGTGAGCATTCCCGACGGCGAATACGACCCCGCGGTGTGGGGCCAGGCCTATCCCCTGGAGTATGATTCCTGGCTCAAAAGCAAAGACCCCAATCCTCCGGGGTTGAGCAAATACCGCAAGGGTTGGACCGGCGGCGAAAAATTCGACAAACTGAGCGAATACCCGTTCATGGCCTTGCTCTTCAACGGCTGGGGCTTCGGCGTCGAGTACAACGAGATCCGGGGCCATTATTACATGCTCATCGATCAGCTGGAGATCGACCCTTCCCGGCTCAAGGCCGGCGGCGTCTGCCTCACCTGCAAGACCCCCTTTGCTCCCAAGTTTATGAAGGAGATGGGGGTCAACTATTTCAAAGACCCCTACATGGACGTCCACGCCAAGATCCCGGCCCAGTACCAGCGCATGGGGGTGATGTGCATCGACTGCCACGACAACAAGACCATGGACCTGAGGATTTCCCGGTGGACCCTGGATAATGCCCTCAAGGACATGAACTTCGACCCGGTCACCGCCAGCCGCCAGGAAAAACGGAGCCTGGTGTGCGCCCAATGCCACGTGACCTACAACATCCCCAAAGACAAGGACATGAAGTCCGTGGGGGTCTTTTTCCCCTGGAAAGGCAGCAAGATGGGGAACATCTCCATCGAGAACATCATCAAGATTCTCAAAAGCGATCCCGCCCTCCTGGAGTGGAAGCAGAATGTCACCGGTTTCAAGCTGGCCTTTTGTCGTCATCCCGAGTTTGAGTTGTATAGCAGGAACAGCACGCACTGGAACGCCAACGTGGCCTGCGCCGACTGCCACATGCAGTACACCCGGGTGGGTGTCAACAAGATTTCCAACCACAACGTGGGCAGCCCCCTGTGGCAGGGGATGGTGGCCTGCCAGCAGTGCCACGCCGAGTCCGCCGACTGGCTGAAGGCCCGGGTCCTGGCCATTCAGGATCGTGTTACCTCGCTGTTGCTCCGGGCGGGCTACGCCAACGCAGTGGCGGCCAGGCTCTTTGAGGCGGTGCACAAGGCCCAGGCCGACGGGAAGAATATTGACAAGGGTATGTACGACCAGGCCAAAGACCTGTACCTGGAAGCCTTTTACCGGTTGAATTTCATCGGCGCCGAAAATTCGGCGGGCTTCCACAACCCCGTGGAAGCCTCCCGCATCTGCGGCGACTCGGTGGCCTTTGCGGAAAAGAGCAGCGCCCTGCTGCGCCAGGCGCTAGCCCAAGCGGGGGTGCCGGAGCCGGTGGACGTGCAACTTGACCTGGCCAAATACCTCCAGAACCGGGGGGTGAAGAAGCTGAACTTCAAGCCTGCTGAGGAGTTCAAGGATCCTTTCGGAATCCAGAATATGCTGACTCCTCCGGCTTCCCTGGGGCTGCCGGTGGCAGCAAAATGAGGACATTTCTCATCCTGGCGAGCCTGATGCTCGCGATCTCAGGCGCCTGGGCCCAGGAACCCGGTGACCTGGCCAGCCAAGGCAAGACGGTCTTTGAGGATAATTGCGCCCAGTGCCACCGCAGCAATGGCCAGGGGCTCCCCGCCACCTTTCCGGCCTTGAATAAAAATCCTTTCGTGGCGGGTGACCCCAAGGCGGTGATCGCCACCGTCCTGAAAGGTCGCAAAGGGCTTCTGGGGCAGATGCCGACTTGGAAAGATACGCTCAACGACCAGCAGATTGCGGCGGTGGTGACCTACATCCGGCAGGCCTGGTCAAACCGGGCCCCGGCCGTCACCCCGGCCATGGCAGCGGCTGCGAGAAGCAAATAATACCGTTTGGTTATATCCCAGCGCCCGTCTCATAAGGGGAAGGGCCGAAAAGTCCAGGGGAAACATTGCCGGCCCTTCCCGCAAGACACTTCTTCAGAAGTCTCAATGTGATATACTCCTCAGGTAACTTATGGGGTCAGGCCCACAGGCGCATGGCCCCGGTTGCTTAGAGGAGTTATCCACCGCGATGCACTCCCGTCTTCGGCGAACCTATCTCGCGACTTTCCTGGGGCTGATGCTCCTGGCGACCATTCCGGCCTGCGGAGTCCGGCAACTGACCACCGGGGAAATCCAGCCCCCGAAAGTGAGCTGGCAGGGACTTACCGTAGGCCAGCCCACCTCCCGGGGCTGGCCCCTGGCCGTGACGCTCCTCCTGACCAATCCCAACGCCCAGCCCCTTAACCTCAAGGGCTACGATTATGAGTTGCAACTGGAAGGCCAGCCCGTGGCCCAGGGGGCCAGTGAAGAGGCGGTGGACCTGCCGGCCGGCGGCCAGACGGTGGCCAGGGTCCCCATTTTGGTGAAGCTGCCCGCAGTCATGGGGCTCTTGCCCCAGTTCCTCCCCATGCTGCAAAAGCAGCAACAGCAACGCCCGTTTCACTACCAGATCGCCGGCAGCTTCCGCCTTGCTTCCGTAATGGGAGGTATTATCCCCATTCCCTTCAAATTCCAGGGGGAGGCCACCCCCCAGAAAGGCATGGACTTTCTGCGCCCCTACCTGCGGTGAGCCGGTTTGCCGCGGCCGGGGGCATCAGCCCCTCTCATGCAAGTCCCGGCTCCATGGATTGGCCCTCTAACCATAATTTTGGGCAAGTTTCTCTTGATAAAAATTCCATCAATGGGGTATATACAAATGACTTAATGACTTAAAGATAGAGCGGGGTTTTGGCCGGACAATTCCGCAGCCTTACTGGACGGAGGTTAACCAGTCAACACTCATAAATAAGGAGGGAATATGAAACGGTCGCTGGTATTCGTTGCCTGCATAGTTGCCTTGGGCTTAGTACTGGGAACCACAACCGCACCAAACCCTGCCACCGCCGCAGATAAAACCATCCTCATCGGCTTTACCGCCTCCAAGACCGGTAAGCTCAATGTAGAAGCCACCCGCCAGATCAACGGCTTGAACTTATGGGTCGAGCAGGTCAACAAGGCCGGGGGCATCAAGATGCCCGACGGCTCCAAAATCAAGGTGGAGACCAAGTATTATGATGATGAGAGCAATAAGGACCGGGTGCAGGAACTCTATACCCGGCTCATCAGCACCGACAAGTCCGACTTCCTGATCAGCCCCTACAGCAGCGGTCTGGCCGATGCGGCCGCGGTCATCGCCCAACAGTATAAGAAAATTATGATAGCCACGGGGGCATCCTCCGATTCCACCTATAAAAAAGGCTACACTTTGGTCTACATGACCTATACCCCCGCCAGCCGCTACCTGACCGGCGCCGTGGATCTTTTGCTCAAGCTCGACCCCAAGGCCAAAAAGATGGCCATCATCCATGAGAACGACAAGTTCTCCACCGACGTGGTGAATGGCCTGAAGAAATATGCGGAAGGTAAAGGCATGCAGGTACCGCTGTTTGAAGGTTATGACAGCGGCACCACCGACTTCGCCCCCTTCATCAACAAGATTCCCGCCGGGGGCGACGCGGTGATGGGCGGCGGCCACTTTGCCGACACCACCACCTTTGCCCGGCAGCTCTATGAGAAAAAGGTCCCCACCAAGATGATCGCCTTGCTGGTGGCCCCGCCGGAGCCCAAGTTTGCCGAATTGGGAGAAGCCTGTATTGGGGTGATCGGCTCCAGCCAGTGGGAACCTATGGCCAAGTACACCCCTGAGGCCGCCAAGGCGGAGAATATCGAGTGGTTCGGCCCCACCGTCCCGGAATTCCTCAAGCTGTATGAGGCTAAATACGGGAAGGAAGAACCGTCCTACCACAGCGCCGGAGGCTATGCCGCCGGCTTGATCCTGCAGAAAGCCATCGAGAGCGCCGGCTCCACCGACACGGAGAAAGTCAAGGCCGCCATTGATAAGGAAGATATGTATACCTTCTATGGCCGCATCAAGTTCAACACCGGCAAACTTCACGGCCTCCAGGAAGGCCACGAAATGATCTACATCCAATGGCAGAAGGATAAGCAAGGCAAACCGGAAAAAGTAGCCGTTTGGCCGCCGGCCGCAGCAACCGGGTCGCCTTTCCTCCTTCCGGCCCGCTAGCCCTTAGCCTGCCTGCCCTGCCATTATCAAGCCCGATAGTGGCAGGGCAGCCCTGGGAAAGGAATTCATCGTGTTTGGACAGATAACAGCTTCGGTTGTGGATGGTTTGCTCATCGGCTTTGTCTACGGCATCGCCGCCATGGGTCTGTCGTTAATCTGGGGAGTAATGCGGGTGATCAACCTGGCCCATGGCGCCACCATGGCCCTGGGGATGTTTACCATCTACCTCCTCTTTACCGGTGCGAGAGTTAACCCCTATATCGGGTTGCTGCTGCTGGTGGTCATGGCCCTGATTTTTGGGGTCATCGTTTATATCGTGTCGCTGGCTCGGGTCATCCAGGCCGGCTACCTGTATACCTTATTAGGCACCTTTGCCGTCAATATGATCATTATCGGCATCGGGACCACGGTATTCAGCACTTCGCCTCAAAATGTAGATTTTTCTTTGGGTTCCATTGTTTTGGGGCCCATAATCCTGCAAGGGACTCGACTGTTGGCGGCCGCGGCCTCTCTGGTCATGACGGGAGCCCTTTACCTGTTTCTCTATTTTACCCGGCCGGGCAAGGCCATTCGCGCCGTCTCCGATAATCGGGCCGCGGCGGAGTTGATGGGCATCCCCTCCGCCAAGATCCTGGCCCTGACCTTTGGTTTGGGGACCATGCTCGCGGCAGTGGCCGGCGGTTTGACCTCCACCTTTTTCCCCTTTACCATCTTGAGCGGCAGCACTTACCAGTTGAAGTCCTTCGTCATCTGCGTCCTGGGCGGCTTGGGCAATCCCCTAGGGGCCCTCTTCGGTGGGCTGATCTTGGGCGGTCTGGAGGGCATCGTGCCCATCTTTATGCCGGTCAGTTGGGTGCCGGTGGTGGAATTTGGCCTCTTCGTCCTGGTCTTGGTGGTCCGGCCCACCGGGATTATGGGAGCCAAGTAAATGAACTTCTGGCGACAACCAGGCTTCTGGCTGAATATTCTTTTAGTCACCGTGGGCGGGGCCATTGTCCTCATCATCCGTCAGGACACCCTGCGAGAGACCGCCTTCACGGTGCTCATGTTTGTGGCTCTGGCCTCCAGCCTCAACATCATCATGGGTTACACCGGCTATGTAAATTTCGGCCACATCGTCTTTTTCGGCCTGGGCGGGTATTTCGGTTTTTATCTGCTCAGCGAACAGGGGTGGCCGCTGTACCTGTCCATGTTGGGTGGGGGGTGCCTGTCGGTCGTTGTGGCCATTGCCATCGGGAGCGCGGTGCTGCGGCTTAGGGGCGCTTACTTCGCCCTGGCCACCATCGGCATTAATGAGGCGGCCCGGGCCTTTGTGGCCAATTTCGAGCCCTTCGGCGGCTCCACCGGATTGTATGTCAATTTTTCGGCTTACGATAAGTATGGCGGCGCCGGCCCGGCCTTGTGGTGGATTTTCACCCTCCTCTGGCTCGTTGCCATTGGTACCGTGGTGGTCAGCTACCTGGTGAAACATTCCCGCTTCGGCCTGGGTCTGATCGCCATCCGGGAGGACGAGGACGCCGCCATGGTGATGGGGGTGAAAGCCCCCTGGGATAAAACCAAGGCTTTTGCCCTGTCGGCGTTTTTTCCCGGTTTGGTCGGGACGTTATACTTCTTCAAAAACGGTAACGTGGAACCGGAGGATGCCTTCCGCTTTCAGATGTCTTTAGAAATCCTGGTGATGGTGATGCTGGGGGGCAAAGGTCTGGTGCTGGGGCCCGTTGTGGGAGCCTTCGCCTATGAACGGCTGCGGGGTTACCTGTTGGTCAGCCCGCTCTTCAAGAACCTCCACCTGGCCCTGTCCGGGGGCATCCTTTTGGTCATCGTGCTCTTTGTGCCGGGAGGGGCGGTGGGCTGGCTGCGGGAGCGCTTCCCGCGCCTCCGGAGGGTGCTGGAATGAGTGCCGCCATGCTGCAGGTCAAGGAAGTCTCCAAAAGGTTCGGCGGCCTCCAGGCCCTGACCGATGTCACCTTTGATCTACCGGAAGGGCAGATCTTGGGCCTCATCGGACCCAACGGCGCCGGCAAAACTACCCTGTTTAACGTCATCAATGGGGTCTATACTCCGGAGCGCGGCCAGGTAATCTTCCGGGGCGAGGATATCACCCGCCTGCCCTCCTATGAGGTGGCCCGGCGGGGCATGGCTCGGGCCCACCAGGTGGTGCGCCCCCTCACCGATCTCACGGTCCGGGAAAACGTTATGGTGGGAGCCTGTTTCGGCCGGGAACGGCACGGTCTGCGCGCCTCAGCCCGCCTGGCCGATGGCGCCTTGACCCAGGTGGGCCTGATCGACCGGGCCGACCAGCCGGCGGGGAGCCTCAACGTGGCCCAGAAAAAGCGCCTGGAGATGGCCCGGGCCCTGGCCGCCAAACCCTATTTGATCCTGCTGGATGAAGTTCTGGCCGGCCTCAACCCTTCGGAGATTGCCGCCATGATGGAAACGGTCCGGGGCATCCGGGATGAAGGGATCACCATCCTCATGATCGAGCACGTCATGCAGGCGATCATGTCCATTTCCGATCAGCTCCTGGTCCTGGATTACGGCACCTTGATCGCCACCGGTGCGCCCGAAGCTGTGGCCAACAATCCTTTGGTAATCGAGGCCTATCTGGGCGATCCCAAAATAACGGCGCAACTGTTGGCGGAGTAGATTCCATGGCTATATTAGAAGTTAACAACATTACCTCGGGCTACGAAGGCGTCCAGATCCTCTGGGGGGTCAACCTCAAGCTGGAACCGGGCAAACTCACCACCCTGGTGGGCTCCAACGGTGTGGGCAAGACCACCTTACTCAAAACCGTGATGGGGCTGATGCGGCCCATCGATGGGTCGGTATCCTTCCAGGGGGAAGACGTCACCAACCTGTCCGCCCATGCCCGGGCCAAGGCCGGCATGGTCCTGGTGCCCGAAGGCCGCCAACTGTTCACCGAAATGACCATTTATGAAAACCTGGAAATGGGGGCCTTCTCCCCCCGGGCCCGGGCCACCTTTAATCAAAACCTGGAAAAGGTCTACGAACTCTTTCCCCGCCTCAAAGAACGGACCCGCCAGAAGGCCGGCACCTTGAGCGGCGGAGAACAGCAAATGGTGGCCGTGGGTCGGGGCTTGATGGCCGAGCCGGAAGTGCTGATGCTGGATGAGCTTTCCCTGGGGCTCTCCCCCTTGCTGGCCCTCACCCTGTTTGAGGCCCTGTCTCGCCTCAAAAAAACCGGCCTGACCATGCTCCTGGTGGAGCAAAATGTCACCATGGCCCTGGCGGTGAGCGATTATGCCTACGTCCTGGCCGAAGGCAAGGTTCACCTGGAAGGCCCGGCCCGGGAACTCAGCAAAAACGACGAGGTGCGCCGCACCTATCTGGGCATTTAGTTCAAAGTTCAAAGTTCAAGGTTCAAGGTTCAAGAAAAAACCTTTAACTTTTAACTTTGAACCTTGAACTCAGAAGAGGAGGTTGGTCATGCCGGTGCAGGATTGGATGAGCAAAGATTTGATCACCGTTGACGAGAATACTTCCATTATGAAGGCCTCCAAGGTGATGAAGCAAAATGATATTCAACACTTGCCGGTTCTGAAAAAGGGACGCCTCGTGGGCATCGTGTCTGACCGGGACCTGAAAGAGGCCACGCCTTCCAAGGCCACCACTCTGGATATCCACGAAATGTACTATCTGCTGGACAAGGTGTCGGTCAAAAGCCTGATGCCGAAACAGCTCCATACGATCGCCCCCGGAGACACCGTGGAAAAAGCCGCGGCCGTCATGCTCAAACACCATATCTCGGCCTTGCCGGTGGTGGACCCGCACGGCGCCTTAGCCGGAATTCTCACCAAGGGCGACATATTTCGGGCTTTTGTCTCCATCTCGGGGATTTATCAAGGAGCCCTGGCCATGGGCGTTGAATTGGCAGACCAGCCGGGGTCGATTAAAAATGTCACCGATGTGATCCGGGCCCACGGCGGCCGGATCGCCAGTATCTTAACGGGATATGAAGGAGCCCCGGAGGGCTTCAGGCGAGTATTTATCCGGACCAAAGAGGTAAAGGATGAAAAAACCCTCCGGAAAGAACTGGAGAGCAAGTTTAAGGTACTCTATTACATCCACGAGCACATTGATTAAGTTCCCGGTGGGTTGGCCAATTCCTGGGCCCGTCGTGGAGGGGTGAACATACGCTGGGCTCATGGCTTGGCCGCCATGAGCCATTCAGACCCAAGTGGCCAGCTCATCTAGTTTTCGAGCCTCGGGGAACTGAGGGCCGGCCGGCCCTTGACGGCCAAACGGCCGCCAGCCGATAAGACCCGGCGCGGCCCGCCCCGGCCAGCAATCTCCCTGCCAGCCTGATCCGGTTTAAAACCAGGACCGATGGCTCCACAACTCCGCTTGCAGGTCCTGCATGTCGTTCTGGCACATCAGGTACAAGGAGGCATTCTGGATGGCCAACCCGCCTAGATACGCCAGGGCGGTCACCAGTTTGATGTCCTGAGGGGTGAAATGGCGCAGCACCTTGCTGTAAAGCCGCAGCACCCCGATTACCTTCTCCTTGGTCTTGATGGGCACCGCTAAAATAGTGACAATCCCTTCTTCTTTGCACATGTCCCGGTATTGCACCCGGCGGTCGGTGGCGGCATTGACAATGATCACCGGCTTTTCGGTCTTCAGGGCCTGGGCGATGCTTTTTTGGGCGGACACCGGCCCCTTTTGCAGGAATTTCTTACTCAAGCCATGGGATGCCACCAATTCCAGGGTTTCTGCACTCTCACTCAAGAGGCGGAGGCTGACGCCCTTCACCTTGAGGGCCTTGGCCAGGTCCGCGGTCATGGTGCGCAAGATATCCTTAACTTCCAGGCTGCCGCTGAGATTGACGGCCAGGTCGAAAAAGAGCTGGGTCTCCCGGTGGAGGTGGTCGATGAGACGGGCATGCTCCATGACCCCGCCCCCGTGTTGCGCCAAGAGCAATAAGAATTCTTTCTCCTCGGGGGAAAAAGCTCGGGGTGTGTCGGTAAACAGGCAAAATACCCCGATGTTTCTGCCTTTGACCTTCACCGGCACCGCCAGGATAGAGACGATGCCTTCGGCCTGCTTGGCATCGGGATACTCCAGTTTGGGGTCCGCCGCCGCCTCCCGGCAATAAAAAAAGCCTTTCTTCAAAACCAGGGGCAAGATCTTTTGGGCCAGGATGGATTTCCGGGAACGGAAATAGCTCTCGGACAAGCCCTTCTGGGCCACCGGCATCAGCTCGGTTTTACCTGCATCCATCAGGTAGAGGCACGCGGCCTTGCCCCCCAGGATATCCATGGCGCTGGCAAAGATCATCTCCAGGAGATCCCGGCGGTTGCGGGCGGTGCCAAAGGCCTGACAGAGCTCGCTCAACTTTTTAAAATAATCGATTCTTACGGGCATTGAAGCACTCTCTGCTCGAGTTATTGGATGGCGCTGACCGGTTTCGGGCCTGGCCCGGTGGAACTCAATCTTCCCGGGCCAGAAGCCAGGCAGCAATCTTGGGAACGATCTCCTTCTGGAACCGGGAACTGACATAAATGCCGATATGTCCCGTGTCCAGACAAATGTCCTCGGTGTCCCGGCTCCCCGCCTTTTTCGTCAAAACTTCGCAGGCCTCCGGGGGCACCAGGTGGTCAAACTGACCATAGATATTTAAGAGCGGCATAGTGACCTGCCCAAGGTCCACCCGGCGGCCCCCCAACTCCATCTCGCCTTGCACCAGCCGGTTCTCCTGATAGAGGTCTTTGATCAACTGCCGCAAGGTCTCCCCCGGCACATCCGGGCTGTTGAAAATCCATTTCTCCATGCGGATAAAATTTTCGACAAAATCCTTGTTATCCATATTCTCAAGAAAACCAAGATACTTATCCAAAAGGAGCCGGGGCGGATTCAGGAGCAGGAAGGCCACGTTCACCAGGTTGCCGGGCAGGTTGCCAAAGGTGTCCACCAGGCGGTCGACGTCAATCTCCTTCAGCCAGATGTGCAACAAGCCCTTGGGGGTATCAAAGTGGATGGGCGCCACGGTGGTGATCAAGTTCCGGACCTTGCCCGGGTGGAGGGCCGCATAGATGACCGCAAAGGTCCCCCCCAGGCACACCCCCATGAGATTGACCCGGGGAATCCCCTGGCGACGCCGGATGAAATCCACGATGTTATCCACATAGCCGTTAATATGGTCATCCAGGCTGAAAAACTGGTCCATACGGGTCGGCGAGCCCCAATCAATCAGATAGACCTCCACTCCTTCCTTGAGGAGATTTTGCACGATGCTCCGATCCGGTTGGAGGTCCAGCAAGGTTTCCCGGTTGAACAGGGAAGGCACCAGGAGCAGCGGAGTTTTCAGGCGGGCCGTGTCCGGCCGGTAATATTTGAGCCTGACCCGGTCTTCCTGATAGACCAGTTCATAGGGGGTGGTCCCAATGTCCGTGGCCAGGGGCCCCAGGAAAATATCCCGGGCCTTTTCCAGGCGATGCCTGGCCGCTTCGGCGTCCGCCGCCAGCTTGGCCAGGATCAGGTCAACCGGGATTTTGGGTCGATCCATCAACCTTTCTCCCCGGAAGGCTCGATTTCGGCTAATTTTTTGGCCATCACTTTGTTACGTTTCTTCAGCAGGTACATCTCCCGGTACAGCTCATCCAGGTCACGGCGGCTGGGCAGGGACAGGGCTTCCAGGGCATCGGCCAGCAGTTCCTGTTTGGCCAGGGTGAAATCTTCCAGGGCGTTGAGCGTCTGGCTCAGGGTCCGGGTATACTCCACCGACTGGAAGAGGGTCATGTAATGCCCCTCCAGGATTCTCAGCCACCCCTTATAGTACTCCTTGAAATCTTCGGGGGGATTTTCCTCCCTGCCATCGCCCCCCACTCCCCTCATGGCTCGCAGGGATTTTTTCACCGGCCGGAAGAGCAGATAGATGAATTCGGCCATGGCGGCCTGAAATTGGTTGAATTTATCCATGGCCCGGTTGATGCGCTCCTGGGGCAGACCGGTCAGGCGCAGGTGCGGCAGGTCCAATAACTGGCTAAAGTTATCCTCATAAATTTCATGGCAGATTTTGAAGATTTCTTGATCCAGGGTTTCATAACCGGATTCACCGGCCCAAGTTCCCCCTCCCTGCCAGCCCTCCAGCCATTGCCGGTGCAGATGGAAATACCCGCCCCAGCCTGCCTGGGCCATCCTCAAGATAATCTCCGAAGGCGCCTTGATGCCTTGAAAAACTGCGGCCATGCTTCCCGGCACCGTCAGCAGCGCAAAAAATGTCTGCCACAATTTCAAGGACGAGCCCCAGGGATCTTTTGGGGCGGCGGCCGCGGCATAGGCCTGGCCGCCGACCCGACCCGACCCAGCCGGAGCGGGACCCATCTGGGCCATGGTTTCCCAAAAATCCATGGTCCACTTGATCCAGGCGGTCAGCAACGGTTCTGTCGTCGGCTTGTGGGAGAACTCTTGAGCCATACCTGCCTCATTATCCTCAACAGGAACGCACAACTACTTTTCCCCGTTTTAACACCCAGGTCAAGAGAATAATTTCACAATCTGTTGCATTTTATCACGATTTTAGCTGATTGTGCATACCTGGATCATCATGGCGTGAGTTTTCTACCAGTGGCCACCGGGGCTGGCCCGACGTGATTAACCTGGACGGCCCGGGGCGTTTTATCCCTGGCGAGACTAGGGGTGTGTTTCATAATTAAGGTGACACGGGAAAACCAGGTTTTTTTACCCCCCTTTACTAAAGGGGGGCAGGGGGGATTTTTATAAGAGCCTGAAATCCCCCTAATCCCCCTTTTTCAAAGGGGGACTTAACCTGCCAAGTCCGGTACTCCCAGCTTGCATTTATGTCCATCTAATTATGAAATGCTCCACTGGAATGCCCACGAGAAAGAAATTGCCCCCACCGCTTGCAACGTGGCGCCGCCGTCGAAGTTCGCCCCCACGACATGGGTCGCGGTCCGGCCCCGACTCCTTCGGCTTTTGCCCCAATCTATTGTATAGTAAAAAATAGGAGCGCGAGGCTGATGCAAAAGATTCGGCTGGGAATCAGCGCCTGCCTGCTGGGTCAGAAGGTCCGGTTTGACGGCGGCCACCGGTGGGACCGCTTTATCACCGAGACCCTGGGGAACTATGTGGAATTTGTCCCGGTGTGTCCCGAAGTGGAGTGCGGCCTGGGGGTGCCCCGGGAGGCCATGCGTCTGGTGGGCGACCCGGAGGCCCCCCGCCTGATGACCGTGCGCACCAAGATTGATCTTACCGAGCGCATGGTCACCTGGGCCAAAAAACGGGTGCAGGAACTGGAGCAGGAGAACCTCTGCGGCTTTATTTTCAAGAGCAAATCCCCCAGTAGCGGCATGGAGCGGGTCAAAGTCTACCCTGAACACGCCCCGGGCTCCCCGGTGACCCGGGGAGTGGGGATGTTTGCCCGGGCCTTTATGGAGCACTTTCCTCTCCTGCCGGTGGAAGAAGAGGGGCGACTCCATGACCCCGTCCTCCGGGAGAACTTCATCGAGTGCATCTTCGTGTTGCAGCGCTGGCGGGAACTTTTGGCGGCCCGGGGATAACCTCGGCGACTTGGTGGCCTTCCATACCCGGCACAAGCTGCTTATCCTGGCCCACAGCCCCAGGCATTACCGGGAACTCGGCCGCCTGGTGGCCCAGGCCAAAGGGGCGCCGATCCAGGAACTCTACGCACACTATCAGGCTCAGCTCATGGAAGCCCTGCGCCTTAAAACCACCCCCAAGAAAAACACCAATGTCTTGTACCACCTGATGGGGTACTTCAAGAAGGATCTGTCCCCTGACGAAAAACAGGAATTACTGGAAATCATTGCTTATTACCACCAGGGCGTCGTGCCCCTGGTGGTGCCCGTCACCCTGATCAATCACTATGTTCGGAAATACCACCAGCCTTATCTGAAAGAACAGTTTTACCTCCACCCCCATCCGCTGGAGTTGCAGCTGCGGAATCACGTGTAACAGTGCGGCCGGCAACTGGTCGATGGGCAGGTTGCCTCCCGCTCTGCCTCTCCGGAGGATTACCGCCAGCCCGGTCTCCAGTTGGCTGACCGGTAGTTGTTGTTATGCTTGTAGCGGTAAATGTCCCGGTTGGCCCGGTCCTGCATCTGGGCAAGCTGGGCCTTTTCTCCGGGAGTCAGGCGGCCGTTTTTGGCCCGCATCATGGCCTCGGTCTGGCGGATGCGTTCCTGCTCGTTTTGCAGGCGACGATATTCCCCAGGAGTAATCCGACCCGACTGCACACCCTGGTTGATCCGGCTTTGCTGATCCATTTGCCGCTGGTCGAAGTATGGGGCTTGGGGGCCCGCCAAAGCCGGGAGGCTCCCCAGGATGACCACGCCGGCCAGCAGGCCGGACACCATGCCTTTGGTCCAGATTTTCATTGCTCTAACCTCCGGGCCTTGTTAGGAAATCCAGCCCTGAATTGTCCTTGATCTGTGACCACCCAGGGGTGGTTCGGTCTTCATTGAATTTGACCAATGGCCGGGGAAAAAGTTAAGGCGCGGTTTTTCACTCACCGTTTTTTGTGGCGCTGAGCCGGAAGTAAACCTGGCCCGGAAAGGGAGTTGGGCATTTCTGACGGGATTGGGACAGACGACGGCTCAGCCCGCCCGGGAGGTTCGCAACCCGGCTTTTTTATGGCGGCTTACCAGATTTTCCCTTACAGTGAAATTGGCTCGGAGGTTATATCTCATGAACCCAAAACCGGTTCTGGTTACCGGCGCCACCGGCTATGTGGGCGGACGCCTGGTGCCCCGCCTGTTGGACGCGGGCTACCGGGTCCGGGCCCTGGGGCGTTCCCTGGGCAAGTTGCGCAGCCGTCCCTGGGGCAGCCATCCCCGCATCGAATTGGCCCCGGGCGACGTTATGGACGCAGAATCCCTGGGCCGGGCGGCCCAGGGGTGCTGGGCCGCCTTTTACCTGGTCCACTCCATGAACGCGGCCGCCCGGGATTTCGCCGCAGCCGACCGCCAGGCCGCCCGGAACATGGCCCAGGCCGCGGCTGCAGCCGGCCTGGACCGCATCATTTACCTGGGGGGGTTAGGGGGGCAGGACGACCCCAACCTGAGCGAGCACCTGCGCTCCCGCTTTGAGGTAGCCCGGATTCTCCAGTCGGGGGCCGTCCCCACCACGTTCCTCCGGGCCGCCATGATTTTGGGCTCCGGCGGCGCCGCCTTCGAAATCCTGCGTTACCTGGTGGATCGCCTGCCGGTGATGATCACCCCCCGCTGGGTCCACACCCCGGTTCAACCCATCGCCATCCGCAACGTCCTCACCTACCTGATGGGCTGCTTGGACCGCGACGACACCCGGGGGCAAACCTTCGACATCGGCGGCCCGGAAGTGGTGACCTACCGGCAACTGATGGATATCTATGCCGAAGAGGCGCACCTCCCCCGGCGTTTGGTCATCCCGGCGCCGGTGCTCACTCCCCGGCTGAGTTCCTACTGGATCCACCTGGTGACCCCGGTCCCCGCCTCCCTGGCCCGGCCCCTGGCGGAAGGCCTGGCCAACCCCGTAGTCTGCCTGGATAACCGTATCCGGGACCTCATCCCCCAGGAGTTGCTGGACTGTCGCCAGACCATCCGGCTGGCCCTGCAAAGGGTGGAACAGCAGCGGGTGGAAACCTGCTGGAGCGACGCCGGTGAGCTCAGACCCCCGGAATGGGCCGCCTGCGGCGACGCCGATTACACCGGCGGCACCGTCTTAAGCCTGGGCTACCGGATTCTTCTCAAGGCCACCCCGGCAGAGGTCTGGCAGCCCCTCACCCGGATCGGCGGCCGGACGGGCTGGTACTACGGTGACTCCCTGTGGGCTATCCGGGGCTGGACCGACCGGCTCCTGGGGGGTTCGGGGCTCCGGCGTGGCCGGCGTCACCCTGTCGAACTCCGAACCGGCGATGCCCTGGATTTTTTTCGCGTCCTGGAAATCGAGCCGAATCAACGCCTGCTGCTGGTGGCGGAAATGAAGATGCCAGGGGAGGCCACCCTGGAATTTCGCCTCACCCCCCGGCCCGATGGCAGCACCGAACTCACCCAGATTGCCCGCTTCCTCCCCCGGGGCCTCCTGGGCATCCTCTACTGGTATAGCCTGGACCCTTTCCACAAAATGGTCTACCAGGGCATGCTCCGATCCATTGCCGCCGCCACCGGCAAACCTATCACCGCCGGCCCGGAGCGGGTGTGAAAAAGTTGAGGGTAAGGCCGGGGGACAATAAGTCCCCCGCCCTCCCCTCAAACTCCCCTCCCAACCCCCTGTAGGGGATTGGGGGCGGGGGGTTTGGGGGGAGGGGTAGGGGCACTTACGAAAAAGCCCTTAGCCCCCTTCCCCCAAAATCCTTATAGTTCTAACTCGACATCAGCCGTTCCATCAGGTGTTCCACCAGGAAGAGCATGGCTTCCAGGTCCAGGTAGTGGGTGACGCCGGCGTCGAAGAGGAAGCGCGCCTGGGGGGCGAAGCCTTCCTCGGCTTCGGCGTCCCAAAACGACAGGAGCAGCGGCACCCGGGGCAGGGGCAGAAAGGCCGCCTGCACATCGGCGTCCTCGCCGCCCACGGCCGCCATTTCACCCCCGAGCTGCGCGGCCCGCTCCTTGAGTTCCGCCGCTTGGCCAGCGAAATGGTCCGCCAGCTTCTGTTCCAGGCGAGCCAGGGTCTTGGCCTTAGACACCGAGTTGGGCAGGCTATTATAGGCGATCCACCGGCCCGTGGGGAGCTCGTGCCCCTGGGAGGCGATGTAATTATACAGGAGGATGGCGTCCCAGGGGTCCGCCGGGGCTCCCGGTGGATAGCGCAACTCATCCTTAAAGACCTGGAGGCAGTGGCCGAAATAGGCCAGGTTGAGATACGGCCGGCGGGCCTCCTCGCCGTAAGTGGCGCCCAGCCCCTCGGCCAGGGCCGCAAAATCCAGGGGAGCCACCTTTTCCTGGAGGACCTCCAGGGAGATGGCCAGGGACTCCCGGCGCCGGCCAACGCCCGTCTGCTGCTGGGCCCGGACCGCCTCCCCCAGGTCGGCCCCCGCCCCGGTGAGGTGGGGACATTTTCCCAGGTCCTCCCCTTCCTTGATCACCTGGGTGGCAAAGGCCAGGCAGGTCGCCTGTCCGCAGTCCCCGCAGTTGGTCCGGGGCAGATTTTTCAACACTTCCATAACGGTAATCGCCATAGGGTTCAGTCTCGCTTCCCCAGCTTCTCTTCCAGCAGGCTCCCCAGGCTGGCCAGGTGCGCCTTCTCCTCCCCGGCCAGGGTGAACAGGATCTCTTTGGTTTGGGCCTGTTCGCTACGGTCCGCAAACCGGAGGTAGAGGTCCAGGGCCTGGGTTTCCAGCATCATGGCCAAGTCGAGGACCTCGGGGGTCGTTTGCAAGTGGGATTGATTGGTTTCCAGGAACTCTTGGGCGTTAAAGCCGCCTTCCAGGGTAGTGGGCACGACGCCGGCTTCAAAGGCCTTCAGGTCCTGGCTGCCAGTCAACTGGCCGTACACCTTAAAGAGCCGCTGTTCATGGCCCACTTCCACCCGGGCCAGTTTCTCGAACAGGTCCTTGACTGCCTGATCCCGGGATTGCTCCTTGAGGGTTTCATAAAAAAGCTGCAGGGCCTTCTCCATGCCATAGGCCAGGGCGAGGATCTGCTCCGGGGTTGCATCGCCCCGGACCAGGTCCAGGTTGAGCTCTCGGGGGCCGGTGGCCTTGGGCCCGTGAAAGGCCTTGATGCCGCCGGCCAGGTTATAGACCTCCTTGAACCCCCAGCCGCTCAGCATCTGGGCCGCCACCCGGCTGCGGCCGCCCACGGCGCAGTGCACCAGGGTGGGCTTGTCCGGGTCCAGGGCTTGATAGGTGTCAGCCAGCTGGGGCAGGGGCATGAGTTTAGCCCCGGGGAGGTGGGAGTCTTCGTATTCCCAGGGCTGGCGCACGTCCAGTAAAGTGTACTCCCCTTCCCGGCGCCGAGCCATGTAGTCTTTGGCCTCATCGGCATCCATGGAACTGACCGGGGTAAAAAGTTTTGCCAGTTCGATCATTATCTGTCGCCCTCCGACAGCGCTTGTCCCTGGCGTGGGGCTGACGACCATCAGGTCAATCCAGGCCCGGCGCCGGGTTTGCCGCCAATTCTTTATAAGTTTAGAACAGATGAAGATTTTTCAAGAGGTTAAGAATAACTATTTACCAATAATTCTTACTGGGAAGTTATAAAGGCCTGGCCGGTTTGATTTGCCTCACGCATCTGTTGCAGGGAAAGCAGACCCGTCCCCCTGGGGTAAAGAGGGATTGGGGGGATGGCCCAAGGGGATGCCCCGGCCACTTACAGGATAAAATCCGTGGAGAGAAAACTCGATTTATGCTCCCGGACGATATCGGTGACGAGGTTTTTGTTCGTTGCGGTTTCTTTGGCAGCCACCAGGGTCCTCAGGGAAAACACCCGCAGGGCGTCATGGACCGACAGGGTCCCTTCGGCGGAATCCTTGCGCCCCGTAAAGGGGAAGGTGTCTGGCCCCCGCTGGCACTGGCTGTTGAGGTTCACCCGCCCCACCTGGGTCACCAGTTGGTCCACCAGGCGGGCGATGGTGTCGGGGTTTTGGGAGAAAATGCTTACCTGCTGGCCATATTCCGAAGCTATGATGCTGTTGACCACCGCTTCCAGGTCATCAAACGGGGCCACCGGGATCACCGGGCCGAACTGTTCCTCATGATAAATCTTCATGCGCTCATCCACGGGAGAGAGGATGGCCGGATAAAAAAAGCTGTGGTTTACCGCGCCGCCCGATTCGTTCACCACTTGGGCTCCTTTGGCCCTGGCGTCCTCCACCAGTTCGGTCAAATAGGCCGGGCGGCTGGACTCGGGGAGCGGCGTCACCGTCGCCCCCGGCTCCCAGGGCATGCCGAATTTCAGCTCACCCAGGGCCCGGGTGAATCTTTCCAGGAATTGGGGCAGGATCTGCCGATGCACAAACAGCAGCTTCAAGGCGGTGCAGCGCTGGCCATTGAACGACAACGCCCCCAAGAGGCACTCGGCCACGGTGAGGTCAAGGTCGGCGTCCGGCATAATAATGGCCGGGTTCTTGGCTTCCAGCCCCAGGGCGGCCCGGAGGCGATGCGGCTTGGGATGCTGTTTTTTCAAAATATCCGCTACCTTGCTGGTGCCGATAAAGGCCAGGACGTCGATCTTACCCGACGCCATGAGGGGCCCCGCCACCTGGGCACCCCGGCCGTACACCGTATTGATCACCCCGGGGGGGAAGGCCTCCTTAAAGGCCGCCAGAAACGGATAATGGAGCAGCACCCCCAGCTTCGGGGGCTTAAAGATGACGGTATTGCCCATGATCAGGGCGGGAATGACCGAGGTATAGGTTTCGTTGAGAGGGTAATTGAAGGGCCCCATGCACAGGACCACTCCCAGGGGCGCCCGCCGGATCTGGCCGAAGATGCCCTGCTCCATGACGAAGCGGGAAGAGGTGCGGTCCAGGTCCTTCAGGGCGTCGAGGGTGGCCTTGATGTAGGCCACGGTGCGGTCGAACTCTTTGGCCGACTCCTCGTAAGGCTTGCCGATCTCCCACATCAGGATCTTGACGACTTCCTCCCGGGTGGCGATGATGCGGAAGATGAAATCTTCCAGGTGGCTGATGCGGTCCCGCACCGACAGGGACGGCCACAAGCCGCGCCCGTGATCATAGGCCCGGCCGGCCGCGGCCAGGGCTTCCAAGGCCTCCACCTCACCCAGGAGCGGATAGCACCCCACCCGCTTGGGGGCCAGCCCCCCGGCGGTTTGCACATAGACCGGCGATTTGACTTCCTGGACGGGGCCGGACCACTGGCGCAACTCCCCGTTCACCAGATACTGGCGCTGGTCAACCGGGCGGTCCAGGCGGTAAAACTCGGGGATATCCGACTCGGCCGGAAAGATTGCGGCCAGACTCTCGGTCAGGTTCATCAAGACTGTCCTCCGTTTTTCAGGGGATGCCCCATGGGGGGCGCCCCCCCAAGCCAGGCTAAAATTTCCTGCTTGAGCCGCCGGACCGTTTCCGGAACGGCCGCGGCCACTTCCGGGGACAAACCCCGGCCCGGCGAGAAATCTTTTCCGGCAATGCCGTAAATGATGAGAAACGGGGGGAGTTCCTGGAAGACTTTGCCCAGGGCCAGGGCCTCGGCCACCCCCCAGCCGTGGGAAGATGGGGACCGGGATAACTCCACCGGCATCCCGGCGCCATGGGCGTCAAACCGATAAATGGTCCCCGGGGGACCGCCGGAGTAGACGGCGTCCACCACAATCGCCCCGGCGGCGTCTTTCCAGGCGTCTTGGATATCGCTCACCGTGCCCAGGCATTCGGAAAACCGCACCCGGGGCAGCCGGTCTTCCTTGAGGCGGCGGGCCACCAGGATGCCAGCGGCATCGTCACCCCGCCACTCATTGCCCACGCCGATGACCTTTATCTGGGTTCTGAGGAGAGTATCCATGGAAACAGCATCAGCTAAGGCTAAGGTGCGCCGGTGATTTCCAAACACACCCGGCCTTTCCCGAGCCTCGCCGAGGGCGGCGGTGCTACATTTTCGTTGTTCGTGGTGAGCGTGTTACGAATCGTCCCAGCACTCAGGCCGCCTCACGGCATTTTTTCCGTTGCCGGTTACCGACGCTCCAGGTTGACCTTCAAGAAATGCGTGGCGCAGGAGATGCATGGGTCATAATTTCGTACCATCTGTTCGCACTGCCAGATGAGTTTTTCGTCAGGCAAATCCAGGCGCTGGCCCACAAATTGACGGAGATCGTCCTCAATGGTCCCCTGGTTCTGGGAGGTGGGGGGCACGATCTTGGCCTCGAGGATGACGCCGTTGGCATCGATCCGGTAGCGGTGGTAGAGCAACCCCCGGGGGGCTTCGGTGGCGGCGCAGGCCGTCACCGCCCGGGGCGCCACCGGCGCCGCCGGCTGATCCGGTTTCTCGTAGGCCTCGATGATGGCCAGGGCCTCCTCCACGGCAAAAAGCAATTCCACGGCCCGGACGATAATGCTCTGAAAGGGGTTGCGGCAGACGGGCCCCAAGCCGGCTTCCCGGGCTGCGGCCTGGGCCAGGGGGGTAAGCAGATCAAAGTTCAGGTTGTAGCGGGCCAGGGGACCGGTAAAATAGCGGCCCCGTTCCTTCAAAGAGGAGTGGAGGGCGTGGGAGTGCCGCACCTGCTCTTCCACGAAGTGCTGCTCGTAGTCCTGTACGGAAATGTCCAGCCCCTTGTTGGACACCACCCGCCCTTCGTTGAAGGGGTATTCCTGCCCGTGGCGGAGGGCCACGAACTCATAGTCCCGCTCGAACTCCGGAAAGGTGAAGCCGCCCACCCAACGCACCGCGTTGACGGCCGCGTCCTTCGCCCACTTGAGGCTTTCGGCCAGGGGGGCCAGGTCCCGCTTGGCCGGGGCCTTATAGAAGCCCCCCACCCGGACGTTGATGGGGTGGATCTCCCGGCCGCCCAGGGTGGAGACGATGTCATTGCCCACTTTTTTCAGCCGCAAGCCCATTTTCACCGTGTCCGGGTGGTCCTGGGCCATCTGGATGGCGTCCTGGTAGCCCAAAAAGTCCGGGGCGTGGAGCATGAAGACGTGGAGGCCGTGGGATTCGATCCACTCGCCGCAGTAGAGCAGCCGGCGCAGGGCCCGGATGGGGCCGGCCACCGTCACCCCCAGAGCGTTCTCCATGGCGTGCACCGCGCTCATCTGATAGGCCACGGGGCAGATGCCGCAGATGCGGCAGGTAAGGTCCGGCGCTTCGGTGAAGTTGCGCCCCTTCAGGAAAGCCTCGAAGAAGCGGGGTGGCTCAAAGATCTTCAACTGCACCCCGGTGACGACGTCATCTTTGATCCGGATGTTCAGGCCACCTTCGCCTTCCACCCGGGCCAGGTATTTGACGTTGATGGTTTTAGTGGTCATGGGCTTCGCTCTCCTGGCGAAAGGCGGGGGCGTTGGCGTAAAAGGTCCGGAAGGCCCGCACCAAATTGGCCTCGCTCATCCCCATTTTTTGGCTGAACCAGGCGCTCAAGGCTGCGGTGTTGGGAGTTTCTTTAGGGCCGTAACAGCCATAACAGCCGCGCTGATAGGTGGGGCAAAGCGCCCCGCACCCGGCATGGGTCACCGGTCCCAGGCAGGGAGTGCCCGTGACCATCACGCAAACATTCCCCCGCACTTTGCAGTCAATGCAGACACTATGCGATCTGACCATGGGGGGTCGCCCCTGGAGGAAGGCGCTGATTACCGACAGGAGCTGGTGCTTGTTGATGGGGCAGCCGTTCAGACCATAATCCACCTTGACGTGGGCCGAGATGGGGGTGGATTCCTTCAAGGTCTGGATATACTCCGGATGGGAGTATACCGCGCCGATGAAGTCATTGACGTCCTTGAAATTGCGCAGGGCCTGGATGCCCCCGGAGTTGGCGCAGGTGCCCAGGGCCACCAGATACTTGGAGGCCCGGCGCACCTGCTTGATCGTCTCGGCGTCATGGGCCGTGGTGATGGAGCCGTCCACCAGGGTCAAATCATAAGGGCCTTTCACCATGGCCCGGGAGGCCTCCACAAAATAGGCGATCTCCACCGCCCCGGCGATGGTGAGCAGTTCGTCTTCACAATCCAGGAGGGAGAGCTGACAGCCGTCGCACGAGGCGAATTTCCACACGGACAGCTTCGGCTTGCGCTTCGGGGCCATGTTACACCTCCCGCCGGTCGAACCAGTCTTTGATGCGGTCATAGCGGAACACCGGGCCGTCTTTGCAGACGAAGACCGGCCCCCACTGGCAGTGGCCGCACAAGCCGATGCCGCATTTCATGTTGCGCTCCATGGACACGTAGATTTGCTCGGGCTCAAGCCCGTGGTTCAGGAGTTCCAGAACGGTGAAGCGCATCATCACCCCGGGGCCGCAGACCAGGGCCGCGCTACTGGGGGGATCAAACCGGGCCCGGTCGATGATTTTGGTCACCACGCCCACATTACTGCGCCAATCGGCTTCGCCTGCGTCCACCGTGACGTGCACCCGGAGGTCGAAGCGGCCCCGCCAGCGCTCCAGTTCCCGGGGATAGAGCAGGTCCTTGGGGGTCCGGGCGCCGTAAATCACCTCGACGTTGCCGAATTCGCCCCGATGCTGGAGCAGGTAATATAAGGCCGGCCGCAAGGGCGCCAACCCGAGGCCGCCGGCAATAACCAGAACGTCCTCGCCCGCGATCCGGTCCACCGGCCAGGGGACCCCGAAGGGACCCCGCACTCCCAACACTTCCCCCCGCTTCAGGCGGCAGATGGCCCGGGTGACATTCCCCACGTCCCGCACGGTATGCACCAGGGTTTCGGGATGGGCCGGGTCGCCGCTGATGGAGATGGGCACTTCGCCGGCGCCGAAGGCATAGAGCATATTGAACTGCCCCGGGGCGAAGGTAAAGTCGGCCGCCGCGTCGGGGCGAGTCAGCTCCAGGGTATAAGTGTCGGAGGTCTCCCGCTTCACTTTTTGGACCACGAACGGGGTCGGTATCATTGGATCCGGCAGGTTTGCTGTCATAGGGCTTCCCGGTAGTAAATCCTGATGATAAGGGGGCAGGGGGAATTACCTCTAGCCCCAGGTCATCCGTTTATGGTCGGTTATGAGAGAACAATGAGCTCCTCGATATCATGGCAGTGCCGTCAATCGCCATAAAAATCGGCATGCTGGAGATTGGTCACCCGGAACTGCACCGCCAGGTGATGGGCGTAGCGCCGCATGAGCTCATAACCGAAATCATGGTCCTGGTTGCATCGGTCGAGGAGGCAGGTAACATCCAGGCTGATGACCCGGGTCAGGTCCAGGGCCCGGGCATCCAGGTGCCAATGATAAGGCTTATCAAACCACAGCCATCCTAACACTTCGCCCTCTCCGAGGGTTTGGATGGTGACCGGTCCCCGGCGGGCCCGGTAGATTTCCACCGCCACCCGGCCGTGATGGATCACATAAAACTTTCGGGCCTCTTCATTATCCCGGCACAGAAATCGGCCCAGGGTGAAGGTCTCCCGGGAGGCGCATGCCAGGATGAGCTTGAGATAGCGGGAATCCAGGCCCTTAAAAAAGGGGTGCGCCGCCAGAATGGGTTCCATCGTTTCCATGGTGCTACTCCTTTAGGGCTCCTGGGGCCGTCTCCCGGATGGCCTGAGCTTCTGCGGTGATATCGATGCCCACGGGGCACCAGGTGATGCAGCGCCCGCAGCCCACGCACCCCGAGGTACCAAACTGGTCGATCCAGGTGGCCAGCTTGTGGGTCAACCATTGGCGGTAACGGGAGCGCGGCGAGGTGCGGATGCTGCCGCCATGCAGATAGGAGAAATCCACGGTGAAGCAGGGATCGAGACGCCGCCGGCGTTCCCCCACCGTCCCCGACAAATCCAGGGAATCCTCCAGAGTATGGCAGAAACAGGTGGGGCAGACCATGGCGCAGTTGCCGCAATTGAGGCAGCGGACCGCCACCTCATCCCAGCGGGGATGCTCATAATTGGCGTAGAATAATTCTTTAATCCCGGTGGTATCCAGCACCCGGCCCATATTGGCGGCGATGGCCGCCACCACCCGGCTCGCCGCGTCAATCTCCTCCGGCGTCGCGGTTCTCCCGGGCAGCGCCTGGATGATCTCGGCCCCCCGCAGGCTGCCGACCTCCATGAGGAAGTAATGCTCGTCTTCCTGGAGTACCTCGGTCAGGGCCAGGTCGAACCCCGTAGTGGCCCGGGGCCCGGTTCCCATGGAGACGCAGAAACACGTCCCTGGGTCCTGGTGGGCGCAGTTCAGGGCCACGATGAAGGCCTGCTCCCGACGGGCCCGATAGGTGGGATCGACATGGGGGCCCTGGAGAAACACCCGGTCCTGGACGGCCATGGCATGGAGTTCGCAGGATCGGACCCCCAGAAAGGCGAATTTGGGGACCGCCTCGGCCCGGGGGATGATGCGCCAACCGCTGCCCTCCTCTTGGGCCTGCCAGAGGGTATGGTGCGGCGGAAAGAGGAACTGTTTCCACGATTGCTGTCCCGGGGCGAAGCCGAACCAGGCCTGATCCGGCCGTTTTCCCAGGCGAAAGGCCCCCCCCTCCTGGAAAGCGGTCCAGCCGATGGGCAAATCCGTAACTTTGCCGATCTCCCCATAAATCAAATGGCCGTCTTCCAGGGTTGGGCCCATCACCTGATAACCCCGGTCCGCCAGGACGTCCAGCAGATGCTGAAAATCTCCGGCTGCCAACCGAACCTGTGCGCCGACCTCTAAAGATGATGTTGCCATAGATTTTTGGGTCTCCCTATCCCGAGGCGAACCATGCCCCTGACAGGCTATTGACAAGCGGGTTGGTGGTCATCCCGAATGAAGCGCGGGATCAAGAACGTATGATAATGACTAGATGCTTCGCCGGGCTCAGACCGGCCGGGGGAAGAGTTTGGCAGCTTTTCAACCGCCTGAAAAACCGCCGCAATCCCCACATGGGAAATCTGTGCCTTGATACACTATAGGCTCCCAAAGGAACGGCGTCAAGGAACATCCAACCCCGGCACCCCTGGATGCCTCCGGCTTATTGGCACCCATCGGTATTTCGGTCAATAACCTGAAATCGCGGCTGGGTCAAGGGCTGATAGGAATCAGGCCAGGAATGGGGCTGATGCCAAGTTGCCGTCATAAAGGTAATTCTGGCTTTATGATAGCAACCCCTGTAGGGGCAGTTCGCGAACCGCCCCTACAATGCAGATTATTAGTCGTTTGACGGCAACTTGGTTTTACCCTTTCCCCGGGCTGACGCACTTAAAAATTGACGGTGAGATTGACGCCGCCCAGGATATGGTTATGTTGCCCATCCCACGACAGGGCATTGAGGGTGCCGGTGGACTGACCCCCCAGGCCATACCAGTATTGGACCTTGGGGGCAACGACTATATATTTGCCCACCGGGATGTTAAGGGACGCGCCGATGAAACCGGCATTGAGGGAATCGTAAAATTTATTTTCTAGTTGACCGGACGAGCTAAACACGGGATAGGCGGCCTTGTCATTGGAAAATTCAGCGCTCCAACTGGCCAGCAAATCCAGGTTCATCCCCTCAACCAGGTAGGGGATATCAATGGCACGATGGATATACCACTGGAGAAAGGTGCCAGGCAGGTGATTCACCTCCCGGTAGACATTAACGCCAAAATTGAACCAGGGCAATTTGTAGTCGGCCCCGCCGTAGATTTCTACGGAATTGAATTGGTTATTATTCCCATCCAGGAGGTAATAGATTAAGCCGCCCGTCAGAGTAAAGTTCGTGTAAACTTCCCGGGTGTAGGACGCGGTCAGGTCCATCTCATTGCCGACAAATCCACGATGGGTATTATGGCCATAAGGATTTTGTTCATTGGTGTCGACGTTGCTCCAGGAGTTGAACGAAAACCCCTTGTAAGTCCCGGTAATAGACGGCTGCAGCACCACGCTGTTCTTGCTCAAGGCTTGGCCGCGCCAGACGTATTGGCTGAGAAGGTCGGCCCCCACATTCCAGGTCGGCAGCTCCGGCCCCTTGGCCTCTTCCGCTTTGGCCTCCGGCTTAACATCATCCGCCAAGGCGGCCGGCGCCCACCAGATCATGAGGCTGAGAATCAAACCCACGACGGTGAACCACTTGCCTTTTACCCCTATGCTCTCCATACCCATTTCTCCTTTGTTCGGTTATTCGGTTATAGTGTGTTCGCGGGGCGCGAACGTATCCGCAGTGGCGACGGGGAGAGAGGTCGCCCCCTCCCTCCCCGCCGTTCTTAAACCGCCTCGTCTCCCGTTTCCCCCGTGCGGATCCGGATGACTTCCACCACCGGATAGACGAAGATCTTGCCGTCGCCGATGCGGCCGGTGCGGGCCTTTCCTACAATAGTGTCCAGTATGAGCTTCACCTTCTCGTCCGAGGCCACTATCTCGAGCTTCACCTTGGGGAGAAAATCCACCTGGTATTCCATGCCCCGGTAGACTTCCCGGATGCCCTTCTGCCGCCCAAAGCCCTTAACTTCGCTGACCGTCATGCCCTCGACGCTGATGGCATGCAGCGCCTCCTTTACCGGTTCCAATCTGAAAGGCTGGATGATCGCCTCAATTTTTTTCATGCGGGTTCTCCTGTCGTCATAATTGCCGGCTGCACCAGGTTTCCTTGATAAAGCCAGGCCAGTATAATTTTTTCCCTTTTACATCTCGCCATTGGACGTTTCTGTCCTGCCGGTCTTAGCCATGGCAAAGTCGGGGTAAGCATGGGAACCCATTTCGGGGACATCCAGACCGCCCAGTTCCGTCTCCGGAGAAACGCGCATGCCGATGACCAGATCGATCAGCTTGAATATCACCCAGGAGGCGCAGAAGACCCAGATGATGTTGGTGCAGACACTGATCACCTGGGCCACAAATTGCCCGCCATCACCATAGAAGAGGCCCTTCACCGTGCCTTCGACGCTGTTCCATTTATCACCGTAAGTGCCGTCGGCCAGCAGCCCCAAAGCGAGGACCCCCCAGGCGCCGCAGACGCCGTGCACCGAGATGGCGCCCACCGGGTCATCCAGCTTAAAGACCTGGTCCACCGTTAAGACACTGTAAACCACCAAGACACCGGCAATGGCGCCGATGGCAACCGCAGCCACGGGATGCACAAAGGCGCAGGGCGCGGTGATGGCCACCAAGCCAGCCAGCAGGCCGTTAGCGGACATGGTGAGGTCGGGCTTCCCGAACTTCAGCCACATGACGGTCATGGCTACCACTGCCCCGGACGCGGAGGCTAGCATAGTGTTGGCGGCGATGACCCCGATCCTGAGGTCGGTGCCCGCCAGGGTGGAGCCGGGGTTAAACCCGAACCAACCGAAGGCCAGGATCAGGGCGCCCGCCACCCCCATGGGGATATGATGGCCCGGGATGGCCCGGGAAGTGCCGTCCTTTTTATACTTACCGAGCCTGGGCCCCAAGACCATGACCCCGGCTACGGAGCACACGCCGCCCACCATGTGGACCACCCCGGAGCCGGCAAAGTCTACGCCGCCATGGCCCAGGCCGAAGTTGGTGCCCAACTGGGAGATCCAGCCGCCGCCCCAGACCCAGTTGCCATAAACGGGATAGATAATCATGGAGATAAATAAGCCGTAAACCGCGAAGGATAGGAATTTCCAGCGCTCGGCCATGGCGCCGGTGGGGATGGTGGCCGCAGTGTCCATGAAGACCATCTGGAAGAGGAACAGGGTCATCACCGAGACATCATAGGCACTCCCGGAAAGGAAGAAACCCTTGTAGCCCAGGATGCCGAAGGCTTTGCCGAACAAATTAAAAGTCACTTCATTGCCTAAATTGGCGCCCATGCCCAGGGAAGCCACCTGGCCCACCCCGCCGAACATGAAGGCAAAACCGCAGAGCCAGAAGCCCAGCATGCCGATACCGTAAATCATGATGTTCATGCCCATGGTATGCACCGCGTTCTTGGCCCGGGTAAAGCCGGTCTCCACCAGGGCAAAACCGAGCTGCATGAACATGACCAGGTAGCCGGTGATCAAGGTCCAGGTAATATTGATGGAGATTTTGTTATGGCCCACCGCGTCCATAAGTTCCACCAGGGTGGGCTTGCCCGCCTCTTTGGCGGTCACGTCCTTAACATTGCCGGCGACCGTGCCGCCGGGGTCGGGGGCGTCGGTAACGGCGGGTGCGGCAGCCGCCGCGGGCGCCGCCGGAGCCACCTCATCCGCCGCCCATACCAGCAACGGCGGCACTACCAGCATAACAACCAAACATACCACCATAAAGATCATTGCTCGTTTATGATTCACCGTGATATTCCCCTCTTAATTTTTTTTTGTGAGAGCGCTCATGGTGAATGTTAAGCAAATGTTATGCCATTTTTTTTAGTAATTATATCAATGTCTTGCCTTTTAAGGCCTTCCATTAATATTACGATAATGTCTGTTGCCCTCATTTTATTATTCATTTTTGTAATATTATCAATGGGGTCGCAGACTGCTATCTAATGATTAACATATTGATAGAAAACGAATATTTGTCAAAACGCCGCAAGGGTTTTGACAAAATAGCTTTCAAGAAAGGCGGAGGTGAGCGTCTGGGGGAGGGGAATCGAGGGGAGCGCTTGAGGCTCCCCTCGACCTGCTTAATTCTGGTTAAACGGCGCTCTCGCCGGTTTCCCCGGTGCGAATCCGGATGACTTCGCTCACCGGATAGACAAAAATCTTGCCGTCGCCGATCCGGCCGGTGCGGGCTTTGTCGACAATGGCGTCAATAATGGCCTGCACCTTGTCATCCGTGGCCACGATCTCGATTTTCACCTTGGGCAGGAAATCCACCTGGTACTCCATCCCCCGGTAGACCTCCCGGATCCCTTTTTGCCGTCCGAAACCCTTGACTTCGGTCACCGTCATGCCTTCGACGCTGATGGCATGGAGGGCTTCCTTTACCGGTTCCAGCTTGAAGGGCTGGAAAATTGCTTCGATCTTTTTCATGCTCTGCCTCCCGAATTACAGACTGTACCCGGTTTCTTGGTGTTCCGTGATATCCAAACCGGCGATTTCGTCTTCTGGTGATACCCTGAGGCCCATGGTAGCGTCAAGGATTTTAAAAAGGATGTAGCTGATGACAAAGGAATAGGCCAGGGTCACTCCCACGGCAAGTAACTGAGTGGCGAATTGACCAGGATTGCCAAAGAATAAACCGTCACCCCCAGCCGGGTTTACCAACTTGGAGGCAAACAGCCCGGTGCATAAGGCGCCGACAATCCCACCGACACAGTGCACCCCCACTACGTCCAGGGAGTCATCATAGCCCAGTTTCGGTTTGGCCAACACCGCCGCATAGCAAATAACCCCAGCCGCCAGGCCGATGATGATGGCGGACATGGGACCCACATAACCCGACGCGGGAGTGATGGCCACCAGTCCGGCCACGGCTCCGGAAGCCGCGCCCAGGGTGGTGGGTTTGCCCCGGAAGATCCATTCCACTCCCACCCAGGACAGGGTGGCGCTAGCGGTGGCCAGGTGCGTGGCCGTGAAGGCGGAGCTGGCCAAGGCCCCGGCGGCCAGGGCGCTGCCGGCATTGAACCCGAACCAGCCGAACCACAAAAGCCCGGCCCCCAGGATGGTCATGGGCAGGTTATGGGGAATGAAGGTGGCATGGTTGCCATAACCCTGGCGCTTGCCCACCACCAGGGCGGCGGCCAGGGCGGCGATCCCGGCGTTGATATGGACGACGGTGCCCCCGGCAAAATCCAGGGCTCCCAGGTTTTTCAACCAGCCGCCGTCACCCCAGACCCAGTGGCACACCGGGCAGTAAACGATGGTGAACCAGAGGACCATGAATACCAGAAAAGTGCTGAATTTCAGGCGCTCGGCAAAGGCCCCGGTGATCAGGGCCGGGGTGATGATGGCGAACATCGCCTGATAGATCATGAAGGTCTGATGGGGAATGGTTTCGGAATAGGCCTTAAAGGGTTCGAAGCCCACCCCGGCTAAACCGACCCAATCCAGATTGCCGATGAAATGCCGGACGTCCGGGCCGAAGGCCAGACTGTAGCCGTAAATAGCCCAGAGCACGCTGATGACCCCCAGGAGGATAAAGTTCTCCATGATTGTCGCCAGGACGTTTTTGGACCGCACCATACCCCCATAAAACAAAGCCAGCCCCGGGGTCATAAGCATGACCAGAGCCGCGGAGACTAACATAAAGGCAGTATCTCCGGAATTCATAATACCCTTTCTCCTCGAAGATGAATTTTTGTTAATATCCCAAGCAAATCCTGTGCCATTTATTTTTCCATCAAATTCAATTAGTTACACAATAGATGGCTGAGATTTATATACATCTTTGTATTAATGGCTGATTTATAAGCACAATATTGAAAACAATTTCTGGTGAATTGGCAAGATTCTTTTCAGTTAGTAACAATTATGTTTATTAACTTGTTCCCAATATTGTTAACCAAGGACGCTGGAGAACACCATGTCCCCCTCTCAGGGCCCAGTTAACGCCCTCGAGCCGCACCCGGTGATCGGCGCCCCCGGTGGCGGTGGCGTGCGTTTTTCCTCAGGATGCGTTATGGGGGAAGGGGCCAGAGTCCACGAGCCGCCGCCTAAAGGGAAGGTTAACTCATCGGCGGCCAAGGCTGAAGCCGCAGCCTCAGGGCAGGGTGCTGGGCGGCGCTACTCGAGGTGGGGAGGGGGTTTTACTAGACTTGCCGGGCCCGGGCGGCAGGCTGGAGAACGGGAAAAACGGCGGTCCTGGTTGGCGTCTGCTCGGAGCCGGCAGCCCCCGGGAAACCCCGGGACCCTGGTCCGCCACCCGCCACCGCGCCCTTTAGGGCAATGTGTTACTGGGTTGCGATCCAGATGCGCTGATTGGGGGCCGCAGGCTCAGCTTGCGGCTGCAGGGCCTCGGGGAAATTCTGATCAAGGAGAGCCCGAGGACGCGATTGCCAAAAATTCCCCCGGCCCGCCCCGTAACTTACGGTTCTTCTAAAGCCTGCCAGGCCAGGCGGGCGGCCCCCACCAAGCCGGCGTCGTCTTCCAGTTGAGCCGGGCAGACGCTCACCGCTTCCGGGGGAAACAGGGTGAGGCGATGGTGCAGTTCCTCCTCCAAGGGGGACTGGAACACTGCCCAGGCTCGGGCAAACCGGCCGCCGATGACCACCCGGGAAATTCCCAGGAGGTGCACCACCCCGGCAATGGCCTGTCCCAGACTGCGCCCTACCCGGTCAAAGGCCCGTTGGGCCAAGGGGTCACGCTGCAAAGCCGCCACCACCAGGGTCTCACCCTGGATGGCGTCGGGGTCGGCGTCATAGAGTTCCCGCAGCCAGGAAACAGCCCCCTGGGCCAGTTGTTCCTTGACCCAAACCACCGTCCAGAAGGCCGAGGCCATGGTTTCCAGACAGCCCCGGTTGCCGCAGTGGCATTTGCGGCCCTCCGGGTCCACGGTCAAATGGCCGATTTCCCCGGCCGTGCCCTCAGTGCCGGCCCACAGCCGGCCGTTGAGGATCAGCCCGCCTCCCACCCCGGTTCCCAGGGTAATCCCCAGCATATGCTCATGGCCCACTCCGGCCCCCAGCCAGTGCTCCCCCAGGGCGAAGAGGTTGGCATCGTTCTCCAGGAACAGGGGCAAGCCGACCAGGGGGGCAAGCCGGTCAATGAGGGGGCACTCATTCAAAGCCGGCACGTTGGGGGAAAAGACCACCCGGCCTTCCCGGGGCAGAATCCGCCCCGGCACCCCGAGGCCCACCCCTTTGATCTCCCAACCCCGGTCCCGGGCGGCTTCGCCGGCACGGTTGAGGTCAGCCGCCAGGGTGGACACCAAAGTTTCCTGATCGGGCATAGAGGCCGTGGCCCGCTCCCACCGGGAGAGGATCCGGCCCTGGGGGTTCACCAGGGCCAGTCGGACATTGGCCCCCCCCAGGTCAAGGGCCGCCACCGCCGGGTCTTTCACTGTGAGCCCTCCAAGGCAAAATTTCCTTCCATCTCAGGCATAATTTTAACCAGTTCCGCCGGGGAAATCACCCCGGCTCGCACCAGGCGGGGTAGGGAACTCGTCACATCCACGATGGTGGACGGCAATCCCCCGGGACAGGGGCCCGCGTCCAGGATCAGGTCCACGCCGGCGCCGAACTCCTGGGCGACTTCCGCGGCCCGGGTGAGAGGCGGGGCCCCGGCGCGATTGGCGCTGGTGCCGGTAACGGGGTGCCCCAACGCGGTGACCAGGCGGCAGGTGAGGGGCTGGCGGGGGTGACGCACGCCCACGGTCCCGGTGCCCCCGGTGAGCAGCCGGGGGAGATGGGGCTGGCAGGGGAAGATAATGGTCAGAGGGCCGGGCCAGAACCGGGCCATGAGCCGGATGGCGGCCTCAGGCACCTCCCGGACCACCCGGGTCAGCATCTCTGGTCCGGCCACCAGGACCAGCACCGGTTTTTCCGGGGACCGCGCCTTGAGGGCAAAGAGCCGGTCTAAAGCCTCCTCCTGAAAAGGGTTGACGGCCAGCCCGAAAAAAGTTTCCGTGGGCACCGCGACGATGCCGTTGCCGGCCAGGACCGCCCGGGCCTCTTCCCAGAACTGCCCGGCGGCCTCTTCCCGCCATGTCCAGATGCGCCCCATAGGCCGCATGATACCCCCAGTCTGTGCGTCTGGCAAGGCTTGAGTCTCAGTTTGGCGCAGTTTGGCAATTTCCCGGCTGCAACGGGCGATGTGGATCATTGATTTGGGTGAGCCCTCAGGTGAACGGAGAGAAGTTTATCCGGAATGGAGACGGAAATGGGGGGCATCTCAAACCCTATCTCAACCTATTGACGGGATTGGGGGAGGGGGCGCGGGAGAGTTTTTTGGTAATTTTTGTAAGCGTAAGGGCTTTTGCCCTTAGCCCCCTCCCCCACCCTCCTTGCGCAATCGCTGGCGCCGCGCCTCGAAGAGGGCCACGGCGCCGGAGGCGGCGGCGTTCAGCGAGCCGATCTCCGGGGCGGCCATGGGAATGGACACCACCAGGTCGCACTGTTTTGCCACCCGGGGGCGCATCCCCTTGTCTTCGCTGCCGATGACCAGGACCAGGGGCTGGGTCAGGTCGGTGGCATAAAGACTCTGGGGAGCATCGGCCGCGGTGCCGATGATGGCGAGGCCGGCGTCTTTGAGCCGGCCCAGGCAGTCGGCCAGGTTGGTCACCCGGTAGACCGTGAGGTATTCCAGGGCGCCGGCCGCGGCCTTGGCCACGGTGGGGCTCACCCCCGCGGCCCGGTCCTTGGGGATGACGAGGCCCTGGGCCCCCGCGGCCAGGGCGCTGCGGCAGAGGTTTCCTAAATTCATGGGATCGGTGAGGCTGTCCGCGGCCACCAGCAAGGCCGGCTCATGCCGGGCGGCCAAATCGTCCAGAAGCTCGGCCTCGCTCCGGTAGGCATAACTGCCCCGGCGGGCCAGGATCCCCTGATGGTTCGGGGTGCCGCAGAGACGATCCAGGACGGCCCGCTCGGCCAGCCTCAGACGCACCCCCGCGGCCCGGGCATCCCGGCGCACTTCGTGCAGCCATTTGCCCCCGGCCCCTTCGGCCACGATGATCTCCTCCAGGGGGGTGTCGGGCTGGCGAAGAGCGGCTAGGACCGGGTGGCGTCCGTAGATGATCTGGGTCATAGAGCTATCAGCAGCCAGCAGTCAACCATCAGCCAAGACAAAGGACCGGCTGAGGCAGGCCGCATGGAGGGTGCGCACCGCGCCCCATTCTTTCTGTCCCCTTCAGCTATACTTTTATGAAACTCAGGGTATAATCTTAAGCGAATTATAGCAAATAAATCCCGTTTTCTTATAGGGGAGCGCCTAGTGGAACGTTTCATAATTAGCTGGACATAAATGCAGGCTGGGAGCACCGGACTTGGCAGGTTAAGTCCCCCTTTGAAAAAGGGGGATTTAGGGGGATTTCAAGCTCTTATTAAAATCCCCCCTGCCTCCCTTTAGTAAAGGGGGGGTAAAAAACCTGGTTTCCCCGTGTCACCTTTATGAAACACACCACTATATGTGCGCCCGGCTAGGGCGGACACGTCGGTCCGCCCCTACAGGAGGCCGGGATGGGAGTTTGAGGGGAGGACGGGAGAGTCTCTTACAAAAATTATAAAAAACTCCCCCGGTCCTTTTCTCAAAAATCCATTCCCTTTAATTTGATCCCATGGACGCGGCGCTCAACCGATTTTATCAGCATCTGGAGGTGGAGCGGGGCCTGGCCCCCTTGACCGTGACCGCCTATGCCCGGGACCTCCGGGATTTTTGGGTTTTTCTCGAAGAGCGGGGACGGACGGACTGGGTTGCGGTGGACCTCGCCGACCTGCAAGCCTATTTCGCCGCCCAGGAAGCCCGAGGGTTGTCGGCCCGGAGCCGGGCCCGGGGGCTGTCGGCCTTGCGGCAATTTTTCCGCTTCCTGCAGCGGGAAGGAGAGGTGGAAACCAACCCCGTGGAGCTGCTGGATTCGCCCCGCCTGCCCCAACGGCTGCCCCGGGTGCTGGGGGAGCAGGATGTGGCGGCGCTGCTGGCCGCCCCTGACCCCGGCACCCCCGGGGGGCTGCGGGACCTGGCGCTCCTGGAGGTGCTCTATGCCACGGGTCTCAGGGTTTCGGAGCTGGTGGGCCTGACCTTCAAGCAACTGGACCTGCGCCGGGGGGTGGTGCGCCCCCTGGGCAAAGGCTCCAAAGAGCGGGTGGTGCCCATGGTTCCCGGGGCGGTGGAGAAGTTGCAGATTTATCTGGAACAGGCCCGGCCCCGTCTGCTCCAGGGCCGGGAGAGCCCCTACGTGTTCATCAACCGGCGGGGCGGCAGACTCTCCCGCCAGGGTTTTTGGAAGCTTTTGAAACAGTACGCCCTCAAGGCCGGCGTGCCGACCCTGAGCCCCCACACCCTCAGGCATTCCTTCGCCACCCATCTGTTATCCCGGGGGGCCAACCTGAGGGTCCTGCAAATGCTGCTGGGCCATGCCGACCTGGCCACCACCCAGATATACACCCACCTGGACGCCGCCCGCCTCAGGCTGGTGCACCAGAAAGCCCACCCCCGGCCATGAACAATCGCAACCACGGCAACCAGACGGCGCCGCCCCGCACCCTGGAGGTGATCACCACACATCTCAACGCCGACTTCGACGCCATGGCCTCCATGGTGGCGGCCAGAAAGCTCTATCCCGAGGCCTTGCTGGTCTTTCCGGGCTCCCAGGAGCGCAACCTGCGGGACTTCTTCATCCGCTCGAGCTTTTATTTCATGGATTTTACCCGGATGAAGCAGGTGCCCCTGGAGGAAATCAAACGCCTCATCCTGGTGGATACCCGCCAGTCGTCCCGGATCGGCAAATTTGCCGAAGTGGCCGCCAGCGGCGAGGTGGATATCCACATTTACGATCACCATCCGGATACCGACGAAGATGTGCACGGCAGTCTGGAGATCGTGGAAGAGGCGGGGTCCACCACCGCTATCCTCACCCGGATTATCCGGGAGCGGGGGCTGACGCTGTCCCCGCCGGAGGCCACGGTCATGGCCTTGGGGATTTTTGAGGATACGGGGTCCTTCACTTTTGCCTCCACCACCCCGGCGGATTTTGAAGCCGGGGCCTTTCTCCTCCGCCAGGGCGCCGATCTCAACGTGGTCTCGGAGATCGTCACCCGGGAGCTGAACGCCGAGCAGGTGGCTCTCCTCAACGACCTCCTGGAACACGCCACCAGCTTCCACGTGGGGGGCATCGAGGTGGTCCTGGCCCGCACCACCGCGCCGGAATACGTGCCGGATTTTGCGGTGGTGGCCCACCGCCTGATGGATGTGGAGAATATCCAGGTCCTCTTTGCCCTGGCCCAGATGGAGGACCGGGTCTTCGTCGTGGGCCGCAGCCGCTTGCCCGAAGTGGATGTGTCCGAGATCCTGTCGGAGTTGGGGGGCGGGGGGCACAGTTATGCCGCCTCCGCCGCCATCAAGGACCAGCCCCTGGCCCAGGTGGAGGAAAAATTGCGCCAGGTCCTTCAGGCCCGGATTCACCCCCGGCGCCTGGCCCGGGAGATCATGTCCTTCCCGGTCAAATCCGTCAGCCCGGAGGTGACCCTGGCGGAGGCGGAAGTCATCCTCAACCGCTACAATATCAATGCCCTGCCGGTCCTGGCCGACGCCAAGCTCCTGGGCCTGATTAACCGGCAGACCGTGGAAAAGGGGATTTTTCACGGGTTGAAGGGCCATCCGGTGAAGGACTACATGAGCACCGAAGTGACCACGGTGGACCCGGACGCCGCCATTGCGGAGATCCGGGACCGCCTGGTCATCAACAAGCAGCGCATCCTGCCGGTGGTGGAGGACGGCAAGGTCATCGGCCTGGTCAGCCGCACCGACCTCCTCCACCTGCTCATCTCTGAGAATGACGAGGCCCAGTGGTCTCAGCCGATCCGTACCAAGAACATCCTGTCCCTGATGCGGGAGCGCCTGTCCAAGGATATCCTGGAAATCTTGAAGCAGGTGGGTTTGGTGGCGGCGGAATTAAAATTCAGCGCCTATGTGGTGGGCGGGTTTGTCCGGGACCTGCTGCTCAAACACGAGAACCTGGATATCGACATCGTCATTGAAGGGGACGCCATCGAATTTGCCCGGAGCTTCGCGGCGCGATTCGGCGCCCGGTCCCGGGAGTTCCAAAAATTCAAAACCGCGGTGATCATTTTCCCCGACGGCTTCAAGATCGACGTGGCCACCGCCCGCACCGAATACTACGAGGCCCCGGGGGCGCTGCCCATCGTGGAGTACAGCTCCATCAAGATGGACCTCTACCGCCGGGACTTTACCATCAACACCCTGGCGCTGAAACTCAATCCCGGGGAGTTCGGCACCCTGCTGGATTTCTTCGGGGCCCAGCGGGATTTGAAGGAAGGCCGCATCAGCCTCCTCCATAACCTCAGTTTCGTGGAGGATCCCACCCGGGTCTTCCGGGCCATCCGCTTCGAGCAGCGCTTCAAGTTCCGCATCACCAAGTTGGCTGCCAATCTCATCAACAATGCGGTGCGGAACAACTTTTTCGACCGCCTCTCCAGCGCCCGCTTGTTCGGGGAACTGCGCCTCATCCTCCAGGAGGACAACCCCATTCCCGCCATCGCCCGCCTGGCGGAATTCAACCTGCTCACCGCGGTCCATCCCCGGTTGAACTGGGATGAGGGCCCCCGCCTCATGCTGGGGCAGGTCCAGGCGGTCCTGTCGTGGTTCGACCTGCTCTACCTGGGAGAAAAGTATCGCGGCTGGCTGGTCTATTTCCTGGGCTTGGTGGACCACCTGACCCTGTCGGAACTGGAGGAGATGCTGGGCCGGGTCAATCTGTCTCCCAAGCAGGCCATAGCCATTGCCAAAGGCAAGGAGGCCAGCGATGCGGCCCTGGTCAGGCTTTTCCGGTATGGGGAACCGAGCCGGACCCAGATCTACCATCTCCTGGCCCCCCTGGGCACGGAATTCATCCTCTTTATGATGGCCAAATCCCGCCATGAGAGCTCCCGGAAGGGGATCTCCCTCTATTTCACCCATCTCAAACATTTCAAACCGGAACTCAAGGGGCGGGATCTGGTGGCCCTGGGCTATAAACCCGGGCCCCTCATCAAGGAGATGCTGGACCGCCTGTTGGAGGCCCGCCTCAACGAGAAGGTCAAGAGCCGGAGCGAGGAAAAGGACTTTATCCGGCGCGCTTTCGGAGCCCCTTGAGAGGGGCGTAAATCTGTTTTTGGGAGAGGGGGCCAGGGGCCGACGGCCCCTGCCCCCTCTCCCAAACCCTCTCCCCCAACCCCCATACAGGGCGTTGGGAGGGAAGTTTAAGGGGAGGGTGGGGGAATTACTTACAAAAAATTTTCCCGGTCCTCCCCTCAAATTGTCATAGTTATAGCAATTGCCAAAAGTTTTTCCCGTTATGGCACATGCTCCAAAAACCTAAATCCCCCCTACCCCCCCTTTTCCAAAGGGGGGAACTTAGCGGAATTTCTTTTAAAGTCCCCCTTTGAAAAAGGGGGATTTAGGGGGATTTAAAAACCATCGCTGAGAAGGAATTTTTGGCAAACGCTATTAGCAGTAAATATAACTTGATCACAACGCCGGGCGTAGGTAGGTGGGGACCAGTTGGGCGGGGGCTGCGGTCAGGCCCAGCTTGAGGCGGCGCCTGGCCAGCCGGGCCAGGATCGCAGCCCGGGGCCAGCGGGCCTCCGGCGGGGCCAGGATAATCTCCGGGGGGAGCAGGGGAGCCAGCATTTCCTGGTAAACCGTAAGACCGGGGCCGGTGAGCAGCAGGGGCCGAGGCAGCCGGGCCGGCAGGTCCGAGGCCGGCAGACGCAGCGGGCCTTCCAGGAGCTGGGGCTGATCCTCCGGGCACCGGAACAACCCCCAGAAGACTTCGCCGCGCTTGGCGTCAATGATCACCCCGATGGGGTGAGGGGCACCGGCAAACCGGGCCGCCAGCACTTCCAGGGTGGGCACCGGCACTAAGGGGCATCTGAGGGACCAGGCCAGGGTCTTGGCGGTGGCCAGGCCGATGCGGAGCCCGGTAAAGTTGCCGGGGCCGACGCTCACCGCCACGGCATCCAGGTCCGCCGGGGTCCGGCCGGCCTCGGTCAGGATCGCTTCCACCCCGGGCATCACCCGGCTCAGGTAGGTGCCGTGGCTTTCCAGGGAGGATTCCCTCAGCACCCGGTCATCCGCCATGAGGGCCAGGCTGCCCTGTTCGGTGGCGGTATCCAGGGCCAGAATGAGCATGGGCTTATTCTTATTCCATGAGACTGCTTCGGAAAAGCACATGTGGGACAGCCGCCCTCGTCTGTCCGTAACTCATCTCATCGCAGGCGAGGGCACCCGCGCTACGCTTTGATTAACGGAAAACCGCAAACGGTATCATTACTGGGTATTTACCAGGCGCAGAATATCCTGATAAAAGACCAGGATCATCAAAGCCAGGATCAACATCAGGCCCAAGCCCTGGGCCATCTCCCGATGTTGCAGCGGCAGCGGCTTGCCCCGGATCGCCTCCAGGGTAAAGAAAAACAGGTGGCCGCCATCCAGCACCGGGATGGGCAGGAGGTTGAGCAGGAAGAGATTGACGCTCAGGGCCGCCATAAACTGCACCAGGGCAGCCCAACCTATCTCCGCCTGCTTGCCCGCTACCTGGGCGATGAGGATGGGGCCGCCGAGGCTCTTCAGGGGCACTTCCCGGGCCGCCAGTTTATAAAAGCTCTCCACGGTCAGCCAGACAAGGCGACCGGTGTAATCGACGCCCAGCCCCAGGGCCCGGAAGGGGCCGACGTGCTCCACCCCTACTTGATCCCCGGAAGTGATGCCGATGATCATGGCCGATACTTTGGACCCGAAGATGTCGGTGGTTTCCATGGGTTGGGGAGTCACCCGGATCTCGAAAACCCGGTCGCCCCGTTGGACCGACAGGGTCACGGGATGTTCCCCGATCCGGCGGATTTCCCGGGAGAGTTCTTCCCAGCGGCTCACCTTCTGACCCGCCAATATCAGGATCTTGTCGCCCTTTTCCAGGCCCGCCTGTGCGGCGGGGGACCCCTCTTTCACTCCGCCGATCGTGGTGCCGAGATAGGGAACGCCGGACAAGGCAAAGACCAGATAGAGGGCCAGAACGGCAAAAAGCAAATTAAAGGCGGGCCCGGCCATCACGATGATAAACCGGTGCCAGAGCGGGTGATGGGAAAATGATACCGGTTCCAATGCGGGAGGCACTTCATCCTTGGGATTTTCCCCGAATAACTTAACATAGCCGCCCAGGGGCACCACGGACAAGCGGTAATCCGTATCCCCGATTTTTTTGTGCAGCAATTTAGGCGGGAACCCGAGGGAAAAGGCGTCCACCCGCACTCCGAAGAGTTTGGCCATGAGGAAATGGCCTAATTCGTGGACGAAGACCAGGACCCCCAAGACGATGATGGTCGCCAAAACGGTCATCATAAAGGTCGGTATGCTCCTGTGGGAGAGAAGTTAATCATACAATGCGTGACCACGGCTCGCCGGAAGGCGCTAAATTCCCCGGTGGATCAAACCGTGGGCAAAATCCCGGGCCCAGCGATTGACGGCCAGGACCTGCTCCAGGTTTTCCAGGGGCTGATGCTGGTGGGCGTCCATGGTGGCCGAAACCGTACGGGGGATGTCCATAAACGTGATCTGGCCTTGGAGGAAAGCGGCCACGGCCATTTCGTTGGCGGCGTTGAGCACCGCGGGCATGGTGCCTCCGGCCCGGGCCGCGGCGTATCCCAGGGCCAACCCCGGAAAACGGGTCGTGTCGGGAGCCTCAAAGGTGAGTTGGCCCACCTGGCACAGGTCCAGGGGCGGCGAGTTCAGGGGCAGGCGCCGAGGGTAGGTCAGGGCATAGGCGATGGGCAGACGCATGTCCGGCACCCCCAGCTGGGCCAATACCGAGCCGTCCACAAAATCCACCAGGGAATGGACGATACTCTGGGGATGGATGTAAACCCCCACCTGATCCACGGGGAGGCCGAAGAGCACCGCAGCCTCGATAACCTCCAGGGCCTTGTTCATCATGGTGGCCGAGTCGATGGTGATCTTGGGCCCCATGCTCCAGTTGGGATGTTTCAAAGCTTGGGCGGCCGTAGCCCGGCGCAACTGGTCCAGGTCCCAGGTGCGAAACGGCCCCCCGGACGCGGTGAGCCAGAGCCGCCGGATATCCTCCCGGCGCTGGCCGTGGAGCGCCTGAAAGATGGCGCTGTGTTCACTGTCCACCGGGATGATGGGCACGCCCCGTTTGGCCGCCGCGGCCATCACCAGGGAACCGGCGGCCACCAGGGTCTCTTTGTTGGCCAGGGCCACCGTCAGGCCGGCGTCAATGGCGGCCAGGGTGGGTTCCAACCCCACCGCCCCCACCATGGCTGAAACCACCAGCTCAGCCCCGGAGGCCACCGCCACTTCCCGTACCCCGGCCCGGCCCCAGAGGATTTCAGGGGCTGCATCGGCAGGCACCAGCTCCCGCAAATGAGCGGCTACCGCCTCACTCTGCACCGACACCCGGGCCGGGCGAAATTGCCGGATCTGGTCGGCCAGGACCTTGACGTTCTGGCCGGCGGCCAACCCCGCCACTGTAAACTCATCCGGGTGTTCGGCCACCACCGCCAAAGTGCTTTGGCCGATGGAGCCGGTGGAACCGAGAATAGCCAGGGACTTCATTGCGCCGACCGTGTCCTCGTATCTGTTGCCACCCCGGGACCGGCAGGCTTCACCATCACCGGCCCGGGGGGAGTTTGCCAATATATAGACCAAGTTATCGAAGCTGATTTATTCTATCCCTTCGCCCCCCGGCTGTAAAGCAATTAAGGCAAAAGCGGGGGCGCAGCGAGAAGTGCGGCGGCGCGGCTAATCCCAGGGCCAGATGGCGGCCAGGTATTCCAGGGACGGGTCCAGGCTGCCTTCCTGGTGAGGCTCCAGGGTAATAAAGGGCCGGCGCCCCCGGCTCGCCAGGTAGTCGAGGGTGTCGCGGACGGGGACCTGGCCGGCGCCCAGGGCCAGGTGGGCATCGGCGTCCCCGTGGTTGTCGTGGAGGTGGAGGTGGCCGATGACCGGAGTCAGGGTCTTGAGCCAGTGGGGGAAGTCGCCGGTGCTAAAGGCCAGCAGGTGCCCCACGTCAAAGCAGACTTTAAGATTAGGCGCCCCTACCCGGCCCAGGACCTCCAGAAAAAGTTCCGGGTCGGTCTCATAGACATTTTCCAGCATCACCGTCACGCCGTAAGGGGCCGCCAGGGCGGCCAACTCCTTCCAGGTGGCGGCGCTGCGGGCCAGCCAGCGCTCTTGATCCCAGCGGTAATGGCGGGCTTCATAGCCCAGGTGGCAGACCACCGCCACCGGCCGAAACACCGGGAGATAGCGGAAGGCCTGGCGCAAACGGCGGCGCGCTGCCGCCAGAACGCCATCGTCCAGCGCCCCCGGGGCCAGGTCTTGAAAGGGGCCGTGGAGGGTTATCCGCCGTCCGGCCCTCTGAAAAGTGGACCCCGCCCGGCGAAAGACCCCGGGGGGGTAGTGGCCCAGGCTATAGGCATCTAGGCCAATCTCCGGATTGAGACCCCGCTGTAAAAACTTCTCCAGATACCCGGCCTGCAAAAACGGAAAGGGGATATTGACCTGGACCTGGGCCACCAGGGCCGTGATGCTTATCCCCATGGCGGTTTAGTCTCAGTGGGGATACTGGCACAATTCCACGAGGAGACCAAAGGTGGCCTTGGGGTGGATAAAGGCCACCAGAGCCCCGTGGGCCCCCTCCCGGGGTTTTTCATCGATGAGCCGTACGCCCGCAGCTTTCAATTCCGCCACTGCGGCGTGGATATCCTCCACCTCCAGGGCCAGGTGGTGGAAGCCTTCGCCCTTGGTTTCCAGGAACTTGGCCACGGCGCTGTCGGCCGAGGTGGGCAGGAGCAATTCCAGGTTGCTTTCCCCGACTTTGATGAAACTCACCTTGACTTTCTGGGCTTCCACCACTGCATCACCCACCAATTTCAGGCCAAGATTTTCGGCATAGAGTTTTTTCGGGGGGTCCAGGTCCTTCACCGCGATGCCCAGATGGGCGATGCGTTTGATCTTCATAAAGCTTCCTCCCAAAGGACGGATAGTATTTTGCTGAGAGATGCCGGAATCGGTTGGCATCACCATGGACTCGGGGCCAGAGGCGTCGCCCGGGGGTCCACCCAAACTCTTCTTGTCATCCGGCACTCGAATTATATATGATGGCGCCAACAAGGAAAAGCCCGGTGGCGCCAGATGGTCATTTTTCTCAAGGGCGCTGGGCTAATTGGCACGATACCACCGCACCACCGACTCCGGTAGAGGCAGGATGGATAATGACGAAAGATGAGATGTTCCGGCTCCTGGGCGAGCGCCTGGATACGTATCAAGAATCAGTGATCGAACTCCAACGGGACCTGGTTAGCCGGGTGGCGTTGGGGCCGGAAGTGGGGGGGGTGGGCGAGGCCGACAAAGCGCTCTTTCTGACGGAACTGCTGGAAAGTTGGGGCCTTGCAGTCGACAACTATCCGGCCCCGGATCACCGGGTGCCGGGTGGGACGCGCCCCAACCTGGTGGCCTGCCTGCCCGGAAAAAGGCCGGAGAAGGTCTGGGTCCTGAGTCATACCGACGTGGTGCCCCCGGGGGATCTCAGCCTCTGGAAGTCCGACCCCTTCACCCTCAGGGTGGACGGCGACCGCCTCTACGGCCGGGGCACGGAAGACGACCATCACGGCATCGTCATGTCGCTCATGGCCGTAAAGGCTTTCCTAGATCTCAAGATCACCCCTCAGCGCACCCTGGCCCTGGCCCTGGTGGCGGACGAAGAGACCGGCAACGAGCGCGGCCTGGCCTACTTACTCCGGGAGCAGCCTCACCTTTTTTCCGAGAAGGATCTGATCATCGTTCCCGATGCCGGCAGCAATGACGGCACCATGATCGAGGTGGCGGAAAAGAGCATCCTGTGGCTCAAGTTGACGCTGCTGGGGGAACAGGCCCACGCCTCCCGGCCGCACAAGGCCAAAAATACCCTGCGGGCCGCGGCCTACGCCATCGTGGCCCTCGATGACTTGCAACGGGAATTCCCCTTGCACAACCCGCTGTTCCGGCCCCCGATGAGCACCTTCGAGCCCACCAAAAAAGAGGCCAACGTGCCCAACATCAACACCATTCCGGGGCGGAACGTCTTTTATTTGGATTGCCGGGTCTTGCCGGACTACGACTTGGCCCAGGTCCAGGAGCGCGTCCGGGCCATCGCCACGGAAGCGGCCGCAAAATTCGGGGTCAGCGTGGAAGTGGAAGCGGTGCAAACCCTGGCCAGCGCGCCGCCCACCCCGCCGGAGGCTCCAGTGGTGCAAGCCCTGCAACAGGCCATTCGAGAGGTTTACGGCCGGCAAGCCACACCCCAGGGGATCGGCGGCGGCACCGTGGCCGCCTTCTTTCGCAAGGCAGGGCTGCCCGCCGCGGTGTGGATGAGCGCCAACGACTGCGCCCACCAGCCCAACGAATTTTGTTTCCTGAGCCATCTCCTGGGGGACGCCAAGGTGCTGGCCCACGTGTGCCTGATGGCGGAGTGAGGCTAACCCGCCTTTGAGAAGTCTGGGAAAAGATCTTTGGGAAAGGGGGCCAAGGAAAGCCAGGGGAATCAATGATACTATTTCCCCTGGCGCTCCCCTAAAAACACCGGTGTGGAACTCTCGATCTCGTTAATTCCGGGACCAGGGGTTAGCGCTGAGGCCACATTTGGACGTCATCCCAACAAGAGCATTCCTGGCAGTAATCCCGATGCTCCGCATCGGTAATCACGTAGTCGTCCTGGTCCTCCCCCAGCATTTCCGCCCATTCTTCCAGGGCATCCAGGGGGTCCAGGGACCCCGTCCAGGGACGCACGGAAAACTGTTCGGCAAAGCCTACATGACGCAGTAACTCCCGGGGGTTATCGTCCAGCACCAGGTAGGACTGGCAGCCCTCGTGACGGCGGATAATTATGGGACAGGCCATAACAACATCTCCTCATTTCAAGCCTTTTCATATATTATAGGCCAGACTGCGGATAAGGCGACTCCCATGAAAAAATCATTCTTCCGTCTCCGTCTGCCCTTGGCCCCCGGAGGGGTCCGGCGCCCCCGCCCATCCCGCCGGCTGGGGGTCCTCCTCCTATGCGGCCTGTTGAGTTGGTGCGCCTGCGGTGAACTCCGGCCGCGGCCCGCCACCTTTGACCCTCAGATCTACACTCCCATAGCCTACCAGGATCTCCTGGCGCCTGGCCAGGCCGGCCTCCACGAAGGTCAGAAAATTCGGGTGAAGGCGTATTTCTGGCAATATCTGGTTTATGACCCGGCCATAGTCCGGAATTATCTCACCCTGCCGCGGTATCCCGTCAGGTGGTATCAGCTCCAATGGTTCTCCACCTACGCCACGAATGACCTGACCGGCTACTACGACCTGGCGGCCATAACGCCCCAGCAGGCCGAGGAGTATAAGCTGAAGCGGCTGGACCAGGTTTATCTCTATGGCGAACTCAGCCGGCTGAATCCGGGTTTGTATCTCCAGGTCTTTCATATCGAGAAAATTGTCGAAGACTGAGGGGTCGGCCCCGGGTTAGCCATCTCGTAAGATCGGGTTATTTTGCTATAATTGAATTAGCATTCACCAAGGTCCGGAAAGCTGAGGTATTCTTACCACAGGTAAGGAAGCAGATGAAAGACGAAGACCGGGATAAAGCCGACCTCATCGCCGAATTAACGGTGCTGCGGCAAAAAGTGGCGGCCGTGGAGCAGGAAGAGTCCCGGTACCAACGGTCATCCGAGGCCTGGCGGGATTTATGGGCCCAATATGAAGCGATCATTGAAGCCTTCGATGGCTTCATCTACATCTGCTCCCAAAACTATGAAGTGGAATTCATGAACCAGCGCTTCATTGAGCACACCGGGAGCTATCCCTTGGGGCAAAAATGCTACCAGGTGCTTCATGACCGGGATGATGTTTGCCCCTGGTGCGTCAACGAGCGGGTCTTCGGGGGAGAGACGGTGCGCTGGGAGGTGCTCAGCCCCAGAGACCTCCGCTGGTATTATGTGGTCAACACCCCCATCCGGCATCCCGACGGCAGCATGTCCAAGATGGCCATGATTCAGGATGTCACCGCCCACAAACAGACGGAAAAGGCTTTAAAAGAGGCCGAAGCCAAATACCGGGGGATCTTCGACAACGCCGTGATCGGCATCTTCCAGAGCACGCCCGATGGCCGTCTGCTCAGCGTCAACCCGGCCCTGGCCCGGATGCACGGCTATGATTCCCCCGAGGAGATGATCGCCGGCATCATGGACCTCGGCCACCAGACCTTTGTCGACCCGCAGCAACGGGATGAATTCCGGCAAGAAATGGCCGAGGCGGGAGTCGTCCGGGACCGGGAGTACCAAATATACCGCAAAGACGGCAGCATCATCTGGGTAGCCGCGACCGCCCGAGCCGTGCGGGACGAACAGGGCGTCATCAGCTACTACGAAGGTTTTATTCAGGACATCACGGAGCGGAAGACAGGCAAAATTTAGGATATTGAGGGGAGGGGCGGGGAAATTCTTCGTAAGGGCTTCCCCCGGCCCTCCTTCACGCCCCGCCCAGATAGGCCGCCAGGACCTGGGGATGGTGGCGCAGTTCCCTCGCCGGGCCGCTCAGGACGATCTCTCCCGTTTCCAGGATATAGGCGCGGCGCGCCACCTCCAACGCCAGGTGGGCGTTTTGCTCCACCAGGAGGATGGCGGTGCCCTGCCGGTTGATGCGCTGGATCACCCGGAAGATCTCCCGGACCAGCAGGGGCGCCAGTCCCATGGAGGGTTCGTCCAGGAGCAGGAGCCGGGCCCGGCTCATCAAGGCCCGGCCCATCGCCAGCATCTGCTGCTCCCCCCCGGAAAGGGTATTGCCCCACTGCCGCCGGCGTTCCGCCAACCGGGGAAAATGGCTGAAAACCTCCTCCAGGTCCCGCCGGATGTCGGGGTCCCGGCGCCGGTAGGCGGCCAGACGCAGGTTCTCCAGCACCGTCAGGTTGCCAAAAATGCCCCGGCCCTCCGGGACGTGGGCGATGCCCCGCTCAACCCTCAGGTGGGCCGGCACCGTCAGGAGCTCCTCCCCGGCCAGGGTCACCCTGCCCCGGGCCACCCGCAACATCCCTGAGATGGCCTGCAAAATCGAGGATTTGCCTGCGCCGTTGGCCCCGATGAGGGTGACGATCTCCCCTACCCCCACGTCAAAGGAAACCCCCCGGACCGCGTCGATGCGATCATAGGACACCCAGACATCTTCCACCGCGAGGAGCGGGGGCAGGGGGGAACGGGCCGGAGCCTCCTTCATGGGTTCACCCCGCCGGCCTCGGGCTCCGGGGTGATGAGGTCGCCATCCTTGCCCAGGTACGCCTCCAACACCGCGGGGTGGTGCTGAATTTCCCGGGGAGTGCCGCTGGCGATGGTTTCGCCGAAATCCAGGACGGTGAGCCGCTGGCAAAGATTCACCACCACCCGCATCTGGTGTTCGATCAACAGGATAGTCAGGGCAAATTCGTCCTTCAGGGTGCGGATCAGCCGGATCAGGTCCTCGGTCTCCGAGGAGTTCATGCCCGCGGCGGGTTCATCCAGGAGGAGTAATCGGGGGCGGCTGATCAAGGCCCGGGCCATCTCGATCCGCCGCTGCTCCCCGTAAGGCAGGTGCCGGGCCGGGGTGTGGGCATAGTGGGTGAGATTGAACCGCTCCAGCAACTCGAAGGCCTGCCGGGTCACATCCTGCTCGGAGGCAGTGAAGCGGCGGCTGCGCCGCAGGGCATCCAGCAAGGAATAGCGATGTTGGGCAAAGGCGCCCAGGCGGACGTTATCCAGAACGCTCAAATCCTTAAACAAGCGAATATTCTGAAAGGTCCGGGCAATTCCCAGGGCGGTGATGCGGTGGCTGCGCCAGTCACTGATGTCTTCGCCCCGGAAGGTGATCCTGCCTTCGCTGATGGGGAAAACCCCGGTGATGAGATTGAACACGGTGGTCTTGCCGGCGCCGTTGGGGCCGATGAGGCCCATCAGTTCTCCGGGGTAAAGCTCCAGGGAAAAATGGCGCAGGGCCTTAAGGCCGCCGAAATTGTGGGACAGGTCGATGACTGCCAATAAGGGTTGCATGATGGGGTCAACTGCCCGGGGCCAGGCGGTGGGGCGCAGCCGGGGGCCCGGGGCTGCCGCCGCCGGGCTGGGGCAAGGCGGGCTTGAACAGGCGCGCCTCTTTAAAGCCCATGAGCCCCTGGGGCCGGAAGATCATGAGCAAGACCAGCAAGAGCGGCCCCACCACCCAGCGCCAGAGGCCCAGGGGCCGGAGCAGTTCCAGGAGCACCGTGAAGATGGCGGCCCCCAGGAGCGACCCGGTGAGGCTGCCCACTCCTCCCAGGTAGACCATGACCAGCATGTCGGTGGATTTCAGGATGGAGAAGCTCCGGGGATTGATGAACTGGAGCAGGTGGGCGTACAGGCCCCCGGCCACCCCGGCGAAGAAGGCGGAAATCAGGAAGGCGTAAAGCTTGAGACGCCGGGTGTCTACGGAGGTGAGATTCGCGGCCACTTCGTCTTCCCGGATGGCGGTGATCCCCCGGCCGAAGTTGGAATAGACCAGATTGCGCAAAATCCACAGGGTCAACATCACCCAGGCGGCCACCCAGAAGAGGCTGGTGAGCCGGGGCATTCCGAGGTAACCCCGGGGCCCCCCCAGCCAGGAGATATTCTCCAGCACGCTCTTGACGATCATGTTGAAGGCCAGGGTGACGATGGCCAGGTAATCCCCCCGGGTGCGGAAGGAAGGGTAGGCCACGATCAACCCGGCCACGGCCGCGGCGGCGCCGCCGCATACCAGGACGAGGGGGAAGGCAGGGACCGCCCAGGACGGGGGCAGCACCGCCACGGTGAGCACCGAGGCGGCATAGGCGCCGATGCCCATGAACCCGGCGTGGCCCACGGAGAATTCGCCCATGTAGCCGTTCACCAGGTTGAGGCTCAAGGTGAGGATCATGTTGATCCCCACGTACATGAGGATCTGGACCACGTAGGGGTTGAGGAGGCCGGAAGCGGGCAAACCCCAGGCCAGGGCGAGTAGTAGGGCGGCCCCCAGCCAGATTAGCCAGTTACGTCTTGGCATCAAGTCTACCTGTTTTAATAGTGAGCAGTCAGCAGCAGGATAATGGCGGGCAATGCCCGCCCTACATTACTCCTAATGCTTATGTAAAAAACATATATGGGGTTGGGGGAGAGGGTTTGGAAGAGGGGGCAGGGGCTTTTGTCCCTGGCCCCCTCTCCCAAAAAATCTCACACCCGCTCGAATACCGGCCGGCCCAGGATGCCGGTGGGTTTAAAGATCAGCAGCACCAGGAGCAGGGAGAAGGCCACGAAGTCCCGGTAGGTGGAGGAAGGCAGCAGCACCGGGGTGAAGATCTCCACCGCGCCCAGGATAAAGCCGCCCAGCATGGCCCCCCGGATATTGCCGATGCCCCCCACCACCGCGGCGATGAAGGCCCACCAGCCGATGCGCACCCCCATCAGGGGGTCCAGCACCGGATAGGCCAGGCCGTAGAGGAGGCCCCCGGCGGCGGCGATGGCGGAGCCGATGGCAAAGGTCAGGGAGATGACCCGGTCCACCGGCACCCCCATGAGGGGGACGATGGGGCGATTATAGGAAATGGCCCGCATGGCCATGCCCAAAAGCGTCCGCCGCACCAGCAGGTCCAAGAGGACCATGAGCACCGCGGCCATCACAATAATGAGCACTTGAAGGGGGGAAATGGTGAGGCCCGCCACCTCCCAGGACCTCAAGGTGATGAGGGTCGGGAAGTGAAGGGGCTCCGGCCCCAGGATGCCCAGGGTAAAGTTTTCCAGGAAGAGCCCCACCCCCAGGGCGGTGATAACCGCGGAGACCCGGGGGGCCTGGCGCAGTGGGCGGTAGGCCAGGCGTTCGATGGTCACCCCCAAAAGCGCCGTCAGGACCATGCTGAAGGTCAGGGCCCCCAGGAAGACCAGCACCAGGGGCAGGTGGAAGGGCAGGCCCAAGAGGAGCATGGCCCCGGCCAGGCTAAGGTAGGTCCCCACCATAAAGATGTCCCCATGGGCGAAATTGATCATGCTGAGGATGCCGTACACCATGGTGTAGCCCAGGGCGATGAGGGCGTAGACGCTCCCCAATTGCAGGGCGTTCAGGGCGTTTTGGGCCAGGAGCTGAAACATGATTTTGCACCAAAGGTGGATGGCGGGCACGGAGGCCCGCCCCACCGATAAAATCAGTTGGGGGGGCGGCCGTCTCTGGCCGCCCCGCTTCTAAGGCTGCACCGCGGCAAAGTAATTAAATTTGCCATCCTTAATCTGGATGATGACCGCGCTTTTGACGGGGTCACCGCTCCCCTGGAACTTCATCTGGCCGGTCACGCCTCGAAATTCTTGAATCTTGGCCAGGGAGTCCCGGACTTTTTGCCGGTCCAGGGAGCCGGCCTGGGTAATGGCGGCGCACAAGAGGCTCCCGGCGTCATAGGTGAGGGCGGCGACGTCATCAGGCTTTTTACCGTATTTGGCTTCATAGTCCTTGATGAATTTCTGGGCGGTGGGAGTGGCGATGTCGGGGGCGTAATGGGTGCTGAAATAACAGCCCTCCAGGTCGGCCCCGCCCAGGCGCAGGATCTCGGCGCTGCCCCAGGAGTCGGAGCCGATAATGGGACAGGTTATCCCCAGCCGCCGGGCCTGCTGCACCTGGAGGGGGACTTCGTTGTAATAATTGGGGAGAAAGAGCACCCCGGGATTGGCCGCCTTGATGGTGGTGAGCTGGGAGGAGAAATCCTTGTCGTCCTTGGTATAGGATTCGAAGGCCACCACCTTGCCGCCGGCGGCTTCGAAGAATTTCTTGAAAAACTCGGCTATGCCTTTATTATACTCCGAGGCCACGTCATAGAGCACCGCCGCGGTCTGGGCCTTCAGGTTTTCCCGGGCGAACTTGGCCATCACCTGGCCCTGGAAATCGTCGATGAAGCAGGCCCGAAAGATATATTTCTTGCCTTCCGTGGTCTTGGGATTGGTGGACCAGGGGCTGATCATGATCACTTTGGCATCTTCGCAGATCCGGGCGGCGGGGATGGCATTGCCCGAGGCGTTGGGGCCGAGGATGGCCAGGACGTTGTTCTGACTGATAAGTTTCTGAGCCGCGGCGGCCGCGGATTCAGCCTTGTCTTCGTTATCCTCGATGAACAGCGTGATGGGGAACTGTTTATCGCCCACCTTGAGGCCGCCGGCCAGATTCACCTGGAGCGCCAGGAGTTCCGCGGCCTTTCGACACGAATCCCCCACCGTGGGTTTGCTGCCGGTCAGTTCGGCGTTGACGCCGACGCGAATGTCTTTGGACTCCTGGGAGCCGCAGCCCCAGATGAGGCTGAAGCACATCAACAAGATCGCGCCGGTCCATTTAGGTTGGATCATGGGTCGCTCCTCCCGGATGACATGAGGCCAGGTTGGGCAGGTTTCCCTGGGTGATGGTCGGTTAGCAATCTACCAAAGGCAGCCTCGTTCCGTCAACCGCAAAGAACCGGGGCCGGGGCTCAAGACCCCGGCGGCCTCCCCCAAGGTGCGGAATCTCGTTGTCAGAAAGTCGGTTTCGGCCTAAAATGGCGCAGTTAAGAAATTTTTTTATTTTTTTAAGAGGGGGGCTGCGGCCCGCACCGCCCTCCCTCAAGGATCATCACTACCGCCTGAATGGGGGGCCGGAATGGATCGCACCGCCAGGGAAGACACCGGGGTCAAGCAGCAAATTTTACGGCGTATTTACTTGTTCTCCGGGATTGCCGAGGCGGACCTGGAGACCCTGGCCCGCATGTCGGTGAGGAAGACCTTCCCCCGGCATGCCACCATCTTTGCGGAAGGGAAAGAGGCCCAGGGGTTAACCATTCTCGTTACCGGCCAGGTCAAACTGGTAAAGACCTCTTTGGATGGCAAGGAGTACATCCTCCGCCTGGTGGGGCCCGGCGAGACCTTTGCCGAGGCGGCGGTTTTCGGGGAAATTCCCTACCCGGCTACGGCCATCGCTTTAGAGGAGTGCCAAACCCTCTTCTTCCCCAAAGGGCCGTTTCTGCACCATCTGGCCGCGTCGCCGGCCCTGGCCCGCAACATGCTGGCCACCTTGAGTCGCTTGATGTTCCACCTGACCAAGCAACTGGAGGATCTCTCCCTGAAAGAAGTATCAAATCGCCTGGCCCGATATATCTTGGAAAGATGTCAGGCTACGCATGGCGAGATCGCCACGGGATTGCAGTGTGAATTACCCACCACCAAAACGCAGTTGGCCGCTTATTTGGGTACCATCAGCGAAACATTATCCCGGACTTTATCGCGATTTAAAGGTTTGGGTCTCATAGAAGTTGATAAGGGAAAAATAACCATCATGGATCCCGTCGCTTTACAGAAGATGGCCGAGGGAACTAAATCTTGAGTTGTCCACGTCCTCATGGAGGGCCGACACGCAAGTCGGCCCCTGCATGGTGAAATTGAATTTATTAAAAGAAGCTCGCTCTGTGACCCCCTCCCCCGCGAAATATCCTCCATCCTTAGGAGCTTCCTCCCTTAAGCCCCCAGTTTTTGAGGAATCAAGGTTCTTGAGTTTTGCGGCCCGGGGGGTTAAATTAATCTATTATGCGATTAAGTCTTAACTGGCTGGCTGATTTTGTGGACCTCACCCTGGAGGCTCAGGCCCTGGCAGATCGGCTGACCATGGCCGGCCTGGAAGTCGAGGGTCTGGAAACCGTGGCCCCGGATTTCTCCGGGGTGGTCGTGGGCAAGGTCTTGAGCGTGGACCGCCATCCCCAGGCGGACCGATTGCAGGTGGCGGAGGTCACCACCGGCAGTCAAACCTACCAGGTAGTGTGCGGCGCCCCCAACGTGCAGGCGGGATGTATCTATCCGTTTGCGCCTCCCGGGGCCATCTTGGCGGGCGGCCACAAAATCAAGGCCGCCAAGCTCCGGGGCATCCCCTCCGAAGGCATGCTCCTGGCGGAAGATGAGCTGGGCCTGTCCCCGGATCATGTGGGCCTGATGGAGATTCCCCAGACCCTGCCGTTAGGGCAGGACCTGGCCGCGGCCCTGGGTCTGGCGGACGTGGTCCTGGAAGTCGCCATCACCGCCAACCGCTCCGACTGTCTCAGCGTCTTGGGACTGGCCCGGGAAGTGGCGGCCCTTTTGGACCAGCCCCTGCGCCATCCGGAGGTCACGGTGACCCCCGCGGCTGAGTCGGGGCTTCAGGCCCGGGTGACCATTCTGGACCCGGTGCATTGCCCCCGCTATGCCGCTCGCCTCCTCACCGGCCTAAGCGTGAAACCGTCGCCCTTCTGGCTGCGCCGCCGCCTTCAGTTGGCGGGCCTCAGGGCCATCAATAATTTGGTGGACGTCACCAATTACGTGTTGCTGGAGTTCGGCCAGCCCTTACACGCCTTCGATTTTGAGCGCCTCCGGGGCGGCGAAATCGTGGTGCGCCTGCCCAAGAGCGGCGAGGGCCGTTTCACCACCCTGGACGGGGCCGAACGGGAGCTTGATCCCGAGACCCTGCTCATTTGCGACGGCCAGGGGCCCGTAGCCCTGGCCGGGGTTATGGGCGGCCTGGATTCCGAGGTCACCGGGGCCACCACCCGGGTGCTGATCGAGAGCGCCTATTTCAATCCCCGCACCATCCGCCGGACCTCCAAACGCCTGGGGCTCAGCACCGAGGCGTCCTACCGGTTCGAACGGGGCGTGGACCCGGACGGGGTGATTCACGCCCTGGAGCGGGCCACCCAGCTCATGTGCGAGGTGGGCGGCGGCGCGGTGGCGGCTGAGCGGTTGGATGAGTATCCCGCGCCCATCCAACACCCCCGGCTGAACCTCAGGGTTTCCCGAACCAACCAGGTGTTGGGCACCGATTTTTCCGGGGAGCAGATGCTGCACCTGCTCCGGCGTCTCCATCTTCCGGCCCTGGCGGTGGATGCCGAGAACCTGGTGCTCCAGGTGCCCCCCTTCCGGGGCGACCTGGAACGGGAGGTGGACCTCATCGAGGAGATCGCCCGCCTGGCCGGCTATGACGCCATCCCGGTGACCCTGGCCCACGGGGAGGTGGCCACCCGCCGGCCCGGCCCCGAGGTCCGCCTGAAGGCGGCGGCCAAGGATGTGCTCCTGGGTCTGGGGTTCTTTGAGGTGATTACCTATGCCTTCCAGCCGGACCGCCTGGGGAGCCTGGTGGCGGGAGACGATGCGGCGACCCCGCCGCTGCGCCTGGCCAACCCCTTGAGCGAAGAGCAGGCTATGATGCGGACCTCGCTCTTGCCCGGTCTGCTGGAAACCCTGCGCCGCAATACCTTGCAGCAGAGTCTGGATGTGCGCCTGTTCGAGATTTCCAAGGTCTTTGAGCCCCGGGCCGGGGAGGACCTGCCTCACGAGGAGCACTGGCTCACCGGGCTGATGTACGGCGCCCGGGAGGGCATGGCCTGGAATAACGCCCAGGAGAAAGTTGATTTCTTCGATCTCAAAGGCGCGGTGGAGACCCTGTTGGACGGCCTCCTGATCCCCGAGGTGACCTTTTCCCCGGAAAACCTGCCCGGATACCTACGCTATGGGGCCCGGGTGATGTCGGGTGACCGGGAGTTGGGCGTCCTGGGCGAACTCCAGCCGGATATCGGCGAGCGGCTGGATCTGGAAGGCGAAATCTTTGCCTTCAACCTCAATTTCGCCGCCCTGTGCCAGGCCGCGGTGCCCCCCCGGTTCACGCCCTTACCCCGTTATCCGGCGGTCTACCGGGACATCGCCCTGGTATTGCCGGAAAGTGTGCCCGCCGCCCGGGTGGCCGAGGCCCTGTACTCCCAGGGCCGGCCCTGGCTGGTGGAAGCCCGCCTGTTTGACGTCTACACCGGCGACCCGGTGCCGGCCGGCAAGCGGAGCCTGGCCTTCCGCCTGTCGTATCGCGACCCGGAGCGGACCCTGACGGATGATCTGGTGAATTCCCATCATCAGGCCCTGGTTACGGCCCTGGAGAAGGATCTGGGGGCGGAACTGCGTTAAGGAGAGCGTGGAAGAGGAATTCCCCCGCAAAGCCTTTTATACCATCGGTGAAGCATCCCGCATCACCGGGGTGAAAGCCCACGTGCTGCGGTACTGGGAGACCCAGGGCAAACTGTTGAAGCCCAGCCGCCGCCGCTCCCGGCACCGCCTCTACCGCCCTGCCGATATTCAGCTCATCTTTGAAATCAAGCGCCTGCGGGAAGAAGAAAATCTGAGCTTGACGGCCATGCGCCGCCAGATGCACCATAAGCCCGAGCACCATCGTTTGCCGCCCCGGCCCCTGCCCCCCGCCCCCCTGGAAAACCGGGTATTGACCCTGCTTAAGACCATCCGGGACGAACTCCTGGCCCTGAAAGAGTTCCTGGAGTAACGTTGCCAGGCTGCACCCGCCCTGGAGTGCGGCCCCCATCTGCCCCGAAACCCGCAAACCCTGACCCCCTATGCGGGTGCTTGCCAACGGGGATTTCCCATTTTTTGTAGGGGCCGACCTACAAGCGATATCAAAACCTGGATTGATAGAGCATGGTCATTCTGAGCTGAGCGAAGAAGCTCGTGTTTTCAGGTAGATGAGATCCTTCGTTACGCTCAAGATGACAAAAAAAGCCGGTTTTGACCTGGCTGAGAGAATATTTTCCCTTTCTTTGCCTTAAGTCAAGGCGTCGGGGCGAAGCGGGGATTAGATTGAGGGCAACAATGGTTGACAGCCAACGATACTACAGAATTTGAGAAACTCAAAATTCAGGAGGTTGGATATGTTTTGTTATCAGTGCGAACAGGCGGCCAAAGGTGAAGGGTGCACGGTTCTCGGGGTGTGCGGCAAGAATGCCGAGGTGGCGGCCCTCCAGGATTTGTTGATCTACAGTCTCCAGGGCCTGTCCCTGGTGGCCATAGAAGGCCGTAAAGTCGGAGTCAGCGACCGGGACGTTAACGTCTTTACCTGTGAAGCGACTTTTTCCACCTTGACCAACGTGGATTTCGACCCCGCCCGGCTGGTGAAGTTGATCCGACGGAGCGTCGAACTCCGGGAGCAACTCAAGGAGAAGGTTCGGAAGGCCGGGGGCAAGGTGGATTTCGCCGCCGCCCAGGCCACTTTCAAGCCCGAAGCCACCCTGGCGGGGCTGCTGAAGCAGGCGGAAGCTGCGGCCATCAAGAACTATCCCGCCGCCGACGCCGATATCCTGGCCCTCAAGCACACCCTGCTCTTCGGCATCAAAGGGGTCGCGGCCTATGCCGACCACGCCCGAATTTTGGGGCAGGAAGACGACAAGGTCTATGCCTTCATCCACCAGGGCCTGGCTGCTACCATTAGCCAGGACCTGGGTTTGAACGACCTTTTAGGCCTGGTGCTGAAATGCGGCGAGATCAACCTCAGGGCCATGGAACTGCTGGACGCGGCCAACACCGGCCGGTACGGCCACCCGGTTCCCACCCCGGTGCCTCTGGGCCATAAAAAAGGCAAGGCCATCCTGGTGTCCGGCCACGATCTCCTTGACCTGGAAGAAATCCTGAAGCAGAGCCAAGGCAAAGGCATCTCCGTCTACACCCACGGCGAGATGCTCCCCTGTCACGGCTACCCCGGCCTCAAGAAGTATCCCCATTTCTACGGCCACTTCGGCACCGCCTGGCAGAACCAGGCCAAGGAGTTCGCCCAGTTCCCCGGGGCCATCGTCATGACCACCAACTGCATCCAGCGGCCCCAGGAATCTTATGCCCCCAACCTGTTTACCCGGGGCCTGGTGGGCTGGCCGGGCATCACCCACATCCCGGACCTCAACTTCAAGCCGGTGATCGACAAAGCCCTGGCCATGCCGGGCTTTAGCGAAGACAGCAACGGCAAGTCCGTCATGGTCGGTTTTGCCAGGAACGCCGTCCTGGGCGTGGCGGGAGCGGTCATTGAGGCCGTCAAGAACAAGCAGATCCGCCACTTTTTCCTGGTGGGCGGCTGCGACGGGGCCAAACCCACCCGCAACTACTACACCGAGTTCGTGGAAAAGGTCCCCAAGGATTGCGTGGTCCTGACCCTGGCCTGCGGCAAGTTCCGCTTCTTTGACAAGGAAATGGGCGATATCGGCGGCATCCCCCGGCTCCTGGATGTGGGCCAGTGCAACGATGCCTACTCCGCGGTGCAAATCGCCGTGGCCTTGGCCAACGCCTTTGGCGTGGGGGTCAACGACCTGCCCCTGTCCCTGGTCCTGTCCTGGTACGAACAGAAGGCCGTGGCCATCCTCTTGAGCCTGCTCTATCTGGGCATCAAGAACATCCGCCTGGGGCCGAGCCTGCCGGCCTTCGTCACCCCCAACGTCCTGGACGTGCTGGTGAAAAACTTCGACATCAAACCCATCACCACCCCTGATGCGGACCTGCAGGCCATCCTGGGCTAACCAGATACCACGCCAACCGCAGGGGGTCTGCTCTTCTCCGGGCCCCCTGCCCCACCGCAACGGTTTCTCCAACCACCTTTTCGATCCTAACCCCTGAGTCCCTGTTCCGGTGAGGGACGGTGGGACCGGGCCGGGGCCGGGCCGGCGGTGGTTCTCCGATTTTTTCACCTCCGGGGTCCGCCAAAAAGCTTGCCGGCATGACAAGCCTCAATCGATGCTTATATTTAAATCAATACCGTTCGGCAGTTGACCCTGACCAGAAACCCCGGTCTTTTCATATTTTTCATAAGTGGATAAAACCCGCGCCGACCTTGTCATGAAACCGCCACCCGCCGCCACGGCTCCCTGGACTCCTTTTACCTACCCGGTCTTCCGGGCCTTGTGGCTGGCTACCCTGGTCTCCAATATCGGCACCTTTATGCAGAGCGTGGGCGCCGCCTGGCTCATGACGTCGCTCTCCACCTCCCCGGCGATGGTGGCCCTGGTGCAGGCTGCCAGTATTTTCCCCATGTTTCTCTTGTCGCTACCGGCCGGGGCCCTGGCCGACATCATCGACCGCCGCCGGCTGTTGCTGGCTACCCAGGCCTGGATGATGGTCGCCGCGGCGATGCTGGCTGCCGTGACCCTGCTGGGATTCGCCTCGCCCTGGGTGCTCTTGGGTTTCACCTTTTTGCTGGGTCTGGGCGCCGCCATGAACGCTCCCGCCTGGCAGGCCATCATCCCCGACCTGGTGCCGCGCCCTGAGCTGACCCGGGCCATTTCCCTGAACAGCGCCGGGTTTAACCTGTCCCGGGCTGTGGGTCCGGCCCTGGGCGGCGCCATCGTGGCCGGGGTCGGGGCCGGGGCCACCTTTATCCTGAATGCGGTTTCTTTCCTGGGGGTGATGATCGTCCTGTACCGGTGGCCGCGGCCCGCCACCAACGCCGCCTTGCCGGCGGAGCGCATGGTCGCCGCCATCCACACCGGCCTGCGTTATGTGCGTCATTCCAGGGGGTTGCAAGCCGTACTCTGGCGGACCGGTATTTTCATCTTGTTTACTAGCTCTCTCTGGGCCCTTCTGCCCCTGGTGGTCCGCTACGAAATGGGCGGCAGCTCCACCGACTACGGCATCTTGTTGGGGTGTTTCGGCGCCGGCGCGGTGGCCGGGGCCACCCTCATGCCGCGCCTGCAACGCCATCTGCCGGTGGAGGCCTTGTTGGCCGGCATGAACCTGCTCGCCGTGGCCATGATCGCGGTAACGGCCCTCTGGCCCCAAATGCCGGCTCTGGTGGCGGCCATGGTCCTCAGTGGAGCCGCCTGGCTGGTGACGGTCTCCCTCTTCAATGTGGCCATCCAGATTGCGGTCCCGGCCTGGGTCCGGGCCCGGGTCCTGGCCGTGTATATGCTGGTTTTTGCCGGTGGTTTTAGCGGCGGCAGCATCGTCTGGGGGGCGGTCGCCACTCATCAAGGCCTTAAAGCGGCCCTGCTTTATTCCGCCGGGGGTTTGGCCCTGGGGCTCCTGGCCGCCATCCGTTATCCCATCAAGATCGACGAAGAATCGGACCTGACCCCCTCGCTCCACTGGCCCGAACCCCACCTGATCCTCGAGCCCCGGCCGGAGCAGGGGCCGGTCTTGGTGACGATGGAGTACCACATCGACCCCCAGCAGTCGGAGAAGTTTACCCAGGCCATGCGGGCCTTAAGTGTTATCCGGCGACGCGACGGCGCCATCCGCTGGGGTTTGTTCCAGGATACCGCCGACCCGGACCGCTACCTGGAAACCTTTATCGTGGAGACCTGGATGGAGCACCGGCGGCAACACGAACGGATGACGGTGGCCGACCGCGCCATTGAAGAACTGGCCTTTTCTTTTCATGTCGATGATGGGCGGCCCCGGGTGCAGCATTTGATCTATGCCTATGGCAGACGGGGCCGGGGCCGGAAAAAGTTCATCAGGAGTCTGAAATGACCCGACCCGGCGGGAGGGTGAAGCCCATGAGGGTTATTCGCCTTCCGGGGAGCCTCTATCAGACGCAGCTCATTGCTTTACGGAGGATGGCATGAACCTCACGACGAGAAACCTCTCCCTGGTGTTTGTGGCCGGGTGTTGGGGGGGCTGGTGGAACGGCCTGGCGGTGTGGCTCTTTGGATTACTCGGGATCGCCCCGGCCCTCGGGGTCAAGATCGCCCCGCCGTTGACTGCGGCCTTGCTCTATCCTAAACTGGTGTGGGGCGGGCTCTGGGGGCTGTTGTTTCTACTGCCCCTGGGCCGGCGGTCCTGGCCGGACAAGGGGCTTATCTTCAGCCTGGGCCCCACCCTGGTGCAACTCTTCCTGGTGTTTCCCTTCATGGCCGAAAAAGGCGTTTTGGGGTTGCAGTTGGGCTATCTGACCCCCCTCTTGGTAGTGTTTTACAATGCCATCTGGGGATATGCCGCGGGCCTGTGGTTGAAATGGGCGCGCCCATAGTAAAGGCGCCGGGGCGGGTTGGGGGCGGCTGGCCGGTCTTTATATAACCGGTCCATCTTCCCCCCGATCTTAAAACCTTTTGGAGCTTGGCCAAAAATAGTCTAAAATTTTCGTCAATCCGCCCCAGGTGATGCACATGCACCGGGACCCCGGTGACCGGCCGACTCCCCATGCCGGAGGGATCACTACTCAGATGAACAATTTTTGTCGGAATCTCAGCCTGATCTTTGCCGCCGGCGCCTTTGGCGGCCTGGTAAAATCCATCGTGGCCTGGAGCTTCGGCGCCGCCGGCATTAACGCCGTGCTGGGATTCAAGATGACGCCGACGTTGACCCCCATGTGGGTCTATCAGCACCTGGTGTGGGGCGGCCTCTGGGCTCTCCTGTTTCTCCTGCCCCTGGCCGGGTCCTGTTACCTGCGGGGCGCCTTTTATAGCCTGGGGCAGACGCTGATCCAACTGGTGATCATTTTCCCGAAAATGGGGAAAGGCCTCTTGGGCCTGGAACTGGGATATATGGCGCCGCTCCTGGTCACCTTTTTCGGGGTGATTTGGGGCCTGGCCACGGCGTTCTGGTTAAAGTCTTCCCGGCAGGGCTCCTAAGACACCAGGGCTTTCCCAACATAGTATCCTTATGAACAGAAAGGGAACAAGCATGTCCTATCTTCGTGCCAAAACGGCTAAATTCGGGGTGGCGGCCCTCCTCGGTCTGTCATACATGATTGTCGGTCTGGCTCTGCCGGCCTCGGCGGAGGTGGTCCATTTCAGAGAACTGGTGCCCTTCGTGGATATTAAAATCCCCGGCTGGGCCATGGAAGGCAAGCCCTGCGGCACTACCGTGAAACAGGGGCCAATGGTGATGAGTGAAGCCCGGGTGTCGTTTAAGGCCGGGGACAAGACCCTGGAGGTCATCATCATGGATTTCCTGGGGAAGCCTTTTCCCTTCCTGACGGGACAGCAAATGGAAATGGAGAGCAGCGAAGAAATCGTGCGCACCACCGAGGTGCAGGGTTTCAAGGCCCTGGAAAACTATCGCACCAAAGATAAGCAGGGTGAGTTGAGCATCAGTGTGGCGAACCGGTTCTGGGTAAAAATCGACGGTGAGGGTATCGACAATCTCGAGGTGTTAAAAGAGGCGGCCAAACAGATGGATTTGAAGAAATTGGCCACCCTGGCCAAGTGAGGTTTCCCGGGAGGCGAAAGGGCGCAAGCCGATCTCCCGGCCGGGCCGCATCACCGCGCCGCCTGCCTGATGTGGCGGCGCCAAGCCCGAAACCCTGAATCCGCCAGGCTAACCAGGGGAGCCGGCAGGGCTCTACCGGGCCAGGCTCCCATGGGAAGACAAACGTGTTACGCACGCTGGAAATCTGGGGCTCGCCGCAAGAATTGGGGCGCCGCCACGGGCAAACCCTGGCCGCCGACATCCGCCTGCTGCGCCGGGTGCTTCTGGCCTACCTGGCCCGGATCAGCCTGTATGCCGGGGCTCTGCCCCTATATGGCCTCCTGAAGTGGTTGGCCCGGGGGTTCTGGCCTTACATCCCTCCCCACCTCCAGCAGGAGATGGCCGCCATCGCCGCCGGGGCCGAAGTCAGCCTGGGAAGCATCCTGCTCCTTAATGTCATGGATGACCTGGCCAATAACAGCCCCCGGTGCTCGGCCCTGGCGGTGGGAGACCGACACACCGACCAGGGGGCTTATTTGATGGGGCGCAACCTGGATTATCCGGTATTCACCGATTACCTGTCCCGCTGCCAAACCCTGTTTCTCCTTTCGCCTCACCGGGGTCAGCCCCTGGCCTCCCTGGCCTGGCCGGGATACGTGGGGGTATGCACCGGCATCAACTCCGCCGGCGTGGCCCTGGCTCAGCTCTCCACCGTGAGCCGGGACCGCACCCTCAAGGGGACTCCGGCGGCCCTGCGCTTCCGCCGGGGCCTGGAGGAAGGTAACACGGTGACCGCGGTGGCCGACCGCGTCCTTTCGGACGCCGGCACCATCGGCAATAATCTCCTGCTGTGCGGGCCCCGGGAGGCACTGGTGGTGGAGCTCTCGGCCCGACACGGGGCCCGGCGCCAGCCGCACCAGGGATTGCTCACCGTCACCAATCACTATCAAAGCCCGGCCATGCAGGGACTGAAGGGGCGTTTTCCGCCGCCCCCGCCCTATTCCGTGCTCTCCTCTTACCATTTCACCGAGGCCTATAGCCAGGACCGGGACCGGCGGCTCCAGGAGTTGGCCTCAGACCGCCGACTGGGTCCCATGGACTTACAAAAAATTCTCGCCGACCCTGAGATCGCCAATGCCGGCACCGCGGTCTGCACCGTTTTTTCCCCCGGCGACCGGGTCTTGTGGGTGGCCCAGGGCGAGACCCCCCCGGTGAACCAGGGACCCTTTGTCGCCATCAAGCTGTGGAATTGACCAGGCCACGGGAAGGTGATGCCGGCCAACCCGGTGCGGGGCTGATCCACCTTGACAGCGCGCCTGAATCTGATATGATTTTTTACGTGGGCGATTAGCTCAGGTGGATAGAGCGTTGGTCTCCGGAACCAAAGGCCGGGCGTTCGAGTCGCCCATCGCCCACCAAAGATTTCAATGGGTTAGCCATTATTGGTTAACCCATTTTTTGTCTTGGTGAATATATAGGTGAATATTCATTCCGTTTTTCCATTCACCAGGGCTTTCAGTTCATCGCGGCTGACCGTGTTATACCGCTTGAACACTTCCATAGTCTTGTGGCCAGTGGCCGCCATGATTCTAAAATAGTCGTGCCCGGCTTGTCGCCAGTTATTAATGGCCGTGTGCCTCAGATCATGGAAGCAAAAGCTCTCAATCCCTGCCCGTTTGCAAGCCGTAACAAAGCTCTTCTTAATGCAGGACACAGACTTTCCCTGGTAGGTAAACACCTTCACTCCCGGCAAGCCTCTTGGCATGGCCTTGAACATATCCACCAGTTCCCCGGTAAGAGGCACAAGTCGCCCATCGTTGGTCTTGGTGTGCTCCGGATTCAGCCGGACAAAACCCTCTCTTAAATCCACCTGGTCCCAAGTGAGATTGAGGATTTCTCCCTGTCTCATGCCGGTATAATACGCCATCTTCACAATGGGCTTAAGATGCTCCGGGCAATGAACTATCAGCAGAGTATATTCTTCGGGGCTTAATATCCGGTCCCGTTCATTGTTTTCTTTGAGCAGCTTCAACCCCTGAACCGGATTTTTTTCCGCCTTGCCATTCTTGACTGCTTTATTGAAAATCACCTTTAGGCAGGTAACTTCCCGGTTAACCGTGGCAGGCAAGGTCAAGTGCTTTCGGTAAGATGGTTCCACTAAACGCTTTTGCCGGTAAGCCTCCACCATGGCTGGGGTGATGTCCTTTAAGAGCCGGTCCCCAAAAAAGGGTAACAGCTTTTCCACGCTGTAACGGTCCCTCACATGGCTCCGCTTCGCCTTCACTTCGGGAAGGTCAAGATACCAATGGGCCAATTCCTTAAAGAGGGTGAGGCTATCAGGGCTTTTCTTGATGTACCGCCCCTCTGTTCTGGCGCTCAAAATTTCCCTGAGCCGTTGCTCTGCCGCCGCCTTGTTGGGGCCGATCCGTTCCCGTCTCAGCCGCTTATCATGGTCATAATACTCAATCCACCAGACCCGGCCTGAAAATTTCGCCAAAGCAAAACCGCATTTGCAGTTTTTCGCTCTCTGGCTATTCCGCTTCTTGCACTCTGGACATTCAACCAGTAAGGCCATCTTTGCCTCCTTTCATTATCCGGTGTTCCAGGGCCTCTAATGCTAGGAATAAATGGGATGGAATTCCCCTCTTACCCCCCTCCCATCGGCTGATGGTTTCCTGATAGGTTCCAAGCAACCGGGCTAATTCGATCTGAGTGATTCTCCACTTTTTTCTCCAGTTTTTTAAATCCTGCCCTGTCATAATCTTAATATATGACCATTGGTCATACTTGTCAAGGAAATATCCTGAGGAAAATTACTTCACCCTTGTTAACCTTATTCTCTAACCGTAACCGCCTGTCCCTGCAAGGAAGTGGAGCAAAGGGGGCAGGGGGACTTCCAGATGAAAGTTAATGAAAAATGTAAATTATAATTTTGACATTTGTGAAAAAGTGGGCTTATGCTGGAATCTCAGACAAAGCTAAACCCGCTGCGCAACAGGGATGGAAGGGTGGATGCTATTCACGGAAGGGGGGCAACGCATGCAAGTAATATCAGATTTAATCTGTGATTCCGGTTCTGGACGGGGCAACATAACCGTTAACACCAGCATTTACAACCTCGAAGCCATTCACGCGGCTACTTATCAATTTACAGACAGCTACCATATCCTAATAACCCCTAATGTTGACAACTCGGTGACGGTTATCTTCGAAGCGAAAGACAAAGCCAGGGATGTCAGTGAAGATCTAAAAGATTTTGCCAACGCTCTCATAGACCACCAGGTCAGACATCAGCTTGACAAGATAAATGGTAGGATACGCGATCTGATTGTCGCCCATGCCTTTTCACCTCTTGACCTCCACAAGGAAGTAAAATCTCTGTGAACGACCAACGGCAGAACATACTGCCATTCCAGTTCTCTCGGTTTAACAGCAATGACTACTTGCTCGTCAACGAAAGTGGCGAATACATCTTCCTCAATAAGGACGATTTCCATAAGTTCATACAGAGCGACCTGACCCCCGATTCCCTCTCCTGCTACGACTTAAAGAGCAGGCATTTCCTCAATACGGAACACTTGCCGGAAACGCTGGAGATGGTTTCAGCGAAGTACCGGACTCGGAAAAGATTTCTCTCAAATTTCACCTCTCTCCACATGATGGTCATCACCCTGAAGTGCTGCAACGCTTGTTCATACTGCCAGGTGACCGCTGAAGTGGACGACGCAAAGGGCTTTGACATGTCACCTGAGGTGGCTCGCCGTGTTGTTGACTATATTTTCAAATCCCCTTCCCCCTCGATAAAGATAGAGTTCCAAGGCGGTGAGCCTACCCTTAACTGGGAGACGCTAAAAGAGACTGTCCTTTATGCGAAGAAGGTTAACCAGAAATACCATAAGCATCTTGTTTTCGTCGTTTGCACCAATCTCGTCATGGTTGACACGCAACAGCTAATGTTCTTTAAAGAACATGGCATACACATATCTACCTCTCTTGACGGCCCCCGGAACCTTCACGACAAGAACCGGATACTGAGAAGTGGCGGCGGTACCTACGATGCGTTTATCAAAAACCTCTACAAAGCCTTCGACATCCTCCTTCGTGGTCAGGTGAATGCCCTCATGACAACCACTATAGATAACATCGACCACTTGGAAGAGGTTGTTGCAGAGTATGTCCAGCTTGGCTTCAATGGGATATTTATCCGGTCGCTTAATCCCTATGGTTTAGCCGCCAAGAACGCGGAGCATCTGGGGTATCCCGTAGAGCATTTTGTCGAGAATTTCGAAAAAGCCCTTAATCTTATCGTCCAACTCAATCTTAACGGCCCAAGGTTTGTAGAGTTCTACACGAACCTTCTGCTTACTCGTATCCTTACACCTTTTTCCACTGGTTTCGTCGATCTCCAATCTCCATCAGGTGCAGGCATTTCAGGCGCGATTTATGACTACAACGGAGATGTTTTCCCCGCAGATGAGGCGCGCATGCTCGCCAGGATGGGCGACCGCCGTTTCTGCCTTGGAAATGTTTTCAAAGATTCCTATGAAAGCATTTTTGGAGGGGAACTGCTCCGGGAGATTGTCAGCAAGTCATGTGTCGAGATCATGCCTTATTGCAGCTCTTGCGTTTATCGCACCTACTGCGGTTCCTACCCTGTACGCAATTATCTTGAGACAGGCGACCTTATGGGGAAACGTCCGGGTAACGATTTCTGCAAGAAGAACAAGCTAATCTTCGATATGCTATTCAAAAAACTCAAGCGCAACGACCCTGATGAAATGGATGTATTCTGGTCGTGGATTTCTGGTCGGAGTTTAAAAGAAGTGCGCGGTAAAGAAGCATGAGACAATTTAAAGGGATAGCAGAGAACATAGAGACCCCGATTCTTGGCTTGGTGACGCGCAACCCGCTGGCTCTATCGCGAGGTAACAGCGTTCTTGTAACTGAAGAGACTTCGTTACTGTCAAGGGGCTTTGCGGGACTGATAGTGAAAGACTCTAGTAAAAATAAGAGCTTGTTACCACAAACTAAAGTTTCTGGCGAAGTTTTAGAAAAACTGCAAGAGGGAGATTGCGTTCGTATCGGCAAGGACGGCGTCATATCGGTTGTTTGTGAGAAAAAGTCCCCAACGAATTCGCTCCTTCTGACGGAGATGTGTGATTGCCATTGCCTTATGTGTCCACAACCGCCGAAAGCACACGATAGAACTTTAACGGAGACAAGTAAACAAATCCTTAATCTTGTCAAAATTGAGAATACTCAGGCTATCTGCCTGACTGGCGGAGAACCTACCCTATTGAAGGAAGATTTTTTCGATATCCTGGGGATAATCAACAAAAGACATCCGGACTCAACCGTTATGCTGCTCACAAACGGCAAGTCATTCGCCAAATTCGAGTTCACAAAGCGTTTTGTATCATTAAGACCCAAAGATTTTCTTACCTGTGTTTCTATGCATAGTGATGTGGATGAGGTTCATGACCGGATTGTAGGTGTTAAAGGCAGCTTCTATAAGACAGCAATGGGCCTCCAGAACCTCGCTCGCTTTCGGGAGAAGATTGAAATCCGGGTAGTTGTGAGCCGTATCAACGCTCACCGCCTTGAGTCCATTGCAACCTTCATTCAAAGGAACTTTCCCTTCATCAAACACTGCGCCTTCATGGGAATGGAGATAACCGGACTTGCTTGCGATCATTACGAGACTGTTTGGATTGACCCGCATGACTACCGTCATGAGCTTTCACGGGCAATTAGGGTGTTGAGCCGTGCGGACATGAGCGTCTCAATTTATAACCTCCCGCTATGCCTGATTGAATCGAAGGCATGGGGTTTTGCAAGGCAGTCAATTTCAGGATGGAAAAATGATTACCTTCCAGTATGTGAAGGATGCTCAGTTAAATCGAAGTGCTGTGGGATTTTCACAACCTCCGGATCGCATCAAAGCCCCCATATTTGCCCGCAATAGCATTGAAGGAGGGAGTGGAGGCGAGTCTGTCAACCGATTTGCTTCAGCACTGCGGACTTACCTTGATTGCCATTTAATAAAGAAATAAATTGCTTGCATATTGAATTTTTAAGAGTAGCATATATCTTATGAGTGTAATGTCAGACCAAAATTATTGCTAAATTGGCTATTTAGAGGCGAAGGAGGGGGTTTTATGAAAGGCCTATCCAGCAAGGTGATGGGCGTTCTTGCAGGTCTTGTGGCTCTTTTCGGCATATCGGCAGCGACTGTATCGGCAGCGGTACCGGACATTAGCGCCAAATCACCCCTTTATCTGGAGCACGGGAAGTCCATTGGTAGCAGCATAGACACCGTAATCGGCCAACACGAAAGCCATTCGAGCCATGAGAGCCATTCGAGCCATTATTCTCACCGCTCGGGATATTAGAAAAAAGACCAGAACGCTCGCTTGGTGTATGTATTAACAGCCGAAGGCCCTTGTCCGCAAGATGGGGCCTTTTGTGTTTTAACTGCCAAGGATCAGCTCAACCCCGCCTGCCTGCGGTTTCCATGCGTAACGTGACGCCTCATGAAAGATACAGTTGAAAAATTACTCAGCCACCGCAAATCATTTTTTTCTAAACAAGGTGAAGATGGACTACTGGCTTTTGTTCTATCAAAAATACCTGATAAGACGGGTTGGTGCGTAGAATTTGGAGCATGGGATGGCAAATCTGAAAGTAATACATATTACTTTATTTCACACTTAGGTTACCATGGTGTTATGATTGAAGCAGATCCGTTGAAATATAATCTTTTGCGTGAAAACATGAAAGGCTACGACACTTTTTGTGTCAATGCTTTTGTAAGACCCGAAGGGGAAAATAGACTCGATAAAATATTAGGTTTAACGCCTATTCCAAAACAATTCGATTTGTTGTCAATTGATGTTGACGGTGATGATTATCATATATGGAAATCTTTAGATAATTATCAGCCAAAAGTTGTCATAATCGAGATTAACATACGTGATAAACCTGGAATAAAACGTATGAATAAGCCAGGTTCATCAATTGTTTTTGATAATAGCGGAACAAGCATCTCATCCATGTGGGGTATTACTGGTTATACAGGAACAAGCATCTCATCCATGACAGAGCTTGCAGTTAGTAAACAGTACATCTTATTAGCAAATGTACATTGTAATGCAATATTTGTTAGGCGAGAGTATTTAAATCTATTTCATGATAGAGAAGTTACACCAGAAGAAGTGTTCACGTATGAGGGCCATCTTATTAGTGAATTATCCTTTGCTGAAATGAGAAGTCTTGGGTGGAGAAAAATTATCAAAGAGATAGCCAAGTTGTTTGGAAAAAGGTCACCCGTTTATTATTAGGGAGGCTTAGGGCAACCCGGCCAAACCTCTTGCAACGGCTACCTCGATCAATCCAAGGAAAAAAGAAAGGAGGGTCAAACGATGATAAGAATTGCTATTTCTGTCGCTCTTCTCTGGCTTGTGTGTTCTGTCCCAGTCCTCGCATGGGATGGATACGACTATGAAAATGGCACTTCCGTTGAGATTGAGAAAGGGAACCTGGTCCGACCCGGGCAAGAAATTGAATTTTATGATTATGATAAGGGCGAATATCGATATGGAGATGTGGATTCAATCCAGAGGAATGGCTCATCTGTTGATGTCGAAGTCTATGACCAAGATATGGGGGAAACTCGTACATTTGAAATGGAATAGGTGGACCGCCTCTGCATCACCGAGAAAACTTTCCCCCGCCTCTGTGCCCTTGCCATCTTCCATGCTTTGCCAGTTCGAAGGCCACGTACAAAACTGGCCCCTGGGCGCTCTGTTCTCTGACCTGCTTTCCCTGCTTGTGGTCCATGGTCAGCCTCCTCTCTTTGTCTTTTCTGGCGAAACTTCACCTTTTATATCAGGAGGCCAGCGCAAGAAACCTTTCATAGCATCTATGATCCGACACTTATCACGGCTCTAAAAACTTTACATATCCAGAGGATATCAAGCCTTTTTGGCCTGAAGGATTCCTGCCATTCCCGCCGGTAAACTGGCGTTTCCCCATCACCGACATCTGAAATCTTCCTCCCCACTGTTGCCCCCATATGATATGCGGATCATATCTATAAATTCTGCCCGTCCGATGATAACTGCATGATCTGGCAAGATATCGACCGTGTCTTCGCCTAAATAATGGGTGAGTTGACCCATGTCCTTGGCCATCTTAACTTAAAGACAGATCGATTGTTTGGAGGAACCGGGTGTCAATTGAGGTGGGTAATCTCGCAGACTAATCACCTACGACCGCTCGAGCAGAATGATGGCGGTTAGATAACCGACCTGATGCACAACTTTCTCCGCAAGCATGTCAAGCGGTATCAACCAGAGGGATATCCATGGCCAAGATAAGAAAAATTAACAAGGTGTGGCAAAGCAGGGCCACAATGGAAGGCGCTGGGGTCCGCCTCCGGCGGGCCTTCGGGTACGACCAAGTGCCCCAATTCGACCCTTTTCTCCTCCTGGACGATTTTCGCGGGGATGATCCCACCGACTATCTAAAGGGTTTTCCTTGGCATCCACACCGGGGGATTGAAACGATTACCTACATCCTGGCTGGAGAAGTGGAACATGGCGACAGCATGGGCAACAAGGGGGTAATCACCCCGGGAGACGTGCAGTGGATGACGGCAGGCAGCGGAATCATCCACCAGGAGATGCCCAAGGGGGATACCCGAGGTCGCATGTACGGCTTCCAGCTCTGGGCCAATCTTCCGGCCTCCCGCAAGATGATGGAACCCCGCTACCGGGACGTGAAGGCCGCCCAGATTCCCGAGGTCTCTTTAACTCAGGGCGTCAAGGTGAAGATCATTTGCGGGCAAGTTAACGGAACTCGGGGACCGGTCAAGGATATTGTCACGGACCCGGAATACCTCGATGTCTTGGTGCCGGCTGGAGCCGAGTTCCATCATCCAATCCGGCGGGGCCATACGGCCTTTGCCTACGTCATAGAGGGGGAAGGCTATTTCGACCCCGAGCGGGATGCCTATGCGCATGAAGTCATAGGGTCTAACTATTTTGATTTTGACCGCCGGTGTGTCTGCGGCAATCGGACCATTATCCATTACGGGGAGGGCGATGAGGTGGCAGTCTTTGCTCCTGCCAGCCCGGTGCGGTTTCTCCTGATCTCGGGCCAGCCCATTGGCGAACCCGTAGCGTGGTATGGTCCTATCGTTATGAATACACAGGAAGAATTGCAACAGGCGTTCAAGGAATATCAGGAGGGCATTTTCATCAAACACGCCAAGAGATGAGCCAAGAGCGGCTTGGGCCAACGATCTGATCCGATATGAAAAAAATAGTGTGGAAACCGCCGCGGCTGCGCATCGGTGAGGGGGCGGAAGAAGAACGGCACGCCACCTGGCTAGAGCTTTTTTATGACCTGCTCTTTGCCTCGGTGGTGGCCCAATTGACTTTTGGGCTCAGTCAGGGCCTTTCCGTCCCCGGAGTCCTCGGTTTCGCCTTTTTGTGCGTCCCGGTCTGGTGGGCCTGGGTAGGCCAGTCCTTTTATGCCGACCGGTTTGACACCGACGATCTGGGACAACGCCTGTTCATCATCGCCCAGATGTTTGCGGTCGCAGCCATGGCGGTGAATGTTCATGCCGGTTTGGGCCACGCTTCAGCCGGCTTCGCCCTCTCGTATGCCGCGGTGCGCTTCATCCTGGTGGGAGAATACCTGGGCGCCCATGTCTGGGTGCCTGTCGCCCGCTCCTTGACGAAACGCTATGGTCTGGGCTTCGGCGCGGCTGCGACCATCTGGTTGGTGTCGGCCTGGGTCCCGACGCCATTCCGTTTTTACCTGTGGGGATTCGGTCTCCTGATTGATTTCGCCACCCCTCTGACGGCCGGGGAAAAACTCCACTCTCGATTGGCACCTCACGCCGCCCACCTGCCTGAACGCTTCGCCTCCTTTATCCTCTTCGTGCTGGGAGAGGCAATCGCGGGGGTTGTGATGGGTTTAACGAAACACGCCTGGAGTATCCAGTCCGGACTTACCGCGGCGTTGGGGTTGAGCCTCGCCTTCACCTTCTGGTGGGCCTATTTTGACAATATTGACGGCGCCGCCATACGCGTCGCCCGGGCCAAGGGGCGCATCTGGCTTTACCAGGGCTGGCTTTACGCCCATCTCCCCCTGGTCATCGGTCTGGCGGCCGGCGCCGTGGGCGTACAGTATGCGGTAGCCAGCCCTCAGGACCTGGCCTTGCCGGCGGGAGAGCGCTGGCTCAGTTGCGGAGCAGCAGCCTTGGTTTTACTATCCATCGGCTGTATCCAACTCATTATTGACGTCAGCCGGAGAAAGATTCAGAAAACTCGCCTGGTCTTCCGCTTCGGAGGTGCTGCCGCGGTGTTGGTGCTTGGCGCTCTGGGTGGGATGTCTCCTCCAAATCTTATCGGTCTGCTGGCCTTGATTGGTGGCCTCCAAGTGATACAGGAACTTTTTCTATAACTAGATACATACCAAATCCGTTCGTTGAAAACCTGAGTGCATTTTTGATCAAGTGCTCGATCGGCTAAGCGGAGTGAATAGTGGCGGTTACTGCTATGATCCAAAAATTATCACGAAGCCAAAAACCTTCCATATCCAGACCATATGTATAATTTCTACCGGCCCGATGATAACTGCAGGGGCTGGCAAGATGGTGAGCCAAGGAACCTTGACCAAAGGTCCATTTCTTGACAATCCTACCTCCTCGTGGCAATGTGAATTTCAGAAGTTGGTGAATGGACCTATATATCTTTGCTTCCGCCTCCAAGCCACGGCACGCCATTAGCTAAGCCTCGGATTTTCCCTTAGCAGGGTCAGGGGAGGATAATATGGTCAGACTCATCTCTGTTTGCTTCTGCCTCTTGCTCTTTGGCTTATTTGGAACATACGGCTATGCCGCCAAGAAGAGTCCCCAGTCAACTTTAGGTATGGAGATGCCAGTAGCCGGCCAAAAGCCGGAGGCGGCCGAAGTCAAGGAATTACTGAAAAAGGCCTGGGCTGATGTGGATGCTGGTCTTGGCATTACCGCCCTGAATACTTACAAGCAGGCCCTGAGTCTCAGCGAGAGGGCCTTGGGACCAGAAGATCCGCTCACCGCCAAGTGTATGGCACATTTGGCAAGATTATACTCTATTCTCGGTTTCTTCGATCAGGCTCTGCCCCTGGCCCATAAAGCCTTCCAGCTCAATGAGAAGGTCCTGGGGCCCGAACACTCCCAAACCGCCCAGAGCCAGATAATCCTGGGGTACCTTTATGGACAGATGGGAGCCCGGGAAAAGGCGTTGCTCATGATCCAGCAAGGTTTACGGATCAGCGAAAAGGCGTTGGGGCCGGAAGACCGGCAGACTGCGTCCGCCTTGTACAATCTAGCGATCCTTTATTGCCAGGAGGGTTCCTATGACCAGGCTCTGCCCTTGGCCCGACGCGCCGCGCAGATCAATGAAAAGGCATTAGGACTAGAAAACCGACAGACCGCACGCAGTCTCACGACTCTGGGATTTATCTATCTGGTCAAGAAAGATTATAACCAGGCCGAATCCACTTTCCTCCGGGCTCAACCCCCAGAGGGACACCGCGGTATGGTGGAACTTTATCTGGCCACCAGGCAGTATGCATCAGCCCTGAACCTCTTAACCTCTCATCTCGTCCCCTTGGCATGGACCCCCCCCCAAGTCCAGGCGCTTTATTATACGCAAAAAGGGTTGGCGCTCCAGGGGTTGGGGAGCCGGGGAGAGGCGTCTGCCGCTTTCATGCAGGCCATCAAGAATATCGAAGGGTTGCGGGCCCTCACCTCAGGGGAACGCACCAGCTTCTTCGAGTCGGGGGTTCTGGGTGGCTATTTTCGCGCCTATCAGGGTATGACAGGTTTACTGGCGGAGATGGCCCAGAAAGGCGATCCTGCTCCTGCGGGCTTGCAAGCTTATGGACCGGATCTCTCTGCTGCGGCCTTTTATTTTGCTGAAGCAATCAAGGCCCGTTCTTTGCTGGAGGCCCTTGCCGCCGGGGCGGCGCGGGTGGCCCCCCAATTGCCCCCGGAGTTGGCGGCTAAGGAGAAAAATCTCCAGGAGCGCTTGCAGACCCTGGAAGCCCAAAGGGCAGAACGGATAATGTCAAAGGGGGGAAGAGGGGATCGGAAGGATCAGCCGGCCCAGGATTTCCAACTCCATAGGGAAGCCTTGCAACGGGAGATGGATAGCTTGGTTACGGAACTGCGCCACCGGGAACCCCGGTATGCGGCGCTAGCCTATCCCCAACCGTATAAGGCCCAGGAGCTGCCCCTGAAGCCGGGGGAGGTGCTGCTGGAGTACGCCCTGGGTGATAAGGACAGTTATCTTTTCCGGGTGGAACCCGGGGGCAAGACCCAGGTGTTCCGGCTGGCTTTGGGGCAGGAGGCCCTGGAAAAGCGCCTGGGGGCCATGCTGGCGCCTTTTCGGAAAAGCGTCTTGCGGCGCGAGGATTTATCCCGTTTTTCAGTGAGCGAGGCGGCCTCCTTGTATCAGGAGATCCTGGCCCCGGCACTGGTCGGGGTGAATCCTGGCACCAAACTGATCATCGTTCCCGATGGCGCCCTGGGAGCCTTCCCCTTTGAGGCTCTGGTGGTGCAGGCCGGCGCCGGCTGGGACAAAAGCACCCTGGTGGGAGACCGCTGGCCTGTCACCTATTTTCAGTCCGCTGCTATTCTAGTCTTGAACCGGGTTTTGGGTTCTTCCAAAGCCGGTCAGCCCCTCTTTGCCCTGGGGGACTGCATCTACACCAAGGATAACAGCCGCTATCTGGCCTATAAGGCAGGCAAGGAGAAGGCGGGGGAACTCCGGGGTGCGGGGCCGGAAAAGGCTATGACTATGGCGGCCACCGACAAGGGGTGGGGGCGGCTGGAGTTTCCGCCGCTGCCGGAGACTCGCCAGACCGTGCTGGAACTGGCCGCCCTCTTCCAGGAAAAGCCCCAGCCTCCCCAGGTGCTCCTGGATGTCTTCGCCACGGAAACAAAAGTGCGGCAGACTAGCCTGGGCCAATATCGCTATCTCTTCTTCGGCACCCACGGGTTTTTAGCGGATAAGATTGCCGGGGTGCGAGAGCCCACGCTGGTCCTGACTCAAGTAGAAAATAAACCACCGGATGACGGGTTCCTGACTTTCAGCAAGGTGTTGCAGTTGAAACTGGATGCGGATCTGGTGACTCTGGCCGCCTGCATGACCGGGGTAGGCCAGGTGATGCAGGGGGAAGGGGTGCTGAATTTCGCCCGGGCCTTCCAACAGGCCGGGGCCCGCAGCGTCATGGTGGCCCTGTGGAACATCCCGGTGGATGAGTCCATGAAGTTTTATGAGACCTTTTATAAGGCCCTAAAGGAGGGGAAGCCCAAGATTGAGGCATTAAAGGTCGCCCGCCAGGCAGTGCGGGCCAAGGAACCTCATCCATATTTCTGGTCGGGCCTAATCTTGCACGGGGATGGGTAAGTAGAAGAGTTCTGCTATGATCCGAAACTTATCACAGAGCCAAAAAGCTCCCATAACCTTAAATTTAGAGGAGCCGCAATGTCTCGGATTCCTGGGGAGGATAGTAATGGGCAGGCCAGGAAGAACATAAACGCCGAGGCATCAATAGTTATGATCTCGTAGGGAGGAGAGTAAGCACATGTTCAAAGAAGAACGGGAAGAAAGCCAATTCGAATGGAGCATGTTGGGCGATATCGAAAAAGGGCGGCCGAATCTCGGCCCCATGGTGCACGTGGCTGTTTACCGCCTGATGCAGTTCACGCTGCGCGACCTCCTCATCCGGGAATTTGGGGTTGAGAAGACCGACCGGATTATTTTCGAGGCTGGTAAGAAAGCCGGTGAAGAGTATTGCAAAAACATCCTTACCGAGCATAAGGACTTGGATGGCCTGTTTGCCGATCTCCAGCGCACGATGAAGGAACTCGGCATTGGGATCTTCCGCGTCGAATCGGCCGATTACGAAAAGGGCTCTTTCGTAGTAACTGTGGCAGAGGATCTTGATTGCTCGGGGATCCCAGTGTGCTCGGAGGAGATCTGCACTTATGATGAAGGATTTATTGCGGGCCTCCTGCTCGCCTATTCGGGGAAGGACTTCCACGTTAAGGAAGTCGACTGCTGGGGCACCGGGGGGAGGGTCTGTCGTTTCACGGTTGACCCCAAATGAGGTTCCAAGATGATCGAGGTTGAAGAGGATCTCCTTGATAAAATTACCGCAACGTTCCATCATCTTCGCACCGGGAAAGTCCCTCAACCCATCCCTATACCGGATGACCTCCCGGACAATGAGATCCGCCAGCTTCTTACCTATGTGAATCGCTTCCTGGTGGAGTTCGCCCTGTTCACCGAATCCATGGCGCAGGTCGCCCAGGGAGAATTGGACATTCGCCCCATGGCGGGCCGCATGGCCATTATCCAATCCTTCAAGGCCCTTCAATCGAACCTCAAGCACCTTACCTGGAAGACCCAACAGATCGCCGGGGGTGATCTGGAGCAAAGGGTTGACTTCATGGGGGACTTCTCCATTGCCTTCAACACCATGACTCAGCAACTGAAGGACTCCCGCGCCCAACTCGTCAATCTGAACCAGCAACTCGAGCGTCGCAATCAGTTCATCCGGGAGACCTTTGGCCGTTACACGAGCGACGACATCGTGGGGGTGCTCCTCGACATGCCCGAAGGGCTCAAGCTGGGTGGAGAGAAGCGCGAGGTTACCTTACTGATGTCCGACCTGCGGGGGTTCACCGCCCTGGCTGAGCGGCTTGAGGCCACTGCAGTCGTTGCCTTATTGAACCATTACCTCTCCACCATGGTCGAGCTTATTCACCGAACCAGCGGCACTATTGATGAGATCATCGGGGACGCCATCTTCGTGCTTTTTGGTGCCCCCATGGTGATGCCGGACGCGGCTCAGCGCGCCGTCCTCTGTGCCCTTGAGATGCAGAAGGCAATGCGCGGGGTAAACGAACATAACTTCCAAATGGGTTGGCCCGAAATTGAAATGGGGATAGGCATGCATACCGGAGAGGTGGTGGTGGGCAACATCGGCTCGACAAAGCGCTCGAAGTACGGAGTCGTGGGGCGCGCGGTCAACCTGACGGCGCGTATCGAAAGCTTCACCGTCGGTGGGCAGGTGCTCGTCTCCCCAACATTGATAAACGCCGCTGGACGGGGCCTCATCCTGGGTGACGAGATCAAAGTCCACGCCAAGGGTATGCGGGAGGCCCTCAATTGTCGTGAGTTGTTGGGCCACGAAGACCACCCGGGGCTTTTGCTCAAGGAAGAGGCGGCGAGCTTCACAACCCTGGCCGAACCTATACCCTTCTCCTACATGAGTCTGACCGACAAGCATCTCGACGAGAAATTGCATCCTGGAACCTTGCTATCCCTATCCACCCGGCGCGCAATAGTCGAGGTCACCGGCCCGCTTGAGTCGTATGCCAACATAATGCTCCGGTTGGAGGCCGAGGCTGGCGATGAAGAGTCGGAGTTGTACGCCAAGGTGATCCATCCTCTTGACGAGTCAAGCCGGCGTTATCTGATCCACTTCACATCGGTCCCCCCCACCGTGGAGAGGCGGTTGCAACGGCTGACCGACGGGGCCAAGGGCCCTTGAGTCACGGAATGTCAGGCGACAAAGAATAAGGCAGCATCAAGATACTTTCAAATTGCGAATGCGCGAAGAAACAACGCGCGATAGCTGCTATGGTCCGAAACTTATCACAGCTCCAAAAACTTCCCATATCCGGATCATATCTGCAATTTTCCCCGACGCATTTGATAATTGCTGGTCCTGGCAAGTGAGCGACACAAGCATCTGGCGCACAATTGCTCCTCCTGGGGCTTCTCAGGGAATAACATATGTCGCATAAGATTTTTCCCATTGGCCAACCATTACCGGGCGCTACTAGCCCGAAGTCTGCACGCTCACAGCAGTGAAGTATCTGGGGTCTTAAGGGTAGGCTGAAAAATTAATATATTTTGGCTGGTTGGTTGACAAATTCATGGAATTTTATGCTACTATCGTTCAGCTTAGACATCTCGACGGCAAAAAAGGAAACTTGTCGGGAATAACCTCTGTGAGGCAGGTCCCGGATAATCTCAGATAAGATCTCAACATCCTACAGATAAAGCCAAACCCAGTGTGAGCTGGGGACGGAAAGCCACGGATCTCTGAGCAGGAGATAGCCGGGTTGCCTGCAAGTGAAGCACAGGCAACCCGGCTTTTTATTGTTTCCTCGGGTGCATACCCGAAAAAGGATTAAAGCCTTGCTGGTTACGGTTTGACACCTGGGGTTGGTATGAGGCCCAGTGCCGGTCCCGCGGTTAGCAGCCCAACCTTACAGGCGGCGCGCAAGGGTTGCTCACCAGATGTTGCCGCTGCTTAATGTCGCATCATACTTACTCAAGGGCCAAAGGTTCAACCTATCATGGATCAGCACATTGCCCGCTGTAGGGAGGTCTCCCGCCTCAATTGCTATGCCTGGGCGCTCCTGGCCATGTGGACCGCTGTGGTGGCGTTATCTCTTTGGTGGAACCTGGCACAGCAGCGGCCGGAGACTGCATTGGACCTCTGGTGCGGGCATGGTCTCTTGTGGCTTCTGGGCCTTGGAGGAATTATTTTTTGTTTCAACCGCCTGCGGGGAGTTCATAACCGCATCATTGCTTTGATGTGCACTGATCCGTTGACTGGCATCGCCAACCGGCGCATCTTCCTGGAGAGCCTGGAGCACGCCATCTCCTTTGCCCAGAGGCACCAGGCTCCCGTTTGCATCATCATGGCCGACTTAGACGGCTTTAAGTCCGTCAACGATACTTTTGGTCATAATGCGGGGGACCAAGTGCTCCAGGCTGTTGCCACTCTCTTGATGGAAAACAGCCGGCAGGAGGACTTGATCGCGCGCTGGGGCGGAGATGAATTTATTATGATGCTCCCAGGCACCAGCGGAAAGGAAGCAACCGTTTTCGGTGAGCGTCTCCTGCATCGTTTGGAGGAGATAACCTTCCCTGACTCCATTATCAGGGTAACTGCCAGTTTCGGTGTGTCCGCGTATCAACCAGGAGACACCATCGACAGCTTTATCAAAAGGGTAGACCAGGCGTTATATGAGGTCAAAAAGTTGGGAAAGAATCAGTTTATTATCCGGGAAGACAAGCCTGAGAAGACTGAGGAGATAGTGCGAAAGTTACGTCATATAGGTGGGCAAGACTTCAGCACCAAAGCGACCCATAACTAAATTATAGCAAACTGCTCCGATTAGAACCCTTCAAGCCTGGATTATGCCGTAATAATTGACTGAAATAAGCACAACTATGTGAGATACGGGAGATTAATCCGCAATTCGGGAGGGATCAAGATACACCCCTTCAACCCCTAAATTTCTTTAAGCAGCGGAGAAAAACAGTATGTCTTGTATCACTCTCTCACCATTGATGGTTGTGCAGGATCCGACATGATGTCCGAAACTAAGGCGGCACCCGAAGCCGGTTTTTTCATGCAGTTGGCACCTCTCCTCAACAAATTGATGCACGACATCTCACAATTGTTGCAAACTCTCCAAGCCGCAGTGGGAGAGGCTGATATCCAGGCAGAGGCCAATCTATCGCCCGCGTCAAGAGCTCCGGATGTCGAATACCGGCGTTGTCGGGACTTCTTCGATTTTGCTTCCGATGCTTATCTGGTAACTGATCCCCAAACTATTATTCAGGAGAGCAACCAGGCCGCCGCAGCCATGCTGAGGATGAGCCAGAATATCCTGAAAAATACGCCCTTGGCCCTTTTGATTTCGGGACCAGATCGCCCGGCCTTCCGGGCCAGCCTGACCGAAGTACAGACGGGAGGAGAGAAACGGAACTGGGAATTGCAATTCCAACCTGGGGATGACGCCCCATTCTCGCTGTTCGCCAATGTTAGAGCTCAAACGGACCAACATGATGAGCCGGTGAGGCTGCTGTGGTTGCTACGGGAGGCCCGAGAGCGCACGGCAGAAGAAGAGAACCTGAAGTCGATGCCCAGCCGGCTAAGAAGCTGCCTATACAGTTTAGCCGAAGCCTTTGCCTATGCGGTGGAGATGAAATACCTGCAAACCGCGGGGCACCAGAAGCGGGTGGCGCAGCTGGCGGTCGCTATAGCCCGAGAGATGGGTTTTTCCCTTAACCAGCTGGAAGGAATTAAGATTGCCGCTTTGCTTCACGATATCGGCAAGATCGCCGTACCTACAGAAATCCTGAGCAAGCCGGGAGTGCTCAGTAACTTGGAAGGTGAGTTTATCAGATCTCATTGCCAGGTGGGATTTGAGCTCTTGGAGAATATCGATTTCCCCTGGCTTGTGCAGCAGACCATTTTGCAACATCATGAGAGATTGGATGGTTCGGGTTATCCCGCCGGCCTGACTGCGGCGGATATTATCCCGGAAGCCAAGATCTTGGGGGTGGCTGACGTGTTGGAAGCCATGATTTGCGACCGGCCGTATGGTCCGCCCCAAAGCATCGATAAGGCTCTGGACGAAATTTATGAACAGAAGGGCATTCTTTATGACTCCGAAGTAGTAAACACATGTTTGACATTATTTAGGGAGAAAGGCTTTAATTTCAATGAAGATTTACAATCACGAAGGATCAATTTCTCCAAAATAAAGATGGGCATTAAAGGATCTCCTTAAATAAGGGGTTAGTTCTCGAAGGCTGCGTAGGAGACTCTGACCTGCCCCCCAAAAACTGATTTACAAGTTATGGTGAGTAGTGGAACGAAGCGGGGAGGTAGATGAGTAGGAAGCGTTACACGCCGGAGCAGATCATCTGAGTCTTGAGATAGTCGGTATAGCTCGGGTGGGTGGCCAAGCAATATAGCAGAACTTCGGATATCTGCTATATCTCCGCACTCTTCCCCCCAACCTCTGCCTTGCTGATATTCTATCCATATCTGCTCTTTGGTGGTCGCCCCCGGCGTTTCCTTTTCATCTGCTTTTCAAGCCGTTCCTCTTCTTTCCACATCCTGCTTAAGGCTCCCTTCAATGACCACATGGGCATATTCTCCACCCCACCCCCAAAATCGTAATTCCGTAAAAGCCTGCTAAACCGGCTGTCCGATTCCTGGCAACTTGTATAGGTCAGATCATAGCAATGCCTGCAAGCAAAGTATTTGCCACCCGCATAGATCACCGCCACGCGCCGGCCACAATTCCCGCAAATAAACCAGGGCCGCCGCCCCCCAAAATTGCAGGGTGTCCACTCCACAGTCACCCTTTGCCTTACATCTTCCCAGTCTTGCCCGCCCCGCCTATACTGATAAATTAAGGTTATCCCGTAATCTTCCACCTGAAAATGGATGCTTCCCCTAGATTCACCCCCGCATGACCATCCTATTGAATGATAGCCGGGATTTAAAAGGCCGTGCTTAACAAGATAGCGCACATCAATCCGCTTGTGTCCTTCAACCGTGTCCTTTTTATTCCCCCTATACCCGCCACCGCTTCCGGGGCCGCCCATGTGTTTAGCCCTCATTCTTCCTAAATCATTAGGGATTTATTGCCCGCTTTTCGTCTATAATCTCAATAATCATGGTTACTTATGTGCTATTTTAATAATCGTTAAAAACTGCATTTTTAGGCATTTTCATGCTACTTTTCACTGTTTTCAGAGAAAATTCGTCATTTTTGCGCCTATTTTTACCTGTTTTTGCAAGCATTTTTCACTACTTTTCAGCCTTTTTCGCCAAGCAAACCCATTTCCTGGCCGGATATATCCACGTCCACCATCACGGTGGCCGGCACACCTTCCCCACTCCGGGCCGCCTGGAGTCTTTGTAGTTCATGCAGGGCCTTGTATAGCCCCCGTTCTATGTGGATTTCATACCTCATAAACTTGAATAGCGAATCACGATATTGAAAATCACTTTCCAGGGCTTCCCACAAGGTGACGGGATCTTGCTTTATCTTCCGGCCATAGGAAATGCGGGATTTCTCCTTATCCGATAGCTTATGGTCCATCATCTCCGTTTCAATTCTCAGTATTCTTCTAAGACGCCAAGCCGCTGAAATTACCCGGTCAACTAACATAAGTTCCAGTTCCCCCACGGGGGCTAATTGGTGCCTCAGCCGTTTGCCTAACTCCACAAGGGAATTTTCATCTTCATGGGCGAGCAAAACCTCTTTTGATAAAAGCCCATGTTTTATAGGATTCAGGGCCACCAGTGACTTACCTTCCGGGGTCTTGGGGCCGGTGCTTTTTAAGGCGTTTTGTCGGTTAGCCTCTAACTGTTTTGGGGTTATCCGAGACATTATGGGTCCTCCGAGTCCTCAAGTATGGTGCAATAAAGCATGAAACTTCATCCCTTGGGGTAAACTATTCATTCCCGGTTTCCGAAATTTCCGCTCGTCTAGGGACGTGGAATTTTTGCAATCCGGGGGGAATTTCACCCTTGGGTCTGGTCCCTTTTCTCCGGGGCGATTTTCCAAATCGGTAAGGATATAGTGAACAGGTTTCCACGGGGCACAGTTTCACCTCTTTGGAACTGCCGCAGCAGCAGTCCAGGCATTTTCGCCGGATGCTTTTAAGCGGGGTATAAAGGTGAATTTCCCCTTCTTTGGTGCCGCAGGTCATGGATACGCCTATCTTGGCCCCCGATTTATTGCATTTCTCCTATATTTGCAGGGAGGGGCTTATTAAAGGGCTAAAATATGCAAATCGGCAACGCTGTTTTTGGCTGCTTATCAGGTTAACATTTATTAACATTCCACTGGTTTCTATCTGTTTATCAGGCCAAAGAATCGCATGCCGCTTTTGCTTTTCTCCTGTTTTTTTCAAATTGCCAGGGTGTAGTTATATGTAGTAGGTCAATTAACCTCTTGCGCCTTAACCGCCGAGATAGCGCTCGCTTTCGGCTGCCAATAAAACCTCGCATCATGCCCTTACGTCCTCGCAGGCTTGGCGTAGGCCATAACATCCCTTGTCCTTAAATGAGCAATGCCCCCACCCCTGGCTGGGGTTCGGCCCTCTATATTTATGAAACCCGCATTCGGCACAAGTTAGAACCCGCTCAGGCATGGCCGATTTGTTCAGGTAAGCCAGCACTTCTAACTTGTGCTCTCTCACTAGTTCCAGGAGGGGCAGTACCTTGGCCGGGTCCGGCGTGTCCGTTCCCTTATAACGTACCTTCAATACCTCACCATCCAGGCGAAAGCGGAAGCCAATGCGGGTCAATTCTTTAATGGCCTCATCGGGCCTCATAACTCGACCTCCTCACGTTCTTTAAGCAAGGCCGATAGATGTTGGCGTGAAATTTTTACTTCACCCGTACTCCCCTGATTTTCGTGCAACTCTGCAACTGTTACCTTTTTTTCAAGTAAATTCAAATTGTTATTGGTTGCATTTATCGTTGCGGGGTGTATTTCCGAAGTGCAACCGTGCAATCCTGGCGAACCTGGTTGCAGGTTGCAAGGAGGTTGCAAGGAGGGTTGCAACTCATAACCTACTGATTTATTTAATAATTTGTTGTGGTGTTGCAAGGTTGCACCGGTTTTCGGGGGATATGAATTACTATTAATTGTATCGGGCGGTGGTAAAACTGTCTGGTTGTCCGGCAATGGGTCACCCAGCACCAGTTTATATACTGGAGCCTTTGCTCTATTCTCCAAATATCCGGCATACAGGGTTTTCTGAACCCTCCGGTACGCTGTGGTTCTATGGACCTTTAAAGAATTAGCGATTCCCTGGATAGTGACCCCAGGGTGATCCTGATGTCCCCCGACCAGAGCCTCCACTGCCCCAACCGTTTCCCGTATTTTTTCGGTTACTTTCTGTCCTGTGCCGCAGGCCACCAAGTCCGCAACTAAGTCATAAACCGCCTGATAATCTTCATGGATGGCAATTACCCGCCCTTGTTCATCCCTTTGCCTATGGTGAAAATGCAGGACAGCATGGGCCTTGACCAGACATAGCACCATAGGGAAATCACGTCTAAGCCTCACCGCCGCAGGGTTACATCCCTTAGCCAGGGGTTCAGCATATGGAATCACTACCTGGGGCCGTTCTAGCTCCAGAATCCTCTGCATGGCCTGAAAAGAAGCTAAATTAACCGATTTTTGTCCTTCCCCTTTGGCATGGGCCAGGATCACCGCCATGGTTTGGTCTGGTGAATCATCCACCTCCAAACTAAGAATCCGCGTCTCGTTTTCCGGATGCAGCCCCGCCCTGGTGGTAGTGACAATCAAACCTGTGGGGCCTTCCCGCTCGATTAGACGGGACTTTATCCCCTCGCTGGTCTTCTCAACCGTTTCATATCTTATCCGCCCTTCCGACAGGAGAGACCGCATAAGGTATTGAGCAAATTCGCTCCCCATACCTGCAGCCTCATAAATCACCAGGTGACGATGAGACATGGGTTCGTGGGAGTAGGCCAAGGCTCTTTCAGACATGGCGGAAAGGGCATAGTAGGCACTATCAGGCAATAGCTTTAGGCTCTGCTCCACCAGGAAGGATTTGCCGCTGCTGGAAGGCCCTTTGACAGCCACACTTACCGGGCGATCAAATATCCGGGAAGTCAGAGCCAAGCATATAATCTTGGCTTCTCGTTCCTGGCCTGCCAAGCCCAAATGGTTCAGCGCCCTCACCACCTCCCCCAGAATGTCAGGGCATTGACTTAGAGGCTTGGCCAGGGGCTTCAGGGCCTTCAATTCTTCTTCCGGTGATAAGCCGGGGCCTCCCCCTGGAACAGTCGCGCACTTTTTCAGTTCTTTCCTGGTCTCTTTGATTTTTCGCCGCACAGCGGTAAAAAATGGCCCCTTTAACTTCAACCGTGCATTGAGGTTAGCCCATAAGTTTTCAAATCCAACCTCATTCAAACGAGCCATTAATGGAATTAGGCTTTGCAAGGTATCCCTTAACTGATCCTGCGGGGTCTCAAGGGTCAAATTTTTGAGCTGTTCTTGAATTTCCGTATGGGGGTTATCTGCCCTTGACATTATTCAATCTCTCGCCGCCGGGGTTCTACGGTGGCCGCCTTGATCATCCTTTCCAAATCAGCCGGATTAAATAAGGTCCGCCTGCCTAATTTGATAAATGGCACTTTACGTTTGCTTACCCAGCAGTTTAACGTATGCCGGGAAATGCCAAGACGTTGTGCTGCATCATTAACACTTAAGAGTTTTTCCATAAGCTCTCCTCTTGAATCATCTTATCAGGTTTTTTCTCTTTTATACGGCGATTATCTATGTATTGTCAAGTAGTAGTTGGTCATTAGAAGTATCTTTTTATGGTGTTGTTTAGTTTAAAAAACTATAAAATTATACTAAATTTTCCCAACTCAGGATAATATCCCCATGAAATAAGGACAAAACGCTGAATTGGGAGAAACTAATCTAAAATGTCAGATTTTTAACGCGATGTTTTGCAGTTTTTGAGAGGGAATGATTGAAAACATAGAAAGAATGGATTTTAATTCGTCAATTTCAAGATTGTTCCATTGCATGCAACGTTACTCGTAATGAATGTTTTCTCAACTCATATCTAATAGATTCATTGGTTAATCCATGGTCTATTCCTAGTGATGTTAGTAAATCAATAACCCTCTTGGCTATAATATTGTCTACTGCTGATGGGATTTGCCTCTTAAATTCATGTGGGATTAGATAAATCCCTGGATAAAAAGGCTCATCATTCAATTGTCTAAATTGATTAAACACATCATGTCTTAATCTAACAATCTTAGTCATAATTTTTTTGATTTTGTCGTTGAGTGAAGCGAATTTATCTGGAAACCACATAGAATATGCATCTAATGAATTAAGGACATTGGCAAATAATAAAAGAACCTCACCACCTTCAACTGGTTTATCTTCATTGTCTATATTTTTACCAGCTTTCTTAATCGCTCTTATTAATTGTATATTTTCTTTTTGAATCCTTGCTATTCGTTGGGGGTTAGCAAGTTTACTACGTTTTAAGTATGAAAAAAGTTCTTCTGACTCTTCAGTATGGTAATCTGTATCTGGAAACTCAAAAATATCATCTATGAGATCAAGTTGTTTAACTTTTTTTATTGACATGGCCACCATTAATGCCAATTCACCTATATTTTCTACTTGGTATAAACGATAATGACCTGACAGTCTTGCCCCTTTTAGCGCCCCATCTGAAGTAAAGATTCCTGATTTAAGAATTCGTATAGCATCATGCCGAATTTGCTCTAAAGTTTGGGAAGGGACATAATGAACATGTTGATAAATGTTGATAAAGAAAACATGGTTTAAGGTTAATGGACCTGGAAACCTAAAACATTTACGAGGATAAGGAAATTTGTCCGGGTCTTCCAAGAAGGCAATTAATTCTTTAAGCTGACAGATAGGAGTGTGGTCATTACCAGATGAAACAGGTTTATCCTTCATCTGCCATCTCCCCTAGTTACATAACACCTTTCAAAGACAGTAATGAGTCCCCCTGCCCCTATCAGTGATCAGTCGGGGTTAAGGGAGTCGCAAAAATTAGAACTCCTATAGATTATAGCGCAGAAAACAGGTGAATATATAGGTGAATATTCACCAAATAATTTGAGGCAAGAAAGGCTATCTCAGGATTACCCGAGATAGCCTTTTGAAATTGAGTAACAGACTGAAATGACTAATGATAGATTATTGTGTATGACGTGAAATTAAATCACCTATCATGGTACAAAATCGGCCTGATTTGCACTCCGGAACCAAAGGCCGGGCGTTCGAGTCGCCCATCGCCCACCATAATGAAATCAAGGGGTTAGCTCAAAAAGCTGGCCCCTTTTCTTTTACCTATAAATTCATTCCCCACACTATTCCCCACATACCACCCCAAGATATGCCTTCGCTTGAGAGGGGAGGAGGCCGGCCAAAGGCTTATGGGGGAGTGATAGGGATGTTCAAGGTGGGGGGCTGTCTGTGTCGCTCTCCTGGCTTGGTCCTGGCTGGAGAGCCTGTGCGCCTACCTCTTGGCCTGGCCACGCTGCCCGACCTGCGCTCACGGCGACCTGCTGGGCAACCTGCGGCCCCCTCCACCCCACCCCAGGCCCACCAGTTTTTCGGCCCCAAAGGTAAACCCCGGGACGGGTCCCATACCCCCCCCTGTCCTTATATGCTCCGTGCGGAAATTTTTTCATTTTTTCGGTCCGGAGGCGCACCCCCCAGATGGGACCCGGCCCAACTGCGGAGTGGTAACGCTTCGACTGAGGGGTTACTGGGGCGAGGTTTGGTCAGAGGTCAATATGGTAAGCATATCAGCAAGCCAAATGCCGGTAGGAGAGGTGCGGAGATATAGCAGGTATCCGCAGATCAGTTGTCCTGCCGGAACAGAATGTCACCTCTCCCTCCCAAAGATTTCCGATGACCTGCTATTTGTTTCATTCGCGTGTAAACATTTCTTCCCTAATACCTGCCAGATAGCCTTTAGTTTTCCGGTTTATAAGAGTACCCCCTATGATGGTCGCTTCGTAGGTGTCGCCACAGGGGGGCCATTGGTAATCAAGAATTAATTTATTCCCTTCTTGGCGCTTCGCCAATATAGGGAATGTTAATCGTAAAGTGTGACTATTTTGACCACCTTGAACTTCAATTATCAGGGTTAACTCATTTATCTCACTTAACTTATCTCCCTGAATAAATATCACTTGTTCCAAGTTGCAGCCTCTATAGACATATTTCCCCCCCGGGGTTGGATCATTATAGCCGTCTGCGGCGCTCTGGGCCTGTCCGGTGGACGTGGCCGCCAACACCAGCATGAAGGTCGCCATCAATGCAATACTTAGAGTTTTCATGTGTTGCTCCTCCTTAAACGTGCAGAAGGTGCCTGGCCTTACTGTTGGCTGTTATGCTCCAGAACGCTCCTATGCGTTGCCGTATCGCCCACGTAGCTTCCTTTTTCCAACTTCTTCGATGTTTGCGAGAAATGTTTTCCATTCCTGGACGAAACCGTTGTGTTCTACTGAATCCATGATCTTCCCACAATGTTTAAAATTAAGTAACCTCAAGTTGTTTAGTAAGCGGCATGTTAGCACAAGATCCATCAAAAAACCAGTTTTCCCCGCAAACCCCTGATTTCCTTACCTCCTCATATATCCCTCAGAATGCCCCCTGTGCCTCTCCCAATTCTCCAAATATTCCCTGGCCAGCTCCTTATCCCGGATAATCAATAAATTCTCAGCATTGCTCTCTTCAGCAGACCGAGTAAAATTAAAACTCCCAGTGATCACCACCTCCATGTCGACGATTATCACCTTGTTATGGGCAATGCCGGCGACTGAACAATCAATATGGACTTACCCATTCCCGGGCTAAAGATGATAGCTGATCACTTGCCAAACTCGACACTTATCTCGAAGTCAGGGGAAATTGCGGATATGATCTGAATATGGGAAGTTTTTGGCTTGGTATAAATAGTGGATCACAGCGGTCATTTTTGTGCCCTGGCCTATAGCCTGCGCTACCCGATGGCCCCGGCTCTGGGGTTTCGTCAAGGCCATATAGATTTTCGGCCCGGAAACCAAACCCCGGGACGGGTCCCATACCCCCCTCTGTGATTCAAAGGCTGGTACACAAATTTTTTCAAAAATATCGCTGGTTAATGGTTAAGGAAGGGTAGAGAATTTTTTCATCTGCGATGGCTTCCCCCTGTGGTGGCACCCCCCCCTTATAAGACCCACGGGAAAAATTTTAGAGAAAAAATCCGTCTGGTTTGGGGGTCGCAACCGCGTCCGTGGGGTCATCTGACCCGGCCGGATTATGGCCCTTCCTCATCCTTAGATAGGCCCTAAAAAAGCGTGATACGCTTTTTACAGCGTGTTCACGCTTCGACCAAGGGGTTAGTCCAAGGTTGGGGGGAGTTATTGCTGGAAATGCTCCCAGCGGGCGAGGTCGGCCAGGGTAAGGACGGCGGCACCCGTGCCGATTCCTCAATGCCTACTGCTCCCAGTCAATATGACTGCCCCGGAAAATTTCCGATTTTTCGGGAGGATTACCAATCCAAACGTTATTTACAAGGGTTCCTATATACGAACGATATGGAAAAATTAGCGAAAGGGCGTATAGAGGCAAGTTATCTGGATTTTCTTCGTTCCTGGTTAACTGCCCCAGTAGTTTCTATGGGACATCTCAAAATATGAAGGGTTGAGGGGATGGAAATCTCCCACTACCCATGAGGAGTCAGGGGAGGGAGCTGGGAGATCGGCCCCCTCCCTTAACAAACCACTTTTCTTCTTTGACTCCCTTATACCAAGTTGCCGTCAAACAGGTAATTTTGTTGTAGGGGCGTGATTTATCACGCCCGTCTGGGCGCAATGAATTGCGCCCAGACGAAGCTACCCATGCACGCCCCCAACAATTTTCTTCAAGTCGGGTTTAGAGCACTTGCCCATGGCATTACGGGGCAATTCCTCTAGCACGACGGCCTCTTGGGGAACCTTGTAGGAGGCGAGCCGCTCTTTGCCCCAGGCGCGCAGGGACTTGGTGGTCAGGGTCGCGCCATCCCGCAACACCACCGCTGCGACGACCCGTTCGCCCCAGACCGGGTCCGGCACCCCCACCACTGCGACTTCCTTGATGTCCGGGTGGGTCAATAGAGCTTCCTCGATTTCCAGGGCCGAGACCTTGTACCCGCCGGTCTTGATGATGTCCACGCTGCTGCGCCCCAGAATGCGATAGACGCCGTTTTCCACCACGGCAACGTCACCGGTTAAGAACCAACCGTCCCTGAACCCTTTTTTAGTCTCTTCCGGTCTGCGCCAGTACTCCAGAAAGACCGTTTTGCCCCGCACCACAATCTCCCCCGGAGTTCCAGGTTCAACCGGATGACCTGATTCATCCACCAACTTCGCTTCCACACCCGGAAGGGGCGTCCCGACGCATCCAGGGAATCGCTGCCCATGCAGGGCGTTGGAAAGACCCATGCCGATCTCGGTCATCCCGTATCTCTCCAGGAGGACGTGTCCGGAGATCTCCTTCCACCTTTCCAGGGTAGGGACCGGCAAAGCTGCGGAACCAGACACCATAAGCCGCATCTGGGCGCAGCCGTCAGACATCCGTTTCCGGTCGGCAGGAGAAGCCTTCTCCCAGGCGTCGATGAGCTTCACATAGATGGTGGGCACAGCCATGAACAGCGTCAGGCCGCCCCGAGCGATGCGATTCCAGACCTCCCCGGCATCGAACCGGGGGGAAATCTCGCACACCGCCCCTACCCAAAGGGCGCAGGAGATGACATTCACGATCCCGTGGATATGATGCAACGGCAAAAATTCTACGATCCGATCATACCCGGTCCATCCCCAGGCCTGGACCAGGCTGGTAATCTGGGCGGCGATGTTCTCATGAGTCGTCACCACTCCCTTGGGCTTGCCCGTGGTGCCGCTCGTGTAGAGGATCATGGCCCGCCGCTCCGGCGCCACCACCGGGAGTTGACCCGCGGGATGGTTCAACGCCTCGGTGGTCTGAGCGAATCTCAGGCCACGCGCCTCGGCAATGGGACCGAGCAGATTGACAAAATCCGGATGAGCTACTACTGCCGCAGGCTGGGTGTCATCAAGCACGTATTCCAATTCTGGCCGTGGATGGAAAAGGGACAAAGGCACCGCAATCCCTCCGGCGCGCCATATCGCCCACTGCACCGCCACGTAGTGGAACCCCGGCGGCACCAGAAAAGCCACCGGTCTCTCCTGCAAATCCGGCGCCCCGTTCAAGAGAAAAGACGTGACCTTGCCGGACGCGTCCAGAAGTTGCCGGTAGGTGAACCTCCCTTCCGGCCCTATAATTGCAGTCCGGTCCGAATATTGTTCGGCTCGCGGAACCAGAAGTATCGACATGACGCCTCCACAATCACCAAAAATTTTTCATCTCCGAGGAGTGCGGCCTAGACGTCGCAACCTCCTCAATCTTAACCAGGCAGGTTCCCGCAGTTACGGAGGCCGGTTCCCGGAACCTCAATACCCCAAGTCTTCGCCCACCAGTTTGACGTGGATACGATTCTCAAAGCGGTGCCCCTCGATAATCGACCACATATTACAGAGCCTGGCAGGACTTCTGCAATCGAGACATTGGCCGGTTTCCGCGCAAGGTGTAGCCCGATTGAGGCGCATGGCATTGATCGGCGCCGCCTGGTGTTTAACTCGGGCCATGGCGGAATCTAAATCAGGGGTTACTTTGTTAAGGCCGACGGCCAGGATGACCTTTTCCGGACCAAAGCACATGGCCGCCACCCGGTTACCCGTAGCGTCCAAATTGACCAGTTTTCCGTCCATGGTCAGGGCATTGGAGCTGGCAAGCATGTAATCAGCCAATAACCCCTGGCGCAACCGGGCATAAGCCTCTTCGGGACTAAGCCCCGGGGTAAAGGGATCGATTATTTCTACGCCGGGCTTTTGGGCCAGCTTATCCCACAACCCCATCTCCACCAGGGACATGGAGCCGCACCGGCTTACCGTGGAACCAGCTGGAATCATGGCAATAATCTCTTCTCTGGCCTGTGCCGCCGTGGGCGCATAGCTGGCCTCCATCCGGCGCTTGGTCAGGTGCTTGATCAGGTGTTCGGCCAGCTTTTCCCGGTAGAGGATCTGGGGGGTATCCATGCTCTTGCTCCGTCACCACTTCTTCTGCGGCTAAGGCCGGTTGCCGCTAATCTTCCCACTCGAAATTAATCCGGCTGCACGATGGGCTTGGTCTCCGGGATCATATAGATGTCGGCGTGGGTCAGGGCCAAACAGCCCAAGGCGGCGATGACGGCCACCGCCCCCAGGACAAAAAAGCCGCTGATAAACGTCCCGGTGACATCCACCAGCCGTCCGATGATGGGTGGGAAAATCATGACCCCGATGGCCCCCCAGGTATTGACGAATCCCATGGCCACCCCGGGACAATGGGGGCAGTTATCCCTGGCCGCGTTAAAGATCCCGGCGAAGGGCAATCCCGCCATAATGCCGGTAAAGATAATGGCGATGATAGCCATGCCCATACTGGAAGATAACCCCATCCAAATGAATCCTACCGCCAGCCCGGCACAGGCGACCGCCAAGAGTTTCTTGGTTGTCATGATCTTATGATCCAGGATAATGCCGCCCAGCGGACGAGAGAAAATTCCCAGGAGTAAGACGATCGAGCCAATAATGCCCGCCAACTTAGGCTGAAGGTGAATGCTCTTGATCAAGAGGGTATTGACCCAGACGCCGCAGGCAATGATCTCGCCAAAAGTGGCCAGCTGCGCCAGAGAGAGCAGCCAGATATTGCGACTGCCGATAACGCTAGAAAAGTTGATTTTGGGAATGGTCACCGCCCGGGGCGTATCCGGGGCAAAGAAGTACCACAGGACTAACAGCACTCCCGCCATGCCGCCGGTAATCATGAAGATATTGTGCCAGCCCACCAGCGGCAGGAGTTGGGGAATGCCGTAAATCACGAACCCGGACCCCAAGAGGATCGACCCGCCATAAACCCCCTGGGCCCGCTGAATTTCCTTGCCGAGAAAGAAGGTGGTGACGTAGCGGGCCCCGGCGATAAAACAGATGCCGGTACCAATGCCGATGATGAACTTCAATACCAGAATGGCATAGTAGGAGTTGGAAAACCCGATGATGAAATTTCCGGCGGTGATGATCAGGAGAGCGAAATTGACCAGTTTTTTGGCGCCGAATTTATCTGCCAGTGCCCCTCCCGGTATCTGCAAGGCGCCGTGGGTCAGGAAAATGGCGGTGGTCAGGAACCCCGCCATCGCGAAGGTGATCTCCAGCTGTTTGACCAGGGTGGGGATCAAGGGACCGTGGTTGGTATAGTTGGCCGAGAAGATAAAACCTAGGGTACCAACGAACCACAGCGCTTTCCATCTTTGCGCCCATAACTCTTCCATTTTTTCCTCTCCTCTTAACGTAGAAGGGATTGCTCGTTGGAGAAAATTTTCCGGGAGACCTTCCTGCCGGGATCTTCAATCTCGGTCAAGCGACTGATTCGGGACTCGAACCGCCCTGATCTCCCGTCGCTGCTCAACTGACTGAAAATATGGCGTGCTTTTCCGGGTTTTCTTTTTCACCTCCCCTGGGCGGATATTTTGCTAAGAAACCCGGTCCTCATTCTCCTTGAAAGACCGGGGGCCTTTTCTGCAAGAAGGCGTTTTTGCCTTCCAGGTAATCTTTGCTATCGTAAACCCGCCGGCGCAATCCTTGGATGCGTTCAAAAGTTCCCGGGCTCAAAGGGGGCGAATCGGCCAGAATCCGGAGTTGTTCCTTGATCGCCGAGATGCTCAAAGGAGAATTTTGCGTGATTCGCCGGGCCATTGCATAGGTAAAATCTTCCAGTTCCTTCTCCGGCACCGGATGGTTGAGAATCCCTAACTTCTCGGCGCGCTCTGCCACCACCGGCTGTGCTGTGAAAAACATTTCCTTGGCAATGGGCAGGCCGACGCCGTAAATGAAGTGCAAGAGCCCGGATGAGCTATAGGGAATCCCGATTTTAGCCGGGGTCATGGCGAAGAAGGCGCTGTGCGTGCCGATCAAAATGTCACAGCTAAAGGCTAAATCGCCGGCCGCCCCCTACACAATTTGCTGTTGTACCCAGCCCCGGAGGTGTTCCCAGCATCAAAGGGGCCTCCTTTTTGACTCGCTACATCTTACGCACTGCGGTCTTATTCTCCCTGTCTGTGGCGGAATCGTATATGGCCAGCGCCTGCCGCTGCGCCAGCAGATGGTCGTGCATGATTTTTTCGGCCGCGGCGGGATTCTGATTGTGAAAAGCGGCCATGATCAGACGGTGTTCTTTGAGAGATGCCAGGAGACGGCCCGGTAGCTTGAGTTGTCGGCCCCGCAACAGCTTGAGGAACTTGCGTAAATCGCCCACCGTCTTCTGGAGCCAGAGGTTACCGGCCAGTTTTTGCACCTGCTCGTGGAAGATATAGTTTTGTTCATAATAGCGATCGATATCTTCGGCTGCGGCAAACTTTTCCAGCTTGGCGTGTATGTCATCCAGGCGTTTGAGGTCGGCGGGCTTGGCCTTGCGCACCGCGTCATAGGCGCAGCGCCCTTCTAACAGGGCCATCACCGGAAAGATCTCGTCCAGGTCCTGTTCAGTCAGTTCGGCCACTAAGCAACCCCGGCGGGGTCTCAGGACCACCAGGCCCTCGCTGTTCAAAACCTTGAGGGCTTCCCGGAGCGGGGTTCGGCTGATGCCGAAAGATTCTGCCAGAGCCTGTTCGTCGATCCACTCTCCCGGCTTCAGTTCGTAGCTGTAGATCCTGTGACGGAGGCGCTCGGCGACCTCCTGGTAAAGGACTAAGGGGGGGATGCGGCTGCTCATTGCGGCAAACGCGCCTTGCATTTATAATTTATAATTATGAATTATGAGAAAAAGGTTCTTCTGTCAAGATAATTCTCAGCCCTGCTGGGCGCGACGGCAAATTCTTTATGAAGCCGGGAGTCGCAGCATAAAACCTTGCCCCGCCCGTTAACGGGCGCCCCTGGGCCGAGAGTCAAGAATAGGCCACCGCTCCGAAAACCAGGCAAGGAAAGGAACCGGAAAGGAACGTTGATTTCAAGGCAACTCTGCAAATTAATCAGGATCAATGCGGTATGGCTTTCTGAGCTCACCCTGGCTGACTTGAGGGAAAGGGTCGGCCCACACTTGCCGTTCCGGCACCTTTTATTGGGAAGGTCAGTCCCGGCGGTTAAAGGCAGGCATGAGATTTGGAATCGCATTGGTTAAGTAAATGTGTCAGTTACTGCTATGATCCGACACTTATCACGGCTCTAAAAACTTTCCATATCCAGGACATAGCGAGACTTTTAAATGTGGGCGAGGCCTTGTTCGACCTCGCCCTAATTGCCGTCCATTTAGCCGTATAAATTTTCCATCCACCGCACCGCTTCCACATCGCTGACCTTTCCAAGATACTTTTGGGTGGTGGAGAGGTTGGCGTGCCTCAGAATGACCTTGCTGACAATCTCCACGGGTACCCCTGATCTCGAGGCATAGGTTGCCGCATGCCGCCTTAGGTCGTGTGGCCTGAGATGGACCCCCACCAAAGCGCCGGCCTTTTTGACCATGACCCGGGCGGCTGTATAGGTGATGGGGAAAATTCTCTGGCTTCCTTCAGCGCCTCTGGCCTTGAGGTAATCCTTCAGCCTATCGGCCAGCTTCTTAGGGATGAAGACGACCTCCGTCTCCTTGCCACTTTTTGGGTTCCTGATTACGAGTTTTTGGTCCTCGACATCCCCGCCAGTAAGCTTAAGAACCTCGCCTACCCGCATGCCACCCCGGGCCATGAGTTATAGCATGAGGCGGTTTCTTACTTTGGTGGTCCTGAAAATGACCTCGTCGATGGTCTCCTTTTCCTGGACCTGCCAATGCACCAGCTTCCCCAGCCGAAAGAGTTTCTTCAGCATCGGGGTGTCACAGGGATTTTGGAGCTGAGCGTCCAGATTATTGCGGATGAAGTTGAAGAGAGCCTTGAGATAGGCGTAACGAGTATGCTTGGTTAGCTGCTTACACTTACCGTTGAGACTGGTCAAAAAGGAGAGTACCTTTTCTGGCGATATGGAAGCCAGGTCGTGGTCAGGAAAATACTCCCTGAATTTGGCCAAGAGCGAGCCGTAGGCCCTGATCGTATTTTTTTTGGGAGTTCAGCTTGTGGTAATCCAGGAACAGGTTGACGGCCTTAGAAACTTTCATGCTCCACCTCCAGTCTTTGATGGCATCAGGCTGATGCTGATAGACAAAGCATAGCACAATTTTCCGAGGAAATTCGATAAGTTTCTGTTTTGGCAAGAAACCCGCAACTCTATAATCTTGAAATACTCGTTCAATTCGATAGAAAATCGGACTACGAGCATTCAATGCCCCTAGTATCGGCCTCTGCCTTAACTGTTATCTATGTTGTGTTGTCGATCCATCATGACCGCGGGCGCTGAACGAGATGCTTTCTAATAAGAAGTTTTGCGACCGAGTTTGAGACGGGAAGGTCCGCTTCCAACTCAAGAAAAAGAAATTGTCCGGACGGATTAATCTCGAAAAACACTGGCTGACCTTCCTGATCAAGCCGCAGATCAATGGATCCCATATCGAGCTTCATCTCTCGCAATAAGAGCAGAAGGTGGTTGCGAAGATCATCTGACGTTTTATACCGATGATAGGAAACGAGGGGATCTAAGCGCCAGTCAACGAGTTCCGCGTGGCGGGTAATCACCTTCGCTGCAAAACACTCATCACCAAAAATTGAAATGCGAATGTCAGTTCCTTTTTCGATGCATTCTTGGAAAATGACCGGTGCAATGGCCAGCGCTTCAGGATTAAGCTCTTCTAAACGGATGACGCGGGTCTCCGCCATCTCGCGCCGGGGCGCAGTCAAAGGTTTGCACACACAGCGGCGACCCTGGTTGTTGAGACGCCTGATGAAATCGGTTGCAATCCGAACGTCATTCGTAACGCAAGTTTCTGGGATCGCCAGACCGACTCGCCGTGCTGCAGCAAGTTGTAACGGCTTGAACAGTGCCAAGTGCTCACAAAACGGGTCGTTGACGATTTGACAGCCAGTTGCAGACAAGAAGTGACCTGCCCCCAGTAGTTGTACCAAGTTTTAAGTTAGGATGGGGGTCAAGTCAAGCCAGAGATCCTGGCGGAGCATAGCGTAGCCAGGATCTCTGGGGGCCACGGCGATGGCTTCGGGTGCCGGTGGTCGATACCCCAAAGCACTGTGAGGCCTTACCGTATTGTATTCCCACCGCCAGCGCTCTATCAGGATCTGGGCCTCCTTCAGGGTATAGAAAATCTCCCCGTTGAGCAACTCATCCCGCAACTTCCCATTGAAGCTCTCGTTGTAACCGTTCTCCCAAGGACTGCCAGGTTCAATGAAGAGCGTTTTGACTCCTACGCGTCTTAACGGATCCCAAATCCGCTTGCTTTTTGAAGGGGTTCGGGGATAATAGCGTCAACCTCGAACTGCGGGTGTGGCTCAACGACCCCAAAAATGGCATCGGTTCATTCAAGAGCGATCTCCTCTGGGGCATCTGGCAGCAATTCCGGCAGCATGGCAGAGCATTGCCTTTCCCCCAACGCGACGTGCACCACAAATCTAGTCCTGGAGCAATGCTTCGGACCTGGGTCAGAGGAAGGATGAAGCCCCCAATTATCAGCTAAAGAGCTACCATGGAGAAAAACGCACATGACGGCCCGTGGTGAAATGATCATGGAGCAGCCATCAGCAGACACGCTGAAGGTGATTCTTTCCGGGCACTGGCAGCTGGGGGGTGAACTGCCTGGGGCCGATAAGGTTCAGCAAACGCTCGAAGGAAGGCCGGGGGTTCGGAATATTGTCTTCGACACCCAGGGGCTGGCGCATTGGGACACCGGGCTGTTGACCTTCTTGATGAATTTGGGCACTCTCTGCTCCCGGCAAAAAATTCTCCTGAACCGCGACGGACTGCCCCCAGGAGCGAAGAGACTGTTGGAATTGGCCTTGGCGGTACCGGAAAAGAAAGATGCCCGCCAGGCTGAGGGGCGGGTGTCGTTTCTCACCCATTTGGGTAACCAAACCGTCGAGCTCTTCCGATCTGCAGGTGAAATGCTGGAATTCCTCGGCGATACGGTCATTGCCGTCCTGAATCTGCTGCGGAGCAAGGCCCAGTACCGCCGCTCCGACCTGGGCTTAATCACGCAGGCCGTTAGCGCCCAGGCGTTGCCCATCGTCTCCCTCATCTGTTTTTTGGTGGGGTTGATCCTAGCGTTTATCGGCGCCATCCAGTTGAAGCTCTTCGGGGCCCAGATTTATGTGGCCGATTTGGTGGGCATTGCCATGGTTCGCCTGATGGCGGCGATTATGACCGGCATCGTCATGGCCGGCCGCACGGGGGGCGCCTTTGCCGCTCAGCTGGGGACCATGCAGGTGAACCAGGAGATCGATGCCCTGAAAACCCTGGGCATATCACCCATGGAGTTTCTGGTGCTGCCGCGTATGCTGGCCCTGGCGGTGATGATGCCCTTGCTGTGTCTTTACGCCAATATCATGGGCATACTGGGGGGCATGGTGGTGGGGGTAGGGCTGCTCAATATCGGCTTTATAGAATACTATAACGAGACGGCGAAGGCGGTGGGTCTCTGGAATCTGGGCATCGGCCTGTTTTCCGGCCTCGTGTTCGGCGTCATTGTGGCGCTGGCCGGCTGCATGCGGGGCATGCAGTGCGGCCGCAGCGCCTCGGCGGTGGGTGACGCGGCCACATCCGCGGTGGTCACCGCCATTGTCGGGATTATCCTCTCCACCGCCGTGATCACCATTTTGTGCAACATGCTGGGGATATGAGGGAATGCCAACAGCGCCTCAGGATAAAGTGACAATGACGGAAAAAGAAGCCCACATAACGGTGCGCGATCTCACCATGGCTTATGGCGACTTTGTCCTTATGAGGGACCTGACTTTTACCATAAACCGGGGGGACATCTTCATCATCATGGGCGGCAGCGGCTGCGGCAAGAGCACCATGATGACCATTTTAATCGGCTTGAAGGCCCCGGCCAAGGGCAAGGTCTTTTATGGAGATGTCGATTTCTGGGGAGCCGATCAACAGACCCGCGACCGGATCATTCGCCGGGCCGGGGTGATGTACCAGAGCGGGGCGCTCTGGAGCTCCATGACCCTGGCCGAGAATATCGCCCTGCCCCTGGAGCTCTATACGGATTTAAGCCCGGGCCAGATTCGTGAGGTTGTCAAACTGAAACTGGCCCTGGTGGGGATGGCCGGATTCGAAGAGTTTTATCCCTCGGAGATCAGCGGCGGGATGCAGAAACGGGCCGGTATCGCCCGGGCCATGGCCCTCGATCCGGAGATCCTGTTTTTCGATGAGCCTTCCGCCGGGTTGGATCCGGTGAGCGCCCGCCGTCTGGATGACCTGATCCTGGAACTGCGTGACAGCCTGGGCACCACCATGGTGGTAGTGACCCATGAGTTGGCCAGCATATTTGCGATTGGCAGCAATTCCGTATTCTTGGATGTATCCAAACGAACCATGACGGCCATGGGCAACCCGAACCAGCTTTTGGCCGAAACCCGGGATCCCGATTTGCGCCTGTTTTTAACCCGGGGCGAGAAATCTTAACCGATAGGATGGGCAGAGATGGCTAAGCAAGCAAACAGAATGATGATCGGCGGTTTCGTGGTCCTCGCAGTGATCCTTATGGCCGCCAGCCTGGTCGTATTCGGTTCGGGCAAATTCTTCCAGAAAACCAACAAATACATTTTGTACTTTAATGAATCCATCACCGGATTGAATGTGGGCGCACCGGTGCTGTTCCAGGGCGTTCAGGTCGGGTCTGTGACCAGCATTACTCTCCAAGCCGACCTGGCTAAGATGACAACACAAATCCCCATCCTCATCGAAATCGATCCGGACCGATGGAAGGTGCGAGCTGGAAAAAGAAATTACCGGGAAGTTGCGACGAAGCTCATCGAAAGGGGCCTGCGGGCCCAGCTGATTACGCAGAGTTTTATTACCGGTCAGTTAATGATCCAGCTTGATTTTGCTCCCGGGTCAGGTCTCTGCTATGCTCCAGCCCAAATCGACAAAGACTATAAGGACTATGTGGTGATTCCAACCTGCCCGTCCACCTCCGAAAAGCTGGCCAATGCCCTGGGGAAGCTGGATCTCACGGCCCTGGAAAAGCATTTGGAATCGACCCTGGAAGGCATCTCTAAACTCGTTAACAACCCGGACCTGGCCGCCAGCATTCGTGCCCTGCATGATACTCTTGAGGACGCCCGCAAGCTCCTCACCAGGGTGGACCGCCAGGTGGACCCGCTGGTGGACGACGTGAAAAAAACCGTCAAAGATTTCGGCAAGCTGGCCCGCAATATTGACGGCCAGGTGGGAGGGGTGGCGACCGGTTTGGATAAAACCATGTCCACGGCCAGAGGTATCCTCTCCCAAGACTCACCGCTGATAGTAGATTTGGAGAACACGCTGCAGGAGATTTCTGCCATGAGTAGGTCAATTCGGCAGTTGACCAATTATCTTGACCAGCATCCCGAAGCCCTGATTCGCGGCAAAGGGAAGCCTGGAGGGAAATAACATGAGAGTAGTGCCTTTTTCTCGCGGCTTAGCGGTCATCCTGGCGACCGCGGCCCTCTTTTTAGGCGGCTGTAGGAGTCAATCGCCGCGTTTTTACACCTTGAACTCCATACAGGAAGACCAGGTGATTTCAAAGAGGCAAAGCCCGGCCCAGAACGCGGTTATCGGCATCGGCCCCGTCAAGCTGGCCGATTACCTCGACCAGTCTATGCTGGTCACCCGCACCAGCGACAATCAGGCGGTAAAAGCCCAGTTCGATCGCTGGGTGGGCTCCTTCAAGGATAACTTCATTAATGTTCTGGCCGACAATATTGGTGTTCTCCTGTTGACCGAACGGATTTATCTCTATCCCTGGCGCATGTCCGTGCCCATCGACTACCAAGTGGTAGTGGATATCGTGCGTTGTGATGGCCGGTTGGGCGACGCCGCCTGGCTGGAGGCGCGCTGGAGCATCTTCGGGGGACCGGAGAAAAAGCTGCTCAAAATGAATCGGTCCAGTATTCGCGAGCCGGTGACGGGTGCGGATTATGCCGCGTTGGTTGCGGCACAGAGCCGGGCGCTGGCCCAGCTCAGCCAGGAGATTGCCGAGGCGATTCAAGGGGCTGGGAAGCACTGAGGGGGGTCAGCGTGCCCGGCAAGGTTCAAAGCCTTATCGGCAAGTTGCACCCCACCCATCAGGTCCGAGTTGTTAGGGACTGTATCGAAGGTAACGTGCCCCCCAATAACTGATCCACGCGTTAGGTCAGAATAGTGGGTCGAAGGGGGCAGGAAGATGGGCCGGAGACCCGCCTGCTAAACCTCTAATAACTGCTCTAGATCACCACTCTGTTAACCCAGAGGAAAGTTTTTGATAGCAAGACCATAGCTGCCTCTCAAATCCTCCCGGCAGGTAAATTTTAGGCCCCATTGTCAGCTCGAATCTGATCTTGATTTGCTGCTGGTCAATCAACCTTCACTATATCCACCTCTTTCCCCTTTTCACCCGTCTTTTCCACGCCATCTTTCCCGCCCGTTCTGGCCTCCCGGCCGCCTGCCCTGCTATCCTCCGGTGAGTGGCACAGGCGTCTCGCCGGTGCGGCACTATCAACCTTGAGGAGTACAACTATGGCGAAACATTACGGCCCCGCCCATCAGTCTGCCCGCTGTACCGTCTGTAATCACCCCTCCCGCCCGGAGATCGACCGCGCCCTCATCGATGGCCTGCCCCTCCGCACCCTGGCCGCCACCCATGGCCTCAGTGCCTCGGCCCTCTGCCGCCATACCAAGCATCTCCGCCATCAACTGGTGCTCCAGCAGCGCCAGGCCGATCAGTCCCAGGCCTCCGCCTTCCTGGAAAAATTGGCCCTCCTGGAGGTCCGCCTGGACCGCCTCTTCCGCAAGGCCGAAGAGTCCCATTCCCTCCACGTCTCCCTGGGCTGTCTTCAGGAATCCATCCGCGTCCTCTCTCTCCGGGAGAAAGTCCGCCACTCCCTGGGGGGACCGGCTGCATGGTAAAATGCCGCGTCCCCCTGGTGCCGTGTCCCAAATTTTCCTTTAAAAAGTATTTAACACTTTTCGTAGGGGCGGACCCATGTGTCCGCCCTGATTGAGGGCGCACACGCGGGTGCGCCCCTACAAAACTATGTCAAGGTACATCCGGGATAGAAGCCTAGCCGTTAGCGGACCAGCCGGCTTTCTCTCTGTTCCGTTGCATGGCTGGTCCCTTGGCGATTTTAAGCGGAAATCAAGGGGGTTGCGCCATAAACGCCACCGGTTTTAAGCGGCGCGTCATCGCCACAAGTCTCGCGGCCCACCGGCACAACGGCCTCTTTCATTTGACAGAACCGCTCCGGGGTCCGATTTTTCTTTGCCCAGCTTCATGGCGGCAACCGCGCCGGCGCCCACAGCCAGGCCGGCCAAACCGGCCGCCAGGCCCACGGCCGCGGTAGTAACGCCATGCCCCTCGGGGGCCTGAATGGGCGCAAAGGCGGTGGGCGGAGTCAGGCGCAGCTCCCCGCCCCCTACCCGGACTTTACCCTCCTCCAAGGGTAAACCCGCCGGGGTGAAATACGCCAGGCTGGCCTGTTCAGGTATGGGCTTGGTAAAGCCCACGCCCTTCTCGGAGCAGCCGAAGCAGGGGCAGCCGGTGCCCACCGGCCAGCTCCGGGGACCGACGTCGCCGAAGAGTTGCTCGGGGCAGTTGTTATAGGTCTCAGGCCCCTTGCACCCCAGTTTGTAGAGACACCAACCCCGACGATGGCCGTCGTCGCCGAACTCCAGGGCAAAGCGACCGGCGTCGAAATGCGCCCGCCGCTCGCAGCCCTCGTGGATGAGGCGGCGATAGGCAAATTTGGGCCGGGCCTTATCGTCCAGCTCGGGCAGTTTTTTGAAGGTCAGGACATAGAGCACGGTGGACAGGAAGTTATAAGGGTTGGGCGGGCAGCCCGGGATATTGATCACGGTAAATTTGCCGCCCAGGGCCTCGGCGGTGGACACGGCGCCGGTGGGGTTGGGAGAGGCCGAGGGGATGCCGCCCCAAGAGGCACAGGAGCCGATGGCGATCACGGCCATGGCCTGGGGGGCGGTCTCTCTCAAGATGTCCAGCACCGGCCGGCCGCCGATCTGGCAGTAGATACCGCCGTCCTTGGTGGGAATAGAGCCGTCCGTCACCAGGATGAACTTACCCTGGTTTTCCGCAATGGATTTCGCCCTGGCTTCTTCCGCCAGGTGGCCCGAAGGCGTGCTCAGCGTTTCGTGATAATCGAGGGAGATGAGATCGAGGATCAGCTGCTCCACCGTGGGGTGGGTGGAGCGTAGCAGGGTTTCAGTACAGCCGGTGCACTCCTGGCCGGAGAGCCAAATGACCGGCGGACGCTTGAGGTTGGCAACTGCTTCGGCGATTTTGGCTCCCATGCCCAGGGGCAGCCCCATGCCCACCGCCGCAATGGTGCAGAACTTCAAAAAATCTCGCCGCGATACCATTCCTAAATGCCTGGGGACCAGATCTGATTCGTGATCCTTCATAGATCCTCCATTGTAATAGGTGAGGTCGGGAGTTTTTCCCTCCTTGACGCCTTGTTAGCGCGGATGCACCGGTTGAACCTTATGAATTTTTCTCTCCTAAGATCCTCCTCAAGTTGAGGTTGGTCATACCTTAAAACCCACGGGCAAACAAATTTCAACGATCTGTGCTTGGCGCTTCCGGTGGTCTACAGATTTTGGCAGTTGCCAGATACCCCGCCCTACAGAAAGCGGCGCTCGTCTGACTTAGGCCCAAGGTTGGAATCTGCCGTTCTGAGAAGGGCAGGGAATGGCGGCGAGGTTAAAGAAGGGAATGAAACGGGGAAAACCGTACTTAGATTTCTTTACTCCCAGGCGCCCCTGCGGTTCTCAGTCGGGCTGATGGCGAGAGCCTTACCAAGGCCTCTCGGTAAACCTGGGTTCAGGATCTGCCGGAACCGGGGAAGAGCAAACGTAGCACCTGGGAATCACCTCCTTTGTTGAGGATGGGAAGCATTATAAAACCGAGTGCCAAACAAATGCAATAGTTATTTCACAAAGGGTTATAGGCTTCCCCCTGCCATCGGGTTTTGGGACAGTTATGCAACCAGCCTGAGGGTGGCTGTTCAAATGCCTTCCTTTTCACGGGGAGGGAGGAACCAGGTTGGCTGATGAGCAGACAAGAAAATTGTTGAATGGCATATCCTATCACCCTACAATGAAGCGAACTTTAGAAAAGGAGGTGGTTCCGGGTGTATCGGCCGTTTATTCCCATTAAGGTGAAATCCTGAAGCTCAGGCGACCGCAGAGCCTTGGTAAGGCTCTTGCTAGTATCCAGACTGGTAAGGGGTGGGGCGGATCACCTGGGATCGAGGTTTCCTTCGGATTAGCTGCACAAGTCCGGCGTTTCCTTCTGTAAGGTAAGACCTCCCCAAGTTACTATCCCTGTTAATCCCATCCAACCTGTGGTCTCTAATTCAATAACTACCTGATTAATTTTGATATTTCTGCGTTGCGGCGCGCTTGCCTAGTGCTGCGCCACGATGGAAGAAGACTGCCCGCAATGGTCGGCCCATCGCCCAGATGGACAAAACCTTCGTGGTTTCCTTGAACGGGCCATCGACATGGTCCATTTCCGGGATCAGCAGGTCACGTCTTCCCTTGCTTTGGCTTGTTAAGGTGAGGCTACACTAAACCACAAAGGAGTATTAATGGCAGTGATTGTCAGACAACCAAGCAAGGAGAAGGAATGAAACAACATCAGGATTATCCCGGCAGACGAGACTTTATTAAAACTGCGGCCATGACGGTGGTCGGGGCGGCGTTGCCCTTGAACCTGGCCCAGGCGCAGAAGTTTGCCGTGGATCATTTGCAGGTCTGGTCCTGCGGGGGCCTGGCCGAAGCCATGATGCCCGCCAATCAACTCTATGAGCAGAAAACCGGGGTCAAAATCAGTTATACGGGGGCCTTTGCCGCGGCCTTGGGGAAGTCCCTCCTGGGCAGCGCCCAGACCGAGGGGCCGCGACCACATTTCCGCCATGGAAGTGGGGGGGTGGTTTGAAGGTGCAATTTATTTTATTGTGGGGTGCGGCAGGCGGCGTAATTCGCCATCGGCCATATCCCTGGCGTGGTTAATTTTTCATTGCGTCCAACCTGGCAAGGTGGTCTTTTAATGAGCTGGCCTTGCCTGAGTCCGGAGCGACTCCGCAGCCCGGGTGGCTGTCAAGCTTGGCTATCAGAACGTTTACCGTGATCCCCACGGCTTTCCGGAATGGCAGAAAAGAGGGTTGCCGGAGGCCAAAGGCTCCTGATCACAAGGGGAGAAAATGCTGAGGAGGAATAACGATGTTCGGATATCGGAGAAAATTCAATTGGACCATGGCAGCAGTATTATTATTTCTACTTTGTCTGCTTGTGCCTGCACCAGCGCCGGCGCAAATGCCACAGACAGTTGCGCCGAAGGAACCTGCCGGGGTCGGCGTAGAGATTTCCACGGAGGAATTGAAGCAGATTCTGGCCAACAAATCCGAACCCGTGGTTGACGTGCGCACATCCAAAGAGTATGCCATCGCCCATATCCCCGGCAGCATCCATATCTATGAAAAGGATATGGATAAACTGATGCAGCTCCTCCCCGACAAGAAGGCGGGCATGGTAATTTACTGCAATGGGCCGTATTGCCACAAAGTCAAGCGAGTGGCCGAACAACTGTTCACGAAGGGCTACACTAACATCAAACGCTACCAGATGGGCATGCCGGTTTGGAGGGCGTACGGCAATTCCGTGCAGACGGATATGGCAGGTTGTAAATACATCTTTCCAAAGGACAAAACCGCCGTATGGGTTGATGCCCGCCCCAAGGAGGAATTCGCCAAAGGGACTGTCCCCGGGGCGGTGAACGTCCAGGCGGGAGAGGTTAAGGTGGCGAATGAAGATGGGCGTCTGCCTTACACCGACAAGGGGACGCGGATCGTGGTCTTTGCCGACAATCCGGAGATGGCCCGGAAAGTCGCGGAGGAGATCGCCCACACGGCTTTCTGGAACTGCAGCTACTTCGGGGGCCCATTCGCAGACCTGAGGCAGGCCGGCCTGTGGTAAAGGGACGTACAACGCACTCCCCACGCAGCCGACATGGCGCTATCTATCCCATCATTCCAGGGAGGCAGCCGTATCGATGTTTTTAATATTCGTTTTAAATCCATGCTCGATAGACACAATTCAGAATGCGATTGGCCCGGTCTGCCTGAAGGTTTATGCTTTCCGCCTCCTTGAAGCAATTTCTTGATTTTTCGGGCTGGGCCATTCCGCACCCAATATTGCCTTATACCGAAACTAATCTGATTTTTATTTCTGACAGAGTCGACATTTTGCCTACAAGCTACAGTGTCGATCACTGCTATGTATACGCCCTTTTGGGTACTCCCAAAACGCTTTGATACTTTATCCATATGTGCTCTTTGTTGGCTGGCCCCACCGTCGTTTTTCGGCTGCCGTTGTCCCTACGACCGTGGGGGTAAAGTTTCCACGGTTATCGCGCCCAGAGCGCAAGCGTACCCTCAGCTTCAACGGCCCTGGGGGATAGGTTCGTCTCCCTCGGCCAGCAGCCGCCATGCCCGGCCCTTGGCCGCAGTTTTCAGGACTCCAAACCTGATTACTGATATGAAGGGTAATCAATGCCGCACCTCCCCCTTTATATGACTCCATGTATTGCAGGGCCTCGCACGCCATTGCTGTGACCCCCAGACTAACTTAAAGACTTGGTACAACTACGGGGGGCAGGTCACCTGGGCTGGGCAATATAACCCCACAAATCCCCATCGGTTTGAACCCCAACACTTTTGAACCCCAATCATTTAGGCGGGGCGGGGCCGTGCTAGCTTTTTAAGATTTTTCCGCAGTGCAGAGCCGTTTGAAGGCCCGATTTTAAACGATAAGTCCCTGACTCTGTAAGGGGACCCGGTTTAGGGTGGAACCATGACCATATGACCCGTTTCGATAGGGCGATCATATTTATAACGCACTGGTATGTTTGAGAACTTATGATAAAGACAAGATACATTGCCACCAGCGAAGACAACGTTTTATCCCTTTCAAAGGTCATGAGGCCCCATTGGCAAGATTATGCAGAGGTCAATCCTTCACGGATGGCATACTTGGTCAGCTCAGCAATGCTCTTGACCTTTAATTTCGCTATGAGCTGGCCACGATGAGTTTCTACTGTCTTTACACTGATGTGGAGGCTGTCAGCAATTTGATTGGAAGTCTTGCCTTCGGCAACAAGTTGGAGGACTTCCCGTTCTCTGCAAGAGAGCAATTGACAATCAGCAGATTCCAGAGAGATGGGCAATGTCTGGTAGTTGTTTTCCAAGAGCTCGGTTATCTCATGGCTAAGATAGGTTTTATTTGCTACCACCATCCGGACCGCCTTAGCTAAATTTCTAAATGCATCATCCTTCAGCATATAACCAGACGCCCCGGCCTTGAGCATGTTCAAAACAAAACGCCGATCTTCATGCATGGAAAGAGCAATGATTTTTACCCCGCGCAACTCGGCCGCAATTTGGCGAGTAGCCTCGATACCATTTAATTCCGGCATGTTTACATCCATGATAACTACATCAGGGTTTAGATCGCGAGCCAGCAGTTGCGCCACCCGGCCATCCGCCGCATCCCCCACCACTTTGATATCAGGCTCTTTTTCGAGCATTGCCCGCAGACCCTCCCGGATAATCCGATGATCGTCGGCAATCAGAACTTTTAGGCTCATGTATTCTCCTAGAATTTTATTTTTTATCACTATATTCCTATTGAATATTATGAAGTTAAATTCTTCAATAGGGAGAATAGAAGATTATCGTCATAAAAACCCTGATTTTAATATCAGGCTATAGGAAGATTCCGAGGATAATTAATTGGCGCTAATGTTTGCGAAGGCTATTGAGACCAGTCCTACAACTATTAAATTTGTTAATAAATTCTTGAGAGTGGCAAGATAGTGCCGGCTTACTTATACAACGGAGAGCCGCCCTAACTTGATGTGCGCTTAGACAAAAAGCTCAACGGTAATATTTGCAAAAAGCGAACGCCGTCCTTAAAGTATCACACCTTCCCAAAACTACTACCAGAATACGAACTTTTAGATTTTTCTAAAATATCCTGCAATTCTTCTCCAGTAGTAGTTATCATTGGCATTAATAATGTTATTTTAGTCCCTTGAGTATTATTTGAGCTTATTATCATACTGCCACCATAATATTCTAATCTTTCATAAATACTAAATAGTCCGAAGCCTTTTAATTTATGTTGTTTATGGTCAATTAAATTAGTTTCGAAACCTATTCCATCGTCTTCCACTATAATACGCAGATCATTACAAGCTCTTTGAATATATATTATCGCAGTAGTTGCTTGTGCATGCTTGACGATGTTAAATAACAATTCTTTTACCGCTTGGAAGAGAATTATATTTCCTTCGGTCTTCAGGGGCTTTAACTGCTCATCCTTGTTCACTTGAATTTTAAGGCCATATTCCTTTACAAAATGCTCGGCCAACCATTCTATTGCTTCCTCGAGCCCTAAATCGTAAAGAATAGGTGGACTGAGTTCGAAAATTAAAGATCGTATACATTTTATGGTTTGCTTAATCAGACTACTGATTTCTTCTATGAGAGGACCACAAGTGGTGACCGATACTGTGTTATACAGTTCATCTATTTTTATGCCAATCAAAGTTAGCACTTGGCCGACATGGTCATGGAGATTGCTGGCAAGACGTCGTCGTTCCCGCTCTTCAATAAGGGATAATTCTGAGGTCAAGGATTGGAGTTGTTTCTGGTAATTAACGATTTTCTCTTCCGCTTGATGTTTTGTCGTAATATCTTCCACCATAGCAATGACAAATTGAGGCTGTCCTTTCACATCTCTTACAACGGATGCAGAAAGGGAACCCCATACTTCACGAAATTCCCTGTGTATGTATCGGCTATCTATTCGATATATATCACTGCTTCCATTAATCAATTCAGTAAATTTATTCTTATAGAGAACAACATCTTGAGGATGGATGGCTTGTACAAAAAGCACTCCACTTAATTCATCGTGATCATAACCGAGCATATTTTGTAAAGCAGAATTGCACTCCAATATCCACCCATCTTTATCTAATAAAGCTATGCCAGTTGGAGCTTTTTGAATGATTGTTCTTATCTGCTCCTCACTTTCAATAAGATCTTTTTCTATAGTATTTCGCTCTGCTATTTCAAGTAATAAGTTGCTATTTGCTTTCTTGATTTCACTTAGAGCTTGTTTAAGTTTCTTTTCGATTATATTTTTTTCACTTATTAAGATAGAATTGATCGATAATTTATTTATTGCGTAATAAGCAATTATCGCAATAAGAAAAGCTGAAATAATTAATGAAATAGGGTAATCAATATTAATTTTGTATGCTAAATGCAAATAATCAATAATTATATTAAATATATAAAAAAAGATAATATTTAATATTGCTAGCAAAAAGATGGCGAGAGAGGAAAAAATTATTTTAGATCTGGTTACCATAGGGTTTTTTGTCTCCAGGAGCCCATGAGATTAATGCATAGATCTAAATTATTGTTCATTATTATGAGAGATAAGCATAATCTTATAACCTGATGGACATCCCTAATAAACCAGATTAGATTCATGCATTCAATAGGAAAATCAATGATATTTGGCTTCCAAAAACCTGATTTTCATGTCAGCGAGCCCATTCCTCGTAGCAATTTATCAATCAATACCCGATTCCGCTGAATCCAAAGGTCTTGGGCTTTGCCAATTTATGGGATTCAACCGGCGGGAATACATTACGGTAAGGCCTCACCGTGCCTTGGGTTATAGGCCACCCGCACCCGGGGCCATACAGGTGCCGCCCAGGTGGAAGCGATCTTGCAGCGGGACGTCGAGGTGTTGATCACCCAGGTAATGCGGCAGAACAAGGAAGAAGCGAAAAAATAGGGTCAGCCCCAAACCTGGGGGAGCAATCAGTATATGGCCCAAACCCCTGACTACTTCACCGCGATGTTACCGGGACGTATTGGCGCGCCCGTTTCCGAAGAAACCTGGGAGACAATCCCGTCACACAGCCTAAGGACTCCCGAAATAGGCGAATATCGTCTTGACCAGAGGGTCGATATACGGGCTGATGATGCCCTGGTGAGTGATGCGCTCCAGCAGGACCAGGGCGATGATGAGGTAGGGTCCGATCTGGGCCAGGATGGCTTTGGCGCGATCCTGTGGCAATAACTCGCAGACCAGAGAGCCTAAGGCCAGAGGCGGTATGGGGATCAGATTGTAGATAGCCGTGGTGACGTTGACCCCGATCACCATCAGAAAGACCCGGGGGTCCCATTCAAAGGATTTCATGACGGCCACGAGACTGCCGGCGATCCCCGCCAGGAGGAGATTGGCCACCGGCCCCGCGCAACGAGCGATCACCGTATACAGGCGGGGGTGTTTAAACTTACTGCGGTCGAGATCAATCATTCGGGGCCAACCGAAACCACCCACCAGATAACAGATCCCTCCTAAAATATCCATATGCAGGAAGGCGTTGAAATGGAAGCGGTCTTTGGCCCCGGTTCGGCTGTCTCCCAGAAAGGTGCTGACAAAGGCCTGGGCCTCGGCATTGACCATCAACGCCAAAAGCACAGAGACGCAAAAGGAGGTCACGGCGTCAATGGCCAGATTCTGGGGAGTAATGATGAACGGCACCGGCCAGGCAGTATTAGGAGTCATGGATAATTTTTATCCTCTGAGAACGTGAAGAAGGCAGGGATGCCTCCCTGCCTTCTTAAGATGGACCCAGATTTGCCTGTTCCTTAGAGGTTAGCTTAATCGGCTGGGCGCAGGTAAAGCCGGGTGCAGAAGTTAACCCTATTCAGTGGCGTGCATGGGCCGCTTGGTGACCCGGGCGATAACCACCGCGATAATCAGCACGATGGCCGACAGGATGAAGGCCCAGGTCAGGGTGCCGGTCCAGTCTTTAATGGAACCGCCCAAACGGGTCATGAAGAAGCCGAGACCCCACCCCAGGAACACGATGCCGTAGTTCATGCCCAGGTTTTTGGGGCCGAAAAAGTCAGCGGTAAACGCGGGCATCAGGGACAAGCCGCCGCCGTACTGCCAGTAAGCGATACCAACCGCCAGGAACAGTAAGAAGACGTTATGGCTGGCGATGATGGAAGGCAGCAGGAAAAGACAAACGGCCGACACCAGGCAGTTGATGGTGTAGGCGTTGTCCCGGCCGATCTTATCGGAGTAAATGCCGGTGCCCACCCGGCCCAAGGCATTGACCAAGCCGCCATAAGAGACCAGGATCCAGGCGTTGGCCACCAGGAAGGGGACGCCTTTGGCGGCGGTGGCTAGAATACCGGCGGCATTACCGATGATCAGCAGACCCGACTGGGTGGTGCCGATGAACATCAGGATCAGGGCATAACACTGCCAGCTCTTGAGAATTTCGCTGGGAGCCCAGTCGATGATGGTGCCCGCGGCCTTGGCCGGGGCCGCGCCTGCCTTAACCACTGCCGACGGGGCCACATAACCCGGAGGCGCCTTGGCCAGCAAACTGCCGGCAACGATGACGACTGCGGCAAAGAAGATACCCAGGAACACGAAGCTGTAAGTTACGCCGCCGTGGCCGATCAGATAAGCTGCCAGAGGCGAGATATAGAGGGCTGCACCGCCGTAGCCGCCCACCACCAAACCGGCGACCAAGCCACGTTTGTGAGGGCCGAACCAGGACAGCGCTGCCGGCGTGGGCGCGGCATAACCGATGCCCATGCCGATGCCGCCGAAGATGCCGAAGCCGACGATCAGGCCGCCATAACTCTTGGTCAGACCGGCGATGATGCATCCCACCGCCAAAAAGAGACCGCCGACGATGGCACCCAGCTTGGGCCCGTATTTATCCTGGATACGGCCTCCAGGGATCATCAATAAGGCAAAGATAATGACGCACAACGAAAATGGCGTAGCAGCTTCGGCGTTGGTCAGATACGTCCAACCGGCATTCAAGCCCTCGGTAATCGGCTGCCCGGCCAGTTTGACGTCGATCAGGGATTTGGTCCAAACGCTCCACGCATACAAGATACCCAAACAGAGGTTGACGGCGGTGCCCGCAAAGACAACTACCCATGCTTTTCCTGGAACTGTATCTGCCATGAGATCCCTCCTGAAGATAATAAGATGATAAAAACTTGCGGGTTATTTGGTTAAGGAGTGCCAATTCGGTTTCCCTGCTACTCGACCCCCACCTCCTTCTCGGGAAAGTTTTATATCGTGTTGAAGAGTGCAAGGTGCCTGCCAAGCACATGATAGGCATGAAATAATTCGACAGTCAATGAAAATGACTAAAATCATTGGGAATATGAAACTTTTCACAAACCGGGCCCCGCCCCCTTGGGGTTAAGTTATTGCCCCTTTAAGGGGAATTCTCCCCATCTCAGGGGTGCTTCACCCCATGTAACCAGGGAAAACCTAATCCGCCGCGACCGGCATAGGGGGCTGGGGCCGGTCGCGGCCGACGGTGAGATGGCGCACCCGGTGCGCCCTAAAGCCCATAGATTATCCGGGGGAGATGTCGTTGGCGCACCCCCCTTATTAAGGGATTAAGGAGGGCTCGGGGAGGGTGGGGGCAGTCGTCGTCGGACTGCGGGGTGATTACTACCGCCATGTCCTCCAGACCCGCTCCGCCGCAGCCACGGTATATTCCAGGTCTGCCGGCGTATGGGCCCGGGAAACAAAGAAGGCCTCAAATTGTGAGGGCGGCAGCAAAACCCCGGCTTCGAGCATCCCCTGGAAGAACTGCCGGAACTGCCCCAGGTCGGATTTCTTGGCCTCCTCCAGATTCCTTACCGGAGACCCGGTAAAAAAGAGCGTGAGCATGGACCCCACCCGGTTGATGGTCGTTATCACCCCCTGGCGATGGGCGGCGTGGGTCAACTCACGAGCCAGCCAGTCGCCTTTCTCCTCCAAGGACGCATAGGTGTCGGGGTTTTCAAGCTCCTCCAGGGTTGCCAGACCCGCGGCCACCGCCACCGGGTTTCCCGACAGGGTCCCGGCTTGATAAATGGGGCCGCTGGGGGCCATCTGGGCCATCAAGTCCCGCCGGCCGCCGTAAGCGCCCACCGGCAGGCCGCCGCCGATGATCTTGCCCAGGCAGGTGAGGTCCGGCATAACCTTATAACGCACCTGGGCGCCCCCCCAGCCCACCCGGAAACCGGTGATGACCTCATCGAAAATCAGGATGATTCCTTCCTGGTCGCACACCTCCCGGAGGCCCTCCAGAAAACCCGCCTCAGGCGGCACCACTCCCATGTTGCCGGCCACCGGCTCCACGATGATGGCCGCGAGCTCTCCCTGATACCGCCCCGCCGCCCGGCGCACCGCCTCCAGGTCGTTGTAGGGCAGGGAGACGGTCAATTCGGCGATCTCCGGGGGCACCCCGGGACTGCCGGGGATGGCGTGGGTGAGGACCCCGCTGCCCGCGGCCACCAGGAAAGAGTCGGCATGGCCGTGGTAGCAGCCGTCGAACTTGATCACCCGGGGACGGCCGGTGGCGCCCCGGGCCAGTCTCAGGGCGCTCATACAGGCTTCCGTACCGGAGTTGACCAAGCGCACCATGGAAAGCCCCGGCACCGCCGCGGTCAAAACCCGGGCCAGGTCAAGTTCTCCCGGCGTGGGGGCCCCGAAGCTGGTGCCCCGGGCCGCCGCCGCCTGCACCGCCGCCACCACCGAAGGTGCGGCGTGGCCCAGGATCAAGGGCCCCCAGGAGCCCACGTAATCCAGGTAGGAGTTGCCGTCCACGTCAAAGACCCGGGCCCCCGCCCCTTTCACGATGATCCGGGGAGTAAGCCCCACGGCCTGCCAGGCCCGCACCGGACTATTGACCCCGCCGGGCATGAGTTCGCTGGCGGCTTTAAACAGCTCTTCGGACTTCTCGCATGGTGCCATTAGTGGCCTCCTGAATCTAAATAATGAGGGGAGGACCGGGGGGTTTTTTGTAAGTCAAGTCCCCCACCCTCCCCTCAGACTCCCCCATAGGTGGGTTGGGGGAGAGGGTTTGGGGGGGGGCAGGAACCCTTACGAAAACTACGAAAACTACGAAAACTTATGAAAAATATGAAAAAGCCCCTGCCCTTCCTCCCCCAGGAGTTCTCAAAACTCTCAACGATCAGCCCCTTCAGGGTTGGGTGGCGCCTCCCCTTCCTTGAAATACCGCATGGTGGTCTTTTTCAGTTCGGTCTCGCTGAACAGCAACTCGTAGTCGTGGATGCCGGTCTCCGCCGCCATCTTGGCCGCGATCTTGACGCAATCGTCCGGGGTGTGGCTATGAATCATGGTGTAGAGGGTATACGGCCAGGAGGGCGCCGGCCGGCGGGCATAACAGTGGGTCACGGCCCTTTGCCCGGCCAGATGCCGGCCGATGCGTTTGAGGTCGGCCTCGGGCACCGCCCAGGCCACCAGGGCGTTGGCCTCGTAGCCTGACTGCTGGTGGCGCAGGGTGGCCCCGAACCGCCGGATGTAGCTCCGGTCCATCAGGCTCCGGATGGCGGCCAGCAAGGCCTCTTCCCCGATCCCCAACTGCTCCGCCACCTCCAGAAACGGGCGGGGGCAGATCTCCAGGTCCCGTTGCAGGGCCAGGATCACCTTTTTGTCCAAATCCGACAGCCTCAGCGGTTTTTCCATTCTTCCCGGAAATATAGACCAATCCGCCTGGCTTGGCAAGGGCGGCACCTGCGGCGGGGCCTCGCTATCGGATTGACCCGGGCTCGCCGTCAACCTCCTTGAAGTTGCCGGCGGCTGGTTTTCTGGCGTGGCAATTTTATTGCATAATTTTCCCTTAAGCTTCATTATGATTAATCAAGAGCCCCGGGAACATTACGTCCTTCAGTCTGATTTATCCGGCTCAGGGGGCCCCAAAGCGCCAGACCGCGGGGTTTTTGGACCGATGCCGCACCGCCCGGCGGATTACCGCCAGGCGAACCCGGGCGTGATCCAGGCACAGGAAGCGCCAGGGATATACTCCTAAAAAATTGATGGATTGGTGATAGTATGCCCCGGGACTGCCCCGGCTGCCAAGAGACCTTAACCAGAATCCGGCGTAAACCCTGGATGCGCCGCATACCCGGCAGCAAGCATTACCTCTGTCGGCGATGCGGTTATGCTTATCTGCTGATCTTCAACCACTGGCTGCTCAAACGCAAGCAGCACCATCAACCATCCGAATAGTTTAAAAGGCTCCTGATTCGCCTCACTCTCCCCGGGCAGCCGATACTGACCAGGAAAAACCATGCGCCCCATGGCCATTCGTCCCGAGTGTTATGCCTGTCTGGAGCGACTGGTGGCTCTCACCGTGGAGCTGGCCACTCCGGACCCGGCGGTGCAGCGCCAGGCCCGCCAAGCCGCCCGCCGCCTCCTGGACCAGGAATTTGTCCCGGACGCCATCCCCGCCGCCATCGCCAATCGGGTTCTTGGCGCCATCCGGGACATCTCCGGGAACGCCGATCCCTTCGCGGCCCGGAAGGCCTCGGAGACCGCCCTGGCAGCCCGGATGCACCGGCGTCTGGCTCCGGCTTACGGCGATGACCTGGAGTCACTCCTCCGTCTGGCCGCAGTGGGCAATGCCCTGGATTTTTTCCGGGGCGAAGCGGAAGTGGCCCGGGAGATGCTGGCCCGGGTGGAGTTCGGCCTAGCCGCAGTGCCGGACTTTCGCCGGGAGCTTGCCGGCCCTCCCGGTCTTATCCTCTTCCTGGCGGACAACGCCGGGGAGCAGTTCTTCGACCGCCCCCTGGTGTCGGCCCTGCGCCGCCGGGGGGGGCGGGTGCTCTACGTGGTGAAGGGCGGTCCCATCCAGAACGATCTCACCCGCGCAGATCTGGCGGCCTCGGGCCTTAAAGACGCCCTGGAGCCGGTGGTGGACACCGGGGCCCGGACCGTGGGGCTGCAGCTTCACGAGGCCAGCTCCGGCTTCCGGGAGCTGTATGACGCCGCCCGCCTCATCGTGGCCAAGGGCATGGGACATTTCGAGACCATGAGCCATCTCCGCGACCCCCGCGTCTGGTTCCTGCTCCAGGCCAAATGCGCCCCCGTGGCCCAGGCCCTGGGGGTGGACCGGAACACCTTCGTATTCGGCCGCCGGGGGATTTCCCTTGACACGCCAGGCAAAACGGGATAAAAAGAATACACTTATAGGTTTCAGCAGGATAAAAGGGAAGACGGTGCGAATCCGTCGCGGTCCCGCCGCTGTAATTGGGGACGAAACCGGCATCAGGCCACTGGGGTGGCGAAACACCCCGGGAAGGCGCCGGGGACTAGGGTGATCCAAGAGCCAGAAGACCTGCCTGTAAGATAGACGGATGGGCTCGCGCGACACGGCCCGGCCGCCGACTTGAGGACCAAGCAAGACGGGTGCAATCCTCAATTCCCAGGTTCAGGGAATTGGGGATTTTTGTTTGGGGGCGGCAGGTTGGCCAGCCGGCAGGAATCTCGTCCCCCGACCTGGCTGGGTTCTCCTGCATTGAGGGGGACCTGTTTCACGGGGTTTTTGCCCCTCTTTCTTATCCCTGGCGCCCTGGCGGCCCTGGTCCCGGTAATGGATGGGTCTGGCATGACCGATCCAGCGGGCCCGGTCCGCCAGGATTTTTTTCGGGCGCCCCCCCGGGAAAGCCCGGAATAACCCGCCGGCCTTTGCCAACCCCCATAAAATGATTACACTATACCTGGGTGCTGGATCAGGCGGCCCGGTGGCCGCCGGTCCCCCACAATTTGATCAGGAGAAGACTGATGCCGGAGATTACGGTTAAAGGAATGAGTTGCGCCCACTGCGTCGCCGCCGTAACCAGGGCCGTGGCGAGTCTGCCGGGGGTGAGCGACGTTAAGGTGGACCTGGCCAGCGGCCGGGTGACCTATGATAACTCCACCCCCATCCCCCAGAGAGACCTAGACCGGGTGATCAAGGCGGCGGGGTTCGAATTGGTGAAGCCCTGAAGCTCAGGCCGATTGGAGTTCGGCCCGCCAGAAAATGTGGTGCGCAGGGCGCAGGGTCCCCCGGGGTCCGGCGGCCTGCTGAAGGAGGTGGGCATATTCTCTCGCCGGCAGGGCATGGTGCCAGCGCACGGCTTGAAATCCCAGGTAGACCAACGGGAAAGGCAGTCCGGTCTCCCGGGCGAAAGCCCGCAGCTCCCGGGGCGAGGTTTCCCGGCGCAGTTCATAGATCCAGGCCCGTCCCCCCGGCTGGAGGATGCGCCGCAGCTCCTGCAGGCCGGCCACGGGGCACGGCCAGATGTGGAAACTGAAGGTGCTGATAACCTGGCCGAAAACTCCGTCGGGAAACGGCAGACGGCAGGCGTCGGCCACCACCCACCGGGGCCTCGCCTGGGGGGCCAGGCCCCTTTGCCGGGGCCGGGCCCGGCGGATCATGTCGTAAGCATAATCCAGGCCCCAGAGGTTGAGGTCCGGGCGGGTCCGGGCCAGATAGCCCAGGAGATAGCCGGGGCCGGTGCCCACATCCAGGAGGCGGGTCCCCCGGGGCAGGCCCCCCGCCAGGTCGGCCACAAACAGCCGGTAGATCAGGCGCATCAAGGAACCCTGGGCCAGGCGGGCGTAAAGCCAGGGCGGCGGTTCGAGATGCTCAGCCCGAAAATTTGCAGGTAAAGGCATCAGAGTCCTTCCCGGTTAGACGCCACGCTAAGATACGCCAGGCCCGCCTCCAGTCTCTAATGAAACTAATGAAACAAATCCCTAAATCAGGCCGGTCCCCAGAGCCGCGGCAATGCCCAGGAGCATCACGGCCACCAGCGACTGGACCAGGCGCAGGGTCACTTTTTTGAGCCAGCGATTCCCGAGCCAGGCGCCCCCGAAGGCGGCCAGGACCGCGGTGGCCAGCAGCAGGCGGTTATCCATCAGGTGCAGCTCCGGCAAACTCACCCCATACAAAACGATCCGGGGGATATCCACCAGGAGGGAGATCACCACCCCGGTGGCGATGAAGCTTTCCTTGGTCAGCCCCGCCTTGATGAGAAAGGCGCTACGGAGCGCCCCCTGATGCCCCGAGAGGCCCCCGAAAAAGCCGCTCAACACCCCGCCCAGGGGGAGATACCGGGGCGTCAGGGCGAGGGGGGCGCGGCGCGGCGCCAGCTCGAACAGGGCAAAGACCACCATGAGGGCCGCCACCACCAGCTTCACCGGCATGACGTAAGCTTCCCGGCCCCAAAGCTGGTAATGGAGCAGCGGCTGGAGGTCGGACAGATACAGGAGCAGCCGGGCCCCCAGCATGGCGCTGAGGATGGCGGGGAGGCCGAATTTTAGGACCACGGCCCTATCGGCATGCCGGCCCAACAGCCAGCATTTGAAGAGATTGTTCAGGGCGTGGACCACGGCAGTGAGGGCGATGGCCAGATCGATGGGGAAAAACAGGGCCATGACCGGCAACAGCAGGGTGCCCAGGCCGAACCCGGAGAACAGGGTCAGACCCGAGGCCAGGAACGCAGCCAAGCCGATGATAGCATAGTGCAATGCCATATCCTACCCTTACCCGGATCGAGGTGTGGCCCCCCGGCCCCGGTCCGGGCCATCCTTCAGGTCAGGGGGATTGGCCAGGACAGGGGATTGGATCACGATAAATCAGGGGCTCTGCCACGTTTCGGCTGGGGGGCGTTTTGAGCTATCTTTTTGATAACCATGGTGAAATATATTGCTTCGGTTTAACCGGCAGGAAACGTTAATTACTCAAATATCTATAGCGCAGCTTGCTATTCTCCCCTTCAAGCTGTCTGAGCCTGCCTTGCTGAGAGGGCATCATACGTCCCGCCAGACGTTACTATATCTTCATCAATGCGCCAGTCTTTGCCATTTATTTACAACAACCCCATTATATAATTGTATTTGCAAGGAATCAACTGCACTATCCGCCCCGAAATCTTTTTTATCTCCATAGGAATAATAATAAACAACCATTCCATTATCGAGCTTTTTTTCCGAGCTTGGCGCTCCCAACATAGAAATAACTTCATTTTCTGTGGTTTTGCCAAGTTCAATTCTATTTACTGCGGTAGTGTCAAATTTTTGCCCGACAGTATTATTGACAGAACACCCCCCCAATATACCCACTAATATTATGAGTAATAGATTCTTTGACATGATTTTCTCCCCTTTAACCTGAACAATTTTTCCTCCTGAATCCGCCTAGGGGTTGATGGCCTGTGATCTGCCCCCCTTCTCCCGGGAAGGAGGATAGCACGTTATTTAAGGAAAAACCAAGTTTTTCCCAGATTCCCGGCATAACAATATCTGCGATCACCGGCATTTTTGCGGCGCCGGCTCAGAACCCCTGGAGGATTTTGAATGGCGGTGAAAATTATTATCCGCATATGATATCCGATAGTTATATTTTTTAACCTGTGAGATCAATAAAAACTCCCTTAATAAAAAAGGGAGGACAATCCTCAGAAAGGATTGTCCTCCCGATTTAAGTTTGGTTAATTAGGGTTCTTCGTTCTTACCCATACTCCTCCTTAGCGGCGTCCATCCGGGTGGGCTCGATTATAGATTTAATCATGGAATCCTTTATGCCAACCTCCGCCTTGGCCACGATGGTACGTATTATAAAAATGTTCATCATAATGACGACCATATTGATGCCCGCGCCAATAGGGATAATTGCGATGAAAATTATCCCAGTAATTAGGATGTTTCTGATACCACGCATTCCACCGCGGCGCATACCAGTTAGTGGGTCTGGCAATATAGGTGGGACCATAAGCGTAATATGGGGCCCATCCATATCTATTGCCGAAAAAATAATACAGCATGCCATTTAAAAACCAATCCCCATTGTAAAAGACCCACGGCGTATTAGGGCCAACCCAAGGTGTCGCGACAGGATGCGGGGGCGGAGGCACATAGACCTGGGCATGACAGAGTGAAGACATTGCGCCGATTGCGCCCCCAGTCAGCAAAATTGATAGGACGAGGATCAAACTTAACTTTTTCATATAGACCTCTCAAGGTGTATTTTTTTCCCCATGATGAGGGATCAGTCTCCGGCGTGGCTTTTAGTCTTAAGCGTTCTTCTTGCTGTGACTTCAACGCCAAAGTGACCTGGTCAAGCTCATCATTTCTTAACAGCTTAGATACGTTTCGGCGCCAAATGTTAGGTGCCCTGCCGGCCCGGCAGTCTAATTCCAAGTGGCGATTATATCTCTCGTTTCAGGGAATTCCGGCAATGGTGCCCCCTGGGCAAACCGTGACGACCTGCACCTGCCATCTTCGTGCAGGGTAATAGAGGAAATTTTTTTTGTAGGGAAAAGAAATGAGTAGGTGCGGGTATGATCTAAGTCGCCGAATCAGGGCTTTCGGAATGGGGGGGAGATTTTTTCAGAGTCAGGACCCCCGTAGGGCCCCCCCGCCGCCAGGCAATTTTCTCCCTTAGGCTGCCCTCAGCGGAAGTGACAGGCGACCCAATGGTCCGGGGCGGTCTCCCTGAAGGACGGGACCGTTTCGCCGCAGAGGGGCATTTGGGCTTCGGGGCAACGGGGATGAAAGGGGCAGCCCGGGGGGACGTTGACCGGGCTGGGGGGCTCCCCTTTGAGGACCGGGGGCTTGAAGGTCCGCTCCGGGGTGGGCCGGGGCACTGCCGCGAGTAAGGCCTCGGTGTAGGGGTGGAGCCGGGCGGCGGCCAACACCTCCCGGGTGGCCATCTCCATGAGCCGGCCCACGTACATCACTGCTACCCGGTTGCTGATCTGGGAGATGACGCTCAGGTCGTGGGAGATGAACAGATAGGTGAGACCGTGGCGCTGTTGCAGCTCCGCCAGAAGATTGAGAATCTGGGCCTGGATGGAGACGTCCAGGGCGCTGACGGGCTCGTCCGCCACGATGAGCCGGGGTTTGAGGGCCAGGGCCCGGGCGATCCCCAGGCGCTGGCGCTGGCCGCCGCTGAATTCGTGGGGATAACGGTCGGCGACGTCAGGGGTGAGCCCCACCTCCCCGAGGAGCTCCTCCACCCAGGCCCGGCGCTCCGGGCGGCGCCCCAGGTTATGGATGACAAAGGGCTCTTCCAAAATCTGGCCCACGGTCATGCGGGGGTTAAGGGAAGAATAGGGGTCCTGGAAGATGATCTGGATCTGGCGCCGCAGCTCCTTGAGACGATGGCGGGAGATGTGGCCCAGGTCTTCCCCGGCGAAGACGATCCGGCCCCGGGTGGGAGGCAAAAGGGCCAGGACCAGGCGGCCCAGGGTGGATTTGCCGCAGCCGGACTCCCCCACCAGGCCCAACGTTTCCCCGGGGGTCAGGGCGAAGCTCACCCCGTCCACCGCCTTGAGCACCGGCCCCCGGCCCCAGGGACCGGCCAGGCGGAAGTAGCAGCTTAAATCTTGGGCCTTTAGCAGTTCAGACATAATTCCAACACCGCACCGTATGGCCGGGGGTCACCTCCACCCAGGGGGGGGCTTCCCGGCAGCGGTCATGGGCCAGGGGGCAGCGGTCCCGAAAGAGGCAGCCCGAAGGGGGCTTCGCCGGCAGGTGGCCGTGAATAGCGGCGAGGCTCTCCCCGGGAGGATGCCGGAAATCCAGCCGGGGCACCGAGCCCAGGAGTCCTTGGGTATAGGGGTGGGACGGGGCGCGGAAGAGTTCCGGGGTGGGGGCCTCCTCCACCATGACCCCGGCATACATCACCGCCACCCGGTCGGCGGTCTGGGCCACGATCCCCAGGTTGTGGGTGATGAACAACACCGCCAGGCCCAATTCGGCCTTGAGTTTGGCCAGCAGGGCCAGGATCTGGGCCTGGATGGTCACGTCCAGGGCGGTGGTGGGCTCATCGGCGATGAGCAGTTCGGGGTCGCAGGCCAGGGCCATGGCCATGAGGGCCCGCTGGCGCAACCCCCCGGAGAGCTGGTGCGGATACTGCCCCAAACGCCGGCCCGCATCGGGGAAGCCCACCCGGGCCAGGGCCGCGGCCGCTTCCCGCCAGGCCTCCGGATGGGATAAGCCCCGGTGGAGGCGCAGGGCCTCGGCCACCTGCTCGCCGATGGTGAGGACCGGGTTGAGCGCGGTCATGGGTTCCTGGAAGACCATGGCGATGCGGTTGCCCCGGATCTGGCGCATACGGGCCTCCGGGCAGCGGGCCAGGTCTTCCCCCTGAAAGCGGATCTCGCCGGTCACCTCCGCCGGAGGAGTCTGGAGCAGCCGCAGGATGGACATGGCGGTGACGGTCTTGCCGCAGCCCGATTCCCCCACCAGGCCCAGGGTCTCGCCGGACGCCAGATCGAAACTCACCCCGGCCACGGCCTGGACCAAGCCCCGTTCCGCGGCGAAATTGACCGTGAGGTCGCGCACGCTCAGCAGGGCGGCAGGGTTGAGCCAGGGGGTGGGTGAGGCGTCTCCGGGGAAACCAGGCGATATATTCATCATGAGGGACCGGTTACCTGGCGTACCGGGTCAAAGACCCTTAGCGCTTTAGTGGTGTGTCTCAAAATTAAGGTAACAATGAAAAAGCGGTCTTTTACCCCCCTTTCCTAAAAGGGGGCCAGGGGGGATTTTTATGACCGTTCGAAATCCCCCTAAATCCCCCTTTTTCAAAGAGGGACTTGAAACACCCAAAATTCATCTTATGGCCGGATTCATATCATAAAATTTATGCACCACGATACGGGTGTTGCGTCCCAGATATATCTTTAAAAAATATTTGCCCTTGTTTGAGAGGTCTTTGTAGGGGTAGTGCGCGAACCGCCCCTACAACAGCCTCCGGGAATGGCAGTCGGAAATTGTAAGATACCCCCGGGACATGACACTAGAGCTTATCATCGGAGTGGCGCACCCACAGGCGCGCCCCGGCCTCAATCTATCACAAAAAGTCGCCGGCGCGCTAATTCGTAGCCTCATCCGCCACCGGCGCCTCGTCCAGGGGGAGCTGGATGGTAAAGGTGGTCCCCCGGCCCGGGGTGCTGTCAACCTGGATTACGCCGCCGTGTTCCTGGATGATGCTCTGGCAGATGGCCAGCCCGATCCCGGTCCCTTTTTCCTTGGTGGTGAAATAAGGCTGAAAAATATTGGCCGCCACCTCCGGCGGTATGCCCTCGCCGGTGTCGGCGATGCTGATTTCGGCCTTGGCCTCCCGGACCCGGCTGGTAATGGTGATCTCCCCGCCTCGGGGCATGGCCTCCAGGGCATTTTTGAGCAGATTGATGAGGACCTGGTGCACCTGCTGGGGGTCGAAGGTCACGGGCGGCAGCGGGGTTTCCTCCACCCGGCGCACCTGGATATTATGCTCCGCAAAGGTATCCTGGAACAGTTCCAGGGCTGCGGTGAGGGCGTCGCCGATCCGACCGGGACGCTTCTGGGCCGGCGGCCGGCGGACAAAATCCCGCATTTCGGCCACCATTTCCTCCAGGTGGCTCACCTCTTCGGCCATGATGGACAGCTTATGGCGGGACTTGTCGTCCAGGTCCGGGATCTTGAGAAGCTGCCGGGCGAACCCCCCGATGATGAGCAGGGGGTTTTTGATTTCGTGGGCAATATGGGTCACGGTATTGCCCACCGCGGCCAGGCGCTCGGTTTGGAGCACCCGGTCTTCCATGGCCTTATATTCGGTGATATCCCGAATGATGCCGGTGAAATAGAGGTTATCCCGAATCTCGGCCACGGAAAAGGAGATGCTGATGGGAAATTCCCGGCCGTCCCGGCGCCGGGCGCTGAGACGGGCGTGCTTGCCGATCATCCGGGCCTCCCGGGTGGCCACATAGCGCCGCACGTACTCCCGGTGTTTGGCTTTATAAGGCGGAGGAATGATGATGGCTAAGTCCTGGCCCAGGGCTTCTGACCGGGTGTAACCGAACATCTGCTCCGCCCCGCGGTTGTAACCGACAATGACGTGGTCCTCGTTGATGGTGATGATGGCGTCGGTGGCGCTGTTGATGATGCCGGAGTTGATCTCCTGCTTCTGGCGCAACTCCTGAAGCTGACAGACCAGCCCTTTCAAGAAGCGGGCAACGGGACCGGTAATGAGGTTCTCCACCCGGTCCGGCGAAAACGCCGGAAGCCTGGCGGTCATGAACTGTCCGTCCAGGATGAGGTCGAACCCCTCCGGATGCAAATCCGGCAAGAGGTTGATTGATAAACCGCCCAAGGCCTCGGGTTTGGCGCCGTACAAGACCAGGTCCACCGGGGGGTAGCCCTCCACAGAAAAGGGCAAGGTGACCGGGTGGCAGATGAATTCCTCGCCGTTCAAGACGATGGCGATGCGGATGGGTTTGGGGGCGGTGGTCATCTCAATAAATCCGCTCAGGCTTTAGTTGGGGGGAGATTGTCCCCCGCCACCGGAGAGGAGGGCTCCAGGGGCAGTTGGATGGTGAAGGTGGCCCCCCGGCCCGGAGCGCTGTCGGCAAAAATGCAGCCGCCGTGCTCCTGGACGATATTCTGGCAGATGGCCAGCCCCAGGCCGGTCCCCTTGGCCTTGGTGGTGTAATAGGGCTGAAAAATATTGCCCGCCACCTCGGGAGACATGCCCTCCCCGGTATCGGCGACGCTGATCTCCACCTTGGCCCCCTTAACCCGGCTGGTGACGGTAAGCTTCCCGCCCCGGGGCATGGCCTCCAGGGCGTTTTTCAATAAATTGATGAGCACCTGGTGCACCTGCTGGGGGTCGAAGCTCACGGGGGGCAGGGGGGATTCCTCCACTCGGCGCACCTGGATATTATGCTCCCGAAAGGTGTCCTGGAACAGCTCCAGGGCTACTTCAATCACCGGGGCGATCTGCCCCTGGCGTTTCTGGGCCGGGGGGCGGCGGACAAAATCCCGCATATCCGCCACCATCTCCTCCAGGTGACTTACCTCTTCGGCCATGAGGGACAGCTTATGGCGGGCCTGGTCGTCAAACCCCGGGGCCTTGATCAGCTGCCGGGCAAACCCCCCGATGATGAGGAGGGGGTTTTTGATTTCATGGGCAATATGGGTCACGGTATTGCCCACCGCGGCCAGGCGTTCGGACTGGAGCACCCGGTCTTCCATGGCGGTATATTCGGTAATATCCCGCATGATGGCGGTAAAAAACAGGTTGCCCTGGATCTCGGCCACGGAAAAGGAGATGCTCAGGGGGAATGCCGTTCCGTCCCGGCGCCGGGCGGTGAGGCGCCGCTGCCGGCCGAGGACATGGGCTTCCCGGGTGGCCAGGTAGCGCCGTAGGTAGGTCCCATGGGCTTCTGTGTAAGGCGGCGGAATGATGAGTTTCAGGTCCTGGCCCAGGGCTTCCTGCCGGGTGTAACCGAACATCTGCTCCGCCCCGCGGTTGTAACCGACCATCACGTGGTCTTCATTAATGGTAATGAGGGCATCGGTGGCGCTGTCGATGACGCCGGAGTTGATTTCCTGCTTGTGGCGCATCTCCTGGAGCTGGCAGACCAGCCCATTCAGGAAGCGGGCCGCGGGACCGGTCACGAGGTGGTCCAGCCGGCCCGGCGAAAAATCGGCCAGGCCGGCGGTCAGGAACTGGCCGTCCAGGATGAGATCAAACTCTTCCGGATGCAAATCCGGCAGGAGGCGCACCGGCAAGCCGGTGGGGACCTCGGGTCCGGCGCCGTACCAGACGATCTCCACCGGCGGGTAACCTTCCAGGGAGAAGGGCAGGACGACCGCCTGGCAGATGAATTCCTGCCCGTTTAAGACGATGGCGATGCGGATGGGTTTAGGGGTGGTGGCCATGCAATCAGCAGTTAGCTATCAGCTTTAGCGGTCAGCTCTTAAAAAGTGGCTATTGGGTCATCAGAGGGCGCAATCCTCTGCGCCCCCACATTTGTTATGCCGGGGCACGGCTTGTCGTGGCCTTATGCCTCGCTTCCGCCTCTCAAAGCTGACTGCTGAAACCTGACCGCTGCCTGCTCGTGCTCAGCCTTCAAAGCGTTTGAATACCAGGGCGGCGTTGGTGCCCCCGAATCCGAAGGAATTGGACAGGACATGGCGGATGTCGGCCGAACGGGCCTTGCCCTGGACGATATCCAGGCCGGCGCAGTCCGGGTCGATGTTGTCCAGATTGATGGTGGGCGGCACCTTCCCGTCCCGGATGGACAGGGCACAAAAAATGCCTTCCACCGCGCCGGCGGCGCCCAGCAAATGGCCGGTCATGGACTTGGTGCCGCTCACCAGGAGGCTGGGGGCGCCATCGCCGAAGATTTCCTTCAACGCCAGGGTTTCATTACGATCGCCCACCGGGGTGGCCGTGGCATGTGGGTTGACGTAATCAATGTCTTGGGGCGTGACGCCGCCGTTCTTCATGGCCAGTTGGATGCAGCGCTTGGCGCCCTCTTTATCCGGATCGGTGATGTGGTGGGCGTCGCCGCTCATGCCAAAGCCGATGATTTCCGCATAGATATTGGCGTTGCGGGCCAGGGCGTGGTCCAGTTCCTCCAGCACCATAATGCCGCAGCCTTCCGACATGACAAAACCGCAGCGATTCACATCAAAGGGACGGCTGGCGGCCTCGGGGCGGTCATTATAGCCCACGGCCAGGGCCCCCATGCGGTAAAAGGCCGTCAAAGTCAAAATGGTCACCGCGGCCTCGGTGCCCCCGGCGGCCATGAGATCCGCTTCCCCCATTTGGATGGATCGGTAGGCCAGGCCGACGGCATGGGCCCCGGCGGCGCAGGCGGTGGACAGGGCGATATTGGGGCCTTTGGCTTTAAACCGGATGGAGACGTTCCCGGCGGCCAGGTTGGGAATCATCTTGGGCACCAGGAAGGGAGAAACCCGGCGCACCCCTTCGGCCAGGAGTTTCTTGACCCCATCTTCCCAGGAGGCGACGCCCCCCATGCCACTGGCGATGATCACCCCGGCCCGCTCCGGGTCCTCCACCTCCAGGTTGAGACCCGAGTCCTGCACCGCCTCCATACTGGCGGCCAGGGCAAACTGGGTAAAGCGATCCGTGTACTTGATCTGCTTTAAGTCTTCCTTGGTGACTTCATCTTTGCGGGCCTGCAAGATCTGTCTCAAATCAAAATCCGGGATGACGCCGCCGATGACGGGAAAATCATCCGGCACGCGATAACGCTCCATGATTTCGGGATCAAAGCGGCTGAGACGGGCCACCCCGGATTCTCCAGCCAGCAGACGATTCCACACGGTGGGCACATCAAGCCCCATAGAAGTAACCATACCCACACCGGTGATCACCACCCGCCTTAATCCCATCATTTTCGTAAAAGACATGTAGAGTAACCTTCCCGCCGGCCACCGAGAATATTCCCCGGGCGCCTCTTAAATGGGCAATTGCGGTCGGCCCCCGGGTGGGAGCCAACTACACAATTACGCTAATGATTCATTGCCATTGTAAATTACTCGTGTTACTATTGCAACGGGTTTCCGGCCTGCAATCAAGCGCCAATCTCGGTTATGATGTCAAGGGCAGGCCCAAGCCCGTTTTTTTCCCGTAGCGCTTGGATCAGCCACCGCAGATGCGTTGCCGGGTAGAGACATATTCCGGATATCGGCTCCATGAACGGCCCCGCCGGTTCACCTGGGGGGAGACCTGGCTGGAAGTGCACCAGATCATGGAAAGATGGATGGCGCCAGGGTACCTCTGCTTCAAGGTGAGGGTGGATGATTGCGCCTATCTTCTGCAATATAATCAGGCTCAGGATGTCTGGGAGGTAGAGTTGATCAAGCCCAGAATAAGGCCCTGGGATTGAGGGGAAAATTTTTAGATTTACTTTTTAAATGGCCCTGGGGTAAAATTATCTATTTTGAGAAGATTCCCCGGCGGTAGTTTTTGCGCGGCCCGGCTAGTTCAGTTTATACCCTAAATGAGGATTCCCTGATGAAATGTAAGGTAAATCCGCGTTACATGGAACAATTATATTCGTTTTATTCGCCTTTCTACGAATATGTTTTCGGCAAGCTCCTGGGCCCCGGCCGGCGCAAAGCCTTCAAGTATGTGCCCCGGCTGCCTAACCAGAAGGTCCTGGAGATCGGCGTGGGTCCCGGCTCCACCCTGGATTTTTACCCCCCGAGAACCCGGCTGGTGGGAATCGATATTTCCCGGGCCATGATCGAACGGGCCAGGGAAAAGGCCGCCAACATCAACAGCGGCTGTCGCTTCGACTTGCACGTCATGGACGCCTCCCGCCTGGAATTTCCCGATAATCATTTCGACATCGTCATGGCCGCGTACGTGATCACCACCGTCCAGGACCCTCATAAGGTCTGCCGGGAGATCCACCGGGTCGTCAAGCCCGGCGGCCATATCATCGCGGTTAATCACACCCGCTCCCAGAACGGCAGTCTCTGGGGCCGCGTCGAGGACGTCATGGCGCCGGTTTTTGTCCGCGTCGGCTTTACCACCGATCTGGACGTCATCCGGGTCATGAAAGATGTGGGCATCAGCATTCAGAACACGGTGCCGTGCAATCTGCTCAATACCGGCCGGATCATCATGGGCACCAAACCATAAAGGCGAGGAGTCGGGGCCGGCCCCTGCTACAAGCGCATATCCCGGTCAGGCAGCCTGCCCCTGGTTAGCCGGTTGAGGTTCCCCAGATAAGACCATTTATTTCCAAACCCCAGGGGCGGAGTACCTCCTGCCTGAGGAAAACACCATGAAAATCGAGAAAGATTCATTTGTCACCATTGATTACCTCATCAACCTGGGTGAGGAGGAAACCTATCCCCCCGATGGCACGCCGGAAGAAATCTCTTTCTGCATGGGCTGGGGGGCGATGCCTCCGGGTCTGGAAGAAGCCCTGATGGGCATGGCAAAAGATGACCATAAAGTCATCAACCTCTCCGCCGAACAGGCCTACGGCGAATTCGACGACGAACTGCTCATGGAGGTCCCTCGCTCCGACTTTGGCCCGGAGGTGGAGTTGCGGCCGGGCCTGGTGTTCGAAACCGAGAACGAAGACGGCCAGCCGGTGTATTTCATCGTCCAAGAGGTACGGCCCGAATCGGTGCTCATCGACTTTAACCATCCCCTGGCGGGCAAAAACCTGGAAGTTTCCTTTACCATCCGCCAGGTGCGGGAGGCCACCCCTGAGGATCTCGAAGAGCATCATGCCTGTGAATGTTCAGAATGCCAGGAAGGAGGCTCCCACCAGCATTAACCGGCTGTTGAAAAACCGCCACGTTCTTCAGCCTGCCATTCCGAACCAGGCGAAGGCTCTGACACTTCGTTACCGGATGACCAGCAATCCGTCTTTCAACCGCCGGATAGAGGAGTAAACTGATGACCTTGCCCTGGGCCCAGCATTATGACCAGGGAGTGCCCCTCACCGTGGGGCCGGTCACAACCTCCTTGCCCTGGCTGTTGCTGCAAGCCGCGGAACAATCCCCCCGGGCCCCGGCCCTGGTCTTTTTCGGCCGGACCATCACCTATGGCGAACTAAACACCCAGACCGCCAGTCTGGCCGCCGCCCTGAAGAGTCTGGGTCTGGCCCCCGGGGAGCGCCTGGGTATTTTCCTCCCCAATTGCCCCCAACTGGTGATCGCCTACCATGCCGCCCTGCGCCTGGGCGCGGTGGTGGTGATGCTCAATCCCCTCCTCAGCGCCAAGGAACTGGCTCACCAACTGGCCGACTCCGGGGCCCAGCGCCTGGTGCTCCTGGACCATTTCCTGCCCCGGCTGGACGAGATTCTGGGTCAGGTGGACCTGAGCCAAATCATCATCACCAGTCTGTCAGATAGTCTCCCCTGGCCCCTGAACTGGCTCTATCCCGTCAAAGCCCGGCGAGACGGCCTGGCCACGGGGTTTGAGCCGGGGCCGGGACGGCACGCCTGGCGGAAGTTGCTGAAACATCCCCCCCAGACCATCCTGCCTCTGCCGGAACCCCGGGACTTGGCGGTGCTGCAATATACCGGCGGCACGACCGGCACCCCCAAAGCGGCCAGGCTGACGCACGGCAACCTCATGGTCAACGTGGCCCAGATCAATGCCTGGCTCCCCCAGGTGCGTTACGGCCAGGAACGGGTCATGGGCCTGCTCCCCTTTTCCCACTCCTTCGGGCTCACCGCCTGTCTCAACTGGCCCATGTCCCAGGGGGCCATGATCATCGTGCTGCCCCGGTTTGAAATCAACGGCTTTTTAAAGGCCATGGAGAAATACCGGCCCACCATGTTGCCCGGGGTCCCCACCCTCTTTGTGGCCCTGATCAACCACCCCCGCCTGCCCAAGCTCGACCTGTCCTCCCTGTGGGCCTGCATCAGCGGGTCGGCCCCCCTGCCCCAGGAAGTGCGGGACCGCTTCGAGGCCCTCAGCGGCTGCACCATGCTGGAGGGCTATGGCCTGACCGAAGCCGCCCCCGTGACCCATTTCAATCCCGTCCAAGGCGCCAGGCCGGCAGGCTGCATGGGTATGCCCCTGCCCAGCACCCTGGCGAAGGTGATGGACCAGGAGACCGGCACCCGGGAGATGCCGCCCGGTGAAGTGGGAGAGCTGGTCATCCAGGGCCCCCAGGTCATGGAGGGATACTGGCGCAACCCCCAGGAGACCGACATGGTCTTGCGGGACGGCTGGCTCTATACGGGAGATTTGGCCCGTATGGCGGAGGACGGCTATTTCACCATCGTGGAACGCAAGAAGGACCTGATCATTGCCGGGGGCTACAAAATCTATCCCCGGGAGGTGGAAGAGGTGCTCTATCAGCACCCCGGGGTGAAAGAGGCCGTGGCCCTGGGAGTGCCCGATGCTTACCGGGGGGAAACCGTGAAAGTGGTGATTGTGCCCCAGGATGGGGCAGCGCTTACCGCGGCCGACATCGAGGCCCACTGCCGCCGCTTGCTGGCGGTCTACAAGGTGCCCAAGATCATCGAGTTTCGCCCCGAGTTGCCCAAGAGCCTGGTGGGCAAGGTGCTGCGCCGGTTGCTCCGGGAGGCGGCGGCCGACCCCGGCCAGGCATTGTCCCCTTAAGCGTTTCTTATGGACCTGCGACGCTTCTTCCGCTTCCACTGGCTGAAATTCCTCCGTCTCCAGGAAGATCCCCGGAAAATTGCCGGGGGCATGGCCATAGGGGTGTTCATCGGCATCACTCCCACCATCCCCTTCCATATGGCGGCCGCCCTGTCCCTGGCCGCCCTCTTTCGGGTCTCCCCGGTTACCGCGTTTATCGGCGTCCAGATCGGCAATCCTGTGACCATTGGGCCCATCTATATCGCCTCCTATAAGCTGGGGCAGTTCCTGTTGTATCGCGGCCGGCCCTTGGTGTTTCCGGAAACCTTCTGCTTTAAAGCGTGGATCGACGTGCTCTGGCAGGGCGGGTTGGCCTTGCAGGTGGGGGGCGTCATCATCGCCATTCCTCCGGCCATCGCGGCATATTTTTTGACCCTGTGGATCATCCAGCGCTATCAACGGCGCAAAGCGGAAAAGGCTCTCAGTGTCCTTCAACTCTCCCAAAACCCTCCTGAACCGTCTGGGCCTGAGGCCTAAGAAGACCTGGGGGCAGCATTTCCTGCTCCATCCGCACCAGGCCCGGCGTATTGTCGCGGCCTTGCAGCTTACCGGCGAGGACACCGTGGTGGAGATCGGCGCGGGTCTGGGGGCCCTCACCGGGTTCCTGGCGCCGGCCGCCCGCCGGGTGATCGCCTTGGAACGGGACCCGGAATTGGCCCGGTTTCTCCGGGAAGAGCTCTTTGTCGAGACCCCCGGGGTGGAAGTCATCTGCCAGGATGTGCTGGAGTTCGACTTTCCCGGGGCCGCCCGGGAGGCGGGCCGGCCCCTGGCGGTGGTGGGGAACCTACCCTACCAGATCACCTCTCCCCTCCTGTTCACCTTGATTCGGGACATCCCGGCCGTGGCCCAGGCCGTGCTCATGATGCAGCAGGAGGTGGGGGCGCGGCTGTCGGCCTCCCCGGGCACCAAAGATTATGGGATTCTGTCGGTCCTGGTCCAGTATTATTTTCGGATCACCCGCCTTTTCTCCCTGTCCCCGGGCAATTTTTTCCCTCCGCCCCAGGTGGATTCGGCTGTGATGCGGTTGCTCCCGGAGACGCCGGACCCGGCGGCCCTCGACGCAGCCACGCTCCACCAGGTGGTCAAAACCGCGTTTGGCCATCGCCGCAAGACCTTGAACAACACCCTGGTGACTCAGGCCGCAACCCTGGGGCTGACCCTTGAGAAGATGCGCGACCTCCTGGCTCACTTGGGCATCGACCCCCAGCGCCGGGGCGAAACCCTGAGCCTGGGGGAATTTGTCGAAATCAGCAATCAGGTGGCGCTCTTGAGGGGAGAGCCGGGGAAGGTGGGGGCGGGGTGACCCGGCCCTTACTTGAACTTTCTTTCTGCAGAGGATGGGTGGTTGGGGAACGGCTTGCCGGCCTGAGCCCACTTTCCTCAAACTACCCCGGAAAACCGCGATATGGGCATGGGGACCTGGTTGGCTTTAGGCCTGGGCGCGGCCCTGGGAGATTCCGGGGCCGACGTCGTAACCAAGCGGTATTTCGTCCAACTGCCACCCTATGGCATGGCCCTGGTGCGGCTGCTGGCAGGGGTCCCGTTTCTGGCCTTGGTGATGCTCGGTCTCAGTCTGCCGCAGCTCACGACCCCTTTCTGGTTTATCGTGGCCGCCATGCTGCCCCTGGAGGCCGCCGCCATGCTCCTTTATATGCAGGCCTTGCGTGTCTGCCATCTCTCCCTGTGCGTCCCCTTTCTGGCCTTTACCCCGGTTTTCCTCATCTTCACCGGCTGGCTGGTGCTGGGCGAACGCCTGAGCCGGTGGGGGGTGGTGGGTACCGTGATGATCGCCCTGGGGAGCTACATCCTGGGTCTGGGGGCCGATGGTAACACTAAAACCGGCATCCTGGCGCCGCTGAAGGCCCTGGGCCAAGAGCGCGGCGCCCGCCTGATGTTGCTGGTGGCGGCCATCTACTCCCTGACGGCCGCCCTGTGCAAATCAGCCATCTTGCACTCTGCGCCGGCCTTTTTCGGGACCATGTATCCCCTGGTTTTCACTGGGCTCATGGTGACGAGGTATCCCTGGAACCGGGTGCCGCTCAGGCCCGCGATTAAGGGCCACCTGGGCTGGTGGCTGATCCTGGGCTTTTGCTTTGCCTTGAGCAGCCTCACCCTGGCGATGGGCATGGAACTGGCGCCCGCCGCCTATCTGGTGGCTGTCAAACGGCTGAGCCTTCTGTTGAGCGTCCTCCTGGGGGGGCTATGGCTCAAGGAGCGGCCCTTCTTGCCGCGACTCATCGGCGCCGGATTGATGTGCGCCGGCGTGGGGGTGATTGCCTTAAGGGGTTAGGGAATTGGGGGTGTTGGTCATTTAGGGAAGTGCCCATACCGAGTTGCGGCCAATCGAATATTTTTCTCCCAACTTTTTTGGTGGCACAGGCTGGAAGCCTGTGCCTACCCAGGCTGAAGCCTGCGGCTGCAACAGTAAACCCCAAATTAAGAGAATCTGGTATAAGTTAACCTACTTGCAGTAAAACGGAGCTTTGATCCAAGTGGGTTCCCAAGCAGGAGCTTGAAAACCAGATGAAAGCCAGGGGATAGCCTGCATGACCACGCCAGCCTACGAACCCCGCACCTATCGCACCCGCATGGCCCGGCCGGGCCTGGTGGGTTTTCGCGTGGCGGTGAAGGAGACCGACCTCTGGGTGCTGGCCGCCCGGGATTGCACCCGGGAAGTCCGGGAGTTCGTCATCCAGGAACGGCAACAGTTGGAGGCCTACATTGCGGGCCATCCCGGCTTTCTCACCACCCTGGTCCCCTGGCCCGGGGACCCGTTTGCCCCCCTGGTGGTCCGGGAGATGATCGGCGCGGCCGCGGCCGCCGGAGTGGGGCCCATGGCGGCAGTGGCCGGTGCCCTGGCGGCCCGGGTGGGACTGCATCTGGCCCCGTTGAGCCCGGAAGTCATCGTGGAAAACGGCGGGGACATCTTTCTGGCCATTGCCCAGCCGGCCACGGTGGCCCTGTTTGCCGGCAAATCCCCCTTGAGCCACCGGGTGGGGCTGAAACTCGACCCCAGCGATAGCCCCCTGGGGGTATGCACTTCTTCGGCCACCGTGGGGCATTCCCTAAGCCTCGGCCGGGCGGACGCCGCCTGTGTCCTGGCCCCCAGCGCCGCCCTGGCCGATGCCGCGGCCACCGCGCTGGGCAACCGGGTCCAGGGCCCCGATACCATCGCCCCGGCCCTGGAATGGATCGCCGGCCTCCCGGGCATTTTCGGGGCAGTCGTCATCGTGGGGGAGAAGCTGGGCGCCTGGGGCCGGGTGGAGCTGGTGCCCTTAACCTGAGGGCCGGGGGAGTCCCGGCGTGAGTTCTCTCTGACGAGAAATATGGTATAATGAAAATTAGGGGCTACGGTCTCATTAACCGGAGGTTATTATGGCATTAGATGCCATCTGGCAAAAATTTGCCATGCTTTGTTACCAGTTGTGGTCCTGGCTGTATTATCAGACCAATGCGCATCCCTTCCTGGCCTTGGGCGTGCTGGCAGTGATAATATTAGCCTGGGGCTTGAACAAGATAGAAGTCAGGGCAAAATAAGCGGTGCGCTGGCGTGATCCCTGACCCGGTCCCAAACTCACCCGTTCATACCAACGTCCCATGACACCTTCGGGGTCACCACGAAGCTGTCCATGGGCAGGCGAGGGCGCCTGCCCTGACTTCTCATAGAGAGCGATTGCCAAAAGTTCTTGCCGGTTATTCCCCTCTCCCCTGGCGGGAGGAGGTCAGGGTGAGGGGTGAATAAGAAAAAACTGGCAGGGAGTACAAAAATCTCTGGCGGCGGCCGACAAGCCTCCCGCCTCATCCCAAAATTGCTTCCGGGGTAATGTGACCAGGGAAATCCTGTTTTTTGCCGGCTTTTTACTGATCATGGTCCTGTTTTCCGAGGAGTTTGCCCGGGCCCTGGGATGGCTGAGGGATAGCCTGAAGCGATATCCCCGGTACCGCCTCATCATCTATCCCCTGCTCTTCGCGCTCCTCATCGCCGCCGGGATCATCATCGCCACCTCCCTGATCGATTTTGCCACCGGCCCCACCTTTTCCTACGACTAAGGCTGCGTTTCAGGAAAACCTGGGTTGGCCCCTCGCCCCGGAACCGTCCACTGGCCAGGGACGAGGGCGAGTTTTCCGGAAGAAAATTCCCCGGGGGAGGACCGTGATGCGCTGGGGCGTTGAGGCGCTTAAACCCGGTCGGCCCGAAAATCCGCTCTCTGATTTAACCCCCTGGTTTTCCGCCGCATCCCTCCAGACTTCACCTTGACATTGGGTTTGCCTGGGTATAATAAAGGACTTGTGAAAACAAAAATCATCTTCATCACCGGTGGGGTGCTGTCCTCCTTGGGCAAGGGCGTGGCCGCCGCGGCCATTGGCGCCCTGTTGGAGGCCCGGGGGCTCCGGGTCACCTTTCAAAAGCTGGACCCCTATATCAATGTGGACCCCGGGACCATGAACCCGTTCCAGCACGGCGAGGTCTACGTCACCGAAGACGGGGCCGAAACCGACCTGGATTTGGGGCACTACGAACGCTACACCTCGGTCACCCTGGGGCAGGAGCACAACTTCACCTCGGGCCGCATCTATTATAACGTCATTACCAAGGAGCGCCGGGGGGACTATTTAGGCGGCACCGTCCAGGTCATCCCCCACATCACCGACGAAATCAAGCGGTTGATCATGAAGATCGCTCCCTCGGCGGACGTCGCCATCATCGAGATCGGCGGCACCGTGGGGGATATCGAGAGCCTGCCCTTCCTGGAGGCCATCCGCCAACTCAAAGGGGATTTGGGCAAAGAGAACGTCTGCTATATTCACCTGACCCTGGTGCCTTTCATCAAGACCGCCGGCGAGGTCAAGACCAAACCGACCCAGCACAGCGTCAAGGAATTGCGCTCCATCGGCATCCAGCCCAACATCCTTCTCTGCCGCACCGAAAAACTCCTCAGCCAGGACATCAAGGCCAAGATCGCCCTCTTTTGCAACGTGGAGCCCGGCGCGGTGATCACCGCCCAGGATGTGGACAACATCTACGAGATTCCCCTGCTGCTGCACCAGGAAGGTCTGGATGAGCGCCTCATCGAGGTCCTCAATATCTGGACCCGGGCCCCCCGCCTGGAAGTCTGGGAAGAGCTGGTCACCCGCATCAAAAATCCCAAAGACCGGGTGGAAATCGGGATCGTGGGCAAGTACGTGGACCTCAGGGAGTCGTACAAGAGCCTGCACGAGGCCCTGGTGCACGGCGGCCTGGCCAACGAAGTCCAGGTGGCCCTCACCTACATCGATTCGGAAAGAGTGGAGCGGGAAGGCCCCGAAGGTCTCCTGGGCCACCTCCACGGCATCCTGGTTCCCGGAGGTTTTGGGGTGCGGGGGGTGGAAGGCAAGATCCTGGCCATCCGCTATGCCCGGGAACAGAAAGTGCCCTACTTCGGCATCTGCTTCGGCATGCAGTTGGCGGTTATCGAATTTGCCCGCCATATGGCCGGCATCACCGGGGCCACCAGCGAAGAATTCCTCCCCGAGGCGGAACATCCCGTCATCTATCTGATGCGGGAGTGGTATGATTACCGTCAGGACGCCATTATCCGCCGGGACCAGGCCGCGGACAAAGGCGGCACCATGCGCCTGGGGAGCTACCCCTGTGTCCTCAGCGAGGGCTCCCTGGCCGGGGTCGCCTACGGCCAGGTCAACGCGATGGAACGGCACCGCCACCGCTATGAGTTCAACAACCACTACCGGGAGCAACTGAAGAACGCCGGCCTGGCCATCACCGGCACCTCCCCCAACGGCGAGCTGGTGGAAATCATCGAGTTCCATGACCATCCCTGGTTCCTCGGGTGCCAGTTCCACCCGGAATTCAAGTCCCGGCCCCTGAAACCCCACCCCCTGTTCCGGGACTATATCCGGGCCTGCCTGGCATATAAACTGAGCCTGCCCCAGGGGGGGACGGAGATTTAGAAAGATTTTTTTGAGAGGAGGGCCGTGGGGCCTGTGCCCCTCTCCCTCCCCTCAAACTCCCTTCCCAACCCCCTGTAAGGGTTTGGGAGAGGGATTGTAAGTGGCTGTTTGCCCCCGGCCCCCTCTCCCAAATTTGTTAAGAACCTATGCACCAAGTGAAGATCGGAGATTTTCTGGTGGGCGCAGGCGACCTGGTCATGATCGCCGGGCCCTGCGTCATCGAGTCCGCCGAACTCACCCTGAGCATCGCCCGCACCCTGAAGGACTATGCCCGGGAGCTGGCCCTGCCCTTGATCTTCAAGGCCTCCTACGACAAAGCCAACCGCACCTCCCTCACTTCCTTTAGAGGTCCAGGTCTGGCCAAGGGTCTGGAAATCCTGGCCCGGGTCCGGGACGAAGTGGGCCTGCCGGTCCTCTCCGACGTCCATCAGGTGGCGGACGTGGAACCCGCGGCCAAGGTTTTGGATGTCTTGCAGATCCCGGCCTTTCTCTGCCGCCAGACCGACCTGCTGGTAGCCGCGGCGGCCACCGGCAAGGTGGTCAATATCAAAAAAGGCCAGTTCCTGGCTCCCTGGGACCTGGGGCCAGTGGTGGACAAGGTTTTTGCCAGCGGCAACCGCCGGGTGCTGCTCACCGAGCGGGGCGCCATGTTCGGCTACAACAACCTGGTGGTGGATTTCCGCAGCCTCCCCATTATGCGCGGCCTCGGCTGCCCCGTGGTCCTGGACGTGACCCACAGCGTTCAGCTGCCCGGCGGGCAGGGCACGTGCTCCGGCGGCCAACGGGAGTATATCCCCCTGCTGGCCCGGGCCGGGGTGGCCGCGGGGGTGGACGCCCTGTTCATGGAGGTCCACCCCGACCCCGAGCACGCCCGGTGCGACGGCCCCAATTCCCTGCCTCTGGACCAGGTCCTGCCCCTGTGGCGCCATCTGAAAGCGCTGCACCGGCTGGTCCGGGAGCAGGATAAAATCTGATGCCGGGTTCCGTGGGCAAATTCCCCCCTAAAGAAAAGGGGGATTGAAACCTCCGGATTTTTAAGCACCTTAGCGTATCGCAAAGGACCTTGCCGTGGACTTACCCAAATACCCGGAAGACGTCTGGGCCCGGGCGCGCCGCATCCGCCTGCTGATCCTGGACATCGACGGCGTCCTCACCGACGGCCGCCTCTATTTCGATGCCAAGGGGGAGACCCTCAAGGTCTTCCACGTCCGGGACGGCCACGGCATCAAAATGGCCCAGCGGGGCGGGCTCGAGGTGGCCCTGGTGAGCGGCCGCCGGTCCGACGCCGCGTTTCATCGGGCCCGGGAGCTGGACATCAGCCACTTTTACGAGGGCGTTCGGGACAAGGTGAGCATCCTGGAGGAACTTTTGGCGGCCCTAAACCTGACCCCGCCCCAGGTGGCGGCGGTGGGGGATGAATTAGTGGATCTGCCCCTGTTCCACCGGGTGGGGCTGGGGGTGGCGGTGGCGGATGCGGCGCCGGAGGTCAGGGCCGCGGCCCACTGGGTCACCAACCTGCCGGGGGGGAAGGGCGCGGTCCGGGAGGTCTGCGACCTGCTCCTCAAGGCCCAGGGCGCCTGGGAGGAACTGCTGCGCCCCTGGCAGAAGCCGGACGCCGATTAAGACTTTCAGGCCCGCCCTGGGATGGGAAGCCCGGAGTCGATGGGAAAAAGAGCGATGCTTGGTTAACCGAAAATGAGGGGGGAGATGAAAGTTTCGCCGCGGCGGAGGGTGTCTATGGCCGACCGCAGCACGGCATCGGCGTCTTCTTTGATCACATAGCCATCGGCCCCCTTATTCATGGCTTTATAGACGTAATCCTTGCCCTTGTGCATCGTCAGGATCAATATTTTAACTTCGGGATAGAGTCCCTTAATCACCTTGATTATCTCAAGTCCCTGCAGCCTGGGCATAGAAATATCCAGGATAACCAGATCCGGAGTCTTTTCGTCCAGGAGGTCCAGGAGTTCGAGGCCGTCAGCGGCCTCGCCGATCACGGTGAGATTGGGGTCGTCCTGAAGTATTCTCTTGATACCTTCACGAAACAGTCTATGATCATCCGCCAGCATAATCCGATACTTTGTCATTGGTTCTCTCTCGCTGCCGCCATCCAGAAAATCCATCTTAAGTCTATTAAGGCTCCTAAAGGCCCGTGTCAACCGGCGGGCGCCACCATACAGCCTATTTCCCCATGGGAGGATTTTTCCTCTGCCAGCCTGGATTCCTTCTCCAGGGCCCCGGAACTCCCCAGTAAACTCCCCGGGGGCTCCAGGAGAACCCGGGCGCGGCCAGAATAGCCTTTACAGGCATGCCCAAGCCTAATATAATTCAAGGAAAAAACTATTAATTTGGCATGAAAAATAGGATGGCACACGGGCCGTCAGGCTGGCTCCGCTCCTCGTGGCCTTGGTGGCTGGGGGTGGCGGTGTTGATGGGAGTGGGCGCCTGGGGGCTCTGGGGCCACCGGCCATCACCCCCGCCGCCCAAGTCCGCGGCCCCGGTTCAGCAACCCCGGATGGAGACCCTTTCCCTCACCGAGATTCATGAAGGAGATAAAACCTGGGTCTTGGATGCCAAAAAGGCGGATTTTCACCCGGACCAGGATACGATCAGCCTCGTTAGCGTCCAGGTGGAATTCTTCAGCCCCGGCGAAGACATTCGGGTCAAAGGCGATACAGGGCTGTTTAACACCAAGACCCGGGTCTTGACCCTGAAGGGGCAGGTGGAGATGAAGCGCGGCAACCTGACTATCCAAACCAGTGAGGCCACCTATTTACCCGAGGAGCGGGTCTTGCTCGCTCCCGAGGATGTGGTGATAATCGAACCGGGACTCAAGGTGGAGGGCAAGGACATGCGGGTGGAACTGGCCGTCAAGAAGATGGTTATAGCCCAACACCACCTCACCGAGGTGTGGCTCCAGGATTTGAAGGGGAAACCGTGAGACCCCGGTGGTTCTTAATCCTTATCGGGCTCCTGGTCCTGTTCTCGTCCGGTTCGCCCCTGGCTTACGCCGCCGCTCCCAAAAAGCCAGGCCCGGGAGAGGACGTCCCCCTGCGGATCACCGCCGCCCGCATGGAGGCGGACCAGCAAGCCGGGATCATCATCTTTACCGGCCAGGTAAAGGCGGTGCACGGCGACGCCACCTTGTACTCCGACCAACTGCGGATCTATCTTATGGCCAAACCGGAGCCGCCCAAGGGGGCCGCCACGCCGCCCCAGGAAAAGGCGGAGCAATCCCTCCTGGGGGATGTGGGGGCCGAGAAGATCGACCATATTGTGGCCAAAGGCAACGTGCACCTTGTCCAGGAGGACCGGGTGGCCACCGGGGATGAAGCCATCTATTACAAGAACCGGGATGAGGTGGTGCTCCTGGGCAACCCCCAGGTCTGGCGGGCCGAAAATACCCTGAAAGGGGAGCGGATCATCTATAATCTCAAGACCGACAAGGTGTTGGTGGAAAGCTCGCCCCAGCGCCGGGTGGAAGCCTTCCTCTATTCCCAGGGGAGTTCCGAAGGCAAAGCCGGCCTGCCTATCAGCCCTAAAGCCCCTAAAGCCCCTAAAGCCCCCAAAGCCCCCAAGGGCAGCCAGCCTTAGGATATGCATCGCCTAACCCTGCAAGCTTTGACCAAGAGCTATGCCGGCCGCAAGGTGGTGGACGACGTGTCCATGGAAGTGAAGAGCGGCGAGGTGGTGGGACTCCTGGGGCCCAATGGGGCCGGCAAGACCAGCACCTTTTTCATGGTGTTGGGGCTGCTGCAACCCGACGGCGGCAAGATTTACCTGGACGGCGAGGACATTTCCCTTTTGCCCATTTACCGGCGGGCCCGGTTGGGGTTGCAATACCTGCCCCAGGAGCCTTCGGTCTTCCGGAAGCTCACGGTGGCCGAGAATATCATGGCCATCCTGGAAACCTTGGAACCGGACCCCCAGGTGCGGCAGGAGCGCCTCAAAAAGCTGCTGGCCGAATTGCGGATTTCCCATCTGGCCCAGCAAAAGGCTGCGGCCCTGTCCGGGGGCGAGCGGCGCCGGGTGGAGATTACCCGGGCCCTGGTCACCGCCCCCCACTTTATCATCCTGGATGAGCCTTTTGCCGGCATCGACCCCCTGGCGGTGAGCGATATTCAAAATATTATTCGGGACTTGAAAAATCGCGACCTGGGCGTGCTCATCTCGGACCACAACGTCCGGGAGGCCCTGGGAGTCTGCGATCGGGCCTATATCCTCAATGAAGGCGTGATCCTGGAGGAAGGCCCCCCCGAGAAGCTGGTCCAAAGTGAGCTGGCCAAAAGAATTTACTTGGGAGAGACCTTTAAGTTATAATAGTTTCGGATCCCGCCACCGGTGGGGTTTTGACTAAGGGTGGAATTTCTTTATAAGACGAGCCGATGGCCTTAGAAATCAGACAAAATTTAAAGCTTACCCAATCTCTCATCATGACCCAGAAATTGCAGCAAGCTATCAAGCTGCTGCAACTTTCCCGGATGGAGCTGGTAGGCGAAATAACCCAGGCCCTGGAAGCCAACCCGGTCCTGGAAGATGATCAGTTTGAAGAAGAAGAGAAGGTACCGGAAGGAGAAGGGTTAGAGCTGGGAAATTTTTCCAATGGCAGTGAGTCGTCACCGGAGGAAGGCAACGCCGACGGGGCGGCCAAATCGGCCACGGAAGAGTGGGATTGGGACAGCTTCCTGAAGGATCGGCTCATGCCGGCCCCCATGGGTGAGTACGAAGAGCGGGAAGCCCTGCCCTTTGAGTCCATGAATGCGCAAAAGACCACCCTGAAATCCCACCTCGTCTGGCAGTTGCGGATGGCCGAACTGGATGAGGAAGGCGATAACATCGGGGTGATGATCATCGGCAACCTGGACAAAGACGGGTATCTCCGGTCCACGACCGAGGAGATCGCCGGTGAGATGAGGGTCGAGCCGGCTCGGGTTGAGCAGGTCCTGGAGATCATCCAGGGCTTCGACCCGCCGGGGGTGGGCGCCCGGAACCTGAAAGAATGCCTGCAGTTGCAGCTCAAAATCCTGGGAGTTCAGGATTCCCTGGTACTGGATATTATCGACCGACACCTGTCCAATCTGGGCAACCGCAACTATCACGCCATCGCCCGGGACCTGAAAGTGCCCATCGAGAAGGTGGTGGAGGCCGGCGATCTCATCGCCACCCTGGAACCCAAGCCTGGTCGGGGCTTCGACAATGAAGATGCGGACTATATCAGCCCCGACGTCCACGTGGAAAAGGTGGGGAACGATTATGTGATCCGCCTGAACGATGACGGCCTGCCCAAGCTGCGGGTTAACTCCTTTTACCTGGAAGCCATGCGAGGCCCCGATAAACTCCCGGACTCGGTCAGGAGTTATATTCAAAAGCACCTGGATAACGCCCTGTGGTTTATTCGCAGCATCCACCAGCGGCAAAAGACCCTGCACCGGGTGACCGAAAGCATTGTACGATTCCAGCGGGATTTTCTGGACCATGGCCTGTCCCACCTGAAACCCCTGACCCTGCGCCAGGTAGCGGAAGATGTCCAGATGCACGAATCCACCATCAGCCGGGTAACCACCAACAAGTATGTGTACACCCCCCAGGGCGTCTTTGACCTCAAGTTCTTCTTCAACAGCGCCATCAACATGTCCTTGGGGGAACAGATCGCCTCGGAGAGCGTCAAGGAAAAGATCCGGCAGATGGTCAGTTCCGAAAATCCGGAGAACCCCTTGAGCGATCAGGAGATTGCCGATCTGCTGCGCCGCCAGGACGTGATCATTGCCCGGCGCACCGTGGCCAAATATCGCGGCATGCTGGGGGTGCTTCCCTCCAGTAAACGCAAGAGACCCGGGTACCGACGCAAGAGCTCGCCAGAAAATCACGCTGCTTGATATCCCGGCTTTGCTGGGAGTCCAACCCTTTGGGAGGCAATAATGCAAATTTCCGTAACTTTTAGACAGCTTGAACCCACTGAGGCCTTGAAAAATTACGTGACTGACCGGTTAAATAAATTCACGCGGTATCTGGACGGGCCGGTGGAAGCCCACGTGGTTTTGGGGCTGGCAAAATTTCGTCATCTGGCGGACGTCACGATCGACAACAATGGCCGGATCATTAAAGGCAAGGAAGAGAACACCGACATGTACGCGGCTATCGATCTGGTGATGGACAAGATCGATATGCAGTTGAAAAAGTTTCGGGACAAAATGCGGAGCGCCAAGGGCGACCGGAGCCGATCGGCGGCCCCGGTGGCGGCCGCACCGGATGAAACCCCGGCCTTGCCGGCCCTGCGGCGTAAGCGGGTGGAGGTGCCGGCCCTGCAACTCACCGACGCGCTGGAACTGATGCAAGGCGGCAAAGATGACCTGCTGGTCTTCACCGACGTGGCCAGCGGCAGTTTGAACATCTTATATCGACGCCAGGACGGCAACTATGTCCTGGCCGAACCCGACCTGGGATAGAGGGTTTTAGGGAACGGCATGAAAATTATCGATCTTCTGGCCCCAAATTGTATTTTGGCCAATTTGCAGGCCACCAATAAAAAGGGAGTTCTTGAAGAGCTGGCCAAGACCCTGGCGCCAGGGCCCGATGGACTCTCGCTCCAATCCGTGATGGAGGTGCTGCTGGACCGGGAGCGCCTCGGAAGCACCGGCATCGGCGATAATATCGCCATACCCCACGGCAAACTGGCGCAGCTCTCCCGGCTCATGCTGTGTTTCGGCCGGAGTGTCAAAGGGGTTGACTTCGACTCCATGGATGGCAAGCCGTCGCATCTCTTTTTCATGCTGCTTGCCCCGGTTAATTCTGCCGGTCTTCATCTCAAGGCCCTGGCCAAGATTTCCCGGATGCTCATGAGTCAGCCGTTTCGGGATCATCTCTTGAAGGCCGAGGGGGCCGAAGAGATTTACCGCTTGATTGCCGAACGAGACGCGGAATTTTAAGCAAGGTCCGGATAATCTCAGCGTATGATGACGGCAGACGGATCAGCCGCTCACGCTCACGAGAAACGGCAAAGATGGCGCATGCATCAGATCAGCACCCGGAATCGAACCCCCAAACCCCTTTTCCTTTTTCCATTCTCATCCTCACGGGGCTGTCCGGTTCCGGGAAGAGCACGGTGCTGCGCGCCCTGGAAGATATCGGCTATTTTTGCGTCGACAACCTGCCCCTGAGCCTGCTCCCCCCCTTCCTGCAGATGCAGTCTGAGGCCGTTCAAGCCGGGCGCAAGATCGCCCTGGTCATGGATGTGCGCACCGAAGGGTTTTTGCAGAATTACGCCCAGGTCTTCGGCAGTCTGGAAAGCCAGGGCTACCACCTCCACATCATCTTTCTGGAGGCGGATGAAGCCACCTTAATCCGCCGTTTCAGCCAGACCCGACGCCAGCACCCCCTGGCGGACCATGACACCATCATCCAGGCCCTGCGCCAGGAACGCGACTCCCTGGCGGGCTTGCGCCGGCTGGCCCACCGGATCATCGACAGCTCCCACTACAACCCGCATCAACTGCGGGAGCTCATCAAGGAAGAATACTCCGAGTTGTTGCCTCGCCAGCGGATGTGGCTGCATCTCATCTCGTTTGCCTACAAGAAGGGCATCCCCCCGGAAGCCGACATGGTGCTGGATGTGCGGTTCCTGCCCAACCCATTCTTTGTGGAGGAATTGCAGCCCCTGACCGGAGAAAATCCCGGGGTCCGGAAGTATGTCCTGGAGCAACCCGACACCAGGGCCTTTCTCGACCACCTGTTCAGGTTTGTGGATTTTTTGCTGCCCCACTACCAGGAAGAAGGCAAAACCCATCTCACCCTGGCCATCGGCTGCACCGGAGGCCAGCACCGGTCGGTGGTCATCGCCAACGTCCTGGCGGACCATCTGAACCAGGAAAATTATCCGTTCACCCTTAGCCATCGCGATATGCCGCGGTCTGCAGGAGACTCGTTATGATCGGAATCTTAATCGTCACTCACCAGGAACTGGCCGAGGCCTTGGTGAGCGTCTGGGACCTGATCCTGGGGCGGCAGGAGGGCATCGTGGCCCTGTCCCTGGATCCCAGCGCGCCCCCCGAGGCCTCCCGCCAGCAAATCCAGCGGGGCCTGTCCCAGGTGAATGGCGGCAATGGGATAATCATCCTCACCGATATGCTGGGAGGGACCCCGTCCAATCTCACCCTATCCTTTCTGCAAGAGGGCAAGGTGGAGGTCGTCACCGGCGTCAACCTGCCCATGCTGATGAAACTGGCCCATATCCGGGATCAAAATGACGTGCGCCAGGCCGCCCTGACTCTGAAGCAATCCGGTCAGAAGGGGATTACCGTGGCCAGCGAGGTTCTTCATAAGAAATGACCCAGGGGCTCCTCATCCGCCGGGCCGGCCTGGCGGATGTCACGGCCGTCTGGGCCATTGAACAGGCATCCTTTCCCACCCCCTGGTCCCGGTGGTCCTTCCTGGGGGAATTGGGCCAACGGAACAGCCACATGCTGGTGGCCGGCCCCTCCCCTCCTCAACCCTGGCAGACCTGGGGTTACCTCAATTTCTGGGTGGTACTCGATGAAATGCACATCCTCAACCTGGCGGTGCATCCCGAACACCGGCGGCGGGGCATCGCCCGGCGGTTGCTGGCCGAGGGCCTGGGCCAGGCCCGGACCCTGGGCGCCGCGCTCGCCTGGCTGGAGGTCAGACCGTCCAACCTCGCCGGCCGGGCCCTGTACCAGTCCTTCGGCTTCAAGGAAGTGGGCCGCCGCCCCCGCTACTACGACGACACCAACGAAGACGCCCTGCTCCTGACCCTGGATTGGAGCGAAGACGGAAATACATGAGGGAGGGGCAAGGGGCTTTTTCCTAAGTGCCCCTTCCCCCTCCCTCATCCTCCCTCCCCCAACCCCTTACCGGGCGCTGGGAGGGGAGTCAGAGAGGAGGGCGGGGGAATGCCTTACAAAAAATTCCCCCGGTCCTCCCCTCACATTACCTTCATCTTAAGCCGTTGAACACTGGGAGCAGCCCCCCGGATGTTTCCGGGGGCTGGTGGTCAGGGTCTGTTTCAGGTATTTTTCCACCAGGGCCTCCGGGGCTTCCAGGGGGGCGCCGGCGATCACTTCGATGCCTTTTTTGGTCAAGAGCGCCTGGGCCTTCTCCCCCAGGGTGCCGGCGATGACGTGGGTCACGCCCAGGCCGTCCAGCCACACGGGAACGCCGCCGGGTTCGTGGGGCGGGCTGGGGACGAGGTCCTTGGGACCCACGGCGCCGTTTTTCACCGTGAAGAAGGCAAAGTGGGAGGCCTGGCCGAACTTATCCGACAGCTTGCCGTCTTCCACCGGCAGGGCGAACTTCAGGACCCCCGGCTCCCGAATGGCCAGCGGCGTGGCGGGCAGGGTCTCCAGGATATAATCCACGATGGGCTTCAGGGCCTGGAAGAAGGGGCTGTCGGCCTCCTTGACATCCAGGAGCCGGCCCTCGTCCGCGGCTTCCACCACCTGGGGGTCAAAGGGCAGGGCCCCCAGGAAAGGAACCTTGGCGGCCTGGGCGGTCTTTAAGCCGCCGCCGCTCTTGAACAGGGGCAGGTCCTTGCCGCAGTGGGGGCAGGCGTAGCCGCTCATGTTCTCCACAATCCCCACCACCTTCATGTTGATCTTTTCGCAGAAATTAAGGGACTTGCGCACGTCCGCCAGGGAAATCTCCTGGGGGGTGGTGACGATGACGGCCTGGGCGTCGGGAATGGTCTGGGCCACGCTCATGGGCTCATCCCCGGTCCCCGGCGGTGAATCCACCACCAGGTAGTCCAGGTCCCCCCACTGCACTTCGCTGATGAACTGCCGGATGAGCTGGTGCTTCAGGGGCCCCCGCCAGATTACCGCCATCTCCCGGTCGCGCATGATGGCCTCGACGGAGATGACCCGGAGGTTATCAAACAGGTCCGGGGGCAGGGGAAACTGGGCGTGGCTCAGGTCCAGGGGTTCCTTCAGGCCCAGCATCCGCAAGACGTTGGGGCCGTGGAGATCCACATCCATCAACCCCACCTTTTTGCCCCGGCGGGCCAGGCCCAGGGCCAGGCTAACGGCGACGCTGCTCTTGCCTACGCCCCCCTTGCCGCTCATCACCACCAGCTTGTGGCGAATCTGCTTCAGGGCCCGGGTCAATTCCATCTCTTCCTGATCTTTTTCAACGGCATGATGAGCCGGATCGCACCCCGGGCAAGACTTGGGATCTTCGCCGCAGGACTTGGGATCGGCTCCGTGAGAACATTTATCCATATCTCAGGCTCCTTGTTGGGGTATGCAAAGAAAAACGGCAGGGGGGAGGATGCCTCCCCCCAGATTTCTCTCTTCTTTAATTAATAAGTGTACGTCTGTTTTTAACAAGATGCAAGTTATGAACAATAGTCAATATCAGGAATTTTTTAGCTTCGGGGTTTTAGGCGGCGGGGAAAAGGCTAACCGCAGTTGTTATGGTGCGCACTGCGCACCTCCACCTGAACTTTTCCCGACAGAAATCATCAATAAGAAGGCGCGCTCATCCCAGCAAGAGCATCTCAATCTGACGGGAAAGCGGGATAATGATGGCCCCCAGGATGCCGGTGTAAAACAGAATCAGGATGAGGATGAAGCCCACCGCCTGGAGGTGGTCGTAAAGCCGGGCGAGCTCCCGGGGCAGCAGGATGGCCAGGATGTGGGAGCCGTCCAGGGGCGGAATGGGGATCAGATTGAAGACTGCTAATAAAATATTGATTTTGACGCCCAGGATGGCCAGCATCATAACTCCCGGATTCCCGAGGTCCAGACGCAGCAGAACGGAAAAGGCCACGGCCAGGGCCAGGTTGCTCGCGGGCCCGGCGGCGCTCACCGCGAACTCTCCCATGCGGTAATTACGAAAGTTGAGGGGGTTCACCGGCACCGGTTTGGCCATGCCGACGACGGGCAGGTGTGCCAGATACAGCAACAACGGCAGCAGGATGGTGCCGAACGGGTCAATGTGGGGGACCGGATTGAGGGTGATGCGGCCCAGCATCCGGGCGGTGGGGTCGCCGTTCAGGAGGGCCACGTAGCCGTGGGCCACCTCATGGACAATGACGGAAAACAGCAGCACCACGACCATGAGGGCCGCTTGCAGGAGATAAGGGAGGTTTATCCCGGGCATGCTCAGGCTTCCCGGATCAAGGCTTCTCCGGCGCCTCGCAGTCGCTCCAGTTCCTCAAAAGACGACGCCTCGAAATAGAAGCGCACCACCGGTTCGGTGCCGGAGGGCCGGAAACACACCCAACTGCCGTCCGAAAGGACAAATTTGTGTCCGTCCAGGGTGATGCACTCCTTGACGGCCAGGCCGGCAAAGCGGGCCGGAGGGGTCTGGAGGCGTTCCAGCAGCCGCTCTTTGACTTCCGGGGTCAGGGAGAAATTGAGGCGGCGGTTGTAGACCGGCCCTACCTTGGCGAACAGGTCGGCAATAAGTTCGGGGAGGCCTTTGCCTTTCCGGGCCACCATTTCGGCCACCAAAGCCCCGGCCAGGATGCCGTCCTTTTCCGGCAGATGGTGCTTCATGGAGAAACCCTCGCTCTCCTCGCCCACCATAACCACCTGGTCGTTATTGATATATTCCCCCAGGTACTTGAAGCCCACCTTGGTGACGTACACCGGCCGGTGGTGCCGGGCGGCGATCCGGTCCAACAGGTGGGTGGTGGCCACGCTGCGGGCCACGCCCCCGTCCCAGCCCCGGGTCTCGATGAGATAATCAAAGAGCAGCCCCAGGATGGTATTGGCGTCCCGATAGCCGCCGGCCGCGTCCATGACCCCGAAGCGGTCGGCGTCGGCGTCCACGGCCAGGCCCAGATGGGCCCCGGTGGCCCGGATGCGCCGGGAGAGATCTTGCAGGAATTCCTCGGACGGCTCCGGCCGATGCCCACCGAAGTAGGCGTCCCGATAGCCGTTGAGAAGTTCCACCTGCACCCCCGCCTCCTTAAGAAAGGCATCCAGGTAATCCCGGCCGGTGCCGTAGAGCACGTCCACCACCACCTTGAGGTCGGCCCGCTTTAACACCTCGAGGTCAATCAAGGTCTTGAGGTGCTGAAAATAAGACTCCTTGGGGTCCAGGTCGAGGACCAGGCCTTGGGCCCGGGCTTCAGCCAGGGGCATGGTCTTGACCGCGGCGGGACTGAGTTTGCCGATGAGGGACTCGATGGCGTCGGTCACCGGTGAGGGGGCGGGGCCCCCGCTGGCGGGAGAAAACTTGATGCCGTTGTATTCCGGGGGATTGTGGCTGGCGGTGATATTGATGGCCCCGGCGCGCTTGCCGGCCCGGGTGGCGTAACTCACCACCGGCGTGGGGCAATCCCGGGTGGTGAGATGGCTAATGATGCCGTTGGCGGCCATCACCTGGGCGGCGGCGGCGGCGAAGGCCTCGGACTGGAAGCGGGTGTCGTAGCCGATCACCACTCCCTGATTGGTGAGACCTTCTTGTTTCAGGTAGTCGGCAATGCTCTGGCACACCAGGCGGGCGTTGGGGAAGGTGAAATCTTCCGCCAGAATTCCCCGCCAACCCGAGGTGCCGAATTTGATTTCGGTCATCCTGGACTATTCCTTGTAAAGCAGGGGTCAGGGAGCAGGGAGCAGGGAGCAGGGGTCAGAAAAGCAGCCGGACGCCAAGTATTCCCTGCCGGGCTTTAACCCGAAGATTGAGTAAAGCAACAAATATGGGGAAATCAAAGGAAAGGTTTTCCCGGCCCCTGATCCCTAGCCTCTGACCCCTGAAAAATTACGTCCCCAAATCGTAGGATGCCAGATATTTTTCCTGCTCGGGGGTGAGGGTGTCGATATCCACTTGCATCGCCGCCAGTTTCAGCCGGGCGATTTCTTTATCGATATCTTCCGGCACCGGATAGACTTGCTTGGCGAATTTCTGGTGGTTCTGAAAAATGAATTCCGCCGACAGGGCCTGGTTGGCAAAGCTCATATCCATGACCGCTGAGGGGTGTCCTTCGGCCGCGGCCAGGTTGACCAGGCGGCCTTCGGCCAGCACATAGAGACAGGTGCCGTTTTTCAGGGTAAATTCTTCCACCGCGTCCCGAATCTGACGCCGGGCGGTGCTGAGGCGCTCCAGGCTCGGGATGTCGATTTCCACATTGAAATGCCCGGAATTGGAGAGGATGGCGCCGTCTTTCATGAGCACGAAATGCTCTTCCCGGATGACATTGATGTCGCCGGTGAGGGTGCAGAAGATGTCGCCGATCCTGGCGGCCTGCTCCATGGGCAGAACTTCGTAGCCGTCCATCAGGGCTTCCAGGGCCTTGAGGGGGTTGACCTCGGTGACGATCACCCGGGCCCCCATGCCCCGGGCCCGCATGGCCAAGCCCCGGCCGCACCAGCCATACCCGGCCACCACAAAGATGCTGCCGGACATCAGCCGGTTGGTGGCCCGCATGATGCCGTCCAGGGTGCTCTGACCGGTGCCGTAGCGGTTGTCGAAGAGGTATTTGGTCATGGCGTCATTCACCGCGATGATGGGGAAGCGCAGCACCCCATCTTTGGCCATGGCCTTGAGGCGGATCACCCCGGTGGTGGTCTCCTCGGTGCCGGCAAAAATATCGCCAAGCAGGTCCTGGCGTTTGGTGTGGACGGTGAAGACCAGGTCGGCCCCGTCATCCATGGTCATCTGGGGTTTCACTTCCAGGGCCTGGTTGATGTGGCGATAGTAGGTGTCGCCGTCTTCCCCTTTGATGGCAAAGGTGGGAATGCCTTCGTGCTTGGCCAGGAAAGCCGCCACGTCGTCTTGGGTGCTCAGGGGATTGGAGGCGCAGACGTGGACCTGGGCTCCCCCGGCTTTTAAGGTGGCGGCCAGCACCCCGGTCTCGGTGGTGACATGTAAACAGGCGGCGATCCTGAGCCCGGCCAGGGGTTTTTCCCGCTCGAACCGCTCCCGGATGGCATTCAAGACCGGCATATCCCGCCGGGCCCATTCCACCCGGAGGCGGCCTTTGTCAGCCAGATTGATATCCTTGACATCGTAATTCATGCGAATCCTCATTTAGCTTGCGCGACTTGCGGCTGGCAGGTGCAGACGGGAGAAGGGCCTTTGAGCCCGGCTTTTTCCCGCAGCACATCGATTTTGCTGATATATTCCCAAGTGAAGTCTGGATCGGTGCGGCCGAAATGGCCGTAGGCCGCAGTCTTTTTGAAGATGGGCCGCTGGAGCTCCAGGTATTGGATCATGGCGGCGGGCTTGAAGCTGAAGGTGGACTTGATGATGTCCAGGAGCTTTTCTTCCGGGATGACCCCGGTGCCGTATGTATAGACCATGATGGACAGGGGGTCGGGCAGGCCGATGGAGTAGGCCACCTGGACTTCGCAGCGCTTGGCCAGCCCGGCGGCCACCACATTCTTGGCCACGTGCCGGAGCATGTACGAGGTGGTACGGTCCACCTTGGTGGGATCTTTGCCCGAGAAGGCGCCGCCGCCGTGATAGCCCCGGCCGCCGTAGGTGTCCACGATGATCTTCCGGCCGGTGATGCCGCAGTCCGCCATGGGGCCACCCACCACAAACCGGCCGGTGGTGTTCACCAGAAATTGGGTGTCCACCAGCAGGTTGGCCGGAATGGTTTTTTTGATGACTTCCTCGACGATGGCCTCTTTCAGATCCTCATACTTGACGTCGGGGTCATGCTGGGCCGCAACTACCACGGTGTGCACACTCTGGGGTATGCCGTTATCATAGCGCACCGTCACCTGGGTCTTGCCATCGGGCCGCAGGAACGGCAAGCGGCCGTTTTTTCTCACCTTGGCCAGGCGCTCCGCCACCCGATGGGCGTACCAGATGGGCATGGGCATCAGGTTTTCGGTGGAGTCGGAGGCATAGCCGAACATCAGGCCCTGGTCGCCGGCCCCCTGTTCCGGGGACAGACCCCGGCCCTCAACCCCCATGGCGATGTCAGGGGACTGCCGGTCCAGGGAGGTGAGGACCGCGCAGGTTTCCCAGTCGAAGCCCATGGATGAGTCGTTATACCCGATCTCTTTAATGGTTTCACGGACGATAACGGGAAAATCCGCCCGCGCCGTGGTGGTGATTTCTCCGGCAATCATGGCCAGGCCGGTGGTGACCAGAGTTTCGCAGGCCACTCGGGCAAACTTGTCTTGGGCAATGATGGCATCTAAAATTGCGTCGGAGATCTGGTCCGCCACTTTATCGGGATGCCCCTCGGTCACTGACTCCGAGGTGAAAAGAAATTCGGATTTGGCCATCCTAATGGGACTCCTTTACAAGAATAATCGCCGCGGGGGGTATCCCCCGCGCCTATCCTGAAAAATTTAACTGGATATGGAGAAAAAAGCGAGCGGTTTTTCAGCCGATGAGGTTTTTTTGAGGTGGTTAGCGCGGTCCACCATGACCACTTTGGGCTGATGCCGCTCAAGCTCCGCCGCCTCGTAGGTGGCGTAGGTGGTGATGATAATCAAATCCCCCACCGCCCCTTTGCGCGCCGCGGCCCCGTTCAAACAGATCACCCCAGAATCTTCCTCGCCTTCCAGGGCATAGGTTTCAAACCGTTCGCCGTTGGAGATATTGTAGACGTGGACCATCTCGTACGGCAGGATGTCCGCCGCCCGCATCAATTCCGCCGCGATGGTAATAGACCCTTCATAGTGCAGATCAGCCTGGGTGATGGTGGCGCGGTGGATTTTGGATTTCATCATTACACGCAACATAACCGGGTCTCCGATAACAAAGTATTGTCAATGAGGCGGGTATTATTGACCCACACCGCCAGCAACAGCCGGGCCTCGTCCCCGATGGCCTCCACTTCCTGGAGGGTGGCAGGATCCACCAGGGCGACGTAATCGATGCGGGTAAAAGGCGTCTCGGTGATAATCTCCCGGACTCCGGCCACAATCCGGTCCCGGGAATTCTCCCCGGTGGCCACCAGGTCCCGGGCGGCCTGGATCCCCCGGTAGAGGCACAAGGCCGCGGCCCGCTCTTCCAGGGAGAGATACGTGTTCCGGGAACTCATGGCCAGCCCGTCCGGCTCCCGGACGATGGGCCGGCCCACGATCTTAACCGGCACATCCAGGTCCGCGGCCATCCGGTTCACGACCATCAACTGCTGATAGTCCTTTTCCCCGAAGACGGCCACCTGGGGCTCCACCTGGTGGAGCAACTTGAGCACCACCGTGGCCACCCCCCGGAAATGCCCCGGGCGATACGCGCCGCACAGGCCCTGGGAGAGGGGGCCGACTTCCACAAAGGTCTGGTACCCCGGGGGATACATGGCCGCGGCCGCGGGGGTGTATAGGCAGTCGACGCCGGCCTCCTGGGCCAGGCCCACGTCCCGGTCCAGATCCCGGGGGTAGCGCCCTAAATCTTCCTGGGGTCCGAACTGAGCGGGATTGACAAACAGGCTCACCACCAGGCGGTCAGCGATGGTGCGGCCGTAGTGCATCAGGCTCAGGTGCCCCGGGTGGAAAAACCCCATGGTGGGCACCAGGACGACGTTCAGGCCCAGGCCCCGCCACTGCCGGGCCAGGCCTTGCATGTCCTGGGGGTCGCTGATGATCTCCATAAAAAAAACCCCAGACCTGATCCTCTGGGGGTTGTCACCCGCCGAGTCTCAGTCCGAATCAGGCCGGATCCAAGCTCTGGGCCAAAAACCATTAATTTTTACCATGATTGCTGGGTAATTGTCAATATTTTGTTGGATTTTAGCCGGTCCGGGACGCAGATCAACCAGGGATATCTGGTCGCAAGGCAATATCCTGTTCTCTTGCAGACGCAGGGTACGTTTTATGCCAAGTCGCAATAAATAAAATAGAGCATTGTAGGGGCGCACCCGCGTGTGCGCCCTCAATCAAGGGCGGACACATGGGTCCGCCCCTACAGGGAATGGCTGGTGGTTTGCGACTCGGTATTACGCCCCATGTCGCCTATAACAGCCCTCCCTGCCGATCTTCCTGGGTAGGCCTTGCCTACGGGCGGCCTTCTTGAAGGTCCCGGAGGGGGCGGAGCGGGGCGATCTTGCCGGTCTGGAGTTGATCCCGCACGATTGCCGCGATGTTCGCACTCACGGTGGCATAGCCCGGTTCGGTCATATGACAGAAATCAATGAAAATCGGTTTCGGAGCTTGGTGCAGAGCCCCGGAAAGATCAACCCAGCGGGGCGGGGGTGAAGTAAGCAAATTGGCGGTAACTATCTTAAAAAGTTTGGCCAGATTTTGATCCCGACAGTGGGGATCAAACCTGATTTCATCCTCCACCGTGCTGGTCTCGAAAAAAATTACCGGCTGCCAAAATAATGTATAGTTAAAATTATAGGTCTCAGATAAATTTTGCACCAAACTCGCTGATTCTTTGTAGTTTTTTGCAATATCTTTTCCTAAGGCTTCAAGTTGTTTTTCGGTGAATTGGGCTGCTCCTTCTTGATAGTTATATTGCAGGTGGAAAACCGCCAGGGTTTTTTCTGTGGCCTGGACGATCCGGCACTTGGCAAGCATATATTTTAACCCCAGGGTAATGGGAGAGGCTTCAATCTTTTCCTGGATTTCTTCAAAGTTATGCAGATTGACGACGCGCCCCGTCTGGTAAGCGGTATAGACTTCGTTGGAGCCATCATAGAAGACAATATAATCAGGGCGCTGGCCGTCTTTTAATAATAACATCAATTTAACTATTTCTTGAAGTAACGTAAAGCCGGGGGTGCCGTAATTATAAACCACATATTGTTTGTTCGTTGCATTGAGTAACTTCGACAAATCCGAGGGGATGGTGTAATCATCCCGGGCGCCGATACCCCAGATGGCCGACCCCCCCAGGACAAAAATCTGCTTCGGCGCCGGTGGGATGGGTCCGGGCGGCGTCCAGGTCTTTCTGATGCCGGCACGGTCCATGTTTATCCATTTCCCATGATATTCATCGGCATTCCACAGAATAAACGGCTCATAATGAAAGCTGGTGTCGTGATATTCCTTCCAGTATTCCTTGCCCCAGGGTTCGTTTTTATAAGCGCTGTGACCCATGCGCACATCGAACACTACCCTATTTTTTATGATACAGACACCTTGCAGAAAGCTTTCCACGATGACCAGGGTAATGACCGTCGCCACCAGGAGGTAACCAATTTGCCTGGTGTGCCAGGAGCGGCGCTGAAACAAAATAACCAGGCCCCAGAAAATCAATATGGCATCCAGGATGAGGAGCGCGGTGCGCACGTGAAAGTCCAGGCTGCCATCCTGGGTGAAATAACGAGCAATCACCCAGGGATTGCCTAGCATACCGATAATCACCAGGCCCCACCCGAAAACCGAGACTGAAAAGAATTTCCGCATCATTGGTTTTTGTCAATCCTCAGAGAGAATAGGCAATATTATTGCGCATGGAGAATCTTCAATAGTTATCACCAGTTCTTGATCAACGAAGCCATGGGTAAGGGGTGAACCCGAGGGGAGGGGGATGGCCTGGCGAGGAGAACACGTTGTCCCCGGACAGAGTATTTACACGTAGACCAACGAAGGATCGTCATTTTTGCGCGACACGACCTCGCCGATCACATAACCCTCCTCGTGCAGGCCCTGGAGGCGCAGGAGCACGTCGGCCACGTATTCTTCGCCCACCACCACCGCCAGGCCGATACCGTTGTTGAAGGTGCGGAGCATTTCGGCTTCGGGGATGTTGCCCTTCTCCCGGAGGAAATGGAAGATGGGAGGCACCGGCCAGGATTGCTTATTAATGACCGCCTGGCAGGACTTAGGCAGGATGCGCGGCAGATTGTCGGTTAAGCCGCCGCCGGTGATATGACAGATGCCGCTGAGGGGGAAATCCCGCAGCAGGTTGAGCACCGTCTCCACGTAAATACGGGTGGGTTTGAGGAGTTCCTCTCCCAGGGCCCCCCCCAATTCCGGGATCTGGTCCTCCACCAAGTAGCGGTGGCGCTCCAAGAGCACCTGGCGGACCAGGGAGTAGCCGTTGCTGTGCAGGCCGCTGGAGGCGAGGCCGATAATCCGGTGGCCCACGGCGATGGTTGAGCCGTCGATAATTTGATCCCGTTCCACCACCCCCACCACAAAGCCGGCCAGGTCGTAATCGCCGGGCAGATAGATGCCGGGCATCTCCGCGGTCTCCCCGCCGATCAGGGAGCACCGGGCCTGCTTGCAGCCGTGAGTGATGCCTTCGACGATCAGGGTAGCGGTTTCCGGGACCAACTGCCCCATGGCCAGGTAATCCAAAAAGAACAGCGGGGTGGCACCATGGACCACGATGTCATTGGCGCACATGGCCACCAGGTCGATACCGATGGTATCGTGGCGGTTCATGAGGACGGCGATTTTAATCTTGGTCCCCACCCCATCGGTGGAGGAAACCAACACCGGGTCGCGATACCGGTCGGCCCCCAGATGAAACAGGCCGCCGAATGAGCCGATCTCCCCCAGAACTCCGGTGCGGTAAGTGGATTTTGCCAGGGTCTGAACGCTTTTGATAAAGGTATCCGCTTTATCGATATCGACCCCGGCATCTTTATAGGTGCTGATGTCGGCCATCCCCCCTGTCTCCCCCCGAAGGCATCCGGGCCTAGACTTCATTGCAGAAATTAACGCTACCCCCCCAGGCATGGGAATTCCCCCCTTTTCTCAAGGGGGGTAAGGAGGGATTCTAATACTTAGATAATCCCCCTCAATCCCTCTTCAAAAAAGGGGGACTTCAGGTTCCTTTTGCAGGGGTGCTTCAGCCATAAAATAAGGTGAATTTTTGAAACTAAGCACGAGGCGCGGCAAGGCTCTTAAGAAAAATAAGAAAAATAAGAAAAACCGCCGCGTTTATTTGTCTGAATCCGGCGGCTTCGCCTCGCCTTCGTGACCAGGGCAGGTGCAACCTTCTGAGTCCGCGTCCCCTGGATCCTGAAGATTCCAGTGTCCGCATGCCTGGCATTGCTGCCCCACACGGTAATCTCCCCCTTGAATGCAAATCGCTTTACCGTGCACCAGGGCTTCGGCCACCGCCCGATGGGCCCGGGACAACATCCGGGTCACCGTGGGCCGGGAAACCTGCATCCTCTGGGCCACCTCTTCCTGGGTCATCTCCAGGAAGTCGGCCAAACGCATGGCCTCCAGCTCGTCCACCGTAATCACTATCTGCTGCAAAGATCTGAGGGGAATGCCCCGGGGCTTAAAAAACGTCACCCCCGGCTCATTTTCCACCCACCGGCACTTTTTGGGTCTGCCCATATTTTCTTCCTCACCGTGATGCTATATTTTTAAGGTAATGGGGGAAACTGTCAAGGATAAAGCGAAAATCTCCTCCGGGACATTCCGGCCATTGACGAACCAAGGAACGCGGCTTATGCTTAGGGCACACTTTGGCACACTGACAAGGAGATGGGCGTGAGCCGGACCTACCAGGCGCAGGTGGAAGAATGCGTTCAAGTCATCGCCCCGCGCCTGAGCGCGGCGCCGGAGTGGGGGATTATCCTGGGGACCGGCCAGGGGGACTGGGCCGACCGGCTGGAGGGTGGAGATTACCTCCCCTACCAAGACCTGCCCCATTTTCCTCCGGCCACCAGCCCCAGCCACGCCGGCCGCCTTGGTTGGGGCCGCCTCGCCGGGCAGCCGGTGATCCTCTGCCAGGGCCGCTTCCATGCCTACGAAGGCTATTCCCTGCGCCAGGTGACCTTTCCGGTGCGGGTGATGGCGAACCTGGGCGTCAAGACCCTCATCGTCACCAATGCCGCCGGCGGCCTGAATCCTCTCTTCAAAGCCAGCGACTTGATGCTCATCAGCGACCATCTTAACCTGATGGGGGACAATCCCCTGGTGGGGGATAATATCGATGCCTGGGGCCCCCGCTTCCCCGACCTGAGCCAGGTCTATGACCGGGGCCTGCGGGAGATGACCGAGGCCGTGGCCCGCCGCCTGGGCATCGGCTTACGCCAGGGGGTGTACGTGGCGGTTACGGGTCCCAGCCTGGAAACCCCCGCTGAAACCCGGTTTCTGCGCCAAATCGGGGCGGACGCGGTGGGTATGTCCACGGTGCCCGAGGTCATCGCGGCGGTTCATGCCGGTCTCCGGGTCCTGGGCATCTCGGTGATCAGTAATCTCAATCTACCGGATGCCATGGCCCCCATCGCCATCGAGGCCATCATCGACACGGTGGCCCGGGCCGAACCCCAACTGGTGGAGTTGGTGCTGGGAGTAATTCAGGCGGTGTCTTAGCGATTCACGCGGCTAACTCTTCTTTTTCTTCGTCCTTTTGGGCTTTTTGGCAGGCTTGGGGGCCGCCTCCGGGGACGGCGGGGTTGATTCGGTGGCGCCAGCCCTCACCGGCAACTTAGGGGTGGCCGGGGCTTTTGCCGGGGGAGTGGCGGGAGAGGGTGCCGGGGGAGCCGCCGCCGCCCCGATCACATAGACCCGCTGTGCCGCGGAAAGCTTACTCAGATCTTGCCCGCAATTGGGACAAACCCGCATGGGAAGAGGATTTTGTGCTTGGCACCCCGGGCATTTCAACCACAACCCCATTGTTTACCTCCAAGGTTTTTCCATACCATTAACAAAATGTTGCCGATTCATCAAGACTTTTGTATTTACCCGGCTGCTTCACTTATTATCGCACCGATAAAATCAGGTTGGGAGGAAAAAAGACCATGAAAAAAATTGTCATTGAAACCGATCAGGCCCCGATCCCAGTCGGCCCCTATACCCAGGCCCTGGCCGCCGGCCCCTTTGTGTTCGTCTCCGGCCAAATCCCCATGGATGCCAGAGGCCATCTGGTGGAAGGAGATATCGTGGTGCAAACCGTCCAGGTGATAGCGAACCTCAAGGCCATTTTGGCGGCGGTGGGATTGACGTTGAAGGATGTGGTGAAAACCACGGTCTACCTGGCGGATATGGCCGATTTCCCGGAGATGAACCGGGCCTACGGCGAGTTCTTCCCCCAACACCCGCCGGCCCGCACCACCATCCAGGCCGCGGGCCTGGCCCGGAACGTGTCCGTGGAGATCGACGCCATCGCGGTGAAAAAGGAGTGGCACGCCTAGATTGTTGAGGGGAGGACCGGGGAAGGCTGGCGAGATGCCGGTGTCTGCCAATTCCCCGGCGCTCCCCTCAAATTATTTATCCCATTGAGACTCAGAGATGTCATCGCCAACGACCACCCCGGGCTGCCCTGACCGGGGCGGACCCCGGGCGCCCCTGCTTAAAATTCAGGACGCCTCGGTGGTCAAAAACCGCACCCGGGTCCTGGACCGCATCAGCCTGACGATCCGGGAGGGCGAGCACACCGCCATCCTCGGCCCCAACGGCGCCGGCAAATCGTCCCTCATCCGGCTCATCGCCCGCCAGGACTATCCCCTGGCCCATCCGGACGGAACGCCGCCCCTGACGATCCTGGGGCAAGAGCTTTGGAATGTCTCTGAGTTGCGGGCCCAGTTGGGCATCGTCTCAACAGACCTCCAGAACTCCATCCTGACCGGGACGCTGCCGGGCCGGACCCGGGGCCTGGACGCGGTGTTGTCGGGCTTCTTCGCTTCCTACGGCCTTTTTCAGCACCATCTCCTCACCCCGGCGATGCGGGAGCAGGGGCGCCAGGCCTTGGCCCTGATGGAAGCGTCTCATCTGGCGGACACCTTCATCGAGACCATGTCCACCGGGGAGGTGCGGCGGATTATGATCGCCCGGGCTCTGGTACCCGCCCCCCGGGCCCTGTTGCTCGATGAACCCACCACCGGCTTGGACCTGATGGTGCGCCACCGATTTCTGCTCACCCTCCAGAACCTGGCCCGGAACGGCAAGACCATCATTCTGGTCACCCATCATATCGAGGAGATCTTCCCGGAAATCAACCGGGTCATCCTCCTCCAGCATGGGCGGGTCTTGCTCGATGGGGACAAACCCCAGGTGCTGACCTCGCCTAACCTCTCGGCCATGTTCGAAGGGCCGGTGACGGTGCAGGAAACCAGCGGCTATTACACGGCCAGAAGCGAAAAGCCGGAGATAAGCTGATCAGCCTCACGGCGCGACGAGATAAGACCTGGCAATGATTAGATTAATTAAAACCCCTTAGTGCGCCGGCATCTCTCACCTACAGAGAAGGTTTGGTTAATCGGTCAGGGGAGAGCCCGGTAATTCCCCCAAAAAGGTTGCGGCTTCGGGAGGGATGGAAGTGAAATTGACGTGAAAAACCGGCGGCGCCTCGGAGAGGTGGGTTACCACTTTGGCATAAAGATCATCGGTGATGGCGCGGTCGTCGGGGTCATACAGGGACAGCCGCAGGTTGGCCAGCCGGGAGGGCAAGATTTCCGCGGTAATTTCGGCCATTTGGGGGGCAATTTTGACGATGGCGCCGTGATGCTTAAGTTCTCCGACATGTTTCCCGGCCAACACGGTAAACCGGATGGGTAGCTGCCGGGTAAGTTCGATCCACGCCACCTCTGCCTTGACGGGCAAAAAGAGCTGATAATCTCCGCCGATACCTCCCACTTCATAGATGGTCAGCAGCTCTTTCACCCCTTTGGGCATGACCTGCATGGAGCTGTCGATCCGCAAGATATCGCCGCATTCCTGCAAGGTGCCTGCTGAAATGTAGATCTGGCCGCCCACCGTGTAGGACTCGATGCGGGCCGTGAGGTTGACATTCCGGCCGACCACGCCATATTTCATTCTCTTCTGCGAACCGATATTACCCACCACCATTCTGCCGGTGTTGATGCCGATTCCTAAAGCCACCTCGGGGTACCCGGCCTGGCGGTTCCGGTCATTGACGGCAGTCATGGCCAGTTGCATCTCCACCGCGCAGGCCACGGCCCGTCGGGCGTCATCCGGGCGCAGGAGGGGAGCCCCGAAAACCACCAGGATGCCGTCGCCGATGAATTCTTCGATGGTGCCCTGGTACCTCAGGATAATCTCGGTCATGGTTTCCAGGTAGATATTGACCATGGCCACCACATCCTCGGCCGGCAAGCGCTCACTTAAAGAGGTGAAGCCGCGCAGATCGGCCATAATAATGGTGGCCTGCCGCTTTTCCCCCCCTATTTTCAAGCCGTCCGGTTTCTCCAAGATGGTCTCGACGATTTCATCGGAGAGGTACTGGCCGAAGGTCCGGCGAATAAAACGGTTGCGCACTTCCAGGGCGGCGTTGAGTTCGTTCAATTGCCGCTGTTGTTCTTTTTCCAGATCTCTGAGCCGCTTCTTTTCCAGGCAGGCTCCCACCCGGGCCCGCAGCAGCACCGGGTTGAAAGGCTTGGCCAGATAGTCTTCCGCCCCCAGTTCAATGCAGCGGACCACGCTGTCCATTTCGTCCAGGGCGGAAATCATGATGACCGGCAGGTCCCGCCAGGCGGAATTCTTCAGATGCTGGAGCACCTGGTACCCGTTCAACCCCGGCATCATGATATCCAGGAGCACGAGGTCGAAAGCCCCGGTGTCGATCATCTCCAAAGCCTTGAGACCGTCGGGGGCCGCTTGCACCGTATGGCCTTGCCGCCCCAGATAACGACACAGCAAATCCCGGTTGATCTCATTGTCGTCCACTACCAGGAGAGAGCCCCTCTCACCGCCGGTAACCGCGGCGCTCTCCTGAGCCAATTCCCGGAGGCTGGTCATGACGCTGTGAAGCAGCGGCGACCGGTCCGAGACCAACGGGGCCACCGCCTGGGGACCGGCGTCGATCCCGGTAAAATCAATAATGTTGTTGAGGCGCGATAGGAAGAGTTCCCCGGCGTCGTGAATCTTCCCAAGGTCGGCGATAATTTCCTCCCGCCCCTGATCGGCAGCGTTTTCCAACAGGATTTCGCTGAAACCGATGACGCCGTTTAACGGGGCGCGCGCCTGGTAGTCCAGGTTGGCAACCACCGATTCCAGGTTGAAGGCGACATCATCGGAGGCAAGTTTATCGGCGTCCAGGAGGTCGTTGACGATGGAAAGGAGCTGGCGGCCGGCCGAGAGCACCTGGTCGAGGTCGGAGGCCAAATCCGTCAGACCGGCCTCGTCGGCGTCTTCCAAGAGCATTTCGCTGTAGCCGATGATGGCGTTGAGGGGCGTCCGCAATTCATGGCGCAGGTGCGACCACAGGGCCTGTTGGCCGTCTGGGGTCGGTCCTCCGGTTCCGGCCTGGCCGAGTTCAGATGCGGTTGCGGTCATGATGAGCCTGTGCTTCTACTTGTCTAAAAATCCCTGGATTTTTTCCAAGAGGCGCTTAAACTCCACCGGCTTGGTATCATAGTCGTCACAACCCGCGGCCAGGCATTTTTCCCGGTCCCCGGCCATGGCATGGGCCGTGAGGGCGATAATGGGAATGGACTGGGTTTCCGGCATGGCCTTGAGACGCCGGGTCGCTTCCCAGCCGTCCAGGCCCGGCAAGCTGATATCCATCAGGATCAGGTCCGGGGCCTCTGTACCGGCCATCTCGACCGCCTGCTCGCCGTCCATGGCCATGACCAGTTCATAGCCTTTTTTGAGCAGGCGGCGGGATAACATATCTCGATTCATTTCATTATCTTCCACCAAAAGAATCTTGGACATCAGTCTGGGCTCCTCTGTATGAAGTTATGATGACGCTTAACCTGGGCTCACCAGGCCTTTCTGCAGGCGGGCCTTCACCATTTTACTCACTTCGGCCAGCAACTCCTCCTGGGCCCGGGTATCCTTCCGGATGATTTCGGTGACATAACCATTCAGTCGCCGGCGATCTTCCGGGGTTAAATCCTTGGCGGTGACCACCACAATGGGAATGGCCTGCCAGGCTTCATGCTGGCGCACCTGGTCGACAAATTGAAACCCATCCATTTCCGGCATCATGAGGTCCAGCAAAATCAACCCCGGTTGGCTCTCGGTCAGGCGTTCCAGGGCCACCCGCCCATTTTCGGCCTCAACCACCTGAATCCCGGTTTTCTCCAACAGACGCCGGATAATCTCCCGGGTCCCGGCATCGTCTTCAACCAACAGGACCGTGGTTTTCTCGGCAGTATGACAATATTTTTCCAGCATGGCCAGCAGACGGTCGCGCTGGATGGGCTTGGTCAGGTAATCCGCCGCGCCCAGGGCGTATCCCAAGTTTTTATTATCCACGATGGTCAGCATGACCACCGGGATATCGGCTAAATCAGGGTCGGCCTTGAGTGCGGTCAGCACCGCCCAGCCGTCCATGCCCGGCATCATCACATCCAGGGTGATGACGTCGGGATGGAGCTCCCTGGCCAGACGGAGCCCTTCCTCCCCCCCGGCCGCGGTCTCGACCCGATAGCCCTCTTTGGCCAAAAAGCGGATCAGCAAGTCCCGGGCGGCCGGATCATCCTCAATGACCAGGACGGTGTTGACCCCCGCCGGGAACTTGGGTCCGGATGGTTCGGTCTGGGGAGCCGGGGCCGGAGGCTGGGTCATGATCTGCCTGGGGAGCTGGATCGTAAAGGTGGTGCCGACCTCGGGCTCGCTGGCGATACTGATCTCCCCGCCCATCAACTTGCAGAAATGTTGGGTGATAGTCATCCCCAGCCCGGTTCCCCCGTATTTACGGGAGGTTGAGGCGTCAGCCTGCACGAACGGCTGGAAAAGTTTATCCACCTGGGCCGGGGTCATGCCGATGCCCGTATCTTTGACGCGGAAGGCAATCCAGTCGGCGCCGTCTCGGGACACGGGCGCAACTTCCAAGCTTATCGTGCCGTTTTCGGTGAATTTACAGGCATTACTGAGCAGGTTAAACAGGGATTGCCGCACCTTGGTCAGGTCGGCGTGCATGACGCCGAGCCCCGCGGCGCTGTCCACCCGGAGCGTGTTGTGATTCTTTTCCACCAGCGGCTTGAGGGTGCTGGCCACGTCATTGATCATCCCGGCCAGGTCAAACGACTCCAGGAAGAGATCCATCTTGCCGGCTTCGATCTTGGACAGGTCGAGGATATCGTTGATGAGGCCCAGGAGGTGTTTGCCGGCGGTGTGAATCTTTTGTAGATCCGGGATGAAATCTTCCTGCTCCAGATCTTCAGCTTCCTCCATCAACATTTCGCTGTAGCCGAGGATGGCGTTCATGGGGGTGCGCAGTTCGTGGCTCATATTGGCCAGAAAAGCGCTCTTGGCCCGGGTGGCAGCCTCCGCAGCTTCACGGGCCAGAACTAATTCTCGTTCCGCCCGATCCCGATCGACCGACACGGCGACACTCTTGGCAATGCCGGCGAGGGCGTCCACCGTATCCGGATTGAGTTTCATACGGGAGAAGAACGCCATGACGCCGACCACCCGCCCCTCGACAATCAGGGGATGACCGACAAAGCTGACCAGGCCGTGCTGCCTCACCCAGTCCTTGTCGTCCACATCAGGCTCTGCGCCTACCTGGTTGGAAAAACGAGGCTGAGCTTCTTGGGCGATGCGGCCGATTTTAAACTTGCCCAGGGGTATCCGGCTCCGGGTGCCATCCGTATGGGTGTGAATCCCGGCGCTGGCTTGCATCTCCAGCATGCCTGCCTCTTCATTGACTATCCAGATCCGGGCCAGAGCCGCATCGAGTTGATGGACCAAAGCTTCGGCGCACAGTTGTAGCCTTGCCTGGATCGGTTTGAGGCTGGTCAAGGCATCGCCGACCTCGGAGCCCAGATGCGCCAGTTGTTCCCTTTGCCGGTTATCCGTGACATCCCAGCAAGCGCCGATCATCCGGGTGGCGTTACCGAGTTCATCCCGCAACACCACGGCGCGAGTTGCCACCACGTGCATACTGGCATCCGGCCAGATCACCCGAAATTCGGTGTTGTAGTCTCCTGCTCCTTCTATGGCTTGTCTCGTCGCCTCTCGCATCCGTTCCAGATCATCCGGGTGAACGCAATCCAAAAAAATCTCCCGGTAGTCAGATAAATCCTCCGAGATGAATCCAAAGATAGATTGCGTGGCCTTATCCCAGGTGAGGGCATTTTGGCTCAGGTCCCTCTCCCAAATGCCGATGCCCGTAGCCCCCAGGGCTAAATTCAGACGCTCCGTGCTATCCCGTAGCGCCGCTTCCGCCTGTTGCCGCTCCTCCACCATGTGGTTGGCGGCTGCCGCCAATTCCTGGAATTCGTTGAAATTCACCTGTTCCGGCCCGATCCTACCGGCTCCCTTGGCGGCACGCTGGAAAAATGCCTTAAACGCGGCAAAGCTTGAGTTCACCTTGGCGGAAATAATGACAAAGGCAGTCAGGGTCAGAAAGAATAAGAGGACCAACATGCCGATAATTAGCTCTAAATAGAGGTTGCTGGCTCGCCGGTATTTCTCGGTAGTACGCAAAGTTCTAGCATCCAGCATGGCGAAAAAATCATCGATGGGCTGCATGATTTTCGCCTTTTCCCGGTGATACGCCGCATCGTGCAGGATGTTAATGGCCCAGGCCCGATTGGGCTCGCCATGTTTGCTGAACCCGCCCTCGCCGTCGTCATAACGGCCTTTCACCGCATTCATGGCGATCTCTTCAGTTCTCACCAGGGCATTGGAATTGGCCTCCGCTTCGATCAGTTTGGCGAATTCCTCCTGGGTAATTCCCACGTTTTTCAAGAGTTGGTAGAGGGAGATGCTCTGCCCCGCCGGGTGCGGCGCTTTACCGGTTGCCGCCATAAAATCCCAGTACATCCGCTCATAGTGCTCCGGCCGCGGTTTGGCGCCCTCCCGAATTGCCAGGACATCCCAATAATATTGTTCAAATTTAGGGTCACCGGTCACCACATAGGTCCTGGCGAAACGGCTCAAGTCATCAGAAGTCTGACGCGAGAGGTCGGCCAACACATAGGATTCATAGCGGGTATGCTGACTTTTTTCTAAATTCGTCTCATTAAGAAAAAGTAAAACCGCCAACACCCCTAACCCGGTCAGGACCAGGAAAAACGTACCAAATATGATCTGAAATAATCTTCTGATGGTCATGGCTCACTCCGAAGCATCATTTCCGTTTACCAGTCTCAGCGTAGACTTGTTTAAGGCGGGTTGCTACCGTACTAGCAGGCAAGTAGTTCTCATATCTTACATATCTTGTTTTTATCATTAAGTATATCTTTAAGCCGGGTTTCTCTCCTGCCAAATGAGCCCCACCGTCGCTATCCCGGATATTGTAAGACCCACTCATGATTTACGAATCGCGACCAAGTCGGGGCCACGCCCTACTGTTACAGAGGGCGGCGCCAGGCGCCCCCGTTTTTAACCCGCAATAAAATTAAGCATTTTCCAGCGCCAATCAAGGCGGCGGCCGCCAATCAAACCCGCGGCCAGCCGCAGGGCGCACTGTCCTTCGTGCTTGACTTATTGGATTGTAACTCTTAGATTTTTTATGAGGCTGTTTTCCTCTATCTCAACGATAATTGTTAAATACTTTGCCTCTAGTAAGGTATGGTAATGGCAACCGACCTGCGAAGGCCCATGCAGAACTTCGCTGACCCCCAGGTTATTGGCCAGGAAACAGCCCTGGCGGCCGGATAAGCCAAGGAGGAGTTATGACCGCGGCATGGTCTCCCAATATCATCGGCTTTGCCTGCCGCTACTGTGCCTACCACGCAACGGACGTGGCTGGTTCGATGCGGCTGCATTACCCCCCGGATATCAAGATCATCATGGTGCCCTGCTCCGGGCGGGTGGACATCCTCCACCTGCTCAAGGCCTTTGAGGCCGGAGCGGACGCGGCCTTTGTGGCGGGCTGCCTGGAGGGTGAGTGCCATTATCTCACGGGCAACCTCCGGGCCCAAAAGCGGGTCACCAAGGTGAAAAAAGATTTCAGCCAGATGAACCTTGAACCGGCACGGGTGGAGATGTTCAATCTGTCCGCCTCGGAAGGGCCGCAATTCGCCGCCATCGCCAAGGAAATGGTGGAGCGAACCCTAAAACTGGGCCCCAGCCCCGCCAAGCCCCAGGAACGGGCCGCCTGGCTGGCCGAACAACCCAAAGCCGCCGCGGGGAAAGAATAAATCAGGGAAGGTTTTGCGGGGAAGGGGGCAAAGGGCGCGAGCCTTTTCCCCCTTCCCCGCACCCCATCCCCCAATCCCATAAGTAAGGGCGACCCGCCGGGTCGCCCCCAAATAATGTAGGGCGGGCACTGCCCGCCATGTAAGGTGCGCACTATGAACCAGAAAAAAGGGAGGGCCAATTGGCCCTCCCTTTTCGTATTCTTAAGATTATATCTAATCCGTTTCAGGGGGCCATAAATCTTCTCTTTGAACCCTGAGGACAATGACTTGTTCTGAGACACCAAAAGTTCTGCGGAGAAAAGGAGAAACTCTTGATAAAACTGCGTCAGGGTCTTGATGAAGATATTCGATTAAACCAGATTTTCTTATTATTTCCAAGGATTCTTCAACTTTTGACTTCAACTTGTCATAAGGAACCAAAAAACGACCTGCAAATTCATTTGCTTGCCATTCGAAGTTTTCATATTCGGCTTCTGGAACATTAAGGATAAAATCTTTCCATTCTTCTGTAGAGACCAGGGGTAAATCTGAATAAACATCCTTATGTAAAAAATAATTACCCAATTCATGGGCTAGCGAAAAGCGCAAACGGTTAGCAAATTTATCCTGCATATAGCAATCGTGATCCACGACGATTCCGTTTAAATCCGTTCTCAGATAGGCATCCATATCCATGTCGGAAAGTAAACCACGCACGGGCTCGATATCAATTCTTAACCTGAGTTCAACGATTTTGGCTGTATCTATAGGAAGAATATCCTCAGGCCAATATTCCTGTCTTATTTGGTCCGCCAGTTTTCTAAGTTGATTCTTATCAATCCATTTGCATTTGAAACCAGAATAATCCAATCACCTCCCCCCCGTACGAATCATTTCAATGAGGTTGTCCAAATCATCTGCCGAAGGCTTCTCGCTCCTTATGGTTCGGAAAAACATTGGGAGATAACCTATCAATTCTTTATCGGATCGTATATCTGCCGGAATATTGCCTGAATCAATTTCTGCCTTGTCCTTCAATTCGGTCCATAGATCAGAACCCACTGAGATCCCCAAAACCTCAGCTATTTTTTCCAATTTCTCGTCGCTCTTAGGGGGTGCGAGCAGACCGCGTTCGGTTTTGCTCCAGTTACTAGCGTCAATCTCAATTAGCTTGCAAAATTCCCTCAACGTTAAACCCTTATTAATCCTCCGTTCCTTAATGAATTCGCCGAACATTTTTCCTTCTCCTTTTCGCGTGGTAGTTTAAATACCACATGGTATATTTTTAACCACACGTATCGGATATGTCAAGATAATTCATTAATAAATTGACAAAGATTTAGTGTAACCAAATAAAAAAAGCGGACATTAAGGTCCGCCCCTAAATTTTTCCCCTTAAGGGGTTGGGGGAGGGGAGCTTGAGGGGAGGGGGCAGGGGCCGTCGGCCCCTGGTCCCCTTCCCTCATAACCCTAATCCACCCAATAATTCGGCGCTTCCTTCATGATGATGACGTCGTGGACGTGGGATTCTTTGAGGCCCGCGGGGCTGATGCGTACGAATTTGGCCTTGTCCTGGAGTTCTTTAATGTTTTTGGCCCCCACGTACCCCATGCCGGAGCGCAAGCCCCCCATGAGCTGGAAGACGACGTCCGAGAGTTTGCCCCGGGACGGCACCCGGCCCACGATGCCTTCCGGAACCAGTTTGTCTTCCAGGTTGACGTCTTCCTGGCAGTAGCGGTCCCGGCTGCCGGCCTTCATGGCTTCCACGGATCCCATGCCCCGGTAAATCTTGTAGCTGCGGCCCTGGAAAATCACCGTCTCCCCGGGGGACTCTTCGGTGCCGGCAAAGAGACTGCCGATCATGATCACGTCGGCCCCGGCCGCCAGGGCCTTGGTGACGTCGCCGGAGTACTTGATGCCGCCGTCGGCCACCAGGGGGATGTCGGCGGCTTTGGCCGCCTTGGCGCAATCCATAATGGCGGTCAACTGGGGCACCCCCACCCCGGCGATCACCCGGGTGGTGCAGATGGAGCCGGGCCCCACCCCCACTTTGACGGCGTCCACCCCGGCCTTGATGAGGTCCCGGGCCCCTTCGGCGGTGGCGACGTTGCCGGCCACCAACTCCACGTCGGGGAAGTTTCGCTTGGTATCCTCCACGGTCTCGATCACCCGCCAGGAATGCCCGTGGGCCGTGTCGATGCAGATAAGGTCCACCCCAGCCTTGACCAAGGCCTCGATGCGGGGTTCCCGGTCGGGGCCCACCCCGATGGCGGCCCCCACCCGCAGGCGCCCAAACTCATCTTTGCAGGACAGGGGATATTTGCGGATTTTTTCGATATCCTTGATGGTGATGAGTCCGTTGAGGTCGCCGGCCTCGTCCACCACCAGCAGCTTTTCAATGCGGTACTTATGCAGCAGGGCCTTGGATTCCTCCAAAGTGATGCCCGTCTGGGCGGTAACCAGATGGTCCTTGGTCATCACCTCTTTGACCTTCTGCTCCAGGTTGGTCTCGAAGCGCAAATCCCGGTTGGTGACGATGCCCACGAGTTTGCGCCCCTCCACCACCGGGATGCCGGAGATGCGGTAACGTTCCATCAACTGCAAGACATCGGCGATCCGGGCCTCGGGACCGATGGTCACCGGGTCGATGATCATCCCGGACTCCGACTTTTTGACCTTTTCCACCTCCAGGGCCTGGGCCTCGATGGTCATGTTGCGGTGCAGGATGCCGATGCCCCCCTGGCGGGCCAGGGAGATGGCCGTGTCCGCCTCGGTGACCGTGTCCATGGCGGAGCTGAGGAGCGGAATATTGAGAGGGATGCGCCGGGTCAGGCGGGTGCTGAGATCCACTTCGCTGGGCAGCACCGACGAGGCCCCCGGCAGCAGCAGCACATCATCGAAGGTATAGGCATAGTGAATGTTATCCTGAGACATACGGTTATCCTTTAGCTTTTGAGTTCCCGGTGGTCGGAATCTTGAGCCATGAGGGGCCCAACAGGGTTAACAGCTTGGTTTCTTTGATAATCACGGTCCCATCTCTTTATGGGTAAAATGACTGGCTGAAGGGAAAGTGTTATTTTATCCTTTTCCGGCGAATCCCGAAACTCAAAACTTACAGGACATCTCGTGCAAGACCCCTTCCAGGAGCCCGGCGTCAATCACCACCAAGGAATCCTGGCGGCAAACCTCAAGAATGGTCAGCACCACCAAGGCCCCGGCCACCATCACCCCGGCCTTGGCGGGCTCCATCCCGGCCAAACCGGCCCGTTCCGCCTCGGGCAAGCGCGCCACCAGTTCAGCCAGCGCCGCCACCTGGACCCGGGTCAACAGCAGGTTATTAATCTTTTTTGAATCATATTCCCGCAACCTTAACTGCATGGCCGCCAGGGTCGTGACTGCCCCGGCGGTGCCCACCAGGAGCGGGGCCGCCTCCAGGTGGGGCCTGATGGCCTCCTTATAGAAAAAACCCAAGCGGGCGGCCAGTTCTTCTTTCAGGGCCGCCACCCAGGCCCGCACGGGCGGGTCCCCCAGGGGCCGGGCCTGGCTCAGGGTCAAGACCCCCAGGGGCAGGCTGGCGAAGACCGGCTCCCGGTCGGGGCGCACCAGGGCAAACTCCGTGCTGCCCCCGCCCACATCAAAGACCAGTACCGCCGGGGCGGTCAGCACCTCCGGAGCCAGGGCGGTAAGCACTCCGGTGAGGGACAGCCGGGCCTCCGCTTGGGGGGCCAGCACCTCCACCGCCAGTCCCAGGGCCTCGTGGAGGCGGTCCAGGAAGACCTGGCGGTTGACGGCCTGGCGCAGGGCCTGGGTGCCCACGGCCCGGTAACGCTCCACCCGGTGGACCGACATGACCTGCTGAAAGATCTTAAGCGCCTCCAGGGTCCGGGCCATGGCCTCCGGGGCCAACTCGCCGGTGGCGGCCAAACCCTGCCCCAGACCGGTAATCTCCCGGCGGTGGGTCAGCACCCGGAACGCACCCCCGGGGGTGGGCTCCGCCACCGCCAGGCGCACGGTCAGACTGCCGACGTCGATGGCGGCGAAGTGATGAAGTGAAGTCATAATGTGTGCGGTTGGGAGAAGGGCCGGGGAAATTTTTTATTTTTTTATAAGGGATTTCCCCGCCCTCCCCTCAAGCTCTCCTCCCACCTCCCGGTAAGGGGTTGGGGGAGAGGGTATGCAAGCGGAGGCAGGGGCACTTACGAAAACGCCCCTGGACCCCTCTCCCCTTTCATTTCTCCTCCAATACAAAAATTTCCGGCAGGGTGCGGCTCTGTTCGCCGCAGTCCAGGCCGTAGCCCACCAGAAAACCCTTTTCCACCACAAAGCCGGTGTAGTCCAGGGGGACCTCCACTTTCCGGCGCTCTTTCTTGTCGATGAGGCAGCAGATCTTGAGGGAGCGGGGCTGGTGGCTGAGGAGGTGCTGGCGCAGAAAGTCCAGGGTCAGGCCCAGGTCGATGATATCTTCCACAATCAGGACGTCCCGGTCTTTCAGGGGCTCTTCCACATCCTTGGTGATGTGGATTTCCCCGGCGGACTCGGTGCCGGCGCCGTAGCTCTTCACCCGGACAAAATCCACGATCACCGGGAAGGGCAGGGCCCGCACCAGGTCGGCCAGGAAGATGAACGCCCCTTTCAGAACCCCCACCATCACTAAGTCCCGGCTGGCATAATCCCGGCCGATTCGCTCGGCCAACTCCGCCACCCGCCGGGCAATCTCGGCTTGAGAAATGAGACAACGCTTCTTGGTGCTCATGGCAACCCTCCCCGCTGGCTTAAAAATAAAAGAAGGAAGCGGGGTTGTCAAACCATAAACCGCGACCGGCCGGGGGGCGCCAGGGTTTCGGTCACGTTGGATGCTTGCTCCGGGCAGACCAGGCGCCGCCTGCACCAGCCTGATCCAGTCCCAGAGGCCCTCTGGCCGCGCTGATCACTTGAGATAAATTCATCTCTTAAGGCATTCGCGCCGAAATAGAAGGGGGGGGCGGGAGAAAAATATGGCGATAAAAGGCACCCAAAGCGATTCCGGTTTACCCAGGCGGCGACAGGATGGCAGGTTTATTGTCTGGAATAAAGCCCCGGCCCCGGTTCCGGCCGTCAACACCCGATTGACCGTACTGGAGATACTGGGGCTGAAGTCGCTTCCGACAAGAAGTCCCAACGCCGGGGCAAAACCGGTGTGGCCCCAGCCGGTGACCATGAGAGAGGTCCCGATCCGGGATGGCAATGATATAATCCGGGCCCGACAGGAAGCCCGGGAAATGGCCCAGGAGTTGGACTTTGGCATCCCGGACCAGATCCATATCACCACCGCCACCTGCGAAATGAGCCGCAACGCCTATCAATATTCCGGGCACGGCAAGGTGACCTTGAAGCCTGTGGCCCGCAACGACGCCAGAGGCATAGAGATTGTGGTGGAAGACCATGGCCCCGGGATTGCCGATCTCAGCCTGGCCTTGCAAGGCGGCTCCAGCAACGACCTGGGATATGGGCTGCCGGGATCTAAGCACCTGATGGACGAATTTGAGATTCAGAGCCAGGTGGGAGGGGGTACGACGGTTAAGATGATTAAGTGGTTGAAATAATTGATTGTCATGCCGAAGCTGACCTGACCGAACTCTTGCGGTGCTGGGAAGCGGTTTTGTCGTCGCGCCGGCGGCTGGTGCGGGCCGAAAGTATAGTTGGGCCCTATGCATAAAAAACTGATCGTCTTATGGTTCCTTCTTTCGCTGGGCCTCATCGCGGTGACGGAATTGATCGCCTACCGCAATATGGTCGGGCTCGTCGAGACCGGCGAGCAAGTGAACCATAACCTGGAAATCCTTTCAGATATCAACGACCTGAAATCGCATATCCTTGAAGCCGAGAGCGCCAGGCAGTGCTTCGCGATCACCGGGAAACCCTTGCATCTCAACCGAGTTACTGCCGCCGCCCGCCAAATCCAGGACTTGATGGTCCAGCTGCGCACCCTAACCGGTAATGAATCGGTCCAACAAAACCGTCTCGAGCGCCTAGCCCCTCTCATGGATAAAAAAATCGCCCACCTCAACCAAACCATCAGTTTACGCCGGCAAAAGGGCTTCAATCTTGACGAACAGATTACCCTGACCGACGCCGGGAAGGCACTCCAGGACGATATCCAGCAAGTCCTGGATGATCTGGCCAAGGCCGAAAAGCAGAAGTTGTGGCAACGATCTGTCGAACGGACGACTAGTACGCAACGCAGCCTCCTGGACTTAGCCCTGGGAACTTGCCTCAGTTTTGCCATTCTCTCCCTGGTTTTCTGGTATCTCAACCGGGAGATCTCGGGCCGCACGCAAGCCGAAGCTTCCTTACGGCGAGCCAACCGGACCCTCAAGACCTTGATCGAAGGCGACCAGGCCATGATCCGGGCCGCAGCGGAGGAAAGTTTACTCCAGGAGATTTGCCGCATCATAGTGGCCGAAGGGGGCTACCGCCTGGCCTGGGTGGGGCTGGCCGTGGCGAACCAGGAAAAATCGGTCCATCCTCTGGCCCGCTATGGGGTGGACGACGGTTACCTGGAAACCCTCAACCTCACCTGGGCCGACACGGAGCGGGGCCGGGGGCCTTTTGGCAAGGCCTTGCGTACGGGTCAGCCGTCCATCATTCGGAGTATTCGGGAAGATCAGTCCTTTGCCCCCTGGCGGGCCGAAGCCCTAAAACGCGGCTTTGCTTCGGCGTGCGCCTTTCCCCTGAACATCGACGGACAGCCTTGGGGGGCCCTGGGTATCTATGCCGGTGAACCCGGGGTTTTCGATGCCGAGGAAGTGAAGCTGCTGGCGGAGTTGGCCAGGCACCTGGAATACGGCCTCGAGGTTTTGCGGGACCGCACCGCACATCAACGGGCCGCAAAGGCTCTCGAGGAGAGTGAAGCGCAGTACCGCCTGCTAGTGGACAACCTGAACCAGGGTCTGTCCATGATAAACCCCAAGGGGATAATTACCTTTGCCAACCCCAGATTATGTGAGTTGCTGGGATACTCCCGGGGAGAGATTATCGGGCGTCAGATATTCGATTTTTTTGACCAGACCAATAAGGAAATCATCAGAGACCAGCTTAACCGGCGGCAGCGCGGGGAAAAGACACCGTATGAAATCGAATGGATCAGGAAAGACGGTGAGAAAATCATTGCCCTCATTACGCCCATGCCCATTTTTGGTGAGGGTCGTTTGCAAAGTGCTTTCGCCGTCATTACCGACATCACCGACCGCAAACAGGCGGAGGCCCGGGCCCAGGAACACCTCCACTCCCTCAACCTGCTTATCGCCGGCGTGGAAAAATTGGCCAAGCTTCGCGATCCCGACGCCATGGTGCAGGAGATTTGCCAGTTGGTGGTAGATGCCTTCGATACCCGCCTGGTCTGGTTGGGGCGGGTTGAATCCAAGGGGTGCATCCGTCCGCTCTATTGGGCCGGGGAGATGGCCGATTGTCTGAAAGAGATGAAAATTTGTCTGGACGACCCCACCGCGAGTCGGGGACCCGTCGGCCAGGCTATCAAGGCCGGCAAACCAAGATTAATCAACGACATGGGACGGGAAGCGGAGGAAATGCCCTGGGTGGTCGCCGCCCGGGACCGGGGCTACCAGTCCCTGGCCGCCTTTCCCCTGATGCGCGGACGCCAGGCCTTTGCCTGCCTGAATATTTATAGCGATCGACCGAACTTTTTCACTCCGGAGCGGGTGGACCTCCTCCAGGCCTTTGCCGGAATTGGGGCGGCCGCCGTGGACAACGCCCATCTCAACACGCAAGTGGAAAAACATCTCAAGCAAATGCAGGCTTTGCGCCAGATCGACCTGGCCATCAACAGCAGTTTGGATCTGGGCATTACCCTCAATGTCCTGCTGGAGCAGGTTGCCGGGCAATTACGGGTGGATGCTGCAACCATCATGCTCCTCAATCCCCACACCCTGGCCCTGGACTGTGCCGCCGCCCGGGGCTTCCGATTCGACCCCACGAAGCAGGCCCGGGCGCCGATGGGCAAGGGCTACGCCGGGGCGGTGGCCCTGGACCGCGAGCCTCTCTTTATTCCCGACCTGACTGCCGGCCAAGGGCAAAACTTGTTTCCTTCAGAGGATTTTGTCAGCTACTATGCCGAGCCCCTCATCAATAAGGGACAGGTCAAAGGAGTGATAGAAATTTTCCACCGCACCAGGTTGGAGGCGGACGAAGAACTGCGAGAATTTCTGGAGTCCATGGCCGGTCAGGCCGCCATCGCCATCGATAACGCCACCTTGGTTAATGAGCTCCAGCGCTCCCATGCGGAACTCACCCTGGCCTACGAGGCCACCCTGGAGGGCTGGGCCAAGGCCTTGGAACTGCGGGACTTTGAAACCAAGGGGCACTCCCAGCGGGTCACGACCTTAACCTTGAAACTGGCCCGGACCCTGGGGGTCGAGGATCGAGATCTCACCCATCTCTATCGGGGGGCCTTGCTACACGACATCGGCAAGATCGCGGTCCCTGACAGCATCCTGCTCAAACCGGGTCCGTTAAACCCGGAAGAGTGGGTGCTCATGCGGCAGCACCCCATATACGCCTATGAACTGCTCTCCCCCATTACCTATCTGCGCCCGGCCCTGGACATCCCTTTCTGCCATCACGAGCGCTGGAACGGCAGCGGTTACCCCAGGGGCTTGAAAGGTGAAGAGATACCTCTGGCCGCCCGCATCTTCGCGGTAGTGGACGTTTGGGATGCCTTGAGCAGCGACCGCCCCTACCGTCCGGCCTGGCCCCAAGACAGGGTCAGGGCATATTTGCAGGAACAGGCCGGCGTCCAGCTCGACCCCACCGTGGTGGAAGTCTTTTTGAAAAAATTCCTGGCCTGGAATGAATCCGCCGCCTGAAGGTCCCTGATCAAACCCCCGCTTTCACCCCGAGCCGGGTGCGCCCCGGCGCGTCGGTCCAGCTTGCCGGCGTATGGGAAGAAGATCCGGCCTCACTTAGCAAAATACCCGCCCCACCAGATATTAGGATTGAGGGCAGAGTCGATGCCTCCATGCGACCTAAGACGTGATAGGTTCATTTTTCCTCGCCTTTCTTTGTTCATCATTATCAGTCGGAGCTATCCTGAGTTCTGAGGCAGGAAGTCAGCTCTGGACCGATCTTTTCCAGGTCTAACAACCGCGGAGAGAGGTTTTGGGAGAGTTTTGTGATAATATGCTCCTCACGAGTCGGGTTACTTTCGCAAAGAGGATGGTTGCGAGGTTCAAAAAGAGTTCAGATCACCTGGTTAAGGCAGCCATCGCCTGGTTGCCGCCGACTATCGATTAGTGAGGAGTTTTATAGCTATGCGGGCTTTGTTGGTATGTCCCCAATTCCCCCTTTCCTTTTGGAGTTTCCAGAAATCTTGCCGGCTCCAGGGTAATAAAACGGTTAATCCACCGTTGGGTTTGATTACGGTGGCAGCCTTGCTGCCCGCTGAATGGGAACTGCGTCTGGCCGATCTCAACACCAGGAGCCTGACGGAGGAAGATTGGCAGTGGGCCGATCTGGTTTTGATATCGGCCATGTACATTCAAAGGGCGGGCTTGTTGGCCCTGGTGCGAGAAGCCAAGCGCCGGGGGAAAACCGTCGTAGCCGGGGGACCCCACCCCACTTCACTCCCTGAGGCCGTTCTGGAGGCCGGTTGTGATTTTGTGGTGCGGGGCGAGGGCGAGAATACGATTCCTTTGCTCCTGGAGGCGATGAGACTCGGCAAGACCGGGATAATCGAAAATAGCGTAGAGAAGCCGGACATGACCACCTCGCCGGTCCCGCGGTTTGATCTGTTGCGGCTGAGCGATTACGCCACTATGACGATTCAGACTTCCCGGGGATGCCCGTTTGACTGCGAATTTTGCGATGTGGTGAACCTTTTCGGACGCATACCCCGTTACAAAACCCCGAAGCAGGTCATCGCCGAACTGGAGGCCCTCCACCGGCTCGGGGCCAGGGGTTCCGTGTTCATCTGCGATGACAACTTCATCGGCAGTAAGAAGCGCGCCCGGGCCTTCCTGGAAGAACTCACCCCCTGGATGAGGAGTCGAGGCGAACCCTTCAGCTTCTTGACCCAGGCCTCGGTGAACCTGGGGCAGGATCCGGAAATGATCGACCTCATGACCGCGGCCAACCTGAGGGAAGTTTTTATCGGGATCGAGTCTCCGGATGAGAATGTGCTGCATACCAGCCACAAATTTCACAACATCAAGAACCCGCTCATAGAATCGCTGTACACCCTCAAGAAGAATGGCATGGAGGTTATCGGCAGTTTCATCATCGGTCTGGACGGGGAAACAAAAGGGGCCGGCGAGCGCATCTGCGCCTTTATAGAACAGACCGCCATACCCGTGACCATGCTTGGGGTCCTGCAGGCCGCACCGCATACCAGCCTGTGGCATCGACTGGGGAAAGAAGGGCGGCTGCGAGCCGATGTGGGAGATAACCTGGGGACCTTCTCAGCCTTGAACTACGAACCGGATCGGCCGGAAGCCGACATCATGCAGGAATACGTCGATGCCTGGGACTACCTGTACGAACCTTCCCGTTACCTGGCAAGGGCCTACCGCTATTATCTGGCCATGCGGCCGGCTCGCAAGGCCCAGGCGGTCGCCGCCGGGGGGACTTTGCCGGAGGACCGCGTCCCTGATCAGGGCATGACTTGGCGCAGGATATTAATCGATATCAAGGCTTTTTTCAAAATCCTCTGGTGGCAAGGGTTGCGGCCATCATACCGGCGTCAGGTCTGGACCCAGTTGCTGGGCATGTGGAGACAAAACCCGACACGGTTCAAGCAATATTTCGTGACCTGCGTCGAGGGCGAGGACCTTTTCGACATGAGAAAGATAGTGCGGGAAAAGGCCACGGGCATCATCAGGGATCGGAAGATAGAGGGTCCCGCGGCGCTCCAGGGCAGGTTAGCGGAAGCCCCCCTGGAACCCTCTTCCTCCAGCGCTATCCAGGATAAATGACCGTGAATGCCTGCCCCTAGGTTACGCCACTTTCGAGCCCTGCTAATCTTTTCCGTTACCGATGCGGTCAAAAAACGACTTTTGACTAAAACTTTCGAGAAACAGTTTTTCTTCCACTTTCTGCAGCCGGCCTTGCCCTGCTTCTACTTTTTTCATCACTTCCGAGAGTTCCATGAGTTTGGCGCTTAATTGTTTTAGTTTGGCTGTCGCTTCCAGAAGTTCCGCCGCGGCGTTATCCTTCCGGTTCGCCTCGCCCTGGGACCTGGGTCTTTAACGGGACACGTGAAAATGGTTTAAGGTTCACGGTCCAGCGGCGGCAATCATTCCCGCCGTCCCTCGCTCCAAGGTCCAGAAGCAGCTATTTATCCGGTCCTTTATATCTGGGCAAAAAATTTTATAATTTATTGATATACTGAGATTAGGCGTCGGAGCCATGATATCCGGCCGGAAGGATGCACTAACGGGAAGCACAGGACGGCGGCCTGACTACGGGGTCTCGACCGGGATCTGTGAAGATGCTGGTATAACGGAGCCGTTATGCACGCAGACGCGAAAAGCAAGAGGCACTCGATCCCCCTAAAGCACTATGGCTGGATCGTGGTAGGGGTATGGACCCTGGTGGCGGCGGCGTCACTGGGGTGGAATCTGTTTCAAGACAGGGAAGAGGATTTACGGGTGGCCCGTCATATTGCGTTGACCAATTATGAGCGGGACGTGCTCTACCGGCGCTGGGCCGCGGCCCACGGGGGCGTTTATGTCTGGGTGACTCCCAACACGCCTCCCACTCCCTACCTGGCCCAGCTGCCGGAGCGGGATATCGTCACGCCCTCGGGCCGCCGGCTCACTTTGCTGAACCCGGCCTATGTGACCCGCCAGGTATATGAATTGGCCCAACAGTCCGGTCTTCCCCAAGGGCACCTTACCAGTTTGAAGCCCCTCCGCCCCCAAAACGCCCCTGATCCATGGGAACGAAAGGCCCTGGAGGCTTTTGAACACGGCCGCGAGGAAGTCAGCGAAGTGGTCCTCATCGATGGCAAGGACCATATGCGTCTGATGCGTCCCTTCCGCATCGATCCCAGCTGCCTTACCTGCCATGAGGAGCAGGGATACAAGGTGGGCGACATCCGGGGGGGCATCAGCGTGTCGGTGCCCATGAATCCCATAATGACGACGGGCTGGCATACCTGGTCTCTCATCCTGGGGCACCTGATGCTCTGGATGCTGGGGGTGGTGGGAATCGTCATGGCGGGGCGGCAAATTGGCATGAGCGCCGAGGAAACCATGCGAGCCCAGGAAGCCGCGGCGGCCGCCGGCATGGCGGTTCAGACCGTTGACGGCATGCTGGACGGGGTGATCATCACCGACCTCAGGGGACGCATTACCCACATTAACAAAGCCCTGACGGAATATTTCGGCTGGGGCCGGGAAGTCTTGGGAGAACTGGCCACCAAGCTGGTGGCAGACCGGGATGGCCTCAAGGCCCTAGCCGGTCTTACCGCCTGTCTGGAGGAGGGCTACAAACGGGACCTGGAGTGCAGCCTCTTAACCAAAGACCGGCACGAGGTCCCGGTATTGATCAATGCTTCCCTCATAACCGATCCCTCAGGCGGGCCCCTGGGGGTCATCGGGGTGATCCGGGACATTACGGCCCTGCGTTGGGCCGAAACGGCCCTGGAGGCGGAACGCCGGCGCCTCATGTCCCTCCTGGAGGAGCTGCCCGCCTACGTGAACCTGAAGGCACCGGATTATTCCATCAAGTTTGCCAACCGCTTTTTCCGGGAACGGTTCGGGGACCCCGGCGGCCGCCCGTGTTACCAAGTTATGCACGGGCATGATACTCCTTGCGAAGATTGCCGGGTCATGATGGTCTTGGACACCCACGAACCCCAGGAGCGGGAGTGGACCCACCGGGGGGAGAGGACCTACCATACCTATGACTATCCCTTTGCCGACAGCGACGGTTCCCCACTGGTCCTGGAGTTGGGCATAGACATCACCGAGCGCAAGCGGGCCGAAGAAATCCTCAAGGAAAAGACCCGCAGCCTGGAGGCCTTCTTTGCCCACACCATCACCCCCCTGGTGTTCCTGGATAAGGAGTTCAACTTCATCCGGGTGAATGCGGCTTATGCCCACGCCTGCCAGCGAGACGTCTCGGAGTTCCCGGGCCACAATCATTTCGCCTTATATCCCGGCGAGGAAAACCAGGCCATCTTCACCCGGGTGGTAAGGACCAAGCTGCCTTACCAGGCCGTGGCCAAACCCTTTATCTTTCCCGATCACCCGGAATGGGGCGTGACTTACTGGGATTGGACCCTGGTGCCGATATTGGCTGACGCGGGTGAGGTGGATTTTCTGGTCTTTGCCCTCAATGACGTCACGGACCGGAAAAAAGCCGAGCAAGAGATCCACCAACTCAATGAGGAGCTGGAACAGCGGGTGCAAAGGCGCACGGCCCAACTGGAGGCGGCCAACCGGGAGCTGGAAAGTTTTTCCTATTCCGTCTCCCATGACCTGCGGGCGCCCCTCCGGGCCATTGACGGTTTCTCCCGGATTCTCCTGAAAGACCATGCCGTCGGCCTGAATGCCGAAGGGCATCGGTTGTTGGATATCATCCGGGTCAATACCGGGAAAATGGCCCAGCTCATCGACGACCTCCTGGCCTTTTCCCGGTTGGGCCGCCGGGCGGTGAAGGTCGCCGCCCTGGACATGGAGCGGCTGGTCCGGGACGTGGTGGGGGAGCTCAAAGACACCCTGGGGAGCCGGGCGGTGGAGTGGGACCTCAAGCCCCTCTCCGCCACCCGGGCTGACCGGGCCTTGATGCACCAGGTCTGGGTCAATCTTCTGGACAATGCCCTCAAATTTACCCGTCCCCGGGAAGCGGCGGTCATCGAGGTGGGTTGCCGGAGCGCCGGAGACGAGGAGGTCTATTACGTCAAGGACAACGGCGTGGGCTTCGATGCGCAATATGCCCATAAGTTATTCGGGGTGTTTCAGCGGTTGCACCGCTATGAGGAATTTGAAGGGACCGGGGTGGGGCTGGCCCTGGTGCAGCGCATCGTCCAACGGCATGGCGGCCGCGTCTGGGCCGAAGGCCAGGTCGACGGCGGGGCCACCTTTTATTTCTCCCTGCCCCGCCGCCGGGCCGATCATGCCGCATCCTGATAAAGCCTGCCGGCCTCCACGGGCGGGGGATCGTGCGGCTGAGAAGCTCGCCGGAACCCCCGGCGGCGCCAAGCCCAGGGGCCCGGGGTGCAGGTGTCGGTAAAGCGAGTATTTCAGGTCAACGTCAAAATGACCTTGCCAGCCTGAGGTTTAAACTCCATTATACACATAAGGAATTCATCTGAAGATTTATGGCTGATCGCCACGCAAGGTAGGGATATATGGATAACGAATCGGATGCTCTGGATTATCGGCGGCGATATCGTGGTTTAATCGGGGTCAGGAGCAAAATGCCCATCCGGGATGTCTCGGTTTTGAGCCGCATTTACACCCCCGGGGTGGGGGCGGTGTGCAAAGAAATCGCCAGGAATCCCGCCTCTTCCTACCAATATACCTGCCGGGGCAATTCCATTGCCCTCATCTCTGACGGCAGCCAGGTTTATGAGTTCGGCAATATCGGGGCCGCGGCGGTCTTGCCCAAATTAGAGGCCAAGTCAGTTCTCTATAAGACTTTTGCCAACGTGGACGCGGTCCCCATCGCCCTGAAAACCCAGGATCCATATGAAATTATCGAGATCGTCCGGGTCCTGGCCCCGTCCTTCGGAGGATTTTGCCTAGAAAGTATCGCCGCGCCCAAATGCTTTACCATTGAAAACCGGATCAGGAACGCCGTCCGGGTGTCGGTGCTCCACCACGAAAACCACGCTTCAGGAATTATCGTCCTGGCGGCCCTCTATAACGCCCTCAAGGTGGTGGGCAAGAGCCTGAGCGACGTGCGCATTGTCATTAACGGCGTCGGTGCCGCGGGTACCGGCGTGGCCAAAGGGCTGGTGGTGGCCGGTAACAATAACATCGTCATTTGCGACCGACATGGGGCTCTCCGGGTTTACCGCACCGTGGGGATGGACTGGGCCAAATCGGAGATCGCGCGACTGGTGGGTCCCCAGGACGTCGAGGGCAGCCTGGCCGAGGTCATCAAGGGGGCGGATGTGTTCATCGGCCTCTCCGCCGGCGGGTTGGTCAGCCGGGAAATGGTGGCCAGCATGGCCAAAGACCCCATCGTCTTCGCCCTGGCCCTGCCGGAGCCCGAGATCAGCGAAGCGGCAGCCAAGGCCGGGGGCGCCGCGGTGGTGGCCACGGGCCAGGCGGACAGTGAGAACCAGATACGTTCATCCCTGGTGACACCCGGATTTTTCCGGGGGTGCCTGGACGTTGGGGCCCACCGGGTCAACATCGACATGTACCTGGCGGCAGCCCGAGCCCTGGCTGACATGATTCCGGAAGCCAAGCTGTCGCCCCAAAACATCATTCCCCGGCAAATGGACTGGCACATTTCCCCGGTAATTGCCGAGGCGGTGGCCCGGGCGGCTCAAGAAACCGGGGTGGCCCAGATGACTCGTGAGGTCGTCACGCCAGAAAGGATTCACGAGCGGACCGAAAGTTATATTTATGAAGGGGAGCTGGCCTGGCTACCCTCGAAAGGCCAGGACTACGGGTCGTTGAGTATCGATGAAGAGGCAGTGGAGCTGCACCGCCGCTACCAGGGGTGCATCCAGGTTTATGCCAAGGTGCCCATCAAGGATGAGGTCATTTATAACCGGTTGTATGCCCCGGGGCCGATTGCCGAGGTCTGTACCAAAATCCTCCAGGACCCCATGGGCGCCTATGACTATACCTGCAAGAATAATCTAGTGGCCATCGTCACGGATGGCAGCGCGGTCCTGGGCCTGGGGAATATCGGCCCCCGGGCGGCCCTGCCGGTGATGGAAGGCAAGGCCATCTTGTTTAAAACCTTCGGGGGGGTAGAGGCCTTTCCCATCTGCATCAGCACCCAGGAACCCGACCGGATCGTGGAGGTGGTGGAGAATATCTCTCCCGTTTTTGCCGGCATTAACCTGGAAGACATTTCCTCGCCCCGGTGCTTCGACATCGAGCAAAGATTATGCGCCCGACTGGATATCCCGGTCTTCCACGACGACCAGCATGGCACTGCGGTGGTGTCCCTGGCCGCCATGGTCAATGCCTTGAAGATCACTGACCGGAAACTTGGCGAGGTCAAGATCGTTTTCAACGGGGCCGGGGCCTCGGCCATTTCCGTGACCAAGCTGTTGATCCAGGCCGGCGCCAAAAACATCACGGTGTGCGACACCACCGGGGTCATTTACCAGGGTCGCGGCAAGGGCATGAACCCCATCAAGGAGGAGTTGGCGGCCATCACCAACCCGGACCGGCAGCAGGGCTGCCTGGCCGATGCCTTGCGGGGCGCCGAGGTCTTCATCGGGCTTTCGGGCCCCAACGTCCTTTCCCAGGACATGGTGAGATCCATGGCCGATAACCCCATCGTCTTCGCCCTCGCCAATCCGGACCCGGAAATTCACCCCGAGGCCGCCCGGGCGGCCGGGGCCCTGGTAGTGGCCACGGGCCGCTCGGATTTCCCTAACCAGGTGAACAACTGCCTGGCCTTCCCCGGCATTTTTCGGGGGGCCCTGGACATCCGGGCCCGGGGCATCAACGATGCCATGAACATTGCCGCGGCCCACGCCATCGCCGGCCTGGTGGGCGACAAACTCAGCCCGGGCTATATCCTGCCGGAAGCCATGGATTTCCGCGTGCCCCCGGTGGTGGCCGAGGCCGTGGCCCGGGCCGCCATGGCAACGGGCACCGCCAGAATCCACATAGAACCGGAACGGGTGGCCCGCCATACCCGGGAATTCATCTACGACGAACGCCTGTCGATCCTGTAATCATCGGAGCTGACCGGGAGGGTGGTTGAACCTGGCCGAATTGAGCTGGGAAAGGATTGATGTTTGAGGTATCTCGGCAATTTCGGCTCAGTTTACTTTGATGATAATGGGAACATATCAAAGAAAATTTGCCGACCTAAAATAGCTGATCTAGAGCAGAAACCTTCAGATTTAATCGTGTGTTAACATTCTATTCCTAAAAAGTGCCCTAAAACGTAATCCGCATGAGTTAACCCCAGTGACCGGCAGATTGACGCGCCTGGACCGGCGATTACCGTGTGGCCCAATCCTCTATGGTTTCCAGCCGAATTCTGTTTAGAGGAGATTTTGCAAGGTTTCCTTAAACCCTTGCACCTCATCCTCCACACCCGCCAGGATTTCCTTATATCGGTAAAAGTCCAGCACCCGGATATTGGTCAGGGCCGGTTTTACATAGATATCAGGCGGGGAAAGTCTCTTCTTGGCCTCCACAATGGAAGCTTGCATGATCTGGAAGGTGGACAGGATGCTTTCCACCATATTGGGGACCGGCGACTCGGGGGCATAAGTCTTTTCGCCGGAGACGTCGATGGCGATCAAAAGCTCGCACTCCTGCCGGATGAGATCATACGGCAAGGGATTTACGGCGCCGCCATCTATGAGGACCTTGTCGTTGAGGAGTACCGGTTCGAAAATTGCCGGCAGGGCCATGGAGGCCCGGATGGCGGTGATGAGGCTGCCGCTTTCGAATACCACCTCCCGGCGGTTCCAGAAATCCGTGGCGACGACTTTAAGGGGAATCTCAACTTCTTCGAAGGTCTGGCACGGCATCTGCCGGGCGAGAAACTCTTCCACCATCTTGCCGGTGAAGATAGCGGAATTGCTCAGGATGGAGAAGTCCAGGACAATCTTGTAGAGTTCCATGAAGCCGATGGTCTTGAGCAGTACCTCCAGCCCGGCCCCGGAAACCCCGGCGGCATAGAGGCCGCCGATGACGGCCCCGATGCTGGTGCCGGCGATGACCGCCGGCCGTACCCCCAGTTCATCCAGAGCCTTGAGAAAGGCGATGTGGCTGAGCCCCTTGGCTCCGCCCCCGCCCAGCGCCAAGCCGACTTGCTTCATGGGCATGCATCACCTCCAGGCGAGCACCTTGAGCGGTTGGTGTCAGGAAAAAGACCCCTGCCGCCGGGGCAGTCGGCCCGATGCGGAGAGCGCCCCAAGCCGGGAATGGTTAAGGAATCATGGAGCTTAGGGCAAAGGAAGGATAGCATGAATGAAGGGCTAATGTCTATTTGGATTTCCATCCGATGCGGGTAAGCCTCTGGATCATTTGACTGCATCTCCCGAGGCCGGAGGACGTAGATGGTGGCCTGCCGCTAGCAAACCGCATCATTATGTCGTGATAATTTTTCGTTATCTGTGCAAAGAATCTTGCCACTCCTCTCCCTTCCGGGGGCAGACTGCGGCGAGGACGTGCGGGTGGCAGGGGGCCGCTCACCCTTTTAAGAGCATATCCTGCAACTGCAAGGCGTTTTGGGCGGCGTAGCCCGCTTCGTCGTTGTCGAAGTAGCAGAAAACCTCCCGGCCTTGCCGGCTCCAGGCGGCGATGGCCCCGGCCCAGGCCGTCAGGGTCCGGTCGTCGTAACGGCCCTGATAGGGGCCGCCGGGGCCGTGGAGGCGGATATAGACAAAATCCGCGGTGACCTCCCGGGGGGACAGATAGCCGGCCAACTCATAGATGCAGAAGGCCGCGCCATGGGCGGCCAGGAGCTCCAAAGCCTTGGCATTGATCCAGGTCTGATCCCGCAGTTCCAGGGTATAGCGATACTCTCCCGGCAGCGCCCTAAGGAAGGCGGCCAGCCGGGCCGCATCAAAATGCCAGCGGGGGGGCAACTGCAAGAGGATGGGGCCCAGCTTCTCACCCAGCCGCGCCACCCTTTCCAGGAACGGCGGCAGGGAATGCTCCGGGTCCTTCAGCTTTTTCATGTGGGTGATGAAGCGGCTGGCCTTGACGGCAAAGATGAAGCCCGGGGGCGCGGTGTCCCGCCAGGTCGTGAGGGCCCGCTCCGAAGGCAGTTGGTAGAAGGAATTGTTGATTTCCACCGTTTGGAAGCGGACGGCATAATGGGAGAGAAACTGGTCGGCGCTCAGGCCCTCAGGATAAAAGGGGCCCCGCCAGTGCCCGTAGTGCCAGCCCGAGGTGCCGATGTGGATGGGGGCCGGGCCGCCCATATCCAGCCAATCCTCCTTGGTCCGCCGGCAGTTGTCGGGATTCAAGACCTTAGGACCTAACGCGGCGTTTCCGAAGTGCCTTTAGGGATGAGGGGCGATTATTGCCCTCCCCCTTGAGGGAGGAGGGTCAGAGTGGGAAGTGAATAATTAATGAGGAATTCCAGGTTATTTCTCCCCCTGCGGCCCCCCTCGGTTTGCCGTCCCCGGCCAGCCCCGCCTCAGCCTTAATAGCGGAAGACGGCCGCCAGTAGCGCCGCATCCGGCACCTCGGCGGCCTCGACGGCATAGACCGCCCCGCCGTGCAACAGGGTTTGGGTCGCGGCCAGGTCCAGGAGATCGAAGCTGCCGGGCTGGGCTTCCAGATGGACGTCGACCCGGCTTTCACCCGGATCGTAATCCCCCCACTGCTGGCGGCCCACCGCCACAAACAGGAACTCCACCCGGCCATGATAGGCCCCGGGGACGATCTCCCGGGGATCATTGGCGGTCCTGCCGGTGCCGGCCAACTGCCGGTAGCGGGCCGCTGCCTTCTCCTGCTCCCGCTTAAAGTAAGGCCCCACCAGGGTCCAGGCCTGCCGGTGCAGGTCCTCGGGGCTCACCCCCTCGGGGTTGCCGGTGATGCCCTCGTCCAACAGGTGCTGATAGGTGTTTACTTCCCGGTAAATGGGCAGAAGATACTCCACTCCGGCCAGGACTAAGGGGGCCTGTTCCTCCCGGAGGAAGTCTTGCAGCCCCTGGTCGATCTGGCGGAAGTACCGCAGGATTTTATCTTTCGCATCATCGGCGCTCTGGCCGTGAAACATGGCGGCCCGCTCGCCTCTGGCGCCCCCCACCGCGGTGCCGGTGCGGAATTGCACCTGTTTGATCAATTCATCGTATTTCAGGGCGTCGGCCAGGCTTTTGGGCACCCCTTCCAGGTCATCGATGGCGCTCAGTCCTAGGCGGGACCCCTCGAAGAGCCGGACCGCATTTTGGCTCAAGGCCAGGACGAAGAATTCATTGCCGCCCAGGAAACCCAGGAGCGGTTTGACGTGGAACCGGTGGGCCACCACTACCAGGGGCTCGAAGGCGGTGGGCAGCTGGTATTGGCGAAACATCCCGGGGGAGATGAACAGAGCCAGCCCGTCCCGCTTGTCTTTCCAGAAAGGGATGGCTCCCAAAAGGTCGGTGACCGGTTCCAGAAAGGACTCCGCCTCGGCCGGACGCAAGCCAAAGGCCTGGAGGGATTCCTGGGCCTGGCGGATCAGATTCTTCAGCCTGGTGCGGTCTTGCTGATTTTCCGTGGCAACGCGGTGGGTGGGCATATAGATGGACACACACGGCGCCTGGGGCGGCACGGTGAGAGTACGCAGCTCTTCTCGGGTGAATATTTTCATAAACCCCCTCCTTCCATAATGGGTTTGGGGTCAGGGAAGCTCAGTCAATGGAGACTCTTCCGACGGGTAACGAGGGTTGGCCTGGAGGCCCGCTCCCGAGGCAGGCTCCGGGTCCCATCGCCACAGGCCGGGAAACCGTTCCGGTCTCCTGGACCAGGCGGGCAGTGGAAACGGGTTGGCAACCCCCAGGGGTTCCCGGTAACTCGACTCCCTCCACCCCCGCCTCACCGGGGGAGGGGGAGCCGATGGCAAGGCCAGGGAAAGAACCCGGCCACGGCTTACCCTTGTTTGGCGAGCCGCACGGTCTCCCTGACCATCTGATTGGTATAACCCCATTCGTTGTCGTACCAGCTAAAGACCTTGACCAGGTCGCCGTCCACCACCTGGGTCATGCTGGGGTCAAAAATGGACGCATGGGGGTTCATGATGATATCGGACGACACAATGGGGTCTTGGGCATACTCTAAAATACCCTTATAGCGCCCCTCTGACTCTTCCTGAAAAATCTTGTTAATTTCTTCCACCGTGGTGGCCCGCTCGGTCACGAACACCAAATCCGCCAGGGAGCCGCAGGGCACGGGACAGCGCACCGAGACCCCGTCGAATTTGCCCTTATACTGGGGCAAAGTGTTGGTGGTGGCCACCGCCGCGCCCGTGGAGGTGGGCACCAGGTTGGCCGCGCCGGCCCGGCCACGCCGCCATTTCTTATTGGGGCCGTCCACCATGGCCTGGGAGGAGGTATAGGCGTGGATAGTGGTCATGACCGCTTTCTTGATGCCGATCCGCCGTCCCATGATCTCCACCACCGGGGTGATACAGTTGGTGGTGCAGGACGCGCAGGAGATCATCCGGTCGTCGGCCCCCGGCTTCGTCACGCCGTGGACGATGCAACAGACCTCCGGCCCTTTGGGCGGCGCCGACAGCATGGCGTACTTGGCCCCGGCGGCAATATGCTTACTCAGCCCCTCCGCCTGGGTGAACAGCCCGGTGCACTCCAGGGCGATCTCCACCCCCAGGTCCTTCCAGGGCAGTTGGGCCGGATCCTTGACACTCAAAAATTTTATGATCTTGCCAGCAACCTCCAGGTTGCCGCCATTGGCGGACACCCGATGCTTATATACTCCATACACCGTGTCATAATTCAGCAAGTAGACCAGGTTTCCCAGCTCCATCAGATCGTTGACCGCCACCAGCTCCAATTCGGGCTGGTCCATGACGATTTTGAAAGCCGCCCGGCCAATCCGTCCCATACCGTTAATCGCTACCTTGGTCATAACCAACCTCCTCCACAAAGTTCATAATGGCCCATTATGTCCCATGTCCTCAGGATTCGCAACCGACCATTTGCCGGCTTACTTGCCCTCTTCCGGCGGCGCCACGATGGTCAGCACCGGACAAGGGGCCTGGCGCACCACTTTTTCGGCCACGGACCCAAAGACCAGCCGCCGCCAGCCCGTCAGCCCGTGGGAGGCGATGACGATGAGGTCCACGTGCTCCTGATGGGCGATCCGCAGGATCTCCGGGGCTGCCTCCCCGGTAGTCACCAGGTCCCGGCTCCGCACTTCCGGAGACACCTGATGGGACACCAGGTCTTTGAGCATTTTTTCCGCATAAATAGCCAGCTCCTGCTGATACAGGGGCACGTCGAAGGTGGAGACCATCTGGGGGTCGGGGAACGCATGCGGGCCGGGCATCGGCGGAATGACATGCGCCACCAGCAGTTCCGCCCCAAAATGCCGGACCAGTTCCTGGGCGCGATGCAAGGCGGTCAAAGCTGGTTCACTGAAGTCAGTGGGACAAAGAATCCTTTTAAAAGGCAACATGAGGCGTGTATCTCCCTTCGGTCATTTACCGGTTTTTAATTTAACCACCATTTTAGGGAGTTGCAAGCGCGCTCCTGCCAATCCCTGTCCCCGGCGGGTCTTTAATCTCTGGGCCTCGGACTTTCCCGGGGTTCCCCCGCCCCTTTTTTTGGCGAGGCATTCTATGATGCCGAGGCAGACCCGGCCAGGATTTCCGCTACCTGGTGAGACAGGGCCGCGATGCGATAGGGCTTTTGGATGAACCCCCGGGCCCCGGCCTCCATGAGCTGTTGGGACTCCCCATCCAGGCAGTAGCCGCTGGATAGCAGGACTTTGACGCCTGGGTCGAGCTCGTTCAATTTCTGGTAAGTTTCGACGCCGCCCATGCCGGGCATAACCATATCCAGAATTACCAGATTGATGCGGTGCCCTTCCTGGCGGTAAATCTCCAGGGCCTGGGACCCGCTGGGGGCCAACAGGGGTTGGTAGCCCAGTTGCTCCAGCATCCTTCCGGCCACCATCCTGACGCCCTCCTCGTCATCCACCAGGAGAATGGCCCCGGCCCCGGGGATGAATGCCTCATCCCGGACTGGCTTGGAAACCACCGGGTTGGCGGACACCGGCAGAAAGATGTGGATCGTGGCGCCCTGGCCCGGCTGACTGTCAACCCTGATGATGCCGTGGTGATTCTTGATAATGGCATACACGGTGGCCAGTCCCAATCCGGTGCCCTGGCCCACGTCCTTGGTGGTGAAAAAGGGTTCAAAAATCCGGGCCAACGTCGGCTCATCCATGCCCTTGCCGGTATCAGTCAGGCTGAGATGGACATAGCGCCCCGGCGGCTGCCCGTAGGGTTCACAAAAAGTCTCGGAGAGGGTCTCCGCCCGGCTCGTCAGGGTCATTTCTCCCTGCCGGGACATGGCGTGCCAGGCATTGACGAACAGATTGAGCATTACCTGCTCCATCTGACCCTGGTCCACTTCCACGGGGGGCAGATCGGCAGCCAGCTCCCGGGTGATGGTAATATCCCTCCGGGTGCGGCAAAACAGCCCGGCGGACTTATCCAGGAAGGCGTTGAGGTCGGTGGGCTTGGGGGCGAATCTGCCGCTCCGGCCCAGGGTCAGCAACTGCTTGGTGAGGGCCGAGCCTTTCACCACTTCCTGCTCGATGAGCTTCAGGTCGGCGAGAGCCGGGTGGTCGGGGTCCGTGCCGGCCAGGATCAATCCGGTCAAGCCCATGATATTCATGAGGAGGTTGTTAAAATTATGGGCAATGCCGCCGGCCAGGGTGCCGATGGCCTCCATTTTCTGATGCTGCTGGAGCTGTTTTTCCATCGTCTTCTGTTCACTGATGTCGCTGAACATGGCAAACGTGCCCAGGAATCGGCCATTTTCCATCAGGGGCACGGAGCTCATAATCACCGCCACCGGGCCGCGGTCTCCGGAAATAATCTCCAATTCTCTTTGCACCACCTGGCCTTGCCGGTTTTGAGCCAAAACCGTTTCCACTATCCGGTAGTTTTCCGGGTCCCAGAAATCCGCCAGGTTTTTGCCGGCCAAATTTACCCCGCCGGTGATTTCCTCCATCCGCCGATTGGCGAACTTGATGATGCCGTCGGCTTCCACAATCCAAATGCCCTCATGGGCGTTTTCCACCAGGCCTCGGTATTGGCGTTCCGACTTTTCCAACCTGCCATAGAGCCCGGCGTTCTCCAGGGCGATGGCCAACTGGTTGGCAAAGCTGTCCACGAAGGCCTGATCCGCGTCGCTGATCGTGCCTCCGGGCTGGACCCCGGCCAGGAGCACCCCGATAATTTTCTGGCGCACCATGAGGGGGGCAACCACGCCGGCCGGGAATTGCAGGGCGGTGAGCAACGGGTCCGACTGGCCGGGTTCTCCCAGGGGACCTTGGGGGAAAACCGTCAGGTTGCCTTCCCGCGCCGCCCGGGCAATGAGGTGATCCGCCTCAAACAACGATATTCGGCAGTCCCCCACCCGATCCGCCAGTTCGGGGTCGAGGCCGACGGCCTCCTGGAGACAAAGCGTCAGATCATTGTCATCCAGGCGGAAGATAATCACCCGGTCCAGCTTGGTAAATTGGATGAGGAGTTCCAAGCAAGCCCGCACCATATCTTCCAGATGGAATAGTGACATGGCCGCGGTGCTGGTTTGGTGGAGGCACAGGAGATGGTCGATTTTCTCCCGCAATTGCAGGTTCAGGGTGTGAATCTCGTTAAACTTATGTTTCAGCAGCTCTTTGTCCTGCTCCAGCTCCTCGATGGTGGACTTGAGCAAGGACCAGGGCACCAACAGGCGCAGCCAGAAATCCCGGAAGAAAGACTTTCTTTCCCATTTCAAGTGATATTCGCAATACTCATCCCCTTTGAAGAAACACCGGGTTTCCACCACCTGAGCCTGCGGCATGTTCCAGATCGTGGGGATGCCGGAGTAAATGCCCTGGTTAAACCGGCAGAAATCAATGACCCCGGGAATGTGCGGGAGCCAGTGCAGTCTGATGACCCCTCGGTCCCGGGTGGTCTTGACGATCTCAATGGTTTTATTCTTATTGAACTGGTCATTGATGGACTGTGCCCGTTTCAGGCTGCGCCGGGGATTCTTCAAGGCGAACAAGAGAATCCGCTGGACATACCCCAATTTTTTCCGGGCCACCGACTGAAAGCCCAGGTCGAAGGCGATTTCCTCCCGGCCGGTAATGCGCCTGGCATTATCGAACATTTTGATAATGACCTCACTGGAGACCCAGTTGTTGATCTCCATGAGGAATTCCCGGGGGTCGGGAAGCACGGCGATTTCTGGGCCGAGCCCCTCTAATAAGGCAGGAAGCGTTTCCGGCAAGTGTTCATCGAAATACTCGATGATGGCCCGGGTATTGAGGAAACTGTGATGTTTTTCCACGGCGGTGAGCTATCCTTCGCTCAGGCAAGCGTCGGCCCCATTAAAGTCAGAGCCGGGCACGATCGGGGGATTGGTAAAATTTTTTCCTTCCCGGGGCGCCGAGGCGCGGGGCCCAGCCACAAATGTTCCTTAGATATCGGCGTCTCATACCCAAAGGATCAGGAAAGGTCAAAACCAGGCGCGGCGATGGTCCGGGAATTTTTTTACATTCTATCAGCTAACGAGCAAAAATCCATGGGGAAAACTATTAACTTATTTTATTATATATATATTTTTTAATGGTAAAATATCGCTTGCGAAAATATTCACTTTTGCACTGAAGCGCTCATCATTCAGGCCGACATTTTGCACTAATGTTTTTAATCGACACCGAAGGGCCAATGCGTTGAAAAATCAACTTAAAAACCGATTTTGCTTGACGTAAGGAACCCGCGTGCACTATAAAGCCCAAAGGCAATACTCGCGATAGTGACCCGCTGGCCCACGAGGCGCAGTCCAGCCCACTATAACGCAAAAAAAATGGCTCCCGCTGCCAATTTTTTTTGGACAGGTACAAAAAATTGGCATAAACTTGTATTGTGATGATTTTCTCATGCTCAAAACTTCCCGGAACGGGATATCTTGTCAGTTTCTTGTCAGCTATCATAATCAGCTAAGGAATTGAGTTATGGTGAAAGGAAGACCACTGCTTCGATGGGCTGGGATCCTGTTGGCGTGTGCCTCGATCTCATTCCTCTGCATCGAGGCCCAGAGTGAAACGGAGTCGGCGAAGGCCCCCGAGTCGAAGCGGCCGGACCTCATCAAGATCAATACCCTGGCCGCGTTTGGTGAGCTTGAGTTGCCGGCGGTCACGTTCTTCCATGACAAGCACACCGATGTGCTGCTCAAGGAGAAAAAGAACTGTGAGACCTGCCACTTCGTTGAGAACCATAAGCTGTCCCTGGCCTATAAGCGCCAGAAGACGACGAAGCCGGCGGAGATCAAAGACATCTACCATGCGAGCTGCATCGGCTGCCACGACGAGATGGCCGCGGCGGGCAAAAAGACCGGCCCGCAGGACGGTTTCTGCCGCTCCTGCCACGATGCCAAGCCGCAGGTCGTCTCTGCCAAAGTGGACCTGGGGCTGGACAAGGTCCTGCACTTCAGGCACGTGGACTCTAAGGACATCGCCTCGGACCCTGCCGGCCAGGGCAACTGCGGCAGCTGCCACCATGACTACGATAAACAGACCAAGAAAACCTTTTATGCCAAGCGCAAAGAGGATTCTTGCCGCTCCTGCCACGGGGCCAAGCCTCAAAATGGCGTGATGAGCCTGGAGCAGGCCTCCCACCAGCAGTGTGTGCTTTGCCATCTCGATCTCGCCAACAAGGGCGTGAAGCAGAACGGCCCTTACCTCTGCGCCGGCTGTCACAGCGCCCAGGGTCTGGCCCTAGTGGCGAAGAAAAACCAGGAGATGGTGGCCAAGCTCCCCAATAAGGAAGTCCCGCGCCTCCAGCGCGGCCAGCCGGACGCGGCCCTGATCGCTTACAATGCCAAGGTCGAGATCAGCAAAGGTGAGAAGCCCGTCTTGATGAATCCGGTGGCCTTCGACCACAAGGCCCACGAGAAATACAACGACAGCTGCCGGGTCTGCCATCACGCCGGGATCGAGTCGTGCGATACGTGCCACACCCTGGCCGGGTCTAAGAAAGGCAAGTTCGTGACCTACGAGCAGGCCATGCACCTCAAGACCAGCCAACAGAGCTGCATCGGCTGCCATGCCGCCAAGCAGGCCGCCGCCAACTGCGCCGGCTGCCATAAGCAGATGAACAAGTCCCAGCGGCCGGATGACGCCACCTGCAAGCAGTGCCACATGCAGTTGCCCGAGGGCATCGAGGCGCTGCGCGCCAGCCTCCTTTCCAACCCGCAACAGAAGTCCGGCATCGCCGAGGTCATGCTGAAGAACCGGAAAATGCACCCGGGCGCTTATGCCGAAGGCGACATTCCGGACAAAGTGGTGATTAAGACCTTGTCCGACAAGTACGAGCCGGTGGAGATGAATCACCGCGCCCATGTCACCTCGCTCATGAAGGGCATGCAGGGCAATCCGCTCGCCGAGTACTTCCATCGCGATCCGGGCACGATCTGCCAGGGCTGCCACCACAACAGCCCGCCCGCCAAGCAGCCGCCCAACTGCAGCAGTTGCCACGGCAAGCACTTCGGCGCCAAGGAGTCGAACCGTCCGGAGTTGCTGGCGGCGTTCCATGGGCAGTGCATGAGCTGCCACAAGGACATGAAGGTTGAGAAGCCTGCCGCCACGGCGTGCATCGAGTGTCACAAGGAAAAGCAGCAGTAACCGGCCTTGGGCTGTAGGAAGAGGAGTGTATGATGTTACGAAGAACGTTTCTTGGCCTGCTCGGAGCCGCAGGAGTGGGTGCTGCTCTTGGTAAGTCGGCCCACGCCGCTGGACACCAACAGTTCGCCGGGTATCCCGGGAGCTTCGGCGTGCTGTTCGACGCCACCCGTTGCATTGGCTGCCGCAGATGCGAAGCCGGTTGCAACAAGGTCAACGACCTGCCGGCCCCGGCCAAGCCTTTCGATGATCTGAGCGTCCTGGATGGGAAGCGGCGAACCGACGCCAAGACCTACACCATAGTCAACCGCTACGACAGCATCCCGGGGGCCGCGGGCCCGGTCTTTCGCAAGAACCAGTGCCAACACTGCCTGGAGCCGGCCTGCGCCTCGTCCTGCTTCGTGAATGCCTATACGAAAACGCCGCAAGGCGGGGTAATTTGGGACGCCTCAACCTGCGTGGGCTGCCGTTATTGCATGATCGCCTGCCCCTTCGATATCCCGACTTTTGAGTACAACGAGGCTCTGACCCCCCGGATCATGAAGTGCACCATGTGCCAGCCGCTGATCACCACGGGCAAGTTGACGGTGCCGGGCTGCGTTGGCGCCTGCCCCGTCGAGGCCCTGGTCTACGGCAAACGCGAGGATCTAATCATGATCGCCCGGGAGCGGATACGCGCCTTCCCGGGGCGCTACCTGAACCACATCTACGGCGAACACGAGATGGGCGGGACAAGCTGGCTCTACGTCTCAGGCGTGCCCTTCAAGGCCATCGGCCTGCGGGAGGACCTGGGCATCGTGCCGGCGCCGGAGCTGACTGCCGGGGCGCTGGGCGCCGTGCCCATCGTGGCTGGTCTCTGGCCGGTGCTTTTGGTCGGCATCTACGCCGTGTCCAAACGCAAGGACAAGATCGCCCACGAAGAGAAGGTGATGGCCGTAAGCGAGGCCGTGGCCAAGGCCCAGGAAAAGGCCGACGCCAAGCTGCACCGGGCCATGGCCAAAGCCGAGTCCGAGAAAAAGGCCGCCATCGAGAGCGAAGTCAAAAAGGCCCTGGAAGAGGCTGCCAAGGCTCAGACCCAGGAGGGCGAATAACATGTCCATCGAACAACCCGGCGCCAAGCAATCCTGGCTGACGCCCTTCAACATCGTAGTCGGGGTCATTATCTTGACCGGCGCGGTGATCACGGCCCTGCGCTTCACCAAGGGGCTCGGCGCGGTCACCAATCTCTCAGACAATAACCCTTGGGGCATCTGGATCTCCTTCGACCTGCTGTGCGGCGTCGCTTTGGCCGCCGGCGGCTACACCACCTCCACGGCGGTGTATGTCTTCGGACTGAAGCGCTACCACTCTGCGGTCAGGCCTGCGATCCTCACCGCCTTCCTGGGCTACTCCCTGGTGGTCTTCGCGCTGCTCTACGACGTGGGCCGTCCCTGGCGGCTGCCGTATCCGTTCTTGGTGCAGTCCGGCACCACCTCGGTGCTCTTCGAAGTGGGCTTGTGTGTCATGATCTACCTGCACGTGCTCTTCGTCGAGTGGACCCCGGCCGCCTTAGAATGGCTGCGCCTCCCCAGGATACGCAACATCGTCCTCAAAATGACCCTGGCCTTGACCATCTTAGGCGTCATCCTCTCCACCATGCACCAGAGTTCTCTGGGGGCCCTGTACCTCATTGCGCCCTCCAAACTTCACCCCCTCTGGTACTCGAGCTATTTGCCGGTCTTTTTCTTCGTCTCGAGCATCGCCGCCGGCCTGTCCATGGTCATCTTCGAGGGTACGCTCTCACACAAGTACCTGCACGATAAGATGGACGAAACCTACCTGCGGGAGCACGACGAGGTGACCTTGGGCTTCGGCAAAGGCGCGGCCATGGTGCTGGCGGGCTATTTCCTGATCAAGGTCGTGGGGATTACCATAGATAACAACTGGCACTACCTCTTTACCGGCTACGGGGCCTGGTTCCTCCTCGAACTCCTGGGCTTTGTGGCCTTGCCCTGTTTCATCTACGCCATGGGCGTGCGCGAGAAGAACGTCAAGCTGGTCCGCGGGGCGGCGGTGCTCACCGTACTCGGTATTGTGCTCAACCGCTTCAACGTCTCCCTCGTGGCCTTCAACTGGCAACTGCCGGCGGCCGAACGCTACTTCCCGAGCTGGATGGAGATCGCCATCTCCCTGTATATCGTCACGCTGGGGCTGACGATTTTCACCTTCATCGCCAGGAAAATGCCCATCTTCTACGAGCATCCCAAGTTCAAGGAACACGAGCCCGCTGAGTTGCACGAACACAAGCTCAAACACCACCCCCAAACCTTCGGACATTAAGGAAGGGAACCATGGAAAACCATTTTTTCACGCTGCATACTTTCCTGGTCTACACCAAAGGCGCGGCCTATTACCTGATGGGTGCGATGGTCCTTGGCGTACTCGGCTTCTGGCTTTACCTCACCGGCAGGGACGAGGAGAAGGACATCAAATAGCGCTGCAGGCCGCCTGGCGGCCTTGCGGAGGAGTCGCATATGTATCAATTCATCACCGGTCCCCTACTCTGGCTGTCCTTCGGGGTCTGTTTCGTCGGGCTGATCGTGCGGGTGGTGCGCTACATCCAGGGCCTGGACTGGAAGCTCGACCGGGTGGCCTACAAGGCGCATCCCCTCCAGGGCCTCAAGGGCGCCCTCAGCTCCATCATCCACTGGCTCATCCCTTACGGGTCTCATGGCTGGCGCGCCAAGCCCCTCTACACCACCATATTCTTCGCCTTCCATGTGGGGCTGGTGGTCACCCCGCTGTTCCTGCAAGGCCATGCGATCATCATCCAGCAGCGCTGGGGCATCCATTGGCCGTCCATCTCCATGGCCCTGGCCGACGTCCTGACCATTACCGTCATCGTCACCACGGTGTGCATCGCCCTGCGCCGCATCGGCTTGCCGGAGGTGAGGATCGTCACGACGCTTTACGATTACTTCCTGCTCCTGATCACCGTGACCCCCTTCGTCTCCGGCTTTCTGGCCGTGCACCAGTTCGGGGATTACGAGTTCTGGCTGTATACGCACATTTTGAGCGGTGAACTCCTGCTCATCGCCATTCCGTTCACCAAGCTCTATCATATTGTGGGCTTCTTCCTCTCCCGGGGCCAGATTGGAGCCGACTTCGGCATCAAGCGCGCCTACAAGGCCAAGGGAGGCTTTGCCTGGTAAGGTGTGATATACTATAACAAATAATGTGTAGAGAATTTCTCTGCCATGACCCGTCGAGAGGCGTTGGCCCCCGACAAGACCGGCAAGCAAAGGAGTAAAAATTATGCCGGAAGGAATCTATTGCAACAAAACCCCCATTAATACCAAAGAGCAGCTCGATTTGGTGCTCGGTGACAAGGGCGGCAAAAAATATTATGAAGAGATGAAGCATCTCGATGTCGACACCGAGAAGCTTCGCAAATCCCTGGAGGCCACCTTTAAATCCCGCATGCAGGCCTGGCTGGAATTATGCGCCCACTGCGGCCTCTGCGGTGACACCTGCTTCTTTTATCTGGCCAACCACAGGGATCCCACCCAGGTGCCGTCGCACAAAATCATTTCCACCCTGGGCAAAATTGTCAAACAGAAGGGCAACGTGGACAATGCCCACATGCGCTACTGCATGGATGTGGCCTGGGGCAAATGCACCTGCTGCAACCGTTGCGGCAGCTTCTGCCCTTACGGCATCGACATGGGCGTCATGTTCGGCTACCTCAGGGGCCTGTGCTTCTCCCAGGGCTTTGTGCCTTGGGAGCTCAAGATCGGCTCGGGCATGCACCGCATCTACCGCGCCCAGATGGACGTGACCTCTGAGGACTGGGTTGAAACCGTCGAATGGATGGCCGATGAACAGCAGGATGAGTGGCCGGGCCTCGAGATCCCCGTGGACAAAGTCGGGGCGGATATCCTCTACACCTGTAACGCCCGGGAGCCCAAACACTATCCCGAGGACATTGCCGACGCCGCCATCCTCTTCCACCTGGCCGGCGAAAACTGGACCGTCACCAGCGAGGGTTGGGAACAGACTTCTTTGACGATGTTTGCCGGGGACTGGGAAGGTTGCAAGATGCAGGTCGACAGCGTCTATGCGGCCATTGAGCGGCTCAAGCCCAAGCGGGTTCTGGGCACGGAATGCGGCCACGCGCACCGGGCCACGGTCATCGAGGGGCCTTACTGGGCCGGCCGCCCGGACGGCAGGCCGCCGGCGCCTTATTTCCATTACGTGGAGTGGGTCGCCGAGGCCCTCCGCACCGGCAAGATCAAGATCGACCCGACTAAGCGGATCAAGGAGCTGGTCACTTTACAAGACTCCTGCAACTACATCCGCAACTACGGGCTGGCCGACATCACCCGGGAGATCATGAGCTACCTGGTGGAGCCCGGCTACTTCGTGGAGATGTCGCCCAACCGGGAGTACAACTTCTGTTGCGGGGGCGGCGGCGGCATCAACGGTTTGGGCATCTACCGGCAGCAGCGCAACATGGGCCTGAAGGTCAAGCGCGACCAGATCCTGGCCACCGGCGCCAACCTGGTGGTCACCCCCTGCCACAACTGCTGGGACGCCATCCGGGACCTGGAAGAGGTGTACGAACAGGGCATTAAGCAGACCTTTTTGAAACCTCTGCTCATCAAGATGGCCATCGTGCCCGAGCATCTCAAGCCCAAGGAAGAAGAGGAAGAGTAAGGTTAGCCAGGACCTGTGACCACAGCCTTTCTCACAAGCCGCTTTACCCATCGACCACAGACAGGGCGACCTCCGGGTCGCCCTGGTCATTTCCCCCGGCTTTATGAGCCCTTATGAGCTAGTAACCTGGCCGACTATCCTCCTGATAACCGCACCTTGGCGGTCCGCGTTCAGGGCGGAAGATTTTCCTGCCGCCTCAAGGCCTGACTTGATAGAATAAAAACTGACCTGAAACGCCTCATCTCCGGGTTCGGCGCCGGGAGATGGGCCAAGCCGCCAACCCAGGAAAGGCCCCACCATGAAGTTTGACCGCGAGTCCCAGGACCTTACGGGTCCCGAACCCCGCACCACCTATTTCGGTTATCAACAGGTGGCCGAGGCGGAAAAAGAGAAGCTGGTGCACCACCACTTCGACACGGTGGCCCGGAAATACGACTTGATGAACACCCTTTTGAGCTTCGGCCTCCACCACCTGTGGAAGTTTGCCGCGGTGCGCCGGTTGGAGTTAAAGCCGGGAGACCGGGTCCTGGACGTGTGCGGCGGCACCGCCGACCTGGCCATCCGGGCCGCCCGGGCCATCGGCAGCGCCGGCCGGGTGGTGGTCTATGACATCAACTGGGCCATGATGGCGGCGGGATGGCCCAAAGTGGTCCGCGCCTCCCTGGCCCCCCGCATCGCCTATATCCAGGGGGACGCAGAGCGCCTCCCCTGCCCGGATGCCAGCTTCGACGCGGCCATGGTGGGTTTCGGGATTCGCAACCTGACTCACCCCGAGGTGGGCTTTCAGGAAATGTTCCGGGTGTTGAAGCCTGGCGGCCAGATGATGTGTCTGGAGTTCTCCAAGCCCAAGACCGCCTGGTTCCGCCGGCTCTATGACTTTTACTCCTTTTACCTCATGCCCGCCGTGGGCAAGATCATGGTGGGGTCCTGGGACGCTTACACCTATCTCCCCGAATCCATCCGGATGTTCTCCCAACCTGAAGAATTGTCGGCAGTCCTCACCGAAATCGGCTTTACCCGGGTCAGATACCGCCGCCTCACCAACGGCATCGCGGTGATCCATCTGGGGGTAAAGCCATGAAGCTCAACTGGGCCGAGCGGCTGGTGGTCAATAACCCGGTACGGGTCATGATCCAGCGCCGCATCATCAAGTGGATTAAAAGCGTGACCCGGATTACACCCCAGGCCCGGGTGCTGGAGATCGGCTGCGGCCGGGGGGCCGGAGCCTGCCTCATCCAGGAGGCGTTTCACCCCGCCACCCTCCACGCCTTCGACCTGGACCTCCGGATGATCCTTATGGCCGGGAGGTACCTGAAACCGGAGTTCAAGGACAAGATTTCGCTCTACGTGGGGGATGCCCTGAGGCTGCCTTACCGGGACGGGGTTCTGGACGCCGTCTTCGGCTTCGGGGTGCTCCACCATCTGCCGGATTGGCGGGGGGGCCTGGGGGAAATCGCCCGGGTGCTCAAACCCGGGGGCATCTACTTCCTGGAGGAGTTTTACCCCCAGTTTTATCAGAATTTCCTGGCCCGGCGCATCTTCCTGCACCCGGAACACGACCGCTTTTACAGCCATGACCTGCACCGGGCCCTCCAGGAGACGGGCTTTACCCTCCAGGGCCGCCTGGAACAAAAAATGTTCGGTATCCTGGCGGTGGTCGTCAAGAAGGATTAGAGCGTTTGCCAAAAATTCCCTCTCGGTGATAGTTTTTAAATCCCCCTAAATCCCCCTTTTTCAAAGGGGGACTTTAAAAGGAATTCCGCTAAGTTCCCCCCTTTGTAAAAGGGGGGGAGGGGGGATTCAGGTTCTTGGAGCATGTGCCATAACGGAAAAAACTTTTGGCAATTGCTATAATTAATTTTTTGTAAGTACCCCCGCCCTCCCTCCCCCCCAAATACCCCGCCCACCGTCGTCCCGTCTCGACTCACTCCTCGTAGGCGCCGTAGCCACGTCCGGTGGTCTTGCCCCGGAAAACCCGGTACTGATAGGCGTTATACAGCAGCATGACCGGCAGCAAAATCCCGACAAAAACGAGCATAGTCATCAGGGTCAGGGTGGGGGCCGCGGCCGCCTTGAGGGTGAGGATCGGCGGGATCACGTAGGGATAGAGGCTGGCGGCGGCGGCAAACATCATGAGGGCGAACCCGACCAGGCTCCAGACAAAGGGGGCGGTCTCCCGGAGTTTCAGGAGGCTGCGGATGACCAGGATGAAGGCCACCACCCCCAGGCAGGTGGGACCGGTGGTAAGCATCGCCTCCGGCCAGCTAAACCACTTGCGGGCCAGAAAAGAATACTTGACGCTGGCCCACAAGCCCACCGCCCCGGTAACGATGAGTAGCGACCAAACCGTGGCCTGGGCATAGCGGTAATTGTCGTGCTGGAGATCGCCCTCGGTCTTCATGATGAGGTAGGCGGCCCCCAGGAGCACATAGCCGCAGACCAGGCCCAGGGCCACCAGGGCCGCAAAGGGGTTGAGCCAGTCCCACACGCCTCCGGCGAATTTATCGCCCGCCAGGTTGAGGCCGCCGAGGAAGGCGCCCACCGCAAAGCCCTGGGCCAGGGCGGCCGCCAGGCTCCCCAGGCCGAAGGCGAGATTCCAGGGGCCCTGGTCCCGGGCTTCCTCCCGAAAGTCGAAGGACACCCCCCGAAAAGCCAGGGCGACTAGCATCACGATCACCGGAATGTAGAGGGCGGAAAAGATCAGGGCGTAGGCCACGGGAAAGGCCCCGAAGAACACCCCGCCCAGGACCACCAGCCAGGTGAGGTTGGCATGCCAGACGGGGCCGATGCTGCCCATGAGCATGCTGCGGCGGTGCTCATCCCGGGTCAAGAGGGAGAGGATGCCGATGCCCAGGTCAAACCCGTCCGAGACCACGGCCAGGAAGAGAATGAAGCCCACCAGGGCGAACCAGAGGTCTGGGAGGATCATTGCCATGGCCAGGCTCCTTGCTCCGCCCTCGTCTTACCCGGCTGGGGCGCCGGCCGGGTGAGATCCGGCCCCGTTTTCAGGATGCGCCAGAAAAACATCATGAGGGCGGTAAACAGAATGGTATAGACGACGCCGTAGACCAAAAGGGAGGTGCCCACCGCAGCGACAGGCAGGCGAGAGGCCCCTTCAGAGGTGCGCAGCAACCCATAGATCACCCAGGGCTGGCGGCCCACCTCCCGGGTGATCCAGCCCGCCTCAATGGCCACCATCCCGGCCGGAATGGCGGCCACCCAGGCGGAGAGCAGCCATTTTTGTCGGCCGATATGCACCGGGGTCAACCAGCCTTGGCGCCAGCCCCACAAGGTCCAGAGCATGAGGCCGAACAGGCCGAACCCCACGCCGATCATAATCCGGAAGGTGTAAAACGGCAGGACGATTGGCGGTTGGTCCTCCGGGGGGAAATCCCGGAGCCCCTTCACCTGGCCGGTAAAGGAGCGGGTGATGAGCAGGCTCAAGCCGTCGGGGATGGTGAGAAAGGTCCAGTCGTTGTCCTGTTTGGCCTTATTGGGCCAGGCCAGGAGCTTCCAGTCGGCGCCGTGGCCCGGGGGATTGGTCCGCCAGTGGGCTTCCATGGCGGCCAGCTTGGTGGGCTGGGTGTGGGCCACGCTGCGCCCCGAGCCGTCTCCCAGCCAGACTTGCAGGGGGGCCATGACCACCGCGGCCATCACGGCCACCTTGAAGGACTTGGTAAAGAAGTCCACGTGGCGCTTTTTCAGGATGTACCAGGCGCTGATACCGCCCACCATGAACAGGGTGGACTCAATGCAGGCCACCCACATATGAGACACCCCCCAGGGCATGTCGGGGCTAAACAGGCTGCCCCAGAAGCTGGTGGAGACATAGCGCCCGGCTTCCCAGTGCCCGCCGGCGGGGGTCTGCATCCAGGAATTAGCCACCAGGATCCAGAAGGCGCTCAAAGACGCCCCCAGGGCCACCATACAGGTGGCCAAAAAGTGGACCTGGGGGCGCACCCGGTTCCAGCCGAACAGCATGATGCCCAGGAAACCGGCTTCCAGCATGAAGGCCATCACCGTTTCAAAGCCCAGGATGTTGCCGAAAAAACCGCCGGTGGCCGCGGCGAACGGCCCCCAGTTGGTGCCGAACTGGAACTCCAGGGGCACGCCGCTGACTACCCCCACCGTGAAGTTGAGGAGAAACAGCTTCCCCCAGAACCGGGTATGATGATAGTAGGCGTCATCTCCGATCTTCAGCCACAGGCCCTCCATCACCACCAACAGGGCGCTAAGGCCGACGGAGGTTGCCGCCCAGGTGATGTGAAACATGGTGGTCAGGGCGAACTGTAACCGGGAGAGCACGATATGGGCCGTACCATCCATTCATCCACCTCCAAAGCATCTGCCTTGGTTCAAATATAAGGAGGAAATCGGCGGGTGCAAACCTTCCCCTGGGCTTCCTCCCGGTGAACGGCTGGCCCCCAAAAGGCCCGCCTCCAGGTTTCGAGGGGGGGCCCCGTGGCGTGGCCGGCTAGGGCAGCCGAAGCTCGGACAGCGCGCCAGCAGCTCAATAGTCCCCTTCCAGGTCCCCATCCACCTCATAGCCTTCCACCAACCCTTCGGCCTGCCGGATCGCCTCAGCCGGAAACAGATGCAGTTCGGCCGAAAAGAAATAATACTGGGGCAGATAGCGCAGGATCAGTTCCACCAGGGCTGATGCCTGGCTGCGGTCCCGGCTTCTGGCGGCGGGCTCCCGGTCCTCCTGCTGGCTCAGCCAGAGCTTGTGGAGGGCCAGGGCCCGGGGGTCGGGCACCACCATGGTTACCGGGTCGCCCCGGCGGCCGATGACCACCTGGGAAAACTTGGGGGAGTGCACCAGGGCGGCCAGATCGCCGGCGGCGGCGGGCACGGGGGGGCTCGAGGCGTCCTTGACCCTGATCCGGTGCGGGGGCCGTACCGTGGGTGGGGTCAAAAAACTGACCCGAAAGCCGGTTTTATTGACGGCGACAAACCCTGGGCCGGGGAGGGCCTGAAAGGAGCGGTCCGCCCGGCGCAGCCGGGCCAGGAGTTCGGCCGGGGGGATCGCCGCCGGGGCCGCCAGGGTGAGCCGGCTGCCGGCCCCCGACCAGAAAGGTGAGGCTTTGGGAGCCTCGATAAAAACCCCCGCGGCAAACTCATAGGCCGCCAAGGCCTGGGTGCCGATCACCATGACCGGCCCTCCCGACAGGTCGCCCTCCGTAAGATATCGCAAAATCCGGGTGACCGGGTCGGGAACTCGGTGAATCAAGGCCGCCCGGCAGAACCTGGCCGCCTCCGCCAGGAGTTGCCGTTGCTTGCCCAGGCGGGCAGCCGCCTCCCGGCGCTGGGCCGTAAAGTCGGCCCACATGCCTTCCGTGTCCGGAGAGCGGGCCCCCAGGCTGCGGCCGTGGCCGTAGCGATCCCGATATTTATATAAGTATTCCCGGCCCGCGATCTTCTTCCAGTGCATGCCCCCCTTGAAGGGCCGGCTGGCCTGCACAGCTTCCCGATAGGCCTGATGCGCCCGGACGGCCCGGTCCAGGGTGCGCTGCTGGCTTTCCTGAAATTCGCGAAAAGAATAATCGGCTGCCATCTTTATCCTTCAAAAATATTTTTACAATTTATTGAAGGATAATTCAATGGGAACTTGAAAATTAATTGCCAAGCTTAGATTTATTTGCGATAAAGAAATGACTAGATTCTTGTTAAGGAGATTGCCGATATGCGACCCAGCACCGAAATCGATACCTTGCGCCAGCAGCTCCCCTACCACCGGCTCCGGCAAGTCAGGAAGGGCAAAGTGCTGCCCATCGACTGGCCCACCGAATGGGAGCGCTTTGACGCCAACGAACTCTTCGCCTTCGATCTGGCCTCTATCCCCCCCACTCTGCTCGAGAATATGCAGAAACGCCAGGAGCTCCTGATGGATGGCAACCAGGCGGCCATTTCGGTGCTGACCCGCCTAGTCGACGGTCTCTGCGGCTATCCCATCACCCCTTCCACCCCCATCGCCGAAACCTTCGCCCGGGTGGCGGCCAACGGCCAAAAGAACCTCTTCGGCAACGAGCTGATGTATTTTCAGCCCAGCGACGAACTCTCGGCCATTGCCGCGGTGGAGGCCATGGCGGTGCAGGGCGGCCGCTACGCCGACAACACTTCGTCCCAGGGCCTGCTCCTCAAGACCAAGAACCTCTTTTCCGTGGCGGGCAAGCGTCTGCCAGTGGTGATGACCGTCATGGCCCGGGAGGTCAACAAGGGCTCGTTGAGCATCCACTGCGGCCACACCGACTTCTACGCGGTGCGCAATGCCGGCTGGGCCCAGTTAGTCAGCGAGGACAACCAGGAACTGCACGACCTGTTGCCCGTGGCTTACAAGGTGAGTGAGCTCAAACAGGTGATGCTGCCCACCATGGTCATCGGCGACGGCTTCATCAAGAGCCACGCCATCGAGAACATCAAGGAACTCTCCAACGCCTTCCTGGAGTATTACGTGGGGCCGCCCAACCGCATTTACCAGCCCAACTTCGAGCACGGCACCCTCACCGGCACCTTTACCGACACGGATCTGACCATGGAAGGCCAGGTGGCTCAGGACCTGGCGTACCGCTTTTTCCGGCGGGGCTTCACCCTGGCCATGAATATCATGAACCAGATCCTGGGCTCCAACCTCAAGGTGGTGGATTGCTACCGCACCGAAGACGCCGACATGGTGGTGGTCATCCTGGGCTCCGCCGCCGGCGTGATCAAGGACGTGGTGGACTACTACCGGGACGTGAAGGGCTACAAGATCGGGGTGGTGCGGCCGGTGCTGTTCAACCCGCCCTGCTACGAAGAGCTGGCCTACGGCATGCGCAAGGCCAAGGTAATCTCCGTTATGGAGCGGGCGGGCACCGCCCACAACCAGCTCCTCCTGGCCGACGTGCAGGCCTCCCTGCAAATCTCCATCCGGGCCGGCCGGGAAGGTAAGAAAGAGCACCGCATCTATGGGCGGGAAGACATGCCCACCCTGTTCCACGGGGTCTACGGCCTGGGCAGCAAGGACTTCAATAAATACGACGCCGCCGCGGTGGTGGAAAACATGCTCTCTTTTTACGAAAAGAAGCGGCGCTTTCAACGGGATTTTTACGTGGGCATCGAAGGCCCCATGACGCTCCGCCCCACCCCCCTGCCCGGCTACCTGGAGCGGGAGTTGGGTATGACCTTCATCGGGGTGGGCGCCGAGGGCGTCAAGACCGCGCTGGAGTCCGCGGCCCTCATCTATGCCCAGGAAAGCGGTACGGGGAAAAAGTACATTCAATCCGGGGCCCGCTACGGCGCCGCCCGGAAAGGCGCCCCGGTCTTCATGAACCTGCGCATCTCGGCGCAGCCCATCCGCAACTCATCGGAACTCACCGAACGGGACGTCCTGGCCTTCTTCAACGAGAAATTCCTTTCGGACCAGATCCTCCGGGAATACGTGGGCGGTTTGAAAGAAAACGGCCTTTTGGTGATTAACACCCCCAAAAGCTGCTACGATGTCATGGCCACCTTTCCGGCCCAGGTGCAATCTTTGATCAAGTACCGGCAGATCAAGCTCATGACCATCGACGGCACCCGGGCCGCCCTCCAGCACCTGAACCGGAACCTGCCCGGCGCCGCCTTCCTGGGCCTCATCAACCGGGAGATGGGCATCCTGCCGGAGCGCGAATTCGAGCAGCGCTTCAAAAAAATCCTGGAAAAGAAACTGGGCACCAAGAAGCGGGAAATGCTGGAGTCCAACGTCTCCCTGGTCAAGTACGGCGCTGACCAGGCCTCCGGTCAGGCCATGGAAAAAGCCCCCGGAGCCCTAGCCCTGGACGCCACCACCCCGGCCTACACCCCGCCGCTGCCGGAGAACTTCGGCCAGGGCCCCAGGACCGCAGGGCTGCCGGTGGTCCTCAGCGACAAAGACCAAATGGGCATCATCCGGCCGGTGAATATGACGGAGAACTACCAGGAGGTCTTCTACCAGGATATGATCAAGCCCATCCTGGATGGCAAGAAGGTCCCCTGGGACCATTTCCTGCCCATCGTGCCCGCCGGCACCAGCCGCTACCGGGATATGAGCTTTATCGGCGCCCAACTGCCGGTTTATGACGCCGCCAAGTGCATCGCCTGCGGGGTGTGCACCGCCTCGTGCCCCGATTCGGCCCTCATTTCCACGGTCACCGACCGGCCGGTGGACGAGGCGGCCCGGTATTTCAAGAAGTTTAAGAACCCGCCTAAGGGCATCCCCTGGGAGCGCTTCGCCTTGAATATCAACGCCGATCCCGCCGCCTGCAAGGGCTGCGGCGTGTGCGCCCAGGTCTGCCCCACCGACGCCTTGAAAATGGCGGACAAACACGCGGTGCAAGACGAGGACTTTCTCCCCCAGGCTTGCCGGGAGTGGGACAACACGGTCAACCTGGCTCCCTACGTGGACAAGCTCTCCCTCAACCACCAGGTGCTCTTCGTTTTTTCCAAGCTCTTCCCCGGCAAGCACACCCTGTGCCCGGGCTGCTCCGAGGGGGTCATCAACCTCCTGACCTTCTTTGCGGCGGAGTCCCTGCGCAACAATCCCCAGGGCATCGCCACCTTCTACCAGGGCCTGAAGATCCTGTCGGAAAAGAACAAGCGGGCCATCGAACACATGCTGGACCACGGCTTCAATATCTATTCCATCAACGCCACCGGCTGCGACCAGGTGTCCGAACTGGTGAACCCCTTCAATACCCGGATGTACCCCTCGGGCCACTACGGCTTCGGCACCGCCTCCGCCGCCGCCCTGGGGGCCAAGTTCAGCCTGGACCAGGCCTACCAGAACCGCTACAACAGCGTGCTGACCAAGATCATCGTCTTTGCCGGGGATGGCGCCATCTACGACATCGGCAACGGTCCCTTCAACCATGCCCTGGGGGAAAATTTCGACATCACCTGGGTCATCTTCAACAACGAAGGCTACATGAACACCGGGATGCAGAAGTCCGGGGCCACCCGTTTCGGGACCGACCGCTCCACCTCCCCCATCGGCAGGAAGTTAGCCGGCAAGACTACCCTCCACCGCCGGATCATCAGCCAGGCCATGGCCATCTCCCACGTTTACGCCGCCAAGCTCACCATCGACAACCCCTTCTACGCCATCAAGATCCTCAAGGAAGCCATCGCCTACAACGGCCCCTCCCTGGTGGAGTTCTTCTCCGCCTGCCCCACGGGCCATGTGACCAGCGACTGGGCCGGGCCGATGATCTCCCGGATGATGGTGGAGTCCCGGAAATGGCAGGTGGCGGTGCGGCGGCCCTTCCAGCGCATCGACATCTCGGGCAACCCGGCCCCCGACCTGATCTATCCCAAGGAGGGCAAGTCCTTCAAGCGGGGCATCAAGCGGGAGGCCGCCACCTTCTACGACGTGGTGTCTATGCTGGGCCAGTACAACCAGCACATCAAGACCGTGAAAAGCGGCGACATCCCGGAGATCGTCCGGATCAACGAAACCGTCAGCCTCTTCCGGTGGCTCCGGAACCAGTACATGGCTGGCTACCGGGACAACATGCCCTCGGAAGAGGAAGTGGAAAAGATCGTGGAGGAGCGGTATAGGTTGTAAGAGCGAAGAGATTAAGGGGGAGGGCCAGGGAGTTTTTCGTATTTTTCGTAAGTGTCCCTGCCCCCCTCTTAGCCCCCCTCCCAACCCCTTACGGGGCGGATTGAGCCCGGGCTTTCAGCCCAGACTGAATCCGCCCTTTTTATTTGGCTGTTCGACGGGATTAGGGATGAAGGGGCGGATTTAAGCGTGTCCGCCGTAAAATGGGCCCACCTGGGTTCGCCCCTGCGATAACTTTCTATGCGATAATAAAATAATGAAATTCGACGACCTGGACATCGAATACCGCCTCAGCCCCCGGCGGAAAAGCATCGGCCTCATGGTCACCAACGAGGGCCGGGTGGTGGTCAGCCTACCCCGGGGAACCTCCCAAGAGAGCCTCGCCCTAGCCCTCTCCAAACACCGGGCCTGGATCGAGGCCAAGGTGGCGGAAAGGCAAGCGGCCTGGAACCGCCTCAAGGAGGGGGAGGCCTACTTCCTGGGACAGCCGTTCCGGCTCACGGTACTTAGGGGCGGGCAGGGAGCCGTGACCTTAAACGGTAAAGAGATCCGGGTGCCTCTGCCGGAAGGGGCCGATCTCTGGTCCCGTTTGGTCGCCTGGTACGCGGAGCGCGCCTTTCGGCTGCTTCAGGAGCGGGTAAGCCATTTCGGGACCTCCATGGGCCTGACGCCGGGCCCGGTTACGCTCAAGGAGTGGAAGCGGCGCTGGGGCGAATGCCATCCCGACGGCACCCTCAAATTCAACTGGCGCCTGATCATGTGCCCCCCGGAGGTCATCGACTACGTGATCGTCCATGAACTGGCGCACCTTAAGGTCCCGGGGCACAACCCCCGCTTCTGGGGCCAGGTGGCCAAGGTCTTGCCGGACTACGCCGCCCGCCGCCGGTGGCTGAACCGCACCGGCGCGCCGTTTCTCCTGTGGCGGCCATGACCCGTCAGGCTGGGCCGCCCGTGGTCAGGCCGCATCGGAAAATCTTGAAATCTCAGGTAACTGTGTTAACCTCTATCACCGGCAAACGAAAGGACTCCTTCCGGAGGCGCGCCTGGCCATGCGTCTGTGGCTTGGCGTCCCACTCAGCCTGGCGTGCCTTGGCCAGGGGGAAGGGGCCCAACTGACCCAACCAAGAAAGGATCAGAGATGGCCATTATCACTATTTCCAGGGGCTCCTATTATCGTGGCAAGGAAGTGGCGGAAAAATTGGCCCAAAAGCTCGGGTATCAGTGTATCTCCCGGGAAATTCTCCTGGAGGCCTCGGCAGAATTCAATATCCCGGAGATCAAGCTGATCCGGGCCATTCAAGACGCCCCCTCCATCCTGGAGCGGTTCACCCGCCAGAAAGAAAAGTACGTAGCGTTCATCCGGGCTGCCTTGTTGAGGCATGTTCAGAAAGACAACGTGGTCTACCATGGCTTGTTCGGGCATTTTTTTCTCCAGGACATCCCGCATGTGCTCAAGGTGCGCATCGTGGGCGACCTGGAGGCCCGGGTGGCGGACGAAGTGAAGCGCGAGGGCATCTCCGCCGACAAAGCCCGGGAGATCATCACGCGGGATGATGAGGAGCGCCGCAAATGGGCCCTCTATCTGTATGGGGCCGACGCCTGGGATGCCACCCTGTATGACCTGGTCATCCACCTTAAAACCATCTCGGTGGACGACGCGGTGAGCCTCATCAGCCATGCCCTGGAAATACCGGGTTTCCAAACCACGCCCCAATCCCAGGAGGCCATCGACAGCCTGGTGGAAGCGGCGCGGATGGAGATGACCCCGGTGTGGTGGGAGGGTTCCAATAAACAGAAATGATCGTGGGTTGTGACGCGGTTTATGAGCCCGCCAAGGAATAGCACCGCATGAGCCACAAGCTCAAAGAAAAAACCCATATCCTGGTGATCGGCGCCCTGGGAGTTGTCTTCGGCGACATCGGCACCAGCCCCCTGTATGCCATCAAGGTATGCTTTTCCGGCCAATCCTCCATTACCCCTTCGCCCGCAAACGTCCTCGGGGTGGTTTCCCTGATTTTTTGGTCATTGATGTTGGTGGTCAGCTTCAAGTACGCCCTTTTCATCATGCGCGCCGACGACGCAGGCGAAGGCGGTGTCTTCGCCATGCTGGCCTCGCTCCATAAAAACCTGGGCCCCGGCTTGAGCCGGGGACTGGTCCTGGGGGGGCTCTTCGGCTCCGCCCTGCTCTACGGGGATGGCCTCATCACCCCGGTCATTTCCGTCCTCTCCGCCCTGGAGGGGCTGGAAGTGGCCACCACCCAGGCCAAGCCCCTGGTCCTGCCCTTGACCTGCGTGGTCCTGTTTCTCCTGTTTGCGGCCCAAAGCCATGGCACCGGCTTCATGGGCAAACTGTTCGGGCCCGTCATGATTGTCTGGTTCGGGGTCATTGCCTGGCTCGGCCTCATGGCCATTGCCAAAAACCCCGAGATTCTGACCGCGGTCAATCCGGTGCACGCCGAGCAATTTTTCCTCCATAACGGTTTGCACGGCTTTTTCATCCTGGGGGCCGTAGTGCTCTGCATCACCGGCTGCGAAGCCCTCTATGCGGACATGGGGCATTTCGGGGTGAAGTCCATCCGCATCTCCTGGTATCTGGTGGCGTTGCCGGCTCTCCTCTGCAACTACTTCGGCCAGGGCGCCCTGGTTTTGCAAGATCCCAAAACCGCCACCGATTCCTTTTACCATCTGGTCCCCCACAGCCTGCTTTATCCCATGGTGGGGCTCGCCACGCTGGCCACCATCATCGCCTCCCAGGCGATTATTTCCGGCGTCTTTTCCTTGACCCGGCAGGCCATTCAACTGGGTTTCCTGCCGCGCATGCGGGTCCTGCACACCTCTAAAATGGCCGAAGGGCAGGTGTACGCCCCGGACGTCAACCTGATGATGCTGTTGGCCGCCATCGCCCTTACCCTTTACTTCAAGGCCTCGGATAATCTGGCCGATGCTTACGGCATCGCGGTTACCGGCACCATGTTCATCACCTCGGTGGTGTTTTATTTCATCACCCGGCGAATCTGGGGCTGGAGTCTGGTAAAAACCGTGCCCCTCTGCCTGTTGTTTTGGGGCCTGGACCTGACCTACTTCGGGGCCTGCCTGGGAAAAATCACCACCGGCGGCTGGTTTCCTCTGGCCATCGCCCTGGTTATCGTGTTCGTGATGGTCACCTGGTGGGATGGCTGGAAGAGGCTGGCCCTGAAGGTGATGGGCATGACCATGTCCAGTGACAAGTTCATCGAAAGGGTGGCGGCCGAAAAACCGCTACGCTCTCCCGGCACCGGGATATTTCTCTCCACCTTCCACAAGGAAGTGCCGCCCATGCTGCTCCGCTTCCTCACCCAGACCAGCGCTTTGCCCGAGCGGTTGGTGATCCTCTCGGTCCTAACCGCCGATGTCCCGGAAGTCGAGGAGTCGCAGCGGTTTGAAACCATAGCAATGGGACACGGGGTGTACCGGCTGACCGTCCATACCGGGTTCATGGAAACCCCGGATGTGCCGCAAGTATTGTCCCAAGCCCGGCGACAAGGCCTGGACATCGACCTTGACAACATCACCTATTACCTGGGCCGGATTTCCCTGGTGCCGGCGCGCCAGAGAAGCCTGCCCCGATGGCGCAGGTTTTTGTTCACGTTTATGCTCCGGAACGCGGTGAGCGGGTCGACCTATTTGGGCATCCCGCCGGCCCAGGTCCTGGAAATCGGGGTGCAGATGGAGTTTTGACGTTAAGGCGCTATCGGCTTCCGGTTAGTTCATCATCCGGTTTTTTCCGGTGACCACCCCCAAAGATGATAAAGTTACCAGCGATACCCACAGAATAATTCAACGGGATAAAGCCACATGAGCGAGGATTCTTCAGCAGGCTTCACAATTAACCAAAGAGGACCTACCCCGGAGGAGCTCCTGGAAGGGGCGGTCAAGAAAAAGGAACGCCTGGGCCCCTGGTATGCCACGGCCATCTGCGGCAATGACATTACCTCCTCCTGCCTCTATGTGTCGGCCATCGCCATCGTCTATGCCCACGCCCTGGCGCCCCTGGCCCTGCTCCTGGCCGCCGGGGTGCTCTACCTCTATCGCCGGATCTATACCGAGGTGGTGGAGGCCCTGCCCCTGGACGGCGGCGCCTACAACTGCCTGCTCAACTGCACCCGGAAGTTCGACGCCTCCTTCGCCGCCTGCCTTACCCTGCTATCCTACCTGGCCACCGCGGTAATCTCGGCCAAGACCGCGGTGGAATATCTAAAAACCCTGGTGCCGATCCTGCCGTCCATGGAGGCCACGGCAGTGGTGCTCCTGGTCTTCGCGGGGCTGACCATCCTGGGAATCACGGATTCGGCCCGGGTGGCCCTGGCTATTTTTATTCTTCACCTGGTGACCCTGAGCCTGTTCGTCGTCTGGATTTTTTCCACCACCAATCTCACCACCCTGTGGTGGTCCAATTTCTCTCTCCTGCACCAGGAAGTCTATTGGCCCAAGGCCCTGTTCCTGGGTTTTTCCGCGGCCATGCTGGGGGTGAGCGGCTTCGAGAGCTCCGCCAATTACGTGGAGCAGCAGCGGCCCGGGGTGTTCCGCCTTACCCTGCGCAACATGTGGCTGGCGGTGGCCATTTTTAATCCCCTCATCGCGCTGCTGGCCCTGGGGCTCCTGCCGGTGCCGGAGATCGTCGGGGCCCAGAACGACCTGGTGAGCCGCATGGGGTTGATGGTGGGCGGCGAACCACTGCACACCCTCATCGTGGTGGACGCCTTCCTGGTGCTCTCCGGCGCGGTGCTCACCAGTTACGTGGGCGTGAGCGGCCTGGTGCACCGCATGACCCTGGACCAGTGTTTTCCCCAGTTCCTCCTCAAGCAGACCCGGCGGGGCAGCTTTCCCCTGATCATCGTGGGGTTCATGATCCTGTGCATCTCCATCCTCTACCTCACCAAGGGGGAGCTCTTGTCCCTGGCGGGGGTTTACACCATCTCCTTCCTCGGGGTCATGACCCTGTTCGGCATCGGCAATATTTTGCTCAAGGTCAACCGGCCCGAATTGAAGCGCACCTACAGGGCCGGGTGGGTGGTGGTTATCCTTGGAGTGATCGCCACCTCCCTGGGAATCCTGGGAAACCTGGCCATCAATTTCGTCTTCCTGGGGTATTTTGCCATCTACTTCATCCCCGCGGTGCTGGGCGGCATCGCCATGTACATGCGCATCCCCATCCTCAAATGGATTCTGACCCTCATCGACCGGGTCCTGACGCGCTTTTCGAATTGGCGGCTAGGGGTGGAAAAGAAAATCGCGGCGATCGCCAATATCCGGGCCGTGGTGTTCGTGGGTCTGGGCAGCCTGAACCGCATGATCAAGGCCTTCAATTACTTGAGCCGCAATGAAGACTGTCAGAATGTCTTAATTTTCCGTCTCTACACCGAAGACGACCCCACGGCTGAATTAAACATTCACCGAAACCTGGGAATCATCCGGGAATTGCATCCGGACCTGAAAATCGAGTACCAGGCCCGGAAAGGCCAGTTCAACCCTGCGACCGTGGACGCCCTGTCCCGGGAATTGGACATCCCTCACAACATGATGTTCATGGGCTCGTTGACGTATACCCAGAGCTTTTCCATTCAAGACCTGGGGGGAGTGCGGATTATCTGGTAAAGTGAAGCAAGAGGCGTTGAGGGTAGGGGGCCACTGACGAAAAAGCCCCTGGCCCCTTTCCCCCAAATTACTGCCTAAAGAGAGGACCGCCTTCATGCACGAACACGCGTCGGCCCGTCAGGCCGTGGAAACCATGATTCGCAGTAAGGACCTGCAAGGGTTGTTGCGCCATGCCGAGATCCTGCACGGGCACCTCTGTCCCGGCCTCACCCTGGGGGTCAAGGCCGGGCAGTACGCCATGGCCTACCTGGACCAGGAGAACACCGGCATGGAGGAGGTGGTGGCCATCGTGGAGTGCAACAACTGCTTCACCGACGGCATCCAGGCGGTGACCGGCTGCACCTTCGGCAACAACGGCCTGATTTATAAAGACCTGGGCAAGACCGCGGTCACCGTGGCCCGGCGCCATGACGGCTCCGCGGTGCGCCTGGTGGTGCAGGCCGATTTCCGGGAGCGCATGTTTGCCCGCTATCCGGCCGCGGGGCCGTTGTTTGAGAAAGTGGTGGTGCAGCGCCAGGGGAACGCCGAGGACCACCACCGCTTCCACCACCTGTGGGGGGCCGTGGCCCGGCGGGAGTTGGAAGAGGTGGACCTGGCGGAGCAGTTCCTGATCGAGACCCTCACCATCCACATGCCGACCTATGCCCCGATTTTTGCCACGGAGGTATGCGCCCGTTGCGGTGAGGGGGTGATGGAACCCCGCATCCGGGTGCAGGCCGGCCAGAAGGTCTGCCTGGCCTGCGCCGGGGAGGAATACTATCAACTCACCGGCCAGGGGATCGGCATTAGCCGGGAAATTTGAGACCGGCGCCGCCGGTTCCATACTCCGCAGTTGCCTTCCAGGGAGTATGTGCTTCTGGTCGGGTCGTGAGGTATTCCGCCCCGGCGGGGCCATACCTTGCGCCCCGGCAGGGAGCGAGCCGCCATGTGCTTAACCTGCAGCCCGGCATCAGCATCTAATCCTCAAGCAATCGCTCCAGGTGGAGGTGCAGTTATGGAACGATCCAGAAAGACCGTTGGAACCCTGCTGGGACTCTGGTGTTGGCTGGCGCTGGTCCCGGGCCTGGCTGGGGGGGCGGAGTTTTCCGCCCAGATGATGGTCAAGGATGACGCCAAAGTCATGCCGGGGAAGATTTATGTCCAGGATGGCAAAATGCGCCAGGAATTTGTGGATGAGAGGGGGCAGACCATTACTATCGTGCGCTCGGACCTGAAAGTGGTCTGGGTGATCCTCCCCCGGGAGGGGATCTACATGGAGATGCCCTTTACGAAAAAGCTGCCCGGGCAGTTCATCCAGATGCCCCTCTCGGCTCTGGAAAAGCGCCTGGTGGGCAAAGAACCGCTGAACGGCTACGACACCGAAAAGTATGAGGTCAGCGTGCCCGTGGGTGGCGGCCGGGAAAGACAGACCTTCTGGGTGGCGTCTAAATTGGATCTCCCCATCAAGATGGAATGCCGCGAGCGGCATTTTTCCCTGGAATACAAGAGCATCAAAGAGGAAAAGGTCCCCGACCGGCTGTTCAACCTGCCCCCGGGCTTGAAAAAGACCTCCCCCAGCGGCTTTGCCGACAAAGTCGAGCCGTGACCCGCGTCCCCGGGGAGGCCCGGGCCGCCTTTTTTATTAAGTCTAGATTTGGGCCAGGAATGAGGCGTAGGAGCGGGAGTTACCTGTCTCCTCCCGTCGATACCTTAAGCCGCCCGCAGGGCTTCCAGCAGGGGCAGGCGGGCCGCCTTGAGGGAGGGGAGAAAGCCCCCCACCAGGCCCATGCCCACCCCGAAGAGCAGGCTTTTGAGCACGATCCCCGGGGTCAGGGCGAACTTGAAGGTGAGTTCGGCGAAGCTGGACCAGTTGATGGTGGAGAGCGTAAAGAAGTTGAGGAGGGAGGCCGGCGCCAGGCCCAGAAGCCAGCCCAGAAACCCCAGAAACATGGACTCCAGCAGAAAAGCGGCCAGGATGTGATGTCGCTTGAACCCCAGGGCCCGGAGGGTGCCGATCTCCGAGACCCGGGCCCCCACCTGGGCGTACATGGTGACCATGGCCCCCAGGCCGAAGATGCCGGTGAGCACCAGCCCCAGGAGGCGGATGAAGGTGGCCAGGCGTCGGGACTGGTTTTCGTAGAATTCCACCTCCCGGAGCACCTGCACCGGCAGGCGGGGGTCGCTCTCCAGGCGGGTCTTGAGGGCGTCGAAGGCCCCGGGTTCCCTGAGGCGCAGGGTCACCGAGGAAAACCCCGTGCGCCGGAAGGCGGCGAGGAGAGTTTCCACGTCGCCCCAGAGCTCGGAGGAAAAGCCGGTGTTGCCCGCCTCCAGAATACCCACCACCTGCCACTGACGCATGGCGAAGCGCAGGGTCTCCCCCAGCCCCGCCCCTTGAAACCGCCGGGCGATCTGGGCCCCGGCCACGATTTCGGTGGAGCCGGGCTTCAGGAACCGTCCGGCGCCCAGGCGCACCTCCCGCCTTAACTCCGGCGACAGCGACTGCACCCCCCGGATGATGACATTGCCCGGCATGCCGCTGCCCCGCTTGGGCAGGTTGATGAGCACGATGGCCTCGTCCGCCACCAGGCGGCGGCCCTCCTGGTCCAGGGCCACTTCGGGCTGGGCATTGATGATCCCGGCCTGGGTACAGTCCACGGCGCTCTGGACCTCGGACTCGGAGCCGGCCCGGAGCACCACCACGTTGTCAAAGGAGCCGGTGGCCACCAGGGTGCGCCGCAAGCCCTCGGAAAGCATGAGCACCGCCGCAAAGACGAACACCACCAGGGCCATGCCTCCGGCGGTCAAGAACGTGGTCAGCCGCCGGGCCAGGAGGTTGCGGTAGCTATAGGAAATCGGAATGGGCAATAGGGTTCAACAGTGATCTGGTAACTGGATTGATTATGATACAGGCCCCGGCCGACAACCCGGGCTTGAGGTCAATCTCCGCATGGTCGGCCGAGAAGAATTTACGCAGCCAGTCTATCAGGCCTTAAGGAATTTCTCCGCAATTGCGGCGATTTCCTCAGCCTTGTCTAAAGCATTGATACAGCGCCGGGCATTAATGAAATCGGTCTCTCCGGCGTTGATATAATCGGTAATCTTTTTGCCGGTGAATGCCCCGGTCTTGAACCCATCCACCAGGATGAACAAGGCGTTTTGGGGCTCCAGGGCCAGGTCAGGGTGGTTCACCAAGTCGATACCCAGGAGCCTTGCATAATGCTGGTAGTTATCCCTGCCGGTGATTTGCACGAAGCCCCGGCCCTTAAAACGCAGGCCTTCTCCCGGTTGGACATTTCCCAAGTCCTCACGCCCCTCATATCTGTCAAAGTAGGAGTCCGGCCCCTCCTCTGGGATTGGCTTGAAGGTATGGCCCGTCTCCCAATCCACCGTGGCCAGAACGTAGGCGCTCTGGGGGGGCAGGCCAATGCCTTGTTTTTGGCACTCGGCTTTGATCGCGGCGATCGTGCCGTCCTTGGTGGAAAAATCGAACTCACCAGGAACCGAAGGGGTCTTTTCCGGTTTAGGTTCCTCTGCCGCCGGCGCCTCCTGGGAATAAACCTTAGGCCGCAATGGTGCCGATGATTCCCGCCAATCCTGGGTCCAGGGCAACTGGAAATGCATGGCATCATGGACCGAGGTCCAGAGGCCGCCCCATTCAAAGCCGGCCTCTGCGAAACACTTGATAAAGTCATCCGAGAAATCGGTAACCAAATCCGGCCAGGTCCGAGAATTTTCAGATTGAAAAGGGTTCGTGGCACAATTAAAATCCAGGGCCAATCCCCAGGAATGCACCGAAGGGGAGCTACCGGATTTCATCGGGCGGATGTTAAAACAGCCGTCATAGGTCTTCAATTCCCAGGCCAGACCCCGTTCACAGATTAGACGCAGGGCCATTTTGAGCGGCCCTGCCAGGAGCTTATGGCCATAAATTGAGGTGAAGGGCTTGCCGTCAAAGCTCCGCACATGAGCCAGGGGGCCGGCAAACTCGCTCAGGTCAATCGTGGTCAGATTTTTCCGGGCAAACTGTTGGTAGTCGGGGATTCCAAAAGTATCGGTCAGGTCCTTTTGAAAGATGGGAAAACCGACCTGGGGGACTTTGGGTGCACCTATCTCCGGTTCCGGCTCGGGCTCCCCTGCCGGGGCCTCCTGAAGATAGTCAGCGGATACCCACCCGATGGTGTCGTCTTCCAAAAGAATGGGCACCCAACCCTCGGTGTCGGGAGATATGATCTTCTCCCCGTGTGGCACGGTTCCCACGCTCTCGTAATCGGTTCCCGGACCGGAGCGGATATTGAGCTCACTGCTGGCGGTTACGATATATTTCTTGTCCTTAGCCATGTCTTGATCCTCTCCCCAAGAGATGGGTGTTCCAGCAGATTAAAATTTCCTCTCGCACCTTTTAATAAGCATTTATAAAGATGTTTGCCAATTTTACAACATTATTTCTCTGTCAAGGTCTTGAAAATAAAAACCTGAGCTGCCAAGGTCAATTATTCAATTTAATTAAAGAACTCAGCCAACTTTCCGTAGCGCCTCGGCGATGCTCACCCGGGCAGCCCGCCAGGACGGCAGCAACGCCGCCAGAAAGCCCACCAGCAGGGCCACCGCCAGCCCCAGGGCCAGGGTGGCCCGGGTGAGGGGAAAGACCCGGAAATATTGCCCCAGAGTGGTCTTGAAGAAATGCACCGCCGGGAAGGTCAGGGCCTCCCCCACCAGGCCCCCGGCCAGGGCCAGGATCAGGGATTCCCCCAAAATGAGGCCCACCAGGTGCCGGGCTTTGAACCCCATGGTCTTGAGGACGGCATATTCCCCCTGGCGCTCCCGGGCGGTCATGGCCATGGTGTTGGCCAGCACCATCAGGATCACCCCGATGACCACCCAGGACACCACCTGGATGGCCAGGAGAATGGCTGAGGTCATGGAGACGAAGCCCAGGAAAAAGGCTTTTTCCGTCTCGGTCAGGGTCTCGGCCAGGCTGTTTTTAAACAGGGCATCCACCTGGTCCGCCACCAGGGGGGCCAACTCCGGCCGGGCCACCTTGATGACGTACCAGCCCACGCTATCGGCCCGGCTGGGGGCGCTCTTCTTCAGGCTCTCATTCAGATAATCCCAATGGAGCAAAAACCGGGACTCGTCGGTGGTAGGTTCGGCGCCGGTATAAATGGCCCGGATGATGAACTGCCACTCCCCTGGATAGATATTGCCTTTGAGGACGATGGGGTCCCCCATCTTCCAGCCGTACCGGGCCGCCAGGGTCCGGCCCACCGCGACCCCCCGGCGATCCTGAATAAACGCCAGTTTTTGGTCCTCGGGCAGGACATACTCCGGATAGATAGGGAGATAGCGGCGCGCATTCACGGCGAACGTGGGGAAGAAGTGCCGTTCGTCAATATAGATGCCGCCGAACCAGTTGCAATAAGCCACATTGGTGATGCCGGGCACGGCCTGGATCTTGGGCAGATAGGCCATGGGCAGGGGATTGATAAAAGAGATGGCGTTGCGGGTTATCAGGCGGGTCGGGGAGGCGGCGGTCACCCCGGAATACCAGGCCGCCACCACGGTGCGCAGCAGACAGAAGGCCAGCACCGCCACCGCCATCCCCAGGATGGTGAGGGTGGCCCGGAGAGGGTGCCGGACGGTATTGCGCCAGGTGAATTTTAACACAGTTGCCAGTTCCCAGTGGTCAGGGGTCAGTCGATGGCGGCTTTATCTCATTCGGTCCCCCGACTCCGCCGGGGAACCAAAGGTCTTGGTAGCCGTAGCTTTCAGCCTGGGAGATCATCGGCGAGACGCCTGTGCCCCTAGAATTTTTGCTCTTGCTGATCTCCGGCCGCCAGAATTTCCAAGGCCCGCAAACCCACGTCGATGAGGCGGCGCTCCGCCCGGCGCCGGGCCTGGGCGGCAGTGAGGCCCCGGCCGGTCACCCGGTTGTTGAGGACCAGGCAGACGCCCCCGGCCCTGATCGGCAAGGTGGAGACCGCGGCCAGGGCCAGGTAGGTGGACATCTCCATCTCCAGGTTGAGGACGCCGCTTTGGCTCAGGGCTTCCAGCATTTCGGGGTCCGGGTTGGGAAAGCCCGGCGCCGACCGGCCCTGGCCGGCGTAAAAATCCGCCGTGGTGAGGGTGAGGCCCAGGTGATGGCGCACTTTCAAAGCCTCGGCCGCCTCTGTCAGGGCCGCCACGATCCCGGGGGCGGCCCGGGGGACAATGCCGTCTGGAATATAGCACTGGCTGGTGCACTCACCGCACCGGGCCGACTCGGTGATGACCAGGTCCCCCACCTCGATATACTCTTGAAGCGCCCCGCAGGTGCCCAGGCGGATAAAGGTCACGGGGGTGACGCAGTTGGCCGCTTCCACGATGGCGATGGCGCTGGCCGCGGCGCCGATGCCGGTGGCCATGACCGAGATCGGGATGTTTTGATAGATGCCGGTATAGGTGAGAAACTCCCGGTTTTTGCGGCGCATCTCCACCCGGTCAAGAAGCCGGGCAATCCTTTTGGCCCGGAAGGGATCGCCGCAGGTCAGGATGTAGGGGGCCAGGTCCCCGGGGGCGCAATCGATATGATAAAAGCGGCCTTGAGCATTTTTCGGAATGGGACTGCTGATGTCCATATCACCGCCCTGCTTAGCTCGATTTCCTGGGCCCATTAGGCCACTGATCTGAGAAAAGAACCGCCCCTACGCTTTCCACCCATCTCGCATAAGCGATTGGGGGAGGGGGTTCAGGGGAAGTCTTTTGTGAGGGCAGGGGCGCGCATCCCCGGCCCCTGCCCCCTGAAAATTTCTGTTCAATCAATCCGCCTGCCGCTCCTGGTTGTTCAAGAGCTGCCCCTTGATCAGGCGGCGGATATGGCCGGCGTGGTGCGTCGCCTCCGGGTCGTGGGTGACGATGATGATGGTCTTCCGATACGCTTCGTTCAGCCGGGTCAACAGGTCCATGATTTATCCGGCGGATTTCTTGTCCAGGTCACCGGTGGGCTCATCCGCGGCGATCAGGGTGGGGTCGGTGACCAGGGCCCGGGCGATGGCCACCCGCTGCTGCTGGCCGCCGGAGAGCTGGCCCGGGTAGTGGTGCTGGCGATCGCTCAGGTCCACCAACTCCAGGACCAGGTCCACATGCTCCCGGCGCTCCCGGCGGCGCAGCTTGGTGAGGAGGAGGGGCAGTTCCACGTTTTCAAAGGCCGTGAGCACCGGGATGAGGTGATAGAACTGGAAGACGAAGCCCACGTTGGCGGCCCGCCAATCCGCCAGTTGGGCTTCGGTGAGGCTCGGCAGGTCGATGCCGTGCACCGTGAGGCGGCCGGAGTCCGGGCGGTCCAATCCGGCAATGAGGTTGAGGAGGGTGGTTTTCCCGGAGCCGGAAGGGCCCATGAGGGCCAAAAATTCCCCGGTCTGGATGGTGAGGTTGATGTCCTGGAGGACCGGCAGCACCTGGCCGCCCCGGCGATAGGATTTATTCAGGTGGGTGATCTCCACCACCGGGGCCGGGGCGAGGACCGAATTGTCGCTCATGACTCTTTGACTTTCACCCGAGAGCCGTCCTTCAAGGAGGCGGGCGGGTTCAAGACCACCCGGTCCCCTTCCTTGAGGCCGCCGGCGACCTCCACCAGGTCGTTCATGGTGAGGCCCGGGGTAATGGGGACCAGTTTCACCCGGTTGCCGGCCACCAGGGAGGTCTCGGCGCGGCCGTCCCGGGTGAGGAGGGCGCCCTTGGGGATGGTCAGGCGGGGCTGGCGGGCCCCAGGCTCCAGGGATTTGCTGAGAAAGGCCACCTTGGCGCTCATTTCCGGGAGGATGCGGTCATCCGTCTCCAGAAATTTCACCTTGGTGAGCACAGTGGCCTTGGTCCGGTCGGCGGTGGGCACAATCATGTGCACCTCGCCGGCAAAGCGCCGGTCGGGAATGGCGTCCAGGGAGATTTCACCGGGTTGACCCAGGCGCACCTTATCCAGGTTGGACTCCGCCACATCCACTTCCACCATCAGGGAGTTCAGGTCGGCCATGGTCACCACCGCGGCCCGGGCATTGGCCGCGGCGCCGAAGGGGGCCACCACTTCCCCCACCTCGGCATATTTGGTGGTCACCACCCCGTCGAAGGGGCCGCGGATGTAGGTGTATTCCAGGCCCGCCTGGGTATTGGCCAGGCCGGCCCGGGCCACCTTGATCCGGGCCTGGGCCGCGGCCACCCCGGCCTTGGCCTTCTTGTCCCGGGCGTCGGCGGAGTCAAAGTCCTGCTTGGGAATGAGGTCCTGAGCCACCAGGGTTTTATAACGGCGATACTGGAGGGCGGCGTCCACCAGCTCCGCCTGGGCGGTGCCCAGGTCGGCCTCGGCCTGCTTCACCTGGGCGATGGCTTGGTTCCGGGAGGCGATCAGGTCCTCATTCTCCAGGGAGGCCAGAATCTGCCCCTTCTTGACCCGGCTGCCTTCCTCCACCCCCAGGAAAGATAACCGGCCGGTGCTCTTGGAGGAAACCGCCGCCTTGCGTTGGGCCACCACATAGCCGCTGGCGTTTAAAACCGTGTAGGCCTGGGCCGGATAGAGGCGGGCCGCCACCGCGGTGGTAATTTCCGCCGCCGGTTGGAGTGGACCCCAGAGGTAGAGCCCTACGAAGCCCAAGAGGGCTGCCCCCAGGACCATGATGATAATCCGGCTTCGGGAGGAGGACGCCACTGGGCGCTCTCCCTCCGGGCGTTGAATGCGGAGTTTCTCGAGATCAGGAGACAAGGCCAGGGGTCCCGAAAAGAAATTAGGCCTTCCGCCCCGACAGGAACGGCAGGCCGTTTTAGTTTAACAAAAAGGGAAGCGGGAGGCAATCTCCGGAGCCCGCGGCACTGAGAGGAGTTCAGAGCCCCGCCATCCCTTGCAGGGTGATGCTGGCCTGATAAGGCGGGTGGTACCGGCTCCCGTGATCCGGGTGGGGCGGCCTGGCCATGCCGGCGGTCCGGGGCTGTTCCCCCCGCCGCGGTGGCCCCGACCATCAACTAACCCCGAGGCGCCTCCCGGGGGAGAGCAACAGTCCTATTTTCTTGAAAATAATCCGGGGCGGGAGCTTGGCCGAGGCAGGCGCAAGAGCCGTGATCACTGCCCTGACTCAATGCAAAACTCGAGGTTTGACTGCCGGCAGCCAGTAATGGTCGGGTTGGGGATGTTCTTCCGGGATATCTGGGGTAAAGGTCTGGTATTCCGACCGGGTCGCCATCTGCAGGGCCAGGAGAGAATCCCGCAGGGAGTCCAATTCTTGTAGCAGCACCTCCAAAGCCAGGACCAGGGACTCATGATGATGACCTTGATCCATCAACTTCCGGGCCTGCTCCATCTTGAGAAAACTCGGGGGGGTGTCCGATTTATCTTTCATCATCAAACCTCAACATGATCAATTGGGGGGCTCGCAAAAGCATTGTGGTCGTTCCGGTTTCGTGACAGACAGCCAGGCGCCCCACCGGGCGCGACTCACGTTATTAATAAAAGCAAAGACCGTACCATTGAGAGAATTGTTCACATTAATCTAATTAATTAAGGCTCTTATTATTTAACTTGCATTATTTTTTTATGAACGCGGGTAAAGATTGATAAACGTCCTGGCGGGAAAATTAAACAGCATTTTGGCCCCTGGCCGGTCTGGCAGGTGGGTGGTCCTCGCCCTGCGCCCTCTGCCCCGGCTTCCCGCGCCGGACCCTGCCCCCGAAGTTTGCAAACCGCCGGGGAATATGGTAGGTTTTTCCTTATAATTAAAGAGTTTTAGGAAACCCCAAGGATCAAGCCATGACCAAAATCGATACCGCCGCCTTCACCAGCGATGCCGCGTTGGAGGAGAGCGTCCGTCCCCTGGTGAATGAGATTCTGGAGCGCTTCAACCAGGAAGATGTGTCACCTTCCCAGGCGGGGCTGGTAGTCCTGTCCCTGGTTTACCGCCTCATGGAAGTGATGCATGACGAGCCCGAGGCCCGCCGGTTTTTCGTCCTCACCCTGATTAACCTGATCAATAATTACCTGGCCGAAGAAATGGAGAACCAGGAGGAGTGCGGCGCCACGGGTAAGGAGGAAGGGGCTTAATCCTTTGCTTCACCGCCAAAGCCAGGAGTTTGGATGCCGCTATGTCACGCAAGGCCAATAACATACTGGAGCTCGTCGGGCAGACCCCCATTGTCCGCCTGAACCGTCTCAACCCCCATCCCCAGGTGAAGATTTACCTCAAACTGGAGTATTTCAATCCTGGGGGCTCCGTCAAGGATCGCCCGGCCCTGGCCATGATCGAGGCCGCGGAAGCCTCCGGGGAACTGACCCCGGAGAAGACCATCATCGAGGCCACCAGCGGCAATACCGGCATCGGTCTGGCCATGGTCTGCGCGGTCAAGGGCTACCGCCTGCTCCTGACCATGCCCGAGTCCGCCAGCCTGGAGCGGAAACGCATCCTCAAGGGCATGGGGGCTGAACTCCTCCTGACCCCGGCCCACCTGGGCACCGACGGCGCCATCGAAGAGGTCTACCGGATGGCCCGGGAACATCCGGACAAGTATTTCCTGGCGGACCAGTTCAACAACCCCGTCAACCCCCGGTCCCACGAGTCCACCTGCCGGGAGATCTGGGACCAGACCGAAGGCAAGGTCACCATGGTGGTGGCCACCATGGGCACCACCGGCACCCTCATGGGCCTGTATGCGGGCATGAAGCGGTTCAATGCCGACATCCGCATCGTGGGCGTGGAGCCGTTCCTGGGCCATGCCCTCCAGGGCCTGAAAAATATGAAGGAGTCCTATAAGCCGGGGATCTTCGACAAGACCAAGGCCGACGAGATTGTCAACATCGAGGACGAAGAGGGTTACGAGACCGCACGGCGCCTGGCCCGCCAGGAAGGCCTGTTCCTGGGCATGAGCTCCGGCGCCGCGGTGGCCGTGGCCATCCGCAAGGCCCGGGAGTTAGAAAGCGGCCTCATCGTGGTTATCGCCCCTGATGGCGGCGAACGCTACCTCTCCACTACCCTGTTCACCGAAAAGGAGGCCCCCACCCTCCGCTTTTACAACACCCTGGCCCGGAGCAAGGAGGCCTTCGAGCCCCGGCGCGTTGGTGAGGCTGCGATTTTCGCCGACGGTCCGGCCCTCTACGGCCATCTCTCCCTGGGGGTGGCCCGCCGCCTGGTGGTGGCCGACCTGCTCCACCGCTACCTCAACTTCCGGGGCTTCAAGGTCCGCCAGGTGGTGAGCCTCATCGACCTGGACGACCGGGCCCTGGCCGGGGCCGCGGCCGCGGGCCAGGACTTGGCAGCCTTCACCGGGCACTTCCGGCAGGAATTCTTCCGGGACGCCGAAGACCTGCGCCTCCAGGGGGGCGTCCTCTATCCCCTGGCGTCCGAACACATCGACGACATGGTCGACCTCACCCGGAAGCTCCTGGAGCGGGGCTACGCCTATGAAAAACTGCGCTCCGTTTATTTCGACATCTCCCGCTTCAAGGACTACGGGCGTCTCTCCGGGGTGGACCTGAGCAAGATCCGGGTGGGCAAAACCGTGGACCTGGACGAGTACGCCAAGGACAATCCCCGGGATTTCACCCTGTTGAAACGCGCCAAGCTGGCGGAACTGAAAAAAGGGCTCTACTACACCACCCCCTGGGGTCAGGTGCGCCCCAGCTGGCACCTGGAGTCCGCCGCCATGGCCCTGAAACACCCGGGCACCTCCGTGGATTTCCACGTGGGCAGCGTGGAATCGCTCTTTCCCCACGATGAGAACGAAAACGCCATCTTCACCGCGGCCACGGGCAAACCCATGGCCAACGTCTGGCTCCACTGCGAGCGGGTCCTGAGGGACGGCCGGCCCTTGAAAGAGGCGGGCGTCGTGACGGTGCGGGACCTGATGTCCCAGGGCTACCAGGGGGAAGAGGTGCGCCACTTCCTGCTGGCGGCCCACTACCGCAAGCCCCTGGCCCTCAGCGACACCAACCTCAAGGCCGCAGCCGTGGCCCGGGCCCGCCTGGACCACTTCCTGGAACGCCTCGCCCTGGCAACCGGCGAGGCCCCCGTCACCCCGGCCGTGGAAGAACGTCTCTTCCTGCTGAAAAAAGAGTTTATCACCGCCCTGGACGACGACCTCAACATCTCCCGGGCCCTGTCGGCCCTCTTTGGGGCGGTGGGGGAATTTCACACCGACCTCGACCACGGCCAGCTGGGGCATGCCGGCGCGGCCGCCATCCTGGCCCGCTTCCAGGAACTGGACGAAGTCTTGGGGATCATGAACCTGGCGCCGGCGGCGGAGGCCGGGGATGAGACCATCGAGGCGGCGCTGCGGGCCCGGGAAGAGGCCCGGAGGGGCCGGGACTGGCAGACCGCGGATCAGATCCGGAATGAACTGGCCGCCCGGGGCATCGATATCACCGATTCCCCCGGGGGCCCCCGCTGGCGCCGGCGGAGTTGAGGGGAAGATCAGGGTGATTGCGGGGAAGGGCCAGGGACGCGAGTCCCTGCCCTCCCCCGCACCCCCTCCCAACCCTTTAAGAATGGTAGCATAGGCGTCTCGCCTGTGGCCATAAGAGGTCAGTCATGTACCCCGAACATTACTGGCAATGGCACCTGTGGTTCTTCCCCATCATCATGCCCATCTTCTGGCTCGGGGTCATTATCTTCGTCCTCTACCGCATCTTCGGCCGCAATCGCTCCGGTCGCACCTGGCCACCCGGCCCCGGTCCTGAGAACGAGACCGCCCTGGATATCCTGAAAAAGCGCTATGCCAAAGGGGAGATCAGCCAAGACGAGTTCGAGCGGATGAAACAGGATATTCTGAGATGAAGGCTCCGGCTGGGGGAAAAAGCTGGTTTCAGGGAGGATTGAGTGGTAATTTTTTGCTTACCGCCCCGGGAAGATGGTCGGGACGAGAGGATTTGAACCTCCGACCCCAGCGTCCCGAACGCTGTGCTCTACCAGGCTGAGCCACGTCCCGACTTGTTAAATGTATCCAAAACCGACAGCCGGGGCAAGAGAAAAGACAACGTGACCATTCCCTCCCCCTGGATGGGGGAGAGTCAGGGTGGGGGTGAAACAAAATTGGCATGGAATTGTCTGAAGAAAGAATCCCCCTCCCCCCAACCCCCTCCCACCGAGGGGAGGGGGAGGCTTCCCGCATGCCGCACCATCAGGTCAACCCGAATCAGCCAGTCGCCGTATCTCGATTGGCGATATCTCATCATCTGCCTGATCGTCTTCGCCCTGCTATCCGCCGGCTGCAAGTCCGAGAAAGACGAACCGATCTACGGCGGCCCGGACACCGGCCCGGCTTACGGCGACCTCTTTCTTGACGCCTCCATCGGCGACGCCAGCACCTTAATCCCGCCCCTGGCCATGGATTCGTCCTCGGCCAGCATCATCGGCCTGATCTACAACGGTCTGGTCAAATATGACGGCGACCTCAACCTGGTGGGAGACCTGGCCGAGAGCTGGGACATCTCCCCGGACGGGCTCACCATCACCTTCCACCTGCGCCATGGGGTCAAATGGCACGACGGCGCCCCCTTCACGGCCAAAGACGTGTTGTTCACCTACCAGGTGATGGTGGACCCCAAAACCCCCACCGCCTATTCCGGAGACTATCTCCAGGTGAAAAAGGCTGAGGCCCCGGACGACTATACCTTCCGGGTCACCTATCCCCAGCCCTTCGCCCCCGCCCTGGGCTCCTGGGGCCTGTCCATCCTGCCCCAGCACCTGTTAGCGGGCCAGGACATCACCAAGTCCCCCCTGGGGCGGCACCCGGTCGGCACCGGCCCCTATATCTTCAAGGAGTGGCGGGCCGGAGAGAAGATCGCCCTGGCTTACAACCCCAACTACTTCGAAGGCCGCCCCTATCTCAACGGCTACCTCTATCTGGTGAAGCCCGACCTGGCCACCATGTTTCTGGAGTTGAAGGCCGGCAACCTCGACCGCATGAACCTCGCCCCCCTGCAATATTCCCGGCAGACGGAGTATCCCAAGTTCCATCGTCTGTTTAAAAAGTATCGCTACATGCCCTTCTCTTACATCTATCTGGGATACAACCTGAACGATTCGCGGTTCGCCGACCGGCGGGTGCGCCAGGCCATGACCCTGGCCATCAACAAAAAGGAGATCATCGAGGGAGTGCTCATGGGCCTGGGCGAGGAAGCCTATGGTCCTTATAAGCCCGGCATCTGGTACTACAATCCCGACGTGCCCAAATTTGCCTACGATCCGGCCAGGGCCAAGGCCCTCCTGGCCGCAGTCGGCTGGCAGCCTAATGCCGAGGGGATCCTCACTAAAGACGGCCGCCCCTTTGAGTTCACCATCCTCACCAACCAGGGCAACGACATCCGGCAGCGCACCGCCGAAATCATCCAGCGCCGTCTGCGGCAGATCGGTATCGTGGTGAAGATCCGCACCGTAGAGTGGGCCGCCTTCATCAAGGAATTCATCCAAAAGGGGCGGTTCGAGGCGATCCTGTTGGGCTGGAACACCGGCCTGGACCCGGACCAGTTCGACATCTGGAGTTCCACCAAGACCAAGCCCGGCGAGCTCAATGTCATCGGCTATAAGAACCCCGAAGTGGACGCCTTGTTGGCCGAGGGTCGCCACACCTTCGACCGGGAAAAACGGCGCCAGGCTTACTTCCGTTTCCAGCAAATCCTGGCCGAGGACCAGCCCTACACCTTCCTCTTCGTGCCCGACGCCCTGCCTGCCATCTCCCGGCGCTTCCGGGGCATCAAACCGGCGCCAGCCGGCATCGACTATGACTTCATTAAATGGTACGTCCCCAAGGGGGAACAGAAGTACACCATGAACCCCTAGTGAGGTCCGGTTCACAAAATTTAAGCGGGTTTCCGGGAATCGCGGCGATAGCTCCAGGCCCTGCGCCTGGCAAGACGTCGAGTTATGCCGGGTGCTCAAAAAAATCGCCCCGGTGAGATCCCTCACCGGGGCTTATCCGTGAACCTGGCCGCCACGGGAATCAGGATTGATTAACCGCCCACCGGTCAACCGGGGGGTTGCCCATAAGCGGGCTGTTGCTGACCATAGCCCTGCTGTTGCTGCTGCGGCTGGGGCTGGTAATAACCTTGTTGTTGCGGCGGCGGGCCTTGCGGTTGATAGGGCGCTCTCGCTTGTCCGTAAGCCTCCCCGGCTACACCACCCCCAGCCGCGCCCAGCAACCCGCCGATGGCCGCACCCTTCCAGGGATTGCGGTTATTGATGGCGGCCCCCAGACCGGCCCCCAAGGCCGCGCCCAGACCTGCACCGGGTAGCATATAAGGACTGGGAGTTGGCTGGGAACTGGCGCATCCCATTACCAGACTCAAGGCCATTACCGTCACAACTACCAACTTTTTCCCCAGACCCAAGCCCAGGAATTTTTTCGAGATGTTCACAGTTTTTCCCTCCCCTGAGGATTGCTTGCCTTGCTTGATTATTTAGAGTTTCCCCTAAGGAAAATGTTAAGGCTCTCGGGGCGGATAAAAATTATTCGAAAAAATATCGGCTGAGTGAATTATCAAGGGAAGGGATGGGTGAATAATCGCTTTTCGGGAAGCTTAAACCATACCGTGGTCTGATGAGGCCATCATCAGGTTCTCAGCGCCAGGTCCTCCACCAGCCGGTCGGCGAAGGCCAGGATGAAGTCCCGCTGCTGCCGGGTGGCGTAGACGATGCAGGCGCAGCGCATGGTCTCACGGCTGCGAATCAGTAACTCGAAGCGCACGAAGTCGTCCCCCAGCTCCACGGCGAACCGGAAGGGCCGGCAGTCCCGGTGGGAGAACTGCTCCGGGCTCAGCAAATCCTCTTGCAAATCCACCCACCAGATACCCGCGAGGCTTGCGGCCACGGCGTGTTGGTTGAGATAATCCCGGACCCGGGGGATATCGTTCCGGGCGATTTCATCCAGCAGGTATTGTCTCATAGAGCCTTTCCTCAGAAGCCTATCCGCAGGGGGTCCATAAGCCGGGAATGGTGAGCGGCGCCACCCTCTCAGGGCTTCGCCTCGGCAAATCCACAGCTCCTGGCTGAAAGCTGACTGCTGACTGTTAGTGGTCCGCCGGCGGCACTTGCCGCCCGGGGCTCCGAACCGCGTCCACCATGGCGAAGCCCCACAGGGCCATGAGCAGTCCAAAGGGAATCCAGAACAACGGATGCGAGATGGTATCGATGAGCAGGACTTTGACCAGTTCCCAGGTCAGAGGGCGGGGGTAAAAGACCGACAGGTATTCTTGGGAGAAGAGCACCATGCCCGCCAGCAGCAGCACCCCCAACACCAGGTTGGTCCCCAGCACCAGAAAGACGCCCTTCCGGCGGTCCTGCTTATAGAGTTGCCCCAACCCGGGGAAGACGAAAGCCGAAAGGAGAAAAGCCTTGAGCCCTTGCCGCATGCCTCATCTTATCCCAAAGCCTGCCCTCCGGTCAAGGAGGCGGAAGCGTCGGCAGAGGCTTTTCTGGGGCGGTCTTGCCCCCGCAATCTCGGCCTTCCCTCGGCTTTTCGGGGGCGGGCCGGCGGCAGCTTTGGGGCTTGGGGCGGCGTCCCCGTGTCTTATTGATTTCTTGGCGGGATGGGATGTGATAACATATAAAATTGTGTTTCGGAGGCTGTTAGATGGATTATAAAGCGACCCTAAACCTGCCCCGCACCGATTTTCCCATGAAAGCCGATCTGCCCCGGCGGGAACCGTTGTTCCTGAAACGCTGGGCCGAGATGGACCTATACGGCAAGATCAGGGCCCAGAGTAAGGGGCGCCCCAAGTTTATCCTTCACGACGGCCCCCCCTATGCCAACGGCCACATTCACCTGGGGCACGCCTTAAACAAGATCCTCAAGGACATCATCGTCAAGTCCCGTCAGATGACGGGCTTCGATAGCCCCTATGTGCCGGGGTGGGATTGCCACGGCCTGCCCATCGAGCACCAGGTGGACAAGGAACTGAAGGCCAAAGGCGTGAGATTGTCCAAAGTGGAGGTCCGTCAGCGCTGCCGGGCCTACGCCGAAAAGTTCGTCGACATCCAGCGCGCCGAATTCAAGCGCCTGGGGGTGCTGGGCAACTGGGACCATCCCTACCTCACCATGCGCCACGCCTACGTAGCCGAAATCCTGGAAGAATATGGCCAGTTCTTCTTCAGCGGCGCCATCCACCGGAGCAAAAAACCGATTCACTGGTGCGCCACCTGCCGCACTGCCCTGGCCGAGGCCGAGGTGGAATATGAGGACCACCGCACCCCCACCATCTACGTCAAGTTTCCTCTATCTAAAGCCCCCGAGCAAGTGCCGGAGTTGGACACTTACGAAAAAATCTCACTGGTGATCTGGACCACCACGCCCTGGACGTTGCCGGCGAATCTGGCCATCGCGGCCCACCCGGACCTGGAGTACGTCGCCGTGGACCTGGGGACCGAAGTTTTGGTGGTGGCCGGGGATTTGGCCCCGGGTTTGCTGAGCCTTTGGGGGCTTAAGGGGCAAGAAATCCTCCAGGTCAAGGGGCGTCAACTGGAGGGCGCGGTCTGCCGCCACCCCTGGCTGGACCGGGACTCCCAGGTCATCCTGGCGAACTACGTTACCCTGGAGGCGGGTACCGGCCTGGTGCACATCGCCCCGGGGCACGGCCAGGAGGACTATGACAGCGGTCGCAAGTACAACCTTGCCCCCTATTCGCCGGTGGACGACGGCGGCCGGTTCACCCAGGAAGTGCCGGAATTTGCCGGACAAAAGGTCTTGGACGCCAACGCCGGCATCATCGCACTCCTCAAAGAGCGCGGCAAGCTCCTGGCGGCGGCGGACCTGACCCACAGCTACCCCCACTGCTGGCGCTGCAAGCAGCCCATCATCTTTAGGGCCACGGAGCAGTGGTTCATCTCCATGGAGGCCAACGATCTCAGACAGAAGGCCCTGGCGGCCATCGACCGGGTCACCTGGATTCCCCGCTGGGGCCGGGAGCGCATCTACCAGATGGTGGAACGGCGCCCGGACTGGTGCATCTCCCGCCAGCGGGCCTGGGGCGTGCCCATTGTGGCCTTTCACTGCCGGGAATGTGGCAAGGTGCTGCTGACGCCCGAGATTCTTCAGGGTATTATCCAGCGGGTACGCCATGAGGGCGCGGATTTTTGGTTCGACACTCCCGCCTCCGACCTGCTGCCTCCGGGAACGGTGTGCGCCTGCGGCGCCTCCGACTTCAAAAAAGAGACGGACATCCTGGACGTCTGGTTCGATTCCGGGGTGAGTTGGGCCGCGGTGGTGGAACCCGACCCGGACCTGGCGCTGCCCGCCGATCTCTACCTGGAGGGCTCGGACCAGCACCGGGGCTGGTTTCACAGCAGCCTCCTGACCTGTGTGGGCACCCGGGGCCACTCCCCTTATAAAGGGGTGCTGACCCATGGCTTCGTGGTGGACGGCGACGGCCGCAAGATGTCCAAGTCCCTGGGCAACGTCATCGCCCCCCAGGAAGTCATGGATAAATACGGCGCCGAGATCCTGCGGCTCTGGGTGGCGGCGGAGGACTATCGGGATGACGTTCGGCTGTCGCCTGACATCCTGAAGCAACTGGCCGACGCCTACCGGCGTTTCCGCAATACCGCCCGTTTCATGCTGGGCAACCTCTCCGACTTCGACCCGGAGCGGCACTGGTTGGAGCCAGGCTCCCGGGAGGAGCTGGACCGCCTGGCCCTGTCCTGGCTGGCCCAGTTGCTGGCCCGGGTCAAAAAGGCCTACGAGGATTACGAATTCCACCAGGCCTTCCACCGCCTCCACCAGTTCTGCGCGGTGGAGCTCAGCGCCATCTATCTGGACATCTTGAAGGACCGCCTCTACATTTCGAAAGCTGATTCCAGGGAACGCCGCAGCGCCCAGAGCACGTTACACGATCTGCTTCAGGGCCTCACCCTGGCCATGGCCCCCATCCTTTCCTTTACCGCCGACGAGATCTGGGAGCATATCCCCGGGGCCGGCCGCCCTGAGAGCGTGCATCTGGGGGCCTTGCCCTCGCCGCCCCCGGGCTTTCCCGACGAGGCCTTGCTGGCCAAGTACGACTTTTTACTCAAAGTGCGGGGCGAAATCAACCGGGGGCTGGAAGAGGGCCGGAAGGAGAAGCGCCTGGCCACGGCCCAGGAGGCCGCGGTCATTTTGGGGACGATGGATGACCAACTTTATGCTAAGCTAAAGTCTCAGACGGCAGAACTTAAAACCCTGGCCCAGGTGGCGGAACTCCGGGTGGAGGCCCAAACCCTGGGGGGCCAGGAATCGCAAGAGATTCCGGGGCTCTCGCTAACCGTGGCGCCGGCGGCCGGGGAGAAATGCATCCGCTGCTGGTTCCGTTACCCAGGGGTAGGGGAAGATCCCCGTCATCCTCAAGTGTGCGCCCGCTGCCGCCAGGTCTTGGAGGAATAAGACGTGTCCCGAAAATTAAGCATCCTCCTGCCGATCCTGGTGGGGGGGCTGGCCCTGGATCAGGTGACCAAGGTTCTGGTCATGCAAAAGCTGCCCCTGGGAAGCCAGGCGCCCCTCATCCCGGACCTTCTCAACCTGGTGCACATCCACAACAAGGGCGCGGCTTTTGGGCTGTTGTCCGGCTGGTCGACGCAATTCGCCTGGCTGTTCTTTGTGATCACCACCGCTTTGGTGCTGGTGGTCCTGGGTTATATGTTATGGCGGCTGCCCGAAGACCACTGGCCGGCGACCCTGGGCTACAGCCTGGTTCTGACCGGGGCCCTGGGCAACCTGATTGACCGGGTCCGCTTGGGAAAAGTAGTGGATTTTATCGACGTCTATTGGGGGCGCTACCACTGGCCGGCCTTCAACGTGGCCGACAGCCTGGTGTGCCTGGGAGCCGCAGTCCTGGTGTGGGTCATTATCCGAGAAGAGAACCCTGCTGATGCATCCAATCCTGTTTGAAATCGGGCCGATCAAGATTTTTACCTATGGCTTCCTCCTGGCCCTGGCCTTTTTGAGCGCCATCTTCGTGGCCGGTCGGGAAGCCAAGCGCCTGGGGTTACCTCCGGGGAAATTTTTTGATCTCTGTTTCTATCTTATCCTGGCGGCCCTGGTGGGTTCACGGCTCCTCTATGTTTTATTGGAGCTGCGCACCTTCGCGGCCCATCCCCTGAAAATCTTCGCCCTGTGGGAAGGGGGCCTGGTCTTCCACGGGGGGGTCATCCTGGCCCTCATCGTGGCCTTCCTTTATATCCGCCGCCACCAACTGCCCTGGCGCCTCACCCTGGACGCCCTGGCCATAGGCCTGCCCCTGGGGCAATTTTTCGGGCGCCTCGGCTGCTTTATGGCCGGATGCTGCTATGGCTCTCCATCCGATCTGCCCTGGGCCGTGGTCTTTAACAACCCCAATACCCTCTGTCCCCTGCGGGTGCCCTTGCATCCCGCCCAGCTTTACGAGGCCTTTTTGGCCCTGGGGGTCTTCGGGTTCCTCTATTGGTTCCGACCCCGCAAGCGCTTCGCTGGCCAGATGATCCTGATGTACTTTTGCCTCGCCGGCCTGGTGCGCTTTGTGGTGGAATTTTTCCGGAGCCCGGTGGACTACCGGGGCCCGGTCTTTTTCGGCTGGATGCCCTTGACCCAGCTCATGGCCCTGGGCCTGTGTTTGGTCAGCGGCGGCCTGCTGCTCTTCTGGGGCTCCCGGTGCCAACCCCGGGCCCCGGCGCAGCATTGACGGGGGCCGGAACCGCCGGCTCAAGCCTTGGCCGCCAGAATCGGGGAAGGCGGGCCCTGGGGCCTCAGCGTTATGACATGACGGGAGAACCTGGCTTCCTGGGCCGGCGCCCTCGCAAACCAGGTTCTCCGCCAGTTCCCCGAGGGGGTGACCATTGCACGCACGCCGCTGGCTGACCGCCCTGATTCTCCTGCCGTTACTGCTGCTGGTGCTCTTTAAAGGCGGGCACTTCTTTTTTGTCCTGCTGCTCCTGGTGATCAGCGGGTTGGCGCAATGGGAGTTTTTGGGCATGTTCCAGCCCGAAGCCGACGTCTTCCGCCGGGTGAAAGCCATTACCCTGGGTTCGGTGCTCCTTTTGAGCTTCTGCACCGCCCAGCGGGCCACCACCCTGTGCAACCCCTCCGGCCCCATCTTCGTGCTGGTGGGGATACTCTTCATTCTCTTTCTCTTCTACCTCATCGCCTACAGCCACATTCCCGACCCGACCCGGGATTTGATGGTCAATATCTTGGGCCTCCTCTATATCCCCCTGCTCCTGGGGCACTTCGTCTGGCTGCGCTACCTGGGCGACGGCCAGTGGTGGATCTTCTGGCTCCTGATGGTGATCATGGCTGGGGATACCGGGGCGTTTTACGTTGGCCGGACCTGGGGCAAGACCAAGCTCTATCCTGAAGTGAGCCCGGGGAAGACCTGGGCCGGGGTCGTGGGCGGCATGGCCTCGGCAGGGCTCGTCGGCGTCGCCCTGGGCCGCTGGGCCATCCCCAGGCTAAGCTTGCCGGGCCTGGCCGGACTGGCGTTGCTCCTGGCCCTGGTGGGGCTCCTGGGGGACCTCTTCGAATCCATGCTCAAGCGCCAGGTGCAGGTCAAAGACACCTCGGAACTCCTCCCGGGCCACGGCGGCATGTTGGACCGGCTGGACAGCCTCCTCTTCGCCGCCCCCGCCCTGGTCTACATCCGCCTCTTCCTCCTCGGCTGGTAAGGTTCTTTGCCAAGCGGGCGGGGCCATGCGCCAAAGCTCACGGCCCCGCCAACCTCTTACATTTTTCGGGACGCACAAGGGCTGGGCCCAGTTCGGGCGGACACGCAGGTCCGCCCCTGCATCTCTATCGAATGCCGAAAGTTTTTCCCGTTATGCCACATGCTCCAAGAACCCAAATCCCCCCTAGCCCCCCTTTTCCAAAGGGGGGAACTTAGCGAAATTCCGTTGAAAATCCCCCTTTGAAAAAGGGGGATTTAGGGGGATTTAAAAAACCAGCAATCAGGAGGAATTTTTGGCAAACGCGATATTTTTTCCGAAAACTGAAAACCGAAAACGGTATTATTAATAAAAAAGGGCAGGCTCGGAGGCCTGCCCTGGTTTGCTTATCCGCAAGGACGCAAGGCTATTTGGCCGTAGCAGGGGCCGGGGCGCTCACGGGCTGGACCCGGCTCGGCGTGATGTCTTTTGCCGGTTTGTCATCAGCCGGCAGATTCTGCCGGAAGGCGCCGGAGGACTTGTCCAGCTGGGCCACCGCCAGGTTGTATTCATAGAGGGTCGTGAGGTAGTCGCCCCGGAAGGACCCGTACCGTTCAAAGGCCTGGAAGATGTCTTCCATTTTGCCCAGCCCCATGTCGAAGTTGCTGAATGAGGTGACCAGCCAGCGCCGGGCATTGACATAAGCCTTCTGCATGCCCAGGGAAGCCTGGTAATTTTCCTTGACCTTGCCGTAATCCCTGGCCACTTCCACCGGGATGCCCATGAGGGCCTGCTTTTCGGTGTACCGCAGTTGGTCGAGTTCTGCCCGGGCTTGGCCGACTTTCGCATTCAGGATGCCGAAATCGAAGTGCCACTTGGCCCCCGCCATGGGCATGGCCCCAACACCATTAAAGAAGTCGTTAACATAAGGGTCTGGGTTATACTCCCGGCCCGGGGCCCCGGCCACTTGGCCCACCACCGCCAGGAAGAACGACGGATAGCGGTCGGCCTTGGCCGCGTCCACCAGCAATTGCCGGGCCACCAGGCCCTGTTTGAGCTGGGTGAATTCGGGCCGCTGCTCCAGGGCCAGGCGGATGTAGTGGTCCAGGCCGCCGGCCGGAGCGGTGGGGGCCGGAAGGTCCTGGGGCACCCGGAAATCCTGGTTGGGGTTATAGCCGACCAGGGCCTTCAAGGCCTGGTAGGCCACCTTGGAGCCTTCTTCCGCCTGGGCGGCAAATTTTTCCACCCCGCCCTCATACATGGCCAGGCGATACTGGTCGCTCTCCCTGACGTTGGGCGAGTTGGCGCGGAGGAGGCGGGTAATCCGTTCCCGGGCATCCCCCAGGTAGGTACGGGCGTCCTGCACCGCATCCTTGCCCTGGGTGGCCAGGATCAGACCGTAGTACGCCTGAGCCACCTGCATCATGACCTCGCCCTTCTTGAGATCCACCCCGGCTCTTTTGACCTCGATGTTTTTGGCCGCAGCTTCTTCCCGGAAAGCGATTTTGCCGAAGGTGTAGAGAGGCTGATAGAGAGCGAAGGTCAGGTTGCCAAAGATGTTCACGCCGTGGAGCTTATCTTTGGGGTCAGGATAGAAGAGGGTTTTATCTGGGCCGACTTGGAGCACCTCACCCCGCCGGGCATTGGGGACCACCCCGCCGGTGGCGGTGGCATCGAATTGTGGCCAACGGTAGCTGTTGGCTTCATTCTTTTGCTCAGTCGCCAGGGTGACGGCGCTGGAGCTAGCCTTGACCGCAGGGCTGTATCGCAAGGCCATGTCGATAAGTTGTTTCAGGGTCAGCACCGGAGACTCGGCGCCGCTGGCCGCCAAGGGCGCCAGCAAGAAGACCAGGCCCAACAATGCTCCCCCTATCCGGGCCCAAAGAACCATATCCCCCCCTCCTTTTATGTAAGGATCATAAAATCAGCGATTTCTTCACATGGTCATTCCGAGCAAAGAAAAGAACATCGTTATATCAATAGATTACAGATGCGTTCCGTTCAGGATGATAGAAAACCCATTTTTCAACACCCTGATAGGGTTTTAACCGCGGTCTTCTGATCATAACCAAATTAGCCCCGATAATATCAAGGAAGCAAGGAAAATTCATCCAATTTCTTTTAACGGCCATCTCTCAGTCAGGGGGGTCGGGGGTACTGTCCTAATTTGTTTCCGAAAACTTCGGGATTTTCTCAATTCCCTCCCTAAAAAAATCTCCCGCCGGTTTCCGCGCAAATTTTCACTCCCTCCCTTTGGCTGGAAACAAGCCTGCGCCTACTCTCTATTTTTTTTATATGTTGTAATTCAAATCATTATTTGGGGACAATACAAAAGTGCCAGAGGGACCGTCGAACTCCCAACAAAAACCATGACAATGTTCTTGACCAAAAATCGTAACATATTTAATATAACCAATACAATAAATAAAAAGTTCAGGGTCGATGGTTATAAGACCCATCCACTTGTCTATTGTCAATGGGATGGGTTGGCTATCTTCATAAAATTCTTCACCGCTTCCTATAAAAGATTTGAGAGGATAATGAACGTTTATCACGACCAATTTACCATTAACAGGAGAATCATATCTATACCCCTGGAAAGCAATTTCTTTTATAATAGCCGGTGTTTTCCCGTAATTTTTCAAATAAAGGCGTGCTTCAAATCCATTACCCGGCTCAAATCTGCTATCTGCAATGTTAATTTCCCTATTAGGCTTAACTTTGGAGAAGATATAAGCTCTTTCCATAATTGGAAGAGCATCGGCGCTGTCTTTAGCGGCACTAGCTGCTTTATGGGTTTCTCTGAGAGTGTTTCTCAAGACAAAGAATTGGAATATTGCAACAGCGGCCAGTACTCCGGTGAACGTCACAAGAAAGAAGGAAAACCACCACGACGAATTATCTGGTGGGGGAGGATTTTGGTAAGCCTTAGCTTTCTCGGCGCTTGCGTCTATTGCGCGAGAAATAGCGTCAATAAGTATTTGGAGGGTAACAATATTCTTGGTTGGGTTTTCTTGATTGCTGGTTTTCTGTGCGGCCAACTTGCCGCTTTTACCTTGCGATATGGGCTGTTTGGGATTTGGTTCTGACCATGCCGAAAGACAAAGGGAAACGGCAATCAAGACTATTAGGGCGATGAATATCCTTTTTGCCGACATAAGGCACTCAACCCCCGAGATTATATTTATGAAATCTAAAAATCACCTTACCGCTGGAGATAGGTCAATGCAATTTGACAATAAGGAAATCACAAGGTGTAGGGCTAATTCAATTTCTCCGTCTTATGATCGTGGACAATGGAGGCCCTGACAGCCTTTTCCGGGGAATCAATTGGTGGGATATGAAGGACGGCATAATATTTCCGCTTTCTGCTCCTCTCTATCGGAGATGACCAAGCATAACATTTATCGGCCTGCGGATGGTCTTGGAGGTTAAAAATGGATACGACACCGCTCCAAACGGTTTGCCCCCCGAAGCTCTCAACAACAACCACATCTTCTAAAAAAGATGCGGGACAACCGCATATTTTCTCCACAATATGTTTTAAGCCTTTACTCATGCGCTGGCCACGCTTTCAAAAAAATAGACTATCCGCAAAAAAAATATTCGCTTTTTTAGTCGCTTTTTTTATTGACAATAAAATTTTATGGCCTAATATTAAGCATCTCGTATATATCAGGAAAGTTCTTGAAGATCAAGAAGTTTACAGCGGCATAGGGGGGCATCTTATGCTTGAAGAAGCTACCCGTCAAAGTTTATCAAAGGCTCTCGCTAACTTAGAGGATGAGCTTGAAAGTAAACTTAATGAAATTAAGGAACTTGAACCAAAACTTGAGACCCTAAAAAACGATTGTGATTGGATAAAATCTCTTATTAATCAGATTCATAACCGTCTTTACCTGGGCATTGATCCATTTGCAGATGAAATTGATTTATCGGCCGCGATCCCACCCAAAATGGAGACCAAGCTCATTGAAATTCCGGTCGAAAAGGGAATATCCATGATTTTTGACACATATAAGCGCCCCATGAAGATCAAGGAAATCGTCGCTGAATTTCGGGAGAGAGGGTGGAAATTAAGCCAAAATCATCCCCAGGAAGTAATCAGGAGTGCGTTACAAAGGAAACCTAAACTCTTCAAGAACATTAGCAGGGGGACTTGGAAGAATATTCAGAGAACAACTCAGGTTGGGCCTCCGCCCGCAAAAGGAGGTGAAATATGAGAAGAGACTTGGTTCCTGTCGGCCTTGAATCGCCCTGGCAGGGACCGCAAAAGCAAGGCCCCATACCCTGGTAGTCGTTGGCAGCGATTAGGCTATGAGGCCGTGGCGATTCGTGGGGCGCGATTGGTTCCCAGGAGGCCCTTACACCCATTCCGGGCGGGGTTCGATTCCCCGGCGCTCCACTTTCGTTCAAGATAGCAAGTATTTACCCATTAGTCAACAGGAAATTCCGAGATGAATGTCTTAAGGCGAGAAAAACAGGAAACGGCGATAGCGGCCTTGGTGGAAGGTGCTTCAATCCGCTCAGTCGAACGCATGACCGGGATTCACCGCGATACCATCATGCGCCTTGGATATCGAGTGGGGCAAGGCTGCGCTAACCTTATGGACTCCTATATGAAGAACCTGAAATGCCAGACCGTTCAGGTTGACGAAATCTGGTGCTTTGTCGGGAAGAAACAGCGCCATCTTAAGGATACCGATGATCCTGATTTCGGCGACCAATGGGTGTTCGTGGCCCTAGACGCAGAAAGCAAATTGATACCATCTTATTTAGTGGGGAAACGGACAATTGATAATGTCTATGCTTTCATTTCTGATCTTTCAGGTAGGCTTGATAATCGGGTCCAGTTAAGCAGTGATGGCCTTAAAGCCTATGTCGATGCCGTGGAGGACACTTTTGGGGCAGGGATAGACTACGGACAAGTGGTAAAAACATACGAAGCGGAGCCGATGGGCGCTGGTAGGTATTCGCCTCCGCACGTGGTTAGTGCGGAGCGCACGGTTATTCTCGGCAATCCCAAGAAATCCAATATCTCAACCTCATACGTGGAACGGCAAAACCTTACCATGCGGATGCAGATGCGTCGCTTCACCAGGCTAACCAATGCCTTTAGCAAGAAGCTGGACAATCTCAAAGCGGCGGTTGCCCTTCACTTTGCTCATTATAACTTTGTCCGGGTTCATAGTTCACTTCGAGTTACCCCAGCTATGGAAGCGGGGGTAACTAACCGTCTGTGGACCATCTCGGAGCTTTTGGAATTGGCAAATTAGGACAGTACCGGGTCGGGAAACAATTGCATCAAGGAAGATAAATTAGTTAAAATGTTATATTAGGCTGAAGGAAGGGGAATCCATGACCGCACCGAAACGGATTCTGGTCACCGGCGGGGCCGGCTTCATCGCCTCCCACGTGGCGGAGCATCTGGTCGCCACCGGCCACGACGTGGTAGTGGTGGACAATTTGAACCTCGGCAAGCGGGAATATGTGCCGGCCGCGGCCCAGTTTTATCCTTTTGACATCAAGTCCCGGGAGACTGCTGAGCTCATCCGCCGCTGGCGGCCCCAGGTTATCGTGCACCATGCCGCCCAGATGAGCGTCCAGGTCTCGGTGCAGGACCCCATCTTCGACGCCCAGGAAAACATCCTGGGATCTCTCAATCTCTTCCAGGCCGCGGCCCAGGTGGGAGTGGAGAAAATCATCTTCGCCTCCACCGGCGGCGCTATTTACGGGGATGATGCGCCGCTGCCGGCCCGGGAGGAAGACCGGCCCCGGCCGGAGGCGCCCTACGGCATTGCCAAGCTGGCGGTGGAGCACTACCTCCACTTCTATCAGCGGGAACATGGCATTATCCCCATCGCCTTGCGCTATGCCAATGTCTATGGGCCTCGCCAGAACGGCCTGGGAGAAGCCGGGGTGGTAGCCATCTTCATCGAAAAATTCCTGGTCGGGGAGCAGCCCCGGATCAACGGCGACGGTTTGCAAACCCGGGATTTCGTCTTTGTGGGGGATATCGTGGCCGCCAATCTGTTGGCCCTTACCTACCCTAAAGCCGGGGCCTTTAATATCGGCACCGGCCAAGAGACCGATATCCTCACCATTTACCTGAAGCTCCAGGAACTCCTGGGCTCTCCCCTGGGGCCGGTGCACGGCCCCGCCAAGCCCGGAGAGCAGCGCCGGAGCGTCCTGGACAGCTCCCGGGCCCAAAGCGAGCTGGGCTGGCAGCCCCGCATCAGCCTGTCCGAGGGCCTGGCCCAGACCGTGGCGGCCTTCCGGAAGGCCGGGGGCGGCTAATGCGTCTTTAACGGCACGGACGTCTCGCCTGTGCCGTCGCAGGCTGAACCAGCGCGGTGATGCATCAATGATATGATAAAATGCGAGCCATGATCTCAATGCCGATGTTTTAAGTCCCCCTGCCTTAAAAGGGGATTGAGGGGGATTTTGGTTTTTACGGCAACACCTGGGCTACTTTTCAAGAGCATCTTGGGATAACGCGTCAGCCAGGGACATTGGATGGATTGAAACATGGAAATAATGATCGAAGTGAAGGACTTGACCAAGTATTATGGTCCCAACCTGGCCGTCAGCCGCCTGGATTTCCAGGTGGCGGCCGGGGAGATCGTGGGCTTCCTGGGTCCCAACGGCGCCGGGAAGACCACCACCTTAAAGATCCTGGCGGGGTATCTGGCGCCGTCGGCGGGCACGGCCCGGATCAACGGCTACGACTGCGTCACCGACTCCCTGCCGGTGCGGCGCTCCCTGGGATACGTGCCGGAGAACGTGGCCATTTACCCGGACCTCACCGTAACCCAGTTCCTGCGGTTCGCCGCCCGGGCCAAGGGTGTGGAGTCCAAAGCCGAAAAAGGCGAGGTTGACCGGGTGGCGGCGGCCTGCGGCCTAGAAGAGGTCCGGGGCAAAATGGTGTCGGCCCTGTCCAAGGGTTACCGGCAGCGGCTGGGTTTGTCCCAGGCCCTGCTGAACCAGCCGCCGCTGCTCATCCTGGATGAGCCCACCATCGGGCTGGACCCCTCCCAGATCGTGGAAATCCGCGAGTTGATCAAGAACCTGGAGGGGGCCCACACAGTGATCCTGAGCAGCCACATCCTGCCGGAGGTGAGCCAGTTGTGCCACCGGGTGATCATCATCAACCGGGGCCAGATTGTGGCCAGCGACACCCCGGAAAACCTCTCCCGGCAGCTCGGCCATGGGTCCCGGGTGCTGATGACGGTGTCCGGACCGGTTGATCAGGTGGCAGCCGCCTTGCAGGCCGTCGCCGGGGTGAACCAGGTCCTCAGCCGGGGGGAGGAGAAATACCTGGTGGAGGCCGACAGCGGCAAGGAACTGCGCTCGGAGCTGGCCCGGCTAGTGGTGGAGCGGGGGTGGCAGCTCCTGGAATTGAAGGCCCAGGAATTCACCCTGGAAGAAGTGTTCCTCAATCTGGTAACGGAAGAAGAGTCATGATACAGATCAGAGGTTGGCTGGCGGTGGTGCGGAAAGAATTGACCATCTACTTCGGCACCCCCATTTTTTATATCACGGGGTTTTTCTTCCTGCTCCTGGCGGGATATTTCTTCTACACCAATGCCATCTATTACAGCATTATCAGCCTCCAGGCGGCCCAGCAAGCCGGGAACCCCCAGGTGGCCGCCCAGCTCAATCCCCTGCAGATGGTCTTTCGGCCCCTGTTTGCGGTTCTGGGCCTCGTCCTGCTGTTTCTGGTGCCGTTTATTACCATGCGCCTGTTGGCCGAAGAGAAGCGTTCCGGGACTGCGGAGCTGTTGTTCACCTACCCGTTGACCGACTGGGCGGTGATCTCGGGAAAGTTTGGCGCCGCCTTGCTGGTCTATCTCATCTTGCTGGGCTTTACGGTGAGCTACCCCCTGGTCTTGGGCCTCGTCACCCGGCTGGATTGGGGGGCCCTGGGGACCGGCTACCTGGGTCTGGTCCTGTTGGGGGCCGCCTGCCTCTCCCTGGGGCTCTTCGCCTCCAGCCTCACTGAAAATCAGATCGTGGCCGGGGTGGTGGCCTTTGCTTTGCTGCTCTTTTTCTGGATCATCGGCTGGGTCCAGGAACTGGGAACCGGCGACCTGGGCCGGATACTCCAGTCTCTGTCCCTGTTGGACCACTTCGAAAACTTCACCAAAGGGGTAATTGATACCCGTGACCTGGTGTACTGTCTGGGTTTCATCTATTTCTTCCTCTTTCTCACCAAGAGACAGTTGGAATCCCGGCGCTGGAGAGCTTAACCGTGAGTTGGCGAGATCGATTCCAAAGACGCAACGTGCTTTATGGCGCCGGCTCCGTGCTGTCGGTGCTGCTGGTGGTAGGGATCCTCTTGCTGGCGTCCTTGCTGGTGACCTGGCGCCCGATGCGCTGGGACACCACCCGGGGACAGACCCAGTCGTTGTCGCCGGCCAGCAAGGCCCTGCTGAAAGAGGTCACCAAGCCTCTCACCATGACGGTATTTCTGCCCGAGGGCGCCGGGGAGCGCCATTCCGCCCAAGAGGTCTTGCAGCTCTACGTCTATCGCCACCCGGAGGTCAGCTACCGCTTCGTGGACCCCGAGCGGGAACCTCTTAAGGCCCAACAGGCGGGGTACCGCTTTCCCGGCAACGTGCTGCTGGACTACCAGGGGCGGCACCAGATGGCCGATCAGGCCGACGAGAACGCCATCACCAATGCCCTGCGCAAGGTCCTGAAGGTGGAACGCCAGAAGGTCTATTTTCTCGGCGGCCACGGCGAGCGGGACCTGAATGACCCCAAGCCCGGGGGGTTCCAGGTGGCCAAACGAGCCCTGGACAACGAAGGCTACGAAATCGAGCCCCTCAACCTGGTGAGCCAGGGGGCGGTCCCCCAGGATGCTGCGGTGGTTATCCTGGCTGCCCCCAAAAAGCCGCTACTGTCCACCGAGGTGCAGAGCCTGAAGGCCTACCTGGAAAAGGGCGGGCGTCTCCTGGTGATGCTGGAGGCCTTTGAGAATGCCGGCCTCCAAGGATTCCTGGCGGGCTACGGCGTGGTCCTGGACGACGGCATCATCCTGGACGTCAACCAGGTGAGCCAGGCCATGCGCCTCAGCGCGGTCATGCCCCTGGTTTCCGACTACGGTCCCTCCAAGATTACCGAGAATTTCAAGAACATCGTCACCATTTTTCCCATGGCCCGGCCCCTGATCTTGGCCAAGGACCAGCCGGAGGTCTCCCTGCAGGCCCTGGCCACCACCATGTCCACCAGCTACGAGAAGCTGGGGAAGGAGTGGATCAAGGCCGACAAAGCCTCCTTCGATGACAAGACCGATAAGAAGGGCCCCTTCACCGTGGCCGCCCAGGCTGAAATCAAACTGACGCCCCCCAAGGGCGAGCCGGCCCGGAAGGGGGACCAGGGTCAGGCCGGTAACCAGCCCAAAGCCCCCCAAGCCGAGAGCAAAACCTACCTGGTGGTCTTCGGGGATGCGGACTTCGCGGCCAACAGCTTTTTCAACCTGTTTGGGAACGGGGACCTGTTTTTGAATACCACGAACTTCCTGGCCCGGGCCATGGAGCAGATTACGGTGCGGAGCCCCGGCCAGGCCCAGATCTTGACCCTTAAGGGCGGGCAGGCCTGGATGTTGTTTATAGGTAGCCTGGTTTGGGCCCCCCTGGTGATGCTCATCGCCGGCATCTGGGCTTACCGGCGCCGGAGGGCCCGGCGATGACTCCCCGGCGGCTGATCCCTTATGTGTTGATTTTCCTCATCCTGGTAGGAACCTATGGCGGTCTCCGGTGGCGCCAGGAAAAGCAGGTCGCCCGGGAAGAACAGGCCACAAAAGTCTTTCACCTCAAGGAAAGCGACGTCAGCGACCTGAGCCTGGTCCGGGGGAAAAACGAGGTGCGCCTGGTCAAAAAGAATCAGGAATGGTACCTCGCCGCCCCCCTGAGCACCAGGGCCGACCAGACTACCGTGGACTCCATGCTGACCACCCTGGCCCGGCTCCGGAAGGAGCGGGAGATCGGCGTGGAAAAGGATCTTAAGCCTTTTGGCCTGGATTCGCCCGGCCTGTTGGTGAAATTCACGGCCCAGGGGCAGCCGCACCAGTTGGCCATCGGCGCCAAGGTCCCGGGAGGCCAGAGCTATTACGTCCTCAAGGACCGGGACCCCCAGCTGCTCATGATCACGACGGGGAGCGGGGATTCCCTGGACCGCCAACTCCTGGCCCTCCGGGACAAGACCCTGCTGGCCTTCCTCTCGGATGAAGTCAAGGGTCTCAAGATCAAGCGCGGCAAGACTACGGTGGACCTGGCGAAAACCGGCCCCCAGGGTTGGAGCTGGGTGGGACACCCGGACTTCCGGGTACGGGGCGACCGGGTGGAAAAACTCCTGCGGGACATCCATATTGCCCGGGCCAAAAACTTTCTGGAAGCCCCCTCTCCCAATCTGGAGGCACTGGGCCTGGTCCCGGGTCGCCAGATCGAAATTACGGTAATAACGCCGGCCGGAGACCAGACCCTCTTCCTGGGGGCCAAAAAAGACGACGCGGTGTACGCCCGGAGAGGGGCCGAAGGCCCCGTGGCGCTGGTGGATGCGGCCCTGCCCGCTGAGATCGACCAAACCCTGGCGTCTTTGGCGGACCGCCGCCTGTGGTCCGGGGACATTCTCGCCGTCCGCCAGGTCGTCTGGGGCCCTCCCGGCAAGGCCTGGACCGCTCGGAAAGACCAGAATACCTGGAAGATGACCGGGCCGGACCAGGCAGCCACCCAGCAGCCCGCGTTGCGGCTGGAGATGGCCTTATGGAATTTCCAGAAGCTGGAAGCAGATAAGATCCCGCCCCCGGGTGGCGCCCCGAAAGGTCCCCCGGCCTTTGTCCTGGAACTTATGGACCAGGCCGGCAAACCCCTCTTCCACCTGGAGGAGTTGGGGGTCCCGGGGAAAGACCGTCTCACGGTCCTCACCCGGGTGGGGGATAAAACCGTGATGACCCAGATACCCCAAGCGCCATTCCGCCAGTGGCAGGAAGAAATGCACCGGCTGACCGCGTCTACCGGGAAAACCGGGGCAGCCCCGGAGAAGGGTGAGAGTGCCAAGGGTAAGCAGGAGTGATTATGGCAGGCCCTGGCGCCTGCCACCGTTCATCTTGCCCATCATTTTCAAGAAGTCTCGGGCTCCTTTCAAAGAAATAATCGTTGGGGCAGACTTGCGTGTCCGCCCTTATCGTGAGCCGGCGCCTGCAACCGATGGGAAATGTTTCTTTGCAAACGATCTGCCATTTCTGCCATTTCTGCCATTAGGGAGAGCATCCTTTGACCATACTGCTGACCAATGATGACGGCATTTACGCCCCGGGGCTGGCGGCCATCTACCGGGAATTGAAGCGCCTGGGGGACGTGACGGTGGTGGCTCCGGAGAGCGAACAGAGCGCGGTGGGACATGCCATCAGCCTGATCACCCCGCTAAGGGTGAAAGAGGTGTCCATCAATGGCGGTGTGGAAGGCTGGGCGGTGAGCGGTACCCCCGCCGACTGCGTCAAGATCGCCCTGGCGGAGCTGCTTCCCAACCCGCCGGAGTTGGTGGTCTCGGGCATCAACCTGGGACCCAACGTGGGCATCAACGTGCTCTACTCCGGGACCGTCTCGGCGGCCACCGAGGCCGCCATCCTGGGAGTAAAGGGGGTGGCCTTTTCCCTGAACTCCTATGACAAAAACGCCGACTTCGCCGCCGCCGCCCGCCTGGCCCGGGAACTGCTGGAACAGCTCAGAGGCTGGGCCGCCTGGACCAACGGGGTCTGCCTCAATATCAACCTGCCGGACCTGCCCCGGGGAGAGGTACAGGGGGTCAGGGTCACCCGCCAGGACACCGGGCCCTTGGTGGAGCACTTCGAGCACCGGGTGGACCCCCGACGGCATGTCTATTACTGGCTGGCGGAAATCAACGCCCGCCCGGCCCTGGACCCGGACACGGACTACGGGGCCCTGGCCCAGGGCTATGTCTCCGTCACCCCCCTCCACCACGACCTCACCGATTACCGCAATCTGAATGATCTTAAGGCCCTGAAGTGGGGTTAACATAAGTCCCCGGCAAACAAGCGGCCCAGGCTGAAGTCTGCGGCCACAAAACCTCTCTCTTGGATCGCAACGCCAGACCTCGACCCTGGGGGCGGAGGATTATGCGGGCTGGTTCACCCGCCACCTGATGGGCCCCCGGCCTCTCCTCGAGGCCAAAAGCCTGATCGCCTAGATTCCCCCCTGTTAAACCACCCCCTTCCCCCGATACGGGCCGCGGCGGTTGCCGGATTATCCCGGGTTACTAGGGACGAAGCATGGCGGCAAAGGTGGGGTGCATGAAAATCGTGTTAGCCTCTCCCCCGTTGGAGGTGGAGGTGCTGGGACCAGGAACGCCTCCGCCCCTCGGTCTCTTTTATATCGCCATGGCCGCCAGGGAAAAGCTCGGGGTGGAGATCAAGATCGTGGATGCCTGCGTGGAAGGACGGTACGCCCAGGAGGCCGCGGCCCGGGTCCTCGCCCTTGAACCGGATATTTTTGGGATATCAGTGATGAGCGCCAATATTAACCGGGGCCTCAAACTTCTCAGGCTAGTGAAACAGGCGCGTCCAAGCCTGACGACGGTTTTGGGCGGCCTCCATGCCACCCTCTTTGATCGCCTGCTGCTCCGGGAGGTTCCCGAGGTGGACCTGATCCTCCGGGGAGAGGCGGAAGAATCCTTTCCGGGAGGCGAGGGGAGGTGGCGCGGCTCGACCGGGATGAGACGAGGGGTGAGGCGGGGACGGGCCGGCAGGGCCGGAACTGCTCCGGCCCCCTGGGCAGCCGTTACCACTTGGCGTCGAAAATGCTGGTAACTTTGGAGAGGATACCTTTGGGCTTGTCCTTGGCGGCCAGGAGTTCCTGGCACTCCCCGATGCGCTCCTTGGCTTCGGCATTCTTGGCGAAATCGGGATAATCCTGCGTAATGGCTTGATAGCGGTCAAGGGCGGCCTGGTAGCGCTTGGTCTTATAGTAAAACTCGGCCACATAGAATTCGTGTTCCACCAGATCCATGCGACAACGGGACAGATATTGTTCCGCCTTGGGGATGTATTCGCTGTCCGGAAATTTCTGCTTAAGGCGCTTAAATTCATCTATGGCCTTCTGGGTATAGGTCTGATCCCGGTCAATGGTGGTGCGCTGGCGATAGCACGACAGGCCTTCCCGATAGATACAGTAAGGTACGGCCTTGTTGGTGGGATGAAGTTTTTCGAATTCCCGGTAGGCGTTGAAGGCTTCATCGTACTTCTTTTTATAAAAATAGGCGTCGGCTACCTTGAGCTGGGCCAGAAGAGCCTGCTCACTGTAAGGGTAGCGGTCCCGGATTTTTTCGAAGGTCTCGATGGCATCGACATATTTCTCCTTCTTCAAATCCTTGATGCCTTCCTCCGCCAACACATCCGGGGGCTTATCGGTTGTATCTTTTTTGCCGAACCAGCCCTTGACGGTGCTGCAACCGCTAAAGGCGAACACCAGAACCAGTGCCAGGAGACCTCGGATGACAGCTTTTTTCGGCATAGGTTACCCTCGCTTCAGCTCTTCCAGATAGTTTTCGGCGGCGATGGCCGCCACCGACCCATCTCCCACAGCAGTGCTGATCTGCCGCCAGAGTTTGGAGCGCACGTCCCCCGCGGCAAAGATGCCCGGGAACTCAGTGGCCATGATGGCGTCGGTAAAAATGAACCCCCATTCGTCTAGGGGCAGAAGATCATTGAGCCAGCCGCTGTTGGGCAGCATGCCGATGGCGATGAAGGCCCCGGTCAGCGGGAGCTTGGCGTCTTTGAGGGTTTTCACATTCTTAATCTCGGCAGCTTCCAGGTTGTCCCGGCCCTGGAACTCCACCACTTCGCTGTCCCAATGAATCTCCACCTTGCCCAGCTTTTCCAGTTGGAAGACCCTTTCCTGGAGGTATTTGGCAGCCCGGAATTGATTCCGCCGGTGGATTATGTGAATTTTCTTGGCAAAGCGCTCCAGGAAAATGGTCTCGGTGAGGGCGTTGTCACCGCCGCCCACCATGGCGATTTCCTCATCTTTAAAAAAGGCGCCGTCGCAGGTGGCGCAGAAACTTACCCCCCTGCCGACCAGTTTGTCTTCTCCCGGAACTCCCAGGCGCCGATAACGGGCCCCCGTGGCGATGATGACGGCGCCCGCGGTGAGCCGGCTATCCTCCAGGACCACCGTTTGGGTCGGTTTCCCGGGTTTCAGCTCCAAGACCTCCTGGCTGCGGATCTCCATGCCGAAGCGTTCGGCCTGTTGCCGCATCCGGTCGCTGAGCTCGAACCCGGTAATCCCCTCGGGGAAGCCCGGGTAGTTCTCCACCAGATCGGTGGTCATCATCTGCCCGCCGTGGATGAGTTTTTCCAGGAGCAGGGTTTTCAGACGCGCCCGGCCGGCATAGATACCGGCGGTGAGGCCGGCAGGGCCACCGCCAATGATGATCAGGTCATAATCCCACGATGGCATGCTGGACCGGTGGACTAGAGGGCTTTCTTCAGGGCGTTCTCAATGATGGAACGGGATACGGCGCCGGTGATCTGCTCCACCACCTGGCCCCCTTTGAAGATGATCAGGGTCGGGATGGCCCGGATGCCATACTTTGCCGGGGTTTTGGCGTTTTCATCCACGTTCATCTTGGCCACTTTGACCTTGCCCGTATAATCCCGGGCCAGTTCCTCCACCACCGGGGCGATGGCCCGGCAGGGGCCGCACCACGCCGCCCAAAAATCCACCAAGGCCGGAATATCGGACTTCAGGATTTCCTGTTCGAAGTCAGCGTCACTTACCTGAAGAGGTTCAGCCATTCCTTTCCTCCTGAGATATAATGGGACCAATTTGTTATTACTATCTTTTTTGACTGCTTTTTGTCAATGACTTTTCCGGGGGCGCGGCCGGCCGGGAGCATCGACCCAGGCCTCCATCTGCCTCGATTCTGCTGATTATTCAAAATCTTGCGGTATCGCCGGCTGTCGGGCTGAGGGGCGCGACCCATCCCGCGTGGCCAATAAATTGAGGACCTGCACTCTAGCCAGGATGACTAAGAACATCGGTTGTGCAGCTGGCAAGACTCTATAAGCTCTTGCAAAACCTGGTTTTGCAGAGGAAGTGTCATGCTGAATGAAGCGAATATTCTAGTATTTTTAATAAGTTGCTATCCTTCACGCCGTTCCGGCTGACGGAAAAACCCGGTTTTGACAGAGCTTATGGGGGTTCCTCTTCTGTCTCGCCGGCATTGCCGAAGTCCCGGCCAGCTTGCGGTGAGGCTCGGCCGGTCCAGTCGCCTCGCCAGGGCTGCACGTTCCGGGATCATGCCGAGCCGGGGTCGAATTTTGACAGCCTGGCAGCGCTCACGTGACCGGCGCCAAGGGTCCACCCTGGCTGCCACCCACAAACAGTTTTGAATTTATGCGTCGTTGTTACGCTGATCTTCTGACTTGGTTCCGAAAAAAATGAGTCTTATTGCCTTGCCCAACAGTGCGATTCCTAAAATAATGGCAATAATTACTCCTGCTGCTATGGCGAGGTAGATACTTATTTTAAACATCAGTACCAGCAGGGGAACCACAACTATGGCCACAATAATTACCACGCAACCCGTGATGAAGTCTTTTGGTCCCAGCTTGTCGATTTCGTTTGCCATAAGTATTTCCCCCAGCTATCGAGTAACGTATTCCCCGTGGCGTTCCCATCGCGCCTGGCCACCGGATTGCGGGGGCGCAACTCTAGAGCTTACCTTCTTACTCAGCGGGCCTCCAGGCCCAGGGACCGGCGCTTGCCCTCCACATGGTTGATGATGAGGTCCGCCGCTTTGGCCGGGTCCGGCTCCACTGCGAAGGTGGCCCCCAGGTGCGCCTCCAGGCCGATGAGCAGGAGGTCGGTGACCGTGGCGCTGCCCAGGTGTCACTCCCAGCACCGTGCAGATGCCGCAGGCCACGGCATAGCCGGCGATGGTGGCGGCCTTCTTAGGGGCCATAAAGAAACCCCGTTCGCCGGTGAAAGATCCTCACCTGGGCCGTTCTCATCCCCTTTCTGCTCTCAGAGTCTGCCAGCCTGGTCAGTCTTCCAGGGAACGTCCTTGAGTATTGCGGTGCAGCCAATCCATCAGTTTAGAGCGTAATTCGGCATCATAACGGACCGGTAAGCGCTCGGCTTTAAGGCGCAGCGTTTTTTGCGCGGCCGCGGACCAATCAGGATATAAGAAATAGACCCCGCCTGGTTCTAAGGTTAAGGAGGCATTATCCTTGCGGGACTGCTGGCCCGAGGGTCCGAAAAGCCCCAAGCTGGCCATGACCCGCCGGGTTCCCGGCCGGACCTCGCAAATGTAAGTGGGAGTGACATTCAGGCATCGGCCCTGATAAACCGCCCGGTTGTCCAGTTGGTCGATGGAGAGCTGATAATAGTCCTTCTCATAGTTCGGTTGTTCGGGGGCCCATGGCAGCCCGGAGGGTAGTTTTGCGGCAGCTTCGGGCAGGACCGCGGCGACTATGGCAGGATCAATAATCAGCAAGGCCATGTCCGTGGGGGGGAGACTCTTTTGCTCGATATCGCGGTAGAGATAGAGCCTGAGCTTGCAGAGATTATCGAGGCAGCCAGGCAGCAAGAATAGCGCGGCCGTTAGCGTCAGGACTAACAGAACCGCCGAAGTCCTTAAACCGAGGGAGACTTTCATGATGTTTTCCTCCAGGAAAGGGGCCTTAGACGCATAAAGATAACGTGGCCCTGGGGTTTAATCTTAGGCCCACCAGGTTTTCCCAGGTGATGCCATTATGCCACGTTCAGGTGCGGTAAGGTGGTTTTTATCGATTATGGGAGGGCTTTTTTCCCCGGTGGGCCGACCAAGACCAGGGGGAGGGTAGGCGGTGACTGACCAATCCGCCGCCTCCGGAAGCCGGGGTCATCAATAAAAAAGCCCGGTCAAGGACCGGGCTTTTCCTTAAGACAGTGGGCTATCTCAGTCCGCTTCCACCTTGGGGCGGGGCAGGAGGCCGGCGGCTTCGAGGATCTCCGGGGCCTTTTCTTCCCATTCGATGGCCATGAGGTGGATGCCGGCGACGCCTTTTATCGCCAGGCACTCCTGGATCTGCTCCACCGCGATCTTGATGCCCTCCGCGGCCACCTTCTCCTTGGGCAGGCCCTTTAAGCGGGTGATGTAGGAGTCGGGCACGTCCAGGCCGGGGACGAAATTTTTCATATAGTTCGCCATCCCGACGGATTTCAACGGCGTAATCCCGGCCATGATGTAGGCCTTCTCCGTGAGGCCCATGTCGTTGGCCATCTCCATGAACTGGCGGAACTTCTCCAGGTTATAAATGCACTGGGTCTGGATGAACTGGACCCCGGCGGCGATCTTCTTGCCCATGCGCACCACCCGGAATTCCTGGGGATCGGCGAAGGGGTTGGCCGCGGCCCCGATGAAGATCTTGGGCCGGCCCGTCACCTCGCTACCGCTGATCATCTTACCTTCATCCCGCATGGTCTTCACGGCGTGGGCCAACATGACGGAATCCAAGTCGTGAACATTCTTGGCCTGGGGGTGGTCGCCGAAGGACTGATGGTCGCCGGTGAGGCACAGCAGGTTCTTGATCCCCAGGGCCGCGGCCCCCAGAACGTTGCTCTGGAGCGCGATGCGGTTCATGTCCCGGGTGACCATCTGCATCACCGGCTCGATGCCCATGTCCAGGAGAATGCGACAGGCCGCCAGGGAACAAAACCGTACCACCGCGGTCTGATTGTCGGTGACATTCACTGCGTCCCCGCAGTTTTTCAGAAACGCGGCCTTACGCCGGAAAGGTTCGGCATCCGCGCCCCGGGGCGGGCCACATTCGCAGGTTACGGCCTTCTGGCCGCTTCTCAGGACCTTTTCGAGTTTGCTTCCAGCGGAATACTCGGCGGTCATTGCTTCAATTCCTCCCGTATCGTGGTGCGTAACCCGCCGTCACGGCTGGTAGACCAATTTTTATAGAGATGCACCTGGGTGAGCTTGTGCAGCTCCCCGAGATTTTTCAAGCGATCGTAAATCTGCTGCCAGACGCAGGGGATGGTCCCCTTGCCCACTTCGCAGAGCCCTTGGGAAGAACCGCCGCAGGGCCCGTTCAAGAGCTGCTTGGCGCAGCGGGTTATGGGGCACAGCCCCCCGAAATGATGAATCAGGCAGTCGCCGCAGGCCTGGCAGAACTCCCTCCAGACGCCGGGTTCCACGGCCCCGCCGATGCTGGTGGTGTTGAGGCCCGGAAACACCTTGAGATAGGGGTAGCGGGCGACGATATACTGGGGTCCGACACTACAAGCGATGGAGACCACGGCGTCAACGTCTTCCACCAAGTCGTCCAGCCCTTCGATATATTCGGGATCACACTGCCGTTCACAGGTGTATTCCTTCACTTCCAGGTCGCTGCCGGAGGCTCGCCGGGCGATGCGGAGTTCGGAAGACAGGATGGCCACCTCTTTTTCCCCACCCGCGCAACATATGGTCACGCAGCCTTTACAGCCGGCCACGACGATCTTTTGGAAATCCTTGACCATATCCAGGATTTCCGCAAGGGGTTTTGATTCCCCGATGACCATTGCGTTCCTCCCCGCCCGTGCATCCAGAGCAAAAAAAAAGTGCCTTAAGGTCCCAACTTGTCGCTAATCCGAACCCCCCTGAATTCACTTTTCCCACTAAGGCCGGACAGTTGCCGAATTATGCGGGCAACTTACTCAAATCAATACGGAAAATACCTACAAGGCAAACTTGTACAAGTGTTCACTTAATTTTATGGCGAAACCAGGGGCATTGTCAAATATAAAAATCCAGAAGAATTTTCAGCTATCTGGTATGGGAGATCAAAAAATTATTGACAAACGCACTTGAGTTCGATTAAATGCGGGACTATGTGAAAAAAAGTATGAGCTCTGGCTGGCCCCCGTTCCAGGGACCTTAAGGCTGGAGACTGCTTTATCATCACCCGGGCCACCGGGCGATGTCCATTACCCAGTCAATAATTACCATACCTTAAGGAGGCAGTTTTTATGGCGAAGTATGATCCGGTTAAACAGGCAGACTGGCAGATTGCTGAAATAGCCGAAGCGGAGATGATTCCCTTTGACGCAATGTGCGATAAGCTGGAAATCCCCAAAGACGAGCGCATCCCCCATGGCCAGAAAATCGGCCGCGTCGACTACATGAAGTGCCTGGAGCGCCTGAAAAGCAAACCCGACGGCTATTACATCGACGTCACCGCCATCACCCCCACCCCCCTCGGTGAAGGCAAATCCACCACTTCCTTGGGCCTGATCGAGGGCCTGGGCAAGCGGGGCGTGAACGTGGGCGGCGCCCTCCGCCAGCCTTCCGGCGGCCCCACCATGAACATCAAGGGCACCGCGGCCGGCGGCGGCATCTCGTTGCTGATCCCCATGACCGAGTTCTCCCTGGGCCTCACCGGCGACATCAACAACATCATGAACGCCCACAACCTGGCCATGGTGGCGCTGACCTCCCGGATACAGCACGAATTCAACTATGACGACGCCCAGTTGGCCAAACGGAAACTGGTCCGCCTGGGCATCAACCCTAAAAACATCGAGATGGGCTGGATCCTGGACTTCTGCGCCCAGGCCCTGCGCAATATCACCATCGGCCGGGGCGGCAAGATGGACGGCTTCTTGATGGATTCCAAGTTCGGCATCGCGGTATCCTCGGAAGTCATGGCCATCCTGTCCATCTTCAACGGCCTGGCGGACTTCAAGAAGCGGTTGAACGAAATCGTGGTGGCCTACAACATGAAGGGCGACCCCATCACCACCGGCGACCTGGAAGTGGGCAACGCCATGATGGCCTGGATGGTGCCCTCCATTAACCCCACCCTGATGCAGAGCGTGGAGAAGCAGCCCATCTTCGTGCACGCCGGCCCCTTCGCCAACATCGCGGTGGGCCAGTCCTCCATCGTCGCCGACCAGATCGGCCTGAAGCTCTTTGACTACCATATCACCGAGTCCGGCTTCGGCGCCGACATCGGCTTTGAGAAGTTCTGGAACGTCAAATGCCGGTTCAGCGGCCTGAAACCCAATGTCGCGGTGCTCACCGCCACCGTCCGGGGCCTGAAGCACCACGGGGTCAAGGCCGGCGCCCTGCCGTGTCCTCCGGGCAAACCGGTCCCCAAAGAATATTTCTCGTCCTCGAAAGAGACCTTGAAATGGCTGGAAGAGGGCGTGCAGAACGCGGTGCACCATGTCCGCAACATCAAAAAGGCCGGCATCAACCCGGTGGTCTGCATCAATGCCTTCCATTTCGATTCTAAGGAAGAGCACGATGTGATTCGTCGGGCCTGCGAGGCCGAAGGCGCCCGGGTAGCGGTGTCCAAGCACTGGCAGTTCGGCGGCGAAGGCGCCCTGGAATTTGCCGACGCGGTCATGGACGCCTGCAAAGAGAAGAACAACTTCAAGTTCCTCTATCCCAACGAGCTGCCGCTGCGCAAGCGGGTTGAGCTCATCGCCAAGGAAGTGTACGGGGCCGACGGCGTGGACTTCGCTCCTGAAGCCAACGCCAAGGCCAAGAAGTTCGAGGCGGATCCGAAGTTCAACGAATACGCCACCATGATGGTTAAGACCCACCTATCCTTGACTGCCGATCCCACCAAGAAAGGCACCCCCAAGGGCTGGCGGCTGCCGGTGCGGGACTTCCTCGTTTACGGCGGCGCCAAGTTCATCTGCCCGGTGTGCGGCGCTATCTCGCTGATGCCCGGCACCTCCTCCGACCCGGCCTACCGCCGCGTCGACGTGGATGTCAAGACCGGCAAAGTGACCGGCCTGTTCTAAGTGACCTAATGTAGGGTGGGCGCTGCCCACCTTATCTGCATCCCAAACCGGCTTCCCGGGGCCAAGGCCCGGGGAAGCCGGTTTTTTTCCTGACTCCTCCGGGGCTGGTTCTAACGGCCTGCGAGGCTCCCGTGATTTTTCTCCCTGTTTGTGATATTTATCACTTGCGTCTTTGCCCCCGATCGTGGTAATAATCATCCGATATAACAGAGAACAAGGCAGGCTCAGACTGGAGTCGGCCGGGGCATGACGGCAGCTCCCCTGAGTTTTGCGTCCGGCAAGGCGGCCTTACCCGGCCCCAACCCCACCTCGGCGGCGGCCATAAATTTTCATGAAGTGAGGAGAGTTTCGTATGTTTGAGATAGTGGAACGCAGCGAAATGGCCCAGGGCACCATCGTCAGCAACTGGATAAAAGCCCCCAAGATTGCGGCCAAGGCCAAACCGGGGCAGTTCGTCATTCTGCGCGCCAATGACAAGGGGGAGCGCATCCCCCTGACCATGGCGGACACCGATCCGGCCAAAGGGCTGATCAACATCATTTATATGGTGGTGGGCAAGAGCACCGCGCTCTTCAAGACCCTGCAGGTGGGACAGTCCTACCAGGACGTCATCGGCCCCCTGGGGCAGCCCACCCACCTGGAAAAGGTCGGCAAGGTGATCTGCGTCGGCGGCGGCACCGGCATCGCGGTCCTGCACCCCATCACCCGGGGGCTGAAGCAGGCGGGCAACTATGTCTACTCGGTGATCGGCGCCCGCTCCAAAGACCTGCTCATTATGGAAGACCGGATGAAGGCCGCGTCCGATGAGCTGATGATCTGCACCGACGACGGCACCTACGGCCACCACGGCTTCGTCACCGACAAGCTCAAGGAAACCCTCTCCAAGGATAAGGATATCAAGCTGGCGGTGTGCATCGGCCCGGTGCCCATGATGAAGTTCTGCTGCGTGGTCACCAAGGAATTCGGGGTCAAGACCCTGGTGAGCCTCAACCCCATCATGGTGGACGGCACCGGCATGTGCGGCTGCTGTCGCGTGAGGGTGGGCGGCGAGATGAAGTTCGCCTGCGTGGATGGCCCGGAGTTTGACGGCCACGCCACCGATTTCGAGGAGCTTACCCTCCGGCTGCGGTCCTATTGTGCCGAGGAGAAGGTTTCTTACGATCAGTACAAGGAAGGCCACGGCTCTGGAAAATGCTCCTGTGGCAAATAAGAAATTACCCTTGATGGCTTCAAAACCAGGAGGAGAAGGATAATGTCGGAAGAAGTCAAAGCCCCCAAAAAAGAAAAGATCCCCAGGCAAAAAATGCCGGAGCAGCCCGCCAACGTCAGGCGGCATAATTTCGAGGAAGTGCCCCTCGGGTACACCCCCGAACTGGCCATGCAAGAGGCGGAACGCTGCATTCAGTGCAAGGACCCCCGCTGCAAGCAGGGGTGCCCGGTGGAAATCGATATTCCCCAGTTTATCGCCAAGATCAAGGAAGGCGACTTCGAAGGCGCCATCCGCAAGATCTGGGAAAAGAACGCCCTGCCCGCGGTGTGCGGTCGGGTCTGCCCCCAGGAAGTCCAGTGCGAAGGCATGTGCGTCGTGGGCAAAAAGGACGCCCCGGTGGCCATCGGCAATTTGGAGGCCTTTACCGCCGACTACCAGCGCAAGCACGGCCGGGACATCCTGCCCCCCAAGGCCGAACCCACCGGCAAGAAGGTGGCGGTAGTGGGCTCCGGGCCTTCGGGCCTGACGGTGGCCGGCGACCTGATCTTGAAGGGCCATGAGGTCACCATCTTCGAGGCCCTGCACCTCCCCGGCGGCGTCTTGATCTACGGCATCCCCGAGTTCCGGCTGCCCAAGGAGATCGTCGCCTCGGAGTGCCGCTACCTCGAGCGCCTGGGCTGCAAAGTCGAAGTCAACTCCGTCATCGGCCGCTCCGATACCGTGGATGAGCTCCTGGAGCACTTCGACGTGGTCTATCTGGGCGTGGGCGCCGGCCTGCCCGTGTTCCTGAAAATCCCCGGGGAGCACCACATCGGGGTGTACTCGGCCAACGAATACCTCACCCGCTCCAACCTCATGAAGGCCTACGACTTCCCCAACTACGACACCCCCATCGTCAAGGGCAAAAACGTCGCCACCTTCGGCGGCGGCAACGTCGCCATGGACGGGGCCCGCACCGCCCTGCGCCTGGGGGCCGATCACTCCTATATCATCTACCGGCGCTCCCGGGACGAATTGCCGGCTCGTGGGGCGGAGGTTCACCACGCCGAGGAAGAAGGGGTGGAATTCCTGCTCCTGTCCAACCCCCTGCGTTTCCTGGGCGACAGCGACGGCCGCCTCACCGCGGTCGAGTGCCTGAAGATGGAACTGGGCGAACCCGATGCCTCCGGGCGCCGGCGTCCCGTCCCCATCCCGGGCTCCGAGTTCACCGTAGAAATCGACACCGCGGTGATCTCCATCGGCTCCGGGTCCAACCCGCTGCTCACCAAGAGCACCCCAGGCCTGGCCCTGAACAAGTGGGGCTATATCATCGCCGACCCCAAAACCGGTAAGACCATGAAACCGAGGGTCTGGGCCGGCGGCGACATCGTCACCGGCGCCGCCACCGTCATCCTGGCCATGGGCGCCGGCCGCATGGCCTCCAACTCCATCCATGACTATTTGACCATGGGGTGGTAAGATAGATTTTGGGGAGGGGGCTAAGGGCCGACGGCCCTTACCCCCTCCCCAAACCCCACCCCCAATCCCATAAGCTTAAACATAAGGAGGGCCAGAAATGGCCCTCCTTCTTATTGGGTGGGGCAGGCCTCCGTGCCTGCCTGCAATGATGGTGCGAAGACTCAACCGGGGGAGGGCAGGGGCCACTTATGAAAAGCCCCTGGCCCTCCCCCCAAAATCACTTCCCCAGCTTTTCCACCCGCACGCCGATGAGGCGGAGGAGTTTGTGTCGGGGGTTTTCCCGGCGGTCCAGGAAGGGCATCAGGAGTTTCATGGCGTGGAACGTCAGGGTGCGGAGGGAGGCCGCGGGCTCAGCCAGGGTATGGGAGCGGGAGGAGGTGGCAAAATCGGCGAAGCGCACGGTGACCACCACGGTGCGAAAGGTGTGAAAGCCTTCGGCGAGGAGGCGCTGATGCACTTCCCGGCACATGGCCCAGAGGCGGGTGAAGATGAACTCCAGGTCCCGGGTGTCTTGGGCAAAGGTTTCCTGCTCCCCCACGGATTTGGGCTCCCATTCGGTCACCAGGGGGCTGTCATGCCGGCCCCGGAGGCGCTCGTATAACTCCGGCCCCCACTTGCCGAATCTTCCGTGCAGTTCCTCCGGCGTCAACCTCTTTAAATCTTTGACGGTCCTAATGCCCAGGCGGGCCAGGGATTGTTCCGTCTTGGGGCCGATGCCGGGGATTTTGCGCACCGCCATTGGCGCCAGGAAGGCTTCGGCCTCAGCCTCGGTGACCACCGTCAGGCCGTCGGGCTTCTGAAAGTCCGAGGCGATCTTGGCCACCAATTTATTGGGGCCGATGCCGATGGAAGCGGTGAGCCTTTCTTGGGCCAGGATTGCCGCCTTGATCCGCCGGGCTAACTCCGCCGCCTGCTCATAGGAGCCGGTGAAGCTCAGGTCGAAATAGGCCTCGTCGATGCTCGCCTCTTCCACCACCGGGGCATAGCGGTGCAGGATGGCCATGATTCTCTCCGAGACCTCGGCGTAGCGCCGATGATTGACTCGAATGAATACCGTGGCAGGCCGGCCCCGGCGCCGGGCGGCTTCGGCCAGTTGCCAGGCCCGGGAAATGGGCATAGCCGAATGGATGCCGTAGATCCGGGCCGCATAATTGGCGGTGGACACCACCCCCCGGCCCTGACCGCCCCCGGGGTCGGCCCCCACCACCAGGGGCCGCCCCTGGAGTTCCGGGTGGTCTCGCGCTTCAATGGCCGCAAAAAAGGCGTCCATATCCAGATGGCCGATGATACGCATGCCGCCTTAATGATAACCCGATAAACTAGTGCCTGGGGATACGCCAGGTGCCGCTGGCCTGCCTCTCAGCTTATCCCCATCTTACCATGTTCCCGGGGTCGGCAATATGGCCAGGCGAAAATGGGGAAATGGATTGCCAAAAGCCGACGACTCAGATAAGAAATGCCTCAAGGCGCCCTGCCAAAACGGAGATTTGCCATGAAGAAAAAAGCCTTAGCTCTCCTGTGGTTGATCCTGTTCCTGGGGTTAACCTGCGGCCTGGCCCAGGCCGGGTCCATCAAGGTCTACTTCTCCCCCCAGGGCGGCTGCACCGACGCCATCCTCAGCCAGATCAACCGGGCCAAAACCGAAATTCTTCTCCAGGCCTATTCCTTCACCAGTCAGCCCATCGCCCAGGCGTTGATTCAGGCGAAAAAGCGCGGCGTCAAGATCACCGCAGTCTTGGATAAGTCCAACCGGACCCAGAAATATTCCGCCGCGACGTTTTTGAAGAATATGGAAATCCCCGTCTTCATCGACGACAAGCACGCCATCGCCCACAATAAAATCATGATTATCGACAACCGGGTGGTGATTACCGGCTCCTTTAATTTTACCGCGGCGGCGGAAAACAAGAACGCCGAGAACCTCTTGATCCTGGAGGACATCCCCGAGATCACCCGGGCCTACCGGGAGAATTTTCAGAAACACCTGGGGCATGCCCTGCCTTATGCCGGCCTTGAGGAGTAGCCCGGCTGACCTGGGGATTAGGCGGCAAATGCCGGATGTTGGCCGATGGGGGCCGGGTGATTGCGGATAAGATTGAAGACCGCTTTGGGGCTATTTACTTGCCGCCTGGTTATTTTCCGGCTTTCCGGCCGCAGCGGTTTGCGGCTCCTTTTCCCAGCCTCCGCCCAACGCCTTGTAGAGGGCAATCAGGTTGGTATCCACGGTGCGGGTGCTCTGGGCCAGGGCATCTTCGGTGGCAAATAGAGAGAGCTGGGCGATGAGGACGTTCAAGAAATCCGACTTGCCGGCGACGTAAAGCGTCGTGGCCAGGTCCACGGCCTTGCGGTTGTTAACCACGGCCTCGGCCAGGGATTTGCGGTGTTGCTGTTCCTTGGCATAAGCCACCAGCGCGGTTTCCACGTCTTTTAAGGCGGTGAGCACGGTCTTTTCATACGTCAGCCGCGCCTGCTCGGTGAGGGCGTTCTGGACTTTGATATTATAGTAGAAGCGACCGCCGGCGAAAATCGGCCAGGTGACGCTGGGTCCCCAGGACCAGTAATTACTGGTCATTTTTCCCAGCCTGGTTACGTCACTGGCGGACAAGCCATAGGACCCGGCCAGGTTAAACTTGGGGAACAGGTCGGCGGTGGCCACCCCGATGCGGGCTGTGGCGGCGTGGATCTGGGCTTCGGCCCGGCGGATGTCCGGGCGGCGCCGCAGCAGGTCCGAGGGCAGCCCCACGGGAATTGCCAGGGGGGTGGGAGGAATCGGCCCTTGCCTGGCCAAATCTTTTTCCAACGCGGCCGGCTCCCGCCCCAGGAGCACCCCCAGGCTGTAAATGGCCGCCCGGGCCGAGGACTCTAAAACCGGTATCGTGGCTTCGGTGGTGGCTACCTGGGCATTGGCGTTGGCCACATCCAACCCGCCCACAAAGCCGGCGTCATGTCGCTTCTGGGTGATTGCGGCGGTATGCTGCTGCGCCTTAAGGTTTCTGCGGGCAATGTCGATTTGCTGTTGCAATCCCCGCAGGGTGATATAGTTGTTCCCCACGTCTCCCACCAGGGTCACCAGGACATCGCGGCGGTCTTCCACCGCGGCCTTGAGATCGGCCCCGGCGGCCTCGAGGCTGCGTCGCGTCCCCCGAAAATATCCACTTCCCAGGTGGCATCGAGACCCGCCTGCCACAAATTCCCGAGTCCCCCGATGGTAGCGACACCGCCGCCGGTGCCGACTTCGCTGGAGCCCTGGCTCCTTTGGAAAAGCGCTGAAGCATCCACCTCCGGAAAGAGGGGCGCGCCCGCCACTCCCTGGGCCGCCCGGGCCTGGCGGATGCGGGCTTCGGCCAGGCGCACATCCAGATTGGCCCGGATAGCCATTTCGACCAGGGAAGATAGGGTCGGATCTTTAAAGGCGTTCCACCATTCCACCAGGGCCGCCGGATCAGTGGTCGTTTTGCTGGGTGTGGCCGGGGTGACGACCTCCTGGCCATTCCAGTTCTCCGGGACCTTGGTCTCCGGTCGCTTGTAATCCGGGCCCACGGCACAGCCCACCAGCGTCGCCCAGATCACCGCCGGCAAGCATACCAAACCGATATGCCTGATCTTCCGGCTGATGGGGCTCCGCTTTACCGCAGGTTGCATATTTAAAATCTCCTCAACCATCGTCGGCTTTTAATAATCTGGGCGTATTCGCCTATTCGTAACGGAGGGCAATGATCGGGTCCAGGTGCGCCGCCTTCCAGGCCGGGTAGTAGCCGAAAACGATGCCCACGGTCACCGAGACCGCAAAGGCCGCGAAGATCGCCTCCAGGGACAACTCTGTCGGCCATTTCATCAAAATCCTGACCAAAATGGAAATCCCCCGGCCCACGATGATGCCCGCCACTCCTCCGCAGAAACAGAGAATCACGGATTCAGCCAGAAACTGCTGGAGGATATCCCGGGCCCAGGCCCCCACGGCCATGCGCAGGCCGATCTCCCGGGTACGCTCCGTCACCGACACCAGCATGATATTCATGATCCCGACGCCCCCCACCAACAGGGAGATCAGGGCCACGGCGAGTAAAAGCTTGGTCATCATGGTGCTGGTGGAAGAGAGGGCTGAGGCCATTTCAGTCATATCCCGGATGTTGAAGTCATCCGCCTCCCCCGGGCGAATCCGATGCCGCTCCCGCAACAATTGGGTGATTTGATTGATAGCGGCCTGAATTTCCTTGGTGGAGCGGCCTGCGGTCAGGAGCTGATCCACGTTGACAAAGCGCACCGGTTGGGGAGTATCCGCGGCCTGGGTAGCAACTGGTACGGGATAAAGCTGGTTTTGAATATTAGGGTAGATCTGGTTGAGCGTGTTCACGGTCGTGGAGGTGCTTGACGAGGAAGTGGCGGCGGCGGCGCTCTGGTTGGCGGTTGTCGCGGAGGAGCCGGTCACGCGAAATTTAATCGTCGTCCAGGGCGCCAGCAGGACATCATCCTGATCCATGCCCATCATGTTGGCGCCTTTGCTGCTGAGGATCCCGATCACCCGGAAGGAGACGTTCTGCACCCGCACTTCTTTGCCCAAAGGGGACTCGCCCTGGAAAAGCTCGCGGACCAGCCTCTGGCCCAGCAGGCAGACCTTGCTGGCATTGCGGACATCCCTCTCCGTGAAGACCTCGCCCTCGGCCAGGGGCCATTCCCGGACATCAAGGAATTCGGGGGTGGTGCCATAAATAAAGACGGGCACCCAGTTGCGGTTGCCATAAATGACCTGGGTCCGGGCTCGGACAATGGGCGCCACGCCCTTAACTGCCGGACATTCGTTCAGAATCGCCTCGCCGTCCTCGGGGGTGAGGGTCATGACGCTGCCGGCCCCCATGCTGACGCCGCCGCTGGAGGCCGTACCCGGTAAGACTAACAGATTATTGGCCCCCATGCTGGCAATGGTCGACTGGATAGCCCTGGAAGAGCCGCGCCCGATCTCCATCATGGTGATGACCGCGGCCACGCCGATGATAATGCCGAGAGTGGTCAGGGCGGCCCTGAGGACGTTGCGGCGCAGGCCGTGCAGGGCGGTTCGCACCATCCACTGGAGTCGCAACCATGCCAAGCCTGAGCGTAGCTTCGGCAGGATTGTGCCTGGCTGTCTGCCCGGGGCTTCTTGAGGACGGGGTTCTTCGGCTTCCACCACCCCGTCGGAAACCCTGATAGTCCGTTCGGCATACTTGGCCACGGCGGCGTCATGCGTCACCAGGATGATGGTTACCCCTTCTTCTTCGTTGAGTTTCCGGAATAGTTCCAAGACTTCTTCGCTGGTTTGGGAGTCGAGGTTGCCGGTGGGCTCATCCGCGAATAGGATGGAAGGCTGGTTGACGAGGGCCCGGGCGATGGCCACCCGTTGCTGCTGCCCGCCGGAGAGTTGAGAGGGTTCGTGGTCCAGGCGATCCCCCAAGCCTACGCGCTGAAGCAGGTCTCCGCCCCGCTGGCGCGCCTCCCGGTCGGAGAGGTGCGCCGCGGTGTACGATAGGGGCATGATGACGTTTTCCAGGGCGCTGGTCCGGGGCAGCAGGTTGAAAGTTTGAAAGACGAAGCCGATCTTTTCGTTGCGCAGTTGGGCCCACTCGTCGGGTGACAAGGCCACCACATCCTGCCCATCCAGCCAGAATTCCCCGGAGGTGGGCCGGTCCAGGCACCCCAGGATGTTCATGAGGGTGGTCTTACCTGACCCCGAGGTGCCCATGAGGGCGACAAACTCCCCCTGCGAAACCGTCAGCGAGATGCCTTTCAGCACCGGCACATCGATCTCGCCCAGGTGATAAGTCTTATAAATATCGCGCAGTTCGATCAGTTCCATAGGGGTTTAGCTATCTCACTTCTCAGGCAAACAGATGCGGCCGTTAACGGCCCTCCCCCTTGGGCTGGGCCGCACCACGGAAAATTTGGGGCGCAAAGGGGCTGCCGCCGGGTGCAGGCTTGCCGCTACCGGCCTGCTGGCTTTCCATTACTCCTACCGCTACCGGGGTGTCTTCCTTAAGCTCGGCGCTCTCCACCTCCGTCATGGTGCCATCGCTCAAGCCATGACGGACCTTGACCGGGCGCACCAGATTTCCTTGTGGAACCCAAACGACCCCCCGGGCTTGCTCCTTCTTGCCGGCCTCGGGAGACGGTTTGCCCTGGGGTGGCGCCTCGGCCCCCTTACCCTTCTTGGTTTTCCGGAACTCGGACACGATCTGTTCCGGGGGGGAGCCCAACGGAGGGCGACGTTGGGAACGAGGAGGACATTTTTGCGTTCGCCCACGACAAACTTGACGTTGGCCGTCAGATACGGCAGCAGCTGGCCGCTGGAATTATCGGTGTTAACCTCCACCGTGTAGGTGACGACATTTTGGGTCATGGTGGCGTTGAACCGCACCTTCCCCACTTCGCCTTTGAATAACTCGCCGGGAAAGGCATCGATGGTAAAAGAGGCTGGCTGGCCCGGATGGATCAGGCCAATATCCGCTTCATTGACCGAGACCCAAACCTGTATGCGTGTCAGGTCCTTGGCTATTAAAAAGAGGCTGGGGGCATTGAGGCTGGACACCACGGTCTGGCCGATGTTGACCCGCCGATCGACAATTACCCCCTTGACCGGCGAGACGATGGTGCAATAATCCAGGTTTTGCTGGGCCCGCTTCAAGGTGGCTTCGGCCTGGTCCACAGCGCTTTTAGCCTGGACAATGGCGGCCTGTCCCACTTCCACGTTGGCTTTGGCGGACTCATAGGCCGACTGCGCCGCATCATAGTCGGCCTGGGACAGGGCGTCGGAGGGGCCGAGCTTCTCAGCCCGGGCCCAGTCTCGCTGCGCCTGGTAGAGTTTGGCCTTGAGCTGATCCAGGTTGGCTTCGGCGTATTTCACCCCGGCCTTGTTCTGGGCCAGTTGGGCCTTAGCAGAGGCTACATCCGCGGCGTACAAGGCGTCGTCAATCCGGGCCAGCACCATCGCGGCCTCCACGACGGAGCCGTAATCAACCTCTTTGCCATTCTTATCTTTACCGAAGGCCACTATCCTGCCGGCGACTTGGGCCCCGATATCGACGACTTCCTCCGGCTCCACCGTGCCTGTGGCGCTAATCGTGGCCAGCAGGTCGCCCCGCTTCATCTGGACCGTGCGAAACTCTGCCGACCTCCCGCTGCCGCGCAGCAGGTAGCCCATGAGAGCCAGGGCGGCAACCACCGCCACCACGGCGATGACCATGGTCCGCTTACTATGAAGCTTTATCTTAAGATTCATCTTTGGGGTCCAAATATCCTCCGCCCGGGGGCGGATAACCTCTCTATGGCCATTCATGCCTCCGGCCATAGCTTCCAGGGGTTTTAGGGGATGAAAAGGTCAACCGGTTCAAGAAGATTATGAATGGAATCCCTCACCTTGTCAAATCTTGTGATCAAACTGATCGTTATTATTGTAACCAATTTTAGGGAGAAAGCCGGCGCGCTAAAATCACCCCCTTGAAAAAAAAGGATGACGAGAATTGCAGATTACCGCTCACTGTTGCAGCAGACTCAGGGAATCCAACCGGATGGCCGAGCTGAAAATGAAAATTTCTTTGACAAGTCATTATATATCTAGTAGTTATCAAGTACAATTATTGCTATGAATGAGGACTCCGCTTCCACCAAAGATTCCCTGGGCTTCATTATCTACCGGACTGCCCTGGCCTTAAAGTCAGCCTTGCAGCGCTTCTTTAAGGAGCACGGCTACGAGATTACCGGTGAGCAATGGGCCATCATCCGCCATCTCTGGGAGGCGGATGGCCTGTCCCAAAGGGAAATCGCCGAACAGACCTCGAAAGACAAACCCAACATCACCCGGATGCTCGATGCTCTCGAGAAAAAACGCCTGGTCTTTCGCCAACCCGATCCCCGGGACCGCCGCAAATATTGCATTTACCTCACCAAAGAAGGCCGGCAGCTGCACGAAGGCCTCTTCCCCCTGACCCAAACGCTGCGGCAGCGAGTCACCCAAAACCTGGCCCCGCAGGAAATCGACCTCATCAAGGCCGCCTTAAACAAGATTTATCAAAATATCGGCAACCTCTGATCTCTTTATACCGGGTTGCCTGCCAGGAAGTTTAAAACCCGCAGTAAATCCAGCCCACAAATTTATCGTCCGTTATCCGTGAAGCAGAGGGTTATGGTCCCCATAACGGGGTTCCCTGACGGTCGGCGCGATATGGACGGTAGGCCGTCAAACTAACCTAATTGGGGAGCTGATGGGCGGGTGAAGGTAAGAGTAGGGGTGGCGACTTATCGTTCGAAATCGGGGCTAAAAACGCTTCTCACCTTGGCAAAAAAGCTACCAGGTGGTCGGAGTAATGCTAGGCGTTCTTCAAGACTTTAAGGATTGTTTCACTGTCATTTAGATGTGGAACTTCGCCAGTTGAAATAGTTCGCTGTTTAAATATCATACAGATATCAAAGCACTTTCATAGATCTTATAACCGATGATCTATAGCAGCTAGTCACACCTTATTAAAAAAATATCTTTATTGGCATTAGCGCAGTTATTTCTTCATAACGTTGGCTGAAATTGATAGGTTATTCTCATTATTGGGCAGATTTTCTTGAGTTGAAATAAAGAAGGATATCCTGGTGCCGATTCCTATTTGACTCAATATTTCCAAGGAACCTCCCATCATTCGGACCCGTTCCTCCAAAGTCGCCAACCCCATGCCTCGCTTTCTGGAATCGCTGGACAGGACCTTCTGGACATCGAACCCTTCGCCATTATCCTCCAATCGAAAGGAGATACCTCCGGGCTGCCTTTTCATGGCCACGGAAACTTCGGTAGCGTGGGCGTGCTTGGTGATGTTGTTGAGGCTTTCCTGGCAGATTCGGTACATGATCAGTTGTTTTTCCGGCGAAAATAAGGCCTGCATGTCATCCAAGTCAGTCGATAACCGTATCCCTGTGTACCTGGAAAATTCGTCTAAGAGATGCTGCAAGGCCGCTTGCAGCCCCAAATCTTCCAGGATTGAAGGCATCAAGTCATGAGAAAGGCGTCGTATGTTCTCGATAAGCTCATTGATATATTTTATTAATTCCACACATTCTTCTTTGGATTCACCCGCCGGCAAGCTGCGCTCGATAACCTTCAGTCGCATTTTGGCAACCATCAAAGCTTGCCCCAAGCCATCGTGCAATTCCGCGGCAATGCGCTTGCGTTCCGTTTCCTGGCTGGTAAGCAGCTGAGAGCTGAGGTAGCGCAGATTTTTTTCGGACTCTCGGAGGGCATCTTCCGATTGTTTGCGCTCACTGATGTTCCGAATGATGTTTTGGAAAAATTTTTGGCCTTCCATGTCCATAATGCAGCAACTGATTTCTGCAGGAAATGTGGCCCCAGACTTGTGATGCTGCATGATCTCAAACACCCGGCTACCATTTTGGGCCACTTCCCGGAGATATCCTTCAAGGGCTGGCCTGGTCTCGGGCGGGTGCAAATCGGCGAAGTGCAACTTGAGCAGTTCATCCCGCACATAGCCATAGGCTACTACCGCCTGCTCATTGGCTTCCACAATCTTCTGATCCTGGTCGGCCAGCAGGATAATATCATTGGCATGTCTAGTCAAATATTCATAGCGTTGCGCCAGGCTACGCCTTTCCCGCTCCACTTCATATTGCCGGCGGTAGAACCGGGCTTGCTGATTGCGCCATATTAAGGCGACACTTATACCGGCAGCCCAAATCGATATGGTTAAAAAAATCACCACCAAAAGGAAGTGTTCACGCAGGGGAGCATAGAGCTCCCCCGCATTAACTTTCCCGACGAGAAACCAGGGGGAATCTGGAACCGGGGCCAGGGCGGCGATGACGGGAACGCCCTGGTAATCGATCCCTTCTACTACCCCTTTCTCTCCCCGGGCCGCCATAGCGGCGGGCAGCCTGGGCTCCGAGAGGGGGAAGCGCAAGTTGAGGGCAGTATCTTTCCGGTAACGGAGTTCATTTAAGACCGCCACCTCATTTCCTTGGCGGCGGACCAATAGAATCTCAGAAGTCCGACTGGGGGTAGGCCATGACTGCACCAAGGGATAGAGGAATTGTTTCGGGTCCAAGCTCAGTAAGACCACACCCACAGCCCTCTTGTGACCGCCCCTGACTGCCAGGAGGGGCACTAGGAGGCTGAGTTGAATTGCCTTGGAATCCTCGCTGCGATAAAGATCCGAAAAAACTGGTTGCCTGGTCTCCAGGGCCCTCCTGGCCAGTTCTTGGGGATGCAAAGATATTCTCCGGTTCTCCTCTGGAATGGATAATCTCGCCGTTCCCTGGGGGTCTAAGAGAACAATACTTTTATACTGGTGGATTATTAAGCTCGCTAAATAGTTGTGTATCTCTTCTTTGAGAGCCGGCTCTTTGGCGCCTCCCAGCCAATCTTCAACCTTAGCGGCAAAAAATTGATCATTCAAAATAACATCAGCGTCCGCAGTACGCTCCTGACGCCAGGCGACAATTTGATTGACTTTCAGATCAACGATGGCGGCCAGTTCACCCTGTTTTTCCTTTGTAAGGTAAGCTACTTGGTATTTATAATAAAAATATCCGGTAGTTATTAATGCAACCGATAGTAAAGAGAAGATAAAAATAAGATGCCGGGGAATTTTCGAAAGTTTGACGTTAGCGGACATAGCTTAGATTCTTCCCCGAGTAATCTTGAACGCCCCATGGGATTTCAGAAAGGCGCTACCGATCTCGGATCGGGATTTCATAAGTGAGTGAATGGCGCATGAGTCTTTTTAAAGATAAATCGGCATATTCCCCTGGTCCATGGGAAAGGCTAGTTTAAGGTGAAATTAACCAACCGGCTGGTGGTCTGCCCCCTAACATAGCTTGTGGGTTGGTTTTGTGGGGGCAGGTCAGCCCCGTCTTCAACGCGCAGTTAATGACAGTTGGCCAATTTATCCTCGATCTTTCTGAGTTTCTCATCCCGGTCCGGCACTTGTACCAGGCGATGTTCCAGGATGTACCGGGATACCAGCAGGCCGGCCAGGTGATTACCCTGGATGCTCCAGTGAGAATTATGTCGCCAGTACAGATCCTTGTCCGGATTCAGGGATGAACGCGGGGTTTCATCGGCGTAAGTGCGCATGAGAGGCAGCAGATCAATAAAATCAATGCCCTGAGCTCTCAAGAACCGTGTTAGAATTCTATCAGGCTTTTCCAGATCAATGCCCTCGTGGGCCGCCAGAAAGGGATAGACCTGGATATTGGTGGGGATCAATACCATCAGCAGGTTGGCATGATTGGCCTCGGCCAGTTTTTTCAAGGCGGCCACGTTCTGTAAGTGCCGCTTCCAGACCTCCCGGATCCAGGGCCGGTCTTGAAAGGCCAGGAAATAGGAGGGATTCGCTTGAGCGAGTTTTCCTGGAAAGTATTTGGCCACGGCATCATTGATCAGGTTCATGACAATAAGGTGCTGGTCCAGATAGTACCTGATCATCTCGCCAAAGCTTAGGGGGTAGTCGCCGCTCACCCACCGGTCCCAAAAGGTATACCGCTTCTCCAACTTTTCTTTGGACAATTGATTCGTTTTTGGGTCTCTATACTTGGCGGACTCCACCAGGAAGCCATCGATCACCGTCAGATTGGGAAAGGAGTAGTCGTCGCTCAGGTCATTCCAGAAATAGCCCACGATGATTAGCTGGGGTTTTTTCTGGATCTTATTAATAATCTCTTTGGCCTTTTCAAGCTCCTGATAGGTCCCGTACCCGCTAACCCCGCATTTCAGCACCCGATAATGCAGCAGCTTTTCAATCTGGGTCCCCCACATATCTTGGAACGGGGCAAAGCAGTGGGTGAAACTGCCCCCCACCAGCAGGATAATCTGTTCCTCGCCGTGATAAGGCGCATCGAAACATCCCAGCTCATTGGACCAGATACGGTATTCGACCCGATTGTCCACCGATACGGGGATGCTCTTGACGTTGGGCTTGATGTCGAAGCCTTTCACGGGATCGAACTGGTAATAATAGCGCAGGTGGCGATTCCGGATTAACAGGTCGCGATAAGAGGTCAAGCGCAGGGCAATCTCGATGCAGGTGAGCGCTGCTACGACGCTTAGCGCGATGAGCCCGCCGTTTAAGGCCCATTTTTTCAAGCGGCTTTGGTGGTGTAATGGTTGATTGGCATCTTTCACGTTGATCCCGCTCTCTCCGAGATTATTCGGCTACCTTAGTGGCGTTCGCTTGGAGTTTTTTCAGGGTTTTAACTACTAAACCGAACGCTCAGCTCCTTCATTCCTGCAAGTGAACGGATCAGCTTGAACGAGATCGGGAATCGTTTTCGAAAGGCACCAATCTTTAGAGATTTAACCTTTCTCCTTGATTTAACACTCATCGAAGATAAATCTAACTCGGCGCTTTAATTTTTTTCAAAGGACCAGGGCACACCCGAGACCATGAATGGTGCCCAGGGCGGATTTGTTATGTAAACTAAGTAAAGACGCCATTTCATCTAACATATTATATTTACCGGTTAATTATCCTTCCCCGGCAAACTATTCAGAGCAATGATCTTGATAAGGGTCCAAGCCTTCGGTTACCAATTGATTAGCCCTTGGCCGCCGGGACTCCTCCCACCAGAGCCCATTCCTCCCCGGCCCCTGCCTCCGGCACCTTGCCCACCACGCTCCTGCTCCTGCCAAAGCGGCACACCTTTCTCATCCCGCACTTTCAAGGTCTGCCCATCTTTTTTGACTTGGGCAGCGAGAAGCAGGGTCTGGCCGTCTTTGGTAACTTGAGAGCCGGTCACTTCCAGGGAGTCCCCTTGTTTTAAATCAAAGCCCTGCTTCCTGACATACCAAGGCGGCCCTAAGTTGATAGTAATATTACCTTTATCGGTTTTAAGAACCAATCCTTGGGACTGCATGCCCGGGGCGACCCGCCATCCCGTCATGCCATAACTTCCCAGGGTCTCCACTTGTCCCTTCATCGTAGTCACTGTCTGGGGATTGTATTCCAGGCGCTCCTGGGTTTCTGAGCCTCCATGCCGTCTGCCACCACCAGGAAAACCAAGCTGTTGCGCCGCTGCGGGCCAAGCAAGTTCCAGTAGTATGGTAAGGATTATTAAAGACGAGAACCACAACCATCTGTTCGTCAAGCGAATTCCTTGCATACAGCATTCCTCCAGACTGATCCACCATCCGATCTAACTAAAGTTCATACCTTAATCTCATTTTCCCCATGTTGCTTTTGGAACCTTATTTTTCACTAAGTTAATCTCTTATTCATTCTTCTTTGCTTTTTCATAAAAAGAGGCCCAGGCCCCGAGGGAGCCCGGGCCAGGTTAGAGGTTAGAGTGTGGTAAGGATGGGCGGCCTCACCAAGAGAAAACCGGCCTAATTTTTTACACGCCAGTGCGATCGCTAGGCTCCATGGCCATGATAGGGTTCAAATTCATGTCTTCCTCTTCCATGCTGACACTGCCCTTGGGGCCGTGGCATTTAGGAAGGATTTTCTTTACTTCGATTCGAAAGGGTACGAACTTCTCCTGCAGCTTAGCCTTGACAGCATTGATCTCTTTGAGCTTGGCCAGGATTTGTTTCTCATCCGGATTTTCTGAGCGCCAGAGAGCCCTCAACTCCGCCTTTTTGACTAACTTTTCCTTGCGCAAACTGGCGGTGTCATCCAGAAATTTCTGCCGCAGATCAAAGAGTTTTCCCACTTGCTCCGGGGTAAGTTTGGCAAATTTGCCGTGATGACCCCAGTGCCCCTGGTGCTGCCCCGTCCCATCAGGGCCGGCCCAACAAGTAAAGCCCATGGTCAGAATTAAACCCAGGGCCAACAGTAACCCTATGGATAATGTTCCCCTTTTCATGCTCCTTCCCTCCATTTTTTGTTTTGCGGTTTTCAAGTCCAGATATTTAGCTTTTTCTTATTTAAACCCTAAAAATGCCCAAAATCGGCGCAGCTTGGCAAAAATTTTAAGAAGGTGGCGATCATGGGCATTGAAGTTCTCCAGAGAGGGGGACCCCGTAAGGCTTACGACTATGGCCTGGGCCTGTTTGGAAGTGGTACAGTTTTTTTGGGGAAATGCGCCGGTTTTTTTAATCATCCGGGTTTATGAGATTAGAAGGGATAGATATCAGTGCCGGTGGTCTGACTTACCGGGGTGCAGGAGTGTAGACCTGATGAACTTTAAAAAGGGCTGCCCTCTCAAAGGTGGGAACAACCATGGACCTGGGCTTCACCTCTGGTGAGGATTTGGACTTGGCAGTCTGGGGTCTCCGGGGGTACTCCCCGCCGCCAGGGAAGGGCTGGCCGCGGTTTCGCACCCGGAAAGGACAGCGGGTATGAATTGGCTAATAATTGATACTGCTTTCGGGCTGGCGCTCATTTGTTTCTATCTATTCTTGGATCAGTGTGGCCGCATTTTGACCAGAATGAAACGCAGCCGCATTTTCCCTAAAAAAAGTTGTTGACCAGGAAGAGCCGGTCACCAAACCCTCAGAAAGTCAAAAGGCTGACAACATGGTGTTTGTCAACCTCTTGTAATCCTTCCTAATTCGTGGTGGAGATGAGGGGACTCGAACCCCTGACCTCCTACATGCGAAGCAGGCGCTCTTCCAGCTGAGCTACATCCCCACGTGGTTTAATTATGGCGGGTTACGACCTGATGTCAAGCATATTTGAGCCGGGCCGGGCAGCAGGGCGGGACTTCCGGGCCAGCCCCCGGCCCCCATGAGCTAAACGGCCTGGACCTCCTTCAGGCCCGGCACTTCTTTCAGGAGCAGCTTTTCCACCCCCTGTTTCAGAGTCATCTGAGACATGGGGCAGCCTTTGCACGCACCGGTGAGGCGGACTTTCACCACGCCGTCGTTCACTTCCACGAGTTCAATATCGCCCCCATCCCGCTGCAACAGGGGACGGATTTTTTCCAGGGCTTGTTCCACCGATTTCTTGATGTCGTTCACGGATGTCCTCCAAAGGTTAATTATTTTAATGATAACCGCTGATTCAACCCTTGTAAAGCAAGGCCGGGGAAAAGTCGCACGTCAGGGGCTTACCAGGAATACCGCCTGGATATGGGCCCTGATCTCTTCCTCCCCCACTTCGATGGGGGTGGGCGTAGGACTTGCCGCTTTCAGATACGTTTCCCCCGCACCCCGGGGAGGCAGAAAGCGAATCCCGGTGAAGATCTTGTCCACGCCTTTGATTTTGAGCCCCGCCGCCTGGGCCAGGGCTTCCGCCAAGCGCCGGGCCCGTTCCAGGGCATTCACCGCCGCCTGCTGCTGCAGTTCTTCCTGGTGAGCGTGGCCCCAAAACGGTCCTCTGACTTGGGAGGCGCCGTTTTTCAAGGCGGTGTCCATCACCGGACCCAGCCGGGCCACATCCAGGACCTTAACCTCGAGCTGATTGACGGCCCGGTAGGCCTTGATTTCCGGAGGGGAGGTTTTGTCTTTGGCGGCGTACACCGGCATTAGGCGATAGCCTATGGTCCGCAGCTTGTCTTCGGGACCCAGCACGTGCTTCACGGCTTTCAGCACCCGGTCGGCCTGTTGGGCGTTGTCCTGGGCTGCGGCGGCGGCAGTGGCCGCCTGGGTCTCCACCTCCAGGGTCAACCTGGCCAGGTCCGGGGTGGCCATCACCTTGCCCTCCGCCTCCACACTGATGCTGGGGGGAGACGGGGTTTCCGCGCCCCGGGCCGGGGGCAGGGACAGGCCGGCGATTGCCAAGGCAACCATTAAGGACGAGAGGATAATCCGGGGCATTGGACCTCCTTGGTGGCGTTATTCAAGGGCAGGCGAGGGCGCCTCCCCCACATTTTAATGACGCCGTTTAAGAAAAATATGTCACCCCGGCGCGGTTCTGTCAAATGAAAGAGGCCGTTGTACCGGTGGGCCGCGAGACTTGTGGCGATGGGGCGCCGCTTAAAACCGGTGGCGTTTATGGCGCAACCCCCTTGATTTACGCTTAAAATCGCCAAGGAACCAGCCATGCAGCGGAACAGAGAGAAAGCCGGCTGGTCCGCTAACGGCTGGGCTTCTATCCCGGATGTACCTTGACATAGTTTTGTAGGGGCGCACCCGCGTGGGCGCCCTCTATCAGGGCGGACACATGGGTCCGCCCCTACGAAAAGTGTTAAATACTTTTTAAAGGAAAATTTGGGACGCGGCATTTTACCATGCAGCCGGTCCACCCAGGGAGTGGCGGACTTTCTCCCGGAGAGAGAGGACGCGGATGGATTCCTGCAGACACCCCAGGGAGACGTGGAGGGAATGGGACTCTTCGGCCTTGCGGAAGAGGCGGTCCAGGCGGACCTCCAGGAGCGCCAATTTTTCCAGGAAGGCGGAGGCCTGGGACTGATCGGCCTGGCGCTGCTGGATCACCAGTTGATGGCGGAGATGCCGGGTATGGCGACAGAGGGCCGAGGCACTGAGGCCATGGGTGGCGGCCAGGGTGCGAAGGGGCACGCCATCGATCAGGGCGCGGTCGATCTCAGGGCGGGAGGGGTGATTACAGACGGTACAGCGGGCAGACTGATGGGCGGGGCCGTAATGTTTCGCCATAGTATTACTCCTCAAGGGTGATGGTTTCGCACCGGCGAGACGCTTGTGCCACTCACCGGAGGGTAGCAGGGCAGGCGGCCGGGAGGCCAGAACGGGCGGGAAAGATGGCACGGAAAAGACGGGTGGAAAGGGGGAAGAGGTGTATATCCTTAGAAGCAATAATTAGAACGTTAGTTGACTAGCATCAAATCAAAATCAGATTCGAGCTGACAAGGCGGGCTAAAATTTACCTGCCGGCAGGATTTGAGATGCAGCTATGGTCTTGCTATCAAAAACTTTTCTCTGGGTTAACAGAGTGGTGATATATAGCAGAAATCTTCTATTGGTGGTATATGCGTGTGGCCTCGGCTTATCCTCTGGCGCACCATAACCGAGGGGTGCTGCACGGGATTTATAGGTCGACGCCCAACCAAAAATTTCCGACCCAAGTGGGTGGTCTGTTCAAAAAACGTTGACAAATCTAAATCTTCTTTCGTTGGATTAAGCAGAACCTCAAGATCAAAGCATTCCTCGGCAATTCTGAGAATGCCGTAATGACTCAAATCTATCTATCTCGCATTGCTTTTCTTTTGCTTTGTTACAGCAAGTTCCTTTCGGTTTCGATATTAGTCTCCAGAATTTATTTCGAATACAACAACTTAGCCTATTCCGAGGGTATACGTTACAGGAGATTTTGGACCACCCCAATATATTTAATATTAATGATCCCGGGCAGGTATCGCTCTAGACCGCTTAACCGGACAGAAATCATTTCCCACCTAAAATAACTAGATATTCAATTGGCGTGGATCTTCTTTGGAAATCAGACGATAGTAGAAATAAAGGGCGACATGATTGACTATAGTTTTGAGATAATAAAGGAAGTGGTTTCTGAGAAAGTAATTACGGGCCAAAAAACCCGGATTGACCGCCCCCCAGAAAGCCAGGTTACCTTTTAATTTATTCAGCTCTTTGCGACTCAAGTGCTTGGTGCGGATATTGCTGACGAAGCCGTTATAGGACCGGTAATCATCCAAATTGACGATAAGGCCGGCTTCCAGCAATTCCTGACGGAGCGCCGTCTGGGGATAGGGCGTCAAGATTTGCATATAGAGAACATCGGGTTTCAGTCCCCAAATCTGCCGAAATTGTCGTTTCACTGATTCTTGGGTATCGTCCGGATAGCCTATAATTCCCCCGGCAATTATCGCCATCCGATGTTGCCTGAGTAGGGCCGCGGCTTGCTGGTTAATGGCCGGACTGGTGGGCTTGCGCATTTTCTGCAAGGCGGCCGGCTCCATGGATTCAAATCCCACAAATATGAGGCGGAAATTGGCCCGGTCCATGTCAGCCACCAAGGCCGGATTTTTGGCGATACCCGCCGCCGTCACCTGGGTCAGATAACATAGGTCATTTAACCCATGCTGGACAATGGCCTGACACACCTGCCGGAAATGGTCGATATCATAAGTGATGTTATCATCGACGAAAAACACCGATTTGGCGCCCCGGCGTCGAATCGCCTTGAGGTCCGCAATGATCCGGGCCAGGGGAAAACGGCGATAGGTGTTGCCGTAGATTCGGTTGATCGAGCAAAACTTGCAATTGAACGGGCAGCCCCTCGAGGTTTCGGCCACCTCCATGGGCATGTCCAAAAAGAAAAAGCCCTCGTCCAAACGGGACTCGCGCCGGGGGAGGAGAACCTGGTCCAAGTCCAGGAGGGGGCGATCGGCATTATGCTCCCAGTGTGCCCCCTGGCGGTAACTTAATCCGGCAACCCCGGAAAAATCAGGTTGGGCCCGCTCCAGCTCGGCAACCAGTTCGCCCAACGTGGCCTCCCCTTCCCCCCGCACGATGAAGTCGAGAAGCAGCAGATCTTCCTCGGCTAGTTCCCGAGCCATCAGACTCGGATGATAACCGCCGGCCACCAGCTTGATATCGGGGTCGAACCGGCGCACCACTCTGGCCACCCTCAGTAGGGTATCATACTGAAAGGTCATGGCGCTCAATCCCACCAACTGGGGCCGAAATGTGGCCAGGCTCGCTTCCACCGCCTTGCGGATGTTTGGCTTATAGAGCACCAAATCCATTACCTTAACTTCATGGTCCGGCAGATTGCCGGCCAGGGAAACCAGGCCCAGGTTGGGGATGCGGGCGGTGGCATCAATAAAATCAACCGTATCGGGCATGGCCAGTAAGAGAATGCGCATAATATGGTTCTCCGGGTCAGTTACAGGCTTGCCATCTTGATCGGCTTCCTGAAAAATCTCCAAACCGCGGCGATGGTCGGATAATCCGGGGCTACCCCGAGGCTGGCCAGGAGATCACCGCTGAGACTATCTAGCAGTCGGGCGCCTCTGATTTACCTTCGCCTCAGGTGAAGTCAGACGAGAAATCTAAAGGATATTACTCACGGTAGTTTTGCCTTAGCAAGTACATGAAGAGGGTCTGAGGAGTTCGGAAAACATCCTTGATGATCCCTCCTATTAAGCGATTATGTCTGAGTAGATCCAGGAAGTCAAAAATTCGCCGCCAATGCAGCCAGCTTTTGAGGAAGGTCCTCCGGAAATCGCGCTCTCGGAACTTTAAAGTCGCCTTATCCATTTGCCCCGGAAAATTCGAAACCAAGAGGCTCTCGGATTCCTTCAAGGTTTTAGGCTCTTGGGAGCCATGGATTTCATCCCAGAGGCAACTACCGGGATGGACCATCAGCGGGTTGATTTCCGCAATAATCGGCATTACTTCCCAGACGAGTGTCCTGGTAGCCTCGTGATCTTGATCCGTCTCTCCCAGGCCGCCGGTGATGAAGCTGGCGATGGTGGCGATATGGGCTTTTTTGGTCCGGATAATGTCGGTTGCCAGCTGTTTGCGCGTGGTGGGTTTCCGGTAGCGTCTGAGCTGTTCATCGCTGCCACTCTCTACTCCCAAAAAAACCAGGTCAAAGCCAGCCCGGTGCATAAGATCTAACGTGGCGTCCGGTACATGGTGCAAGGTCCCGGCGCAGGCCAAGCGCATGTTGGGGATATGTTCTATGATCAAGTGACAGAGCTTGTCGAGGCGATCCACGTTGCCGGTGAAATTATCGTCAAAGAAGATGACAAACTCGTATCCTTCCTGGGACAGCACTAGCAGTTCTTGCAAGACGTTCTCGGCACTTCTGATTCTGAGCCGATTGCCACTCAGTTTGGTGCCGGCGCAGAAGGTGCAGTTAAACAGGCAGCCTCTGGAGGAGAACGCGGTGGTGAAACGGGGCAAGAGGGGAAGCTCGAAGCCATACCATTGCTTCCCATAACCGGGGTAATCCAGGAGGCTCCGGTCTGGGAAAGGCAGGGAGTCCAGATCCTCAATTTGCTGGGGTTCCCCCCGGATTACTTTTCCCTGGGCCCGATAAGACAGTCCCGGTAGACCGGCAGTTTCCTTCCCCGCCAGGAGGCGTTTGCCCAGCTCCAAGAAACTTTCTTCCGCTTCTCCCCTCAGGACTAGATCGAGTTCGGGTATCTCTTTGAGGAGGAGACGGTCAAAGAGGGTGGCGTGAAGGCCACCGGCCAAAGTCAGGGTATCGTGTCGGGCTGCTTTGATCCTCCCCAGTAGCCTGGGAAGGTTTTCGAGTTTCGTGCTCATCACCGAAACTCCCACCACATCGGGGGAGAGGGCCAGAATCCTTTCCGCGGTCTGGTCCACGTTCAGCCCTTCGCAAAACGCGTCCACGATCTTTACCCGGACACCGGGCAGATTCTTTATATTTGCAGCTAGATACAAGAGTCCCAAGGGCGGGAATGATCCGGAATTCCAGGCGATATCAATCGGTGAGGTCGCCAAAACGATGTTCAACAGGGGCTCTTCAGTGGCATCACGGTTTGGGGCAGGATTCAAGTTTATTCCCTATAATGCCGCAATTATCCGGCAAGCTTGGCCATCCTAGTCCAAGCATGCTTTTGGGGACCTCGGTGCCGGGGGAAAATCACCCAAAGTTTCTGTTCTTGAAGCCGAATCCCCTCGTCACCGGCATGTTAGCACAAATTTTCAGGGAAAAGCACCTTTTCCCTGAGTTTTGGACATACTTAACCCTCAATACCCGAACGCTTCACTGCTGCGGAGGTTAAGGAACCCATGACAGCATCGCCCGATAAGGGGAAGCCAAAGGAAAAGGAGGCCTTTGACCAGTTCAGATTTCTAGATAGAGAAATTCCAAGTTATTTGCTAAACCCAGCAATTATCCCCAAACCCGGAAAAGTTGCGGGTATGATCTGGATAGTGAAACACTTCCAGACCCACTTGATGAGCGCATAAATAGCAGAACTATCGACCCGACACTGGCCATAGGAGAACACGCCCCAAAGATATCACTTCTTCACAATAGAGGGTTAGATGTCAATCGAATTCACTCCGCTGGAGACATCGATAATGGCAACTTCAATGATCACCAAGCGGGGGTGTCCTCCATCTGGAACTATAAGTCCCACACCAGTCTATTGTTGCATCCAAGACCAGGCTATAATTTACCAAGTTTTCTTGCAGCATCGTGGCGTCAGCGCCTTCCAACCGGGCGACCATCTAGCCAGAGACTGCTTCGACTGTTAGATGGCTATTGTGATTGTAACTTGATGTCAGCCTTAGTCTTAATAGAAGTATCTATGGCTTGCAGGCTTTGAGATTGGGTATTTCTGATTTGCAATGGTATTGGAACCAACGCACATAGAATTGTTTTTGGAATACCTACAACCCCGGCTACCATGCTTGGTCTGACTTGCTGTATACTTTGGATCATGCCATCCTTTAAGGCGATTTTCGTCTGATCCGTAACGAGATATCGGCGGTTCATCGGCAAAATATAATCCCGCCTTACATCCGGAAGCATTAGAGTACAAGTGTGTGTTTCACTTCTATCCAGGTCTTTTTTATCAGTGTATGTAATAACATGCTCGTGCTTAGTGATGCTTATTTTACATGGAACCGGAGTCCTTACGACAATCCCATGAATAGCTTGGCTTGAATCCTTGGCAACCTTACGCATCTCTTCATATTCACTTTCATCAGCAGAGGGGACCATCTTACGGATTTTTTCAATTTCATTCTGGTCCGGAATGGCGGTTAAAGGAAGATCGCCAAGAGGCTCGATCTTTATATCGAAAGTCGCGCTGACCTGTTCCCACTTTTGAACGGGCTTTTCATATAATTGGAACACGGGACTAGTTAAAGTTGGTATCGTTTTTTCAATCGGTTTGAAGGGATCATATTCACCATGAAAGGAACAAAGTATATCCTTGAACGGGGGCTCCTCCGCTTTCCCTTTCATCATCGCAACCGGACCCATTGGCATTAAGCCAGCGCCAAAGGCAAAAATATTGCCAACAGCCGTAGCGAGATCGGTAATTGACGAAACCGTCTTGTCCGCCGTTGAGATATTCATAGTTTGCAGAAGGCCGTTTTGATCAACCGCAAAAGTAATATCATCATCAAACCAGGCGTTGGAGATTCTTTTGAGTAAGTATTTGGACTTTTCGTCAGGTTGAATCACGGACGCTACGGTAACAGTCCAATTATACTGATCTTTATTCCAGGTAATATCAACATTTATCACTGATTTTGGTAAGAAATAAGGCACACCATCGACAATCATATAGGGGGGGGTTTTATTTTCAACCGGCTTTTCATAAAAGCTTATTGGTGTTATTGATGTAACGACCGGCGTGGCACATCCAGATAGAATCATCGACAACCAAACTGCCATGGCAATATAAAATAAGTTCATAATCAGCTATCCTCCTTTGTCTAAATTTCAATAATTTTGAATGCATCAATCTTATCTGTCGCCGTGATTCCTACCTTTACCTCCCTGGGCCAGTCCTGGCGGCCAGCCATCGGACCCGGCAAAGGATGATTTCCGCAGCACGACCTTAAAGGCCTTAGTGCCAGGCGGGATTCCGATATAAGCTCAACCTGTTGTCCGTTATTTTTCCCCCTCCTCAAGTACCGCCCAATCTGAAATCAAGAGAGCATAATCGACGACCACACCGGTGCAACGAATGGTCTTGCCAACGATTTCTTGCATGGCCTCATCATAAAAAGGGTTACCCCCCTGGCGGCGCAGGACATATTGGTTATTTTCGGTTTCCAGAAAGACTGCTTCGTGCTCGCTCTTGGAACCAATACCAAACGGTTTCTTGATCACTTTACCGATAAACTCGGCCATATCGCCTACTATCTGCTGAAGATTTTTTTGACGGAAGCTATAGTCCCGTTTATTTCCTTGATAATCAGGGCAACGATTCCCACTACATTAGGAAGCTTTGTTTCCCCGGATACCATCTTCATGGTATTTTCCCTAGCCATGTCCTCGGTGGTTCCGAAGATTATGTGTATGCGACTGGGAAGTGTTTCCCTTGCCACAAGTCCAAGGGGCATAGATTTCGATATAGGCGGCTCTTTCACGTTGAACGTCAATATTTCTTTCGTGCGAAGACCGTAGTCACCTGCAACTTTATGCAAAGCAGCCAATACCACGTCTTCTTTCTTACTTACATCTTTGCTAAGGCTTGGCTGGCTCTGGGCTAAGGCAAGGCCGCGGCTGAAAAAGTCCCGACGGCGCTCCACCCTCTCCAGGCGCAGGTTCATGGGGGCGAACCGGGCCAAGGCCTTTGTCGGCGCCAGCGGCGGTCTGATCGGGGTTATAGATGGGTCGGCATAGAGATTGAATTGCGCGATAGTCTTAACATTGGAGGGGTCATACATGCTGGCAGTATGGATGAATTTTTGCCGAGCCGCAAGGGCCGCTCTTCCCAACGAGGCCCCCTGCAAGACGCCTTGCAGGAAGTATTGGCAGATCAGATCAGCCTGGTCATTGGCATCAGCAGGTCCATAAGCAATGGTGGTGCTGCCAAAAAACCCGTAGGCCTTGTTGCCAAGGTAGGTGTTGCATATCCCGCTTTGTCCGCCGTTCAGGGCCGGATCGAAGAGCTGGGCGCCATAACAACATTCGGCGGCAACCACCGCCCCTTCAGAAATATTTTGTTCCAGGTTGGTGGCATCGAGGGCGATGGGATATTTTTGGGCACCGGTGGCCGGCTGTCCATAAAAATGGGAGTCGGCCGGAGCGCCATGACAGTTGATGAAGTGAGCCAGCTGAATCAACAGGGCGGGAGGCCAATTTGGACCTTGCGGTGGAACCGTCTTGAGGCCTTGGGAATTCCCGAAGATGTTAGAAGTACTTGACCTGGTTGATTGTTCCCAGATTTCCGCCGAGATCCCGAAATACGGGCGATACTGCTCAGCATCGTTCTCCGTATAGGTCGCGGCGATTTTCAATAAATCTATCAGGTACTGGGGATCATTGGCTCCGGTAATATCCGGCACCCGGCCGACAACCCGGGTCGGCCCAAAAAAATCTTCAGGATTTTGAATGTAAGGGGATTCACAGGCATAGGGGAGGTCACCGAAGGCAAATTCGTCCGCATCATTCCCTGACGAAAAGATAGGGTTTTTCAGGTCCTGATGCGGAATGATGTCTATGCTGCCTAACATGAGAATATAATCCGGAGCGAGGGCCCGGTAAACGGCATCGACCGCCTCTTTGTTTTGCTTCGGATTGGTTGGGATGGTAACGGGCGCCACCTTAAACTGCTGCATAGTAGCCAGGTCATCCAGGCGATAAAAGCCGGTAACCAGGCCGCGGCTTTGGTCTGCGGCAATTAAATCTTGTACCGCAGTCTGAATCTTTTGCCCCCCCTGGTTACCGTACTTTGCATTAAGCGCCGAAAAATTAGTAACTATGACTTTGTCAATTTTACTTGTCGCCGGTGTCATTCCCTGCTCCTTTGCCGGTTTTTACGCCAACTTAGCGGCCGGTTTATTTTTGACAGCCTTAGCCGAGGCTGTCCTTAATCTTGCAACCCTTGTCGAGATTCCGCCTTAAAATCCCTCCCATAGCTTGAGGGCAGGCGTTAAACGCCGGTCATTTCGGTTAGAGTTCCGGTAGCCGGCGCTTATTCAAGGTTCCGCTAGGCGCCCAGCCCCTTGGCCTCACTCAGCAATTTTTCGATCTCATCCAGGTCATCTAGGCCGACGCCGGTGAGCCCTTTGCCTCCGGTAGCGGGGGGGACAGCAGCAGTCTTGAGCCTGCTTAGTTTTTCAAGGGCCTGGGTGTTAATGGTGTTCATTTTGGTCAGCTGGGTCCCCTTATTGGCCGCGTCCTTTTGAGCCAGAGCCGCCAACAGCCGGTCCTGGATGGAGCGGAATACCGAGGTGCCTGCGGAACCCGCGACTAAGGAAGTTGCCAGCAAGGTTGTGGCTGTAGTTGGCGTCAAGACCAGAAGCGCGGCCAATGCCGCGGCGGCCCCGATAATAACCCGGGCAAAAATCCCCAGATCAAATAGAAATTTGGGGATGGCGTAGGGAAACTTTTCAGTTATCTCATCCTGGTCAGGTTTATGGGGCAATTCGATATTGCCCTGGAGGATGAGCAACTCATAAACGATGCCCCCCATCCCACCCGTAACGAAAGTTAGGAGCAGAACCAAGATCAGGTTCCAGTCCAGCCCCTTGGCCAGAGCAGCTGCATTTAAGGCTTTCGAAGGTTCCAGGGAAGTAACTGACGCCGGCTGGGCTGCCCCCCCGGGAGAGGCTGGCGACGGCGGGACTGGCCCCCCGGGAGGGACTGCCACCGGCTGGGCCGATGCACCGGGTTTGGCTGGCGGACTCGGCGCAGGGGTACTCGTAGCGGGCTCAGTAATTGGTTGGCTTGGTGCGGTAGCCTTCGGAACCTCCGGGGCTTGAGCCCACCCCGGGACCGGGCAAAAAATGAACCAGCAACCAAGAAAGGCTCCTAACAGGGCAGCAGTGGTCTTCATTGTTCCTCCTTGCCTGTGACTGCAATTTGCCGACAGCCTGGCTCAAAAGAATCCGGGAAATTAACCTGGATTAACCGGCCCCTAACTCATTTTAGAATTTATCCTCTGAACCGCTTCTTTAAGTCTTTCCTAAGATAAACCTGATCAGGATCCCAGACTCCGCGTGGGGGGTTTGTTACCCTCCGGACCAAATCAGGAGTGCAGCCAAAAAGCGCTGTCGGCAAATCGGTCATCCCTCCACCAGTTGAGTCTGGTCCCGTAACGGAAATTAGTCGATCCAGCCTGGCTTTGCAGCGGTGCGATCACCTCCCCGGCGGCGTCGCGCCGCGCCCGGTGATTATCGGTCTCAGGCACCACCGCGACGATATGGCCTGGCCTCCCGTCCTCCTTGCGTCGAGCGACGATGAGGCCGATCGCCCCCTGGTTGACCTCCAGTTGCAGCTTGCTCACGGTGCCAGTCCCCTGCCAACCGAAGCGCGGGCCAAAGTCGCGCAGCCAGCGGAAGAGGTCATTGGCGCGCTGCTCGTCTATGGTGTTTTCTAAAAACGGTTGAACGTCTTTCCCTTGGGCCAGCTTCTCGATGGCCCCCGGCGTCCACCATACCCTAGGCAGATAAGCGCCGGCCAGATAGCAATAGTCATGCGCATAGATGTTGCAATAAGTATTCTTACCAGGTTGGTAGCGCCTGTGGGTGGCGTCGTCTACCGCCAGCCAATCGATAATCGCCGCCAGCTCGGCGCGGAGATCGTCAGGGGTGGCGCCCCTGCGGCCCGGCTGGTTCGGTTCGTTGAGTGAATGTGCGTCGGGGGGGTCGGTACGCCTGGTCACTACCCCCGGCTGACTTGGCATGTAGACCGCGACGATGCCGCGGCTTGGCGGCGCCGGCGCCGGTGTTACTATCGGCACCTTGGCCCCGCCCGGAGCAGGCTTAAGATACCGAGCGGAGGCAAAGCCGCGGTGGTGTGCGCCCCACAAGCTCGTCTCCACCTCCAGGAAGCCATTGACCTCTCGGTTCTTGACGGCCCGCACGGGCTGGCCGTCAGGCAGCAGCGCCATCACGTTGGCGTTCGGATCATTCGCGTCAATCTGCGGCTCGCGGCGCAAGCGCAAGGGTGCCTGGCGGACATCCACCTCGTAAAACGGCCCGGTAGCCTCCACCGGCGTGGGTGGCGGTACCGCCGCGTTTCCAGGCTGGGGAGCGGATAGCGCCGCCGGGCCAGCGCCCGGCAGCGCCACCGTCTTTGACAAACGCAGCAAAGCAAAGATTTCTTCCCCGTAGTACTTGCCCCCAGGGGGTCTGTAGCCTTGCTGCAGTCCCCTGCCCGGCTTGAAGCCGCCAGTATTGTAGGCAATGGCCACGCACGCCATCTCATAATCCGTGAGCGTGGTCTTGTTATCCCAGTGGATCCGCTTCATGGCATTATGAAGTTCTCCAATGCATTTCCCAAGGGACGCATCAAAGTCGGCGTAGCGCTTTTGGAGGAAATAGTCCGGGTCCTCCAGGAAGAACTGCAGGTCGTATTGGAAGATGCCGAAACCATGGCAAAATTTTTCCGGGTTTGCCGCTGCCGCCTGGTAGCCCTTGATGTAATGGGCCATGTCCACCAGGGCTTGCCGAGCGATAGCAAACATCTGCTCTCCCTTCGGCTTGGCCAACAAATCGCTCTTGGTTTTCGGAAACGCTTGGCGCCCACCACTTGTGTCAATGGTGTCGCCAACGCACAACTCCAGCAATTGCCCGAGGCTTAGTGGTTTTTTACGAAGGATTGGCCAGATTTCACCCGACTCCTGGCAAGCGATTGCGGTGAGCATGTCGAGGCTAAATGGGGTGTCTTTCACCGCAGCTTTAATCTGCCGGTGAAACTGCTTCTTAAGCCAAAGGATGTCGTCAGCGTTGGGCATAAAGCGATCCTCCTATGTGTTAATAGCCGCGATTGGAGAAAACTATCTGGTGTTCTTCTGGTATTGACCTGTACTCTCTTTAAGGACGGCAAGCACCCCATGAGTGGGCCTGGACCACAGGTCCATTAGGCGCCAACATCCTCTATTTCATATAGAAATCGATGAACAAGCCATCCGGGGCCAGTTGGACCATTCCGGTAAAGTCCCGCCAATCCTCGGTCGATAGACCCGGCGGGGGTTGATCGGCGTCGCTGGGCCAAGTCTTATCGGCGCGCAAGATGCGGCCCCGGGTCAAATCCTGCAAGCGGGCATAAAGCGGCTTCGCCGGCATCGGCCAGTGCTTGACGTTGTTGGCGAAATTCTCGTCCACCGGGATGGCGGCCACCAACCCCGGCGTGGTCATGGCCTCCAGGCCGCCTTCCTTCAGGGTGGCGTTGTGGCTGCCGTGATGTCCCACCTTGTAGAATACGGTGCGCCGCATGAGATCGGCGGCATCAAATGCCTTAATGGTAAACCAGGACTTCCAATTGCCGATCTGGGCGTCGGCGGCGAACAACAGGACTTCCTTAGTGTCGCTGAACTCGAAGGCCAGAACCAGGCTGGTGTTGTTGGTGGCGTTGTCCAACTGGAGCCCCAGCCGGGCCATTGAAAGAAGCCAGTCCTGATCGATGCGCCGCCAACTGGCGTCGTCAGCCATATACGACTTATAGAGTGGTCCGAACTGTGGGTCCTCCAGAATCCTATTTTTTCCTGGCTTATCGTGCCATTGCAAAGAAGCATTGAAGGGCAGGGCCGCATCAATGAGTCCGGCGCTGATTGGATCCGCCTCCTCCCCCATGGCGGCGAGTGCCGACGCTTCCAGGGCTGCGGCAAAGGCGCTGTCGGCCCCGGTCAGACCGTACATGTCTTTGCCCACCGGGCCTTCCATCAGATGGAGCATAGCCGGGTCTTCCGGCGGCCCCATGACATAGATCCCCACGCCCGGCAGCCAATCACGCCGGATCACATCACCGGGCTTGCAATAGGTGGGAACCGGATGGCGTTGCGTCACTTTGGCCATCGCCTGGGAGGTTTTATCCGAGAAAGCGGCCAGGGTGGCACCTGCAGCCGGACCCCCGAAGAAAGCGAGCAGTCCTGCCACCCCTTGCCCGTAGGCCTGGAACTGGGGCTCGCCGGTCTCGGCCAGTTGGGCCAGGGCCAGATGGATGGCCTGAAGCTTGAGGCTATTCTGGCGCTTTAGGCTCTTGGCTGTCGGGTTGCTGGGGTCCTCTGTCCAGGCTACCCAGATTTCCCCGATATCGAAGGGATCGAAAACCTCGGCGGCGTCGAAAAACCCGGAGATATGATCCCAATGTTCATGGGTCGCCACTAGGGCCTTAAGTTTGCCATTGGTTTCCGTGGCAATGTCTTGAGCCACCTGGAGAATTTTCTGACTGCCGTTCGGAGTACCAAGCAAGACGCCGCAGTCGATGAGGATATGATTGGGTCCGTTATTGTCGTAAAAGGTGAGGAGGAAACAATCGCCCAGCCCCTGGCGATACATCCGGATACGAACCTTGCTCCCGGCGGGAACTTGATAGGACACAGTCTCAGGCATCGCAATTATCCTCCCTAGTCTGCATGCAGCATGGCAAAACGCTGGGCCATACCGGTCAGTGGGCTGGCGCCGAAGTAAAGCGCGGCCAAAGGTTGGCTTGAGGTAGCATTGAAGGTTCGCTGGCGAGCGAGCCTCCCCTCGCTGAATATGCTCTTGCTCACGTAGTAATCGACTGCGGCCTGCCGCTGGTCGGCAATAATCGTACAGCCGGCGCTGTACACGAAGGGTTGACCGCCCCCGTCGGCATCACCCGGCACCTGGCGCTCCTGCACCAAAGACAGCAGAATTTTGGGGGGACGAGGCTCGGTATCGGGACCCTGTCGGTCTGATACCCGCAGGGCGTGCACCTCAAAAGGCTCTTTCAGATCGAGCCCCAGGGCGGACATGAGCTTTTGTTGTTTCCATTGATCTCTGGAAATGCTTTTGAAGAGACGCTTCAGGTCCCCATGCACTTTTCTGCGCCATTCCCGGGTGCGGCGGAACATCTCTTTCCTGGACTCGAGATAGCGGAATTCTTCGGCAAAGGCGCGCAAATTGAGCAATATGGGGTGGAGCGGGTCCGACTCTTTATCGTCACCTTCCAGATCCTCCCAGGCTGGACGCCACAACAAGGCGTCGACGGACAGGCTCCTCAAGTCCCGGGGGTAAATGCCCCAGCGGCGGAAGGCTTCGACAAAGGCGATTCGGTAGCCGTACGGATCGTCCGGCACTAAATCGTAGTCCGCAGTGATCAGGGCCCGCAAATAATCCCCGAAGGTCAAATCCACCGGCGGACAATAATCCAGGGCCCGGATGCATATATTCAGCACATGCTGGGAAACCATGGCAGCCTCTTCACTTAAGCGCCCCACCAGGTCGGGGTGAATGGCGCCGCCGGGCAGGACGCCCGTCCCAGAGGTGGCCAGGCGCAAAAGGTCGGCGGTCCGGATCTCGTAGATCGACATAAAGGCGTCAAATACCGCGGCTACCAACAAGGCTCCACGAGCGTGAGGTTCGGTTGCCGTCACATAAAGCGCGGGGTCAGGGATTAGCGGACTCCACTGGCCGGTTTTGGGGTCCGTCTGGCCGATGGCGCTGCGTAAGGCGCCGCGCATGCCGGTGGCTTGGCCGAACTGCTGGGCCAATTCGCCCAACAGGTTCCGGGTCCGCATGTCGCCTCTGGTTTTGGCGATTTGGTGCCGCAACACCTCCGGCATGGAGAAGTGCTGGAACAGGGCCACAATGTCGGCAAAGGCTTCGTGAAAAGCCAGTTGGTCCTCATTGCTTGGCTGGATGAAATTCCGGTGCATGCCGTCCAGCAGGGCATGGGTGGTTTCGTGGGCCACGATGTCGTGCGACAGGCAAGTGAAGACCATGCCGCCGGGATACTGCTGCCCCGGATCGGCGGCAGTGGCGGGGAAGTAGCCGAACAGCAGGGCCTTCTTCTCCGGGTCATAGTAGGCATTGCGTTCTCGTAGGGCGTGTGGATAAATTCTCAACTTTTGAACGTATAGGTGGTCATCCTTGTCGAGCATCTTTGGGGACCACAAGGCCTTGCGGCCCAGGGCGATCTCGAAATTATTGATGGTGCGCATGGACACGGCATAGACCATTTGTTGATGGAATTTGGGGTCACCCTCGGAAGGTGAGAGCCCGTCAGCTGCCAGGAGGAACTGATTGTTTAAATCCACCGGAGCATAAAAACAGCCGCTGGCCGGATCATGATCGATCACCTCCACATATTCACCGGAGGGACCGAGCTTGAGGCCCATTTCCCAGGGGACCTCAAACACCACCGAGTTGATGCGGGCGGTTTCCAGGCGGGTGGACATCTCCGGATCGAAGGCAAAACCGCGCAACCGCCGGCACACCGGACGAGGAGTGTGGACCTTTCTTTCGGTTATCGGGGGCGGTGATTGGGAATGTTGTTGCGGCAACGAGACGTTGGCGAAATTGTTCATATAGACCTCCTTAAAATAGTTCTTCAAGGTGGAGGAAGCCAGCTCACTGGCGATGGACGCCTCCATGAAGTCCTTGATCTCCTTCCTCTTGATCTCCGGTAGCTCGGGATCTTTGATGGTCTTTTCTATCAACCGATCCCGTTGGAGAAGCTGAAGCGCTTCGACCTCCAGCATCTCGGTGCCGGGGGCCCCGGCCACCCCCACCCCGGTGAGGACGCTCAGAAACGGCAGGGAAACCTGGTCGGCCGGGGTCGTGGTGAGTTTCGCCGCGGGCTGCACCGCCAGCGCCGCGGCCGCCTGGAGGACGCCCTGACCGAAGTACTTCCGGCAATCGGGGTCGGTCTTCCTAGCGCTGGCGAATAGGGCCTGGCGCACGGCCTCGACCCGCTCCCAAGGGGCCCGGCTCAGGAGTTGAGCCTTGTATTTTTGCAACCAGAGGGCCGCGGCGGCCGCCACCTGAGGGGTGGCCGCAGAGGTCCCGGCGCCGTCCATATCGACAATGGTCGGGCAGTTGATCTCGGCCCAGGTCATATTCGGGGTATAGGCCGCCAGGGCCGTGTCCATCTTGCTGTCCGGCCCGTAGTTGCCGGCCATGCGAAGGGACGGCACCTTGTCGCGAATATACGGGTTTCCATCGGCCATGATGCCGCAGGCGGCGATGACGCGCTTAAAACGCGCCGGATAGACGATGGTTTGCGGGGTCCCGAAAAAGTTATTGCCCGCCGCGGTCACCAGGCAAATCCCGGCCTCGTAGGCCCGGTTCACCACATCGGCCCAGGCCTTGGAGGCCAGCCCCCCCATGCTCATGGAGATCACGTCGGCGCCCTGATCCCGGTCGCCGGTGTCAGCGGGGTCTTGGTAAGGGGCGATAAGGTAGTCCAGACCTTTGACAAAGGCGCTGGTGTAGAGCAGGATCACCGAACTGGCGATGCGCACCGGGATGACCTTGGCCAAAGGCGCCCCGCCCAGGTAGTCGTTGGTATCCGCGGGCGGGGCCATGCCGATCAAGCGGCCGCCGGCCAGAATGGCGATGGTGGCGGTGCCGTGCCCGGGATTCTTGAACAGCCCCCTTGGATAAGGATCGGAGGCGTCCTTCGGCGATTGGCCATCGTCCACGAAGTTGCGCTGCAGGTCAACCAGCAGTTGCGATGCCTCCGGCATAGCTCGATGGGAAAAGTCGAAGCCCACGTCCATGATGCCAAGGCGCACCGACGCCCGGTCGGCGGCGGCTACCTGGTCCCGGGCCTCCCTGAGCTGGGAAAAATCCTGGCCCAAATGCCAGGCGAACCCGGGTCCTTGGGGCAAATCGGCGGCCTGGCGGTTGTAAACGCAGGTGTCGACCGGGGCGGCCCCAAGCCCGGCGGTGCGGCAGGGATTATCGTAAAACCAGGGGTGCAGCAGGTCCGGCTCGATATAGACGCCGGCCGCGGCCAGGGGGGTGCCTTCGGCAGCCAGGGCCTGGTGGGCCAACTCCCAGAGTTCAGCTACCGTAACCGCTCCGGGCGGCCCTTCGGCTACGTACCACCTGGGGGCAGGTGCGGCCGTGGCCAGGGCCCCCAGAGTTTCGTTGGGGCACAAGACAGGCAGCTGGAAGGTATGGCCCGCCAGCCGCAAGGGTTGGCCCGCCAGGGCCTCCCTCACCGCGGGCGGCATCTTGATCAGTAGTCTTGGCGGATTTGTCTCAGGCATCAGACCTCCTTGACCGGCGGGGTGGCTCCCCCGCACGTCTAGCAAGGGGTGAAGGTGGGGTCAGACCAGAATCAATGGATAATCGGGATGAAGGTGATTTCTAGTTTCGGGCTGGCCTCCTTTCCGGCGATGCGCCTGGCCTCTTCAGGCGTTCCGGGTCCAGGGGCACGTCGGCCTCGACTCCAGGAGCCCGGAGGTGCTCCGGATCTTTTGAAGGGCCTACAGGTTAGAACCGGCCTGGGATAACTTTTATCCCGACAGGGCCGGATAACGCTCTTGGAGGCAGGTCAGCCGCCAGGGTGGGGCCACGGGGGGTAAAGGCCTTTGCCTTCACATTGGTATCCCTGCCCTTAACCTTGGGGAAAATGCTCGTTCTTACTTAATATCAGGAGCAAAGGTTTTCTCCTGGTCGCTGGTGGCCACCAGAATACCTGCCGGGGAAACGTGCTCTACCCCCACGGAAAGCCGCGGTGTGGGGGGTATTTGGAGCAGTTGGAGTTGAGGGAGCCGGGGTAACTTGGCCAGGTAGGGCAGATTTGGCCGAGGCGCTATCTTGAATTTTGGTCCCCGCGGCCACGAGGGGATAAGCGACCAAGACCAAAGACCGGGCGAATCCCAGAGATCTGAGCCTCCTGGCCATTGTTTCCCGCCCTACCTTTTTATTCCGCTCTTGAGATGGTAAATTGTAACTTATCATGATAAAATTATAATAAGGAATTCCCTAATTCTATCTTCTGATTTTCCTACCCTTCCCCACGGCATCAGAATAGGATGTGAGCCCAAGCCCGAGCATCGATAGCTTGCCAAATACCTCAATTATCATCGGGATAGCAGAAGCTGCAGATATGGACTGCATAGCAGAATCAGCTTTGGGGGGGGATGGCAAAACGTCCCGGCGTTCTCTCTGGTCATGCTGAGGGCAGGGAAGAATCTCGTTTATGGGGGAGGTTGAGACCCTTCGCTTCGCTCAGGGTGACGGAAAAAACCGGGTTGGCAATGGCTGCTCATGCTCTGAGGCATCCGAGGTTCAGGGCCGGGGCGGGGGGCGGCGCGCCTGGGTTGGCCGGGGGGCCAGGAATTAGTTGCGTCGGCGGCAAAAATAGGGTGAAATATATAGTTATTATTGTAAGCGAGGGCGATGATGGCACAGCATGCGCATGGACAGGGTGAGATGGTTACCGCCGGCCCCGGCGGCGGACTCGTGGTTCCCGATGGGCCGATTATTCTCTACCTCGAGGGGGACGGCACCGGCCCGGATATCTGGCAGGCCACCCGGCCGGTGCTGGACGCGGCGGTGGCCAAGGCCTACGGCGACAGCAAGCGCATCTTCTGGCAGGAAGTTTTGGCCGGAGAAAAGGCGTTTAAACTGAGCCGCAGTTATCTGCCGGTGGAAACCCTGACGGCCCTCCGGGAATACCGGGTGGCCCTCAAAGGACCCCTCACCACCCCCATCGGCGGGGGCTTCCGGTCCTTAAACGTCACCCTGCGCCAGGTCCTGGACCTGTACGCCTGCATCCGCCCGGTGCGTTACTACGCCGGGGTGCCCAGCCCCTTGAAGGAACCGGAAAAAATCGATATGGTGATTTTCCGGGAAAACACCGAAGACCTCTATGCCGGCATCGAGTGGGCCGCCAACACCCCCGAGGCCCAGCGCCTGATCAATTTTCTCAATAACGAATTGGGCTGCACCCTGGATATTGCCGCGGCGATCGGCATCAAACCCATGACCGAACGGTGCAGCAAGCGCCTGATCCGCATGGCTTTGAAGCACGCGGTGAAACACCGGCTGGCCTCGGTCACCCTGATGCACAAAGGCAATATCATGAAATACACCGAAGGGGCTTTCCAAACCTGGGGATATGAAGTGGCCGCGGAGTTGCCGGGGGGGGTGATCTCGGAGGCCGAGCTGTCCACGGTCTGCCAGGGCCGACTCCCGGCCGGCAAGACGGTGCTCAAGGACCGGCTGGCGGACAATCTGTTTCAGCAAGTGCTGCTGCGACCGGAGGAATACCAGGTCATCGCCACCCCGAACCTGAACGGCGATTATATCTCCGACGCCCTGGCGGCCCAAGTGGGAGGATTGGGGATGGCCCCGGGGGCCAATATCGGCGACAACTGCGCCATCTTCGAAGCCACCCACGGCAGCGCCCCCAAGTACGCCGGCCAGGATAAGGTCAACCCCAGCTCCCTGATTCTCTCCGGCGCCATGCTGTTGGAATATCTCGGCTGGGGTGAAGCCGCCCAGCATATCCACCAGAGCCTGCCCCGGACCCTCAAGGACGGGATCGCCACCTACGATCTGGCCCGCCTCCTGCCGGGCTCCCGGGAAGTGTCGTGCTCCGAGTTCGGCCAGGCTCTCATCGACCACATGTAATGCCGCGCCCGGGTTCGGGGGGGTCCTGCCGCCCTGAACCCGCCTGCCCTCCCGCCACCCTTGAGAAAAGGGGGACATGAAAACCCTGCTGAAAATATCCCTCATTTACCCAACCAGGTACTCAGTTCTTTAGCCCAACTATCACTGCCCCATTTTTATCCAGTTTAACCATCCGGTGCTCCAGCGGCCAGGCGCGGCAGCGAGTGGCCATGGAGGGTCGAGCCGGCCCGGGATCGGGCGGAAAATTGATGGGATGAAGTGTCTTGAATCATTCATGATACGGGGTGGCGCGGAAAAAAGGGGCGCTTTGGATTTAAGTTCGGGGGAAAAGGTCCGAATCTTCAATAAGGGAGAGTGAACGGGGGCTGCCGGATGATCTTGGATGAGCTGCAACGCCACGGTATGGAAAATAAGAAGTTGCCGCCCCCGCCAGGCAGGGCGGGCAGCACGAAAAAGCATGAGGGCATCATGACCGTGGAGCCTTGCTGCACCCTCTCGGCAGACAAACCCCTGACCGACCCCCAAGACGACCAACTGGGTTATGCCAATTTCGCCAGGCATCTGGCCTCATCTTTAACCACGATGGTGCCGGCCGAGGGCTTTGTCGTGGCCATCTATGGGCCCTGGGGCTCGGGCAAGACCACGCTGTTGAATTTTCTGTTCCATTACTTTAAACAAGCCCCCCCGGATGAGCAGCCCATCATTGTGCCCTTCAATCCCTGGTGGTTTTCCGGGCACGAAAAGCTGACCAAGCATTTCTTCGACCAATTCCAGGCCTCCCTGGCCGGCAGCGATCTCGCCCTGGCGGGTTTGGAGAAAAAAATCGCCGAGTTTGCCGACATGGTGTCGGAGCTACCCGCCAGCATCCATATTCCTTACATTGCCATCGGCAAAGTGGCGGTGGAATTCACCCCGTTGAAACCTGCGATTAAAAACGTGGTCAAGCTAAAGATGGAAATTGCCGAGGAGCTCCGGAAGCAAAGCCGCCGGATTTTCGTCACGGTGGACGACATTGACCGCCTGAGTCCGGAAGAGGTCCGGCAGCTCTTCGGGGTAATCAAATCCATTGCCGATTTTCCCAACATCATTTATCTGCTCACCTTCGACAAGCGGGTGGTTATCGAGGCTTTGAGAGAAACCCAGGGTAATTCAGGGGAAAGCTATCTGGAGAAAATAGTCCAGTCCCCCTTTGAACTGCCCCTGCCCGACCGGTGTTCTTTGTACCGCTTACTCTTGGGTAACCTGGAGGCCATCATGGCGGGCACCCCGGCAGAGCTTTTTGACCAGACCTATTGGGCCAATGTGTTCATGAAGGGCATTGAGCACTTCATCAGCACCCCCCGCAAGATCAATTTGCTCACCAATACCTTGAGGATCACCTATTCGGCAGTCCGGGGGGAAGTTAATCCCGTGGATTTTATCGGCATTGAGACCCTGCGGATCTTTTGTTCCGACGCCTATAATATGATCCGCACCTATCCGGCAAAATTCACCGGCCGGGAATTGGTGACCAGTAAGATCGAACAATTACGGATCTTTCACGAATCCTGGATTACCCAGGTGGCGGAGGAGGATCGGGAAGCCGTCAAGGGACTGTTGGCGCGGCTCTTTCCCAAGTTGGAAAACGTCTGGGAGGATCTGGGGTTTGACCTGCCTCTGGAGGCCACCTGGCGCAAACAATTGCGCATTTGCAGTCCGGATATCTTCCCCATTTATTTTCATCTGGCGCTGCCCCAGGGCACCATTTCCAATGCCGAAATCATGGCGATCCTCTTTCTGGTGGACCAACCCCAGGCCTTTTCCGCGCGACTGCTGGACCTGGCAACCCAGGTTCGCCTGGATGGCCGCAACCGGCTCAATGCTTTCCTGGAGCGGCTGTTGGATTATACCGGCAAGGAGATTGCCCCGGAGTCCATCCCGTCAATTCTCCTCAGCCTTCTGGATGTGGGCGATCAGCTCCTGGAGCCCGAAGACGAGCCTATGGGTAGGCTCCACATCGGTAACGACCAGCGTATGGCCCAGATAATCTGGCAGCTTCTCCAGCGGCTGCCGGCAGAAACCCGTTTTGACGTCCTGCGGCACGCCATCACCAAAGTCCGGGCCGTGTACACCAGCACCAGGCTCGTCATGGTGTTGGGTAAACTCGACGGCAAGCGAGCCGGTGAGGGGCGTCCGGAGGCCAACAAGCTGATCCGCCACGATGACCAGGTCAACCTGGAAGCACTAGTGCTCGCCAAAATCCGGGACGCCGCCAAGGGAGAGGCCCTCCTCAATTGCCCCAAGCTGCCGGAACTCTTATCCATGTGGAAAAATCTGGCCGGGGAGGCCGAACCCAAAAACTGGGTTACTCAAGTAGCCGGCGACGACGGCAACCTCTTGAAACTCCTGGAGCAATTTCTGGAAAAGGACTTCAGTCAAACGATGATCAAGGCTGACGACGGCCTCCGACACCGCCTGAACCATAAGGCCCTGGAGCATTTCCTGGAGGCGGGCAGCATGCTGGACCGGACCCGCACCCTTATGAAGCGCCACCAGCTGAGCGAACTACAGCAGGTTGCCCTCCGGCAATTCATCGAGGCCGGCGAGACTCGCGGCCACTAGTGTCATGTTCCGGGAGTATCTAACAATTTCCGGCTTCCCTTCCCGGAGGCTGTTGTAGGGGCGGTTCGCGAACCGCCCCTACGAAAACTCCCCACCAAGTGGAAATATTTTTGAAAGATATATCTGGGACGGAACACTAGATTTCTTGGCGATATTGCAGGGAGCTGGAGCTGTCGCGGCTCAGAGGACCGGCCCCGGGGATAACCGCCCTCATGGATCAGGACCAACTTTGGGGTAAGGCCATCATCAGGGGAAGAAAACCGCAGGGGGAAGTTGGCCGGGCTTAGCGACGCCGGCGGGGCAGGATGAGGGCCAGGCCGCACATGATGACGCAGGCCCAGGCAAAGACGTCGCCGATTTGGGTGTAGAGGCTGCCGCCGGGGAGCCAGGCCAGCTCCAGGGCGTGGGCCTCGGGGACATAGAGCTCCGAGGTCCACAGGAGGCGGCCGGCGCCGTCGATAAAGGCGGAAATCCCGGTGTTGGCGGCCCGGGCCAGGCAGACGTGGTTCTCCACCGCCCGGAGCACCGCCATGGCCAGGTGCTGGTAAGCCGCGGCGGTTTTGCCGAACCAGGCGTCATTGGTGATGTTGACCAATAGCTGGGCCCCGTTGCCCACCTGGGCCCGGGACAGATAGGGAAAGATGGACTCGTAGCAGACCAGGACCCCGATGGCCCCTTCCGGCAGGGACACGGTGGCCCCCACCGGGCCTTCGGCAAAGTCCCCCACCATGGGCACCATCTTGCCGATGAAGGGAAAAAAGCGCCGGAAGGGAACATACTCCCCGTAAGGCACCAGGTGGGCCTTGTCGTAGGAGCCGATGGTCTCGGCCTGGGGGTTCAAGAGATACGCCCGGTTAAAATAGCGCTCGCCCTCGGAGGTCAGCTCATAGGCGGGGCTGCCGAACAACAGATAGCCACCGCTGTCTTGGGCGATCTTCTGGACCTCGGCGGCCAGGTCCGGGGTCCGCACATATAAGAAGGGCGCCGCGGTTTCGGGCCAGATGATGAGCCGGGCCCCCTGGACCCGCCGGGTCAGCTCGGCATAGCGGTCCAGGGTGATCTGGACCATGCTTTTCTGCCATTTCTCCCCCTGCTTGATATTGCCTTGGCACACCGCCACCTTGATTTTGGGGCTGGCGGCCATAAGCGCGTCCACTGCCTGGAGGCGGTAAAAACCATAGCCGATCCAGAGGGCCAGGAGCAGGCAGACGACCACGGCCTGGCCGAGCCGCAACGCCTTGCCCCGGGGGGGGAAGAAGAGGAGAAAGAGGCTGACGTTCACCAGGACCACCAGGAACGAGAGACCGTAGACCCCGGTGATATCGGCGAGCTGGAGCAACAGGGGATGGGGGGAGAGGCCGTTGCCCAACAGTTCCCAAGGAAAGCCGCTGATGATATAGGTTTTGCCGAACTCCAGGGCCACCCACAGGGCGGGGGCCCACCAGAGGAGGCTGAGCCCCTTGCGCGCCCCCCAGGCGACCCCTAAGCCCCACACGGCGGGGTAGAGACATAAATACCCGGCCAGGAGGAGGAGGATGCCGATGGAGACGATCAGGGGCAGGTGCCCGAAGACATGGGTGACAAAGACGATCCAGTAGAGCATGGCCACGTAATGGGCCAGACCCGAGACCGCCCCCAGCCAGAAGGCCGCCTTCAGGGATCGGCCCTTAAGGGCCCAGAGGAGGGGTGCCAAGGCGAAGATCAACAGCCAGGTCTGGTCCCACTTGGGGAAGGCCGCGGCCAGGAGCAGGCCGGAGAGCACCGCGGCTATAACCTGAGAGGGGCTGGTGCGCTTGTTCATGCTGGTGGGATTATAGCCGGATTACGGGGGAAGGGAAAGAAAATAGGGGGCAGGGGTAAGTAAGCGTATTGGGGACTTGGCTCCTGAATTCCTGGATATACCGCGGCCGGTGTAGATTATACTATGATCATCAAATCAATATAATATCTTCCGAGTAGCAGATCGCTCATACATAGCAGCTAGCCGCTGTTTGATTTTCTTCTTATTCCAAGCTAAGCTTGGGAATGAGTTGAAAAACGGTCGAAGTCTAGATATGGAATAATGCTAAAGGCGGGATGCGCTACGCTTTCCCGCCCTACGGGCTCAGGCCGCGTCCGGTTCTTCTGTGGCTGGCGCCTGGGCAGAATTAGGCTGCGCGGCTTCATTAGACGAAATGAAGCATTTTGTCTGATGTCAGGCCAATACTACCTTCTTCTGCAAACCAGTTCCCCTCTGCCGATGGGAACAATCAATGCATCAACTCTGTCATCGGCCATTGCTCGGTCAAGCATTGGTTGCAGGACCGCCTGATGGTTGATGGCGTTGTCTGCGACCAGAATGCCGCCACTCACCATGTGCGTAACCACAGATTCATAACAAGAGCCGTAGATTTCCTTTTCCGCATCGAGGAAACAGAAGGCAATGTCTCTACAGTTCGGAAGATGAGTGAGTGCATCCCCGTGAACGAGTTCCACCACGTCGGTCACGCAGGTTGCTTTAAATGTCTGCCGTGCAAGTTCAGCTTTGTCGTCCAAAATCTCAAAAGTCGTGACCTTTCTGCCGATGGACCGGCACGCCAAAGCGAGCCAAAGGGTGGAATAGCCCGCGCTCGTTCCAATCTCTAGGTATTGACCTGCAGGAGCGGTTGCGGCCAAGAGGGCGATAAATCTACCTACCTCCGGCGTGATCTGACGCAGGCGCTGCATGCGCGGCGTCCCGTCAGTGCGGTCGCGTGCGTCGATTACCTCTAACTCATGCATCCGCGCTGCTATGGATAATGGCATGTCGTTAAACATTCTCTTTCCCTCATTATTCTTTCCCATCCCAATATACTAACAAGCCTGAATAGTTCGCCAGAAATTTCCCGTAGGGGGACAAATTTTCTCAGGGGCAAAACTCCTACTCGATCACTGGACAAAATGTAGCTAATTGTCTAGTTAAAAAATTCAGATTATTGAACGCGGGATTGAGCGGCATAGGAAAACTGAAGACCGGACAAAATGAGGCAAGGGGCGGGATGGCGGACAGTAAGGGGCTTTTTCTAACCCCTGACCCCTAATCCCTGACCCCCTCTTCCAGGGGCAGCCGGCGGGCCTGGACCAATTTGGCCCGGCGTTCGTCGGCGGCGATGACGGTCAACTCCAGGTCGGGGATCTCCACCCGGTCGTTGATTTGGGGCACCCGGCCCAGGAGGTGGATCAAGAGGCCCCCCACGGATTCGAACTTGCCTTCCGGGCGGGGCAGATCGAAGTGGTCCATCAATTCTTCCACGTCCAGGCGGGCGTCCACCAGGACGGCGCCGTCTTCCTGGGGCACGAGGCGGGGTTCCTGGAGGTCGTACTCGTCATAGATCTCCCCGACGATCTCTTCGAGAATATCCTCCAGGGTGATGAGGCCGGCGGTGCCGCCGTATTCGTCGATGACGATGGCGATCTGGGTTTTGCGTTCCACCAGGTCTCGTAAGAGGTCGCTGATCTTCTTGCTTTCGGGGATAAAATAGGCGGGGCGGAGCACCCGCCCCAGGTCCCAGGTCGAATCCGGGGTCTGCCAGAACACCAGGAGGTCTTTGGCCAGGAGGACACCCTTGACGTGGTCGATGTCACCGGCGAACACGGGCAGGCGGGAATGGCCGCAGGACAGGACCAGGGCGATGATCTGGTCAAGGGGGGTATCGAGCTCCACCCCCACCATCTCCAGACGGGGCACCATGATTTCCCGGACGAGGGTGTCCTTAAACTCAAAGATACTCTCGATCAGTTGGCCTTCCTGGCGGGTGATGAGGCCCCGTTCCTCGCCTTCATCGATGATGTGCTGGATTTCACGCTCCAGATCTTCCGGTTGCGTGATGATCCTCCGGGAGAACATCTGAAGAAGGCGCTTGAGGAAACTAGGGTGAGGACTGTCGGCCTCTTCCATGCTCAGCCTCGCATCTGTTTTCGCTCCTGGCGCATCAGGCGTTCCACGGTCCTGATTTCCCGGGGAAATTCCAGACCCCGGTCCAACAGGTTGATTTCGTGGCGAGCAATACCGAAACATTCGGTGGCAAAGTCCACCGCCTGCTGGTAATCGAAGCCCTTACAGGAAAAAATATCCAGGCTCAGGTAGCCGCGCTCAGGGAAGGTGTGAATGCTGATATGGCTTTCCGCAATGAGAACAAATCCGGACAGCCCCCAATCATCAGGCACTTTGCCGTGATATTTGAAGGCATAAGGAGGCATGATCTTGGTCATGTGGATCAGGTCCGGGCAGGTCTCCAGGAACTCGTAAATGGCATCCAGATTCGTCAGCCGCTCATAACTGCATTCATAACCATCCAGGGTCAGATGCAGTCCAAAGCCAACCGCCGGTTTTTTCAAATTGGTATCCTCCTCGCACCCTAAGGTAAGGGCGTCACCGGGTAATGCCCGGTAGGCGAACCGTGCGCTGTGGCCAGCGCAACCCCGGAATGCTGCCATTCCGGAGAAAATAAGGTCTTGGGCCCCGGCAACTGGTTCGGAGAGCACGAGGAAGGGAGCTCAGCGCCCCATATATTTTTTGCCCCGAAACCTTGTTAACCCCTCTCAATTACTACAAAAGGGGTTATCCGCATAAGCCCATCCCTTAATCAAAAAGTTTATTCGGTAAATATAACTTGCGCATTATCGCCGGTCAATAATTTTTTAGGTTTTGGGGCGCGGATAAATTCAGAACCGGATATTATGCCAATAACTATTGACGCTCAGCAGATCGATGGTAAATTTAAAAAGGTATTTCGTCAGGAGGAGGACCGACAAGTTGGCCATCATCGCCCCTTTCAGGGGGCTGCATTATAATCCTGCCAAAGTCCCCGATCTCACCAAGGTGGTCACGCCGCCCTATGATGTCATCCGGCCGGAGGAGCGCCAGGCCTTTGCCAGCGGCCATCCCTATAATATGGTCCACCTGATCCTGCCCCAGCCCCAGCCTGGGGACGACCGGCTCGCCAACCGCTACACCCGGGCGGGGACCCTCTTCCGCCAATGGGAAAAAGAAGAGGTGCTGGTGCGGGACCCGGTGCCGGCGTTCTACTCCTGGGAAACCGAATTTGTCCATGCCGGACGCACCTGGACCCGGTCCGGGCTGGCGGCCCTGGTGCGCCTGGAATCTTTGAGCGGGGGCGGCATCCGGCCTCACGAGCAGACCTTTTCCGCGGCCAAGGCCGACCGCCTGGAGTTGTTCAAGGCCTCCCAGGCCAACTTCTCCCCCATCTTTTCCCTCTATCCCGACCCCGCCGGCCAGGTGATAAGCCTGCTGAAGGGCGCCCGGCCCGACGCCCCCATGATGGCCTTAAAAGACGTCCTGGGCTACGTTCAGCGCCTCTACCGGGTCACCGATGCCGAGGCGGTCAAGGCGGTGCACCGGGCCTTTTTGGAGATGCCCCTGTTCATCGCCGACGGGCACCACCGTTATGAAACTTCCCTGAACTTCCAGAAGTTGATGAAACAACGCTATCCCAAGGCGTCGCCGGAAGCGCCGTTCAATTATACCCTCATGTACCTGTCCAATATGTTCGACCCGGACTTGCTCATTCTGATGGCCCACCGCCTGTTGGGGGGCCCCCGGCTGAAACACCTGGAAGAGGCCTGGGTCATGGGGCGCCTCAAGGAATATTTCGATATCGTCTCGCTGCCGGCGGCCCACGAATTTGGCGAGGCCTACGAAGACTTTCTCCAGCAAACCCTGGCGGAGGTCCCGGCGGGGGAGACCGCCTTTGTGGTCCTGGGGTTCGGGCGCAAGGCCTGGCGCCTGATCATGCGCCCGGGGGTGCGGCAAACGGTGCTGGCCCGGCAGATGCACCCGGCCCTGGCCCAATTGGATGTGGCGGTTTTGAACTATCTGATTTTTGAGAAGGTTCTGGGGCTCGACGCCCAGGCCCAGGATGACTCGGAAACCTGCAAGTACACCAGCAAGATCAGCGAAGCGGTGGAGGCAGTGAGCCGGGGAGAAGCCCGCCTGGCGTTTCTGCTGAACCCCACCCGCATTGAGCAGGTGCAGGAAGTGGCGACCGCCGGCTTGGTCATGCCGCGCAAATCCACCTACTTCTACCCCAAGGTGATGACCGGCCTGATCCTGAGCCCCATCAACCCTCAAGAAGAAATCGCTCTCCCGGCTTAGCCCCCGGGAGGACGCCAAGCCTCACGATCCGAGGCGCACCCCCTCTCCTGCCTGGACTGTGGCGGGCGCTCTCCGGCGCCCCGCCCCTGGAAAAATCCCGGCAGGTCTTGCAGCCGGGTTCATTCGCGAGTAAAGTTAGACAGTGCTCTTGTGAGGAGACCTCCCCATGCAAGACCAGGAAAGGGCTAACCAGGCGCGTATCTTGGTGGTGGATCAGGAGGAATGGTGCCGGGCGTTTTTAGCTTCGGTGATCAAGCTCCTGGGTTTTGAGGAATGCACGTTGGTGAACACGGTGGCCGAAGCCCTGGCCGCCCTGGAAGAAAACCCCTTCGACCTGGTCATTACCGACCACCGCCAGCCTAATTATCAGCAGCTCCTGGAAAACACCCGTCTCCGCTATCCCGCCACCCGCTTCATCGTCATGCTGCAACAACGGACCCAAGCCCATCAGCTCTTTTACCTGGAGCAGGTGGACATCGTCTACAAGCCCCTCAGCCTGGACGAAATCGCCCGAAAGATCCGGCACGCCATCCATCAGAAACAGCTGCGCCAGGCCGAAGAAGAACTCCGGCGGCTGAAACAGGAAGCCCTGCGGATTTTCTTGGGGTAAATGCTGGAATTTTTCAGGGGGAGGGGGCCAGGGGCTTTTCCATAAGGGCCCCTGCCGCCCTCCCCCTGAAACCCCCTCCCCCAACCCCATATAGCTTTTTTGTAGGGGCGCACCCGCGTGTACGCCCTTAATTGCGGGCGGACACATGGGTCCGCCCCTACAGACGGCTGGGAAAGGAGCTTGAGAAGAGGGCGGGGGAATCCCTTACAAAGACTTCCCCCGGCCCTCCCCTCATAATTTATTGTCCCAGCTGCCGCCAGAGGCGGATCGTGGGCGGGGTGGCGGTAGCGGCGTCTTCCGGGGCGGGGCGCGAGGCCAAGAAGGCCCGGGCGCTGGCCCCGATAATCACGTAGCGCATTGTTCATCTTACCGCGGATCGCGCCCTTCTGAAAAGAACAATGGCAGGGAGCTTCCGACCTTGCATAAATTCCGGAGCTATAGTAGTTTTGCTGCAATTCGAGGGTTAAAATAAAGGGCATCCTGATGGGGGCGGTTCCCGAACCGCCCCTACAAGATTAATCAGCTAGTGATGGCCAGAATAATTTTAGGCGATTATGCACTTGACAAAGTTTTTCTTCTGTGCTACCTTTAGCTAAAGTCTCTAATATCTGGTACATGCGCCTGGGTTCTCGTTTATCCCATCGGTAAGCGGCAACAAACCGCCCTTCCTGATCTACGACACCCAAGCCGCCAGTTTGACCGGGGTCAATCCCCACGAATAATTTTCGATTCACAGATACAGGGAGATCAGTCATGGACAAGCCCCCTTCTATTTTCGAGGTTGTCAAACGCTTCGACACCGAAGAAAAGTGCATTGGGCACTTTGAGCGCATTCGCTGGCCTAATGGCCCTACCTGTATCAAGTGCGGAAGTCCCCGAGTGATGAAATTTAATGCTTTGGGGAAAACCAAGAAGATGCGCCACCTTTACGAGTGCAAAGACTGTCATTATCAATACTCGGTTACTGCCGGGACCGTCTTTCACAATTCCCATTTGCCTTTGACTAAATGGTTTCTGGCCATTTACCTGGTTTGCTCTGCCAAGAAAGGCGTTTCCTCCCTTCAACTTCAAAGAGAGCTTGCTATCGGGAGTTATCGCACTGCTTGGTATATGGCTCATCGGATTCGTCTCGCTATGTCAGAGGATGAGGAGTTTTGCGCGAAGTTCGCCGGGATTTGCGAAGTTGACGAGACTTATGTAGGTGGCAGAAGAAAAGGTCCACGCGGGCGCGGAGCCGCCAATAAAACTCCCGTAGTAGGGATAAAAGAGCGGACATCAGGCAAAATCCTCCTGAAAGCGGTTAAGAACGCTAAGGCCAGCACCTTGAGAGGGTTCATTCGCAAACATGCCTTGCCTGGGGCCGAGATTCATACTGATGAGTTCCCCGCCTATTTGTGGCTTGATGCCTCTGAGTTCGTGCATAACGCCGTCAATCATCAGAAATCCTATGTCAAGGCCGGAAATATCCACACTAACGGCATTGAAAATGTATGGTCCTTGTTCAAGAGAGCTATCACCGGCGTTTTCCATAAGGTATCTGCCAAATATCTGCCCCTGTACCTCAATGAGTTTGCTTTTCGGTTCAACAACCGTGAACAATTCAATATGCTGGATGAGGTCTTAAAAACGAGTTTCTAAGAGTAAAGCAAACCATTTTCTATAAGGGGAAAACCCCATGACTTTAACTAATCTGCCTGTTGCAATCCAAGGCTTTTATCGTTGCCATCACTGTGGGGCCGAAATAGAGTTGAAGAAATATGAAATATTTCCACATTGCCCACGATGCAAAGAGAAGGTTCCGTGGACTCTTGTATTAGAGACGACGAAGAAATAAAACGCTGTATAGCATCAGGGCTATAACCAAATAATAGGCCCTGTACCCATGCCCTATTTTGAGGATTTAACGACAATGATTCATTATCTTGCACAGATAGCAGGGCTTTTATTGCCCACCGCTCGCGATAGAAACCATAACAGCAATAATCTGTTATCCCAAATGGAATCACAAAACCCAGAACAACTTCACCGCTTTGAGCAATACAGAGATTGAGGTCTTCCGCCAAGGCATTTAGATCACAATTTTTTAAGGAACGTCCACCTATTTCAACAATAGGTTTTTGCGACCTTGCAACCCATTCAATCGCAATTTGCGCTCGCCCACGCTCATACTCTGTAAGTATATGAAACACTGCTCATTTCCCCTTATTCGCTATAAATCTTCGCCTTTACTTCAACACGATGCACAAGATTTTTTAGGCTTTCAGCATCATAATACAGTGCCAATATATTTCCCCTTGTTCCTAAATCTTCGTCCCAGCTATTTGCATTTACCGGCTCTATTCCTTTAAATATTCGAGTGCAAATAAGCCTAGTTCTACCCACCAAAAGGTCGGCTGCCTGCAATGGTAAACAATCTTCCTTTCTGTTTGCAAAAGTTATACTTCCCCACCGGCTATCATCATCATGAGTGACGGCATGATCGTATTGCTCTAACGCTTTATGTTTAAATTGATCTTGTCTGTCGAAAAAGAAGGCCACTTTTTCGCCTGGAGCAAAAGGAGAAGTGTACCCCCAATTTGAAGCAGTTCTTAAAAAAAGGCGCATTGCTCCAAAGAAAAGATCAAAACAAAAATGATAGGGGTGGTCATATTTTGCACTATCAGGAATAATATCATTATAGTCTTGCACGCTTACAAGACCACCAATTCCCATTATTGTATTATTCCTTGCAATCGGAATTAATTCTCGAATAAACCTATCGCGTTTTTCTCTTGACCAACCATGATAAGGCCAGTTTGGGTCTTTGGGGCCATTTTCATCATTCATAAACTCCGAATAATGAAAATCGGGAACCTCGTAACGACATAGAACCTCTTGCCATTGTCCACAAAATGTTTTCCACCTGGTGTCCCATGACAAATATCCCACTACCGCTGCAACCTCTGATCCTTTTTGAAGACCAAGGGTATCATGAGTACCGCTTTCATCGGAAAAGCAGATCAAGTTCATAAAGAGCCTTTCTCGAAAAAGGGAAGCAAATTTTTTGAATTTATTCTCTGCCTTTTCTCTGATATTGTACAGATCAAGTTTAGAGAAATTTTCCTCAAATGCAGTATACATAGATGCTCTCCAAACCCAGAGCCTCTATAATGTATCGACGATAACACCAGACAATCACTTTGTCAAGTGCATAATCGCCTAATTTTAATATTTATGGAGGTATAACATGAAGCCCATATCCCGGGCCTTGATGAGCGTCACCGATAAGAGCGGTTTGGTGGAGTTCGCCAAATTTCTGGCGGGCTATAAGATCGAAATCCTGTCCACCGGGGGCACCGCCAAGCTCCTGCGGGACAACGGCGTCCCCGTGGTGGAGGTCTCCGAGTTCACCGGCTTTCCTGAAATGTTGGATGGCCGGGTCAAGACCCTGCACCCCAAGATCCACGGCGGCATCCTGGGGCGCCGGGACCTGGCCAGCCACCAGGAGCAGATGGCCGCCCAGGGGATTGTCCCCATCGACCTGGTGGTGGTCAACCTCTACCAGTTTGAGCAGGCCGTGGCCAAGCCCGGCTGCACCCTGGAGGACGCCATCGAGAACATCGACATCGGCGGCCCCACCCTGCTCCGGGCCTCGGCCAAGAACTACCAGGCCGTGACTGTGGTGGTGGACCCGGCGGACTATCCCCATATCATGGCCGAAATGAAGCTGAGCAAGGGCGCCACCAACGTCGCCACCCGGTTCAACCTGGCCAAAAAGGTCTTCAAGCTGACCCACGAATACGACGGGGCCATCTACCGCTACCTGACGGAAAAGGGGCCGGCCTGCTAAATGGGCGCACCCCCCACCATCACCATGAGCCGGGGCCGCCGGATCGACCTGAGCGGCCCCCATTACTACCAGGACCTGCTCACCGGCATCGCCCTGGAAATCCTCCGGGAGTTGGAGGAACTGGAAAAGCTGGACCTGAATGCTCTAGGCGAGGACGCCATGGAGCAGGTGGTGAGCATTACCCAGATTCGGCTGCTCAACGAACTCTATTACGGTCTGGGGCAATTGCGGGCCGCGGGGATCGAGCCCGACGTCAAACGGGCCATCCAGGACCTCAGGGATATCTGGAACCGTTACATCGACAGCACCAACCGGTCCGCCGCCCTGAAATTCCAGATGGAGGCGGGGGAGGAGCAGGTGCAGTAGAGAGGCAGGGGGCAGGAAAAGCCCCTTATTGCCCGGCGACCCGCGCATTCCATCATTTTGTCTAATGCTACCTTATCTTGCCAATTTTAATATTTCTAGTGAATCATGAATTTTTTCCCTCATCTCAGGATTTGATATCGCTTGATCTAACTGACTTAATACGTCTTTCTTAGTCTTGTAACTTAGATTTAAATCTAAGAAAGCTAAAATAGATTTTCTCAATATGTTTTCATATTTGCAGATATTTTTTGAAAGAAAGTCCTCTCCTTTTTGATCAATAAGTGATGCATGGACTATGTCACCTCTGATCTCATAAAAATACTTAATATCTTCATTAATTCGTCCTTTTTCACTATCATCTTTACTTAAGAGGGTAGATATCCTTCTGGATAATTTCTCCCCTTTCCCTTTTTCTTTTTCATTTAAATATAGTGATTCTAGCGCAATAGTATAATCAATCAACTTGTCAAATATTATAAAACTATTATTATCTTCAATAGATCGTTTTAAATATAAGTGAATAGCCAATGAGCACCGTAAGTCAATATTGTTAAATGCTTTTTGCCTCTTAAGATAAGGAATATCATAAAAATTCATAAATGACAAGTATCTATTAATCTGGCTTCTAAAGAGATCAAATGCTTCAATATCATCAACATTAAAAATATATGGCTTGCCCGATAAATCATAACCCAGGCCATAGTTTTCTCCGTGTAATATTGCCTCATACCATTTTCCCTTCCATCTATAGAAGGCTATCGGTGTGATTAAGTCTCCGGTTAAGAATAGCTTCATTGATCTAAATAAAGGATAGAAAAAACTAAAACTGTTATCACGTATGACAGTACTGCTTTTGCCCCTGCCAATATAATAACGCCTAACTGCAATATGATTATCATTTGGATAATTTGTGAAGTATTTAAGGTCAGTGCATAACTGTTTCGTGTCATCTTCTGATAACTTTTTTATCCAAAAGTCTTTAAAATCGAGATAGTCACTATCCGATCAAAAATTTCTAAGTGTTACGCATACGTTCACGATATCTTCGATGCTCATTAAATTAGTCCTCCAAACATTCAATTCAATTTCAATGCCTGGAAACTAAAATTAATATGATTTATCTCTGTGCCATTTAGAAAAGACGAGCACCGTAGGGCGGGAAAGCGAAGCGCATCCCGCCTTTCGCATTAATGGCGGGATTGCGGCCCACTTCCTTTTTTACTGACCACTGACTACTGACTACTGACTACTGCTTTTCAGCGCTTCGGCCTTCTGATAGTGCCCCCCGATATCCCGGCGCAGGGCCAGGCGGTTGCCCTGGTCATCCTCCCGGGGGATCACCCGGATCTTGCCGTTATCGAAGGCGTTGAGCAGTTTCTGGCGCAGGGCCTCGGCCGCCGGCCCTGCGGTTTGACCGGCTTTTACGGTGGCGTTGGCCAAAAGATAGGCCACCCGGGAGCCGTCGGACTTGAACACGCCATCGACATAATCCATGGCGGACGGGATCACCGTGATCTTCTTCTTGTCGAAATAGTCGAAGTCCATCTCCACCACTTCGCCCTTGGTCAGGGACCAGGGGTAGCCTTTCTGCTGCTTGGGGCCGCCGGGGCCGGTCACCAGGCCGATGCACAGGGAGACTTGGTCGGAGCGCACTTCCGGGACGACCTCATCCAGGTTGCCGGCGGCCATGGCCGCAACCAGTGCCCCCAGGTTGCGCAGCCTTTTCACCACAGGCTGGAATTCCGGCTCTCCCGGGCGGATGTTGATTTCGCACACCCGGATGGCCCGGGGCTGAAAATTGCCGTCGAAGGACACGAAACAGCCCGGATAGAGGACCCCGGGGCGCAGCACGCCCTTGTCTTTCAGGCTCCGGATGAGGGGCTGAGCGATCGTGGCATCGGCCAGCTCCAGCAAGGCCGGGGACTCAAGGGGATGGGGCGAAATGGACCCCATGCCGCCGGTGATGGGATTGTCCAGGCCCGGGGGCCGTTCAAACCGTTCCGGGTAGTCCATGGCGGTGGGCAGGATTTGGTAGTTGCCGTTTTTATCCACCAGGATGGTGAAACTGATTTCCACCCCGGACATGCGGGCCTCGATGAGCAGGGGCCAGGGGGATTTTTTGCCGCAGCCCCGGATGTAGGCATCCTTATAGTCCTTCATCAAGACGTCGTAAACATCTTTGACATCCCAGGTGTTGAGCATGATCCGGGCGCCCTTGCCGCCGGCGCTGTAGGGATATTTGAGGACGGCGCCGCCGAATTCGTGGAGGTAAGCCAGGCAGGTCTTTAACACCGCGGCATAATCCCGGGCCTCCACTTCGGTCCAGGCTGGGGCCACCGGGATGCCCGCCTCCTCGCAGGAGCGCTTGCAGGCGATCTTGTCGGCCTCATACTCCGCCCCGGCGTGGGTGAGGCCGATGATGCGGTCCCCGAAGCCGGCCTCAATGACCCGGTCCACCAGGCCGTCAAACAGCAAGCCCTCGGGCATGACCAGGGCCACATCCAGGGTTTCTTCCGCAAAGGCTTTTATCAGGGCCGCGGCGTAGGCCGGGGCCGAGTTGTCGGGCACCGGAATAAAATCAATGGGCCACCCCATCTTTTGGGCAAAGGGCTCCATGGCGCCGGTGCCTTTGACGACGACCCCGCGGTAGGCCCCGGGATAAAGCTCGCTCTTGGAGCGGCTGGTCTCCAGGGCGGCCAGCAAGGTCCGCCCATCCGTCCCCACAAAACCGATTTTTTTCTCTGTCATAATAAGGCTCTGGCGTAGCGTGTGCCGTTGAGGCAGTTCCTCTGCATCATATATCATCTCAGGGGGGCAAATCCATCAAAAATCACCCAGGGCATTTTGGTGAAGCGGTTGACGCGCCCGGTCCCGCCTGACTCTCCCAGGGTCTTGTGGTATCATGAAAAAGCATTCTCATTCCAGAGGGAGACGTCGGTAAAAAGCCTTTGGGAGAGGGGGAGTGACTTACAAAAAATCCCCCGCCCTTCATGCCAAACGCATTTTTCAGGTCTTATTCTGGTAACAACCCCGTCGGGGAGAGCGCTATGGAAGAAAACGTCAGTATCCCGGGGCCGGGTATCACCCTGGAAGGCCGGTTATCGATCGTCGCGGCGCCCGGCGGGGCGATCATCACCCACCCCCATCCCCTGTTCGGGGGCGACATGGCGAACCAGGTGGTGTTGACCGCGTCGCGGGCCCTGGCGGCCCGGGGCATGTCCACCCTGCGCTTCAACTTCCGGGGGGTGGGCCGCAGCACCGGGACCTACGGCGGCGGCCTGGAGGAAGCCGGCGACGTGGCCGCGGCCCTGGCGCTTCTCAAGTCCCGGACCCGCAACCCCTATTACGTGGTAGGCTATTCTTTCGGGGCCTTTGTGGCGGGCCGGGCGTTGCTGGATGGTCTGGACGTGGATGGGGCCATTTTCATTTCGCCCCCCATCGCCTTCATGGACCTGAGCTTCCTGCCTCAAGTGCCGGGGCTCAAACTGATCGCGGTGGGGGACCGGGACGAACTCTGTCCCCTCGCTAGCTTGCGGGAGCTCCTGGCGGCCAGCCCGCCGCCCCCCGGGGAGACTCCCGCTCCTCTCGTGGAGATCAAGGTCATCCAGGGCGCCGACCATTTCTTCGGGAGCGGCGCAGAGGAGTTGTTCCGGGTGTTGCGGGATTTTCCGTTGTAGCGGTGCACGTTGAGGGGGGGCCTGCGTGTCCGCCCAGGCTCGGGCGCACACATGGGTGCGCCCCTACAAAAAATGCACGGGGTTGGGAAGGGGGCCGGGGCCACTTACGAAAAATAGGACAAGCCCCGGGCCCCCTCTCCTGTCTCCATGGCCTCCAGCACCCAGAGGTACTCCCGGTGCAGGGAGTCCAACAGGTCGCACTTGAGGTCCGGGGGCAGCCACTCCCAGGTGTAGGTCTCGATCTCCAGGTGACGGGAAAATTGCCGCTCCTTCAGTAGGCTGAGCACGGCCCGGGTGTCATCGCCGGTGGACCCCAGGTGCCCATACCGCTCCACAAACAGGGGCATGTGGTAGTGGATGCGGAAGTTGCGCCCCAAACCCGCCGCCAGGCGCGGCAGGGCCGGGGCCAGGTCGGGAAATTGGACCCGGCGGCCCTCCCCGGTCCGGCCGATGACCTGGTGGAGATAAGGAGACCGGGTGAAGGGCTCCAATTCCCCGACCACGGCCCCTCGCGAGCTCGCCGCCTCCGGCAGCTCCACCTTGAGGCCGGCGGTGATCTGGACCTTCCCCACCCGGACGCCGGCCTCCGCCAGGGTATCCAGGGCCGTGGCCGGATCTTCGTGCTCCACCGCCAGGTGGCAGGTATCCAGGCAGACCCGGATATGGGAAAGCAATCGCCGGCGGGCTTCCGACCCATCGATCCGGGATCGCGCCGCCAGGATGGGGGCCCCCACCTTCAGGAGCCAGTCGCGGAAAAAGTCCGCCACCTCCCGGCTCACCTCCAAAAGGCCGTCGGGCTCCGGCTCCAGGTCCAGATGGATCAGTTTCCCCTCCCCGGCCTGGATGTGGGCCAGCCGCTCCGTCACCCGCACCAGGTTCCGGGTCATCCTCCCCCAGGCCTCCGAATCACCCGGGGCGATCCAGGCCTTGTAAGACAACGGGGAGGTGGAGATGGACCCTTCCGCCCCGGAGGGCAACAGCCGGCGGAGAATCTCAATGAGGTCCAGGGTGTAGCGGACCCGGGCGTCCTCCCGCCAGTCGGGGGCGAAAATCCGGGCTTTCACGGCCGGACCGGTTAAGTCGCCGTAGGGAAAGCCGTTGAGGGTAAAGACGTAGAGGGCGTGCCGGGCCAGGAAATCTTGAAACTCCGCCAGCCGGTCCCCGGCCAGGAGCTCCCGGGCCTCCGCCGCGGACAGGCGCAGCCCCAGGCCGAAGGGCGCCGCCGGCGCCAGCCTGGCCTTCAGGGCCGGGGCAGAGCGGCGCAGATGGCCCCATAATTCCTCCCAGCCGCGGCCGGGATGAATCTTGGTGCAATAGGTAAGGTGAAAAAACCCCTCCGGGCCGATCTGCACGGGGACCTCTGCCTTGAAAAGTTCCCTAGGGGCGGTGAGGGCACCGGCCCTACAACTGCCTCCCCCACCTCCGTATATAGGGGGATGGGAGGGCGCTTGAGGGGGAAGGCGGGGGAATTTTTCGTTTTTTCGTTTTTTCGTAAGGGTGCCCCCTGCCCACTCCCCTCAAGATGCCTTTGGGACCACGCCTCCGGCCGCCACCCGGGCCGCAGACCCGGAAGAGAGTGCGGCCTCTTCTTTGAGGATTGCCAGGCTCTCCCGCACCAGGTCCGGGTCGACTTCATGCACCTCCAGGCCCTGGCCGATATCCCAAAGGAGCATGATGGTGAGGCGGCCCCCCAGGTGCTCCTGAAACTCCTGCAGGCCGTCCAGGAGGCCGTGCTCCACCTCCATCCGGGTATCATAGAGGGCAAAGCCCAGGGTCCTCAGGGTGGTGAGGATCCGCTGCCATTGGCTCTGGGGGAGAAGCCCCCTGAGGTGGGCGTAGGTGGAGTCCAGGGCGATACCCAAAGCCACCGCCTGGCCGTGCCCCAGCTCATAACCGCTCAGGTGCTCCAGCTTGTGGGCCACCCAGTGGCCGAAGTCCAGGGGCCGGGAGGAGCCGAACTCAAAGGGGTCGCCGCCCCTGGCGATGTGGTCCAGGTGGAGCGCCGCCGAGCGGTGGATCACCTGTTCCATGCGGGCCAGGTCCCGGTCGGCCAGGGATTCGGCGTGCTCCTCAAGGAAATCGAAAAAATCCGCGTCTTTGATCAGGGCCACCTTGACGGCTTCCGCCACCCCGCCGATCCAATCCCGCCGGGACAGGGTGGGCAGAAAGTCGGCGTCGTTCAGCACCGCCACCGGGGGGGCGAAGGCGCCGATAAAATTCTTTTTGCCGAAGGCGTTGATACCGTTTTTGACGCCGATGGAGGCATCGGCCTGGGCCATGACGGTGGTGGGCACCCGGATCAGCCGTATGCCCCGATGGGCCGTGGCCGCGGCGAACCCGGCCATGTCGATGAGGGCGCCGCCGCCGATGGCGGCCACATAGGAGTGGCGGCAGAGGCCGGCGGCGTGGATGGCCTGCTGCACCAGGTTGACGTGCAGGGGGTTGTTTTTGAGGTGCTCACCCCCCTCAAACAGGAGGGGCGCCCCGATCAGGGTGACCACCTCAGGGTGGCGCCGGCAGTAAGCCTCGATCCCGGACCAGAGCCGGGGGTGACACCGCTGCACCCCCCGGTCCAGCACCACCAGGAGTTTGGGAGGCGGGCCGACGGCGTCTTGCCCCAGGACGTCTCTAAACAGGGGGTTGGAGAGGGCGAACAGGTCCCGGGTGAAGTGCACCGCGTAGTGAAAGCTCACCTGGAAATCCTGCTGGATGGTCGTGAGCGGTGGCATGGCGTCTCCTACCCGGGAGTTATCTGGTGCGGGAGGGGGCCCCGTACGAAAGACGTCCCCCGGCCTTCCCCTTAAGATAAATCACATCCTTGGGACTGCAATCGGGAAAGTCTCATGCCGGTTTCGGCAGCGAGGCGGCGATGGCGGTGATCACCTGCATCAGGGAATCGGGGAGGATGCCCAGCCAGAGGATCGCCGCCAGGATCACCGCGCCGGCCAGACCGATGGCCAGGTCGATGGCCAGGTCGGAGCTGAACACCTTCGCCCCCCCGCCGCGTTCGTGCATATAAAGGTGGACCACCACATTAATATAAAAATAGATGGAAATGATCACGGTGATAATGCCGATCACCGCCAGGCCGATGAAATTGGCCTGGAGAACCGCCCGAAAGAGGACCAGTTTTCCCATGAAGCCGGCGGTGGGGGGCAGCCCCGCCAGGGAGAGGAGACAGGTGGCAAAGATGGCGGCGCGCCAAGGGTGAGTATAGCCCAGGCCCTGGTAATCCGCCAGCTCCTCCAGATCGGCATCGCCTGGGGAAAACGTCCCGATGATCCCGAAGGCCCCCAGGTCCATGACGGCATAGACCGTCAGGTAAAACATCAGGGCGGGGAGCCCGCCCTCCCTGACCGCCAGGAGGGTCATGAACAGGTAGCCCATCTGGGCGATGGAGGAGTAGGCCAGGATGCGCTTGACCCGGGTTTGATAGAGGGCGGTGAGGTTGCCCACCGCCATGGTGAGGCCCGCCAGGGCCCACAAAACCGGCCAGGCGTAGTCCCAGACCGGGGAGGCCACCGCCAGGGAAAACCGCAGCAAGGCCGCAAACAGGGCCACCTTGGAGCCGGTGGACAGAAACGCGGTAATGGGGGCCGGGGCCCCCTGGTAAACATCGGGGGTCCACAGGTGAAAAGGCACCAGGGAGATCTTGAAGCCGAGGCCCGTCAGGATAAGGGCCAGGGCCAGGAGGATCACGGCCAGGTCGCCGGAATCAGCAGGGGCCGCGGCCAGGGACCCCGCAATCTCGAGGCTGCCGGTCATGGCATAGAGGAGGGCGATGCCGAAGGTCAAAAAGGCGGAGGCCACCGCCCCCATGATGAAATATTTTAAGGCCGCCTCATTGCCGTAAGGTTCCCCTTTCCGGATGGCGATGAGGACGTAGAGGGACAGGGACAGGAGTTCCAACCCCAGGAAAAAGATGACCCAATTGGTCCCGGCCGCGGCCAGCACCATACCCAGGGCCGCAAACATCAGCAGGGCGTACAATTCATCCCCGGCAAAATCGTGGCCCAGGCTGTACCGGCGCACGAAAAGCAGGGTGATGATCGTGATGAACATCAGGAGCAGGGTAAAGAACCGGGAGTAACCACCCAGGTCCAGCATGCCCGCAAAGTTCGGGGCCAAGGGCTCCAGCAGGAGGGCCGCGACCCCGGCGGCCCCGGCGGTAAGCAGGGCCAGGGCGAAGAGCACTTCCTGCGGCCGCCGCCGCCAAAAGGCGCCGACCAGGAAGATGAGGGTGCCCCCCCCCGCCAGGATCAGGAAGGGGAGCAGGCCGGTCCAGTCCGTGGGCATACGCTTATGATCCTCTTATGAGACTTCTGCGAAAGTCCCTCACCTGTCAGACTGAGGGAGCGGAGCGACCGAAGAATCTCATAAATACGAAAAGATACGAGGTCCTTCGCTCCGCTCAGGATGACAAAATGGCTTTTCGCAGAGGTCTCTCATATAGGGTAGGGAATGCCAAAAGTTTTTTCCGCTATGATACATGCTCCAGGAACCCAAATCCCCCTAACCCCCCTTTTTCAAAGGGGGGAACTTAGCGAATTTCCTTTGCAAGTCCCCCTTTGAAAAAGGGGGATTTAGGGGGATTTAAAAACCAACCATCAGAAGGAATTTTTGGCAAACGCTCTAACCTCGCAGCTTACCGGCCACTTCGGCCACCCGGCGCCCCAGGGCGCTGGCGATGGCAAGGTCTTCCGGGGCGGGTTCAAGTTCGTTCTTGCCCCCGGCCACCGTGGTGGCGCCGTAGGGGGTGCCGCCCCGGCCTTCGGTGTGGAGCATGCCCGGGGTGGAATAAGGCACCCCGACGATGATAAAGCCCAGATGCAACAGGGGCGCCATCATGGTGAAGCAGGTGGTCTCCTGGCCGCCGTGGGTGGTGGCCGTGGAGACCACGAGGCCGGCGGGCTTGCCTTCCAGTGCCCCCTGGGCCCAGAGTTCCACGGCGCCGTCGAAGTACTGCTTCATCTGGGCGCACATGTTGCCGAAGCGGGTCGGGGTGCCGAAGATGACCCCGTCCGCCGCCCGCAGGTCGTCCAGGGTGGCGATGGGGACGTCCCGCTGCTGCTCCAGCACCGCCTGGGCGTGTTTGCTGCCCTGGACCTTGGGGAGGTTGGATTCCAGTTCCTGGACCCGGCGCAGGACCACTTCGGCCCCGGCCACCGCCTGGGCCCCGGCGGCCGCAGCCCGGGCCATCTTCAAGACGTGTCCGTACATGGAGTAATACACTACCAGGATTTTCATGATCTTTTTCCTTTCAGATATGGATTGATTGGCGAGATTCGAGCCTGAAAAATTCCCTCTCAACCAGTTAGAGGCCAGGCGTCAAAAAGCTCACCTGCTCCAGGAGGCGCTGCACCGGCTGGTCCAGCAGCCGCAGCGCCGGCCCGGGGTGCACCCCGATAAACAATATGGGCAGGGCCATGAGCACGAGAATGACCACTTCCCGGGCGTTGACATCCACCCACACGTGGTCTTTTTTCGGCTCGCCGAACAGGGTGTCTTTAACCATCCGCAGGATATAAATCACCGTAAAAATCAGTCCCCCGAAACTCAATATCCCGATAAGCGGACGGGCCTCAAAGATGCCCACCAAAAGCAGGACTTCTCCCACAAAATTATTCAGACCCGGCAAACCCATGGACGCCATGGCAAAGAACAGGAAAAAGACGCTGAACACGGGCATCTTGCCCCAGAGGCCGCCCAAATCGGCGAACTCCCGGGAGTCGATCCGTTCGCCGATCATGCCCACCATGATGAAGAGCGCCGAGGTGGATAAACCGTGGTTGACCATTTGCAAAAGGGACCCGGTCATGGACAAGAGATTCCAGACGGCGATGCCCACGACCATCAGGCCCATATGCCCGATGCTGGAATAGGCCACCAGGCGCTTGATATCGGTTTGGGCCAGGGCGATCCAGGAGGTATAGAACATGCCTCCCAATCCCAAGGCGATGAGCACCGGGATCGAGGCCTGGGCGGCCAAGGGAAAGAGGGGAAAGGCAAAGCGAAAAAACCCATAAAACCCCGTCTTTAAAAGTAAGCCGGCCAGATCCAGGCTCCCGGCCGTCGGGGCCTGGGTATGGGCATCGGGTAACCAGGTATGTAAGGGAACGATGGGGATTTTGATGGCAAAAGCCAGCATAAAGGCCGAATAAAGCAAAATTTCCGTGGTGAAGCTCAACTGCGTGTGCATCAGTTGGACAGAAGCAAAAGTATAAACCCCGGTCTGCTGTCCATGGAACACATAGAGAGCCACGAGGGCAATGAGCATCAACAAACTTCCGCATAGGGTAAACAGAACAAACTTGACGGCGGCATAAACCCGCCGCTCATGGCCCCAGATGCCTACCAGGAAAAACATGGGAATGATCTGGATTTCCCAAAACAGATAAAAGAGCAGGAGATCGGTGGCCATGAACAAGCCCATGACGCTGGCTTCCAAAAATAAGAGAAAGAAATGGAACGACCCGACCTTGGTCGTAATGGCGCGCCAGGAGACGAGGATGCAGAGGACGTTGATAAAGGCAGTGAGCAGCAGGAGCAGCAGGCTCAACCCATCCAGCCCCAGGCTGTAGCGGACCCCCAGGCTGGTTATCCAGGGGTAATCTTCCATCAGCAGCCAGACCCCGGTGGGCCCGGCCTGCGGTTGCAAGCCCAGGAATAATAAAGAGCTCACCAGACTTAACTCCAGCAAGGTGGTGGTCAGACCGATCCAGCGACAGAGGAGGGGCCAACGGCTGCCGGTGGCCAGGGCCAGAAATCCACCCACGAGCGGGAGAAAAATGATTATGGAAAGCAGCGGAACATGCAGCATGGCTTGCCTCCGTTAGTCATACCAACCCCATACCAGCACTACGAGGAACGCGGTTAATCCCAGCAGCAACATCTTTACATAGGTGGAAAGCCTGCCGGTCGTCCAATACCCTAAGCCCCGGGAAAGGGTTAAAAATCCCGTCGCCCCTTTGGCGTAACTCCTATCTAGGCTGCGTTCTTCGACCGCCAGCCAGAGAAATCTGGCCGTATCCCAAAACCGCTGGAATAAGGCGGTGGCAGTAGTGACGATGCCCTGATCGACACCTCGTTCTTCCACCCGCACCTTCATGAATTCCGTCATGCGCCGATAAGGGCTGACGAAGATCATCTGATAAAGCCTGTCCAGGTAGAGGCCGGAGAACAAGAACTCATGGAAGCCCTGCCGCAACGGCTCCTGGGCCGGACGATGGGCGTAGAGGAAATAGGCCAGGAGCAAGGACACCACGACCATGGAGGCGCTGACGATCCCCATGGTCCACTCCAGGGACAGGGAAGCGCCCAAGTCGGGCCGGGCCCCGGGGACCACCGCCAGGTAATGCCCCAGAAAATTCTTGCCAATCCCGCCCGGGAGGTTAAGCAGGCCGTCGAACAGAGCCAGGATGGCCAGGGGCCACAAGACCCAAACCATGCTTCGGGGTATGGGCTGAACTTCTTCGGCCCGGCGGCCGTCGGGACGTTCGGTGAATATGATGAGAAAGCCCCGAAAGGTATATAACGGCGTCAAGAACGCGGCGCACAAGGCAATGAACCACAGGACTTTATAAGAAAAATCCGGATGCATGAAGGTGGCCAGCAGGATGCGGTCTTTGCTGAAATAGCCTCCCAGAAGGGGAAAGGCGCTCAGGCACAAGGCTCCGGCCAGGAAAACATAAGAAAGCATGGGCATCAAGCGGCGCAGGTTCCCCATCTTGAAGATGCTGTGCTCCTCATCCATCGCCTGGATGACGCAGCCGGCCGACAGAAACAACAGCGACTTAAAAAGGGCGTGGGACAGAAGATGAAACATGCCGCCCACAATGTCCGCCGCGCCCACGGCCAGAATCATATAACCCACCTGGCTGATGGTGGAATAAGCCAGGATGCGCTTGATATCGGTTTGGGCGAGGGCCGCCAGGGCGGCATAAAGGGTGGTGATGGAGCCGATGGCGGCAATGATGAATAAGGCCAGGGGAGCCATCTGCAACAGCGGAAACAACCGCATGAGCAGATAGACGCCGGCGGTCACCATGGTGGCGGCGTGAATCAGGGCCGACACCGGGGTGGGACCGGCCATGGCGTCCGGCAGCCAGACCGTCAGGGGCAGTTGCGCCGATTTACCCGCCGCCGCCCAGAGGAGCAGCAGGGATAGGAGAGTCGCCAGGGAAGGCGTTAAGGCAGATGCGTGGATATCCAGATAGGTGATGGAAAAACTGTGGAACAGGAGGAAAAAAAGAGCCAGGGCCACCCCGAAGGCGACGTCGCCGATGCGGGTCACGATAAAGGCCTTGCGGCCGGCGTCGGCATTGGCCTCTTGGGTGTACCAGAAGCCGATGAGGGCGTAGGAACAGAACCCCACCCCTTCCCAACCCAGGTAGACAAAGATCAGGTTGTCGGCCACGGTGATCACCAGCATGGCAAAGACAAAGAGGTTCAGATAGCTGAAATACCTGACGTAATCAGAATCCCGGCGCATGAACGCCACGGAATAGACATGGATGATCGTGGAGATAAAGGTGACCATCAGGGCCATGATGGCGGCCAGAGGATCATAATGGACGTTCATGGCCGCAGAAAATTCGCCCACCTGAATCCAGGGGACGAAGGTCAGGTCATGGGGTTGTCTGCCGGCCACCCCAGCCGCTATACCAGCCATGACCAGGGCCCCCAGGACCCCCAGGCAGGCGATCACCTCGGAGGCCCGCCGGGGCAAGAGCCGGCCCACGGTGGCGTTGACCAGGGCGCCACCCAAAGGAAACAACAGCAAGAGCAGGAGAACGGTGTCCACGTTAGCCCTTCATGAGGTTGTAGCGGTCCGCATTCAGCGTACCGGTGCGCCGCTGGGAATAGACGATCAGGGACAGGCCCACCGCCACCTCCGAGGCCGCCACCGCCATGATGAAGATGACGAAGGCCTGCCCGTCCAGTTGCTGCCAGCGCAGGGCCGCCCCGATAAACGCCAGGCCGGCGGCGCTCAGCATGATTTCCACCCCGATGAGGATCATGATGAGATTGCCCCGGGCGATGGCGCACCCGGCCCCCAGCAGGAAGAGGATCGCCGCCAGGATGAGCACGTGGCTGTATGGCACGATGCCGACCATGATTCAGTCTCCGGTTTTCCCGCTCCGGCCCAGGTACAATCCTCCCACCAGGGCCACGAACAGGAGAAAAGAAGCAATCTCCACCCCCAGCCAGTATTTCTGGAAGACAAACCGGCCAAAAGCCAGGGGTGAAGCCGTGGCCAGGGGCAGGACTTGGTTGCCCCCCGGCGCCAGGAGCAGGAACACCAACATGACGATGCCAGAGATCCCGGCCAGGCCCAGGGCCGGAAACCATTGCTTAAAAAACGGCCACAGGGTTTTCTCATCCGGCTTGATTTCCAGCATCATGACGATGAACAGAAACAGCACCATGATCGCCCCGGCGTAAATCACCACCTCCAGGACCGCCAGGAAGGGGGCCCCCAGGAGATAGAACAGCAGGGCCGTGCCGATAAAGGACAACACCAGGTAAACAATGGCGTGCATCACGTTGCGGCGGGTGATGGCCAGGGCGGTGGCAGCAACGATGACCGCCCCCAGCACGTAAAACATCATGGCATAGATGTTCATGGCATAGTCCTGTTTACCCCGGGGGGCCGGCCCCCAGGCCCTTTAGGGGAGATTGCTCCGGATATTCACCGGCTTGGCTTCGCCGATGTGGGTGCCCTTACCTCCCACCATATCCACCCCGGCGTGGCGGTAAAAATTATAGTCCCGGTTTTTGCCGCCGTGATCCACCAACAGGTCCTGCTTTTCCGCCACCATGGTCAGGAGGTCCCCCTCGCAGAATTCGAAATCCGGGGTCAACTGGATCGCCAGGGTGGGGCAGGCCTCTTCGCACAGGCCGCAGTAGATGCAGCGGGCGAAATTGATGCGGAACCACCGGGCCCAGCGGCGGCCGTCGGGCCGTTCCTCCCCCTCCATGGAGATGCAGGACACCGGGCAGGCGGCGGCGCAGAGATAGCAGGAGACGCAGCGCTCCTCGCCGTCCGGGTCCCGGGTGAGGATGATCCGGGCCCGGGTGCGGGCCGGGAGAACCCGCTTGTATTCCGGGTACTCTTCGGTGACGGGGCGGCGGAAAAGATGCCGGAGCACGATGGCAAAGGCGTCCCAGAGGCCGGCCACGGCCCGTCCGCTTAACGGTAACCAATTGCGTCGCTCTTGCATGGTGTCGATTTCCGGCTCTTGGGATCTCTTAAGTGCTGACACCGGCTTTCCAGCCGGCGCCAGCGCAAGCTAAACCGGCATGAGCCCATGGCGGCTCCCCCCCGGCAATGAAAAATCCCCCCCTGCCCCCCTTTTCCACAGGGGGGAGTAAGGACGACGGGTCTAAGTCCCCCTTTGTAAAAGGGGGATTTAGGGGGATGTGAAAGATGCTTTTCACGGTTAAACCTGCGGCTACAATTTCACGAACGTTATCAAGTAATTGTATGGCCCCAGCTTCGCAATCTTCTGGCGGCGGAACCCGTAGGGGGCCACCAGGGCTTCCACTTCCGCCGCATCCAACCGGATGTGCCGGGGTGGCCCCGGGGGCCCGTCGATCTTGTCAAACTCCACGATGATCAGCCGCCCCCCGGGCTTGATGATCCGGGCCGCTTCCGCCAGGGCGCCGGCCGCGGTGCCAGCCTCCACCAGGTCATGGAGCACGGTGGCCATGAACGCCACGTCCACGCTGAGGTTGTCTAACGGGACCTGGCCCGCCCCGGCTACCAGGGGTTTTAGGTTGGTCCGGCCCTCCCGGGTCGCCCGGTCCTTGAGGGCGGCAATGCCCTCATCCCAGAGGTCCACGGCGTAAACCGTGCCAGCCGGACCGATGAGGCCCGCGACCGCCAGGGCGTAATTGCCTTGGCCGCAGCCCAGGTCCAGAAAGGTGATCCCCTGGGAGAGCTTAAGTTCAGCCCAGAGGATGGCCGGATCGATCAGGTCATAACTGCTTTTCCCGGCTCCGGGAGGTTTACGGGTTGCTGGATGATTCATGTTGTGCTCCGCAAGGCTATCTGTTGGCCGTATCGGCGTTTTGCCCACCCTCGGGCAAGTCCTTGGTTTTTGGTGGCACCGGCATCTTGCCGGCGCCCTGCAAGGCTCAAAGCCTGTGCCACCATGTATCTAAACCTTATACCCCAAAGCCAGCAGCGCCCCGCCGGTGACGATGATGTTGAGCAGGGCCATCGGGATCAACAGTTTCCAGCCCAGGTGCATGAGTTGGTCGTAGCGCAGCCGACCCAGGGTGCCCCGAATCCAGATGATGACCAAGACCACGGCGGACACCTTGATCAAGAACCACAACAGCGGCGGCAGGAAAGGCCCCCGCCAGCCCCCCAGGAAGAACACCGCCACCAGGGCCCCCAGGGTCACCATGGTGACGTATTCGCCCAGAAAAAAGAGGCCGAAACGCATGCCGCTGTATTCCGTATGATAGCCGGCGATCAGCTCATGTTCGGCTTCCGGGATGTCGAAGGGGATGCGCTTCATTTCGGCCAGGGAACTCACGAAAAAGATGACGAAGGCCACCGGCTGGAACAGGATAAAGGGCCAGCGGGCCTGGGCGTTGACGATGTCCACCAGGCTGAAGGATTTGGCCATCATCACGATGGGGACCAGGGACAGCCCCAGGGCCAACTCGTAGCTGATCATCTGGGCCGCGCCCCGGATGGCCCCCAACAGGCTGTACTTGGAATTCGAGGCCCAGCCGCCCAGGGCCACGCCGTAGACCGCCAGGGAGGAGAGGGCATAGACGTAGAGCAGGCCCACGTTGAGATCGGTGACGACCCCGGGGATGGGATGCCCCCTAAAGGTCCACCCCTGGGCAAAGGGGACCACGGCAAAGATGAGGATGGCGGTGGCGGCCACCACCACCGGGGCATAGAGGAAGATGACCCGGTCCACCCCCGCCGGCATAACATCTTCTTTGGTCAGGAGCTTGACGGCATCGGCGATGGGTTGCAGCAGCCCCAGGGGGCCGGCCCGGTTGGGGCCCAGGCGAAGCTGCAAGAACCCCAGGAGCCGGCGCTCCACGTAGATCAGGTAGGCGGCGAACAGCAGCAAGGCCACCAGCACCACCAGCAGTTTCACGATCAAGAAGATGATTCCCACCACCCAGACGCTCATGGGATCACCCCTGCACCTTGTCAATGCGGTTGGGGGTCAGATACACCGGCGTCTCCGGGAGCTTGCGCCAGTCCAGTTGGCGGTGCCGGGGGAGGACCATTACCCCCGGGGCCATGGCGGCGGTCACCTTCACCGTGACGGCCAGGGACCCCTTGGGGAGGTGGAGGGCGGCCCGGTCGCCGTCCGCCAGGCCGGATTTCTCGGCATCCCGGGGGTGCAGGCACAGTACCGGGGCCGCTTCCGCCTGGCGCATGAGGTTTGAGTAACCCGCCAGTTCCTCGGTGCCGAAGGTCCAGTCCACCAGCAGGAGTTCCAGGCGGTCTGGAGCTTCGGCTTCGGGCGGCCCCGGAAAGGTAGTAAAATCACGCTCGGGTTGCGCCGAAGGCAGCAGCCGCACCCCTGCCGGGCACCCGGGTAAGGCCTCCATCTGCCGGAAAACCGGGTGGCGCCGGCCCAACCAGGTCCACGGGTCCAGGGGGGCGGGGGCCGCAAGTCCGGACAGGGCCAGGGTCAGCTCAGAAAAAATCTCCGCCGGGGTGCGGGGATCGCTCCCGGGGACGTGGTCGAGAAAGGTGCGGGGCGGATGAACCTCCGGGCTGATGAGGGCCAGGGGCACCCCCCCGAAGTGCACCGGCGGGGCTGATTGGGCCCGGCCCTCCTGGTTGACGAAGCTGCCCGCCCCTCGCTCGAACAGCGGCACGGTGGGCAGGGCCACGTGGGCCCGTTTGACCACCGGTGAGGGCACATAGTCCAGGACCAGGAGGAACTCGAGTCTGGAGAGGGCCCAGGCCAGCCGCTCCTCGTCGTAAAAGGCCCAGAAAGGGTCGTTTTCCACCAGCACCAGGGCCTTGATTTCCCCCTGATCAATCCCTGCCAGGATTTGGCTGGCGCTGCTGGCAGGCTCGCCCGGGCCCACCGGTTCCCCCAGCGCGCCCGGCCCCCAGGGCCACTGGCCACCGGCTATCTCGGGACTCTCGGGGGCGGAGAGCAGAGCGGCCCCGAAGGCGTTGGCCCCGGGCAAAAGATAGAACAGGCCCGCATCTTTCCCAGCGCTCTTGAGGAGCCAAGCGACATCCGCGGCGCAAGATGGGGTGGTCTCCCGGACGATGTCGGTACCGCAGATCACCACGGGCTTGCTACTTTTTTGTAAGGCCTCAGCTAACGACACCAGGCGCGTCGCCAGGGCCGGGTCGCCGGGATACCGGTCGGGCAGGGCCTCGTAAAATTTTCGGGCCGGCTCCTGCAGCCCCGGCGCCGCCTCGGCGGACAGGGCTTCTTTGACCAGGGCGCCCAGCGCGCTATCGAGCAGCCCGGGGGGCACCGCCAGGTGTTCGAACTCGAAGGGCAGGAACACCGGCCGGGGGTCCAGGACCGTAACCGTCGCCCCCCGGCGCCGGGCCTGGCGAAGCGCCAGGGCCAGCATGGGGGCTTCGTTGACCGGGTCGGCCCCCACCGCGAGGATAAAATCCGCAGATTCCAGCTCACGCAAAGAGACCGCCAGGCGGGCGTCCAGCCGGTCCACCGCGGCCTTAACCTTGCGCTCCAGCCGAGGGTCCCAGAAGAACTGGGGGTCCCGCCAGCCCTGGGTGCGGCAGAAGAGCGTCAGGGCCGCCTGGGTCTCGAGGCTGCTGCGGACGCCGCCCACGCAGGCCACCGCTCCGGGGCCGTACTCCCGGCTGATCCGGGCCAGCCCGGCCGCCGCGGCCTCAATCCCCTCGCCCCAGGGCACTTCCCGGTCGCCTCGGCGGGCCCGGCGGGGCCGCTCCGGGTGGTTGGCGTAGGCAAAGCCATAGCGGCCCCGGTCGCAGATGAAGTAGCCGTTCACCGCGTCATTGTGCCGGCCTTCCAGACGCACCATCTCCCGATACTGGGCGCTGGCCACGGTGTTGCAGCCCAAAGAGCAGTGGAGGCACAAGGACGGCCCCCGTTCAAAATTCCACCGCCGCCCTTTGTCCCGGGAGGGCTTATCGGTGAACACCCCGGTGGGGCAGACATCGATGAGATTGCCGGCAAAGGGGCTTTCCAGGGCCCCGTCGCTAAAACGCCCGAAATAGGTGCGGCGGCCGATCTGCAAGGCCCCCAGGTCCCGGTAGCCGGCATATTCCTGGTAGAAACGCCGGCAGCGCCAGCACTGGATGCAGCGGTTCATGTCGTGCTGCACGAACCATCCCAGGTCCTGGTCCTGGTAGGTGCGCTTGAGGCCCAGGAAGCGCCGGATGCCGTGGCCGCCGGAGACGGTTTCGTCCTGGAGGAGGCAGTGGCCCCCTTCGTCGCACACCGGGCAATCCAGAGGGTGGTCCAGCATGAGCCACTCGATGACGTATTTCCGGTAATCCACCGCGTCCGGGTGGTTGGTAGAGACCACCATGCCGTCCTCGGCCTCCACCATGCAGCTCATCTCCACCCCTTTGACCCGGCCCTCGAGAAACTTGACGGCACAGACCCGGCAGGCGCCCACGGAGCCCAGGGCCGGATGGTAGCAGAACCGGGGGATCATAATGCCCAGCCGCGCCGCGGCCTCCAGCACGTTGGCGCCCTGGGGGACTTCGATTTCCCGGCTATCGATGGTGAGTTTCGGCAATGGCGATTCTCTTTGAAAAAGCTATTAGCTTGTAGCAAAGACCTTGGTTTTGCGGCAGTTACCTATAGCCGCAGGCTTTACCGTGAAAAACTCGTCTCAAATCTCCCTAAATCCCCCTTTTGCAAAGGGGGACTTGAACCCGTCGTCCTTATGCCCCCCTTTGTAAAAGGGGGGCAGGGGGGATTTTTCATTGCCGGGGTGAGCCGCCTTTGGCCCATACCCGTTTAGTCTGCGTTTTCCGATATCCTCTTACCGGGACTGCGTCCGACAATGGCCTCATTTAAACGGGCACTTCTTTTGAATGATGTGTTCCCGCACCTCGTCTTCGAAATACTGCAACATGCCCTTGACCGGCTGGGCCGCTCCGGGCGCGAAGGCGCAGTAGGCCTTGTCCATGTGCCCGGCCATCTCCCGGAGTATGGGGATGAATTCTTCACGGCCCTCGCCGTTTTCCAGGCGCTGGAGCAGGTCTTGAATATACGGCAGGCCCTGGCGGCAGGGGGTGCAGAAGCCGCAGGATTCCCGGGCGAAATAGTTGATCAGGTTCAGGGTGGCGCCCAGGATGCAGGTCTTCTGATCGAAAATTATGATGGCGCCGGTGCCGAAACGGTGGCCCACCTGTTTCAAGGATTCGATATCCATGGCCACGTCGGCAAATTTTGGCGGCATGAAGCTGGTGGAGGCCCCCCCCGGGATGAAGGCCTTGAGTTCGGACCCCGGCAGCATGCCCCCGGCCACCTCCTCCAGGATCTCCCGGAAGGGAATGCCCATGGGGAGCTCATAGCAGCCGGGCTTGACGACCTTGCCGCTGATGCAGTAGAGCTTGGTGCCGGCCCCGGTCTCGGTCCGGGCCAGGCTCTTGAACCAGGCGCCGCCGTTGCTGATCACCAGGGGCACGCAGGCCAGGGTTTCGGCGTTGTTGACGATGGTGGGCCGGTCCCACAGGCCCGCATCGGTCATGTGGACGTTTTTCTGGGGGTGGGGCCGTTTGCCCATGATGGCCTGGACCATGGCCGTGGCCTCGCCGCAGATGTAGCGCCCGGCGCTGCGGTGCACCGCGATGTCAAAGGAAAAATCGCTGCCCAGGATATTCTTCCCCAAAAACCCCGCCTCCCGGGCCACCTGGAGTTCCCGTTCGATAAGCTGGGCGTCCATCTCGTAGGTGGGCCGGATGAAATAAAAGGCCTTTTGGGCGTTGATGGCATACCCGGCCAAGGTGATGCCTTCCAGAACCAGGTGGGGGTCCGTGTTGACCAGGACCCGGTCCTTGAAGGTGCCCGGCTCCATTTCATCGGTATTGGCGCCGACGTAGCGGGGATGGGGGGCGTCGGCGTGGACAAAGCTCCATTTCCGCCAGGTGGGAAAGCCGGCGCCGCCCCGTCCCGACAGGCCGGACTCCTTGAGGAGCCCGATGAGGTCCTGGGGGGAATATTTTTTGACCGCGTCGGTCAGGGCCTGGTAGCCGCCCCCGGCGCGATACTCGTCAAGGGTGGCGGGGCGTCCGGCCTGACGATTTTTGAAGAGGGCTTGCTCGTACATACAATCACCGGCACAGGACGAGGTCACAGGGTTCGGTCTTCAATTGCTCCAGGATCTCATCGATCAGCGAAGGGGTGAGATTACCGAAAAACCGGCCGTTAACCACCATGGCCGGGGCCTGGTCGCAGTAGCCGATGCAGGCGGTGGGCAGCACGGTGAACATGCCGTCGGCGGAGACCTCCCCGGGGCACACCCCCAATTTCCGGCACAGATAGTCGAACAGCGACCCCTCGTGGAACATCCAGCAGACCACGCCGTCGCAGATGTGGAGGACGAACCGGCCCACGGGCTCCCGGTAGATGAAGTCGTAGAAGGTAGCCAATTCCTCCAGCTCCAGGGGGGTCATCCCCACCAGGGCCGCGGCCTCGATCAGCCCTTCGTCCGTGAGATAGCCGTAATGCCGCTGGATCTCGTACATGACGTTGACGGCCTGTTCCTGGGGGGTTTCGGCCTGGTCGATCTGGGTTTTCAGTTTCTCACGTAATGGTTCAGGGATCATGAGCCTGGATTTCTGCCCCCTCACCCACTGGGAGAGAGGGAAAAAGGTTGAACGCCGGTGCAGCGCACAGGCTGGAAAGCCTGTGCCACCAAAGGTGGCGGCCAGGGACGGCCGCCCCACCTTCTGTTTCCCGGTGGAGCAGGCCTCCGTGCCCGCCTCAAAATTTTATTCATGTCGTGTTACCCAAATTTCAGTCCGCTACCGATCAATATCCGGCATGACGTAATCGATGGAGCCGATCAGGGCGATAAAATCCGACAGCAGGTGCCCCACGGTCATCAGGGGCAAGACCTGGACATTGGCAAAACCGGGCGACCGGATGCGCATTCGATACGCCATGTTGAGACCGTCGCTCACCACGTAGAAGCCCTGCTCGCCCCGGGGGTGCTCCGTGGCGGCATAGGCCTCGCCCCGGGGTATCTTGGGCCCCCGGGTGATATTGATAAAATGGTGGATCAGGCTTTCGATATCCTTCAGGGTATCTTCTTTCCGGGGGATGGCGTAGCGGTAGTCGTCAGTGACGTAGCGCCCGGGCGGCATCCGGTCGGCCGCCTGCTGGATGATCCTGAGACTCTGGCGCATCTCCGCCACCCGCACCAGGTAGCGGGCGTAGCTGTCGCCCGCCTCGGCGGTGGGAATCTCAAAATCAAAGGCCTCGTAAGCGGAGTAAGGGAACTTTTTCCTCAGGTCCCATTCCAGGCCGCAGGCCCTGAGGTTGGCCCCGGTCACGCCCCAATCCATGGCGTCCTCCAAAGAGAGCACCCCGATGCCCCGGGTCCGGGCTTCCCAAATGGGATTCCGGGTAACGGCCTTTTCCAGTTCACCAACCACGTGGGCAAATCCCTTCACGAAGTCGTCCACCAATGCTTTCCAGCCATCCGGCAGGTCCGCGGCCAGGCCCCCCAGCCGGAACCAGGACGGGTGGAGCCGCCCCCCGGTGATGAGCTCGATGATGTCCATGATTTTTTCGCGCTCGGCGAAGGCATAAAAGGTGGGGGTGATAGCCCCGGTATCCACCGTGAAGGTGGAGAACCACACCAGGTGGTTGCTCAGGCGGAACAACTCGGTGAGCATCACCCGGACAAACTGGGCCCGGTCCGGCACCTTGATGCCCGCCAGGGTTTCCACGGCCTGGAGGTAGCTCAGGTTGTTGGCCACCCCGCACAGGTAGTCGGCCCGGTCGGTATAGGGGATGAACTGGTGCCAGGACTGGCGCTCGCCGATCTTTTCCACCGACCGGTGGTGGTAGCCGATGTCCGTGTCCATGGCCAGGATTTCCTCGCCGTGGAGGGCCAGGATAAAGCGGATCAGGCCGTGGGTGCTGGGATGGTGGGGGCCGACGTTTAAAATGAACTCGTCTGCTCCCAGCCGGCCTTCCAGGTATTTGCCGGCGTCCAGGGGCTGATATTTACGGGCCGACGCCTGGGTATAGGGCGGAAGACTGGTGGCCCGGTCCGGGTAGCTCTTCCTTAAGGGATGGCCCTTCCAGTCGTGGGGCATGAGGAGCCGCCAGAGACGGGGGTGGCCGTCGAAGCGGATGCCGAACATATCAAAGCATTCCCGCTCGTACCAGTTGGCCGACGGCCAGATATCGGTGATGCTTGGGGTGACGGGATCGGTCCCGTGGAGGGGCACTTTCAGCCGCACGCGGGTGGGGGGCTCAAAGGCCAGGAGGTGGTAAATCAGGGTGTAATCGGGATATTCGGAGCGTTGCCGGCGGGTGGATTCATCCACCGCGGTGAGGTCCTCCAGGCGCCGGAACCGGGGCGCCGCCTCGGTCTTGAGGAAGCGCAGCACCTCTTTGACCCGGGCCTCGGCCACCTGGAAGGTCGCCATGTCGGAGGTCTCGGGCGCAGGCTGCACCGCGTCCCCGAATTTTTCCCGGAGCGCCTGGGCCAGGGACTGGTCAGCCTCGGTCAATTCGATGCGGGCCGGGGGCGGGGTCCACATGAGGTCCGAACGGCTCTCCCAAAACCAGGGCGGGGTCACTGCGGTCCCCCGCAGGGGCGTGCCGTAATAACCGGGGCCCCGGGCATCCCGTGATTTGTTGACGCCGTCCACCGCCAGGGGCCTCTGGGTCCCCTGGGCGCCGCCCTGCAGGTGGAAGATTTTCCGGGCCGGCCGCTCGGATCTAACCTTTTCCTGAAGCTTCACCAGGCCCTGCAAGACCGCCTCGGGCCGGGGCGGGCAGCCGGGGATATAGATGTCCACCGGCATGATCTGGTCCACTCCCTGCACCACGCTGTAGCAGTCGTACATGCCGCCGCTGTTGGCGCAGGACCCCATGGAGATCACCCACTTGGGCTCCGCCATCTGCTCGTACAATCTGAGCACCACCGGAGCGATCTTTTTAAATACCGTCCCGGAGATGATCAACAGGTCAGCCTGCCGGGGGGAACCCCGGAGGACTTCCGCCCCGAACCGGGCCAGGTCATACCGGGGCGTGAGCGCGGTGGATTCCTCGATAAAACAGCAGGACAGCCCGAAGAACATCGGCCAGAAGCTGTAGGCCCGGCACCAGTTGACCAGCCCGTCGATGCGGCTGAGAATCAGGTTTTCGGGCTTATCCGGCGAGGTGGCGCGATGGGGCTCCAATCCAGTCCTCCTTTTTTCCAGATGTAGAAGAGGCTGAGCAGCAGGACGATGATAAAAAAGGAGATCTGGAGCCAGCCGCGCCAGCTCAGATCCTCCATGGCCACGGCCCAGGAAAAAATAAACGCGGCTTCCACGTCGAAGATGAGGAAAAAGACCGCCACCAGATAAAACCGCACCGGATAGCGGAACCTGGCCCCCCCGGTGGGAATCACCCCACATTCATACGGGCGGGCTTTTTCCGGATCGGGCTTCTTCTCCCCCAGCCAGCCGGTCAGGAACAACAATACCGCCAACAGGCCCAGGACGATGGCCACGAACAGCACAAAGCTGAATAACCCCGGCGCCCAGGGGGATAACGTGACGGGCGCTACCGGATGCATAGGCGTTCCTTATCCAACCGGGCCGAGGGGCCACCGCTTAAAGCAGCCCTGGGCCAGCCGGCCATACTTGTCCTCGAATCCTGGCCTTGGCCGCGGATATATGCACAAACTAAGAACCCACCTTACTCCTGTCAAGGTGGAAAAGCCATCCCCTAATCGGAGAAGTTGCCGTAACCATTAATAATTTCTCTGAAATTTTATTCACCACCCTCAGGTGCCCTCCAGAGGCGCCGGGAAACCGGATAACCGGCGCCCTCCAGGAACCGGCTCACGGCTTGCCAAAGCCGGGGCCGGTGCTTGACAGGCCCCGGGTGGGCCTTATCTTACTGATTAATCCCAATCTGTTACGCACCCCCCGGGGGCCATACCGGGTGCCGTCGGCGGTGCCGCGTAAACCCGCACCGGGTGCGCCAAAAGGAGGCTGTCCCTGAACGCCACCTCGCCCCCCCTGGCCCTCAGGCTTTCCCGGGTCAAGCTCTTTCTGGCCCTGTCCCGCACGCCCCATGGCCTGCTGGACCTGGCCACGCCGGCCCTGGCGGCCCTCCTCTGGCTGGGGGGCCTGCCGCCTTTGGGGGTGACGGCCCTGGGCTTGTTGACCGTGTTCGCCGGCTATACCGCGGTATATGCCTTAAACGACGTGGTGGACTACCGGGTCGATCAAGCCAAGCTTGAGGCGGCCGGGGGACGGACCAAGGCCGGTTATCTGGATGCCCTGTTCCTGCGCCACCCCATGGCCCAGGGGCAGGTGAGTTTCGGGGAAGGGCTCCTGTGGACCGCAGCCTGGGCGGCCATGGCCCTGGCGGGGGCCTACCGTCTCAATCCCGTCTGCGCCTATATCTTTGTGGGCGGGTGCCTGCTGGAGGCGGTCTATTGCCGGCTGCTCCGGGTCAGCCATCTGAGGACCCTGGTCAGCGGCCTGGTCAAGACCCTGGGCGGGGTGGCCGCGGTCTTGGCCGTGGACCCGCACCCTGCCCCCGGGTTCCTGTTCCTCCTGTTTCTGTGGCTCTTCTGCTGGGAAATCGGGGGACAGAATATCCCCGCCGACTGGCATGATGTGGAGGAGGACCGACGCCTGCGGGCCCAAACCATTCCGGTGCGCCATGGCCCGGAGGGGGCCGGCGCCATTATCCTGGGGAGCCTCGCCCTCAGCGTGGCCTTAAGCGCGGCGCTGCTCTCGGTGGCCCCCCTCCGGTTCTCACCGTTCATGGTGGGACTGGCCGTGGCCGCGGGGGGCTATCTGCTCCTCCTGCCGGGCTATCGCCTGTATCGGACCAAAGACCCGGCCCAGGCCGCGGCTCTCTTCAACCGGGCCAGCGCCTACCCTCTGGCCATGTTGAGCCTGGTGCTGGCCAACCTGATGCATTAAGACCGTGCCTGATAAAAGAGAACATACTCCCGAGTCGCCCCCCTCAGTTGGGCCGGAGCTGCCACCGACCTGGGCCCGGCTCCTGGACCGCTTTCCCCGGCTCCGGCGCCACCCCCATCCGGCGCTGTCCCATTTTCCCATCGTGTTCATGCTGTCCGCCACTTTTTTCAGCGTCCTCTTTGTCATTACGGGGGACAAATCCTTTGATGCCACGGCGTTTTACTGCCTGGGAGGCGGGCTGCTCACCCTGCCCCTGGCGGTGGCCACCGGCCTGTTGACCCACCGGCTCAATTATCCCGGCGGGGCGGACCAGACCGTGCACATCGAAAAAGCCCTGTCCTACGCGGTGATGAGCATCGCCGCCACGGCCTTTGTTTGGCGGTGGCTAAACCCCCGCGTCTTGGATGATCTCAGCGGGGTCAACTTCCTCTACTTCCTCCTGGTCCTGTCCCTGACCCCGCTGGTGACGGCCAACGGCTACTTCGGGGGCATGCTCACCTTTCCCCTGGACCAGGAGACGCCGCCGCCGGGCGCAGAGAAAGGATAGTCGCATTGACCGAAAACTCTGACGAAAAAGACAAAAAAGACAAAAAACCTGAATTGACCCCCGGGGAACTGGCTTCCAGGACCGGGGCCGACGGCCAACCCCTCTATATCGCCTTTAAGGGCAAGATCTACGACGTCAGCGGCAGCAGTTTGTGGGCGGGGGGCGAGCACATGGGCCTCCACCGGGCCGGGGGTGATCTCACCGGGGAGTTTCAGGACGCCCCCCACGGCGAGGAAGTTTTCGACCGCTATCCCCAGGTGGCGGTCGTCAAGGAAGAGACCGCGCCGGCCGAGGCCCCCATGGCCGGACCTTCGGCGGCCCGGCAGTTCTGGATGCGGGTGGTGAACCGGGCGCCCCTCTTGAAGCGCCACCCCCACCCCATGCTGGTCCACTTCCCCATTGTGTTTATGATCTCCGCCACCGGGTTCACCCTTCTGTATCTCTTCACCGGGGTGAAATCCTTCGAAGTCACGGGCTTCCACTGCCTGGCGGGGGGCATTCTCTTCACCCCGGCGGCCATGGTCACCGGCTGGTTCACCTGGTGGCTGAATTACGAGGCCAAGCCGCTCAAGCCCGTGGTCATCAAGCTCATCCTGTCCCCCGTGCTGCTCCTGGTGGGGGTCGCCGCCTTGGTCTGGCGTTATCTTGACCCGGGAATCCTGGCCCGGTTAGGTGAGGCGCCCAGCCTGGCCTATCTGGCCTTGATCTGCGCCTTGCCCCCCCTGGTGGGCGTCATCGGCGCCTACGGGGCCGAGCTGACCTTTCCGGTGCACCGCGAGTGAGCCGGGTTTGTGGTCCCGGGATATTGCCAAAGGGAGTTTCGTTATTAAGTTAAAGAAAAGCGTTAAGGCGCGTCGTACCTCGGCGGAGACCTTTTAACGAGCGGGGTAATTCTTTATTAACCGCCATTAAACGCATTTATTCCGGAATCCGATTTTTCTGGTGCCCAAGCAGTTATTCATGAGCCCTTGGCTACCCGAAACTATGATAAGTTGCTGATGCGCATACCCCTAACTTTGAACTTTGAAGCTGGAACTTTTCGGAACAGAGCTTGGCAACCAGGATTCAAGCAGGCCGCAAGGAGGAAGTGCGACATGCCCGATGCTCAAAAGTTGGACCACCTGATAAAACTGGCCGCCCTAATGCGCTATGATATTCTCACCATGACCACCCAGGCCGGCTCCGGTCACCCTACCTCGTCCCTGTCGGCCACCGAACTGATGGTCGGCCTCATGTTCGGGGGCAGCTTCAGGTACGACCTGGATAACCCCAAGCACCCCAACAACGACCGCCTCATCTTTTCCAAGGGGCACGCCACCCCCCTCTTTTATTCCTTGTGGGCCTTGGCCGGAAAAATGACCGAAGCGGAACTCATGACCTACCGCCATTTCGGCAGCCCCCTGGAAGGCCATCCCACCATGAGCTTCCGCTACACCGAGGCGGCCACCGGCTCCCTGGGGCAGGGCCTGGCCATCGGCTTGGGCATCGCCCTCAACGCCAAGTATCTGGACCAGCTCCCCTATACCACCTACGTGCTCCTGGGCGACAGCGAGATGGCCGAGGGCTCCCAGTGGGAGACCATGCAGTTGGCGGCCCACTATAAGTTGGACAACCTGGTGGGGGTCCTGGACGTCAACCGCCTGGGCCAGCGGGGCGAAACCATGTACGGTCACGACCTCATGGCCTACGAAAACCGCATCGCCGCCTTCGGCTGGGAAACCATTCTGGTGGACGGCCACTCCTTTCCCGAGGTCCTGGCCGCCTATGAGCAGGCCATGCTGGTAACGGACAAACCCGTCATGATCATCGCCCGGACCATCAAGGGCAAAGGGGTCTCGTTCCTGGAGGACAAAAACGGCTGGCACGGCAAGACCCTAACCCAGGAAGAGCTGGCCAAGGCCTTACCGGAGTTAGGCCCGGTGGATAAATCGGTCCGGGGCGTCGTGGCCCCGCCCCTGGACCTGAAACCGGCGACGGTTGCGCCCCAACCCGCCGCCCTCCTGGCCTACGCGCCGGGGACCTCCCTGGCCACCCGCAAGGCCTACGGCAACGCCTTAAAGCGGCTTTTTCCGCAATTTCCCCACCTGGTCAGCCTGGATGCCGAGGTGAGCAACTCCACCTACGCCGAGATCTTCGAGGACGCCTATCCCAAGCAGTTTTTCGAAATGTACATCGCCGAGCAAAACATGGTGGGCGCGGGGTTGGGGCTGGCCACCCGGGGCAAGATCCCCTTCCTCTCCACCTTTGCGGCCTTTTTCTCCCGGGCCTTCGACCAGATCCGCATGAGCCAGTACAGCGAGCCCAACCTCAAGTTCGCCGGGTCCCATGCCGGGGTTTCCATCGGCGAAGACGGGCCGTCCCAGATGGGCCTGGAGGACCTGGCCATGTTCCGGGCGGTTTTAAACAGCGTGGTGCTCTACCCCGGGGATGCCGTGTCCACCGAGCGACTGGTGGAGGCCGCCCTGCAACACTCCGGCATCGTCTATATCCGCACCACCCGCATGGCTACTCCCATCATCTACGGCCCCGAGGAGGAATTTCCTATTGGCGGCTGCAAGGTGCTGCGGCAAAGCGACCAAGATGTGGCCACGGTCATCGGCGCCGGCGTCACCCTGTTTGAAGCCCTGGCGGCCTACGATGCCTTGCAGCAAGAGGGGATCACTATCCGGGTCATCGACCTCTATAGCGTCAAGCCGGTGGACGCCGCCACCTTGCTGGCGGCCGCCAAAGCCACCCAAGGCCTGATCACCGTGGAAGACCATTATCCCGCCGGCGGCATCGGCGAGGCGGTCATGGCAGCCCTGGCCCCCCACCCGGCGCCCGTCTATTCCCTGGCGGTGACCAAGAAACCCCAAACCGGCAAGCCAGCGGAACTCCTGGATTTCGAGGAGATCTCCCGGAGCGCCATCGTCAAGCTGGTGAAGCAGATCAAGCAGGGGAAATAGAATAGGGATGACTGCGGTAGGGGCGGTTTGCGAACCGCCCTTACAACCCTTTCAGAGCTTTTCCCAGGGTGCGCCCTGCGCCCCTATCCATCAAACCGAGAAAGGTGAAATATATGCGTCTGGGCATCGCCGCGGATCACGGTGGCTTCGAACTGAAGGAACAACTGAAGGAAGAACTCAAGACCCTGGGCCACGAGGTGGTGGACTTCGGCGCCAACGAGTACGCCCCCCAGGATGATTACCCCGACTTGGTGGCGCCCCTGGCCCGGGCGGTGGCCCGAGGCGAAGTGGACCGGGGCATAGCTGTTTGCGGCAGCGGCGTGGGCGCCTGCGTGGCGGTGAACAAGGTGCCGGGGGCCCGGGGCGCGCTCATCACCGACCCCTACTCCGCCCACCAGGGGGTGGAGGACGACGACATGAACATCATGTGCCTGGGGGGGCGCGTTACCTGTTATGCCCTGGCCGCGGAGCTGATTAAAGCCTTTTTGAAGGCCAGCTTCAAGGGGGCGGAGCGGTTCAAACGGCGCCTCGCTAAGGTCAAAGCCCTGGAAAAACAGGAGCAACCGGCATGAAAGAGAACCCCTTGCTGAAACTGGGCGCCTTTGGCCAGAGTATCTGGCTGGACTATATCCGCCGGCAGATGATCGACTCCGGGGAACTCCAAAAGCTCATCGACGACGACGGCCTCAAGGGGGTCACGTCCAACCCCGCCATTTTCCAAAAGGCCATTGCCGGCAGCCGCGACTACGACGAGGCCATCCGCGCCCTGGTCCAGGCGGGGGCCTCCATCGACGCGATCTACCAGACCCTCACCGTGGAAGACGTCGGGCGGGCCGCTGACCTCTTCCGGCCGGGGTATGACCGGCTGGCAGGCCAAGACGGCTTCGTCAGCCTGGAGGTCAACCCCCACCTGGCCCACGACAGCCAGGGCACCATCACGGAGGCCCGGCGCTTGTGGCAGGCCCTCTCCCGCCCCAATGTCCTGATCAAGGTGCCCGCCACCCGAGAGGGCCTGCCGGCCATCCGGCAGCTTATCAGCGAGGGCATCAACGTCAACGTCACCCTGCTCTTCGGCCTGCCCCGCTACCGGGAAGTGGCCGAGGCCTATATCGCCGGCCTGGAGGCCCGGGCGGCCCAGGGCCAGCCCCTTGACCGGGTGGCTTCGGTGGCCAGTTTCTTCCTGAGCCGCATCGACGTGCTCCTGGACCCCCAACTGGAAAAACTGGCGGCCTCCGGTGGGCCCCAGGCCCCGGGAGCGCGGGAACTGATCGGCCAGGTGGCCATCGCCAGCGCCAAGGAAGCTTACCGCATCTATCAGGAAATTTTCGGGAGCGCCCGCTTCAAGAAACTGGCCGAGGGGGGGGCCCGGCCCCAGCGCCTCCTGTGGGCCAGCACCAGCACCAAGAACCCGGCGTACCCCGATGTCAAGTACGTGGAACCCCTCATCGCCCCCGACACCGTCAACACCCTGCCCCCGGAGACCCTGGAGGCTTACCGGGACCACGGCGATCCGGCCCCCCGCTTGACGGAGGGGCTGGACCTGGCCGCCGGCTCCCTGGCGCGCCTGCCGGAGCTGGGGATCGACCTCGACCAGGCCACCCAGCAACTGGAAGACGAAGGGGTGGAGAAGTTCAACCAGCCCTTTGACTCCCTCATGGGTACCCTGGAAGGTAAGCGCCAAGAGGTCTTGGCCGGGGCCGGGGCCGCGGCATCGGCCCGGTCAGGCGGCACATCATGAGTTCCGCCGGCATCACGCCCCTGTTCCTGGAGATCGCCCAGGACCTGGGCCTGACGGTGGAGGATTGAGGGCAGGAAACCCGGCGAAAACCAGAGAAGCATCTGCATACCGGGCGTAGGGGCGGACCGGCGTGTCCGCCCGCCCAGGGCCCACACCTGAGTGTGCCTTGAGAAGGTTAAGTTAATCGGAGATCGTGTATGAGCAATCAGGGTTGTGACATCGGCTTGATCGGCCTCGGAACCATGGGACGCAATTTTGTCCTGAACATGGCGGATCACGGATTTGCCGTGGCTGTATATAACCGCACCACCGAGACGACCAGGGAGTTCATGGCCAACGAGGTGGGCTCCCGGGCCATCAAGGCGGGTTATGACCTGCAAGAGTTCGTCGGGCGGTTGCGCCCGCCCCGGGCCCTCATCCTGCTGGTGGCGGCCGGCGACCCGGTGGATGCGGTGATCCGGGAACTGCTGCCTTTGCTGGCCCCCGGCGATCTGATCATCGACGCCGGCAACTCCCATTTCACCGACACCAACCGGCGGGGCAAAATCCTGTCCGCCAAACAGCTGCAATTCATGGGGATGGGGATCTCCGGGGGCGAAGCCGGGGCCCGGCACGGCCCCAGCCTGATGCCCGGCGGCTCCCAGGCGATGTACGACCGGGTGGGCCCCATCCTGGAGGCGGCCTCGGCCCACGTCAACGGCGACCCCTGCGTCACCTTTCTGGGGCCGGGCTCTGCCGGGCACTACGTCAAGATGGTCCACAACGGCATCGAATATGGGCTCATGGAGCTGATCGTCGAGACCTATGATCTCCTGAAGCGGGGCCTGGGCCTGACGCCGGCCGAGCTGGCCTCCCTCTATGACCGCTGGAACCAGGCGGAGCTCAACTCCTTTCTCATGGAAATCACCACCAAGATCTTTGCCCGTCAGGACGACCGCACCGGCAAGCCCCTGGTGGATATGATCCTGGACAAGGCCAAGCAAAAAGGCACCGGCATGTGGACCTCCTGGGATGCCATGGACCTGCAGGTGGGGACGCCCACCATCGACGTGGCGGTGGTCATGCGGGATCTGTCGGGCTGCCGGGATGAACGGCAGGCGGCGGCTCAGGTATTGGCCGGGCCCACCCACACCTTTACGGGCGACCGCGAGCGCTTCATCGGCCAGTTGAAAAACGCCCTGTATGCCAGCATGATCGCCACCTACGCCCAGGGTATGGCCCTGCTCCAAAAAGCCTCCGCCACCTATCGCTATGGACTGGACCTGGAGGCTGTGGCCCGCATCTGGCGGGGGGGCTGCATCATCCGGGCGGCCCTCCTGGAAGACATCCGCACCGCCTACCAGGCCAACGCGGCGTTGCCCAACCTCCTGATGGACCCCCACCTGAGCCAGGAATTCCTGTCCCGGGAGGCGGACTTGCGGGCCGTGGTCCAGGTGGCCGCCGCCCTGGGGCTGCCGGCCCCGGCCCTGATGGTGACCCTGGGCTATTTCGACGCCTACCGCAGCGCCGTGCTCCCGGCCAACCTGATCCAGGCCCAGCGGGACTTCTTCGGGGCGCATACCTACGAACGCCTCGACGCCCCCGGCATCTTCCATACCCAATGGGAGGAGGAGTGAGGCCGAACTGATTGTGGGGGAGGGGGCTAGGGGCGAAAGCCCCTACCCCCTCCCCCACACCCCCTCTCCCAACCCCGTACAGGGGGGTGGGAGGGGAGGGCGGGGGAGTTGACCTCCCCCGGTCCTCCCCTCAACTTACCATTTTCTGAAGTCTGCACGAGGAGTTCTTATGGGAACCGATCATCGGCCGGAGCCCACGGTCTTCGTCATTTTCGGTGGCGCCGGCGACCTCTCCTGGCGCAAGCTCATCCCCGCCCTCTACAATCTCTACCTGGACCACTGGCTGCCGGAGAAGTTTTTAATCATCGGCACCGGCCACCGGCACACCACCGACGAGGGATTCCGCCAGCATCTTAAGGAGGGCGTGGACAAGTTTTCCCGCCGGGGCCAGACCACGGACGCCGACTGGCAGGCTTTTGCCTCGCACCTGAGCTTTATGGCCGCGGACCTGGACCAACCGGGGGTCTTCAATGATCTGGCCAGGAGACTGGCGGACCAGGATAAGGCCTGGGATGCCAAGGCCAACCGCATCTTTTATCTGAGTCTGCCGCCGGGGATGATTGAGCCCGTGGCCCATGAGTTGGGCCAGGCCAAGTTGAACCAGGACCGCCAACGGTCCCGCATCGTGGTGGAAAAGCCCTTCGGCCATGACCTGGCCTCGGCCCAGGCCCTGAACCGCATCCTGGGGGAGATCTTTCAGGAATCCCAGATTTTTCGCATCGACCACTATCTGGGCAAAGAGACGGTCCAGAATATCCTGGCCTTCCGATTTGCCAACGTCCTGTTTGAGCCCATCTGGAACCGCCACTACATTGACCACGTGCAGATCACCGTGGCGGAGGCCGACGGGGTGGGCAGTCGGGCCCACTACTACGACCACGCCGGGGCCCTGCGGGACATGATCCAGAATCACCTGCTCACCGTCTTGTGCCTCATTGCCATGGAGCCGCCCAACTCTTTCAGCGACAACGAAGTGCGCAACAAGAAGGTGGACGTGCTCCGGGCCGTCCGGCCCATCTCGCCGGAGGCGGTGCACAACCATGCGATGCGGGGCCAATACGGGGCCGGCAGCATCGATGGGCAAGCGATCAAGGGCTACCGCTCCGAAACCGACGTGGCCGCCGATTCCAACATCGATACCTTTGCGGCGCTCAAGCTTTTTGTGGACAACTGGCGCTGGGAGGGGGTGCCCTTTTATCTGCGCACCGGCAAGCGTATGCCCGCCAAGATTTCAGAGGTGTCCATCCAGTTTCGGGAGGTGCCGCACCAGAGCTTCCCGGCCTCGGCGGGGATGGATTGGCGGCCCAACCGGCTAATCATCGCCATTCAGCCCGAGGAAGGCATTTTCCTCCGGTTTGAGGCCAAGTACCCCGGGCCGACCATGCGCCTGTCGCCGGTGCTCATGCAATTCTTCTACCGGGAGGCCTTTAAAATCATGACCGCGGAGGCTTATGAAACCCTGCTGCTGGACGTCATGCTGGGGGACGCCACCCTGTTCATGCGGGCCGACCAAACCGAGGCGGCCTGGTCCATACTCAGCCCCATTCTGGAGGCCTGGGACACCATCAAGCCCACGGACTTTCCCAACTACGCCGCGGGCACCTGGGGTCCGGAGGCGGCCAATGTCCTGCTCGCCCAGGAGGGGCACAACTGGGTGGCCCCCACCTTTCTCCAATGTCAGACAGACCAACCCGTGTGCCGGGTCACCGTGGTGCAGCCATGATCAGGGTATATCCCGACCCGGAGTCTTTAAGCCGGGCCGCCGCCGTCTTGCTGGTTAGCCAGGCGAATCTGGCCGTGGCCCACCGGGGCCGGTTCAGCGTGGCCCTCTCGGGGGGCACTACCCCCCGGCGCACCTATGAGCTGCTGGCCGCGCCGCCGTTTTTGGATCAGGCGCCCTGGGACCGGATGCACGTCTTCTGGGGGGACGAGCGGTGCGTGCCCCTGGACGATCCCCGGAGCAACGCCCGCATGGCGAAGGCGGCCTGGCTGGACCGCGTGCCCATCCCCACGGGGCAGATTCACCCCCTGGATTGCGCCCGGGCGCCGGCCGCCGCGGCTCGGCAGTATGAGGCGCAGCTCAGGGAATTCTTTGCCGGCCGGCCCCCCCACCTGGACCTGGTCCTGCTGGGCTTGGGGGACAACGGCCACACCGCCTCGCTGTTCCCGGGCACGCCGGTGCTGGAGGAAACGCGGCGCTGGGCCGCCGCCGTCTATGTGGCCGAGGCCGACCTCAACCGGGTCACCTTAACTGCCCCGTTTATCAACCAGGCGATGGTGGTGGCCTTTCTGGTGGCGGGAAGCTCCAAGGCCGGGGTCTTATACGAGGTGCTGCACGGTCCCCGGGACCCGGCCCGCCTGCCGGCCCAACTCATCCAGCCCCAAAACGGCGAGGTCCTGTGGCTGATTGACCAGGAGGCCGCGGCCCTGGTCCCGGCCACATAAAACCGGCCCTTTCCCGAGGCATGGTTCACCGGTGGCTTATCCCGGCCACCCTCTTGATACCCCCAGAATATCGCCCGTTGAATTTTCCCTAAAAAAGAGGCACGCTGAGCCTGATCGAGGCGGGATCAGGCGTGGGTCCGCCGCCAAAGGCGAAACCCTGAGCCGCAGTGAGGTCCGCAATGCAGATATGCGAGCCGGAGCGAATATCTTTTATGTTGATGGAAATCGCCCCGATTTGGCAGATATCAGTTAACCCTGCCCGAGTCATCCATTATCAGGTTCTTTCCCCTTTAAAGAAGTCCGGCTGATTTCGTCCATCAGGTCCACCTGAAGCTGTTGTATTTCCATCAGACGTTGCCATTGATGCATCAGGAGATGGTCTAGTTTCTCATGTAACTTACGAATTTCGATTTCTGCCTTTATATTAATCTGATAATCGTGTTCAGACTGGAGGCGGTCCCTGGCCTCCTGGCGGTTCTGGCTCATCAAAATTACCGGTGCTTGAATAGCTGCCAGGCAGGAGAGCACCAGGTTGAGAAGGATGTACGGATAGGGATCGAAGGGCCTTTCCAAGAGAATCCACGTATTGATGGCCATCCAAATAATCAGAACGGTCATGAAAATACTGATAAAAGTCCAGCTTCCCCCAAAATCCGCCAGCCGGTCGGCCCACCGCTCCCCGAGAGTCAGGCTGCTCTCGAAGTCTTGGTTGATATTTCGGGACACGAGTTCTTCCTCTTCCAGGCTTTTCGCCATCCCCTTTTCCAGGTCGTAAACCTCCTGGCTGGCGTCTTTGAGGACCTTGGCAACATATTGCGTCCTGAAGAGACTGAGGTCGGGCAGGCAAATATAACCGGTTGAGGACCATTTGGGGTGCTTCGCTTGGATGAGCTTGGCGAGGGATTTTTCTATGAGTTTGCCTTTGATCACCTCGCCAATCTTAAAAGGTTTCCCGCACACTTGGCACTGGATTTCCGCCGTCAGACCCGCCATGCCGCCTCCTTGGTAAAAGCAATGCTGGGTTAACTCGGGGACGATCTGTTACGAGGCACTTAAACAGGTGCGGTTGTATTTTACCGCACCCTTGACCGAAAAAGGTACTACTTTTTTGCAGCCCCTTATATAAATAAGTGGCCCTTTAAGGCAAACCGTAAAGAGCAATTCTCTTCAGAACTAAAGGGATTGATTCAAGATATGACGTTTACTTTGCAGGAGGGAACCTTCTCATCCCGTGCTGATACCTGGCCGCGATTGACAATACTCGGAAGATTGCATACGTTTAATGTCAGGATCACATTAATGCACCAAAGTTCATCCAGATTGCCCTGGCACGACCTGTGGTCTAACCCGCGGATCACCTCGGCTAGGGTAAACCGCCACGGTTAGGCGCGGCGTTATGTACCAGCAGCGAGGGGGATAGTATGAGAATTAAAAAGTACACTGACGTCGAGGCCACGTATTTTGACAAGCCCGACATCAAAGGGGTAGCGGCACGGGTGGTTATCGGCAAACATGACGGTGCGAATAATTTTTATATGAGAATTTTTGCTATTTCCCCGGGAGGCAATACCCCGAAGCACGTGCATGCTTGGGAACATGAGATGTTCGTGCACGCGGGTGAAGGCGAAATTTATGGTCATGGCCAATGGCATCCGGTGAAATCAGGTAATGTGGTGTTTATCCCCGGCAATGAAGAACATCAAATCAGAAATCCCGGCCAGGAGTCATTGCTTATCGTCTGTCTGGTGCCGTCGCACGCCCCGGAATTATAACCAGCCGCGCCGGCAGGCCGCGTCAACCAGCGGCCTTGAAAGATACCGGGCCGTTTTCGCCTGTGGGCTGATTTTTGGCAAAAATTCCTTGCCGGCGTCATTCCCTCCTTGATTTTTCCCCGGCACCAGGGGTAAGTTGACCTGAGACTGCTGCCCGGGCCCAGCCGGCAGAAAAACAGGAGCGCCCATGCGAAAAATTTCGGCCTCGATTTTATCGGCAGATTTCGGCCGACTGGCGGAACAGGTGAAGGAAGCGGAGCAGGCCGGCGTCGATTGGATCCACGTGGACGTCATGGACGGGCATTTCGTCCCCAATATCACCATCGGTCCCGTGGTGACCCGGGCCATCCGCAAGGCCACCAGCCTGCCCCTGGATGTCCATCTGATGATCAGCAATCCCGAGCGCTACGTCGAGGCCTTTGTGAAGGCCGGGGCCGATTGGCTGGGGATTCACGTGGAAGCCACGGTGCACCTGGACCGCCTCATTCACCAGATCAAGGAAGCCGGGGCTAAGGCCACGGTGAGCCTGAACCCCGCCACCCCGTTGGACTGCCTGGAATACGTCCTGAAAGACGTGGACATGGTGGTCTTGATGACGGTGAACCCCGGGTTTTCCGGCCAGAAATTCATCCCCGGGGTCCTCCCTAAGATCCGCCGCCTGCGGCAGATGATCGACGCGCAGGGGCTGGACGTCCTCATCCAGGTGGACGGCGGGGTGCACCTGAACACCCTGGGGGACCTGGTGGCCGCCGGGGCGGACGTCTTCGTCTCCGGCTCCGGCATTTTCAACGACAAACCCATCGCCGAAAACGTGCGGCGCTTGAAGGAGCTGATGCGCTAAGCCGGACTGGGGGAGAAAGAGCCGGGACCCGGCGGCTCGCTTCGCGGTTTCTCTTAGGGCGTCGGTATGGTAATCTGGTCAATAATTTCCCCTGGCCAATAATGCCAAGTTAAGACCTTGAGCAAGAACCTGGTTGGCGGAGGCGGAATCCCCGCCCTCCAGGGAAAACCCGGCTGGTGGGGCGGCGGTCCCCGGCCCCGGCAGAACCCCGGTCAAGGTAATCCGGAAGGAGAAATGTGATGGCAGGCGAATCCCGGCAGACCCACCTCGCGGAACTGCTTGGCAACGAAACGGTTTTTCGTGCTGCACGCCGGTCCTACCAACCGTTGCTGTGCCCGCGCCTGGCGGCGGGCCCCGGCCTCACCCGCCCCCTGGAGGGCTTCGACTTGGACGTGATGAGGGTAGCCCAAGAACAGCTGCCCTTCGTCAGCAAGAATAAGCTGGTGGAAATCGTTCCGGATAACCAGCCGCGCCCGGGAAAGCCCCTGCGCCTGGGTATCGTGCTCTCCGGAGGTCCGGCCCCGGGCGGCCACAACGTCATTGCCGGCCTGTTCCAGGCGGCCAAGGGGGCCCATCCGGACAGCCAGGTGATCGGCTTTCTGGCCGGCCCCAAAGGCATCATCACCGATAAACACGTGGAAATCAGCGACGACCTGGTGTCACGCCACCTCAATTCCGGCGGCTTTCACATGTTGGGCACCGGCCGGGATAAGATCGACACCCCCGAAAAAATGAAGCAGTGCCGGGAAACCTGCGCCGCCCTGAAGCTGTCCGGCCTGGTGGTGGTGGGGGGCGATGATTCCAACACCAACGCCGCCTTCCTGGCAGAAAATCTCCGGGGGATCAACACCCAGGTGATCGGCATTCCCAAAACCATTGACGGCGACCTCCAGGTGCCGGGCCTGCTCCAGATCCCTTTCGGATTTCACTCCGCCTGCATGGCCTTCGCCACGGAGGTGGGCAATCTCAATTCCGATTGCAAATCCGACCTGAAATACTGGCATTTTAACCGCCTGATGGGCCGAAGCGCCAGCCATATCGCCCTGGAAGTGGCCTTCCAGACCCATCCCAACGTCATTCTCATCGGGGAGGAAATCGAAGAAAAGGAGCTCACCATCCACAACGTGGTGCGCCTCATCGCCGACGTCATCGTGGATCGGGCCCGGGAAGGCAAGAATTACGGCACCATTCTGGTTCCCGAAGGGATCCTGGAATTCATCCACGAAGTCAACGTCTTGATCATCAAGATCAGTTACATCATCGCGGCCTACAACCGGGAGGCCACGGAAGACGAGTCCTTCCACAAGCTCTCTTATGAAGAACAGGTGCAGCTCATCGACAACAACGACATCTGGCGGGACTACGACAGCCGCGTCTTTTTGGGCTTTCCGTCCTTGCTCCAGCGGGGCCTGCTGCTGCCCCGGGACAGCCACGGCAACTTCCCGTTTTCCCTGGTGAACACCGAGCGCATCCTTTTGGAAATGGTGGCCACCTACCTGCGAAAGCAGAAGGCCAAAGGGATTTACAAGGGCAATTTGCGGACCCAGAATCATTATTACGGCTATGACGGCCGGGGCACTTTCCCCACCCAGTTCGACTGCGATTACGGCTATAACCTGGGGTTTGCGGCCTACAGCCTCCTGGCCAACGGCGCCACCGGCTACATGGCGGCCATCAAAGACCTGCACAAACCGGTGGCGGACTGGCGGCCCATCGGCATCCCCCTGGCACCCCTGATGCACCTGGAAGAGCGCAAGGGACGCCTGGAATTGGTGATCGCCAAGCAGAAGGTGGACCTGGAGTTGCCGGCTTTTAAGTTCCTGGAGCAGGAACGGCAGAAGTGGGCCCACGAAGACCACTACCGCTTCCCCGGTCCCATCCAGTTCGACGGTCCCGCCGCGGACACCAAGCCCATTACGCTGCAATTGAATGCGCTTTAGGAGAGCGCCGGGGCGAGAGGCTGGCGGCTTGGGTCACGCCGACCATCTCACCGCGCTCGGGGCGGCCCCGGAGCTTCGCCCTACCTCCCTGGCCCGGTTTCGAGTGATACCAAGTTGCCGTCAAAAAGGTAATTTTAGCTTTATGATAGCAACCCATGTAGGGGCGGTTCGCGAACCGCCCCTACATTTCGGATAGTTACTTGTTTGACGGCACCTTGGTATGAGCCGTCGACAGGTTAACAAATATGTAAGGGTGGCGACCAGAATGGGGGAGGAAGTTACGGGTTTGGGGGTCGAGGCCGGGGGATGAGGTTAAGATCCGGCCATGACGAGCTTCGGAGATTACCGGTGAGCCATACTCTTGAGCTTGCCTCCCAGGCCCTGCCCCCGTTGCTCCTTGATCACCCGTTCCAGGCCGAACTGCTTGACCCGGTAGCCGATCTGCCTCAGGGTCAGGCCCAGATCCATGGCGGCTTGGGATTGAATCCAGTGGTTGCGCTCCAGGGCGGCCATGATCTCTCGCTTTTCCATCTCCTTGAGACGGGAGAGAAACGCCTGGTCCTCGGGCTCCGCCTTGGTCCTGGCCGGCGATAGAAAGGCCGGCAGGTCCTTGAGATCGATTTCCGAGCCCTCCACCATGATGCACAGCCGTTCCACCAGGTTTTCCATTTCCCGCACATTCCCCGGCCAACCATAATCCTGCAAGACCGATTGGGCCTTTTGGGTAAAATAAAAACGGCGGGCGTATTCCTCCGAGACCTTATCCAGGAAGTGATCCAGCAGGGGCGGGATGTCTTCCCGGCGGTCCCGGAGTGGCGGCACCCGAATGGGGAAGACGCTGAGCAGATAGTAGAGGTCTTCCGAGAAGGCGCCGGCGGTGACCGGTTCCGTCAGCTCTCTGGCGGTGGCGGCGATGATCCGGACATCCACCTTCCTGGTCCTGGCGCTGCCCAGGCGCTCGAATTCCCGTTCCTGGAGAAATCGCAGCACCTTGGCCTGGAGGGGTAGAGACAGCTCCTCCACTTCGTCCAAAAAGATGCTGCCGCCGTCGGCCTCTTCCAGGCGCCCGGGTTTGGCCCGCCCCACCCCCGGTGCGGCGCCTTTCTCCTGGCCGAATAACTCGCTCTCCAGCACATTTTCCGGGAGGGAGGCGCAGTTAATTTTGAGGAAGGGATACTTGGCCCTGGGACTCAATTCGTGGATCAGCCGGGCCATCAAGGTCTTGCCCGTGCCCGACTCCCCCACCAGCAAGACCCCGGCCCGGACCGGGGCGACTTTTTTGATCAATTGCCGGGCCTCGGCAATGGCCGGACTTCTCCCCACCAGGACCAGATTAGGGGATTTTTCCGACAGCTCTACCCGGAGCGACAGGTTTTCCTGGCGCAGGTGCTCTTCCCGGGCCCTCACCTGCAGGTTGAGGCTGACAAATTGGACGATGAGGGTGGCCACGATGCTGAGAAACCGGACATCCTCTTCAAAAGAAATGTCCTCCCCATAGAGGCGGTCCACGCTTAAAACCCCCATGGGAGCGCCATGGAGGATAATGGGCACCCCGATAAAGGAGATCTGGCCTTTGTTGATATTACGGGATTTGGTTTTATTCAGGAATAGGGGTTCCTGGCTGACGTCGGGCACTACGAAAGGCTGGGCGGTGCGAAAGATCAGGCCGGTGACCCCCTCATCCAGGCGGTAGATGCCCCGCTGCCTTTCTTCAGGGCTCAGCCCGTGAGAGGCGCAGATGCGGAGATGGCCCGTTTCCGGGTCTTTGAGGGTGACGGTGCCCCGCTGCATGGCCAGGGAATCGGACAATATGGCCAGGACGGCTTCCATGGCTTGATCGAGGTCCAGGGCCTGACCGATAATTTTACTAATCTCGTAGAGAACCTTTAATTCCAGTTCGTTGAGCTTAGTTTCCATATGCCAAAATTGAAGCAAGAAATATGCCTGGGGCAATCTGAACCGGCGGGCCGGGCGGAGATGGGCGGTGAGAGCTGGATTTAGTAACGCTGAGGGGAATGGCGGGGGTTGGCTGCCGGAAACTTTTTCCGGTTAATTAGCACATTTTTGTCATAAATATATGAGAAGTAAATACAATCTTGTGATATGAGCTGGGGGCGACCTGCCTGCCGGAAGATGGCCATCCCGGTCTCCGGGATGGGATTGCCGGCAATGGCCCGGGGAAGGGAACGGGTCGGCACCCGGCCAACGGCTCACTGCCTGAAGGTCCCGTCAGGCTGGGGCCCAGCCCGAAGACGCCTGCGGTATTGCGGTCAAGCCCCGGAGCTCTTTCCAGGCCTGGACTGGCCGGCTCGGGCCAGCAGGCTTTCCCGAATCCGAAAAAGATTTTCCCCCATGGCCAATTTTTCCAGATATTTGGCTATACGGCTGGGATTTTGCCGGTACATTCCTACCAACTGCCGCCAGAATTGCCGCCGGTAGCCGGCCACGACACCCTGTCGCCAGAGCAGCTTAAGAAACGCGCCCATATCGCGCCGGACCCTGTTCGCCAAACGGCTTTGCTGTTTGCCTTTCCCCTGGCCCTGGCGCTTTTCGGCGGCGGCGGAGCGCGTGGGTCTCATGGCCAGAAAGTACCGGTAGGTCCGGGCCAGATATTTTGAGGGCTCGTAAAGGTAGTCTACCGCCCGGATGTACTCGGCCACGATCTCGGCGGCCGGGCGGGTCGGCAAAAAGTTAAAGGTCGTATCGACCATGTCGGCGGTAACCCCGGCTCCCGTCAGCCGGTTTTCCTCCTGGAGCCGGTCCCATAAGGCGGTATTGGGGAGCGCCTGCAACAGGTTCAGCATGACCAGAGGCAGGTTATTCTGTTCCACGAAGGCGCAGATCCGGTCGCCGGCGCCTTTGGTCTCCTGATCAAAGCCCATGATAAAGCTGGGGACCACCCCCAGTCCGTTGGCGCTGATGTTGTTCAATGATTGATCCAGGGGGTCCTTCAGGTTTTGATATTTGCGGTTGCCGGCCAAAACCGCCTCGTCCGGAGACTCGACTCCGATGAAGACATTGCCGAAATTGGCTTCAGTCAGCAGATCCACCATGGCTGGATTATGCCCGAGATTGGCGGACACCTGGGTCCAGAAACTGAAGGGCTCCCCGTGGCCTTCCATCCAGGGGGTGAGTTTCTTGAGGATGGCCCGGGCATGGGTTTGACTGCCGATAAAATTGTCGTCGCAGAAAAAAACCTCTCGTCTCCATCCCAGGTTAAAGAGCGTTTCCAACTCCGCCAGAACCTGATCGGGATTTTTATAACGGGGCTTGCGACCATACAGGTTGACGATGTCGCAGAACTCACAATTAAAAGGACACCCCCGGGAAGTCTGGACGCCCGCGAGGATATAGTCGTCCAGATTGAGCAGATCAAAACGGGGCACCGGCGACAGGGCCATATCCGGCCTACCGTCCGGCTCGATCACCCCGTGGGTCTCACCGGCCCGCCACGCCGCCAGCCAGAGCGGCAGGGTAATTTCACCCTCGCCCCGCACGAGAAAATCGGCTCCCGCCTCCATGATTTCCTGGGGCACCGAGGTGGGGTAGGGGCCGCCGACCACCACGGTTTTGTGCCGCTGTTTGGCCTCCCGGATCAGGTTAAACAGACCATCCCGCTGGACGATCATGCCGGAGAGCATGACGAGCTCGGCCCAGTCCCAGTCGTCGGGTCGGAGTTGCCGCGTGTTTAAGTCCGCCAGGCGCAACTCCCAGTCTCCCGGCAGGAGCGCCGCCAGAGTAATGAGGCCCAGGGGCGGCATGAGAGTTTTTCGTCCCAGAAGTTCGCACGACTGCTGCAACGACCAGAATGAACTGGGAAATTCAGGGTAGATCAAAAGAACCCGCATCGACTGCCTCCAAGCCGCTCTACCGGCATCGCCCTTAGGCGATCACCGGCCTTCGTCGCTTCCTTTAAACCTGATGAGCACTCGCCCGGGTGAGCCGGAGGCCGATCCGCCTCACCAACAAGCGCTACGATCGGTGCGGTGGCGGACATTACGGAAAATGCCGCCACGGGTCTAACGTGCATGACGCTTGATTGAAAGGCCGGCGCCCAGCCTCAGAGCAGATGATCGGCAGAGGCCGGCGACGTTGGGGGCAAGAATTCCAGCAAACCAAGGGGCCGCAATCCAGGTTCCCATGATGAATATTATAGTGCATGTTTCCCGGCAGAATCAAATCAGGCCCCCTGGAATGGTGTTTTTTGCGAGGGGAACAGGGGAACTCCCGCCAGGGGCGGGGAAGATTATGTGCCTCAGGGTTTGAAACAATCGACCTGAGACACAACACTGTCCGGTTTAATAACCGCGGTAACCCTTTAGGCCTGGTCGGGATGCCAGTAATCGTCCTCCAGGCGCAGGATATCGTCTTCTTCCAGGTAGTCCCCGGTCTGGACCTCGATAATCTGCAAGGGTTCCACGGTGGGGTTTTCCAGGCGGTGGGGAGTCTTCGGCGGGATGTAGACGCTCTGGTTACTGGACACCAGCCTGAGTTCCTGGCCGATGGTGACCTGGGCGGTGCCCGAGACCACCACCCAGTGTTCCGCCCGGCGCTGGTGCACCTGGAGACTGAGCTTTTTGCCCTGGTCCACCACGATCCGTTTGACCTTAAATCCCAGCCCCTCGTCCATGACCGTATAGCGGCCCCAGGGGCGCTCCACGGTAGTATGCTGCATCGACTCCACCAGGTGTTGCCGGTGCAATTCCGTCACCAGGTCTTTGACGTCCTGGGCCCGATCCCGGTGACAGACCAGGGTGGCATCCGGAGTATCCACCACGATGATCTTCTCCAATCCGATGGTGGCCACCAGGCGGGTTTGGGCATAGATGATGCTGTCCCGGCTGCCCTGGTCCATTACCCGGCCCAGGGTCACGTTGCCCCGTTCATCCTGGGGAAAGATCTCATGCAGGGCTTCCCAGGTCCCCACATCATTCCAACCCATCTCCACCGGCACCACCGCCACGTTCTCGGCCTTCTCCAGGATGCCATGATCCAGGGAGATGCTGGGGAGATGGTGATAGACCTCTTTAAGGGAGGGCCGGTTTTCCTTGACCTGTAACCGGGCCAGTTCCCGGTACAGGTCGGGCAAATAACGGGAACAGGCTTCCAGCAAAACATCCCGGCGGAACATGAAGATCCCGCTATTCCAGTAATAGCCCCCTTCGGCCAGGAACTCCCGGGCCCGGGCCCGGGGGGGTTTTTCGATGAACCGGACTGCCCGGAAAGCTCCCCCCGTTGCATCCAGGGGATTGCCGCGCTTAATGTAACCGTACCCGGTCTCCGGCCGGATCGGGGGAATGCCGAAGGTCACCAGGTAGCCGGCCTGAGCCCAGGCGGCGCCCAAGTCCAGGGCCCGCAGCAGACCGGCCTGATCTTGGATGAAATGGTCGGACGGGAAGACCGCCATAACGGCCTCATCAGCCTCCTCCCCCAAATAAACCGCCGCCAGCCCCACCGCCGCCGCGGTATTGCGGCCCTCGGGTTCAATCCAGATGCGGACCTCCTCCCAGCCTTGGCGCTGCAATTCCTGGTGAATCAGCCCGGCCTGGTCGGCATTGGTCACCACCGCCAAGCGCTCCGGGGGAATTCGCGGCAGCAAGCGTTGGACGGTGGATTGCAGCATGGATTCCGAGCCCAGGAGGCGCAAGATCTGTTTGGGGTAAAGGGAGCGGCTCAGGGGCCAAAACCGGGTCCCCCACCCCCCGGCCAGAATTACGCCGTAAATGGGAATTGTCGCAGCATCAACCATGGGGACTCGCTCTCCTGAAAAATGTAGTTATTTGGGGGAGGGGTTCTCCCGATGCGGGGCTCCCGTAATCTGACTATTTCCCGCCGGCGGGCAGACCGTCCAGCAGCTTTTGGGCCGCGTCCCGTTCCCCAAATTTGGTCTTGCTGCCCAGGGCCTTCTGCAAAGCGGCCCGGGCTGCGGCCGTTTCTCCCAGTTTGGCTTCACACCAAGCCAAATGGTACAGCATGGTGGGTTGATTGGGGTCATGCCCCAGCGCCTTTTCCAGGTAGGTCTTGGCCTGGGCGTATTTTTCCTGTTTACAGAGAACCCAGCCCAGGGTGTCCAAAAAGCTGGCCTCTTCGGGGTGCTCTTCCAGGGATTCAGACGACAGCTTCTGGGCCCGCATGAGATTTTCCGCCGTGGGCTGGTGTTCCGCCATCAAGTAGGCCAGATTATTACCCGCCAGGGAGGTAAACAAGTTTCGAGCCACCAGGCTGCTATACAGGTTGATCGCTTGTTCAAATTTTTGCTGTTGTTCATAGACCGTGGCCAACACCAGGGAGAAAATCGGGGAAGATTTGGGGTCGGCCACCTTTGCCTCAAGTTGCGCCAAGGCCTTATCCGGATTGGGCAGGCGCTCGTAGGCCAGAGCTAATTGTTGCAGGGAGGCCACCTGGCGGGGGTTCAGGTTCAGGGCTTCTTCCAGCGGGGCGATGGCTGCCTGGGGCTGGTTCTGGACCAACAGCAGTTCACCCAACATTTGGAGCAATTGCGGATTTTGGGGACTGCGGGCCAGGCTCTGGCGTACTGCCGCCAAGGCCTTATCCGGCTGCTTCTGGTCCTGATAGATGCCCGCCAGGAGTTGCAAGGCGGGCAGGAAACCGGGTTGTACCTGCAAGGCCTGGCCAGCGTACCTGAGGGCTTCATCCGGCTTTTTGGTCTTTACCCCCAAAAGGGCCAGTTGATAATAGCCTTGAGGGTCCTTCGGCTCTAAATCAATGATTTTCTGGAAGGTTGCCCTGGCTTGGCCATAGTCGCCTTTGAGGCCATAGACCTCCCCCAGGATTATCAGATTAAACATGTCCTGGCCGTTGACTCGGAGGTAACCCTGGATAGTATTGATAGCGCCGTCATAATCCTTGGCCTGGAGAAAGATGCCATAGAGGAATTTCCTGGCCTCTAGAAAATCCGGCTTAATCTCCAGCGCTTTTTTAGCGTTCTCCCTGGCCAATCCTTCTTCCTTATTAAGCAGGTTGGCCCTGGCCAGAAGCAGCCAGGCCTGGGGGTCTTGGGGCCGATCCTGGGTGAGGAGACGGAAACTATTCACCGCGGTCAGGCCGTCCTGTTTATCCAGGGCGATGAGCCCCCGGGTTTCGGTGGCATTCATATCCTTCGGGTGATCCTTCAGGACTTCATTCACCAGCTTCTCCCCGGCATCGATATGACCCTGGGCTATCTTAAGACGAGCCAGTTCATTTTTGGCTTTAACCCCGTTAGGTCCTTCAGGGTCCAGTTTGGTGATTTCCTGCAACACCGGCTCGGCCTGGTCCGGCCGCCTGAGAGCCACATCAATTTCTGCCAGGGCAAAGCGGGCCGGATAATTGTCCGGATGCCCCTTAATAAAATCTTTGAGGGTGATCTCCGCGTCCTGGCGCCGCCCCTGGCTGGCCAGGAAGCGCGCCAGCAGGATGGCCGGTTTTTCGTTATCCGGTTCCAGGCTGACGTTCTTTCGGAGAGCCTCCTCAGCTTTATCCCCTTGCCCGGCCATACGGTAATGGCCCACTAATTGATTATAAAGGTTGGTGTCCTTGGGTTCCAGGGCGATGGCTTTCAGCAGAAATGACTCTCCGACCTCAAACTGCTTTTGGTGGTCCGCCAGGCTGGCTCGAGCCACATAGAGGTTCAGGGATTTGGGGTTGGCCTTAATGCCTTGCTCCAGTATGGCCGCGGCCTCTTCTGGTTTGTGCTCTCTTGACAGAAAGGAGGCCGCCATCACATAGGCAGGGATCTTGCCGGGGTCCAGCCGGCGCACTTCCGCCAGCACCTCCAGGGCTTTTGGGGTCCGGGCCCGAGCCGCTTCTAAGGCGGCGGCCAACACTAAGGCGTCGGTATTGCGGGGTTCCTGCTTTAAGGCGATCTCTAACCTTTCCTGGGCTTTATCCAGCTGCCTGGCCATCAGGAGAAGCTCCCCCAAAAGGATTTGGGCCTCCGTGAGCCGGGGGTCTTGCTCCACGGCAAGATTCAAGGCCGTATATGCCTCCCGGGGATTTTGCAGCTTGAGTTGCGTCTTGCCCAGCCACAGGGAGGCTTCGGCAAGTTTGGGGTCAATCTGCAAGGCGTTCTGGAATTGCAGGCGAGCCCTGACATAGTCTGACTTCTGGTATAATTCTTTCCCGGAAGCCATGAATTTATTGCGTTTTTCCTCCATGCTACTGCATGCCCAGAGGGAGACTACCAACAGCAACGCCACCACCCAGACGACTCTATTCCACCAGGAACACGGTTGTTTCTGCATAATTTCCTCAATCCTTTGAAGAAAAGTTATCGCTATCCTCAGCCTAGCCGGGAAAAGGATCGGTGGCGCTGGATGGGCCGCAGCCAGACCACCCCCCAACGCCGGGCCCGCTGCCAATGGCTCAGAAAGGGCGCAGGGGCACTTTCCAGAGAGGAGGGGTAAGCTTGGCGCGCGGTTGTGCAATTCTCCATTGGGGCAGGGGTATCTTCCAGGCTAATCCCCTGGGCCCGGGGGTGTCGGGAACGTCTTCGTCCACCACCGGACTTAAGCTGATAAGCTCAAAATCTTTTCGAATCGTCTGCCCCGCATAGGCCTGGAGGATGGTCGCGACATAATGCCGCGTCTCGGGAAACGGGGGGCACCCCTGGTATTTAACCACATTCTCAGACCCGGCGTTATATGCGGCCAGGGCCAGGCAAACATCCTGGTTAAATTGGCTGAGGCACCGTTCGAGATATTTAATCCCGCCGGCAATGTTCTGCTCCACGTCAAAGGCGTCGGATACCCCCATCAGGGCCGCGGTCCCCGGCATCAGCTGCATGAGTCCCATGGCGCCCTTAGGGGATACGGCATCGGGATTAAACCCGGACTCCTGGCGAATGACGGCCCACACCAGGTCTTCATCCACGCCATACCGCCGGGCGTATTTCTCAATCACCCTTGCCAGGTTTTGGCGTTTGACCAGACTGACAATCTGGGCCGGCAACCGGGGAGATCGACCGGATGGCCCCCTGACCGTTACAGACCATGCCTCGCCGGGGTGGTTGGGCTCACTCCCCGGCTGGGCCAACTCGGCCAGGGGCGATGGCCCTGTATCATCTCCTGACGCGGCTTTGGGGGCCGCGGCCGCGGGATGCGCCACCCTGACACACTCCCCCCCCTCTCCCGGACGGGGCTCTCCTAGTGGGCCAGGGAAAAGACCCAGCATAAACCCGGTTAATCCGAGCACCAGGGCGACCTGTAAGCCACACACCATTACCAACCCAAACCCAACTTTTGAATAACACTATAATATAGCTTTCGCCAAGCGTCTACTTATTTGCATCGGGTTCACACCCGGGTATTATTGAAAATATCATATAAGGTGAGGGGTCTGGCTATCCGGCGAGAACGCTTGCCCCGGCTGATAAACCGGCGAGCACTCGCCTGAGGCCTCACGCGGCGCCTTACATGTTTTTGTCAAAAAATGTCATGTTTTCACTGCCAACCTGTATCGGTAACGCCTAAGCCGGAACCGAGGGCTGATATCATTTTTGGCGTGGCCATGCCGATGTGGGATTGTTTACTTCGTCACAAGCTATTATGAAATTAACCATGACACTTTCATCCGTCACCGTGAGCCAAGGCTCAAAGGTCCGGGTTATTCTCCGTTCGGTGCACTACGGCCTACAGGACACCGAAATCTTATGAAATTCGACTCAATACTGACTGAATTTTAAAAAAAATGCCTTTTCTTATTAATTTGGTCTGCCTCTATATAAAAAAAAGTTGACAAAAACCTTTCAATCACTTAGGTATCATAAAACTACTATTAATTTGGTCTTTATGTGGCTCGAAGAAGTTTGGCAAAAGTAGCGAGCCACAGGGGGGGATAGAGTTGTGGGAAGACCAGCCCGCAGGTGGATGTGGCTGTGGTGGGGGATAATCCTGGCTTTCCTGGGAGCGGTTCCGGCCCCGGCGGCGGACCTGTTGGATCGGGTGAAGAACCAGGAGATCGCCCAGGTAGTGCGTCTGCAGGTGGGGCACTCCAAGGTGTTGCGTACGCCGTTCAGCCTCACCCGCATCTCGGTGGCCGACCCGGACGTCGCCGATCTCATCCTGATTAACGAGCGGGAGATCTATGTCAACGGTCTGGCCCCGGGGGTGACGAATATCACCATGTGGGGCAAGTCCCGCTTCACCTCCGCCACAGTCACGGTGGAGGCCGACCTGACCCTGTTGAAGGAGAAGCTCCACCAGATCCTGCCCAAGGAAAAGATCGGGGCCGAGGCCGCGGGTGAGTCCATCGTCCTGTCCGGGGAAGTTTCCGGGCCGGTGGCCCAGGACACCGCCCTGTCTCTGGCCATGCCTTATGCCGGCGGCAAGAAGGAAAAGGTGGTGAACCTGATGCACGTGGGCGGGGTGCAGCAGGTGATGCTGGAGGTCCGGGTGGCGGAGATCAACCGGGTGATCGCCGAGCAGATCGGGGTCAACTTCAACGCGGTGGCCCCCGGCGGCAATTTCGGCGTCAACCAGATCAACAGCCTGGCCCCCATCAGCAATCTGGTGCGCACCTTCACCGGGACCGCCGCCGCCCCGGGCACCACCTTCTCCCAGGGCCCCGGCAGCCTCATCACGGCCATGGGGGGCTGGACCGCGGCCGGCACCCTGTGGACCGTGTTTTTGGACCTCCTGAAGCAGCAGAACCTGGGCCGGGTGCTGGCGGAGCCCAATCTGGTGACCACCAGCGGCCAGAAGGCCTCCTTCATCGCGGGGGGTGAGTTTCCCGTGCCGGTGCCCCAGAGCGGCATCGGCGGGGCGGCCACCATCACCATCGACTGGAAGAAGTTCGGGGTCCAGCTGGATTTCACCCCCGTGGTGCTGAACGACAGCAAGATCGCGGTGAAGGTGCATCCCATCGTCAGCGAGCTGGATTATACCCTGGGGATTCAGTTGCAGGGCTTTACGGTGCCGGGGCTGACCACCCGGGAGATGGACACCCACATAGAGGTGCAAGACGGCCAGACTTTCTCCATCGCCGGGCTGTTGTCGGACTATACCCGGAATGTCATCAACAAGTTTCCGGTGCTGGGGGATATCCCGGTCCTGGGGGTCCTGTTCCGCTCCACCAACTACCAGAAGAATGAAACGGAGTTGGTGGCCCTGGTGACCCCCCACCTGGTGAAGCCCATGGCGCCGGGGGCGGCCCGGTTGCCCACGGATAAGTGGATCGATCCCAGTGATGTTGACACCTACCTGCTGGGGCTGGAGCAGGGGCGGCAGAAGCCGACCCCGACCCCGGCGCCTGCGGCGCCGCTGCCGCCGGGATTCGGCCACCAGTCCCTGAATTAGGCGCCCGGCGCCGGAGAGAGAGCCATGTTCAACCATAAGACTGACATCCTCAAGACCTGGAGGCGCCTGGCGCTGTTGGGGGTAGCGCTGCTGCTGCTGGCCGGGTGCTACCCGCCCAGCGCCGTGGAGATGGATTACGGCAATTCGGTGCGGAACAACATCGCCCAGCAAGTGGTGAACCCCCAGGCCGGCTTCGACCCGAAGCCCGCGGTGGGGCTGTCGCCCCAGGCCGCGGCCAACGAACTCGAGAAATATGACAAGAGCTTTAAGGGCGAAGATAAGAAGGCCCTGGAAATGAAGCTGTTAAATCAGTGAGCCGCACGAGCTGCTACTACAGGGGGACCGCGGCGTGAACAAGAGGCGACGACCATGGAGACCGGCATGATTAATCGGGAAAGGCCAAAACCGGGAGCAGCCGGCATGACCGGGCCGGCCATGCCGCTTCCGGCTGATCGCAGGTCCCCTTACGGCTATGGGGTGGCCGGCCTGGCGGTGCTGGCCCTGGCGGGAACCCTAGCATACGGGGTAGTTGGCTGCAGCGCCCCGTTTTCGGGCTCCGGCCGGCTGGAAGGAACCCCCGGTTCTTATGTTGCCAACGTCCGACCGTCTTCCGGGGATATCTCCCGGTTGTTACGGAATGTTCACTATTACAAATTGATGGGGCAGCCCGAATTGGGCCTCAAGGAATTGGAGCAAGCCCACCAAGAAAACCCCGATAATCTCAAGATGGTCAACGCCCTGGCCCAGAGCTATGAAGAGCTGGGGGAATTCGAAGCGGCCCACCAGCTTTACCAGGAGGCTCTTGCCCGGCAAGGCCCCCATCCCGTTTTGTTCAATAATTTAGGCTTCTCTTACTACCTGGAGGGCCGCTGGCAAGAGGCTGAGACGTGCTATCGCCAAAGCCTGGCCCGTGATCCCCAGAATGTAGCGGCTCGCAACAACCTGGGGCTCCTGTATTGCCGTGTCGGCCGCCAGGAGGAGGCCCGAAGGCTCTGGCAGGAAGCGGAAGGTGTGGCCGCCGCCGACGCCAAGGTGACCCAGGCCCAGGCAGCCCTGGGGATGCCTGACCGGGCCGTGTATGCTCGGAGGCCCGAACCCGCTCCTCCTGCGGCCAAGGTAACGCAAGCTCCAGCGCCGAAAGCGGCCGTTTCCCGTTTGCCTGCCCCCATGCCAGCCAAGGGTGCCCTCCCGGCTCAACCGGTGATGGTCCAAAAGGCCAAATCCCTGCCGGCCGCCAAACCGTTGGCTCAGACCCCCGCCCCGGTCGCCCCCAAGCCCCGGGAGGAGGCCCGGAAGCCTGCCATTCTTGAAAAGGCTCCCCCTGCGAGTCCCGGCATATCTGACCGCGCCATAGCTGCCCAGAAGCCTGCACCTGCTTCGCCCGCGGTCAAGGTCGCTTCAGTCTCAAAGCCGAAAGCCGCCCTCGCCCCGGGACCAGCCAAGGCATTAGCCAAGGCTAGCCCCCGGCTCAACCGCTGGCCCTTAAAGAATCCCCCAGGCAGGTGTCAAAAGAACCTGCGACTCAGAAGCCGGTCCCGGTAGAAGCCAAGCAGCAGGCTGTTGTTCCCGAGCCGATTCCGGCGGCGGCGCTAGCTCAGGTTGCCGAAGCCACCCCGTTTGGCTACCCGAAATATCTGACCTCCGCTGAACTGATGGATACCAACATAGAAATACGGAACGGCACTTGGACCCGCAATCTGGCCCATCAGACCCGCGCCTGGCTCAGCCAGGAGGGATTCACGGTGGCCACAATCGGCAATCATATAGATTTCGGTGCGACCAAGACCATGATTTATTATCGGCCCGGAGCGGAAAAAGTCGCCCGGGCGGTGGCCAGCACTTTTTTCCCGGAAGCAGGACTGGAACCCAGCACGAAGCTCAAGCAAGGGACGGATGTCAAAATCCTTTTAGGCGCCGACCTCCTGGCCCGCCCCCAACTGATGGCCCGCCTGGAGAGTGAGAAGTAATGGGGACGGCAAAGCAATGTCTCCGGCGGCTGGCCACCGTATTTTTGGTCTTGGCCCTGCCAGTCCTGACGAGCCATTGTTCCAAGAAATCACCAGAGAATATTGGGATGCGGCGACTGTCTCCGGAAGAAACCGCCGATATGCAGGCCCTCCATGACCCCTGGCCTGACCGCAAACCCAAGGCAGTGGAGCAGGTGCCCGAAGAGCGCCAGGAGGCTATGGCCGATTTAGCCTTGAAAAACCGGAACTTCGAAAACTCCTTGGTCAATTATCTGCAAATCCTGCAGGCGCACCCGGAACGCTATGATCTGCACTACAAAGTGGGGGTCATATTTCTCTTGTCCGGGAAGTTGGATGACGCCCAGAAAGAACTGGCCCTGGTCCTGGTGCACCAGCCGGAGATGCTCAAGGCCCACGAGGCCCTGGGGCTGGTGTTCCTTCAAAAACAAGATTATTCCCAGGCCATCGACGAATTTCAGTACGTGTTATCCCAGGATCCCAGGCGGGCCCAAACCTACCACCTGCTGGGAGTCAGCTTCCTGGAGTCCGGCCGGCCCGAGAGAGCCATTCTTGCCCTGAAATCAGCCGCGTCGCTGGATCCCCGGCAGGTATCCACTCTCACCGCCCTGTCCCGGGCCTACCTGCAGCAAAAGGATTATCCACACGCCACGGCAACCCTCAAGCAGGCCCAAACCCTGGCCCCCCAAAACCAAAAGGTCAGTCTGCTCCTGGGACAGACCCTGGCGGTCCAGAAGCAGTATCCCCAGGCCCTGGAGGCCTTCATGAAGGCGGGTGACGAGGCCCAGGCCTACAACAATATCGGGGTGTATTATTTCATGGATGGGCGATACGAAGAAGCCGCCAAATGCTTCCAGCGGGCCCTTGAGCTCAGGCCCACCTTCTATGAGGAAGCTAAGACCAATCTGCAGCGGGCCTTGGGGAAGTTGCAGGAAACCAAAAAAGACGGCGGTTAGAACGTTTCCCCGGAAGGGAGCAGCCGGTGGCCGGACGGGGGGGCGGGGTATCCCGCCCTTAGTCTTTGGTCCCGATGCTCCTACCGATTCCTCCGGGAGGAGGAGAACCACCAGACCGGTGCGGTACGGCGAGGGGCTTGCCGGGTTCAATCCGGCGCCGCAGCCCGACGGGCCGTTTGGGCAGGATGTCCCCTCCCAAGGGACCCTCGCCGCAATTCTCTGCTTTAATCGCCGCCGGGTTCTTGTTATGATTATCAGCAGAATCGGGCGGTTAAATTCCTCCTAACACTATCCAGATATGCAAAAAACCACCTTTAAGATCCGACGCAAGATCATCCTGGCCTTTCTGTTCAGCTTGCTGTCAGTGCTGATTTTCTCGGCGTTCAGCTTCCAGGTCCACCGGGAAATCGGCCACCGGCTGCGCCTCCTGGAGCTCACCGACGACCTGTTTCAAACCATCTTGGAATTGCGCCGGGTGGAAAAAAATTTCTTCCTCTACCACCAGGCGGCCAGTCTCGAGGAAGCCGAGACTTACTTAACCCACGCCAAAAATATTTATCAAAGTCACGAATCCGAAATTCTGGCGTTAAAGACGTCCCGACAGCAACTGGATTTTTCCCGCAGTCTGGCTCGTTATCAGGAAATCATGGCCCGGATCAAAGCCAAGGCGCCCCAACCCGGCGCGGCCATGGAAAACCAGATGTTCGCCCCCCTGGAAGACGCCTTGCGCCACCAGGGCCAGGAGCTGCTCAACATCACCGAAACCTGGGAAAAGGATGAGCGGCTCCAGATCGACCGTTTGTTTCAACGAGCCATGATTCTCTTTATTATTTCCGTGGTGGTGTTTTTGGCCCTGGGGATCGTGGTGGCCTTCTACCTCTCCCGCATGCTGGTGCAGCCTCTGTTCCAGATGCAGCAGGCCATGGACAAGATCGCCCACGGCGATTTCACTCCCCTCCCCGAGCCGACGAGCTCTTCGGAGGAATTCTTCGCCCTGTTCCGGGCCTTCAACCGGATGATTCACGAGCTGGAGGAGCACCAGGAACAACTGGTGCAATCCCGGAAAATTGCCGCGGTGGGCACCCTGACCTCGGGGATCGCCCATGAGTTGAACAATCCCATCAACAATATCGTGCTGACCGCCGAGGCCTTGAAAGAGGATTTTAAGGAGGTGTCCCGGGAGGAGGCCATGGGGCTGATCCAGGATATCCTGATCCAGGCCGAGCGGGCCGCCGAGATCGTCAAAGGTCTCCTGGATTTCTCCCGGGCCGAGCAGCCGGAATTTGGGGCGCTGTCCATCGGCGCGGTCATCCAGGATACCCTAAAGCTGGTGCGCAACCAGCTGACCCTCTCGGGTATCAATGTGGAACAGGATATTCCGGCCGGTCTGCCGCCCATCCGGGGGGAGAAGAAAAGTCTGCAACAGGTCTTTCTCAACCTGTTCATCAATGCCATCCATGCCATGCTGGACGGGGGCACGCTGTCCATCAAGGCGCACCCGTCCCCGGACGGCCAGTGGATGGTCATTGACGTGACGGACACGGGGGTGGGCATCGACCCGGCGCATCTCTCCCAAATCTTTGATCCGTTCTACACCACCAAGCAGGTGGGACGGGGCACCGGCTTGGGTCTGTCGGTGACTTACGGCATTGTGGAAAAACACGGCGGCCATATAGAGGTCAAGAGCCGCGTCGGTGCGGGCGCCACCTTTACCCTGACGCTCCCCCTCTATAAAGAAGCATGACCAGCCACGGACCGGAATCGGGAGCGCCATGAACATCGCCGTAGTGGATGATGAAGTTATCGTCCAGAAAAGACTCCAGGCGGCCCTGGAAAAAGACGGCCACAGCGTCAAGACCTTTGGTTCGGGGGAGGATTTTCTCCGGGACCTGGACCTGGGCAGTTTTGATCTGGTCTTTTTAGATGTGGTGCTGCCCGGGGTCAATGGCATGGAGGTATTGCAGCAGACCAAAGCCCGGCTGCCCGAAACCGAGGTCATCCTGATCACCGGCCACGCCTCCATCGATGCGGCCATCGGGGCCGTCAAGAAGGGCGCCTTCCACTATGTGGCCAAGCCCCTGAAATTGGAGGAAATCCGCAACCTGAGCCGCCGGGCCCTGGAACACAAGCGTCTGGTCACCGAGAACCGCCAGCTCAAGGCCCGGCTGGAACCCCTGGACGGTTGGGGGGAGATGATCGGGGTCAGCCCGAAAATGAAAGAGGTGTTCCAAATCACCCGGAAGGTCGCCCCCCTGGACTGCAACGTCATCATCCAGGGGGAGAGCGGCACCGGCAAGGAACTGGTGGCCCGGCTGATCCACCGGGAGAGCGACCGGCGCACCCGGCCCTTTGTGGCTTTCAACTGCGGCGGGTTTACCGAAGAGCTGATCGCCAGCGAATTGTTCGGCTATGAGCGGGGCGCCTTTACCGGGGCCATCGCCACCAAGATCGGCATCCTGGAAACGGCCCACCAGGGCACGGTGTTCATGGACGAAATCGGGGATATGCCCCTGTCCATGCAAGGCAAACTCCTCCGGGTCATCCAGGAAAGCCAGATTACCCGGGTGGGGGGCAACCGGCCCATTCAACTGGACCTCAGGTTCATTGCGGCCACCAATAAAGATTTGAAACGGGCGGTGGCCGAGGGCCGCTTCCGGGAGGACCTCTACTTCCGCCTCAACGTGGTCCAAATCACCCTGCCCAGCCTCATGGAACGCCAGGAAGACATTCCCCTCCTGATCCAGTACTTCCTGAATCTCTTCAGCCACAAGTTCGCCAAGCGGCTGGTGGGGGTTGACAAGGCCGCCCGGACGGTGCTCCAGACCTATGCTTACCCCGGCAACGTCAGGGAATTGCAGAACATCATCGAACGGGCCGTGGCCCTGGCGGATGGCGACACCCTCACCCTGGCCGACCTGCCCCCGGACCTCCATGACCTGGCCCCCACCACCAACGGCCGCTGGCATACTTTGGAGCAGCAGGAACGGGATTATATCCAGAAAGTGCTGGACTACACCAATCACCAGGTGGGGGAAAGCGCCCGCATCCTGGCCCTGCCCCGGACCACCCTGTGGCGCAAGATGAAAAAGTACGGCCTGTCCAAGGCCTGAGGCTCTCTCCAAGCCACACGGCCTTGTTTCACGGCCTTGTTTCAATATGAAATCGACCCTTATCCCGCAGTTTGCCGCCGCATCCCCACTTTCCCCCACCAGCTCTATTCCATTATGAAACATAACGCTGCGGGCTCCATTTAGCTATACCATTGTTATTACAGATAAAGTTGTCTTGGCCCGGTTGGTGCATTATACTCGAGGGACATGAACAAAAGGGTGCTCTTAGCCATCGATCTGGATATGCCGGATTCCCGGGCCGCCTCCTATGCCGTGCAGTTGGCGGCGCGCCTCAAATTGTCCCTGGTGCTCATGGCGGTGTTCCCGCCCCGCCCCGGGGACCCCAAGGATGCCGGCGACATTTCTCTGGGCGGCCTCAAAGAAGAACAGAGCCTGTGGCTGGGCAAGGTCCGGGAGCGCTGCCAGCAAGAAGGGGTGAGCCTGGAGATCTTCCTGGCGGCCGGCGCCTTCTGCGAGGAAGTCCTGGCCTTCGCCCGGGCCCAGAGCGCCCTGCAGTTCATTATCCTGGGCTGGCCCGAGGATTCCCGGTGGGACCGGTATCCCGGGTGCACCGCCGCCTTAAAAAATCTACACCAGCAAATCGGCGGGGAAATTCTCCTGGTGCGCGGCCAGGGAAAAGTGACCCGCCTGACGGATCTTTAGCGCTACATAAAGGAGGGGAGAGCGGCACATGTCCTGGAACCTTTATCTACCACTGGCTGGTAACAGCACCAACATCTTGCTTCTTTTTGGCCTGGGGGGCGCGGTGGGCTTTCTCTCCGGGCTGTTCGGGGTGGGGGGCGGATTTCTCATGACGCCGCTCTTGATCATGGTGGGAATCCCTTCCACGGTGGCCGCGGCCTCGGACTCCAACCAGATTGTGGCGGCCTCCACCTCGGCCTCCTATGCCCACTACCGCCTGGGGAACGTGGACTTCAAGATGGGGCTCTTCCTCATCATCGGCGGGGTGCTGGGGGGCACCGTGGGGGTGCAATTCATCAAGCTGCTCCGGGCCATGGGCAATGCCGACTTCGTCATCAAGATCACCTACGTCGTCATGCTGGGCGTCATCGGCTTCTACATGTTTGCGGAGAGCCTCCAGAGCATGCGGAAAAAGCCGGTGGAAAGCAGGCGGGTGGAAGCGCCCACTAAGGCCTCCCTCTACAACCGCATGATCCAGGCCCTCCCCTACCAGATGAAATTCGAAAAGTCCGGGGTTGTCCTCTCCCCCCTGCTCCCCCTCATCCTGGGGGTGTTCGTGGGCATCCTGGCGGCCATCATGGGGGTGGGCGGGGGCTTCATCATGGTGCCGGTGATGGTCTATATGCTGCGCATGCCCATGCACGTGGTGGTGGGCACCAGCCTCGTGCAAATCCTGTTCACCTGCATCAACGTCACCATCATGCAGTCCGCCTCCAATCATACGGTGGACCTGATCCTGGCCATCATCCTGCTGCTGGGCTCCACCGTGGGCGCCCAGTTCGGGGTGCGCCTGAGCAAGCGGCTCAAGGCCGACCAGCTCAAGATTCTCCTGGCCTCCATCGTGTTGCTGGTGATGGTGCAGATGTTATTGAGCCTGGTTCTGCCGCCCCATCTCCTCCTGGCGCACAAAGGTGGGCACTGAGATGAAGCACCTGGTCCAGTTATGCCGCAAGGTCGCGTGGTTGGGGTTGGGGTTGGGGTTGTTGCTGGCCGGCGGGCTGCCGGCCCAGGCGGCGACGCCGGGCCTGACGGTCTCCCCGGTCACCGTGAAAATCGGCGCCTTTTTCCAGGGGGAGACGGTGACGGTCTCGGGAACCATCCCGGCGGGGGCCCAGGCGGTCCTGGAGGTGATGGGCTCAAGCGCCGAGGAGCACCTCATGCGCAAGGGGCGCCGGAGCGGGCTCTGGATGAACGTGGGCGAAATCAAGGTCCAGGACGCCCCCTCCCTCTACCTGGTCATGAGCACCGCCAAGGAATTGCTCACCGCGGCGCCGCCTTCGGCCACCTGGGGCTATCGGGCCTTGGAGAAGCGGATTGCCTTCAGCGGCAAAATCGTGCCGGCGGAGCGCCAGGAGTTTCTGAAGCAATTCCTCGAACTCAAGGAAAGCGAACATATTTACGCCACCTGGCCCGGGGCCCTCAAGGCCGGGGCCGCCTCCGGCGAAGAAAGCACGGTGACCGCCAGTTTTCCCTTGCCCGCCAATATCAGACCCGGCACCTACAAGGTCTGCCTGTCGGTGATCCAGGATGACAAGGTCGTGAACAACACCTGCACCGACCTGACGGTCGAGATGGTGGGCTTTCCGGCCCTGATGGCTTCCCTGGCCTACCAGCACGGGGCCGCCTACGGGGTGCTGGCGGTGGTCCTCGCCATCGTTATCGGGTTCGCCATGGGCTTCCTCTTCAAGGGCGGCGGCGGCCATTGAGGGCCCGGGGCGCAGGGGGGCACAAGGCCGGGCCTGCCGAGCCCGCCTCCCCCGGCTCCACCTTTTACAGTTTTTGTTGGCTTTTGCCTGCAAACATATTATGGACATAACCAGGGTCTGGGGAGCACAACCCCGGCCGACTGAGGATTAAACTCCATGTGGCGCGTTCTCCAAAATCTCCTGAACCGGCTGCACCGGCCCAAACTGGACCTGGTGGCCTTTCCGGAGATTTTTGAACACTTCCAGGCGCTGCTGCAAGACCACCAGCGGGTCATGGAACTCATTGCCGATCTGGGGGAAAAGTCCGGCGGGGAATACATCTTTGACCGCAAGTACCTGATCGATACCACCGAGGAAGTCCAGACGCTGCTGCTGCACATGGTGAAAGACTTAAATCTCATTACCTCTAACCGTTATGTGGATCTGTACCAGGCCATCGACCGCATCTTCATCCCCCTGGGGGCCGAACTCCGGGGACGGCTGCTCCTGTCCAAGGAGATGCCCCTGGTGATTCCCCTGGCCGAGGCCCCCCTGGACCGCCCCGAACTCGTCGGGGGCAAAGCCAGCCACCTGGCGGTGGCCATCCAGAACCTGCACCTGCCGGTGCCGCCCGGTTTCATCATCACCACCCGGGCCTACCGGCTCTTCCTGGAACACAACCATCTGGAGGAAAGGATCCACTCCCTGCTGGAGAGTTGGGCGGCGGGGGAGTACGATGAGCGCCAGGTTTCCCGCCAGATCCAATACAGCATCCTGGCGGGGGTGGTGCCCCACGAAGTGGCCGGGGAACTGAGACGGCAGGCGGAGAAGGGCGGCGGCGATTGGGCCGTCCGGAGCAGCGCCTTCGGCGAAGATGGGGAACTGTCCTTTGCCGGACTGCATGAGAGCCTGTTGCACGTGCCGGCCCGGAGGATCCTCAAGGCCTATAAAACCGTCCTGGCCAGTCTCTACTCTCCCGAATCCCTCATCTACCGGCAGAAGATGGGGATGCTGGGGGAAGAAGCGGCCATGGCGGTGCTGTGCCAGGAGATGATTCCCTGCCGGGCCAGCGGGGTGGTGCACACCGTGGACGTGGGCGGTCTGGAAGGCGATTGCCTGGTCATTTTTGCCTCCTGGGGCCTGGGACGCACCGTGGTGGAGGGAAAGGGCCCCACGGACCGCTACGTGGTGGAGCGGGATTTTCCCCACGGGATCAGGTCACGAGAAATCGCCCGGAAAGAAAAACAGTTTCAGGCCATGGCCGGCGGGGGTGAGGAGGAAGTGCCGGTCCCCCCGGAGGACCAGAGCCGGGAAACCCTCTCCGAGGCCACCATTGAAACCCTGGGGCGCTGGGCCCTGATTCTGGAGCGCTACTTCAAGCTCCCCCAGGAGATCGAATACGCCCTGGATCAAGAAGGCCACTGTTGGGTTTTGCAATCCCGAGCCTTGCAGATCTCCAAACCCGCGGCGCCCCCGAGACAGGATATTTGCGAGACCTGCGCCCTCTACCCCATCCTGGTCCAGGACGTCGGGGTGGTGGCCCATGCCGGGGTGGGCGCCGGCACCGTGGCCCACATCAGCGCCGATGCGGACATGGACCGCTTTCCCGAAGAAGCCGTCCTGGTGACCAAATACACGGCCCCATGGCTGGCCCGGATTGTGCCCCGGGCGGCGGCCATCGTGGCCGAGCGGGGCTCCGCCGCCGGGCATCTGGCCACCATCGCCCGGGAATTCCGGGTGCCCACCCTGGTGGGGGTGGAGAATGCCATGGAGATCCTGCCGGCCGGCATGAAGGTCACGGTGGACACCAAGCAGCGGACCATTTATGAGGGCCGGGTGAAAGAACTGATCCAGTATGAACTGATTCAGTCCCTGGCCTTTGAGGACGCCCCGGAATTCCGGCTGCTCCGGAGAATTTTGGCCCGCATCGCCCCGCTCCATTTGCTGGACCCCCAGGACCCGAATTTTACCCCCGGGGGTTGCCAATCCGTGCACGACGTCATCCGGTTCATCCACGAAAAGGCCGTGGAAGAATTGATGGATCTGCCCCGGTTTGTCAAACGCTTCAAGGGGGTCAGGATTTTCACCCTGGTTTCGGACATCCCCCTGGGCTTGAAGATTTTGGACCTGGGCGGGGGGATCGCCCCGGAGGCCCAGGGGACCAAGCTCCTGCCGGAGCACATCCGGTCCAGGCCCATGCAGGCCCTGTGGCAAGGCCTGTCCGGCCCCGGAGTCTGGAGCACCGAACCCGTGCCGGTGGACTTTCAGGGGATGATGTCCAGCCTCACCAAGACCTCCGGCGCCACCAGCGTGTCGGGCTTCAACCTGGCGGTGATCAGCGAAACCTATATGAATCTGCACCTGCGGTTGGGCTACCACTTTACTCTGGTGGATGCCCGCATGGAGCCTGAAGCGCCTCACAACCACATCTATTTCCGTTTTGTGGGCGGGGTGACCGACCTTACCCGCCGCTCCCGGAGGGCTCAACTCCTGGAGAAGATTCTGTCCCAATTCCACTTTAAGGTGGACACCAAAGGCGATCTGGTGGTGGCCAAGGTACTCCACCTGCCCCGGGAAGATATGGAGGAGCGACTCCAGCTCCTGGGCCGGTTGATCGGGTTCACCCGCCAGCTGGATATTCAGCTGCGCAACGATGAAGACGTCCCGGATTTTGTGGAGGCTTTTTTTCACCAAAACTCCCAGTTAAGGGAGAAGCCCCCGGAAGGAGGAAGTTATGACGGAAAATAAGCTCAGGGTATTGGTGCTGGACGATGAACCCATTGTCTGCAAACGCCTGCAGCCGGCTTTGGAAAAGTTGGGGTTCGAAGTGGACACCTTCACCCAAAGCGTCGAGGCCATGCATCAGATTCAACAGACCACCTATGACATCGTGATCACGGATCTCAAGATGAAAGAGATCGACGGCATGCGGTTTCTGGAGGAGGCTAAAAAGCAGCACCCGGAAACCGAGGTGATCGTCATCACCGGTTTCGCCACCATGGAAACCGCCAAGCAGTCATTCCAGAAGGGCGTGTTTGACTTCATCGCCAAGCCCTTCAAATTGAGCGAGATTCAGGACGTGGTGACCCGGGCGGCCGCCAAGATTCGCGGGGCGGGAGCCTAAAGGGGGCGGCGCCGGCCGGATCGCACCTGCCGGCTAGACCACGCCTCGATTAAGGGGGAAGTGCTTATGCTTAAAACCCTGGTAGCCATCGAAGTGGACCTGGCCTCCAGCATGGCCATCCGTTATGCCTGCGACCTGGGCAACCTGATCCCCATGGAGCTTTATCCGGTCTATGTCAAGGCGCCGCCGCCGGAAGTGCCGGCTACGGGAACGGGTTGGGTCCGGCATACCTGGGAACGGGAGATCGTCGAAATGGGCCGGGAGGAGATCGAGGAAGTGCTCTCTTCCGAACAGGAAACCTGCCCGTTGTTGCAGGAGCCCCGGGTAATATATGGAGATCGGGATTATGAACTCCTCAAGATTATTGGCCATGAGCCCTTTGATCTCTATGTGGAAGGAGCCCCGTATCCCTTTAATCCGACCACTATCCAGCGGCGCCTGCACGCTAAGTTCTACCAGAAGCTCGCCTGCCCGCTCATCTGGCTGCGGGTCTTGCGGAAGATCCACCAGGCCCTGGTGGTATGCCCGGATTTGGCCGGCGCCCGGGCGATCCTGCCGGCCATAACTAAGCTCTGGGGCGGATGCTCCATCCCGGTACACCTGGCCCTGCCGCCCCAGGCGGGGTACGGCGGACCTGGCGACGCCCTGCGGGACGAGGCCCGGAAAGCCCTGGCCGCCATGGAGGCGGCGGGAGGCACCGTGGAGGTCAAAGAGGTGGCCGACTGGTCCTCCGGCGGCCCGAACCCGGCCATGCTCAAAGACTACGGCATGGTGGCCGTTGCCCTGGAGCGGGCCGTGAAAAAAGACCATATCCGCCTGCAGTGGCTGGCCCAGGTAAAAAATCCCTTGATGCTGGTGCTCTATTGATATCTCGTCCCGGGGTTAGTTTCTTGAATAAGGACATAATGTAACATGTCTGATGACGACGAAAAACAAATCAGTTCCCTTCAAGGCGAAGAGCTCATCAAGGCCATGGAGGAGTGGGCCGATCGCCGGGAGCATCTGGCCGAGGACCGGACCGCCCTGGCCCAGTTCCGCACCAAACTGGCCGAAGAGCGCACCGCCCTGGCGCACAAGCGCACCGAGCTGGCCGAAGGGCGTACCGCTCTAGCTAATCGACGCACCGAGCTCGCCAACAAACGAACTGAGTTGGCCAATGGTCGTACCGAGCTGGCGGGGCGGCGCACGGAATTGGCCGATAAGCGTACAGAGTTGGCTAATCGACGCACCGAGCTCGCCGACGGCCGCACGGAACTAGCCAATAAACGCACCAGCCTGGCCGAACACCGCACCGGCTTATCCGAGCGTCGGACGACCCTGGCCGATGAGCGCACCACCCTGGCGAAGAGCCGCACCGATTGGGCCCAGAGCCGCACCGAATGGGCCGAAATGCGCAACAAGCTGGCGGAAATCCGCACCCGCATGAGCGGCGCCCGCACCGGCCTGGCCCAATCTCGCACCAATTTATCCCAATATCGCACTATCCTGGCCAAGCAGCGTACAGAACTCTCTTATTTGCGGACCGGCCTGACCTTTATCGCCATCGGCACCATCTTCACCCGCATGTTTGGCCTGGGCTACTGGTCCATCATCGATGCCATCATTACCCTGGCGGGGCTTTCCAGCATCGGCATGGCCATCAAACTGTTCGTCAAATCCTACCGGGTCGAGCGTAAGATGTTGCCCCAACTCGAAAAGGAGCTGGCCCCGGAAGCCGTGGACCAGCGGGTGGAGAAGTCCATCCAATCACATAAATTCGGTTCGTTTATGTAGCCGGGGAAGGGTTAAGCCGTTGTTCCGGACCGCGATGAGCATAAGAAAAAGAATTATCATCGCCGCAGTCATTCAAGCTATTGTCATCTGCCTGATCTGCGGATTCGGCTATCTTTCCTTTAAAGCGGTTTTGACCAAATTACAGGCCATCGAAATTATCGATGATTTAAACATTTCCCTGCTGGAGATGCGCAAGGCTGAAAAAAATTACTTCTTGTATCAGGACCTGGGGGCGCTCACTGAGTTGGAAACCATTGGCCGGGAACGGTATGGCGTGCTTCAATCATCCCGGTCGTATCTGGTTCCCGGTTTGCATGGTTTAAGTGACCAGGATTACGAGAATTTGCTCCATAATCTCAAACATTATTTGGATTTGATTCAACAAGCCATCAGCAACCAAAAGATCCCCTCGTATCACGAAGAGGAAATCCGGAGGCTGGGCCATGAACTTACCGAACTATCGGCGACGCTGCTCCGGGGAGAACGCAAAACTGTCAGTTATATCATCAGCTACAACATTGTTATGCTCATTGTCTCCCTGGCGATCATTTTTGTTATCCAGGTCGTGCTCTGGCAGTATTTTTTCCGGTTTCTTATTCAGGAAATCACGGTCATGGAACAGATGATTAAAATGGTCTCCGCAGGCCGGTTTCGGGAAGTGGCCGCCAGGAGCTTTTCCCCGCACAACGAAATTCAGGTTGCGGTGCAGGCGATTTCGGAGATGGCCCGGGAACTGGAAAAGCGGGAACAGGAGCTGGTGCAATCGGGGAAGCTGGCCTCCCTGGGGATCCTGATCTCCGGAGTGGCCCACGAGCTGGGGAATCCCTTGAATAATATCTCTCTGATTGCCCAGACCTACCTGAGTCTCTACGACCTGCTGGGAGATGACGACAAGAAAAATTACATGGGCGACGTTTATACCCAAAGCGAACGGATCAAGAAGATTGTGGAAAACCTCCTGGATTTCTCCCGGCAAAAGAAACAGGAATTAGCCGACTGCCAGATGGGGGACATCGTCAACCGGAGTCTCGGGCTGGTGGCCAACCAGCTCAAAATCTCCAAGGTCGGGCATCACGTGGTCGTCGCCCCAGATCTGCCGGCCGTCTCGGTGGACGCCCCCCAGATCCAACAGGTGCTGGTCAACCTGTTCATCAACGCCATTCAGGCCATGCCCCAGGGGGGGGAGCTCTTCATCGATATCGGCCTGGATCAGGAGCGCCGGATGGTCACCATGACCGTGAGGGATACCGGCACCGGCATTAATAAGGATATTCTGCCTTATATTTTTGATCCTTTTTTTACGACCAAGAGCACCAAGGGCACCGGCCTGGGATTGTCCGTGAGTTACGGCATCATCCGCCAGCATCACGGGGAAATCTCGGTGGAGAGCACCGAGGGCCAGGGCACCACGTTTACCATTAAGCTACCTGCAAAGGGCAAGGAACAAGGGGATTAACCATGGCCAAAAAGATTGTCGTGATTGATGACGAAAAGATTGTGGGTGACATGGCGAAAAAAATCTTGCAGGCCGAAGGCTACGAAGTGGAGACCTTCACCGACAGTCAACTAGCCCTGGAGGCGATTAGAAGCCAACCGTACGACCTGGTGATTACCGATTTGCAGATGGACCAGGTCAGCGGCATGGATATCTTGAAAGAAGTGAACCGACTCTACCCGCACACCCGGGTGATTATGCTCACGGCGTATGCCACCCTGGACGCCACCATCGAGGCCATCCGGGAGCGTATTTACGATTTTTTCCCGAAACCGGTCAAGATCGACGAATTAAAGCAATCGGTCAAGAAAGCCTTGGGGGATTGACCGAACCGGGGTTGCAGTCCGGTTAAGATTTCGCCAACCATAGGGAGGGGAAGACCCATGAAAATTTTATTCGCCGGAGATGAACATCCTTACAGCGCCTACGCCCTCAACGAAGTGGCGCGACTGGCCACCAACACCTGGGCTGACGTAACCCTGCTGGGAATATCTCCGGCCGAGGCCGCGGGGCAACCGGCCGAGGGCCAGCCCCTGGCCCAGGCCTTACACGGGTACCGGGAGGCTTTTCTCCACCGGGCCGGGGGCGAAGGCTCACCCTATGCCCTGGGGGACTGGCGCTATGAGTGGATTCCCGTGAAGGGCGGCCAGTGGGAAGAGTTGCTGGTGAACCGGGGGGCCAAGAAAGACGTGAAAGTGCGCCTTCGCTGCGGTAATGAGGCCCAGGAGATCCTGGGGGAAGCCCGGGAAGACGAAAGCGATCTGGTCGTGCTAGGTTGCACCAAGGGGCCGCAGTGCCTCTGGCAAGGCTCGGCCGCGGTGCCCCAGAAAGTGGTGAATGACGCCGCCTGCTCGGTGCTCCTGGTCAAAGAAGCGCAGCCCATCAGCCGCATCCTGGCCTGTCTGGACCAGAGTTACATCAGCCAGGATTCCCTGGAAATGATCAACCAGATGGCCACGCTGCACGGGGCGCAGCTGGAATTGATCGGCCTTTCCCAGGAAGGCGGCATGAAGAAGGACGTATACCGGCGGCTGATCGAGATCGGCGACTACTATGAGGATCGCCAGATCAAGGTGAGCACCCGCCTCACCGAGATCGCCGATTTTGAAAACTTCATCGACAAGGAATTGCAGCAGGACCTCCTGGCCCTGTTTATGGGGAAGAAATCCTTGCTGGACCGGTTCTATCCCCGGGATTGGGCCGGGCGCTTTGTGAGCAAGTGCCAGACATCGGTTTTGGTGATGCGTTAACCCCAGCCTGAGTCTATAATCCAGAAAACCGACCACTTTTCTGGACGCTCACTACCATCTGAGAGGAGATACCTATGAAAATCCTGGTCGCGGTGGACAAAAGCGAGGAGTCGCAGCAGGCCCTGCGCTACACCTGCCATTTGCTGGAACATTTCGAGGCGGACGTGGACGCCCTCTATGTGAAACCCAATATCGTGGAGTCCGTGGCGGAAAGCTCGTATGCCCCCTTCACCACCCGGGAGGATGTGGAAAAGGCCATCGAATCCGAGGCGGCAAAAACCGTGGAGGAGATTTTCGAGGCCTGTGAGATCTGCCTGGGAGGTAAAGTGCCTTGTGAGCCCCTGGTGGCCGTGGGCGACCCCGCCGATGAGATCCTGAACGCCGCCAACGAAGGCATGTACGACCTGATCGTGATGGGCTCCCAGGGCCGCTCCTCGATCCGGGGCTTTTTGCTGGGCTCGGTGCACGCCAAGATTCTCCACCATGCCCTGCAACCGGTGCTCCTCATGCGCAATTTCCGGCCGATCCAGAAGATCCTGGTGGCCTACCGGGGGTCTCAGTGCGACCAGGGCGCCCTGGAATTCATCGCCCCGCTCTTCGCCAAGCAAAAACCGGAAGTCACCATCCTCCACGTCCAGGAAACCGCTTTGGGGGAAACCCCGGAATTCGCCGAGGCGTGTTTGCTCACCGGGGAAGACACCCTAAAGAAATACGGCTACACCCCCAGCAAAAAATTGGCCCAGGGGGACTTCGTGGATGAAATCCTCAAGGCGGTGGCCGTGGAACGGTATGACCTGCTGGTGCTGGGGGCCTATGGGCACAAGCGGCCCAAGTATTTGAAGCTGATCAGCGACGAGGCCCTCAACCTGGTGCGCCTTTCCACCCGCCCGGTCCTGGTGTATCGCGATAAAACCGAAATGTAAGCCGGTGGGGGCGGACTTGGGCGCCGTCCCCCTGGTTTCACCATCTTCCGGAAATATGCTTTTTTTACAGGTTCTCTTAACCCCGGGCCGACGGCCGGCCACCTCTGATGACGTAATGTTCCTTGACAATACGGCGCACCCATGATAATTAAATGTTTTAACATCTCAATATTACAGGCCTTTCATGCCCCAAGCAACCAAGTCGGCAATCGATCCCGGCGCCCTTGAACCCTATATCAGCTCCTGCGTGGCCCTGGCGCAAGAGAAATTACACCACTTCCCCTCTTTAGCCGAAATTGCCCTTCGGGAAAAGGACCTTAACCGTTACCCCCGCCTTTCGATGCTTTCGGAGCCCCGGCAAATCCTCGTCCTCGATGAACATGACGGCCACCAGGCACGCCTGGCTCGGGCCCGGGCGGCGGTGGCCCGGGGCGAAATTCTCTTCGAGCATGCCGCCGCCGGTGAGGGCACCCGCTTGATGTTGGGTTCCAAATATTTCCTCGATATCGCCCGGGAGATCACCCTTGAGCGCACCGCCCACCTCATGAGCCAGGAAGCCGGCCGGATCATTGCCCCGGAGGACCTGGCGCCGCAACTGGACTGTTCACCCCAGGCGCTCTTGCCCCTCTCCCTGGGGGCCCGCCACATGCTCCAGCTCGCCTTTGACCTGGAAAACCTGGCCCGGGAATTAGGGGAATCTCCCCGGGAGGTGCTGGGGCGTCAGCATCTGTTGATTATCATTGGCCGGGAAATGTTGGCCCACGTCGAAAAAGATTTTTACCAATGGCATTTTTTCGGCTTCAATCCCGCCCAGGTCTATTTTATGGTGCAAGAAAGCTTTCACGGCCTCAATCTGGAGAGGGGGAATTTTTTCTACGATGTCAACAGCCCCCGCCGGCTGCATAACCACGGGCAGATGGTCATGCAGCAGACCATGGCGCGCCAGCTATTCTCCCTGGCGGGAACTCATCCCTGGGACAAGAAGTTTCACTCCCGGGGAGAGGTGGCCGACTGGCTGCAGGGTTTTGCCGATAAAATTTCCTATAATATAGAGGATCTGGATTATCTCATCGGGTCCCTGGATTTCCACGGCCTGGGTTTGGCCTTGGAACTGGGGGACCAGGGGTATAACATGGTCATGGAAGTAATGGCCAATAATCCCGCCAAACCCCAGAAAGGCGGGATGCTGGCGTGGGATTCGGAACTCGGGCGGGATGTGATGATCGAAAGTTTTCAGTTGGGCGACATCGAGAACCGGGACATCACCTTCTTGAACCGGAATTTTAATCACTATCCCAGTCCCTGGGTGTGCTGGGGCCGCATCGGGGAAACCGGCCTGCCCATGCCCATCACCGTCAAGGACGGGTTCCTCTATTTTCAGCCGGTCCAGGGAGATATCAATTTTCTGGTGAAAACCGCATTTTTCCGCCGTCAGGAGATGCGCCCCATCCGCAATTTAAAAAGTCCCGCGGCTTTGCCCCTGGCCATCAATCGCATGTATGCCCAGGATTGCCAGCCCGGGTTTAAAGAATTCGCCCAACAGTGCCGCGAGGGGTATTCATGAGCCCGCCTCGGAAGATGTTTGTCAACGCCGCCGACCCTGAGGAATTCCGGGTCGCCATCGTCGAAGAAGGCCAGATGGAAGAGCTGGCCCTGGAGTCCGCCTCCCGGGAACCCACCAAAGCCAATATTTATAAAGGCATCGTGGTCAATATCGAGCCCAGCCTCCAGGCCTCCTTTGTCAACTACGGCGGAGAGCGCCACGGTTTTTTGCCTCTGTCCGAAGTCCATCCCGACTATTACCAGGAAAAAACCCAGAGCCGGGCCAAGACCAAGATTCAGCGGGTGCTGCGCAAAGGCCAGGAGCTCATCGTCCAGGTCTACAAAGAGGAGTCGGCCACCAAGGGCGCCTACCTGAGCACCTATATTTCCCTTCCCGGCCGCCGCATGGTGCTCTTGCCCAAACAGAGCCATCTGGGGGTTTCCCGCAAGATCGAAAAGGAAGAGGAGCGCCAGCGCCTCAAAGAATTGGCCCAGAAATTGGGGTTGCCCCCGGAGATGGGCCTGATTATCCGCACGGCCGGCGAGACCGCCAAGACCCCGGAGCTGGCCAAGGATATGAAATATCTCCTGAAGCTCTGGGAATCCATCAACCAGGCCGCGGCCACCACACCGGCCCCCTGCCTGCTGCACCGGGACCTGGACCTCATCACCCGGACCGTCAGGGATTATTTTTCCCCGGATATCACCACCATCCTGGTGGACAACAAAGAAGTCTACCAGACGCTGCGCACCTTTATCCTGGAAATGTCCCCCCGGCACGTCCATACCCTGAAACTTTACAAGGACGAACTGCCCATCTTCACCCGCTTCCAGTTGGAAGACCAGATGGAGCGCATCTACTCGGAGCGCGTGCCCCTGAAATCCGGGGGCGGCATCGTCATCAACCCCACCGAGGCCCTGGTCTCCATCGACGTCAACTCCGGGCGCTGCACCAGCCAGAGGGAAATTGAAGACACGGCCTTGAAGACCAACCTGGAGGCCGCCGATGAAGTGGCCCGGCAGCTCCGCCTCCGGGACCTGGGCGGCCTGGTGGTCATCGACTTCATCGACATGAAGGACAGGAAGCACCAGAAAGAGGTGGAGCAGGCCCTCAAGCAGAGCCTGAAAAAAGATAAAGCCCGGGTCACCGTGGGGAGTCTGTCCAAGTTCGGGCTGCTGGAACTCTCCCGCCAGCGTCTGCGCCCCACCGCGGAGGTCAGCGCCTACACGGTTTGTCCTGCCTGCCAGGGCCGGGGCCGCGTTAAACGGGTGGATTCTCTGGGCCTGAGCCTGCTCCGGCAAATCTCCACCCAGATAACCCAAGGCCAATTCCAGGAGGTCCGGGCGACGGTGCCCCTGGAAGTGAGCACTTTCCTCCTCAACAAGAAACGTAAAGAAATCCTCACCCTGGAAGAGCATCACCATCTTAAGATCATGGTGCTTCCCAAAGAAGGCCTGGGGCCCGAAGAGATTCAGGTGGAATATCTCAAGCGGGAACCCTCCGAGGCCAAGCCGGGCCCCGAGACCAGGCCGGCGGCCGAACCCCAACCCGGGCCTGAGCCCCCCAAGGCCACCGAACCCCAACCGGCTGCCGCGCCGAAAAGGACCGGCCGGCCCCGGCGGGGGTCAGGCAGATCCAGAAAGAAACCCGCACCCGAACCGGGAAGGGTCGAGCCTCAGCCCGAGGGCGCGCCCGAAGCGAAAACCCCGGAAACCCAGCCCGGCGGCGAACTCGGGCCTGAGCCCCAAACAGCCCCCGAACCCCAACCGGCTGCCGCGCCGAAAAAAACCGGCCGGCCCCGGCGGGGGTCAGGCAGATCCAGAAAGAAACCCGCACCCGAACCGGGAAGGGTCGAGCCTCAGCCCGAGGGCGCGCCCGAAGCGAAAACCCCGGAAGCCCCGCCCGGCGGCGAACCCGGGTCTGGGTCGGACAAGTCCGACAACCCTTAAAGGAGCAGTTGCATGCGCAGCAATCTGATGAAATTGGGCCTGGAAAAATATCCCCACCGGTCTCTCCTCAAGGCCATGGGGTTAACCGACCGGGAGATCGACCAGCCCATTATCGGCATCGCCAATTCCTATAACGAGTTCATTCCCGGCCACATCCACCTGGACAAGATCACCCAGGCGGCCAAGGCCGGGGTGCGCTTGAATGGCGGCACTCCCCTGGAATTCGGGGTCATCGGCGTCTGCGACGGCCTGGCCATGCACCACGCCGGCATGAAATATTCCCTGCCTTCCCGGGAGCTCATCGCCGACTCCATCGAAATCATGGCAACGGCCCATCCCGTGGACGGCCTCGTCCTGGTGGCCAACTGCGACAAGATCATCCCCGGCATGCTGATGGCGGCCCTGCGCCTCAACATCCCCGCCATCCTGATTTCCGGCGGCCCCATGCTGGCCGGGCGCTTCAAGGGCCAGGCGGTGGATTTGATCACGGTCTTTGAAGGGGTGGGCGCAGTGAAGGCCGGAAAGATCTGCGAAGATGACCTCAAGGAACTGGCGGAGTGCGCCTGTCCCGGCTGCGGCTCCTGCGCCGGCATGTTCACCGCCAATTCCATGAACTGCCTGAGCGAGGCCCTGGGGCTGGCGCTACCCGGCAACGGCACCATCCCAGCGGTGCACGCGGCCCGCTTTCGCCTGGCCAAAGAAGCCGGCCTCAAGATCATGGAGCTGGTCGCCAAACAGATCCTGCCCCGGCAGATTGCGACGCTTACGGCCTTCAAGAACGCCATGGCGGTGGACATGGCCCTGGGCTGCTCCACCAACACCGTGCTCCACGTGCCGGCCATCGCCCGGGAAGCCGGCATCGACCTGTCCTTGGACCTGTTCAACGAGATCAGCGTCAAGACCCCCCACCTGTGCTCCATGAGCCCCGGCGGGCCCCACCACCTGGAGGATTTGAACGCGGCCGGCGGGGTCCCCGCGGTCATGAAGGTCCTCATGGGAGCCGGCCTGGTGGACGGCGCCCCCCTCACCGCCACCGCGGGGTCCGTGGCGGATAACCTGGCGGCGGTCAAGGTCCTGGACGAGCAGGTCATCCACCCCCTGAGCCACCCCTACCACCCCCAGGGGGGCATTGCCATCCTCCGGGGTAACCTGGCGCCCGACGGCGGGGTGGTCAAGCAATCGGCGGTTGACCCCCAGATGCTGGTCAATGAAGGCGCGGCCCGGGTCTTTGATGCCGAAGAAGACGCCACCCGTGCCATCCTGGATGGTAAAATTAAGCCTGGGGACATCGTGGTCATCCGCTACGAAGGCCCCAAGGGCGGCCCCGGCATGCGGGAGATGCTCACCCCCACCTCGGCCATCGCCGGCATGGGACTGGATAAGGAGGTGGCCCTGCTGACCGACGGCCGCTTCAGCGGCGGGACGCGCGGCGCGGCCATCGGCCACATCTCGCCGGAGGCCGCGGAGGGCGGCCCCATCGCCTTGGTGCACGAGGGTGACCGGATCAAGATCGACATCCCGGGGAAGAGCCTGACCCTGCTGGTGGATGAGGCCGAACTGGCCCGGCGCCGGCAAAACTGGCAGCCCCCGGAACCCAAGGTCAAACAGGGGTATCTGTCCCGTTACAGCCGCATGGTGAGCTCAGGCAGCCAGGGCGCGGTATGTAAGTAAGGGTCAAGCGGGGGAGATAACGGCGTTCCCAAGTACAACTTGGGAACGAGGAAAACTGGGGGACCCGCTGGATCACCCTAAAATATTTTATTTAAGCATGAGAATTTGGATGTCAACCGCACCTTGAAGAAAATATGTCCAACTGACTCACTTTTCGACAGGCCCCCGAGGCTGACTTGGAGCCGGTTACGCATAACCCGGCGAGCGCATCAAGGTAGGAATTATTCTTTGTAGATAACAGTGTGTGGAAAATTAAATACTTGGCTTACTTATCGACCAACCGCTGGGTACTTATTAATTCGATTAGATTTCTAATCTTTTAGGAGAAAAGAAATATGCGCCTGAAGATCGATCGGGAAACCTTGTTGAAGGGAGTGGGGCGGACCCTGGGGGTGGTGGACCGCCGGGGCACCATGCCCATCCTGGCTAATTTTCTCCTGCAGACCGATGAAAACCGGGTGGTCGTTTCCGCCACCGACCTGGAGGTGAGTTTCCGGGGTTTCTACCCGGCGGAGGTGATGGAACACGGGGCCATCACCGTCCAGGCCCACTATCTCTACAACCTGATCAAAGAGTTGCCGGGTGAGACCCTGGACCTGACGGGCACGGAAAATTCCAACCTGAAGATCCAGGAAGGGGATGCCCGGTACCAACTCCACGGCCTGCCGGCGGACCAGTTTCCCCCGGTCCCGGAGATTACCGACCAGGAGCTGGTGCAGGTGGAATCCCGCATGGTCAAGGAGATGATCGAAAAGACCATCTTTTCCGTCTCGGCCGACGACCTGCAGTACCATCTCTCCAGCATCTTCTGGGAGCGGGTGGGATTTCCCCGGGGTGGGGCCCAGGCGGAATCATTGGCGGAGGAAGGGGCTGAGGTTGAATCGGACCTGGACTATTGGCTGCGCCTCATCTCCACCGACGGCCACCGCCTCACCCTGATTGAACGCCCCCTCCAGGAGTCCGGCCAATTTCCCATCGCCAAAGGCATCCTCATCCCCCGGAAAGGCATGGCGGAAGTGATCCGCTTCCTGGCCGAAGAGGAGCACGTCTCCCTGGGGCTGGGCAAGCAGAGCCTGGCTTTAAAAGCCGACGACAAATACCTCTTCATCCGGCTGCTCCTGGACAAGAAATTTCCCGACTACCGGCGCATCATCCCGGAGAGCTTCGCCTATAGCTTCGCCATCAACCGGCGCCTTTTGTTCGACACCATCCGGCGGATTGCCCTGTTGTCCACGGAGCGCTTCAAAGGCGTGATCCTGAAGCTCATGCCGGACCACCTGGAAGTCACCTTCAACAACCCGGAGGTGGGGGAAGGCCGGGAAGTGGTGGGCCTGTTCATGGAACAGGGCGACGCCCAGGCCCTTCCCATGGAGATCGGCTTCAACGCCCGGTATTTCCTGGAGCCGTTGAACGCCATGACCAGCGATATGGTGATCCTTAAAGTCAACGAAAAGGACCGCCCCTGTTGCCTGGTGGACCAGACGGACCCCCACTACTTCAGCATCATCATGCCCATGAGCCTTTAAAAGACGGTTTTCGGTTACGGGTTTTCGGTTTTCGGTAAAAGCAGGTAGCGCCGTGATGTCCCCCGCTGAAGGTTATGAGTGATAAAATGTTGGGTGGGCATGGCCCACCATTTACGGACCTTATGGAAGATAAAGAAGAGCCAAAGGATCTCAAGCGTTTCGGAGCCAAGGTGGGTTACACCGAGGCGGACCTGAAGGAATTCCAGGCCGGAGACCCCCGGCTGCGGCAAATGGAGCGGCTGGGCCGGGCCGCGGCCTGCTATTCCATCCAAGCCGAGGTGGTGCGGGCCCGGCACTGCAATTCCGGCTACCAGGAGGGGGATAAATTTATCCTGGATGTGGACGGCAATTTCCTCACCAAGTTCTGTCCTCCCAGACTGTGTGTGTACGCCATATCGCAGTTGGCGGTGCCGGTTGCCCTCATCAACGAGCGCTTGAGCGAAGGGCTGGACCCCAACCAGTTTCATTTCATGCATTCGGTCCGCTGCCTGGATGTGGGCGTCGCTTGCGGCGGCTACGGTGAAGTGATGTTCGGGATTAAAGTTGTGCCGCGGGTCAAAAAGTAGTGTGTTGTTCCAATAATATCACATTACCACAATCTCATACCGAAAACCGAACATAGAAAACCGGAAACTGTTTTATGGCTCGTATCGGTATTCTTACCTGCTCCAATTGCACTCAAGAAACGAACTGTGCTTCCGTAGTATGTCTCGGCGATATGCGGAAACGCCGGGGCTGGTTCGAGCCATATCCCCAAGATGAACCGCTGGATTTAATTGGCATCATTAATTGCGCCGGGTGTCCCACTCTTGCCGCGCCGGAGAAGATTCTTAAAAGAGTCCGGGCGTTAGCCGAGTTCCGCATAGATGCGCTGCACCTGTCATTTTGTATGGTAGCGTTATGCCCCTTTATCAAGCCCTATACGACATTGATAAAACGTGAATTTCCTGATATAAATATTGTGATGGGGACCCATCAACCGGTGGATCGCGACCATTTCGTCCGGGGGGTCAAGGAGCTGCTCTGCCAGAGCCTGGCCAAGCCCCAAACCATGAACGATCTGATCCGCGGCACCATTAAGATCCCCGAGAATTGATATTTGCCCGATCAAAGGAGTAACGATTTGGCTGGTCCTGATTACGAGCCCGAAGGTAATGTGGAGAGTAATCTCACCCCCCACTCGGAATACGACGCCGACAAGATCCAGGTCCTCAAGGGCCTGGACCCCGTGCGGGAACGGCCGTCCATGTACATCGGCAACACCGGCCCCGAAGGCCTCCACCATCTGGTCTATGAGGTGGTGGACAACTCCATCGACGAGGCCATGGGCGGGCATTGCGATGAAATCAAGGTCACCGTCCATTCGGACAACAGCGTCACCGTAGAAGACAACGGCCGGGGCATTCCCGTGGACCTGCACCCCGGGGAAAATCTGCCCGCGGTGGAAGTGGTCATGACCCGGCTCCACGCCGGCGGCAAGTTCGATTCCGGCGCCTACAAAGTCTCCGGCGGCCTCCACGGGGTCGGGGTTTCGGTGGTCAACGCCCTGTCGGAATACCTGGAGGTGGAGATCCGGCGGGACGGCCAGGTCTATCATCAGCGCTACGAACGGGGTAAAACCGCCACGCCCCTGACCATCACCGGCAAGACCAAGCGCCGGGGCACCAAGGTGACCTTTCTCCCCGACTCCCAGATTTTTGCCGAGACCAACTTCAGTTACGACCTCCTGGCCCAGCGCCTCCGGGAACTCTCCTTCCTCAACGGCGGGGTGCGCATTAATCTGCTGGACGAGCTCTCGGGCCGCAAGAACGAATTTCACTACGAAGGCGGCATCGTTTCCTTCGTCCAGTATCTCAACCGCAACAAGACCCCCATCCATCCGGAACCCATTTATCTCTCCGGGTCTAAGGGCGGCATCCAGATGGAGATCGCCTGCCAATACAACGACACCTACAACGAGCAGATCTTCTCCTTTGCCAACAACATCAACACCCGGGAAGGCGGCTCGCACCTCTCCGGCTTCAAGGCCGGGCTTACCCGGGCCATCAATCAGTACATGGGCGCCAGCGACCTGCCCAAGAATCTCAAGAACGGCCACCTCCAGGGTGAGGACATCCGGGAAGGCCTCATCGCGGTGATCAGCGTTAAGCTGCCCCACCCCCAGTTCGAGGGCCAGACCAAGACCAAGCTGGGCAACAGCGACGTCAAGGGCCTGGTGGAAAATATGCTCTACGAGCATCTTTTGACCTTCTTGGGGGAAAACCCCGCATTGGCCAAGAACATCCTCACCAAGCTTCTGGAGGCGGCCCGGGCCCGGGAGGCGGCCCGGCGCGCCCGGGACCTGGTGCGCAAGAAAGGGGCTTTCGGGGACATGACCCTGCCGGGCAAGCTGGCCGACTGCCAGGAACGGGACCCGGCCCGGCGGGAGCTCTACCTGGTGGAGGGCGACTCCGCCGGCGGCTCCGCCAAGCAGGCCCGGGACCGGCGCTTCCAGGCCATCCTGCCCCTCAAGGGCAAGATCATCAACGTGGAGAAGGCCCGCTTCGAGAAGATGCTGGACAACCAGGAGATCCGCACCCTGATCTCGTCCCTGGGCTCCGACCTCACCCAGGACGAAGTCAACATGGACGACCTGCGCTACCACAAGGTCATCATCATGACGGACGCGGACGTGGACGGGGCCCATATCCGCACCCTGCTCCTGACCTTTTTCTACCGCCAGATGGTGACCCTGGTGGAGGGCGGCTACCTCTACATCGCCCAGCCCCCCCTGTACCGCCTGACCCGGGGCAATGAGAAGACCTATCTCAAGGATGACGGCGAATTCAAAAAATATCTGCTCCAGCGGGGCATCGAAAAGAAGCGCCTGCGCCTGGGCCGGACCCGTACCCTGGAAGGCGTTCCCCTGGCTCAGGCCCTGGAAAAAGTCATTGCCTTTCAGGAATACTTGAACCGTTTCGAAAAACGGGGCATGGCCCGGAAAGTGGTGCGTCTGCTCCTGGACCATGGCGTGGTCTCCAAAGAGAGCCTGCGCCAGGAAGAAGGGCTGCAGCCAGTGCTGCAAGCCATGAACGCCACGAAAAATATAACGGCGCGCCTGGAATTCGATGAGGAGCACACGTGCTGGGCGCTGCTCGTGACGACCCAGGGGCGCGAATCTGTGGAAATCCGCCTTGACTGGGAACTTTTAGGGAGCAGCGACTTTCAGTCCCTGGTGCGCCTGGACCAGGACATGGCCGACTTCAAGACCCCGCCCCACCGGATGGAGGGCAAGGATCGCACCTGGGCGTTCAACGGGCTGGATGAACTGGTGGCCTTCATTCTGGAAGAGGGGCAGAAGGGCATCACCATCCAACGCTTCAAAGGCCTGGGGGAGATGAACCCGGAGCAACTCTGGGAGACCACCATGGACCCGGAAACGCGTACACTCCTGAAGGTGAATATCGCCGATACGGCCGAGGCGGACGGCATCTTCACCGTTCTCATGGGGGATAAGGTGGAGCCCCGGCGTGAATTTATTCAGAACAACGTACTTGAATTGAACGAATTGGATATTTAATATCTAAAGGAACCAGGAGCGAGACCACGGCTTGCATCCATAACCGCCTCACTGTCTAAGGAGGGAATACCATGCAGCGCAAGGCCAGCTTCAAAATTTTTGTCACTCGCCGGGAAATGCTCTCGGTTGGCGATGTCCCCGATCACACCTTGATGCTCACCGAGATGGAGGGTGAGCCCATTAATTACACCCCCGGAGTAGCCGGTGAATTTGTTTCCCGTCGCAGCGTTGGCTTCCATGACCGGGTCAAAGGCGACGGGCCCATGACTGGCTATGCCTCCACTATTTACCAGAATGGCGGGGTTTACTCCCGCTTTCAGGGGGAAAAGCAGGGCGCCACGACCAAGGGTAAATGGGAGGTTTACAAAGGCATCGGCAAATTGGCCGGGGTTAAGGGGAGCGGCACTTTTGTCGTGAAACCGTCGGACAAGCACGGCGAATTTGTCCTGGAGATGGAAGGGACTTACGAATTATAGGTGCGTAACCCGGTGTCCGGAGCTTGTCTCGCCCGGTATCCGGGGGCGGAGGGGCGGTGTCCGCACCGCCCCCCTTTATTTCCCGCCTTACCGGGGCCTGCCCGCCGGGCCAACAGCGTGGCGAGGGGCGACTTAACTCCTGGCGGTTCCAGCACCTAAGAGTACGGAGGTGACGTGGCATGACGAACCAGAGGTGTGCCAAGTGCGCCGGCGCGATTGATCCCGCCGAAGTCCGGGAATATCGCGGGCAGGAACTCTGCGAGGACTGTTACATGGACGCCTTAAGCCCCACCAAGGTCTGCGACCCCTGGGCGGTGCATACCGCCAAGAGTCTCAAGGACCTGCCGGGGGGGCACAGCTTGACCCCGCTCCAGCAAAAGCTTTACGACCTGGTGAAAGAACGGGGCGAGGTGCCGATTCCCGAGGCCTGCGTCCACCTGGGGCTGACCGAAGATGAGCTGCGCCGGGAATTCGCGCCGCTGCGCCACATGGAAAAGCTCCGGGCCTGCAAGAAGGACGACCTCGTCTGCCTCACCCTGTTTTGACCTCCGAGCCCACCGATCTGGATTATGCGGTGCTCCGGCGGGTGGCCCAAGGAGACCAGGCCGCCCTGGCGGAACTCATCCGCCGGCATCAGGGCCGCCTTTATCAGGTGGCCTACCGCCTCTTAAAAGACCCCCTGGAGGCGGAAGACGCCTTACAAGAGGTCTTTCTCAAGGTTTACGAGCACGCCCACCGCTTTGAGCCCCATGCGAAGGTGAGCAGCTGGCTGCACCGCATCACCGCCAACCACTGCCTGAACCTCCTGCGCCAGCGCCATCCCCAGGAATCCCTGGACCAGGAGGATGCTCCGGGCCTGGCGGATTCCGGAGCCACCCCCCTTCAGGCCCTGGAGGAGCAGGACCTGAGCCGCCAGCTGGAGCAGTTGCTGGACGCCCTCCCGGAGAACCAGCGTCGGGCCTTGGTCCTGAAGCGCTTCGCCGGGCTTTCCTACCAGGAGATTGCCGAGGAAATGGGCCTCAGCCCCCAGGCGGTGGACGGCCTGCTGAAACGGGCCCGGCAGTTCCTGAAGAAGGCCTTGCAGGATTATTTATGAGGGGGTGGGGTCGGGTTTGTCAGATGCTGTCGACAATTTTGTGCCCCACCGGCAATTTCATAAATTTCATAATAGGCTAATCTCATGCAGGTCCATGAGCTGCTCGCCCCGAAGAGCATGGCACTCAGCGTCGCCCCGCCCCCGGCCTGGCCCGGGCGTCTTCCCGGTGGTTGCCCGAGGGAGTTTGACGACCTGGGGCCAAAAAAATCCCCCTGGGTGAGAGGGGGATGGGTTCAAACGGTTGCGGCCGCGGCGTTACTTCCCGGTGAGCTCCTTGATTTCTTTTTTGGCGTGGTCCATTTCCTTGACCTGTTCGGCATCAAACCGGAGCAGCATGGTCTGGAATTCCCCCACGTGGGTTTTTTCCTCCCGGGCGATGTCCAGGAGGACCTTTTTGATGTCGCCGTCATCGGTAAGGGCCGCCATCTGCTCATAGAAGTTGATGGCGTCCAGTTCGGCGATGATGGCCGCCCGGAGTATTTCCTGATTGAGATTTTTTTTGGCGACTTTGGAAAAATCCGCCGGTAGCTGCGATAACATAACTTCCCTCCCTTGGCCCCCGGTTGGGGCATGCGTGCGTATTTTGTTTGGTGTAAAGTAATCATGGCGGGCGAACCCGTCAAGGAAGGCAGGGAGAGGGAGGTTGCCCGGTGAGGGCGTCTCCCTGGGCGCCCCGGCTGCAAAAATTGTTCTTGGCGCGCCGGATTTCCTCACGTATGGTGTTTTAATGAGTAAAAGAGAAATTTTTTCGGGGAAACGAACTGCCATGGAATGCCACGAAGTACAAGAACAACTATCCGCCTGGCTGGATTACGAGCTGGCCGAGGCCGCCGGGGCCGCAGTGGAGGCCCATCTGGAGAGGTGTGCGGCCTGCCGGAGGGAATGGCGAAAGTTAACGGCCCTGGACGCCGCCCTGGGCGACCTGGCGGCGCCGGCGCCCATGGGCCTGGCCGAGAAAGTGGCGGCCCGGCTGCGGCCGCCCCGCCGCCGGCAGTGGTGGCAGTCCGTGGCCCTGGCCGCCTGTCTGGTCCTGGGGGTCGCCTTAGGCGGCACCATGGCCCGGGGTTTTTATGGCGCGGCGACGCCCAGCGACAACGGGGCGGATGTAGCCAGCCTGGAGGTGTTCCATGACTTTCCCCAGGGGTCCCTGGGCACGGTGATGGCGTCTTATCAGCCCGAAGAAGGCAACGGTACCCTCAAGTGAAGCGAAATTGGCTCATCTATCTGGTGATTTTCTCCCTGGCGCTGAATCTGGGGACCATCGGCACCATCGTCTACCTGCGCTACCAAGAGCACGGCGAGCAGGTCGCCGGCCGGGGGCTCCCGCCGCCGCCCCTGCGGGCCTTGTGGCGGGAACTCAAGATGGACGAGTCCCAGCGCCAGGCCTTGCGCCGCCTGTTTCCGGAGCACCATCAGAAGGTGAAGGCAGTCCGGCAGGAGCTGGCCCAAAAGCGCCAGGAGCTCTTCGACCTGATCCAGGGGGAATCGACCCCCTGGAGCGCCATCCAGGCCAAGATCCAGGAGATCAACACCTTGCAAGGCAGCCTGGAAGAAGAGATGGCGCGGTTTTTGCTGGAATTCAAAAAGAACTTGACTCCCGAACAGCACGCCGCTTTTTTGAACCTGGTACAAACCCGCCTGGGCTGTGGCCCCGGCCGGCATGGCGGCGGCCGCCGGGGGGGACCCGGCATGGGTCCCCGGGGCGGCGGCCGCGCCAATCAGGACAATACCCCGTCCAACAATCCGCCGGTAACCCAATAACCGCCAACGCCGCGCCCTTCTCCCCGCCTTCGGAAGGTGCGGCGTGGTTTTCCGAGGCCAGGCCCCAGGCGCACGTTTAGGAGAGGAGGCCTGTCGCCAGGGCTCCCTGAAATGCTGCAGGGGATGGCACCCGATGATCCAGGTGTCATCCCCTGATTTTTAGCCCCGGCTAAATTAGCCGCAGGAGTCGCAGCCGGAGGAGCAGGAGGAAGGAGTGCAGGAGCACCCACCCTGGGCCTGGGTGGGTGCGTCGCTGATGCCCACGATTTTGATCTGGAACTCCAGCGTCTGCCCCGCCAGGGGATGATTAAAGTCCACCACGAATTTCTCGGGCTCGATGCTCAACACCGTGCCGGACACGGGGCCGTGGGGGCTGGAGAACTGCAGCTGCTGCCCCACCGTGATCTCGTGGCCCTCCAACATCGAGGCGGGGAATTCCCGCTTCAGGTCCTCCCGGGGTTGGCCATAAGCCTGGTCCGGGGCGAGGACGACTTTCTTCTCTTCCTCTATGGCCATATCGATGACCGAGTCATTGAAGCCCTGAATAATGCCCCCGCCACCCACCTGAAATTCCAGGGGGGTGCGGCCTTCACTGCTGTCAAATACCGTGCCGTCTTCTAGGGTGCCGGTGTAGTGCAATTGGACGAAATCGCCATTCTTAACTTTGCTCATACCTTCTCCTTATTGTCTGGGGCAGGGGTTTTCTGTCCCCGCCGCGCTCATTGCTGGATGGAAAGCCTTACAGGCCTCTTCAGTGACGCTGATTAAATTTTATAAAAATATTTCGCCTTGTCAAACAGTTTGGCAAGATGGCCTGCGTCAGGCTGTCATCGGGGGCGCCGGCCGCGCCAGACGTCATGGCCCAACTGGAAGTGCAGGGGAATCGTGCGCGCCGGCCGAGCGGGTCAAACCGGTGCAGTTGAGGCGGGGCCGGGTTAGAGGCGCACACCCCTCAGAGCCCAAGCGGTTGTCTGGAAAAGGGAAGGAGGCGCCAGGCGGGCGCCCCCCTCCGGGACTTTATGGCCATTGAGGCTGATCCGGTGGAATTTTCCCCAAGCCGCCGGATTCATGCCGGTTGGTTAAAGTAATCTAACTACGGCTCCCCCAGGCACTATCCGGACATGAAACCTTTCCGTTCACGCCCTTACCAGGTTCATGCCGCCTCTGGAGCCTTGGGGCAAGGAGTAAGGCTTAAGCCACTTGGGGTCTGGGATAGAGGCCGGCCCGTTTCACCATTTCCGGGACTTTTTCTTCCCACTCGATGGCCATGATGTGGAACCCCCGGAGGCCTTCAACGCTCTTCAGTTCCTCGATCTGTTCCACCGCCAGGGTCAGGCCTTCTTCGGCCTGCTTATCCTTGGGAACGCCACCCATGCGGCGTATGATCTCATCGGGAACATCCATGCCGGGCACCCGTTTTTGCATATATTTGGCCATACCTACGCCTTTCATGGGGGTGATCCCCGCCATGACGGACACTTTTTCGTGGAGACCCCGGTCCACCACTATTTTCATGAACTCTTTGAATTTATCCAGGTTATAGATGCATTGGGTCTGGACGAACTGCACCCCGGCGGCCACTTTTTTGGCCAGCCGGGCCACCCGCATGGCGACGTTGGGACCGGCGAAGGGGTTGGCCGCCGCCCCGATGAACATCTGGGGGCGGACGTCAAATTCGTGACCGCCCAACAGCCGGCCTTCATCCCGCATCATCTTCACGGTCTGGATGAGCTGGATGGAATCCAGGTCAAAGACGTTGGTGGCCTTGGGGTGGTCCCCGAATTGCTGGTGGTCGCCGGTGAGGCAGAGCATGTTGTTAATGCCGAAGGAGGCCGCCCCCAGGATATCGCTCTGGAGAGCGATGCGGTTGCGGTCCCGGGTCACCATCTGGAGGACCGGCTCCAGCCCCATGAGCTTGAGCCGAATGCAGCAGGCCAGGCTGGAGATCCGGCAGACTGCGGTCTGGTTGTCGGTGACGTTGATGGCATCGACATAATCCTTGATCAGGTTGGCTTTTTCCTCAACCGCCTTGCCATCGGCGCTCCGTGGGGGACCGACCTCGGAAGTGAGGGCGAAATTGCCCGACGCGATGATTTTCTGCAGTTTGCTGGGGGTAGTCACGCTCATATCCGTAAATCCTCTCTGACGATCTTACGAGGTCCGGCATCCCGGGAAGTGCTCCAGTCTTTGGGATCCACGGGTTTCTCAAAACGGTCCAGCTGGCCCAGGGTCTTCAGCCGTTCATAAATCAGCTCCCAGCCGCAGGGGATATCTTTGTTGATTTCGCACTTGCCCTCGGCGGAGCCGCCGCAGGGGCCGTTGAGCATGCGCTTGGAACAACGGGCGATGGGGCAGACGCCGCCTGTATCCGCCAGGATGCAGCGGCCGCAGGCCTGGCAGCGTTCGGCATAGAGCCCCCGTTCCTCGTTGACGCCCATAAAACAGGTATCCACCCCGGGGTAGACGATCTTTTTGTCGTACATCTCCGCCAGGTACTGGACGCCGCAGCCGCAGGCCAGAGAGACCACGGCATCGTAGTTGTCAATCGTGTCGGAGAGTTGCGCCAGGTACTCCTTTTCGCACTGCCGGGTCAGGCTGGTGTCATCCACCTGGGCCTGCCGGCCCTGCTGGGTGAAGTAGAGCCTCAGGGCCGAAGCCAGCACTTTGGCTTCCTTCGCACCGCCGGCCTCGCACACGGTGACGCAGCCATCACAGCCGGCAATTAATACTTTATTGAAGTCTTTGACCCGGTCAAGGACTTCTTCCAGGGGCTTGGGCACTGCCTTAATCATGTAGTTACCTCCGCAATGGGCCTGGTGGCCTTTCCTGTCGCAACTCTGATGGGACTGGGCCCCAGTTCCAGCACTTTTTTGGTTATCTCCCGCATAACCTCGGCGAACCGCGGTCCCATCCCGGAAGATAGATTGTACATCTCCAGCCGGTCGCCTCCGATGCCGACCTTGTCGAGGATCTTCTTGGCCCGCTGGACCCGCTTTTTGGCGAAAAGATTGCCAACGCTGTAGTGACAGTCTCCCTCCATGCAACCTACGACGATGACCCCGTCGGCACCGTATTCAAAGGCCATCAACAGATGCAAGATGTCCACTTTGCCGGTGCAGGGTACCTCGATGATACGCACGTTGGGCGGATACTGCAACCGCATCGAACCTGCCAGGTCCGCGGCGGAATAAGCTCAGTAGTGGCAGCAAAACCCGACAATCTTGGGTTCAAACGGTTCCATCGTTGGACTCCTTAGAATAAAGTTTTGATTTTGGCGCTGATCTGGTCATCTTCATAATGGCTCAGCTGGATAACCGTGGCCGGGCATTCCGAGGCACAGACGCCGCAGCCCTGGCACAGGGCTTCGTTGATCTCCGAGACATTATCCTTATTGATCTGCGGCACGCCGTAGGGGCAGGACCGGACACACACCAGGCAGGCGGCGCAGTGCTCCGGCGCCACGTGCGCGGTGACGCCGCTGATGGTCTGGTTAACGTCAGCCAGAAAACCACCGGCCCGGGCGGCCGCAGCCATGGCCTGGGAGATGCTTTCGCTGATGAGCTTGGGAGAATGGGCCATGCCGCAGAGGAAGATGCCTTCGGAGGCAAAATCCACCGGCCGCAGCTTGGCGTGGGCCTCGATGAAAAATCCGCCGGCGTTCCGGGGAAGTTTCAGCAGGGTTGCCAACTTCTCGGTGTCCGCGGCCCGGGCCCCGGCGCTCAACACCACCGCGTCCACGGACATGTTGACGGGGCGACCCAGCACGTGATCCACAAAGGTAACGCCCAATTGCCCGTTGTCATTGTGGACCTGGGGCAAATGGTCCGGCTCGAACCGGGAGAAGAGCACGCCCTTGTCCCGGGCCTCCCGGTAGTAATCCTCCAGGAAGCCGTAGGTGCGCATATCCCGGTAGAGAATCATCACATCCATGTCCGGGTTGAGTTCCTTGAGCTGCAAGGCGTACTTTACCGCTCCCTGGCAGCAGATCCGGCTGCAGTTGGGGTTCTCTTCGTTGCGGGAGCCCACGCACTGCACCATGACCACCCGGTTCCACTTGGTGGCCTCCGCCGGCGCTTTGTGGAGAAAGTCCCCCAGTTCCATCTGGGTCATCACCCGCTCATGTTCCCCGTAGAGAAATTCCTTGGGATGGTACTCATAAGCGCCGGTGGCCAACACCACGGCCCCGTGATCGAACGTCTGTTCATCCTGGCCGGCCCCCGGCACCACGGTCGTGGTGAAGTTGCCTTTGTAGCCCTTGAACCCCACCACCTTGGCGCCGGTGAGGACCTCAATCATGTCGTGGGACTTCACCCGCTGGACGAGCCCGTCCAAATAGGCCGGGACGTCCATGCCTTCGATGGTTTTGTGAATCCGGCGGGCGTTGCCCCCCAGTTCCGGTTCCTTCTCCACGAGAATGGTCTCAAATCCCTGATCCCCCAGATTGAGGGCGGCATTGAGACCGGCGACCCCGCCGCCGATAACCAGGGCCCGCTGGTTGATGGTCAGGGGCTTTTCCTTCAGCGGCTTCAGCAGGGCAACCCGGGCCACCGCCATCCGCACCAGGTCTTTAGCTTTTTCCGTGGCTTTTTGCGGCTCCTTCATGTGCACCCAGGAGTCCTGGTTCCGGATGTTGGCCATTTCGAAGAGATACTTGTTCAAGCCCGCGTCAATCAAGGTCTCCCGGAACAGGGGCTCATGGGTGATGGGGGTGCAGGCGGCCACCACTACCCGGTTGAGGTTTTGTTTGTCGATGTTCTCGGTCATCCGGACCTGGGTGTCCTGGGAACAGGTGAAGAGGTTATCTTCGACGTAGGCCACGTTGGGCAGCGTTTTGGCGTATGCCAACAGCGCCGGGATGTCGATATAGCCGCCGATGTTGATGCCGCAGTTACAGATAAACACCCCGATGCGGGGCGTGTCTTCCGGCTTGATGTCTTTGGGTTCGGGCACTACCCGGGTCTTGGTCTCGGTCCAGCGGACCGCTCCCAGGGTGGCGCCCACCGCCCCGGCCGCAGCCGAAGCTTGCATGACCGATTCGGGAATGTCTTTGGGCCCTTGCATGGCCCCGCAGACATAGATGCCCTCACGGGAAGAGGACACGGGCGAGAAGGGGGAGGTGGCCACAAAATCATGGGTGTTGGTATCTACTCCCAGGATCTGGGTCAGATTCCGGCCCTGGGGGCTGACCTCCATGCCCGCGGACAGTACTACCATATCAAAGACTTCCCGCTGCTCGGCGCCGCTTTCGTCGGCATACCGGATCTGCAAATCGTCACCCGGCAGGGCATCGATACTGTGGATGCGGGAACGGATGAATCGCACCCCGTGTTCCTGCTCAGCGCGATTGTAGTAGAGTTCGAAGTCTTTGCCGAAGGTCCGCATGTCCATGAAAAAGATGGCGGTATCAAGGGGATAGGGAGCGTGCTCCTTGGAAATCACCGCTTCTTTGATGGCGTACATGCAACAGACCGAGGAACAGTACGTGTGGTATTTCACATCCCGGGAACCCACGCATTGCAGCCAGGCGATCTTCTTGGGTTCTTTGTGGTCCGAGGGCCTCACCAGGTGTCCGGCGAAGGGCCCGGAAGCGGAGAGGATCCGCTCGAACTCCAGGGAGGTCACCACATTGGGATAACTGGAATAATGGTACGAATCACACTTGACGGGACTGAAGACTTGATACCCCGGGGTCATGATCACGGCCCCGACGTTGATCTCTTTGGTTTCGGGTTTCATGCTGTGGTCGACGGCCCCGGCCTGGCAGGCCGCCACACACTGCATACACTCGGAACACAGCCCGCAGTTAATGCACCGGGCGGCCTCCGCCTGCGCCTGGGCCTCGGTGAAGCCCAGGTTGATCTCCTTGAAGCTCTTGGCCCATTCCACCGGGGGCATCTCCGGCATGTGTTCCCGGGGCGCTTTGGGCTGGTTCGTGGGGATGGGATTCCAGTTGCCGGGCTCGATGGGCCTTAAGGGGGCCTCACGGTCCGCCTTGAGATCCAGACCGTTAAGATGCCGGTCGATGGAGATGGCGGCTTCCCGCCCCGCGGCCACCGCCCCGATGGCGATCCAGGGGCCGGTCACCACGTCACCACCGGCAAAGACGCCCTCACGGGAGGTGGCCAGGGTGCTGGCATCGGCCTCGATCAAGCCCCGGGGCGTCAGCTTGATGCCGTCGGCCGGGGTGATGAACTTGAGATTGGTCTTCTGGCCGATAGCCATGATGACCACGTCGGCCTCCCGGGTGGAGACCTGATCTTCAAAATACGCCGGGGCGAAACGGCCCTGCTCGTCAAAGACCCGTTCCACCGCCTTCAATTCCAGGCCGGTGACCTTACCATTCTGGGACAGGATCTGCTTGACCCCGAAGCGATGGGCAATCTCGATGCCCTCGACCTTGGCCTCTTCCACTTCCCAGGGGGAGGCGGGCAGCTCTTCGGGGGATTCCAGGGCGATGAGGGTCACCGAGGCGGCCCCTTTGCGCCGGGCCACCCGGGCCACGTCCATGGCCACGTTGCCGCCGCCGATGACCACCACCCGTTTGCCCTGGGTGGGGGATTCACCGGTGGAGTTCACTTCCTTCAGGTACTCCACCCCCCAGAGGACGCCGGCGGCCTCGGCTCCGGGCACCGGCAGGCGGATGGAATCCTGGGCCCCCACTCCGAGAAAGACGGCGTTGAACCCGTCCCGGGTGAGGAGATCGTTGATGGTGCGTCCTGCGCCGATGGGGGAGTTGTAATGGATTTTCACTCCCAGGCGCTTAAGATAATCCACTTCCCGCCCCAAGACTTCCCGGGGCAGGCGATACTCCGGAATGCCGTAGCGCAGCCAGCCGCCGGCTTCCGGGGCGGCCTCGAAGATCACCGCCTGATAGCCCTGAAGGGCCAGGTGATAGGCGCAGCTTAATCCCGCCGGCCCCGCCCCGACGATGGCCACGGACAGATTTTTCTGGGGCACTTCGGGCACCGGCAGGGCGTCCCAATCGGCCTGGTCCGCGGCGAACCGCTTCAGGGAGCAGATGGCCACGGACTCGTCCATCTCCTGGCGGCGGCAGTCGCTCTCGCAGGGATGGGGGCAGATGCGGCCGATGGTCCCGGGCAGGGGCAGACGGTCCATGATGAGGCTGAGGGATTCGTTATATTTCCCGGCCTTGATGAGCTGGACATAGCCCTGGGCGCTCAGGTTGGCGGGGCAGGCCCGGACGCAGGGGGCCCGGTCGAATTTCTTGATGGCAAAAGTCGAGGGGATCGCCTGGGGATAGAGGCGATAGGTCGCCTTCCACTCGGCCAGACCCTCGTTAAAGGTGTCCGACATGGTCACCGGGCAGACGTTGGTGCACTCGCCGCAACCGGTGCACTTGGCCTGATCGATATAGCGCGGCTGTTTCTTGAGAGTGACGCTGAGGTTCCCCGAATCTCCCGAAATCTCCGCCACATCGGTGAGGGTGTGGATCTCGATGTTCAAATGCCGGCCGCATTCCACCAGCTTGGGGGAAATAATACACATGGCGCAGTCATTGGTGGGAAAGGTCTTGTCCAACTGGGCCATGACCCCGCCGATGGCCGGCTTGGTTTCCACCAGATGAACATAGAAGCCGGCGTTGGCCAGGTCCAGGGACGCCTGCATGCCGGCGACGCCTCCGCCTACCACCATCACCGCACCCACTTTACCCTTATTCCGTGGCGTTTCTTGTGTCACTGCATCTTTTTCTGGGGGCATAGTTCTATCCCTTAAATAAATTTCCGGATGCCGTGAGGCCCCGGCCGCAGCCAGGATCGACGGCAGTTGTCCTCCCACCTGATGGTGGAGATCAGCACTCCTTCAGTTATTCATCCCCGGAACCACAAAGGCGTTCACCGGGTCAGGAACATCCGTGTCTGGGGGCGGTTCCATGGGTAATGGCATCGCCGCCTTCTCTGAGATTATCGGGATGATCGCACCCTAGCGTTGGCGATGGCTCTTATGAGGCCATCCATCCCCAAGGAATTTACCGGATAGCGGAAATCCCTTGATCCCGGATGCGGCTATTTTGCTCCGCCTTATTTTCATCAGCCGTAATCATGATGGGCAACCGGCGGTGCAGTCCTTGGACGTTGGAAATGGCCCCATAACCCATTTCTTCCGGCAGGCGGACATCCATGACCAGCACGTTGATCTTTTTACTCTGCAGGGTCGCGAGGAGGTCTGTGAAATTATCCCCGGCTTTGAGCCGGCGTCCCTGTTCGGCGATCCAGAATGCAAGCTCTGCGACAATGCACCGCTGCCCTCTGCGATCAACACTGTGCCACACTTTTCCGGCGTCGTCCAGACCCTGAATTCGATTTTGTGCCAGCGTGCCGGCTCCCCGGGTGCATTATGCCAAGCCTAGCCTTCACAGGGATTCACGCCAGATCCCGCGCCTGGGGCGGCTCCCGGAGAAAAAAAGTCTCTGAACTCTGCAGGAAAACCGGGATTTTTTGCCAAAAAAAAACGCCCACCAGCTATTATTATAACATGAAAATCATGCAATGGAGAAAAATTTCACAATCGTTTTCTTATTGCATTCCCCCGGGCCCGGGGTAAAAGCCAAGGCTTTGGCGGCCTCTCGGTGGGGAGATAAACAGCAGGCACGCCTCCCCGCGATCCCCGGTGCCACACTAGCCTGAGGCGCGTGCCGGCCCAGCGACTCGAACCGGCCCCCCCCGGCCCCTTCCACCAAAGAAAAAGGGGGCCAAAAAAATTGGCCCCCCCTACGTCCCACTTAACTTAGTTACTAATCTAATTGACATTTCGACCCCATTGTTGGATAAGGGAGTACATGCGTAAAGCAACCCCTATTGCCAGGGGGGAAGTCATGAAGCAGGATTTGAACAGATTGCCGAGTTGCCTTGCTGAGGCCACTCGGCTTTTTATTTCCACAACCTGAACCAGCATCAGGCCGGGGCTGAGAGTTAGGCATATCGAATTTTAGGGAAAATGGAGAAACCAAACGGAAACGATGCTCCCTGTTCGGAGATATTTTTGACCCCGCTTTGAAATTTATCAAGCAAATTATAACCTATAAGTTCTATCTTTCTTTTCGTGTATGATGAATTGAAAGATGCCATGAGGAACTTTAGGATAGAAATGGAGGATTGAGATGACCGATATTATATTATTGGGTATTATCGCTCTGTATGTTGCGTATTGCTGGCTTAAATTGGTTTTATGGATGAGGCAACCATTAGAACTCGCTACTTTTAACAGGATTATCCTGGAAAGAACTATCATAACAATCAAAGACCTTATACAAAGAAATATTAATATTGTTATAATGGTAATTGGGAATTGTTTACTTGGTTTTGGGTTGTACTTTTTAATTAGCTCATATAACTCAGGAATATATCATTCATATGTACATGAGCCTCTTTGCTTTGCTATAGGGGCGCTATTATCGATAAATGGAGGGATTATTCTGGCAAAGGGATTAAGAGAATATCTAAGATAAACTTTATAGACAAGCCGACCCTGTTTTGAAAATTGTGTTCTATAAAATTTGGTCATTGGAATTCTGGCAGGAGAGCGGGGGCTTGGGGACCCCCCCCCCACGCCCCTTCCCCCTCTATCATTATTATTATTAACACTGCTACCACTATTATAGTAAAGCTCCAATATTATTAACATAACTACTATCATTACTATTAACGTTACTATAGCCAATACTGCCAAAGTAATCTTGCAGACGCAGCTAAGGCTGCCGCATAATCTCCGATATTATTTAGGGGATTTTAGAAATAATTCTCCCATTCTCATCTGTAAAACCCAGTATTCCTTTCCCATTCGGTAATACCCCTAATTCAACACGATGTTTCATCGTCTTATCACGAAAATATAATACAGGATTTCCACCCGGATCGAATCCTAAGTCAATCCTTACAACTCCGTTCTCATCCATCAACATAAGCCCCGACTGGCCATTTTTCAATACTCCGAACAAGACTCTGACTTGCCCCCTTTTGTCTTTAAAGGAAAGTCCCACTGAACCATCATTATTATTGCCAAGTATCATATTAGTATTACCATTACCATCTATTGCTGAGTAATTCTGGGCATATAATGATTCATAGTATCGGGGAGTCTGTCCTATAATCAAAAGAGCCATGAATATAATTAGTAAGATAAGCATAACAAACCGTTGTCTTTTGTAAGCCGACTCAATCCTGTTCAATCGGCCTAAAATAGACTGCGAATCCAACAATGTCTCATTCATGGTAATTACCTCTTTATTATCTTTCTGAGTTTTGCAATCTGCCCGAATTTTATCCTAAATGTTAATAGAAAGCGAGAAGCCCCCTTACCAACGCGCATTGAGATGCCCTCAGAATGACTATCAGGGTTTCCCTTCCCTAATGTTCATTCAGGGAGAGCGTGCGAAATTAGCCCACTTATGGGCCGCTCTACGTTGAAATTGGGGCATTGTGGAAGGGGAGCTTGGCCCTGGCCCCTTTCCTTCTCATCGTGCCGGGGAAATGAGGCTTCACTCTAGAATATGCACACTATTTGCACACCCAAAGAAAAAGGGGGCCAAATAATTTGGCCCCCCTCCTGGCAAATCGTTGGCGGAAGTGCATGGGAATCGAACCCACCTACCGCCTTCAGCAGACGGCACACCGGATTTGAAGT
>CAWETI010000001.1:0-28566 GCA_963812015.1 uncultured delta proteobacterium | reverse complement strand
AAGCCTAGGACGGTGAGGTCGGGATGAAATTTACGCCCCACCGTTTGGAAACACTTCAACTCATAATCGGTGCCCTTGCCGGGACAGCCAGAGTTCATCACTTCCACGGACAACTGGTCCCCACGTAACTCTTTCTCCACCCGGGCGGCAAAGGTCTGGTCATCATTGACGCCGATCCCATAGGTAAAAGAATCCCCCAGCACGAGTACCCGGTAATCGGTCTGTTTGGCCTCCCGGATCTCCGGCGGCCGCGCCACCCCAGAGAATTATTACTATACGTATAGGTAAAGACCCCGGCTAAATTTCTCTTCCCCTGTTGGCCGGGCACGGGAATCTCTCCTAATTCCCGGTCGAAGGCGAACCGCACCGGCCCCACTTCCTGGGGACTGATGAGTCTCACGGCTCCTTCAGCGATGGCCAGGGCCACCACCAAACCGCAGAGCACGCCGATAATTCTAAAAAGGAGAGACCTCACTGCTGCCATACCATCTCGTGCCAATGAACGCTCAATAAAATTTTGCAGGGGAGACCGGTGTGTCCCCCTGGGGACGCCCACTTGGTGCGCCCCTGCCTGGGTAAATGCCCCTCGGCATGAGCGGGGCCTGGAGGCCATGCCCCGGTATACAGCGAATCATCCCTATGAGGAAAACAGCGCTGGGAAATGATCTGGAGGTACGGTCAATCAGGCCTGCTTCCTGGCCTCTTCCCCCTGACCCAGGTCCAATCCCTGAGAGTTGACAAGCTTCGAGGTCGGGGTCTCGCTCTCGTCCTTATCCGACAACGCGGATCGGCGATAATACATAATGGTGCTGATGGGCCCCGAGGCCACATAAGCCGCCAGGAGCATAAACCCCATGATATTGGGCGCGGTGGCCACCACCACAAAGACCAGCACCACGGCCACCAGGCTATGGAAGGGATGCCGCTGGAAGAGGTCCATCTTTTTGAAACTCACATACTTGATATTGCTCACCATGAGAAACGACAGCAGGTAAATCATCGCCAGGATGAACACATGGCGCTCCGGGGCCCACTCCCCGATCTCGTAATAGAAGATGATGGCCGTGGCGATCATGGTGGCCGCCGCCGGAATGGGCAGGCCGTTGAAATAGCGGGGGTCGGAAGCACCCTGCTGGACGTTGAACCGGGCCAGTCGCAGCGCCCCGCAAACCACAAAGAGGAAGGCCGCCACCCAGCCGAATTGATGGTAGGGCTGTAGGGCCCAGAGGTAGACCAGAATTCCCGGCGCCACGCCGAAGGCCACCAGATCCGCCAGAGAATCGTATTGCACCCCGAAATCGGAGGTGCTCTTGGTCATCCGGGCGACACGGCCGTCCAAGCCGTCCAGGACCAGGGAAACCAGGATGGCGATGGCCGCGGCATGAAACCGGCCGTCCATGGCGGCCACAATGGCATAGAACCCGGCGAACAGGCTCCCGGTGGTGATCAGGTTGGGAAGCAGGTAAACGCCCCGAAAGCGGCGCTTGTCCCTTTTCTTACGTCTTCTGCGGAAGGCCATGGCTGTTACTCCCGAGAAATTGCCCGGTACAAACCCATATACACCGTTGATCTGTCCGGTTTACTCAATAATTATCCAGAGGGTGGAGCTATTCCGAGCCCGCCTTTTAGGCGGCGTCAGACCACCACCTGGCCACCATACTACTACCAGCCTTAACCCGGTCACCAACCTTAACCAAAATCTCAGCCTCGGACGGCAGGTAGAGGTCAACCCGTGAGCCGAAACAAATCATCCCCACACGCTCCCCCCGGGCCAGTTGCTGTCCGGGTTTGACAAACGGGATGATCCGCCGGGCCAGGAGTCCGGCGATCTGGACCACCAGGATGCGCCGCCCCCCATCGCTCTCCAGCACCAGGGCCTGCTGTTCGTTGCGGCTGGCCGCGTCCTGGCGAGACGCCGCTTTGTACTCTCCCGCCCGGTGGCGCATCGACGTGACCACGCCCGCCACCGGCGACCGGTTGACGTGCACGTCAAAGACGTTCATGAAGATGGCCACCCGCCGGGCCGGCCCCCGGAGGAACTCCGGCTCCTGCACTTCGTCCACCTGGACCACCAGGCCGTCCGCCGGGGAGATGATTGCCCCCGGCTCCCCGGGTATATCCCGCTCCGGGTCCCGGAAAAAATACGCGAAAAAACCGGCGCTCAACAACCCCAGGACGGTAATCCAGGGCCAGCCCCCCATCAACCCCAGGAGGGTCAGCACCACCCCGGCCAGGATTAAGGGATACCCCTGAGCCGCGATGCATCCCCGACCTTTGGGCGAAGACGAAGGCATAGTTAACAGCCGTCCGCCTGAAAGGGAAAAAGATTTGGGGGGAAAAGGCGAAAAGGCGAAAAGGCGAAAAGGTTAATACCAACAGGCCCTTTCATGCTTTTGCCCGTTTTCGACATATCCCCTTGTATCCTTTTAGCGCCTATAATCCTGGGGAAAAAGGCGAAAAAACCGAAATCATGCAGAAACACAGCCTCTCTCCCTTTTCGCCTTTTCCCCTTTTTCCCTTTTCGCCCAGATTTTTATTTTTTTAGCCACCCCATCATGGACCGGAGCTTTTTGCCCACCTCTTCGATGGGGTGCTCCGCTTCCTGGCGCCTCAGGGCGTTGAAAACCGGCCGCCGGGCCTGGTTTTCCAGGATCCACTCCTTGGCGAACTCGCCGGTCTGCACCTCGTAGAGGATCTGGCGCATCTCTTCCCGGGTCTCCTCGGTGATGATGCGCGGCCCCCGGGTGTAGTCGCCGTATTCCGCGGTATCGGACACGGAATAGCGCATGTATTCCAGGCCGCCCTGATAGAACAGGTCCACGATGAGCTTCAGTTCATGGAAGCATTCGAAGTAAGCGATCTCCGGGGCGTAGCCCGCTTCCACCAAGGTGTCGAAGCCGGCCTTGACCAGTTCGGAGACGCCGCCACAGAGCACGGCCTGCTCCCCAAAAAGGTCGGTCTCGGTCTCCTCCATAAAGGAGGTTTCGAGCACCCCGGCCCGGGTAGCCCCGATGCCCTTGGCATAGGCCAGAGCCGTGGCCAGAGCCTTACCCGAGGCGTTCTGCTCCACCGCCACCAGGCAGGGAACCCCGGCGCCTTTCTCGTATTCGCTCCTCACCAGGTGCCCGGGGCCCTTGGGGGCCACCATGATCACGTCCACCTTGGGGTCCGGCACAATCTGGCCGTAATGAATATTGAAGCCGTGGGAAAAGAGCAGGGTCTTGCCCGGGCCCATGTGGGGCTTCAGGTCGTTCTCGTACAGCGTGGCCTGAACGTGGTCCTGGGTCAGGATCTGGACCACCTGGGCCTGGGCCGCCGCGTCCCCGGCGCTCACCGGCTTGAAGCCGAATTTTTCGGCCAGCTCAAAGTTAGCAGTTCCGGACATTTCCGAAACCACCACGTCCACGCCGCTGTCCCTCAGATTGAGGGCCTGGGCGTGGCCCTGGGAACCGAAGCCGATAATGGCCACCTTTTTTCCCTTGAGGACGCCCAAATCCGCATCCGCATCGTAGTACATTTTCATGAGTAATTTATCCTTTCTTTATTGCAGGCAATCAGTAGCCTGTAGGGCGGGCCCTACCCGCCGGAATCCTTGTAAAAACCCAAAAGCATGGGGCGCGATGCGCACCCTAAATCTTCAAAAAATAACGGCTGCAAGCTGTCAGCTATCCTTCTTGCTCCGCTGGATGGCCAGGGTGCCGGTGCGCACAATCTCCTGGATACCGTGGTTCTTCAGCAGGTCCAGCACCGCCTTGGTTTTTTCGTGGTTGCCGGTGATCTCCAGGGTATAGGTGGTGGCGCTGACGTCTACCACCCGGCAGCGAAAAATGTCGGCAATGCGCAGGACCTCGGCCCGGGACTTGTCCTCGGCCTTGACCCTTACTAAGACCATATCGCGTTCCACGTGGGGCACTTCGCTCAGGTCCACCACCGTGATGACGTTGATGAGCTTGTGGAGTTGCTTGATGATCTGTTCGGTGATCTGCTCATCCCCGGTGGACACGATGGTGATCCGGGAAACCCCCGGGTCCATGGTCTCGGCCACGCACAGGCTCTCGATATTAAAGCCCCGGCCGCTGAACAGGCCGGTCACCCGGGAGAGCACCCCCGGAGTATTATCCACCCACACTGATATGGTATGTCGAGGCTCGGTCTTCGGCTCCATCTTCCCTCCTAAGCCAGTAACATTTCGTGCATGGCCTTGCCTGCGGGCACCATGGGCATGACGCACTCTTCCGGTTCAACTTTGAAGTCCATGATCACCGGGCGGGAGGTGTTGAGGGCCTCTCTGATCACCGGCTCAACTTCCTCGGGTTTGGTGGCCCGGAGCCCCACCGCACCATAGGCTTCGGCCAGCTTGACAAAATCGGGAGCCACCATTTGCGTGGCGCTGTAACGCCGTTCATAAAAGAGCTGCTGCCATTGGCGCACCATGCCCAGGTAGGAATTGTTCAGGATGGCGATCTTCACCGGCAATTTATTCTCCACCACCGTGATCAGCTCCTGAATATTCATCTGGATGCTGCCGTCCCCGGCGATATCGATGACGCAGGCATCGGGTTTGGCCAACTGGACCCCCATGGCCGCGGGGAAGCCATAGCCCATGACTCCCAGCCCCCCGGAGGTCATCAGGCGCCGGGGGTGCTTGAACTTGTAGAACTGGGCCGCCCACATCTGGTTCTGCCCCACCTCGGTGGTGATGTAAGCCTCCCCCTGCGTGAGCTCATAGAGTTTCTCGACGACAAATTGGGGCTTAATAACCTTGTCATCCCAGACGTAGGTCAGGGGATGGGTCGTGGCCCATTCGTTGACGGTTTCCAGCCAGGGCCGGCGCTCCTCCGCCCAATTCCGGGCGGGCTTATCCTCCAACAGCTCGTTGAGCTGCCGCAGTGTGTCCAGGCAATCGCCCACGATGGGGATATCCACCTGCACGTTTTTGCTGATGGAGCTGGGGTCGATGTCGATATGCACGATCTTGGCGTGGGGTGCGAACTCCGACAGCTTGCCGGTCACCCGGTCGTCGAACCGGGCCCCCACCGCGATCAAGACATCGGCCTGGGACACCGCCATGTTGGCGCAGTACGTTCCATGCATACCCAGCATCCCCATCCACAGGGGATGGTCGCCGGGAAAGCCCCCTAACCCCATGAGGGTGCTGGTCACGGGGATCTGCAGGGCCGTGGCGAACTTGTAGAGCTCCTCCGAGCTGTCCGACAGCACGATGCCGCCCCCGGTATAGAGCACCGGCTTGTGGGCGTGCAGGATCATATCCAGGGCTCGGGCCACCTGCCGGGGGTTGGCATGGTACGTGGGGTTGTAGCTCTTGATCTTGACGGTCTCGGGAAAATTGGGCACCGTGCTGGCCTGGCTCACATCCTTGGGCAGGTCCACCAGCACCGGACCCGGCCGCCCGGACCGGGCGATATAAAAGGCCTCGTGAATCGTCTGGGCCAGATCCTTGACGTCCTTGACCAGGTAATTGTGCTTGGTGCAGGGCCGGGTGATGCCGACGATATCCACTTCCTGAAAGGCGTCGTTCCCGATCAGGGCGGTGGGCACCTGCCCGGTTAACACCACGATGGGAATGGAGTCCAGGTAGGCCGAGGCGATGCCCGTTACCGTGTTGGTGGCGCCGGGGCCCGAAGTGACCAGGGCCACTCCCACCTTGGAGGACGCCCGGGCATAGCCATCCGCCGCATGGACCGCCGCCTGTTCGTGACGGACCAGAATATGTCTGATATGGGGCCGGCGCATCAGTTCGTCGTAGATGTCGATGACCACCCCACCGGGGTAACCAAAGATATGCTCGACTCCCTCCCGCTCCAGGCATTTCATCAAAATTTGGGCGCCGGTCATTTTCATTGCAGGTTTTCCTTCGGGCGATGCTGGGCCAGGATCAGTTCAATCCGGTCCCGACCGGCCAGCTTCAGTTTCTGCAACCGTTTCCGCTCGATGGTTTCGGCGGTGGTCAGATACGGCCGGCGGTTGAATTCCTCCAACTGCTTCTCATATTCCCGGTGTTTTTCAACATACTGCTTCAACTCCGGGTCCCGATCCATCAACTGTTCTATGAGTTCCAGGTCCTGTTTCTCCATGTTGTGCCCCTGGCCATACAAGGATTGTGAAATACTAGATATTAAAATAGTGTTAGGTATTTGTCAATCATTGGAAAAATAAGACCTTAGGCTAAAATACATGATATTTTTGCCCTTGTTGATCAGGTCTCCCTCGGCAAAAATCCACCTCGCATCAGCCGCCGTACCCAGGCACGCGAGGGCAATTAACCCAAAACCGCACCTCCCCGGCCGGCCATCCCCGCCGCCACCAACAAAAAAAGCAGGGCCGCAAGCGGCCCTGCCTGGGAGTTTCGGTAGTGGGGGTTGCGGGTTATGGCCGCAACATCCTCCTTGGCCCCACCAGCCCCAAACCCAACAGGCCGGCCGCGACGCCTAACAATACGGTGCCGCCGGATACTCGGATGCCGGAAAGGTAGGTTACGGGCTGGGCAGGATTTTTCATGGGTATAATTATATCTCACCTTGAAGGAAATTTGCAAGCTCTTTAGCGCCCGCCAGCGAAATTCTTCCGCACCGATTTCATGCCTGGATAAGCTGTGACCCAACCTTCGCTCCGCTCAGACAGGCAATTTATCTCCCCGGTGGGTTTTTCATCAGCCGGCTATGAACTTAAAAGGGCCACGCTCTTCAGCATGGCCCTCTTTAACCCAACCCGGTGGGACTGCAACCCCCCACATCGTCCCCTTCCTTTCGCAGTGCTTAGGGGGGGCCGGCGGCAGATTTTCCGGTCCTCGGGCTTCAATCATATAATAATCATCGTTCACCTGATTGCAAGGGGGGGGTAGTTTTTTTCCTTGGCCGGCGTCCAGTCCTCCTCTCAGGCGGTATGGGGGGAGGAAGGCGGTCGGTGCTCGGGGGCGATCATGGGGAACGGCGTCCCCCGGTGCACTTCACTCTCGATCCAGCCGTGCTCCTTTTTCATTTCCGCCAGGAGTTCTTCTCCCCGCACCAGCATCTGCCAGACCCGGCGCCGGAAAGAGCTGACCGGCGGGTCCGCTGTGCCTAGCAATTTCTTGAAGTACGGGTAGTGCAAGATCTGCTCGAAGAGATGACAGCTCTTGTGGAACAGGTCGGGATAGAAATACGGCAGCTGATGCTGGTTTTCCTCCAGAAAGGCCAGGGCCAGGGCCAAGCGGTGGCTGGGGCCCAGACCCTTTTGGCGCTTCCCGGGCTGGGCCAGCTTTTCCAGGGGCTGGAGCCGCTGCACCTGGTTCAGGTAGGCCAGCCGCTGCACCACCTCCCGGTGCAACTCCCGGTGCTTGGCGAATACCTCCCGGTAATCCCTATTGGCGAGATAGCTGTTCAACAACTTCTTCGTGGCCTCGAAGGTCTCCTGGCCATAGGCCCCCAGCCGCCGCTGATTTTTGCTCAGCCAGGCTGACAGGAACTTGAGGCGCTCCTCGTGGGTCTTGGTGGAGGTGATCAGGTCGCTGCGCCGGTAGGTGATGGAACCGCTGTGCTCGCCCCGGACGATATCGGTAAGCTCCTTCAGCGTCCGTTTGGTATCCTTCAGAATATTGAGGCTCGGTTCCCGGCCGCCGTGTTCCGGGTGGATGATTTCCTGGCGCACGATGGACAGGGCCCGGTCTTCCAGGACATTGAAGCGGTTGTACTTGTGCTGCTGGTAGGTCACCTTCAGGATCACCACCCGCCGCCTCTGGTCCACGTAAAAGCCGCCGTCTTTCAGCTGGGGGTGCGCTTCCGCCAACCCCGGCGACAGCGAGATGAGGGCGACCTTTTCCACCAGAGGGTACCGTTTCTGCTCGAACCCGCAGAGGCTGGTGATGGTCCGGTCCGAGGCGCCCAGCACCTTGATGAGATACTGTTCCTTGAGGTGGCTCAGCCGCCGGGCGAACAGCGCCCCGGAGGTGCGGCGCTCCGAGGCGATGGGAAACCCGTAGAGTTCCATAAGAAACTGGTAGACGAATTCCCGTTCCCGCTCATAGGAGGTGCTGTCCAGCTTCTTGAACTTGCCCAACCGCCGCCCCAGGCTCTTGAGTTCGGTGTCCAAATCCGACGGAAAGGAGCCATAGACTCCCAGGAGGCGGAAGTTCCCCGCTTCATCCCGGGCAATCACATGGGCCCGGTCCATATGGAACAGAAATTCCACCAGTTCCGGGTAGTGTGTCAGGTCGGTAATATCCCGGCTGCCCAACTTCTGCCTGACCACCGGCCGGAGGTCCCGGTCCAGGTGGGGCAGGATTCTATCCAAATTTTCCCGGAGCACCCGCCGATTCCCTTCTTCCGGGGGATGGAGGATGTCGAACTGGAAGATTTCCTCCTGGTAGGACAGGGGACGGTTGAAGGCCACCATGCTGAAGCTGGGCAGATGTTTGTATTCCGCAAAATTTTTTTCAAAGGAGGGCAGCAGTTCCCGGGGTTCGATGAGGGGATAGGAGGCGCTGTACGGGGCCAGCAACCCCCGGTGGATATGGGTGTATTCCAGAAAGTCCTTGAGCAGATAACGATCCCGGATAGCGGCCAAATCTCGCTCGTAAGCGGCCAGGGGGAGGCCGTCCAGCTCCACGTCGCTAAAAAATTTCCGGGTACGCGCCATTTAACCTGCCATAATTTTTATCTGTACCTTACGTGTCCGGGGCCCGTCGAATTCACAGAGAAAAACCCCCTGCCAGGTGCCCAAAAGCAGGCGACCGTTGTTCACCAGGACCGTGAGGCTGGACCCCATGAGGGAAGCCTTGATGTGCGCCGGCGAGTTGCCTTCGAGATGACGATAGGCCTCCCCATCGCTGATGATCTTGTTTAGGACCATGAGGATGTCCGCCTGGACACTGGGGTCGGCGTTCTCGTTGATGGTCAGGCCCGCGGTGGTGTGGGCCTCGAAGATGTGGCAGACCCCTTCCGTAACCCCGCTATCCCGCACCAGTTCCTGAATCCGGCCGGTGATGTCCACCATCTCGGTGCGGCTGTGGGTGGGTACGCTCAACATGTGGATCATGCTTACCTCCGGATGAGCCGCGACTCGCCGGGCGGGGCCACCAGCCCGGTAGCCGCCGGATGCTCCCGGGGTTGCTGGAGTTCCCACGCCAGGCGCAGGGCATACTGCACCAAGCTTTTCAGGAAAGGATTTTCCCCGGTGAGGACGCTCCGGTCCGCGGCCAACAGGTCCGACGCCGCGGCCCGGGCCCCCCGGGAGTCCTCCCCCCGCCCCGTCAGGTCCAGATAGTAGGCCATGGCCAGGAGGCGCCGGCCCCAATCGGTTCGGCTCTCAGGCGGGTACAGGGCCTGGGTGGCTTCATCCAGCACCGCGTCGACGCGGACCTGCTTCTGCTGATCCGACAATACCAGGGGACTGGCCTCGACCTCCTTGAGCTTCACCAGCCAGGGGGCAATCTCCTCCGGCCCCGGCAGCCAGGCGTGGAACAGTGGGTCCAGGGCCAGTTGCCGGGATTGCTCCAGAAGCCGGCCCCGATCTCCGGCGGCCACGACGGGCAGCGTCTGCTCCAGGTCCGGGGCGGCCTCGGGGCGACCCCAGTGCCGGAAGATGTTCTCCCGCAGGACGCCATATTGGGAGGTCCCGGAGCCGGCCTCGGGGTGGTTCGTATAGGCCTGGTCCAGCAACTGCACTGCGTAAGCCGAAGGCGGGGAAAACCACTCAGTCAGGCCCTGCTCCCGAAATTTGTCCCAGAATTCCCCGTGCTGCTTGCGTTTCAGGGACAGCAGCACGCACTCCTTAAACCCTTCCCGGTCGCTGACCCGGGACACCAGGAAGTTGCCCCCCAGGATCTCCGGGGGCCCCTCCAGGACGACGTAACTTTCGCCGTGACCAAACACGGGGGACACAAATACCGCGGTCGTGCCGGGCCGGGACGTCCCGAGGCTCACCGCTTCCCGGGGCAGGAGATCATCCGGGACTGCCACCCCCCGGGTTTTGAGCCGGTGCAGGGTCTTCTGCAGGGCCTTGCGCCGGACCTTGTCCCGGGCCCCGCCAAAGCTCGCGGCCAAAAGAGGCGGGATAGCCGGGTGGTTCAGGGCCCCCAGGGCCGCCATCAGGTGCTCATCCCAGAGAGGGTCCTGGGGATCAGGGTTGATCTGCCCCGTAAGCGCCGCCAGGTCGCCCCCCGCGGCCAGGGCCGCAGCCACCCCGGCCACCTGGCTTTCCAGCCTGGCCCGGGCCTCCGGGGTCAGGGGCGCGAGATCGGCGGCACTCCGGGCCTTGGCCTTTTTTTGACGCGCCATCAAGGCCTGGCCGGAGGGCCCAATTCGATGGCCACTTCGTCGGGCCGTCCCATCTCCGTCATATAAACGTTGACTCGCTGGCCCGGGGGCAACTCCCCGGCCCGCCCGACATAATCCGGCTGGATGGGCAACTCCCGGCCGCCCCGGTCCACCAGCACCGCCAACTCGATGCGTCGGGGCCGCCCGTAGTCGATGAGGGCGTCCAGGGCCGCTCGGATGGTGCGCCCGGTGAACAGCACATCGTCCACCAGCACCACGTTCTGGTCGTCAATGGAGCCCGGCAGTTCCGTCTTGCCCACCAGGGGCTTGTGGCTGAGCTGGGTCCAGTCGTCCCGGTAGAGGGTGATATCCAGCACCCCCACCCGCACCGGCCGGGAAGTCCGCTTGATAATGTTGGCGGCCAGCCGTTGGGCCAGAAAGGCCCCCCCGGTCCGGATGCCCACCAACACCAGTTCGTCCTGGTTCCGGTGGTTCGCCATGATCTCATCGGTGAGGCGCTCCAGGGTCTGTTCCAAATCCCGGGCGGACATCGCTAAAGTCTTGTTTTGCGTCATAGAATTCCTACTTCCCCTTTTCCTGGACCTGGCGCACCCGGGATTGCGGTGCCGCATCCCCTCCGCCGGGAAATTATGGACCAGTTCCGGATAATGTTCCCTTACTGCTGCATCTGATCGCCGGGCGCCAACCGTTTACCGGCCAACCTCACCCCCGGACCGACCCGGGGCCATCACAACCTCGGCGGCCGTCGATCCCCCTCCATAAAGGCAACTAGGTGATTTTTTTATGTTACCATGATTTCCGGCAGATGACAAGTAATGCCGGGCTCCGGTTAAACCGGCGAAATTTCGGCCGGACCCCGGGCCCGCGGCTGTCTGGTTGGCCAGGAAGTGATTCGCGGTTATAATGAAGCAAATTCGGCCCGGGGCCGATAATGGTAAAGATGGGGGTTGATTGCTTCCCTGAGGGAGGTGGTCTTCGCCCCCCACGAGACTATGACCCTTAAAGAAGTTGTGCCGAGAAAGCGCATGGCGGACTCGAAGACCCACCCGGCCAACCTGTTCCAGATTATGGGTGCGTCTTAGGCTTCTGCATGGCTGCTCCGTTTCATAACCCCACATGCCTATGACCCTGGAAGAAGCCCGGGAGCTCCTGAGTCTGGGACTCAAGGCCACCAAAAAGGAGGTCAAGACGGCCTATCGCCGGGCCGCCCGCCGCTGGCATCCGGACCGCGCCCCGGCCGGCGAAGAAGTAACCTACCGGTCCCACATGCAGCAGGTTAACGCGGCCTACCAGCGGATAGTCCAATTCATCGAGGATTATCCCTACGACCTGGTGGAGAGCGCCGGCCCCGAGGACGTCCAGAAGTGGTGGGCCGACCGCTTTTACACCGGGGTGTGGGGGCCGCCGCCCCCCAAAGAACCAGGCGGCAAGGACGACTGATGGCGCTCCGCAAACTCCTGCTGCTCTGCATCGTGCTCCACCTGGCCCTGGCTGCCGTCGCGCTGGCGGCCCCGGCCGCGCCGGCCATCCGGGAAAATCTCGACTATCAGGTCAGCCTGGGACCGTGGGACGATGTGGCCAGGGTGCACCTGACGCTCAAGGAGTTGGCGCCGGGACATTACCTGGCGGAGTTTGCCGGCGCGGCCCAGGGGATGTGGAAGTTGTTGAGCCGCTGGCTGCCCGAGCGCTACCAGACCGAGATGGTCTATCGGGAGGGCCGGCTGTTCCCTCTGGTCTATCGAGAAGAATTTATCAGCAAGGGCCAGCATGTCGCCAAAGAGTACCGCTTCGACTACGAGGGCCACCACCTGAGCCTCTGGCGCCAGATCGACGGCGGCGAAAGGGTCAAGAAATGGGAAGTGGACCTGAAGGACCCGGTGTACGACCTCTTGACCCTGTTTTACAACGTCCGCCTGGGCAACTTTGGGCCCCTGCCCGGTGGCACATCCCTGCGGGTGGCCGTCCTGCCCACCCCCGAACCCCAGGAACTGGTCTTTCGTATCGGGGACGTCACCGACCAGGGCCGCAAGGTGATGTTGGACCACCGCCTGCCGGAATCATCCGTCGTGGACCACTATTTTATCTACCTCAGCCCGGAGCAGGTGCCCACCCTGGGCTGGACCCGGGTGACCCTCTTCGGCAAGCTCATGGGTCGCTTGCTCAATGCCGGGGAGATCAGGAAAGGGGGGCTCCTGGCCCTGAACCCGCCCGCCGCCCCGGCCGCCAGCCGGTGAGGAGTTAGACCGTTTGCGATATCGAGCCTGGCCTGCACGCGCCCTCCCCTGCCTGGTCCTCCTGCTCCTGGCCCGGCTGTGGCTGCCGGTCCATCCGGCCCTGGCGGCCCCGCCGATCCTGGAAGATTTGCACTACCGGCTGTCGGCCCTGGCCTGGCAGGATGCCGCCCGGCTCCGGCTCACCTTAAAGCGCCTGGGTCCGGGGCGCTTTGTGGCGGAAGCCATCGGGGAACCCCAGGGCGTTATCAAGCTTTTTACCGGCGAGCGCCGGGAGCGTCTCGAAACCGAGATGGTCTGGCGGGAGGATCGCCTCCTGCCGCTCATTTACCGGGAAGAGTCCAGGCGGGGCAAAAAACGCCGCCTGAAAGAATACCGCTTCGATTATTCCCAGGGCCGGCTAGAATTGTGGGAGTGGCACGAAGGCAAGGGCCTGCTGAAAAAATGGCAAACCACCCTATCCGCCCCGGTCTATGACCCCTTGACCGCCTTCTACAACTGCCGCCTGGGGATCTTGGGGCCCACCCGGGAAGGGGAGACCGGCACCATCCCGGGGATTCCCTACCCCCGCCCCGAATCCATCGAGATCCGCCTGGGTGGCGAGACCAAGGACGGTCGCCAGGCCATGTTCTCCCTGCTCAACCCGGTCTTTGAGGGTTCCCGGGGACAGGTGTTCGCCTTCCTGGACAACCGATTGGTGCCGCGCCAGGCCTGGACCACCGTCTCCGGCATCACCATCCGGGGGTCGTTGTTGCCGGACAGTGTCATGTTGCCTCCGGGAACGAAGGAGTTGCCCGGAACGGGTTCAGTGGCGGCTCGCTGAGCTGCACCGAGGGTCTTACCGGCAGCCCCCTGGTGCGTCTCAAAATTATCTCTATTGATTTAACAGGGAAATTCTCCGCAAAGGGCCCGACGACCTCGCCCCCACAACGCCATAGCAGGCTGTTGAAAAATCGGTTTTCTTGTTATCCTGAGCGCAGTGAAGTATCTCATCCATCTGAAACCCGACAATAGCTTGGGAGAAATCGCCGATGATCCACCCCCGGGACTGGTACGTGGACATCCAGGGCCAGGGCCCCAACCTGGTGCTGCTCCACGGTCTGGGGGCCTCCAGCTTCTCGTGGCGCCATAATCGGGCCCCCCTGGCGAAACACTTCCGGGTCATCACCCCCGATCTCCCCGGCCACGGCCGCTCCCCGGCGCCCCTTGACGGCGACTACCGTCTGGAAGGGTTCCTCCAGGGCGTCCTGGATTTTTTGGATTGGTACGATCTCGAAACCGTCGCCCTGGGCGGCAACTCCCTGGGAGGCGGACTGAGCCTGCTCCTGGCGGGAGAGCAACCGGCCCGGGTTTCGGCCCTGGCCCTCCTCGCCCCCGCCGCGGCCGCCACCCGGATGCCCTACGCCTTTTATCCCCTGCGCCTGCCGGTCCTGGGGTACGCGGTCGCGGCCCTCCTGGGTCCTTGGGTTATCCCCTGGTTCCTGCGCTTGGTCTATTGCCACCCCGAACGCCTGATCCCGGAGGCGGCGGCCGGCTACGCCGCTCCCTACCGGGACCTCCGTCGTCGCTTGGCCTTGCGCCAGATCTGCCGGCAACTGGAAATTCGGCCCCTGGAGGAGATCGCTGCCCTGCTCCGCCGCCTCACCCAGCCCACGCTCCTCATCTGGGGGGAGTGCGACCGCATCCTGCCCCCCGTCCAGGGGTTCTGGCTGAGAGAGCACCTGCCCCGGGCGGAGTTTCACCTCCTGCCGGAGGTGGGCCACGCCCCCCAGGAGGAGGCGCCGGCCGCGGTGAACAAAATTATCATTGATTTTTTGGCCCAGACAATAAAGAATTAAACTGAGGAGAATGCCCACCCTTCAACCGAAGGGAATACACGACGGGAGGGTGACGGGCGCCTCAACCCGCCACAGACACATGACCAAAAATATCATTCCTTTTGCCAGGGCCCAACGTTCCGTTAAAGAGGTAGTGGAGAAGTTCTATCAGGAGCTGGATGACATCGAAGAGATCGTCATCATCGCCAAGGACCGGGACGGCGAATGGATCTTCGCCAATTCCGAGCTGGAAAACGAACTGGAATGGATCGGCAGCCTCTATAAATTCATTAACAAGGCCATTCTGGAAGACGAGGACGAATTTTAAGAGGGAACCCGGCTGACTTTGGGGGAAGACCGGGGCCCGGGCAGCCTGCCCGTTGTGCTATTAGCACCATACCTTTAAACTGCGGGGCCATCCGGCCCCGTTTTTTATTGGGGAGCAGGTGAATCGCAAAAATTGGTTGATTACCCTCTGATCCTGGTCCAGGCCTCGGGGAGTTCGGTCCGGGAAAAGTTCCGCACCGCATCGGGGATTCTCGGAAAAGGCATGGTGCGCAATGCGCACCCTCTCTTGGATCGCCTGCGTCAATTCCAGGTCTTGGCTGAAAGCTGACTGCTGAAAGCTGATAGCTGCCTTAGCCCAGGCCATAGTTGCCCGAGTTCTCCACCGGACCCAGCAGGGCCACGCCCCACCCTTCCGGCCGGAGCAGGTCCCGGGCCACATCCAGGATCTCGGCCGCCGTGACCTTCAGCATCCCCGCGATGATGTCCTCCAGGGGGATATAGCGGCCGAAGTTCAATTCATTTTTGGCCAGACGCAGCATGAGATGGTCGCAATCCTCGGAGGTCAGCATGATGGAAGCCTTGAGGTTTTCCCGGGCTGCGGTCAACTCCGCCTCCGAGACCTCCTCCTCGCACAACTGCCGGAGTTCCCGGCGGATGGCGTCCATGATGGCCACAAGGTTTTGGGGGCTCACCCCCGCGGAGATGCCCATCAGGCCGGCATCGCTGAAAAACTGGACGTACGATTGGATGGAGTAGGCCAGCCCCAGTTGCTCCCGAATCACCTGAAAAAGGCGGGAACTCATGTTGCCCCCCAGGATCAGCTGGAGCATGGTGGCCGCATAGCGCCGGGGATCGCCCGCCGCCAACCCCGGGGCCCCCAGGCAGAGGTTGACCTGTTCCAGGTCCCGGGAGAGGGCGTAGACCCCCGGATGGGTGCTGACGGGCAGGCGCGCCCGGCCCGGGGCGCCGTTGCTGAGCTCCTGAAAGCCGCCGGCCACCAAATCCACCACCTCCTGGTGCCGCACCCGGCCGGCCGCGGCCACCACCATATTTGCGGGCCGGTAGGCCGTCCGTCGGTAAGTAAGCAGGTCCTCCCGGGTTACCCCGGCGATGTGTTCCGCTTCCCCCAGGATGGGCCAGCCGAAGGGGTGGTCGCCCCAGAAGTTCCGGGCAAAATGGACATGCACCAGCTCTTCCGGGCTGTCATCCTGGGCATAAATCTCTTCCAGAATGACCTGCCGTTCCCGCTCCAGGTCTCCCGCCTCCAGGCGGGCCCTGAGCACCAGGTCCCCCAACAGGTCCACCAGCCGGGGGAGGTGCTCCGCCAGGACTCGCCCGTGATAACAGGTCTGCTCCTTGCCGGTGAAGGCGTTGCACATACCCCCTAACTGATCTATTTCCCTGGCAATATCCAAAACGGTGCGGGTGGGGGTACCTTTAAAGACCATGTGTTCCAGGAAATGAGTGAGGCCGTTTTCGGCGCCGCTCTCATCCCTGGAACCCACGTTGAGCCACACCCCCACGGCCACCGAGTGGAAGTGAGGGATCTCTTCGGTTACTATCCTCAGACCGTTACTCAGGACGGTTTTTTGGTACACGTCCGCCCCTGCGATCGGATTCTTCCGGTTGGGGGTTGTCATTGGGGATCAGGGCCTTGCGGGACAGGCGAATCTTCCCCTGCCGGTCCACGTCCAGCACCTTGACCATCACTTCATCGCCTTCCTTGAGGATCTCGTCCACGGTTTTCACCCGGCGGTGCGCCAGCTCCGAGATGTGCACCAGGCCGTCGGTGCCCGGCAGGATCTCCACAAAGGCGCCGAAGTCCATGATCTTCTTTACAATGCCCTTGTAGGTGACGCCGATTTCCGCCTCTTCGATGATCTCGTTGATCAGCCGGATGGCTTCATTGGCCGCGGTCTGGTCGGCCGAGGAGATATGGATGCGGCCATCGTCTTCGATGTCGATCTTCACTCCGGTGGCCGCCACGATCGACTTCACCATTTTGCCGCCGGGTCCGATCACCATTCGAATCTTGTCGGGATTGATGGTGAGCACGATGATCTTGGGGGCGTGTTCCTTCAGGGTCGGCGACGGCTCGGCGATGACCTCGTTCATCTTCCCCAGGATATGCAGCCGGGCCTCCCGGGCCTGGCTCAGGGCCTGACCCATGATCTCCCGGGTCAACCCCGTCATCTTAATATCCATCTGGATGGCGGTGATCCCCTGGCTGGTGCCGGCCACCTTGAAGTCCATGTCTCCCAGGGAGTCTTCATCGCCCAGGATGTCGGACAATACCGCCACCCGGTCGTCCTCCTTGATGAGCCCCATGGCCACCCCGGCCACCGCGGCCTTAATGGGCACCCCGGCGTCCATCAGGGCCATGGAGGCCCCGCAGATCGTCGCCATGGAGGAGGAGCCGTTGGAGGAGAGGATTTCGGACACGATGCGGATGGTATAGGGGAACTCTTCCGCCGAGGGCAACACTTGGGAAACGGCCCGCTCGGCCAAAGCCCCATGCCCGATTTCCCGCCGCCCCGGACCCCGGATCATGCGGGTTTCCCCCACCGAATACGGGGGAAAATTATAATGGAGCATGAAGGACTTGAAGGTCTCGCCCACCAGGGTTTCGATTTTCTGTTCATCCGACGGGGTGCCCAGGGTGGCAACGGCCAGGGCCTGGGTTTCGCCCCGGGTGAAGACCGCGGAGCCGTGGGTGCGGCTCAACATGCCGACTTCCCCGGTGATGGTCCGGACCTCGGTAAAGCTGCGACCGTCGATGCGCCGCTGCTCCGCCAGCATCAGGTGCCGCACCAGCTTTTTCTTGACCTCCGAAAACAGGCCGCTCGCTTCTTTCTCCCGGCCTTCAATTTCCGGACCCAGAGCGGTAATCACTTCCTGGCGCGCCTGATCCACGGCCCGATTACGGTCCTGCTTCACCGGGACCGCCACCGCCGCCAGGATCTTATCCCGGGCCAGGGTCTCGATCTGCTGGCGCAGTTCCGAGTTGTCCGGGAGTTCCGGAGCCGGCCGTTTGGTCCGGCCGATCTCCCGCCCCATGCCCGTAATGAGTTCCAGGATGGGCTTGAGCTGCTCCTGGGCAAAGAACAGGGCCTCCAGCACTTCATCTTCCTGGACCATCTGGGCCCCGGCCTCTACCATCACCAGGCCCTGGGGCGCCCCGGCCACGATGAGGTTCAGGGTGCTCTCTTTTAGTTGGGAATTGGTGGGATTTACCACCAGTTGCCCGTTGACTTTGCCCACCCGCACCGCGGCCACCGGGCCGTTAAACGGGATGTCGGAAATCTCCATGGCCGCCGCGGCGCCGTTCAGGGCGACGATATCCGGGTCAATTTCCATGTCCCCGGAAACCACCGTGGCGATGATCTGGATTTCATTGACCACCCCTTTGGGGAACAGCGGCCGCATCGGCCGATCAATGAGTCGGGAGGTCAGGGTCTCCTTTTCCGAGGGGCGACCGATCTCCCGCCGAAAAAAGCTCCCGGGTACCCGTCCGGCCGCGTATGCCCTCTCCATGTAATCAACGGTCAGGGGCAAAAAGTCGATGCCTTCCCTGACTGAATCGGACATGACCGCGGTAACCAGCACCGCATTTTCCCCATAGCGTACCAGCACTGAGCCGCTGGCCTGCTGGGCCAATTGGCCCGTTTCGAACCGGAGGTCACGACCCCCGACCTCTAATGAGTATATTTTTGCCATATTATTCTGTTGAGCCTCCTACTTTCTCAGGCCGAGTTGCTCGATCAGGGCCCGATAACGTTCGATGTCTTTGTCTTTCAGATAGTTCAGGAGGCGCCGGCGCTGACCCACCAGCTTGATCAATCCCCGACGGGAATGGTGGTCCTTGGCATGGACCTTGAAATGATCCGTCAAGTAAGTGATTCGCTCGCTCAGAATGGCCACCTGCACTTCCGGTGACCCGGTGTCGGCGTCATGCAGCCGGTAGCGATCGATAATCTCCTGTTTCTGTTCCGTATTTAAGGCCACGTCTTCCTCCTTTTTACGTCGTGCGGTTAGCAGCCTGCTTTCTCCCGCCGACGTTTTTTTGAGCCTTTATAATGTGCTGCAGTCGATACCCCGACTGCTTATCGCCTCATGTCGCCTGCTTACTGAGGTTCGCGCCTCGAGTGCATCATTTTAGTGGCTCCGGCCTTTCGCCGGTCCGGGCCCAGGCTGAAGCCTGCGGCTCCTGATTACGCCTAATTTTGCTGACAATTCGGCATCAAGCCTCCTCCCGATCCTGTCAAATCTTAGCCGGCGTTCGACGCCGCTTGGCCGGCCGCGGCCTCCGCCCCCCCGCCAAACACCCGCACCGGGGCCAGCACCGCCTGGGGCGCCAGGCTCCTTACCTGGGCCACCGCCACCAGTTCGGCGTCCGCCAGCACCCGCACCCGTTCTCCGTCCTGCCAATCGTCAGCCGGCAGCGAAAGGGGCTGCCCCTGGCGCAACCGCCGGGCCTCCGTCCAGCCCACCTCAACCGAGCGCAACCCCGGCAGGCAGGCCGACAGCGGCATGACCCTCTCCGCCAGTTCCTCCCGGTCCAGTTCAGGAAGGCGCGCCAGGGGCAAGGCTTCCTCCACCCGGAACGCCCCCACCGCCAGGCGCCTGAGCGCCGCCAGATGCGCCCCGCATCCCAGGGCCTCGCCCAAATCCTGGGCCAGGGTGCGGATATAAGTCCCCTGGGAGCACCGCACGGTCATGGTGAACTCCGGAATGGCCACGTCCGCCACCACCAGTTCGTAGACCGTCACTGTCCGGGAGGCCAAATCCGCCACCTCTCCCCGCCGAGCCAGGCGGTAGGCCCGCTCCCCCTGATAGTGCACCGCGGAATACATCGGCGGGATCTGGGTCACCTCTCCCACAAAACGGGCCGCGGCCTGATAAATCTGCTCCGGGAAGGGCATCGCCTCGCACCGGGCCACCACGGCCCCGGTGGCATCCTGGGTGTCGGTGGCGATCCCCAACCTGACCCGGGCCCGGTACACCTTAGGCTCGGGCATCAGGTACGGCGTCAGCTTGGTGGCCTCCAGCAGGCACAGGGGTAACAGCCCCGTGGCCATAGGGTCCAGGGTGCCCAGGTGGCCGATCTTCCGTATCCCTAAAGCCCGCCGGGCCCGGCGCACCACCTCGAAGGAGGTGACGCCCTCAGCTTTGTCCATGAGCAGGATGCCGGAGATCATCTCGAGCTGAATCCCTGCCCCTTATAATCCTTATAATTCTTGGTCATAAACTGCTTCTTTTAACCCCCCTTTTCTCAAGGGGGGGGAGGGGGGATTAGTCTATATTTTATAATCCCCCTCCATCCCCTTTTAAAAAAGGGGGATGGAGCCTGACTTGCCGGTCAGTCAACTTTACGTCTCGGAATCGCCCCCAGCTCCAACCTTGGCCGCCTGAAACAACTTTTCCAGCCGCGCCGCCCGGTCCAGCCCCGTATCCGGCAGGAAGATGATGGCCGGCATCAACCGGAAAAGGTTTTCCCGGGCCACTTCCTGCTTGATGAAACCCAGGGCCTTGTCCAGAGCGATCTGCACCTGGTCCGGATCCACGGTTTCCCGGACCACGTAGAACACCCGGGCCTGCTTCAAATCCGGGCTCATCTCCACCTCGGTAAGGGTGAGTTCCTTCAAGCGCGGGTCGGCGCACTTATGCAGCAGGATCAGCGCCAGCCGTTCCCGGAGCAACTCCGCCACCCGGTGGGGGCGGCCTGTGGGGGTCCGATGCTTCACGTGTCTCACTTCTCCAGGTAACAGAGTTCCACCTGGGAATCGATGATCTCCGCCAGGTGCTGGTTCTCCATAAATATCATGATGTTCTGCAGCCGGGTGCTGAGCAATTGGGAGTCGTTGCCCACCAGGGCCACCCCGATCTTGGCCTTCTGCCACAGATCGTTGTCTCCCACCTCGGCCACCGCGGCCTCAAACTTGTGCCGCACTTTCTCGATGAGGCTCTTGACCACCCGTCGTTTACCCTTCAGAGAGTCGTTCTCCGGGATCATCAGGGTTATGACGGCGGCAGCGATTATCATAGTGACGCTCTCCGCGACTTCCCCGGGGCAACCCCGGCGCGTCCCTGCCTCATTCGGCGGTTGCGGCCTCGGGCCTGGCTGATGGCGCTTCCAGAATGGCCTTCACCTTTTCCTGGGTATAAGCTTCAATGATGTCCCCGACCTGGAAGTCGTTGAACCGATCGATGCCGATGCCGCATTCATACCCCGACTGCACCTCTTTGGCGTCCTCTTTGAAGCGCTTCAGGGAATTGATCTTGCCGCCTTCCGACACCACCTTCTTCTTTCGGATCACCCGGGCCAGGGAGTTGCGTTCGATCTTGCCGTCCAGGACCATACAACCGGCTATGGTGCCCACCTTGGTGATGCTGAAGACGGCCCGCACTTCGGCCCGCCCCACCACCTTTTCTTCCACGATGGGTTCCAGCAGTCCTTCCAGGGCCGCGTGGATATCCTGCAGCAGGTTGTAGATGATGTCGTAATACCGCACGTCCACCTGTTCCTGCTCCGCCAGGGCCTGGGCCTTAGGATTGGCCCGGACATTAAAACCCACTACGATGGCGTCCGAGGCCGTGGCCAGCATGATATCGTTCTCCGAGACCTCCCCCAGACCGGAATGGATGATCGAGACCTTAATGTCCTTGGTCCCCAACTCGGACAGGGCCTGGGCCAGGGCCTCGATGGAGCCGTGCACGTCGGCCTTGAGCACCATCTTGAGTTCCTTGACCGCCCCGTCCTTCACCTGCTGGTAGAGCTTCTCCAGGGTTACCCGGCTGATCCGGGCCAGAGTGGCTTCCCGCTGCTTCTGCTGCCGCATCATGGCGATCTGCTTGACCTTGCGTTCGTCTTCCAGGACCAGAAATTCGTCCCCGGCCTCGGGGACGCCGCTGAATCCCTGGACTTCCGCCGGCATGCCCGGGGGCACCTCTTCCACTTTTTCGCCTCGGTCGTCGAATAGGGCCCGCACCCGGCCGTACTGCGTCCCGCACACGAAGTAATCCCCGGGTTTCAGGGTGCCTTCCTGGACCAGGACCGTGCCCACCGGGCCCCGGCCTTTGTCCAGGCGGGATTCGATGATCCGGCCAGAGGCCGGCGCCTCCGACACCGCCTTGAGATCCAGGATTTCCGCCTGGAGGAGGATCTTCTCCAGCAATTCCTTGATGCCGATGCGTTGCTTGGCCGACACTTCGGCAAACAGGACGTCGCCGCCCCATTCTTCCGAGACCACCCCGGCCTGGGACAATTCCCGCTTTACCCGTTCCGGGTTGGCATTGGCTTTGTCGATTTTGTTCACGGCCACTACCAGGGGCACTCCCGCGGCCTTGGCGTGGTTGATGGCCTCAGTGGTCTGTTCCATGACGCCGTCGTCCGCAGCCACCACTAACACCACCAGGTCCGTGACCTTGGCGCCTCGGGCCCGCATCGCCGTAAAGGCCTCATGGCCCGGAGTATCCAGGAAGACCACTTCCCCCTGCTTTTCCGGCAGATTTACATAGTAAGCGCCGATATGCTGGGTAATCCCGCCGGCTTCCCCTTCAGTGACCCGGGTCCGGCGAATGGCGTCCAACAGCGAGGTTTTGCCGTGGTCCACGTGGCCCATGATGGTGACCACCGGGGGCCGGGCCTTGGCAACGCCGGCGCTGCGGGGGGCCAGCGCCAGCAGATCTTCTTCCTGCATGCTGGCGTGTTCCACTTCATACCCGAATTCCCCGGCCACGATGACCGCGGAATCATAATCGATGGGGTAATTGATGCTGGCGATCACTCCCATCTGCATCAGTTGCTTGATGATGGCGCCGGACTTGATGCCCATGCGTTTGGCCAACTCTCCCACGGTGATGGATTCTCCCACCTTGACCCGCCGTTTGATGGCCTTGGGAACCGTGAGCTCCGCCTTGGAGAGCTTTTTGATGGCCTTTTTCATGCCTTTCCTGCGGCCCGAACCCCGGGTCTCGCCTTCCCCCCCGCTATAGAGGTCGGCCCGCTCCCGAACTTCCCGTTTTTTTACGGGCTTGGCCCGGGTGGTATCCGGTACTTCCGGACGCTTGATCTTCTTCTTGCCCTTGAGGTCCTTCTTTTCTTCCAGCACCGGCGGTTTAACCGGTCCGGCCCCTGGCCTGGCCGCCTCGCCCTGCGGTCTGGTTCCGGCCGGCCTGGCTCCGGTCGGTCTGGCTCCGGCCGGTCTGGCTCCGGCCGGTCTGGCTCCGGGCCGGGATGCGGCCCGTTCCACCGCTGGGCGCGCCTCAGAGGCCGAAGGCGGCGTCGTCGGCTTCTCCGGGGGTAGGCTGATGATCCGAGCCGGCACCTCTTTCTTCTTGGCTTTACCTCGCTGCCGTTTCAACGCAGTGCCCGAGTCCGTCGGGGCGGTTGCCTTGGGGGCGGCCATTGGGGCCGCAGGTGCAGGTGCGATCGGAGGCGCAGCCGTCGCAGTCTCCGGAATTTCGGGGGGTAATTCGGGGGTCACTGCTTGAGTCACCGGGATGGTCTCGGCCGGGGGTGGCGCCGGGGCCTCAACGGGGGCCGCTTTCTCTTTAGGAGGCAGTGATACGACTCGGGCCACGGTCTCTTTGGGTTTCCGGGGCTTGGCCGCCTCCTTAGGCGGCGGCGCGGCTTCCGTCTCCGGGGCGATCTCCGGGGGCGGCGGCATCGGGGTCACCGGCGGCGGCGCCACCCGCCGGCGGCGCTTGACATTATCACCCACCCGCAGTTCCTCGACCTGGGGCGCCGCGGTGCTGATCGTTTGCCGCACCCGGGCCACCAGCTCATCATCCACTGAACTGAGATAGGTGAAGTTTTCCTGCAGCCCCAATTCATCTCTGAGGCGCTGGATCAGCTCCCGGACATCCATTTTAAATTCCTTGGCCAAATTAACAATCCTGGTCTTGCCCATATATCTAACCTAACCCCCGAAACTGATTTCGCCCTTGGCGCGGTGCAACAATCCTCTCAGCCTTCCTTGACCTCAACCGTCTTCTCAGCCTCATCGGACGCAGCTTCCGGCGCGCCCCCTTTGGCCATTTCCTGGGCCGCGGCGATGAGCGTCGCAGCCTTCTTCTCAGTCAAGCCGGTGGACTGGAGCAGCTCTTCCAGGCTGGTTTCCGCCACCTCCCGGGCCGACGAGTATCCCGCCTCGTGCAACAGACTGGCGGTGATTTCCCCCACCCCGGGAATGCTCAACAACGAGAGATAACCTTCTTTTAAGGATTTAGAGTACTTGGATTCACTCTTAACGTCGATTTTCCATCCCACTAGGCGGGAGGCCAGTCGCACATTCTGGCCGCGTTTGCCGATGGCCAGGGACAGCTGGTCATCCGGCACGATCACCTCCATGCTCTGGCTCTCCTTACTCAGGATAATCCGGCTCACTTGGGCCGGGGCCAGGGCGTTGGTGGTAAACTTGGCCGGGTCGGGATGCCAGGGGATGATGTCGATCTTTTCCCCCCTCAGCTCCTGCACAATGCTTTGCACCCGGGCCCCCTTCATGCCGACGCAGGCCCCCACCGGGTCCACATCCGAGTCCCGGGAGGATACGGCAATCTTGGAACGGCTGCCGGGCTCCCGGGCGCAGCCCAACACCTGGACAATCCCTTCGGAGATCTCCGGCACTTCGGCATCGAACAAGGCCACCAGGAACTGGGGGTGCGTCCGGGATAAAATGATCTGGGGTCCCCGGGTCTGGCGCTTCACGTCCAGGACATACGCCCGGATGCGTTCACCCTTGTGGTAAATCTCCCGGGGAACTTGCTCCATCGGCGGCAGCAGGGCTTCGGTGCGCCCCAGGTTGACGATGATGCCTTCAGGGTCCAACCGCTGCACGATGCCGTTCATGATTTCGCCTTTGCGATCCTTGTAGTCCTCATACACCAGGTCCCGCTCGGCGTCCTTCATGCGCTGCATGATCACCTGCTTGGCCGACTGCGCCGCGATGCGTCCAAAAGCCGAGGCGTCCATCTTAAAGCCCAGGCTGTCGCCCACTTCGCATTCCGGGTCCTCTTTCCGGCCTTCCTCCAGGGAAATCTCCTGGGTGGTGTCCTTGACGTCTTCCACTACTTCCTTATATTGGAAGACCTCGATCTCTCCGGTCTCGTCCCGGTATTCCACCTCGATCTCCAGACGTGGCCCGTGCTTCTTCTTGGCTGCGGAACGGATGGCGTCCTTGATGGCCCCCACGAGCAGATCCTTCTCGATCCCCTTGTCGCGGCATACCTGGTCAATAATCCGTTTTAATTCCAGATTCATGAGAGGTGCTAGCCCTCCTTGCTCTTATTTTTCAGGTCAATATCCAGCCGGGCCCGGGCAATCTCACTAAAGGGGATGCACACCACCTTTTCCCCCTCCTTGAGGCACACCATTTCGCCATCCAGGCCCTGGAGGATGCCGCTGTGCACCTGGCTGCCTTCCCAGGGGGTCCGGGTGGTGACCCGCACCAGCCGGCCCACGTAGCGCTGATAATCCTGAAGCTTCTTCAAGGCCCGGGTCAGGCCAGGCGACGACACCTCCAGGGTGTAGGACCCGGGAATGACGTCATGGACTTCCAACAGGGCCCCCACCATCCGGTTGATCCGGGCCAGTTCCTCGATGGTGATGCCCCCGGTCCGGTCCACGAACAGCCTAAGGATGCCCCGCCCCCGCTTGGGCCGGCCATATTGCAACTCCACCAGATCCGCCCCCTGGGACTCGACCAGGGGCTGGATCAACTCCTCCAGCCGGGAGACCACGGTTTCCTTCGGTGTTATTTCGTCTTGCAAGGTTTGCCGCCCCTCAAGTATATCCCCGTGGTCACTTTCGCCTGCTCCGGGTCCTGCGCCCCCTCACCGGCTACGTAAAAAACCTGACACCGTTGCGAATTCCCGCCTGCCCCAACCCGATGCGCCGGAATTATTCCGCCAGGCTGAATAACGGACTCAATACCTATCACAACCTCGCCCTGAGATACCTTTTATCGGTATGCTTCCCGACGGTGCCGAACGTGAGTGACCACAATCAATTGCACCAAATCATCTATTTCATAAACCAGGCGATATTGTCCGACCCGAATTCTATATAATCTTTCATGTCCTTGGAGCTTCCGCACCCCTCGCGGACGGGGCTTTTGGCGCAATTTATCTACTACCATCTCCACCCGATGCTTGATATCCAGTGGCAGAGAGCGAAATTCTTTGGCTGCCGAGACTGCAAACTGAATCCGATAATCAGCCAGTCTTGGTCTCCTCCTGAACCATTTCGGACTTTAAGTCCTCCCAGTCCACCATGGGTTCGCCTCTCCGAGATTGCGCCACCAGGACATCATAGATGTCTTCCCAGAGTTCTCCCCACTCCAAAAGATCGATGAGAACGGCTTTTTTCTTGCCCGTATCATCTACCACAAACTGGATGCCCTTCATGTGCATATCCTCTTTGATTCACTAACTTTTTTCCCGAACCAGGCAATCTCGCCAATAAAAAAAAGCGGGCCGCAGCCCACTTCCGGGAAAATCCAAGAAAAATTATCTCGGGGCACCCCAGAGTACCTACGTTTCTCCGCCCTCAAAGCTGGCCGACGTTCTTGCCCCTGATATCGGCCCCCTCGATGGGGGAAGCGGGTTTCCCCGGTGGACCGGTTGGCCTCGATCGCCAACCGTCTCGCCCCGGGGCTGGAGCGGGCAACGGGATTCGAACCCGCGACACCAAGCTTGGGAAGCTTGTACTCTACCAGCTGAGCTATGCCCGCTCAACAAGTATTTTTATTAAATTCCGCCGAAAAAGTCAAGGGATATCCTGAATAAAGCCCAATCTGCCGGTCTCCCGGTGCCGGTCCGAAAAAAAGCGCCTCCCCTTCCCCCCGGCCCCGGCCTTGCCCCATTCACCCTTTTTTTCAGAAAAATCTGAACTTCCTTAAAGTTAATTCGAAGTGCCGCCGATAGGACTGCTAACGCTCAGTGCCGGAGAAAACTTATGAAGAATATGCCAAAAGTCCAAAATGCGGCAACCACCACGCTGGCCGCCGGCCTCCGTGTGGTCCTCTCGGGCTTGATCGCCCTGCTGCTGGTCTCCTCCACGGCCCGGGGCAATCCGGCCAGCTGCCCCGGACCCCGTCGACCCCCCCTCCGGGTTTCACCAGGATTTATCGGCCCAGCTCTCAGCCTCCGGGTGGGGGCGGGTCAGCCGCCAATGCCCTCTGCCGCCTGCGTCCGTCTTCGGCCTCCAGAACCATCTCCGGCTGTATCGGGAAACCTGGCCCACTCAGGGGTCGACGGGGACCGAAGATTGGCCGGAATATGTGGCGGAGGCTGACGACGCCCTGGACTAGGGCTGTGCTCAGAGGATGAGAGGATAAATTTGCTGCCCTGCTTTCTAAGCCGCTTTAAAGTCCTCTTTTCCTCAAGGGGGATTTAGGGGGATTATGCATGAGTCATATTCAAGCCCCCCTGCCCTCATCCCGGGCCAGAATTTTTCCGGGCAGGAAATAATTTATCAAATCCGGCTCAGGAGCACGGAGCCCGCCCTCACCACCGGCTGCTTCAGATACACCCGCCGCACAAGCCGTCGATGTCCCCGGCGTGCAGGTGGCAAAAATCCTGGCGGCATTTGGTGCAGTCGTCCAGGTATGGCGAAAGGCAAAAGTCGCATTGGCGCTCCCGCCCACCCGGTAATCATCCTGAACCAGCGGTGCCGTCACGTTGTGCTTATATTTCAGGTGGGCCAAGATCTCCTGCTCGCTCACTTCCCGATCTTGATTCCATTTCGACCCCAGGCCGCAATGACTGCAGGTCGCACGATGGCGCCACATGATTCTTTCTCCCTCGCCAACCCAAATCTGAACTTCGGCCCCTCCATCTCCGGCTCGCCTGCACCCCGCCTCAGTGCGGGGCCAGGGCCCGGCGGGCCGCGGCGATATCCGCGTGGATCTGGGCCGCCAGGGCCTCAAGGGAAGGGAAGCGTTGTTCCTCCCGGAGGCGGGTGACGAATTGCACCTCCAGAGATTCGCCGTACAGGTCACCGGAGAATTCCATGAGGTGTACCTCTAAGGAGAGTTCGGTGTTATCAAAGGTGGGACAGGTGCCGATATTGGCCACTCCGGGCAGAATGGCGTCGCCCCGGCGGACCCAGACGGCATAGATGCCGCAGGATGGCAGCAGTTCGTTGGGGGTGAGGATATTGGCCGTGGGCACACCCAGGAAGTCGGCCCCCGCCTTTCTGGACTACCCGGCCCGCCACCCCATAGGGGCGGCCCAGGAGGCGCCCGGCCTCCGCCACTTTGCCCAGGCGCAGCATGGCCCGGATCAGGGAGCTGCCCACCACCGCGCCGATCCACTTCACGGCCCAGACCACCTGCACGGTAAACCCGTAAATCTCCCCATCTCCTTGAGGAGGTCGATATTGCCTTCCCGGCCCTGGCCGAAACAGTAATCATGGCCCACCACCACTTCCCGGGCCCGGAGGCGGTCAAAAAAATAATGCTTCACAAACTCCCGGGCCGGCTGCGCCGCAAATTCCCGGGTAAAGGGCAGGACTACCACCGCATCCAGTCCGGAGTCCGACAACAGCTGCACCTTCTGATCCTGGGTGGTGAGCAGCGGTAATTCACTTCCGGCCGCAGCACCTTGACGGGATGCGGGTTGAAAGTCGCCGCCACCGCCTGCCCTCCCACTCCCGGCCCGCTGGCACACCCGGGCCAGGATGGCCCGGTGCCCAGGCGCACCCCATCAAAATTGCCGATGGTGGCCACCGTCCGGGAAAAACCTGTCTCCCCCGGGGGGAGATCATGATAAACCATCAACGTGTCGCCTTTCGCAGTTTGGCCTTGACATTATTCATCGTGAAATCAGACATCCTGAAGTTGGGAAATTGCCAGGGTGAAGCGCTTCAGGTTATCCTCGGCATCCGGCCGAAGTGGCGGAACTGGTACGTGCTGGGTTCAGGGTCCAGTGAGGGTTTCTCGTCTGGGGTTCAAA